>NZ_CP175768.1:0-2647055 GCF_046097495.1 Corynebacterium axilliensis
GTGTGCGGATGATGTGTGAGAACTCAATAGTGTGCCAATGTACTTTTTGTGTTGGTTGGTTTTTGATTGTTCTGGCTGCGGTACATCGTATGTGTGCCGTGGTTGGTGTATGCCGGATGGCGCTTTTTCAAGCGGCGTCATTGTAAATAACATAAGTTGTTTGGGCGTAGATTGAGAATCTTCTAACTAGGCCAATCCCTGTTTGTGCCCCGTCGGGTTGGGGGTTGGTTGGATTTTTTCTTTATGTAATTTTTGGATTTGCCAGTCCGTGCTGTGCACGGTTTGGTTTGTTCTTTTTTGTTAGGTTTGGGCTTTTCACGGCCTTTTTTGTGGAGAGTTTGATCCTGGCTCAGGACGAACGCTGGCGGCGTGCTTAACACATGCAAGTCGAACGGAAAGGCTCCTGCTTGCAGGGGTACTCGAGTGGCGAACGGGTGAGTAACACGTGGGTGATCTGCCTTGTACTCTGGGATAAGCTTGGGAAACTGGGTCTAATACCGGATAGTAGCCGCCTTTAGTGTGGTGGTTGGAAAGTTTTTTCGGTGCAAGATGAGCTCGCGGCCTATCAGCTTGTTGGTGGGGTAATGGCCTACCAAGGCGTCGACGGGTAGCCGGCCTGAGAGGGTGTACGGCCACATTGGGACTGAGATACGGCCCAGACTCCTACGGGAGGCAGCAGTGGGGAATATTGCACAATGGGCGGAAGCCTGATGCAGCGACGCCGCGTGGGGGATGACGGCCTTCGGGTTGTAAACTCCTTTCGACAGGGACGAAGCTTTTTGTGACGGTACCTGTATAAGAAGCACCGGCTAACTACGTGCCAGCAGCCGCGGTAATACGTAGGGTGCGAGCGTTGTCCGGAATTACTGGGCGTAAAGAGCTCGTAGGTGGTTTGTCGCGTCGTCTGTGAAATTCCGGGGCTTAACTCCGGGCGTGCAGGCGATACGGGCATAACTTGAGTGCTGTAGGGGAGACTGGAATTCCTGGTGTAGCGGTGAAATGCGCAGATATCAGGAGGAACACCGATGGCGAAGGCAGGTCTCTGGGCAGTAACTGACGCTGAGGAGCGAAAGCATGGGTAGCGAACAGGATTAGATACCCTGGTAGTCCATGCCGTAAACGGTGGGCGCTAGGTGTAGGGGGCTTCCACGTCTTCTGTGCCGTAGCTAACGCATTAAGCGCCCCGCCTGGGGAGTACGGCCGCAAGGCTAAAACTCAAAGGAATTGACGGGGGCCCGCACAAGCGGCGGAGCATGTGGATTAATTCGATGCAACGCGAAGAACCTTACCTGGGCTTGACATACACCAGATCGCTGCAGAGATGTAGTTTCCCTTGTGGTTGGTGTACAGGTGGTGCATGGTTGTCGTCAGCTCGTGTCGTGAGATGTTGGGTTAAGTCCCGCAACGAGCGCAACCCTTGTCTTATGTTGCCAGCATTTTGGTTGGGGACTCATGAGAGACTGCCGGGGTTAACTCGGAGGAAGGTGGGGATGACGTCAAATCATCATGCCCCTTATGTCCAGGGCTTCACACATGCTACAATGGTCGGTACAACGCGCAGCGACACTGTGAGGTGGAGCGAATCGCTGAAAGCCGGCCTTAGTTCGGATTGGGGTCTGCAACTCGACCCCATGAAGTCGGAGTCGCTAGTAATCGCAGATCAGCAATGCTGCGGTGAATACGTTCCCGGGCCTTGTACACACCGCCCGTCACGTCATGAAAGTTGGTAACACCCGAAGCCAGTGGCTCAAACTCGTTTAGGGAGCTGTCTAAGGTGGGATCGGCGATTGGGACGAAGTCGTAACAAGGTACCCGTACCGGAAGGTGCGGGTGGATCACCTCCTTTCTAAGGAGCATTATTTTTCGCACCA
This sequence comes from Corynebacterium axilliensis, assembly GCF_046097495.1. NCBI lineage: Bacteria > Bacillati > Actinomycetota > Actinomycetes > Mycobacteriales > Corynebacteriaceae > Corynebacterium > Corynebacterium axilliensis. The sequence continues at coordinate 1,872 of NZ_CP175768.1, forward strand.
GTTGGTGCTTGAAGCAATCATCACTATCTTCACTCTTCTTTTTTGTTGTTGTTGTGGTGGTTGTGTGGTGGTTGAGTAGGCGATTGTTCTGCTGCCACTTTTGTTTAATCGGGTGGAGATACGCCTTAACCAGAAGCAATCAATTGATTAATTGCCAATCAACGCCTTTGTTTAGAGTACTTGGTGCATTGTTGGGTGTCTGGGGCATTATCCCCTGGTTGTAACCCACACGGATGTAATGACCACTTTGTGATTGGTGGTTGTTGGCCTGTGTGGGGTGTTGTGTGAGAACTGTATAGTGGACGCGAGCATTAAACTGCATGCTGTTATCACCATTGGTGGCTGGCCTTTGTTGGTTGGTTGTTGTGGTGGGTGTGTGGTTTGTGTGATTTCTGTTCTTTTGTGTTTTGTGTAGTTCACGCCGGCATGAATGATGACGCACTGTTTGTGTGGTTGTTGTTTGTGTTGGTTGTGTGTTCGTTATTTAGGGCGCATGGTGGATGCCTTGGCATGCTGAGCCGATGAAGGACGTGAAAGGCTGCGTTAAGCCTCGGGGAGTTGTCAATTGAGCGTTGATCCGAGGATGTCCGAATGGGGAAACCTGGCACCTGTTATGGGGTGTTACCCTTCAGTGAATTCATAGCTGTTGTGGGGGTTTACGCGGGGAAGTGAAACATCTCAGTACCCGTAGGAAGAGAAAATAAATATGATTCTGCTAGTAGTGGCGAACGAACGTGGATGAGGCTAAACCGTGTGCATGTGATACTTGGTAGGGGTTGTGTGTGCGGTGTTGTGGGCCCCAACGTGCGGTGACTACCATCATCGTGCTTGTGTGTTGTTGTTAGGTGAAGTGGTGTGGAAACGCCTGCCAAAGAGGGTGATAGTCCCGTAGTTGAAGACTTCAGCATATAGGTTGTTGGGTTGCCCGAGTAGCAGCGGGCTCGTGGAATCTGCTGTGAATCTGCCGGGACCACCCGGTAAGCCTAAATACTCAGTGTGACCGATAGTGTATTAGTACCGTGAGGGAATGGTGAAAAGTACCCCGGGAGGGGAGTGAAATAGTTCCTGAAACCGTGTGCTTACAATCCGTCAGAGCACTTTTTTTAGTGTGATGGCGTGCCTTTTGAAGAATGAGCCTGCGAGTCAGCGGCATGTCGCGAGGTTAACCCGTGTGGGGTAGCCGTAGGGAAACCGAATCCTAATGGGGTGTTGAGTGGCATGTCCTGGACCCGAAGCGGGGTGATTTACCCATGGCCAGTGTGAAGCAGCTGTAAGAGGTTGTGGAGGCGCGAACCCACGTAGGTTGAAAACTGCGGGGATGAGCTGTGGGTAGGGGTGAAAGGCCAATCAAACTCCGTGATAGCTGGTTCTCCCCGAAATGCATTTAGGTGCAGCGTCGCATTAGCTTGGTGGAGGTAGAGCTACTGGTTGGTTGAGCGGGACTACAATCTTAGCAATGTCAGCCAAACTCCGAATGCCATCAATTGTGTTGTGCGGCAGTGAGACTGTGGGGGATAAGCTTCATAGTCGAGAGGGAAACAGCCCAGATCGCCGGTTAAGGCCCCTAAGGGTGTGCTAAGTGGAAAAGGATGTGGGATCGCGAAGACAGCCAGGAGGTTGGCTTAGAAGCAGCCATCCTTGAAAGAGTGCGTAATAGCTCACTGGTCGAGTGGTCCTGCGCCGACAATGTAGTGGGGCTCAAGCACACCGCCGAAGCCGCGGCAATATTTAATATTGGGTAGGGGAGCGTCGTGCATGTGTTGAAGCGTTACCGTGAGGGGGCGTGGAGTGTGTGCGAGTGAGAATGCAGGCATGAGTAACGAATTGGAAGGTGAGAATCCTTCCCGCCGGATGACTAAGGGTTCCTGGGTCAAGTTCGTCTTCCCAGGGTGAGTCGGGACCTAAGGCGAGGCCGACAGGCGTAGTCGATGGATAACCAGTTGATATTCTGGTACCCGTATGTCCGCGCCCATGATAAAGCACTGATACTAACCACCGCGGATACGACTGATGTGTTCTTTGAACACGTTGGTTGTTGATGTCGTGGGGCCTGATGTGTGGTTCAAGTGATGGGGTGACACAGTGTAGTAGCCATGCCGCTTAGTGGATTGTTGGTGTAAGCGTGTGAGGTGGTGTGTAGGTAAATCCGCATACCGTGTAGCCTGAGGCGTGATGCGTAGCCCGATAGAGGGTGAAGTTGGTGATCTAGTACTGTCGAGAAAAGCCTCTAGCGATGTGGATGTATGGCCCGTACCCGAAACCGACACAGGTAGTCAGGTTGAAAATACTAAGGCGTTCGGGTGAACTGTGGTTAAGGAACTCGGCAAAATGCCCCCGTAACTTCGGGAGAAGGGGGACCACACGACTTTTCCTAGTCTTGCACTAGGTTGGGGTTGTGGGGTCGCAGAGAATAGAGGGAAGCGACTGTTTATCAAAAACACAGGTCCATGCGAAGACGTTAAGTTGATGTATATGGACTGACGCCTGCCCGGTGCTGGAAGGTTAAGAGGACCGGTTAGTCACCTTTTGGTGGCGAAGCTGAGAATTTAAGCCCCAGTAAACGGCGGTGGTAACTATAACCATCCTAAGGTAGCGAAATTCCTTGTCGGGTAAGTTCCGACCTGCACGAATGGCGTAACGACTTCCCTGCTGTCTCAACCACAGGCCCGGTGAAATTGCACTACGAGTAAAGATGCTCGTTACGCGCGGCAGGACGAAAAGACCCCGGGACCTTCACTATAGCTTGGTATTGGTGTTTGGTTCGGTTTGTGTAGGATAGGTGGGAGACTTCGAAGCATGCACGCTAGTGTGTGTGGAGTCGTTGTTGAAATACCACTCTGATCGGATTGAGCATCTAACCTTGGCCCATGATCTGGGTTGGGGACAGTGCCTGGTGGGTAGTTTAACTGGGGCGGTTGCCTCCCAAAATGTAACGGAGGCGCCCAAAGGTTCCCTCAGCCTGGTTGGCAATCAGGTGGCGAGTGTAAGTGCACAAGGGAGCTTGACTGTGAGACAGACATGTCGAACAGGGACGAAAGTCGGGACTAGTGATCCGGCACCTACTTGTGGATGTGGTGTCGCTCAACGGATAAAAGGTACCCCGGGGATAACAGGCTGATCTTCCCCAAGAGTCCATATCGACGGGATGGTTTGGCACCTCGATGTCGGCTCGTCGCATCCTGGGGCTGGAGTAGGTCCCAAGGGTTGGGCTGTTCGCCCATTAAAGCGGCACGCGAGCTGGGTTCAGAACGTCGTGAGACAGTTCGGTCTCTATCCGCCGCGCGCGTTGAAACTTGAAGAAGGCTGTCCCTAGTACGAGAGGACCGGGACGGACGTACCTCTAGTGTGCCAGTTGTTCCGCCAGGGGCATCGCTGGTTGGCTACGTACGGAAGGGATAACCGCTGAAAGCATCTAAGCGGGAAGCCTGTTTTAAGATGAGGTTTCATTATAAGGTCCCCCAAAGACGATGGGGTTGATAGGCCAGAACTGTACGCACCGCAAGGTGTTTAGGCGACTGGTACTAATAGACCAAAACAAACACACACTTACCCCCAAGAGGGAAGTGTTAACAACACAAACACGATTGTGAATCACACACTGCCCGTGTTCGCGTCCACTACACAGTATCTGACACAACACCCACGGCCAGAAAAATGCCCTGGAAGTTTGTCGGTGGCCAATAGCAGCAGGGAAACGCCCGGACCCATTCCGAACCCGGAAGCTAAGCCTGCCCGCGCTGATGGTACTGCAACCGGGAGGTTGTGGGAGAGTAAGAAACCGCCGACACCAAACAACAAACAACTCAATAGACAACAACAAGAAGGGGACCGTTGAAGCACCACCGCTTCAACGGTCCGTTAAGGTGTGCGCATATGACTACAACCAACGAGATCAGGGTCGCGGAGGTAGCGGACGCGGGGGTCGTCGCAAAGCTATTGCGCGATTTCAACACAGAGTTTGATACCCCGGTTCCCGAAGGCCTTGAGGAGCGGTTTGCGCAGATCATCGCACACGACGACGCCTTCGTTCTCCTCGCCGGCGATATTGGTTTCGCCTACGTCACCCTGCGCCCGAGCCCGTATTACGACGGGCCGGTGGCGATGCTCGACGAGCTCTACGTCGCATCTGCCCACCGCAATCGCGGGGTCGGCACGGCGCTGCTGCAGCGGGTCTTCGAGGAGATCCGCAAGCACAGCGCCGGCGAATTACAAATCAACGTCGACGAGGTAGACACCGATGCGCGCCGCTTTTACGAACGCCACGGCCTGACCAACATCGAGCAAGGCTCCCGCATGCTGCTCTACATCCGGGAGCTTTAGGCCGGAAGCGATAGCTTTGCGACGAGCCCACCACCGGCCCGCGGCGCAAGCACCAGGGATCCGCCATGGGCGTTCGCGATCGCATCGACGAGTGCCAGCCCGAGCCCGTGGCCGGCACCTGCGGTGCGTTCGGCGCGCGCGAATGGTTCGGTCCAGGTTGCAACCTCGGCCGCGGAGTAGGTCTCGCCGCCGGATTCCACGGTGACCTCAGCGAAGTTGCCCACCTTGCGCAGGGTGAGCGCGGGGTTGTTGCCGTGGGTGAGTGCGTTGCGCACCAGGTTGTCCACCGCCTGGCGGGTCAGGGTGGGGGAGGCGTCCACGGTCACGGGCACGGCGTCGGCGGGGACGTTGCGGTCGGCGCACACCTCGCGGCACAGTTCTGCCAGGTCGAGGCGCTGCCGGTCGCGCACGTCCACGTTGGCCAGCTGGAGTAGGGCGGCGACGGTGTCGGCGCTGCGGGCGTTGACCTCGCGCACGCGGGTTAGCGTGGGACGCAGCCCGCCGTCGTCGCCGGTCAGGGCCACGTCTGCCATGGTCTGGATGGTTGCGATCGGAGTCTTCAACTCATGGGAGGCGTTGGAGGCGAACCGGCGCTGGCGCTCCACTGCGCCCGCCAATTCGTCGAGCATGACGTTGAGCGCGTCTGCGAGTTCGCCGACCTCGTCGTCGGGACCATGGTGGGTGATGCGGGCTGAGAGGTCGCCGCGGGTGACGGAGGCGGCGTCGTCGGCAATGTCGCGAAGAGGTTTGATCACCAGGCCTGCCACGAACCAGCCGATCACACCCGCAAGCAGGGTCAACAGGGCAAGTACCGACAGGGAGGCGAGGAGGACGCGGCGCAGGATCTCGCTGGTGATCGGCACGGCACCGTCGATGATGACACCGTCCTCCACCGTGGGGAAGGTGGCCGTTACCGGCACCGGGGTGAGCTTCAGGTAGGCATACACCAGCCCGATCAGAGCCAACCCCATCCCAAGCACCGTGGCCACGAACATCACCGTAATGCGGGCCCGCAAACTCAGCCTCATCGTTCCTCCTCCGCCACGTAGTAGCCGGCGCCGGCCACGGTGTGCACGATGCGCGGTTCGCCTAGCTTCTTGCGCAGGTGCGACACCGTCACGCGCGGGGAGTTGGTGAACGGGTCCGCGTTTTCGTCCCACGCCTCCGCGAGCAGGTCCTCGGCAGAGATCACCCCGCCGTCGGCCTCCATGAGTACCTCGAGCACAGCGAACTCCTTCGGGCTCAGTGGCACCGTCTCGCCACCACGGGTGACCTCGCGCCGAAAGGTGTCTAGGCGCACATCCCCGCAGCGATACACCTCGCCGCGCGCCGGGGCGTTGCGCTTCGCCAACGCATTAACCCGCGCGATTAACTCCGGCACCTCGAACGGTTTGGGCAGATAATCGTCGGCGCCGAGCCCGAAGCCTTCCAGCCTGTCGTCCAGGGAGCCGGACGCGGTCAGCATGATCACCCGGGTCGCGGGATGCGTATCGACGACCCACCTGCACACCTCATCACCATGCAACCCCGGCAGGTCCCGGTCGAGCACGACGACGTCGGGGCGGGTGTCGTCGATACGCGAACGCGCCTCCAAGCCGTCATACACGGCACTAGCCTGCATGTTTGCGTTGTTGAGTGCGGTGGCGATGGCGTCGGCGAGATAGGCTTCGTCGTCGATCACAAGTACCCGAATTGTCATGAGCCCGATCGTATCGGCGGGGGTGTTGCGCCCACGTTAACGTCACCGCAACATCTGGCTGCGTAACTTCCACAGCCATGCAGACCCGAAACGTAGGAATCGACGCCGCCCGCGCGGTGGCACTCGTCGCCATGATGGTCGCGCACCTCACCGTCCAAGAGGGCATCACTGCACAGGTGCTGTTCGGCTTCCCGGCCGCACTGTTCGCCTTCATCGCCGGTGTCTCAATGGGGTACATGCGCGCCCAGCCCGCCGAGTTCATCGTGCGCGGCATCCTTCTGATCGCCCTGCACTTCGCGCTCGCCCCATTTTCGGGGTCGATCGTGGTGGTGCTCGGCACCATCGGGGTCTGCATGGCGCTGCTCGCCTGGGCGCCACGCTGGGACACACCACTGTTGCTGTGGCTCGCGTGCGCCCTCACTTTTGGCTCGGCGGTGCTCGCGCCGTCGTCCTGGCCGTACCCGCCCATGATGTGGGCCACGCTCATGATCGCCGGCATCCTGTTCAAACGCTACATGCCGTTGTGGCCCGGCCTCGTGGTCGGCGGGGCGCTGTTCGCCCTGGATGTGGCGCTGCGCTGGACCACACCGTTGCCACCGCTTCTCGACGCCACCGGCCACACCGGAGGACTCATGGACGTTGTGGGCAGCGTGGGGGCGTCGATAAGCATCTGCGCCCTGTGCTGCCTGGCGCAACGCTGGCTCGGATGGCTCGCCCCGCTGGGCCGGATGCCGCTGACTCTGTACTGCATCCACGTGCTCACCGCCGAGTGGCTCAACGTTTGGGTGACCGTGGGCGGCGCCATCGTGATCGCTTACGTATGGCTCGCGATATTTCAGCGCGGGCCGCTTGAAACTGTAATTCGCCGCATCACCGCGGTAGTGAAGGAGAACAATCGTGAAAAAGCTCGCAGCTAGCCTCGCCGTCGCAGGCGCCCTCGTCGCCCAGCCCGCATGGGCGATGGAAAGCACCACCTTCGCCGGCGACGTCGACGAAGCCAAGCCCGTGGTCTCCGTGCGTGTCGACGACTCCGATCCCGACGACGGCGTCTGCACCGGCACCGCCATCGACCCCCACTGGGTCATCACCGCCCGCCACTGCGTCGAGGCCGCCGCCAAGCCGGGCGGCTCGGTGCGCACCGGCCAGGGAGACGACCAGCGCGTCTACAAGGTGGACCGCCACGAGGTTGCCCCGCGCGGCGACATCGCCCTGCTCCACACCGAAGAGGAAATGCAGCTAGATACGTTCGCCGAGGTTGCAGACGAGGTCCCCGCCGGCGCTGTGAACATCTACGGCTGGTCCTCCGACGGCTCGGGAGGCTCCACCGAGCTGCCCTCCGCCGAGGCCGAGGTCCGCGGCGATTCCCCGCTCGCCCTTTTCGACGCCCCAACCGCCCTCGAGGTCGCCCTCAAGAACGGCGCCCGTATCCAGCCGGGCGACTCCGGCGGCGCTATCTTCGCCGACGGCAAGGTCGCCGGCATCATGTCGGCTGGACTCTTCGAGGACCCGGACAACCCGACGGAGGAGGAAATGACCTCTAATGCCGCCGTCGCGGTGGCGCCGGTTGCCGAGCAGGCCGAGTGGATCCGAGGCGTCGTCGGTGGTGAGGGTGCGGATTCTTCCGCGGACGCTTCTCCGGAAGCTGAGGCTGAGCCATCGGCTTCCTGGCGCAACGTCGCGATCGGCCTGGGCGTTTTGGCCCTCGTCGTTGCTGGGTTCCTGGTGCTGCTGCGCCGCCGCTCCAACTAGGCTTTGTGTTGAGGGGGTGTTCCTATATAGGTTGTCAACTCCGTGGGTGAGGTTGTTGGGGGTATGAAGGGCTTCTGCTTCGCCGTGTGAATGTTGTTTTCGGGCATCTCGAGGAGCCGATTGGGCTTGCTGCTCAATCGGCTTGGATGGGAGCTGTTGGTTCTAAGCTGCTGTGACCTCTTGGACTGTGGAGATGTCTCGGTAGAGCTCGCCGCTACGCATCATGGCGAAGAGAACGTTTAGGCGTCGGCGTGCGAGTGCGACAACTGCGGCGTTGTGTCTTTTGCCTTCTTTGCGTTTTCGTTCATAGAATTGTCGGGAACGCTCGTGGAATCTGATCGATGCAAAAGACGATTGCCATAGGGCGTTCTTTAATTTTTTGTTGCCAGCCCGGTTGGGCGAATTCGACATGATGGACGTTCCCGACTGATTCGTCCGCGGTGATAGGCCTGCATAGGACGCTAGGTGCGCTGCATCGGGGAAGTCGGACATATCGCCAACGGTCATGAGGATCTGCGCGGCGCTACGCGGACCGATGCCGGGCATGGATAAAAGAATCTCGGTGTGAGGAATGTCCTGGATGAGCTTGAGTACCTGTGCCTCGATTTCTTTACGATGCTCGAGTTTGGCCAATGCATCTTTGGCGGACATTGCTACGCCAAGTTCGGCGTATTCTGCCCCGGCAATGGACACGGTCTGCCCGTGGATGGCAGCAAGCATGGCATCGATGACAGGCTCAGGATTGCGCGCCCTGTGACTGCGCGCAAAGGCTGCCAGACGTGCTCTACCGACGCGTCGAATCTTGGTGGGGCCACCGTATTTCGCAAGTAGGTGGAGGATCCACTTGCGATGAATCACCTGTCCGCGCAGAACATGTTCGAATTCAGGATAGGTTCCCACGAGCGCGGATCGCATCTGGTTAATCAGGCGTGTGTAGGCCCGGGCGAGATCTTCGTCAATACCGTTGAGCACTTTCAGCTGGATAAAGACTTCCTCAACGCGGTCGACGCTGCGCAAGGCATCCGGAAGTTTAAGACCGGCATGGGCGATGACGTAGGCGTCGCGCACATCGGTCTTGGAGTTGCCGACGTGGATGCGAGAGAGCTGCCGCATCGCAAGCCCCGGTAGATAGCGAACGTCGGCCCCCATGTCTTGGGCGACTGCGACGGTTAACCGGCCGATGTTGTTGGGTTGATCGACAATGACAAGAACCGAAGCGTCATCGGCTTTCCACGTTTTCCACCTCACTACCCACCAATACTCCTAACGCTGAAGTCGGCTCTTGGTTCTAAGCTCCCGGAGCAGTATGACTTACCCCACCGCTGTTGGGCCGTCGTGTTCACATACGAATCTTACAATGGGGGTTGCGAGAACTTTATGTCCACGCCGTCTCGCCCATTCACGGTAAAGGAATAGAAACATGATTGAATTTCTTTTATTCCTCTGTCCCTCAGCGCTCTATATTTTTTTCCGGCGCAAGTCACTTGGGGTGTCCCGCGCCCTTGCACATGTGGGGTGGCGATGGGGAAGCTGGCAAGCGGCAGGGCTAAGCCTCGTTTTGTTCCCTGTGCTGCTAGGAACTGGTTATCTCGGTATCCGTCTCGTGTCGACAGCTAGTCTGACGCTCCCAGGTGTCGTTCTCGTCCATGGGGTAAGTGGTGCCGCGATTCTGAGAGCCGTAGGCGAAGAGATTTTCTTCCGAGGATTCCTCGGCGGCTTGTTTCTTCGACGCTGGGGACTATGGGTTGGGAACACTCTTCAGGCCGCTCTTTTTCTCGTTCCTCACCTCGTGCTACTGAGTATTGATGTGCATCTGTGGCCGATACTTCCCGTTCAGTTCCTCGGCGGCTGGATACTGGGCGTGGTGAGATATCGTTCGGGTAGCGTCATTGAGTGCTCAGTCCTACATGCTGCCCTTAACACAGGGATTGGACTGCTGGCGGGTTAATTCAACGAATGCGGGCGCTGCTCAGGCCGGTTGTTCCGGCACTGGGCGCACAGGTCTGCCTCGCGGGGGCTAGTCCTCGCAAGTCAAGCGACGGACTGCCTCGCGGATGACCTCAGGGCGCTTGCAGAAGGCGAAGCGCACCTTGTTTTTCCACGGTTCGGGGTTGTCCGTGAAGGCGGCGAGTGGAATGGCTGCCACGCCGCTTGTTGCGGGCAGCTGCATGCAGTACTCCACGCTGCTCAGTCCGGTGGAGGAGACGTCTGCGACGACGTAGTAGGTGCCGCCGGTGTCGTGAACGTGGAAACCGAGCTGCGTGAGTCCTTCCACCAGAATGGTGCGGCATTCTTCTAGCTCGGAGACCATTCCGGTGAGCCAGTCCCTCTCGTAGTGGAGGGCGTGGGCCACAGCCGGCTGGAAAGGCGTGGTGGAGACGAAGGTGTTGAATTGCTTGGCCTTAATGACACCGTCGAGAAGCTTAGGCTCTGCAATGGCCCAGCCGGTCTTCCACCCGGTGCAGTTGAAAGACTTGGCGGCGGAAGAGATCGTCACGGTGCGCTGGCGCATGCCCGGCAGGGAGGCGATGCTGACGTGTTCGGCATCGGCGAAGGTCAGGTTTTCATAGACTTCATCGGCCAAGACGAGGAGATCCTTCTCCACGCAGAGCTCGGCGAGCTCGGTGAGCGCCTCGCGGGAAAAGACCGAACCGGTCGGGTTATGCGGGGTATTGATGATGACCATGGCGGTCTGGTCCGTGACGGCCGCGCGCACGGCGTCGACGTCGATGTCCCAGCTGTTGCCGGATGCTTTTAGGGGGACGGGGACCCGGGAGGCGTCGGCAAGCGCGACGGCAGCGATGTACGCGTCGTAGTAAGGCTCGAGGACGATGACCTCCTGGCCTGGCTCCACCAGGCCTAGGACGGTGGCGGTGATGGCCTCGGTGGCACCCGCGGTGACCACGACGTGGTCCTGGGGTACGGAATACGTGTCGGCGATAGCGCTGACCAGCTCCGGAACCCCGCGCAGAGGAGCGTACTGGTTGTTGCCGCCGGCAATGTTCTCCTGCGCGATCTCCAGCATGCGCTGCGGGCCGTCGCTATCGGGGAAACCCTGGCCCAAGTTCACCGCGTCATTCTCCACGGCGAGCGCGGTCATGGTGGCGAAGATGGTCTCGCCGAATTCCTGCAGCCGTTGACCAGTCATTTAGAGCACCAGCAAATCGTACTTGGTGGCCTTTACATCGGACAGGCGCTTGCGGGCGCGCTCCAGGCGCTGCCACTGGTCCTCCGGGATGGACTTGCGGGCCATAGCCACGGTCTCTGCGTCCGGCGTGCCCCAGGCAATCGGCATGGGAGTAATCTGCTGCCAGTGTTCTTTGTCGCTGGAGCTGCGCTGGCCAGAGACTGCGGCAACCGGCACCTTCGTGCCAACCGTGCGCTTGATGCCGGGAATGTTGCTGACGGTGCGCAGACACGCGCCCCAGCGCGGTGGGAGCTTGGGGTCCACGTTGGTGTTTACCAAGGCGAGAAGCACCATGTCACGCTCATTGACCTCCGCTACCACCGCGGGGGCGAGAGGGTAGGAGTCATAGAGCTTTTGCGCCGAGCCCACCTGGCGGGAGGCCAGCACGCCAATGACGGCACAGAAAATACCAAAGAGGACCATGCCCAGGCCTACGGTGATGCGCCAGGTGGCGTCGATACCGAAGTAGAGCGCAATGCCGCCGATGATGAGCAGCAGTCCCATGATGAGGCCGGAGTTGCGCAGGCGGGAGGAATCCCGCAGGAGCTCGTTGTTCTGCTTGGCAAAGTCCTCGTGGACATCAAACTTGAAAATCTTCATTGTTTTACAAGTCTACTGCGTCCACCAGCCGGTAGGCATAACCCTGCTCCGCCAAAAAGCGCTGGCGGTGCATGGCGTACTCCGCATCGAGAGACTCGCGTGCGACGAGCGTGTAGAACGTCGCTTCCTGGCCGTCCTCCTTGGGGCGCAGAAGGCGGCCAAGCCGTTGGGCCTCCTCCTGGCGCGAGCCAAACGTGCCGGAGACCTGGATGGCCAGAGCGGCCTCCGGGAGGTCGATGGAGAAGTTCGCCACCTTGGAGACTACGAGGGTTGTCAGCTCCCGGTCCCGGAATTGTTGGAAGAGCCTTTCCCGCTGAGCGGTGGAGGTCTTACCGTCGATGACGGGGGCGCCCAGGTGCGCGCCGAGCTCCTCCAGCTGGTCCACGTAGGCGCCGATGATGAGCGCCTGCTGGCCGGCATGCTGGGCCAGCAGTGCGTCCACGGCGGGGAGCTTGGCGCTTGCCGACGCCGCGATTCTATACCTATCCCGCGCGTTCGCCGTGGCGTAGAGCATGCGCTCTTCCTGCGTCATGTCCACGCGCACCTCGACGCAGTCCGCGGTAGCAATGTAGCCGGCGGATTCCAGTTCCTTCCACGGGGCGTCGTAGCGCTTCGGTCCGATGAGGGAGAAGACGTCGCCCTCGCGGCCGTCCTCGCGCACGAGGGTGGCGGTCAACCCTAGGCGGCGGCGCGATTGGAGGTCGGAGGTCATGCGGAAGACCGGGGCGGGCAGAAGGTGGACCTCGTCGTAGATGATGAGGCCCCAGTCGTGGGAATCAAAGAGCTCGAGTGCCCGGTATTCGCCCTTCGTCTTGCGGGTGACCACCTGGTAGGTGGCGATGGTCACCGGCTTGATCTCCTTCTTCTCACCGGAGTATTCGCCAATCTCGTTGGGCGTGAGGGTGGTGCGGCGTAGTAGCTCGTCGCGCCATTGGCGCCCGGCCACGGTGTTAGTGACCAGGATAAGCGTGGTGGCCTGTGCCTTGGCCATGGCAGCCGCGCCCACGATGGTCTTGCCCGCGCCACACGGCAGCACGACGATGCCGGAGCCACCAGCCCAAAATGACTCGGCGGCGTACTGCTGATAGTCACGTAAGTGCCAGTCCACCTTGTCGGTGCTGAGCTGCATGGGGTGGGACTCGCCGTCGACGTAGCCGGCGCGGTCATCGGCGGGCCACTTGGCCTTGAGTAGCTCCTGCTTGAGCCGCCCGCGAGCAGAGGGTGGGACCGCAACGGTCGTGTCGTCGATGCGCTGGCCCAGTAGCTCGCCCACCTTCTTGTGGCGGGTGAGCTCCTCCAGAATGGCGGGCTCGTCCGCTTCAAGGATGAGGCCCTGGGCTGGGTGCGCCAGCAGGCGGACGCGGCCGTAGCGAGACATGGTCTCGGCGATGTCGACCAGCAGCGCCTGCGGCACCGGGAAGCGCGAATAGGTTTCCACAACGTCAACGACCTGCTCCGCGTCGTGGCCGGCGGCGCGCGCATTCCACAGGGCTAGCGGGGTGATCCGGTAGGTGTGAATGTGCTCGGGCGCGCGCTCCAGCTCCGCGAAGGGGGCTAGTGCTGCGCGGGCCTGGGCAGCCTGCGGGTGGTCGACCTCCAAGAGGACGGTCTTGTCCGATTGGACAATGAGGGGTCCGGGCACCACAGCTCCTTTCTATTCGTCCGGGTTATGTAGCGCGACTGATCTTAGGCGGTGCAGCGGAAAGCGAACAGCCTTGCCATCTGCAGTGAGTGCGTCGATGACTCCCCCCTCCACGCGCAGTGGGGTCACCGTGAGTGTTTGAAGCACGCCGGTCTTGTCGGCGTAGCGCACGGTGACCGGGCGCTGGGCGCGAGCGGCGGCCCGCGCGGTGTTGGCGGTCTCGGCGGTGTCAGCCGTGTCGGCGCTGTCGGACGCCTCGCTTCCGCGTGCGCCCGCGGGGCGCTGCGGAGAGCGTGCGGAATGCAATGCCGCTACGGCGGCGTCCACGGTGGCAGCCGGGCGCTTTCGCGCAGTGGTCCGGGCTAGCGGGAGTGTATAGGGCTCCGGGGCCACGGCAATCGACGCCCCAGACTCGTCCTCCGCAGTAGGAGACAGGCCCTTGTCCCGCAGCTTGTCCAGCAGCTCGCCCACGCGCAGAGAGGACACCGCAACGGTGGGGGCTAGCTGTCGCAGCTCCGGCACGCTGACGACGGCGAGCTCCAGCAGTGCGGGGTCCTCGCTGCGCAGGTAGGACAGCGCCGGGCCGCTGCGCAGCGTGCCGTGGCGCTTCGATACGTCCCGGATGGCGTATTCCACTGCTTGCGGCAAGCCCGTGGGGCAGTGCTGGCTTAAGAACTCGGTGATTTCCTGCGCAGTCATACCGCGGTCCATGCCGCGACGCAGCGTGGATTCGCTGATGCGGAACACGCTGGCCAAGCCCGGTGATTCAAGGTCCGCCAGGGACGCCAGTGTGCGGTGCGCGGCCGGCTCTAGGGGGCCGGGCACCAGCACGGTGAGATCTGCTTGAATGATGAACTCGGAGACCGTCTCCGGAACGAGCTCTGCCGCCGCGGACGAGTCGAAGAGGATCCGTGTTGCTCGGCCCAGTGCCACGGCGCCGATCCACTCGGCCTCGTCCCGCAGGTGCTCAATGGTTTCCGCGCGGGAGTTGCTGGCGAAAAGTGGGGATCCGAAGCGCAGATCTTCCCAGAATTCCTGCGGGCCAAGCGGAGCGGCCGAGTGCGCGTATACACCCAGCACGAAGCGCCGAAAGCGCGGCAGGCGGTGGTTGAGGGTGTCCTCGCTGAACACGCGGGGCCCAGCCCAGGTGGCCCACGGCGATTCGTGCCAGGCGTCCACGAGGACTCGCCACTTGTCAGCTAGACCGGCCTGAAGCCATTCCGCAGCGCCCTCGGTCACGGCCAGAAAGTGGCCCTCCAAGCCCTCCGGCTCACCGAAGCCAAGCAGCCGTGCCTGGTGGCCCAGACTGATGAGCCGCGCGACCTTGTCTGAGTCCAGCGCTAGTTCCTTGACCAGCTGTTTGAGTGCTCGCACACCTACGGTTCCGTCTTTGAGCAATGCCACGGGGCGCGTGCCGAGCACGCCAATGAGCTGTTCCATGTCTCGGACTACGCTCAGCCCGGCGGCGGTTCCGGCATCGTCCGCCTTGGAATCCTGCACTGGCTCGCCGACGCGATCCGACGGGGTCAGCGGTATCGGCGCGGTGGGCTCTCCAACCAAGAGCCGCCGCAGTGCGTGGGGCAGGCGCACCGTGCGGCTGCTGGTGCGCTCAAGCAAGCCCTTGGCAATAAGCCGCGGGACCGGCTGCGTCGGATCCGCATCGGGCGCGGCGTTGTGGGTCTGGCCCACGCCGTCGCCGGCGGCGAGGGTGTCGAGCACCCGGTGCTCGTCGGCAGGCAGAGCGTCGATGCTGTCCTGGCTGACATCGAGCTGGTGGAGGAGCGTCCAGCCCGGGGGAAGCGCGCCCATGACGCCTGTGACAATCTGTACGGTGCGCGGGTGGTCAGCTTCCTGCGGGTCCCCGAATACCAGGCCGCGGTGCAGCAGCTGCTCGGTGACCTCCCAGTCAGTCACCTCGACCGGTTCCAGCTCGCCGCCACGCGCGGCGATGTCCTCCAGCGTTGCCAATTGTGCGGCATTACATGCGGCTAGTGCGTCCACAATGCACATGGGCAGCGTGAGACGGGTAGCCAGGGAGCCAAAGTCCGGCGGGGCCGGTGTGAGTGCTTCCGGGCGGTTGCTCAGCAGGGCGCGCAGGTCCTCCTCCGGTAGGTGCGCAAGCCAGGTGCGGAAACTCTCGGTGCCGCGGGTGCGGTTGCGTGGGGAAGTCATAGGCCCCCAAGCCTAGCGCTCCTGCCTCCTCGGCGGAGAAAGGCCGAAGACGGGAAGATGAAGCGCAGCAGCCTGAAGGAACTGTTGGGCGTGCCGCGAGGGGAGCGCAGCAATACCGGCCGGCGGGGCTCGGTCAACGTGGCGCGCGTACCAAACGGGGGAGAAGGCGGGGCACGAGTTGCTCCGCCGAGTTACTTTTCGGCGCGCTGTTTGGAATAATGAGTGACATGTCGAATGAGAACAAAGGCTTCGTTTCCCCGGCTTGGCCGAAGAACAGCCCCCGCGAGCACGCCATCACTGAAATCTCCGCACCGTTTGCTGGCGCTTCCAGCCCGTTCGGTGACGATTCTGATCCTGCCCATGCCGGCAGAAAAGCTCAACTACGTACACCCGTACACCCGCATTAACCGCTAATTCGGTTTGCACTCAGCCGCGCTCAGCCGCGGCAGAGCGAGTGTAGTCTAGCCCCTCCGAGATAGTTCTCCTCGGTGGGGCTAGTCGTGTGTGGTGGGGGCGTTGGGGGCGCTTTGACTCGCCCAAGGATTGGGCTTGGGTCTGGGCTTGAACCTTGAGGCCGTCGAGGAACGTGTCAATGAGCGTTTCCCGTATGCGGCCCATGCGCTCAGGGTCCAGGGGGGCGGCAGGTAGAGGCCTAGTGATGAGGCCGATGGAGAGGTGAAGCTCGAGGGGGCTGAGAGAACGGGGGCAGAGTTCGGCGCGCTGAGCCGGCTCGATGAGGCGGCGATACAGCCTCTCCAGCTCGGCACTGCGCTGTTGGGTGATGTGCGCGATCTCGTCCTTGGAGAAGGCCGCTGCGGTTACTTCTGCGGAGGCGACCTGCGCTAATGCTGCAAAGTTGAGGCTGGCGATGCGGTGAATGGTGTCGCGCCACGTGCCCTCGGGGTCGGCCGGAAAGTTTTCCAGCTGCTTGTCTACTTCCTCCTCAATTCGGCGTACCTCGGCGCCGCTGATGGCGTCGATCAGCGCGAGCCTTTCCGGGAAGTGGCGTGACACGGTGGCCACCCCAACGCCGGCCCGTTTGGCGATGGCCCGCATGGATACGCCCGGCCCTTCGCTGATGAGTAGCTCACGGGCTGCGTTAACGATTGCTCTCTTGTTTTCTGTCGCATCTTGTCTCACAGCTTGCATCATAGCAAACGGAACACTATGCTCCACTTCTGTAAGTGAAACACCGTGCTCCATTTGGAGGTTGGGTAATGACATCGGAAGCAACGAAGGACAAAAAGGGTCCCTCAACTATCGTGAAATCTATTGGTGTGATCCTGGGGATCACCGTCGTCATCGGGCTGATGCTGTGGGCCTTCTTGGCCCCCACCTTTGCATCGGGGCCCGCCGGGGTGCCCATCGCGCTGTCTGCGCCGGAGCAGATGCAGGACAGCATCGTGCAGAAGATTGAGCAAGGGGCAGGCGACGACGCCCCCGAAATCGTGATCAAGAACAGCGAGGACGAGGTGCGTGACGCCGTCCTTGACCGTGAGGCAGTGGGTGGCCTGGTGCTCACACCGCAGGGAGCGCATGCCTTCACCGCTTCAGGTAATGGCGCGCCCTACGCGGCGATTATCGACGGCCTCGCCGGCAACCTAGAGGCCCAGGGCATGACCGTGGAGAAGCAGGATCTCGCCCCGACTACTGCTGATGACCCGCAGGCCAGCGGTATCGGGCTCCTGGGGCTGCCCCTAGCCTTCGGCGGAGTGATCTCCGCGGTCATCGCCACCTTCGTCTTCCGCGGCAAGAAGTGGGTCAAGCTGGCGGTTCTGGTGGGCATCGCGCTCCTCGGCTCGCTCGTGGTGACGTGGATGCTGCACTCCGTCTACGGAACGCTGAGCGGAAGCTTTGCGGCCGAGTGGGCTGCTATCGCCTGTGGCATCCTCGCCACGTCGATGTTCACGGCCGGCCTTGCCGGACTTCTGGGCGCAGGCGGTATTGGAATCGGCGCAGTACTGACGATCTTCCTGTCGAACCCGCTATCCGGCTTGGCTACGGGCCCGTGGTTGCTGCCGGCGGGCTGGTCCACGCTTGGACAGTGGATGCCCATCGGCGCGACGGGCTACCTGGTGCGTTCGCTGTCCTTCTTCGACGGGCGGGGTAGTGGCCACGCCTGGTGGACGCTGGTGCTGTGGATTGGTGTCGGCGCGGTGCTGCTTG
Organism: Corynebacterium axilliensis; assembly: GCF_046097495.1. Taxonomy (NCBI): domain Bacteria; kingdom Bacillati; phylum Actinomycetota; class Actinomycetes; order Mycobacteriales; family Corynebacteriaceae; genus Corynebacterium; species Corynebacterium axilliensis. The sequence goes on from NZ_CP175768.1 coordinate 19,407, forward strand.
TCTTTGACCGCTCTAGTAGCAAGGCTGAGGCGGCCGCTAAGGCCTAAACCAAGAGTGAAAACGCCACAGGCCCGACTGGCACATGCCAGTCGGGCCTGTGTGCTCCCCTCTAATCGCTGTGCGCGGGGAGCGCGGTTGAGTAGTCCTTACTTGGACAGGGACTCAATGAACTGCGCAACCGGGTCGATGACGTGGCGGTTGGCGGAGTAGAAAGCGTTGAAGTCGTGGCGGTTGGCCTTGTACTGCTCAGTGAAGGAGGCCGGGATGGTCAGGCCGTACTGGGTAGCGGTGTCCTCGACGAGGGAGTACAGGGCGTCCACAGCGAGCTCGTCGTTCGGCTGCTCGGCAGCGTCCTGGACCGGCTCCGGAGCCTCAGCCGGGGCCTCCGGGGCAGCCGGCTGCGGGGCCGGTGCCGGTGCCGGAGCGGCATCCAGGTTGCGCGGGGTAGCAGCGGAGTTCAGGCCCAGGGAAGCGGAGCAAGCCGGCCATGCGCCCCAGCCCTGGGAAGCCAGGATCTTCTCTGCAACAGCGATTTGCTGCTCGCGGGTTGCCTGGTTAGCGGTAGCAGCGTACTGGCCGCCACCGAAGGCGTTCCAGGTAGCGCCGGAGAACTGCAGACCGCCGTAGTAGCCGTTGCCGGTGTTGATGGCCCAGTTGCCGCCGGACTCACACTGAGCCAGGCGGTCCCAGTCGGAGTCCGGGGCGGCGGCAGCGTTCGGTGCCATGATGGCGGCAGCGGCGCCGACGGCGACGGTGGAAGCGGCGAACTTGGAAGCGATGGACTTGTTCTTAGCGGAGTGGCGTCCCATGAAAGTATTCCTTCTCTAGGTTGTCTCTTGCGTTCTCGCGCCCAGATGATGCCCAGTCCGGCAGGTGTCTTACAAACTTCTGCACGTAAAAAATATGGCCACACGCGTGAAAGCCCGGACTGTGTCTGGGGCGAGACTTCCACGGCCTGTGGCCGAAGTGCCTGTGGGCAAGAGTAGCGGTTTATAACGAATCAGTCACGTTAATTGACCTAAAACGATAACAATGACGGCACGAGTCCGGTGTTTTAGCAGGTCATTACATCGATGTAATCTACATCACGCAAGTAACGGGTGTGGTGGGTGTGGCGATATATGGCGCGGGTTTCTTTCCGTGGCGAGGGCGGGTTAAACTATGTCTCTTTATAGTTACACCGAAAGATTCCACTGCGCGCGGCTGTGGGGGACTTTCCTCGCGGCCCTGCGGCGGCTGCCAGTTCGCCTGCATGCCTAGCGCGCCTCGCCTGATGCATGTTGGGCACACCCCGCAGGTGCTGCGGCCGACCCAGGTCGGCTCAGCGTGGCGGGCGCCTAAGATCTGGAGGGAGTTCAAGGAAAGAAAGGGAGTAGGGTCCATGCCTATCGGAAAAGTGAAGTGGTTTGACGCTGACAAGGGATTCGGCTTTGTGAGCAACCCAGGGGACGAGGACGTCTACGTCGGCCGCAACGTGCTGCCCAAGGGCGTTGAGGAGTTGTTCCCGGGCCAGCGCATCGATTTTGATTTCGCTGCTGGCCGCCGTGGCCCGCAGGCGCTGCGCGTCAAGGTGCTTGATGCCCCACGCCGCCGCACCCCGTCCCGCAAGCCGGAGGAGCTGGCCAGCATGCTCTCTGATGTCATGACACTGCTGGAAACCCAGGTCCAGCCGGTGCTGAGCCAGGGCCGCTACCCGGAGCGCAAGACCGGCCGCCAGGTGGCGGAGATCCTACGGGCGATCGCTAAGGACCTGGATAGCTAACTCCGACGCTACAGGGGGGGAAAGCTACTTGGCGCTGGTGTCGTCTCCGGTGGTCTGAGATTCCTTGAGCTCGTCCTCGCTCATGGTGGACAGGGACCACACGGTATTCATCGGGGTTTCTTCGCCGGCGTCGTCGTGGCCAATCATCAAGGTGGAAATCTCTACCACCATAAGCTTCGGGCGCTCGCCGGTGGATGCCTCAATGGGCTCGACCGAGCCGGGGATGTTCAGCTCCGTAGTCTCGTTGGCGCCGTGCGTGGTGCTGTCGTTGGCGGCGGGGTCGTCGTAGATGGACAGCACATTCCACTCGTGATCGGAGATGGCCTCTGGGATCTCAATATGCAGGGTGTCATCGGGTCCGACCTGAAGGTTCGGTACCTCGCCCTCAGAGCACTCCGTGCCCGGCTCGCAGACGATGTAGGGGGAGACCTCCACGGAGTTATCGGCCACCGTGGCCTTAATAGTGACGTCCTGCGGTGACGGGCCTGGCCGGTCGTTCCACCACTTCTGGAACAGGACGACTGCCACCACAATCACCGCCACGGCGATAATCAGCGCCAGAAACTGCAGCAGTGACTTCTTCCTTGCTTGCTTCACGGTTGCCATGGCTGAAAATCCTACTCGAAGCGCACCCGGTACAAGTCGTCCCACCGCTTGCCCGTAACCCAAAATTCGTCGGTGCCCGGGATATGCGCAATGCCGTTGAGGACTGCATTCGGGTCGTCTGAGTCCACATGCTCCAGCCCGGTGGTGTCGATGACCGCGGTGACCTGCCCAGTCGTGGGATCGATGCGCAGAATATCCTTGCTCATCCACACGTTGGCATATACCGCGCCGTCGACGCATTCCAGTTCATTGAGGTTGTCCACGGCGTTGCCGTCGAGGGTGACCTGGGTGCGCGGGGCTACCTCGTCGAAGGTCTTCGGATCGACGTGGCGCAGCTGGTCTGAGCCATCGGACATGATGAGCTCATTCCCGGCGTTGCACAGGCCCCAGCCCTCGCCCTCGTAGGACACCCGGTTAGTTTCAGTAAATGTCGTCGCATCGTGCAGGATCGCGGTCCCTGACTTCCACGTTAGCTGCCAGATGCCGTGTTCCGTTTGGGTGATGCCCTCGCCAAAATAGGTGTTGTTGAGAGAGATTTCCTCCAACGGATGGCGCGATCCCGGGCGCACGCGCAGCAGCTTCGATTCGCCGTACATGCCGGTGCCGATGAGCAGGTTGCCGTCCTGGTCTACCTCGAGGCCCTGGGTGAAGGCGCCCGGGAGCATGGTGGTCTTCTCCAGCACGGTGACGCCGAGCCGCTCCGGCGCGTCGCCGATGGCCGGGCTGGCGGCGGGAGGGGTTTCGGCGCTCGATTGTGGCTCCGAGACGGTGTTGTCGGTTTCGGACGTGCAGGAGCTGAGGCCGCACACCGCGGTGGCAGCCGCGCACGTTGTGGCGAGGAGCCGGAGTGATAAGGAGTGCGAAGAGGAGCGCAATGAGAGGAGCATGTCTGTCATTGTGCACTATAGTGTCCGCCGTGATGAATAATGGCAGGGTGACTCGCAAGAAGAAGATGGCATCCCCGCTCCTCGGCTCGGTAGCAGTGGACCTGGCCCGCCAGGCTGTTGAAGAGGTGGGCGAAGGGGGCGTCGGCAAGCACCGCGGCGTCGCCGGAGTCGGCCGCAACGTGGCCACCCACCGCTTCGAAGCGGACGTCCCGGGCTATCCCGGCTGGGAGTGGCACGCCGTCTTGGCGTGTGCGGAGGGCTCGCGCACACCTACCGTCAATGAAGTAGCACTCGTGCCGGGCGGGAGGGCCCTGCAGGCGCCGGAATGGGTCCCGTACTCCGAGCGTCTGCGCCCGGGAGACTTAGGTCCGGGAGATATCATGCCGCCCGCGCCTGACGACGAGCGCTTGGAGGACGGCGAGCTTTCCGACGTCGGCCTGCGCCAAGCCACGGAACGCTGGCGCCGCACGTTCGGCCCCACCTCTGAGATGGCGGCGCAGTCGCGCCTGCAGTGCAAAACCTGCGCCTTCTACCTCCAGTTGCTGCCCAATTACGGCGTGTGTGCTAATGAATACTCGGCGGATGGCAGAGTGGTTCACGCCACCTATGGCTGCGGGGCGCATTCCGGCACCACCGTGCGTGAAGAGGGATCTGAGCAGGAGCAGGCCTTCGACGACGAAAAGCCGATCTTCTAAAACCCCGGCCAGGCGGCGGCGTGGGCGACGCCGAACGAGCTACAGGTTTGCGTTTTAGTGGGGGAATGGAGCACGCTTAGCAGGTAAAACTTCATTTCTCTAGATAGAAGGGGCGCTCACTTTCGATGAACGCAGCTATCGATCGCTTTTTCAAAGTCTCCGAACGCGGTTCCACCATCGGAACCGAGGTTCGTGCAGGTGTGGTCTCGTTCTTTGCGATGGCCTACATCATCCTCCTCAATCCACTCATCCTGGGCACCTCTGCCGATGTTGCCGGTAACACCCTGGGCATCCCGCAGGTCGCTGCCGCCACCGCACTCGTCGCGGGCGTGATGACCATCGCCTTCGGCTGCATCGCGCGCTACCCGTTCGCCATGGCCGCCGGCCTGGGCATGAATACCTTTGTGGCCGTGACCATGGTCTCCACCAAGGGGCTGGAATGGCGCGAGGCCATGGGCCTGGTGGTCATCGAAGGCCTCATCATCGTCGCGCTGGCCATGTCGGGCTTCCGCCAGGCAGTCTTCGATGCCATCCCGGATTCGATGAAGGCCGCCATGGGTGTGGGCATCGGCATGTTCATCGCCATGATCGGCTTCGTGGACGGCCACTTTGTCACCCGCGTGCCCGACGCCGCGCAGACCACCGTCCCGGTGGGCCTGGGCGTGAACGGCTCCATCTCCACGTGGCCCGCGCTGGTCTTCGTCCTGGGCCTTATCATCTGCGGCTTCTTTGTGATCCGCCAGGTGCGCGGCGGCCTGTTCCTGGGCATCGTCATCACCACTGTCATCGCCATGATCATCCAGGCGGCTACCGGTTCCGAGGACTGGAGCATGGCCACCCCGGAGATCCCCTCTTCCTTTGGCGGCATTCCGGACCTGTCCATTGTGGGCCAGGTGGATCCCATCGGTGCGTTCACCAAGCTCGGCGTGGTAGCCACCACGCTGCTCATCTTCACCCTGCTACTCACCAACTTCTTCGACGCCATGGGCACCATGAACGGCCTGGGCAAGCAGGCAGGACTCGTCGATGAGCACGGCAACCTGCCCGAGATGAAGACCGCCCTGGTGGTTGAGGGCTTCGGTGCCGTGGCCGGCGGTGCCGGCTCCGTGTCCTCCAATACCGTCTTTGCGGACTCGGCCGCCGGCATCGGCGACGGTGCGAAGACTGGCCTGGCCAACGTCACCACCGGCGTGATCTTCCTGCTGGCTATGTTCCTCACCCCGCTGTACGAAATCGTGCCCATCGAGGCCGCCGCACCGGTGCTCGTCATCGTCGGCGTCATGATGGCCGCCCAGCTCAAGGACATCGAGTGGACCCGCATGGAGCAGGCCATCCCGGCCTTCCTCACCATCGTGGTCATGCCGTTTACCTACTCCATTGCCAACGGCATCGGCGTCGGTTTCATCGCCTACGCGCTCATGGCCACCTTCGCCGGCAAGGCCAAGAAGGTGCACTGGATCATGTGGCTGGTGGCCGCCCTCTTCGTGGTGTACTTCGCTATGGGGCCGATCAGCTCGCTGTTGGGGTAGCGCCGGGGAAGACGCAGCACCGTAGCTAGACTATGGGGCATGCGTTTTCTCATCGATGACCCCACAGACCCTCGCCTGGACGATATCCGCGATTTGAAGCACGCGGATAAGTCCGGCGAGGGTTTTGTCTTTGGAGAAGGCCCGCTGTGCGTGGAACGCCTGCTGGCCTCGCGCTTCCCGGTGCGCTGCATCATCGGCTTTGAGGCCAAGCTGAACACCTTCTTGGCCTCCCATGACGTGGGCGATATCCCCGTCTACCAGGTCACGCGCGATACATTAGGCAAGGTGACGGGCTTTGACATGCACCGCGGCCTCGTCGCCGCGGCGGACCGCGCGGAGGCCTGGACTGTGGACGAGGTCATCGAGGGTGCTCGCACGCTGGCCATCATGGAAGGCGTGGGCGATCACGAAAACATTGGATCCCTCTTCCGCAACGCCGCCGGCATGGAGGTCGATGGCATCCTGCTGGGCTCAGGCGCTGCGGATCCGCTCTACCGCCGCTCAGTCCGCGTGTCCATGGGGCACGTGCTGCGCCTGCCGTGGGCGAGGTTTGAGGGTGGCTTTACCACCTGGCAGCGCGGTCTGGACAAGCTGCGGGAGCAGGGTTTCCGCCTCGTTTCTCTGACTCCGCACCCGGAGGCGGTGCACATTGCTGAGGGCCTTGATGGCGCCGAGAAGGTGGCTCTCCTAGTCGGCGCGGAGGGGCCGGGGCTCACGGAGCATGCCATGAAGGCGACCGACGTGCGGGCGCGCATCCCCATGGCAGAAGGCACGGACTCGCTCAATGTGGCGACGTCTGCGGCCATTGCCTTTTACGAGCGCCAGCGGTCCCAGAGGCTCCGCGAAGTGGATACCGCGTAGCGGCGCACCAGCCCGCCGAGCTGCTTGGCGGTGCGCAGGATCTCCTCGCCGGTGGACTCCGGCTCGAGGTCGTGCTCTTCGTAGTCGTCGTAGTCGTTGAGCCCCAGCTTGGACACCGAAGCGGTGGCGACGTCTGCCACGCTGCGGCGCGGGGCGGGAGTGTCCACCTTGGGCTCGGGGCGGCCATCGGTGGCGTAGCCCACGACGTCCACGTCCGGGCCGTCCGCACCCACGGGAACGCCGAGCCAGAACTCCTGGGCGGCGGTGGCGATGCTTATCGGCTTGAAGGGCAGCGCGATGCCGCCGGCCGGCTCGTCCACCTCGCCCGCCCAGAAGGGGGCCTCGAAGGGCTCGGGCAGACCGTGATCCTCAAAGAGGTTGTCGCGGGTACCGCACAGGGAGCGGCGCAGGCGCGGCCCCGTCCAGTGCGCGAAGCCGCCATAGCCGGTGTCTGGGTTGGCGGTAAAGGCGTAAATTTCCTCTGCCGGCACCGCCTCCCGCAGGGTGCGGGAGAGTTGGGAGAGGGTGAGCTGATCATCGCGGATCAGCGTCTGCACCACGGTCACGCCCGGGTAGCCGCCGATGTAGAACTCGCTCGTGCCGGGCTCAGCGGAGCGATTGAGGGGGAACTGGCCAATCGGGGTAACAGGCAGCGAGGGATTGAGTTGTGCGAGAAACTTGCGGCCGAATCCGCGGTCGGCCTTGGGCTCGCCCCGCAGGACCTCGGCGGGGTCCGCGGCGGTAACGTACCAGATAGTGAGAACTGCTGTTTGCTTATCCACGGTGCTCTCTCGGCTCTACTCGCGGGGCCGCTTGGTGGAGGAACGAACGCCCAGCAGCACGTCTTCCCAGTGCGGGGTGACGGCCTTGCGGCGGCGCTTGGTGGGCTTGCGCTCCGGGTCGGGATTCTGGAGGAAGTCATCGTCCACGGCAGAGTCCTTCTCCGCGTCCTTCGCCGCGCCGCGTGCGGTCGCGGTGTCCTGGTCTGCACTGGCCACAGAATCCGCGGCGTCAGCGGACGGGGCAGGAGCGCCGTCGTTGTCCGCATCCTGGCCAGACGCCGCGGAGCCGGGCGCGGGCAAGACGGTGGGTTCGGCGAAGCGGTCGGTGCTCTTCGGGCTCTCCGGCGCGCTGGCGTCGCCGGTATAGGAACTCAAGTCGGTCACGCCCGGCTCTCCGGCACGGGCGGTGTCGATATCGACGGCTCCGTCATGGCCCTCGCGGCCGTCAGGGCCATCGATGGCTTCGTCGTAGCGCTCGCCGCGGCCCACCGAGGTCAGCGAGCGTACCGGCTGCACGAAGTCCGGGTCGGTGAGGTCGGCGGCGACCGAGTTGCGCGCGACCACCGTGGCGGGGGAGGACATGGTCTGCTTAAAGGTCCACTCCGCCTCGTTGGCGGAAAGTCCCGCCTTCCACGTGATGCGCAGGATCCACGGCTCGCCCTGGTGGCGGTAGGCGTCCCACGTCGACTCGGACAACGAGTGTCCGCGTGCGGCGAAGGCGGTGGCGAGGATCTCCCACAGTGTGAGCGTGGCGGGGCCGTCCTCGCGGACCGGGTGGGCCTGCTTGGCTACGTCCGCGATGCGCGCCCGCTCCAGCAACACCGGATGCGCGAAAGGCTCGATGCGAGACTCCGGCACGCCGAGTTCCTCAGCCATCTCGGCGGTCGTGGCGCCGGCACGGATGCGCGCCTGAATCTCGTTGGGGCGCAGGTGAATGGGCTCTGCCTGGGAGTCCTGCCCGGTGGACCCACGCGTTTCGCGCGCGGCCGGCATGACGGTGTGCAGGCCGGTGGAGCGCTGCGGCTGCGCGGCGGAGCCATCCGTGTGACCTACGTGGGTCGAAGCGGAATCCGCGTCCTCCGCGTCCTGTGGCCCAGTGGAAGTCTGGTCGGTGGCCGGACCGGTCGCCGCGTCGTGGGCGGGCTCGAGCACCGCGCGAAGCTCGTCGGTGACCTCGAGGAAGAACTCCTCGCCGTCCTCAGCCCGCAGGACGAGTGAGGTGTCAGTTGAGTCGCTGGGTGCGAGGAAAATCTCGCGCATGGTGGCGCTCCTTAGCCTGGTAGCGGACATGTGATGAAGTCCACTTTACTCAGAACCTGTCCCGAACTCCGGCAAGAGCGCGGGGCATGTCTGGCTAAAGTGTGCGCTAAAGGTACGGGCGCGAGGGGCGCGAGGGAAGAGCAGCGCCCTAGCGGTTATCCAGTACGAAATCGATGGCCCGGGTGAGCGTCGAGACGTCCGCGGCATCAATGGCCGGGAAGAGGCCCACGCGCAGCTGGTTGCGTCCCAACTTGCGGTAGGGCTCGACGTCGACGATGCCGTTTGCGCGCAGCGTGGCGGCAACAGCAGCGGCGTCGACAGTCTCGTCGAAGTCGATGGTGCCCACCACCAGGGAGCGCGCGGAAGGCTCCGCCACGAACGGGGTGGCCTCAGGGCGTGACTCTGCCCAGTTGTAGAGGATGCTGGAGTTCTCCGCGGTGCGCGTGACCATGCCGTCCAGACCACCGTTGGCGTTCATCCACTGCACCTGGTTGTCCAGCATGAGCAGTGTGGCCACGGCGGGGGTGTTGTAGGTCTGGTTCTTGCGCGAGTTCTCCACGGCCGTCTGCAGGTTGAGGAAGGCGGGGATGAAGCGCTCGGAGGAGTTGATCTTCTCAATGCGCTCCAGCGCTACCGGGGACATGGCCGCCAACCACAGGCCGCCGTCGGAGGCGAAGCACTTCTGCGGGGAGAAGTAGTACACGTCCGCCTGTTGCATTTCGACGGGCAGTCCGCCCGCGCCGGAGGTGGCGTCGACGACCACGAGCTGCTCAGCCTTGTCCGGGTGGGGGCGGGTGACGGGCACCATGGCGCCAGTCGACGTCTCATTGTGCGCCCACGCGATAACATCCGCGCCTTCTGCCTCGGCAGTGCGCGGATCGGGGGCGGTGCCGGCCGGGGCGTCGGTAATGAGCGGTGCGTCCAACCAGGGGGCTTGGGCGGCGGCCTTGGCGAACTTCGAGGAGAATTCGCCGAAGGTGAGGTGGGCCGACTTCTGTTCAATCAGCCCGAAGGTGGCGGCGTCCCAGAAGGCGGTGGCGCCGCCGAGGGAGAGGACGATCTCGTAGCCGTCGGGGAGGGAGAAGAGCGCGCTGAGGCCTTCGCGGATGGACCCGACGATATTTTTTACGGCTGGTTGGCGGTGGGAGGTGCCGATGGGGGAGGTGGCTCCAGTGGAAATTGCCTCAATTTGGGCGGGGCGAACCTTGGACGGGCCGCAGCCGAAGCGGCCGTCGGCGGGGAGGAGATCTGCTGGCAGCGTGAGTTCTGTGTTGCTCATGGAGGGAAGTGTAGCCGAATTTCGTTCGAGCGCTAGATATTTTGTCAGGTTTGCAAATGTCGGCGGAGTCACAAATTTTGGTAAAGTGTGAAGAGGTTTAAATAAGTGACGCCGGCTTAGGCCGGCGTCACACGTAGAGAAAGGAAAGCACGTGGCTTCTGACGAGAACAAGGTTGTACTGCACTACCCGGGCGGCGAGTACGAGATGGACATTAAGAAGTCCACCGAGGGTGACTCCGGCTTCGATATTGGCAAGCTTCGCAACGAGACCGGCCTGGTGACCTTCGACCCGGGCTACGCGGCAACCGGTTCTACCGAGTCCAAGATCACTTTCATTAACGGTGAAGAGGGCATCCTGCGTCACCGTGGCTACGACATTGCGGACCTGGCGGAAAACGCCACCTTTAACGAGGTTTCCTACCTGCTTATTAAGGGCCACCTTCCCACCGAGGATGAGCTGTCGAAGTTCAACAACGATATCCGCCACCACACCCTGCTGGATGAGGACTTCAAGGCCGCGTTCAACATCTTCCCGCGCAACGCGCACCCGATGGCCGTGCTGGCGTCTTCCCTGAACATTCTCTCCGCGTACTACCAGGACCAGCTCAACCCGCTCGATGAGGAGCAGTTGGACAAGGCCACTGTTCGCCTCCTGGCCAAGGTGCCGATGCTGGCCGCCTACGCGTATCGCGCGTCCCAGGGCAAGCCGTACATGTACCCGGACAACAAGCTCAACGCGCGTGAGAACTTCCTGCGCATGATGTTCGGTTACCCGACCGAGGAGTACGAGGTCGACCCGGTAGTGGCAAAGGCCCTGGATAAGCTCCTTATCCTGCACGCTGACCACGAGCAGAACTGCTCCACTTCCACCGTCCGCATGATCGGCTCCGCGCAGGCCAACCTGTTCGTGGCCATCGCCGGCGGCATCAACGCCCTCTCCGGCCCGCTGCACGGCGGCGCTAACCAGGCTGTCCTGGAGATGCTCGAGGACATCCAGAACAACCACGGCGGTGACGCTACCGACTTCATGAACCGCGTGAAGAACAAGGAAAAGGGCGTTCGCCTCATGGGCTTCGGCCACCGCGTGTACAAGAACTACGATCCGCGCGCCGCCATTGTGAAGGACACCGCCCACGAGATCATCGAGCACCTCGGCGGCGACCCGATGCTGGACCTGGCCATGAAGCTGGAAGAGATTGCGCTGAGCGACGACTACTTCGTCTCCCGCAAGCTCTACCCGAACGTGGACTTCTACACCGGCCTCATCTACCGCGCCATGGGCTTCCCCACGGACTTCTTCACGGTCCTGTTCGCCATTGGCCGCCTGCCGGGCTGGATTGCTCAGTACCGCGAGCAGCTGGAGCTCAACACCAAGATCAACCGCCCGCGCCAGATCTACACCGGCGAGACCCTGCGCAAGGTCACCCCGCGCTCTGAGCGTTAAAGGGGACGCGCCTGCGGTGGGGATAGACCCCCATACGCTGCGTTTCTAGGGCCGAGCCACCGATCGCCCCTTATAATGGGGTAAACGTGGCTCGGCCTGCGGCTTGTGGCCACCTAAGAAAGTAATTTGTCCAAGGAGGAGATTCCCCAATGGAAAAGCCCATCGTTGAGCCGGCAACGGAGCCTGCGCCCACTGAACTTGTCGTAGAGGACATTGTGGTGGGTGACGGTGCCGAGGCCCAGCCGGGCGGCTACGTTGAGGTCCACTACGTCGGTGTTGACTACGAGACGAACCAGGAATTCGACTCCTCGTGGGGCCGTGGTCAGTCCATCGAGTTCCCGCTGACCGGCCTCATCGCGGGGTGGCAGGAAGGCATCCCGGGGATGAAGGTGGGCGGTCGCCGTAAGCTCATCATCCCGCCGGAGAAGGCCTACGGCCCCGCCGGCGGCGCGCACCCGCTGTCTGGTCGCACCTTGACGTTCATCATTGACCTGATCCGCGCCTAAGCGCCTTGACGGAACAGTGGCTTTGGGCCACGGTCCGCGTAGCTCCCGCGCCCCTGCGCCCACCCCTCCGCTTGAGCACCCAGGAGGGTGGGCGTAGGGGCGCTTGTGCGTGTGGAGCGGCCGACTTCTTGCGGCGGCCCGTCCCCACGCGGCCGCGGTGTGGGGCACAATGGGGGACATGAGTGTTCCACAAACCACGTTCAATGATGACCGCGAGATGCCGCTTGTGGGTCTTGGCACCTACAAGCTTCACGGCGAGGAGCTCAACCGCGCGGTGCGCGAGGCAATCGAGCTGGGCTACCGCCACTTCGACACGGCCACCCTCTACGAGAATGAGGCAGAGCTAGGCCAGGCATTGGCTGACGCGCTCAAGGCCGGCGACGTCACCCGTGACGAGCTCTTCATCACCAGCAAGGTCTGGCACGATCACCACGGCAAGGGCAAGGTGGACCACGCCTTCCACGATTCCCTGGAGAAGCTGCAGCTGGACTACCTGGACCTCTACCTCATTCACTGGCCGTGGCCGCAGGGCGGGCTGTACGTGGAGACCTTCGAGGAGATCGCCCGCCTGCAGGGCATGGGTCAGATTGCGTCCATCGGCGTGGCGAACTTCTGCGAGGACACCCTCCAGGAGCTCATTGCGAAGACCGGCATCGTGCCGGTCCTCAACCAGGTGGAGCTGCACCCGGGGTTTACGCAGCCAGAGCTGCGTGAGTTCCACGCCAGCCAGGGCATCGTGACCGAGGCATGGTCGCCACTGGCGCGCGGCGTCATCCTATCCAACCCGCAGGTGGAGGAGGTGGCCCAGCGTCACGACATCACCGCGGGTCAGGCCGTCCTGGCTTACCTCGTGGACAAGGGGATCTCCGTCATCCCGAAGTCCAGCCATCGTGAGCGGCTGGCGGAAAACTTCGCCGCCGCCGAGGTCGAACTGGACGCCGCGGATATTGAGTCTCTCGATGCGCTCGAGGGTCAAGAGGGCTTCGGCCGCATGTTTAAGGATCCGCGCGAATTCCCGGGCAGCGCTTAAAATTCCCCGGTCCCTGGCTGGCGTGGGCAGTGCGGCACCGGGGGATCGCTACGATCTGGCGGTAAGCGAGTAGACTCAATTCCCGTGTTTTACTCCCAGGCTTTTCACAGGGCGGTATCAGTGCGTGCTGGTGCCGCCCTGCTGGCGTGCGCAGTCGGGGGTGCGGCGCTGACCGCCTGCTCCGCGGCACCGGAAGATAGCTCCACTGCCGAGTCGATGGCCTCCGCACCCGCCGCCACCCCGGCGCCGATTTCGCACGAGATGGGCGAGCCGCAGCTTGCCGCAGTCGATGACTCCGTGGGGCAGTTCCTCGCCGGGGACGATTCCAAGGCGATCACCTACTACCGCATCAGCACCGGCATGCACATGGGCTCGCCCACGGAGCACAAGCCGCGCTACGCGCTCAGCCTCATCAAGCTCTACATCGCCACCTACGTCATCGAGCACGGTACCTTCGAGGACAAATACTTGGCGCTGGACATGATTGCGGATTCCTCCGACGAGAGCGCGGGCACCCTGTTTGAGAAGTACCCCGACTCCATCGATGACATCGCGGAGGAATACGGGCTCACCTCCACCTCGGCGGGGAAGGATTGGGGCCATTCGAAGACGTCCACGTATGATGTCGTGCGGTTTATTGTGCAGCTCATGGAAAACGATCCCACCCACCCGGTGCTGGTGGCCATGGCCCACGCGGACGCGTACTCCGCGGACGGCTACCAGCAGAACTACGGCACCGCCACGCTGAGCGACGTCGTCGGCTCCAAGTGGGGTTGGTCCGATAGTAAGGACCGGCACTCCTCGGTCTCCTTTAGCGATGACTTCGTCGTCGCCGCCTCCATCGAGGGTTCCGCGAAGGATCTGACCAAGTATGTGCGCAAGCAAATTACTGGCAAGAACCTCATCAAGGGCAACAACCGCAACCGCGACGCGCTGGCGGATCCGGACGCCGTGGAGGCAAGCAGGGAGACTGCGCCAAGCGCTTCCGCGTCCTAACCCATCGCGTTGCGCACGGTGTTGATGACGTCCACCGCGCCGCGCACCTGCTCCGGGCTTACTGAGGAGCCGGCGATGGTAATACCCTCCGGGCCCACGCTGGAGCCGCGGCTGCTCACGTCCGGGAACGTGAGGTTGGGCAGGGCGGAGGTGTCCGGCAGCGCCGGGGCTGCGGGAGCAGAGGGAGCAGAGGGCGCTGCGGGGGCAGCAGCGCCGCGCGACCCCGGGGTCCACTGACCCCAGTCGCGCGCATAGACGGTGTTGATGTCACAGATGACGCCGTCGATGGTGGCCTGGCGCCCGCCCACCTGGTGAATCGCGGTGCGCGGGTGAATCTTTCCGCCGGATCCCCAGTCGTGCATCCAGTAGAAGGAGCCGATGCCGTCGGTCACGCACCAGTCGATGACGTTGTAGTTGCCGTAGACGCCCGTCTGGTAGCCGGCGGCGCGCAGCGCGGTGGAGAACGCCTGCAGGTAGGGGCGGACCTGGGTGGTGTACTGCGCGCGGGTGGGGTTGTCATCGATGGCGATGTAGATAGGACGCCCAGTCGGGCCGCCCGCCGCCTTGTGGAGGGCGATGGCCTGCGGCGCGTGGACGGCGGCGCCAGCAGCGCCGGTGAGCCAATCGGCGGTTTCTGCCCGGCCGAACTGATAGATGGAGGCGGTCTTCAACCCCGCCGCGGCGTTTGCCTTGGTCTCCGCCAGCGTCACCGGCTTGCCCGTCATCCAGTTCGCGCCGGGGCGGCGCTGAGACACGTAGCGGATGGCGCCGAGGTGCCCGGCGGCCTTGACGGCCTGGGCGGAAGGAACCCCCGCAGAGAAGTCAATGATGGTTCCGAGGGCGGGGCCAATGGCCAAGGCAGAGGGGGATTGGCTGCCCACGGCGCCAGCGGTCAGCGCCAGGGCGCCGGCTTTGATGAGGGAGCGGCGGGAAAATGACATGGTGTCTCCTGGTAGGGGCACGTGAAAGAGTTATCTGGAAACACTGTAGCCACAATGGTTTAAGATTGCACCACGAAAGAACTCCAGTAATGGTGCGCGCGGGGCGCACAGTAGGGATGAGGTGAACAGCGTGGCCGCAGAACTCAGGCTTCGTTTTGTCCAGGGGGACAGTGTCTTCCGGCTAGATAGCGCTCGGTTCAGCGATGCGCAGGTTGAACGGGTGCTCACGGACTACATCGAGAATCAGCGCCTGGGCTCTGAGTGGATTCTGGACAGCCGCCGAGAAGGCAACACTATCGTGGTGGAGCACCTCTTTCCCATCGATGAATTCGTGGAGAAGGCGGTGGCCCGGATGGACATCGATGAACACGACATCGACGCGCTGCCGCTGACCTATCCCATCGTGTGTGAGATCCGCTCGGGCTACCTGCGCATCCACAAGCCCCTGGCGGAGAAGTACGGCGCGCTGCTCTCTGACTTCGTCCGGGGATTGTGGAAAGTACTGCTGTTGGGGGACGAATGCTACCTGTGGGACCATGGCTATGCCCAGTGTGGGGGAGCGGGCCGGATTCCGCTCTACCCCTACTTGCTCCTCGAACCCGACGAGCCGCTCATCGGCTTCTACCGGGTAGACGTCAACATGGCGACCGAGGCCTGGCTTTTCATCACCCCGCAGGGCCTCATCGTGGACTACGACGATGACATTTTCGCCTTTAACAAGGTGGACATGCGCAACGCGACGATCCCCTCCGGTCTATTCAGCTTCAGCATGCTCAAGGCAGACGTGGTCGGGGCCTTTGGCGAGGGCCCGGTGAGGAAGGCGTTTAGCCCTAAGGACCTGGGCGAGCTGGATCAGGCCCGGGCCGATGTGCGCACCATGCTCTCCTCACCCCACCAGGGCCGGCCGCGCCGCATGTACGACACGAACCCGCTTCCCTGGATCGAGGTCGACGGCGAGGAGCTCGACTACATGGCGCAGGCGAACCTGGAGCGCTACCGCCGGCGCCGCATCGACGCCGGACGCAACCCCTTTGCTACCGGCGCGGGGCAGGGGAATGTGGTGCCCGGCCGGCTGGAAAATCCCTTCGCCGATTCGCGGGATACCCACCCCGGCAGGGACGACAACCCCTTCGCCTAAGCCTCCGTGGTGCGGAAGGACACGGTGGTGGGGTGCTCCACCGTGCGGGAGACCGTGCAGTCCTTTTCGTGGGAGATGCGCACCAGGCGTTCAACCATGGACTGCGCCTGGCGGCCGGCGTCGGTGTCGGGGAAGCGGAGGGAGAACTCCACGTCGACGTCGCTTAGCCTTGCGGCCCCGTCCTCGCTGACGCGGGTGCCGTCCACGTGGACGTCGAAAAGCTCTGGCTCCGCGCGCCGGGAGGTGACCACGTCGACGTCGACCGCAGAGCAGCCCGCCACCGCGGCGAGCAGCAGCTCCACCGGGCTGAGCAGTCCCTCGCCGGTCCCGAACTCCAGGCTGGCGCCCGCCGGATTGGTCGCGCGGTAATGGCCCGTGTCGACGCGGGTGACGTCAACCCCATATTTCTTCACAATGTCGCTCATGGCCGCCATCCTAACCGCGGCGCGACCGGCCAAGTCATTTAAAAGGAAATTCATATAGCGGCCACGTTGCCGCAAACTACGAATATTAATCTTCTCGTCGTCTCTCTCGAACTCACAGCTCACCTTCGTCTTGATTGGACACACTATGACTTCTCGCCGCCTCCTGAGCACCCTGGTCACCGCCTCGGTAGCAGGTACCCTCCTCATCGCGCCCGCCTCTGCAGAGCCCACGGAAGAACTCGGTTCGCGCTTTACTCTGGGCGTGCTGCCAGATACCCAGTTCTACTCCCGCTATTCCACGCCGGAGACCGGCAACCTGGCCCAGGCGCGCTACGGCAGCGAGCCCTACACCGCGCAGACTGAGTGGCTGGTGAAGAACCAGAAGGCGCTCAACATGGACTTCGCTACCCACCTCGGTGACGTTGTGGACCAGGCGGACGTGGATGGTGAGTGGAAGGTCGCCGACAAGGCCATGCAGGCGCTCGACGATTCGGACCTCAACTACTCCATCTTGCCGGGCAATCACGACATGATAGATGACAAGTCGGCACACCCGTACAACGACTACTTCAGCGCTGAGCGCGCCAAGGCCGCTAACCCGGAGACCTTCCAGGAGCGCCACACCGCGGTGAACAACGACTCTGAGTACCACATTTTTGAGGCTGAGGGCCAGAAATACCTGGTCCTGGCATTGGCGTGGCGCGCGGACGACGCGGCTCTGGACTGGGCCCAGGGCGTTCTCGACGCCCACCCGGACCTGCCGGTCATCCTCACTAGCCACGAGGTGCTTAATATCGACGGCGCTGGCGAGGTCTTCTACTCCGATGACTACGGCCAGGGCCTGTGGGACCGCTTCATCAAGCGCAACGACCAGATCTTCTTGACCATGGGCGGCCACCACCATGGCGCGGGCTACCGCGTGGACAAGAACGATGCTGGACACGATGTCGTAGGCATCCTGCAGGACTACCAGATGGCTTACCAGGGCGGCAACGGCCTGCTGGGTGTGCTCGAGTTCGACCTTTCCGGCAACGAACTGGAGATGACCGCCCTGTCCCCGTGGGTAGCTCAGAAGCCGGCCAAGGAGCTCACGCAGTTTGACAAGCTCATCCTGGACGGTAAGGGCGATAGCTACCACGTGCCGCTCAACTTCAAGGAGCGCTTCGCTGACTTTGCCCCGGAGTGGACCATCGGCGATGAAAATGACCCCGACCTGGGCCGGAAGGCCCGCGACATCGCTGAGGAAGGCTTCACCCCGTACACCATTCCGCAGGACCAGCTGCCGGAGGGCCCGAACGACTTCGTAAAGTCTGACAACACCGTCTTCCACTGGCGTCCGGGCCAGACCAAGAACAAGGACGGCAAGCAGCTTAGCGACGGCGACGTGGCCACCGAAGGCGCCATCATTCCGGATGCCTTCGGAGCCGACGGTGCTGGTGACCTCGTTCGCGAGGGTGGTCCTTCCAACACGGGTGAGCGCATCACCTACACCAAGGACCACCACCCACTGTCCTCCGACTCTGGTTCCCTCTACTGGTCCGACCCAGCTGGCAAGGCCGCGATGGCGGAGTTCCGGTCCAAGGAAGGCGCTGAGATCAACAAGGTCGATACCTCCGCGGGCTACACCTTCGAGTCCTTCGTGAAGATCCCGAAGGATTTCAACGGCTCTGAGCACGGCTGGGGAAGCGCGCTTTCCCGTGACTCCAGCATCGCTGAGCTTGTCGACGGCTCCGACGACACCGATCCCACCGTCATGTTCGGCATCTCCAACCTGCGTGAGCTGCGCTGGTGGGCGGAGCCGAAGGAAGGCGAAGGCTCGACCGTGTGGTCCCACGAGGTGCCCACCGATGAGTGGATGCACATCGCCGTAGTCAACAAGCCGGACTCCGACACCGTTGAGATGTTCATCAACGGTGCACCCATCCTGCGCAACGCCAAGGGCGCTGAGGGCTTGCTCCCGCGCGACCTGCAGTGGGTCATGGGCGCTGGCTTTGATAACCGCAAGCCGCAGGACCCGTGGTACGGCTGGATTGGTGAGACCCGCCTGACCCAGGGCGTTCTCGACTCCGACGAGTGGCTCACCGCCCGCCCTGCCGTGAAGGAAGAAGAGCCTTCCTCTTCCGCGACCACCTCCCCGGCTGAGACGACCACCACCGAGCCGAGCACGCCCGCTAAGCCGACCAACACGAAGGAGCCCTCCGCGAGCGACATCGGCCAGGCCTTCTTCGCCGGCTCCAGCCGCGGTGCGAAGATTATCCTCCCCATCGTCGCCGTTATCGCGGCCGTCGGCGGCGCCGCCTACGCCCTTATCCCGACCATCAACCGACTCTTCGGCCTCAACATCCCGCAGCCGAAGTTGCCGAAGATTCCGGGCCTGAACTAGCGCTCAGCCCACGTCCCCCGTCTCACATTGAGGCGGGGGATTTTTGCTGCACGGCACGATTTCGGCACCTATTTGTTAGGAATGTGGCTTGAGTGAATCGGCTTCGCAGTGTAGTCGAAGCTAATCCAGTTATGGACAAACCATTCTGGAATGAGTAGTATGAAAGTCATGGGACGGCCTCGTAAATTCAATGAAAAAGAAGTGCTCTCTGGCGCGATCACAATGTTTGGCAGGAGCGGATTCACTGCAGTGTCAGTGGACGTGGTGGTCAATCAACTGGGGCTTAACCGGTCCAGCTTCTACAACATTTATGGCTCAAAGCATGGGTTGTTCCGTGCTGCTGCGGAAGCGGTGTGCGCCCAAGCTAAGAACGGGCAAGTGTCGGACGCGGCAAAGGACTTCGTAGTGGTGGCACTGGTTGAGGTGGCGCCTGTCAGCAAGGATCTACGGGAACTAATCCAACAGGCCTATGAACTGTGCTTCAGTGACCCAAGCTCACTAGGGCAGCACGTGCTTGCCCGCTCTCAAAGAATCGAAAAATAAGGAGAACCATCATGAACAACAAACTCACTCTGACAGGCAAAGAGCTCGTCATCGAGCCGCTCGGGCTTGATAAGCTCTGGTCTTTGACCGGCAGCATCGCGGTTTCGTGGAACCACGTTCGTGGAGCTACTCATGACCCTGGAATGAAGCACGAGCCCAAAGGCCTTCGAGCACCGGGTCTGCGGGCCGGCCAAAAACTATCGGGCACGTTCCACTCTGACGGTGGACGCCAGTTCTGGAACATTAATGGTTATGAGAACGCTGTTGTCATCGAGCTTAAAGACGAACGCTTTGACCGGTTGATTGTGTCTCTCGAAAACCCGACTGAGTGCGCGGCTCGCATTAATGAGAAGGCTCAGGCGGAGTAAGGGCTGTTCTCATCGACTGGGCTGGTCGTTCTTTGTCGCGCATGCTCGGGGATAATCCGCACTTCGATGCAGGGGTGTTTACGCTCACGGTAAATGGTGGTTGAAACGGGAGAGTCCCACAGACTGAGTCTACGGCCAAGCCTTCATCGCAACTGCCATAACCAGATCTATGTGCCTGTTGCCGCAATAGTTATTGTCCAAAATGCGAAGGTGTTCCCAACTAACAACGCCGTGCAAGAACGTCTAGATGCGGCCTAATGCCATTCGTGCATCGAGAATGGACAGAAATTCCCTGAAAGCCAGCCGAGTCCAGCTGCTTGAGAAGCTCTACCTCTGACCAGTAATATGCCTCGGCAATTGCATGCTCGAAGGGGGCACCTTGCTCCCCTAAAACGCTCCGAGAAGAAGAGTGCCACCCGGTCTAAGGGTCCTTGCGAATTCAGTTAGAACCAGGCCCCAGTCATCTGGCCGCAAATGAATCAACGAGTACCAAGCAAGTATCCCCCCGAGACTGGAGGACTTAAGCGGGATCTCCGACAATTCGCCCAAAACGAAGTTGGTGGAGGGAAATCTATTTTTCGCAATTCCAATGAACTCTGAGACCATATCAAGCCCGACTACTTCACATTTCAAAGTCCGCAATAAGTCTGCCCAGTGTCCGGGCCCCGACCCCGCATCCAGCACCGGACCATTAACCGCCCTTCCCCACTCAGAGATGAGTAAGACGTCCTTAGGGCTCATGTCCTCAATTGATCCCAAGGCTTCGACGTATTCGGGAGCGCGCTTTGCATAAGCCTGCCTTACGATGTCGTACAACGTGCCTCCGTCAACTCCGTAAAGATTTCCAGTCATCTCGACCACTAGAGAGTCTAACTCAATTCCAAGAGTGTATTTTTGAGTAAACACATTCGGAAAAGAGAGAAAAGTAAGCGAACGAGCCCTGTGGCAGTCTGTTAACGATGTCGCGACCCATTGCAAGTGGGGGGTAATCGAACAATCCCTAGCCCAGCTACTCCACAACCGGCCCAGCTGGGCTTCCTCTCGACATTTCGAGTCTTCTTCACATTGCTGCTGCCCGAAATTGGATGGTTCCGTCAAGACAAGAGTTTCTTGATGCCTTCGGAGAGGATCTCTTGTGGGCTAATGTGGTGCGCCGCATGGAGGCGCGCATAAGTCGGGGCTTGTTCGGGGTTGATGGCAACACGCTTTTCGTCGGGCGCCATGGGAGCGGTCAGAGCGGCGCCAATCACTAGGTTTGATAACCGGTAGGCAGTTCCCAACGGGTCCGGGACTCCCTCTCGCTCGAGTAGGACGCACATACGCTCAGAGAGCACTAGGTAAGCAGGGCCTCTGGGGGCGCGCATGCCGATGACCTGACCAGCCCACCGGTGGGTCGTGAGGTGCGTGAAGAAAGCTTGCATCAGGGTGGGGAGGTCGGCGTTGCTGATCGACTCGGACATTGCGGGGTCATCTGCAAGCGCTGTATCGAGGGCGAGGTCGAATAGGTCGTCGACTGACTCCACGCGGGAGTACAAGCTAGCTGGGGCGACGCCCACCTGTTGCGCCACAGCTCTCATGGTGAGAGCCCTCAATCCACCTTCGTCCAACAGCCTTACCGATGCTCTCGCAACCTCCGCAATATCCACGGCGCGGAGACGCTGCACAGGCTTTCGATTTTCCCAGTAACTCACCACACCAGCCTAGCTAAACCTGCTTGAACCACCTATCCGAACTATGTTAGGTTTGGAACATGCTGGATGCCACCAACCTTCCGATCACTTTTGAGAACACTTGCCTGCGCCCTCTCTCCGAACTGGACGCAGATGCGTATGCAGCAGGCACCAAAGATGGAGCTGTGCGGCGCTTCGCTCACCTGCCTGAACCTGATTACACCCCCGAGTCCGTGCGACGGATGATCCGTGAAGAGGTTGCGACGGGCCTCTCGTCCGGCACGTTGGCAGTCCTTGCACTTGCCGACGCCGAGACCGACCAGTTCGTGGGCTCGATGGTTCTCTTTGATGTCAGCTCCGAAGCTGCTGAGGTCGGGTTCTGGATTCATCCCGGTGCGCGAGGGGAAGGACATGCCCGTCGGGGCTTGGAGCTGGCATCACGCTTCGCGTGCAACAGTGGACTTCGAACCTTGACGGCGCGCACGCTTCCGGAAAACAAGGCCTCCCAGCACTGCTTGGCGACGGCGGGATTCCGCGAGACCGGACGAGGCTTAGGGACCACGCCCGCAGGACAGCGGGAAGAGTTGGTCCATTACCAGCACGATCTCACTCCCACCGCCCAGTGACCGTTGACGACGGAGCGGCTTCAACTCCGACTGCATGAATCAGGTGATGTCACATGGCTTCACGATTTGCACTCACGTCCCGACGTTGCTCGTTACCTGTTGGACGAGCCATGGACTATGGGAGTCGCCCGTGACAAGTTGGCGGAGCGGCTAACAAAGACTGACCTCGATGGTGAGGCTGCTGCGCTCGCGTTGGTTATCGAACATGAAGGTATCGCGATCGGGGACGTCGCACTATGGCTCACAGATAAGGTGCACCGACAGGGCGAGATCGGGTGGGTGCTGAACCCAACGCACGGTGGACAAGGCTTCGCCAGTGAAGCCGTTCGCGCGGTACTTGCCCTCGGGTTTGATCATTACAATCTCCACCGCATTACCGCACAGATGGACGCCCGAAACAGTGCCTCCGCAGCACTTGCTAACCGCGTTGGGTTCCGGCTCGAAGCGCATCACGTCCAGGACTGGTTTAGCAAGGGTGAATGGACCGATACCCTCGTTTACGCGCGGCTTGCCTCCGAGAACATAAGCCAATGAATGGCGTCTGATTTGAAATGAGCAGCGGTTGGATGTCTTAGCGGGTAGCGATTCCTAGTCGCATTTTCGGCCACAGCTCTCTGATGGCAGTCCCTGCACAACGCAAAACGCCTCAAATTTTTGCAGGTAGAAGCGTTTGGTGTGTTGAGGGGTTGTTTGAACAGTCAAACCAGATTCTTCGAATTCGGGAGATTCGGATATTCACTCTCCCAGCCGATATGCCGGTCTCGGTTGAAGTTGATTCCTTAGTAGGATACCCGCCGATTCCCTACTTTGGCAGGGGACGAGTGTTAGGGGGCCGAATCGTGCTCTGACTAGGTATTACGCTTGGTGGTGGGGGAGACTTGATGATTGGGGTCGTACCAGAGGATTCGGAACACATCGCCCGTCCGGAATCCCCAGAGGCGCACCGTTCCCTGTATTCGGAACCGGTAAAGTGATTCCTCGTCGGAGTGTCCTAGTTCAATCAGCCGTTCCTGCGCGAGTTTATGAATCGAAGTAACGTCCTGGCGGTGGTGCATGCGATGTCCAGTACCCGACCCGGCGCTCCAGACCTCTTTCCATTTCTTCGCGGACATGTCCGATAGAAAATTTAGTAATTGTTTAGTTTCGGGAGGGGTTAAGTCCCAGCGACACCCCAACTTGTTGAATCCAGTGTCGACTGTCTGTGCCGTCCAACGAACGGGTCTATCCATAAAGTCGCCATCCGGGGATTGTTGGGATAGTGACTTTCTAGTTGGGGGAGCGGAGACAGGAGCCAGACGCTTCTTTCTGTTGTTTTCCTGTCTCTTGGCTTTCTTGCGATCTCTTTTCTTCATCTACAGCGGAACGGATTCTTCCGCCAACTTACCGCCGTAGAAGTCCTGGACAACGTCAAGGTCGATTGGGTTACTGCTTGCGGCACCCTCGGGAATGTCTTCACGGGCCTGCCGCCAAGGACGCTCACTATGAGTGAGGTCGCTTAGTTGCTGGCCGGATAGGTTGCCGTAGGCTTCGATTACAGCGTCGACGGTTTCTTTTTCGGAATCGGTGAGTCCTGCGGACATACCGATTCCCGATTCGGGTCCAACTGTGAACCTTCCGCTGTGTTCGCGGAAAAGGTCTCTGACAACCGGACCATTTGCCCAGGCTTCAATGCGTGAGTCGAAGAGTGGTATCTCGTCCCAAACCAGATTCCAGGCTTGGGAGTAGTAGACGAGTTTCTGAAGTTTCATAGTTGTAACCGGGGTCTTCATTTGCTCCAAGATGTACTGTGCAACGTCTAAAACTCGCGCCATGACTACTCCTTTCTCTGTTAGGAATCTAAAACCCATTATTCTCGCTGACGGCTCACTTCACATAATCCAACACGATTTAGAGGATTTGGATTCCTCATGTCCCCCTTTCCGGGGTTGTCTACTCCATCACATCTCGCACGACCTCGGCGTACTCGTGGTCAATGTCTAGGTCGAGTACTCGAATCTCGTCGATGGTGAGGTCGCCCTCGCTAACCGCAATACTAATGGGGACAATGTTCTCGATAGAGAAAACCATTTCTTGCAACTCCCGGTCGATGTGCTTCCGGGGCGCGATGAAATCGAAAGAGATGTGACTGACCAACCCGTCATTCTGGTCATTGGCCTTTATGCGAACCCCGGCGGGGAGTCGCTTGCCCGACGGGGTGGTGAGGGCGGCACCAGAAAACATCGGTTTAGCCCATGCTTCATAATCGGGAATCGTCAGCCAGTACCGCTCGGAGTTGAGCACGTCAATCTCGATGGTTGTAGTGCGGTATCGCGTCCGCATAGTAGCCTCCTGTAGGAAAATCGGGCCCCGAAAGTGCGGGTATTCGAGGTGAACGTCGTTCGTTCGGCGTCAGTATGACTCACGTTCCCGACACGTATCTCCCGATTGCGAACAAGAGTTCTAATTCGCCTACATCGCGCCGAACATTGTCAGCACGGCTCTTCCTGCGGCTCCAAGCGATGTCAAGACTGTTCCGGCGTCACTCGCGACGGATAACCCTCGGCGCAGCCCGTCCACAACTCGCGCCGGTTCCTTGCCTCCTTGGGTTTCTTCTTCAACTGCGTCAGCTATCTCGGTCAGACCGTCCTCGCGCAAAACGGTGACCAGATTTCGTACCTGCTCGGGCGTCACCTGCACAGTAATGGTCTGCTCGTTGTTGATACCCACCTGACCGCCGTGGACGTCGCCTGTCACGTTGACCGTGTTGGTAGTTGTCGATGAGCCACTCCGTGCGCGAAGATAGTCACCTACAGATTGGCCCGTGTAGACGAGTGCTTGTCCCTCACCGGTGAGTCCTCCCACGAATAGGGAGTGACCCGCGTCCGACATCATCGTTACTAACCCGGTATCCCGGAGCATAAAACCGGCTCTTTGCAGTTCCTTCGCGGTGAAATCGCAATAGCGAGCGAGTTCGCCGAATGTAGTAGAGATTTTTTCGTATTCCTGACCATCGAGGTAATTTAACAGCCAGTCCGCAGGGGCGAATCGGTTTGTGCTCGTATTCTGTGTCTCCTCTATACTTGTTGTGGTTTAAGGGTCGTTGGCCCGCAAGTATTGGCGCTTGAACTGCAAGCGGATAAGCGGCACCGAGGCTGCGTACCGGTTTGCGAGGTACTCCTTCGGGAAACCATCCAAGAAAAACAGTCGGGAGGTTGAGCACCTCCCGGCTGTGTCTCGGTCTCTCGATTAGGAGTAATCCGTCGCCACGTCCAACGAGTACACACCCACAGTACTACTCGCTCGGATTAATCAACCGAGCGCGCACCAGATCCCGAAACACCTGATCATCACCAGTTGCTACAGCAAGACCTAACTCGTTGAAACACGCATCAATACAGTCCAACAAGTAACCAGCTCGCTGTGCTGTCACCGGCACCGGGTCATCAGTGGTTCCCCTGCTTGCTGAAGGCTCTACTCCAAGATCAAGGGTGAGTTGATCTGCATCAATAAGACGCCGGGCCTGGACTTTAAGCTGCTCAACTTGATCAGGTGAGTGTCCTGATCCGACCTGTTGAAGCTTTTTCGACCCTCGATGCTCAGACCACACCACCTGAACCGCCGTCGCCCCGGAAGCGGTCTTGACAGTGCGAATGTATGGACTCACAAAATCAGACTACCGGCTACCCCCGCCGATACCCGCTTAGTGTCGAAAAAATAACCGCCACAACAGCAAAACTCCAGGCCACAATGTCAAGGGTGACCTTCATCACCTAACCGTGAGCCAAGTCAGGAAAAGGTTTACTACAACAAGAAAGACAACGAACTCAACCCCCAACGGGGCAACTAAAAACGAAAAATCTCGAGACACCGAGCGGAACGATGTCTCGAGACTTCACAGCGTGCCCCAGAGAAGATTCGAACTTCCGACACCGGCTTTAGGAGAGCCGTGCTCTATCCCCTGAGCTACTGGGGCAGGGGGTGCGTTGTGCACCTAGGTAAGACTAGCAGCCCTGCTTAGGGCGGCGGTAAACGCGTGGCCTTTGGTCGCGCTGGCTGCGGGGGCTTATTCGCCGGCCAGCTCCGCGTACTTGGCGCGGACTTCGCTAGCAGCGGGATTGGTGGCGTGGGTGCCGTCGGAGTAGAGGACGGTGGGCACGATGCGGTTGCCGTCGTTGACGGACTCGATCCAAGCGTTGATATCTTCGGTGCCTTCCGCTTCGGCGTCGACGAGCGCGTGCGGAGTCTCAGTGCGATTGAGGGCGGAAATCAGGCGTTGGCAGAACGGGCACCAGTCGGCGTAGAAGATGGTGACATGCTCCGAGGTTTCGGGAGCAGTGATGTTGCCAGACATTAAGCAGCAGCCTTTCTGTCGTAGGTGAGGAAACGGTATTTCATCGGCAGCTCGCTGGGCGGCTGCCCGGGGATGGTGAGGTGTCCGGACTGTGAGGTCAGCCAGTCGCTATCGGCAGACAAGCTGAACTCATCCGGTACGGAGGGGGCGTGCACGGCATCGTCGCCGTAGGCATCGCCGACCTGCACACCCATGAGGGTGAGCTCGATGGTATCGACGCGGTCGAGAGTGGAGTTGTAGAGTTGGCCGCCGCCGATAATCCAGGCGTCGCCAGGCGTGGCATCAAGCGCGGCGTCGAGGTTATCCACCACGGTGGCGCCCGCAGACCACGCGCCGGGCTCCCGGCTGGAGAGGACGATATTCTCCCGGCCCGGCAGCGGGCGGAACTTAGGATTGAGGGATTCCCACGTCTTGCGGCCCATGATGACGGGCGCGCCCATCGTGACTTCCTTGAAGTGCTTGAGATCCTCCGGCACGTGCCACGGCATGACCGAGCCGTCACCGATGATGCCGTCGAGGGACTGAGCCCAGATAGCGCCCAGCATTAGACGGACACCTGCGCCTTGATGGTGGGGTGGGGGTCGTAACCGATGACCTCAAAGTCATCGAAGTCATAGGAGAACATGTCCTTTGCCTTGTGGAGTTTAAGCTGCGGGTAGGCGCGGGGCTCGCGGGAGAGCTGCTCTTCGACCTGCTCGATGTGGTCGTTGTAGATGTGACAGTCGCCGCCGGTCCAGATGAGATCGCCCACCTTGAGGCCAGCCTGCTGGGCAAACATGTGGGTCAGCGCGGCATAAGAGGCCAGGTTGAAGGGCACACCCAGGAACATATCGGCGGAGCGCTGGTAGACCTGCATGGACAGCGTGCCATCGGCCACGTAAAGCTGGAAGAGCAGGTGGCACGGCATAAGCGCCATCTTGTCCAGCTCGGAGACGTTCCATGCAGAGACTAAGTTGCGGCGCGAATCCGGGTTGTTCTTGAGCGTGTCGAGCGCGACCTGGATCTGGTCGATGTGCTGGCCGTCCGGCGTGGGCCACGAGCGCCACTGCACGCCGTAGACGGGTCCCAGCTCGCCGTTCTCATCGGCCCACTCGTTCCAGATCCGGACCTTGTTCTCCTGCAACCACTTAACGTTGGATTCGCCGCGCAGGAACCACAGCAGCTCACCAATGACGCCGTGAAAGTAGACCTTCTTGGTGGTCAGCAGCGGAAAAGACTCCGCCAGGTTGTAGCGCAGCTGCGCGCCGAACAGTGAGCGCGTGCCGGTGCCGGTGCGGTCGCCCTTGGGCGTGCCTTCTTCGAGGACACGACGCAAAAGGTCCTCGTACGGAGTCTCAATCATGCTCGCCATGATAGCGAGGATGCGCGTGCATCACGCGCGCGGGGGCTTAGTAGCCGCCGTTGGCCTCCGCGTAAGCCGCGGCGTGCTCCAGGATGTCGTCCGCCAGCTCGGGGCGGCAGACCAGCAGGTCCGGGATGAAGGTGTCCTCGTTGTTGAACTTGACGGGGGAGCCATCCAGACGCGAGCAGTGGAGGCCCGCAGCCAGGGCAACGCCCACCGGGGCGGCCTGGTCCCACTCGTACTGGCCGCCGGCGTGAATGTAGCCGTCGTAGTCACCGAGGAGAACGTGCATGGCCTTAGCACCCGCGGAGCCCACGCCCACGGTCTCGTAGCCCATCTCTTCCGCGATGTAGCTGGCCACCTTCGGCGGGCGGTTGCGGGAGACCACGAACTTTTTGGACAGCGGGCCGGCCACCGCGCGGACATCGGAAGACTTGAAGGTCACGCCCAGATCCGGCATGCCCACCGCGGCGTGGATGGGGGTGCCGTTTTCCACGAGGGCGATGTGCACGGCCCAGTCCTGGCGGCCGGTGGCGAATTCCTTGGTGCCGTCGAGCGGGTCAATGATCCACACGCGCTCCTTCTTCAGGCGGCTCAGGTCATCGGCGGCCTCCTCCGACAGGACGCCGTCCTGCGGGCGGTGCTGCTCTAGCACGCGGGAAATCCATTCCTGGGCGGCCTCATCGCCGGCATCACCCAGTGCGAGACCGCGCAACAGACCACCGTTGCGCACGCCTTTGAGGATCTCGCCGCAGCCCACGGCGATGGAGTTAGTCAGACGGGAATCAGAAATCTCAACGGTCATGCTGTCCAGATTACCGCGCGCGTTAGAGTAGGGCATGTCTAAAAACGTTCTGGCTAAGTTCCGCCCGCAGGTGGCCGGGTGGTTCGAGGACGTTTTCGCCGGACCTACCCCCGTTCAGGAGCACGCGTGGGACGCCATCTCCGGAGGTGCGAACGCTCTCGTCGTGGCGCCGACTGGTTCCGGTAAGACGCTCGCGGCCTTCCTCTGGGCGCTCAATTCCTTGGTGGAACGTGAAGGCCAGACGGCGCTGCCGCTGAGCAATGAACCATCACGTGAAGGTGCTCACGACGGCGTGCGCGTGCTCTACATTTCCCCGCTCAAGGCACTCGGCGTGGACGTGGAGAACAATCTGCGCGCCCCGCTTACCGGCATCGCGCGCACCGCCGAACGGCTGGGCCTGGACGTGCCGGATATCACCGTGGGCGTGCGCTCCGGGGATACCCCGCAGGCAGAACGCTCCCGTCAGGTGCGCAAGCCGCCGGACATCCTCATCACCACCCCGGAATCGGCCTACCTCATGCTCACCTCCAAGGCGGCGGGGATCCTCAAGACCGTGGACACGGTCATCATCGATGAGATCCACGCGCTCGCCGGTACCAAGCGCGGCGTGCACTTGGCGCTGACCCTGGAGCGCCTGGGGCAGCTTGCCGGCGAGTTCCAGCGCATCGGCTTGTCTGCCACCGTGCGGCCGCTGAGTGCTGTGGCCAATTTCTTAGGCGGCGATCGCCCAGTGGATATCATTGCCCCGCCGGCGAAGAAGCGCTGGCAGCTCGACGTCCACGTGCCGGTGGAGGACATGTCGGACCTGCCCACCCCGGAGCAGGGCTCCCCCATCGGGGAGGCTACTGTCAGCGATCCCTTAGGCATCACGCAAGGCCCCCAAGACGCGTTGCACATGCAGGGCGGGGCAGGGGAGCCCGCCCTGCCCGCGGCGAAGTCCATCTGGCCCTTCATCGAGGAAGAGCTCTACGCCGAAATCATGGGGCACCGCTCCACCCTCGTCTTCGTCAACTCACGGCGCACCGCGGAACGACTGACCAGCCGGCTCAACGAGCTCTACGCCCAGGAGCACGACCCGGAGTCCCTAAGCCCCGCCACCCGGCGCGACCCAGCCCAGCTGATGAAGCAGGTCGACGTCGCCGGCAAGGCCCCGGCCGTCATTGCCCGCGCGCACCACGGCTCGGTGTCCAAAGACGAGCGCGCGCTCACGGAAACCATGCTCAAGGAGGGCACGCTGAAGGCTGTGGTGGCCACCAGCTCCCTGGAGCTCGGCATCGACATGGGCGCGGTAGAGCTGGTGGTGCAGGTGGAGTCGCCGCCCTCGGTGGCCTCGGGCCTGCAGCGCGTGGGCCGCGCCGGGCACTCCGTCGGCGCGGTCTCGCACGGCTCCTTCTACCCCAAGCACCGCGCGGACCTGGTGCAGTCGGCGCTGACCGTGGCGCGGATGGAAGACGGCCTCATCGAAGAGATGCACTCCCCGCGCAACCCGCTCGATGTGTTGGCGCAGCAGACGGTGGCGGCGGTGGCGGCGGCGGGCGAGGAGGGCCTGCTTGCCGACGACTGGTATGCCCTCATCCGCCGCGCCTGGCCCTACCGCGACTTGGCGCGCGAGGTCTTCGACTCCGTGCTGGACCTGGTTAGCGGCGTGTATCCCTCGACAGACTTTGCGGAGCTCAAACCCCGCGTGGTCTATGACCGCGCCACCGGTGTGCTGACCCCGCGCCCGGGCGCGCAACGCGTGGCCGTGACCAACGGCGGCACCATCCCGGACCGCGGCATGTTCGGCGTCTTCCTGGTGGGAACTGGGGAAGGCGGTTCCGCGCCTCGCCGCGTGGGCGAGCTGGATGAGGAGATGGTGTATGAGTCCCGCGTGGGCGATATCTTCACCCTCGGGGCGACGAGCTGGCGCGTGGAGGAGATCACGCGCGACCAGGTGCTGGTCACTCCCGCGCCGGGGCACACGGGGCGTTTGCCGTTTTGGAACGGCGACCAGGCGGGGCGGCCCTATGAGCTGGGAAAGGCGTTGGGGGCGTTTCGTCGAGAAGCATATGCGGATCCGTCCGTCGTGCGCGACGCCGACGAGCTCGCCCGCCGCAACATCGCGGCCTACCTCCAGGAGCAGGACGACGCCACGGGGCTCATCCCGGATGAGAAGACGCTGTTGCTGGAGCGCTTCACGGACGAGTTGGGGGATTGGCGCGTGCTGCTGCATACCCCGTTTGGCCGGCCGGTGAACGCGGCGTGGGCGCTGGCGGTGGGCCAGCGCGTGGCGGAGCGCACCGGCATGGACGCGCAGGCCGTGGCGGGCGATGACGGCATCGTGCTGCGCCTGCCGCAGGGCGAGGTGGACCCGGACGCCGCGCTGTTTTCCTTCGACGCCGATGAGATCGCGGACATCGTCACCGAGCAGGTGGGCAACTCCGCGCTGTTCGCGTCCCGGTTTAGGGAGTGCGCGGCGCGAGCGCTGCTTCTGCCGCGGCGCAATCCGGGCAAGCGCGCGCCCTTGTGGCAGCAGCGCCAGCGCGCGGAGCAGCTTCTCGACGTCGCCCGGAACTACCCCTCTTTCCCCATCATCCTGGAGACCGTGCGTGAGTGCGTGCAAGACGTCTACGACCTGCCGGCGCTCACGGAGGTCATGCGGGAGTTGGCGCACCGCCGCATTCGCATCGCGGAGGTCACCACGGAGCAGCCCTCGCCCTTTGCGTCCTCGCTGCTGTTCAACTACACCGGCGCGTTCATGTACGAGGGCGACTCGCCCCTGGCGGAAAAACGCGCGGCGGCCCTGGCGTTGGACCCGGCGCTGCTGGCGAAGCTCTTGGGCACGGTGGAGCTGCGCGAGCTTCTCGACGCCGAAATTATCGCCGAAGTCCACGCCCAGCTCCAGCGCACCACCCCGGAGCGCCAAGCGCGCACCACTGAGGAGGTCGCGGACCTGCTGCGTGTGCTGGGTCCGATTCCCGTCGACGAGCTGGGCGCGCACGCCACGGTGCCGCTGAGCGCACTCGATGCGCTGGGCGCGCGGATTATGCGGGTGCGCATCAACGGCCGCGAGCACGTGGCGCAGGCGCTCGATGCGCCGCTGCTTCGCGACGGCCTAGGTATCCCCGTTCCGCCCGGCATCCCGGCCCAGCAGGCCACGGTGACCGACGCGGTGGATCAGTTGGTCAGCCGCTGGGCGCGCACGCGCGGGCCGTTCATCGCGCGCGATGTGCAGGAAGCCTTTGGCCTGTCTGCTGCCGTGGCGCACTCGACGCTGAACGGCCTGAACTCGATTGTGGCCGGGCACTACCGGCAGGGCGTGGAGGAGCAGGAATACTGCGCGGCGGAGGTGCTCAAGGTGATTCGCTCGCGCTCGCTGGCGGCGGCCCGGGCGGCCACGCAGCCGGTCTCGCCCGCGGCGTTCGGGCGCTTCCTGCCGGATTGGCAGCAGGTGGCGGCCGTGGGCCGGCGCCCGGTGTTGCGCGGGGTGGATGGCGTCTTTGCTGTCATTGAGCAGCTGGCGGGCGTGCGTCTGCCGGCCTCGGCCTGGGAGAGTCTCATCCTGCCTGCGCGCGTAGGGGATTATTCGCCGACGATGCTCGATGAGCTCACCGCCAGCGGCGAGGTCCTCATTGTGGGCGCCGGTAAGGCGGCCTCCAACGACCCGTGGATCATGCTGCTACCTGTGGACTATGCCGCGCAGCTGGCCCCGCAGGTCTCGGCAGAAGATGCCGGCCTGTCCATGTTGCAAACCCAGCTGCTGGAAGCATTAAGCGGTGGCGGTAGCTACCTCCTGAGCGATATCCAGCCACAGCTCAGCGGAACCGCCGAGGAGGTCCGCGAGGCTCTCTGGGGCCTGGTCGAAACTGGCCTGGTCAGCCCCGATTCCTTCGCGCCCATCCGCGCGCACCTCGCCGCCGGCGGGCGCGCCGGGCGTGCCGCGCACCGTGCGAAGCGGCGTCCTACCCGCTCCCGCCTGCGCATGGGGCGCACCTCCTTTGCCCAGTCCCAGAACGCCGCGGCCACGCAGACCGCCCCGGACGTGGCGGGCCGCTGGTCGCTATCCGTTCCCGCCGCCACGGACGCGACCTCGCGATCCATCGCGCACGGCGAGGCCTGGCTGGACCGCTACGGCGTGCTCACCCGCGGCTCCGTCGTGGCCGAGGACGTCCTCGGCGGCTTCGCCCTGGCCTACAAGGTCCTCTCAGGCTTCGAGGAATCCGGCAAATCTATGCGCGGCTACGTCATCGAGGGCTTAGGCGCCGCGCAGTTCTCCACGCCTGCGGTCATCGACCGACTGCGCGGGTTGGCGGATTCGCCGGACGTGACCGGCTGGCCGTCCGGCACCCGCGAGCCGCAGGCCTACGTTCTGGCCGCCACGGATCCCGCGAACCCGTACGGCGCGGCGCTGCCGTGGCCGCCTTCCGACGCCGCCGATTCCGCCGCCCGGCCCACCCGCGCCGCCGGTGCTTTGGTCGTGCTCATGGATGGACTGCCGGTGGCGCATCTGACCAGGGGAGGGAAAACACTCACGACGTTCCTGACCGCACTACCCGAAGGCATCGAGCGTGCCGAGGTCCTCACCGCGATCCTCACGGGCCTGAACGAACTCGTGGCTTCCGGCCGGCTCAGCAAGTTGGTCATCGAGAAGGCCAATGGCCGGTCCATCTTCGACGGCGACCTCGCCGAGGAGCTGCGGGCCCTGGGCGCTGCGCTGACCCCGAAGGGCGTGCGCATCACCGGCTCGGCTGAACCCGCCCGACCGGCCCGCCACGGCGGGCGACGCGCCGCCGACGCGATGGAGGAGCTCTCCTTCGACGACCCCGCCGAACCCGATGATCCGCCTCCCGCGCCCGGCAGCCCCGGTGGGTTCCGCCCGCGCCGCCGCCGGCGCTGAATGAGTTTAAGAACACCCTGCAGCTGCTCGGCGTGAAAAAGATTGAAGACCTCTCGCGCGAGCACGTCGTGACCCCTGGGAGCCAGGGGCGCTGGCATTCGGCGCGGGAAGGACGGCACCGGTAGAGTAGGCACCCGTTTGGTGAGGAGGTTCTACTGTGCCAGAGGGCGATTCCGTCCTGCAGCTGTCGAAGCGGCTGCAGTTCATGGAGGGCCGGCGCGTAACGCGTTCCTCGCTGCGCGTGCCGCGCTATGCCACCGTGCGTTTCGACGGGCTGGTGTGTGAGGAGGTTTGGCCCTATGGCAAGCACCTCTTCATGGACTTCGGCGGCAAGCTCATCCTGCATACTCACCTCAAGATGGAGGGCGAGTGGGCCATCCACTACGCCGGGGACCGCTGGCGCAAGCCGGGGCATAGCGCGCGAGTGGTGCTGCAGGTGGAGAACTCCCCGCGCGATATCGAGCTGGTGGGGCACTGGCTAGGGCACGTGGGAGTGTTTCCCGCGCGCGAGTTTGAGCAGCGCATGGCACACCTTGGCCCGGACATCCTCGCACCAGAATGGGAAGAAGGCGGCTTCGAGGAGGCCGCGCGCCGCATCGAATCGCGCCCCGAACGCAGCATCGGCGCGGCCCTTTTGGACCAGCGCAACGTGGCCGGCTTGGGCAACGAATACAGGGCCGAGATCTGCTTCCTGGCCGGCGTTCATCCAGCAACGCCTGTAGCGCTTGTCGACGTCCCCCAGATCCTCACCATCTCCCGTCGCCTCATCTGGGCCAACCGCGACTCCCCGGTCCGCGTGACCACCGGTGTGAAGAGGGCGGGGGAGACCACCTACGTCTTTGGCCGCAACCGTCAGCGCTGCCGACGCTGCGGCACGCTCATTGAGAAGTCCACGCTGGGCGGCGTGGACGCCGGCGGCGACGACGGTGAGCTGGAGCGCGTCATCTGGTGGTGCCCGCACTGCCAGCCGCGCAGCTAGGCTGGGTGGTATGAAGATCATCTTGAATATCATCTGGCTGGCTACTGGTGGCCTGGCCCTCGCACTGGGCTATTTCCTCCTCGGCATCCTGGCGTGCATCCCCGTCGTGACGATTCCTGCTGGCGTGGCCTCGATGCGCATGGCGAATTTCGCGCTGTGGCCTTTCGGGCGCTCCGTGATTCAGCCGGTGAAGGGCACTGGTGGCATGTCGAGGTTCTCTAATGTTGTCTGGTTCCTCGTGGCCGGCCTCTGGCTGGCTATCGGCCATGTGACCACCGCCGCGGCCCAGGCCGTGACCATCGTGGGGCTCCCAGTGGCGTGGGCAAACCTGAAGATGATTCCGGTGACCTGCTTCCCGTTCGGCCGCAAGATTGTCGATTCGGACGAGATTCCGTTCGGCTGGGAGTCGATGATCAAGCTCTAAAGATTTCCTCTCCGGTTGCGGGGTTGCCCGGGGTGTTTTAGTCTTCGGTGTCATGGGGGATTTAGAGACCTATTTCTCCTTCCGCAGCTCGGGGATGTCATTGGTGGAGCAAGCGGAAGGAGGCGAAAAGCACCTACGCGCACTCGGCGCTGCACCAGCCGATGCCGCCGAACTCGCACGCCTGCACCACGTCTACTTCGGGTCGACGAAGTTCACCGGGAAACAGCGCACCGCCCGCAACCGCGCCCTGGAACAACACCATGACCTAGCCACCCTCGCACTGATCGAGTCCTATACGGCACGGTTGAAGAATCAGCTGGACGCCTGGAACCTGCGCATCAAACTAGCTGGCACACCCGCCCACAACATCCCCGCCGTAGCGTCGAAAAAGCTCAAGGAGCTTAAGCCCAAGCGTGTGCCCAAGCCTGGGGTGCGCATGACCTACCGCAAAGAAGGCCCGCACTCGCTGACGATTACCGATAACCCACTGACCATCACCGAGATGCGCGGGGTCCTAGAATCGCTGAATCCCACCGACCTGTTGGATGCCTCGAAACAGGTCTTCTTTGAAAAATCCCACGGCGGAACCAAACCAGCTGTACTCACCAGCGTGGTTGTCACCTTGGATAAGCTCGACAAGATTGTTAGCGGCGACGGTGATGACATCGTGCTTGAGCTGACTAATGGCGGCCGGATGACCGGGCGGGAGTTTTTGACCTACAAGTTTGCCGAGATCGGTTACGTCACCCTCATCCACCCCACGATCGGGCCGGTGTGGTTGCACCGTATGAAGCGCTTGGCTGGGTTTGAGCAGCGCATGATGGCTAGTGCTGAGCATCCCACCTGTGCCAGGAAGGGATGTAATAAACCTGCTGATTATGCCCAGGTGCACCACCTCATCCCATGGAAAGCAGGAGGTACCACCGATCCGCCGAATCTGACAATGTTGTGTGCCTATCACAACGGTGTCAACGATGATGACCCGGATAAACCCACCGGGGCCGGCTACGTCTTCCGTCTTCGCGGCGAGGTGGACTACATCCCACCCTGGGGCGAACCAATCACCGCTCAAGTGGCATATCAAGCCGCGCAACGCGGACTCGGACCGCGTGGCGGGTGAACCGCCACCCAGCACAAAGGACACGCACCACCACGCGGACGCCCACAGGGCCTCCGCGGCGTTGGCGATCCCACATGCCGGTTGCGCGTTAAAACGGGTGAACCCCCGACCGTGGGGTCGGGGGAGACGTCGTCAAGCAGTGCTTAACGGTGGCTGCGGTACCAGCCAATCAGAGCATCGGTGGAGGCGTCACCGGAAGCAGCCTCCTCCTTGCCGGAGACAGCCGGTGCGAGGTCGTTAGCCTGCTGCTTGCCCAGCTCCACGCCCCACTGGTCGAAGGAGTTGATGTCCCAGATGATGCCCTCGGTGAACACGATGTGCTCGTAGAGCGCGATGAGTGCGCCGAGAGTCTGCGGGGTGAGCTCCTCTGCCAGGATGGTGGTGGTGGGACGGTTGCCCGGCATCACCTTGTGCGGGACCACGGCCGCGTCCACGCCCTCGGCCGCAATCTCTTCGGCGGTCTTGCCGAAGGCCAGAACCTTGGTCTGCGCGAAGAAGTTACCCATCAGCAGGTCATGCATCGAACCGGTTCCGTCCGAGGTGGGGAAGTCCTCCTTCGGGCGGGCAAAGCCGATGAAGTCCGCCGGGATGAGACGGGTGCCCTGGTGCATGAGCTGGAAGAAGGCGTGCTGGCCGTTGGTGCCCGGCTCGCCCCAGTAGATCTCGCCGGTGCCGGTGGTGACAGCGCTGCCGTCGCGGCGCACGGACTTGCCGTTGGACTCCATGGTCAGCTGCTGCAGGTAGGCCGGGAAGCGGCCGAGGTCCTGGGAGTAGGGCAGCACCGCGTGGGTCTGGGCGCCGAAGAAGTTGGAGTACCACACGCCCAGCAGGCCCATGAGGACCGGCACGTTCTGCTCCAGCGGGGTGGTGCGGAAGTGCTCATCCATGGCGTGGAAGCCCTCGAGGAAGCGCATGAAGTCCATCGGGCCGATGGTGCACATGAGGGACAGGCCGATAGCGGAATC
Source organism: Corynebacterium axilliensis (assembly GCF_046097495.1). NCBI lineage: Bacteria > Bacillati > Actinomycetota > Actinomycetes > Mycobacteriales > Corynebacteriaceae > Corynebacterium > Corynebacterium axilliensis. The sequence goes on from NZ_CP175768.1 coordinate 55,979, forward strand.
GACGGAGTAGCGTCCGCCCACCCAGTTCCAGAAACCGAACATGTTCTGGGTATCGATGCCGAACTCGGCGACCTTCTCCGCGTTGGTGGAAACGGCCACGAAGTGCTTGGCCACGGCGGACTCGTCGCCATCGAACTGGTCAATGAGCCAGCGGCGCGCGGCGTGAGCGTTGGTGAGGGTCTCCTGGGTGGTGAAGGTCTTGGAGGCCACGATGAAGAGGGTGGAGCCGGCATCTAGGCCGTCGAGGGTGGCGGCCATATCGGCCGGGTCGACGTTGGAGACGAACTCCGCGCTGATACCCGCTACCTCGTAGGTGCGCAGGGCCTTGGCGGCCATGGCGGGGCCCAGATCGGAACCGCCGATGCCGATGTTGACCACCTTCTTGATGGTGTGGCCGGTGTGGCCCAGCCACTTGCCGGAGCGCAGAGCGGTGGCGAAGTCACGCATGCGGCCGAGTACCTCGTGGACATCGGCAGCCACGTCCTGCTCGTCGACGCTCAAGTCCTTGTCCACCGGCATGCGCAGCGCAGTGTGCAGGACGGCGCGATCCTCAGTGTTGTTGAGGTGCTCGCCGGCGAACATGGCGTCGCGACGGCCTTCGACGTCAGCTGCGCGGGCGAGGTCAACCAGCTTGGCCACGACGTCTTCATCGATGAGGTTCTTCGACAGGTCCACGTGCAGGCCCGCGGCGTCGAAGGAGTAGTCGGCGGCGCGGGAGGGAGAGTTGGCGAAGAGCTCACGCAGGTTGAAGTCCTTCTTTTCCTCGAAGAGCGAGGTGAGCGCGGCCCACTGCGGCTGTGCGGTGATGTCCATTGCAAAAGCCTTTCTGGCAGGTAGCAGACATGAAACTTACTCTGTCTACCGTAGTCCAGAATGTCGGAGTGCGCGGCGACGGGGCCGGGGAATCTTAGGCGTACAACTGGAGGTTGAACTGCTTCATGGTGTTGCCGATTTCCATGGCGCCTGCCTCGTAGCTATCTGGGTCATCGAGGACGTAGGACATCACGCCCACGGCGTAGAGCTCGCCGTTGATATAGGCGTAGACGGGGCCGCCGCTGTCACCTCGGTCGCTGTCGTTGCCGAAGGCAAACAACCCCTGGTCCTCTTGGCGTCCGATGTAGTTGCCGCAGGATACGCCGCGCGTGGAACCCGCGCGACAGATGGTGGGCTGGTCCAAATCAATCTGGTCCAACGTCATCCACCCAGCCAGCGGCGCATTGAGGGCCGGGGCAGTGGAGGCCTGGACATCGGGGTTGGAGATTTCGATGAGTGCGATGTCGGCGGAGTTGATCGTGTCCGTGTTGGTATTGCGGGCCTCGAGGACCATTTCACCGATCTTGACCTTGTTCTGTTCTTGGTCCTCGTAATAGAAGACGTCACCTTTGTCGCCGCAGTGCCCGGCGGTGAGAATGAAGAAGCGCTGCCCGTCACCGGCGAAGTGGCCCGCCGAGCACCGACCACCGTTGGAGTTGTTGTAGATTGCCACGCCCGGGGTCAGCACGCCGGCGTGCATGAAGTAGTCGGCGGCCTCCGGCTGGGCCAGATCCACCTGGGGCTCGGGGCGCTCGGCCTGCGGGATCTCCGTGGTGTTGTCCCACAGGGAGGAGCTATCGCGCACCTCGTTCGACCCGGCACCGCCACTATCCACACCGCCCTCGGCCCCCGTCGCCGGAGGAAGGGCCAAGGAGGTCGTAGAAATGCTGGTGCCGCCGGAGGAACTGGAACAGGACGCCAGAGAAAACGCAGCGGCCGCGGTGAGAAGAACCGCGGAGACACGAGAGAGAATACGCATAGGCTGAAGACTATCGCACGCCTGCCCAGCGCGCCGGGGTAGTAGGCGGATAAGCGCAGGCCTCGGGGATGGTTCCCCGGGGCATCAGGCGAGCTGGACTAGTTGTAGAGGGAAAGACCGTGCTGGTTCAGCGTGGTTCCTAGCTCCATGGCCAGGTGCATGGAGTCCACCTCTTCGATGTAGGCGGAGTAGACGCCGGCGGCGTAATACTTGCCGTCGACAAGCGCGTAGACAGCTCCACCGCTATCGCCCTTGGCGGCGTGGTTGGCAAAGTAGAAGCCGCCGACCTCGCGGTTGATGCCCAGGTAGTTGCCGCAGGAGAAACCCGTGGTCGAGCCGAGGCGGCAGATGGTGGGACGGGTGCGCTCCACTTCCTCGTTGGAGATCCACCCGGCAAGCTCGCCGTCCAGGTTGGGGGAGGAGTTGTACTTCGCGCGCGGGTTGGTGATTTCAATCAGGCCGATGTCGGAGGAGTTCACAAAGCCCTTCACGTTCGTGTTCTCCGTTTCCACTCGCATGGTACCGAAGGTGACGCGGCGGCCGGAATCACTGTTGTAATAAAAGGTGTCACCAGTGTTGCCGCAGTGCCCGGCGGTCACCACGAAGACGTGGCCTTCCTTGCCCGCGATGTGACCGGTGGAGCAGCGCATCCCCGTGCGCTTGTTGTAGATGGCGGTTCCCGGGGCCAGCTGACCGGCGTCCTTAAGACTCGGTGCCAGGCTGGAATCGGAACGGGTGACCACCGGGTCCGGCATTGAGCGCGGGAGCTTGAGCAGCTTCTGCGTTCCGTCCGCGGGGGACGTTGCGGTCTTGTCGGTCGCGGGGGCGCTGGCAAGCGCGTCCGAGTTGAAGCCCGGCACCACGGAGGGGCCGGAGCTAGACAGGAACCCTGCCTGCGGTGCGGAGACTTCACTGACGGTGGCGGCGGGGCCGGCGACGGTAAGTGCTGCAGTCAGCGCCGCAGCGGCGAGGGGAGAGAGAACGTGCGAAAGGAAGCTCATACCTGTGACATTAGGGTGAGAAACCGATGTTTGCCCAGGTAGCTGGATGTTTTGTGCTTCTTTTAAGGGCTGTGGCTGCTAGCTTTAGGAGGCTCTTAGAACCGCGGCCCGGTGGCTAAAATAGTTCAGACTTTGCCACAGGTTCGGTATGCGTGGGGGTAAAACCCCACCCCCTGCGCTCTTAGGTGTTATAGGCAAGACCCACCTAATTCATAGCTTCCGCGCACAGGAAGGGGCTAGCCCAGTTTGCCGCGGCCTAACCGCAGGAGCGCGGAGGCGATGGTGGGACCCTCTTCTCCCAGCTCATCGCGGAATTCGTTGAGGATAGCGATCTCCCGGGTGTGGACCAGGCGGGTGCCGCCGGAACTCATGCGCGTCTTACCTATTGTTCGGGAAACCTCAGTTCGGCGCTTCACCGCGTCCAAAATGACGCGGTCTAGGCGGTTGATCTCTTCGCGGTAGCGCTGAATCTCGGCGTCAGTGAGCGGATCTTCGGAGCCGGAGGGCATGCGGATATCCAGGCCATTGTCCACAACATTGGGGTCCTGGTGCGCGGGGTCTAAGCCCGCGTCTGCGGAGTGTGAAGAGCTCATGCCCTCAAATTCTGCCACCGCGTGCGCCAAAAGAAAATAGCGCTCTGTGGTTGCGGAATGTGGGCTGGTCAGGGGAGGTATGGAGGGAATGTCCGTGGGGGCTAGTAGGTTGGAGTGCATTATGAACAATGACTCTCCTTTTAGCCCCCGTCCGTCTTCTTCCCCGCGCCCTGTCAGTGAGCGCACTACGCCCGCTCCGGCGGGCACCGATCCCCTCCTGGAGGGGCTTAACCCGCAGCAGGAACAGGCGGTGACGCACTCCGGGACGCCACTGCTCATCGTGGCGGGCGCCGGGTCCGGCAAGACTGCCGTGCTGACCAGGCGCATTGCCTTCCTTATGCGCTCTCGCGGGGTGGCGCCGTGGCAGATTCTGGCCATTACCTTTACTAATAAGGCCGCGGCGGAGATGAAGGAGCGCGTGGGCCAGCTTGTTGGCCCGGTGGCGGAGCGGATGTGGGTGTCTACGTTCCACTCCATCTGCGTGCGCATTCTGCGCAACAACGCCCAGCTGGTGCCAGGGCTTAATACCAACTTCACTATCTATGACGGCGATGATGCCCGCCGGTTGCTCACCATGATTGCTAAGGACATGCAGCTGGATTTGAAGAAGTTCTCAGCGCGCGTGCTGGCCAATCAGATTTCTAATCGGAAGAATGAGCTCATTTCGCCGGAGGAGGCTCGCGCGGAGGCGGAGAAGACGAAGAACCCGTTTGAGCTCACAGTGGCGAACGTCTTCGCGGAATACCAGCGCCGCCTGCGGGCGGCCAACGCCGTGGACTTCGATGATCTCATTGGTGAGGTGGTTCGCATCTTCACCCAGCACCCGGAGGTCGTGGACTTTTATCGGCGCCGCTTCAAGCACGTGCTTATCGACGAATACCAGGACACCAACCACGCCCAGTACGCACTTGTCTCCGCCCTCGTGGGTAGGGGAGAGCTGCCGGCGGATGCGCCGGAGCTGTGTGTTGTGGGTGATTCGGACCAATCCATCTACGCTTTCCGTGGCGCGACCATCCGCAACATTCAGGAGTTCGAGCGCGACTATCCGCAGGCGCATACCATTTTGCTGGAGCAGAACTACCGCTCCACGCAGACCATCCTGAATGCCGCGAATGCCGTGATTGCAAAGAACGAGGGGCGGCGCGAGAAGAACCTGTGGACCGCGCACGGCGAGGGCGCAAAGATCGTGGGCTACGTGGCTGACAATGAGCACGATGAGGCCCGCTTTATCGCCTCGGAGATCGATTCGCTGACGGATTCCGGCAGGAATTACTCCGATATTGCGATCATGTACCGCACCAACAACGCCTCCCGCGCGCTGGAGGATATCTTCGTGCGCTCCGGTATTCCTTACAAGGTGGTGGGCGGCACGCGCTTCTATGAGCGCCGCGAGATTAGGGACTTGGTGGCCTACCTGCGCATCATGGATAACCCCGATGACACGGTGAGCCTGCGGCGTATCATCAACGTGCCCAAGCGGGCCATTGGTGACAAGGCCCAGGCGCAGATCGCGTTGCACGCGGAGAACTTGGGTGTGAGCTTCGGGGCGGCGTTGCGGGATGCCGCCGCCGGGAACGTGGCCGGCCTGGGAACGCGCGCGGTCAATGCCGTGTCCAAGTTCAACGAAATGATGGAGGGTGTGCGCGCGCAGGTGCCGGGGATGATCAATGAGGTCACCGGCCAGCCGGACTTGGGGGAGCTGCTCAACGCTGTGCTCGACGCTACCGGCTACCGCGCGGAGCTGGAGAAGTCGAACGACCCGCAGGATGGGTCGCGCTTGGACAACCTCAATGAGCTGGTATCCGTGGCCCGGGAGTTTAGCTCGGATGCGGCCAACCAGATGGCGTTTACCGGCGCCGACGCGGAGGAGAACCCAGAACTAGCAGAAGGTGAGGCTGCGCCCGGTTCGCTGCAGGCCTTCTTGGAGAAGGTGTCGCTGGTGGCGGATGCGGACCAGATCCCGGATAACGAGTCTGGGGTGGTTACGCTCATGACGCTGCACACCGCCAAGGGGCTCGAGTTTCCCGTCGTCTTCCTGACCGGCTGGGAGGACGGGCAGTTCCCGCACATGCGGTCCCTGGGGGATCCCAAGGAGCTGAGTGAGGAGCGTCGTCTGGCCTACGTGGGCATTACCCGTGCACGCGAGCAGCTTTACCTCACGCGCGCCATCCTTCGCTCGTCGTGGGGCAATCCGGTGACGAATCCGGCCAGTCGCTTCCTCGGCGAGGTCCCGGAAGACCTCATCGACTGGCGCCGCGAAGAACCAGATAGCTCGCTGTCGAGCGCGTGGGGTGGAGATGACTCCTACCAGTACGGCCGCACGTATGGCTCCGACTGGTCCGGCTGGGGGTCAAAGTCCCGCGGCGGCTACTCGCAGGGCGCTGCGTCTTCCCCTTCGCAGCGCGCCCGCAAGGCGCCGAAGGCAACCTCCATGCCGAAGAACAACCACCTCAACTTGGTGGTGGGGGACCGTGTCAACCACGCGAAGTACGGGTTAGGCACGGTCATTGAAGCCTCCGGTACCGGCGCGCGGGCGACGGTGACCGTGGACTTCGGCTCGGCGGGCAAGGTGCGGCTGATGCTCATCGGCGGCGTGCCGATGGAAAAGCTCTAGCGCCTGCCCGCCACAGCCGCGGAGCGCTAGACGCTGATGCCGCGCTCTTCAAACCAACCCACCGGGTCGACGGCCTGGCCGCCGCCCGGGTGTACCTCGAAGTGCAGGTGCGGGCCGGTGGAGTGGCCCTCGTTGCCGATGACGGAAATCTGGTCGCCGGCCTTAACCTGGTCGCCGACGTTGACCAAGAGCTGATCACTGGGCATGTGGCCGTAGACGGTGATGGTGCCGTCGTCGTGCTGGATGCGGATCCAGTTGCCAAAGCCCTGTGCTGCCCCGGAGGAGATGACCTCTCCATCCATGACGGCGTAAATAGGCGTGCCGACTGGGTTGGCTACATCGATGCCGTTGTGGAACGAGCCCCAACGCGGGCCAAAGCCAGACGTGAAGGTTCCGGAGGTCGGGAATACCACGGTATTACCGTTCGCATCCTGGCCGCGAGTAGGCGTGAGGCCGGAGTGATCACCCTGCGGGGCGAAGGCCTCGGCGAGACCAGGAATGCTCGAAGGATCGAGGACGATTTCGAAGCCGTCCTGCGTGGTGTTGATCTCTGGGGTGGAGGCCCCGTTGAGAACGCCGGCCGTCGAAACGAGCAGCCCGGAGAATGCTTTGAAGAGGTCGGCCTTGGAGTCTTCCTTGACTTCGATGTCGTCGGTGGTGGGCCCCTGGGAGGACCCATCGGAGACATCCACGCTTGCTGCCGGTTCGGCGGCGAACGCTGGGGTCGTCACGGTGGCGGTGGTGACCGCCACGGCGGCGAGTGCGCTAAGCGTGCGCTTCATAACTTCACGTCCTTAAGTCCTGCTGTAGCTTGCTTGTGCCGACGTATGCGGCAGGCGAGCGATAGGGTGCGGCCATAACAGTCGCGGTGAGCCTCGTGGCCTGCGACACGCCGGTGCGGATGCAGCCAAGTGCCGAGGTTCTGGGGCAACGAGATACAAACTATCCCGAGCTATCACCCCGCGCAATCCGTAAAATTGCAGGTAAATACAGGTATTGTTCGAAAAGTTATCGAACATCCCAGCGTGTTACGCGTGTGAAAGAAGCGAAAAGTGTTACGGGGGTAAAGTGGTGGCTTAGAGAATGGGGGTAGGTTGTGGGGGTGCCTCAATAGCGAACGCCTCGGCCACCATCAGGTGCGCCGAGGCGAAAAGCTCCTTAAGTCAACGACCTGCTTTCGCTGCGATCCCGAGCAGTAAGTGCTGCTCCTTCGCGCGTGTGATTCACGGCAGCGGCAAGTGCAGCAGCCACCAGCGGTACGAGGAGTACGGCGAGGAAGGACCACCAGTCCGGCACAAAGTAATCCTGCCCGCGCAGTGCATAGGGCGGCGGATCAAGGAGGTAGCGCGGGTTATCGGAGAAGACATACGTGCCAATGTGGCCAGCCAGCACACCGAAGAGCATGCTTGCCGTGGCCACCAGCCAGGTCTGCCATGCCGACACCCGTGACATGAGCCCCGGGTCGGCGCCGATGGACTGGAACACGTTGTTCTCCTGGCGCATGCTCGTCGCGGCATTGGCGATGATGAGCGCCAGAACCACCAAGCAGACCACACCCATGCCGAGGGCGGGGTAGAAGCGAACGTCCTCAACGGGACCTGAGGCCCAGGCAAGGTAGTACTGGGACTGGGAGGCTTGGGCGGCGGCGTCGCTAAGCTCTTCGCGCATCGTGTTATCCGGAACGTCGTTAAAAGCAATAGCGCGCCCCTCATAGAACGGTTCCATTCCCAGGGCCTCGCCTGCCTGCGGGCTGATGAGCACAATGTCACGTGCCATGGTGGGCAAAGCCTCGGCGATGGGGAGGTCGGCAGACCGTGTGTCGCTCTTTGCGGTGGCTGAAGAATCCTCGAATGTGTCCACGGTCACCGTGCCTTCAGTGTGCGTGCCGACATGAGAATTGTGGGCAAGTACGATGCCACCGGCATCGAGTGTGCGGGCAGCGGCCTGGCGGTCCTCTTCGGTATCGAACTGCCACAGGTCTAGCTGCGAGGAATCAGCCTGGATGAGGCGGGTATCAGAGATCATCGAGTTACTGACGAACGATGTCATCATCTCGTGTGCGCACTCCTCGCGCGCTTCCTCCGATTCATCGGTGCGCCGTCCTTGCGAGTCGATGAACACGGCCCTTTCAACCGGAACGGTGATATCAACCTGCTCGCACTCAAAATCAAACTCGGTGCTGAGGTCGTAGACCTCTCGATCTTCTTCCGACCAGAAGTAAACCCCATGGGACGGGTACGTGTAATAGGGGTGAATGGAGCCTGGGGCGGTGTCGATGACGGCGTCGGCAGCTGCGCGCTCCGCCTCGGTCGATTCCTTCACAGGATCGCCATACGTTTCACTCTGGATGAGCGCCGAGGTCCTCGGCATGATGATCTGCTCTTCGGCACGGTGCTTGGCGTCCGCGGTCATGGTGGACACGCCGAACACTGTTGCCACGAAAGAGACAGCAACAATGGCGATGGCCGTCGGCAACGCATGCATGCTGCGGCGGGTCAGGCTGCGACCTGCAAGGCGGAGCGTCAAAGGCCCGCGTCGGGCAATCTTTGAGCAGAGGAAAACCAGTGCGGGGGCGGAGCCGGCGATGGCGATCATGCCGAAGAGCACAATGAGGGCGGAAAACGTCCTGCCCAGTGGAGTGAAGCTGAGGAGCAATAAGAGCGGCAACGCCACAGGGCCGATGGCCATCCATGGCCGGAAGCGCAGTAGACGGTCGGGAGCGCCGCCCTGAATAGCCGCGGCCAAGGCGCTGCGTTGAGCCAGCCATGCCGGGACGATGGACACCACCACTGATCCCACGACCGCGACGAGCCACGCGATGATGCACTCGGCCCATGGCACGTGGACAGGGAAGTCCGGATAACGTGCAGTCCACGCCGGCCATACGACGCCCAAGCCGAGCACCAAGCCGATTGTGGCGCCTAGGACGCCCATGAAGAAACCGTAGGCCATAACCGCCAGCATGATGTGGCGCGGCATTGCTCCTTGACTGGACATGAGTGCGTAAAGGCGTGTGTTGCGCCCCATGGCGAGCGTGAATACAGGAGCGAGAAGGAAAAGAATGAGGAGGCCCGCGATGATATAGACACTGGCGAAGGACACGAAGAACACGATGGCTTCCAGTGCGTCCCCGGGGCTGGGCGTGTTTTCTTGGGCTGGGAGTGATTCGCTTAGTTCGGGGCCCCACAGGTCGAGTCCTTGCTGCGCGGCGGCGTCTTCCATCTCAGAGGTGAGCTGGACATCGCCGTTGATGGCCCACGTCGTGCTGACAGATGTGTGATCCGGGGGATCTCCTAAGGCAGGGGCGGTGACGAAATCGAAATTATCTGGCCCGATGGCGGCTACGGTGGCGTGGCGCTCGCCGTCGATGGACCGCCCCAGGAACGTCACGGTATCGCCCACCTGGGCATCGAGCTCGCGGGCAGAGCTGCGGGATAGGACGATCTCGTTCGGCCCAAGCCCCAGTTTGTCGACGACCTCCCTGGCCTTCTCCGGTGGATTCTCTGCATCAAACTGCACCAGCCAGGAACTGGTTGACCGGTCGCCTACGAGCACCGACGTGTTGTCGAAGCTGGTGATAGGTGAGACGGTTGTTCCTTCGGGGAGAATCTCAGCCGCGAGCTCGGGAACATCGGCGTTGGTGGTCTCCTTCTGGTCGCTGAGGACCTGGACGCTGCGATCAGGTGACAGAAGGAAAGTATTGAACGTGGAGGATGCCTGGAACAAGGAGAATCCCACCACGAGCGCGACCGGTAAAGCAATGAGGATGACCGCCGCGCACGTGCGCCACGGGTGGCGCCAGAGGTCACGTCGTGTTGGGCGGGTGGCAGCATTAATGGCTGACATGTTAACGCGCCTCCTCACCGGTCAGGCGCCCATCGCGGACCATGACTACGCGGTCGGCCCAGCCGGCGAAACGCGGCTCGTGAGTGACTAGAAGTCCGGAAGCGCCGGCGTCGATACGCGCACGTAGGACCTTCATGATGTCTTCGCCCGTCGAGGTGTCCAGGGCGCCTGTGGGCTCATCGGCGAGCAGTACCTTACGCGGTCCGATGAGAGCGCGCGCAATGGCCACGCGCTGGGCCTGGCCGCCGGAGATTTCCTCAGGGAAGCGGTCAATGGTGCCATCGAGGCCGACCTCGCTGAGAGCTTCCTCAGCAGCCTCGCGGCACTGCGCAGGTGACAGGCCATCCAGCTCAAGAGGCAAAGAGACGTTCTCGCCGACGGTCAGGGAAGACACCAGATTGAAGTGTTGAAACACGAGGCCCAGGTGACGGCGGCGAGCGATAGCGGCCTTGGCTTTGGAAAGTTCGGAGGCATCGGCGCCGTCGAGAAGCACGCGTCCCGATGTCGGAGGCTGAAGCAAGCCCGCGACGTTGAGCAGCGTGGACTTGCCGGAGCCAGAAGGTCCCATGACGGCCACTAACTCGCCTGGGTGCAGTTGGAGGTTGACGGAATCCAGGGCAGTGACCTGGCGAGCTCCGCTGCCGAAGACGCAGGTAATGTTGTCCAGCTCGAGCGGGAAAGGACGGTGCTCAGATGCGGGCATGGAATCGGGGGTCATCGCGGATCCTCCTCGGTTGTGGTGGTTGGGTTTGCTAGGGATTCCACGCGGTCAAGCCAGCGTGAGAGAGATTCCAGGTCGAAGATGTGGCGCTCTACGGCCAGACGCTGGGCGCTACGCTCCGCAGGAAGTTCGGAGATTTGGCGGTTAAGTTCGCGCAGTTGGCGCACGGTGGCGAAGCGCTGGGCGTCGAGGACAGCGATGACGTCGACATCGGAGCGCTGGGCGGCCAGGGTGACTTTCAGGACAAGCTCATCGCGTTCGATCGCGGGCTTGTGTGCGGGGCTGGTCCACCAGGCTTCAAGTTCCTCACGTCCGGCGTCGGTAATGGCATAGCTTGTGGCGCGGCGCCCAGTGGGGCCGGTGAGTTCCCCGGCGTTGGCGATGAGTCCATCGCGTTCCAGGCGGCTGAGGGTCTGGGCAACCTGGCCCATGTTGAGCGGCCAGAGTTCGTCGAAGGACTCGGCGAAGCGATTCTTGATGTGGCTGGCGGTGGCTGGGCCGTCACTGAGCAGCGCGAGCACGGAATGCTTGGTGGACATGGTCACCTCCCGGCGGGGAGAAAGGAAGGAAGTCAGAATGGTGCATACCGGGTAAGTTACCCGGTAACCTTTGGGGTAGTCAACGGCTTGCAGGGGGAGTCGGGGGTGGTGAGGTTACGCGAAAGGCGGCGCAGAACCGAAGCTCTGCGCCGCCTTTCGCGGGTTAAGAAGGTGCTAAAGAATAGTGCGTTTAGACGTTGATGCCGCGCTCTGCCAGCCACGGCACCGGGTCGACGGCACCGTCGCCAGTCGGGTGAATCTCGAAGTGCAGGTGGGAGCCGGTGGAAAAGCCCAAGGACCCCATGCCGGCAATCTTCTGGCCGGCGTGGACGCGTTCGCCCACGGCGACGTCGAGAGTCTGCATGTGGCCGTACACGCTCATGGCGCCGTCATCGTGCTTGATGCGGATCCACTGACCGTAGCCGGAGGCCGGGCCGGAATCGATGACGGTGCCGTCCATGACGGCGAGGATCGGGGTGCCCGGGGTGTTCGCGATGTCGATGCCGGAGTGGAAAGAGCCCCAGCGCGGGCTGAAGCCGGAAGTGAAGGCACCTTCGGCCGGGCGGGCGACGGAGGGGGCGCGGTTGGCCTCGTCGGCGGCAGCGCGTGCGTCGGCAGCCTGAATGGCCTTGTCCAGCTGCGCGTTCAGGTCAGTAACCGGCTTGGCTTCCGCGATGGCGAGGATCTGCGGGGCCGCGTCCTCGATGGCGGTCTGAGCGTCCTTGATGGGGTCGACATCGGCCTTCAAGGCGTAGTCAACCGACTGGGCTTTGGTCTCGCCCGCGTTGTCAGACTGGATGGTGCCAGCAGTGGCACCGCCTACGCCGGCGGAGGATACGGCGCCCGCGGCGATGGTGACGACCGCTAGGCGCCCCTTTGCCGTCTGCGAGGTGGTGATCTTGCGGTGGCGTGCTGCGCTCCGCTGAGTCTTGCTTCGCATTACTCTTCTTCCATCTTCATTCACCATCGTCCACACCGGATGAAGTGTTACGTTCTCGCCCGGTTGGTTATCCGATTGTGACCTTCTTGTTACCAACGAGATGTAACAGTAGCGTCTCAGAAATGGTTGAGCAAGCCAGATTGCAGTTTTTCTTTGCGATGTGCTGCAAATCCTAGCAAAGACGGTACTACTGGGTATTTCTGTGAACTGTGTTATTTCTGCGCCGATAGACTGCAAGCGACTTTGGCGAAAGCTGAGAGATTGAATTCTCAAGCTAAGAATTTTCCTGTGTGGCGGGGCTTATCTGCACCTTTTCAGGCGGGTGCTCGCCGCGCCACCCTCGTCCTACTGGCACCGCGTGGCAAAGTGGACGCCGATGAATAAGAACAGGAGCCCTCAGTCACGGTCGTCGTCGCGGCCCCGCGCTCAGGTGCGGGGGCATGGAGAACGCGTCGGGCACGCCGACCGGAGCGCGCCGGCTGCCCGCCGCGAGCGCCGAGATTCCGCTCAAAGGATTAAAGGAGCGGAGACCGCCCGGGCGCAAGCGCGTCGCGCATCAGGTCCGACCACGCCACTCGGCCGCCTGCGTCGAATGAGTGCGGTCGTCGCCGTGCCCAACCTGGTGGTCGTGCTGGGCATTCTCGTCGTGGCGCTGGCAGCGCTTTTGCTCTCCAGCTCTCCCATGGCCTGGTTGCCCACCGTTGTCGGCGAAGCCTGGATGGTGTTTAACTTGGCACCGATTCGTGCCGGGGGCATAGATCTGGGCATTGTCCCGGCGCTGCCGGCGCTGTTGCTGGCGTGGCTGGTGGGCCGCCGCGTGCGCGCGGCGGTGAAAGACAAGGTCAGCATCAATGACCTGATGGTTCTAGCAGCTTGTGTGTTCGCCGTTCCCTTCGTCCTTACTTCTATTGCCTGGTTCATGTTGTGGGACGCGGGCAAGGTTTATGACGTGTCCCCACCGGGATACCTGTCGGTTCTGCCGCGAATGCTGCTCTTGCATGCCGCGGCGCTGGTCTACGGCATGGGAACGCGCTTGTGGAAAGCCCTGGCTAAGCGCAGCGGGGTGCCGCGCGTGCTGGTCGACGCCGCCCGGATCGGCTTCAACTACTTGGGCGCCCTGTGTGCGGTGGGCCTTGTGCTCACCCTGATCCTGTGGATTGCCGGCTGGTCGCGACAGTCGGAGATGCTGGCTAGCTACCCGCACCTCGATGCTCTGGGCACTATTGGCTTGGTGCTTATCAGCCTGTGCTACCTGCCCAACGCGGCGGTGTCTACGGCTGCCGTGCTGAGCGGTTCGGAGTTGCACGTGGGGCCGGATACCAGCGTCAGCCTCTTTAGCGGGCACATGACGCCGCTGCCGCCGCTGCCGCTGATGGCGGCCATTCCGCCTTCGGTGAGCCCGTGGGGCATCGCGCTGTTCGTGGTGCCCGGACTGGCGGCGGTATATGTCTTTGCACGTCAGCGTTCCCGGGTGACCTTCACCGTGGCTGCCGTGGCAACCGTGGCGTGCGCGCTGGCCGCGCTTGTCGTGGTGTTTGCGACCTCTGGCGAGCTGGGAATCTACGGCTACACCGGACCCGAGCTCCTTAGCGCCGTGGGACTTATCGCCCTGTGGTGCTTGGTGGCCGGTGCCGGGTTCGCCGCGGCCAACGCACTCACCGCATGGCGTGCGCGGCGCGCGGCGGCAGCGGAAGTGGATTCTGAACCAGCCGACGCGGAGGCTCACGAGGCTGAGCCGGCGGCCGCCGTGCCCGCGTCGGAGGGCGAGGTTGCCGAGGTCATCGACGCCGAGACTGTCGACGCCGAGACGTCCGGCACTGGCGATGCTGACGACGCCGCTGCAGAAGGCGCTGCTGACGATTCTGCAGACGCGGTGGTCGAGGAGGATAGCGCCGAAGAAGCCGAGGTAGGGGAGACCGCGGCGGCTGCGGTCCCGGTGTCCCACATGGTGGCTGCCGAAGTCGATACTGATGCTGACACAGAAGACGACACTGCTGCCGACACTGATGTCGGCATAGAAGACGACGAAGAAGCGTCCGAAAAGGTGCCGGAGAGCGAAGAAAAAGACACGTAAATTCCGCGCGGCGGTGCTCACCGGCTAGGCTGTAGCGCGTGACTACACCGCACCAGCCCTCCGCTTCTGCCCGCTTGAACGTCGTGGTCCTCGTTTCTGGGACCGGTTCTTTGCTCCAGGCCATCCTCGATGGCCAGGATGAGAACTACCGCGTGGTGAAGGTTGTGGCGGATGTGCCGTGTATGGGGGTGGAACGCGCGGCGTCGGCAAGCATTGCCACCGAAGTGGTGGAGATGGGTGCTGACCGCGCCGAATGGAACCAACGTCTGGTTGCTGCAGTTGCTGCTGCGCAGCCAGACGTTGTTGTTTCTGCGGGCTTCATGAAGATTCTGGGACAGGACTTCCTGGACCGCTTCGAAGGTCGCACCATCAACACGCATCCGGCCCTGCTACCCGCCTTCAAGGGCGCGCACGGTGTGCGCGATGCGCTGGCCTACGGTGCCAAGGTCACAGGCTCCACCGTCCACTTTGTGGATGCCGGCGTGGATACCGGCTCCATCATTGCCCAAGAACCCGTGCGAATCCTGGCTGAGGACGACGAAGCCAGCCTGCACGAGCGCATCAAAGTGGTCGAGAGAGAACTCATTGTCGCAGTCCTGCGCGCCACCCGCGTGCAGGGTACAGCACTTAGCATCCAGCTCTAACAACCTCAGGAAGGCTTAACGTCCCCACACCATGAGCGAAGACCGTAAGAACATCAAGCGCGCCCTGATTAGCGTCTACGACAAGACCGGTTTGGAGGACCTTGCCCGGGCCCTCGATACGGCTGGCGTGGAGATTGTCTCCACCGGTTCCACCGCGAAGAAGATTGCGGACTTGGGCATTGAGGTCACCCCGGTAGAAAAGCTCACCGGCTTCCCGGAGTGCCTCGAGGGCCGCGTGAAGACCCTGCACCCGCGCGTGCATGCGGGCATCCTGGCGGATACCCGCAAGGAAGACCACCTCAACCAGCTGGCTGAGCTGGAGGTCGAGCCCTTCCAGCTCGTCGTAGTGAACCTGTACCCGTTCCGTGAGACGGTTGCCTCCGGTGCGGACTTCGACGGCTGCGTGGAGCAGATCGACATCGGCGGCCCGTCCATGGTGCGCGCGGCTGCGAAGAACCACCCGTCTGTGGCAGTCGTCGTGGACCCGTCCCGCTACGGCGATGTGGCTGAGGCCGTGGCCAACGGTGGTTTCACCCTGGAGGAGCGCCGTGGCTTGGCTCGTGATGCCTTCCTGCACACTGCAGATTATGACGCCGCTGTCTCCTCTTGGTTTGTGGAGCAGCTCAGCGAGGGCGAGGTGACCACTCCGCTGCGCTATGGCGAGAACTCTCACCAGTCCGCGACCGTGACCCGCATCGGTACTACCGGTCTGGCCAACGCGACGCAGTTCAACGGCAAGGAAATGAGCTACAACAACTACCAGGATGCCGACGCCGCGTGGCGCGCCGCCTGGGACCATGAGCGCCCGTGCGTGGCAATCATCAAGCACGCCAACCCGTGCGGCATTGCGGTATCTGAGGAGTCCATTGCGGCTGCCCACCGCGCGGCACATGCCTGCGACCCGATGTCCGCCTTCGGCGGCGTCATCGCCGTGAATCGTGAGGTCACCGTGGAGATGGCCGAGCAGGTCAAGGAAATCTTCACCGAGGTCATCGTGGCTCCCTCCTACGAGGAGGGCGCCATTGAGGTGCTCAAGGCCAAGAAGAATTTGCGCGTGCTGCAGGCAGAACATGAAGCACCGGCGGAGGAAGTGAAGTTCATCTCCGGCGGCATGCTCACCCAAGAACCGGATACCTACCAGGCAGAGGGCGATAACCCGGCCAACTGGACCCTGGCTGCCGGCGAGGCCCTGAATGAGTCCGACTTGGCCCAGCTCGAGTTCGCCTGGCGCGCTGTGCGCGCGGTAAAGTCCAACGCCATCCTGCTGGCCAAGGACAACGCCACCGTGGGCGTGGGCATGGGCCAGGTCAACCGCGTGGATTCGGCCAAGCTCGCCGTCGAGCGCGCGAACACGCTGGCCGAAGGCGCCAACCGCACCGAGGGCTCCTTCGCCGCCTCCGACGCCTTCTTCCCGTTCGCCGATGGCCTCGAGGTGCTCCTCGACGCCGGCATCAAGGCCGTGGTCCAGCCGGGTGGCTCCATCCGTGACGAAGAGGTCATCGAGGCCGCCAACAAGGCAGGCGTGACCATGTACTTCACCGGTACCCGCCACTTCTTCCACTAAGGCTTGAGGCCAGCTGAAGAAAGTAACCTAAAGGCCGCCCTGCGCAGTGCGCAAGGCGGCCTTTTTAGGTGCTGGATGGCTGTATCCGGGGCCCGATGGTGGGCTAAGACTCAGGGCCTAGAGCACGTGGAGGGAGGCCACGGCGAAGCCGGAGTCTTCCACGGGATTGCCGTCGGAGTCCTTGTACGTGAAGGTAAAGCTCAAATCAGTGTGGCCGTTGACATCGATGGGCATCTTCAGCGCCTCGTCAGCGCTGACCTCGAAGGTGTTGAGCTCTTCGCCGTCAGGGGTGTTGATGTTGACCGTGGCGGTCTGGGCGTCCTGATTTACGCGGTCATCCACGAAGCCATAGACGGCAATGAGCTGGCTGGCGTCGTCGGTCAGCTTTACCTCGGCAACGTTGGTGCTGCCGCCCTGAGACACGTAGGAATCGGGGAACTCAATTCCGGAAATGGTGACGGGCCCCGGATTCAAATCCGTATTGATGCTGCCGTGCATGGTCAAGGGTGAGCCCTCAACCGTGGTCGTGGACTGCTGCGCCGACGAGGCAGACGAGTCTGCCGCAGAGCCCGAGCCGGAAGAATCGCGTCCCCAGATGAACCAGGCGCCCACGCCCAGAACGATGGCGAGGACCACCAGGATGGCCAGAAGGGCGCCGATCGCCGCGCTGAAGCGGCCATTGCCTTTCGCTGGTGTAGCGGTAGGGCCCTGCTGCGGGCGGCCCGAAGCCGGGTTAGGAGGCGGCGGTGTCGGCTGGCCGCCGGGCTGCGCCGGTGCGCCACCAAACGCGGGCCGGGAGTTCGCACCACCCGGACGCGCGCCGAACGGCGGCTGGTTACCCGCGCCACCGAACTGCGCACCGCCGCCCACGCCAGACGACGGGCCCGGAGAACCAAACCCGGAGGAGGGGGAACCAAACCCGGACGGGTTGCCGCGATTGTTCGAAGAGGAGCCCGACGGGCCGGAAGGAAACGTCATGAGAGAAAGAACACCTTTCCGCAAGTGAGGGTCTGTCCCTAACAACTTAAACCGAAAACCCACCCGCGTGTGCACCACGGGCGAAAATAAGGGGCATTCCCCGTGCGCTGCCGGTGGCTTAGGGAGCACGCGACGGCGCGCAGTATCTTAGGAGTAGAGACAAGCCCACAGCGAACATGGAGGACTCGGTGACTGATCCATTCCACAACCAAGGATTCGGCTCGCCCCGCCCGCAAGGATGGGGCGACAACGCCGCGCCGCGCAATCAGGAGACCCACCCTGAAACTGCGGACTTTGAGGCAGCGCCGCCCACCCAGCAGCGCCCCAGCACCTACGCGAGTAGCGAGCCCCAGTATTCCAACCCATTTGCCGGCAACGGTGGTCAGTCGCTGCAGCCGGAGTACAACCAGCCCTCCGGGCAGCAGCCCGGCGGCGCCTACCCCTCCGGCTACGCGCAGGGCGGGCCGTCGGGTGAGGGCCCGGGCAACGGCGGCAAGGCGGTGCTCATCGGCGTGCTGATCCTCGCCGTGCTTTTGGTCATTGCGGCACTGGCCTACATCGTCTTCTTCAAGAGCTCTGGCACCGATGAGGCAGCGCCCGCCCAGACGAGCACCGCGGCGGAGGCCACCGGCCAAGCCCAGGAATCGGCCGCTGCCACCACAGAGGAAGCCACCGCGTCCTCGGAGGCACCGGCCACGACCTCCACGGCGAAAAAGCGCCCGGAGCACCCGCAGCTGCCCAGCGGCGCGGTGCCAGTCAACGACGCCGCGCGCAACAACGAGCCGGCCGGCAACTTCAACAGCGTCTACCGCGACTCCGTCCTGACCACGGCGCCGTTTGCGGAGGTCGTGCGTGATGAATACGTCAAGCACTACCTAGAGACCCGGGAGCTCAACGCCACCATCGACGCCTATAGTCCGATCACAAAAATCACCTACACGATGACCTGTGCGGATAACGGGGAATTCGTCACCTGCAAGGGTGGCAACAATGCGATTGTGTACATCCTCTAATGCGCGCCCTACCGAATTCGCCGCGGGCGAAGAAGCACACAACCGTTGTCGCTGCAGCTGCCGCAGCGGCGCTGCTCAGCGCGTGCACCATCGGCGATGTCTCCGCACCGGCGCCGGCGTCTGACTCGGAGGCCGCCGGGCCGGAGCCCACGCTGTCCTCCAGCGCCTCTGCCGCACCGACCGCCCCCACAACGCATCCGGAGGACACCCCAGTGAGCACCGCACGCACGCCCCAGGAAGCCATTGAGGCCATCGTGGCCGACAACCCAGGCACCGGGATAGCGGTAGCGGGTGGAGGCGAGGTCGTTAGCGCGGGCGTTACACAGCCCGTAGCGGCGTGGTCGACGGCGAAGGTGCCGCTAGCCATCGCCGCGGAGCGCGCCGGGGTGGCGGACCCTGAGGTCGTATCGCGGGCCATTACCTTCTCCGATAACGCGGCCGCCGATACGCTATGGACTAGCCTTGGGGGCGGCCAGCAGGCGGCACAGGCAACCCAAGCCATCATCGGTACGGCCACGGTTCCGGCCACGCCGCCGCGCGAAGGTTTTAGCGCCTTCGGCCAAACCCAGTGGTCGGTGGCAGACCAGGCGGAGTTTGCGGCCTCCCTGGGGTGCCTCGACGGCGCTGAGCCCGTCCTGGCGGCCATGGGAGATGCCGATCCTGCGCAGGCCTACGGCCTGAGCACCCTCGAAGGCGCGCTGAAGAAGGGCGGCTGGGGTCCCAGCGCCGACGGGGGATATGAGGCCCGGCAGATGGGGCTGGTTACCTTGAGCGGCAAGACCGTCGCCGTGGCCATCTACGCCAAGGCGCCCACAGGGGACTACGGCCAGGCGCAACAGATGCTCACGCGGCTTGCCGAGCAGCTGGCGGCTGCCGACGTCACCTGGCCTGAGGCCGACTGTCACCAGGCAGCGGTGTAGGCCGCTGCCTTCGGGTACGACCGGCTAGTTGCTCCAATGGACATCGAACGTGCCGGCGTCGCCGTCGATGTCATAGTCGTTTCCGCGGATGCTGAGGATCAGGCCGGAGGAATTTCCGTTCTCCGGGTTGAGCACGTCGACGCTAAACGTGTCACCACCGCCCTTCGCCGGCCCGAATGCGGCGCCCTTGGGCCAGACCCCGCGGTAGTACAGCCCGCCCGCCTTGTCGCAGATGACGATATACGCCTTGGGATCACTGTCAGACTTAGCCGCGAAGACCATGTTCTCACCGTACTGGCAGCGGGCACCAGGCTGGCCGGACCAACCGCTGGCTGCAAGTCCCGCCGGACGATCGTCCGAGTCCTGCGACTGGGTGCGGGTGGAGGTCTTCTTCGCAGGAGAAGAACGAGTCGTCGGCGGCTGCGGGGACGGGTTCTGCACAGCGCTCTCTGCCGGAGGCGTCGGACCGGAAGCCTCAGTGCTCGGAGACTGTGAAGCAGCGCCCTGCGCCGCGGAGCTGCCGGCGTTCTCGGGAGCGGAGTTCGGGGTAAAGCTCTTCGCCACGGCAGCGCCGCTATCAGCGCCGCCCGGCTGGTTCTGGCTGGCGGAGCGGACGTCGTTCCAGATGACCACGCCGGCAATGACAAGCGCGAGAAGGATGGCTATGGCGCACACGACCGGGACGAGGCTGCGTTGACGGGGTTGATGGGCCTGATTCGCTGGATTGGGTACAGGAGCTGCCGACGCCGGCGTGGGGGTAGGCGGCGTTGGCGTTGATGGCTCGGAGAAAGGGTTAGTACCAAATCCTGGGGTGGTCATAGAATCCTTGGAAATCAGTGTGAGAACAACACGTAGCATAACGGGTGTTGCCCGCGGGGCTGGAACCGCGGGGGATTACCCTCCATTCGGGGGAAGAGGGACCGGGGGATCCTTGTCACACGCTGCGCTTATGGTGCAATGGTGCAGTGACTAATTCCTATTTCGCCACTTGGCTGACCCAACACAAGCGCTGCACAGACGTGTATGAGCTGGGGCAAGGCGGTATGGGACAGGTCTTTCACGCCACCGAGCCGGACTTGGCGCGCGAGGACGCCGTGAAGTTTCTGCTGGAAGGCGTTGGCGATGAGGCAGCGACCGCCCGGTTCAACAATGAGATGCGAGCGCTGACCAAGATTGGGCAGCACCCCGGAGTGGTGAAGCTCTATTCCAGGGACACCACGCCGCGCGGCGATGCGGCAATGTTCATGGAGTACGTCGATGGCGGAACCCTGGCCCAGGCCATCCGGAACCGCGCCGAGACGCGCACTGGTTTCTCGGTGGCAGAAGTGGTCTACTACCTTCGGCCCATTGCCGCGGCGCTGGACTACATGCACCATGAGCTGAGCCCGGGGTGGGTCCACCGCGACCTCAAACCGGCCAACGTGCTGTTGCGTCGCAACCCCGGCTCCTTGGCGCCGGCGGTGCTCAGTGACTTCGGCATCAGTATCCAAGAGGGCCAATCGCGCATGACCAAGATCGGCCACATCGTGGGCACCGAGAAGTATGCCGCCCCGGAAAACAACGGCCAAGCGTATGGCGACGACGACTTATCGGCACGGGCGGACGACTATTCCTTGGCGCTCATCGCGTTTGAGATGCTTACGCTGCATCATCTCAAGGACACGATGCCGCGCAGCGAGTGGTGGGGAACGCGGCGCGTGCCGGACCTGACCAGCGATGCCTTTGCAGCGTTCCTCGAGCCGGGGACTGCTCGCGTTGCCGGGCAGGTGCACCAGGTGATGGACAAAGCCCTCGATAGCGTGCCTATGCGGCGTTTTCCCAAGGCGATGGACTTCATCGACGCGCTGGAGCGCAGCGCTCAGGTGGGGAGCGGTGAGGCGTCGGCAAGCGCGGCTGCTGCAGCGCATGCGCCGGCCCCGCAGTTCCAGTACGCCGCGAATCCGTTTCACCTCAACTCCGCGCAGCGCCCTGCCTACCACCCACAGAATGTTCAGTACGACGGCGCGGTAACACCGTCTGCGAATGCTGTGTCCTTTGCCGCCTCGCCCGGTGCCCAGAGCAGTCCCGCAAAGAAGGACAGTACCAACGCGCTGATCATCGCCATCACCGTCGTGGTCATCATCCTCATCGCGTTGGTGACGTGGGCCATAGTGGCGTAGGAGCGGCATAGACCGCACCGAGCGCTGGCCTAGCGCGGCGGAGAATGTTGCAGCCGCTACACTGTGTGTAGTTTCCGGTATGGCCTTTCGCCATGCCTGTCGCGCAATTCGGAGGTGTCCCGCACATGAGCCAGCACGAATCCCGTCCCCAGCCAGGGCAGCACACAGGGCCGAGGCTGCGCATTGATGACCTGATTGGTGGCGTGCGGGTCATTGCTCCGGGGGAGGAACTCGTCGTCGGGCGTGCCGGCGACTTCCGCGTTGGCGAGGACGACCTGTCACTGCACCGCCGCCTTTTCCATCTCTGGTACAGCGGCCAGGGCTGGATGATCACTAACATGGGGCGCCACATTCCGCTGCGCATTGACCTGCGCGGGGTCAGCGGGTTTTCCCGCATCGACCTAGGCCCGCGCGCGGTAGCTGCTGTGCCGCCGGGGCCATCGCGCATCACGTTCGAGACCCCCGAATGCCCCTATGAGCTTTACCTCGACGTCGAAAACGCCCACAACGCCCGCCGCACCCAGCGCACGTATGAATTCGATGAGGATGAGCGCACCCGCACCCGCCACGTCCCCAACGACGAGCAGGAGGAGCTGTTGCGCCAGCTAGCCAGCTACCTGCGCAAGCCCGGCGCCACCGACGCGGACATTCCTTCTGTCCGGGAGGTCGCCGAGGCCCTGGGCTGGACGGAGAAGAAGACGAACCAGAAGATGGATCGCTTGGTCGAAAGCCTCAAGGCCGATGGGGAGAAGGTGTACAAGCCTTATAAGACCTACCTCGCGCACTACGCGCTGCAGCGACTGCGCTAGGACTTCTTCGGCGCCTTCTTCCGCGCCGCGGCGGCCGCGGCGGCGGAGGAGATGGAATCATTGCGATTCTTGAGCAGCTCCAGCGTCTTCGTCTCCGCATCGGCAGGAGGGGTAGAGCCGAGGACGGCCAGGGCGGCGTCCGCCAACATGGCGGATTGCTCAGGCACCCGCTGCGAGGCATCGAACGGGGCGGTGCCATCGTTGGGGCGCATCTCGATCACGGAGAGCGCGATGTGGAACGGCAGCTCAATGCGCGGGTCTTCCGCGCCGACGATGCCGGCGGCGGCGGAACGGAAGTGCTCCCTTAGCTTGTCGCGCTGCGCGTGGAACTCACCAAACTCCGGGGAATTAGCTACCGGGAGCTGGTACAAGCGGCCGACGTTCCACGCTGAGGTAAGCAGCAGGCGGGACTCTGCGGCCACGAGTGACCACAGGCGCTGGGCGGAATCCGCATCGGAGGCGGCAAGCTCTTCTGCCAGCTCCAGGGAGGGCTCAATCGTGGCGTTGAGCAGCGTGAGGAAGATGTCCGTCTTCGAGGGGAAGTGGTAATACAGGGAGGCCTGGCGGATACCTACAGCGTCCGCGATCTGGTGCGTGGAAGTGGTAGCAAAACCCTGGGTGGTAAAAAGCTCCGAGGATGCGTCCAGGATCTCCTCACGCGCGGTGTTTCCGCGGCGGCGCGGACTGTTCTTGCGCGGCCTACCTACCGTACCTGCCATGCGGCGAACTCCCTTCGACGAGGATCAGACAACAACTATTTTCAACTCCGCTATCGTACTCCGCGGGGTGCAAAGAATTTAATTCGGTCCCGTACGCACTCCTAGTTGCTACCGACCACACTACCGTGCCGGGTCACAATCGATTCGACAGCAGCGGAGACGGTACGGCACGCCGAGCCGTAGGCGGTGCGATCCAGCGGAGCCAGGTCCGCCAGGGTGACGCTGTGCTTGTCGACGCCATCGTGCCACCGCCCCAGCTCGAGTGCCACACCTGTGCCCCACGCCAGCGTAAGGCCCTCGGCTTCACCGGTAGTGAGCAGCTCGCGCTCTACGCCGATGGCCAGGCGGTCCGGGGTGGGGAGGGGCGCCGGCGCAGCCCACCGCGCGAGAGCAGCCACCGGTGCCAGCAGTGACGGGCGCACCGCGACCTGTGCGGTGCGGTCCGGTAGACAATCGACCAACTGGAGCGGGGCCGGGCGCTTGGCCAGGGCGTCCGCATAGAGCTCGTCCTCGCCACCAGTACCCAGCGGGAGCCCCGCGTCGGCGCGCGTGGCGGCAGTCTCCTCGACGGCCGCGCAGCGCAGCCCGGCGTCAGTAATCACGCTTAACAGCTGCTCGTCGTGGCCTAGCCACGTGATGCGCATGGAAGGCAACAGGTCGCCGCGGGCGGCCGGGCCGGTGAGGCGGACAGGGCTAGACAACCCTGGCGAGCGCACCACGTCCGTGACAATCCTTGAGAACCACGCGGCCAACTCCACACCGTCAGCGCGGTGCTCGGTGGCGTTGCGGATAAGTGACTGGGCCTCCTCCAGTACTCCCCGCGCGTGGGCAGGGGAGTGGCAGCGGGCGGCTAGCTCGCTTAAGTCAGTCAGTGACTTGTGCAGCGACATGAAAGTGGTGCCCCTTCTATCGAGCGGATCAATCTAGCACTGGATGTTAGCTGGCCAGAACAGATTTGCTGGTGTGAAAACGACAACCGCCGCCTTGCCTCCACGGTGAGCGGAGGAAGGCGGCGGTTGGGAAGCTCTTTTGTCCTGTCCTAGTGAGTCACGAGTACAGCGGCAAAAGTGCGCTGTTGAAACCAGCTAGTGTTTAGCGGGACGTGAACGGCAGGAGAGCCATTTCGCGAGCGTTCTTGACGGCAGTAGCAACCTGGCGCTGCTGCTGCGGGGTCAGACCGGTGACGCGACGGGAGCGGATCTTGCCACGATCGGAGATGAAAAGACGCAGGGTCTTCACCTCCTTGTAGTCGACCTTCTCAATGCCTTCGGCCTTGAGCGGGTTCTTCTTCGGGCGGCGGGTCTGCTCCATACGGAACTTCTTGTGGTTATTACGCTTGACAGCCATTGTGTGGTTACCCCTTTACCAGCTGGACTTGCGAACGCCCGGCAGCTCACCACGGTGAGCCATGCCGCGCATACGGACACGGGACAGGCCGAACTTGCGGAGGTAACCGCGCGGGCGGCCATCAGCTGCATCGCGGTTACGGACGCGGACGCGGGCGGCGTCGCGCGGCTGACGGTTCAGCTCGAACTGCGCGTCGAGGCGCTCGTCGTCCGGCGTGTTCGGGTTCTTGATGATTGCCTTGAGCTCAGCGCGACGCTCCGCGTAGCGGGCGACGATTTCCTTGCGCTGCTCGTTCTTGGCGATCTTAGACTTCTTAGCCATAAATTATCGCTCCTCGCGGAATTCGACGTGCTTGCGGACAATCGGATCGAACTTCTTCAGAGTGATGCGATCCGGGTTGTTGCGCTTGTTCTTACGGGTCACATAGGTGTAGCCGGTGCCCGCAGTGGACTTCAGTTTGATGATTGGACGGATGTCATTACGTGCCATCTTTAGATCTTCTCCCCACGTGCGCGAATCTTGGCCACAACGGACTCGATGCCGTCACGGTCGATGATCTTCATGCCCTTGGTGGAAACATTCAGGGTGATGGTACGGCCCTCAGAGGGCAGGTAGTACCGACGACGCTGCACGTTGGGGTTCCAACGGCGCGAGGTGCGGCGGTGCGAGTGCGAGACCTGCTTGCCGAATTCCGGCTTGCGGCCCGTTACCTGGCAAATAGCCGACATGGGTCTTCTTTCTCCTAGCCGCCCACATCGAAAGCGACTAACGGAGTGCCTATATCCGCGGTGAGGCGCGGCGCTCTAAAAAGTGAGGTTGAGCAGGAGGCATATATCCGTTGAACACCAGTTGATGGGGCGTAAAACGATTACTTTGACAACAGCAAGGGGAAATCTTACATGCCAGCTGGCGCAGAACCTAATCGCTGCCTCGCATCCCCCGAGTCGGCGCGATAAAGGGATAGGGAAGCGGTTGCGGGACGGGGATTTAGCTTTTTAGCCGTAGACCTGTAGGATATCTCAAGTTGTCGGCTTAAGCCGCACAGTTTGTAAGCATTGAGACCCAACTCGGGCACGATCCACACCCAAGGCGTGTGGAACCGACCCGAAGTTCAACCCTGAGGGAATCGACATATGAAGAAAGATATCCACCCGGATTACCACCCGGTGGTCTTCAAGGACGCCGGTACCGGCCACTCCTTCCTGACCAAGTCCACCGCCACCTCCGAGCGCACCGTTGAGTGGGAAGACGGCAACGAGTACCCGCTCATCGTCGTCGACGTGACCGCTGAGTCCCACCCGTTCTGGACCGGTGCACAGCGCGTCATGGATACCGCCGGCCGCGTTGAGAAGTTCAACCAGCGCTTCGGCGCAATGGCCCGCCGCAAGAAGAAGAACGCGTAAGGAGGATAGGAAAAGATGGCAACTCCTAAGTTTAAGAAGTCCCGCGCGAACACCCACTCTCGCCGTTCCCAGTGGAAGGCAGACAACGCTGCCCTCCAGGAAGTCACCATCGACGGCCAGACCGTGCGCATCCCGCGCCGCCTGGTCAAGGCTGCCAAGCTCGGCCTCGTCGACGTGGAGCAGTTCTAAGCCCATTGTGCCCGCTGTGGCTTAACGCGGCTTAACGCTTTCATACAGAGCGCAACCCCGGAATCGTCCCGTGTAATGGCGGACTTTCCGGGGTTGTTGTCGTTTTATACTTATGTATTTTCCTAAAAGTGCTTCGTGAATACAGTGGTAGTGCCGTGAGGGGGGAATTTAAGGGGGCAAAATCTTACGTGAAACTTCGTGAAAATGCCCTGAATAAGCCATAATTGACACCATGAAGATTCTAGTCGTGGATGACGAGCAAGCTGTACGCGAATCCCTCCGCCGATCCCTCAAGTTCAATGGCTACGACGTCGCGCTAGCTGCTGATGGTGTCCAAGCGGTCGAGGCCGTACACAGTGACAACCCAGAGCTGCTCATCCTCGACGTGATGATGCCCAACATGGACGGCCTCGAAGTGTGCCGTACCTTGCGCAGCGAGGGATGGGACCGTCCCATCCTCGTCCTCACCGCGCGCGATGGAGTCTCGGACCGCGTGGCCGGCTTGGACGCCGGTGCGGATGACTACCTGCCCAAGCCCTTTGCGCTCGAGGAGCTGCTCGCTCGCGTGCGCTCCCTCGTCCGGCGTGCCGCTGCTGATTCCATCGGCGCCAAGCCTCCGGCAGAGACCCAGCTGAGCTTCGAGGACCTCAAGCTCGACGCCGATACGCGTGAGGTTACCCGCGGTACCCGCCAGATTTCCTTGACGCGTACCGAGTTTGCCCTGCTGCACCTGCTGATGGAGAACCCACGCAAGGTGCTGTCCCGCAACACCATCCTCGAGGAGGTGTGGGGCTACGATTTCCCCACCTCGGGCAACGCCCTCGAGGTGTACATCGGTTACCTGCGTAAGAAGACCGAGGAAGACGGCGAGTCTCGCCTCATTCACACCGTGCGTGGCGTGGGCTACGTGCTGAGGGAGGCCACCGCGTGATTTTGCGAAGGCCCGTGCCTGGCGCGGTGCCTTCTGAAGCCGAGGATGCGGCCCCCGGGCTCGCCCTCTCTTCCCGCCGCCGCGGGTTTGCTTCACGGGCGCCGTTGCGCTGGCGCTTGTCCTTAGTCACGGGCGCCGTCGTGGCGATTTCCGTGGCGCTTATGACGCTGGTGACCTATTGGTTGGTTGCTGCGTCCATGACAGCGAGCGTGGACAAGCAGATGGAACAACAGGCCGATCTGCTGATTCACCAGGCGCAGGATCCAGTGTTCATGCAGAACATTGATCAGGAGATCGCGTCCTTCAAGCTGTATAACCCTTCCACGCGGGTTTCTATCTCCCCGCCGGAAGGAATGTTCACCTACGGTGACGCGCTGCCGGTGGGCGGAGACTTCAAGCGTGACGGTGACACCACCGAGACCTCGATCCGCACGGTGAGCGGCGAGCGCGTGGTGGCCAAGCGCCAGGACGGCGGGGCCGTGGTGGTCCTGGCCAAAGGGCTTTCCTCCACGGAAGACCTGATTTCTGCGGTGGGTTCCGTGCTGCTGATTATCGTGGCCTTCGGCGTGCTGCTCGCCATCTTCGCCGGCATGGTGGTGTCCAAGACAGGTATGCAGCCCATCGCCCGCCTGAAGCGCGCGGCGGACTACGTGACCCAGACCAACGACCTGCGCCCCATCGAGGTGGAGAACAACGACGAGATGGCGCAGCTGACCGTCTCCTTCAACCGTATGCTCTCTGCCTTGCAGCACGCGCGCGTGCAGCAGTCGCAGTTCGTCGCGGACGCCGGCCACGAGCTGAAAACGCCGCTGACGTCGATGCGCACGAACATTGAGCTGCTCATGATGCTCAACAAGTCTGGCGGCGGTTTCGGCATTAGCGCCGAGGACCGGCACGATCTTGAGGAAGACGTGATGGCGCAGATGTCTGAGCTGTCTACCCTCATCGGTGACCTCGTTGACTTGGCACGCGAAGATGCCACGGAGAAGGAACCGGAGCCGGTGGAACTCCACGAGGTGCTGGAGAATTCCCTCAACCGCGCCCGGCGGCGCCGCCCGGACGTGGACTTCCGCGTGCGGTTTATTCCGTGGGAGTTGGACGGCGATCCGTTTGCGCTGGGCCGCGCCACGCTGAATCTTATGGATAACGCGGCGAAGTGGTCTCCGTCGACTGGCACGGTGCGTGTGTCCATGCGCCAGGTGGCCCCCGACAAGGTGTGCCTGCGCGTGGATGATTCTGGTCCGGGCATCGCTCCGGAGGAGCGCGAGAAAGTCTTCGAGCGCTTCTACCGTTCTGCGGAGGCTCGCTCGATGCCGGGCTCTGGCCTGGGCTTGGCCATTGTTAAGGCGGTGGTGGAGCGCCACAACGGTGTCATCACCATCAAGGAATCGGCCGACGGCGGTACCCGCATGGAGGTTATCCTGCCAGGCAAGCCGGGCGAGGGTGAGGCCATGGTTGACGGGTTGGAGGAACAGCCCAATGATTTCGATAACTATGAGCAAAAGGACCGCGGAGCCATCTTCGCCGAGCGGTGGTTCAACCAGGGTTAAGCAGGCGGCGTGACGCGTGTGCTTGGCGACGTTAAGCTGGCTAACACCCCAGGTCACTCCATACAGGAAACGTTCAGCTTTTCCTAGCACACTTGCAGTGGAGTAACAGACGCGCGTCAGCACGATGGTGCAGACTAAGAGGCATGAACATGAGGAACTCGAACATGGATAACCCGCAGGGCAACGGCGCACACAACGCAGCTCGCAATGAAGCTCAGAATGCGGCCCACAATACAGCTGGGAACTCTGTGGGACACAACGGTGCCACCTCGTCGAATGGATGGAACCAACCGCGCTCCGACACCAGCGCAGGTCAGTCACACAGCCAGCAGGCTGGTCAGGTGCCTTACGCAGGGCACACCCCCTATTCCGGCCAGCAGCCGTACGCCGGCCAGGTGCCGGGTAACCAGGGGCGCGCCACCGGCTTCGGTGGCCAGCCGGTACCCGGCCAGCACACCCAGGGGCAGCAGACGCGGGAAATTCCGGCGTATGCAGGGCAGCCCTACACCGGGCCTCACGGTGCGCAGGGCCTGCAGGCCCGGATTGCGGAGGAGCCCAAGAAGAAGCGCTCCGTAGGACTGGGCACTGCCTTCATGATGCTGGTTGGTGCCGTCGCTGCCGGTGGTGTCACAGGTGCCGTCGTGGGGGCTGCGACCAACGACAATGATTCCACGGCCACGGTCAACGAGGTCCTGCAGAATCAGCCGGTGGCCAACAGCACGGGCAAGGAACCGGCGGATGGCTCGGTCGAGGCAGTGGCGGCAAAGGTGCTGCCTGCAGTGGTGTCCATCTATAACCTCAACCCCAGCGGTGGGGCAGAGGGCTCTGGCTCTGTCATTTCGCCCGACGGCTACGTGCTGACTAACCACCACGTGGTCGCCGGTGCGGACCACGGCGGCCACCTTGAGGTGACCATGAACGATGGCTCCCGCCACACCGCCACGTTTGTGGCCTCCGATGCCACGACAGACGTTGCCGTGATCAAGATCGAGGACGTGAAGGATCTGCCGTACCTGCAGTTTGGTGACTCCGACGCTGCGACGGTGGGACAGCAGGTCGTCGCCGTGGGCTCCCCGCTGGGCCTGAACGCGACGGTGACCTCCGGTATCGTCTCGGCGAAGAACCGCCCAGTGCGCGCCTCCCAGGAGGGAGGCGAGTCCTCGCTGATCGACGCTATCCAGACCGACGCCGCGGTCAACCCCGGTAACTCGGGTGGCCCGCTGGTGGATATGGACGGCAACATCGTGGGCATGAACTCGATGATTGCGTCGCTGGCAAGCAGCGTGAGTGGTGAAGGCGGCTCCATTGGCTTGGGCTTTGCCATCCCCTCCAACTTTGCCAAGCGCATGGCCGATGAGCTCATCAACAACGGTGAGGTCAAGCATCCCACCTTGGGCGTGAAGGTGCGCGCGCAGAGCGACGTCTACGGCGCGCAAATCGTGGAGGTCGAACCCGATAGCCCGGCGGACAAGGCAGGACTGAAGTCCGGAGACGTGGTCACCCGCGTTAACGATCGCCTCATCGAGAGCTCGGACTCCCTCATCGCGGCCACCCGTTCCCAGGAGTTCGGCGCGAAGGTCACGCTGGAGGTCAAGCGCGAGGATAGCGATGAGACTCGTCAGGTAGAGGTAACGCTGGCAAGCGAGTAAGTTAACAGTCAGCCGGCGGTGTCGCGTACACCGCACTAAGGGGCGCCCTGTGGGGCGCCCACTCAATTCAGAGAGCACGACACAGGCACCGACACCTTCCACCCACTAAGGAGACCTCCCGTGGCAGAGAACAACGACGCGACCAAGCTGCTGGGGCGTGATGCCTCGCACGAGCTGGATAACGTCACCGAGCCCGATGATGCATTTCTCATTGCGAGCGAGCAGGAGCAAAGCGTTCAAGCGCCGCGCCGCGCGCTGGTTGTTATCGTGACGGACCATCCGGATGACTCTGCGCAGGATACTTCCCGCCTGGCGGGTGAGCTGCTCACAGAGGCGGACTTTACTGTCGACGGTGCTGTCATTGTGAAGTCGAAGAAGTCCAAGATTCGCCAGGCCATCGAGACCGGCGTGGTCGGCGGCGTCGATCTTGTCCTCACCATTGGCGGTACCGGAGTGGGCCCGCGAGATAAGACCCCGGAGGCCACGCGGGCAGTGCTGGATCAGATGGTTCCGGGAGTGGCGCAGGCGCTGCGCTCTTCCGGGCAGGCCTGCGGCGCGGTCGATGCGTGCACGTCGCGCGGCATCTCGGGCGTTTCCGGCTCCACGGTGATCGTCAACGTGGCGTCGTCGCGTGCAGCCGTGCGCGATGGCATGGCCACGCTGACCCCGCTGGTTCATCACCTCGTCGATCAGCTGCAGAAGACCAGCGTCTAATGCCGCAGGAACACCGTCCGGGGCGGGGGCCGCGACAGCGCCGCCGCGCTACCCGGACCTCCACCGCGGAGAACTACGACCGCAGCTTCGACACCCCCACGGGCCCAGGTGCTGCGGGAGTATTCGCCGGGCAAGGTCGTAGCGGGGATGACGAGATGCGCTCCGTCGTCTTTGACGACGCCGACGTGGCGTCAGCTGCCGCGGCGGGCGAGGACGACCCGACCGGGGAGGCCTTTTACCGCGAAAATATTCCTCCGCACTTCGGAACGACGCAGTAGCGTCTCTCCAATAGCGTCATTACAAACGCCACTAAGCGTCACCATAGGAAAAGCCGCATGTCCCACGTGGGGAGCATGCGGCTTGTTATATATGCAGTGCCGGCGGGGGCTTACTTCGCGGTCGGCGGGGTGGTGCCGGTTCCGGTGGAGCCAGCCTCAGTGCTGCTGGTGCTGGTGCCGGTGCCGGCGGTGGTGCCGTTCTGAGCTGCGAGCAGGTCACGGATGTCGGACAGCAGCTGCTCGGTGGTCGGCGCCGGCTCCTCTGGGTCCACACCTTGGCGGCGCTTGGCGCGCTCGGTCAGCGCGTTGATCGGGGCAACGATGCCGAAGTACACAACGGCAGCGATGATCAGGAAGTTGATGGCGGCGGTGATGACTGCGCCGAAGTCTAGGAAGGTGTCCGGGCTATCGGTGATAGCGAAGCCTAGGCGGCCCACGTCGGCCGAGCCTACAGAGTTAATCAGCGGCCGAATGAGGTGGTCGGTCACTGCGGTGACGATGGCGGTGAATGCGGAACCGATGATGACAGCGACGGCCAGCTCGATGACGTTGCCGCGCATGATGAAGTCTTTAAAGCCCTTGAGCATAGGTATCCCTTTTCTGACTAGGTGAAAACTCGTGAAAGTGGTGAAAACACTGTGGAGACGAACCGCGCGGGGGCGCTGCTGCGCAGGCCGCGATAAGGGAGCCGTGCTGCACCCAGAATCCGTGCGGTCAGCACATAGAGTAGTACGCACAAGTTGGCGTCACCAACATGTGCCGAGCGTGCGGGCTAGCCAGAGGCGCGGTCGCCGACGATGACGACGGTAAGAGGTCGGGCCAGGGAAGCCGCCGCCACTGTCTCTGCTGCCTGCGCAGGTAACGCTACGAGCAGTGTGGTGCGCCGGCCGCTGTCCTCTGCCGCACCTACCGACACCACGCGCGCTCCAGTAGCGATGGTGGAAGCTGCTGCATCGAAGACCGCGCCGTTAGCGTCAACGTCAGTCACCGGAGCAGGCGCGGGGCCGGGGCCGGCGTCGCCGGCGACGATGTTGACGGTATCTCCATGGTGTAGGTTGCCGGCGATCTCCGGCTCCGCCAGTGTGATGGGGATAAGGTGTGCTTCCTCCATCCCAAAGTTGGCGACCAAGTCGGCGCTGAGCAATCGCGTGGTGGTGAGGATTTCTCCGGCCCCGGCGGAGGCCACGAGCACGCGGCCGACGGCTTGTTCGGGATCGCTGCCCAGGGCCGTGGCGGGCAGTGCGGAGGAGGGGATGCGGGCCACGGAGACGTCGCCCAGCACCAGCTCTTGCCCCGCCGCCACGTCGCGCGCCAGCACCACCGTGCGGGGCTGCTCCTGGGCGGCCGTCACCGCGCTGATCGCTGCAGCCAGCAACAAGAGTAAAGCCACCATGCGCCGCACAAGGACGCTGCGCCGGTGGCCCGGGGTGCGCAGGACGGAAAGCAGGTTCATGTCCTTCTTAGACTGCACCCAGGGCGACACGGTTCCCGGCCCGCAGCGATTGGACTTTAGAACCAGCGCAATTCCTGCTCCGTGAGGACGCCGTCCACGGGCCGGTCGTGGTCATCGAAGGGGACCGCACGCACCTCGGAGGAGTGCACGAGGGCGACTACCGGTGGGCATCCCGCCGGCAGGGGGTCAAGCGCACGATCGTAGTAACCCGCGCCCTTGCCTAGGCGCATGCCGCTGCTGCTGACGGCGAGGGCGGGGGCGAGGATGAGGTCGAGCTCTGCCAGAAGTGCGCTGGGGTGGCGTTCTCCGACCGGTTCCGCAATGCCCAGCGCACCGGGCACCATGTTCTCGGCGCCGGTATACCGCGTCCACGTTAGCTCCCCTGCGTCACCGGAAAGGGGCAGGTAGACCTCGCTGCACAGGGCGGCGACGGTGTCGACAAACTGCGGACCGCCGGGCTCGCTGCCCAAAGGAGAATAGGCGGCCACCCGCATGCTCGGGGTGAGGAGCTCGCGCACTCCCTGGCACCACGCCGCATTGTCGGCGGCGCGCTGCTCCGGGCTGCGGCTGCGGCGGGCGCTGGTTAACTCTTTCCTTACAGCGTCCTTGGCGGAAGTTGTCATGGATATAAATCATAGATGCACCGCGTAGCGCACCGCAGGAGTGCGGAGGCCGCATTGTAGACTGGCCTTTATGGCTATTGCACACGAGGATTCCCAATCCGGAATCACTACGGTTGTTGTCCCCGCTGCTGGCTTGGGTACCCGTTTCCTGCCAGCCACCAAAACCGTGCCGAAAGAACTGCTCCCCGTTGTGGACACGCCGGGTATTGAGCTCATTGCGGAAGAGGCCGCATCTGTGGGCGCTCGGCGCCTAGCAGTCATCACCGCCCCGAATAAGCAGGAAGTGATGCGCCACTTCGAGGCCTTCCCGGAGCTGGTGGAAACCCTGGATGCGCGTGGCAAAGACGAGCAGGTGGCAAAGGTCAAGCGCGCCGGGCAGCTCATTCACCCCATTTCCGTGCCGCAGGAAAAGCCGTTGGGCTTGGGCCACGCTGTGGGCCTGGCGGAATCCGTGCTGGAGGAGGACGAGGAGTTCTTCGCCGTTATGCTGCCGGATGACATTGTGCTTCCCGCTACGGTGATGGGGGAGATGGCACGCGTGCGCGCCGCACTGGGCGGCAGCGTGCTCTGCGCCTTTGAGGTCTCCCGCGAGGAGACTTTCAACTACGGCGTCTTTGACGTGGAGGACACCAATGTTCCGTGCGTGAAGAAGGTCGTGGGCA
The DNA here is from genome assembly GCF_046097495.1 of Corynebacterium axilliensis. NCBI lineage: Bacteria > Bacillati > Actinomycetota > Actinomycetes > Mycobacteriales > Corynebacteriaceae > Corynebacterium > Corynebacterium axilliensis. The sequence goes on from NZ_CP175768.1 coordinate 89,704, forward strand.
TGGTGGAGAAGCCGGATCCGGAGGATGCGCCGTCGAACCTCGTGGCCACGGGACGCTACCTGCTGGACCGCAAGATTTTTGACGCGCTGGGCCGCATCAAGCCCGGCAAGGGCGGGGAGCTGCAGCTTACCGATGCCATCGAGTTGCTCATCCAGGAGGGCCACCCGGTGCACGTGGTGGTTCACCAGGGCAAGCGTCACGACCTGGGTAACCCGGGCGGCTACATCCCGGCCAATGTGGACTTTGGCCTGCACGATAAAACGTATGGTCCGGCGCTGTACAAGGCGCTCAAGCACATTTTGAGTGAGTATGAGGCAGAGAAGGGCCTGACGGACAGCTAGACTCGAGGGAAGATTTCCACGCTCCGATAAATCCCAGAAGAAAGGGCAGGCGGTTCATGCGTTCGGTCGATGACCAGCTGGCGTTCATTCTTGATGCGGCGGTGACTCCGGAACCCGTGCGCATCGCAATTGCGAACGCGCTGGGGCTCAAGTGCGCCGAGGAAGTGCAGGCCAACCAGCCGCTGCCGGGATTTCCCCAAGCGGCCATTGATGGCTACGCGGTGCGTGCCGTGGACGTGGGCGGCGAGAAAGCATTGAAGGCGCGTCCCCGGCCAGCCGGTGATGCCGACGATGCCACTGCAGAGCAGGAATCGGCAGAAGTCGAGCGTTCCCTTCCAGTGGTGGGCGAGGTTCCAGCAGGTTCCCGTCAGCCGCTGCGCCTGCAGCCCAAGCAGGCGGTGCGTGTGTACACCGGGGCGCCGCTGCCGACGCTTGCCGACGCCGTCTTGCCCCTCGAATGGTCCGACCGCGGACGCAAGCGCGTCACCTCGCACCGTCCGGTGCGCTCGGGTGACTTCGTCCGCCGCGTGGGCGACGACATTCAGCCGGGCGATGTGGCGGTGTCGTCCGGAACAATCCTGGGGCCTGCACAAATTGGCCTGCTCGCCGCCGTGGGCCGCTCCAAGGTGCTGGCCTATCCGCGCCCGCGCGTGACCATTGTCTCCTACGGCAAGGAGCTCGTGGACATTGACCGGGAGCCGGGATTGGGGCAGGTCTTTGACGTGAACTCCTATTCCTTGGCTGCCGCGGCGAAGGAGGCCGGCGCGGATGTGCACCGCGTGGGTATTGCCGCCGGCGAGCCGCGCCGCGTGCGCGAGGCGTTGGAGACCTACCTGTCCCGCAGCGAAGTCCTCGTCATCTCCGGCGCGGTAGGCGGCGCCGGCGCTGAGGAGTTGCGCGCTGTCCTCGATGAGCTGGGAGATGTTGATACGTCCCGCGTGGCCATGCACCCGGGTTCTGTCCAGGGCTTTGGCTTGCTGGGGGAGGAGCGTATCCCCACCTTCTTGCTGCCCTCGAATCCGGTGTCCGCGCTGGTCATCTTCGAGGTGTTTGTGCGGCCGCTTATCCGCGTGTCTTTGGGCAAGCGTAAGGGGCAGCGCCGCGTCGTGCGCGCCCGCGTGCTCAACCACATGGAGTCTCGTCCCGGGCGCCGCGGGTTTATCCGTGCCCGCTTGATGCGGGATGCGGAGACCGCCGACTATTTGGTGGAGGGCCTCGGCGGCGCAGCCGGTGCGCCGGCCCACTTGCTCGCCGGCCTGGCGGAGGCAAACGCCATGATCCGGATCCCGGAGGACGTAACTGAGATCCGCCCCGGTGACGTGGTTGACGTCCTGTTCTTGACCCAGCGCACCTAGGGCTATGCTCGATCCTTTTGGTACCGCCGCAGGGCGGATGGCGCACCCTGCCGTGGGGGAGGTGAATCCGGATCACCCGGGTTGGCCGGAGGCGACGCCGGCGGTGCGGCTGAGCCCCTCCGACGTTTTCCCGCGCGGTGCCCAGGTGCGCCTGCGCCCACTGATGCGCCGTGATGGCGAGGCGTGGCGCACCCAGCGGCGCGCCGACCGTGACTTTCTCAAGCCCGTGGAGCCTACCTTGCCGACCTCCTGGGAGGAGGCGCATAACCAGACCGCCTGGTGGAATCACCTCATGTACCTGCGGGAATCTGCCCGCGCCGGCACGGTAGTGCCCCTCGTTATTGAGGTGCAGGGCCGCTTTGCTGGGCAGCTAACCCTGGGAAATATCCAGCACGGCGGTGTCAGCGAATGCTGGGTGGGCTACTGGGTGCATTCCGCAGTCCACGGCGCCGGTGTGGCCACCGCTGCGTGCGCCCTAGGCGTTGACCATGCCTTCCACCGAGTGGGTCTGCACCGAGTGACGGCAACCTACCTGCCCGATAACCCGGCCTCCGGCAAGGTGCTGCACAGCAACGGCTTCCGGGATGAAGGGTTTCTGCGGCGCAACCTTCACATCGACGGCGCCTGGCGGGATCATTACTTCTTGGCTCTTAACCGCGAAGATTTTGCGTCCGGGGCGGTGGAGCGCCTGCGCGCCGCAGGGCGCGTGGACTAACCTTCGACCGACTCCACTCCGAGGTCGAATCAGCCCCCAGCGCGTCCGCGCGCTTGAGGGCTACTACCTCTGCTTTCACATGAGTCACAACCTTGTAATTTTCGGCCTGGTTGGCCCCATGCCGGCCCCGCGGAGCGATAGGGTGGTGGACGAGCTTTAGCTATATTCCGCCCCTTTTTCCCTTCGTCGACACTTGTGAAAGTGGGAATCCCTCTCATGATGACTACCGTCCCCATCATCCTCGTCATCGTCGTGTGGCTGTTCATCCTGGCTCCGATGCTGCTGCGTTCTCAGCGCCCGATGAGCCACACCGGTGAAGCCTTCGAGGAGACCCGCGTTCTCTTTGAGGGCGATTCGGGAGAGGTAGCTGGTCGCCGCAAGCCACGCCTGGGCAAGGGCGATGTGCGCGCGCGGAGCAACCGCGCGGCGGAGGCGGAGGAGAACTACGAGCTCGTCTCCGCAGATGAGGTGGACAGCGATGCCGCGAAGGCGGCCCGAAATTCCGACGGGGCCCAGGCGGGTGCCGAGGAGACCATCGAGGGCGAGCTGGTGACGAGTGGTGATGTCGACACCACCAACACCACCAACGATGCTGACGGCGCAGACGGCGCAGCCGGCGCGGATAGCAAATCCTCGGGGGCGGAGAAGAGCCGCACCGTGGGGGCACCTCAAGCAGAGCGCGTGAAGCCCATCGCGGCAGCCACGGCACATGACGCCGCTGATGACGCGGACGACGAGGACGAGGATGACCTCATTGTTGATGACGAGCCCACGCAGCTTGTCGACGGCGCGGATGCGGAAACTGCCGATTCTGCGGCGGCGGGTGATGTCGACGCCGTCGACGCGGAGGTGTTCACCATCCCGGCTGGTGCCACCGTGGCGGAGGACGCCTACGATCTCGACGACTCTTACACCTCCCCGGTCGATTTGATGTACCCGGGTGCAGTGGACGCGGAAGAGGAGAAGGCCGGCGCCGAGAACGAGGCCGACGACGCTGCCGCTTCGACTGCGGAAGGCTCCGCGGTACCGGTGAGCGCTGATAGCGCGGACGAGGACTCCACGCGCGATGTCGATAGCGCGGAGAACACCGAGCTTTCTGCGGAAGAGGTTGCTTTCGCGCAGCGCCGCTTGGGCCGCGGTGGCTGGGATCCGGTCAAGGAGAAGGAGGCGTCTGCTACCCGGTACCAGCGCCGCCAGCGCACCCTGATCGGTCTCGCGGTGGCTGTGGTGGCCACTGTGGCCCTGGGCATCGTCGTCGGTGGCTGGACCTGGTGGTTGGCCGCCATCGCGGGTGTTATCACCGTGGTCTACCTGGTTGCCTTGCGCGCACAGGTGCGCCGCGAGCAGGAGTTGCTGCGCCAGCGCGTCTATCACCTGCGCCGCGCCCGTCTGGGCGTGCGTCACGCGGACAACCCGGCGGAGACTCTGCCTCGTAACCTGCGCCGCCCGGGTGCCCTGGTGCTGGAGATCGACGATGAAAGCCCGGACTTCGACTACCTGCCCGTGCACGACGGCGATGACACCGACGGCGGCTTCGACGGGCCGCATGCCTCCTCGCGCCAGCGCCGCGATGACCTCGCAGCACGCCGCGTGGGCTAGTTCTCCCAGACCCCGGAGCAGCCGCGCCGGTGTGAGCCCACCAGGTGCGTATCGATCATGCCAATGGCTTCCATGAGGGAGAAGCACGTCACCGGCCCGACGAACTTGAAGCCGGCCTTCTTTAGCGCCTTGGACATGTCCACGGCCTCATCCGTGTACTTGGGAATGTCCTCGAGTTTTTCCGGCGCAAGTGTCTGCTCCGGCAGGAAGCTCCAAATAAACTCGTCCAACCCGCCCTCTTCGCGCAACGCAACGGTGGCCCGCGCGTTGGCGAGCGTGGCGGTGATCTTGAGCCGGTTGCGGATGATATCCGGGTTGGCCATGAGCCGTTCTACTTCCTCCTCCCCAAAGCTGGCGACGAGGTCGGCGTCAAAGCCGGCAAACGCCGCGCGGAAAGCCTCACGCTTGCGCAACACCGTGGCCCAGCTCAGCCCGGACTGGAATCCCTCGAGGCAGATGCGCTCCAGGAGCGCGGACTCTTCGTGGACAGGCATGCCCCACTCGGTGTCGTAGTACTCCTGCATCAGGGGTGAGGTCACCGCCCAAGCGGGCCGCCCGCGTCCCTCGGCGTCAAAGACCAATCCGGTCTCGTCGCTCATCTGTGTCTCCTCTCTGTGGTGCGGTGAGTCTGGTGTTGCATTGACGTGGTGAGTTTCGTGCGTGAGTGTCATGGACTTTTAGACTGTGCAACGTGTGCCCAGGTTCCCAAATGGTGTGGAAGTCTCACTAGCGGGGTGGGCGCTTTGGTTTCTACGGGGTGGCGCGTATCGCGGACTCGTGGTCGAGGAGGAAGCGTTTGGCCTCACTCCCGCCGCGGTAGGAGCCGATGGTTCCGTCGGCGCGCACGACGCGGTGGCACGGCACCACAATCGGCAGCGGATTGGTGGCGCATGCGCTTCCTGCCGCGCGCACCGCGCCGGCGCTGCCGGCCGCCCGGGCCAGCTGCGCATAGGTCCACCGCTCACCGAACGGAATGGTGGAGAGCGCGCGTTGGGCCCGGGCGCGGAAGGGAAGCGGTGAGGCAGTGGGGAGGTCGAGCTTCAGTGAGAAGCTGGTTCGTTGTCCCGCAAAGTATTCGGTGATCTGCCGGGCGGCGTCGGCCAGCGCTGGGCTTGGCTCCATCGCCGATAAATCGGGTGACTCGGTGCTGAAGTACACGTTGGTGAGGCCCGTGGAGCTGCCCACGAGGGTAAGCCGGCCCAGCGGGGATTCCACTGGCATCCACGTCTGCATGGTGCGAGAGTCCTTTCGTTCGCGCGTGGGCATCCAGGGTAGTCTATGAACCATGAATAACCCCGCCGTACGTGATGCCGCCCTGTTCATTTTTCGGGCTGTGCTGGGCACCATCTTCGTCGCGCACGGTGTGGACAAGATGTTTTTCGCCGGCATGGAAGAGACCACCGGACAGTTCTCTGCAATGGGTATCCCGCAGCCCCAGCTGTCGGCGTATTTGGCGGCGATCTCGGAGATGCTGGGCGGCGCCGCACTAGTCGTGGGGCTGCTCACCACCTTCGTGGCGGGCGCATTGGCCTTGCTGATGGCCTGCGCGCTGTACTTCGTGCACTTGGGCCACGGGCTGTTTGCCGCCGATGGCGGATTTGAATACCCCCTCGTCCTGATTGCGGGATTGCTCATGATCGTGGTGTTCGGCTCCGGCCGCGCCAGCGTCGATGGGGTGTTGAGCCGTGCTGACGCATGAGCAGGTCCAGGCGGCGATTTCCGCGCAGCTCGACGGTGAAGAGCCGCAGCTTGCGCCTGATGTAATTGAGGCGCACATCGCGCACTGTGCCGAGTGCGCCGCATTTCGGGACAAGGCGGCGGCCTTGTCCCGCTCCCTGAACTTCGTGGAACCAGACGGCGGAATGGCTCCGCCGAAGGATCTGTCTGACATCATTCTGGCCGGCGTAGAGCCGGAGTGGCAGCGCGCCTCGAGTGCCCGGCAGGCTTCGCTCACGCTGGCGCGCATCGCGCTGGGGCTGCTGGCTCTCGTGTTCGCAGTGTGGGCCGTGGTGGTCGTGGTGAGCGCCTCCGGACTGGCAACGACCGGCACGGAGGGCACCCTGGCTGCCGACGCCGACCCGGAGCGAGCCCGCTTGCTCATGGAGGCCGCCGCCTTGCGTTTTGCCTTGGCCAGCGGCCTGGGCTTCGCCGCGTGGCGGCCGGCGTCCGCCCCCGGTCTCATGCCGGTGGCCTGCACCATGTTCGCGTTCCTGTGCGGCTTTACCATGCGAGATTTCGCCCTGGGCACCGCCAGCGCCGGTCAGGTCTACATCTTGGTAGCCACCGGGCTGGCTACCGCGGCGCTGGGCTGGGCCTGGGCCGCCGACCGCGGGTTTGTGCCGCGCGAGGTCTTCCGGGGGCTAAGCGCCAACCCGCGCTAAGCCGCGGGCTGGGCGTAATCCTGGTTCACCGCCTGCTAGCGCCAGGAGGGCAGCCACATGAGGGACTGGTACCACGATTCCGGAATGGCATAGCCGTAGAGAATCGGGGAGAAGTAGATAAACATCGCCACCACCAGCGCGACGTAGCAGACCGCCACCACGGTGCCGACCGGGACCGAACCGCCGTAGAGGGAGCGGAAAAAGCCCCACTGCAGCTTGTGCCCGCGGCCGATCATCTGCCCCAGCGCCAAGGAAATTAAGACGATGACGAAGGGGATGAAAGCGGTGGCGTAGAAGAAGTACATCTGGCGGTCAAAGACTGTAAGCCACGGCAGGAAGCCCGCGGCCGCGCCGATGAGCGGGATGAGGAACGCACGGTTGCGGCGCACCAGCAGGGACCACAGGCCCCACAGCACCGCCGGGATAACCAGCCACCAGATGGCCGGGGTACCGAAGAGGAAAAGCATCTCGCGGCACGAGCCACCGCCCCGGCACGTGGCCTCCGTATCGGAGTAGTAGAGGATAGGGCGCGCAGCCACCAGCCATGCCCACGGCTTGGAATCCCAGGGGTGGTGATGCCCCGCCGAAGACGTCAACGAGGCGTGGAATTCCAGCACGGAGATGTGGTAGTGCAGCCATCCGGCTACCGGCTCAGGAAGATTGAGCAGCCAGGAACCGTCCTCAATCGTGCCGTCGACCTTGGCGTGGCGGTACACCGCGGTTTCGTCCGCAAACCATGCGCGCCACGACCACACATACAACACTGCGGGGAGGAGGACGAGGGAGGCCAGTGCGGCAGGCGTATCGCGGAGCAGGGTTCCGGTGACGTAGCGGCGCACCCCGTAAAGGCGGCGAAGGGCGAGATCAGAGAAGACGCTCATGAGGCCGAAGAACATGATGTAGTACAGGCCGGACCACTTCACCGACAACGTCAGCCCCAAGAAGATGCCGGCGGCAAAACGCCACCAGCGGAAGCCAAAGCGCGGACCAAACGGAGAATCCCCCATGCTGCCGTTGAGATAGGCCGCGTGCAGGCGCTCCCGCATCTGCTGGTGGTCACGCGCCAAGGACCAGGCGGCGGCGACGACGAAGAAGACCTGGAAGATGTCGAGCATGCCGAACTTCGAGGACACGAGCAAGACACCATCGCACACGGCGATAAGACCGGCCAGGAAGCCCACCTGCCAGGAACCGGAGACGCGGCGCGCTAGCGCCATGGTCAACAGCACCGTGCCCACGCCAAAGAGCGCTGTCATAAAGCGCCACCCCAGCGGGGTGTAGCCAAAGACGGCCTCCGAGATGGCAATGATCTGCTTGGCCAACGGCGGGTGGACCACCAGGCCGTAGCCCGGGTTGGTCTCGATTCCGCCGAGGAACAGGTTGGTCCAACTCGTCACGATGTCCCAGGCCTGCGGGACGTAGTGCTTCTCATCGAAGACCGGGGTTCCGTCAGAAACGCGGTCGGTGAGACCGACGTAGCGCGTAATTAACGCCAAGAGTGCTATCACCAGCGTGCTGATGGTATCTGCCCTGCCCCACACATAAGGGCGGGGTGCCGGCGGTGCTGGGCGTGGGTGCTCGCCGCGCTGCACGGGGCGGGCGGCGCGGTGGGGAGCGGGGGACGTTGCGATACTCACCCGGAAGAGTCTAGCGTGCGCCGCCGACAGGGTGTGCCATGCTGGGGTGTATGAGTATTCAGCTTGATCCCCTGCCGCGCGGTGTCATCCTTGCCGCCACTCCCTTGGGCAATCCGGGTGATGCCTCTGCGCGTCTCATCCACGCCCTGGCGAACGCCGATGTGGTTGCAGCGGAGGATACGCGGCGCGTGCGGAACCTCGCGCAGGCATTGGGCGTAGAGATTCGCGGCTCGGTGGTCTCCAACTTTGACCACAATGAGGCAGAGCGTTCGCAGCGGTTGGTGGAGCAGGCTCGTACCGGCAGTGTCTTAGTGGTCACTGATGCCGGGATGCCGTTGGTGTCGGATCCCGGGCACTCCATTGTCTCCGCCGCGGCTGCAGCGGGTGTGCCGGTGACCTGCTTCCCGGGGCCGTCGGCAGTGCCTACGGCGTTGGCCCTGTCTGGGCTGGGCGTGGGGCATTTTCTTTTCGACGCCTTCCCGCCCCGCAAACCCGGTCCGCGAGCGGCGTGGTTGGAGTCGCTGGTGGGGGAGCGCCGTGCCATCGTCTTCTTCGAATCCCCGCACCGCGTAGCGCAGACGCTGGGCGACGCCGCCCGGATCCTCGGCCCCGACCGCCCCGCCGCCGTCTGCCGCGAGCTGACCAAAACCTACGAAGAGGTACAGCGCGGCACCCTGGGGGAGCTTGCCGAGTGGGCCCAGGACAACGCGCGCGGTGAGATTACCGTTGTTATCGAAGGCGGGGCGGCGGAGCCGGCCTCGCTGGAAGAACTGGTGGCACAGGTCGTGGCCGAGGTAGGGCGCGGGGTGCGCGCGAAGGAAGCCTGCAAGCACGCGGCGGCAGGCACCGAGTGGTCCAACCGTGAGTTGTACGATGCGTATCTTGCCGCCCGCGACAAGGAGGCTGAGCAGTAGGGAGGCCGTGTCGGTGTCAGTGGTCGTATGTGGTGACCCGAAAATACGCGACTGTTACGAAATTGTTATAGATTTCAGCTGTGAGTAGCCTGCCAGTGCTCGTAAAATCCGCCGCTATCTGCGTCATTTACGAAAATGCGGGAGAGGAAAGCGGTATAGGGGGAGGCGCTGGCATGGCGCTTATGCGGTGAAAGGGCGTGGACTTGTGCCCGTTTCGGTTTGACTCGCTGCGGAGATGTTACCAAAGTCAGGTCTATGACAGACTCGACCAATAGTGACAATGTAAAGGATGTGGGTTCCTCGCCCAGCGTTCCCAGTTCGCACACTGACCGCACAGACTACGAGACCGTCGACGAGCGCCTTGAGGCGGCGTCCGCCACGAGTCAGCTCCAGGACATGCTGTCCAACAAGGATTTCAATCCTGCGGCCGCCCCGGCCGTGGAGGAGCAGTACGACGAGGACGAGGAGTTCGGCCCTGGCGGCATCGACTCGCCCATTGATTGGGGCATCGTAGGTGTCGCTGGCATCCTGGTTGCCGCCATTGTGGCGTGGGGCCTTGCCGCTCCCGACAACTTTGGCTCTTTTGCTAGCGATGCTCTGAACTTCGTAGTCACTGACTTTGGTTGGGCATACGTGCTGTTCGGCACCGTCTTTGTGGTCTTCGTGATCTACATTGCCTCGTCCAAGTTCGGCACCATCCGTTTGGGCAACATCGACGAAGAACCTGAGTTCTCCACGGTGTCCTGGATTGCGATGATGTTTGCCGCCGGCATGGGCATTGGTCTGATGTTCTACGGCGCCTCCGAGCCGCTGAACTACTTCAAGAACGGCGTGCCGGGCCACGGCGAGCACGAGGTGGGGACTTCCATGGCCACCGCCATGTTCCACTGGACGCTGCACCCGTGGGCTGTCTACGCCATCGTGGGCCTGGCCATTGCGTACTCCACCTTCCGTATTGGCCGTAAGCAGTTGCTGAGCCAGGCCTTCGTGCCGCTCATCGGACAGCGCGCCGCCGACGGTGCGGCAGGCAAGATCATTGACATTCTGGCCATCTTTGCCACCGTCTTCGGCACCGCCTGCTCCCTGGGCCTGGGCGCTACCCAGATCCAGGCCGGCCTGCAGGCCTCCGGCATCATCCAGAACCCGTCCCAGGGTGTTGTCGTCGGCATCGTCCTGGTCCTGACCCTGGCCTTCATCCTCTCCGCCATGTCGGGCGTGGGTAAGGGCATCCAGTACCTGTCCAACGCCAACATGATCCTGGCAGCACTGCTGGCCATCTTCGTGTTCATCCTGGGCCCGACGGTCTCCATCCTTAACCAGATCCCGGGTTCCATCGGTAACTACCTGGCCAACTTCACCGAGATGATCGCCCGTACCGCGGAGTCCAACAACGGCACCGCCGGCGAGTGGCTGTCCACCTGGACCATCTTCTACTGGGCATGGTGGGTGTCCTGGTCCCCGTTCGTCGGTATGTTCCTGGCACGCATCTCCCGCGGTCGCTCCGTGCGCGAATTCTGCATCGGCGTGCTGCTGGTTCCGGCTGGCGTGTCCACCATCTGGTTCGCCATCTTCGGCGGCACCGCCATCCACATGGAGCAGAACGGTCAGTCCATCTCCGGCGACTCTTCCGAGCAGGAGCTGTTCAACCTGCTGCACAACCTGCCTGGCGGTTTCATCGCCGGCATCATCGCCGCCATCCTGCTGGCCACGTTCTTCATCACCTCGGCCGACTCGGCGTCGACAGTCATCGGCTCCATGTCCCAGTCCGGCGCCACCACCGCTAAGCCGTGGCTGTCCGCCGCGTGGGGCCTGCTCACCGCAGCTGTTGGCCTGACGCTGCTGCTGTCCAGCGAGGACTCCCTGTCCAACCTGCAGAACGTCACCATCGTGGCAGCGCTGCCGTTCCTCTTTATCGTGGTGGGCCTCATGTTCGCCATCTACAAGGATCTGAGCAACGACGTCATCTACCTGGAGTACCGCGAGTCGCAGGCCTTCCAGCGCAAGCTGGCCCGCGAGCGCCGTCTGCACCGCGAGTTCCAGCGCGAGCAGGCCTACAAGGCCCGCCGTCACCACCACAAGCACAAGGCTTAATCAGCCCGCGCTTGTCCGCTAGGCCCTAGAAGCCTAGCCTGCATCAATCACCCCCTCACTGTGTATACGGTGAGGGGGTGTTCGATAGAGTAGAGGCCATGACTGAGACAGTTGTCGTTAATGTTGCTTGGCCCTACGCCAACGGACCCCGCCACATCGGACACGTGGCGGGTTTCGGCGTTCCCTCCGATGTGTTCGCCCGCTTCCAGCGAATGCGTGGCAAGGACGTCCTCATGGTCTCCGGTACCGATGAGCACGGCACTCCGCTGCTGGTGCAGGCCGACAAGGAGGGAGTGACTGTCCGCGAGCTGGCGGACCGCTACAACCGCCAGATCGTTACCGACCTGGCTGGTCTCGGCCTGTCTTATGACCTCTTTACCCGCACCACCACTCGCAACCACTACGCGGTGGTGCAGGAGCTGTTCAAGGGCCTGTACCAGAACGGCTACATGATCAAGGAGACCACTAAGGGTGCCATCTCGCCCTCAACCGGCCGCACCCTTCCGGATCGCTACATTGAGGGCACCTGCCCCATCTGTGGCGCCGATGGCGCGCGCGGTGACCAGTGCGATGAGTGTGGCAACCAGCTGGACCCGATCGACCTCATCAACCCCGTGTCCAAGATCAATGGCGAGACCCCTGAGTTCATTGAGACCGATCACTTCCTGCTCGACCTTCCCGCGGTCAAGGATGCCCTGGAGGAGTGGCTGAAGACCCGCGAGGACTGGCGCCCCAACGTGCTGAAGTTCTCCCTCAACCTGCTCGAGGACATGCGCCCGCGCACCATGACCCGTGATATCGACTGGGGCATCCCGATTCCGGTCGAGGGCTGGCAGGACAACGGCGCGAAGAAGCTCTACGTGTGGTTCGACGCGGTGATCGGCTACCTGTCCTCCTCCATCGAGTGGGCACACCGCACCGGCAACCCGGAGGCGTGGAAGCAGTACTGGCAGACCCCGGAAGCCCGCCACTACTACTTCCAGGGCAAGGACAACATCACCTTCCACTCCCAGATCTGGCCCGCCCAGCTGCTGGGATATGCCGGAAAGGGCGCCAAGGGCGGTGAGCTGCACACCTACGGCGAGCTGAACCTGCCCACGGAGATCGTCTCTTCCGAGTACCTGACCATGTCTGGTTCCAAGTTCTCCTCCTCCAAGGGCGTGGTTATCTACGTCAAGGACTTCCTCAAGGAGTTCGGTCCGGACGCGCTGCGGTACTTCATCTCCGTAGCCGGTCCGGAGAATAACGACACGGACTTCACCTGGGATGAGTTCGTCCGCCGCATCAACAACGAGCTGGCCAATGGCTGGGGCAACCTGGTCAACCGCACGGTGTCGATGGCGTACAAGAACTTCGGTGAGGTCCCCGCCCCGGCCGCGCTGGAGCAGGCCGATACGGACATCCTGGCCCTGGCGGAGGAGACCTTCGCTACCGCTGCAGAGTTCCTGGAGCAGTCCAAGTTTAAGCAGGCCATGACGGCCATCATGCACGTGGTGGGCGAGGCCAACGCGTACGTCGCCGCCATGGAGCCGTGGAAGCTGGCCAAGGATGAGACGCAGCGCGAGCGCCTGGCTACCGTCCTGTGGACGGCGCTCCAGGTGGTCTCGGACTGCAACGTCATGCTCACCCCGTTCCTGCCGTTTACCGCGCAGAAGGTGCACGAGACGCTGGGACGAGAGGGCGAGTGGGCAGCGCAGCCGCGCATCGAGGACGTGGTGGACGACATGCCCGTTGAGCTCGTCGGCGTGGGACTGCCGCCGGAGAACCACCCGTACCCGATCATCACCGGTGACTACTGCGCGCAGCAGGCCTCCTGGCAGCGCGTGGACGTTGCCCCGGGCACCCCGCTGCAGAAGCCGAAGCCGCTGGTGGCCAAGCTCGATCCGGAGCTGGGGGAGACCGGCCCTGAGTGGGCGCCTGTTCAGAAGTAGCCGCGGAGGCTAGTAGTGTCCTCATCTTCGGCGCGCAGGATCGCGCCCGCACTCGCATTTGCCGTCGTGTGTCTTACGGCGGTGAATCTGCGCTCCGGCATCGCCTCGGTGGCGCCGGTGTTGGGGCAAATCCAGGACTTCTTTGGTATTAGCTCCGGGCAGGCCGGCCTGCTGACCGCATTGCCGGGACTGTGCTTTGCCGTCATGGGGTTGGCGGCCGTACCGATTGCCCGCCGGTTGGGGCTAAGCCGCACCCTGGCGCTCGGCTCGGTGGCGCTTGTCGCGGGCTTGGCGCTGCGCCCCTGGGTGGGAAACTTTGCGCTCTTTGTTGCGCTCACCGTCTGCGTGGTGGCGGGCATTGCGCTGGCCAACGTGTTGCTTCCCGCGTGGGTGAAGCAACATGGCTCGGGCCGCTTTCTGGTGGCGCTGATGACCACCTACACCACCATGCTGGGCGTATCCAGCGCGGTGGGGCCACTATCTGCCGTGACCAGTAACTCGTGGCAGTCGGCGCTGTGGATCTGGTGCTTGCCGGCCGCCGCGCAGCTGGCGGTCTGGCTGGTTATCCTGCCGCGCGCGGGCAAGGACGTCGCGCACGGTGCGGTCGACGGTGCGGAGGCCCCGCGGCCTATCTACACGTCTGTGACCGCGGTGGCCATGCTGTTCTTCTTCGGGCTGCAATCCACCATGGCCTACGTCCAGATGGGCTGGTTGCCGCGCATGCTCGTGGAGAAGGGCGTGGGCGAGAACACTGCGAGCGTCGCGCTTGCCGTCATCGGCGTGTTCAACATCGTCGGTGGTGTGGTCATGCCGTGGCTCATCGCCCGCCTGGACCGCCTGGCGCCCGTGCCCGTGGTGCTGGCGCTGAGCACGTGCGCCGGCTGGGCCGGGGTGCTCTTGGCCGCGGAGCACGCCCCGCTGGTCTGGGCCACGCTGCTGGGCATCGGCGGAATGTGCTTCCCGCTCGCCTTGGCGCTGCTGACCGCCCGCACTCGTACCGCGCTGACGACGGCGCGCTTATCCGGGTTTGTTCAGCCGGGCGGCTATATCCTGGCCGGTCTCGTGCCGCTACTGGTGGGAATGGTGCGCGGTGTTACCGGAAATTGGAACGCCGTGCTCATCGGGCTCATGGTGCTCACGCTCGGCATGCTGGTCGCCGGCCTGCGGGCGACGAAGCACGTGTATATCGACGACGAGCTCGCCGGCGCCCACTAATAAGCCCGCTTCCGCTACCAGGGCACGCCCTGCTAGGAGCGGTCGAAATCGCGCTGCAGGTGCACCAGGCCCAGGCGCTGGCCGTCCTTGGTGTGGATGTTGGGCATCCGGCCGGTCTCCACAAAGCCGAACTTCTTGTGTAGCGCCAGCGATGCTTCGTTGGTGTCCACGATGTAGGTGATCATGGTCTGGACGTAGTCGTTGTCCTTGGCATGCTCCATGAGCGTGTCCATGAGCTCCCGGCCCACGCCTTTGCCGCGCGCGGACTCGGCGATGTAGATGGAGTCCTCCGCGGTGCCGTAGTAGATGGCGGGGGTGACGAACTGGAAGTAGGCGGCCCAGCCGACGACTTCGTCGTCGTGCACGGCGACGTATACGGGGTAGTCGTCCTTGTCCATCTGGGCCAGCCACTGTTCGCGGTCTTCAACGGATTCCTGCCACGTCACCAAGTTCGCCGCGGGCTTCGCGGCGGAGGCGGCGTTGTAGATGGCGGCGATCGCGGGGGCGTCGTCAAGCACTGCGGGACGAACGTGCATGATTCTCCTTAAACCATGAGCTGCAAATGGGTGAGGTCGAGCCAGCGCCCAGCTTTGCGGGTGACTTCCTGGAACGTACCTACACTGGCAAAGCCGAACTTTTCGTGCAACTTGATGGACGCCACGTTGTCGGCCACGATGAGTGCCAGCAGCGTATGGACGTTCTCCGCCGCGCGGGCGTGGGACACCAGGGCGTCGAGCAGGCGCGTGCCCACCCCGCGTCCCTGTGCAGCGGGCTCGAGGTAGATGGTGGTGTCGTAGCAGCCCACCCACACTTTAGGGTCGCGGTAGGGGTGGTAGAGCGCCCAGCCCAGATAGGTGCCGTCGTCGGCGCAGGCGATGAAACAGGGGCAGCTGTCGCGGCGCAGCTGGTGGAGGTGTTCCGTGCGCTCTTCCACGGTGGCGGGATCGGTGCGAAAGATGTAGGAGGACTACACTCGCAGCCATGTCCAAGAAGAAGCCACGCCCCACGCCCGTGCCCGCCGAGGGCCTGAGCCAGCTTATCGACGCCCACACGCACCTCGCCTCCTGCCGCGATGCCGACGCCGACCTCGTGGCCCGCGCGCACGACGCCGGAGTGGAGCGCCTAGTCACGGTGGGTGACGGCCTGGCAGAGGCTGAAAAGGCCCTGGCCGCCGCCCACGAGTTCGACAACGTGTTTGCCGCCTGTGCTATCCACCCGACGAAGGCGGGGGAGTTGGATGAGGCGACGCGGGCTCGCCTGAGCGAGATGGCCGCCGACCCGCGCTGCGTGGCCATCGGTGAAACCGGCCTGGACACGTACTGGATCCACCACGAGCCGGAAACCACAGCACCCCTGGAGGTCCAAGAGGAAGCGCTGCGCTGGCACGCCGAGCTGGCAGCCAAGGTGGGCAAGACGCTCATGATTCATAATCGTGAGGCGGACGAGGAACTCCTGCGCATCCTGGGGGACTGCGCTGAGCCGCCGACGGTGATGCTGCACTGCTTCTCCTCGCCGCTTAAGGTGGCCAAGCAGGCGCTGGAGCGCGGATTCGTGCTGTCTTTCGCCGGCAACGTGACTTTTAAGCGCAACGAGGAGATGCGCCAGGCCGCAGCATTAGCGCCAGCGGGCCAGGTGCTCATCGAAACGGATGCGCCATATATGACCCCGGAGCCCTTCCGTGGCGCGCGCAACGAGCCGTCCCTCATCGGGCACACCTACCGCTGCGTGGCCGAGGCGCGTGGCCAGGCGGTAGAAGATCTGGCCGCCGAAGTTCAGGAAACCTTCGGCCGGGTATTCGGTGTGTGACGATCTTCACTTTGGGAAAACGCGCTGGCCACCGGTGGCGGGCGTGCCTGTTGTGACGAGAGTGTTGCCAGTGCATGCGGCGTGGGATTACTCCTCGATCGCTTGACGCTGTTACCGTAATGTTATTCAAAGTTGCCCGGCCCCTGTTACGGCTAGGGCGCGCGAATCTTCGCGCCTTCACCAGATGCCGGCTAAAGCCCGGCTCTTATCGTTGTACAGAAGAGTAAGAGGTTTATGTCCCCGAAGAAGCAGATCAAGCGTATTAATCGCTCCCGCTCCTTGCCGCTGCGCGTGGCAACCGGCGGCGTGTTGGGCACGCTCGCCGTGGGCGGCGTCGTAGCCGCTGGTACCCAGAAGGACATCACGCTGGATGTCAACGGCGATACCACCACGCTGGCTACCTTTGCCGGCGATGTCAACGGTGCGCTGGAGGCCGCCGGCGTCAGCGTCGAGGGCGACGACGTTGTGTACCCGGCCCTGACTGAGAAGGTGGCCAACGGTGACTCCATCACCGTGCGCACCGCCAAGCCGGTCGCCGTGACCATCGATGGCGTACAGAAGCAGATGTCCTCCACCGACCTCACGGTGTCGGACCTGCTTAACGGCCTGGACGGCGTAGTGCCGGGTGCGGCGGTAACCTCCGGGGAGAAGGCCGTAGACGAAGACGAGGTGGTGACCGAAGGAATGGATATCGAGGTCGTCTCTCCCAAGATTGTCAAGGTCTCCGATGGCGGCCGTGTGTCCTACGCCAACGTGGCGGCTAAGGACGTCAAGGGCGTGCTGGAGGCCCGCGGCATCACCGTGGACAAGGATGACCGTGTCAGCCCCAGCCTGGACACCAAGGTCACCCCTGGCATGGCCATTACCGTGGACCGCGTCGAGGTGAGCGAGGAAGAAAAGACCGAGGACTTCGACGCGCCCGCTAACTACGTCGATGACCCGGAGCTGGAGGAAGGTACCGAGGAGGTCCGCGAGGAAGGCACTCCGGGCTCGCGCACGGTGACCCACAAGATTGTCAAGGTCAACGGCAAGGAAGAGTCCAACGACGTCATCAAGGAAGACGTCCACACCGAGCCCGTCGCCGCCCTTATCGCGCGCGGCACCAAGCCGAAGTCCACCGCACCGGATGTCGCTGCAGGGTCTGTCTGGGATTCCATCGCGCAGTGCGAGGCCACCGGCAACTGGTCCATCAACACCGGCAACGGCTTCTCCGGCGGCCTGCAGTTCACCCCGTCGACGTGGGCATCCTTTGGTGGCACCGAGTACGCGCCGGAGGCGTGGCAGGCCAGCCGCGAGCAGCAGATCGCCGTGGCTCAGAAGGTGCAGGCAGCTCAGGGCTGGGGCGCATGGCCCGCCTGTACCGCCAAGCTCGGACTGCGCTAAAGCTTCGTCAGCTTTGTCAGCTTTGTCGCGGCGCGTATTAGTCTGGAAGACATGACACAACCCCACCTGCTGGGCCCGGTGGAGATCCGTGAGCTCGCTGCCGAGCTCGACGTGACTCCGACGAAGAAGTTGGGCCAGAACTTCCTGCATGATCCCAACACGATCCGCCGCATCGTCGCCGCCGCGGAGCTCAGCCCCGAGGACCGCGTGGTGGAGGTCGGCCCCGGCCTAGGCTCGCTTACTCTGGGTCTGTTGGGGGAGGTCGAGCACGTGACCGCCGTGGAGATCGATCCGCGCCTAGCACAGAAGTTGCCCGACACCGTCGCCAAGCGCGCCCCAGAGCAGGCTGATCGCCTGAGGCTGGTCCACAAGGATGCGCTAGCCGTCGAGCCGGGTGAGCTTGGTCAGCCCACCGCGCTCGTGGCAAACCTGCCCTATAACGTCGCGGTGCCTGTGCTGTTGTACCTGCTGGAGCTCTACCCCTCGATCCGTCGCGTGCTCGTCATGGTGCAGCTGGAGGTAGCAGAGCGCCTCTCCGCCGCACCGGGCAGCAAGGTCTACGGCGTGCCCAGCGTGAAGGCAGCCTTCTACGGTCCGGTGCGCCAGGCCGGCACGATTGGCAAGAACGTGTTTTGGCCAGCACCCAAGATTGAGTCCGGCCTGGTGCGCATCGACTGCACCCACCCGTACGACGACGCGCTACGTGAGCAGCTCTTCGCGTTGGTTGACGCCGCCTTTGCGCAACGCCGTAAGACCCTGCGCGCGGCCCTGGCCGGGCACTATGGCTCCGCCGCCGCGGCCGAGGAAGCGCTGCGCGCAGCGGATATCGATCCGCGCCTGCGCGGCGAGAAGCTTGCGGTGGAGGACTTCGTGCGTCTGGCGGAGAACTCATGAGCCGCCTGTGGACTGCGCGCGCACATTCCAAGGTCAACCTGCACCTCGGCGTCGGTGACGCCCGCGAGGACGGCTTCCACGAGCTGGCCACGGTGTTTCAATCGCTGGAGCTGCACGACGAGGTCTCCTTCACCCCTGGCCCCGAGACCGAGATTGTGGTTACCGGCCCGCACGCCGCTGGTGTTCCGACCACGCCCGACAACCTGGCCTGGCGCGCGATCACTGCAGTGGCAGAGACCCTGGGCAAGCCGGATGCCGCCACCGGCACGCTGCGCCTGACTAAGAACATCCCCGCCGCCGGCGGGATGGCGGGCGGTTCGGCGGATGCCGCGGCAGCGCTACTCCTGGCCAACCAGGCCATAAGCGAAGAGATCGGCTGCGCCCCCGTGGCCCACAAAATCCTCTACCGCATCGCCGCAGACCTCGGCTCGGACGTGCCTTTTACGCTCATGGGCGGCACGGCCCTGGGCCGCGGCCGCGGCGAGTTGCTTACGCAGATGCTGGCGCGCGGGAACTACACCTGGGCCATCATCACGAACGCGCAAGGCCTGTCCACCCCGAGCGTATTCCGAAAGCTCGATGAGCTGCGCGCCGCCGGCCGCGGCAGCTCCCCGCACCTCGACACCGAGGCGGTGGGCAAGGCGCTGGTAAACGGCAGCCCGCACGAGCTTGCGGCGGCGATGCACAACGACCTGCAGGCAGCCGCGCTGTCCCTGCGCCCCGACCTGCGCAAGGTGCTGGATACGGGTGAGGCCGCCGGCGCGCTCAAGGGCATGGTGTCCGGCTCTGGCCCAACGTGCGCCTTCCTCTGTGAAGATACGGATACCGCCCACGAGGTGGTAGCCCAGGTATGCGCCGATAACCGCGGCACCCGCGGACTGGTCACCACTGGTCCCGCCAGTGGCGCAGCGTTGGTGGAGTAGTCCCTGGCCCGGTAGCGCTGATCTAGTTCTGGGGCATGCGCCGCGAGGCACTAAGATGGACTCTCGTTATGGCGAACCTCATTAACCTGGAAAACGTATCCAAGTCCTTCGGCCTCAAGACCCTTCTCAACGGGGTCTCCCTCGGCGTTCAAACGGGGGACCGGATCGGCATCGTCGGCGTCAACGGCGGCGGTAAGACCACCCTGCTGGAGGTCCTCACGGGGATCGAGCCACCGGATCAGGGGCGCGTGTCCCACAACTCGGACTTGCGCATGGCGGTGGTGACCCAGCGCTTCGAGCTGGACCCTGCCCTTACTATTTCCCAGGTCATTATTGAGCCGCTGGGCTTAGAGACCTTCGAGTGGGCGTCCAACGCCAAGGTCCGCGACGTCCTTGGCGGCCTCGGCATCGTGGATCTCGGGCTGGAGACTCCCGTGGGTTCGCTGTCGGGCGGTGAGCGTCGCCGCGTGAACCTGGCTGCGGCCTTGGTCCAGGACTTAGACATCGTGGTGCTGGATGAGCCCACTAACCACCTCGACGTGGAGGGAGTGCAGTGGCTAGCCCAGCACCTGCTGGACCGCAAGCTAGCCGTGGTCGTGGTGACGCACGACCGCTGGTTCCTGGACACCGTGGCCACCACGACGTGGGAGGTGCACGATGGCGTGGTGGATGCCTACGAAGGCGGCTACAACGACTGGACCTTCGCCCGTGCCGAGCGTGCCCGTCAGGCCGATGCCATGGAGCAACGCCGCCAGAACCTGGCGCGCAAGGAGCTGGCCTGGCTGCGCCGCGGTGCGCCGGCGCGAACCTCGAAGCCGCGCTACCGCATCGAGGCCGCTGAGGCGATCATCGCCGACGTACCCGCGCCGCGCGACAAGGTTGAGCTCATGGCCTTCTCCAAGCAGCGCCAAGGCCGCGTGGTGATCGAGCTGGAGGACGCCACGGTGACGACGCCGGACGGCCGTACCTTGGTGGACCACCTCACGTGGCGGCTGGCGCCGGGCGAGCGCATTGGTCTTGTCGGCGTCAACGGCTCCGGTAAGACTACTTTGCTGCGCGCGCTCGCCGGTGAGGTGTCGCTGGCTGCCGGCAAGCGCATCGAGGGCAAGACGGTGCGCCTGGGCTGGCTGCGGCAGGAACTCGATGACTTGGATCCGCAGCGCCGGCTTCTCGACGCCGTGGAGGACGTCGCCACGTACGTCCAGCTGGGCAAGAAAGAACTGTCGGCCTCCCAGCTAGCGGAGCGCCTGGGCTTTTCCGCCAAGCGCCAGCGCACCCCGGTGGGCGACCTCTCCGGTGGTGAGCGCCGCCGACTGCAGCTCACCCGCGTGCTCATGGCCGAGCCGAACGTGCTGCTTCTCGACGAGCCCACGAACGACCTCGACATCGATACCCTCCAGGAACTGGAGTCTCTCTTGGACTCCTGGCCGGGCACCATGGTGGTCATCTCGCACGACCGTTACCTCATCGAGCGTATTGCGGATAACACCTACGCCCTCTTCGGAGATGGCAGGTTGACGAACCTGCCCGGCGGCATTGAGGAGTATCTGCGCCGCCGCCAGCAGATGGAGGCCGGTGCCGGGCGCGGTCCCATTGACCTGGGAGAGAAGTCTCCGGCAGGGGAGGACTCGGCCGATGCCGCCGACTCGACCGACACTGCCGGCACTGCCGGCACGGCTCCCGCGAAGCGCCTGAGCTCTCAGGAGGAGCGCGAGATCACCAAGAAAATGAACTCCCTGGAGCGCAAGATGGCCAAGCTGGACGCGCAGACGGAGAAGCTCAACGCGCAGATGGCTGAGGCCGCAGAGAAGATGTCCTCCGGCGAGGGCGATTCCGCCGAACTGGCCCAGCTCGATGCCGATGTGAAGGCCGTGGCCGGCGAGCGCGAAGAGCTCGAGATGGAATGGCTCGAGCTAGGGGAGAAGCTGGAAGGCTAGCCAAAAAGCGCGGCGATACCCAGCATGGCAGGCAGGGAGAGAAACGTGGTGAGGAAGACCGTATCGCGCGCCACGGTTTCTCCCACCTGGTAGGTCGCGGCGTAGTTGTAGACGTTCTGCGCGGTGGGCAGCGCCGCCAGAATGAGCGCTGCGTACAGCTCGTTGCCGCCCAGACCCAGCGCCAAGCCAGCGGCGAGAGCGATGGCCGGCATGCCGACGAGCTTGAGTGCCGTCGCGGTCAGCGAAGGCAGACGGTCGTGGGCGAGGAGGCCCTCGCCCTTGAGGGACGCTCCAAAGCTCATGAGAATCATGGGAATGGAGGCGCCACCGAGGATTTCCAGCGGAGCCATGATGACCTCAGGCGTCTGCCAGCCCGCGGCGGAGACAATAAATCCCAGCACGGCTGCAACGACGACGGGGGCGGTAATGCCTGATACCACTGACTGTGTAACTGAACGCAGGCTCGTTCCCTGGGCGTTGAGGCCAGCAATGATGAAAGGGGAGAGCACCGCCATCTGCAGCACCAGCGCAGGGACGACAAAGGTGGCATCACCGATGACATAGGTGGCAATGGGAAGGCCGATGTTCACGGAGTTGTAGTAGCTAGAGGCCGCAGCACCAGCCATGGTCTCCGCGCCGCTGCGCCGGAAGAACAGCAGGCTCAAGAGCGCGTAGAGGCACATGGTGGCCACCGATGCGATCGCGATAACCGCCACCACGGGCGAGGCGAAGGCGGAGGTATCTGACTTCGCCACGCTGGAAAAGATCAGCGCCGGCGTCGCCGCCCAGAACGCCACCCGGTTGAACTGGAGTCGCGCTTCTCCTTGGCCAATCACGCCGCGGTGCGCCAGCACGAAGCCCACCCCGATGACCACGAAGATGATGGCAAAGCCTGTTAACACGTCCAGCACGAGTGACTTTCCTTTCGAAGTAGGGAGTTGCGGCAGCGAGTACAGCGAGTCAACGAGTAAAACAGCCCCGAAGAGGGCAAAACAACTCCGGAGAATAACAATGCCATATCGAATTCCCGGGCAGACAGTGAGACCGCTTCCCAGCTGCGGCGCAGGTGTGGCACGGTAGAGGTCATGAATGCATTCCGTCGTGTTTCCCGTCTCACTACTTCCGCTGTAGCCGCAGCCGTCGCGCTCAGCGGCGCCACCGCGGCCCAGGCTCAGGCCCAGGACCTCAATCAGCTGTCCTCCCAGGCAACCCAGCAGATCAACTCGCTGCAGATCGAGCTGCCGGCGCAGGCCTACGATCTGGCGCAGCAGTACAACGTGCAGCTGCCGGACTTCATCAAGAAGCCGACCCCGGCCGTTGCCGGTGAGTTGGTCACCGCCACCCACGATCACCTGATCAAGCAGGGCCACCACGATGACGCTAATGCCAAGAACATTGCGCAGGAGTGGGCTAACCAGGCCGCTGCCGGCCAGGTGACTTTTGAGGGCAACGCGGGCGATGGCCTGACCCACCTCGAAGAAGGCACCGGCAACATTTACAAGCTCACCGTGTCTGAGGCTCAGGACCGCGTTAACTGGCTCAACCGCGATGTGCCGGTGACGAAGTCTGACGGCACCGGCTTCGGCGTTGCCCAGTCCTTCGACGGCACCTACGTCTACGTGGCGGAGTACTTCTTCAACAAGTAGATAGCCACGCTACAACCTGCCTGTCGCGCCCCAGACCACGCATTTCCTGTGCTTGAGCCGGGGCGCAGCGCGTTTTCTACAGACGCGCTACAGTGGGCGGCATGATTTTGATCAACGTACAGTTCCACGTCAAGCCCGAATACGCTGAGACCTTCCTCGATGAAATCGATTGGTACACCTCCGCGTGTGCTGCTGAGCCGGGCTGCATTGACTTCAAGTGGTTCCGTGATCCGGAGGATCCCCAGCGCTACTTCCTGCTGGAGTCCTACGCTGACGGCAAGGATGTCGACCATGTCAATACCGACCACTTCAAGCGTTCCTGCGAGGAGCTGCCGAAGTACCTCGTGGAGACCCCGAACATCATCAACACCCACATCGACGGCAAGACCGAGTGGGACAAGATGGCTGAGTTCTCCGTTGAGTAATTCCGGCGGTCACCACACCGGCTAGACGCCTACACGAAGGGGCGCCGCACACAGTGTGCGGCGCCCCTTCTGTCATTTCCAGGTTTCGTTCCTCTGCCTTAGCCGCAGCGGGAGGTGAGGTTCTTGTCGTCGTTGACGTACTGCTCGAGCGCATCCTCGAAGGCGTCCGCGTAGAGACCCGCACCCTCGGGCATCGGGTGAATGCCGTCGTCGTAGACCATCTCGGGGTGCTCCTGAGCAATGCCGCACCAGTCGGCCACATAGACGTTGTCGTGCTCGCGGGCAGTGTCGATGATTTCCTGGCGTGCCGGAACCATCCACTCGCGGTCGCCGTTGGGCAGCGCCATGATGACGGTACGGTCGGGGCCGATGATGTCGAGCATTTCGTTCATCTGGTTGTCCAGGGACGCGCCGTTAGTGCCCAAACCAATGAGCACCGTGGAGCGCAGCTGGCCGGAGTCCTTGAGAGCCTGCAGAATCGGGATGACGGCGGTGTAGTGGCGGGAGATAGCCGCGTCGATGACGATGCCCGGGAACCTCTCATTCAGTCCCTCAGAGGCCGCGAGCATGACCGAGTCACCCACGGCGTTCATCTCGGCGCCGGTCGGCATCGCGCGCTTCGGCGCTGCCTCCGTGGTCGGCGGCTGCGTCGTGGACGGCGCCGGGGCAGCGGACTCGGCAGCCTGCTGATTCGACTGCGCCATGCGCTCCAGCTCCTGCTCCAGCTCCGTCTTATCGTTCGACGTCACTAGGCCGTAGCCAACTCCCACCAAGGACAGGATGACGAGCACCGGCACCAGCGGCCACATGGTTTTGCCAAAGCCTTCCTTGAGCTCGTGCAGCGTCGGGCGTGCCGCCCAGAACCCGCGCCACGTCTTGAGGTAGCCGCCGCGGCGGAAAGGGTTCTCCACGAATTGGTAGGAGATTTCCGCCAGCACGAAGGAGAGGGCGAGTGCAATGAGTCCGAGGACCCACCCGGGTGCGTCAAACAGCTCCCGCAGAATCATCACGACCGGCCAGTGCCAGAGGTACAGGGAGAAGGAGCGCTGGCCCAGCCACCGCATCACCCGGGTGCTGAAAATCCACTTCAGCGGGCCGGCCTCACGCACGGTTCCCCAGATCATGGCCGCGCCCAGAACACTGGTGAGGACCAAGCCACCGCGGTAGGTGAAGTCGAGGTCTGCACCCATCATGAACAGCTGCACAACGTAGGCAATCAGCGCCAGGGCGCCCACCGTTCCAGCGAGACGACCCTTGCTGCGTGTGGGCCAGGAATCCGCCCGCGGGTCGTTGGCCGGGGAGGTCAACAGGAAGGACAGGAGCGCGCCGATGAGCAATCCGAAGGCGTGGGTATCGGTGCCGTAGTACACGCGCGTGGGGTCCTCACCCGGCACGAAGAGCAGCGCCATAGCGACGGCAGAAGCCACAGCCAAGAAGATCGCTAGTGCACTAGGCAGGCGCTTGGGCTGGCGCCGCGAAATCACAAAGGCACCATAGGCCAACAGTGGCCAGATCAGGTAGAACTGCTCTTCCACGGCCAGGGACCAGTAGTGAGCGAAAACCTGTACCTCATTGGGGGCGAAGTACGTCTGGCTGGTGGCAATTTGCGTCCAGTTGTTGACAAAGAAGAAGGTGCCCAGGAACTGCTCGCGAATGCCCACGGCGAGATCGCCGCCAATGGCAGACACAATGGCCGTACACACAATGAGCACCACGAGCGCAGCGGGAAGGATGCGGCGGAAACGCCTGATCCAGAAGTCCTTGAGGCTGATGCGTCCCGAGACGTTGAATTCACGAACAAGCAGGGACGTAATGAGGAATCCGGAGAGGACGAAGAACATGTCCACGCCCAAGTAGCCGCCGGGGAGGAGATCACCAAAGAAGTGATAGATCACCACGGCCAGAACGGCGAGACCACGCAGACCGTCCAGTCCTGGGACCTGACGCAAGCGTGCGCGGCGCTCTCGCTTTACCGCCGCGGACTCCTTCGGCACAGCCAGAACGTCAGTGTGGTGGTGCGCTTCCGGTGGGGCAGCAGGTACCGCTGCGGGCTTGGCTGCCGGGGCTGGAGCGAATGCCTGCGGTGCAGCTTTAGGCTCTGTCGGTTGCTGGCGCGCAGGGTGGCGCTGTTCCCGCGTGGGCTTGGAGGCCTTGAGCTGCTTGGAGGACGGCGTTCCCACGGACTGGGAGCGTCGCGCGAGCGCCTGAGCGATCTCTTGGTCAGAGTGCGGCTTCTGTGCTGATGGCGTTGCCGGTGCCGCCTGCGCCGACTGTGCCGTGGGCTTGTGTCCCGACTGCGGCTGCTGCGGAGCTTGTCGCTGCTGTGGCGCTTGGCGCTGCTGCGGCGGCTGCTTGACCGACTGCTGAGCGGTCTTCGGCGCAGAATCCTGGCGGGGTGCAGAAGGCTTTTCGGACGCAGGCTTGTGCGGTGCGGGGCGCTGAGGCTGCTTCTGCTTCTGTGCGGGCGCAGGACGCTGTGCAGCCGGCTGCTGTGTCGCTGGCTTCGTGGTCGGCTCCTGCTTGGGGGCCGACTTCTTTGGCTCGGGGCGCTGTGAAGCACGTTGCGCGGCAGCTGCAGAAGCCGCGCTTGCCGACGCCACCCCGGCAGCACTCGCCGCCGCAGTTGACGGCTTCGGCTGTGGGCGCTGAGGCTTCTGCTGCTTCTGCGGGGCAGCTGGCTTTGCCGGGGTCTGCTTCGGGGCGGCTTGCTTGGGCTGCGGCTGCGACTGTGGCTGTTTGGGAGCCGGCTTCTGTGCCGGCTTCGCGGGTGTTGTGGCCTGGAGGCGCTGGGCCTTCTGCTGTTTTTGCTGAGCAGTTGGCTTTGCCGGGGTCTGCTTTTGAGCAGCTTGCTTGGGCTGCGCTTGTGGCTGTGGCTGCTTGGGTGCCGGCTTCTTCGGCTCTGGTCGTTGTGCTTGTGCCGGCTTCGCGGGCGTCGTGGCCTGGGGGCGCTGAGGCTTCTGCTGCTTTTGCTGAGCAGCTGGCTTCGCCGGGGTCTGCTTCTGAGCAGCTTGCTTGGGCTGCGTCTGCGACCGCGGCTGCTTGGGGGTCTGCTTCTGTGCCGGCTGTGCGGCCTTGGACTTCTGCGATCGTGCCGGGGTGGTGGAGGGGCGGGGAGTACGAACTGCGGAAGCGTCGCGGCGTGGCTTGCGTCGGGATGCAGGAGTGCCGCCGGGCTTGGGCGTCGTGGAATCGTCGCGAGTCTTGGCTAGCTTGGCTTTCTTCACGGCTGAAGCCTTGGGCAGGGCGCCGGGAACGAACTCCAGAGAATTGTCGCGGTCGCGGTGCGGCTTCGGTGCCGCAGGCTTGCGGGATGGGTGCGGTGCAGCCTTGCCGCTCTTTGTGGCGGCTGGCTTCGCAGAGGGCTTCTTCGCCGCCGGCTTCTGTGCGGCGGGCTTTTGTGTAGAGGGTGTAGCGCCCTTAGTCGGCGTCGACGCTTTAGCAGCAGGTTGTGCTGGGTTCTTCGCAGCGGTCTTCGCCGGGGTAGCCGCCGCGGTCTTGGCGGCTGCCGGGGCAGGGGTGGCCGGCTTTGGCGAGGGGGCCGGGCGCGTCGCGGATGTCGCCGGTTGCGTGGGGTGTTTTGTCGTCGGCTTCGTGCGCCTCAAAGGGCGAGGCAATATCGACTTCAAGAGGTTCTTCACAACTCACTCCACAAACGAGCATCCCGGGCACTGAACTTCGGTAATACTACTCCCCAGCCCAGTGAGGGACGCGAACGTGCTAGGTCTGCGTGTTAGAAATATAAGTATTAGTTGACGTCGGACTCGCCCAGTAGACGGCGCAGAACAACGCTGACGCCGTTGTCTGTATTTGCGGGGGCGATGATGTCCGCTACTTCCTTCAGCTGCGGGTGAGCATTCTCCATCGCCACGGCGGTGCCGGCAGCGCGAAGCATCTGCAGGTCATTGAGATAGTCACCAAAGGCCACGGTGCGGGAAATGGGGACGTCGATAAGCTCCGCCAACTGCGTGAGTGCTGCGCCCTTGTCCACATCACGCGCCATGACGTCGAGCCACACCTTGCCGGAAATTGCCACGTTGTCGTTCGGCACCGCCCGCGAGATAGGGCCATAGATGTGTGCTTCCGTGCCGGCCGCACAGAAAATGGCGATCTTGATGATTCCCGTGTTGGGGACCACGTCCAAGGAAGGGACCCACGTGACGGCCTTGTAGTACTTGGCAATCTCTGCGCGCGCGGTGGCGTCAGCGTCCTCGGCCACAAAGGCGGTCTCCGGGGTGCACAGCACGGTGGTGTGTGGCTCCGCGATGTCAGCCGCGGCGGCGCGAGCGGCGGCCACCGTGTCCTCATCAATGGGGGAGGTGGCAATGAGATTTCCAGCGTGGACCACGACGCTGCCGTTTTCTGCAATAAATGTGCCCCCGTTGGGGAACATGTCCTGCAATGTGGCCAGCTGGCGGCCCGAGGCCGGCACGAGCTCGCAGCCGCGCTGGGCGGCGAGGGCGGAAAGCTCGGGGAAGTCAGCGGGCAGCTGGCCGTGGGCGTTAAGAAGCGTGCCATCCATGTCGAGGGCTACGAGCTGAGGGAGCAAAAACACACCGTCCTGAACAGAAATATGAGGTAGCCGGAAGCTTTGTGATGTGGAACACTGGTGCGTATGACTACGACTGACCCAGTACTCGTTTCCGTACGTAACCATACCGGAGTACTCGAGCTCAACCGCCCGCAGGCGCTTAATTCCCTGAACCCGGAGATGATCAACATCATCCGTCGCGCCCTTGAATCATGGCGCGAGGATCCGGCTATCGAACAGGTGCTGATCCATTCCGCTAGCCCGAAGGCATTCTGCGCGGGCGGGGACGTTCGCCACGCGCGCGAGGGGATCGAGTCTGGTCAGCTCGAGGCCGTCGATGAATTCTTTGCCACGGAGTACCTCACCAACGGCGATATCGCGGAGTTTCCTAAGCCCTTCATCGCGGTCATCGATGGTGTGGCTATGGGCGGCGGATTGGGCATCTCGCTGCACGGCTCGCACCGTGTGGTCACCGAGCGTGCGTTTGCCGCCATGCCGGAGATGAACATTGGCTACGTCACGGACGTCGGCGTGGCATTTGCCGCCCAGCGCATGGTGGGCACCCGCGGGGTGGCCTCCCCAGGCTTGGCCAAGTTCTGGGGGTTGACCGGCTACCGGATGTACGCCGCGGACATGCTGTGGACCGGCGTGGCTACACACGTGGTCAAGGACGCCGGGGCGTTTATCGACGCCACACTTGCCCATGGTATCGATTCCGCAGTAGCGGAGCTTGCCCTCCCCGCGCCCGCCGAGCCCGCGCCGCTGGCGCAGGTCGCCCACGACCTAGAGGAGACCTTTGCGCTGCCCACTTGGGAGGAGATTTCCGCGGAGCTGGATAAGCGCCCGCAGATTGGCGGTGAGGTCCGCCGGCTGATGGAAAGAGCGTGCCCGGCGTCGGTGGTGGCGGCCAACGCACTCTTCGAGGCAGAGGCGCAGCTGGAGGACATCCGCGAGGCGCTGCTGCTCGAACTCAAGCTCGGCATGCACATGTACCGCCGCCCCGACTTTGCCGAGGGCGTGCGCGCAGTCCTCGTGGACAAGACCCACGACGCGCAGTTTGCCCCCGGTACTACCGCGGAGGTTGACCCGGAGGAGTTTCGGGCTGTCCTGAAGGCTTAGGTTGAACGCCTAGAACTGATTGCGCAGGCGCTGGTAGGCGGCGCGAGCGCGCTGTTCGTCCACGCCCGGCGGCACCGGTACCTCGAGCGTTCCTTGCGTGGCCGCAGGGGTGGGCGCGGGAAGGCGGAACGCTGGGGCGTCGGACAGCGCGAGCCCCTGGCGCGAATCCGGCAGGCGCACCGGAATGAGCGTCCACAGGTTGGTGATGGGCATGGCCAGCTGCGGCAGGCGGCTGCGGCGGGCGACGGCAATAGGAACGCGTGGGCGCAGTAGTTCCGGCACGGCGTGGTCATAGCCAAAGCGGCGCAGGTTGGCCGCGGCCGCTGCCGCGGGGCTGGCGGAGAAAGCACGGTCGGCCCAGGCCCAGGTAAACGTGTCGCCGCTGAGCGTGGCGATGAGATGGGACATGACCGTCACCGAACCATGCGCCGTGGTCACCACGGTGCGGGCCGAACCGGGATCGAGGTCCGCGGTGAGCTGCGGGAAGCGCGCCTCAAGGAAGAAGTTGTGCTCGGCGGCGAGGAAGTGCGCGTCAGCCAACACGTCGCGGGCAGACAGCCCGCCCGGCAGATCGGCGATATGGGAGCCGTCGAAAAGCGCCAGCGAATCCCGCTGCGCGGCAGGAATGCCCAGGTAGTTTGCCAGCCCCGCCACCGCGCGCCGCTCATCGACCATGCCGCTGTGCTTTTCCAAGCCGGCCAGGATGCTGGGGCGCGGATCCGGGTAGATGTCGAGGACGTCCACTGCCACGAGTGCCTCGTGTTCGCCCTGCGCCACCAGGACAGCGGGGCGATTGTCCACCAGGCGGCGCGCCAGGCCCCGCACGAGGTCGGAGTCCGGCTGCGGGGAATTTTGGGAGGAGTCTTTCAGGGCAGTTGCCCAGTGGAACTCGCCGTCCTTGAGAACGGCGAGGCGCAGGCCCTGAAAGTCGCTCACGCCGCGATCCGAAGTAATCCGGACCGTGGCAGCCTGGTCCAGCACGGAGGGGTCACTGGGGCCGTCGAAGTTGACCTCCACGCTGGTGACCCGGCCAAGGCGGTCTGAGAAGGCCAGATCCACCCCGGCTTGGATGAATGCGCAGTCCGAATAGGTGCTCATCGCGGTATCCATGACTAGTCTTAGCGGTCCTTAGTGGTCTCGGCGGAACGGGTGCTCAATCGCCTCCTCGTAGGCGGCAAGGAGGGCTTGGGTGGATTCTACCCAGGAGTACTTCTCCGCTTCGCGTCGAGCCGCATCTCCCATCGCCTTTCGCCGGGATGGATCGCGCAGAAGGCCCAGCGCGGCGTTCGCCCAGGCGGAATCGTCAGCCTCGTCTGCGATGAGGTGCCCGGTCACTCCCTCCTCGATGACAAAGGGGATGCCGCCGGCATTGGTGCCGATGACCGGCACACCGGATGCAAACGACTCCAGGGCCACCAGGCCTAGCGTCTCCGTGGCGGAAGGGAAAAGGAACACGTCGCCGACGGCGAAGGCCGCGGCTAGTTCCTCGCCCGACAGGTAGCCAGTAAAGACCGTGTAGGCGGGGTCGAAGGAGTTCCTGAGCTCCTCCAGGGAGGGGCCGTCGCCGACAATGGCCAGGCGGGCGTCGCTATGCTCGGCGCGTACTAGCTGCATGACGTGATTGAGACGCTCCAAGTCCTTTTCCTTGGACACGCGGCCGACATAGGTGAGCAGCGGTGCCTCGGGATTGCCGCCAGTGAGCCGCTCACGCATGGCCGCGGTGGCACGGGAAGGCTGGTAGGCCTGCGTGTCCACCGCCTTGGGCCACAGCTTCACGTTGCGGATTCCCACCGCACGCGCCTTGTCCACCATGGGGCCCGACGTGCACAGGTTCACCGCAGCCTGGTTGTGCAGGTACTTCAACGCGGCTTCCGTCAGCGGGCGGGTCCACCCAATGCCGAGTGCGTCCACGTACTCCGGAACGTTGGTGTGGAAGCTCGCTACCAGGGGAACGGCATCGCGCTGCGCGGCGAAGACGCCCAGGGCAGCGGTCCAGATCGGGTTCACCGCATGGATGACGTCCGGATCGAAGTCCCGGATCTCCTTAAAGAAAGTCCAGGAGGGGAGACCGAACTTGATTTCCGGGTACACCCACAGAGATAGGCTCGGAATGCGGGTGACCTCGAATCCGGCGTAGGTGGCCGGAGCCTGGCCCGTGGCGAAGATGCGGACCTCATGCCCGAGGGCAGCGAGTTGGTCCAGCGTGCGCGTGAGGCGCGTGACCACACCGTCGATTTTGGGGAGGAAGACCTCAGTAACAATGGCGATGCGCATGGAGGGACTTAAGCCTCCGCCGCGCCGGGCAGGCCCGCATGCTGCTGCTTGGTCCACAGGGACTGTGCTGGAATCTTGGAGCGGTCCGCGCGGTCGGCGTACTTGCGGGCAACTTCTTCGACCTCATGGAGCAAGCCTTCCGACAAGGTAGTGGGCTCAAGCCCCAAGGACAGGAACGTGTCATTGGATACGAAAAGCTCGTTTTCCGCGGACTCCTTGCGCGGATTCGGCACGTAGGCCACCTCCGCGCCAGAGATCTTGGACACCAGCTCGGCCAGATCGCGCACGCGGTGGGTTTCCGTCATCTGGTTGATGATCTTGACTCGGTCGCCGCGCTCCGGCGGGTTGTTGAGTGCTAGCTCGATGCAGCGCACCATGTCCCGGATGTGGATAAACGCGCGGGTCTGGCCGCCGGTGCCGTGGACGGTGAGGGGGTAGCCAATACCTGCCTGGATGAGGAAGCGGTTGAGCACCGTGCCGTAATCGCCATCGTAGTCGAAACGGTTGATGAGGCGCTCGTCGCGCGCGGTCTGCTCGGTGTGGGTGCCCCAGATAATGCCCTGGTGCAGGTCGGTGATGCGCAGCTCGTCGTTCTTGGCGTAGTAGGCAAACAGGTGCTGGTCCAGCACCTTCGTCATGTGGTAGACCGACCCCGGGTTGGAGGGGTAGAGGATTTGTTGCTCCACCACGCCGTTATCCCCGGTATCCACCTGGACGTCCAGGTAGCCCTCCGGGATCTTCATGCCGGCGGTGCCGTAGCCGTAGACGCCCATGGTGCCCAGGTGCGCAACGTGAATGTCCTGGTCGGACTCCACGATGGCGGCGAGCAGGTTGTGGGTGGCGTTGATGTTGTTATCCACCGTGTAGCGCTTGGTGCGAGAGGACTTCATGGAGTACGGCGCGGCGCGCTGTTCGGCGAAGTGCACAACGGCGTCAGGGCGCTCGGTGGACAAGAAATCCAGCAGGGCATCGTAGTCCTGCGCTACGTCGATGTTGCGGAAACTAATGGTCTTGCCGGTCACTTCATTCCACGCGGCAAGGCGTTCGTCGATGCCCACGATGGGGGTGAGGGACTCAGCACCCAGCTCCGTGTCGATAGCGCGGCGGGAGAGGTTGTCCACGATTGTAACCTCGTGGCCTTGGTCGGAGAGATAGAGGGAGGCGGGCCAGCCGCAGAAACCGTCGCCGCCGAAAATCGCTACCTTCACTGTTTGTTTTCTCCACATCACTTGGTCGGGGGGCATTACCTACGGCGCCTTGTGCTCCGCCGTTTTGCTCCCGGACAGAGGGGAGTGGGGCGATACAGAACTAGCCGCCGGATGTGGAAGATCCACGCCGCGGCGGCAGGCACACTTTTAGAAACGATACCCGCCGGGCGCCTCCTGAGAGGGCCCGGCGGGTAAACAGTGAGTGAATGTTTCCTAAGGGTGTAGAAAATACGTGCGCCTAGGGCGCAGGAGAGACAGTGCGCAGGGCCGAGAACGCTCGCTTGACCAATTCTTCGGCACCGACCGAGTCATTGGTGAGCTGGTGCGTGGTGCATTCCTTCAGCGCCACGATGGCGGCACCGGCGCTGGCCTGCAGGAGAACTGCTACCTCGAAGGAGTCACGCGCGGGGAAGCGTGCGTGGAAGGCATCCAGGACGCCGTGCGCCACAGCGTCGTACTTCCTTTTCTCCTCGCTAGAGGTGCTGAGGTTCTCCAGGGCCTCGCCGACGCGAAACAGGGAAGGCAGAGAATGCAGCTCCGTCTGTTGGTCGCCGAGGGAGTCGAGGACGATGGATTCGAAGAGCTCGGTGATACCGCGTGCCTCCGGGAAGAGGTCCGGCACCTCAGCGCTGAACTGCTCAAGGACGTCCGCGGTGGAATACAGCAGCGCGTCGGCCGCGGAGGTGAAGTAGTTGTGGAAAGTGCGCGCAGACACCCCGGCGGCCTCGGCGATGGCGCCGACGGTGACCGAATCGCTGCCACCGCTCAGTGCGAGGCTTGCGGCGGCATCGGCCAGCGCGCGGCGCGTTGCCTCCTTCTTGGTTTCGCGCAGGCTAGCCATTGCGCACCTTTTCCTGCTGGAAGGCCAGGAGCTCGTCGCGGTTGCGGGACAGGGCTTCGCCCTCGATGTCGAGGTTCGGGGTGATCTTGTCCAGCCACTTCGGGTAGTACCACGCGCGGGAATCCAGGATGAACATGGTGGCCGGGATGATGAGCATGCGGACCACGAAGGCGTCGAACAGCACGCCCACCGCCAGGGCAAAGCCCATGGTCTTGATGAAGGGCTCATCCATGAGGATGAAGGCGGCGAAGACCGAAATCATAATCAGGGCGGCGGCGGTCACCACGCGGGCACCGTGCTTGAAGCCATTCGAGGTGGCGTTGCCCGCCGTCTTGCCGTGCGCATAGCCCTCGCGCATGCGGGTGACCAGGAAGACCTGGTAGTCCATGGCCAGGCCGAAGGTGAGGCCGATGAGCATGATGGGCAGGAAGGACAGCAGCGGCTGCGGGTCGTCAATGATGCCCAGCATGCCCTCCTGGAAGATGGCCACGGTCACGCCGAAGGCAGCACCCATGGACATAGCGAAGCCAGCCGCGGCGATGAGTGGTACCCACAGGGAGCGGAAGACGAGCATGAGCACGAGGAAGGCCAGGCCCAGGACGATGGCGATGTAGGGGACCAGGACGTCGCTCAGCTTTTGCGAAATGTCGTCGAAGATCGGGGTAATGCCCGTGATGCCGTAGCTGCCGCCGGTGGAATCCTCGAACTCCTGCTGGTAGTCGCGCAGGTGGTTGAGGGTCTCGGTGGTGGCCGGGTCAGTAGCGCCAGTGGTCGGGGTGATCATGACCTGGGCGGCGTCGCCGTTCTCCGTGGTCTGGACAATCTGGGCGTTCTCCACGCCCTCGGTGCCCTGAATCTTGGTGAGCAGCTCCTGGAAGGCCGGCATGCGGTCCTGCTCGGCCACGTTGGCGACGTCCACGAACGCGATCATCGGGGCATTGCGGCCAGGGCCGAAGGCCTCCTCCGTCATCTCGTAGGCGTCGCGCTGCGGCGTGCCGAGCTTCGCGGTGCCGTCCGTGGGCATGGCCAGGCGCAGCTGCGCGGCCGGGATGGTGAGAATACCCAGCAGGACCACGCCCGCGATGAGATGCAGCCACGGGTGAGCACGGATGCGGCGCACCCAGAGCAGGCCCATGGTCGGCTTCTCGTCCTCCGGATCCGGGACCTTGGGGCCGGGAACGCGGCCAGCAAAGATCTTCGTGCCCAGCAGGCCGAGCAGGCCCGGAATGAACGTCAGCGCCACGCACACCGCGATGATGACGGTGGCGGCCGCGGCCAGCGCCATGGTGGACAGGAAGGGGATGCCGATGATAATTAAGGCGGCAAGAGCAATGACCACGGTGATGCCGGCGAACACCACGGAGGAACCGGCGGTACCCAGCGCGATGCCCATGGCGTGCGCGCGGGTGGCTTTATCCATCTTCTTCAGCTCCTGAGCCAGTTCCTTCGGGCTCAGGTTATTGAGGCCAGAGGAGGTAATGAGCTCGTTGCGGAAGCGGTTCACAATGAACAGGGCGTAGTCAATGCCCACGGCCAGGCCGATCATGGAGGCCAGGGTCGGGGTCATATCAGAGATGGAATCCGTAAACAGGGTGCACAGCTGCACGCCCAGGATGCCCACGCCGACGCCGATTACGGCGGAGAGCAGCGGCATGCCGGCGGCGACGAAGGAGCCGAAGGTGATGAGCAGCACCACGGCGGCGACGATGAGGCCGATGATTTCGGCGGAGCCGTTCATGCCCTCGGCCGCGCCGTTGAAGGCGTTGCCGGAGTACTTCACGGTGAGATCGCTGCCCTCGCCATCGAAGTCCTTGAGCACGTCGGTGACTGCGGTGAGGTCTTCGTCCGGAATGTCCATGACATTCTCGGAATCAAAGGTCACAGACACGGTGCCGGTGCGCTTGTCCGCGCTGAGCGGGGAGAGCTGCTGCAGGTTCTTCTCAATCTGCTCCTGCGGCATGCCCTGCGCGGCCATCTTCTCGCTCATCTGCTGCTGCATTCCGGCGGCCGCCATGACGGGGCTGACCAGAGCGTCAGTATCGGTGAGAACCCCGGTGTCTTTGAGCTCACCGAGCAGCTTGTCGACGTCCCCCGCAACCTCCGGGTCCTCCAGAGTCTTTCCCTCGGGAGCCTGGATGAGCACGGAGCCCGACGGCTCGCTCATGGCATCGGTCTCGGTGCCGAAGCGCTCCATCATCTCCTCTTGGGTGACGGTGGAGTCCATGTCCGGCATGGAGAAGTTGGGGTTAGGGGATTTGGCAAAACCCGCGGCGAGGCCGCCGAGGGCGATGAGTAGTACCAACCAGAAGGCAAGGAAGGGCCATACCTTGCGGTATGACCAGCTGCCCAGGCGGTAGAGGAAGGTTGACATTGGATAGTCCTTTGCAGACGCGATGGGAAATTTCAGTATCAATGAAACTTTGCGCAGTATATGTAAGTTTGCGGGGTGGGTGCAACTTGAACGTGGTTGCTCGGACCCCGTGCCGGCACGTCACGGTCGCGCTGTAGACTGGCCCGCATGCTTGAAGCCGTGCTCAATGCCTTTGCCGATTCCGTCAACGCGCTGCTCATCGGCATCCTCGTGGCCATCGGCATCATGCTCCCGCGCGGCAGCTACCGGAAGATCGCCGCCCTGGTCATCGTGGGGGACTGGTTCGGCGTGCTCACCGCCGCCGCCGTGGTCATGTTCATCTTCGTCGGCATCCAGGACAAGGTCGCCGCCGCCTTGGGGTCACCGCTCATTGGTTTTGGGCTTATCGTCATCGGTGCGGCCTTGGGCCTTCTGGCCTGGCGCTCGAAGGGCGAGCCGAACGAGATGGTGCACAAACTCCTCGGCCCGCTGCGCACCCCGTCCCCGAAGACCGTGGTGGTGGGCTACCTCATGGGCGTTATCCAGTCCCTGACTTCCGTGCCCTTCTTTTACGGGCTGATGCACCTGGCCGCCGGGGACTTTAGCCGCACCGTGAAATACGGCGGGCTCTTCTTCTACGCCACCTTCGCGCTCTCCCTGCCCACCCTGTGCGGCCTGTTCATCGCGGTGGTGCGGGCCAAGCCGCACTCCTGGGCCGGGCGCGCCTTTTCTTGGGCGCGTGAGAACTCCACCGCCGTCTCGCTGTGGAGTGGCTACGGCGTGGCAGCCTTCCTCATCATCATGGGTGTGGTGTCCCTCCTGACGGCCTAGGCGGCCTCGATCGATACGGCAAGGGTGTTAGAGATTTCATAGTCGCCGGGTGCAGCGCTAAGCTCTGCCAGCCGTTGCTGCTCGCCGGCGTTCAGCGGAATGACCCAGCCTTTTGACGGATCATGCACCGCGCGCTCCTGTGCGCCGGTGGGGGAGAGATGCACGGTGGTCTGCGGCCCGCGCAGCCGCGCTGGCTCGCCAGCGCGCCCCACTTCCGCCAGCACCCGGGCCTCGGCCGGGGAGGTCACCAGGATGATGAGGTCCTCTGCGGTATGCACGGTCAAAGAATCCACCTCCACCTGCACCGCATGCGGATCGGGCGAGGCTAAGCGTGCGCCGGGCGTGGACACCAGATTCTTCAGAGCTGACAAGAGACCCATGGCGCGATCCTAGCCCGCGGGTACCATCGTTGACTGTGATTGACGCGAAAGATACAGCACTGGTCATCGAAGGCGGCGGGATGCGCAATTCCTACACCGCCGCCTGCATTGTCAAGCTTCTGCAGGAAGAGGTGGAGTTCGGCTGGGTCGGCGGCGTATCCGCCGGGTCCTCCCACACCGTGAACTTCCTCTCGCGCGACCCAATCCGCTCCGAGGACTCCTTCGTGGACTTTGCCAAGAACCCCAGCTTCGGCGGCCTCGGCTCGCTGCTGCGCGGCACCGGCTATTTCAATGCCGAATACATCTACGAGAAGGCCGCCGATCAGGACATGCCCTTTGACTGGGAGGCCTTCCGCAGCAATCCGGCGCAGGTGTGCATCTCCGCTGCCCGCGCCGATACCGGGGAGACGGTCTATTGGGGGCGCGAGGACATGCCAACGCAGGACGACCTTATGGTGCGCGTGCGCGCATCCTCGACGCTGCCGCTTATCATGCCCATGCGCATTATCGACGGCGCCCCGTACGTCGACGGCGCAATGGGCGAATCCGGGGGACTCCTCATCGAGCAGGCGGAGGAGGCCGGCTTTGAGAAGTTTCTCTTCCTCGGCACCAAGCCCCGCGGCTACGTCCGCCCGAAGGCGGGCCGCCCCACCGCGCTGCGCCGCATCTTCCGCAAGTATCCGGCCGTGGCGGAGGCCATGATTGCGCGCCCCGCCAAGTACAACGCGTCCAAGGACCGGCTCGTGGAACTGGAGAAGCAGGGCAAGGCCCAGCTCTTCTTCCCCGAGGACATGCAGGTTGCTTCCACCGAGCGCGACGTGGCCAAGCTCCGCTCCAACTTTGAAGCCGGCCGCGCGCAGACCTATGCGGAGTGGCCGGCGTGGCGGGAGTTCCTCACTTCCTAGCAGAAAACCAAGTGGGGCCTGCCAGTGTGGAGGGGGCGGGCGGATTTCCTAGAATATTATTCCGTGTTGTCAATATTTGATGGAAATATTTGGCTGAGCATCTTCTTTATTGCTCTGCTCGGCACGCTATTTGGAATGATTCCCTTCGGCCCCCTGCGCTTTGGCGCGGCGGGCACGCTGTTTGTCGGCTTGGCCATCGGCGCCTTTATAGACCTCGATGGCACGATCCTAAGCAGCCTGCAGGAGATGGGGCTGGGCCTCTTCATCTACATGCAGGGCCTGGCTGCCGGCGAGAGGTTCTTCAAGGGCTTTTCGGAGCAGCTCAAGCACATGATCACTGCGGCAGTCGCGGTCGTCACCGCCGCCGGTATGGCCCTGCTCGCGGGCGGCTGGCTGGGGCTATCGCCGCTGGCGTCTGTCGGTGTGTTCTCCGGCGCCACGACGTCGACGGCGTCGCTCGCTGTGGCTCAGCAGCAGACCGGCGAGGATCTTCCCGCCGTGGGCTACTCCCTGGGCTACCCCGTGGGCGTGGCGGTGGCCATCCTGCTCGTGGCAGTACTGCTCAAGCAGTCCTGGCCCGGCACCAAGGACAAGGACACCTCTGCAGAAGAGATCTTCCGCTCGCGGACCATTCGCGTGACGAAGAACATTTCCTACGAGGAGCTGGTGGAGCGCTTTGAGGATCACTTTGTCATCGCCACGATTCGCCGCGGCAATTCGGTGCGCGTGGCCGGTGATCACCCGGAGATCCGCAAGGGAGATATCCTCCGCGTGCTTGTTACCAAGGCCAAGCGGCATGAGCTTACCAACGCCCTGGGCAAGCGCCAGCCGCAGGTGCCCTTCGTGGACAAGCGTCTCACCATCGAAACCGTCGTCGTCTCCAACACGGATATCGCCGGACACACCGTGGAGGAGCTCGACCTATTTAAACGCTACGGCGGCCGCATCATCCGCATCCACCGCGGCGACGACGAGTTCCTCGCCTCCATGGATACCCACCTGGACGCCGGTGACCGCGTCGACCTCATTGTGCAGCAGGATCGCTTGGGCGATATCCGCGATTACTTTGGTGACTCGGTCCAGGCCTATTCGCAGTTGAACTGGGTGGCCGTCGGCGGCGGCCTGTTCCTGGGCTACCTTCTCGCACTCGTCGTGGTTCCCCTTCCGGGCGGCACGTCCTTCGAGCTGGGCTTCGCGCTCGGCCCGCTCATTGTCGGCCTCATCCTCGGCGCGCTGCATCGCACGCGACGTGTGCCGTGGAAGGTGCCGGCCTCCATTAACACCGCGTTCCAACAGTGGGGCCTGGTGATCTTCCTGTCTTCTGTGGGCCTTGCCTCCAGTGAGGCTTTCCTCTCCACGGCTTTCTCCATGACGGGCCTGAAGTGCATGGTGCTCGCCGCGATCATCACGGTGGCAGCCATTGCCATCTTTGCGGGGGCCAGCCGCGTGCTGGGCCAGTCGGAGACCCGCACCGCTGGCGGTATCTCCGGCGTCTTTGGTCAGCCCGCCGTGGTCAACTACGCCACAGAGATAAGCTCCGATTCCCGCATCATGACCGGCTACGCCGCCACCATCGTGGTGGCGCAGGTAGTCAAGATTGCGATTATTCCCATCATGCTGACGCTGTAGCGGATAAGTACGCCCTCGGTGGCGGACTAGTCCGCCACGAGCGTGTCGATGGTGAGCTCCGGGTGCTCCTTCTCCACGAAGGCCAGCTTCCACTTATCGCCGAAGAGGGCGATGAGCTCGCCATCGCTGCGGGTAAAGATTTCTACGCCGCGCTGGCGACCCAGCTCGGGGGCGGACTCGGCGTCGGTGCGGCGCGCCACGGAGTAGGGGATGGGCTCGGTGACGGTCTCCACGTTGTATTCGACCTCCATGCGGGCCTGCATGACCTCGAACTGCATGGGGCCGACGGCGGCCATGACCGGGGCGGCGTCGCCGCGGGTGTCGTTGCGCAGGATCTGGACCACGCCCTCGGCGGCCAGCTGATCCAGGCCCTTACGGAAGGCCTTGTAATCGCCCAAGGACTTCGCGCGCAGAATGCGGAAGGCCTCCGGTGCGAACTGCGGCATCGGCTTAAACTGCACCTTCTTGCCCGTGTAGATGGTGTCACCCGGGGCCAGCGAGCCGGCGTTGACCAGGCCCACGATGTCACCCGGGTAGGCGGACTCCACGGTGTCACGCGTGCGGCCGAAGACCGTCAGCGCGTACTTGGTGGAGAAGCTGCGGCCGGACTGGGCGTGGCTGACCTGCATACCACGCTCGAACTCACCGGAGACGACGCGCATAAACGCCAGGTTGTCGCGGTGCTTGCGGTCCATGCCCGCCTGCACCTTAAAGATGACGCCGGAGAACTCGTCGGTGACCTCACGGGTCTCATCGATGGCGGAGGACGCGGCCTCAATGGCCTTCGGATCAGACTCGCGCGAGTGCGGCTGCGGGGCAATGGCGCACAGCGTATCCAAAATCTGGTGCACGCCGAAGTTGAGCATGGCGGAGGCAAAGATGAGCGGGGAGGTCACGCACTGCTCGAAGAGCTCCTGGTCGTGCAGAGCGCCATCGGCAGCCAGCAGCTCCGCTTCCTCCACGGCGGTCTCCCACGCGTCCTCTTCCTTGTCCGCGGCCGCAGCGGGCGCGTAGTGCTCCTCCGGGGCAATGGTGGAACCACCGGCGGTGCGTAGGAAGTGAACGTATTCGTCGGCCTCGCCGTCATCATTGATGTGGGCTAGCCCGCGGAAGTCGCCGGCGATACCCACCGGCCAGTAGAGCGGCGTAGGTTGCAGCTGGATTTCGTTCACGATCTCGTCGACAAGCTCCAGCGGCTCCCGGCCCGCACGGTCCCACTTGTTGATCACGGTGATGATGGGCAGCCCGCGCGCCTTGCACACGCGGAAGAGCTTGAGGGTCTGGGGCTCGAGGCCCTTCGCGGCGTCGATCAGCATGACCGCCGCGTCGACTGCGGTGAGCACGCGGTAGGTATCCTCTGAGAAGTCCGCGTGGCCCGGTGTATCGACGAGGTTGATCATGTACGGCTCGCCCTCGTGGCCCTCCGGGGCGTACTCGAACTGCAGCGCCGAGGAGGCCACGGAAATACCGCGGTCCTTCTCCATCTCCATCCAGTCAGAGACCGTGGACTTGCGGTTGCCCTTGCCGTGCACCGCGCCGGCCTCATTAATAACGTGGGCGTGCAGCGCCAGCGCCTCCGTCAGCGTGGACTTACCAGCATCCGGGTGGGCGATGACGGCGAATGTGCGGCGGCGGGAAGCTTCGGAGGCAATACTCATGCGGGCTAGTTTAGCCGCTGGGTGCTACCACTCCACATCGAGCTGGCGTCCCAGATCATCAAAGATGCGGCGCGCCACGGAGAGCTTCTTCGCAATCGGGCGCCGCAGTCCCGGCTTGCGCTTGTTGGTGTAGTACTCACCGGACTCGAAGTGGATGCCGGGAGTGCCGGTAAGGAAGAACGCGAGGTTCTCGCCGCCCTCCTCGGCCTTGCCAAAGCGCTTGCCCACCACGCTGGCGTAGAGCTTGCTGGTGGCGCTTGTCGACGTCGTCCCGAACCCCGTCTTCAGCACACCCGGGTGGAAGGCCACGGCGGTCAACCCGTGCGAATCCAGGTAGCGGGTGAGCAGAATATCTCCCAGCTTGGCGTTGCCGTAGGCGCGCTCCGCAGTGAACTTCTCAAACGTGTTGGGATCACCCGGATCGAAAGAGGACATGAGCATGTTCGCCACCGAGGAGGTCTGCACCACGGTGGCGTCGCTATCCCGCAGAGTATCCCGCAGCAGGGACGTCAGCAGGAACGGGGCCACCACGTTGACCTGCCAGGTGCGCTCGAAGCCATCGGCGGTGGCAAAGGGGCCGTCGAAAATGCCGCCGGCGTTGTTAGCCATGGCATCGATCCGGTCGTACCTGCCCAATTCCTCAGCCAAGCGCCGCACCTGGCCCAAGGACTCGAAGTCCGCCACGTGATAGCTGGCGCCAACCTCATCTGCCACGGCCTGAATCTTCTCCGGGTTGCGGCCAACGAGCACGAGCGTGTCCTGCGGGCGGCGTTGGCGCAGGATGCGCGCGGCGGATGCTCCAATGCCGCCAGAGGCTCCGGTGATGACGATGGTGCGGGGTTCGTGCGGGGAGGATGGGAGGTGGCTCATAGTTGTCCAGTTTAGGGCGAACTCACCGAACTCGCCGTGGCTTTACTGCGCTTTGACGGCTTTGACGGCTTTAACGCCGCGAGTGGATCTCGTTCTGGGCCTTGCCCAGCCCCTGGGCGATGATAAACCGCGCGGCCTGGGCGGCAGTGGCGATGGAGGCATCGAACTCCGGGGTGGCGTCGACAGGCGCTAGCACCCAGTCCGAAATGGAGCCGCCCTTGGCCGGGCGGCCGATGCCTACGCGCACGCGCAGGTAGTCTCGGGTGCCCAGGCGCTCGGTGAGGGACTTGAGCCCATTGTGGCCGTTTTCGTTTCCGCCCTTTTTCACGCGCACCGTGCCGGCGGGCAGATCCAGCTCGTCATGAATGACGATGATGCGCTCCGCTGGCACTCCCAGCTGCTGGGCTAGGGGAGCGATGGGATCCCCGGACAAGTTCATGTAGGTGTGCGAGCGCAGTACGACAACGGGGGTGCCGGCGACATCGATGCGCGCGGCACTGAGCTGGTGGCCCGTGACCGGCTCGAGCACGTCGCCCGTCTCCGCCAGCAGATCATCTAGTGCCATGTAACCCACGTTGTGGCGGGTCGCCGCGTACTTCGCGCCGGGGTTGCCCAGGCCCACGACGATCCACTCGGCGCTCAGGGACGCCGGATCGATGCCCGAATCTGCGCGCCGAGAGGACGCCGTGGATCCAGCGGAACCAGCGGAGCCGCCGAAGAGGCGGGTGAAGAAGTCACGGAGGGTGGACACAACTACTCCCTTCAGGGATTGTCTTTAAGCTTGGGGCCATGAGCCAGCTTCTTGAGACTATCACCTGCCCCGTCCTACCTGCCCCGATGGCCGGTGGGCCCACCACACCGGCGCTCGTGCGCGCCGCGGAATCCGCCGGTTCCTTCGGCACTCTGGGGCTGGGAAGCGCCACCGTAGCCTCGGCGCAGGAGTCCATTCACGCCTGCGGGGGTACTCGTTTCGGCGTCAACCTCTTCCACCCGCAGCGCGCGCTTACTGCTACAGAGATGGCGGCCGTGCGCGACCTAGCGGACCACGAGGGCGCCGTGCCCGGCAACGTCTCCCTGGACTTCGGCTGGCACGACAAGCTCACCGCGGCACTCACCGGTGGGGCAGCGGTTCTGTGGTCCATGTTCGGCACCTTCAGCGCCGAGGAGGTCGAGCGCATCCATGCACAAGGCGCGGAGGCGTGGACCACGGTGACTACCCCGGAGGAGGCGCGTAGTGCCGCCGAGCGCGGCGTCGACGCGTTGTGCGTTCAAGGCCCGGAGGCCGGCGGCCACCGCGGAGTGTGGGACCCGGGTGCGGAGCCGGACCAGCGCCCGCTGGCAGAGCTCGTGAGCGCCGTGCACGCAGTGGTGGACTTGCCGCTCATTGCTGCGGGTGGGCTGCGGACCAGGGAGGACGTGGCCCGCGCCCTGTCGTGGAGTGGAGTTCGTGCGGTTAGCTGTGGCTCGGCCTTCCTGCTGGCCGACGAGGCCGGAACCAGCCCCCACAACCGCGCGCTGCTGCGCCGGGGTGGCGCCACTGTATCTACCCGCGCATTCTCCGGGCGCTATGCCCGCGGCCTAGAGACCCCCTACACCCGCGCCCACGCGGAGCTGCCGCTGGTGTACCCCTACCTCAACGCGCTGCTCAAGCCGCGTCGTGCCGCCCACGATCCGGAGGTGGACTACTGCCTTGTCGGCACCGAGGTGGAGAAAATCAACGGGGGTAGTGTGGCGCAGATCCTCGCGCAACTGTGCCCAAACGGACATCCTTAATGGTTAATATTTACGGTTGGACAGAGTTATACACCCCCTTATTAATTAGAAAAGGAAACACAACACGTGACTGCGAACGCGCACATTGGACACGAGGACTGGAACGAGCGCCTGGAGCTGGCCCAGGAGATGATTCCGCTCATCCACCAGTTGCACCGCAACAACAATGTCGTGACCTCCATCTACGGTCGCCTCCTCATCGGCGTGACGGACATCGACATCATCAAGGCGCACCGATACGCCCGCCGTATCGCCGAGCGTGAGCTTTCCACCGCGGAGACCCTGCCCATCCTCAAAGAACTGTGCGCGATGAACCTGGGTACCGCGTCCGTCGACCTGGGCCGCCTGGCCACAGGCTTTGCCGAGTCCGGTTCCGACAACCTGCGCAAGTACCTGGAGGAGACCCTCGTGGATCTCGTCGGTGCCGGCGTAGACAAGGAGACCACCGACGTGGTCCTGTACGGCTTCGGCCGCATCGGTCGCCTCCTCGCCCGCATCCTCATCGCCCGCGAGGCCGCCTACGGTGGAGTGCGCCTGCGTGCCATCGTGGTGCGCAAGAAGGGCGACATTGACATCTTCAAGCGCGCTTCCCTCCTGCGCCGCGATTCCGTCCATGGTGCCTTCAACGGCACCATCGCCGTGGACGAGGAGAACGAGGTCATCTGGGCCAACGGCACCAAGATCCAGATGATCTACGCCAACGACCCGGCGGAGATCGACTACACCCAGTACGGCATCGACAACGCCATCGTTGTCGACAACACCGGCGTGTGGCGCGACCGTGAGGGCCTGTCCCAGCACCTTGCAGCCAAGGGCGTGTCCCGAGTGCTGCTCACCGCGCCGGGCAAAGGCGACCTGAAGAACATCGTCTACGGCATCAACCACGGTGACATCGACGACACCGATCAGATCCTCTCTGCCGCATCCTGCACCACCAACGGCATCACCCCAGTACTCAAGGTCATCAATGACCGCTACGGTGTTGTCCACGGCCACGTGGAGACCGCTCACTCCTTCACCAACGACCAGAACCTCATCGATAACTTCCATAAGGGAGATCGCCGCGGCCGCGCCGCCGGCCTCAACATGGTTCTCACGGAGACCGGCGCAGCAAAGGCCGTGGCCAAGGCCGTTCCGGAATTTGAGGGCAAGCTCACCGGCAACGCTATCCGCGTTCCTACCCCGGACGTGTCGATGGCGGTGCTCAACCTGGAGCTGGAGAAGGAAGCAGACCGCGACGAGGTTAATGACTTCCTGCGCAACGTCTCCTTGCACTCCAACCTGCGCC
Organism: Corynebacterium axilliensis; assembly: GCF_046097495.1. NCBI lineage: Bacteria > Bacillati > Actinomycetota > Actinomycetes > Mycobacteriales > Corynebacteriaceae > Corynebacterium > Corynebacterium axilliensis. The sequence continues at coordinate 134,551 of NZ_CP175768.1, forward strand.
AGCAGATCTCCTATATTGCCTCCCCGGAGGTCGTCTCCTCCGACTTCGTGGGCTCTACCCACGCCGGCGTGGTTGACGGACTGGCCACCATTGCCTCAGGCAAGCACCTCGTGCTCTACGTCTGGTACGACAACGAGTTCGGCTACTCCAATCAGGTCATCCGCATTGTGGAGGACATCGCCGGTGCCCGCCCGGAGGTCTACCCCAAGCGCGTTGACGTCTCTGAGCTCTAAGCGCTAGAAAACGAACACCGCCCACACCATGCAGCGCGGGCGGTGTTTCGCTGTTTTAGGGTCCTGCTCGGTCTGCGAGCTAGCTTTGCCAGGATGCTTCAAACGCGCAACTGCCCGATCTGCCAAAAGTACGGGCCAAGATCGAAAAATCTAGACTGCTTTTGTCAGATTCGTCAGTTTTAGCGGGGAGACAGCGCACGCGTGTGGAGCAGACGCCGTGCGAGCAACGCGGCAACCACACAGAGCACCGCGGTCAGCGCCATGGCGATGGCGTAGCGCAGAGGCGAGTGCGCAACTAAGGGCCAAGCAGGGAAGGCAAGGAGCCAGAGGCTGGTTTCTGCCAAGACATCGCCGCCCAAGGTGACGGAGACGATCGTGCCTACGATGGTGAGGGCGATAGCGCTCACGGTGCCGAAGCGAATAACCAAAACGAGTGACACAGCCGCGATGACAAAGCCCACCCCAACTGCAAGGGGGAATGCCGAAAGCTGGGCAGCGACATTGCCACCTGCGAGCGCACTGGCCAGGTAAGCGGCAGCGCATACCGCCAGGATGACACACAGGAACCAGAGGAGAATCCCGGATGTGCCGAACCGTGTTTCCATATGGACCAACGGCCATGAATCAGCTACACGGGGCCAAACGAGGACCGGCAAGATACCTGCGCCGACCGGAAGCAGAAAGAAGTGAAAGAAACCTTCGACGTAGTTAGCGGGATGCAGAGCTACAAAACCGAGCGTGGAAACGCTGAGCAACAGGCAAGATAACACCGCTGGGCTAAAAGCCGCGTGGTGCAGCCCCAACAATGTGGACCACGGCGAGGACTGCGCTGCGGCACGGGAATGTTCCGTTGGTTTCCATGATTGGGCTTCTTCCACGGTGGCATTAGTCCGCGTCGCCGTAGACCGTGCGACGGTGAAACGCAGCGGGAACACTGGCCGGTATCGACGCGGCGTGAAGACCGCAGCTAATGACCCAAGCAGGGCAAGGATGACACACAAAACGAGAGCTGGAAACGGACTGCTGGTCAGTAGTGGGTCGTGTGGCTCAAGAGGCACCGAGTTCTGATGAATACGCAGTGCGGGCAAAAGAAGCCGTTGCGGCCATGCTGGTGGAAAGGCCCACCACCTGCCTGTTTCGACAGTGCTCGGAAGGACGCTGACTATTTGCCACAGGACCGCTGCCACGAGTGCTAATGCGAAGCCCAGTCGACGGGCACAGGCTGCGGAAAGCCCAGCAATGCCAAGCGCACCAAGGAAGGAGTAGAGCCCAGCTACGAGGATAAGTTCATGATTCTCGCGCCCCTGGGCAGCGACAACGAACCAGGAAACACCAAAGTTCAGAATATGGAAGACCGCAAGGCTGACAATGACAACGATAAAGCGGGCAGCATTCTCGAGACGCGGGTTGAGGTTTCTCCATTGCGTTCCGCCGCTGCGAGTGATGGTCTCGCGGCGTTCTGGAATGGCAGCGAACAGCCCAGTAAGAGGGGCATACATGCCGGTAACAAACAAGGATTGCCAAGCCAAGACGCCCGTGGCATCAGTGCGTGCTGAGGCCATTAAGGAGAAAATGATTGTCATGATGACCAGCGGTAGCGCCAGCAAAGGCAACCACTGTAGGGCACTTCCGCGGCTGCGTAGTAGTTCTGCCGAAAGGTAACTCGGGCGAGGTGCTGTGGTGTGCTTAGGCACGTGATTCCCCTTCCCGAGAGGTAGGTGCTTGGGAGGCATGACCCGGTGAGGTAAGCCGGAAGAATTCCTCTTCCAACTGGCCACGGGGTGCTAGCTGGTGCAGGGAACCGGAATATCGAATCCTGCCCTCGGCCAAGACCGTGATGTCATGTGCAAGATGCAAAACTTCACCAAGCTGGTGGGAGCTTACGATAACGGTGTGCCCAGCCGCGGCCAGTTGCTGTAGTAGCTCCCGCAACTCCATGATGCCTTGGGGATCGAGGCCATTCTGAGGCTCATCAAGGACAAGAATCTCTGGATCACCGAGGAGTGCTTGTGCCAAAGCCAAGCGGGCCTTCATACCGGTGGAAAAGGATTTCGCCTTCTTAGTGCCTACGCCGCTGAGCCCAGCGATGGAGAGAACCCGATCAATCTCGGAATCAGGAAGGCTCAGAAGTCGAGCGTGAACGCGAAGATTCGCCGTGACAGACAGATGACCATAAAAAGCTGGCCCGTTCACAGTGGCACCAATACGGCGAAGCACATTGCGGTTCCAAGGTTGGCCCGCCACGTTGATGGAGCCCGAGTCAGGCGGCAGGAGACCTAAGAGGATGGAAAAGAGCGTCGATTTTCCTGCCCCGTTGCGCCCGAGCAGTGCATGCACGCGGCCCGGGGAGATGCGGAAGGAAACATCATCGAGGACTCGTTGCCGACCAAAAGATTTCGAAATGTGCTCAAAAGAGATATCGCAATTCATAGAATGCAGTATCGCCGGGGCGCATCATAAAGTAATCCGCCTGCATGATGGTCTTCAGTGAGCAGACCTCCTACCGTGGTAGGAGCTTAGGCAACCCCAGCACGCTGCGCTAAGAGAACGAGGGCCACTCGGTCACGTGCGGCGAGTTTAGACATGAGTGCGGAGACGTGAGTTTTCACCGTGGTTTCTGCGATGACCATGTCGGCGGCTATCTCCGCATTTGTAGCACCACGCGCGATGAGCGAAAGCACTTCCATCTCGCGGCGCGTTACGAGGCTGAGTCCTTGGCGTTCCTGGGCGCTGAGGTTTTCGCGCGTCAGCGCCGAGCGATAAGCTTCCAGCACTGGGCCGGTTACCTCGGCGGCCAGCACCGATTCTCCTTGCGCCACGTTGCGAACGGCGGACACAAGAACCTCTGGGTCGGCATCCTTCAGCAGGAAACCGTGGGCGCCAGCGGAGATGGATCGCGCCACGAGCTCTTCATCATTGAATGTGGTGAGCATGATGATGCGGCACTCGGGCTTGCGTTCGAGTATGGCCTGAGCCGCTGCAATGCCGTCCATACCGGGCATGCGAATGTCGAGGATAGCCACATCAATGTGGTGGCTCAGCGCTGCTGTCACGGCGTCCGCCCCCGTGGCCGCGGTGGCCGCGACCTCGATGTCTTCTTGCGCAGTGAGGATGGTAGACAACGCTGAGAGCAGCATTGCTTGATCATCGGCCAATAAGACGCGGATTCTAGAGCTGCTGGGATGCATCCTTGGTCTCCTTCATCGGTATCTGTGCATGCAAGGAAAAGGAATGAGCATCGCCGGAATAGTCGAGGCGACCGCCGAGCGAACGGGCTCGTTCCGCCACTCCGACTAAGCCCACGCCGCTTCCCGCGACGTTGCTTGGTGTGGGATGAGGATTGGTGGAGGTGAGGGTGAGCGTGGCGGCGTCATCAAGTACAAGCTCAACGAAGACGCGCGTGCCGACGCCCTGATGGCGCAGAGCATTCGTCAATCCTTCCGTGATAATGCGTACCAAAGCCATCTGCACCAACGATGGAACGGCGTATTCAGGCGGGAGGTTGGCGTCCACCTTTAGCCCTGCAGCGCGGAAGCCTTCGAGGATCCCTTCGATGTGCTCAAGCTGTTGAGCAGGCTCAAGAGCCGTGGGACCGGGTGAGCGCAAGGCAGCGACGATTCCGCGAACCTCGCCCAGGACGGTATCCGCATTATCGCGGATAGAAACAAGTGCTTCTTCAGCCGCGCCGGAGTCCGCAGTCGCTGCAACGATGCCTGCATTAGCCTGAACCTTAATCAATGTGAGGGAATGGGCGAGGACATCGTGTAACTCCCGCGCAATGAGGAGGCGTTCTTCTTCTTGTGCCTGGTGGAAGCGCTCGCGGGCCAGTACTTCTCGTTGGCGATCACGGTCGAAATAGCGGGCAGCAATGAAATATGTGCTTCCTAGTACCGTCCAGTGAGCCACAACCATAGCAAGGAAGGGTGTGTCAACCTCATAGCGCAGAAGATAGGACTCAGCATCGATCCGCCACATGAAGGGGGAGATGAAGGTACCGAGCGCAGTGATGAGGAGGACCGCCCGAGGAAGTAGCCTGTGGTTTATGTACCGTGAGGTGGTGTACACGGCCATCGGGGCGGTTAATGCCCAAGGCGTCAAGCCGCTATTAGTAGGAAGCTGGCTCATCCATATGACAGCCCAGGCCAGGAGAAGAACTAAGAAGCCTGTTGCGCTCACGATTGGCCTCGAGCGCCACACTAAGAAAAGCGGTATGAACAGCAGCGACAAGAGAGCCTGGAGAATTTCCACCGTTCCGGCAGAGGGAAACGCCAAGGCACAATAAAAGGCCGCTACGAGCCCCGCGACTCCTGCGAGCAGCGCGTCACCCAAACGCACCGAGGACAGGAAGGCGCGCGCGGTGCGGGAAAAGCTCATAGACGGCCATGGTAGTACATACAGAAAGTACTACTTCTTCTTTTTGTCCTTCTTGGACTTCTTTTTCTTGCCCTGCTTCTTGCCGTCGCCGTTGACCTTGGCACGCTCCAAGTCGGCAGCGACATCCGGAACGTAGGCGAACTCGTTGCGCGGCGGGCGCACGTACTCGGCCTCCAGGTCGGGGCGCTGAGGGATCTTCGGGACGTCCTGCTCCACGTGCTGGTAGGGGACAGTCTTCAAGATGTGGTTGATGACATTAATACGGGAGCGCTTCTTGTCTTCTGACTCCACGGTGTACCACGGCGAGATCGGGGTATCGGTATGGACGAACATCTCATCCTTGGCGCGGGAGTAGTCCTCCCAACGGGTGATGGACTGCAGATCCATAGGGGAGAGCTTCCAGCGGCGCAGCGGGTCATTGCGGCGGGACTTGAAGCGGGCAATCTGTTCCTCATCGGAAACGGAGAACCAGTATTTAAGCAGGATGATGCCGTCCTCAACCAGCATGCGCTCCAGGATGGGGGCCTGGTGGAGGAAGCGCACGTACTCCTGCTGGGAGCAAAAGCCCATGACGCGCTCTACACCGGCACGGTTGTACCAGGAGCGGTCAAAGATGACGATCTCGCCAGCGGTGGGCAGCTTTTCGACGTAGCGCTGGAAGTACCACTGGCCAGCCTCGCGGTCCGTGGGCTTGGGTAGTGCTTCAATGCGGCAGGAGCGCGGGTTGAGGTACTGCGTGATGCGCTTGATGGCAGAGCCCTTGCCGGCGGCGTCGCGGCCCTCCATGATGATGACCACGCGCGCGCCGGTCTCTACCACCCACTGCTGCATCTCCACGAGCTCCGCCTGCAGGCGCTTGAGCTCGCGCTCGTAGGCCTCCTTGTCGAGCTTCGGAGGGGTAGAGGGGGACTTCTTTGACGTTGAACTCATACCCTCAACGCTACCCCCTACCAGGGAAAATCCCTAAACCGTCGGAGTGCGGTACGTGGGGGTTCTCCCACACGGGGGCGGTTGGGCTACCTAGTCAATCTCGTGGTTGCGGACTTCACCGGTGGCGGCGTCCACGTCGAACTCATGCTCCTGGCCATTGGCCTTGAATTCGATCTCCCAGTGCGGGCCGAATCCGTCGTCGCCGTCATCCAGTTCCTGCTCCAGCTCGGAAACATCAGACTCCTGGACACCGGCCTGGGCGTAGGCCTTGGCAAGGGCGTCCTCGCGGCTAACCTGCGGCGAGCTCTGTGCCGCCTGGTCATTTCCGGCTGGCGCAGCAGCTGCGGTGTCGTTGGTGTCGTCAGCGTCGTCGGTGTTAGCAGTGGCGGTGTTGGCTGTGGTGTTCTGCTCAGCCACGGTTTCCTTCACCGTCGTCGTGGCCGCCGTCGTGGCGTCAGAGGAGTCCTGCGAGGAGCACGCGGAGAGGGCAGCCGCGGCGGTGACAGCGATGCCGATAGCGGTGAAGCTCGTGCGAAGAGTCATAAAAGGCTCATCCTTCTAGATCGGGGAAAATGTGGTTCCCTACAGTATCGATACTTCTCGTGTGCCGCAGAATTAATAAAAGGTCTAGTCCGTTGTACAGGTGCAGTTCGGGCCGCATCCGCCGGCGGGCGGCTCGCCAAAGCGGGTGGTGTTCTCGATTGCGCCTAGGCCCTCGATGCTGATGTGGGTCACGGAGCCGTCGCCCAGCAGCGCGTCCTCGCCCCGCGCAAAACCTACGCCCTCCGGGGTGCCGGTGGCGATGACATCGCCCGGGTTGAGTGGGTACAGCGAGGAGCAGAAGGCAATGAGCTCGGCCACGGAGAAGATGAGGTCATCGGTGTTATCGTCCTGGCGCACGTCGCCATCGACAGTCGTGGTGAGCCGTGCCCCGCGCCCAGGTGCCCACTCGTCGGCAGTAGTAAGCCACGGCCCAAAACCAGCGGTGCGGTAGAAGGACTTCCCGGCGTGGAACTGCGTAGTGGCACGCTGATAGTCACGCAGCGTGTAGTCATTCATAATGGCGTATCCGGCGACGTGGTGCAGCGCCTCCGCCACGCGCACGCGGTGCGCGCGGGTGCCTATCACTGCGGCGAGCTCGCCTTCATAGTCCAGCTTCTGCGTGGCAAAGTCGGGCACATAGACATCGTTGTAAGGCCCGGTGAGCGCCTCCGGGAACTTGATGAACAGTGTGGGCTGCGTGGGAAGCTCGCGGCCCATTTCCCGGGCGTGCTTGGCGTAATTGACGCCCACACAGATAATCTTCCCGGGATTCGGAACGACGGGGGCAAGGTCGGCGTTGTCGAACACGACGGGCTCGCCCGACAGTTGCGCGGCCTTGCGCCAGTCCGGGCTGGCCAAGAGCTTGCCGACGTCCTCGTAGTCCAACTCCGTGCCCACATTCGGGCCGTCGATGCGGATTGCGGAGGTACCAAAACTGGTGCGTAGGGTAGCAAGCTTCATAGCGGTCAGTCTAACGCGCGCAGAATCTCATCGACCGCGTCTGCGCACATAATGGGAATCTCCTGAGACTCCTGCTTGGTCCACTGCTTGAGCACGAAGGAGGCCGGGTCCATGCGGCCAGGCGGGCGGCCGATGCCCACAGAGAGGCGCTGGTAGTCCTTGGTTCCCAGGGACTTCGTGGTGGAACGCAGGCCGTTGTGGCCGTGGTCGCCGCCGCCCACGCGGAGCTTGATGGTGGCGAAGTCGCGCTCCAGCTCGTCGTGCACCACGATGATGTGTCCTGGGGCGATGTGGAAATACTGGGCGAGGGCCTTGATAGGCCCGCCGGAGAGGTTCATGAAGCTGCGCGGCTTGGCAATGATGACCTTGGCCGCACCGCGGCGTGCCTCGGCAACGTCCGTGTTGGTCTTTTTGTGCACGGAGAAGGACGCGAAGAGTTCGTGGGCCAGTTCATCGACCACATCGAAGCCAATGTTGTGGCGCGTACCGGCGTACTTCGGGCCGGGGTTGCCCAAGCCTACGACAAGGAAAGAAGAATCACTCACGCCGCCCATTCTAAACAGCGGGTGGGTGAAAACGGCGAACCGCGCCCCGCCTCCCACGATAGGGAAGCAGCGGCGCGGTGCGGGTAGGAGGGGAGAGGTTTACTCCTCGTCGCCCTTCTCCTCGGAAGCCTCTGCGTCGTCGTCAGCGGACTCGGCGCCAGCCTCAGCGCCGCCGTCCTCGGCGGCCTCAGCAGCTGCCTCGAGCTCCTCATCAACCTCCGGCTCGGAGATGGAGACGATGACGGTGTCTTCCTCGGCGGCCAGGGTGGTGCCCTCCGGCAGGGTGACATCGGCAGCGGTGACGACAGCGCCATCCTCGAGGCCCTCGATGGACACGGTGAGCTCTTCCGGAATGTTGAGAACGTCTGCCTCGACGAGGAGGACGTCCGCATCCTGGATGGACATGAGGCCCGGAGCCGGCTCGCCCTCGAGGACGACCGGAACCTCAACCTCAACCTTCTCGCCACGCTTAATGGAGAGCAGGTCGATGTGGTCGATGTTGAAGGTCAGAACATTCTGGTCAATGTTCTTGACCATGACGAGGTGCTGCTCGCCCTCGAGCTCCAGCTCGAAGACGGCGTTGACACCGTTGTTGCGGACCAGAGCGGTCATCTCCAGGCGGTCAACGGCGAAGTGCAGAACGTCGACGGCGTGGCCGTAGACAACGCCCGGGATCTTGCCGGCAGCGCGCAGGCGGCGAGCGAAGCCCTTGCCGAACTCAGTACGAGCTTCAGCCTTGAGAACAGGACGGGTGTTAGCCATGTGTAATCTCCTTGAAGTATTCGGTGCGGCGAGGGCTTTTAAAGCCGTATAGATACGACAAAAGCCTGCCGATGGACGTCTTGGACGAGTCATCGCAGGCTTGAAAAGAATTCCTCAACAAGAATTCACTGCTTAACTTATGTAATCGCGTCGATAACGGATTTCTCCCTCGCCGAGACCATAAAAATCTAGCACGGACGAGGGGAAAGAAGCAAACTTCTCTCTAGTGCGGCAGCAGGCCAGCCAGCTGCGGCGGCAGCAACTTGACCAGCTGCGGGCCAACGACGGAGCCGATACCGAAGAGGGCGAGGATGGCGGCGATGACGCCGCCCACGATGACGCCAGTCTGCAGATCGTCACCGCTGGAGGCCGGCTTATCCGGATCGCCGTCCTTGGAGCTCAACGAGCTCATGAGGTCAGCGCCAGCCGCCGCCTGATCAAAGCCCTTGGAGCTGCCAGCCAGGGATCCGCGCGGGGTAGCCGTGACCAGGCCACAATCCTGGGCGCGGTCCGCAATGTCATCGAAGTACTCGGCACCGATCAGCTTGCCAATCGGCTCCTCCGACATGTTCGTGCGGCGCAGCTTCTTGGAGAGTTCTGCGTGGTTGTACTCGGCGGTATCGATACCGGACTTGCGCAGGGCGTCATCGAGCGTGCCGCACGGGACGATTGCGTTGAGGCCCGGCTTGTTCAGCTTTGGCACGTCGGTGGTGACGAAGCCGCAGTCCACGGCCTTGTTCAGGCGGTCCTCCCAGACGTTGCGCAGTACCGCGGAACCGGTCTCGCCGCGCTGGTAGTTCACGGCGTCGAGGATGGCGGTGCGCAGGGCGGAATCGTTTGTGTAGTCATCCACGTCCACGCCGTGGGCGGAGAACTGGCTCTTGTTGAGCTTGCACAGCGGCTTGAGCGCCGGCTCATCTTCAGCCGGGGTGGCAGGCTTATCAGCTGGCTTGTCCGCCGGCTTCTCGGTGGGCTTCTCGGTGGGCTTCTCGGTGGGCGCGTCCTCCGGCGGGGTAGAGGGGTCGGTGACAAAGCCGCACGAGGTGGCCTCGCCCACGCGGGCCGTCCACCAGTTCAGCTGGACCTTGGCGCCAACCTTGCCTTCGGTGTAGCCCACGGCGTCGAGCGTGGCCTGGAGAAGCTCGTCGGGGGTGTCGTAAGCGGTGACATCGACCCCGTAGTCGTTGAAGTGGGACTGGGTGACCTTGCACCCAGTGGACACGGTGGAGGGTTCGGCGGCGTGCGCTGCCGGGGCAGCGACGACTGCGCCAGCAAAGAGAGACGTGGTGGCTGCGGCAATGAGAGCTGTGCGCAGCGAGGTTTTAGCGTAAGTGAGCATGTGCTTAATCTAACACTACTGGTGAAGGTAGTGGACACTTTTTGGCTCAAAAATTCACTAAATTCTAGCCGCGCAGTGACAAGCCGCAGCCACCACGGTGGTAACTAGTGAGCCTCGAAGAGGGTGGTGACAGAACCGTTCTCGAAGATCTCGTGGATGGTCTTTGCCAGCAGCGGGGCGATGGAGAGCACCGTGAGGTTGCTCCAGTCCTCCGTGGACTGCGGCAGGGTATCGGTCGTGATGACCTCCTCCGCGCCGCACTCGGACAGGCGCTCGCGTGCCGGGTCGGAGAACACGCCGTGGGTGCAGGCGATGATGACGGACTTTGCGCCGGCCTCCTTGAGGACGCGGACCGCGCCGGCGATGGTGCCACCGGTGTCAATCATATCGTCGAGAAGCACGCAATCCTTGCCCTCAACGTCACCGACCACGCGGTTGGACACCGTCTTGTTGGCCTCGGTCTTGGAACGGGTCTTGTGAACGAAGGACAGTGGGGCATCGCCCAACTCGTGCGCCCACTTCTCCGCCACCTTGACACGGCCGGCATCGGGGGAGACCACCGCCAGGTTGTCCAGCGAGTAGTTGTTCTTGATGTAGCGCGTCAGGATCGGCTGCGCGTGCATGTGGTCCACCGGGCCGTCGAAGAAGCCCTGGATCTGGTCGGTGTGCAGGTCCACGGACACAATGCGGTCCGCGCCGGCGGCGGCGAGCAGGTCTGCCACCAGACGGGCGGAAATGGGCTCGCGGCCCAGGTGCTTCTTGTCCTGGCGGGCGTAGGGGTAGAACGGCAGGATGGCGGTGATGCGCTTAGCGGAACCACGCTTGAGCGCATCAATCATGATGAGCTGCTCCATCAGCCACTTGTTGAGCGGCTGGGTGTGGGACTGCATCACGAAACAATCGGCGCCACGCACGGACTCCTCGAAGCGGATGAAGATTTCGCCGTTGGCGAAGTCCCGGGCGGTGGTCGGAACCAATTCGGTGTTGAGCTCCTTAGCCACAGCCTCAGCCAACGCCGGGTGTGCGCGGCCGGTGAAGAGCTTCATGTTTTTGCTGCTGCCGGTAACCTTGCCAGTCATCAGTACATATCCCTTTGCTTGTTGTTAGTTAGTGGTCTCGTCGTCTGCTGCAGCACCCTGTGCCTTGTCGGCGGCTTCCGCCGCCGGCGTGCCCGGGCGCTTCTTCTGGACCCAGCCCTCGATGTTGCGTTGCTTGCCACCGGAGACCGCGAGCGCTCCCGCAGGAACGTCGTCCTTGATTACTGTACCCGCCCCGGAGTACGCGCCATCGCCCACGGTGACCGGCGCAATGAACATGGTGTCGGAGCCGGTGCGCACGTGGCTGCCAATGGTGGTGTGGTGCTTGTTCACGCCGTCGTAGTTGACGAAGACGGAGGACGCGCCGATGTTGGAGTAGTCACCCACGGTGGCGTCACCGATGTAGGTGAGGTGTGGAACCTTGGTGCCGCGGCCGATCTGCGCCTTCTTGGCCTCCACGAAGCCGCCGAGCTTGCCTTCCTGGCCCACGATGACGCCCGGGCGGATGTAGGTAAACGGGCCAACCTGTGCGTCGGTGCCAATGACGGAATCGAAGCCGTGCGTGCGCACGACGCTGGCTCCCTTGCCCACCTGCATGTTGGTCAGGGTGGTATCGGGGCCGATCTCGGCGTCATCAGCAATGGAGGTGGCACCCCACAGCTGCGTGTTGGGGTGAATGACAACGTCTTTGCCAATGGTGACGTTGACGCCGATCCAGGTGGTCTCCGGATCCACAATCGTGGCGCCGCCGCGCATGGCTTCTTCCACCACTCGGCGGTTGAGCATGCGGCCGGCAGCGGCGAGCTGCACGCGGTCGTTGACGCCGGAAAGCTCATCCGGGTCCGCGGCGACGTGTGCCCCCACGTTGTGGCCGCCTTCGCGGGCAATCTCGAGCACGTCGGTGATGTAGAGCTCGCCCTGTGCGTTGTCGGAGTTGAGCTTGGTCAGGGCGTCACGCAGCACAGCCCCGTCGAACGCGAAGACGCCGGAGTTAACTTCGCGCACTGCGCGCTGCTCCTCGGTGGCATCCTTCTGCTCCACGATGGCCGTCACCGAGCCATCCTCGGCGCGCAGCACGCGCCCGTAACCGGTCGGATCCTCCAGGGACATCGACAGCACCGTGACCGCGTTGCCCTGGGAAGTGTGAGCCTCGTGCAGCTGGCGCAGAGTCTCCGGGCGCAGCAGCGGGACGTCACCGTTGGTGACGATGACGGTGCCGGTGAAATCCGGCAGGGCGGTCAGGCCGCACTGGACGGCGTGGCCCGTGCCGTTCTGCTCTTCCTGAACGGCCTGGGATACCTCACAGTTCAGCTCTTGCGCGATGGCCTCGACGGCGGGGGAGACCTGGTCGCGCTGGTGGCCAACGACGACCACGAGGTGCTGCGGGTTTAGACCCGCCGCGGCATGGAGCGCGTGGCCAAGCAGGGACCGCCCGCCAATCTCATGCAACGTCTTTTGGGTCGAGGATTTCATGCGGGTGCCCGCGCCGGCAGCAAGGACAAGTGCGGCGCAGTCAGTAGTTTCAGCCACGGGTGTGTGCGTCTCCTGTAGTTGGGTGTCAGGACTTACAAACAAACATCATAACGCGTATGTATCACTTTCCGTGCGAGACCTCCGGCAGGGCCCGGGCACGCCACGCTCCGAGCAACCCGACGATGGCCAGAAAGAGGATGGCGGCAGATGGGCCAGCCAGCGAAATGACCGCGGAAATACCGCCGACTACGAGCAGGATGACGCCCATCATGGTGTTCGCCGCGCCCACGTAGCGGGTGCGCTTGTCCTCACCGGCCATGTCCACCACGTAGGTCTTACGGGCTACGCGGATAGCGGCGTGGGCGAGGTTTACCAGGAAGAATCCCACGGGCAAGGCCCAGGCGCTTACCGACGCCGACGCCCACGCCGCACACGCCACAATTGCCAGGAGGATGAGCGCTGCGGCTCCAGCTGCGAAGGACATCACCAAGCGCGAGGACCTATCAGAGAGCACGCCTGAGACGCGCCCGCCGACAAGGCTGGCCAGGCCGGAGGCCAAGACGAAGCCACCGAGCCCGCTCAGCGTCTGCGAACCAACGGACTGGGAGAGCACCACGATAAAGGACGTCGACAGCGCGGAAACCAGCAGCAGCGCGCGCACGTTGACGAAGTTGCGGAAGCGCGCGTCCTCGGTATAAAGCTGCCACGTGTCCTTCCACCAGCTCTTATCCAGGCCCTGGTGGCTTGCGTCCTCCGGCACGGGCTCGTCAATGTGGCGGAAGACCGCCGCCGCAATAATCCAGGTGACCGCGCCAATGGCCAGCAGTAGTGCCAGGCCCCAGCGGGGCAGCTCCCCAGGAAGGCCAAAACGCCGCCGGTCACCAGAGTGACGGCGCCGCCCAACTGGGTAGCCCTCCCGGTAACCAGGCCGCGGCTGCCCTTGGAAATGGTACGTCCCTGCACGTCCTTGCCGGTCAAGGAACACAGGGCTCGCAGCAGAGCGAGCACGGCGAGCGCGACGCACACGATGACGCCGAGCAGTGGACCACTGACCAGCACTGCAGCCGCAGCAATCACGGCTGCGCACACGCCCTGGCCCACCGAACCCAGGATCCACAGGCGCTTGCGTGCCGGATGCGAGGTCACCCACGGGGTCAGTGCAGCCTGGGGCAGCATGGACCCGGACTCGCGCAAGGGGACGAGCAGGCCGGTGAAGAAGCCAGGCACGCCCGCAGCACTGAACAGCCAGGGCAGTACTGTCTTGCCGGAGAGAAGTTGATCACCCACGCCCTGCAGGCCGTTAGACCAAATGAAGCGACGGGCATTGGCGGATTCCTGTGCAGGAAGAGACATGGCTGTGATCTTAAGCCCGGTGCGGTCAAAGCGTGGATTAAGGATTACCTGACCGCCTAACGTGGGAGACATGTCTGTCTCACGTCGTGTATTTGTCCAGGGAACGGTTCTTAGCGCGGCGGGCGTCGCCCTCGCCGCGTGCTCGAGCTCCGCGGATCAGCCTGCTCCCCAAGGGTTCGACGGCGAGCCGCGCGCCCTGCCCATCCCACCTGTTGAGGAGGGAGTGATGGACGGTGATATCCGAGTCTTCACCCTCACCGCACAAGCTGGCCACTCGGAGATTCTGCCGGGCAACAACAGCACTCGCACGTGGGGCTTTAACGGACCCTTTCTCGGCCCAACGCTGCGGGCGCGCCGCGGAGAGAAGATTCGCGCGGAAATCAGCAACGACCTGGAAGAGATGACCACAGTCCACTGGCACGGGATCCAGCTGCCTGCCTATTGCGATGGCGGCCCCCATTCGCCCATCCAGGTAGGGGACACGTGGAAGCCCGAGTGGGAGATAATCCAACCGGCCGCCACGGTCTGGTACCACCCGCACCCGCACCTGGCCACGGCCACCCACGCCTACCGCGGGCTCGCCGGCATGTTCATCCTTGACGACGACGTCTCCGACGGCCTTGACCTGCCGCACGAGTACGGCGTGGACGATATCCCCGTGGTCATCATGGACGCGAAGTTCACTGACGATGGCCAGCTGGATGAGGAAAGCGATGGCACGCTGGGGCTTCTGGGCACGACCCCGCTGGTGAATGGCATCACCAACGCCCGCTTCGAAGCAACGACGCGCCGGGTGCGCCTGCGGCTGCTCAACGGTGCGTCCATGCGCTTTTACACCCTGGAGCTGGGGCAGGAGCCATTCCACGTTATTGCGACGGACGCCGGGCTTCTCGACGCCCCCGTGGAGGTCGACTCCCTTCTGCTCGGCCCCGGCGAGCGCGCCGAGGTGGTGGTGGACCTGGAGCCGGGGAAGGACGTGCAGCTGCGCTCGGTTCCGCGCAAGGACAACTTCGGTGTTCCGAAGGACGACAACGCCGCCGACTTCGGCTTCCGCGACTCCTTCGATCTGCTCAGCATTGCCGGGCCCGACGAAACCGCTCCCGAGCCGCCAGAACTGCCTACCCAGCTGGACCCCGCAGCGGCTAAAACTCCCTCGCCGGAGGGACTCACCGAGCGCGAGTTCGTCCTCAATACCTTCATGATCAACGGCGAACAGATGGACATGACGCGGGTCGATACCGTCATTGACCACGCCGACCCGGAAGTCTGGACCGTCACGAACGAAAACTCCGATTGGCCGCACAACTTCCACATCCACAACGCCCGCTTCCAGGTCCTGGACTGGGATGGGGAGGAGAAGATGAAGGTCTTCAACTCCGGCTGGAAGGACATTGTCAACCTGCCGCCCAAGGTCACTGCCCGGCTGCTGGTGGAATTCGGGCACTTCCCCGACAAGACCATCTCCTACATGTATCACTGCCACATGCTGCTGCATGAGGACCAGGGGATGATGGGGCAGTACGTCATCGTGGACAAGGGCGAGAAACCCGACGTGCGCGTCAAGCCCGGAGCCCTAGTCTTCGACAAGGACGCCGGCGGTCACGCCGGACACGCCAGCCAGGTCGTGGATTCTTCCCGCAGCCCGTATGCCTCCCCGGAGGGTGGGGCCTAGCCCAGCGCAGAAACCTGCCGAGGAGACCACGCGCGAAAGGTGGATCTTTGGCGTTACTCGGCAGTTTTCGCCGGTTGTCACCCTCCCGCGCGGAGCCATAATTACGCTATGGTCAATACCTGTGATTCAGGACGTCGACCCACTCATCAACTCTCTCTACCAAGCCTTTGACCTCATCGGCGTGGTGCTCAACGGCATCATCGGCGGCACCATTGCGCGCCGCCGGGAGTTCGACATCATCGGCTTTGTCTTCCTCGCCCTCTTCTCTGGCCTCGCCGGCGGCATGATTCGTGACATGCTCATCGCCAGCGGTCCGGCGGCGGCTATTTCCGACCCGCTCTACCTCACGCTTGCTTGTGTGGGCGCGCTCATTGCCTTCCTTACGGATTTGAAGGGTAAGGCCTGGGAGATCTTTCGCGAGCACGGCGACGCCATCATCCTGGGCGTGTGGTCCACCACCGGTTGCGTGAAGGCGCTGGCCAACGGCATGCCGCTCATCGCCTGCGTCTTCCTAGGCGTGCTTACCGCGGTGGGCGGCGGCATGGTGCGGGACGTGGCCTCCGGGATGATCCCCGCCGTCTTCGGCGGCACGCCGCTCTACGCCGTTCCCGCCGTACTCACCGGCGTGGTGATGGTCGGGTTCGCGCACTTTGATCACTTTGCCCTGGGCATGGTTATCGCGCCGATTGTGGGCAGCGGCATGGCCATCACGTCCTATTGGCGCGGGTGGGTGCTGCCGCGCGCGGGCGTGGCGCCGGTGAACTACACAGCGGCCCAGGTCGCTGCCATTGCGAAGAAAGCGGAGCGTAAGGGCTTTCGGCGGGGGCATGGAAAACGCAAAAAGCTTCCCCACCAGGACTCGAACCTAGAATGACGGTACCAAAAACCGTAGTGTTGCCGATTACACCATGGGGAAACAGCACTCTGCGCGAGCGCTGGGGGACATGTTACCTGACGCGGGGCGAACAGACCTAAACGCCTCCACCCCACAGGGCGCGTCCGGCGGGGGATATACAGTAGGGGCATGGTTCGACAGAGGATGACCGGCCGCGAGCGCCGTGAACAGTTGATTTCCGTCGGCCGGGCGGCGTTTGCTGAGCTCGGATTCGATGGCGCCAGCGTGGAAGAAATCGCTGCGCGGGCGGGCGTGTCCAAGCCCGTCGTCTACGAGCACTTCGGAGGCAAAGAAGGCCTCTATGCCGTTGTCATCGACCGCGAGCTGGTGGCCTTGGAAAAGGTTATTACGGAGTCGCTGGAAACCGGCTCGTGGCGCGAGCGCATCGAGCGCGCCGTGGTGGCGATCCTCACCTACGTGGAGGAACAAACGGATGGCTTCCTCATCCTTGTGAGGGATTCCAAGCCGGGGGATGAGCGCAGCTTCTCTACGCTGCTTAATACCGCAGTCAATCAGGTCGCACACATTCTGGGAGAAGCCTTCGAACACCGCGGTCTGGACCCAGAGCTGGCCACGCTGTATGGCCAAGCGCTCGTAGGCATGGTTGCCACTACTTCGCAGTGGTGGTTGGATGAGCGCGAACCGTCGCGCGAAACTGTCGCGGCGCACATTGTTAATCTGTGCTGGAACGGCCTGTCCGGGATGCAAGCCGCGCCGAAGCTGAAGGGAGAAAACTAAATGACCACCCCGATGCTGGGCGGGCTGCTGAAAGTCGCCGCCTCCGATCCGAAGCTGAAGGGACTGGCTTCGCAGGTAGGCACCCAGTCCCTGCACATTACGGGCATTGACCAGGCGCGTCCCTGGGCCATTGGCACCGTGGCGCACCACGCGCCCGTCCTCGTCGTCACCGCTTCTGGGCGTGAAGCAGAGGATCTCTCCGCTGAGTTGTCCGCGATGATGGGGGATAAGGTGGCGTACTTCCCCGCATGGGAGACCCTCCCGCATGAGAGGCTTTCGCCGGCTCCGGATATCGTCGGCAAGCGCGCGCGTGTGCTGGACCTCGTCGGCGCAGGCAAAGCCCAAGTGGTGGTGACCTCCGCGCGCGGTTACTGCCAGCCGGTTCTCAGTGAGGTCGAGGGCCGCGCTCCCATCTTCCTCAAGGAAGAAGAGGAGCACGAGTTCTCCCATATCGTCTCTGAGCTGGAGTTTCGTGCTTACAAACACGTGGATATGGTGGCCAAGCGGGGCGAGTACGCCACCCGCGGCGGCATTCTCGATATTTTCCCCACCACCTCGGATTACCCGGTGCGCGTGGAGTTCTGGGGCGACGAGATTACGGATATCCGTCAATTCTCCGTGGCGGACCAGCGCGCCTTCAGTGAGATTGAGGTCGGCGAGGTAGCCATCTACCCGGCCCGCGAGCTGCCCATCACCAACGAGGTCGCAGCCCGCGCGCGCGAGCTGTCGCAGAAGTTTGGCGGCAACGCGGCGCTGGCGGAGCTGCTCACCAAGGTAGGCGAGCACATTCCGGCCGATGGCATGGAGGCCCTGTTGGCAGTGCTGGCCGAAGGCTCCTTTGTCACCCTCCCCGAGCTGCTTCCCACCGGCACGCACGTGCTGCTCGTGGCGCCGGAGAAGATCCGTACCCGTATCGCAGATCTGGAATCCACCGATTCCGAATTCCTGGCCGCCGGTTGGGAAGCCGCGGCTATGGGTGCGGACGGCCCGCTGGCTGCCGAAGGGTTGGATACTGAGGCCTCCAGCTACCGCTCCTACGAGTCCCTGGAGGCCACGTGCGCTGCCATCAATGCGCCGCTGTGGACTTTCGCGCCCCCGGGGATGTTCGCCGCCGCCGAGTCCGAAACCCTGCCGCTGGACTTTGAGCCAGGACCCACCCCGCGCGGCGACATCGAGCAGATCGACGCCATGATGGCGCAGCTGCTTGCCCACACCACCGCGGGTGGGCGCGCCGCCTTCATCGCCCCCGCCCAAGGTGCGATCAAGCGCATGGTGGAGCGCTTCGCGGAGAAGGGAATTCCCACCAAGGTGGCCACCCCCGGCTGGGAGCCCAGCCCCGGCGAGGTCACCCTCTACCAGGCGCTGAGTCACGCGGGTCTGGTCTTCCCCAAGGTGCGCAAGCTCAAGGACGCCGAGGCGCTCCCGCTCGTCGTCGTCACGGAGACGGATCTCACCGGTAACCGCGTGGGCGATATTGCCGGTGCCAAGCGCCGCCCGGCCAAGCGCCGCAACCGCGTCGATCCGCTGGCGCTCAAGCAGGGTGACTATGTCGTGCACGAGACACATGGCATCGGCAAATTCCTCAAGATGGCCGAGCGCACCATCCAATCCGGTGATGAAACCTCGCGCCGCGAGTACATCGTGCTGGAGTACGCCGCCTCCAAGCGCGGCCAGCCGGCCGATCAGCTTTGGGTCCCCATGGATTCGCTGGATCTGCTGAGCAAGTACACCGGAGGCGAGGCACCGACGCTGTCTAAGATGGGCGGCTCCGACTGGAAGAACACGAAGAAGAAGGCGCGCGCCGCTGTGCGCGAAATCGCCGGCGAGCTGGTGGAGCTCTACGCCAAGCGCCAAGCCGCGCCTGGCCACCAGTTCAGCCCGGATTCCCCGTGGCAGGCGGAGATGGAGGATAACTTCCCCTTCGTCGAGACCGAGGACCAGATGCTGGCCATCGATGCGGTCAAGCACGACATGGAATCGACGGTGCCCATGGACCGCGTCGTTGTGGGCGACGTGGGCTACGGCAAGACGGAGGTGGCCGTGCGCGCTGCCTTCAAGGCTGTCCAAGATGGCAAGCAGGTTGCGGTGCTCGTGCCCACCACGCTGCTGGCGCAGCAGCACACCGACACCTTCCGCGAGCGCATGCAGGGCTTCCCAGTAGACATCGAGGTGCTCTCGCGCTTTACCTCCACCAAGGAGTCCAAGGAGATTCTCGCCGGCCTGGCGGATGGTTCCGTGGACATCGTCATCGGTACCCACCGCCTGCTGCAGACCGGCGTGCAGTGGAAGAATTTAGGACTCATCGTCGTCGATGAGGAGCAGCGCTTCGGCGTGGAGCACAAGGAACACATCAAGGCGCTCAAGGCGTCCGTCGACGTGCTCACCATGTCCGCCACCCCGATTCCCCGCACCTTGGAGATGTCCATGGCGGGCATCCGCGAAATGTCTACCATCCTCACCCCGCCGGAGGACCGCCACCCGGTCCTCACCTACGTGGGTGCCTACGAGGACAAGCAGGTAGCCGCCGCCATTCGTCGCGAGCTCTTGCGCGATGGCCAGGTCTTCTTTATCCACAACAAGGTCGCGGACATTGAAAAGAAGGCCCGCGAGCTACGAGATCTCGTGCCGGAGGCGCGCATCGTGGTGGCGCACGGCCAGATGAATGAGGAGGTCCTGGAGCAGACCGTGCAGGGCTTCTGGGACCGCGAGTTCGACGTGCTGGTCTGTACCACCATCGTGGAGACCGGCCTGGACATTGCCAACGCCAACACGCTTATCGTGGAAAACGCCCACCACATGGGCCTGTCGCAGCTCCACCAGCTGCGCGGGCGCGTTGGCCGCTCCCGCGAGCGCGGCTACGCCTACTTCCTGTACCCCAAGGGCGCCACGCTGACCGAGACCTCTTACGACCGCCTGGCCACCATCGCGCAGAACAACGACCTGGGCGCCGGCATGGCCGTGGCCATGAAGGATTTGGAGATGCGCGGTGCCGGCAACGTCTTAGGTGCGGAGCAGTCCGGCCACATTGCCGGCGTGGGCTTTGATCTCTACGTTCGCCTCGTGGGCGAAGCCGTGGAGACCTTCAAAGCACTGGCCAGGGGAGAAGCCCCAGCAGTCACGGACGAGGGGCCGAAGGAAATCCGCATCGACCTGCCTGTTGACGCGCACATTCCGGAGTCTTACATCAACTCCGAGCGCCTGCGCCTCGAGGTCTACCGCAAGCTGGCGGCGTCCAAGGACGACAAGGACCTGCAACAGGCAGTGGAGGAGATGGAGGACCGCTACGGTCCCGTTCCAGAGCCGGTGCAGCGCCTTCTGGCCGTGGCCCGCTTGCGCCACCAGGCACGCCGGGCCGGAGTCTCCGACATCACGGTGCAGGGCACGCGCATCAAGGTCCACCCAGTGGAGCTGGCGGATTCCAAGCAGATTCGCCTCAAGCGCCTCTTCCCGGGCTCCAACTACCGCGCGGCGGCCAAGGCGATCCAGCTCAGCTTCCCCAAGGCCGGGCGCAACGTCACCGACCCGAAGCTGCGCGACGTCGAGTTGGTGCAGTGGATGGCGAACTTCTTGAGCTCGATGTTTGAGCAGGACCACGTGGACGTGACCGGCGGAAAAGCCGAGAAGAACGTCATTAGCGTAGGGGAGAAGTAATGAAGGCGGCCAACCTCCGCATCGTGTTGCTGGCAGTGTGGATGGTTGCAGCTGTGTTGACTATTCCGCTCTCGATTGCAGTGAAGTTGTTGGGTAAAAGTGGGGGATGGCTAGTCATCGTTGTGCTGTTCTACGGATTGTTTATCGTAGGCATCTGGATTGCTCTGGGCTTACTCCCCTTACTTATTCGTAGAGAATTCCCTAGCAAGCTTGCGTGGGCGTGGGCGGGGCTAGTCATGACCTTCATCGGCTTCGCGGTGTTCTACTCGAACATGCCTGATTTTGGTGATTATGGACCCGTCTCGGTTCCTGCCTGGTGGTTTGGAAATGAGAAGGCTGCTGTTGTCACAGCCTGCGTTGGCCTGGGGATCAGCGTCGTAGGCCACCTTCTGTGGATTGGCTCCTGTCTCTTCTACGCGGTCCGCTCGCGCTCCAAGCCAGAAGCGCTGTAGAGCATCCCCTTTAGTGCGCCCAGGCGTCGTCGATTGTCGCGGCAGCTGTTCCCCGGGCCGTCGAGTTCGAACTTCACTGCCGCCTGTGGATGGCTGGACCGCGTGGACGTGGCCGGTGGAAAGGTGAAAAAGAACGCCCTCAGTGTCGAGGGAATGACATACTAAGGGCGTGAGACCTGTTAACCACAGACTGTGGCTGTTTATCACCTGGTTAGTGTGCTCCCTGGTTGTCATTCCCTTCGCCCTTCTCATCAAGTTGCTGACACAGAACGGCGGTTGGCTGTGGCTCCTCCTCGGGCTGGGGGCATTTATCCCTGTCGCGTTCTGGGTGGCGTTGTCGGCGCTGCCGTTTCTTATCCGCAGCGGCTTTGTGTTTCGCCCGCGCGTGGGCTATCTCTTCTGCGCGCTGTCCTTCTTAGGTTTTCTGGTCTTTATCACCAGCATGCCGGACGCCGGTGACATGCCGACCACCTTTTATCCGCCGTGGTGTGGACCGGATACGTGCGGGGCCTTTGTCAACGTCGGGCTCGCGGTGTCGGTGGCGGGCCATCTGGGGTGGGTGGTCTGTTGTGTGATGTGGGCCGTACAGTCGCGCCGAGTCCCGAAAACGCCCGAAAGCTGGGACAACGCGGCGTAAGAACGGGGTCGCAGGGTCGTTTCTGGAAAGGAGACATCACATGTCTGAGAAACTCACCGCGGCAGTCGTGGAGGAATTCGGCCCCACCCTCACCATCCGTGAAGAGGATCTTCCCGAGCCTGGCCGCTTCCGGGCACTGGTCAAGAATGTGGCGTCGGGAATTTGCCACACTGACGTGCACGCCGCCGGGGGGAGAGATTGGCCCGTCAAGCCCCCCGCTGCCCTTCATTCCCGGCCACGAAGGTGTCGGCGAAGTGGTCAAGCTGGGCCCCGGTGAGCACGACGTCAAGGTCGGTGACATGGTGGGCAACGCGTGGCTGTGGTCCGCGTGCGGTACCTGCGAATTCTGCCGCACCGGCCGCGAAACCTACTGTCCCAACGCGGAGTACGGCGGATACACCGTCAACGGCTCCTTCGGCGAGTACATGCTCGTGGACACGCGCTATTGCGCCCGGATCCCGGAAGGCTCCGACCCCCTTGAGGTCGCGCCCATTCTGTGTGCCGGCGTGACGGTGTACAAGGGGCTGAAGGAAGCCAATACCCGCCCCGGCGAGTTCATGGTCATTTCCGGTATCGGCGGTCTGGGCCACGTGGCGGTGCAGTACGCGGTGGCCATGGGCATGCGCGTCATTGCGGTAGATATCGCCGAGGACAAGCTGGCCCTGGCCAAGGAACACGGCGCGGAGTTTGTGGTGAATGCGAAGGAGCAGGACCCGGCTGAGGCGGTCACCGCCTACACCCAGGGCGGCGCTCATGGCGTATTGGTGACCGCGGTCCACCCGCAGGCCTTTGGCCAGGCCATCGGCATGGCGCGCAAGGGCAGCACCATCGTGTTCAACGGCCTGCCGTCGCGTCATTCGCTACTAGGAGCTAGAGCGTAAGTCGGCCGGTGCTCAAGCCCCAGACGGCAGCGACGGCACCGGCGATGACGAGGACGACGACGACCCACTCGAAGGAGTTGAACACCCGCTCCTTCTTGTATAGGCGCGTGGCCACGTACGGCACCATGCTCGGTACGACGGCCAGCGCGCCCAGGAGCACGTAG
Source organism: Corynebacterium axilliensis (assembly GCF_046097495.1). Lineage (NCBI taxonomy): Bacteria > Bacillati > Actinomycetota > Actinomycetes > Mycobacteriales > Corynebacteriaceae > Corynebacterium > Corynebacterium axilliensis. Next base: position 157,190 of record NZ_CP175768.1, read on the forward strand.
ACCGGATCGGCGGCGTAGATGAGCCACAGGGAGTAGACGAAGGCGATGATGGCGATGCCCAGGTGGCGTCGATTGTCGCGGCGGCTGATCTCCGGTCCGGACAGATCAAACTGCACTCCCGCCTGCGGGTGGCTGAGCCCCGTGCCACGCACCGTGAGCAGCAGAAGGTACAGGGAAGAAAAGATGTAGGGCAGCAGGTACATGATGGTAGCCAGCTGCACCATGGCGTTATAGGACGTCTCGTTGAGGAAGAAGACGAGCACGAGGAGCTGAATAGCCAGAGTGGAAATCAGCTGGGCCACCCACGGCGCGCCGGCGACGTTGATGGTGCCAATCTTGCGGGGGAGCAGGCCATCGATGGCCATCATGACAATCGGTTCCGCGCAGAGCATCTGCCACGAGACGTAGGCGCCGAGCACGGAAAGGCACAGGCCCAGCGAGATGAGCGCGCCGCCCCACGAACCGACGGCAGCGGTGAGCACGGAGGCCATGGAATTATCCGGAAGCGCCGCCAGCTCTTCCTGGGTGAGCACGCCGAAGCTCAGCGTAGAGACGGAAACTAGGAGGGCGAGCACACTAATGAAGCCGATGACGGTAGCGCGTCCGACGTCGGCTCGCGTGCGCGCCTGCTTGGAATACACGGACGCGCCCTCCACGCCGATGAACACCCACACCGTAAAGAGCATGATGCCCTGGACCTGCTCAAACAGGGGCTTTCCGGAACGCTCGCCCCAGAAATCCAGAGTGAACTTGTCCCAGCTGAACCCAATGAACGCGATGAGCACGATAAACGCCAAGATGGGCACGATCTTGGCCACCGAGGTCACCATATTCATGATGGCGGCCTGCTTAATGCCGCAGGCTAGCACGGCGAAGATTCCCCAGGATAGCAGGGAGACGGCGATGGCGGACACCCACTGGTGGTCGGCATCGAAGAAGGGAACGTAATGCCCGATGGTGTTGAAGAACAGGGTGGCGTAGCCCACCTGCGCCATGACAGAACCAAGCCAGTAGCCCCAGCCGGAAGTAAAACCAATGAAGTCTCCCAAGCCGGCGCGCACGTAGGAGTACACGCCGGAATCCAGGTGCGGCTTACGGTGCGCCAAGATCTGGAAGACGAAGGCGACAGAGAGCATGCCCACTCCAGCGATAAACCAGCCCAGCAGCATGGCGCCGGGGCCGGCCACGGAGGCGATGTTCTGCGGCAGGGAGAAAATGCCGGCGCCCACAGTGGAACCGATGATGAGCGCAACAAGCGTCCACAGCGTCACGGAGTGCGGACGCGGCGATTCGGTGATGGGTGTAGTGGTCATGGGTCAAAAATACCCTTTATGGCGGGCTGGTGCGTAACCGTGGGGAAGCCTCGGTAGGGCACAGCTTATACTAAGGGCTTATGACTGTGCTGTTGCTCGATCCGCGCTGGCCCACGATGATCCCCATGGAAGCCTACGGAAAGCTGCGCGGACCTGTGGTTTTTACTGGCGAGGTGCCGGTGAAAGTGCGCTGGAATTTCGACGATTTATTGTGCGGTGAGGATCCGCAGGGCGAGGGTGTGCTGGTTAGCACAGACGCCACTGATCCGCAGGTGCGGGCGCTTATCGACGCCAACGTGGACGTTATCGAGGCGCCCTCTCGGCAGGATCCGCTGTGGCAGGCGCGCGCGGTGATGTCGCGGGCGCGGAGCATTGGTGAGTGGGAGCGCGAGCAAACTCATGAGAGCCTCCTGCCTTACCTAGAGGAGGAATCCGCGGAGTTCATCCAGGCAGTCCGGGGCCGAGCCGAGGAGGCCGAACTGGTGAAGGAACTGGGGGATGTGTTTCTGCAGGTGCTGTTCCACGCCGAGATCGCCGCACGGCGTGGCGCCTTCACGCTTGATGACGTGGCCCAGGCCTTTGTAACAAAAATGCGCTCCCGCGCGCCCTACCTTTTCGACGGTACGGAGGACGTCGTCGGGGTAGAGGAGCAGGAGCGCCTGTGGGTCGAGGGGAAGGCCCGAGAGAACGCTTAGTTCTTCGTCAGCATGGAGGAGAGCATCGGGGCGTAGTCCGCGATCTTGGAGGACAGGCCGGTGCCGCCGGTGAGGAGGGTATCTTCCTTGACGATCTTGCACTCCTGAGCGCGGTCAGCAGTCTGGCTCGCGTACTTGATAGCGACGAAGCCGAGCGGGCCCAGATCCTGAGTGGCGCCCAGCCCGGAGAGGTTCTGAGAGAGCTGGTTGCGGGTGGTGTCCGCCGTGAGGAGCTCGCCCTCAGTGGAGGCGTCAATCAGGTTCAGCGTGCTGCGCAGGGTGTTGCAGTCTACGGTCTCGATGCCCTGGGACAGGACGCCGCCCAGCTCGTCGAGAGACGCGGCAGAGGCGGAAGCAGGGGCAGCGGCGCCCAGGGTGAGGGCTGCGGCCGCGGTGGCGGCAATTCGGCGGATGGACATAGAACTCCTTGGTGCTTGCGGGGGGATACTCCGGATCCCGACGTGAAACGACAGATGACTTTAAGGTGCGAACGGCGAGGACGTAGGGCGCCGCTCACCGGAGCAGTCTAATCCATGGTGTTAAGGATGGGAATTCTATGACATAACGTTTTGACAACATTGGGCGGTGTCGCATCCCGTCGGCTGCAGGGTTGGCCTGTACTATTCCTCGGTATGACCAAGGGGATGCGAAGAATCGGGGGCTGTGGCCTCGCCATCGTTCTGGCCATCATCCTGATCATCTCCATGGTGGGATGGGCGCTTTCTTTCTTGGATAAGCCCACGCCATTCCAGCAGCTTGATCCCGTTCCGGAGGCGCTGCCGCCGGTGGGTGGGGCAGAGGTTCCGGATATCAACGTCGATGCCCCGGGGCGTACGTCGGACAAGCTGACGTGGTGGTCGCAGCGGCTGGCGAATGACACCAGCATTCCTGACCAGGCGCTGCGCGCGTACGGCAACGCCGAGCTCATCGCGCGTGAGTCGTGGCCGAAGTGTAACCTGCGTTGGAATACCCTGGCCGGAATCGGCTGGGTGGAAACCCGGCACGGCACATATAACGGAAACCTCTTCCACCGTTCTTCACTGGATGAAGGGGGCTACCCCCAGCCGCCGATTGTGGGAATTGCCCTCGATGGCTCGAACAACACCACCGTCGTTCCGGATAGCGACGGCGGCGCGATTGACGGCGACACCGAGTTTGATCGGGCAGTCGGCCCCATGCAATTCATCGCCTCCTCGTGGGAACATTTAGGGCGCGATGCCAACGGCGACGGCGACGCCGATCCCAACCAAATCGACGATGCTGCACTAGGTGCGGCCGCCCTACTATGTTTCGGGGACCGAGATTTGTCCACCGAAGAGGGCTGGCGTGCTGCGGTGATGAACTACAATCAATCCGAGGATTACCTGCGTAAAGTGGCTGCTGCGGCGAATTCTTATGCCATCCAGCAGCCGGCGACGTCCTAGCGCAGCCTAGATCTTTGTCACGTTGCCCGTTTCTGCCCGACACGGTCCGAGATTTTCTGGAACAATTGGCTCCAAGTGGTTTGGGACCAACTCCCGAAGCACAAACCCAAAATCAATTTGGCTCAATAGGAGTGAAAGCAGCATGGCTGACATCATCCACGTAATGGCACGCGAAATTCTTGATTCCCGAGGTAACCCGACCGTTGAGGCAGAGGTCTTCCTGGACGACGGCGCACACGGCGTCGCTGGCGTTCCGTCCGGCGCCTCCACCGGTGTTCACGAGGCTCACGAGCTGCGTGACGGTGGCGACCGTTACCTGGGTAAGGGCGTGCTCAACGCGGTGAAGAACGTCAACGAGGAGATCGCCGACGAGATCGCTGGCTTCGAGGCTGATGACCAGCGCCTCATCGACCAGGCCCTCATTGACCTGGACGGCACCGAGAACAAGTCCCGCCTCGGCGCTAACGCCATCCTCGGCGTGTCCATCGCCGCTGCAAAGGCTGCCGCTGAGTCCGCTGGCCTGCCGCTCTACCGCTACGTTGGTGGCCCGAACGCTCACGTCCTGCCGGTTCCGATGATGAACATTGTCAACGGTGGCGCACACGCTGACTCCGGCGTTGACGTGCAGGAGTTCATGATTGCACCGATCGGTGCAGAGAGCTTCAAGGAAGCCCTGCGCATGGGCGCTGAGGTGTACCACGCACTGAAGTCCGTGGTGAAGTCAAAGGGCCTGTCCACCGGTCTGGGCGACGAGGGCGGCTTCGCCCCGGAGGCTGAGTCCACCAAGGCTGCTCTGGACCTCATCATCGAGGCTATTAAGAAGGCTGGTTTCGAGCCGGGCAAGGACGTTGCCCTGGCGCTCGACGTTGCTTCTTCCGAGTTCTTCAAGGACGGCAAGTACCACTTCGAGGGCGGCGAGCACACCGCTGAGGAGATGGCCAAGGTCTACGAGGACCTCATTGCCAACTACCCGATCGTCTCCATCGAGGACCCGCTGCAGGAGGATGACTGGGAGGGCTACACCAAGCTCACCGAGACCATCGGCGACAAGGTCCAGATCGTCGGCGATGACTTCTTCGTCACCAACCCGCAGCGTCTGGCCAAGGGTATCGAGGAGAAGGCCGCTAACGCTCTGCTCGTGAAGGTTAACCAGATTGGTACCCTGACCGAGACCTTCGACGCCGTCGATATGGCTCACCGCAACGGCTACCGCACCATGATGTCCCACCGCTCTGGCGAGACCGAGGACACCACCATTGCTGACCTGGCTGTCGCTCTGGGCTGCGGCCAGATCAAGACCGGTGCACCGGCTCGTTCCGAGCGCGTTGCCAAGTACAACCAGCTGCTGCGCATCGAGCAGGAGCTGGGCGAGGCTGCCGTCTACGCCGGCCGCTCCGCTTTCCCGCGCTTCCGGGGCTAATTCCCTAGATTCGCATTAGAGATAACAGGTGTCACGGGAAACTGTGACACCTGTTATTTTTGTGACTTGTGAGCGCGCCGTCTAGTCAGCGAGCGCACGGGCGATAGAATGGCACAACAATGGCACGCACTACCTCCACCCGCAGCACACGCCGGACCACCGTTCCGGTTCATACGCGTGCGCGAGATGCTCAGCGTGCGAAATCCCACAAGTCTCTGAAGGCTAAGGGTGGCCCGAACCAGCCAAAGGGTCTGGACATCCTTGGCGTAGGCGTCATCATCGGCGTGCTCCTCTTGGTGCTGTTGGCCATCGCGGTGCCGCTGCGCAACTACTACCACGGGCAATCGGAGATTGCGCGCTTGGAATCTTCCATCGTCGCAAAGCAGGTAAAGAAGAATGAACTACTCACGGAGATTGATAAGTACAAATCCGAGGAGTACATCAAGCAGGAGGCGCGCCGCCGTTTCGGCGTGATGGATGAGGGCGAGATCGCCTACCGCATCATGGACCCGCGCATGGACTCCGGCGACACCGTGACGTCGGACCACCGCGAAGAGACGGACGACCGAGACTGGTATGCGGTCCTGTGGGATTCTGTTGCCGACCCAGACGAGCAGGTCGAGCCGCCGGAGACGTCGATGAAGCTGCCCACGGAGCCGACGGCGGAACAACCAGCTGAATAGGTCAAGCCCTTCCCGTCGTGTCACAATGGTTCCATGACCGTGACTGATGCAGACCTTGACGTCGTCCGCGAGCAATTGGGCCGCACCCCACGCGGCGTCGTGGACATTGCCTACCGCACCCCGGACGGTGCCCCCGCGGTGATTAAGACCGCGCCCAAGCTTCCCGACGGCACCCCGTTCCCCACGTTGTACTACCTCACCGACCCGCGTCTGACGGCGGAGGCTTCCCGCCTCGAGGTCGCGCACGTGATGAAGTGGATGGAAAAGCGGTTAGGGGAGGATGAATCTTTGGCCGCAGACTATCGTGCCGCACACGAGCACTACCTGGCCGTACGCAACGACATGGAAGACTTGGGCACCGAGTTCTCCGGGGGAGGGATGCCGGAGCGCGTGAAGTGCTTGCACGTGCTCATCGCATACGCACTGGCTGAGGGCCCGAGCCGAGTACGCTTCGGCACCGAGGCCGTCGCCATGGCAGCGGAGCACGGTAACCTGCGGGGAAGCGCCATTCCGGAAGATTGGCCCACCGTGGAGGACCTGGGGATCGACATGTCCCAGTTCGACTTTTCCAACGCCGGCTAAGAAGCGGCACTACAGAAAGGCTCATAGATGACTCGTGTTGCAGCTGTCGACTGTGGAACCAATTCCATCCGCCTCCTGATCAGCGAAATTCAGGAGGACGGGAAGATTCGCGATATTTCTCGCACCATGGAAATCGTCCGACTGGGCCAAGGCGTCGACGCCACTGGTGAATTTGCCCCCGATGCGCTGGAGCGCACCCGTGTGGCCTTGGAGGGCTACGTCAAGCAGATGAAGTTCGAAAAGGTCGAGCGCGTGCGCATGGTGGCCACCTCCGCGACGCGCGATGCGAAGAACCACCGCGAGTTCTTCGACATGACCTCGGAGCTGCTGGGCCAGGTCCAGCAGGGCGCCCGCGCGGAGGTCATTTCCGGCGAGGAGGAGGCGCTACTGTCCTTTACCGGCGCAGTGGCGGACCTCAGCTCCGAGAAGGGGCCCTATTGCGTCATTGACTTGGGCGGCGGGTCCACCGAGTTCGTCGTGGGCACCATCGACGGCGACATCTTGGGCTCTCATTCCGCCCAGATGGGCTGCGTGCGGTTGACCGAACGCATCATGCGCAGCGACCCGCCCACCGAGGCGGAGATCGAGATCGCCACGGACTACGTGGCGGAGCGCATGGCGGATGTGGAAAAGATCGTCCCCATCGACAAGGCGGTCACGTTCGTTGGCTGCGCCGGCACGTTTACCACACTTTCCGCGCTGGCCCAGGGGATGGAGCGCTACGACGCCGACTCTATCCACGGCTCCGAGTTGCGTTTCGACGCTTTGCGCGTGCTCACCCGGCAGCTCATCGGCATGTCGTCAGATGAGCGCGCCCTCAATCCGGTGATTCACCCCGGCCGCGCCGACGTCATTGGTGGTGGGAGTGTCGCCGTGGAGGGCATCATGACCATGATTGAGCGCAACAGCGATGCCCGTTCCTTCTTCATCAGTGAGAAGGACATCCTGGATGGCATTATCGCCGGCCTTGCCGCTGGCTGACCCTATTGTCAGGCCCCTAGCCGCGGTGCCCTAAGATGATAGGGCGCCGCTTGGCCCCTATAGCCCAATCGGCAGAGGCAGTCGACTTAAAATCGATTCAGTGTGGGTTCGAGTCCCACTGGGGGCACCATTGCTCCAGCTCAGGACGTACAGGAAGTGCTCAGTAAACGCCCTGGAAATGCGTCGTTACCTTGCGCGGAAGCACACTCTTGGCACCTACGTAAAGTGACGTGAGGTCTCACATTCGTATTTTCGCTTTCCTGTCGCCGCATCCTGGCCGGCTTGTTCAACGGTGACCGGGGAGGCGTCGTCAAGCACTGCCTCCTCCGATGCCGAAGAGCTCGCTACGGAGACCACCGGTCGCTACCCCGGGGACGGCCGACGGCGCTACCGACCACACCTGGTTGCGCGGCGTGCAGGTCACGGACTCGCCTCCACCGTGCTGCCCTCACAGATCGCCTTGCCCAGACGGGTGGCGCAGGATGTATAAGAGGATTCGTGCTACGTCGGCACCCCGGACAATCTGGCTGGTGTCTCTCTGCGCAGCGACACGGTGCTTTCCGACGGCTGGGATAAACCGCTGCCGACCATGACTGGCGACGCCGCCAACGTACCGCTAAGAAAAACTGCTTTCTTTGGAGTTTGTGGGAACTTCCTTGGAGTACAAGGCGTTAACACTTGTGAGACCATGATCACGACGGCCCGCGTGCGGGCCACAAATGTACAAAGACTGTGAAAGGAATCGGGATTCACGTGCGTTCAAGCAACCCCGTCATGAGTTCCCTCACCTCCAATCAGAACAACGGCCAGGTTCAGGGAAACAACCCCTTTGGCCAGGATGGCAGCCCTTTTGGACAGGCCGATAACCCATTTTCTGAACAGGGCCGTTCCTCGGAGCGTCCGCTGACTGTTGACGATGTGGTGACCAAGACCGGCATCACCCTCGGCGTCATCATTGTGATGGCCGTGCTGAACTTCGCTATCGGCACCTTGATCAATCCCGGAATCGCCATGCTTCTCACTCTGGTGGGTGCAATCGGTGGCTTTGTCACGGTTCTGGTATCGACCTTTGGCAAGAAGTACGGCTCCGCCGCTGTCACTCTGATTTACGCGGTGTTCGAAGGCCTCTTCGTGGGCGGCTTCTCCTTGATGTTTGCCGGCGTGGCCTTCGGTAACTCCGATGGCATGGCGATTATTGGCCAGGCCATCATGGGTACGGTCGGCGTATTTATCGGCATGCTCATGGTCTACAAGACCGGTGCGGTGAAGGTTACCCCGAAGTTCAACAAGATTATGTTCGGCCTCATCGCCGGTGTCGCCATTATGGCGCTGGGTAACTTCCTGCTGGCCATCTTCTTTGGCATGAGCCCGCTGCGCGATGGTGGCATCCTGTCCATCATCTTCTCCCTGGTCTGCATCGTGCTCGCGGCCCTGTCCTTCATGACTGACTTTGACCAGGCTGACCGCCTGATCCGTCAGGGTGCTCCGGCTAAGTACGCTTGGGGCGTGGCCCTTGGCCTGGCCGTGACCCTGGTGTGGCTGTACACCGAAATTCTGCGGTTCCTGAGCTACTTCAGGGACTAGGATTCGCTCTTGTAGCGACACTTAAGTAGAGCCCGCTCTTTCTCCTACTTTGTGGGAAGGGGAGCGGGCTTTTGCTGTGCGGGGCGTGCTGAAGGAGGCTGCTAAGAATGCTCTTCCGGCGGCTCGATTGTGATATTAAACACGTTTTGGCGGTATCGTGGGGTATAATCCGCCGTTTATAAATCCAGTTGGGAAAAGTGTGTTTCAAGTTCGAATGTGTATTTGGTCTAGGGGGCCTGTCGAGGGCGTGAAAAATATACCTCTGGTGCATGTCCGGGTTGATGTTTAAACTCGAGGGTAGAAAATCTGTTCTACTCTCTATTGGGGAGACTCCGACTTCAAGGGGGTGTCACGATTGTGGCAACGTCAACGACAGCGGTAGACCCACCGCCTTACTTCTCACATTCGAATCCGCGGGATCCTGTCTGCACGGCAGGGATAGCCATGCGTCGGGTGGAGTACGAATTCTGGAGTTCGGTTGTGCCAGTGCTTGACGACGACGCCGACGTTGCCTTTAGTCGCATCGCCGGCAAGACGGGGAAGACACAAAGTCAGGTAGCGCGTAATGTCTTGGCGATATTTCGGCTCGGGGAGCTGCCGAAAGTCAAAGCGCTGCAGGACGCGGGGTTCATCCTAGACATGCAAGCCTTGGTGGCTATCGACCAAGTGCTGGCGAAGTTGGGGAAGGTTGAGGGGGATATTCTGGAGCAGATCGATAACCTGCTAGCGGCTTATCTGACGCCTACCAAGCCGAACCAGGTGTTCCCGACTGTGGGAAAGATTCGCCGTCGTCTGCGGGATATTTGCCGGGCGCTTGACCCGACCATTGCCTTCTATAATCCCCAGAAAAAAGATGCGTACCGGTGCACGGTAAGTGGCAGCAGAGCCTACATTGAACTTGACGTGGAAGCCGCTCACGGGGTGGTGTTGCACGAGATTGTGGCGCAGGTGGCTAAGGAGCATCAGGTAACACTCGCCGAAGCGCTCGTGCTTCTGATTTCGGGCTCGGTCACACCGGAGGCCGGGAAGGTGGTCATCTATTCCTATCGTGCGTCTGACGTTGAGAATGGCCCTACGTACGTGCAGGGCCATGGGTGGATGATTGGAGATATCCCCGCCAAGCGAGAGCGGCACCGGGACTTTAGCGAAGCACCGAAGGAAACGGCAGGGTACGGTCCGTCCGAGGACGTGCGAAAATACGTTGAAGGACGGGATTTAACCTGTCGTGCTCCTACCTGTGACCAGCCGGCCTACCTGTCGCAATTGGATCATCGGATCAACTACCGGGATGGTGGAAAGACGCATCCATCGAACATGGTGGCCCTATGCCAGCACCACCACAATATGAAAACTGACGGCCGCGCGTTCTATATCTTGGACCCGGACACCGGTGATGTGGTGTGGCTGTTCGAGGACGGAACGTGGCTTATTACCGAGGCTGAAGGGCCCTTGGCACCGAAAGTAAAGCGCTGGGCGCAGACCGTGGGTCAGCTCATTACCGCGAACCGTACGAAGGCTCACGAACGGGCTCAGGCTCTCAAGGAGGAGATTGAGCAGGAGGTGGCGAAGCCAAGTGTGAAGGGTGGCGTCGACGGCGGCGACGCCGGAAAGGAGCGCGGCGAAGATATTCCGTTCTGACCCACAAGGTGCTAACGAATTTGCAGGGTCGATCTGTAACTTACCGGGGAATTTTGTGGGCGAATTGGCTTCAAAGTTGACGGTAGTAAATTTACAAAACCCCAGGATACAGCTTTACAAGCTTGTAATTTCGGGTGTACCCATGAAATTTTTTTCACCGAAATTTGGAAAAATTTTCCCAATCTGCATCCAGTCGGCGCACAGGGTGTAACCAGCGGGTATTTAAAAAATTTCTAACAGACAGTTCTTATATGTGAGGATGCGTGAAATTTCGGTTGCATCGAAGCGTCAAAATTTGGCGCGACAAGCCGGGAAGTTTCGTGCATTCTTGTTGCAGAAGCCACTGGCGGAGTCACACTCCAAGAGCTGGTTTCGAAAAGTTGGTGAAATGTATTGAAGGGAAACCATGAAGCGAATCGGGGGCCTGGTGCTGGGAGCCGTGGCTTGCACAGGGGTGCTAGCGAGCTGCGCGCTGCCAGGTGGACTGGGTGCTCGCGTTCATGGTGGTGAATCCGGGGGACTTCATGATTTCGCCGACGGGCAAAGTGGCGGTGGCTCAGCGGACTCGGGGGTCGCTGATGTCACCGCCACGACCGTGGAGGAGTCGGACGCTGCGGCTGACGACGCCGACACAGGCAGAGGGGTGCTGCCGCCTTTGGGCACATTTGACCGCACTGTACCGGGGTTTCGGGTCTTTGACCCGTGTAGTGAGATACCGAGCGAGGTGCTCGCCGAATTGGGTTTGGAGCCAAACTCTGAGCCCGAGAGGGAGAGTGGCTATCGCTCGTGTCATTTTGATGCTGTATCTGCCAGTGGAGAGCCGGCAGATGTGGCGTTGGTTTCGCAACAACATACGTTGGATGCGATTCGTGAGACTTATCCGGATGAGTTTGTCGATGAAACTTCTTCAGCTGACGTTGTTTACACAGTAGAGGATACGTTTATCCGTAACGTCAGTTGTACGTCGTACGTTGAAACATCCAGGGGGCTTTTTTCGGTCTCATGGACACAATTGGGAATTGATATGTCTATGAAAGAGAAATGCATCGAGTCGAAGAAATTGATGAATTCTTTAATCTAAGTGGGGTATTAACGAGATGATAATTGACCAGAACTCACTGCGTCGGGAAGTGGGTAAGATTTCGGAGCAAGGCAAAAAGCTTGAAACTGCCGCGCATCAAGCGGTTAGCCCGTTAGACGGCGGATACTCACCAGTCGCGGGGCTCAGCGAGGTGGGTACGATTCACCAAAGGGTGCTCGCCACCGACCCAGGCTCAGCGCGGAATTCGCTGGAGCGCTTTCGGGAACAGGTAGCGTGGCTGGGGGATACGCTGCAAAGAGAGCTTGCGGGGTTAGAAGCACAGGACGAGCTCAATAGTCGGGGGTTGGACGTAGCAGACGCCGGGGGAGGCGGGGGACAAGAATCAATGCCAATCATGAACCAGCCGGACCCTGGATACAGCCCCTTCGGGTTTGTGGTGCCGGTGGTGCAGCCGGGGACCAACATGGTGAAACTGGCGGTTGACTTAACGAATACCAACTACTGGCATGTGTCTTCGGCGAAGGCACGGTGGAATGAGCTGAGCGCCGAGGTGATGGATATTGTTGCGGGGCTCCAGGAGTCTGCAACGGCGCTCGAATCTGACAATGACAGTGAGACGACGACTCGGGCGGCGCAGAAGATTAGGGAAGTCGCGCAGGCGGGCACGCACTTCATTGCGAATTCGCAGGTGATGCAGGGAAAGCTGTTTGGCTTCCATTCGCACCTTATCGGCGCGCAAGCGAAGGCGTGGGCGATGGCGCTGGAGATCACGGCAATTCCAGACCCCGCGGTGCGAACTGCAGCCGAGCAGGCGGCGCTGGCCCATATGCAGGCTATGTTGCAAAGGGGTGCGATTGCGGCGATGCCCTATCAGCATGCGCTTATGGAGTCGGCGCCACCGAGCGGCGGCGGTGACGCCAGCGCTGAGTTTGGCGCGGTGGCTGGCGACGGCACCCGTTTCACAACTGACGGCGTGACGTGGCCGCGGGAAATCCAAGAAGCAATGAAGAGCGGCCAGATGGGGCCCGGTTCCTTTGACGTGGCGAATGGCCAAATTCAGGGGCTGCACAAGCTGGGGATGAGTGCGGAAGACATTGCCCAATTCCACGCGGATCTGCGCAACCAAGGGCGTGCGCTGCTGAGTGAACTGGGGTTTGGGGATGAGCTGGCGCCAATCGACGCCTCGTCGCTCAGCACATCCAGCGCCACTGCGGGAACATTGTCACCCGGACCGATGAACGGTGTCGCGGGGGCGGCGGGAGGTGCAACGTCTATGGGTGCGGTGGGAACGCCGAGTGCGGCCGGACTTTCAGACGGGGCCGGGGTAATCGGGAGGGGTGCAGGGCGCTTGCCTGGCGGCACAGTGAATGCACCTGCACACCCGGCGTCGAATCCGACGACGGCTGCGGCCGGAATAGGAAGTGGTGCAGGGGCTGCGGGTGCTTCCGCAGGTACTGGTACTCACCCCATCGTCGGAGGCTTGCCCGGTGCTGCGGCTGGTGGTGCGGGGCAGAAGGAAGGCAAGGCGTCGTCAAGCACGGGCTCTGGTGGAGGCGCTGCACTTCCCGTAACCGGTGGCAGGCAGAGCGTTGTCGGAGGTAGCGCCGCGGCTGGTGCGCGGGGCGGTGGCATGCGCGGGATGATGCCCATGATGGGCGGCGCGGGCCGAGGCGGTGACGGCGAGAAGCGGATCAAATCGGTGACAACGCAGGTAGAGCGCGATCCGAACCGACGAGACCTGCTGGGGGAGTCGCCCGCGGTGGTGCCCGGTGTCATTGGTGACTGGGCACGGGAACAGTAAGAAACGGCGCCACGGAAAATAACCGTGGCGCCGTTTCGACTCTGCTCTTGAGAGTTACTGCTGAACCGGGGTGGTGTAGGGGGCCACCTCAGAGTCGGTCGCTACCTCAGTGTTGGTTGCTACCTCAGTTTCGGTCTCGGTGACCGGGGCGACGCTGGACTCGGCGCCGGCGCCAGGGGCCTCACCGGTGTAGGTAGCACCGGTGTCGATCTTTTCCTCAGAATCCTTCTGGTTCGGAGGGTGGCAGGCAGCGAGCGAGAGGCCGGCGGAGAAAACGAGGCCGGCGGCAGCGAAACGAGTGAACTTCTTCATGGATGAAACTCTTTCTCAGAAATACGGTGATATAGAGCAGTATAAATTAGGACTCGCGCGGCGTCGCGGCCTTTGCGGAATCGTACGGCGCGGCGGAGACCACGGTGACGGAAATGGTCTTGCCATTCGGCGCGGTGTACTCGCGGGTCTCGCCCTCAGCAGCGCCCAGCAGTGCAGCGCCGAGCGGGGACTGCTCGGAGTAGGTCTCCAGATCCTTGTTGTCGGAAGCGGCGGCGCGGGTACCGATAAGGAAGGTCTCACGATCCTCCTCGTCGCCGTTGTAGTACACGTGAACCACGGAACCGATGTGAGCAACGCCCTCCTGGACGGCGGTGCGCTCGGTGGTGGAGTTCGCCAGGACCTCGGAAATCTGCTTGATGCGGGCCTCTTCCTGGTCCTGCATCTCACGTGCGGCGTCGTAGCCGGCGTTCTCCTTCAGATCGCCTTCCTCGCGGCGTTCATTGATCTCCGCGGCGACGACCGGGCGGTGGTCGATGAGGGACTGCAGCTCGGCCTCGAGCTTGGCCTTGGTTTCCGGGGTGATGTACTGCTTCTGCTGCTCAGCCATGGTGCAACCTTCCGTGTAACGGTCTATCTTTCGAAGAATAGGCCTCATAAACGCAGGTGGCGCGGCCTATTCTGAACGCTCAACATACTAGCATAGCTGGGCGTTTACTCGGCCGTAGCGTCCTGCGAAGCGTCCTCGGATACGTCCGCCGTATCCATTGTGTTCATGTCCAGATAAGCGGGGATCTTGCCGGAGCAGCCATAGACGCCGCCGGCGACGGCGCGGTGGTTGGTGGGGATGTCTACCGCAATGCGCTGGGCCTCCTCGCCACCGGCAGGGACGGCGATTTCGCGGCGGCCTACTTCCGCCTTGGAATAGTCGAAGGCCTGCACGATGCAGTATGCGGGCTCCTCCACGCGGTTGCGAGTGATGTCCGCCCACACCCGCGTGGTGTCATCGGAGAGGATCTCGTGGGTGACGTACGAGATGTTGGCGTTGACCTTCTGCTGGGAGCGGAAGTACTGCACACCGAAAACGACAAGTGCGATGAGCATGGCGGCAAAGACGAGGACGAGGGCGCGGTTGGTCCACGATCCCTTGGAAGAAGGGGCGGAGCCGTAGCGCGAGGAGGGGCGAGCAGAACCTGCAGAAGTCATGGGCTTTAGTCTATCCAGTCCGTCCGACAGCAGGGAAACCCGCGCCATCTACTACACTGGGCCACTGTTTCTAGATCAGACTGAGGGAGATGTTTCACCGAGTGAGCAGCAAGCGGCTTCTAGCTATTCACGCGCACCCCGACGACGAGTCCTCGAAGGGTGCGGCCACGACCGCCAAGTACGCCGCTGAGGGCGGCGAGGTCCTCATCGTGACCTGCACCGGCGGCGAGCGTGGCGACATCATCAACCCGGCGATGGATCGTCCCGGCGTATTGGAGAACATCGGCAGCGTCCGCGGCTCAGAGATGGCGAAGGCTGCGCAGGCGCTGGGGGTGGACCACCAGTGGTTGGGCCACGTCGATTCCGGCCTGCCGGGCGATCCGCTGGCCCCCAATATCAAGGACTTGCTACCGGAGGGCTGTTTCGCCCTCATGGAGGATGACGAGGTGGCCCAGGAGCTGGTGAAGGTCATCCGCGAGTTCCGCCCGCAGGTCATCGTCACCTATGACGAGAACGGCGGCTACCCGCACCCAGACCACTTGATGGTGCACAGGGCGTCGATGATCGCGTGGGAGAAGGCCGGGGACGCCGACTATCATCCGGAGCTAGGTCAGCCGTGGGAGCCGAAGAAGCTCTACTACTCGCATGGCTTTGTGTACCAGCGGATGAAGATTTTCCACGATCTCCTTCTGGAAGAGGGCAAGACCAGCCCGTATGAGCCTATGTTGGCGCGGTGGGACACCACGTTCGGGAGACATCATGGCGCGCGTGACCACCCAGGTGGAGTGCGCGGAGTACTTCCAGAACCGCGAGGATGCTCTGCGCGCACACGCCACGCAGATCGATCCGGCGGGTGCCTTCGTTGCTACGCCGGTGAGTGTTCAGCAGGAGCGGTGGCCTACCGAGGAATTCGAACTGGCGAAGACTCGCGTGGCGACGGAGCTCCCAGAAAACGATTTATTTGCGGGAATCCCGGAAGTAGGGGAGTCTTAAAGCATGACTGCTTATTACCTTGCGGCGCACGACGTCGCCCTGCTGGCACAGGGAGCTCAAGGCGGTCCGGTGGGGCCGGAATTTGGTAAGGCCTCACCCATCGGCCTGCTCATCCTCGCTCTGATGGGCGTGGCCGTCATCTTTGCAGGGTGGAATTTTCACCGCCGCTATTCACGCTTCCGCCGTCGCACCATGTTTGCGCAGGACCACGGCATCGATCCTTTCGACGACGCCGCAGTGGACGCGGCGATGAAGCAAGCCGGTATCCTCGACACCAGCAAGAAGTCCATCTTCTAGGCGCGAGGGGAGGCTGACGCACCGTGAAGTTCTTGAGCCAAGCGCTCTACCCCCTCTATGAGGCCCGCTTGGCGCGCGAAATTAAGGGCAAGCCGCAGCCACGGCACGTGGCCATCATGGCGGACGGTAACCGCCGGTGGGCGCGGGAGGCTGGTTTTACGGATATCAGCCACGGCCACCGCCAAGGCGCGCGGAAGATTAGTGAGATGATCTCGTGGTGCCAGGGCACCGACATTGAGGTTGTCACCATCTACCTGCTGTCTACGGAGAACCTCAAGCGCAGCGAGCAAGAGGTGCAGCTGCTTTTCGACATCATCTCGGACGTGGTCACGCACCTGTCTGAGGGCGATCTCGATTGCCAAATCCGCTTGGTGGGCCACCTAGATCTGCTGCCGGAAGAAGTGACAGCTAAGATGCGGTGCGCCGCCGAAGCCACGGAGGACCACAAGGGTGTCATCGTCAACATCGCCGTGGGTTACGGCGGACGCCAAGAGATTGTTGACGCGGTCCAAAACCTCATCCGCAGCGAGGCCAGCAAGGGACTCAGCGCCGAGGAGATCGCCCAAGGCGTGACGGCGGAAGCGATCACCAGCAACCTGTACACCAAGGGCTTGCCGGACCCAGACCTGGTTATTCGTACCTCGGGAGAACAGCGCCTGTCCGGTTTCCTGCTGTGGCAGGCGGCCTATTCCGAAATCTGGTTCACGGACACTTACTGGCCGGCGTTTAGGCGCGTGGACTTCCTTCGCGCGCTGCGCGACTATACGCAGCGCTCCCGTCGCTTCGGCCGCTAGATCTTGCGCATCCGCACCCGGTCCACCAAGTGGTGCGAACCCTTGCACAGCACCAAAGAAGCGCGGACGCGGGTGGGCAGGATGTTTTCGATGAGATTGGGCAGGTTGATGGACTGCCAGATTTCGCGCGCCTGATTGAAGGCTTCCTCATCCGTCATGTCGGCGTAGGAGGCAAAGTGGGCTCCGGGCTCGCGGAAGGCGGTGTGCCGGAGCTGTAGGAAGCGGTCGATGTACCAGTGCTCAATGTCGTCCACGCGCGCATCGACATAGACCGAGAAATCAAAAAGATCGGAGACCATAAGGGTGGGCCCGGTCTGCAAAACGTTCAGACCTTCCAAGATGAGAATGTCGGGCTGGTGCACTTCTTGGAACTCATCCGGCACGATGTCATAGGTCACGTGCGAATATAGGGGAGCTTTGACCACGGGCTTGCCTGACTTGACGTCGGTGACAAAACGCATGAGTGCACGGCGGTCGTAGGACTCTGGGAAACCCTTGCGCTTCATCAGTCCGTGCTCTTTGAGGTGCGCGGTGGGGTAGAGGAATCCGTCGGTAGTCACTAGGTCCACCTTGGGGTGCGATTCCCAGCGCTGAAGCAGCACCTGAAGCAGGCGCGCGGTGGTGGACTTGCCCACCGCTACGGAGCCGGCCACGCCGATGACGAAGGGTACATGGCTGGGCGGGTTGCCCAGGAAGGATTCGGTGGCAGCGGTGAGATTCTGTCGCGCCTTGACCTGCATATGGATGAGGCGGGACAGCGGCAGGTAGACCTCCGCCACCTCCGTAAGATCGATGCGGTCACCGATGCCCCGGAGCTTTTCTACTTCCGTTTCCGTGAGCACCTGGGGCATGGATTTACGCAGGTTGCGCCACGTATCGCGGTCGAAGTCGAGGTACGGGCTCGCATCGGTCATTCGCGCCATGCCGTCATTGTTCCATTGTGACGCCGTGCCCATGTAATTAAAGGGACTCTAAATTCCCCCGGCCGGGGGAGGAGGGCGTTAGGATGAGGAGCAAGCTTTTGTAGGCGACAATTCTCCAGAAGGGATACCACGCTTCCATGACCACTTCGAACTCTGCTGACGTGCGCTACCAAGAGATGCGCGAGCTTGACCCCGAGGTCTTCGACGCCATCTCTGGCGAGATCGCCCGCCAGCGCGGCACCCTCGAGATGATCGCCTCGGAGAACTTCGTTCCGCGCGCCGTGCTGCAGGCGCAGGGCTCCGTGTTGACCAACAAGTACGCTGAGGGCTACCCGGGCCGCCGCTACTACGGCGGCTGCGAGCACGTCGACGTGGTGGAGGACCTAGCCCGTGACCGCGCCAAGTCCCTGTTCGGTGCCGAGTTCGCTAACGTGCAGCCGCACTCCGGCGCACAGGCCAACGCTGCGGTGCTTGCTTCCCTGATCAACCCGGGTGACAAGATCATGGGCTTGTCCCTGGCCCACGGTGGTCACCTCACGCACGGCATGAAGCTAAACTTCTCCGGCAAGCTGTACGACGTCGCCGCGTACGAGGTTGACCCGGAGACCATGCGCATCGACATGGACAAGGTCCGCGAGCAGGCCCTGGCGGAGAAGCCGCAGGTCATCATCGCAGGTTGGTCCGCCTACCCGCGCACCATCGATTTTGAGGCATTCCGGTCCATCGCTGATGAGGTTGGCGCGTACCTGTGGACTGACATGGCTCACTTCGCGGGACTCGTCGCCGCCGGTGTGCACCCCTCCCCAGTCCCGTACTCCGACGTTGTCTCCACCACGGTGCACAAGACTCTGGGCGGTCCGCGCTCCGGCATGATCCTGGCTAAGCAGGATTTTGCTAAGAAGATCAACTCCAACGTCTTCCCGGGACAGCAGGGCGGCCCGCTCATGCACGTCGTGGCTGCCAAGGCCATTGCGCTGAAGATCGCGGCGACGGAGGAGTTCAAGGAGCGTCAGGAGCGCACGCTGGAGGGCGCTCGTATCCTGGCTGAGCGTCTGACCGCGGAGGATTGCAGGAAGGCCGGTGTCGACGTTCTCACCGGCGGCACCGACGTACACCTGGTGTTGGCAGATCTGCGTAACTCCGAGCTCGATGGCCAGCAGGCAGAGGATCTCCTCCACGAGGTCGGCATCACCGTCAACCGCAACGCCGTGCCGAATGACCCGCGTCCGCCGATGGTGACCTCCGGCCTGCGCATTGGTACCCCGGCGCTGGCTACCCGCGGTCTTGATTCCGCCGCCTTTACCGAGGTCGCGGACATCATCGGAACTGCGCTGGCGAATGGCAAGAATGCCGATGTGGCGGCCCTGCGCGCCCGCGTGGATAAGGTTGCCGCGGACTTCCCGCTCTATGACGGCCTCGAGGACTGGAAGCTGGTCTAAGCCTCTCCCGGAGTGTTTTCCGTGCGCTCCTCGGCGTGAGCCTTACGGGCGGCCTCGAGCCACTCGGGCATCGCGTCGAGGAGTTCTTTGATCTCAGCGGTGGTCAGTGGGCGGTCCATGTCGTTCTTCTTCAGAGCGGTCACGGAAATACCCAGTTTTTGCGCCACCACGGGACGGGGGTGGGGTCCTTCGCGGCGGAGGGTGGCGAGCCACTCGGGCGGGTTGTCTTGCAGGTTGCGCAGCTCGGCGTGGGTTACGGCGTTGGCCTGAAACTCTTCCGGCGTCGCGGGCAGGTAAATGCCTAGCTTCTTGGCGGCGGTTTGCGCACGCATTGCGGTGCCGGAGGGCTGCTGCGTGTCATTTTTCGTGGTATCAGTCACGCCCACCACGGTAGCAGCCCCGTATTATGAGATGCATGCTTCGCCTCGTCTTTTGCACCGGAACTGAACCGGGAAAGTGGTTCCGCCGCTACCGCGATTCGCACGCGCCTGATGCTTTACAGACTGTCGACGCCGACGATGCCGCCGCCGTTCTCCTCTCCGGTGACGCAGATCTAGCGCTGATGCGCTTGCCGGATGCGCGCATCGACGAGTCCTTTCACACCGTGCGCCTGTACGAGGAAGCCCCTGGAATCGCCGTGCCCAAGGACTCCGTCTACGCGGAGGTCGGGGAGGAGGTAGCTCCGGCAGACGTGGCGGATGAGATTGTGAACTATCGGATAGGGCTGGACGCACTTGTCGACGTCGCCGCGGTCCGCACCGCCCTCCAAGTCGTGGCCGCCAACGTGGGTGTGGCCATTGCTCCACGTCCACTGCTCAAGGTGCTGAGCAAGAAGCAGGTGGTGCCGTTAGGGTTTGCTGATCCTACGGTGGCGCGCACTGAGATCGCCTTGGTCTGGCGCAAAGTCGATGACAACGATGAAATTCAGGATTTTGTTGGGGTAACGAAGGGGCGCACTAAGAATTCCTCCCGCAATTCGGCGCCGAAACGCAGTGCCAGCCAGAAGGCGAAAGACAAGCAAGCACGACGCGCCGCCAGCCACAAACAGGGGAACAAAGGCGCGATTCCCAAACCGTTATCAAAAAGATACAAGCCCTCTAAGCAGCGTGAACGTCGCTAGTGGCCACATTTTGTTGTCGAATCATAGGGTTGCTGGTGGCGAATAGCGTGGTGGGGTGTTTACGGTGGGTTCCGTTCTCGTAAGTTACTGAGAAAGGATTTAAGTAATGAAGAAGATGACTCGTCGTTTCGCTGCCGGTATCGCCGCTGCAACCCTGTCCCTGGGCGTTGTAGCCTGCTCCGATGCTGAGGACGCTGCTAAGGATGCTGGCGACGCCGCCAAGTCCGCCGCCACCGAGGCCACCGACGCCGCTGGTTCCGCTGCCAACGATGCCAAGGACTCCATGAAGTCCTCCGATTCCGCTGAGGCTTCTGACTCCGAGGGTGCAGATTCTTCTGAGGGTGCTGATTCCTCCGAGTCCGCCGACGCTGAGGGCGACATGGTTGGCGTGTCCACCGCCGACGGTGAGGTAGAGGTCTCTTCTGACTTCGCAGACGCCATCAAGGAGAAGGCTGGCGAGTGGGGCGACCCGCAGTCCATCGAGACCTCCGCTGACGGCGACGTTGCTACCTTCGCCAAGGACAAGCTGATGACCTACAGCAAGGACGCTGGTGCCCAGCCGATCATCGGCAAGATTGCTGAGACCTGGACTGAGGACGGCGGCCTGCAGAACAAGGTTGGTCTGCCGACTGGTCCGGAGCAGGAATCTGGCGACGGCTGGGTGCAGGAATTCACCAACGGCACCATTTCCTGGATGAAGGGTGAGTCCGGCAAGTACGAGGCTACCGTCGAGTAAGGCTTCATCTGCCCACTGATTGTCCCCGGCGCTTCACCGTCCCCCGCGTTTAACGCGTGGGAGAGGTGTGACGCCGGGGATTGTCGTTTTAGTACTGTTCATCTTCCACCCATGTAATTTCAACCTTTGGTCTCTAGTTTGGGTCGTGTCCGGAGGTTTCCACAGCCTCTTCGGATAGTTCGAAAACCACCAGCTTCACCACGCCGCCCCGGGTCGATGAGTTGGGGCGGCACCACAAGGGAGAACCCTGCCGCTATGACCACTCCTTCCGTCCTGACCGAGCAGCCGTACGAGGCCGCCGTGGCCACTAAGACCTACGTCATCGATACTTCCGTCCTCCTTTCCGATCCCTGGGCACTGCGCAAGTTTGCAGAACACGATGTGGTGCTGCCCATCGTTGTTATTTCCGAGTTGGAAGGAAAACGTCATCACCCGGAGCTTGGCTGGTTCGCCCGTCAAGCTCTTCGCTATTTGGAGGACCTGCGCTCTACTTACGAGGCTCTGGATCAGCCCGTACCGGTGACGGAGGAGGGCGGCACGCTGCGCGTGGAGCTCAACCACCAGGACCAGTCCCTGTTGCCGGCGGCCTTCCGCGGTCCGGAGGGTGATCACCGCATCTTGGCCTGCGCGCTGAACCTGCAGCACGAGGGCAAAGACACCGTTCTGGTGACCAAGGACGTGCCGCTGCGCGTTAAGGCCGGGGCCGTGGGCCTGCAGGCCGATGAGTATCACGCGCAGGACGTCGTCCTCACCGGTTACACCGGTATGGCCACGGTCCAGACCTCGGCCGATGTTATTGATGCGCTGTACCGCGATGGGGAAGTCCTCATCGATGGCGCTGTGACCGATGCCGGGACCGCCGCCGAGGAGCTGCCGGTGCACTGTGGAGTGACGCTGCAGGCGGGTGGGCAGTCGGCGTTGGGACGCGTTACTGCCGACGGTGCCGTGCGCCTCGTCCGCGGGGACGCCAACGTCTTCGGCCTGCAAGGCCGCTCCGCGGAGCAGCGCGTTGCCCTCGACCTGCTGCTGGACCCCTCGGTGGGCATCATGTCCATCGGCGGGCGCGCAGGAACCGGCAAGTCGGCGCTCGCGCTGTGCGCCGGACTGGAAGCGGTGCTGGAGCGCGGTGAACACCGCCGCATCGTGGTCTTCCGCCCGATGTACGCGGTGGGCGGGCAGTCCTTGGGCTATTTGCCGGGATCTCGAGAGCGAGAAGATGAATCCGTGGACGCAGGCGGTGTACGACACCCTGGAGGGCCTCGTGTCCGACAACGTCATGGAGGAGGTCCAGGACCGGGGGCTGCTCGAGGTGCTCCCGCTGACGCACATCCGCGGCCGCAGCCTGCATGATTCCTTCGTCATCGTGGATGAAGCCCAGTCCTTGGAGCGCAATGTGCTGCTCACCGTCCTGTCCCGCCTGGGTCGCGGCTCGCGCGTGGTGCTCACGCACGACGTCGCACAGCGCGACAACCTGCGCGTGGGCCGCCACGACGGCGTGCAGGCGGTCATTGAGAAGCTCAAGGGCCATGAATTGTTCGCCCACGTGACGCTGCAACGCTCTGAGCGCTCTGCCATCGCGGAACTGGTCACCGACCTTCTGGAAGGCGAGAACTAGCGCGTTCGCACGTGGCGATCATCGCCCCGTGTAGCTTGGCAGAAATGCCACTAGCCCAGTAATAATGGTGAGCATGAGCGAAACCGCTAAAGACAAAAAGAAGGATTTCCGCATCCGCCCGTTCACCGCAGCGGATTACCCACAGATGCGCGAAATTTACGAGCAGGGCCTCAACACCGGCCACGCCACGTATGAGACCCGCTCGTTGACCTTCGACGAGTTTAAGTCCGCGAAGATCATGGCCTCCGTCCATGTCGCCGTCGAGGAAGACGACGACTCCAAGGTGCTGGGCTGGGTGTCCGCCGCGCCGATTTCTTCGCGCACCGTGTTCCACGGAGTGGTGGAGGACTCTATCTATCTGGGTACGGAGGCCCAGGGCCGCGGCATCGGCGGCGCCCTGTTGGACCGACTTATTGAGGTGTGTCAGGACCTGCACAAGTGGGCCATTCACTCGTGGATCTTCCCGGAGAATGCCGGCTCTGCTGGGCTGCACAAGTCCCGCGGCTTCGTCAAGGTGGGGACCTACTCTCACATGGCGAAGATGACCTACGGCGAGCTGGCCGGCCAGTGGCGCGACACGGACGTGTACGAACTGCTCCTTCCGAAGCCGGAGGAGAAGCGGGCGCGCGCCGCCGAGAGCGTGAAATAGTCCTCACATTTTCGGGATAGGGGAGCGTGTGGCGCTAGAGTAAGGACTGTTCCCGTTCCTACTCTCTCGCAAGGTGTCACATGTCTCTTCGTACATCTATCCTTTCCCTTACTACCGCTGCAGCCGTGACGGCCGGTGCCTTTACCGCACCTGTCGCCACGGCTGCATCATATCCGTCGGCCGGCTCTGTCCCGGTGGCCCAGCTCGACGTCAACCAGCCCGACGGTGCGTTGGCCTACGTCTTCGCAGACCCGGTGATGAAATCCAAGCGTGACCTGGCTGTGCGCCAGGTGCGCGCTCTCCGCGCCGAGGCCTGGGAAGCGAACCTTCCCTATAAGAACAGCACCGTGCAGTCCGTGGCGCGGGCCCACGGCCTAACCTCGCGCGAGGCATACGCCAACGCCATCTCTTGGGATTCGGGGCTGGAGCACGCCGCCCTCCAGCGAGCCGCGGAAGCGAACTATAAGTTCGCGCATGTGCGCGCCGTTGGGGTAGATACGCCGGAAGTCATCGACCACATGGTGGCAGCGGAGAATCTCACGCACGAGGACATGGAGCACGCTGTGGCCTCGTGGTCCACGCAAGGTTCCCGCGGCTCCAGCGAGTGGGATGAGCTCATTGCCCGCAATGGTGCGTGGACAATGAGCACTGGCCACATCATGAACATGCTGGAGCCCACGCACACGAAGTTCGCCCAGGCTCAGGTGGGCGGGGCCACTGCGGGTCTCTACGCCTGGGACGATATCTCGGGCGAACCGGAACCCCTCCAGGACGGCCGGTACGCCTTCCCCATCGCTATCCCGGAAGACAGCCTTGACCGTGCAGAGCTCATTACCTCTGGCGGCACGAACCTTGGGAGCACCGGCAGCTTGGGGCTTGCCTGGGGTGGTCAGGTTGGTATCCCGGTGGCGTCGCCAAGCTCGTCCGATCCGGAGGTCTTCGAAGTCAACTCTGACGGGACCTACGAGGCCAAGTCCGAGGGCACCGCGACGGTGACGCTGAAGACGTTTGACATGGTCAACGGCCAGCCGCAGCTGTCGGGCAAAGAGGTGAGCAAGACCGTAAACGTGACCAAGAAGTCTCTTGGCGGAAGCTCAAGCGGCAGCGATATCGGCACCATCGTTGGCATCATTTCTGCCGTGCTTGCACTCATCGGTGTGGCCTCCCAGGTGGTGCGCCAGTTCGGGCTGATGCGCTAGAGAGCGCATAAAAATATCCTCGCCACGCAGCCTGCTATGGGCGCTGTGGCGAGGATAGTTTTTAACTCACATCGAGCGAGGTTTAGACCGCCGGGACGTCCCAGCTGCAGTGAGTGACATTTAGTCAATCGTCTCCTTGAGGTGCTCCTCGCGGACCGGAATGATGAGGAGGAGCGCGATGATGGCCATCGGAACCATGAGCAGGATGACCGGGGTCAGGCCGTCGTTGTACGCGTTGAGGATGACGTCCTTAATCGGATCCGGCATCTGCGCCACGAGGGCCGGGGTCAGGTTGGAGGAACCACCTTCAGCGCTGGCGAACTTCTCCGCGAAGGGCTTGCCAGCCTCACCCATGGACTTGATAGCGGCAGGCATGTTGGCGGCCATCTCGTCCTTCATGTTGTGGATGAAAAGGGAACCCACCAGGGAAGCGCCGATGGCGGAACCGATCTGGCGGAAGAAGTTGTTCGCTGCGGTTGCGGTACCCACCAGGGAGACCGGGAAGGAGTTCTGGACAATGAGAACCAGAACCTGCATCACAAAGCCCAGGCCGATACCGAAGACGAGGAACTCGCAACCCAGGTGGAACAGGGAGGTATCCGCGGTCAGGCGGGACATCCAGAACAATGCGCCGGCGGTGATGGCCAGGCCAATGATGGGGTAGCGCTTGTAGTGACCGGTGCGGGCGATGATGAAGCCGACGCCGGTGGAGGTACCGATCATGCCGACCATCATCGGGATCATCATGAGACCCGCCTTGGTCGGGGTCAGGGTGTGGACCATCTGCAGGTAAGTCGGCATGTAGCCGAGGACACCGAACATTGCTAGGCCCAGCACCATGCCGGCTGCGGTGGTGAGAACCATGTTGCGGTTCTTGAACAGCTGCACCGGGATGAGCGGCTCCTTGGCCTTAGATTCGACGAAGACGGTGATGATGGCGCCGATGACCACGGTGATGCCCAAGCCGATGATGATCGGGTCGGACCACTCGTACTGGGTCCCGCCCCAGGTCGTCATGAGGATCAGGGAAGCGGTGGTAATAGCGATGAAGATGGCGCCGAGTAGGTCAAACTTGCGCAGATCGGTGTCGCCCACGCGCAGGTGGAGCACCAGGGTGCACACAGTGATGGCGATCAGGCCGAGCGGGATGTTCATCCACATGCCCCAGCGCCAGCCCGGGCCGTCCGTGAACCAGCCGCCCAGGACCGGGCCCAGGACGGAGGACAGGCCGAACACGCCACCCATGATGCCCATGAACTTGCCGCGCTCGCGGGAGGTGGTGACCTCCGCAATGATGGACTGGGAGGAAATCATCATGAAGCCAGCGCCGAAGCCCTGCACGGCACGGCCGATGATGAGCAGGTTCATGGTGTGGGCAAAGCCGCCGAGTGTGGATCCGATGACGAAGATGCAGATGCCACCAATGTAGAGCCACTTGCGGCCCATCATGTCACCGAGCTTGCCGGAAATCGGCATCGCAATCGTCATCATGACAAGGAAGGCGGAAATGACCCAGCTCATGTGGTCCACGCCGCCGAGCTCGCCCACGATAGTGGGCAAAGCGGTGGAGAAAATCATCTGGCCCAGGGAGCTCATCAGCATGGTGAGCACAAGGGCGGAGAAAACGAGGGCAAGGTTGTTATCGGGCTTGCCGTCGTCGGCCTGTGAGACCGGCTTAGCCGCGGTATCTACCATGTCAGTCCTTTCGAAAAATCGTTAATGAGTGTGAGCGCAGATTCGAAGCGTTGCTCAAAGGGAATGTCGCAGCTGAAATCCGGCGACGCTGTAGCTATCCAGAAGGCTTCCCGGATGGTGGAGGCGATGAGTATGGCCTCCGTCTCCGCCGAGACCGCGGGCAACTGTCGCAAGCTGGGATCCTGATGAAGGCGCTCAGTGATGAGGCTCAAGATCTCGTTGGACTTGGCACGCTTTCGGCTTAACGACGCCGCCGCGGCGTCAGCGTCGGAGGAAATCCGGCGCCGGCGCTGTGTAATCACGTCATCGACGTGTTGGCCAACGAGGTGGCCCTTCACGAGGTTTACGGCCAACCCGAAGACGCTGTCCGTCGGGGTGGCGAGGAAAGTACTTCTTTGATCCTCCGTGAATTCGTGGCTCGGGGCGCCGAGCACGGCGGAATCCTTGGAATCGAAATAGTTGAAAAAGGTGCGCCGAGAAATACCCGCTGCGTCGCAAATCTCCTCTACTGTCACGTCGGCGAATCCACGCTCGTCCACCAGTCGGGTGGCGGCGTCTTCGATTCGCAAGCGCGTCTTGAGGCGCTTCTGCTCGCGTAATGACATTTCTTCTTGCACAGAGTGCAAGACTACACCCGGTGCAAGTTTGCACCAAGTGCAAGTTCGGTGATTTTAGAGACGCGTCATTGAATATATGTAGGAGATCACAGTGGAGGGGTGGGGCTGCTCAAAACGACGAAACCGCCCTCCGATAGGAGAGCGGTATCGTGCGCGGAGGAGGCGGGGTTTAGAACTCGTCGCGGTCGCGGTTGGTCATGGTGAGAACGTTGAGGCGCTCATCCAGCTCCTCCTCGGTGAGGTTCTCGCCGTCGACGAAGCCCAAGTCGATGACTGCCTCGCGCACCGTGATCTTCTCGTGCAGTGCGTGCTTGGCGGCCTTCGCTGCGTTCTCATAGCCGATCTTGGAGTTCAGCGGGGTCACGATAGAGGTGGAGGACTCCGCGAACTTCTTCATGCGCTCCTCGTTGGCCTCGATACCATCGACGCACTTCTCGGCGAAGACGCGGGAGACGTTTGCCAGCAGGCGGGAGGACTCGAGCACGTTGCGGGCCATCATCGGGATGTAGACGTTGAGCTCGAACTGGCCGTTGGAGCCGCCGAAGGCCACGGCAGCGTCGTTACCGATAACCTGGCTGACCACCATGGTGGCGGCCTCACACAGCACCGGGTTGACCTTGCCCGGCATGATGGAGGAACCCGGCTGCAGGTCCTTGAGGTGAATCTCGGACAGCCCCGTCAGCGGGCCGGAGCCCATGAGACGAATGTCATTGGCAATTTTATTGAGGGAAACCGCCACGGTGCGCATGGCGCCGGAGAACTCCACGAGTGCGTCGCGGGCCGCCTGTGCCTCGAAGTGGTTCTTCGCCTCGGTGAGCTGCTCGACACCAGTGAGCTTCTTCAGCTCCTCGGTCACCTTGCCGCCGAAGTCAGCGGAGGTGTTCAGGCCGGTACCGGTGGCGGTGCCGCCGATGGCCAGCTCGCCTAGACGCGGAAGGGTCGCCTCGACGCGTTCGATTCCCAGCTCGATCTGGCGGGCGTAGCCGCCGAACTCCTGCCCCAGGGTTACCGGGGTGGCGTCCATGAGGTGCGTACGGCCGGACTTAACGATGTCCGCGAATTCCTTGGCCTTCTTCGTCAGGGACTCGTGGAGCACCTTGAGGCCCGGGATGAGGTCGTTGACTGCGGCCTCGGTCGCCGCGACGTGCGTGGCGGTGGGGAAGGTGTCGTTGGAGGACTGGCCCATATTCACGTGGTCATTCGGGTGAATCTCCACACCATTGTTGTGGGCAATGGAGGCGATGACCTCGTTGGTGTTCATGTTGGAGGAGGTGCCGGAGCCGGTCTGGAAGACGTCAATCGGGAAAGCATCATCGTGCTTGCCCTCAGCAATCTCGGTAGCGGCGGCGATGATGGCATCGGCCTTGTCGGCGTCCAGCTTGCCGGAGTCCTTGTTTACCTGAGCGCAGGCTGCCTTGAGCAGGCCGAGCGCGCGGATCTGCGCGGACTCGAGGCCGCGGCCGGAAATGGGGAAGTTCTCCACCGCACGCTGGGTCTGGGCGCGCCACAGGGCGTCTGCCGGGACCTTGACCTCACCCATGGTGTCGTGCTCAATGCGGTATTCAGTCATGAAGTCACCTTTTCTGTGATGAATAGTGATGAATTGTGATGCCTAATGAATCACTGTTTGATTTGTGTGCCGTGACACGGCGCTGCATGCCACGGTAGCACTGCTACTTCTCGTGCGGGTTGGTGTAGTCCACCACGGAGTATTCCTGCAGCTTGGGCAGCTGGTGGACGGAATCGACGTAGCGGATGGTGCCGGACTTGGAGCGCATGACCAAGGAGCGGGTGGTCGCGCTGTTCTTGCGGTAGGAGACACCGCGCAGCATGTCACCGTTGGTCACGCCGGTGGCGGCGAAGTAGCAGTTCTCGGAGGAAACCAGGTCATCGGTGGTGAGCACGCGATCCAAATCGTGGCCGGCCTGACGGGCCTTTTCTGCCTCAGCGTCGTCCTTCGGCCACAGCTTGCCCTGGATTTCCCCGCCCATGCACTTCATGGCGCAGGCGGTGATAATGCCCTCTGGGGTGCCGCCAATGCCCATCATGAGGTCAATAGAGTTGCTGTCCTGGCAGGTGGCGATGGCACCGGCGACGTCGCCGTCCATGATGAGGCGCACTTTCGCGCCTGCCTGGCGGATCTCAGAGATGAGCTGCTCGTGGCGCGGGCGGTCCAATACGACGACGGTGAGATCAGCCGGCCTGATGCCCTTGGCCTTGGCCACGGACTGCACGTTCCATTCCACCGACTCGTTGATGTTGATGGAACCCACGGCGTCGGGGCCGACGGCAATCTTCTGCATGTAGAAGACTGCAGAGGGATCGTACATGGTGCCGCGCTCGGCGGCGGCGATGACGGAAATGGCGTTCGGGCGGCCTTCCGCCATGAGGCGGGTGCCGTCCACGGGGTCGACCGCGATATCCATCTCGGCGCCTTCGCCGGTGCCAACCTGCTCGCCGTTGAAGAGCATCGGCGCCTCATCCTTTTCGCCTTCGCCAATGACGACCACGCCGTTCATCGCAACGGAGTTGATCAGCTTGCGCATGGCGTCCACCGCCGCGCCGTCGCCCTCGTTTTTCATTCCACGGCCTACCCAGCGACCGGAGGCCAGGGCCGCGGCCTCCGTGACGCGCACCAGCTCCATAGCGAGGTTGCGGTCTGGGATGGATGACGTGTTATCGGACATGTGTGCTCGATGCCTTTCTTGTAAGGAGGGGCTCTACCCGGGGTGTAGTGAACCCGGAATACACACACTATTGTTCCACTTTTGTGGTGGATTCAAGCCCGAATGGCTCCCCCAGATGTGGGATGGGGGTGGTGTGGGCAGAAAACGCTGGTGGCTGGCGGTGTCGCGCGGGGAATAGGCGGCGTGAAATACTGGGCGGGTGGCAGCTGAAGAGAAACCCAAGATTTTTGAGGGCGCGCGCGACATCATCCTGACGGTAGGCGGCATCCTCATCATGATGTTCCTCGTCGTGGGGGCGACCGGTCTATGTACCGTCAACCCGGAAAAGACGGGGCCGGTGCAGGACGTCGACGCCTCGACCTTCCTGGAGATGGAGGCGCGCACACAGGGCGCGGTGATTCGGGAGCCGCAGTTGCCGGAAGGCTGGCAGCCCACCGCCGCGCGCCGTATGCAGATGGGCGCGGAGTCCGGCGCAGTCGTAAGCTGGCTCACCCCGGACGAGGGCTACGTCGAGTCCGTGCAGACGCAGGTAGCGCTTGACGACGTCCCAGCGGCCTACGATTCCACCTATCGTGCTAACTCCGAGCAGCGCCACGTTGCCGGCCACGACGTCCTGGTGCTCACCAGTGACGACAAGGGCGTGCGCCCGCTGTGGATCACCGACCTGGGGGATGCCCGCCTGATGCTGACGGGCTCAGCCGCTGACGCCGACTACGAGACGGCGCTGGCCGCGTTCGTTGACGCCGCACCGCTGCGCATCGCCGAAGACGGCAGCGTGGTTAGCCAGTAAAGGAGACCTGTTCCACCGCGCCGTCGCGGACTACGGCATCGACTCCCGCGGCGAGGTCCTGCGGATCTACCTCGCTCAACCGCGTCTTGCCGACGTAGACGTCGACCTTTTCGTGCCGGGACCTGGCCGGATAGATCGTGACGCCGGACAGTGCGTCGTCGCTAAAGCTAAGCACGAGAGAACCAGAGAAGTAGCTGATGTCGGTGCCCTCTACTGCGTGCGGGGTGCCGAAGAATTCTTCTGCCAACTGGCGGGAATCCCCGAAGACCA
Source organism: Corynebacterium axilliensis (assembly GCF_046097495.1). Classification (NCBI taxonomy): domain Bacteria; kingdom Bacillati; phylum Actinomycetota; class Actinomycetes; order Mycobacteriales; family Corynebacteriaceae; genus Corynebacterium; species Corynebacterium axilliensis. The sequence continues at coordinate 187,653 of NZ_CP175768.1, forward strand.
AGGATCCGGCGCCGCCAGACTTGGAGACGAAGTCCACGCGTTCCTTCGGGTAGCCGTAAATCTTCACTTAGGCCTCCTCGCTCTGCTCGCTCTTGTTCAGTGCCTCTTCCACGCGCTTGGCGGCACCGTCGAGGTGCTCCTCGCAGGCCTTGGCCAAGGCCTCGCCGCGCTCCCAGTACTTCAGCGACTCGTCCAAGCCCATCTGGCCTAGTTCGAGGATCTTCACGGTTTCAATGAGCTCGTCGCGCGCCTGCTCGTAGCTCAGCTCCGCAATGGGCGGGAAGGCGTCCTGGCCGGGCTGTCCGGCTCCGATGGTGTTAGTCATAGTGTTCCTCTTCTTTTAGGGTTTTTCTACGGGGGTTGTGGTTAGAGTCAGTGTTCTGGGGCTAGTCGGCCGCCTGGGAGGCCATCGCTGCGGCGGTGATGGAGCCATCGCCCACGCGGATGCGCAACTGCGAGCCCGGTGGGGATTGCTCAAAGCTTGTGACCACCTCTGGCCCGCTCCCATCGCGCGGTACCACCTGCACGATGGCGTACCCGCGCTCGAGCGTGGCCGAGGGGCCCAGGGCGGACACTCGCGCGCGCAGCGATGCGATCTGGTTCGTCTCGCCATCGATCTGGTGGTTGATGACCCGGCGAATGGCCACCACGTTGCGCTCCAACTCTTCACGGCGCGCGGTGATGGGCACCATCGGATCCGCCAGCACCGGGCGGGAACGAATGTTGTCTAGCCCGCGGCGCTCGCGCTCGACCCAGCCGCGCAGGGCGGCGGCCATCCGGGAGCGGGCCTCATCAATCAGTGCGTATTCTTCGGCAGCAGACGGGACGACGCGCTTGGCGGCGTCGGTGGGGGTGGCGGCGCGGAGATCTGCGACGTCGTCCAGCACCGGGTGGTCCGGCTCGTGGCCGATAGCGGACACCACCGGCGTGCGCGCCGCCGCGACCGCACGCTGGAGTGCCTCCTCGGAGAAGGGGAGCAGATCCTCCACCGAACCGCCGCCGCGGGCGATGATGATGACATCGACCTCCGGGTCGGCATCGAGCTTCTGTAGTGCGTCCACTACCTGCGTGACCGCCGTAGCGCCCTGTACCGCGGTATTGATGACCTCAAACTGTACGGCCGGCCAGCGGTCCTCGGCCACGGAGAGCACATCCCGCTCAGCGTGCGAACCGCGCCCGGTGATGAGACCAATCTTTTTAGGCAGGTAGGGAAGCGGGAGCTTGCGGGACGGATTGCACAAGCCCTCCTGCCGCAGGCGCTGGCGCAGCATCTCCACGCGGGCCAGCAGGTCACCGATGCCGACGTGGCGGATCTCTGTGACCCAGAGGGAGAAGCTGCCGCGGCCGGCATAAAACGCCGGCTTTCCGTAGACCACCACGCGGTCGCCGTCCTTCAACGGGGACGGCGCGTTGCGGATAAGTGAGGTGGCACAGGTGAGCTGGACCGATTTCTCCTGCTCCACGTCGCGCAAAGTGATGTAGGACAGCTTCCACGTCGGCTTCATGTTGAGCTGGGTGATTTGCCCTTCTACCCACAAGAAGCCGAGGCGTTCGATCCAGCCCTTGACCTGTTCGTTGACCTTGCCAACGGGCCACGGCGTTTCCGCAGAATTGGCTGGTTGGTTCACGCGCGGTCCTTTCTCTCTACGGTATTCTGCCCGGCTCTTTCCACCGAGTTGTCAGTTGGCTGGTGAGTTAGCCGATGAGACCAGTCTATGAGGTGGCTCGGACACGCGTAGTGGCGGGCACGTAACTACAGTATGCGGACAATTTTCGTTACTCTAGGAGCCATGACTGAAACTGCCAAGAAGGTGCTCCTGGCGGCTCCCCGCGGTTACTGTGCCGGTGTGGACCGCGCGGTGGAAACCGTTGAAAAGGCCCTGGAAAAGTACGGCGCACCCATCTACGTGCGCAAGCAAATTGTCCACAACCGCTACGTCGTGGAATCCCTGGCAAAGCGCGGCGTCGTCTTCGTTGAAGAAGCCTCCGAGGCTCCGGAAGGTGCGCACCTGGTCTTCTCCGCCCACGGCATTGCGCCCACGGTGCGCGCGGAAGCGCAGGAGCGCAAGCAGCTGACGCTCGACGCCACCTGCCCGCTGGTGACCAAGGTCCACAACGAGGCCCGCCGCTTCCACCGCGACGGCTACCACATCCTCCTCGTCGGCCACGAAGGCCACGAGGAGGTAGAGGGCACCGCCGGAGAGGCCCCGGAGGTCACGCACTTGGTGGACGGCGTCGAAGGCGTGGACAAGCTGCCGGAGTTTCTCCAGGAGGAAAAGCTCATCTGGCTGTCCCAGACCACGCTGTCGGTGGATGAGACGATTGAGATCGTCAACAAGCTGCGCGAGCGTTTCCCACACCTGGAGAACCCGCCGTCAGACGATATTTGCTACGCCACCCAGAACCGTCAGGAGTCGGTGAAGAATATCGCCCCAGCCTGCGATCTCATGATTGTCGTGGGCTCGCAGAATTCCTCCAACTCCAAGCGCCTCGTGGAGGTTGCCCTGGAAGCTGGATCGAAGGCCTCCCATCTGGTGGACTTCGCCTCCGAGATCGATGAGGCATGGTTGCACGGAGTGAACACCGTGGGCGTGACCTGCGGCGCCTCGGTTCCGGAATTGCTGGTGCGCGAGGTTCTCGAATTTTTGGATGAGCGTGGCTACTCCGACGTAGAGCAGGTCACCACCTCTACGGAGACCATCACCTTCTCGCTGCCGCGCGACCTGCGCCCGGCACGCACCGCGCGCTAAGAGGTTTAATCCTCGTCGTAGAGGTTTTCCTCCAGCCGCGGCGGCCGCTTCTCGCGGGGCTCCGGGAACTCCACGTTCTCGTATTTGTCCCACTCGGCGGCCTGTTCGCGGCGTCGTTCCTCGCGGTCGCGCTCGCGTACGCGCCCGCTGCGCTCACCTTCGCGGGCCACTAGGTCGGCCACAGAGAGCCGCTCCGAGCGGTTACGCTCGTCCGCGGCGGCGTCGTTGCGGCGCTTCTTCTGGGCCTCGGCCTGACGGTTTTTAGATTGGGCGGAGCTGCCCCAGAGGCGGATGACGGCCAACAGTGCGCAAGCCAGCACGGTGACAATGAGCACGGGGAAGTGCTGGACCACGGGGAAGAACGACGTCAACAGTGCCGTCTTAGAAAACGGCGACGCGCCCTCCGGAAGGGAGGAGGCAGAGTTGATAAAGCCTGCGCCCGCGGTGGCTACCGCGTAAAAAAGCGGCAAGCTGATGACCAGCATGTACAGGCCGCGGGTCTCCACCAGCCAGGTGGCGGCGAGGCTACCGATGCCAAAAATCAGCGCGAAGGCTATCCCCACGCTGCCCATGACGCCCGAAACCGCCATGGCCACGAGCGCGACGACGAGCGCCACGAGGAGCGCTCTGACGAGCGGCATTCCGCGGCGGGGCGGGCGGCTTCGAAATTTGGCAAGTGACACGCCGAACGAGTCTACCGGTTACGGTGACCAAAACGTTATTCATTGCTCGCGCGCCGCGGCCAAGAATCCACACTCTGCGGCTCTATGGGGAGACGGTCCACGCGCCCCGGTACGTCCATCTCCTTCAGCCTCCGGGCAGTCACGCCGACGCGCGAATCTAGGCTGGCCAGGCTCGCGTTATAGGCCTCCACGGCCTTGGCCAGGCTGCGCCCCACCTTGTCATAATGCTGATTGAGCGTGCCCAGCCGCGTGTAGAGCTCACGCCCCAAGCGCTGCACCTCTCGGGCCTTCTCGGACACGTCCTCGTGCTGCCAGCTCACCGCTACTGTGCGCAGCAGGGCAAAGAGGGTGCTGGGGGTGGCGATGACGACGTTGCGCTCAAAGGCGAACTCCAGCAGTTCGGGGTCCACGCCCAAGGCGGCATCGACAAAGGTATCCGCCGGCACAAAGAGGACGACGAACTGCGGGGTTGGGGCGAAGGCATCGATGTATTCCTTGCCGGATAAGGCCTGAACATGGCTGCGCATGAGGTGTGCGTGGTGGCGGAGGAAGCCCGCGCGATCCTCCGGGTCCTCGCTCTCCATGGCGTCCAGATAGGAGCTGAGCGGAACCTTGGCGTCCACGATGACGCTGCGTCCGCCCGCCAGGTGGATCACCAGGTCGGGGCGCACGGCAGTGCCGTTGAGGTACGCGGTGACCTGCGAATCGAAGTCGACGTGCTTGCGCATCCCGCCGAGCTCGACGACGCGCTCCAACTGCACCTCGCCCCAGCGGCCGCGAACATTGGGGGAGCGGAGCGCGCCGACCAGCTTGTCTGTGCGGTCGGAGAGCTGCGAGGAAGTACGCGTGACTGCCTGCACCTGACTGCTCAGCGCTGCCAGGGAGGAGGTTCTGTCCGCCTCCAGCTCCTGGAGCTGCAGCCCGAGGCGGTCCATGGCTTTTTCCAGCGGGGCGAGTTCCGCCTGTCGGCGCTGGGACTCCTGGAGGGCGCGATGCTCCTCTGAAGGCTGGTTGGTGTGGGCGCGGGCGAGCCAGCCCAGCACCAGACCCAAGATCAGGCCCACAAACATCAAGAACACGGGAAGGAAAGACGTCATGCCTCACATCCTGGCATGCGCCTTGGACACCTACTTGCTGCCGTTGTCCTTAGGTTGCAACATCTGTTCGAGAGTTCCGATGGCTCGGCGAATTCCCGCGCGGGCACTGGACTCGCTATCGCTGAGGTCGGCGTCGACGTCGACTCGCCGGTCCAGCTCGCTCGAGCCGTCGGTGGCTACGTCCTCGGCGGCGCCGCCGGGGGCGGCATGGTCAGGGATGGCGAGCCACTGTTCGCGCTTACGATCGCCCTGTTCCTGGGTATAGCGTCCAATGAGGAAGCCAGCCACCGTGGAGAACTTCAGGTCCTCGGCAGTCTTCTCGCCGGATTGCAGCATCATCATGTCCTGGAAATAGCGGTAGCCCACGGCGATGGTGGCGGCGGTCGGCACCGCCAGGAAGCCGCCGATGAGCCCGAAGAGGGCGGAGCCCACCGTCACCGAGATGAGGACGACCACCGGGTGCAGGTTCATCGCCTTGGACTGCAGCCACGGCGAGAGGACGTTGCCCTCGAGCTGTTGCACCAGGATCACCAGACCCAAGACGAGCAGGGCCTTGGTGACTCCCAGCGAGACCAGTGCGATGGTCACGGACAGCGCGCCGGCCACGATGGCGCCGACGAAGGGGATGAAGCCGGCAATAAAGGTGATGATCGCCAGCGCCATGGCGAGGGGAACGCCGATGAGGGCGAGACCGAAGCCAATGAAGATGGCATCCACGAAGGAGACCATGGCCTGGGCGCGCACGAAGCCTCCCAGGGTCGTCCACGCGCGGGTGAGCAGCTCGGTGAGGTGCCAGCCGGTGCGCCGGCCCGTGGCCGCGCGCAGCCACGGGAGGAAGTTGTGGCCGTCTTTCAAGAAGAAGAAGGTCAGCACCATGATGATGAGCAGCGTGACGATGATGGAGGTCGCCGTGCCGATGCCGGTAAAGACCGAGCCTGCGATGGAGCCGGCCTGGCGCTGCAGCCACAGGGCGATCTCGTCGATGTAGTGCCCCATGTCGTCCGGGTCAAGGTTGAGCGGTGGACCCTGGGCCCACAGCTGCAGCCGCTGGATACCTTCGACGGTTTGCAGGTAGAGCGTCTGGGACTGTCGGGCGAAGTCGGGCGCGATGAACAAAAACAGCGACCCTACGGCACTAAAGGACACCAGGATGGTTACCACCGCCGCCAGAGCAGCGGGTAGCCCCTTCGTGCGCATCCAGCCGGCGACGGGGGCCAGCACCGTGCAGATGATGAGTGCAATGAGCACGGGCAGGATGCCGCGCCAGAAGTTGCCCAGCATACGGAAGGAGGCATAAAGGAAGAGGCCAATGATAAAGAGCCGCAGCGCCCAGAGTGAGGCGGACTTGATGACCTCGCCGACCACCACGGAGCGGTCGACTTGGTTGCCGGGCGGGTGCGGGGAGACGTCGTCAAGCGCGGCGGCGTCAACGGTACTGTCGAAGCGCCCGTCGAGTTCTGGCGAGGACGCCTGGGGGGATTGCTGTTCGGAACTCACCCCACCATCTTGCCTTATAAAATCCGGGGTGCGTTAGGATTGGCCCCGTGAGTCTTACACTAGGAATCGTCGGCCTGCCCAACGTGGGCAAGTCCACTTTGTTTAATGCCCTGACCCGTTCCGATATTTTGGCTGCGAACTACCCGTTCGCCACCATCGAGCCGAACGTCGGACTCGTGGAGCTGCCCGATTCCCGCCTGGACCGCCTCGCGGAGATGTTCAGCTCCGAGCGCATCCTCCCGGCCACGGTGTCCTTCGTGGACATCGCCGGCATCGTCGAAGGCGCATCCAAGGGCGAGGGAATGGGTAACGCCTTCCTGGCAAACATCCGCGAGGCAGACGCCATCTGTCAGGTCGTGCGCGCTTTTGCCGATGACAACGTCATCCACGTCGACGGCGAGGTTAACCCAGCGCATGACATCTCCGTGATTAACACCGAGCTCATCCTGGCTGATCTCCAGACCATTGAGAAGGCCCTGCCGCGCCTGGAGAAGGAAGCCAAGAAGAACAAGGACTTGGGCGAGACCGTGGAGGAGACCAAGAAGGCGCAGGCCATCCTGGAGGATGACCGCACCCTCTTCGCCGCGTCCAAGAGCAATGAGATCGACCTGTCGCTGCTTCGCGAGCTGCACCTGATGACCGCCAAGCCCTTCCTCTACGTGTTCAACTCCGATGAGGCAGTGCTTACCGACGACGCTAAGAAGGACGAGCTGCGCCAGCTCGTCGCCCCGGCCGAGTGCGTGTTCCTCGACGCGCAGACCGAAACCGAGCTCCTGGAGCTTGACGAGGCCGAGGCGCTGGAGCTGCTGGAGTCCGTGGGGCAGGAAGAGCCGGGCTTGGCGACGTTGGCGAAGGCCGGTTTCGCCACCCTGGGCCTGCAGACCTACCTGACCGCGGGCCCGAAGGAGGCCCGTGCGTGGACCATCAAGCAGGGCTCCGCCGCGCCGCAGGCAGCCGGTGTCATCCACACCGACTTCGAGAAGAAGTTCATCAAGGCGGAAATCGTCTCCTTCGATGACCTCGATGCCGCCGGTTCCATGGCTGAGGCCCGCAATGCCGGCAAGGTCCGCCAGGAGGGCAAGGAATACATCATGCAGGACGGCGACGTCTGCGACTTCAAGATCGGCGGCTAGCCTCCGCCGTCCCGTGTAGCCTGTGGGCATGAGTATTGCCGATATTCTCGCCCACGCCTCCGACGCCACTGAGTGGCAAGAAGTCCTGTACAAGGACCTGCATCAGCACCCCGAGCTCAGCATGGCAGAGGAGCGCACCCGCGGTGTCATCGCGGAGAAACTCCGCGAGTTTCCCGGCGTAGAGGTGCTGGAGCTCGGCGGGGGAATAGTTGGCATCCTGCGCAATGGCGCGGGCGCGACGGTTCTCGAGCGCGCCGACTTTGACGCTCTTCCCATCGTGGAGGACACGGGGTTGGAGTACGCCGCCACGGGTGAGGCCATGCATGCCTGCGGGCACGACGCCCACGTCACCGGATTGCTGGGCGCGACCGAGGCGCTGGCGAAGGCTACCGATGCGTGGTCCGGTACCTTTATCGCCCTGTTTCAGCCGGGCGAGGAAACCGCTGAGGGCGCGCAGTCCATGGTGGAGGCAGGTCTTACTGACACAATTCCCACTCCCGACGTGGCTCTAGGCCAGCACATCTTCATCGACGAAAACGCCCCAGCCGGCACCGTCCTCATCGCTCCCGGCCCGGTGCTGTCCACGGCGACGTCTCTGACCGTCACGGTCTTTGGGCACGGCTCGCATGGCTCGATGCCGCACTTGAGCGTCGACCCGGTGGTGCTGGCCAGCTCCATTGTGCTGCGGTTGCAGACCGTTGTTTCCCGCGAGGTCGATCCCCACGAATTTGCGGTGCTCACCGTCGGCGCCGTGCAGGCAGGAACCAAGGCCAACATTATCCCGGATTCGGCCACTCTGCGCATCAACATTCGTGCTTATGACGAGAACATCCGAGCACAGATCGTGGAGGCTATCCACCGCATTATCGAGACCGAGTGCCAAGCAGCGATGTCCCCGCGCGAGCCGGAGTTTGTACAGAGTGATAATTACCCCCTCACCGTCAACGATAAAGACGCGACCGAAAAAGTGCGCGCGCAGCTTATCGACGTCCTCGGTGGCGATAGTGTCCTCGACATGGAGCCGTGGACGGCGTCCGAGGATTTCTCTCGCATCCCCGATGCCTTCGGAGCCCCCTATTGTTTCTGGGGCTTCGGCGGGCGAACTGATGGCGCATCAATTCCCAACCACAACCCGCGATTTGCGCCGGAGCTGCAGCCGACGCTGAACACCGCGACCCAGGCGCTCATCGCCGCGGCCTACGCGTACTTGGGTAATTAATTCTCCATCGCCGATTGCAGCACAGTGAGCACCGTGCGCCGCGCCGCGGAATCATCGAGGTGGGAATCCACCAGCGTGACGAGTGCCTCCAAAACCAGCAGGAAGGCCACGCGAGAGGCATCCGCGAGTTCAGCGCGGAACGTTCCATCGGGGGAGGGAATGACCAGCGTGTAGGTGGCAAGATCCGCCAAGGGCGAAGATGTAAACGACGTCAATGCGATGATGGCCGCGCCCGACGCGTGGGCCGCGGTCGCAGCTTTGAGCGTGAGCGTGGTCGAGCCGGATCCAGAGACCACGAGGCATACGCACTCGGAATCCAGTTGCGTTGCTGCGATGTGCTGGCCCGTGGCCTCTCCCACGAACTCTGCAGGGCGTCCGATACTGGTAAGGCGCAGCGCCATGGTTTGGGCAAGTGGAGCCGATAGTCCGTTGCCCACGATGAGGACGCGCTTCGCTCCCACAAGTGATTCAACCGTTGTCGTCAGTTCTTTCTCATTGAGCAGCGTGGTGAGTCCGTGCAGATAATTGCTGAAGCTGGCAATCTCGGCGGACATGCGGCCGACGTAGGTCGAATCGACACCGGGAAGCTGCCGTGGGCGTTGCGCAATCTCCTGCGTGAGAGCTACGCGCAACTGCTGGTAGCCGTCGTAGCCCAGCGCCTGCGCCGTACGGATGACTGAGGTGCGGGAGGTACCGACTTTAGCCGCGAGCTGATCCGCGGTGGCGTGGAGGACAAAGTCCATGTCCTCCAAGATGGACTGAGCCACGCGCTGCTCGATGGGCTGCAAGCTCGGCATGCGTGTAGTGATGTGTGCAGAGGGTGGGGCGAAATCTGTCATAGGTGTTAGGCAAACTTGGCGGCGACGATCCGGCGGCGGATGGCTCCGGAGATCGCGTCGATCGACATGGTGATGACGATGACGACGATGAGGAGAACGCCCACGACGTCCCACTGACGGTACTGCGTGTAGCCCGTGAGCATGTCACCGATGCCGCCCACACCGATGAGGCCCAGCACGGCCGACGTGCGGACGTTGATCTCGAAGCGGTACAGCGCCAGGGAAGCCAACTCAGGTTGGACGATGGGCCAGGTTCCCCAGCGCACCATTTCCGCGAGGGTTCCGCCAGACGCCTTGACGGCCTCGGCTGGGCCGGTCGGCGCGGTCTCAATTGCTTCATAGGTCCATTTGGCATGCGTTCCAATACCGCCAATGGCAAGGGCCAACGCGCCCGTGAAGGGCGTGAGGCCGGTGACGGTCAGGATGATGATCGCGATGATGATCTCCGGCACCGCGCGGATGATGGCGAAAAGCGCACGTAATGGAAGGCATACCCAGCCGGGGGAGACGGTATTGGCGGCCAGCACACCCAAGATAGTTGAGAGCACCACGCCGAGGATGGCGCCGATCCAGGCCATAGCCACGGAGCGCCAGGTTTGGAGGAGGGCCTCGCCTAGTTTTGACCAGTCCGGGTTGGAGAACATGAGCACGAGGTAGTGCCAAATGTTGGTGGGCAGATCTTTTAACGCCGAGAGGTTGACGTCGATGTACCCAAAGGACAAGGCCAAGATGACAAGAATTCCGGCCCAGGAGGCGTAGGATGCCCAGCCACGAGAACGCCGCGACAGAGTGCTGGTGGGGACGGCGGTGGTCATCGTTGTAGTGCTCATCGCAGCTTCTTTCGCAGGTTGACGGACACGATTTCTAAGGCGATGACCACGATGAGCAACTCCAGCACGATGGCGGAGAGAGCATCGTAGCGGTAGAAACCGCGGACTTCGTCGATCAGTAAGCCGATACCGCCCGCGCCCACGAGGCCCAGGACCGCGGAGATGCGGACGTTGAGCTCGAGGGAGTAGATGACCTGGCTGGCAAAGGCGGGCCAGGTTTGGGGGAGAGCAGTCACGCGATTGATCTGGGTTTGCGTGCCGCCGGCGGCACGGCCGGCCTCCATGTAAGAGTCATCGGCGGAGTCGATGGCTTCGGAGACGAGTTTGACCACGATGCCGACGTCGAAAAGCACCAGCGTAATGACGCCCGGGAGGGCACCCACTCCGAGCATGGCGACGAGAATGGTGGCGTACACGAGATCGGGCACCGCGCGGACAACGTTGACGATACCGCGCACGAGTGTGCGCCACGGCGTCGATGGATTCGTTGGGCGTGCGGCCCACAACGACAGCGGAAGGGCAATCACCGCGGAGATGGCGGCACCCACCACGGCCATGGCTAGGGTCTCGAGCAGAGGCTCCCACGTGCGCGGAAGGATCGACCAATCTGGGCTGAGCATCAGCGCTAAACGGTCGGCGCCGTTGCGCCAGTTGCGCGCGATCTGCCCCAGGTTAATCTCGATACCACCCCAGGCGGGGATGCACGTGGCGATGGTCAGCGCGATGAACGCGGCGAGCCCACCGAGAATGCCGGGCCAGTTGCGCTGACGAGGAGGAAGCACGGCTGTCATACTGTGCTCCCTTGGCTCCCCAGCTGGTCCTCTTCGCGGATCCGGCGGCCATAAATAGCCTCGAAATCCTCCACGGTGGACCCGTGTGCGGGGCCATCGAAGACGATCTTTCCGTGGCGAATGCCGATGATGCGGGTCGCATAGTCTTGGGCTAAGTCCACAAGGTGCAGGTTCACCAACGTGGTGAGGTCACGCTCGGTATTGATGCGGCGTAGATCTTTCATGACGGAGTGCGCAGTGGGCGGGTCGAGGGACGCCACGGGTTCATCGGCCAACATAATGGCCGGCTTCTGGGAGAGGGCGCGGGCAATGGCCACGCGCTGCTTTTGTCCACCAGACAAGGCGCCGGCCTTGTTCCATGCCTTATCGAGGATGCCCACGGATTCCAATGCCTCGGCGATAATCGCTTTGTCCTCCGAGGTGGAGACGCCCAGCAACGTGCGCCAGCCAGGGTTGTGGGAGAAGCGGCCAACGAGCACGTTGGCGAAAACACTCGCGCGATCTGCCAGGTTGAACTCCTGGAAAATCATGCCGATGCGGCCACGGAGTTTACGCAGCTGCGAGCCTTTCGCAGCGGATATCTCGTGGGGACCAACGAAGATTTTTCCCGACGTTGGCTGAACGAGCCCGTTAATGCTGCGGATGAACGTGGATTTACCGGAACCAGAGAGACCGACGATAGCGACGAATTCTCCGGGGGCGATGTCCACGGAGACGTCGTCAAGCGCCAACGTTCCGTTGGGGTAGCGCACCGAGACATTCTCGAAGCGAATGCCCCACGCCTTCTCCTCCGTCATGGCGAACCTTTCTGAGTAGGAAATGGACAGTGGAGGAGCGCGAACCTACTGGGCGAAGCGCTCGTTGACCTTGCGCGCCATGTCGATGGACTCTTTCTTGGCCGGAACCCAGTCGGTGATATCGAAGATGGCGGACATGGTGTCTGGATCCACCTCGGAGAAGCCGTCCATGAGGTCGGTAATTTCCTTGCGGCGCTCCTCCGGGACATCATCCGAAATGACGACGCCGCCGTTGGGGTACATCTCGGTGTAGCCGAAGACGACGAGCTTCTCAGCCAAGTCAGGAGCCTCGGACGAGTCGATGGTGGAGCGTGCGTCCCAGAAGCTAAAGCCAACCTCAGCGTCGCCGTTGTAGACAGCCATGATGGACGCATCGTTGGAGGTTACCGGGACCTTCTTGAGGCCATCGACGTCGATACCCTGGGACTCCATCGCCATGACGGGCAGCTGGTAGCCGGCCGGGGAGGTGGCGCCGAGCATCGCGACAGTGGTCTCACCATCGATCTTCTTTAGCGCCTCGAGGCCCTTCGGCCCCTGTCCCTTGTTGTCGTCTGCGGTGGCGGTGCCGTTGCAGTAGAGGTACTCAGCGCCGTTGGCAGCGTAGGTGGAGGCAACCGGCTCATCTTCGCAGTACTTGTCCGGGTTGTTGGTGACGAACTGGCCGGCGTAGGAATCTGCACCAAAGCGCTCATCCTGCAGCACAGCGTGGGCGCCGTACATGTCTTCAGCGGACGCTAGCTGTGCAGCGGAGGCAATGGCGATGTCAGCCTGGCCGGAGCCGATGGCCTCGACAGCGGCCTGGTAATCCTTGGTGACGACACCTTCAACCTCCACGCCGAGCTCCTCAGAGAGGTAATCGGTCAGCGGCTTCGCGGTGGTCACCAGGTCATTGACCTTTTCGTTTGGGATCAGCGCGAGGGTGAGCTTTTCATCGGAGCCCTGGGCAGAATCGGAACCGTTGTCGGAGTCGGAAGAGCAGGCGGTGAGGGAGAGGGACAGGGCAAGGGCGGTGGTAGCAAGAGCGGTGAAACGGCGCATGAGGAATGTCTTTCTGTGCGTGTGTTCTAAAAAGCGGAGGTCAGTTCGGGAAAGATGTCGGTGACGCGGGTGACGCGCCACGTCGGGTGTGCCTCAGGCGAGGTTGCGAAGGGGGAGTCAACGAGCACGGTACGTCCGCCCACGGCGGCCACGGGTGCGAGGTCGAATTCCCAAATATCGCCGAAGGAGATGAGGTGAGTCGGATCCGTGCCGGTCAGGTCGGTGTCCAGAATGCGGGTAAGGCCTTCGGGTTTGCCTACCCTGGTGTAGATGGCGTCGAAGGACCTGTCGAGGCCCAGTGTGTGAAGGGCAGCGCTCAGGCCAATCTCTGGAGAGTTCGTTGCCAGAATGGCGCGGCCGGGGTAGGAAGCAAGGAACTCGGCAAGCCCCTCAGGGGCGGTGATGCCGGTGTCAGCGAGGTTCTCCCGGGAAGCCATATATGCCTCCTGGCAGGTCTCTTCCGGCACGTCGAGTTCAGCGGCGAGAGTACGGACGAGGTGGTAACCGTCGCGTGCTGAGCCAACGTTATCGGAGTTCAGCAGCGCTTCGGCGTCATGAGCAATGGATGGGTGCCCGGCTTTCTCTGCAATAAAGTGCGCATAGGCCAGCACGGGGCCGTGGCCAAGGCTGACGGTCCCGTCAAAATCGAAGAGAAGAACTGGGCTAGTTATGTCTATGGACATGAAGTACAAACTAACGACGGTTTATGTACTTCGCGACCGCACGCGGTAAACATTCAGTGAACAGTGCGTGCACATCTGGCTTTGGTACTCTAAAGGGCTGTACAAATCTCTCCTCGAAGGCTGGACATGTCTCTTTCAAGTGAGCAGTTGTTGCTCGAGCGCTTTATGAAGCTCTCCATCGCTACTGCAGTGGCTACGATCGCGCTCAAGATTGTCGCTGCTGCGGTGACGGGATCGGTGGGCTTTCTCTCTGACGCTCTGGAATCTGGTGTGAACCTCGTCGCTGCCGTCGTGGGGTTCGTGGCCATCAAGATCGCAGCCAAACCTGCGGATGCGAATCACCAGTTCGGCCACGGCAAGGCCGAATATGTTTCCGCGTTGGTGGAAGGCGCAATGATCTTCGTCGCTGCGGCGATGATTATCTATACGGCCATTCGTCGACTTCTGGATCCGCAGCCGCTGGAGCAGCCGAGCCTTGGCCTCCTACTCTCGCTGCTCGCCTCCTTGCTCAACCTTGCGGTTGGTCTGCTCCTTCTGCGTGCGGGTAAGAAGTCCCGCTCGGCCACTCTGCAGGCGGATGGAAAGCACTTGCTTACCGACGTCTGGACGTCCGTCGGCGTCCTCATCGGCATCGCCGCCGTAGCTCTGACTGGCTGGCTCTGGCTGGACCCCGTCATTGCGTTCGCGGTGGGGCTTAACATTCTGTGGACCGGCTACAAGCTGTTGTCCGAATCCCTGAGCTCCCTGCTGTCGGAATCCCTTCCGAAGGAAGAGCACGCGCGGCTGGATGCCCTCCTCAACGAGCTCGAAGAGCGTCACGACGTGGAGTTTACGTCTCGCCGCACCGTAGCCTCCGGCCGCAACCGCTTGGTGTATCTCACCATGGACGTGCCGGGGGAGTGGACGGTGGTGCATTCCCACACCATCGCTGACCGGATCGAGGACGCCATCGACGAGCTCTTCTCCGGCTCCGAGGTGTTTATCCATGTCGAGCCCGCCGGCACCGTGCACCGCCGCATCCTGCGGATGCCCTAGTGATTTAGCGCAGGCTGGCCACCCCGCGGCCGCCCTCCATCACCCACGGCCAGCTCAGTCCGTTTCGGGTGAGAACGTGTGCCCGAATTTCATCGGGGACGATCCAATCCTTGTGGGAATATCCCAGCAAGTACTCGTCGAACGCTGGCAGTTCGATGCGCAGCGCGAGGGCAGCCCGGATTTCCTTCTCAGTGACGTCGCCCTGCCAGCGCGCCATCCAGATGTCGTGGCCGGCGTGGCGGGCCTTAATCCCATCGGCCGCCGCCAGGGCCTTGGTGGCCTGGGACTTGCTCAGCTTCGACCACGCCTGCAGGTCTGCTACTGAGACGGGACCGTGGCCCGTGAGGTACCGCTGGGCGAGCTCCCGCAGGGGCTCGTCGGGGCTGTGCTGGACGACGGGTAGGGCATCGACATGCAGGAACGTCTCTTGTTTTCCCTCCTTGGGGCCCTGGACTAGATCGCCGGCGCCGCCGAAAGCGCGCAGCAGGTGCGAGCCCCGGCCTTCAGTGGGGTCCACGCCCGATTCAGCGAAGAGCTCGTAGACCGCCGCGCGGGTCAGTGGCTTCGTCGCCGCTGCGTGGAGGGCCTCCGAGCTGGCAGCGACCATTTCTTCCGTTAGCCCCAGCTGTGGCCGACGGGACTTCTGGCTGGTGGCCACTCGGGGATACAGCAGGCGGGACATCCAGCGGACGTCGGCAGCCGGCATGAAGTGCAGTGTGCCGCGCTGCGGCCAGCAGCGCACCACCCGGTAGCGCGCGATGTCGTGCAGGACGTCGTCGTCCGTACAACCGGCACGCAGTGCGAGTGCGCGGATACCGGCGTCGTAGGTTTGGCCTTGTAGGGCAAGCAGCTGCTTGGCGACGTCTTCCGCCGTCGCCATGGAAGGCCGCGCCTGCGACGGCGCGAGACCTTGGGCGATAAGCCGGCGAGCGAGCAGCTCGTCCCGGGAGAGTTCATTCATGCTGTCTACATTAGAGGCGCTTGGTTGCGCACCTCGCGGGGGAGGAGTTTTCTCAACTTTGTAAAGGATTCTATGGTTTCTCGTACGGTGTTGTTTGTAGGATTTCTGGCGTCGTTTGTGACTTTTAACCTGCTATATTGCTTCAATTCCTAGGTGGTTCTAACCGGAGGGGGAGCGTTCCTCAATTCGAAAGTGTCTCTGATCTTTGATAGCGTGTTGAAGTCCAAATTCCATAGTGTTTATCAAAGAAGGTGTCCGAAACGTCCGCCGAAAAGAAGTCCCTCATTACCCCGACCTTTATTTTTGCCTGGTTGGTGAACTTTGCACAGTTCTCGGTTTTCTATCTGCTCGTCACCATCATGGCGCTGTACGCGGTTGAGCAGTTCCAGGCCTCAGACACTGCCGGCGGATTTGCCTCCAGTGCCTTTGTGGTGGGCGCGACGATTGCCCGCCTCTTTTCGGGCTACATCGTGGACGCGATGGGGCGCAAGCGCTCGCTGGTGGTCTCCCTTATCGTCGTGACCATTGCGATGGCGCTGTACTTCCCCGCGCAGTCCCTGCCGCTATTGTTCGGCGTGCGCATTCTGCACGGTCTGGGCTATGCAGTGGCCTCGACAGCTGTTATGGCGGTGGCACAGTCGGTCATTCCGGATCATCGCCGTGCTGAGGGTACTGGCTACTTTGCGTTGGGTACCACACTGGCCACCGCTTTTGGTCCCGCGGCGGGCCTGGCAATTGTTCATTCTGCAGGCTACAACAGCGTCTTTGTTGTGGCTCTGACTCTGACTGTGGTGGCGCTGTGCTTGGGGCTTATTGTGAAGGCGCCGGCCCACGAGACTCGCAGCGTGACCTTCTCCTTGGGAAACATCATGCACCCGGGTGTCGCGCCCTTCGGCGTGTTTATCCTCTTCGTGGGCGTGGCCTACACCGGCATCATTACCTACCTGAATGGATACTCCGCCGACGCTGGACTGGAGAAGGGTGCGAGCTATTTCTTCCTGACCTATGCTCTCGTGAGCTTGGTATTGCGCTTTGTGCTGGGCAAGGTCCAGGACCGCCGCGGTGACAACATTATTATCTACAGCTCCCTGGTTTTCTTCATCGCGGGCTTGTGTGTTCTCGCCGCCGCTGCGGCGGACTGGCAGGTGGTTCTGGCCGGTGCGCTCGTGGGCATCGGCTACGGCTCCATCCTTCCGGCGGGGCAGGCCATTGCAGTTCGCCTCGTGCCAGTGCATGAGATGGGTGCAGGTATCTCAACCTTCTTCCTGCTTCTCGACGTCGGCATTGGCTTCGGCCCCATCCTCCTCGGCCAGATCATTTCTGCCACCAGCTTCTCGATGATGTATTGGCTCCTAGCAGCGCTTATGGTCGTAGCTGCGGTGGTCTACTTTATTGTGCATGGGCGGAAAGATGTTGCTCGTGGGGATGTGCGCTACGAATAATTCGGGCTGCAATTTGGGGCGGTTGGCATGGTGCTGGCCGTCCTTCGCGCAGTTTTACCCCCGTGGTGGTTAGGGAGGGGGTGTAGTAAAGTGCCTGTTCGATCTGGTTCGAACACAAACCCTAAACTAATCTTCAACACCCCCGAAATGAGCAACCAGAAAAGAATAATACTGCAGGCCATAGTCATTTAGATGGTGTGCCGGTATAGTTGTTGGTAGAACACCTATTCTATAGTTGCCTCGGGGGCACAATGACAACCACCACTACACCTGCACCACCAGCCTTCTTCGCTCACACCAACCCCACCAACCCACTCGCCCAAGCCCGTCACGACGTCCGCCGCGCGGACTTCGCCTGCTGGCGCGCCGCCCAACCGCAGTTGGATGCCGACATCGACACCACCGCCTTGTCCCTAGTCAACACCTGGGGCCTCGGCGAAGGACTGATCACCGCCGGGCTGCGCGCCCTTTTCCGCCTCGATACCCTGCCCGGGCTCAAAGCCCTCCAGGACACCCACTGCCTGCTCGATATCCACGGGCTTATCGCCATCGATAAACCCCTGTCTGCCCTGGCCGGACTGGATGCGGCAACACTCGCGCTGATCGATGCCACCCTGGTGTCCTACTTCACCCCGACCCAGCCGAATCAGGTTTTTCCCACCACCGCCAAAATCCGCCGCCGGGTCCGCGACCTAGCCAAAACCCTGGACCCGAGCATTGCCTTTCGCGATACTAGGCCGAAAGACACCTACACGTTTTCGTCCAACGGCACGAAAGCCTGGCTAGAACTCGGCGTGGATGAAGCAACCGGCATTGCTATCGATGCCTTCATCCGGGAAACCGCCACCAAGCATGTTCTTTCGCTTACTGATGCGATAAAGAAGCTTCTGACCGGGGCGATTGAACCACCAGCAACCATTGTGCTGCACACCTACCAAGCCTGTGATGTAGAGAATGCCCCGACCTACATCAACGGCTATGGGTGGCGCAGTGCGCCTATCCCACACACGAAGAAGCGGGACTTAACTACACCGGTGAAAGAGTCTGATTCTTACCAACCATCGGGAATGATTCGTAGCGTTGTTGAGGGCCGTGATGAGACCTGCCGGTTGAGCGGGTGTGACAGGCCGGCGATGTATTCGCAGTTGGATCATCGGCATAACTATGCCGAGGGTGGAAAGACGCATCCGTCGAATATGGCGTGCTTGTGTCAGCATCATCACAACATGAAGACCGATGGGCGGCTGGGCTATGTCATGGACCCGGATACCGGGGATATTGTCTGGCTTTTCGACGACAGCACCTGGGCAACCACCAGCCCGGAAGGCCCGCTGTCTGACGGGATGAAAAGGTGGGTGCAAACAGTAGGCCAGCACATCACCGCCTACCGTAAATTCGCCCGCGAGCAAGCCCAGTACCTCAAACAGCAACTCGATGACTACCACGCCGAACAACAAGCCGAAGAACAAGCCAACACCGAAAAGGAAGCCGACGGGGAAGCCGGCACCGACACCAAAGACGACATCCCCTTCTAAACCACCGTCGAAAACAACGACGTCGAAGAAGACGACGTCGCCCGCCACAACGAAAACACAAAAAATCCCCCGCACACAACGGAGGACTTAAGGAAGGAGCCAACTGAGTTCGTCGTCGTTGAGAACGACGAAGGGGAGAAGCTAGGCAGAGATGCCTACGTGCTCCTTCTCGTCGTCGTGCATGATGTCGGCGACGCCGTTTTCGGCAGCATCCCACACGGCTTGGTCCTGGATGCCGGCACGCTTGGCCACGATGGTGGCACAGAGGGACTGGCCGGTGACGTTGACGGCGGTGCGGCCCATGTCGATGATCGGCTCGATGGCCAGCAGTAGACCGACGCCGGCCAGCGGAAGGCCCAGGGTGGATAGCGTTAGAGTCAGCATGACGGTAGCGCCAGTGGTGCCTGCCGTAGCGGCGGAGCCGATAACGGAGACGAAGATGATGAGCAGGTACTGGGTGAAGGAGAGATCAACGCCGTAGAACTGGGCGATGAAGATGGCGGAAATGGCAGGGTAGACCGATGCACAGCCGTCCATCTTGGTGGCAGCGCCAAGGGGGATGGCGAAGGAAGCGTATTCGCGCGGAACGCCCATTGCCTGCTCGGTAAAGCGCTCGGTGACCGGCATAACGCCCATGGAGGAGCGGGTTACGAAGCCTAGGGAGAAGACTGGCCACACGCGCTTGTAGAAGCCCATGACGGGAATGCGGTTAAACGCGAGCACCGCCGGGTAGATGACGACAATGACCAGAGCGAGGCCGACGTACATGGCGAGCACAAACTTGCCCAGGGAGCTCAGGGCATCCCAGCCGTAGGTAGATACAGCCTTTCCGATGAGCGCTGCAGTACCGATTGGAGCGAGGCGGATGATCCACCACAAAACGACCTGGATGACCTTGAGGAAGGACTCGGTGAAGCGCAGGAACGGATCGGCAGCCTTGCCGGCCTTGACGGCTGCAATGCCCAGAGCGAGGGAGATGACCAGCAGCTGGAGTGCGCCGAAGCCGAGGGATACCTCGCCGTCGCTGAAGGAAGCGTTAAGGCCGATGAAGTTGGACGGTACGAGTTCCTGGAGGAATGCGGTCCAGGAGCCGACGTGGGAGGGGTCGGCGGCCGTGGAGGCGTCGACAGTCGTGCCCACGCCGGGTTTCATGACCACCGCAACCAGGATGCCTGCCAGCACCGAGAAGAAGGCGGTGATGGCGAACCATACGAGGGTGGAAATGGCGAGTGACGCCGCGTTGGTGACTTTTCGCAGGTTAGCCACGGAGGTAACGACCGCTGCAAAGATCAGCGGCGGAACCATGACCTTGAGGAGCTGAACGTAGGCGCCGCCGACGCCTGTGAGTGTGTCAGAAAGCCAGGTTGACTCCATGCCGGAGGCGATGAAGCCGAGAATAAGGCCGACGATGAGGCCGGCAATGACTTGCGCGCCGAAGCCAGTGGCCCATTTCGGCAGTGCGCGAGAGGAAATGTTGGACACGGGATATTCCTTCTAGACAGTGTGGTATAGAAATGAACCGGATAGTTCGTTTGCGCTGAACTGATCGGTTCGCTAGAGACCTCAACACGTTACGTCCTCTGGAAATTCCTGTACAACTCTAGGAACTTTTTGGTTACGCGGCGCTGCTTGGCGACGTCATTCCTGTCCGCTCACATTCGACAACGGAAAGTTGTTTAGACCTTTTTCTCGATTGGGAGGGGGCGGGGGTAGCGAGCTTGTATTAGAAGAGCCTGTGAGTGGGGTGGCGGTTCGCCTTGAGTGGCGATGATAGGTGTTATGAATGCGCTTTGGTTTGGGTTGTGCAGGCGGCGGCTGCGTGGTGTCGAAATGGGTGGCATCGACGGGCGATAACGCCCTAAGGTGCAAAACGTTTCCGTTATAAGATTGTTATCAGTGTGATGACCTGCACTAAGGCGGGCAAATAGTGGCAAGTGTGGGTAGCCCGGTGGCGAAATGTTGATTTGTCCGTATCGTGGGAACCAGAGCAAACGAAATAGCAAATCGCCCGCCCCGGATGAAGATCTTCGGGGGTGGCTGAAGCTATGAAGGGTTTGCCGCTCGAAGATAGACCAATTAAAGAAAGGTTTAGCGAAACAATGGGTAAGAACATCAAGGATCTTTTCAACGCAACCGCATACGACAAGGCTGGCGAGAAGCTCGGCTCTGTCAAGGAGGTCTTCGTTGATGAGCAGACCGGTCAGCCGACCTTCGTTGAGGTCAACCACGGCCTGTTCGGCATGAGCTCCAGCCTGGTTCCGCTGCGTGGTCACGACTTCAACGGTGATGACCTGAAGCTGGCTTTCTCCAAGGACCGCATTGAGAACGCTCCGGACTTCGATTCCGACAAGCCGCTGACCCCGGAGGCACAGTCCGACATCTTCAAGCACTACCAGCTGGAGAACGCACAGGACGTGACCACCTACCAGGACGGCAACGTCGACGCTGAGCAGCGTCGTGACGCTGACCTGAAGACCGGTGCTGCAGGCGCTGGCGTTGCAGGTGCCGGCGTTGCTGGTGCTGGCGCTGCTCACACCGACACCACCGCTACCCACACCGACACCACCGCTCGTACCGGTGCTGCTACCGGCAACAACGCTGCCGACAACAACGGTGAGATCATCCGTTCCGAGGAGCGCCTGGACGTCAACAAGGAGCGCGTCGCTACCGGTGAGGCTCGTCTGCGCAAGTACGTCGTGACCGACACCGAGACCGTTGAGGTTCCGGTTGAGCGTGAAGAGGTTCGCGTCGAGCGCACCCCGATCTCTGAGGCCGAGGCTGCTAACTTCAACGGCACCATCGGTGACAACGACACCGAAGAGGCTTCCGTCACCCTGCACGAGGAGCGCGTGAACGTTGACAAGAAGACCGTCCCGGTCGAGAAGGTCAACCTCTCCAAGGAGACCATCAAGGACACCGAGACCCACACCGAGGAGCTGCGCAAGGAGCAGATCGATACCGACGGTATCACTGACACCCGCAAGTAATTCGGGATAGCGTAAAGGGCTTGGAGCTTAAATGCTCCAGGCCCTTTCGGCCGTTTTGGCGGTTTGCTAGCGAAGCGGGGCGGAAGCCAGTAGATTAATAGGCATGTCTCGTTTTAGTCCGCTGAACTGGCCGGTCGTGCGCCAGATCCGAAGCAAAGATGCCTTTGGCCGCGACCTGTCTACGCAGTCGGCACAGAGCGAAGAGCTGCGGGGGCGTACCGTCGATGCTGACCGCGTAGTGCAATCCGTGTGCCCTTATTGCGCTGTGGGCTGCTCGCAGCGCGTCTACGTCAAGGACGACAAGGTCATCCAGGTGGAGGGTGATCCGGATTCGCCAATCTCCCGTGGGCGTCTGTGCCCCAAGGGGTCGGCCTCGGAACAGCTGATTAACTCGGCTTCACGCATCACCACCATCAAGTACCGTGCGCCCTATGCCACTGAGTGGCAGGAGCTTGATGAAGAAACCGCGATGAACATGATTGCGGATCGCTACGTGGAGGCGCGGAGGAAGCACTGGCAAGACGTCGATAAGCAGGGGCGTCGTCTCAACCGCACCATGGGCATTGCCGGACTGGGTGGTGCGACGCTGGACAATGAGGAGAATTACCTCATTAAGAAGCTTTTTACCGCCACTGGTGCGATTCAGGTGGAAAACCAGGCGCGCATATGACACTCCGCAACTGTTCCTAGTCTAGGAACATCGTTTGGCCGCGGCGGCGCAACCCAACCGCTGCAGGATATGGCGAATGCGGACTGCATCGTCATTCAGGGTTCCAACATGGCGGAATGTCACCCGGTGGGCTTCCAGTGGGTGGTTGAGGCCAAGAAGCGCGGTGCGCGCATCATTCACGTTGACCCGCGCTATACGCGTACTTCGGCGTTCGCGAACCGTCACATCGGTATTCGTGGAGGCACCGACGTTGTCCTGCTGGGCGCAATCATCAAGTATGTGTTGGACAACGACCTGTACTTCCGTGATTACGTGGTGAACTACACCAATGCGGCGTCGATCATTTCGTCGGACTACCAGGACACCGAGGACCTCGAGGGTCTGTTCTCCGGCTACGACTCGGAGACGGGTAAGTACGTCACCGACTCGTGGCAGTATGTGCGAAAGCCAGAGGGATCGTCGTGGAACGTGGAGAAGGACCCGACGCTGGAGCATCCTCATTCCGTGTTCCAGATTCTCAAGCGGCACTACTCGCGCTATACGCCGGAATTGGTGGAGGAAACCTGCGGTATTTCGCAGGAGGACTTCTACTACTTGGCAGACTCCATTGCGCAAAACTCCACGCCGGAGCGCACCACCTGCTTTGCCTATGCCTTGGGCTTTACGCAGCACACCCTAGGCGCACAGTTCATCCGCACCGCGGCGATCCTGCAGCTTCTCATGGGCAACGTGGGCCGTCCGGGCTCCGGAATCATGGCGCTGCGCGGCCACGCCTCGATCCAAGGCTCGACGGATATCCCGACGCTGTTTAACTCCCTGCCGGGCTACCTGCCCATGCCGCACGTGAGCCAGGATGGCTGGAGCGACTATCTCGATTCCTTCCGCAAGGAAGACCAGAAGGGCTTTTGGCAGCAGGGCGAGAACTACGCGGTGTCCTTGATGAAGTCCTACTGGGGTGACGCCGCAACCGCTGAGAATGACTGGGGCTTTGACCTCATGCCGCGGCTCTCCGGTGCGCACTCGACCTATGAGACGCTGCTGGCCATGCTGCGCCATGAGGTGGAAGGGTACTTCGTCTTCGGCCAGAACCCGGCGGTTGCGCAGTCCAACGGTGGCATGCAGCGTCGCGGCCTCGCTGCGCTGAAGTGGCTGGTGGTGCGTGACTTCCAAGAAATTGAAACCGCGAGCTTCTGGAAGGATTCGCCGGAGATCAAGAATGGCGAGCTCAAGACTGAGGACATCGCCACCGAGGTTTTCCTCATGCCAGCTGCTACCCACGTGGAAAAGTCTGGCACGTTTACCCAGACCCAGCGCATGGTGCAGTGGCGCTTCCAAGCGGTTCCGCCGCCTGGGCAGGCGCGCAGCGAGGCGTGGTTCTTCTACCAGCTGGGCAAGAAGATTAAGGAGCGCCTGGCGGACTCCACGGATCCGCGGGATCTGCCGGTTCAGGCAGTGACCTGGGACTACACCGAGGATGAGCACGGTGATCCGGACTCTGAAGAGATCTTGCGCGAGATCAACGGCTACTACCTCGATGGGCCTAAAAAGGGCGAGCTCTTGCCGGCGTTTACAGAAATGCGCAGCGACGGTACTACCTCCGGCGGCTGCTGGATCTACACCGGCGTGTTTAAGGACGGCATCAACCACGCAGCCAAGAAGGTGCCAGGCTCGGAGCAGAATGAGGTTGCCTTGGACTGGGGCTGGGTGTGGCCGGCGAACCGCCGCATCCTGTACAACCGTGCGTCCGCAAAGCCGGACGGAACTCCGTGGTCAGAGCGCAAGAAGTACATCTGGTGGGATGAGGCCCAGGGGAAGTGGGTCGGCGATGACGTGCCCGATTTCCCGGCAACCAAGCGCCCGGATTACGTAGCGGACGTGGACGCGGTGGGTCCCGATGCACTCGATGGCGACGATCCGTTCATCATGCAGGCGGACGGCCTAGGGTGGCTCTTTGCCCCGCAGGGGCTTTCCGACGGACCCCTGCCCACCCACTACGAACCCCAAGAGTCCCCGGTGCTCAACGCACTGTACAAGCAGCAGCAATCGCCGACTCGGTTGACCATCAAGCGCGCGGATAACCTCTCGCGTCCAGAGCCGGGAGAATTCGGTGCTGACGTGTTCCCGTTCGTCTTCTCGACGTACCGCCTGACGGAGATGTACACCTCGGGTGCGATGTCTCGCCGGCTGCCTTTCTTGGCGGAGCTGCAGCCGGGGCTGTTCTGCGAGGTGGACAAGGATCTTGCCGCCAAGCGCGGGTTGGTTAATGGCGAGTGGGCCACCATCATTTCCCCGCGCGGGGTTATCGAGGCGCAGGTGTTGGTGACGGAGCGAATGGAGATGCTCACCATCAATGGCCAGGAGTTCCACCAGATCGGCCTGCCGTACCACTACGGCGAGTCCGACACCACCGCGGTGGCGGGAGACGGTGCCAACGATTTGCTGGGACTGACCCTCGAGCCGAACGTGTTCATCCAGAACTCCAAGGTCGGTGCGTGCGATATCCAGCCGGGCCGGCGCCCGCGCGGAGAGGCACGCCTAGAGCTTCTGCGTGAGTACCAGAAGCGGGCAAAACTGACCGTGGAGTCCGGTAACCAGATCCTCGATGTTTCTGATGAGTTCACCACTCACGCGCAGTCTGTCGACGAAAACACGGGCGACGATTCGACCGCGGGCAACGTGGCTGATTACGAAGGTAAGGAAGGCTAGCAACCGTGGCGAATGCATTGACGGAAAAGGCCGATAAGCACGGCTACGAGCACTATGAGCGGATGGCGTTCTTTACCGATACGTCGATCTGCATTGGCTGCAAGGCCTGCGAGGTGGCGTGCAAGGAGTGGAACCGCAACCCCGTCGAGGGCTATGCGGTTACCGGAAACTCCTACGACAACACCGGCTCCCTCGGCGCGAATACGTGGCGGCACGTGGCATTTATTGAGCAGAACAACGAGCGCATCGAGCGCGCCCGCGAGGAAGGCCGCCAGCTTATCTCGCTCGGCATGCCCACGGTAGCGCCCTCGACGACGCCGCCGGATACCGACGATTTTCGGTGGCTCATGTCTTCCGACGTGTGCAAGCACTGCACCAATGCCGGCTGCTTGGACGTGTGCCCGACGGGTGCGCTGTTTCGTACCGAGTACGGCACCGTCGTGGTACAGGACGATGTGTGCAACGGCTGCGGCACGTGCGTCGCTGGGTGTCCCTTCGGTGTGATCGAGCGCCGCGACGACGGTGGCGTGACCCTCAAGGAAGACAAGACCGCGCTGGAGGACGTCCCGGATCATGCCGGCATCAACGTGCTGGCCAAGCTGAAGCAGCTCAAGCCGCAGGGCCCGGACCACGTGCCAGGGGAGACGATGCCGATTAAGAATTTGGGCGTCGCCCAGAAGTGCACCATGTGCTATGACCGCCTGAAGATCGGTGAGCAGCCCGCCTGCGCCAAGACCTGTCCCACGGACTCTATCCAGTTTGGGCCCTATGAGGAGATGCTCGCCGCGGCGCAGGAGCGGGTCCGCGTACTGCATGAGCAGGGGCTGACGGAGGCGCGCCTCTACGGCGCGAACCACAACGACGGCGTGGGCGGCACCGGCTCCATCTTCCTGCTGCTGGATTCGCCCGAGGTCTACGGCTTGCCGCCGGATCCGCGCGTGCCCACAGCGGATCTTCCGCAGATGTACAAGACCGCTGCCAAGGCAATTGGTGGCATGGCGTTGGCTGTGGCCGGAGCGTTTGTGTTGGGAGGACGCAAGTGAGCGAATTTGATGAGTACCGCCCGCCGCAGGAGCCGCGGCGCTACGGAAAGAAGAAGCGCGGTAAGCGGAAACGTCGAGGCGCCGGTGCTGTCGACGGTTCCAAAGAGGAGCGCATGGCAGAGGACTTTGAGTTCTCTTCCTATTACGGAAAGCCCGTGGTCAAAGCCCCGCCGTGGGAGTGGCCCATTGGCGCCTACCTGTTCCTCGGTGGTCTGTCGGGCGGCTCGGCGCTGCTGGCTGCGGGCGCGCAGGCAACGGGGAACCGTGCGCTGCGGCGATCGACGCGGCTGACGGCGTTCACGGCGGCGTCGGCAGGCTCGGTGTTCTTGGTATTGGACCTGGGACGCCCCGAGCGCCTGCTCAACATGTTCCGCGTGTTCAAGGTGACCTCGCCGATGTCCATCGGCTCGTGGATCTTGGGCGCGTTTGCCAGCTCGGCGGCGCTTCCAGCGCTGGTAGAGGCAGACGATCTCGTAGGCGGGGTGCTCCCGGGGCGCCGGCTTGTCGACGCCGCCGCGGGCCCGGCCGGAGTGCTGGCTGGCCTCCTCGGCGGCCCGCTGGCCGGCTATACCGCAGTCCTTTTGGCCAATACCTCGAATCCCACGTGGAATGACGCGCGCCGGCACCTGCCGTATGTGTTCGTGTCGTCGGCTGCGGCGGCGTCGGCAGGCGCGGCCATGGTTCTCACCCCAGTGGAGAACGCCGGTCCGGCCCGTGCGCTGGGGATGGGGGCTGCGGTCAGTGACCTCGCCGCCACCCGCATCATGGAAGACCACATGGAGCCCGAGCCCAAGCGCCCGCTGCACCAGGGCGTGCCGGGCACGCTCATGCGGGCCTCTGAGTGGCTCATCGCCGCGGGCGGGGTAGGAACTGCGGTGGCTGCGGTGACCAAGTCCCGTGCCGTGTCGGTGGCGTCGGGATTGGCGCTTATGGCGGGCTCGGCCTGCACGCGATTCGGCGTGCTCAATGCTGGGCGCGAGGCGGTCAAGGACCCGTCGACGACGATTGGGCCGCAGAAGCGACGCGCTCAGGCGCGCGCGGACCTGAGTACGTCGGTAGTAACCGGCGGGTAGGGGAGAATGCGCGGAAGCCCGTGGGCATTTTTAGAAGGGAAAGTGCGCGTTATTCGCAGGTAATTGACCGGTTAAAAACTAGTTGATACTCTCCTACGGTATTCTCTTCTAAGATTTGAAAAAGGAAAATATGTCTCTACGTTTCGCCCGGCGCTCCTCCGTCGGCGTCGCTGCATTCTTGACGGCCGTGAGCTCAGCAGCAGTTGCCGCTCCCACCGCTTCCGCCGCCCCGTATGGCGGGACCGAGGCCGTCTTCTTTGGAGACTCTTTCTTTGCTAACCCCTCCTACTTCCAGGTGGGGGACTGGCGTGGAGACCTTGCCCGCCAGGGCATGAGCAGCGAGCACTACATCGAATCGGAACCCGGCGCGCCGTCCCCGCAGGGCTGCCCGCAGGGAAAGAAGACGGTGGCCAACCAGTACGGTGCTATCACGGGCCGCTCCGTAGCGAACTACGCCTGCTCCTCGGCAAAGGCTATCGGTGATTCCAACCGAAAGAACTTCCAGCAGCAGATCGATGGCGCCGTGGCCAACCACGATCTCACTGGCGATACCAAGCACGTCTTCGTGCAGTTTGGCGCCAACAACCTGCAGGAAGTCTTACTGGCGGAGTTCAACGGCGACACCTACAAGCAGTCCCTGGTCAACAACGCTCGCCGCATCCGCCAGGTTGCACCGAACGCCACCATTACGTTCGTGGGCTACCCGGCCATTTCCGCCTCCAATGGCGCCGTGTGCCCGGTGCGCACCCGGCAGAGCAGCCAGGTCGGCCTCAATGTCGACGTGCTCGGCGCCGTCCGCGCGGGTGAGGACCGTATTAATTCCTCGATGTGGGATGCGGCCAACGCCGCCGGCGCGCGTTACGTGGATCTGCGCAGCGCTAGCATTGACCACAACATGTGCGCGCCCGACGATATCCGCTGGGTGGCGGGCGTGAGCGAGTACGCCGTACCGCACAACCTGTACAACCACCTCACGCACGCCGGCGTCGACGGCGTGGCGAACATCCTGAAGTCCCGCTCCTAAGCTTCTAGAGCTTCTAGGGGCGGATGGTGATGCCGGCGCCCGGAACGGTGCGGCCGATCACCGGGTAGCCAGGGACCTCGCCGATGACGAGGAGGCCACCGGAGGTCTGCGCGTCGGCGAGGAAGATGAGCTCCTCCTCACTCAGGGTCGTGCCGAGGTGGGGGCGGACCCAGTCCAGGTTGCGGCGCGAGCCGCCGGGGATGAACCCTTCCGCCAGCGCTTCCTTGGCACCGTCGATGGCGGGGACGGCGGAGAAATCCAGTTCGGCAGCGATGCCGGAGGCACGGCACATCTTGTAGAGGTGCCCCAAAAGACCAAAGCCGGTGACGTCGGTAGCCGCGCGCACGCCGGCCGCCACGGCTGCCGCAGCGGCGTCGCGGTTGAGAGTGGTCATCGACTCCACAGCCGCCTGGGAGACCTCGCCGGTGGCCTTGTGCTTGTTGTTGAGGATGCCCACGCCAATCGGCTTGGTGAGCGTGATGGGCAGCCCAGCCTCGGCGGCGTCGTTGCGCAGAATCTTGTCGGGGTGGACGATACCCGTGGCGGCCAAACCATACATCGGCTCCGGGGCGGTAATGGAGTGCCCGCCGGTAATGGAGATGCCGGCTTCGGTGGCGATGTCCATGCCGCCGCGCAGGACTTCGCGCAGAATGTCGAGGCCAAGCACCTCGCGGGGCCAGCCAACCAGGTTGATGGCGGTGATGGGGGTGCCGCCCATCGCGTAGACGTCGGAAAGCGCATTGGCCGCCGCCACCCGGCCCCAGTCATAAGGGTCGTTGAGCATCGGCGTGAAGAAGTCCGCGGTGGAGATGACGGCGAGGCCGTTTGGGATGCGCACGGCGGAGGCATCGTCGCCGTCATCGAGCCCCACCAGGACGTTGGGGTCTGCGGTGCCGACGAGGCCTTCCACAGCTGATTCGAGCTCGCCTGCGGGAATCTTGCAGGCGCAGCCGCCGCCGGCGGCAAAGGACGTGAGTTTGATGTCAGACATAGGTGCTATTTTACGCCCGTGTAATGTGTCCTTTCGGAGGCGTACGTGTCCTGGTGGGCGCCCCGGTCTTCAAAACCGGTGAGGCCGAGCATCTCGGTCTGGCAGGTTCGATTCCTGTCCGTCTCCGCCATCCGCGCTGCTAGGAGGACCCATGACGCCAGACCCCCGACGTTTCATTCCCAAGATGGATGAGATCCTCCAGTACCCGGCGGTACGTCACGCGCACGAACGCCTAGCGCCGCACAGGGTTCGCTCGGTAATTGACGCCGTGCTTGCCGACGCCCGCTCGGGCACCCTCGCACCATCCCGCATTGAGGAGGAGCTGACCGCGCGGCTAGACGATGTGCGCCCGTATTCCTTGCACCCCGTCATCAACGCCACGGGTGTTATCGTGCACACGAACTTGGGCCGCGCCGCGTTGCCGCCGGCAGCAGTCGACGCGCTGGTGGCCGCGGCCTC
Source organism: Corynebacterium axilliensis (assembly GCF_046097495.1). NCBI lineage: Bacteria > Bacillati > Actinomycetota > Actinomycetes > Mycobacteriales > Corynebacteriaceae > Corynebacterium > Corynebacterium axilliensis. Next base: position 216,936 of record NZ_CP175768.1, read on the forward strand.
CTACACGGACGTGGAGATGGATCTGGGCAGCGGCCTGCGCTCCCGCGACCGGGGGCGCGCAGCAGTAGAGGCGGTGCTGGCCGCGTGCCCGGGCGCGGAGGACGCCCTCGTGGTCAACAACGGCGCCTCCGCGCTACTGCTGGCCACCGCGGCCCTGGCGCCGGGCAAGGAGGTCATCATCTCCCGCGGGGAGCTCATTGAGATCGGCGCGGGCTTCCGCCTGCCGGAGCTCATCGAATCTACGCCCACGCGCCTGCACGAGGTCGGCGCCACCAACCGCACCCACCCGGCGGATTATGAGCACGCGCTGGGGGAGAACACCGGTGCCATCCTCAAGGTCCACCCCTCAAGCTTTCTCATCAGCGGCTTCACCTCCTCCGTCACGGTGGCGCAGCTGCGTCAACTTACGGACCTGCCGCTCATCGTGGACATTGGCTCGGGCCTGCTCTCGCCAGACTCGGCGTTGCCGGACGAGCCCTCCGCCAGCGAGGCCCTGCGCGACGGCGCCGACGTGGTGCTCTTCTCCGGCGACAAGCTCCTGGGCGGCCCGCAAGCCGGGGTGCTCGTGGGCACGAAGGAAGCAATCGCTGCGTGCAAGAAGCATCCGCTGGCGCGCGCGGTGCGCATAGATAAGCTGCGTCTCAACGCCTTGGAAGCGGCACTTTCTACCTCTGACAACGCGGTGCACCGGGCGCTGCACCTTAACCCCGCGCGGCACAGGGAGCGCACGGAAGCCATTGCGGCGGCCGTGGGTGCCCAGGTCGTTGAACACGACGGCCGCGTCGGCGGCGGCGGCGCCCCGGAGGTGCCGCTTCCCGGGTGGGCTGTTTCGCTGCCGGAGGAACTGGCGCGCCCGCTGCGGCTGGGGGAGACTCCTGTTATCGCGCGCGTGAGCCACGAGCGCTGCCTGGTGGACGTGCGCTGCGTGCCAGAATCCCAGGACGGCGAGCTCATCAATGCTATCCGGGCGGTGATGTAGGTGTTCGTCGTCGCTACGGCGGGCCACGTCGACCACGGCAAGTCGAGCCTGGTCAAGGTGCTGACCGGGATGGAACCGGACCGCTGGGAAGAGGAGCAACGGCGCGGACTCACCATCGACCTAGGATTCGTGTGGACCACGCTGGAATCGGGCGCGGACGTGGCCTTCGTGGACGTGCCGGGCCACGAGAAGTTCTTGGGCAACATGCTCGCCGGGGTAGGGCCGGCGCCGGTCGTGCTCTTCGTCGTCGCGGCCGACGAAGGCTGGCAGGCCCAGTCCGCCGACCACCGCGACGCCCTGCGCGCCCTGGGTATCCGCCACGGCATCGTGGCGCTTACCCGGGCCGATAGGGCGGACCAGCACCGGCGAGCTGAGGTGACTGCGCAGGTGCGTGCGGAGCTAGCGGGCACCGCGCTTGCCGACGCCCCACTGGTCACCGTCTCCGCGAAGAGCGGGGAGGGCGTCGATAAGCTGCGTGCCTCGCTGGATGCGGTGCTCGCCGGCCTGCCAGCGCCGGATAGCACCGCCCGCGTGCGTCTCTGGGTAGACCGCGCGTTTAGCGTCAAGGGTGCAGGCACCGTGGTGACGGGAACCTTGGCTGCGGGAACTATCGCGGTGGGCGATGAGCTCACGATCGGGGAGCGAAAGGCCGTGGTCCGCGGCCTGCAGAGTGAGAATACGTCCGCGGACTCGGTGGGGCCGGTCTCCCGCGTTGCGGTGAACCTGCGCGGCGTCGACGCTGACGAGATCCATCGCGGCGATGCGCTGTGCAGCCCCGGTCAGTGGGAGGTGCTGGACACGGTGGACGTGCGACGAACCTTCGGTACTGAACTGGCGCAGCTCCCGCAGAACCTCGTGGTCCACACCGGGACCGCGGGAGTGGGCGCGCGACTGCGCCCGCTGGGAGGCGACTTCGCTCGGCTAACCCTGGAGGAGGCGCTGCCGCTTACTCTCCTCGATAGATTCGTGGTGCGCAGTCCCGGCGGGCGACACGTCGTGGCCGGGGTAGAGGTGGTGGACGTGCACCCGGTAGAGCTCACCCGGCGCGGTGACGCGAAGCGGAGGGCCGAACAGTTGGCAGAGGTGTCGCCACTGGAGCCTTCCGACTGGCTCGCCCGCTGCGGTTACGACCGCTTAGAAAACCTCATGCGCGACGGCTTCTGTGTGCAGCAGCGGCCGGCCGGCATCATTGAGTTCCGCGAGTGGTGGATTACGGCCGGCCAGGTAGCCACGTGGAAGATGGCGCTGCTGCGCGCGGTGGCCGAGCACGCGGCGGCGCACCCGCTTGCTCCAGGTTTGCCGCGCGCTGCCGCCATGGATGCGCTTGGTCTCAGTGAATCCGCCTTGTTGGGCCTGGCGGTGGCCGCGTCTAAGGTCGAAGCTGTCGACGGGGTGCTGCGGCTGCCCGGCCATGCCGCGGACCTGGGCCCGGCGGAGAAGGGTGTTGCCGAGGTGGAAAAGCGCCTGCGCAGCCAGCCCTTCGCCGCCCCGGAAGCGCACGAGTTGAAGGAGCTGGGGCTCGGGCCCAAGGAATTGGCCGCCGCCGAGCGCGCCGGGCGCCTGCTGCGCCTGGCCGGTGGGGTAGTGCTCCTGCCCACGGCTCCGCGCGTGGCCCAGGACGTCGTCTCCGCGTTAGAGCAGCCCTTTACCCTCTCGGCCGCGCGCCAGGCACTCGGCACCACGCGCCGGGTTGCCGTCCCGCTGCTGGAGCACTTGGACGCTCTCGGGGTGACCCGCCTGTCGGACGGAATGCGGACGGTGCGCTAGGCCTGGCGCCGCCCGGCGAGGAAGTAGTAGTACGTGGGGTCTTCGCCCTTCCAGATGCCTTGTCCTCCCTCTGCCTCGGCCTTGCCTAGGGCTTCGGCGGCGGCATCGTTGTCGCCTAGTTCAAAATGGCACTGGCCTATTCGCAGCCACATAAAGGCCGTGTTACTTCCCCCGATGTCGTTGGCTGCGCGGGCGTGAGTGATGGCCTCGCCGAAGCGGCCGAGCACGAAGAAGGTAGTGGCCAGGGCCGCATGGAACGTGGCGCTGTCCCTGCTGACCGAAGGCGCCTTGAGGAGGTCGAGCGCATGCTCCCAGATGGCGATTGCCCCGGCGAAGTTACCCTTGAGCAATTCATCGTTACCCATATCAAACAGCTCGTCGGGGTTGACAATGCCATATAGATCCGGGGTGATGTGGGGAAGCAGGAGATCAAGGTATTTCGTAGCGGACCCGCGAAACGCCCGCCTGCTGCTCTTAAGGTAGCTTTCTGCAAAGGCAGCTACGGCGGCGCGTTCATCGCCTTCCTCGTACGCAAGCACCCCGTCAACGAACAGCAGCATCCCTTCGAAACCGGGATTGCTGATGTCGCAATGTGGCTCCATATAGAGCGCCCGGCTGCGATCCCGCCACAACCGCGCATACTCGGAATCTCCCCGGACCGCAGCGATAAACGAAAAGAGCACGGGCACCGAGGCGACGGTTGTCCACCGGCCCTTGGGAGCGGGCAGGCCCTCCCAGAATTCGCGGCTGAGAACGTGCGCGGCTATTGTATCGCCTCGGTTCCAGGCGGAGATGGCATCGTCGCCGAGCTTTTGCAGCGTGACGTGGAAGTAGGGATTGAGCGGCAGGTTCACGGAGGGGCCTTTCGCGGAGAGAGAAGGTAGAGCGCTGCTTCTAGGCTACCTGCGCCGCGGGCTGCGGTATAGGGGAGTCGGTGGAGGGCAAAGGAACCAAACTACAGGAACCATGTGCAGGCTTTCGGGAGAGAAAGCCCAGGTCAGTGCGTAAGGTTTGGTGCATAAGGTGCTAGTGAGAAGGTTCCTTTGGGGGCCTGGAGCTCGTGGGGTGCGCGAAGGTGCGTGCACCGGTGGGAAGGGGCGCGGCGAGGGGGTCGCCCGGGGCGGTGAACTCCCAGTCGGCGGAGAGATTGAGCGTAGGCGGGATGACGGGCTGGCTGTCTGCCAAGGGCAGGGGAGGAACCGCCGGTGCGAAGGGGGCCGCGGGATCGAGAGGCAGATCGACAGCGATGCGGCCTGCGGCAGAATAGGCGCGGGCCACTACAGACACGCCTGACTGGGACGCGGCAGTAAAGGCGGCGGAGAGAGCAGTGACAGGAGCCGAGGCAGGGGCGTCTGGGGCGAGGGAGAAGCACGGGCCGAGGACGAGCTCGCCCTGGGTGGCGAGGACTGTGCCTTCCAAGCGCACGAGGGTGGCGAAGAACTGCTGGGTGCCCATCCCGCGCAGCTGGTGGGCGGTGAGCTGGCCCGCGGAGACATCGACCAGCGCGCCGTGCCCGCCGGCGAGCAAGGCAGAGCCCTCCGGCTGATTGGAAGCGGGAACCATCCACGGATCGAGGCCGAGGGCCACGGCGACGTCAACCGTGCCGTCGACGATCTCGACCGTGGCGTGTGTCGCCGGGTGAAAACCGGCCGCGCGAAGCCGGGCGAGCGACGGGTACTCGGCGGACTCGCTCTCGTCCAAGGCCCCGAGAAAGCCGAAGGGCGAGTGCACGCGCCAACCGTGGGTGGCCGGGTTGGGGAGCAGGGAGACGTCGACAAGCGCGGGCTCCGTAGCCAACCCCGGGATGCTCAGCGCCGTACCGAGGCTGACGTGGTCCAATACCGCCACGTGCTCGACGCCGAAGTAGGAGGGGGCAAGTGGGTACAGCGCCATGGTCGGGGGAGTCACCTCGTGCGGGTCGTGGGAAGAGACGTACTACATCAATCTTACGCAGGAGAGCGGAAACTTCGTTACGTTCGAAGGAGTACCTTTCAACCGACCAGAAGAAGTGACCTGCTATTACTGGGGAATCGCGAAGTTCGGTGAACAATACTGACAAGAGTAGAAAGCGCACGCGCGAAGCCAAGCGAATACTCAAGGACATAATCTATCCTCACAACATTCACCCGGCGCTGGTGCCGGGCGTGTCCATTGAGGACCAGAAGGTCAAGTACGGAGTGGACAAACCCATCCTTATCGTGGTCGGCAGCCTCATCGTGGCCTTTGTGGCGTGGGGAATTTTCGCTCCCGAGCAGGTGTTTAACGCCTCCTCCGCGGCGCTGGATTGGGTCATGCGCAACCTGGGGTGGATCTTTACCACGCGGGCGACCTTCCTCATGTTCGTGCTCCTGATCCTTGTGTTTTCAAAGTACGGCAAGATCCCGCTCGGCGTGGACGGCGAGAAGCCCGAATTCTCCACCGTGAGCTGGGCAGCCATGCTTTTCGGCGCCGGCATTGGCATCGGCATCATCTTCTTCGGCCCCTTTGAGCCGCTGAGCTACTACCTTTCGCCCCGCCCGGGCGCCTACGAGGCCGCCAGCGATGAGGCAGTGATGGGAGCGATGGCGCAGGCGGCGATGCACTGGGGAATCAACGCGTGGGCTATCTACGCCATCGTGGGCCTGTGTGTGGCGTATGTGTCCTACCGGCGCGGCCGCGTGGCGCTGATGAGCTCCATCCTCATGCCGCTGTTTGGCAACCGCGATACGGATTCCGTGCCGGCGCGCATTATCGACGGCCTGGCGATCATCGCCACCCTCTTCGGCACGGCGGCCACGCTGGGCATCGGCGCCCTGCAGATCGGGCGCGGCGTGGAGATTGTCAGCGGCTGGTCCACCACGGGCAACACGGCGGCGATGATCATCATGGTGCTCTCCATCGGAACCATCTTCTCCGCGGTCTCTGGCGTGTCCAAGGGCATTCGGTGGCTGTCCAACATCAACCTGGTCCTCGCGGTCGGGCTGGCCGTCTTCTTCTTTGTGGTGGGCCCACGGCCTTCCTCATGAACATGCTGCCCTCCGTCATCATCGAATACCTCGATGAGATGCCGAGCATGCTCTCCGCCAACATGGGCCAAGGCGAGGACATGCTGGCCTTCCTATCCTCCTGGACCACCTTCTACTGGGCCTGGTGGGTGTCCTGGGCGCCGTTCGTCGGGGTGTTCGTGGCCAAGATTTCGCGCGGGCGCACCATCCGCCAATAAATCCTGGGCGTGCTGCTTATTCCTTCGGCCATCATCGTGTGCGCCTTCACCATCCTGGGAGGCACCACCATCTGGCTGCAGCGCCGCGATGGCGACATCGCCCCTGACGGCACCATCAACTCCATGCCGCCAGCGGAGGACATCTTCTTCACCGTCCTAGGTCATCTGCCGGGCGCGCAGATCATGGCGCCGCTGGTACTGATCATGCTGGTAGTCTTCTTCATCACCACGGCGGACTCCGCCTCGCTGGTTAACTCCCAGCTCACCCAGCGCGGAAACCCGAACCCCAAGCCGGCGGTGACCATTTTCTGGGTCCTGTGCATGGCGGGCATCGCCGTGGTCATTCTCTTGGCCGGTGGCCGCAACGCGCTGCAGGGACTGCAGAACCTCATTACGGTCACGGCCTTGCCGTTCGCTGTCATCATTGTGCTCATGTGTATCTCGCTCATCCGGGAATTGCGCCATGATCCCGCCGCGATCCGGTCCTTCTACGAGGAACAGGCCGTCTCTAATGCCGTCATCCACGGCGTGCGCGAGCACGGCGATAACTTCGCTTTGGCTATTCAGCCCACGGACGACGATTCTGAATACGCCACCGGTGCCGAGTTCGACTCCACCGCGGCCGAGATTACTGAGTGGTATGCGCGCACTGACGAGGACGGAAAGGCAGTTGGCTATGACTATGAGACGGGGGAGTACACAGATGATGACCCAACTGTGAAGGATGGTGAGTCTCTGGCGACGTCTTCGGACGAGGACGCAGAAAAGCTATAGTTTCCCAGTATGGAACTAGCCACCTTCGCGTTTGCATTTAGCCTCGTGCTTTTCTCCGGCTTGTCGACGTCCATCGGAGGCGCCCTTGCCGTAGGAAAGCGCGAACCTGGGCCCGGGTTTATGGCGGCTGCCTTGGGGCTGTCCGCGGGAGTGATGCTCTACGTCTCCTTCATGGAGATTCTCCCGGAAGGAATTGGCAAGCTTGGCGAAGCCTTCGAGACGGACAAGACCGCAACGTGGGCGGGTATAGCCGCCTTTTTCGCCGGTATTGGGGTCATCGCGATCATTGACCGCGCGGTGCCGGAGGAAATTAACCCGCACGAACCGGCCACGACGGAAGAAGAAGCACGCCGCAAGAGGCTCATGAAGACGGGTGTTTTTACCGCTTTCGCACTGGCTCTGCACAATTTCCCGGAGGGTTTTGCTACATTTCTCTCCGGCCTCGACGGCCCCGAAATCGCTATCCCAATTGCTGTGGCGATTGCTATCCACAATATTCCGGAAGGCATTGCGGTGGCGGTGCCCCTGCGCGCGGCGACGGGCTCACGCACGAAAGCATTCTGGTGGGCTACCGTTTCCGGTTTGGCCGAGCCGGTCGGCGCGCTCATTGGCTTCGCTATCCTGATGCCCTTTATTGGGCCGGCGACCATGGGCTTTAGCTTCGCCGCCATCGCCGGCATCATGGTCTTCATCTCCCTCGATGAGCTTTTGCCTACCGCGGAGGAGACCGGAAAGCATCACTACGCTATCTACGGCCTTATCGCCGGTATGGCGATTATGGCGGTGTCGCTGATGCTCTTTATGTAAAAGTGGGGTCTACTTCACGCGCTCTGCGGTGGCCTTGACCGCCATGATGACGGTGGCCACGACGGTGCCCAGGATGAGGCCGAAGACCATGGACATGCCGGTATCCGCCAGCCAGGTCAGCGCGCCGTTGCTGATGTTGTCGGTCACGCTGTGGATGAAGCCGTAGGGCTGCTCCGCACCGAAGTCGTGGAGGCCCTTGATAACGATGTGTCCACCCACCCACAGCATGGCGGCGGTGCCGATGACACCGATGATGTCGAGCACCACCGGCATGCCCTTGACCAGGGCGGTGCCGAGGACGGACTCGCCGTTGTTGCGCTTGAGCAGTCCCATACCGATGTCATCCATCTTCACCAAGACAGCGACAGCACCGTAGACGCCGAGGGTCAGGATGATGCCCACGATAATGAGGGAGGCCAGGCGCATCCAGAAAGGCTGGTCAATGACCTCGTTGAGGGAGATGACCATGATCTCGGCGGAGAGAATCAGGTCCGTGGTAATGGCCGAGCGCACCAGCGAATCTTCGGCATCCCCGCCCGACTCGCGGACGGGCTTCTTCTCCTCCTCGCCGCGGTGAAAGAGGAAGTGCAGGATCTTCTCGGCACCCTCGAAACAGAGGTAGGTACCGCCGCACATGAGGATCGGAGTCAGTGCCCAGGGCGCAATCCAGGAGAGGATGAGCGCGATGGGCAGAATGATGATGAGCTTGTTGATCAGGGAGCCCTTGGTGATGCGCCAAATTATCGGCAGCTCACGCTGGGGTTTGACACCATCGACAAACTGCGGGGTGACTGCGGCGTCGTCCACGACGACGCCCACGGACTTCATCGAAGTCTTGCCCGCGAGGGCAGCCACGTCGTCCACGCTGGAAGCGGCGGAGCGGGCAATCAGGGCAACGTCGTCAAGCAGGGCAAAGAGGCCTCCTGCCACGGTGAGATCACATCCTTTTAAGAGTTATTCAGCAGGAACTAACTCTACCTTCTCAGCCCATGTGAGGTCGATGCCGAGGGCGCGCAGCCAGCTCATGGCGTCATCGCCGTAGCGCGTGATGCCCTCCACGGCGGTCAGCGTGCGCTCCATCGCGCGTTCTGCCTCCTCGGCGCTGATAAGCCCAGTGGAGGTAGCGGCGGCCAGCTCGTCGATATCGAGCACGTCCACCGGCTCGCCGGAGGTGGTAACGAGGTCCACGTAGAGATCCCGGGTGGTCCACACGTGCCCGTCCACGTGAATATCGGCCACGTCGATGTAGAAGTCCTGGTGCACGTCCACGTCCTCGCGGAAGTGGAAGATGTTGGCGCGCAGGCCGAGCTCCGGCAGTAGCCAGGATTCGAGGTAGCCAAAACGCGGGTGGTTCGCCCCGCGGGCCATGTAGAGGCCGAAGTCGGTGACGCGGTAGGTGTCTACCTCACGAAGGAAGCCCTTGGGGTCGACGTTGATGTTGTCGGCGGTGTTAAAGGTCTCTTGCTTGACTGGGTGCAGATCGACGCTCACTAGTTCACCTCGAGGAAGGCTGCGGTTGGGGGGAAGGAGCACGCGGATTCTGCGGTGTTGACGGCACCGCTCAGTACGGCGACGACGGTGCCCTTGCCGGTGGCGGCGCGGCCGGAGACCGTGGTGGGGCCGTCGGTGTTGATGCCGTTGTTGACCAGGGGAGTGGTGCCAAACTGGAAGGTATCCAGGTTGAACCACTGCACGTTCATGGAACCCTGCTCTTCCGCAGCAGTGGGGGTGCCCAAGGCGGTGAAGAGGAAGACGGTTTCACCTTCCCCGGCGCCCGGCGCCGGCATATCCGTGGGGCCGGGCACTGCGATGGCGGAGCCCACCGAGTTGCCCTGCCCGCCGATGCACTGCGCGGAGACCGTGGGCCAGTAGAACTGGCGGAAGGCCGGGTTATTGCCCTCCGGCAACGGCGCGCCACCCTCGCCGCCGCCGCTGGCGAAGTTGAGGGCGGTCAGGATGGCGGAGCGCGCGTCCTGCGGAACCCACGGCTGGGCGGCGAAGTCCCGGACGCGCTGCTGCGTTTCCGGGGTAGGCCGGCCCAGGCCGTCGAGCGGATTGCTGCTGGCCTCGCCGTTCAGCGCGGCCAGCGAGGAGAGATCCGGCGCGTCCGCGTGAGCAGGGGAGATGCTCATGAACGCCATCAGTGCGGTAGCGGCGATCGCAGCTGCGCCGCGCGGGGCGGAGCTGGAAGAGCGCTGGGCGGTGGTGAACATGGGCATGAAGAATCCTTGTGTGGGGGCGAAAAGTGAATCACAGAAAGCAACAACCGTCACTTTAATATCTGGTGTCACAATATTCACTTTTTCGGAGTAGTCAACCCGCTATGGGTGCTACTGCCCGGTATGTCGGCCGCCGATACCGTTTCGTTACACACGGTCGAGACGCCCGCAACCCTCGATGCTGCGTGCGAGGGCACCAGCGGGTATATTTAAGGGCCGTTCACACGCACATCGCATTCTGCTTTAAGGAGCACCCCACACGTGAGTAACACTGAGTTCCGTAACGTAGCCATCGTCGCACACGTTGACCACGGTAAAACCACCCTCGTCAACGGAATGCTGGAGCAGTCCGGCGCTTTCGGCGACCATGGCGAGCACACGGACCGCGTCATGGACTCCAATGACCAGGAGCGCGAGCGCGGCATTACCATTCTGGCGAAGAACACCGCCATCCACCGCAAGGGCCTGGGTAAGGACGGCCAGGACCTCATCATCAACGTGATCGACACCCCGGGCCACGCCGACTTCGGCGGTGAGGTCGAGCGCGGTATCTCCATGGTGGACGGCGTCGTGCTTCTGGTTGATGCCTCCGAGGGACCGCTCCCGCAGACCCGCTTCGTGCTCACCAAGGCGCTGGAGGCCAAACTGCCGGTCATCATTTGCGTGAACAAGACCGACCGCCCGGACGCGCGAATCGACGAGGTTGTTGCTGAGTCCCAGGACCTGCTGCTGGAGATCGCCGCCGGCCTGGAGGACGAAGAGGCCGCTGCCGCCGCCGAGGAGCTGCTGGACCTGCCGGTCCTCTATGCCTCCGGCCGCGAGGGCAAGGCATCCACCGAGAACCCGGGCGACGGCAACGTTCCGGCCTCCGAGGATCTGCAGGCGCTTTTCGACGTCATCTATGACGTCCTCCCCGAGCCCTCCGCGTCGGTGGACGGCCCGCTGCAGGCACACGTGACCAACCTGGACTCCGATGACTTCCTGGGCCGTATCGCCCTGCTGCGCATCTACTCCGGCACCATCAAGAAGGGCCAGCAGGTGGCCTGGATGCACTACGATGACGAAGGCGAGATGCACACCAAGACCGTCAAGGTGGCGGAGCTTTTGCGCACCGTCGGCTTCGAGCGCCAGCCGGACACCGAGGCCATCGCCGGTGACATCGTGGCGATCTCCGGTATCTCCGACATCATGATTGGTGACACCATCGCCGACGTGGAGGATCCGAAGCCGTTGCCGCGCATCAAGGTGGACGAGCCGGCCATCTCCATGACCATCGGCGTCAACACCTCCCCGATGGCAGGCCAGGGCGGCGGCGACAAGCTCACCGCCCGCATGGTCAAGGCCCGTCTGGACCAGGAGCTCATCGGTAACGTGTCCATCAAGGTGCTGCCGACCGAGCGCCCGGATGCTTGGGAGGTCCAGGGCCGCGGCGAGATGGCTCTCTCCGTGCTTATTGAGAACATGCGCCGCGAGGGCTTCGAGATGACCGTTGGCAAGCCGCAGGTGGTCACCCAGGTCATCGACGGCAAGACCATGGAGCCCTACGAGATGCTCACCATCGACTCCCCGTCGGAGTTCCAGGGTGCCATCACCCAGCTGCTGGCCTCCCGCAAGGGCCAGATGCAGTCCATGGACGTGCGCGAGGGCGACTGGGTCCGCATGGTCTTCCGCGTCCCCGCCCGCGGCCTCATCGGCTTCCGCACCCAGTTCCTCACCGAAACCCGTGGCTCCGGCATCGCCAACTCCATCTCCGACGGCCTCGACGTGTGGGCCGGCGAGAATCAAATCCCGTGCCACTGGTTCCCTCGTGGCGGACCGCTCCGGCCAGATCACCGCATACGCGCTGATGCAGCTGGCTGACCGCGGCGACTTCTTCGTGGAGCCGGGCATGGAGGCTTACGAGGGCATGGTCGTCGGCGCCAACAACCGTGATGAGGATATGGACATCAACATCACCAAGGAGAAGAAGCTGACCAACATGCGCTCCGCCACCGCGGACGCCACCGTCACGCTGGCCAAGGCCAAGACCCTCTCCCTGGATGAGGCCCTTGAGTTCTGTGGCAACGACGAGTGCGTCGAGGTCGGCCCGAAGGTCCTGCGCGTGCGCAAGGTCGAGCTGTCTGCCACCGACCGCAAGCGCGCGGCCGCCCGCGCCAAGCAGCTGAACAAGTAAGGCCGAACTGCAGCCCCTAACTGCAGCTTAAGAAAGCGCCGCCAGCACGGTGGCGACTGAGGCGAGGGAGGTGCGTTGGACGTCGCTAAGCTCAGGCTCTGCCTGCAGCGCGTCCATCCGCTCCCTCGCCTCGTGGCGATTTAGCCCCTCTAGCTCCTCCTGTAGGAGGGTGTAGGCCCCGCCGGCCTCGCGCAAAATGGACACCAGGATGACCGCCTGCAAAGACGCGGGGGCGGTGCCGTTGATGGCAGCAACCAACGTGCGCTTGAGCTCCTCCCGTGCGTTCGGGTCCGTGACCTGCAGGCGCTCGCTGCGCCACCAGCGCTCCTCCTCCACATCGACCGTGCCCTGCGCCGAGAGCGCCTGGGCTATCTCCGTGCGCGGGCTAAACCACTCCGCCTGGAGGAGCATGTCTGCATCGAGGTGTTTGTGATTGCGCATTTCCTCCACCGCCCGGGCCAGCACGGGATGCCGGGGTGTGGCCGTGGGCAGCACCTTGTGGTTGCCGTCGATGTGCGCGGCTTCCTCCAAGAGGAGATCCGCCAACAGCGCGGCGCGTAACAGGACATCGTGGTGGGCAATCGTGGTGTCATCGGTCAGGAGTAGGAACATCTCTTCACAGGCCAGCATGTGGGTAACCTTCCTCCGCGTGTGGTGGTGCTCAGCGTGCGCGCCCACCACGATAGTGAAAAATGGGTTCAGACAGCAGCGGGTATTAAGCTAGAGCGGACTAAGTTTTCCAAGCGTAAAGGTGTGTGGGCGTGGACCATTTCCTCCCTCGGCTGGCAGCGGTGCTCGCCGCCGGCGTGCTCGCGGGCTGCCAGGCCAACCCCGGACCACCCCCGGTGGTGGAAGCGGAGTCTCCTGATATGACCTCGGCGTCTCCGACGACGACCACCCCGGACGAGGCGGAGCAGGAGGAGGCGCTGCCGGAGCGCAGCACGGTGGCTATTGGCGTCGATCCGCTGCGCGGCGGGCTCAACCCGCACATCATGGCCAACAACTCCGAGCTGGTTAGCCAGATTGCGGAGCTGGTCTTGCCCTCTGCCTTCCACGGCGACGAGATGGACGCGGACGTGCTGGAATCTGCCGAGGAGATTGACGCGCCCGGCAGCGTGGCCATGCGGGTGCGCTATACCATTGCCGCTCCGGCGCAGTGGTCGGACGGCACTCCCATTAGTGGCTCCGATTTCACCTACCTCTGGGAGCAGATGAACCAGACCGCCGGAGTCAACAATGCCGCCGGTTACCGCGCTATTTCGGCGGTGCGCACCTCCGGCAACGGGCGGGTGGTGACGGTGGACTTTAACCACCGGGTCAAGGACTGGCACGCACTCTTTGCCCACCTGCTGCCCTCCCACCTGCTCGAAGACAAGGACTTTGTCTCCGCCTTGGCCGATGGAATCCCCGCCTCTGCCGGCCGCTTCCTGGTCGCCGGGATGGATCGCAGCCGGGGTGTTATCACCCTCAACCGCAACGACCGCTTCTGGGGTGAGGAGCCAGCGCTTGTCGACGTCATCCAGCTCCGCGGCATCCGCGATACCGCCCAGGCCGTCAACATGCTGCGCTCCGAGCAGATCGGGTTCGCCGATATCACCCCGGAGCAGACCACCCTGGAAAACCTGGGGCTGCTCAGCAACGTCAACACCGGGGTAGTCACCCGCCCGCGCGAGCTGCGCCTGCATGTCTCGGCGCGTCCAGGCGCCCTGCCGGAGGAGTCGCAGCGCCGCGCGCTGGTCTCGCTGCTCGATACCGACCAGATCGCGCGCTTGGCCACCGGCCGCGCCTCCGAGCTTAAGGCGGGGGAGAACCCGTTTGGGGAGGAAGAAGACTTGAGCCCGCTGCGCGAGCGGGCCGGGCGCAAGCCCCTGCGCATCGCCGTCGACCCGCTCAACCCGACGGCCCTGGCTGCGGCCAACACCATCGTGGACGTGCTCCGCTCGAAGGCCATCGATGCCGAACTGGTCAGCGAGCGCCTGAGCACCATCACTTCCGAGTGGCTGCCGGAAGACAGGGCGGATGCCGTGGTGTCCTGGGATGAGACGAGCGGTGGTGCCACTAGCCTGGCGGACTACTTTATCTGCGAAACGCCGACCCGCCCGGCCGCTGACCTGTCCGGCTATTGCCCGGAAAATTCGCAAGCCGTGGCGGCGGAAATCCTGTCCGGCGAGGTGGATGAGCGCGGTGCCGCAGAACGCGTGCGCCAGCTCAACGAGGACAATGTTCTCTACGTGCCCCTGCTGGAGGAGGTGCGAATCCACGCCTTGGGCAAGGGTATTGTGGGGCCCGGACAAAGCATTGATGACTGGGAATCTGGCCTGGTGAGCGCAGGCCAGTGGAGGAAAGATGACTAAGCACGATTTGGCCGGCTACCGCGTGGTGGCCGTGCACGCGCACCCGGACGACGAGGTGCTTTTTACCGGTGGCACCCTGGCGGACATGACCGCCCGCGGCGCCGAGGTCACCGTGGTGACCGCCACCTTGGGGGAGGAGGGCGAGATCATCGGCGAGCCCTACCAGGGCTTGGCGGACACCGACCAACTCGGCGGCTTCCGTGCCTGGGAGCTCAAGCGCGCCCTCGACGCGCTGGGCGTGCGCGGCATACAGCTCGGCGGCTTTGGACACTTCCGCGATTCCGGCATGGAAGGCTCACCGGCGCACGATAACCCGCGTGCGCTGGTCAACCGCGTCGACGAAGCCGCGCAGCTCCTGGAGCAGCAGTTTGCCGCCCTCCAGCCCCACGCAGTGCTCACCTACGGACCGGATGGCGGCTACGGCCACCCCGACCACATCGCGGTGCACCGCGCGGTCCACGCGGCTGCGCCTCATGACCTCCACATCTGGTGGGCCGTATTCGAGCGCGCTGCCCACTACTCGGGACTGGAGTCCATCGCCGCGCCGGAGGGCTGGAGCCTGCCGGATCAGGCCTACCTGGACAACTTCACCAACCAAGGCGCCGATGTGACCTACTCCCTTACCAGCCACGCCCTCGAGGCCAAGCGCGCCGCCATGCGCGCCCACGCCACCCAGATCTGGCCGGCGGATGGAACGCTGAGCGCGGTCAACCCCCATGCGGCGCAGGCGGGCCTGCGCGCGCCTCTAGAGGTGCCCGGCGCCTACGCCCTGTCCAACTTGCTCACCATGCCGCTGCTGCGCCAGGAGTTCTACCAGCTGGGGCAGGGCACCCCGCAGGAAACTCTGTTGGGGCAGCTGTGAGCGAGCGCGCTATCCGCACCGACTTTTCCCGCGCGGAGCAGGTAGGCGGACTGACCTGGCTGGTTCTTGGTGCGCTGTGCTCGCTCACCCTCGAGGTGGTCTACCTGACCGCTCGCCTGCCGTGGCCGGGCGGGACCAGCGTGGCCTTTCCCATCACGATCCTCATTGCTTTCTGGTTCAACGGGGTGCTCACGCGCACAGCACGGCTGTGGAGTGAGAATCCCTACATTGCGAGCATCCCGGGGTGTGCGTGGATAGCCGGCTTTTGTGCGTTCCTGCTGGGAGGCGCCATCGGGGACGATACGCTTCTGGCCAATAATATTCTCAGCCTGCTGCTGCTTGGGGCTGGAATCGCGGGAAGCGTTTGGCCATTTTTTAAGCGGTAGTAGCATACTGTTAGCTGTAGAAAACCCGTGACATACAGGAGTTTGAACACCCTATGACTTACACCATCGCGCAGCCCTGCGTCGACGTGATGGACCGCGGCTGCGTTGAAGAGTGCCCGGTCGACTGCATTTACGAGGGCAAGCGCATGCTCTACATCCATCCCGACGAGTGCGTAGACTGCGGCGCCTGCGAGCCGGCATGCCCGGTCGAGGCCATCTTCTACGAGGACGACGTCCCGGATGAGTGGCTGGACTACAACGACGCTAACGCCGCCTTCTTTGATGACCTGGGCTCCCCGGGCGGAGCTGCGGCCCTCGGCCCGCAGGACTTCGACGTCGCAATGATTGCGGCGCTGCCGCCGCAGAACCAGGAGTAGGGCATGGCACGCACGCCGCTGGGAAGCATCCTTCCTGACTTCCCGTGGAACTCGCTCGCCGGGGCCAAGAAGAAGGCCCAGGCACACCCGGACGGCATCGTGGACCTGTCGGTGGGCAACCCCGTGGATCCGGTAGCGCCCGGCGTGCAGCTCGCGCTTTCTTCTGCCGCGGAGGCCCCCGGCTACCCGCAGACCCAGGGCACCCCGGAGTTGCGGGAGGCTATCGCGAAGGCCCTGCGCCGCCGCTATTCCATGAACGTCGACGCGGTCCTGCCGGTCGTCGGCACCAAGGAGGCCATTGCGTGGCTGCCCACCTTGCTGGGCATGCGCGGTCAGACCGTGGCGTTTCCCTCGGTGGCGTATCCGACCTATGAGGTCGGCGCGCTGCTGGCAGGCGCCAAGCCCCTGCGCGCGGATGAAGACTTCGAGGACGCCTCGCTGGTTTTCATCAACTCGCCGTCGAATCCGACGGGCGAGGTGCTAGGCGTCGAGAAGCTGCGCAGCATCGTGGCTTGGGCGCGCGAGCATGGAGCCATCGTGGCCTCCGACGAGTGCTACATGAGCCTGGGCTGGGACGACGAGAACCCGCCGGTGTCCATCCTGGACCCGCGCGTTACCGACGGCGACAATACCGGGCTCATCGCCATGCACTCGCTGTCCAAGTCGGCGAACATGGCTTCCTACCGCGCCGGTTTCTTCGCCGGCGATAGCGAGCTCATCGCGGAGCTGTTGGAGCTGCGCAAGCACGCCGGGCTCATCGTCCCCGGGCCGATTCAGGCGGCCATGGTGGCGGCGCTGGAGGACGATGCCTCGGAGGCACTCCAGCGCCAGCGCTACGCCGCGCGCCGCGTCCAGCTCATGCGCGCGCTCACGGACAACGGTTTTCGCATCGAGCACTCTGCGGCCGGGCTCTACCTGTGGTGCACGCGCGGGGAGAACTGCCGCGAGACCGTCGACTGGCTGGCGGAGCGAGGCATCCTCGTCGCGCCTGGAGATTTTTACGGCCCCGCCGGCGAGAAATACGTGCGTATAGGCCTCAACGGCTCCGACGAGCGCGTGGCCGCGGCCGCCCAGCGCCTAGCTCAGTAGTGGCGTTTCGCCCGCCGGCGCGCGACGGGATCAGCCCGCGCAAGGTGATGCTGAACGGCATCGTGCCTGCTTCTCCCACCTACGTGGCGGGAGAGGCGGGCGATTCCGCGTTTTCGCCCGGCACTGTCCTCGAGCCCGGAACCGAGCTGCCCGGCCCGACTCTGGCCTGGTATCACCCGGACGTGCCCGCAGAAGAGCCCATTCCCTTCGACTACTCGGTGCTCTACGCCGACTCAGACCTCATCGTTGCGGATAAACCGCACTTCCTCCCCACGACGTCCAATGGTCGTCTCGTCCGCGAGACTCTGCAGACGCGGCTGCGCGTGGACTTTGGCGAGGAAGACATCGTGCCTTTACACCGCCTGGACCGGCTGACCGCGGGGCTGGTGCTGTGCTCCCGCAACCCGCATACGCGCGGTGCCTACCAGCGGCTTTTTCAGGACCGTGCGGTGGCCAAGCACTACCAGGCCCGGCTCACTGCACCCTTGTTCTACGACGGAACCGTCCGCGTCGGCATGCGGCGTTAGCGCGGTGAGCGCCAGATTCTGGTGGATCCTGCGGGCACTCCCACGGTGACTCGGCTGCACGCCCAGGGCATGCTTGCCGACGTCTACCCCCTCACCGGCCACACCCACCAAATCCGCGTGGTGCTCAACTTTCTGGGCCACCCGATTGTGGGCGATGATACCTACCCCGTCGACCGTGGCCTGGACCTCTACGACTTTTCCTCTCCGCTGCAGCTGGACCACACGGAGCTGTCATTTAGGGACCCCTTCACCGGGCGCTCCCGCCGATTTTCCCGCTAGAATCCGGCGCGCGTTTTCTTATCGCGCAGGGGGAGCGACTAGAATCAATCGGAGTTTTATTCATTTCGTGTTAGTTAGAAGGGCTCGTTCATGGCGGATTTGAGCTTCGCTCGCTTTGTCTCGAACCTTGGCCAGTTTATCAAGTTTGGCCTGGTTGGCGGTTCGGGTGCGCTGGTCAACATCGCAACCTCAATCGTGGCCGCGAAGTGCGCCCTCAACTGGTGGGGCGCTACGCCGCACGACGCCATGTTCAACCTCTTCGGCACCCAATTCCACGTCCGGTGGTTCATGCTGCTGTCCACCATTGCCTTCCTCGTGGCAAACACGTGGAACTACCAGCTCAACCGCATGTGGACGTTCAAGTCGGTGACGAAGGTGTCGTGGCTGCGCGGTTTCTTCCCCTTCCTCATCACCGGTTTCGGCGCCTACCTGGTCACTCTTGCTGTGCAGTACCTGCTCATGAACCCGACCTCGCCGCTGCAGCTGCCGCCCCACATCTTCGATGACTCGACCGGCTTCCGCACCATGTACTACTGGGCCAACGCCATCTCCATCGTGGTGGCTACGCCCATCAACTTTGTGCTCAACAAGCTGTGGACCTTCCGCTCGAAGCCTTCGAAGCCGGTCGTGGTGCACGAGACCGAGCCGGCTTAATATCGGCCCTTCGCCCCGCCTCGCCCCGCCTCGCCCCGCACCCGTCGCGCTCCCGCCCCGCACCCTTCGCGCTCACCAGCGTAAGGCTGCGGGGCCTTTTTATCGCGGCGGTGAGCGGGAGGGGAGGCTTGGGCAAGCTCCGGCCCCTTCGCGCTCACGGTGGGGTGAATCGTGGCGTCGGGTGGTCGCAGGGGTGAGCGCGAAGGACAGCCGGCACCCTTGCCGCTCACGGGGGGGATGTTTGGGCGCCGGGTGGTCGCGGCGGTGAGCGCGAAGGGCAGCGGGCACCCTTGCCGCTCACGGGGGCCGTAAAACGGTCGCTCCCGCCGTCCGCGGTGAGCGCGAAGGGCGGGAGGAGGGATGAGAAAGGCTAGTCTTCGAGCTCTGCGTCGAGGCGAGCCTGGTCGCGGCGGTGCTGGTGGCGTCGGATGAATGGGGTGAGGATAAGCACCGCGATGGCGCCGACGGCGGTTCCGGCTAGGTACGCGGCTGGGTTGTGGCCGTCGGCAGGCGCGTAGGCGTGGTAGGCGATGCCAGCAAACATGACGAACATCGGGATGAGGTAGATGGCCATCATGGTCCAATTGCGGCCGACGAGCGGGGTGGCGACGCGCTGGCGCAGCCATACCGTGCCGATGACGTTTCCGACGATGGAGGGGAGCAGAGCGAGGAAGCTCAGCAGGCTGAGTTGACCGGGGAGGGCCCAGGCGAGAATGGCGGCGATGACCAGCTCCGCGAACTGTACCGGGGGCGCGGCAATGGCGCAGGCCTTGTAGAAGGTCTCGCGCTCGTATTCGTCGCGGGAAACGCGCTCGATTTCGTTGAGGGAGTAGTTGGCAATGGCGTTAATCATGTTGTTCAGCTCCAAAAATTTCTTCGACGGACTTTCCTAGTTCGCGGCAAATGTCCAGCGCGAGGTGCACGGACGGCGAATAGTTGCCGCGTTCAATGTTTGCGATTGTTTGGCGGGAGACGCCGGCCCGCTCGGCGAGTTCGGCCTGTGATAGTTCGAGCCAACGGCGCCATTTGCGGACCATGTTGGGATGTTCGGGCACCTGTCCTCCTTTACGGCCTGTCGTGCCTACATGACTAAGTGTAAAGGATAGTTGTCACTATGGCAAGAGTTAAAGGCATACGTGCCACGTCCAATAGGGCTGTGTCACCGATGCGGGCAGCCTGGGCTTGCGCCCTTTGAGCAGCTCGAGCATGGTTTTGATGAGCAGGAGGGCGTCGTCGAGGTGGTAGCGGATGTCGTCGGCTGTAAAGCGCAGAACCGAGTAGCCGTGCGCGACCGCCGCGTTCTGCTTTGTGCGGTCTGCCTGGAAGCTCCGACTGTGCTTGTGGTGCTCCCAGCCATCAATTTCCACGACGAGCCGGCCAATTTTGATGTCGAAGTGGTAGCCCGCGATGAGCGCATTATGTTCCGGAAAAATGCCGTCGCTACGCAGACTCCGGCTGAGGGTGCGCTCCGGCGGGCTGTCTGTGCCAATCGGCGTCTTGCGGAGTGCCTCCTTCAGCAGCCTTGGTATCCTGCGCATTCGCCGCTGGTCGGCGTCGAGGCGGCCCGGGCCCCGCTTGCCGCGATAGTGCTCTTCCAGCAACTGCCCGCAAGCGGTAGCAATCCGTCGCGCGGCCCACAACACCTGCACAACGGGTAAGCCGTTGACCGTGGACGTGGCCGCGAGCCGGGAATGCGTCACGCGGAAATTCTTGCCCTCGAGCGTGCGCGGCCCCTCAGCCTCCAACGGGAAAGTCAGCTGCCGGCCAAGATGAATTTCCTGCGCAGTCTTGCCCGTGAAATGAATGCGCCTGAGCCCGTGCGCCAGTGCCCGAGCGACCGCCAGCGGCGAAGCGTCATCGCTATATATCCCGCGGTGCACACGATGAAGTGTGCCCTCGCGCAGCTTCCGCCTAATCGCTTCCTTGCTCAGCCCCATCTCGCGCAGCTCTGCAGTGGTCCATGCCTTCATAAGGATTCAACGTATGCACTGCTTGGCGACGCGTCGATGGCCTAATCCTCGCCTGTGGATAACTTGGCATTAAGGGCCGGTTTTCGGGGCTTTATGTTGTCGTGTCCGCGATTTGTGCGGTTGTCCGCGCGCCTCTCTTCGCGCCCCGCGACCCCCGCTCCGCACCCTTTGCGCTCACGGGGGCGGGGCGGAATGGCTGTGGAGCGCTTGCGGTGAGCGCGAAGGGGGGGGCGGAGGGGAAGGCGACGAAGCGAGGGGGCGGAGGGACTGCGATCGTGGCGCTGATGGGCTTTGCGCCCTTTGCGCTCATCGAGGGCTGCTTTCCGACGCCATGCCAGTCGCCGGTGAGCGCGAAGGGCGAAGGGGCGGAGAGGAAGGCGAGGGAAGAGGCGCGGAGGGGCGAGGGGCGAGGCGTGAAGGGCGCGGGCGAAGGGCGGGGAGGAGTGGAGCGGGTCGGGGTGCAGCGGGGTGGAGCGGGACGGAGCTAGGCGCTCGGCAGCGGCAGGCGCGCCGTGGGGGCGATGCCGCGCAGCTTGGCGTTGATGACCCCGGCGACGGCTAGCACGACGAACATGGCGGCGGCGGAGTAGAGCTGGAGGCGGGCGGAGGCGTCGGTAAGCATGAGCACCGCGATGGCCGCAAACAGTGCCAGGGCGAACCACGTGAGGTAGGGGAAGGCCCACATGCGCACCGGCAGCGGGTGGATGGCCTCCAGCTGGCGGCGCAGGCGCAACTGGCTTACGGCGATGAAGACCCACACGATGAGCAGGGACGCGCCGGCGGCGTTGAGCATGAAGGACAACAGCCAGCCGGTGTCGGCGTAGTTGAGCACGACCATAACCACGGACAAGGCGACGGACAGGGCGATAGCGGGGGTGGGCACGCCGCGGCTGTCGGTGGCAGCAAAGAGCTTCGGTGCCTCGCCGCGGGAGGCCAGCGAGTGCATCATGCGGGAGGAGGCGTAGATCTGCGCGTTGAAGGCAGACAGGAGTGCCAGCACGATGACGACCTCCATGATGGCGGCAGCGCCCGGGATGCCGGCGCGCTCGAGCACCATGGTGAAAGGCGACTCGGCGGCGGACTGCGCGGAGCCGAGCGACGAGTAGGGCAAGAGGAACGTGATGACGAGCACGGAGCCCAGGTAGAACACCGAAATGCGCGTAATCGTGGTGCGCACGGCATTGACCAGGGACTTTTCCGGATCCTCGGATTCGGCAGCGGCGATGGCCACGACCTCGATGCCGCCGAAGGCGAAGGCCACGGCGAGCAAGCCGGCCGCCACGCCGCCGAAGCCGTTGGGCATGAAGCCATCCTCGAGGAAGACCGAGGTGCCGATGAAGGAATGGCCGGGCAGGAGACCGAAAATGAGCAGCGCGCCGATGATGAGGAAGGCGACGATGACCGCGACCTTGATGAAGGCGAACCAGTACTCGAACTCGCCGAACATGCGCACGCGCAGCAAGTTGATGGCGCCGAAGAGGGCGACGCAGACGGCGGCGGGGATCCAGGGCGGGCAGTCAAACCAGGCGCCGATGAAGCCGGCGGCACCGGTGATTTCTGCGCCGAGGACCGCGACGGTGGCCAGCCAATAAATCCAGCCCTGGGTGAAACCTGCCCAGCGGCCGATGCCGTGCTCCGCGTACTCGGAAAAAGAGCCGGAGGCGGGGATGACCGTGCCCATTTCGCCGAGCATCTGCATGACGAGGATGGCCAGGAAGCCCGCGATGACGTAGGCCAGCAGCACGGCGGGGCCGGCGGCGGAGATGCCCACGCCGGTACCGAGGAACAAGCCCGCGCCAATGGTGGAGCCCAGCCCCATCATGGTGAGGTGGCGGACCTTGAGGCCGCTACTGAGCGAGCGAGTCGAGGAATCGTTTTGAGCAGTCACCTTTAGCATTCTAGGCAGCGGCGGGCCCGGGTACACACAAAGGCCCCCGCGGGCGGATACCCACGGAGGCCTCAGGAGCGCTAGTTCTTAGTTCTTGTGCAGGTCCTCGTTGAGAGCCACAGCATCGGACTTCCAGTCCACGGCCTCTACGGCGCCGGAGACTGAGTTGCGGCGCAGCAGCACGCCGGAGACGCCGGAGAGCTGGGAGCCCTTGATAGTGTCGCCCTCGGCAACCTCGAGCGCCTGGGCAATCTTGCCGTGGACGGCGATCTTGGTGCCGGCGGTGACGTAGAGGCCGGCTTCGACCACGGCGTCGTCGCCAAGCGAAATGCCAATGCCGGAGTTGGCGCCGAGCAGGCAGCGCTCACCGATGGAGATGACCTCCTTGCCACCGCCGGACAAGGTGCCCATGATGGACGCGCCGCCGCCGATATCGGAGCCGTCGCCCACGACGACGCCCGCGGAGATACGGCCTTCGACCATGGAGGCGCCGAGGGTGCCGGCGTTGAAGTTGACGAAGCCTTCGTGCATGACGGTGGTGCCCTCTGCCAGGTGGGCGCCCAGGCGCACGCGGTCGGCATCACCGATGCGCACGCCGGACGGAACCACGTAGTCCACCATGCGCGGGAACTTGTCCACGGAGTAGACCACAACCGGGCCGCGGGAGGCGAGACGGCCGCGCACCATCTGGAAGTCGGAGACGGCGCACGGGCCGTAATTGGTCCACACCACGTTGGCCAGCTTGCCAAAGATGCCGTCCACGTTCAGGCCATGCGGCTTGACCGCGCGGTGGGAGAGGAGGTGGAGGCGCAGGTAGGCGTCGTAAGTATCGGCCGGGGCCTCGTCGAGGTCCTTGATGGAAGTCTCCACCGCGATGCGGGCCACCCCGCGCTCATCGTCCGGGCCGACTAGTGCGGCGAACTGCTGCGGGGTCTCCTCCAGGCGCTCGGTGCCACTGGTTTCTACTGGGGTATCGGTGTGAACAGCGGGAAACCACACGTCCAAGACGGTGCCGTCGTGGGTAATGGTTGCCAGGCCGCGTGCGGATGCAGAAGTCATAGGGACACACCCTAGCAGCTACTGGGAGTCCGCGCGCTGTCGCGTACCTGGTAGCACGAAGAAGGCCACGATAAGGCCTACCGTGAGAATGAGCACAGCGATGACCTGGTTGCGGGCAGAAGGATCGAAGAGCATGAGCACCGTCAGGCCCACCAGGGCGAGCGCGCACAGCCACGGCAGCCACGGGTATCCGAACATCCGCAGGCTGGTGAGCTCGCCGTTGGCCTTGAGCTGCGGGTGCAGCTTGAGGTAGGAAGCCACGATGAAGAACCAGATGACCAGCAGGCAGCCGCCCACCGCGTTGAAGAGGAAGGCCAGTAGTCCCGGCGGGTTCCAGTACTGCAGGATCACGGACGCGAAGGCGAAGACGATGGACAGCAGCACCGCGAAGACGGGGGAGCCGGAGGTGTTGGTCTTGAGGAAGACGTGGTGCGCGCTGTGGTCCTTGGCCATGTCGAAGACTAGGCGCGAGGTGGCGTAGATCTGCGCGTTAAACGCGGAGAGCAGGGCCAAGGCGATGATGACCTCCATGAATCCCGCGGCGAAGGGGATCTGGGCGGCGGAGAGAACCAGGGTGAAGGGGGAGTCGGCGGCGACGTCGGCGTCCTGGATGGAACTAAACGGCAGCGCCATGGTGATGACCACGATGGAGCCGATGTAGAAGATCATGATGCGCACGATGATGGCGCGCACGGCGGTGGCCACGTTGTGGGCGGGGTCCTCGGATTCGGCGGCGGCGATGGTCACCAGCTCAATGCCGCCGAAGGCGAAGGCCACGGCGAGGAGGCCGGCGGCGAAGCCGGGGCCGCCGTTGGGCAGGAAGTTCTCGGTGAAGTTGGTGGCGGCCTGGGAGAGGTCCATGCCGGGCAGGATGCCCAGCGCCATGAGCGCGCCGACCACCAGGAAGGCCACGATGGTGGCGACCTTGATGATGGCGAACCAGAACTCGAATTCGCCGAAGCCGCCCACGGCGGCGAAGTTAACCACCGCGAAGAAGACCACGGCAATCAGGGCCGGTATCCACGGATCGATGCCGAACCAGCTGGAGATAATGGCGGCGGCGCCGGTGATTTCGGCACCCATGACCATGACCAGCATGAACCAGCAGATCCAGCCCAAGGTGAACCGCGCCCACGGCCCGAAGGCCTGGCCCGCGTAGGTGGAGAAGGCGCCCAGGGAGGGCCGCGCGGCGGCCATTTCTCCCAGCATCCACATCACCAGCGCAATAAGTGCGCCGGCCACGGAGTAGGACAGCAGCACGGAGGTGCCGGAGATTCTGGATTCCGAGGCCGACTCCCAGAAAGAGGCCCGCGCCCACCGCGGAGCCGAGGCCCATCATGGTGAGGTGTCTAGATTTTAATTGTGCGGCCATGGGGAGATCACCTTCGGTAACAAATAAGTATTTAACAGTGGTTTTAAGTAGATAGGTGTACTTTACGCAATGCGGCCTCGCACCGGGGGCGCTAGCATGGCGGGTTGTGACTTTAGATCTTTTTGCCGACCCTATTGAGCTCACCAAGGCGCTCGTGGATATTCCCAGCCCCTCGCACGAGGAGGAGGCGATTGCGGACGCCGTCGACAAGGCCCTGCGTAGCCTGGACCAGGACAAGGTGGAGGTGGAGCGCTTCGGCAACACCGTGTGCGCCCGCACCAACAGGGGGCTGGGGTCCCGCGTGGTGCTCGCCGGCCACATCGACACCGTGCCGCTGGCAGATAACGTGCCGCACTCCATGTCTCAGGATGGGGAGACCATGTACGGCTGCGGCACCGTGGACATGAAGTCCGGCATGGCCGTCTACCTCAACGCCTTCGCGCAGCTCTATGACTCCGCGGAGCTCAAGCACGATCTCACGGTGATTGCCTATGAGGGCGAGGAGGTCGCCACCGAGTTCAACGGCCTGGGTCATCTGCAGGAGCAGCACCCGGAGTGGCTGGAGGGAGATCTCGCCCTGCTGGGGGAGCCCTCCGGCGGAATGATTGAGGCCGGCTGCCAGGGCACGATTCGCCTGCGGGTGACCGCACACGGCACCCGCGCGCATTCGGCCCGCGCCTGGCTGGGCTCCAACGCCGCCCACACCTTGGCGCCGGTGATGCTGAACGTGGCGAACTACCAGCCGCGTGACGTGGAGATTGACGGCTGTACGTACAAGGAGGGGATGAACATCGTCCACCTCGAAGCCGGCGTGGCCACCAACACCCTCCCGGACGAGGCCTGGATGTTCGTCAACTTCCGCTTCGCCCCGGATCGCACGGCGGAGGAGGCCCTGGCGCACATGAAGGAGGTCATCGGCGAGCACGAGAACGTCAGCATCGAGATCGATGACATTGCCAGCGCCGCCAAGCCCGGCCTGGGGCAGCCGGCGGCGCAGGCGCTTGTCGACGCCGTCGGGGGCAACGTCCGCGCCAAGTACGGCTGGACCGACGTCGCCCGCTTCTCTGAGATGGGAACCCCGGCCGTCAACTTCGGCGCCGGCGACCCGGGCTTTGCCCACAAGAAGGACGAGCAGGTCCCCGTCTCCCAGATCACCGAAGTTTCGCACGCTCTCTTGACCTACCTGAAGGGATAAACACCATGACGCCTGAGCAAATCCGCACCCTGCGCGGCCCCCTCCTGGTTCGCACCGCCGGCGAGCAGTCCTCCACCTTTGACCAGCGCCTCCTGCAGTCCGGCGCGGACCACGAGTGGCAGCACGCCGATCCGTGGCGCGTCCTGCGCATCCAGGGCGAGTTCGTCGACGGTTTTGATGCCTTGGCTAAGCTGCCGAAGGCCGTCACCGTCTTTGGCTCCGCGCGCTCGAAGGAGGGTGACCCGAACTACGAGCTGGGCGTGGCCATGGGGCGTCGCCTAGCGGAGGCCCAGTACGCCGTCATCACCGGCGGCGGCCCCGGAATCATGGAGGCCGCCAACCGCGGCGCGCACGAGGCCGGCGGGCTCTCCGTGGGCCTGGGCATCGAGCTGCCGCACGAGCAGGGGCTCAACCCCTACGTGGACTTGGGCCTGAACTTCCGCTACTTCTTTGCGCGCAAGACCATGTTCCTCAAGTACTCCCAGGCCTTCATCTGCCTTCCGGGCGGCATGGGCACCATGGATGAGTTCTTCGAGGTCATGTGCATGGTCCAGACCGGCAAGGTGACCAACTATCCCATCGTGCTCATGGGGCGCGACTACTGGTCCGGCCTGGTGGAGTGGATGAAGAGCACCCTGGCGGAAGGCGGCTTCATCAGCGAAGACGACCTCGATCTCTTCCTCATCACCGACGATCCGGACGAGGCACTGGCCCACATCCTGGCCTCCCACAAGGTCATGTCGGACAAGCGCCTGCGCGAGGAAGCGGCCAAGTGAGCACTGACCGCGGCCTTGCCCAGGTCATGGCGATTGTCAACCGCACGCCGGACTCCTTCTACGACAAGGGGGCAACCTTCGAGCTGGACCCCGCAGTCCAGCGAGGGGAGCAGGCGCTTGCCGACGGCGCCTCGATCATCGACATCGGCGGTGTCAAGGCCGGTCCAGGCGAACACGTGGACGCAGCAGAGGAAATCGATCGCGTCGTCCCGACCATCGCGGAGCTGCACCGCCGCCACCCGGAGGCGCTGATTTCCGTGGACACGTGGCGCGCACCGGTGGCGGAGGCGGCCATTGCTGCCGGCGCCGGCCTGGTCAACGACACGTGGGCCGGCTGGGACCCGGAGCTCATCGAGGTCGCCGGCGACAAACAGGTGGGCTACGTGTGCTCGCATACCGGCGGGGTAGTCCCGCGCACCCGCCCGCACCGCGTGCACTTCGACGACGTGGTGGCGGACGTCATCGCGGAGACCACGCGGCTAGCGGAGCGCGCGGCCGGGCTCGGGTGCCCGGAAGAGCTGACCTTCATCGACCCCACCCACGACTTTGGCAAGAACACCTTCCACGGCCTGGAGCTGCTGCGGCGCGTCGACGAGCTCGTAGCCACCGGTTGGCCGGTGCTCATGGCGCTATCGAACAAGGACTTCGTGGGTGAGACGGTAGATAGGGACGTCGCCCAGCGCGTGCCCGGCACCCTGGCCGCCACTGCCTGGTCGGCCGCGCGCGGCGTGGCCGCCTTCCGCGTGCACGAGGTGGGGCCGACCCTCGACGTCATCCGCATGACCGCCGCCATCCAGGGCGAGATGGTTCCGCTGGCGACCACCCGCGGGCTGGCATGAGCGTTTCCGTCATTATCCCGGCACTGAATGAGGAAGCCACCGTCGCGCACGTGGTGCGCGCTTGCCTGGCGGACGGGCCCGATGAGGTGTTGGTGATCGATGCCGACTCGGAGGATGCTACCGCCGCCGAGGCCGCTGCCGCCGGCGCCACCGTGCGCAACTGGCGCGACATCCTGGAAGAGACTCCGCGCCCGGGCAAGGGCGAGTCACTCTGGCGTGGGGTCGCCGCCGCCACGAGCGACATCGTGGTCTTCGTGGACGCCGACCTCGAATCCGCCGCCCCGGGGATGGTTACCGCGCTTACGGAGCCCTTCGTGGATCCGCACGTGCAGCTGGTCAAGGCGCGCTACCGGCGCAGCTTCCAGGGTCGGCCCACCGGCGGCGGGCGCGTCACGGAGCTCACGGCCAAGCCGCTGCTGCGGCAGTTCTACCCGGAGCTCGGCCACATTGACCAGCCGCTGGGCGGGGAGTACGCGCTGCGGCGCGACACCGCGCGGCAGCTGCCCTTCGTCGACGGTTACGGGGTGGAGGCGGGGCTGCTCATAGACGTCGCCCAGCGCCACGGCGCACACGCCATCGCCGAGGTGGACCTGGGCACGCGTACCCACCGCAACCGCCCGCTGGTCGAACTTGCGCCGATGGCGGAGGTAGTGGCCGGCACCATCCTGTCGCGCGCCGGGGTGATTGGACCGGTGGCGCAGCGCCCGCCGCTGATGGGTAGGATTTAGCGCATGATGTCCTGGATTTTGCTCATCGTGGTCCTGCTCGCCCTCATTGTCATCGGCACGTGGGTCTCTGCGGTGATCTTTGGCCGTGGCACCGTGATGGAGACGCCGGACGCGGCCACCGACGTTACGGAAGGCAACCTCCGCGCGCTCTATTCTGGTTCCTTCGACGATCTGCGTTTTGACGTCGCCCCGCGCGGATACCGCCAGGATCAGGTAGACGAGCTGCTCGCAGCGGTGGAGACCCTCCTCAAGTCGCACCCGGAGTTGCTCACGGAGCAGACGCCGCAGCGAAGCGTGCCGGTTGGCGGCGAAAAGACGGTAGACTGGGCGGAAGAACAAAAATAGTCGAAGGAGACTCACTATGGCAGCGATGAAGCCCCGTACTACCGGTGGAGAGATGGAAGCAGTTGAGGAGTCCCGCAAAATTGTGATGCGCATCCCTTCCGACGGGGGTGGGCGCATCGTCATCGAGCTGAGCAAAGAGGAAGCAGCGCAGCTCGGTTCCCTCCTCGTGGAGGTTTCTAGCTAGTCTAGGTACATGCTTTCTCATATCGTCGACATTCTGGCCGATCCCGCCGATGGCAGCGCGCTGACAGGCGCCGATGACTTTGCTCGCCTCGTGTCGGAGACCGGCCACTCTTATGACGTGGCCAAGCAGGGCTACGTCACCCTTGCCGCCGGCGCCGGCCTCAAGCACCAGGGCGATGACGCCGCCATGGTGACCGCGCGCGAGACCTACCTGTCCATGGGGCATTTTGCGCCCTTCGTGGAGGCGGTGACTGGGGCGGTGCAGGATTCACTCGACGCAGCGCATCTCGACGATTCCGTGGCCCCCGCCCTCCTCGAGGTCGGCGCGGGCACGGGCTACTACCTGGCCCACACACTCGATTCGATTGCGGGCGCGCGCGGCGTGGGCCTCGATATTTCCACCCACGCGGCCAAGCACCTGGCTAAGTGCCACTCGCGCGTGGGCGCAGTGGTGGCGGACGTGTGGGAACGTCTGCCCATCCGGGATACATCGGTGCACGCGATTTCCGTGGTGTTCGCGCCGCGCAACCCGGCGGAATTCCAGCGCATCCTCGCCCCCGGTGGGGAAGTGATTGTGCTAACGCCACAGGCAGGCCACCTGGATGAGCTGCGCGAGCCGCTGGGAATCTTGGGCGTCGAGGCCGGCAAGGTTGACCGCATGTATGCCCAGGCGGAGGGGTACCTGGAGCAGGCGGCCGACCCGGTGGATATTTCCTTCCCCATCGAGCTGGACAAGCAGTCTATCGCCGCCCAGGTGGGGATGAGCCCGTCCGCGCGCCACATCAGCGCCGCGGAACTGGAGGAGCGCATGGCGGCCCTGCCGCAGACGCTGACCGTCACGGCCCGCGCCCGCCTGGACCGCCTGCGCGCGGTCTAGAATCGAGCGCCGGATCTAGCGGCGCGAGCCGGAGCGAGTCCAGGACTGCTCAATGACCGCCTCACCGGTGGCCTCCACCTCGATGGCGGAGCAGCCGCCGTCGAAGTAGACGCGGGAGCTCATGGCCACGAGTCCGCCGTCGACGAATACCTCCACCGTGGCGCCGTCCTGGATGATGGTGAGGGTGTCCGAGTCGCCTTCGGCGAGCTCGGCGACCGCCGGAGCCGAATCCTTGAAGTAGTGGTCGAAGGCCTTCGACATGGAGCGGTCCAGGCTGATCTGAGAACCCGAGTGGCAGATAACTGTGGCGGGATCGCCGGCGCCATCGCGCAAAGTTACGGTGACGCCGGAGCCCTCCGGCACCTCCAGCACGCCGGTCCACGATTGGGCGCGGTCCGATAGTTTCACTGCATCCGGCAGGCCGATGGCCGGAGTCTGATACAGCACGCCGCCCTGCAGCGTGACGGAGCGCGGCAGCGACAGGCTGTTGGCCCAGCCCTCTGCCTCCCACGTGGGGTGCTTCGTGGCGTCGTCGCCGCGGCCGTTGCCGTTGAGCAGGCCCAGGATGACGGCACGGTCGTAGCGGTGCTCCTGGTCAATGGTGCCCGTGGTGGTGTTGGTGTTGCGCGGCCGGGAAAAGTCGTGGCCAAAGTCCACGAGCTGGAAGCCAGTGGACACGGTGAACTCGGTGCCGTCGAGGCGGCCGACGATGTAGCCCGAGACGTCGCGCCCGGCGCGCTCGAGGGTGACAAAGAGGACATCGTAAATCTCGCCGTCAACCTCATCGCGCAGGCGCACCAAGCGCGGGGAGACCACCGGCGGGATGGCGGAGGTGGCCGGCACCTCACCCTCGTCGAAGCCCGGATTGCCCCTAAATGTCAGGGGGCCGAGGAGGTTCCAGGAAGAGCCGTTGGGGCTGTCCAAAATTACCGGAACCGGGGCGTCGGAGTGGCCGGTCAGTGCCAGCATGATCCAGCCCTCGTGGCCCTCCTCGCGGTCGCCCTCGGCCCAATCCGGTACCACCGACGGCGAGCGGAAGCGGTCGAAGCTGGTGCGGGCGCCGACGGCCTCACCGAAGCGGACGACGTTGGGATCGAGCGCAGAGTCATCGTCGGAGACCTCGCACTCGTCGCGGAAGTCGGTGTAGCGAGCCAGGCGCACCGAGGTTCCCACCGAGGTCACCGAGGTGAAGTACAGGTGGAGGGCGTCGGGGCCCTCAGCCACCGAACCGGCGCGCAGGGACAGCTCGCCGCCGACGGGGGCAAGGACATCATCGCAGTCGAGCCACGCGTACGGGGTTTCCGCGGAATAGGTGTGGCCCCAGCGCGCAGGCTGGCCGGCGTTCGGGCGGTACTGGTGGAACAGGTGCCACGTATCGCCATCGCGCACGATGCCCGCGGGGGCATCGAGGATTCCGGAATCTGGTACGAAGTGAAGTTCTGGGCGGTGTTGAGTCACGGCAGTCCTTCCTACATCAACGAGCGGTAAATGTCCACGGTCTGCTGCGCGATGGTGGCCCAGGAGAAGTCCTGGATGGCGCGCTCACGACCGGCAGCGCCGAAGCGCTGAGCTAGGCTTTTGTCCGCTGCGACGCGGTTGACGGCGGCCGCGATATCCTTTTCAAAGCTCGCCTCATCCGCGGCGTCATAAGGGACCAAAAGACCAGTCTCGCCGTCGACGACGACCTCCGGGATGCCGCCCACGTTGGAGGCCACCACGGCCGTGCCGCACGCCATGGCTTCCAGGTTGACGATGCCGAGGGGCTCGTAGATGGAGGGGCAGACAAACACGTCGGCACCGGAGTACACCTGCTTGATCTCCTCCCGGGAGAGCATGTCCTTGACCCAAAAGACGCCCTCGCGCTGCGCACGGAGCTTATCGACGAGTTCCTCCGTCTCAGCCGCGATCTCCGGCGTATCGGGCGCGCCGGCGCACAGCACAAGCTGGACATCCTCGTCGAAATCCTGCGCCGCCTTGAGGAGGTGCTTAACGCCCTTCTGGCGGGTGATGCGCCCGA
The DNA here is from genome assembly GCF_046097495.1 of Corynebacterium axilliensis. Lineage (NCBI taxonomy): Bacteria > Bacillati > Actinomycetota > Actinomycetes > Mycobacteriales > Corynebacteriaceae > Corynebacterium > Corynebacterium axilliensis. Next base: position 248,634 of record NZ_CP175768.1, read on the forward strand.
CGAACGCGGCGACGGGGCGCTGCCGGTCCACGCCCAGGCGGTCCAACACCGCGGACTCACCCGGCTGCCAGGTCTTGGTGTCAATGCCGTTGAGCACCACGTGGACCTTGTCGGCTTCAATGCGCGGGTAGGCCTCCAGGATGGACTCCTTCATGCCGGCGGAGACCGCGATGACCGCGTCGGCGTACTCCATGGCGTTCTTCTCCGACCAAGAGGAGATGTCGTATCCTCCGCCGAGCTGCTCGCGCTTCCACGGGCGGTGTGGCTCGAGGGAGTGGGCGGTGACTACGTGCGGGATGCCGTAGAGGCGCCCGGCCAAGTGACCGCCGAGGCCGGTGTACCAGGTGTGGGAGTGGGCGACGTCAATATCGGAGGCCGCGTTGGCCATCCGCAGTCCGGTGGAAAGCGTCTTGATGGCCCCGTTGGCCTCCGCCAGCTCCGGATCGACGCCGTGGACGAAGACGTCCTGTTCTTCGCGCGGGGACCCCATGCAGTGAACGGATACGTCAATAATCTCGCGCATGAAGCGGGTCAGCTCCGCCACGTGCACGCCCGCCCCGCCGTAGATTTCCGGCGGGTACTCCTTTGAAAAAATTCCGGCTCTCATACCTGCCCAGAATACGGATCTTCGCCCCCGCGTGCAGGAGTCACGGAGAAGGATTCGCAGTGGGATCCACGGGGCGGCCACAGATCCGTGCGGTCCCTCTCGTCATCCCCCCGGAAGTGGGGCGGACGTGGAGGTAGTGGGGGTAAAAGCGTGCATATTTCTCCTGCGAAATGTGGAAAATGTCTATAGGTTGGAAGGCGTGAGAAGCCTTCCAAATGTCCTTGCCATTGTCCTCGCCGGCGGTGAGGGAAAGCGCCTGTTCCCGCTAACGGAGGACCGCGCCAAACCCGCCGTCCCGTTTGGCGGTTCCTACCGCCTGATTGACTTCGTGTTGTCCAACCTCGTCAATGCCGGGTTCCTCAAGATTGCAGTCTTGACTCAGTACAAGTCGCACTCCCTGGACCGCCATATTTCCCAGGCCTGGAACCTGTCGGGGCCCACGCCGCAGTACATCGCTTCCGTGCCCGCCCAGCAGCGCCGCGGCAAGCGCTGGTACAACGGCTCCGCGGATGCGATTGTGCAGTCCCTGAACCTTATCTACGACGAGCGCCCTGATTACGTCATCGTTTTCGGCGCGGACCACGTCTACCGCATGGACCCGGCGCAGATGGTGGAAGAGCACATTGCCACCGGCCTGGAGTGCTCCGTGGCGGGCATTCGTGTTCCGCGCTCGGAGGCCACGGCCTTCGGTTGCATCCAGGCAGATGGCATGGGCACGATTACTGAGTTCGTGGAGAAGCCCGCGGACCCGCCGGCGACGCCGGATGATCCGAACATGTCCTACGCCTCCATGGGCAACTACGTCTTCACTGCGGACGCTCTCATTGAGGCCCTGCTGCAGGATGAGAAGAACGAGGACTCCGCGCACGATATGGGCGGGGACATCATCCCGTACTTTGTGAACCGTGGTCAGGCGCATGTCTACGACTTCATGGCGAACCAGGTTCCGGGCTCCACCGACCGTGACCACGGTTACTGGCGTGACGTGGGCACCATCGACTCGTTCTACGAGGCACACATGGACATGATTTCGGTGCACCCGATCTTCAACCTGTACAACCGCGCGTGGCCCATCCATTCCACGGATGATTCCAACTTCCCGCCGGCGAAGTTCGTGCAGAACGGCATCGCGCAGTCCTCGATGGTGGCGCCGGGCTGCATCGTCTCCGGCGGCACGGTGCGCAACTCCGTGCTGTCCTCGGACGTGCACGTGGCCGACGGCGCGACGGTCGAAGGCTCTGTCATCCTCCCCGGCGTGCGCATCGGCCGCGGCGCGGTGGTGCGCCGTGCCATCATTGATAAGAACGTGGTGGTCAGCGATGGCGCCATCATTGGTGTGGACCGCGAGCGCGATGAGCAGCGCTTCAAGGTCTCCGATGGCGGCGTGGTCGTCGTGGGCAAGAACCAAACGGTCTAGCTCAACGCAGACAGAAAGCGGGGTTGCTGAGCGCAGCCCCGCTTGTGCGTTTGTGCCTACAGCTTCGTGATGAGGGTGAGACCTGCGCCGTAGGGCAGGCGGGTGACGGCTGCGCCGTCGAGGGTGCGGGCCGCCTCGTCGGCCTCGCGGGCGGCGGCGGTGTCGCGGTCGGTGCGGGAGGAGTCGGCCACTGTGCCGTCGAGAAGCGAGTTCGCTACCACCAGCGTGCCGTGCTGGTGCAGCAGTGGCCACGCCGCCTTGATGAGCGCCGGCATATCGAGCGCCGGGACCTCGGCGTAGATGACCTGGTAGGAATCATTGGCCAGGCGGCCCATGATATCGAGCGGGCGCGAGGGCAGGAAGCGTCCGCGGCTGGCGGGGTAGCCGGCGTCCCGGAAGGCCTGCTTGGCGCTTGCCTGGTGCTCTGCCTCCGGGTCGATGCAGGTAAGAATTCCGTTGTCCGGCATGCCGGCCAGCAGGTACAGGCCCACGACGGAGGCCGCCGGGGTGATCGCCACCGCTTGGGGGCGCTCGGTGGTACCGGCGGAGATCGCTGCGAGGGTGCTCAGCAGCTGGCCGGTGGCCTCGTCCGGTACCGGCAATCCGTACTCCTCAGCGTGGGCGCGCGCACCGGCGAGAGCCTCAGAGACCTCGCTGGTGGATTCGATGTAGGTTCGCAGTGCTTCATATGCCGTAGTAGTCACAAACCACGACTTTACTAGACCCGTACAGCGCGGCCGCGGCGTTGCCCACAATCGACGGGAAATACGTGAGAGATGTGGCGCGTGAAGCGCGTGAAAGGGGAGGGATGGATTCACAGGGCGTTCACAGCACCGTGGCTGGAGATCCGGCAGGGACTATAGAATGATGTACTTCATGACCAAGAAGCAGCGTGACGTTGAGACCGCCCTTAACTCCACCTCTGATGAGGAGCTGACGGGCACCGCCGCGTTTGATGCTGGTGAGTCCGCAATGCCGTCGTGGGGCGAGCTCGTGGCCGAGCACGCCGACGGTGTCTACCGCCTGGCCTACCGCCTCTCCGGTAACCAGCACGATGCTGAGGACCTCACCCAAGAAACCTTTATGCGCGTCTTCCGCTCGCTGCACAAGTACCAGGCGGGAACCTTTGAGGGCTGGCTGCACCGCATCACCACGAACCTGTTTCTGGATATGGTGCGCCACCGCTCCAAGATCCGCATGGAGGCGCTGCCGGAGGACTATGAGCGCGTGCCCGGCACGGACATGACCCCGGAGCAGGCCTACTCCGTGGCCAACCTGGACCCAGCACTACAGACCGCCCTGGATAGCCTGGCCCCGGACTTCCGTGTCGCCGTGGTGCTGTGTGACGTGGTGGGTATGAGCTACGACGAAATCGCAGAAACCCTCGGCGTGAAGATGGGTACCGTGCGCTCCCGTATCCACCGCGGCCGTTCTCAGCTGCGCGCTGCCTTGGAAAAGGAAGCGCAGACCAACGCGGACGCCCGCATTCTGCTCCGCACGCGCTAAACTGGCGCGACAGTGCTAGGGCACGCGCTCTTGGAAGCGGAGCTGTGGCGCCCGGCTACAGCGAAAGGCAGGTCAGAATAGTGGAGGTGTAGGACCAGTGGAGTCATCGCACGACAAGGACCGCGCGCAGTCTCTCACTATGCCGGGGATCTTTAACGCCGCCCAAGCCAAGGTGCGCGATAAAGCTAAGGCACGCGCACGACGCGCTGACATCATCGGCCACTTGGGCCCGGAGGCGGTGGTTGCGTTTGTGGACGGGGAGATGCCCGCCAAGTCCGCGCACCGCGTGCGCATCCACCTTGTGCACTGCCCGGAATGCCGTGCCGAAATTCACCAGCAGCGCAACGCGTCCGAATGGGTACGCGAGTGCAGCGTGGAATCCCACGTCAAGGCGCCGGACTCGCTGATGGCCAAGCTGGCCGGCATCGCGCGGGAAGGCGCCGGTCCGGGGCCCGATGCCGCCACGCCAGCGCACCAGCCGCGCCAAGATTTCCTAGACAAGGTGGAGATGGTCGTGCGCGCCATCAAACACAATCAACGCGGCTAACCCGCGCGAGCACGCAATGAACCAAGAGCAGATAAGATAGGTCCGTGTTTTCTTCAATCGGTTGGGTTGAGATCATCGTGGTGGTGCTTCTTGGCCTTGTCATCATTGGCCCGGAGCGCCTGCCCGGCGTGATCATGGACGTGCGCGCCGCTATCTACGCCGCGCGCAAGGCTATCAACAACGCCAAAGCCGAGTTGAACGGGGAACTGGGTGGCTTGGGCTCCGAGTTCGATGATTCTGCGGGTGCCGCTGTCCCAGGCGGCGCAGTGGACGCGGCTGGGCCCGCGCGGGGTGATTACGAAGGCGCTTTTCGACGGCGACGATTCCGCCTGGGACGACTTCAACCCGAAGAAGATGGCAGAGGACATCAAGTCCAGCACCGCGCCGGTCGAGCCGCAGGGCACGCCCGCGGACAAGCAGGGGCAGAACCCTCAACAGTCACCGCAAGCCCGGCAAGCTCAGCAGGCTCAGTCCCCGCAGCGGCCCACCTTTGACTACTCGCAGGTGTACGCCGAGCAGCCGGCGGCCAAACAGGAGCAGCCGGCACAGCCTGAGCCAGTAAAACCAGAAACGCCCCCTCGCGGTGGCACTGGTTCCACCGGCGGGGGCTTTTCGTGGGGAGACGTGACCTAGCGGCTAGCCCTTGCGGGTCACACCCAGGCCCAACTTCTTGCCCACCAGGGAATCGGAGCGCACGGCAATCGTGTCGGCCACGGCGTTGATGGCCTGCGACGCGGGGGAGCTGGGGTTCTTGAGCACGGTCGGGGTGCCTTCATCGCCGGAGGAGCGCACCTCTGGGTCCAGCGGGACGGACGCGAGCAGCGGGACGTCGTGGCCCAACAGGACGCTGAGGCGCTGGGCGACGACCTCACCGCCGCCCGAGCCGAAGACATCCATGGTGGAGCCATCCGGCATGACCATCGCACCCATGTTCTCAATCACGCCGGCGACGCGCTGGCGCGTCTGCTGGGAGATGGAACCGGCGCGCTCGGCCACCTCCGCGGCAGCGGCCTGCGGGGTGGTCACAATGAGCAGCTCGGCGTTGGGGATGAGCTGGGCCACGGACAGGGCGATATCGCCGGTGCCGGGCGGCAGATCGAGCAGCAGCACGTCGAGGTCTCCCCAGAAGACGTCCGCGAGGAATTGCTGCAGCGCGCGGTGGAGCATGGGCCCGCGCCAGACCACCGGGGCGTTGCCCTCCACGAACTGGCCGATGGAAATGTGTTTGATGCCGTGAGAGATTGGGGGAAGCAGCATTTCGTCGTCAAGCACTGTGGGGCCCGCCGTCGAGCCGAGCAGACTGGGGACGGAGTGGCCGTAAATGTCGGCGTCGACAATGCCGACCTTGAGACCCTTTTGCACCAGCGCGGCGGCTAGGTTGACCGTCATCGAGCTCTTGCCCACCCCGCCCTTGCCGGACGCCACGGCGAAGACGCGGGTGGTGGATTCCGGCTTGGCAAAGGGGATTTCCGGCTCCGCCTGCCCGCCGCGCAACTTCTGCTTAAGCTCGCGGCGCTGCTCGTCGCTCATGGGCGTCATGGAGATGGAAATGGCGCCTACCCCGTCGAGCTCCTCCACCGCCGCGCGGGTATTGGACTCAATGGCGCTCTTCATGGGGCAGCCCGCAATGGTGAGGTAGAGCTCGATGTCCACGTCCGCGCCGTTGACGGTCACGGACTTCACCATGCCAAGCTCAGTAATCGGGCGGCCGATTTCGGGGTCGTCCACGCGCTCGAGCGCGGAACGAATGGCAGATTCAGTAATAGCGCTAGTCATAACCCCACCTATTCTAGTCACCACACAGTGCGCGGGCGACACCGTGCCCCAGCGCTGGGCGTGTAGGATCAGCACGACACAATTAACCTCTTCCCGCGGCACCTCAGTAAGGACGACTTTGCTCACTATGCCACCCACCGTCACCTCGCACCGCACAGTCACCCGCGTTGTCGGAGCGGTGGCCTCGGTGGCCGCTGTGGCGTCGGCACTAGCCCTGAGCTCCTGCACCCACGCCACTCCGCAGCCTCCGCTGGACCCAGCAGCGACGGCTCCCATCACCATCATGATTGACCCGGATTCCTACGAGCAGCGGGTGTTGGCAGAGATCTACCGCCAGACGTTGATGGACTTCGGACGCAACGCCACCGTGGCCCAGGAACCCATGTTGGTGCAGCACGATGACCACCACGATGGGGTCAGCCGCAACGGAAACTTCTTCATCGGCTGCACCGGCGTCTTCCTTAATGCCTTCAATCCCACCGAGGCCCGCGCGGTGTCCAAGGACTACGCCGCCGCTCAGAAGGAAAAGACGGGTAGTGAGGACTTCTTGGCGCGCACTCATATTTCCCTCATGGCCTCGCTTCCGCCGGAGCTGGCTGTGGTGGAGCCTGCTGGGGCAGAGGGGTGCTCCTCCGCCGAGCCGGCGCTGCCGGAAAACTACGTGGTGGTCTACGCCGACGGCCTGTTTGACCGCGAGGAAAAGCTCGAGGTCGCGTCCTTCACCAAGTTCCTCACCGAGCAAGACTTGGAGGAAGTCGTCGAAGAGGTTAAGGAGGCCGATAACTTTGAGACCGCCGTGCGCTCGTGGATGGAGGCCAACCTCATGCAGAATCTCAATGAGGAGGGGGACTCCGATTCTTCTGGTGGATCGGATTTGGTGAACGATACAAGCCAGAAGTAGTCATTTATATCGGGGGAGATGGGCCCGTGTGGGCAAGTAACGGGTGCTCTCCGAAAACCCGCTGAAAGTCCGAGTGAAAGTTATTAGGCTGTGGGCAAGAGCTAAGTACTCACTGAGGCTCGCCTAGAGTGAATTCTTGTGAATACTTTTGGTTCCTTGGTAGTTCATGCGTAAAATTTCTAGCTAACGACCATGTTTTACGCCAAAAACTCACTAAGAATTTGGGCGCAGTCGCAACTATTTCTCCCTAAGGAAGGACTCTCTCACATGGCTTCTGACCCCAAGAAGCTCGCGGCTCGGCGCCGCGTCAAATCCAGCGCTAAGACTGGCATTGCCACGATGTCCGCCATCGCTATCGCACTGGGCTCCTCGGCGGTTATTCCCGGCGTGTACAGCGAACGCCACAAGTACGAAGCAGTCGATATCCAGCAGGTGGCGGAATCGGAGAACACCGGCGGAATCCGCGGGGCCGATGGAAAGGGCGCCATCGAGCCGGCGGACCAGCTAGCCTCAGATATCGGTTCCGGCAGCTGTACCGTCAATTTCAGCGGCCAGCAGGGAAGCAAGGGCGGGTTCAGCTTCTTAATTTCGGAACCGTCTAAGGATACCCCTAACAGGCGAGAATTCGGCGTCAACGTCAAAATGGACGGTTCTAAGGATAGAACTTGGCGCGATTTCCTTATCTTAGGAAACAATAATGGTGCTCCTGTGCGAACCCATACCGTTGCCGCGTCCGCACCGGGTGATAGCCTTACGGGTGAGGATATTACCCACTCCACCTCGTCGGTGATGAGCATTGGTCGGCAAGGTCCGCGCGGTCCACTCACTGCGACGATTGCGGCTGACCTGAGTGCCGACGATATTGCGGAGGCAGCCACGGAAACCGGCGTGTCCTACGGTTGGAAGGATTCCTACACGGAGGACAATACGGACTCCACCAAGCACATTTTTAGGACCCCCAACGCCGAGGTCTCATTTAACCCATGGCCTAGTGAGAACGATAACTGTTCTGCGATCTCGGTTGACTGGGTACCGAAGGAAAAGCTCGTCATTCGTCCTGGCGAGGAGCTGAAGGTCGGTCATATTAACGCTGATGCTAACTCCATGCCTCGTATGGTGGCGGAGGCTTATGACGCCCAGGGCAAGTACATCGGTTCGAGCAACACCACTGCCTCTGGTGGGGAGCAGAAGCTGCGCATCGACGACAACGGCGACATTTTCTACACAGTGCCGAAATATAAGGGCACGAAGCTGTCCGCGCAGCAGGGCACTCGCTTTAGCGTTATGGCCCAGCCGCGTACGGTCAAGCAGCTGCGTGATGCGATCCCCTCCGATGCATTTGGTCAGGTCTTTGAGGAGTCCAATGGCCCCGAGCGCTACAGCAAACCCAACGTCATTTCGGGCCACCAGTGGAGCTTGGACGATACGCAGTTCCATGATCCGGAGTACAGCCCTGCGCAGCAGGCCATCCTTTCCGGTGTGGATAGCGAAAACGGCCCCATCGCCACCGGACCGCAGTCGGTGACCTTCAAACAGAGCGGCGACAAGATTGCTGATTTGGTGAAGTCCCGCGATGAGGGCGGCGTCGAAGCCGAGGTCAAGCTGGATACCCGCTACGTCTACACCGGGTGGAAAGCCACCATGGATCCGAACACCTACGAGGTCACGGTCACCGCTCCGCCGAACCCCGCACCGGGTACGTTTGCGCAGCCGCGCGTCATCGTGACCTACTCCAACGGCTCGCAGGACATCATTCCGCTGCTTACCGTCGTTGACCCGAACGACACCCAGGTCACCAACCTCACCGGACCGGGCTTGGTGCAGGGCGTACCAGGCAAGCCGATGACGGGCACCATCGATGTCGCGCCCGCCATGGACGGTCACGATGCTTCTACGCCGACGAGCTTTGAGGTCGACCCGGACACTGTCCCGGAGGGGTGGACGGTGGAGGTCAAGAATGACGGAACGATCACCGTCACTGCTACCTCCCCGGAGAATGCTGCTAACAACAGCAAGATCACCCCGAAGATCACGGCTCGCTACCCCGATGGCACAACCGATGAGGTCGAGGCCGTATTCCAGGTGACGAATAACGTCAAGGTGCCTGACTACACCGCGGTCACCGGCAAGGCCAAGGAGGAGGTAAAGCTTCAGCCAGCCATGCCGAATATCGGCTTGGGCGGCAACGCTGACGACGAGGAGCCAAACCGCTACACCTTCCCGGATGGCTCTTTGGAATACAAGACCGGTGACTGGACCGTTACTATCGACGAAAACACTGGTGAGCTCACCTCTACCATCCCGGATTCCGCACTTCCGGGAGCACAGATCACGGTTCCGGTCAAGGCCTACTACCCGAGCGGGGCGAACCCGCAGGTCACCACCGGCGCCATCAACGTCATTGGTGACGGCACTGGTGAGGATGAGGCTTCCTACCGGCCGCAGGTGACTAAGTCCGGCGTTCCGGTGACCTCGGATATCAGCACGCAGCTCTCCGATCCGAAGCTGGGCACCTATAAGCTGCCCTCTAAGCTGCCGCCGAACTGGACGTTCTCCATCGATGAGAACGGTACCGTGACCGCCACCCCGGATGAGAGCGTTCCCAATGGATCGAGCGTGTCCGTCCCAGTTGAGGTCACCTACCCGGATGGCTCCAAGGCTACGGTGCTGGCGGACTTTTCCGTCGTGGACGAGTATTCGAGCGCGAACAGCCCGTCCTACCCGACGGTGACTGGCAAGCCCGGCACGTCCGTCACGAGCACGGTGAACCGCACGCACCTCAGCGATGCCGCAGAGCCGAAGTTCTCCATCATCACCGATCCGAACGATCCTTCCTACATTGCGCCCCCACGTAACCTGAAGTGGGAGGACGTCAAGATCGACCCGGATACCGGTGACATCATCACCCCGATTGCCCCGAATGCCCTGCCAGGTTCCTCGGCCGACATCCCAGTCCGCGTCACGTACAAGGACGGCTCATCGAACAACACCATCGCCACCGTGGTGGTTGTTGCCAACCAGAACCAGGTCTACGAGCCGCGCTACCGCCAGCAGACCACGATTCCAGGCCAGCCGGTAGATTCCCCGATCCCGGATGAGTCCAAGGTCCCGGAGCGTGACCTCATCCAGGATCCGTCCAAGCGTTACAGCGTGCCGGAGACCCTCAATGGGTGGACGCTTAGCGTCGATGAGAACGGCAACGTCACCGCCACTCCTCCGGAGGACGCCAAGCCTGGCGATGGCGTCGATGCCCCCGTTACGGTTACCTACATCGACGGCTCAACCGATACGGTCTATGCACCATTTAAGGTGAAGTCCCAGCAGAAGGACATCAATGAGCCGGTGTATCCGGTGGAGTCCACAAAGCCGGGAACCCAGGTGACTCGCAACGTCAACTTGAACAATGCGCCGTCCGATTCCACGTTCTCCTTCGGCGTGGGCGAAGATGGAAACCCGATCAAGAAGACGACTGTTGACGGGTGGGATTACGAAATCGACCCGCGTACCGGTGAAGTTTCGGTCACACCGCCGAGCACGGCGAAGCCGGGTGACAAGCAGATCACCAACGTCACCGTGACCTACCCGGACGGGTCTACCGATCTAGTTCCCGTGGGCACCGTGGTCAACCTGACGAAGAACTACGAAGCCGAGCCCACATACCCGCCGGAGACCATTTTCCCGGGTGAGACCGCAACGGCGCCGCTGGACCTGAAGCTGCCGGATGGCATCAAGGTCGCTGAGGACGATCCGAAGACGGGCACGAAGCCATACCGCATCGAGCCCACGGACGACATGAAGCCGACGGGCCAGGACAACGAGTTCGGCAACCCGACGTACTACTACACGACCGATCACGGCAATTGGATTGTCGGTCTTGATGCAAACGGCAACGTCGTGGCCACGGCCCCGGACCAGGCCGAGCCGGGCGATTCCATTGACGTTCCTGTCACCGTGACATACGACGATGGATCGCAGGACAAGGTCACCGCGCCTATCACCGTGAAGGATGTGCCGACGCGCCAGGTGCCTTTCGACGTTGAGTACGTCTATGACCCAGCAATCCCCGCAGGCAAGTACGAGGTCGTCACCGAGGGCAAGGCCGGCGAAGAGAAGCAGAAGGGTGACGGTACGTGGGTGCAGACCGCTGCACCGACCAACGAGGTCGTGAAGGTCGGCACCAAACCGGCCGAAGCCGCTAAGGACGTCACCTGGACTGCGCCGACCCCGTATAGCACGGTGACCCGCCCGAACCCGGATCTGGCTCCGGGTGAGACCCGCGTGGTCCAGAAGGGTGTCAACGGTGAGCGTAAGTACACCGCCAAGTTCACCGCGACGGGCGACCAGGCCTCTGTTGCCGAGAGCGAGGAGACCAAGGCCCCGGTTGAGGAGATTATCGAGTACGGCCCGCGGGCCGAGGACACCTCCGTGGTGACCAAGACCGAGCAGCCGGTGCCGTTCGAGACGAACGTGACGTTCGACGACACCTTGGAGGCGGGCCAGCAGGTTGTTGACAAGCAAGGCGAACTCGGTACTGATGTTGAGACCTCCACGCAGAAGATTGTCGACGGCAAGCCACAAGGCGCCCCTGTGGTCAGCACCGAGCGCACCAAGGAGCCGGTCGCTGCCGAGATCCGTGTGGGTACTAAGACCACCGGTGAGAACACCGAGTCGTTTAAGGCGGAAGCACCGTACAAGGTCGTCGTTAAGTACGACCCGACCATGCCAGCCGGCGAGTCCAAGGTGACCACCCAGGGCGTGCCGGGCGAGAAGACGGTGACCATCAAGCGCAACATCACCAACTCCACCCCGGACGGTGAGCCGACCGTGACCGAGGAAATTACCAAGGAACCGGTTGATGAGGTCATCACCGTGGGCACCAAGCAGGCCACTGCGTCCGACACGGTGGAGTGGACTGAGCCGATTCCGTTCGGCACCACCCTGCGTCCGAACCCGGACCTCGCACCGGGCGAGACCAAGGTGGTACAGGAAGGCAAGAACGGCGAAGCGTCGTACACCGCTTCCTTCACCGGAACTGACGGTAAGGCCGAGGTGACCGAGTCCAAGGACCGCACCGAGCCTGTCGAGCGCATCGTCGAGTACGGCCCGCGGGCCGAGGACGCCTCCGTGGTGACCAAGACCGAGAAGCCGGTGCCGTTCGAGACCGAAATCGTCTTTGATGATTCGCTGAAGGCGGGCGAGCAGGTCGTCGACAAGCAAGGCGTGAACGGTACTGAGGTGGAGACCTCCACACAGAAGATTGTGGACGGCAAGCCATCTGGCGAGCCGACCGTGACTACTGAGCGCACCAAGGAGCCGACCAACGCGGTCATTCGCGTAGGCACCAAGACTGAGGGCACGAACACCACCGAGTCCGAGGTAGGGGTTCCGTTCGAGACCGAGATTCAGTTCGATGACTCCCTGCCTGCTGGAACACAGGAGACCGTCCAGGAAGGCAAGCCGGGCAAGGATAAGGTCACCACGACCCAAACCATCGAGAACTCGAAGGTCACGGGTACCACGACCGAAACCGAGCGCGTCGAGGAACCGGTGAAGAAGATCATCAAGGTCGGCACCAAGGGTGAGGCCACCTCCAAGACCGTGGAGTGGACTGAGAGCACCCCGTTCGAGGTTGAGGTTCGCGAGAACCCTGAGCTCAAGGCCGGCGAGACCAAGGTGGTCCAGGAGGGCAAGCCGGGCGAGGTCAAGCACACCGTGACGGTGACTTCCAACAACGGCGAGATCTCCACTGATGACTCGACCGAGACCGTCAGCGAGCCGACGAAGCAGATTATTGAGGTCGGCACCGCGCCGTCCCAGACCAAGCTGACCGATAAGCACACCGAGCAGCTGCCGTTCGAGACCATCATTGAGGTGGACCCGAACCTGGAGGCCGGCAAGGTGGTCGAGGACCAGCCGGGTGCCTTCGGCTCCAAGGACGTCACCAAGGTCTGGCAGCTTAAGGACGGCACGGTTGTGGGCGACCCGGAGGTTTCCGAGAACGTCACCAAGGAGCCGACCCCGCGCAAGCTGCGCGTCGGTGCCAAGCAAGCTACCGAGACCTCTGAAGTTCCGGTCCAGCAGGACCGCGGCTTCTACGGCGCCGAGCTGACCAAGCCTGGACAGTCTGCATCCCAGAACATTCAGGACGGTGCTGAGGGCAACACCTACGAGATTGGTGCGCTCCCGGCCGGCTGGACTGCGACCGTGGATGAGAACGGTACGGTTACGGCCACGCCGCCTGCCGACGCTAAGTCGGGCGACTACGCCGAAATTCCAGTGACGGTGACCCCGAAGGGTGGCAAGCCCTATGTGGCCAATGCCGTGTTCATTGTCAAGGAGGACCAGGCGGTTGACCCGACGGACCCGACCGATCCGACTGACCCGGAGATCGTCACGGCCCCGACCTACAACCCGGACGTCATCACAGCCGGCGACACCAAGACGGTCACCATCAACACCGGCCACGTTGAGGGCAACTCCTACGAGCTGGGCGAGGTCCCGGCCGGCTGGACCGTGACCATTGATGAGACCACCGGTGAGCTGACGGTTACCCCGCCGGCCGATACTCCGAGCGGCACCATCAAGGAGATCCCGGTGAAGGTCACCACCGAGGACGGCGAGGTCTTCGAGGTGAAGACCGTCATTGGCGTGGTGAGCGACAACTGCGGCTGTGACCCGGTTGAGCCGACCGATCCGACGGACAAGCCCGACCCGTCGGACAACCCGGACCCGTCGGACAACCCGGACCCGTCGGACAACCCGGACCCGTCGGACAACCCGGACCCGTCGGACAACCCGGACCCGACGGACAAGCCCGACCCGACTGATAAGCCCGAGCCGACGGACAAGCCTGACCCGAGCGAGAACCCGAGCGAGAACCCGGACCCGACCGACAAGCCGGATAAGCCGAGCTCTGAGGGCTCGAGCGTTTGGCCGGTTCTCGTACCGCTGATTCTGGTTCCGGCGATCATCGGTCGCATCTTCGGCCACAACCAGGGCTCCTCGTTCCCAGACTTGAGCCCGAAGGATCCGTCGAAGCCGGAGACCCCGGCAAAGCCGGCTGAGGAGCCCAAGACGGAACCGAAGGATGAGCCGAAGGCTACTGCGTCGCCGGAGGCTCCGCGCACGGAGGACGTCGAATCGACTGATGTGACGTCCACCGTCCAGGAGACCACCGCGCCGACTACTGGAGCGGCGCAGAACACGGCGGCACAGAGCACCGCGGAGACGTCCTCCACCAGTGCTCCGAGCTCCTCGTCGAGTTCCTCCTCGCGCCACCTGGCTAATACCGGTGCTAGCGTCCTAGGCATCATCGCAGCCGGCCTGGCACTGATTGCCGGTGCTGTGCTTATCCTGCGCCCCGGTCGTCGCAAGGAGTCCTAGAAAAGCTCTTAGAGCTTTCTAGGCCGCGGCCTGCTCGGCCGTGAGACAATGCCCAAGCCCTTCTTTGGGGCTTGGGCATTAGTCGTTTTCACCGCTGTGGCCGCTGGCAGCGCTGTGTAGCGGGGGGAGGAGCACGACTGCAAGAATCCGACGCGATAGACCTTCTGGAGGGGAAGAATTCGGGGCTAGCGTGGAGAAAACTTGCGGTAAGGGGAGCGCAGCCGACGAAAAGAACACCTGCGCAGGACGCAACTGGGGGAGTAGCTGCGCTGATGGATAAGACGTGAGAAAGGGCCCCAGCACCATGCGCGGTGCTGGGGCCCTGAGCGGCTCTCGCAGCTAAAGACTAGACGTCGAACGCCTCGTCCAGCAGGTTCTTCTGCTCAATCTGGTGAACCTTTGCGTTACCGGTAGCAGTGGAAGACTGCGCACGGCGGGACACGCGGACCATCTCCGGCATATCCGGGATGAGCTCGCGCAGGTGCTCGTTGTAGAACGGCCATGGGCCCTGGTTGGCCGGCTCGTCCTGGACAAAGCGAATCTGCTCAGCGTTCGGGTAAGACTCGAAGGCCTCACGCAGACGGTTGAACGGAATCGGGTGGAGCATCTCCACGCGGACGATGGCGATATCGTCGCGGCCGTCGGCCTCCTTCTTCTTCGCCAGCTCCCAGTAGAGCTTGCCGGAGACCAGCATGATGGTCTTGACCTTCTCGGCGTCGCCCACCTTGGAGCCATCGACGTCGAAGAAGTTCGGGTCGTTGATAACGGACTGGAACTTCTTGACCTCGGTGAAGTCGGCGACGGAGGAGGTGGCAGCCTTGTTGCGCAGCATGGACTTCGGGGTGAAGACCACGAGCGGGCGCTTCATCTCACCGAGGGCCTGGCGGCGCAGCAGGTGGAAGTGGTTGGCCGGGGTGGAAGGCTGAGCCACGGTCATGGAGCCCTCGGCGCACAGCTGCAGGTAGCGCTCGATGCGGGAGGAGGAGTGGTCTGGGCCCTGGCCCTCGTAGCCATGCGGCAGGAGCAGGATCAGGCTGGAGAGCTGGCCCCACTTGGCCTCACCGGAGGAGATGTACTCATCGATGATGGTCTGCGCACCGTTGGCAAAGTCACCGAACTGGGCTTCCCACGCCACGACGGCGTCCGGGTTACCCACGGTGTAGCCGTACTCGAAGCCCATGCCGGCGTACTCGGTCAGCGCAGAGTTGTAGACCATGAACTTGCCGCCGTTGCCCTTTTCGGCTGCCAGGTGCGCAACCGGGTTGTATTCCTCGCCGGAATTCGGGTCAAAGGTGACGGCGTGGCGCTGGGTGAAGGTACCGCGGCGAGAGTCCTCGCCGGCCAGGCGGACAACCTTGCCGGAGTTGGCCAGGGAGCCAAAGGCGATGAGCTCGCCCCAGCCCCAGTCGATGCCACCTTCGCGGGAGGTCTTCTGGCGGTCCTTGGCCACCTTGCCCACGCGCTTGTGGTACTCGAAGCCCTCCGGCGGGGTGCCGTAGGCATCGCCGATTTCGGCAAGTTCCTCGGCGGTGATGGAGGTGTCCAGGCCCAGGGTGAGCTCCTGGGAGGAGGTGATGCCGGTCTGCTCGGACGGGCGTGCCTTCTCGGCTTCCTTGTGCTCGGTGAACACGGACTCCATCTGGTCGTGGAAGTCGCGCGCTGCGGCCTCCGCCTCGTCGTCGGAGAGGTCGCCGCGGCCGATGAGCTCCTCAGTGTAGCGCTCGCGCACCGACTTGTGGTCATCGATGATGTCGTAGAGGCGCGGCTGGGTCATGGACGGATCGTCGGCCTCGTTGTGGCCGCGCAGGCGGTAGCACACCAGGTCGATGAAGACGTCCTTGCCAAAGCGGCGGCGGTACTCGGTGGCCAGCTTGCCCACCCAGACCACGGCCTCCGGGTTGTCGCCGTTGACGTGGAAGACCGGGCAGTCAAAGCCCTTGGCCAGGTCGGTGGCGTAGTGCGTGGAGCGGCCAGAATCCGGGGTAGTGGTGAAGCCCACCTGGTTGTTGACCACCACGTGGACGGTGCCGCCGTTGGTGTAGCCGCGCAGCTGGGACAGGTTGATGGTCTCCTGGACAATGCCCAGGCCGGCGAAGGATGCGTCGCCGTGCAGGGTGACCGGAACCACGGTGTGGCCCTCCGGGCCCTTGTCCAGCAGGTCCTGCTTGGCGCGGGCGATACCTTCCATGACCGGGTTGACGGCCTCGAGGTGGGACGGGTTCGCAGCCAGGGTGACCTTGATTTCGCCATCACCAAACATCTGCAGGTGCTCGCCCTCGGCGCCGAGGTGGTACTTCACGTCGCCGGAGCCGCCGAGCTGGCCGCCCTTGTAGTTGCCGTCGAACTCACCGAAGATGTCCGCCAGCGGCTTGCCCACGATATTGAACAGGACGTTGAGGCGGCCACGGTGCGGCATGCCGATGACGACCTCGTCGAGGTCCTGGCCAGCCGCGGTGTCCACGATGGAATCCAGCAGCGGGATGAGGGACTCGGCGCCCTCGAGGGAGAAGCGCTTCTGGCCCACGTACTTGGTCTGCAGGAAGTTCTCGAAGGCCTCAGCGGCGTTGACCTTCTGCAGGATGTACTTCTGCTCGGAGTTAGTCGGCTTCGGCATGCCAGCCTCGATCTGCTCCTGCAGCCAGCTGCGCTCGTCGCGGTCCAGGATGTGGGCGTACTCGGAGCCCACCTTGAGGGTGTAGGCGCTGCGCAGACGGGTGACCACCTCGCGCAGGGTCATGGTCTCCTTGCCGCCGAAGCCGCCGACGTTGAAAGTGCGGTCCAAATCCCAGATGGTCAGGCCGTGCGTGGCCAGATCCAGGTCGCGGTGGTCCGGCCAGGGCAGGCCCGGCTGCTTCCAGCCCAACGGGTTGACGTCGGCAAGCAAGTGCCCACGCGAGCGGTAGGACTCGATGTACTGCATGACGCGCGTGTTCTTATCGACGCCCGTGTTGGGCACGTCAGACGCCCAGCGGAACGGCTGGTACGGCACGCCCATCGATTCGAAGAGCTCGTCCCAGAACGCATCGTCCAGAATGATCTCGCCGATGGTGCGCAGGAACTCGCCGGACTCCGCGCCCTGGATGACGCGGTGGTCGTAGGTGGAGGTCAGCGTCACCAGGCGGCCGACGCCCAGGTCAGCGAGGCGGTCGGCGGAGGTGCCGGCGAACTCAGCCGGGTAGTCCATGGAGCCCACGCCGATAATGGAGCCGGCGCCCTTGGTGAGGCGGGCGATGGAGTGGCGGGTGCCGATGCCACCCGGGTTGGTGAGGTTAATGGTGACGCCAGAGAAGTCATCCATCGTCAGCTTGTTCTTGCGGGAACGGTCAACGATGTCCTGGTAGGCGTCAATAAACTCGGCGAAGGACTTGTTCTCCGCCTCCTTGATGGCGGCAACCACCAGCGCGCGGGAGCCGTCCTTCTGCGGCAGGTCGATGGCCAGACCCAGGTTAATGTGCTCCGGCTGGATAACGGACGGCTTGCCGTCCTTCTCCTCGTAGCGCACGTTCATATCCGGGTGGATCTGGACAGCCTTGACCAGCGCGTAGCCCAGGATGTGGGTAAAGGAAATCTTGCCGCCGCGGGTGCGCTTGAGGTGATCGTTGATCATGGAGCGGTTTTCCCACATCAGCTTCACCGGGATATCGCGCACGGTGGTAGCGGTGGGGATCTCCAGCGA
This sequence comes from Corynebacterium axilliensis, assembly GCF_046097495.1. NCBI lineage: Bacteria > Bacillati > Actinomycetota > Actinomycetes > Mycobacteriales > Corynebacteriaceae > Corynebacterium > Corynebacterium axilliensis. The sequence continues at coordinate 266,447 of NZ_CP175768.1, forward strand.
TTCGTCCATGTTCTTGGCAATGGCCTTGAACATGCCCTTCAGCGGGCGAGCGCCCGGCTCCGGGGCCTCCTTAATGCGGTCCAGCGGGGACGGGGAGCCGGCGTCCTTCTGAGTCTTAGACTTTGCGGCGGCCTTGGACTCCTTCTGCGGGGCCTTGTCTGCCTTGTCGGCCTTCTTGTCAGCCGGAGCCGAGGCGGCCGGCTTCTGCGCCTTGGCAGACTTGGCGTCCTGCGAGCCCTTGGCGGACTTAGCGGACTGAGCAGCCTTGGCGGACGGTGCCGACTGAGTGGAGGATGCCTTGGGCTGTGCGGCTGGCTTCGGCGCTCCGTTGGCCTCAAAGTACTCGCGCCACTCCTGATCGACGGAGTTGGGGTCCTTCGAATACTGCTGGAACTGTTCGTCAATCAGCCACGCGTTCGGGCCGTAGATGCTCGAGTTGCTCACGGCAGGTGTTCGCCTCTTTCTGTGCTTCTAAGTTTGTCTTGTTCGACTGTGTAAAAAGTAGGCCTTTTCGCGGGTGCACTCGGCACCCCGAAAGTGTCTCCCCACATGATACGGCCCCTGTAACTTCCCCCACTACCCCGGGCTGGGGAATTGCCCATTTACTCCCCCTGCAAAGGGGAGAGCTGGGTGGAAGCATGGTCAATGACTTGGCGCGCCAGTTTGCGGTTTGCGGTTGTTCCCAGCACCGCGCCCACACCCATGGGTAGCAGCTTGGCCACCCACGCCCACTTCAGCTTCTTCGTGGCCTGCTTCATGAACAGCTTGGCCAGGCGGCCGTTGATGCCGCTGAGCGTGGGGCCGGAAAAGCGCGACAGGGTAGCAGCAGACGTCATTCCGGACAGCGTTCCCACGTCACCGATGAACGTATCCACCAAGGCGCTGCCCTGGGAGCCGGTGAGGACCATGAGCACCAGCGTGCGCCGGTGCTCCTTGTCCCGGATATCGTCGCCCCGCAGGTGGGAGGACGCCAGGATGTACCAGGCGGAGGCCTCGAGGAAGACCAGGGACTCGGCGCCGATGGCAGCCGCACCGGAGATAAGCCCGATGCCGGGGATGGCGGAGGAGGCGCCGGCAGCGGCACCCGTGCCAGAGACAATGTTGAGGTAGTGCTTGTCAATGAGCTTCTGCAGCTCGGCCGTGCTGGCGTTCTTGTTGCGCTTCTTGAGCTTATCGACGTATCCGATGATGACGGAGGACTGTACAGAGACGACCTTGTTGACAACGTCCATGAACCCCTGGCTTATGCGGTTGGCGTCCTGGGAATTGAGCTTGTCCAGCGTCTCTGCGGAGTGCTTCTCATCAGTCTTGAACAATGGCATGGTGAAACTTTCCTAACTCTATTGCTGATGTATCCACTCCACCGTAGCTAATTTTGTGCGAAGGCCGCTTTTACCATTCCCAGCGCGTACACAGTCCGCGGGTTTAGGGTGGTGGGTATGAGTGAGCAGGAATCCGAGCGCGCGATGGCGGACGATGGCCTGACCGTCCGCACGCGTGCGGGATGGGTGCGGGGTTCCCGGGAAGAGGAGCTGCGTCCGGATACGCCGCTGACTAGCCCTGTGCGGTCGTGGCGCGGCATTCCCTACGGTGCGGATACCTCGGGGCCCAACCGTTTCCTGGAGCCACGCCCGGCCCCGGCGTGGGAAGGGGTGCGGGACTGCTGGGAGTTTGGTCCGGTAGCACCGCAGCCGGTGTATTCGTGGACCGACCGCATCGAGGGGGCGGAGGATTGCCTAACTCTCGACGTCGTCCGGCCCGACACCGATGCTGCGGGTGAGGGTGACCAGCTGCCCGTGGTGGTCTACTTGCACGGCGGCAGCTTCATCCTCGGCTCTTCCCACATGCTTATGTTGCGCGGCTACGAGTTCGCCGCGCGCATGGACGTGGTTTACGTATCCATCAACTTCCGCCTCGGCGCGCTGGGCTATCTGGATGTGCGCAGCCTGGGAGGCGAGGCCTGCGCTAATCCGGCGGTGGCGGACCAGGTCTTAGCTCTGGAGTGGGTACGCGACAACATCGCGGCCTTCGGCGGGGATCCGGACAACGTGACGCTCATGGGTGAATCCGCCGGCGGGGCAGCAGTGCTGACCCTGATGGCAGTGCCGCGCGCCGAAGGCCTCTTCCACCGGGCGATTGCGCAGTCCCCGCCGATCGGCATGATCCACTCCCGGGCGCAGTCGATGTTCTGGGCCCGAGAGCTGGTGAACAAGATGGCGCTGCCGCGCGATACCAGTGCGGACGATCTGCGCGCGGAAAACTTCGCGGATCTCGTGCGCTCCGGGCAGTCCATGATGTGGCGCGCCGGGGAGCTGATGTACCTCAACTCCTGCTATGCGCCGACTGTCGACGGCGACCTAATCCCGCAACATCCCGTCGAGGCCTTCGAGGACGGCGCGCAGCACCCGGTGCCGTTGCTGGTGGGCACGAACTCGGGTGAGGCGAGCTTTGGCAAGTTCCTGTATCAGCGGCAGCGCTCCCGGGAGCGCGCCGCTCTGCGCCTGTTGGCCAGCTTCGATCCGGATAGCGCCCCGGACGTCGTTGCGGCGTACGGCGGCGCGGTGTCGCGACAGGGCTTCGGGGACTTGCTTACCGACGCTCTCTTTTGGGCCCCCACCGTCCGGGTCGCCTCCGAGCACTCTCGCCGCCATCCGACGTGGATGTACCGCTTCGACTTCACCCCGGGGGCACTGCGCTGGCTGGGACTCGGCGCGATGCACTCGATGGAGCTGTCCAACATTTTCGGCGATCCGGGTGCCTCGCGAGTGTCCTTCCTAACCACTATGGGCAGCTCTGCTGACATGGAGGAGGTGACGCAGTCGATGCAGGCGCAGTGGGCGTCCTTCATCCGCACCGGAGCTGCGCTGGAGGAGTGGCCGCGCTATCGCGCCCCAGAGCGCTCCACCATGGTTTTTGACGTGGAGCCGCAGGTAGTTAAGGCCCCGATGGAAAAGCGCCGCCAGGCGTGGGAGGATTACGACATGCTGGAGTGGGGCACCGGCCGGCCGGAGATTCTCCAGCGTCTGGGCTTCGCGCCCGACGGCCCAGCCCGATAGCCACGATCGCGGGTAGGATGTGGGGGGCCTTGGCAGCTGCCGAGGTGTCACTGCCACATGGATGGATGTTTACCACATGAGCTTTTTTGAAGATATCGCTTCTGCGCTGGACGCGGAGGGCATTGAGTCCCGCGTTAACGACGATGTGATGTTTGTGCCCATCACCTCGGACCTGGAAATTCAGTTTGTGGAAATTGACCCGCTACTGCCGGCGGCCAACGTGTACATTGCCGCGGCGGATGTGGACGAAGACGATGAGGACTTCGAGGCGGTGCTGGTGTCCGTGGCGTTCTCCGTGGAGGATGCCGTCGAGGCCGTCTCCCGCCACATCGCTACCGACCAGGTAGTGACGGTGCTCCGGGACCTGCTCGAGGGCACCGATGAGCGCATTGCGGAGCTGGAATTCATGCAGGATGAGTTCAACCCGAACCTCGTCGTGGCGGAGGTGGCCACCGATTCGGAGCTGCGCGTGCTCGTCGAAACAATTGACGGTGTTCCGAGTGCTGTGGTGCGCTTCCTGTCCTTCGACCTCGACGAAGAGGAGCTGGAGGAGCTCGAGGATGAGGCAATCGTGGAGCTGTGGGAGAACGACCCGTTGGGGGAGTTCGACACCGACGATGAGGATGACAGTGACTTCGACGGCTTCGACCCGCTGGCATTGTCCCCGGTAATTGAGGTCCCCGCCGAAGCCCTTGAGCTGGGTACCTACACCGACTTCGACCGCCTCTTTGACGTGCTCAGCCTTGTCTCCGATCAGGCATTGGACTGGGAAGCCCAGTTGGTCAGCGTCGAAGACCCGGACTTTGACGAGCCGGAGGTCTACGATCTCTTCGGTGCTGACGACGATGATGACGACGTCTTCTTCGACGACGATGAAGAAGATGCAGATGACGAAGACGCCGGAGACGACGTCGAAGACGGCGATGACGATGCTGATGCGGAAGGCGAGCGCGCACGCGACTAGGTGATGACAAGGTGACTAGTCCGGTCACACCGCCGCGCTCCATCCCGCCTAGGCCCGACCTTGCCCGCTTGGCCAAGCATTTGGCCCCTTCACCGGCTTGGCGGTGAGCTGCGCGCTAGGATGATCGGATAAATATCCACGAGTTCTTGAGTTTGGTGAGGAGTGGGCAGTGACCCATCCGGTTGAAGTGCCCTTTCGCGTTCAACGCATATGCGTGGGAGTGGCCTTGGCATTCGCCGCCGTTGCGTGGTCGCTGACGCTACGCCCCGGCTTTGCGTATGAAACCCACACCTTTTCATCGCCCTTAGGCGCCTCGGTGTGGGGCCTAAGCCTTGTAAGCGCCGCGTTTTTCTTTGCTGCCCAGTGGCGTTCACTGCGCAGCTACGCGGTCATCAACCCACTCCTCGCCATAGTGGTCAACTTGGTGTTGTCCTCCATCATTTTTGATCTCAATATCCCGCTCTACCTGGATACGGTGGGAACCGCGTTCATTGCCATCATCTACGGCCCTATTTTGGGTATGGGCACTGGTGTGCTGTCGCTGACGCTCTTTAGTGTGAGTAGCCCTTTGCTGTTGGCGTATCTGCCGCCGGTTATCGTGGCGGCCTATTTGATTGGTTGGCTAGCTCGCCGCGGCGTTTTCAAGCGGATGATATCGACGCTCTTGGCAGGCTACGGTGTGGGCATCATCGCCGCCTTGCTGTCTGCGGTGGCCACCATTTGCTCGCTAGATGAAAACGCGCAGCGGGGTCCTCGTGAGCTCAAGAACTTCTACCTGCTTCTCGTTCACGAGGAAGGGGTGGCGAACCTGCTTCAGGCCTTGAGCTCCGATCCGATTGATAAGGCGTTTACCGTCCTGCTGGTGTGCTTGGGAATCCGCTTTGCCCCTGAGCCGATCCGCAGGCTGTTTGACTCCCCAGAGACACACCCCGCGGTGGAACGCGTGCTGACGGAGGACAGGTTCTCCATCGAGCTCGACCCAGAACCACCCCGGACGCTCACGGATCGTCTTCAGCGCTACCTGTAGAGAGGTATCTCTGGCGGAATGGTACGGACGGGTAGTAGCAGAGCCCGTACTTAGGCCGCTTGGCTAAAGCCCTCAAAGAGCGATAGCGGAGAGTGGACCGGGGTGTAGGTGTTATCTACCAACCACACGAACGTGGCCGCGCTGCTGCTGGAAATCTCGTGGACAGCTGAAACCAGTCCGGGCGGAACCAGCGCGCGTACCCACGCTTCTGCCAGCGAGGGGGAGACGGTTCGGCCTGAGGGGTCGGTGACTCGGACAGTGATGAGATACGAAGGCACGCGCTTTTCGCCGTAGCCCAACACGCGCGCTCGTGCGCGCTCGCCCACGCGGTGACGCGACACTGTCATGTTGAGCCCGGAACGGCCCAAGCCGGGCACTTCTGGGAGCGCCTTGGATGGTGGACGCCACTGCGGCGTCGGCCGCGCCAAGGAACGCGGGTGGCGCATGATGCTGTCGAGCGCGTGCAGGGTATCGCCGTGGTGAAAGAGAATATCGGCGGTAAGTTGTGCCGTGCTCGGTGGAACAGGGGACGTGGAGTGAATGCTGTTGTAGTTCTTCATGCTGCACACAGTAGGAGGCGAGGCCGACACTCCGCCCCTACAATAGAACCCGTGTTCGATAATTTGCACGGGTGGGTACAGTGAGAGTCGCTATGACAAATAAGAGCAGAGATATTAAGGGGGCTACGACGGCCACGGACGCAGTGAAGATCCCACGCGAGATCTGGGTGATGGTCACCGCGGCCTTCATTATTGCCTTGGGCTACGGTCTGATTGCACCGCTGTTGCCGCAGTTCATTGTGAGCTTCGATGTCTCGATGGCCGCGGCGGGACTGGTCGTCTCCATCTTCTCCGCCAGCCGCCTCATCTTTGCGCCAGTCGCCGGAAGGCTGATCGACCGCGTGGGCACGCGCGGTGTCTATATCGGCGGACTTCTCACCGTGGCGGTGACAACGGGGCTTGTAGGAATCGCGCAGGACTACTGGCACATCGTGCTCCTTCGGGCCATCGCAGGAATTGGCTCGACCATGTTCACCGTTGCGGCAATGGGGCTAATCGTCCGGCTCGCACCCGCTGAGATTCGCGGCCGCTGCTCGGCTACGTATGCCACGGCATTCTTGCTGGGCAACGTGATTGGCCCTTTGGTAGGCGCCAGCCTGTCGTTCCTTGGCTTCCGCTGGCCGTTTTTCATCTATGGTGTCGGTGTTGCGCTGGCAGCAGTTGTGGTCTGGGCGCAGATGCCGGCGGTAGATTCCGCGTCGGAGCGCTCCCATCGCTTGCCACCGATGCGCCTTTCGGAGGCCTGGGGTGACACGGCCTTTCGTGCGGTGCTGACGTCGAACTTTGCCCAAGGCTGGATCAATATGGGAGTGCGCGTGGCGGTGCTACCGCTTTTCGCTGCAGCAATTTTCCACAACGGTGCGGCCGCGTCGGGTGTTGCGCTGGCAGTGTTCGCCGCGGGCAACGCTACGGTGCTTCAGTTCTCGGGAACGTGGTCTGACCGCTATGGCCGCCGCCCCCTCATCCTCATCGGGCTGGTGGGCTCAGGAGTCTTCGTTGGCACCTTGGGGCTAGCGGATTCCGTATGGCAGCTGCTGCTACTGTCTGCGCTCGCCGGCGGCTCGTCGGCGCTCATTGCGCCCTCGCAGCAGGCTGCCATCGCGGACGTCGTCGGCAGTACTCGCTCCGGCGGTCAGGTTCTGTCCGCGTTCCAGATGGCCGGTGACTTCGGGCAGATTATGGGGCCTATCGTGATTGGATTCCTGGCGGACCGCTACGGCTTTGCTGTGGCATTTGGGTTGTGTGGAGTGGTCGCGCTCGGCGGTGTTGTTGCGTGGGCATTCGGGCGCGATACGTTGGCGGATAGGAAGATTATTTTGCGTCCTCTGCGTCGTCGGTATAGCCGCAACCAATAGCTACTTGAAAGGTAATAAATTGCTTATCTTGTGGGAGGTAAACGGGGGAGAGGATCGTGAAAATTTATCTGATTTAGTCGCTATTGGGAAATTTTTTTGTTAGTATGGCCGTGTGAATTTTCAACAGAGGGTGGAGCGACACCGGTCGGAGCTGAGTAGGGCGGACGAGGCAGTTGTGGATGTCTTGTTGAGCCGCCCGCAGGAAGCTGCACTGTGGCGCGGTGAGGACGTTGCTGCCAAGGCTGGCGTGCACGGCTCCGCGGTGACGCGTACCGCGAAGAAGCTGGGGTACAAGGGCTACTTGGAGCTGCGCCAAGAGCTCCGCATGCTGCATGACCAGTACCTGGCTGCTGAGCAATCCAGCGGCCGCCGAGGGTTCCGCAACGACGCCGGACAGACCATCCTCGGCCGTCTAGTGACCCAGGAGATGGATTCACTCTCCGCGGCCTCGAGCAGCGTTGACCAGCACTCTGTGAACAAGGCTGCGGACCTAGTGATGAACGCGCGCGACATTTATATCTACGGCCGCGGCAACTCCATCCCGCTGTGCGATCAGGCTGAGCGCCGCCTGCGCTGCCTGGGCCGCTCCGTCCGTGGACTGGCCGGCAAGACCGATCAGGATATCGCGGAGCAGCTTCTGCTCATGGGGGACCGGGACCTTCTGATTGTCTTCGCATTCCGTCGCTCCACCCGTTCCCTGCGGCAGCTGCTGAACTACGCCGAAAGCGTCAATTGCATGGTCATCCTCATTACTGATGATCTGCGCATCGTGCACCCCGTGCCAGTGGTGACGCTGGCCGCACCGCGTGGCGATGAAGGATCGTTTACCACCCTGTCGGTCCCCATGCTCATGCTCAACGCCATCGTGCTGTCCATTCTCCAGCGCTACGAGCATGACGTGCAGCCTTACCGCGATAAGCTGCAGAATATCCTCTTGGGGTTTGAGGTCTAGGGGCCTCACTCGCCGCCAGGGCGGACATCAAAACACCGCCGGTACAGCAAGCTAAAAGAGCTGAGCTGTACCGGCGGTGTTGGTGTAAGTAGTGCCTAGCTAGTCGGGCGGACCTTCTGGCTGCATGCGGCCCACCGTGGTGCGTGGCGCAGGGCCGACTTGAAGGAGGCGCGTTCGCGGTAGCGAGTGAAGCCGTAGGAAGAGGTGCTCCAGCCGCCGTCGGTTCGGCTCGACGGCTTGCGGCTATGGTCGCTGGCGGCTTCCATCTCTCTCCTTCATGGTGGCAGTGGCCAGGGCGCCATGTTTAGGTATTCCTAACGCCCGTACTGATGAGAGAATGTTAAATAACAATTCGGTCTCCGTCAATCCGTGCCTTACTACTCTTGCCATTCGGGGGTAATTTATTGTTGTCACTGTCCACAATTATGAGCTGTGGAAAGCCCTCTATGCAGTTAGTTTATGAAGACATCTCAGCTGACGGGGGTAATTTCACGATGGGTGGAACGGATATCCTAGGGGTCTGATGAACCTGAAAATTCTTATTGCATTTCGATTAAACACGGATAATTCGTTTGCAAAAGATGGAGGGCGGAGCGTCGATGCGGGTGCTACATGGGGCACTGCTTGGCGACGACGCGGTGGCCGCCCACCATGCTTAAGCGACGGTCCGCCCAGCGGCATAGAGCTGCTTGGGCATATCTCGGCGCAGGCTCCACTCAAATTGGATCGGCTTCTCTCCGCGGTGCGAGACGTAGTCGACACTTCCCAAGAAGGTATAGGCAGCTGCCGTATCCACCTTGTTCTTCTTGGTAAAACGAGTGGCGATGATGATATTTCCTCCCAATTCGTGGTGGTGGATATAGCGCTTCGCCATCGCAGATTTGAGCGACGTGGTCGACTGAGATTCCCAGTGCAAGCGGTCCGGAGAGAGGGGATAGTCCCGGTAATTTGTCGTAGCGCTGACGTTGTCGTCCTTGTGAAAGGTCACCAGGAACAGGTCAGTGTTTGAGGCGTCGAAGCGCTTGACCCCCTCGCGGGGAAGGTGGGCGAGGGAGTTTAGTGGTCCGTCGTCCAGCGCGCCTACTAGCTCGGCCAAGCTGTAGTCCGCGTGGGTTTCCAAGATGCTTGTCGACGAAGGTTGGGGAATCACACGGGAGCGGTCCACGCTAAGCCGCATTACCTGGTTGAGCTCAGCAGAAAACGCCGGGTATCGCCGTAGAATTGCCAGGGCTTCGTCCAGCGTGGAAGGAATAGTTGTGTTGGAATTCGCCCACACGGCGAGCACGAGCATGGTGGCATATCGCTTCATCTCCGGGGACATGTCGCGCTCTACCGGACCGTCCGGTGCGATGAGCTGTCTGTATGCGTTCATACGTGCAGCGTCGTTTACGTGGAGCAGGACTCGGATTCGGCTGAGCAGGAAAGCTTCCATCTCTACGGCGGAGCCTTCAGGTGCTAGGTTTACGTCGCGGAGGAGAGTTGTCCACGTGATTCCTTTGCGCCGGTAGATGTCCTCGACAGGTACTCCCGATCGATCAACGAATGCCGCGAGATCAGTAGTGTTCTGCTCCGAAACAAGTGCGCGAATCTTCTTTACGGAAGTGCGGGCAAGTCGACGGACGTTTGCGAGCACACGTTCCGTGGTGGCGCGGTCGAGCGTGATATTTGATCCGGGTGGGGCAGAGGGGAAGCCTCCCTCTATCTCTTCGACAAACCGCTTGCCGCGCGCTGGGGTAAGGGCCTTGAAGCGTTCCTCAAAGTTGAACTCCTCATGCTGCAGCCCGAGGAAGTCGAAGACTGTGCAGGCGTCTTTGCCGTGGTGCAGGCGCAGTCCGCGGCCGAGCTGCTGGACGAAGAGCACCGGGCTTTGCGTCGGGCGCAGCAGGAGAAGAGTGTTAACGGCGGGGATATCAACGCCCTCGTTGAAAATATCGACGGAGAAGATGACCTTCACTTCGCCGCTTTCTAGTTGGGCGATGGAATCCCGGCGCTCCTGCAGGCTTTGCTTCGAGCTCACGGCGAGGGACGGGATGCCGAAGTTCGAGAACTGCTCAGCCATGTATTCGGCGTGGTCAATGGATACGCAGAAGCCCAGGGCTTTCATCTGGTTGAGGTCGACAATGCGCCGATTGAGCTCGTTAATGATGAACCGGGTCCGCTTCTCGCCCGCTTTGATGTAGAGCTCATTCAGCTCTGAAGTCTTGTAGCCCTTCTTGCCGCGAACCCAGGTCAGACTGGTGAGATCTGTGTTGTCGTCTACTCCGTAGTAGTGCAGCGGCGTTAGGAGCTGGAGGCGCAATGCATCCCAGAGACGCAGCTCGTGCGCTACGCGGTAGTCGAAATATTTCTGAATGTTCTCGCCGTCGCCTCGCTCGGGGGTAGCGGTCAATCCGAGGAGCTCTCGCGGGTGCAGGTAGTCCAGGAGCGCGCGATACGTCGCGGCTTCTGCGTGGTGGAATTCGTCGATAACGACAACCTCAAAATGGTCGGCAGCCAGGCGGTTGAGCCGCTTCCCGCTCAGGGATTGGACGCTGGCGAAAACGTGATCCCACTGGCGGGGCTCGTCGCCGCTGACGAGAAGCTCACCGAAGTCTGAGGCTTGAAGCACTTCTCGGTAGGTGCGCTGCGCCTGCAGCAGTATCTCGCGGCGGTGGGCTACGAAAAGCAGACGTGGGCGGCGCCCGTATTCTTCGCACAACCGGCGATAGTCGAGTGCTGCCACAACGGTCTTGCCCGTACCTGTTGCTGCGATGAGCAAATTCTTGTGCCGATCGTGGACCTCTCGCTCCGAGCGCACTGCCTCCAGCATTTCTTCCTGGTAGGGGTAGGGCTCGACGCGGAGACCAGAGAGCTCGAGTGCTTCTGACTTCTTTCCGCCCAAGTGTCGGGCACTGCGGAGTGCATCATCGAGGCGCTCGAAGTCGTCCTTGGGGTCAAAGGGCTTGAAGTGGTTGTCGTACCAGTAGCTATCGAAGGTCTTGGTGAACTTCTCGATGATTTCCGGAGTCGAGGTGCGGGTGCCGCGGACGTTCCACTCCCAGCCGTCGACAAGCGCGGAGCGAGACAAATTTGAGCTACCGATGAAGGCGGTGTCGAAGCCGGACGTGCGGCGGAAGAGCCACGCTTTGGCGTGCAGGCGGGTGGATTTGTGTTCGTAGCAGATTCGCACCTCGGCGTTGTAGTCTTCCACCAGCCTTTGCACTGCGGCAGCCTCCGTGGCGCCGCAATACGTCGAGGTGATGACACGCAGTGGAATCTGGTGATCTCGCAGATACTCCAGCTCGTTGCTAATGACGGAGATGCCCGAGCCCTTGATGAATGCGCACAGCAGGTCCACCGAGTCTGCCGTGCGGATTTCGCGGGCAATTTCCACCGACATGTTCGTGTCCCCGACGCTATTGGTAAACAGCGCAGACTTGTTGAGCGATACCTCCGGAAGCTCTGGGGGCTGTGCCAGCTCTGAGTTGTACATGGCATAGAGCAGCTGTTCTGCAGTTATGGTCTCGTCGGCTCCGAGGTGCTGGGCCAGGTTGTTGATGAGGGCGACCCGGTCCTCGGGGTTGCGAATCTCGGTGAGGCGGTCTTCCAAAACACGCGCGAAGTGCTGCGAGACTGCGGCGGCAAAGCGGGGGCTGACTGATGCGGTTGCAGGTTCCGTGATGGCAGATGCAGCAGTGGGCACAGCTTTGATTGTTTCGGCAAGGCGTTCATGGACGCGCGCGGTTACCGGGGTTTCGTAAATGCCAAAGGGAAGGACGGAATCGGAAGTCATAGGTGAGAAGAGATGAGTTGGACAGCGGGCACGTCTGCCGGGGCCCACTCCAGTTCCAGGGCCTCGGCAGCGGTGACCCACCTCGTTGCGTCGTGGTCGGTGAGTAAGAGCTCTCCGGAGACGATGGTGCAGTAATAGGTGGAGAGCTCGATGGTGCCGAACTCATACTCATGCACGGTCGTGGTGACGGGATCTCCCACAGTGGCGGTCAGGGATAGCTCTTCGGCGAGTTCGCGGGCAAGTGCCTGCTGCGGGGTTTCGCCGGGCTCAATCTTTCCGCCGGGAAATTCCCATGTGCCAGCCAGCGGCTTTCCGGGGGCCTTGCGGCACGCTAGGAAGCGGTTGCCGTCGACAAAGACGGCGGCGACGACTCGTATGGGGGAGCTCATGGGAACAGTATGCCGGCTGGGGCCGGCCAGAGCGAGACAATTTATGCAGTGGCGCCTGAAAAGTGCGCAGTCACAATATCGTCGATAAGCCGCGCGGCCAGCTTGGCGGTGCGGGCGTCGAGGTCGAAGGTGGGGTTGAGCTCCACGACGTCGACAAGCGCGAGGCGTCCCGTGGAGGCGATGGTGAGCGCGAGCTCGCGGATGATGGCGGCCGGAACGCCCTGGCCGGCGGGCAACGCTGCCAGGCCCGCTGCCGCGCCGGGGCGGCCGTGGTTGCGCGCCACGCCCTCGTTGGATGCAAAGCCCAGCAGTGCAATGCCCGGGGCCGCATCCGGAGTGGCAGTGTCTAGCGGCTTGATCGTGCTGTGCCAGCGCGCGTGCTCACTGCCAGGGCCGTCGGAGCGCCCGGTCCACTCGGGGCGGAAATTCTGGAGGAACTTTTAGGAGCCGGCGGCCCCTGCCTCGGAGGCGGTGGCGCGGCTGCGGCGGCCGGTGAGGTAGAAGATGCCCGTCATGATGAGGATGAAGGCAACGCCCACCGCCAGTGCCGGACGATACTGTGCCTGCCATGCCATGATGCCAAAAGTAAAGGCGATGAAGGCGATGGCGAAGTATTGGCCCCACGGCCAGAACGGGACCGTGTAGGTGAGCTCGGCTTGCTCCCGGGTGGGCATCTTCCGGCGGGAGGCCAGGTGCGCGAGCAAAATCATCAGCCACACGTAGATGGTGGCGAAGGTGGCCAGGGAGGCGATGACCTCAAAGACGTTGTCCGGGATGAGCGCGTTGAGGGCGGTGCCAATGATGAGGACGATGAGGAGGATGACCATGGTCATGACCGGCACGCCGCGCGTCTTCTTCGCCATGACCTGCGGGGCGAGGTTCTGGCGAGCCAGCCCGGTGAGCACGTTGCCCGCACCGAAGAGGTCGGCGTTGATGGCAGAGACCGCGGCGGTGATGACCACGACGTTGAGGGCGGCCGCCGCCCAGGACACGCCCAGGGTGGAGAAGATTTGGACGAAGGGGCTTTCCGCACCCGTGATGCTGCGCCACGGATTGATCATGAGGATGACCAGGATGGCCAGCACGTAAAACAGGAGGATGCGCACCGGGATGGTGTTGACGGCCTTGGGCACGGACTTCTCTGGGTCTTCGGCCTCTGCGCTCGCCACGCCCACGATTTCGGTGCCGCCGAAAGCGAAGAGGACCAAGATGAAGGACGCCACCATGCCGGAGGGGCCATTGGGGAAGAATCCGCCGTCGTTGACCAGATTGGCCGGCCCGGTGGTCTCCGCGGTGGAGAGGCCGAAGACTAAGACGGCCACGCCGCCGAGGATCATCGCCACCACCGCGCCGACCTTGACGATGGTAAAGGCGAACTCCAGCTCGCCGAAGGCCTTGACGGTGGCCAGGTTGGCGCCGCCGACCAGCAGGAGGGTGGCCGCGACCCAGACCCATTGCGGCGAGCCGGGGAACCAGAACTGCATGTAGACGCCGATGGCGGTGAGGTCCGCCAGTGCCACAATGACCATCTCGAAGGCAAACATCCAGCCGGTGATGTAGCCCGCCCAGGGGCCGAGGAAGGTGCGGGCGTATTCGGCGAAGGAGCCGGTGACCGGGTGATGCACGGACATCTCACCCAGCGCGCGCAGGAGGAAGTACACCACCGCGCCGCCGAGGAAGTAGACCAGCAGTACTGAGGGGCCGGCGGCCTGGATGGCGCTGGCGGAGCCGTAGAACAGGCCGGTGCCGATGGCGGAGCCGAGCGCGATGAAGTGCAAGTGGCGATGTTTCAGGCCGCTTCGCTGAGGCGTGGATTCTGGCACTAGTCCTCCTTAGGCAGCTGGGTGCATGCTGGGCGGCATGGCGCGACAAAGGTCATGTGATGCTACTTTCCTCCTTGTTAAGCGCAGGGTCAATTTATTAGCTAAAGCGTGTGTGACCGGGTGCGTGTGGGGCGTTCGGAGTGGTCAGAGTAAAGGGACCGTACGAGTAGCACCCTATGAACGAAACCGCATGTTTCGGCCTGGGGTTTTGCAATTATGGGGTGATAAATGGTTCCTTTGCTCTCTCCGTGCCTGCCCGGTGTCCTCCCCAGGTGCAGAAAGTGCAGTCCTGTGCGGGGGGAATAGCTAATCTCACTGCAGTGCCGTACTCTGGTTTGGGCAATGAGCATTACCGATAACGCCACCGGCGGCGTGAACGAGCCGGAAGAATTCAATAAGTCGGAATCTCAGGAAAACTCGCAAGGTGGCGAGGCGCAGGACGCCTCGCAGGTGAACAACCAGGACACCGGGGCTGCGAATAACCCTGAGGACACCGGCGCTGAAGATACTTCAGCCACTGACAATTCCCAGGGTTTTGCACACCTCGGCCTGCCTGATGATGTTCAGGCCGCCGTCTCCAAGGTGGGCTTCACCCAGCCATCCCCAATCCAGGCAGAGACCATCCCGATCCTCATGGAGGGTCGCGACGTCGTCGGCCTGGCCCAGACCGGTACGGGTAAGACCGCGGCCTTCGCGCTGCCGGTGCTGTCCCAGATCGATACCGATGCCCGCCACCCGCAGGCACTCGTCCTCGCGCCCACGCGGGAGCTGGCCCTCCAGGTCGCGGACTCCTTCCAGTCCTTCGCCGACCACCTGGGCCGCATCGAGGTCCTGCCCATCTACGGCGGTCAGGCCTACGGCATCCAGCTCTCTGGCCTGCGCCGCGGCGCGCAGGTCATCGTGGGTACCCCGGGCCGCGTCATCGACCACCTGGAGAAGGGCTCGCTGGACATCTCGCAGCTGCGCTTCCTCGTCCTCGATGAGGCGGACGAGATGCTCAACATGGGCTTCCAGGAAGACGTCGAGCGCATCCTGGAGGACACCCCGGAGGACAAGCAGGTGGCACTTTTCTCCGCCACCATGCCGAACTCCATCCGCCGCCTGTCCAAGCAGTACCTCAACAACCCGGCGGAGATCACGGTCAAGTCGGAGCGCCGCACCAATGACAACATCACGCAGCGCTTCCTTCTGACCCCGCACCGCCACAAGATGGACGCGTTTACCCGCATCCTTGAGGTCATCGACTACGACGCCATCATTGTCTTCTGCCGCACCAAGCACGAGACCGAAGAGGTGGCGGACAACCTCAAGGACGCCGGGTACAACGCCGCCGCCATCAACGGCGATATTGCGCAGCAGCAGCGCGAGCGCACCGTGGACCAGCTCAAGGACGGCCGCCTGGACATCCTGGTGGCCACCGACGTGGCTGCCCGCGGTCTCGACGTCGAGCGCATCACTCACGTGGTCAACTACGACATCCCGAACGACACCGAGTCCTACGTGCACCGTATCGGCCGCACCGGCCGCGCGGGCCGCAGCGGTGAGGCGATCCTCTTCGTTACCCCGCGCGAGCGCCGCATGCTCCGCTCCATCGAGCGCGTCACCAACGCTCGCTTGGAAGAGATGGAGCTGCCTACTGCCGACGAAGTCAATGCGAAGCGCAAGGAGAAGTTCTTCGCCTCCATCGGCGCCTCCCAGCAGGATAAGCAGTTCGACTTCTTCCGCGACATGGTGCGCGAGTACTCCGCAGCGGAAAACGTGGCGATGGATGACATCGCCGCCGCTTTGGCCGTGCAGCTGCAGGGCGGACAGGACTTCCTGCTCAAGGAGCGCCCGGTCAGCAAGAAGGATCGCCGCGAGCGCGACCGCTTCGACCGCGACGGCCGTGGCCGCGACCGCGACCGTGGTGGGCGAGGACGCGACCGTGACCGCGGTCCGCGCCGCCCGGATGGGGACTTTGAGACCTACCGCTTGGACGTGGGCAAGCGCCAGGGCGTGCGCCCGGGTGCCATCGTGGGCGCACTGGCCAACGAGGGCGGTCTGATCTCCAAGGACTTCGGCCGCATCACGATTGCCGTGGGCCACACCTTGGTGGACCTGCCGAAGAACCTGGACCCGGCTGTGCTGGACCGCCTGAAGGATACCCGCATCTCCGGCCAGCTCATCAAGATCCAGAAGGACACCGGCCGCCCGCCGCGCCGCAACTTTGACAACGATCGGGATGGCCGCGGTGGCCGCGACCGGGGTGGCCGCGGTGGCCGTGGTGGCTACCGGGACCGTGACCGCGGCGGACGCGACAGGGACCGTGGCGGACGCCGCGGCGGCTGGCGCGACTAGTCTCCCCAGAACGCCAAAACCTCCCGAGCTCTACCCTTCCCCCTCACTCAGATAAACACTCTGCGTGGGGATGGGGGAGAGGAGCTCGGGAGGTTTTGCTCTGTGCGCGTTATGCGCGGAGCGTACTAGACATACATCAGGATGGCGCAGATAACCCACAGCAGGTTGAAGACGCCGGAGAACATGGCGATCTTCTTGCGCAGCTTCGTGATGTCAGCGCCAGCGCCCGGGGTGGCGATGGCGGCCATGGCCTTGTTCTGCTTCGGGATGACCACGACGAGCAGGATGACCCAGGCAACAACCGCCAGCAGCAGGGCGATGTGGAACTGGATCTCGGACTTGTAGGCGGAGAGATCCGTTAGGAAGATGGCCAGACCAATGACCGGCACGATGACAGAGATGTAACCGTAGGTCGAGGTGATCTTGTTGAGGATGCTCGCAGCACCGGCGGCACCGGCATCGCCCGCCGCGGCCTTTTCCAGCTGGCCCGGGAAGGCGGAGGTTGCAACGCACACCGTGCCGATGAGCAGGATGGCGGCGATAACGTGGAGGAAAATGAGAAGTGAGGTCATGACGTAAATGTGTACCTTTCTTTGTGAAGGGTTTCCCGTGCGAAAGTCTATCGGCGCTGAACAATGAAATCGAATCGACACTGGTGGCGCATTGCCTGGTAGTCCCGAGCCGGGAGAGGAAGCTGATACTTCCGGGCCACGGCGGCCAGCCGCAGTGCGTAGTCGCAGCGCCCGGCGGGCGGAAGCCAGTCCGCCGGGAGCAGGTCGGACTTTGCTTGATTGAGCGCGCGGTCCGTTGCCACGAGGTTGAGCGGGTCGTTGGCAAAGGCCAGCTTTTTCTCTCGGGGCCAGGCAGCGGCGCCCAAGTCCCACGCGGCGGCCAGGGGGAAGACGTGGTCCACCTCCACGCGCGCGGGGGCGGGGCTGCGGGCGTAGGGGTCGTACAGTAAGCCGTTGACAAGCTGCGCGTCCTTGACCTTCTCCCGGGTGCCCGGCGCCCAGCCGCCGAAGTCCTCGCGCACGTAGCCCGGCTGCGGGATGCGGGCCGGGACGGTGGCTACGCCGAGGTCCGGTCCGGGGACTAAGTGGTAGGCCGCGTAGAGCAGCGTTGCAGTGATAAGGAGACAGAGATAGGCGCGATAGGCCGGGCGAGGGCTCATGCCCCATTAGACTGCCAGGCAGCGCTAGAGGTTCCCGTGGGGCTGGCAGCAGGGGGCGCCAGGAACGGCGAAACCCCGCCGAGAGCAAAAGCTGCTGCAGCGGGGGCTCGCGAAAGAGGAGGGAGGGGGGAGAGGCTACTTCTGGACCTTCTCCGCGGCCTCCTCGAAGTCGAGGTTCTTGTTCTCCTCCACCAGCTTGGCCAAGCGGGAGGCCTCCTCGAACTCCTGGGTCACCTTCGCGTCCGGAGCCTTGGTGGCAAGAGAGACGGCGACGGTCACGACGAGGGAGGAGATGAAGCCCGGAACTAGCTCGTAGAGGGAGTCACCCAGCGGGCTCATGCCCCAAGCAATGGCCACGATGGCGCCGACAGCCATGCCGAAGATAGCCCCGGTGGAGTTGAGGCGCTTCCAGTACAGGGACAGCAGGACCAGCGGGCCGAATGCGGAACCGAAGCCGGCCCACGCGAAGCCGACTAAGCCCAGGATGGAATCCGACGGGTTGATCGCGAGCACTGCGGCGATGACGGCGATGGCCACAACAGCAGTACGGGAGAGATTGATCAGTACGTCTTGGCTCGGCTTCTTCTTAGCGAAGATGAGGAAGAGATCCTCAATCAAGGAGGTGGAGACCACCAGCATCTGAGACGACATGGTGGACATGATGGCCGCCAGAACGGCGGTGAGAACCAGGCCGGCGAACAGCGGGTGGAACATGACCTGTGCCATGTCCAGGAAGATGGTCTCGTAGTTCTCCTGGTCCGTGATGGCGTGGTTGGTCTCCGTGAAGAAGACCGTGCCGGACAAGGCCACGAAGATGGCGCCGATGAGGGAGATGCCCATCCAGCTCACGCCGTAGAAGCGGCCCGCGCGGGCGTCGGAAGGCTTGCGCAGCGCCATGAAGCGCACGATGATGTGCGGCTGGCCAAAGTAGCCCAGGCCCCAGGCCAGGTTGCCGATGATCACGGCGGCGGACACGCCGGAGAACAAGGAGAAGTAATCCGGGTTCTCAATAACACCGTCGGTGGCGTACGGGTTGTTGGCCGCGAAGCTGAAGATGTCACCCGGGTTGTCCAGAGAGAACAGCACCATAATCGGCACGATGATGAGAGAGGCGAACATGAGCAGGCCCTGGACGGTGTCGGTGTACGACACCGCCAGGAAGCCGCCCACGAAGGTGTAGAACACCGTCACGGCTGCCACGACGAGCATGCCGACCAGGTAGTCGCCACCGAAGGTGGACTCGAAGTAGCGGCCGCCGGCGACCATGCCGGAGGAGACGTAGAAGGTGAAGAAGAAAATGATGATGGCCGCAGCGATGATGCGCAGCAGGCGCGACTTATCGTGCAGACGGTTTTCGAAGAAGGACGGCACGGTAATGGAGTTGCCGGCGATTTCAGAGTAGGAGCGCAGGCGCGGGGCGACCCACTTCCAGTTGGCCCAAGCGCCAATGAGTAGGCCGATGGCCATCCAGAGCTCCGACATGCCGGTCAGGAAGAGGGCGCCCGGCAGGCCCATGAGCAGCCAGCCGGACATGTCTGATGCGCCGGCGGACAGTGCGGCCACGAACGGGTGGAGCCCGCGGCCGGCGAGCACGTAGTCGTCGTATTCATCCGTCTGCTTGTAGCTCCAGAAGCCGATGCCGGCCATGACAAGCAGGTAGATGATCATTGCAACGACATACCAAGTCTGTTCTTGCACTGATCTCTCCTTGAGATTGAGATTGAGAGTAGGACGTACTCAACGTAACGAGGGGGTTCGGCCAACCCAACCGAGAAATTGGTTCCGTGACCAGTATCTGGTTACCTTCGTCACAGCCTATTGCATCGTCTTACTGGTGTTACGCCTTTGTGTAACGAAAATGTAACGATTGCGTATTTGTGCTGGATTGGGGAACTTTCTCTCGCCAGTGCCCCCGAATGGTAGGCTGCTAGACTGGCTCCTATGGCTTCTTACCTGCTGCACGGCCTTTGGCTGCCCGTCTCGGGCCTGAGTCTGTGGATCGAACAGGTTGAAGGACACAAGATCGTCATGCCCTCCAACGTCCCAGACGGCACTTTCCCCGACATCGTGGATTCCCTGTTGGAGAAAAAGTCCTTCCGCAACCGTGCGCGTGTCTCGCTGCGCACGCCCAAAGGCAAGGACGTATCCCTCATGGTGCCCATGGCCATGTTCGCCCCGGATGAAGCGGTGGCCACCCTGGCCAAGCTGGAGTACCTGGACACTGATAGCCAGGCGGCCACCGCGGAGCAGCGCGCGAGCATCGCCCCGGATCTCAAGTGGCTCATCCGTGTCTACCGCGGACTCTACCGTTTCGTCCGCGCGGGACGCGTGACCATCCGCCTGTCCTACCAGGCCGGGGAGTGGTACCCCATGTGGCAGCTGGCTTCCGGTCTGGGCGAGCGCAGCTGGCTGGCGGAGATGGTGGCCGCCGCCCCCGGCATCCTCACCATCAACAACCGGGCCTTGTCCGATGACATTGCAGATGAGCTCACGCACTGGATCGCGTACACGCAGTTGCAGCCGCAGATCGACGCCCCGCGGGCCGCACCCTGGCACGACTTTGCCCAGGCGCTGCTCAAGACCACCCCGGTCAAGAAGGGGCGCGCGCAGCTGCTGCGCGGGCTCAACGAGTGGAAAGACTCGATTACCTCGGTGGACCTGCAGTTGGTGTTCATCGTGGAGGAGCCGGGCCGCAATGAAGACCCGGAGGAGTCCATCTGGCCCATCCGCGTGCGCGTGCGCTCGGGCACCGATGCGCCCCAGACTGTCCGGCAAGATCAGCTGGACCGCGGCAGCGTGGAGAAGCTGCGGGATGCCCGTCGCCATGCCTTCGACGTGGCGCCGCGCCTGAAATACAACGCGGCCCCGCCGGACCGTGGGGCGGGGGACTGGGACGTCTTCCTCACTACAGATCAGCTGGTCGAGTTCATCTCGAAAGACGCGGCGGCGCTGCGCAAGGCTGGGTTTACCGTCCTGCTACCCAAGGCGTGGTCCCGCATGGAGACCAAGGCCAAGCTGGAAACGCGTGAGGCCCACGATCCCGCTGAGGCCGCCACGAAGGCGCATATGGGCATGGATCAGCTCGTCGAGTACGACTGGAAGCTGTCTGTGGGAGACACGCAGCTGACCGACGCCGAAATGCAGGAGCTCATCAACTCCAAGTCCGGCTTGATTCGCCTGCGCGGCGAGTGGGTCATGGCGGATACCCAGGCGCTGGGCAAGATCTCGGCGTACATGCGGGAGCTCGCGGATACCGCCCGCCGCCGCGCGCTCAAGGAGCTGGAGAAGCTCGCGGCGGCTGCGGAGATGGCGCGTCAGCTGGAGCAGCCCGGCTGGCAGGAGTTGGTCAAGGACGTTGAGCGCCGCCGCAAGGAGTTCAACGAGGAGGCCGAGGACGCGCCGGTGTCCCTGGCGAACCTGCGCGAGATGGCGCTGAAATCCATGGCGGATCAGCCGGTGGAGTTCACCGGCTCTAAGTGGCATACCTCGCTGCTGGGTGGGCTGGATACCACCGCGCCGGAGCGCGTGGAGATTCCCGCTACGGTCCATGCAGAGCTGCGGGACTACCAGCGCCGCGGCGTGGACTGGCTGTACTGGATGTCACGGAACAACGTTGGAGCCGTGCTTGCCGACGATATGGGGTTGGGCAAAACGCTTCAGCTGCTTTCCCTGCTCGCCGTGGAGAAGGCGGCATGGGAGGCGTCGGAAAGCGATGCAGAATGGCACCCCACGCTGGTGGTGGCACCTACCTCCGTCGTGGGCAACTGGGCGCGGGAGGCCGCGCGCTTCGTGCCGGACTTTAAGGTCTTGGTCCAGCACGGCACGGGCCGCCTCAAAGGTAAGGAATTGGCGGAAGCCGCCCAAGCCGCGGACATCGTCATCACCTCCTACGGCACCGTGGGCCGGGACTTCCTCACCTTGGGCACAGTGGAGTGGGATCGCGTGGTTCTGGATGAAGCCCAGGCCATCAAGAACGCCGCGACGCGCTCCTCCAAGGCGGTGCGCTCCATTCCCTCGCGCCACCGTGTGGCGCTGACCGGTACCCCGATTGAGAACCGCCTGTCGGAGATGCGTTCCATCCTGGACTACTGCAACCCCGGAATCCTGGGCTCGGCCTCTTTCTTCCGCAACCACTTTGCCAAGGCCATCGAGCGCGAAAACAGCGACGTGATGGCGGAGCGGCTGCGCCTGCTTACCGCGCCGTTCATCCTGCGCCGCTTGAAGACCGACCCCAGCATCATCGACGACCTGCCGGAGAAGTCCGAGCAGATCATCACCGTGCGCATGACCACGGAGCAGGCCGCGCTGTACAAGGCCCTGGTCAATGACGTCGAAGCCGCCCTCCAGAAGCGCGAGGGCATGTCCCGCCGCGGCCTGGTGCTGGCCTCGCTGACCCGCATCAAGCAGATCTGTAACCACCCGGCGCACTTCTTGGGCGATGGCAGTGCGGTCACTATCAAGGGCAAGCACCGCTCCGGCAAGGTCGAGGAGCTCATGCGGATTTTGGACCAGGCCATCGAGTCCCGCGAGCGGGTTCTCATCTTTACCCAGTACAAGGCCTTCGGAGACATTCTGCAGCCCTACCTGGAGGACCAGTTTGGCTGCGAGATTCCCTTCCTGCACGGCGGGGTGAGCAAGAACAAGCGCGATAAGATGGTGGAGGAATTCCAGACCCCGGACGGGCCGCCGGCGATGGTGCTTTCCCTTAAAGCGGGCGGCACGGGCCTGAACCTCACGGCGGCGTCAATTGTCGTGCACATGGACCGCTGGTGGAACCCGGCGGTAGAGAACCAGGCCACGGACCGCGCCTTCCGCATTGGTCAACAGCGCAATGTCCAAGTGTACAAGATGATCACCGCCGGCACGCTGGAGGAATCCATCCAGGATATCCTCGACGGCAAGACGCAGCTGGCCGGCGCCGTGGTGGGCGAGGGCGAAGGCTGGCTCACGGAGCTCAGCCCGGAGCAGCTGGCGGATCTGATGAGCTATAGGGGACAGGAGAGGTAAATGGCACCGCAGGATTCGGGCGAGAATAACGTCATCTACGCCAATTTTGGCACCCGCAAGCGCGTCAGCACGCCGGAGGAGGTCAACCGCGTCGACCGCGTGCGCACCATGCAGCCGGCGGCCACCCGCGTGGTCAACTTTGTCAACCAGCACGCGGATTCCGGACGCATCTCCCGCGGGCGCCAGTACGCCGCCGGCGGGCACGTGGTGGGCCTCGATGTGCGCAACGGCGCCGTGCACGGCAAGGTGGCCGGCTCCCAGAACGAGCCTTTTGCGGTGCTCATCCAGGTTCCTTACCGCAACAACGACGACATCGGGCGGCTGTCGGAGATGTTTGCGCGCACCGCCAACTCCGTGGCGCGGGCCCGGGAGGGCCTGCTTGACGACGGCGCCCTGGACATCCTCTTTGCGGAATTCCCCGATGATCTGCGCTTCTCCTGCACCTGCCCGGATCCGGAGTACGTGTGCAAGCACGTCGTGGCCGTGGCGGACCGCCTAGCCGCGCGCATGGATGCGGACCCGTCCGTCATCTTCGCCCTGCGCGGGCTGGACTTCGCCCGGTTGGAGCAATCCGTGATGGCACAGGCCAAGTCGGCCTCGGAGGATTCTTTCACAGCTAATGAGCTCTCCGCGGAGGAGCGCAACGCCCTGTTTTGGCAGGGGCGCGAACTCCCGCCGTTGCCCGAGCCCAAGTACGCGCCCGCCGTGGATGACTCGGACCCGGAGCTGCTGCGCAAGGCCATGCGCTCCGTCAGCCATACGAACATAGATTTGCTTCGGGCGGTCTCCGATGTCGACGACCTTTACTATCATCTGACGCATTAAGAGATTCCCCGCCCCGCCGTCGCACCTGAGGAGCACATAGTGGCAAAAGTAAAGTTCATCCATACCTCCGACTTTCAGCTGGGCATGACCCGGTGGTTCCTCAGCCCGGAAGCGCAATCCCGCTTTGACGATGACCGCCTGGAGGCCGTCCAACGGTTAGGGGAGTTGGCGCAGGAGACCGGCGCGGAATTCATCGTCGTGGCGGGAGACGTGTTCGAGCACAACGCCCTGAGCCGCTCCACGCTCCTGCGCGCCAAGGAGGTGTTCAAGCATCTGCCCGTGCCCCTCTACCTCCTGCCCGGCAACCACGATCCGCTGGTGGCGGATTCCATCTTCTTCAACTCCTTTGCGGACAACGTCCACGTGATCGAAAACAGCGATCCCATCGAGGTCCGCCCGGGCGTGGAGATCGTCGGCGCGCCCTACCTATCCAAGCGCGCGAACTACGACCTGGTGCGCCGCGCGTTGGAGCCCTTAGCACCGCAGGACCGCTCCGCTGGCGCGGTGGCCCGCATCGCGGTGGGCCACGGGCAGGTGCTTTCCCGGGCGGGTGAGGGGGACGAATCTGATGCCGACACCATCGACCTTGCCTTTGTAGAGGACTGCATTGACCGGGGAGTCATTGACTACCTGGCCCTGGGGGATACACATTCCACGGAGTCACTGAGCCGAACGGGGCGGGTGTGGTTCTCCGGCAGCCCGGAGACTACGGCTTTCGACGACCGCGAGCGGGACTCCGGCAACGCCTTGGTGGTGACCATTACAGATGGCACGCCGGAGGTAGAACGCCGGGCGGTGGGACGCTGGGAATTCCGCGCCATCGATGCGGACGTGAACTCCTTGGAGGAGGTGCAGGGCTTCCTGGACCAGCTGGAGGAGCTACCGAACAAGAGTCGCACCGCTGTGAAGTATAGCCTGCGCGGCACGGTGGGTCTTAACGCTCAGGCCCGCTTGGAGCAGGGCCTGGCAGATTTGGAAGAAGTCTTCGCCTCTCTGCGGCCGCGAGAGAGGACGATGGACCTGCACCTGGCGCCCTCCGAGGAAGAGCTGGGAGGTCTCGAGCTCAGCGGCTACGCCGCCGACGCGCTGGGGGAGCTGGTGGAGGAGCTGGATAACCCCACGGCGCGTGATGCCGCCAACCTGCTATTCCGCCTGACCGCGAAGGGAGCCTAAATAATGATGAAGCTGCATTCTGTTGAGCTGAGAAACGTCCGCGGCGTCGAGCACCTGTTGCTGGAGGACCTCCCGGAGACCGGCGTGGTGGTCATCGAGGGCGAGAATGAGGCCGGCAAGTCCACGGTGGTGGAGGCCATTGACATCGTTCTCACGGAGAAGCACTCCGCGAAGTCGAAAAAGATCAAGGCGCTGAAGCCAGTGGGGCGGGACGAGTCCCCGGAAATCACCGTGGAGGCCACAGTGGGCCCGCACCGCTTCCGAATTCACAAGCGGTGGCTGGGCAAGAAGGCCTCCGAGCTGCACGTGTTCACCCCACGCCAGGGCCAATGGACCGGCGCGGAGGCGGACAACGAGCTCGCCCGCATCCTGAATGAGCACATGGACCGCGCGTTGGTTGGCGCACTCTTTGTCCGCCAGGAAGACGGTAACGAAGGCATTGCGGCCGTCGGTATCCCCTCGCTCACTGCCGCCTTGGAGAAAGAATCCGGGGCTGAAGCGGTGGCGGAGGACTCCGAGCTGCTTAGCCGCATCGAGGCTGAATACACCACCTACTACACCGCCAAGAAGGAGCGGCCGGCGGGCGAGTATAAGGCGGCCATCGAAGCACGGGACCAGGCCGAAGAGCGGCACCGAGAGGCGCTCGCCGCGGTGCGCGAGCTCGACGGCGTGGTCGAAAGCTACGAAGCCGCCGAGCAGGCGCAGGCCGAGGCACAGGCGCAGCTCCCGGCCGCGGTAGAGGACTGCGAGAAGCGCAATGCCGAGCTGGCCCAGGCACGCGCAGCGCAGGAGAAGGTGACGGCGCAGGAAGCGGCTGTTGCGCGCGCGGCGGAGGCTGTCGATCGCGCCCAGGCAGAAGCCGCGCGCCGCGCGGGGCTCATCGCCGAACACACCGCTGCGGCGCAGGCGGCGGAGCGCGCCGCTGCCACGGTGACGGAGGCCGCGCAGCGCGCGGAGGCAGACGCTACGGAACGCAGGAAGCTGGAAGAGCAGCGGGCAAAGGCGCAGGCCTCCTACGCGGCCGTCCGCGCGGAGCTGCAGCGAGCCCGCCGTGCCCAGCAGCGCGCCGAGTACACGGCACTGGGCACGCGCCTGGAAGCGCTCAGCGAGCTGGAGGAGGCGCTGCGACAACGCCGCCGCGAGCTTGCTGTGGCTCCGGCCGTGAAGAACCTGCCCCAGCTGGAGGAGGCAGAGCGTGAAGTCACTATTCAGCAGCGCCTGCGCGCGGCCGCGGCAGCTAAACTGCACGTGTCCGGCACCGGGGTTATGAGCGTCGACGGTGATGAGCGCGAGCTGGGGAGCGAAGAAGAAGCCATCGAGCTGCGTGATGGAACCACGCTGCAGATCGGAACCGTGACCGCGCGCTACGCGGCAGCCGCCGGGGACTCCGGCGACGACGGGGTGGAGCGCACCCGCGCGGAGTTGACGCGCTTGCTCGAGGACGCCGGCTGCGAAGACGTGGATGCCGCGCGCGCCGCGCAGGAGAAGCATGCCGAACTCGCCGCGGCTGCCACCAACGCCGAGCGCGAGCTCGCCGCAGCTTTAGGTGGCGACGACATAGGGGAGCTGCGCGCGCAGTACGAGGCCTTCGCCACGGACGATGCGGACGATGCGGACCATGCGGAGTCAGACTCTGCCTCTGCGATTGAGCTGGAGACCGCGCAGGAGGACACCCCGCGCCAGGTCGCTGAGGTAGAGCGCGAAGAAGAAGAGCTGCGCCGGCGGCTAGATGAGCTGGACCGCGCCCTCGCCCCATATCGCGAAGACAAGGCCGGTCGCGCGCTGGATGTTGCCACTGTGCGCGCCGAGGAAGCGAAGTCTCAGCTGGAGCGGAAGTCGCAGGAGCTGGACGCTGCCCGCGAGAAGCGCGCGGATGCGGATATGGACAGCGCCGTGGCTGCCGCTGAGGCCGAGCACGCCAAGGAGAAGGCAGCGTTGAAGGAGCTATCCGGCGTGGACCTCGAGACTGCGGAGTCGCTGGCTCAGGGTGCTAAGGCCCACCTGGAATCGTTGAAGCAGGCGGAGCGCGACGCAGAAAGAGAACAGCTTTTGTTGAAGGGACAGATCACCCAGCACGAAGGCGCGGCCGAAGCACTGGAGAAGGCAGCGGCCGACCTCACCGTGGCGACGGAACGTCACGCTGCTGTCGAGCGCCGCGCACACGCCGCCCGGTACCTGCGCGCACTCATGCTCCGACACCGCGATACCGCCCGTCAGCGCTACGCTGCGCCCTTTGTCAATGCGCTTAACGCGCTGGCGCGCCCCGTCTTCGGCGGCGACGTGGACTTCCAGTTGTCCGAGGAGCTACAAGTGGAAACCCGCAGCCACGACGGGCAGACGATTGACTTCGGCGACCTGTCTGGCGGTGCCAAGGAGCAGCTGGGAATTCTGACCCGCTTCGCCATTGCGCAGCTCGTCGCTGGTGGAGGGGCACCGGTGGTCATCGATGACGCGCTGGGCTCCACCGACGCCACGCGTCTGCAACTTATGTCCACACTTTTCGACCGGGTGGGAAGGCAAGCGCAAGTCATCGTGTTCACGTGCATGCCAGGCCGCTTCTCCCGAGTGCCGGGCCGCACGGAGCTAAGTATGAAGAAGCTGAAGTCAGTGTAGGACCCACAGTGTAGGGTAATTGCCATGACAGCGGACATTCGATGGCTCAATGAAGAAGAACAGGACCTCTGGCGCCACCTGCTTGCCTCCATTCGCAAGATCAACCGGGGCATGGAAGAGACGCTCTTGGCCTGCGGCGAGATTTCTATCTCGGAGTATTCCGTACTGGTGTCGTTGTCGGAAGCGCCGAATAAGACCCTGCGCCTGCGCGAGCTGTGCTCGGAACTGGACTGGGACCGCTCGCGGGCCTCTCACCAGATCACCCGCATGGAAAAGCGCGGCCTGGTGCGCAAGGAGCGCTGCTCGGGCGACGCCCGCGGCGTCGAGGTGGTGCTGACGGACACTGGCATGGAGCGCCTCGAAGCATCCGTTCCGGAGCACGTGGAGTCGGTCCGCCGCATGGTCTTCGACCACCTTGATCCCGCCGATGCACCGGCTCTCAAGAGGTTCTGCCAAGGCGTGCTCGAGGAGAACAACCTCCCTGGCTACTCCGGCTTCGTGCCGGATGAGCGCCTGGGCGGAAAGAACTCCTAAGCAGCGCACACACCAACTCACCTGGAGGTGACCCCACGCCATGATGGGACAAGAATTATTCGAGCACCCGGAGCGTCAATACACGCAGTACCGCGTCACCGCGCTGCGAGAGCTCAGTGAACAGGTCGGCCGTGTCGAAGACGTCGAGGAGCTCAGCGACGAGCAAGCCGAGGCGATGGAACAGGTACTAGAGCAGCACCCGGAGGGCGCGCTGACCTTCGACGAGGCCTCGCAGCTGTGGATCATCGGCGCCGAGGACGACATCAACCGCATGTTCCAGGACCGCGAAGACTTCATCGAGGCTCTGGAGAACGACGAGGACCCCGGAGTCTAGACTGCGGTCCTAGTCACAGGGGGTGTCAAACTTCTGAAGGATTGACCCGAAAAATGGGCAGCAAACTTCGGACTAGTCTGCATAACCTGCTAACATACAGTGTGTTAAAGGGCGAGCACCCCTCTCGCTATTGGTCAGGGGAGCTAAGTGAAAGGACAAAACATGATCGACGAGCGCGATTTGGCTCAGGAGCAGCGCGAAGCTGCCGCACGTGACAAGGCTGACGGCTGGGTGTCCGTCTTCGTTCAGTGGATCCCCTCCATGCTTCTGGCCCTGGTTATGCTGCTCGCCATGTTCCTGGGCATGTACTACATCGAGCACGGCACGCTCGATATCACCCAGCAGATTGTGAACCCGTTCATCACCCAGTAAGAACGGTACGCGGCCCGTCGTTTAAAACGACGGCCTAGTGGAATCCACGCAGCCCGGCAGTATCACTGCACGGGCTGCTTTGTGGTTTTGCGGGTTTCACGTCCGGCGATTCTGGCGTGAAGGAGGCAAATCCTGCCTGCGGGATTAAGGTGAACGGCGTCTCTTCTCCTATCTCTTTCCGTATGGTATCTCCACGCGCTGAAAGGCTATCTCCGTGCCCCGCTTGTCACTTTTCCCTACACGTTCTTCAACCGCTTGCGCCCAGGCCACGCCTGGACCGCGCGGAGGAGCGAGTATCCGAAGTGCGCGTCGCTGAGCCGCGCACTTTCAGCCCGAAGACGTCTGGTGCCGCCGGTGGTAGCAGTACCGCCGGGACCGTCATCGGCATCATCGTCGCCATCCTAGCGGCGTTGGGGTTGGCCGCCACAGTCGCCCCGCAGACGGGAATCGATCTTTCCCAGTTTGGCTTGTAGCCCGTGAGCGAAAGTCTATACATAGATCTTAGAAACTTAGCGTTTCACGCTACCTCCGCGATCTGGTGCGGGGAGGGCCGCGGGCGCCCAACGCTACTGGGGTGGGGAGTTCATGTGGGCTCTCTGGAAGGGCGCAGGCGAGCGGATTCTTCGGAATTGCCTGGCAGTACCCTGTGTCATTACGGAGAGCGGGTAATTCTCCGGCAAAACTAGCCCCGCTAGAGGGAATAACATTCACTAACGCTAGCGCGGGTTGGTGGGTGGGTTTAACGTCAAAGGTGTCACCGAGTTGTCAACACAAGGAGTGCTGCCGTGCGCTACACCAACGGAAACTACGAAGCCTTTGCCCGCCCCCGAAAGCCAGAAGGCGCTGACGAGAAGACCGCGTGGATCCTCGGATCCGGTCTGGCAGGTCTTTCTGCCGCTGCCTTCCTCGTACGCGATGCCCAGGTCCCGGGAGAAAACATCCACATCCTCGAGCAGGCGAACATCGCCGGCGGAGCTCTCGACGGCATCAAGGAGCCGGAGGATGGCTTTGTCATCCGCGGCGGCCGTGAGATGGAGAACCACTTCGAGTGCCTGTGGGACCTATTCCGCTCCGTGCCGTCGCTGGAGATTGAGGACGCCAGCGTTCTCGATGAGTTCTACTGGCTCAACCTCGATGATCCCAACTACTCCCTGCAGCGCGCCACTGTGAACCGCGGCCAGGATGCGCAGACTGAGGGCAAGTTCACGCTGAGCCGCACGGCTCAGAAGGAGCTCATCAAGCTCTTCCTAGCTACGCGCGAAGAAATAGAAAATGTCCGCATCAACGAGTGGTTCACTAAGGATTTCCTGGAGTCCAACTTCTGGATGTACTGGCGCACGATGTTCGCCTTCGAAGAATGGCACTCCGCGCTGGAGATGAAGCTCTACGTCCACCGCTTCATTCACCACATCGTCGGCCTGCCGGACTTTTCCGCGCTCAAGTTCACCAAGTACAACCAGTACGAATCTCTCGTGCTGCCGCTGACGAAGTACCTGCAGGACCACGGCGTGCAGTTCGAGTACGGCACGCGTGTGACCGACGTGGACTTCCGCATCGCCGATGGCGAGAAGCAGGCTACCTACATCCACTGGGAAAAGAATGGTGAAGAGGGCGGGGTGGCCCTGACGGAAAACGACCTCGCCTTCCTCACCATCGGTTCCTTGGTGGAGAATTCCGATAACGGCAACCACCACCGCGCCGCCAAGCTCAACGAGGGCCCAGCCCCGGCGTGGGACCTCTGGCGCCGCATTGCCGCGAAGGATCCGTCCTTTGGCCGCCCCGACGTCTTTGGCAGCCACATCCCGGAGACTAAGTGGGAGTCCTGCACGGTGACCACGCTGGATGAGCGCATCCCGCGCTACATCGAGAAGATTGCCAAGCGCGATCCCTTCTCCGGCAAGGTGGTCACCGGCGGCATCGTCACCGCCCGTGACTCCAACTGGCTGATGTCCTGGACGGTCAACCGCCAGCCGCACTTCAAGAACCAGCCGGACGACCAGATCGTGGTGTGGGTCTACGCCCTCTACTCGGATAAGCCGGGCGACTACACGGGTAAGACCATCGAGGAATCCACCGGTGAGGAAATCACCCGTGAGTGGCTCTACCACCTGGGCGTGCCCGTCGATCAGATTGACGAGATGGCCGCCACAGGTGCGAAGGCCGTGCCTGTCATGATGCCGTACGTCACCGCCTTCTTCATGCCGCGCCAGGCCGGCGACCGCCCAGACGTCGTCCCGGAGGGCGCGAAGAACTTCGCGTTCATCGGCCAGTTTGCTGAGTCCGCGCAGCGTGACTGCATTTTCACCACGGAGTACTCGGTGCGCACCCCGATGGAGGCCGTCTACACGCTCATGGACCTCGAGCGCGGAGTGCCGGAGGTCTTCAACTCCACCTTCGACGTGCGCGCGCTTCTCGATGCCACCGTGCAGCTCCGCGACGGCCAAGCCCTCGGCTCCGGCCGCGATACCAAGGCGGGCCGCTTCATGCGCAAGCATTTCCTAGACAAGCTCGAAGACAACGAGATTGGCGAACTACTCCACGAGGCCGGCTTGCTCACGCCGCGCTCCTAGGTAGCATCGAGGGCTATGGGTGACAACGTTTACGTGCGCTATCTCAATGGCCCTCTCCAGTGGCTCGGCATCATCGTCGGCATCACTGTTGTGGCAGCGCTGGTACCGACGATGACCGATTCTAACTGGGCAGCTATTCTTTTCGGTGTGCTGGTCATCGCAGCAACGCTGGCCTGTATTGCCATGCGGGTTAAGCTCGTCGTGCGCGACGACGTCGTAACGGCATCTGTCTTGGGTGTTTTCAAGAAGACGATGCCGCTCGACGACATTTCCGGCGTGAGTGTCGGCCCAGAGACAGGGCTGAAAGAAGGCGCAGGCCCCCGTGTCGTCGATGGCGCGGCAGCCTATATCGTTTCAGGTCCCACCGTACGCATCGACTATGGTGCTAGCTCCTTTATCGCCTCGACGAAGAACCCAGAAGAAGTTGTTGCGGACATTCAGTCCCGCTTGGCGGCTTAAGCGGCAGGACGTGTTGGGGAGGGGGTAGCGCCCCTAATCTAGGCGATAAAAGGTATGAAAAAGTGCCCCTGACAGGGATCGAACCTGCGACCTTCGGTACCGGAAACCGATGCTCTAATCCGCTGAGCTACAGAGGCATAAGTGGCGAAATGCCAACGATGCGATTCTAGCGCATCGACGTGTGACCACAGAAATTGACACCCAGCAGCGGGGGCGGAGCCGCAAGGCCACGGCCCGCGTGTGCTGGGTGTCGCGCTTGCCTGGTGTTAGGCGGAGGCGTGCTCCTGGTCGAAGTAACCGGGGGCATCGGCCGTGTGGACCTCACCGGTGAGCAGGTAGTCCACCACAATCTGGTTCACGGCGTCGTTGCCCATGGCAAAGTGGCCGTGGCCCGGGCCGTGGACGGTGACCACGTGGGACTGCATCGGGTCAGACAGGCCGCGGTAGTAGGCGTACGGGGTCTGGGGGTCGCCGGTGGACTGAATCTGCAGCGGCTTGGTGGCCAGCTGCGCGCCGCTGACCTGTACCGGCTTCGTAATCGGGGCACGGCCGCCGCAGCCGACGCCAGAGGCGTACATGGAGTTAAACAGCGTGAAGGGGTCAACGGTGACGTAGTTGGCCCACAGGAAGGCCGGGATGCGCGTCGGATCCATCGGGGAGGTGTTCTCGTTGCACATGATGATGTTCTGCATGCTCTGGGTGTTCACCAAGGTCTGCAGCGCGGCTTCCTGGTCCGCTTCGCTAGCCTGCGGATCGACTGCGTTGAAGTCGAGAGGCTCGATGCCGCCGATGTGCTTGGCCATCGCGTCCCAGGCCTCTGGGCGCGGGACAACCTGGTCGCGCGTGACCTGGAGGGTGGGGGAGGTGGCCTGGATACCCTGCGGGTTGGATACCTTGCCTGCCAGGTGCTCGGCCTGCACACGCAGCTCGCCCGTGGCGGTCATGATGTTCGCGCCCGGCTGGCCGGCGAATTCCAGTCCTGGCGGGAGGTCACCAATCTCGGCGTCCGGCGGCAGGACAGTCGGGCGCACGCCAGCCTCGGCAGCGACAATCTGGGACCAGCGCTCGTAGGCCTTCAGCGGAGTCTTGCCGGCGTGGTAGATGTCATCGTTCTTCGCCACGAAGCTAAAGAAGTCATGCAGGGCGTTCTCGTAGCCGGCCTGCTGGGATGCGAAGATCTGGTTCCAGGCCATGCCCGGGTCCATGCCGGAGTCCAGCACCACCTTGTCGGTGTGCTGCGGGAAGAGAGTGGCGTAGGTGGAACCCAGGAAGGTGCCGTAGGACAGGCCGGCGATGTTAATGCGTTCATCGCCCAGCGCCTGGCGTACAACCTCCCAGTCGCGGGCGGTGTTCTCCGTGGTGAGGGAATCGGTATAGCCTGGGGTGTTCTTCTCACAGTTGTCGCGGGTCTCGGCCCCGGCCTGGGTCAGGCCCTCCAGCGGATTGCCGGAGGCTGCGGTTATGGAGCAGTTCAGCGCGCCGGAATCGCGCAGGCCGCGCGGCTGGACGCCGATGATGTCGAAGTTTTGCTGGATCTCTTCCGGCCAGTTGGCGTTGTTCACCCAGGCGTATGCATCGCCGTTCGGGCCGCCGGGGTTGGTAAACAGGCTGCCCTTGCGCTCGCCGGTGGCCTTGAGGCGGATGAAGCCGACGTCGATGGTGCCCTTGTCCGGTGCGTCGTAGTACGTCGGCGCGGTGACGTGGCCGCACTCGGCGCGCTCGTGGTCCACTCCTTCCGGGCACGGACCCCAGGAGATGGTGGGCTGATCGGCCTGCGCGGCGGGGGTGACGACGAGGCCGGCGGTCACGGCGATCGCCCCCAAAACGCGAGAAAGACGCATGGAATGAGACTCCTTCACTATCGAGATGGTACTCGTCTCATTCTATGCGCCGTGGGTGATGTATAACAGGACGTTACAGGGGCGGGTGCCCCCGAACGTCACGTTACTTAACAATCACCACAATCAGGTCACGCGGACCGTGCACGCCCTCCACACGGGTGAGCTCGATATCCGAGGTCGCGGACGGGCCGGAGATCCAGGTGGCCGGGCGGTCCGGGTTCATGCGGGAGACAACCTCCGGGATGCCGTACACAATCTGGTCCTTGCGGACGATGCAGATGTGGCGGTCTGGCACGAGGGTCAGGGCGCGGCGGCCGCAGACCTCGTCGGACTCGAGCACGATGGTGCCGGTCTGTGCGGAGGTGACGTGGGACTCGGTGACGACCGCGTCCACGTCGTTCAGCTCACGCGGATCCTTGTTCTTATCGTCCGGCGTGGCGGTGCCCTCGAAGCCATCCAGCAGGCCGGTGTCCAGGCCCGGTGCGTAGACGAGGGTGGAGCAGCCGCGGTCCTTCAGGATGTCCACGATGGTGCTGTTCAGGCCGGCCTCATCGGTGACGTGCACGTCGGCGCGGTAGTCCACCAGGCGGTCCACCAGCATCTCGCGCAGCTCCTCAGCGTTGAGCGTGCCTTCGTGCTGGTATTCGCGCGGAACCTCTACGTGGTCCGGCAGGCCCGCCTGCTTCTGGGCGGAGGCAATACGGTTGAGGATTTCCTCTTTTGCGGTGGTCACTTGATGCCTTCCTTCTTGGCTTGGGCAAGGAGTTCTTGAGCTTCGTCAGATTCGAACCACTGGCGGAAGGACTTCTTCGGCGGCACAGCGGTGTCGCGCACATCCGACCAGCCGGACATGAACAGCGGCAGCTTGTCCATCACGCCATTGAAGCCGCCGAGCACGCGGCCCAGCGCCACCATGTGGGTGACCTGGTTCCACATCTTCGGGTTAGACCACAGCAGCTCAATGACCTTGAAAAGCTTCTGCTCAACCGGCGGGGTGGCGTGGGTGACCTTCTGGTGGCGGTTCTCCAAGATGACCTGGGACAGCGGGATGCGGACCGGGCAGACCTCGTCGCAGCGGCCGCACAGGGAGCAGGCGTAGGGCAGGCTTGCCGACGGATCGTTGTGGTCCTTCATACCCGTCAGCTGCGGCGTCAGGGAGATTCCAATCGGGCCCGGGTAGACGGAGCCGTAGGCGTGGCCGCCGGCGCGCTCGTAGACCGGGCAGACGTTGAGGCACGCCGAGCAGCGAATGCACTTCAGGGCCTGGTGGCCGATGGGGGAGGACAGGGCGGCGGTACGGCCGTTGTCGATGAGAACTAGGTGGAAGTTCTGCGGGCCATCGCCCTCGGTCACACCGGACCACATGGAGGTGTACGGGTTCATGCGCTCTGCCGTGGAGGAACGCGGCAGCAGCTGCAGGAAGACCTCGAGATCCTGGAAAGTCGGCACGAGCTTCTCAATGCCCATGACGGTAATGAGGGTCTCCGGCAAGGTCAGGCACATACGGCCGTTGCCCTCAGACTCCACGATGTTGATGGTGCCGGTCTCTGCCACGCCGAAGTTGGCGCCGGAGATGGCCACCTTGGCCTTCATGAACTGCTCGCGCAGGAACTGGCGGGAGGCCTCAGCCAGCTCTGCCGGCTCTGCCTTCAGGGAGTCATCCGTGTTCGGCATCTTGTTGACAAAGATGTCACGGATTTCCGCGCGGTTGCGGTGGATAGCTGGAACCAGAATGTGGGATGGGCGGTCCTCACCGAGCTGGACAATGAGCTCAGCCAGGTCGGTCTCCTGGGCGTGAATACCAGCGGCCTCGAGGTGCTCGTTAAGGCCCATCTCCTGGGTGGCCATGGACTTGACCTTGATGACGTCGGTCTCGCCGGTTTCCTTGATGAGGCCTTCGATGATCTCGTTGGCCTCCTTTGCGTCGCGTGCCCAGTGGACGATGCCGCCGCGCTGGGTAACCTGCTCCTCAAACTGCAGGAGGAGCTCGCCCATGCGGGACGCAACGTCCTCCTTGAGGGCGGAACCGGCGTCACGCAGCTGCTCCCAGTCCGGGGTCTCGTCCACGGCGTGCTGGCGCTTGTCACGGATGGAGGTGGTGGCGTGGTGCAGGTTGTGGCGCTGGGTGGAGTTGTTCAGGCCCACGTGTGCCAGCGGCACGAATGCCTTAGAACCGCGCAGGTTGCCGTAGCCTTCCGGGGCGCGGGGCGGGGTGGTATCGAGGAAGGAAGTCATTAGAGCATCTTCTCCTTGGAGTAGGCCGCGGAGGTCGGGGTCCACGGGTGTTCCTTGGTGGAGGCGAGGATTTCCGCCATGTGGATGGCGCGCACACCGGAACGCTGACGGGACAGGGCGCCGCCGATGTTCATCAGGCAGGAGGAGTCACCGCCGGTGACGTACTCCGCGTCGGTCTCGCGGACGTGGCGGGTCTTATCGCCCACCATGGCCTGGGACACCTCGGCGTTCTTAACGGCGAAGGTGCCGCCGAAGCCACAGCACTCCTCAGAGTTCTGCAGCGGGACGAGGTCGATTCCCTCGACCTCCTTGAGCAGCTGGTACGGACGGTCACCGAGCTTGAGGAAGCGCAGACCGTGGCAGGAGGAGTGGTAGGTGACGCGGTGCGGGAAGAACGCACCAACGTTGGTCACGCCGGCAACGTCCACGAGAAATTCCGGCAGATCCAGCGTCTTCTCAGAAGCCTTCTTGGCGCCGTCAACGTCTGCGGAGGAGCCAAAGCGGTCGGCCACGCGCACGTGTTGCTCACGGACGGCGCCGACGCAGGAGCCGGAGGCTGCAACTACGTAGTCGATGGACGGGTCAGCGAAGGCATCCGCGTAGCTGCGGATCATTCCCAGGGTTTCCTTCTGGTAGCCAGTGTTGATGTGCATCTGGCCGCAGCAGGTCTGCTGCTCTGGGAAGACGACCTCGTGTCCCAGGCGGGACAAGACGAGGGCCGTGGCCTTGTGAGCATCGGGGAACAGCGAGTCGCCGATACACGTAGAAAACAATGCTATTCGCATTAGTGTGCGCTCCTTTTCTGACCCACGTGCTCGCGCTTCCCTGCGGCGAGGGAGCGCAAGCGCGACGGACATTTTCCTATGGGTGTGGAGATGAGCCTACCGTGTAAAACACGGAATATCGATGTAAAAAACAGCTCCTACCTGGCGCTTTAACGCAACACTAATGTTGCAAAATTTCTCACGTGCATTAATGACGAGACAACTGAGTCAAGTAACAACGAAGCCCCCAGAACGGGCCGGTAAATGACCCGAATCTGGGGGTGAGTTGTGGGAAAACCTACGCAACTGTCGGAAAGTTGGAAGGAAAGATGTTAGGGGCCAGTTCTAGGGAACCAAGAATCCCAACACGTTGGTCATGAGGAAGACAATGACACAGACCACGGCCAAGAAGGCCACGGAGTAGCCCACCACAGACTTGAGGATGCGGGATTCCTCGCCTTCCATCTTCACCGCGGTGGCAGCGATGGCCAGGGACTGCGGGGAGATCATCTTGCCCACCACGCCGCCGGAGGTGTTTGCAGCCAGCATGAGGTCGGGGTTGACACCAATTCGGTCGGCGGCTGTGACCTGCAGGTTGGCAAACAGGGCGTTGGCGGAGGTGTCGGAGCCGGTCACGGCGGTACCGATCCAGCCCAGCACCGGGGAGAAGAGCGCGAAGATGCCGCCCACGGAGGCCACCAGCTGGCCGATGGAAATGGTCTGGCCGGAGTAGTTCATGGTGTACGCTAGGGCCAGAACCAAAATAATGGTGAGCGCGGAGAACTTCATGCGGTTGACTACCTCGCCGAATTTGGCCACTGGTGCGGAGGCTTCCAGCTTGTAGCGGCCGTTCTCGTTGAATGCCATGTAAACAGCTGCAACGATGATGCCGGAGATGAGAAGCAAGGTGCCCGGGTTGCCCAAGACGTTGAACTTGAAAGCGGTGTCCATGGCGTTGCCGTCGGCGTCGATAATCGTGCCGTCGAGAAGCGGCCACGGGTTGTTGATCTTAATGAAACCGAAGATGGCAGGCCATGCGGTGGCCACGGCGAAGACGGCGGTGACAACGGCGTAGGGCAGCAGGGCCATCCAGATGCGGCGGCCGTTGAGGTCGGTGACCTCTTCCTGAGCGGGCAGCTCCATGCGCTCGCGCAGGCTGTCAACGCCCTTGGGCTTCCACACACGCAGGAAGAGCACGCCCGCGCCCAGGGACACGATGCAGGCCACCACGTTGGTGAGCTGGTAGGCAAAGAAGGTGGCGGCAGCCCACTGCGCGATGGCGAAGGACACGCCGATGACCGCGGCGGCCGGGGCGGCTTCCTTGACACCGCGCATGCCGTCGAGGATGAAGAGGATGAAGAACGGCACCACGGCGGCGATGAGCAGCACCTGCAGGGAGATAAGACCCGCGATGTCGCCGGTCTGCTCGGCGGTGCGCCCGCCCACGGAACCAGCGGTGGTCACCGGGATGCCCACCGCGCCGAAGGCCACGGGGGCGGTATTGGCAATCAGTACCGTGGTCGCTGCCTTAAGCGGCTTCATACCCAGGGCCAGGATCATCGTGGCGGTAATGGCCACCGGGGCGCCGAAGCCGGCAAGAGCCTCCAGCAGGCCGCCGAAGCAGAAGGCGATAAGGATGGCCTGGATGCGGATATCGCCATCGCCCAGCAGGTCGAAGGTCTTGCGCAGGTCGTTGAAACGACCGGAGGCCACCGTCACCTCGTAGAACCAGATGGCGGTGATGATGACCCAGACGATGGGGAAGAGGCCGAAGAGTCCACCGCGCAGCGCCGAGTTCACAGCCATGCCGGTGGGCATGCCCATGCCTAGGATGGCAACGGCCAGGGCAACGATGAGCGCTACGGCACCCGAGGTGTGGGCGCGGGCCTTGAAGCCCAGTAGCATGATGAAGAACGCAATGAGCGGCAGGGTGGAGACCGCTGCGGTCAGCCCGCCACTGCCGGCGATGGCGTCGGTAGTGATGTGAAATGTAGACATATAACTCGCTTCTAACTCGCTACAGTGAGTACGTGAAAACTACTGAGAACTGCGATGCAGATAGTGAGTTTAGGGTAAAGGGTCACACCCCGATGTGCCGCATCGATCACGTAGCGGGGGCAAGTGACGCCCCTAACGTGCAGCCAGTCGGGTGCGCAGCCTGCGCCCTGACGGTGCTTCCGAAGCGAGGGGACGATAGACTTTGGCCCTATGAATCCTGAAGATCTTTCCGTCCTGATTAAAGAGACCGCGGCCGCTGTGCTTGACCAGCACGAGCTGGACGCCTCCGTGCTGCCGGAGACCGTGACCGTTGAGCGCCCGCGCAATCCGGAGCACGGTGACTACGCCACCAACCTGGCCCTCCAGGTGGCCAAGAAGGCCGGCACCCAGCCGCGTGAGCTGGCGCAATGGCTTGCCGACGCCCTCGCGGGCAACGACGCCATTGAGGAGGCCTCCATCGCCGGACCGGGATTCCTCAACATCCGCCTCGCCGCGGCCGCCCAGGGCGCAATTGTCTCCCAGGTCCTTAACGCCGGCGAGGAGTTTGGCCGCAACGCTACGTACGCCGGGAAGAAGATCAACCTGGAGTTCGTCTCCGCGAACCCGACGGGCCCCATCCACCTGGGCGGCACCCGCTGGGCCGCGGTGGGTGATTCCTTGGGCCGCGTCCTCGAGGCCTCCGGCGCGGACGTTACCCGCGAGTACTACTTCAACGACCACGGCGGGCAGATCGATCGCTTCGCGCGTTCCCTGGTGGCCGCCGCCAAGGGCGAGCCCACCCCGGAGGACGGCTACGGCGGAGATTACATCAAGGACATCGCCCAGGCGGTGGTGGAGAAGAATCCGGGGGCCCTCGAGGGGAGCGACGCCGAGGTGCAGGAGAACTTCCGCGCCGTTGGCGTGGAGATGATGTTCGCCCAGATCAAGGAGTCCCTCCACGAGTTCGGCGTGGACTTCGACGTCTACTTCCACGAGAACTCCCTGTTCGAATCCGGCGCGGTGGACAAGGCCATCCAGACCCTCAAGGACAACGGCAAGCTGTACGAATCCGAGGGCGCGTGGTGGCTGAAGTCCACTGAGTACGGCGACGACAAGGACCGCGTGGTCATCAAGTCCGACGGCAACGCGGCCTATATCGCGGGCGACATTGCCTACGTGGCCGATAAGTTCGACCGCGGTCACGACCTGGCTATCTACATGCTCGGCGCGGATCACCACGGCTATATCGCCCGCCTCCGCGCCTCCGCGCAAGCGCTGGGCTATGACCCGGAGGCCGTCGAGGTGCTCATCGGCCAGATGGTGAACCTGCTGCGCGACGGCCAGGCGGTCAAGATGTCCAAGCGCGCGGGCACCGTTATTACCTTGGATGACCTGGTGGAGGCCATCGGCGTGGACGGCGCGCGCTACTCGCTGGTGCGTTCCTCGGTGGATTCCAGCCTGGACATCGATCTGGGCCTGTGGGCCTCCCAGTCCGCGGATAACCCGGTGTACTACGTGCAGTACGGCCACGCCCGCATCTGCTCCATCTTGCGCAAGGCAACGGAGCTGGGGCTGGATACCGCCGCGCTTGCCGACGCCTCACTGGACCTCCTCACCCACGACAAGGAGGGCGACCTTATCCGCACCCTGGGTGAGTTCCCCGAGGTCGTGGCCACCGCGGCCACCCTGCGTGAGCCGCACCGTATCGCTCGCTACGCCGAGGATCTGGCGGCTGTGTTCCACCGCTTCTACGACCAGTGCCAGGTCCTGCCGAAGGCGGACGAGGAGACCGAGCCCATCCACCTGGCTCGCCTGGCGCTGGCCAGCGCTACCCGCCAGGTCATGGCCAATGCCTTGACCATGGTGGGAGTGAGCACCCCGGAGAAGATGTAGGTCGCGCGACTATGGCTGATTTCAATTCTCTTCCCTCTCACGTCTGGCCGCGCAACGCCGCGCGCGGCGCAGACGGTGCGGTAACCATCGCCGGCGTTAGCCTCTCTGAGCTGGCGGAGGAATACGGCACCCCGCTCTACGTCTTCGATGAGCAGGACTTCCGCTCACGCTGCCGCGACATGGCCAAGGCCTTCGGCGGCCCGGAGCACGTGCACTACGCCTCCAAGGCGTTCATTACCAAGCGCATCGTGCGGTGGGTCGACGAAGAGGGCCTGTGCCTCGACGTCGCCTCCCTTAACGAGGCTAAGCTCGCGCTCGCCGCGGGTTTCCCGCCCGAGCGCATGACCGCCCACGGCAACAACAAGGAGGACGAGTACCTCCAACTGTGCGTGGACAACGGCATCGCCCACGTGGTCTTGGACAACGAGGAGGAGCTCACCCGCCTTAACGGCATCGCCGCTGCGGCCGGTCGCGTGCAGCCGGTGATGATCCGCGTCAAGCCCGGCGTGGACGCCCACACGCACGAGTTCATCGCCACCTCGCACGAGGATCAGAAGTTCGGCATCTCGCTGTCCACGGGTGCGGCCTTCACCGCGGCGCAGCGCGCGCTCGAGGCGGCGAACCTCTCGCTGGTGGGCCTGCACTGCCACGTCGGCTCCTCGGTCTTCAACGCCGAGGGCTTCAAGCTTGCCGCGGAGCGCGTGCTGAGCCTCTATAAGCGCATCCACTCCGAGCTCGGCGTGGCCTTGGAGGAGCTGGATCTGGGCGGCGGCTTCGGCATCCCCTACATGGAGTACGAAGAGGCGCTGGATGTTGCCTCGCTCGCGGCCGACCTGCTGGAGGCGGTGGAACGCACCGCCCGCGAGCTCGACATCACCCCGCCGTTCGTGCTGGTGGAACCGGGCCGCTCCCTGGTTGGCGCCTCCGCGGTGACCGTCTACCGCGTGGGCACAGTCAAGGATGTGGAGACCGGCAAGGCGGATCTGCCCATTCGCCGCTACCTGTCGGTGGACGGCGGCATGTCCGACAACATCCGCCCGGCTCTTTACGACTCGGATTACGACGTGCGCGTGGTCAACCGCCGCACTCAGGGCGAGCCGGTAGATTCGCGCATCGTGGGTTTCCACTGCGAATCCGGCGACATCCTGGTTAACGAGCGCCGCTTCCCGTCCGATATCACCACCGGAGACCTCTTGGCATTCGCCACCACGGGCGCCTACCAGTACATGATGGCCTCGCGCTACAACGGCGCGCTGCGCCCGGCGGTAGTGTCCGTGCGCGACGGCAAGCACCAGCTCATGCTGCGCCGGGAGACGGTGCAGGACCTGCTCGCGTTGGACGTCGATTAGCGCTGCGGCGCCATTTCATTCAGCCTCAACTGTGAGATGGTGCCGGTCGCGGGCCTTCCGCGCCTCCCCATGGCCTCCCCACGTAGAAATAGACAGCTCGTTCTGTATAGTGATGGTCTGTACCGCACCAACAACACGCAACTTGTGAGGAAACCATGACGACGAACCACACCGGAAAGCCTGAGGGCGAGCCCGTAGGAATCGCACTGCTCGGATTCGGCACCGTGGGGGCAGAGGTCTTCCGCCTGCTGGGGGAGAACGCTGACGCCTTCGCGCACCGCATCGGCGGACCCGCGGAGATTCGCGGCGTGGCCGTCCACAATAAGAACAAGTTGCGCCCGGGGGTGCCGAAGGAGCTGCTCACGGACGACGCCAAGGCGCTCGTCCTGCGCGATGACATCGACCTCGTCGTGGAGGTCATCGGCGGCATCGACTT
Source organism: Corynebacterium axilliensis (assembly GCF_046097495.1). Lineage (NCBI taxonomy): Bacteria > Bacillati > Actinomycetota > Actinomycetes > Mycobacteriales > Corynebacteriaceae > Corynebacterium > Corynebacterium axilliensis. The sequence continues at coordinate 308,235 of NZ_CP175768.1, forward strand.
CCCGCGCGAGCTCGTGCTCGCCGCGCTGAACGCCGGTAAGTCCGTGGTCACCGCCAACAAGGCGCTGGTGGCCGCCCACGCGGACGAGCTCGCGGAGGCGGCGGACCGCGCAGGCGTGGACCTGTACTTCGAGGCGGCGGTGGCCGCCGCCATCCCCGTGGTGGGCATGCTGCGCCGCTCCCTGGCCGGTGATCAGATCCAGCGCATCTCTGGCATCGTCAACGGCACCACCAACTTCATCCTGGACGCCATGGAGTCCACCGGCGCGTCCTATGAGGATGCGCTGGCAGAAGCCACCCGCCTGGGCTACGCGGAGGCCGACCCGACCGCGGACGTGGAGGGCCACGACGCCGCCTCCAAGGCCGCCATCCTGGCCTCCCTGGGCTTCTACACCCGCCTGACCTTCGACGACGTTTACTGCGAGGGTATCTCCAAGGTCACCGCGGCCGATATCAAGGCCGCGAACCAGGCTGGGTACTCCATCAAGCTGCTGGCCATCTGTGAGCGCCTCACGGACGCAGAGACCGGGCAGGAATCCGTCAACGCCCGCGTGCACCCGACGCTGGTGCCCAAGGACCACCCGCTGGCCTCTGTTAGCGAGTCCTACAACGCTATCTTCGTCGAGGCGGAGGCCGCCGGCTCGCTGATGTTCTACGGCAACGGCGCGGGCGGCAACCCGACGGCGTCGGCAGTATTGGGCGATGTCGTGGGTGCGGCCCGCAACATCGTGCACGGCGGCCGCGCCCCGGGGGAGAACACCTACGCTAACCTGCCCATCGCGGAGTTTGGCGCGGTGGAGACCCGCTACCACGTGGACATGGAGGTTGATGATCGCACCGGCGTGCTCTCCGCCATCTCCGGTGTCTTCGCCCGCCACGGCGTCTCCCTGCGCACCGTCCGCCAGGAGGACGGAGAGCAGACCGCGCGGCTTATCGTGGTCACCCACGCTGCGAAGGAAGCAGTGCTGGAGGATATCGTCGCTGAACTGGGCGCGCTCGACGAGGTCAAGGCTGTCCACTCCGTCATCCGCTTGGGCGATTAGGCCAGAAGGCTAGACCGGATGATGAGGCCCGATAAGGTGTAAAGCATGAGCATTGACATCGAACTAGGCACCCAAGTCACAGTCAAGGTCCCGGCCTCCTCGGCCAACTTGGGACCGGGCTACGACACCCTGGGCATCGCCCTGTCCCTCTACGACACCGTGGAGGTCGAGGTAATCAAGTCTGGACTGGAGGTGGAGATCTTCGGCGAAGGCGCCGATGAGCTCCCGCGCGATGGTTCGCACTTGGTGGTCAAGGCCATTCGGTCTGCGCTCAAGGCCGCGGATGCCTCCGTGACCGGCCTGCGCGTGGTGTGCAACAACACCATCCCGCAGTCGCGCGGCCTGGGCTCCTCGGCCTCCGCTGCGGTGGCAGGCGTGGCCGCGGGCAACGCGCTGGCCGGCTCCCCGCTGTCGGGCGCGCAGCTGGTGCAGCTGTCCTCGGCCTTTGAGGGCCACCCGGACAATGCCGCGGCGTCGGTGCTGGGCAACGCGGTGGTCTCGTGGACCACGGTGCCTGTCGACGGCCACTCGCTGCCCGAATACCGTGCCGCCACCCTGGACGTGCATCCCTCGATCAAGGCCACGGCCCTAGTCCCGAATTTCCACGCCTCGACGCAGGCCGTGCGCCGCGTGCTGCCGTCGCACGTCACCCACGCCGATGCTGCCTTTAACGTCTCCCGCACCGCGGTCAACGTGGCGGCGTTGACCTCGTACCCGGAGCTGCTGTGGGAGGGCACCCGCGATCGCCTGCACCAGCCTTATCGCGCCGACGTTCTGCCGGTGACGGCGGAGTGGGTCAACCGCCTGCGCAACCGGGGCTACGCCGCATACCTTTCCGGTGCGGGTCCGACGGTCATGGTGCTGCACACCGAGGAGATTGAGGAATCCATCCTCGATGACGCCCGCGAGCAGGGCCTGAAGGTGCTCGAGCTCAGCGTCGCCGGGCCGGTCACCGCGGAGCGCGGCTAGTCCGGCTAGCGCAGTTAGCCGGCCTTTTCCACGTTGATCCGGCACACGCCGTTGCCGGACTTCGGAATGAGCTTGAGGCTGAGGCGCCCGCCGGCGTCGGCAGCAGATTGCTCCAGGTAGCCATCGTGGATGGCGCAGACGAAGGGGGAGGGCTCCACGCCGGCCGTGACGAACGGGCAGGCGTGCAGCTCGACGTCGGTGCGCCCCTCCTTGGTGAACTGGTCAATGGAAGTCACCGGGTCAAAGCCCATATCGCGCATCGTCCGATAGAGCGGGGCGAGCGCCTCGGCGCTGTGGCCGCTGGATGCGGATTTGGCCCAGGTGCGGCCGATTTCCCGGGCCTGCTCGGACGCGTAGTCATCGAGCTGGTCCTTGTCCGCCAGCATCTTCGCCAGCACGCTGATGAGCGTGACGTATTCCTCCGCCACCGAGCGATTATCCGGCACGCGCACCTGGAAGATGAGGGAAGGCCGCCCGCGCCCGTGGGCCGGGGCGGTGATGACGCGGACCGCACCCGCGTGGACCAGCTCATCGAGGTGGCCGCGCGCAGTATTGACGTGCATGCCCATCTCCTCAGCGATGTCCGCGGCCCGTGCTCCCTGCGGGAAGTCCTGCAGAACGGAGAGGACCTCGCTCTGCTTAGGGGAGAGCTTCATCGTGTCAGGGAAGAGCTCCGTGGATGAGCGGGGGCTATGCGTAGATGGTGTGGACATGGACGGTGGCTCCTTGCGTAGTGCTACAAAGATTCTACATCGCGTGCGCTGATTTTCTACTACTCAACCGCCAGTAGGAGCTAGGATTTATCTCACTACGTGCGCAAATACTGTGGATTAAGTACGGGGATAGACGCTCAGCGCGGCCCCGTCGAGGCACACCGCGACGCGTTCGCCGGGCGCCATGCCGCCCGCCGGCTGGCCCGCTGTGACCCGCTGTCCGTCAATCTCTAACAGGGTTTCAGCTCCCAAATCTGCTAGTACGGTGGCGTTCAGCTCGCCCTGGGGCTCACAGTGCAGGGCGCTGTAGGTAAAGGCAGCCCAGTGCTCACCGTTGCGGTCGGGGGAGAAGTCCTCTCCGCGCAGGTGGCCGCGCAGTAGGTTCATGCCCGCGAGTTGGGCCACAAAGCGTGAGGTGGGCCGGCTCAGCATTCGCTCCGCAGGGCCCTGGGAGACTACCTCGCCGGCGTCCATGACCGCGATGTCGTCCGCCAGCGCGGTGAGGTCCACGCGGCTGTGGGTGACGATGATAGTGGTGCGCTCAGGAGCGGCCAGCCGCAGTAGGTGGCGCCACCGGGCAGCAGAGGCGACGTCCATGGCGGCGAAGGGCTCGTCCACCACCAGCACCTCCGGGCGCGCCGCGAGGGCGCGCAGCAGGGCCACCTGCGCCGCCTGGCCACCGGAAAGCTCGGAGACGTGCCCGAGCTCCTGTAGGCCAGCGGCGCGCAGCAGGTTCTCGGTGCGCTGTGCGTCCTTGGTCACCATGGTCAGCGCCTGCCGCACGGTGGCGGTGGGTGGCAGGCCGGGGTTCTGGGTGAGCATGACGACGCGCTCGGCGTTGGTCTGCGCCCCGCGCAGGCGCCCGCTAATAAAGCGCATGAGTGTGGTCTTGCCCGCTCCGTTGGGGCCGACCACCGCGGTGACGCGTCCGCCGCGGAAGGTGGTGCTGGCTTCCCCCACGGTAACGGTCAGCTCACGGGGCGAAACGTGCGGGGCGGTCGCCGCGCGGAGTGCGGCCGCGTCCAACGGCTGCACCGAGCGCACCGCCTGCCCGCGGCGTCGCCGCAGCAGCAGGGGTAGTCCGGCCACGGCGAGGGTGAGGATAGCTATCCCGATCAGGAGTGCGGAGAGGGCGTAGGCGTTCTCTGCGCTGACTTCGCGCTCGAGGTAGATGCCGCTGGGCATGGTTCGGGTAATGCCGGGCAGGGACCCGGCGAAGGTGATGGTGGTGCCGAATTCTCCCAGGGAACGGGCAAAGGCCAGCGCGCCGCCGGTGAGCACGGCCGGCAGGATGGCCGGCAGGATGATGTGCCGCAAGATGGGGCCTGGGCCCAGGCCGACGCTGCGGGCGCTGGCCACCACCTCAGCGTCGAGCTGCCGCAGCGCCGAATCCACCGCCACCACCACGAAAGGCAGCGTGACGAAGAGGTGTGCGGCCACCACGCCAGGAAAGGCGAAGGCGACGTGGGCGCCTAGCTGTTCCAGTACCGGACCCAGCAGGCCGCGGCGCCCCAGCAGTGCGGTCAGTGCTAGACCACCCACCACGGGTGGCATGGCCAGGGGCAGGTAGACCACGAGCCGGACCAGGTGAGAGACCCGCCGCAGCTGTTGGAGCCACAGCGCCAGGCAGGTGCCTAAGCAGGTAGAGAGGACGGTTGAAATGACCGCCGCGCTGAGCGTGGTGCGGAGCAGATCGTGGGTCTCGGGCGCGGAGAGAGTTTCCGACAGGTGTGCCCAGGGCACCCGCATCCCCAGGGCAAGCACCGGGGCGAGGATGTAGACAGCGGCGAGCACGCCGGCGGCGATGACTCCCCATGGCATTCGCGGGCGCTGCTCGCGCAAGACTACCGGCGCCATTTAGTGCTCCGGCCTAAAGCCGAACTTCTCCCACGAGGCGTCGAAGTCGGACTCAAGGAGGGAGAGGACTTGTTCGGCTTCCTCGTGCTGCGATGAATCGGCCACCACGGCGCCCATGACCTCGTTGCGGAAGTCCTCCGCGTGATCGAGCGGGATGGCTTCGACGTCGTCGCTGGCGGCGGCGTCGGTGGAGTAGACCCAGCCGGCGTCCGCCTCGCCGGAAGCGACCTTTCCCAGGACGTCCGCTACCTGTGCTTCCAGGGAGGAGGCCTGAAGATCCCAGCCATTGGCGTCCATGATGCGCGTGGAGATAGCCCCGCACGGCACGCTGGGATCGCACAGAACTAGGCGTGCTGAGGGATCGAGGTCGGCGGCAGATTTGATGCCCGCCGGGTTGCCCTTCGGCACCACCATGACCATGACGTTGGTGGCCAGCGTCACGGGAGCGTCCACGCTACCGGCATCCGTGGCTGCCTCCATGGTCTCGCGCGAGGCGGTCAGCAGCAGGTCCGCCGGTGCGCCTTCGTTGACCTGGTGCACCAGGGCGGAGGACCCGCCGTTATTGAATGCCAGAGGGGTAGCGGAGGCGGACTCTAGTTCGCTGTTCAGCACGCGCGTGGAGGAGGCTGCAAAGACCTGCAACGGTTCTTCGGAGTGGGACGCACAGCCGGTCAGCGTTAACGCGGCGGCGAGAACTGGGGCAGCGAATCTAAAACGGCGCATGCCCCGATACTTTACGGTGCCGCTAGGCGGTGCGCGTAAATTTAATGTGGACTTCTTGTGGCTCCCGCTTGAGGTACTCGCGCTCGAAGCTCTCCTCGCGCTGGTCTACTTCCTTGAGCAGCGGGAGCGGATCGTGCGGGGCAATGAGGATCATCGATTCGCCCACGTTGAGCGTGCCCAGCGCGCCATGGATGGCACCGTGGCGCACCGCATGCGGGATTTCGGAGGCGTTGAGGGTGGGGATGTCGCGGCCCTTGGCGGCGTCGAAAAGCGGCAGGTTCATTGGTGTACATACCTTTCGTGTTGTTAGGGCGGCTGGCGTTGCTGCCCTGGGGATCAATTTACTACGATTAAACCCGTGAAAAAAGATATGTCTCTGCGTGATGTGTCTCTCGCCGGGCGCCGGCGCTGGCACACCCTTGCATTCAGCCTCGTGGCCTTCTGGATCGTGGTGGGTGTGGGCATCACCGTGGCGGGCTTCCTGGGCGCGCCCGTAGTGTGGTGGGATCTCATCCACCCCTTCACGCTGGGCGCGCTGACGACCGCCATCCTGGTCTTTAGCACCCACTTCACCGAGGCACTCACCCGCACCCCGTCGACCGGATACCGCGGGGTGGGCGCGCGCGTGGGGCTGGTCCAGCTGGGCCTGGTCCTGCTGCTCATCGACCGCGCGGGCTACGACTGGGGAGTGCTCGCGGACACTGCTTCCGCGCTCGTCATCGTCGCCATGGCGTGGCACCTGTGGGCACTGTGGTCCACGCTCCGGGGCTCCTTGTCCGGCTCCTTCGCCGTCACCGTGCCTTTTTACCTGGCAGCGGCGTGCTTCATGGTGGCCTCAGTACTGTTCGTGTTGCTGGCCGCGCACGGCGTGGGTAACTACTCGCTGCTGGTGGCCGCGCATTCCCGCGGCATGGTGTGGGGCTTTGCCTTCCTCACCATCCTGGGCACGGTGGTCACCCTACTGCCCACGTTTACCCGCACGCCGATTTCTGCGGTGGCCCGCGCGCGGTGCAGCCGGGCGCTGACCGTGCACTGCGTCGGGCTGGGCATAGCCATGCTTGCCGACGCCTCCGGGCTCACCCGCGCCGCCGGCATGGCGCAGCTGCTCGCCGTCCTAGCCGCGGTGCTCATCATCCAGCCCGTCCTTGCCGGCGCGCTGGGCGGGGCGAAAACCACGGCAAGCGTGTCCGTCATGGCGGGACTGGTGTGGATGGTGGCGCTGTGCGCGGGCGACGCCGCGGCCACCGTCGCCGGCGCCTACCCGCGGGCGGTCACCCTGCTGCTCATGCCGGCGTTCGTCGGCGCTGGCTTGCTGCAGCTGGTGACCGGCGTGCTGCACCACATGCTGCCGATTCTGGCCGGGGCTGCCCGCCCCGCACGCGGCCAGACCGCGGGGCTGGTGCGCGTCGGCGCCATCAACCTCGGCGGTGTGCTCAGCGTTCTCGGTATTGCGGGGGTGTCCACGGCCGGGCTTATCATGATGGGGTTAGGCCTCATCGCCAACATTGCGGCCCTGGTGTGGGCCGTCACGTCGTCTCAAGGAGAAGGTCATGTCAAGCGTGCCCGTTAAGCAGGAGCACTCCGATAAGCAGTGGGCGTCCTGGCTCATCATCATCGCGGCGCTGGTCGCTGTTATCGCTCTGGCCGTGTACAACTCGGCCGCAGGCAAGCAGGACCCAGCCACGGTGGCCAGCGCGGACGCGGTGACCATCGATGTGTCCGTGGACGGCATGGCCTTTACCCCGAGCTCGGTGGATATCCCGGCCGGCAGCCACCTCGTGGTCAACTTCACCAACTCTGGCGACCAGGTCCATGACCTCAAGATTGGGCGCGCCGAGACCGGGCGCGTGGATCCGGGCAAGACCGTGCAGCTCGACGCCGGGGTGATCGATGAATCCGTCGAGGGATACTGCACCATCGCCGGCCACAAGATGCAGGGCATGACGTTTAAGGTCAACGTCGACGACTCCGCTAGCGCCGATCACACCGGTCACTCCGGTCATTCCGGCGCCGGGGCGCAGGGTGCGGCAGCACCGGCTACCGTCCCCTCCGCTGCCGAGCGCATGGCCCCGCGCGAAGGCTTTGAGGCCTTCGACGCCTCCCTGAAGCCAGCCGAGGGCTCAGTCCACGAGGAGACGTGGACCATGACCGAGGAAGAGGTCGAGGTAGCCCCGGGCGTGCGCCAGACCCGCTGGCTCTTCAACGGCCAGGCCCCCGGCCCGACGCTGCGCGGCAAGGTGGGCGATACTTTCCGCATCACCATCAAGAATGAGGGCTCGATGGGCCACTCGGTGGACTTCCACGCCGGCGAGGTCAGCCCGGATGAGACGATGAAAACCATTCAGCCGGGCGAGGAGCTGACCTATGAGTTCGTGGCTCACCGCGCGGGCATCTGGATGTATCACTGCTCCACCATGCCGATGAGCCTGCACATCGCTAACGGCATGGCTGGCGCTGTCATCATCGATCCGCAGGGCGACGATGCCCTGGCCCCGGCGGATGCCGAGTATCTCATGACCTCCAACGAAGTGTTCCTGGCTTCCGCCGGCCAGGAGTCAGAAGGCGCGAACGCGCAGCGTGTCTCCGACGGCGACTATGACCTCACGGCATTCAACTACTACCCGAACCAGTACGACAAGGGCTTAGCCCCGCTGCACGCCAAGGTGGGTGACACCGTGCGCATCTGGCTGGTTAACCTGGGCCCGGACCTACCTTTGAGCTTCCACGTGGTGGGCGAGCAGTTCGACACCGTCTACAAGGAAGGCGCCTACCTTCTCAAGGGGGCGAAGGACTCCGGCTCCCAGGCGCTCGACCTGCTTCCTGCACAGGGTGGCTTCGTGGAGATGACCTTCAACGAGCCGGGCACCTACTCCTTTGTTAACCACATGATGACCAACGCGGAGAAGGGCCAGCACGGCCAGATTATCGTCGAGTAGCTAGACCGGCCTGCCCGGCTGCCCAGCCAGCCCAGCTAGCTCAGCCTGGCGGGCCGCGCGCCGGGCCCGCAACTCGTCGACAGTATCGATATCGCGCGCCGCTGCGGAACCAGGGACTTCTGTCACACTCGCGGCCTGTCGGAGCAGGCGCATGGCGGGCTGATTGCGAGGTGAGCCCACGCTGTTCAACGCTCGACTTAAGGCCTCGGTGCGCCACACCCCGCACAGCGGCTGGAGGTGGCCGTCGAGCGAGGCCACCGCGACATCTACGCCAGCTGCAGCGCGGGCACTGCGAAGCGCGGGGAGCATCTGTGGGGAATCAGGGGCATCGACGGCCAGGATGGCCGTCAGAGAAACTCTCGTGAGGGCGGCGTGGCCCGCAGCTATACCAGCCACGGGACCGCCGAAGAGCGGGGACTCGCACACCTGCGGCACGCCTAGGTGGTAGGGCGAGACGACCGCCGTCGGGGTGCCGTACGGCAGCTGGCGCATAAGACGGTCCAGGAGGCGCTCACCAGCAATGGTCACGCTGGCCTTGTCCACCCCGCCCATCCGCGTGCCGCGGCCGCCGGCCAGCACGATGACGCCGAGGTCTAGCATGACGCGCCGGGCAGCTCACGGGACCAGTCGCCGGAGCGCCCGCCCGACTTCGCGGTAATCCCGCAGCGGCGGATATACGCCGAGCGGTCCACGCCCTTGACCATGTCAATGAGGGCCAACGCCGCCACATTCACTGCGGTCAGGGCCTCCATTTCTACGCCGGTGCGGTCCGCGGTGCGCACGGTGGCTTCGATGAAGACATGGTCCTCCTTCAGTTCCAGGTCCACCGCGCAGCCGTGGACGCCGATGGTGTGGGCCAGCGGCAGCAGATCCGGGACCTTCTTGGCGGCGGCAATACCGGCCACGCGCGCCACGGCCAGGACATCGCCCTTGGGCACGGTGCCGTCGCGCAGCGCGGTGAGGATGTCCGGGGAGCAGGCTACCTCCCCCTGCGCGGTGGCGGTGCGCACGGTGGGCTGCTTCTCGGTGACATCCACCATGTAGGCGGCGCCGGAGTCATTGAGGTGGGTGAACTTCATGGTCGAATGGTCCTTTCCTGCGGGTGAATCCACCCTAGCGTCAGTGAGAGCGGGTGTTGGGAGTGGTGGTAGCTAGTAGGGATAAATAGTAAGCGTCTCCCCGGCGGCGACCGGGTCAGTGATGACGGCAAAGCCGCCGGTGCCGGGAAGCGCGCCGACGTGGTGGCTGCGCATGCGCGGCCCCGGTGGTGGGGAGGCAGTAACCGCGCCCGCGAGGTCCAACACGCAGGGCTGGATGAGCGGTGTCGGGGAGGCGGGGAAGTCCGCGCCCGCGATGGCGCGAAGCGCGGGCCGGTCGATGGCGCTGGCTGGCCGGGGCAGGCCGCGGAGAATCCGCAGCGCCGGGGAGAGGTACAGGTGCGCCGAGACGAACGCCGCCACCGGGTTGCCGGGCAGGCAGAGAACCGGCGCACCCTGCCACAGCGCGTGGCCTTGAGGCGCGCCGGGGCGCTGCGCCACGTGCCCGAACCAGGCGCGCTCGCCGCGCTGGGAAAGCACCGTGTGGACTACGTCGAAGGCCCCGGCGGACACACCCCCGGAGGTAACGATGAGGTCGCTGGCGGAGGTGGTGACCGCGTCATCCAGCACTCGGGCCAGCTCCGTCGGATCGTCGCCGCAGCGCAGGCGAGTGATGTGGGCCGGGCCGGTGGCGGAAACCAGTGCCTCGAGCATCGGGCCGTTGGAATCCGGCAGCTGACCGCTGACCAATTCTGCGCCGGTGGCGATGACGGTCACCCGCGGGATGCGGTGCTGCGGCGCGGTGTCCACCCCAGCGGACAGGAGGGTGGCGAGCAGGGCGGCGTCGACAAGCGTGGCAGGCTCCGCCAGCTGCTGCCCGGGCACCACGTGGGAGCCGCGGCGGCGGATGTGGTCGCGTGCGGGCAACGTGTGGATAGTGACCGTAGCGGGAAGCGGGCCGGGGCCGGGGGAGACGTCGGTGTTTTCCACCGGGACCACCATGCCATCAAAACCCGTGGGCACGGCGGCACCCGTCATGATGCGCACCGCAGTACCCGGACGCGGGGTTCGCGCCGGGGAGCCCGCCGGAACATCGCCTATGACCTTTAGCGTGCAGGGCCCGTCGAGCGGGGGCGTGAGAAAGCCGTCCATCGCCGAATTGTCCCCGGGAGGGATAGCCATGCGTGCGGAGACCGGCTCTGCCAGCACGCGCCCTGCAGACACCGGGGCGATGTCCGCGGCCACCGGGCGCAGGATCCCGCTCAGGCGGTCGAAGTACTCCTGGATACTCAAAGGGGCGGGCGTCATTGCTCCCAATCTAGCCGCCAATGGCGGACATCGGGCGATCCGGCTGCAGGAAGCCCTCATCGTTGACACCGTGGCCAGGTAGTTTGGCCCACATTTCGCCCGCCCAGGCTGCGGCTAGCTCCTCATCGGTGGCCCCGGCGCGCAGGAGGTCACGCAGGGACGTCTCCGAGTTGCCAAACAGGCAGTTGCGCACCGTGCCGTCCGTGGTCAGCCGCGTGCGGTCGCAGTTCCCGCAGAACGGCCGGGTGACAGAGGCGATGACGCCGATCCGCCCCGCGGGGAGCGAACCATCGCGGGAGGAAGCCTCCCACAGGGCGGCCGGCGCGGAACCGCGCGGCTGGCGGGCCGGGCGCAGCACGAATTCCTCGCCCAAGCGCGCCAAAATGTCGTCAGCGGTCACCATCTTGGAGCGGTCCCATTTCTCCTTCGGTCCCAGCGGCATCTGCTCGATAAAGCGCAGCTGCGCGCCGCGCTGTAGGCAATAGCGTGCCAGGGGCAGGATGGCGGACTCGTTGACGCCCGGCATGATGACTGCGTTGATCTTGAGCGGGCTAAGCCCGGCGGCCAGTGCGGCGTCGATGGAGACGAGGACGTCTGCTAGGCGGTCACGCCGCGTCAGGCGCGCATAGAGCTGCGGATCGAGCGTGTCTAAGGAGATGTTGACGCGATCCAGCCCGGCGGCGACAAGCCCGTCGAGGCGCTTGTCCAGACCCAGGCCATTCGTGGTTAGTGCAGTAGAGGGGGCCTGGCCCTCATCGGTGCGCAGGCGGGTAGTTTCCGCAATGATGTCCTCCAGAGACCTGCGCAGGAGGGGCTCGCCGCCGGTAAAGCGGACCTGGCGGATGCCCAGCTTCTCCACGCCGAGGCGGATGAGGCGCACCGTTTCTTCGTCGCTCAGCGTCTGCTCCGTGGGCATCCATTCCAGGCCCTCTGCCGGCATGCAGTAGGTGCAGCGCAGGTTGCAGCGGTCAGTCAGGGATACGCGCAGAATCCCGCGCCTGGCGGCCGTAGCGGTCCAGCAGGGCGCGCTGGCCGGAGGCGGTGGGCGCCGGGAGGTCGGCGGGCAGGCTGGGCGCGCCGGGGACGCGGGGCAGGGGCAGAGGGATGGAATCGGGCATTGCCCGCTATTTTATCCCGAAGAAAGCCGAATTAATAGGTGGGGGTTGTGGACAGAGGCTGCTAGTCGTCGGAGTCGAGGCGCTGTGACTCACCCGGGCCCTTGAGGCGGATGATGTTGTACTCGCCTTCGGCCAGGTGGGAGCGCAGGTCCTTCTTGTCGAACTTGCCCACGGAGGTCTTGTCGATGCTCTTGACGAAGGTCCAGTACTCCGGGAGCATCCACGACGGCAGCTCGGAACGCATGCCGTCGCGCAGGCGCTCCGCGGTGTCGATGGTGGGGCTAATGCCCGCCGCCAGCACGGTGACCGCCAAGGGGCGCTCCACCCACTGCTTATCGGGGTAGCCGATCACCGCGCATTCGAGCACGTCCTCGTTGGCCATGATGAGGTTTTCCAGCTGTACTGAGTAGATCCACTCGCCGCCGGAGCGGATGACGTCGCGCGCGCGGTCCTCCACGGTGAGGAAGCCCTCTTCGTTGACAAAGCCGACGTCGCCGGTGCGCAGCCACCCATCGGCGGTGAACTTGGACTCGGCATCCTCGACGTCCTTGCCGCGGAATTCGTGGGCCGCGCCCCCGTCCTCGGAGGTCGGTGAGTGATAGTAGGAGCCGGTCACCAGGTTGCCGCGGACCTGGATCTCGCCCGCGTTGCGGTCGGTGGTGTTGACCACGTGACCGTCATTGACCACGCGATATTGCAGGGAGGCAGGGAAGCGGCCCTGGGAGACGCGGTAGGTCCAGCGGGCCTCGCCGGAGGCACCTGAGGGCGGGCGGGCTACCGTGCCGACCGTGGTGGTTTCCGCCATGCCCCAGACGTGGACTACGTCGACGCCGTAGCGCTCTTCCCACATCTTGATGAGCTGGGGCGGGACGGGCGAGCCGCCGGCGAAGATCTCGGTGAGCGTCATGCGCTCCGGCGGGTGCTTGAGGTAGTGCACGAAGAGCTGAATCCAGATGGTGGGCACTCCGTGGGCCACGCGCGGGGAGGTATCGGCGATGACTTTGGCCAGGGTGGCGGGGGAGACGTCGGCGTCGGGAAGCACCAGCGGGGCGCCCGTCATCCAGGCGGCGAAGGGAACACCCCAGCTCAGCACGTGATAGATGGGGATGCAGCACAGAAAGGTCTCGCCGTGGGTCACACACAGCGAGTCGGAGGAGCGCAGCTGCATGCCCTCCAAGTACAGCGCGCGGTGCGAATAGAGCACGCCCTTCGGCGCGCCGGTCGTGCCCGTGGAGTAGCACAGCGCCGCGGCCGTGCGCTCATCCAAGGTGGGCCACTCGTAGACGGTGGAGCGCCCATCCAGCAGCTCCTCGTAGCTGTACACCTCCACGCCGCGGGGCATGAGCACGGGCGGCTTAGTAGCGCCCGTGAAGACCACCGCCCGCACCGAGTCGGCGCCGGCAAGAACCTTGGAAAGCTGCTCCGCGAGGCGGGGATCCGCGACGATGACCTGAATCTCTGCATGGTTGATGATGTGCCGGATCTGGTCATTCATCAGCTGCTTGTTGAGCGGGGTAAAGACCGCGCCCTTGCAGGCGGTGCCGAAGAGTACCTCGAGGTGCTCGGCGCAGTTCCACATGAAGGTGCCCACGCGCTCGTCCCCGGTCACGCCGAGAGTGTCGTGCAGGGCGTGGGCGAAGGCCGCGGCACGGGCGCTGATGGTGGAAAAGTTCGTCTCCTCGCGCTCGGCGCCATCACGCGCGCTGTGCCACGTCACGACCTTGGTCTGGCCGTGGACCGAGGACCCGTAGTCCAGGATGCGGGTGAGGGAGAGCGGGATATCCTGCATTGTGGAGAGCATGCGCCCCACTTTAGCCGTGTCAGTGTGAGTGCGATATAAGGATGCGGTATAGTTGTTCGCGACTGGCGGGGAGATGCTCCCCGCACATTCCGAGCTCCACATATTCCGAGCAGGAATCGATTCGCTCGCAGTCGTCTTCTTATACTTTCTCCCGAAACCGGCCCTCCTTTCATGGCTCGTACGAGGCTTGTGCCGTGGGGCTGACAGGGGAGAGTCATATACAACCACCGCCCACAGGGATCGCCGGTGCGATCCTTCGCTAGTGGCGGCGGACCATCTCAATTACACACTGGCTTCCAACGCTGATGCTGGGCGCCCCGCGGGAGTGCGGCGCGGATGCGGCACAGGTTGGTCAAGCGACGAAAGGATATCCGTGAGCGATACGGACAAGACCGCAGCACAGGATCTCGCATCCCTGAAGCTGCCGGAACTGCGCAAGCTTGCCGCGGAGCGCGGACTCCGCGGCGTCTCCGGACTGCGCAAGGGGGATCTCATCACCGCCCTGACCACCGGCCAGGTGCCGGCCAAGGCCAAGGCTGCCACCGCGAAGGCGGAGAAGGCGGACCAGCCGGTAAAGGCTGAAAAGGCCGACAAGGGTGCGGGAAAGGCCTCAGAAAAGGCCCCGGAAAAGGTCAATGCCCAGCCGGAGCAGGGCGCCCAGTCTGACGCCGGCCAGTCCGCACAGGACAAGGGCGGCAACCGCGATAACAACGGCGGTGGCAACGGCAAAGACGAGCAGCGCTACGAGTCGCGCTCGCAGGCCCGCCGCGCCCGCCGCAACCGCGCCCGCCGCCAGGAGCGCGAGGCCCGCGAGGAGGCTAAGGCCCAGAACAACGGCGGCCAGGACCAGTCCGGCAACCACCAGGACGGTGGCAACGGCAACAATAATGGCGGCAACAACGGCCAGCAGAAGCAGGACGACAACCACCGCCAGAACAACGGTGGCAACGGCAGCAACAACGGCGGCAACAACCGCCGTGACAACAACAACCGCCACGACGATGACAACAATGGCGGCGGCGGACGCCGCAACCGCCGGAATCGTCGCAATCGCCGCGGCCGTGACCGCGATGGCGGCGGCAACGGCGGTAACGACCTGCAGATCCGCGAAGGCGATGAGGTGCAGGCAGTCGGCGGCATCCTGGAGGTCGTAGACAACAACGTGGCCTTCCTGCGCACCACCGGCTACCGCGCGGCAAGCTCCGACGTCTTTGTCAACAACAACCTCGTGCGCCGCTTGGGCCTGCGCTCCGGCGACGCCGTGACCGGTCAGGTCAAGGTTTCCGGCCCCACCCACACCCACGGCAACGGCCGCAACCGCCGCAAGTACAACCAGCTGGTGCAGGTGGACACGGTCAACGGCCTGGAGCCGGCAACCGCGAAGGAGCGCCCGGACTTCTCCAAGCTCACCCCGCTGTACCCGAACCAGCGCCTGCGCCTAGAGACGGATCCGAAGATCCTCACCACCCGCGTCATCGACCTCATCATGCCGATTGGTAAGGGCCAGCGCGCGCTCATCGTGTCCCCGCCGAAGGCCGGTAAGACGACGATTCTGCAGAACATTGCCAACGCGATTGCTGCCAACAACCCGGAGTGCTACCTCATGGTCGTCCTCGTGGACGAGCGCCCCGAGGAGGTCACTGACATGCAGCGCAGCGTCAAGGGCGAGGTCATTGCCTCTACCTTCGACCGCCCGCCGTCAGAGCACACCTCCGTGGCGGAGCTCGCCATTGAGCGCGCCAAGCGCCTGGTGGAGCAGGGCAAGGATGTCGTGGTGCTGCTGGACTCCATCACCCGCCTGGGCCGTGCGTACAACAACTCCTCCCCGGCTTCGGGCCGTATCCTCTCCGGTGGTGTGGACTCCAACGCCCTGTACCCGCCGAAGCGCTTCCTGGGCGCTGCCCGCAACATCGAGAACGGCGGTTCCCTGACGATTATCGCCACGGCGATGGTGGAGACCGGCTCTACCGGTGACACCGTCATCTTCGAGGAGTTCAAGGGCACCGGCAACGCCGAGCTCAAGCTGGACC
This sequence comes from Corynebacterium axilliensis, assembly GCF_046097495.1. Classification (NCBI taxonomy): domain Bacteria; kingdom Bacillati; phylum Actinomycetota; class Actinomycetes; order Mycobacteriales; family Corynebacteriaceae; genus Corynebacterium; species Corynebacterium axilliensis. The sequence goes on from NZ_CP175768.1 coordinate 323,769, forward strand.
GCGCCATCTCTGAGCGCCGCATCTTCCCGGCCGTCGACGTCAACCCGTCCGGCACCCGCAAGGACGAGCTCCTGTTGGTCCCGGAGGAAGCACGCATCATGACCAAGCTGCGCCGCATCCTCTCCGGCCTGGATTCCTTCGCGGCCATCGACCTGCTCATCAAGCAGCTCAAGAAGACCCGCTCCAACGGCGAGTTCCTCATGCAGGTGGCATCGTCCGCGCCCATGGCAGCAGATAGGGACGAGGAGGACTACAAGTAATGTCGAATCAGGTTTCCCTTGTTGATGACATCGTCTCCGAGTACCAGGGCATCGAGATGCAGATGGCTGACCCGGAAGTAGCCGGGGATCAGTCCCAGTTCCGCAAGCTGTCCAAGCGCTACGCGGAGCTGCGCCCGATTGTCGCCGTTAACGACGAGCTGGTCCAGGCCCGCCAAGACTTGGCCGATGCCAAGGAGATGGCCTACGAGGATCACGAGTTCCAGCCTGAGGTAGACCGCCTCGAGCCGCTCGTGGTGCAGCTGGAGGAAAAGCTGGCTGACCTGCTCGCCCCGCGCGACGAGCAGGACTCCGAGGACATCATCATGGAGATCAAGGCCGGTGCCGGCGGCGAAGAGGCTGCTCTCTTTGCCGGTGACTTGGCCCGCATGTACGAGCGTTTCGCCGACAAGGCCGGCTTCCAGTGGGAGGTCCTGGGCCTCAACGAGTCTGACCTCGGCGGCGTGAAGGACATGTCCATCTCCTTCAAGTCCAAGACTCCGTCCCGCGATGGTGCATGGAGCGTGTTCAAGTTCGAGGGCGGCGTGCATCGCGTGCAGCGCGTGCCGGTCACCGAATCCCAGGGCCGCATCCAGACCTCTGCCGCCGGCGTGCTGGTGTACCCGGAGCCGGAAGAGGTGGAAGCGGTCAACATCGATGACAAGGACATCCGCGTGGACGTTTACCGTTCCTCCGGTAAGGGCGGCCAGGGCGTGAACACCACCGACTCCGCCGTGCGCATCACCCACCTGCCCACGGGCCTGGTGGTGACGTGTCAGAAGGAGCGCTCCCAGATCCAGAACAAGGCCCGTGCTCTGCAGGTGCTGCAGGCCCGCCTGGATCAGATGGAGCGCGAGGCCCGCGAGGCCGAAGCCGGCGAGCAGCGCGCCTCCCAGGTGCGCACCATGGACCGCTCCGAGCGCATCCGCACCTACAACTGGCCGGAGAACCGCATCACCGACCACCGCATCGGCTACAAGGCCAACAACCTGGACTCGGTGCTCAACGGGGACATGCAGGATCTTATCGACGCCCTGCAGGCCCAGGAGCGCGCAGAGCGCCTCGAGGCTGAAGGCTAAGGCTATACGGTGACTTTTCGCACCTATCAGGAGGCGCTTCGCGATGCCGCGGAGCGCCTTCGCGCTGCTGGCGTGCCGTCCCCGGAGTGGGACGCGCGCCTCCTCGCCGCGCACCTTATCCACACCGGGCACATGGACATCCCACTTCACCAGGAGCCGATGCCCGGCTTCGACGTGGCTTTCGGGGCGCTGGTTACGCGCCGCGAAGCCCGCGAGCCACTTCAGCACATCCTGGGGGTGGCGTGGTTTGGCCCGCTCGAGCTCGAGGTTGGCCCCGGCGTGTTCATCCCGCGCCCAGAAACGGAAGTTCTCGCCGACTGGGGCGTGAGGCTACTGCAGAATTCTTACGCTGAAGAATCGACGACGGGCCGCCACGACTTCCGGGTGGTGGACCTGTGCGCCGGCTCCGGGGCCTTGGCGCTCTACGTCGCGCACTACGTGCCGCAGGCGCAGGTGTGGGCCGTGGAGCTTTCCGACGCCGCCCTGGGCTACCTCAGCCGCAACGCGCAGCGATGTGCGGCACAGGGCGGGGGTCAGGTAGACGTCGTCCAGCGCGACGTTACCCACCCCGGCACCCTGGCAGACCTGGACGGGACCGTGGACCTAGTGCTGAGCAACCCGCCCTATGTCCCGGAGACACCGGACCTCGAGCCGGAGGTGTACCACGATCCACACGAGGCCGTCTTCGGCGGTCCGGACGGCATGGTGACCATCAACGCCATGATTCCCACCATCGCCCGGCTGCTGCGCCCGGGCGGACGAGTCGGCATCGAACACGACGACGCGACCTCCGACGCCGTCCAGCGCGCGCTGATGGAGCACGGCGGATTCGAGGAGGTTGCGCCGTTGCAAGATCTCACGGGGACCGCCCGGTTTGTGACGGCGCGGCGCGGAGTACAGTAAATTGGTCAAAGATTGGCCGACAACCCTCCTTAGCGGAGGACGCCACGCGGCCGGGTGATTCTGGCGCCGACGTGACAGTAATAAAAGGAGAGACCTATGCAGGGACAAATTTATAACTGCGCGGATGCCACCGAACGCGAGGAAGGCATGGCGCTGGCTGCCAAGGCCGCCAAGTCCGGGCGCCTGGTGGTCATGCCTACCGATACGCTCTACGGGCTAGGCTGCGATGCCTTCGACAACGACGCCGTGGCTAGCCTTTTGGCCACCAAGCACCGCGGGCCGGACATGCCGGTGCCGGTGCTCGTCGGTTCTTGGGATACGGTCAAGGGCCTCGTGGCCACGTTGGACGATACCGCGAGGACTCTCATCGAGGCCTTCTGGCCGGGCGGGCTATCCATCGTGGTCCCGCAGGCGCCCTCCCTGCCGTGGAACCTGGGGGATACCCGCGGCACCGTGATGCTGCGGATGCCGATGCACCCCATCGCTATCGAGCTGCTACGTGAGGTCGGCCCGATGGCCGTATCCTCCGCCAACATCTCTGGCCACCAGCCGCCGACGACGGCCATCGCGGCCAAGCAGCAGTTGGGCAAGGCCGTGACGGTGTACCTGGACGGGGGAGAGGCCAAGATTGGCAAGCCGTCCACCATCATTGACCTGTCCGGCCCGCACCCGTACCTGCTGCGCGAGGGTGCTTTGACCGCGGAGCAGATCGGCGAGGCCATCGGCGTGACTGCGGCATCCCTGCGCACGCGACCGGGCGCGACCTCCTAAAGGAGCGACAATCGTGGGTGGAACCGGAGTGCCGCTGCGTGAGCTAGCCTTGGTGATCTTTGTCGCCGCGGCATTCACGTACCTCACCACTGGGCTGGTGCGTACCTTCCTCGTGCGCACCGGACAGGTGGCGGAGATTCGTCTGCGCGATAGTCACTCGCAGCCCACTCCGCAGCTCGGTGGCGTGGCCATGTTTACCGGCTTTGCCGCCGCGGTATTCCTGGCAGGCCAGCTTCCAGCCTTGACTCGCGGCTTCATGCCTGTCACCCCGGAGATGAACGCGGTGCTGTGGTCGGCCGGCGCCATCGTGATCGTCGGCGTGGTGGATGACCTGGTGGAGCTCAGCGCTCTGGTCAAGCTCATTGGCCAGCTCGTCGCCGCGGCGATCATGAGCGGCTTGGGCCTGACGTGGACGCTGCTGTTTCTCCCCTTCGGGGATGGAACGACGGTCATCCTGGATCAGGTCCAGGGAACACTCTTGACTACGTTCTTTACGGTGCTGCTCATCAATGCCATCAACTTCGTTGACGGCCTAGACGGTTTGGCCGCGGGCCTGGGCATGATTGCCGGCGGTGCGATTCTGCTGTTCTCGCTGACGGTGTTGCACGACCAAGGCGGCGCAGTTTCGGCTTACCCGCCAGCCATCATCGCGGCGGGGCTCGTGGGAATGTGCGCGGGCTTCTTGCCGCATAACTTCGAGCCTTCGCGCATCTTTATGGGGGATAGTGGCGCGATGCTCATTGGCTTGCTGCTGGCGGCTGCATCTACCTCGGCTTCGGGCAAAATCAACATGTCGCTGTATGGAACGGTGGACATGGTGGCACTCATGTCACCGGTGATTGTGGTTATCGCGGCGGTTTTTATTCCAGTCCTGGACCTTGTCTGGGCGGTTATTCGCCGCGTCTCTCAGGGGCGCTCGCCCTTCGCAGCAGACAAAGCGCATATCCATCACCGCTTGCTGTCATTGGGGCATACGCACCGCCGTACGGTGCTGGTGCTCTACTTGTGGGTCTCAGCGGTGGCGTTCGGCGCGGTGTCTTTTTCCATCGTTCCCGCGCCCGTGGCGGCGGCACTAGCCGTGCTTGCCCTTGTTGGTGCCTTCGTCGTGACCCTCATTCCGCTGCGCCAGGGCAGGATTGGGCGCAAGTCTCGTCCGACCAGCGTGGTGTTCGAATCGGATCCCTCCTGAGGTAGGCTGTCACAGTATGACTGAGACCCCTGCCGAGAACCAGGATGCGCTTATCAACGACGTCTCTGACTTTGATAACCCACGCCGTCCGCTTGAACGTGCCGTCAAATATGGCGGTTGGGCCCTGGTTGCCATCACATTCCTCTCGCTTGCCATGTGGGGTGGTGCGAAGGGCCTTCCGGGTATCTGGGGCGTCCTCATCGGAGCGGCGCTGGGCGGTGGATTCGTCCTCATTACGGCACTATCGGTGCTGCTTACCTCGAATTCCAACCCCACGACCACCCTGATGGTGGTATTCGGTGGATGGCTCCTGAAGATTCTGGTTCTCATTATTGTCTTGGCCCTTATCCGGGACCTCGAATTTTACGATCGCCTAGCCCTATTCCTTACGGTAGTTTTTGCGCTTATCGCCACGCTCGGCACCGAAGTCTGGGGCGTGATTACAGCGCGGGTGTCTTATATCGGCTAGGCGCAGATTGGATTCGCGCAGTTTACTTGGAGCACGGGTGGGGGTGCCAGGCACCGGCCCAAGTAACAGGAGTAACTCAGAGCGGGGAGACGCTGAACTCCTCCGGGTTTTCTGGCTTCGGGGGTTCCGCACATGGGTGTATGTGGGTGGTGTTTTCGGAGCTAACCCCCTATATTCTGGGGGTTAGTTACCCCCGACGTAATGGGCCTTAAAGTGGACGTGACAAAGGTCATAACGAACCTTTTGCCTAGTCAGGGGTACTAAAAGCAAAAAAGCCGTGATCAAGGAATTCGACGCGCATGTTGGGGCCACCCCACCCTCCATGAGACCGCCTCCCACCTGATATTATATCCTCCGGGTTACCGCGGAGTTGAAGCTACGTGCTCGCTACCTGCGACTATTCAAGCTTTTTCTATGCGCGGTCAATCCCTGCCATGGCTTCGAAGATGTGCGACGGAGTCCGGAGCTGTGGCAGAGAGCTTGAGACGTCCATCGCACCGCCCGTAACAACCCAGTTACGGCGGCCCAAACACGGGAGAGAACGCTGAGCGTTACAACATTGGCCATGAAAGGGCATTTTCACTCGCCCGATCTAGGTGAAGAATTCTTCCCGGGGCAAACAGAGCCTGGCCACCTGTTTTTCGGTGACATTGCCGGTGGGTGGTTCGCTCTTGATCGCCTAATGCTGATCCGCATCCTCATGACGCTGATCTTGGTGATCCTATTCTGGGCGGCCTTCCGTAGCCCCAAGTTGGTTCCGAAGGGCCTTCAGAATGTCGGCGAACATGCGGTCGACTTCGTCCGCGTCTACATCGCCGAGGACATTTTGGGTAAGAAGGAAGGAAAGCGATTCCTCCCGGTAATCGCAACTATCTTCTTCGCAGTCCTCTTTATGAACGTATCGACCATCATCCCAGGGCTTAACGTGTCCCCGAACGGTCGTATCGGTATGCCTATCGTGCTGGCAGCCGTGGCGTACATCGCCATGATTTACGCTGGCGCTAAGCGCTACGGTTTTGGCAAGTTCGTGAAGTCGTCGGTGGTTATTCCTAACCTGCCACCGGTCTTGCATCTGCTCGTCGTGCCGATTGAGTTCTTCTCTACCTTCATACTGCGTCCGGTCACCCTTGCCATTCGTCTCATGGCGAACTTCCTCGCTGGACACATCATTCTGGTTCTCCTTTTCGCTGCCTCGAACTTCTTCTTCTGGCAGCTAAATGGCTGGACCGCGCTGTCTGGTCTGACCATCATCCTTGGCTTTGCTTTTAGCTTGTTCGAGATCTTGGTCATCTTCCTGCAGGCGTACATTTTCGCTCTTCTGTCGGCGGTGTACATCGAACTGTCCCTCCACGCGGATTCGCACTAGGACGAGGTTGCGGAAGCGACCGAGAAAATCTCCACTTAATCAGAACACACCCCGAGCCCCGCAGTGGGGCGTGGGAAACAAGAAAGGGAACGACTTTCACCATGAACGAAATCATTCTGGCTCAGGATGCTGCGTCCAACCTTGACAGCCTGAAGGCTGTTGGCTACGGCTTGGCCGCTATTGGCCCGGGCATCGGTATCGGCATCGTTGCCGGCAAGACCGTTGAGGCTATGGCACGCCAGCCTGAGATGGCGGGCCAGCTGCGTACCACCATGTTCCTTGGTATCGCCTTCACCGAGGCCCTGGCCCTCATCGGCCTTGTTGCTGGCTTCCTGTTCTAAAAGCGCGCGTTTCACCAAACCCACACTTTTAAGAACGGAGACCCATGAACAACGTCTTTTACCTCCTGGCGGAGGGCCAAGAGACCTTGCCGGGTGACGGCCAGTTCTCTGTGCTCCTTCCCAAGAACTATGACATTTTCTGGTCCCTGATTTGCTTCATTGTCATCTTCTTGCTCTTCTGGAAGTACGTATTTCCGCTGTACAACAAGATGCTTAGTGAGCGCGAGGACCGGATCGAAGGTGGCCTTAAGCGTGCGGAGGCCCAGCAGGCCGAAGCAAAGGCCGCTTTGGAAAAGTACAACGCTCAGCTAGCTGACGCTCGAGCAGAGGCTGCTGAGATCCGTGAGCAGGCGCGTGAGCGCGGCAAGCTGATCGAGGCTGAAGCTAAGGCAGCTGCCGAGGAAGAGTCCCGCCGCATCGTCGCCTCCGGCGAGAAGCAGCTGGAAGCTTCCCGCGCACAGGTCGTGTCTGAGCTGCGTTCCGAAATTGGACAGAACTCCATCACCCTGGCAGAGAAGCTGCTCGGCGGCGAGCTTTCGAGCGCCACCAAGCAGTCCTCCACCATTGATGGCTTCCTGTCCGAGCTCGACTCTGTGGCACCGGCCGGAAAGTAGGCAACGATGAAGGCAGCTAGCCGCGAAGCACTCGCCACCGTCGAGTCCACGCTGGATGGAATCCTGTCCGGCGACAACTCGGTGGCGACTGCTACACAGGCAGGGCAGGACCTCTTCGAGGTGGTCAGCGTCCTCGATAGCGACCGCGAACTGCGCGTCGCGTTGACCGATGACGCTGCTTCCGCCGAGGAGCGCAAGTCCCTGGCGCGGACCCTCTTCGCCGGCAAGGTTTCCCCAGTAGCACAGCAGGTGCTCGAGGAAGCCGCCGCCGCTCAGTGGTCCACCCCGCGTGATATCGCCCGTGGCCTCGTGAAGATCGGCCGCCGCGCACTGCTGCGCGGAGCGGAATCCGAGGGCAAGCTGGGCCAGGTGGAAGACGAGCTCTTCTCCTTGTCCCGCGTGCTTGACCGCGAAGGCGAACTGACCCAGCTGCTTTCAGACCGTACTGCGACCACCGACCGCAAGGTTGGGTTGCTGGCAAGCGTGCTCTACGGGAAGGTCACCATGGTTACTGAGGCGCTCGCGCTGCAGGCCATTGGCCGCCCGGAGCAGAACCCGATTGATGATATCGCCGGTTTGGCGGACACTGCGGCACAGCTGCAGGGCCGTTCCATTGCGCGCGTGACCACTGCGGGTGAGCTGAACGATAGCCAGCGCGCAGCACTCGCTGAAAAGCTGGGCAAAATTTATGGTCGTGCGATGTCCATCCACTCTGAGGTTGACACCAGCCTCCTCGGTGGTATGACCATCCGCGTCGGCGACGAAGTCATTGATGGCTCGACGGCAGGCAAGATTGCCCGCCTGCGCGCCCAGATGGCATAAGCCGAAACGACAGAAACGATTAAGTAATTGCTGGAAGATACTACCGAGAGCAGGAAGAACATGGCGGAGCTGACGATCTCCTCCGATGAGATCCGTAGCGCGATTGCGAACTACACCTCGAGCTACTCCGCGGAGGCCTCCCGTGAGGAGGTCGGCGTGGTCATTTCGGCAGCTGACGGTATTGCGCAGGTTTCGGGCCTGCCGTCCGTCATGGCGAATGAGCTGCTCGAGTTCCCCGGCGGCGTGATTGGCGTCGCACAGAACCTTGACACCAACTCCATCGGTGTCGTGGTCTTGGGCAACTTCGAGTCCCTTAAGGAAGGCGACGAGGTCAAGAGGACTGGTGAGGTCCTCTCCATCCCTGTGGGCGAGGAATTCCTCGGCCGCGTTATCAACCCCTTGGGCCAGCCGATTGACGGCCTGGGCCCGATCACCGCTGAAGAGGACCGCGTCCTCGAGCTGCAGGCACCGTCCGTGCTGCAGCGCCAGCCGGTGGAAGAGCCGATGCAGACCGGCATCAAGGCAATTGACGCAATGACCCCGATTGGTCGCGGTCAGCGTCAGCTGATCATTGGTGACCGCAAGACCGGTAAGACCGCAGTCTGCATCGACACCATCCTGAACCAGAAGGCTAACTGGGAGTCCGGCGACAAGAACAAGCAGGTTCGCTGCATCTACGTCGCCATTGGCCAGAAGGGCTCCACCATTGCTGGTGTGCGCCACACCCTGGAGCAGCACGGCGCGCTGGACTACACCACCATCGTGGCCGCTCCGGCGTCCGACGCCGCGGGCTTCAAGTGGCTGGCACCGTTCTCCGGTGCCGCGCTGGGTCAGCACTGGATGTACCAGGGCAACCACGTCCTGATCATTTACGATGATCTGACCAAGCAGGCTGAGGCCTACCGCGCGATTTCCCTGCTGCTGCGCCGTCCGCCGGGCCGCGAGGCATACCCGGGCGACGTCTTCTACCTCCACTCCCGTCTGTTGGAGCGTGCTGCAAAGCTTTCCGACGACATGGGTGCAGGCTCCATGACCGCACTGCCGATCATCGAGACCAAGGCGAACGACGTCTCCGCCTTCATCCCGACCAACGTTATTTCCATTACCGACGGCCAGGTCTTCCTGGAGTCCGACCTGTTCAACCAGGGCGTCCGTCCGGCAATTAACGTCGGTGTGTCCGTCTCCCGTGTCGGTGGCGCTGCACAGACCAAGGGCATGAAGAAGGTGGCCGGTAACCTCCGTCTGGAGCTGGCTGCCTACCGCGACCTGCAGGCCTTCGCCGCCTTCGCCTCTGACCTGGACTCAGCGTCCAAGGCTCAGCTGGAGCGTGGCGAGCGTCTGGTCGAGCTGCTCAAGCAGTCCGAGTCCTCCCCGCAGCCGGTTGAGTACCAGATGGTCTCCATCTTCCTCGCCGACCAGGGCATCTTCGACGTCGTTCCCGTCGAAGACGTTCGCCGCTTCGAGGCGGAGCTGCACGATCACCTCAACTCTGCGACCCCGCAGGTGTTTGAGCAGATCGCTGGCGGCACCCCGCTGACCGATGAGTCCAAGGACGCGCTCGTCAAGGCTGCGAAGGACTTCACCCCGTCCTTCCGTACCTCCGAGGGCCACAACCTGGGTTCTGAGGCGCCGGTCGATCCGCTGAATGCGGACGAGGTGAAGAAGACCGAGCTCAACGTCTCCCGCAACGCGGTCAAATAGAGTCCCGCACACTCTACGAATACCGTCTAGAAAAAGAAGGGAGGAGCGAACACCATGGCTAATCTTCGTGAACTGCGCGACCGCATCCGGTCTGTCAATTCCACCAAGAAGATCACCAAGGCACAGGAGCTCATTGCTACCTCGCGCATTACCAAGGCACAGGCCAGGGTTGAGGCGTCGCAGCCTTACGCGCACGAGCTGTCCAACGTGATGAAAAAGCTCGCCGCGCACGCGACCCTTAATCACCCTATGTTCCGTGAGCGTGAAGATGGCAAGGTCGCCGCTATTCTCGTGGTCTCTTCGGACCGAGGCATGTGCGGTGGCTACAACAACAACATCTTCAAGAAGGCAGCCGAGCTCGAGGCCCTGCTCAAGCAGGAGGGCTACGAGACGGTTCGCTACGTCACGGGTAACAAGGGCGTCGGCTTCTACAAGTTCCGTGAGTCCGAGGTCGCAGGCAGCTGGACTGGCTTCTCGCAGGATCCGTCCTGGGAGGCCACCCACGATGTGCGTCGTCACATGATTGACGGCTTCATCGCCGGCTCCCAGGGCCAGGCCAAGACTCGCGAGGGCATTCACCTCGAGGGCGAGACCGTTCGCGGTTTCGACCAGGTGCACGTTGTGTACACCGAGTTTGAATCCATGCTGACCCAGACCGCGCGTGCGCAGCAGCTGCTGCCGGTGGTACCGGTGATTGAGGAGGAGGACTACCACATGGGAGAGTCCGCGCTGTCCGACGCCGAGCCCGAGGATCAGGTCACCCCTGATTTCGAGTTCGAGCCGGACGCGGATACCCTCATGGACGCGCTGCTTCCGCAGTACGTCTCCCGTATCCTGTTTGCGATGTTCTTGGAGGCTTCGGCTTCTGAGTCCGCCGCACGCCGTACCGCAATGAAGTCTGCAACCGACAACGCAACGGAGCTGGTCAAGGACCTCTCCCGCGTGGCCAACCAGGCCCGTCAGGCGCAGATTACCCAAGAAATCACAGAGATCGTCGGTGGCGCTGGGGCGCTCGCCGAAAGCGCAGAAAGTGACTAGATTATGACTACAGCTCTGCAAGAGCAGAACACACAGTCGTCGGCTACCGCCGGCCGTGTGGTGCGTGTCATCGGTCCGGTCGTCGACGTGGAGTTTCCGCGTGGCGGGCTGCCGGCACTGTACAACGCACTGACCGTCGAGGTCTCCCTCGAGGCTGTTGCAAAGACCGTCACCCTTGAGGTCGCTCAGCACCTCGGTGACAACCTCGTCCGTGCCGTGTCCATGGCTCCGACCGACGGCCTCGTCCGTGGCGCCGCCGTGACCGATACCGGCAAGCCGATTTCCGTCCCTGTGGGCGATGTGGTCAAGGGCCACGTCTTCAACGCTCTCGGTGACTGCCTGGACCAGCCGGGTCTCGGCCGCGATGGCGAACAGTGGGGTATCCACCGCGAGCCGCCGGCATTCGACCAGCTGGAGGGTAAGACCGAGATCCTCGAGACCGGTATTAAGGTCATCGACCTGCTTACCCCGTACGTCAAGGGCGGCAAGATTGGCCTCTTCGGCGGCGCAGGTGTGGGCAAGACCGTGCTCATCCAGGAGATGATTACTCGTATCGCACGCGAGTTCTCCGGTACCTCCGTCTTCGCCGGAGTCGGCGAGCGCACCCGTGAGGGCACCGACCTCTTCCTCGAGATGGAAGAGATGGGCGTTCTTCAGGACACGGCCCTTGTGTTCGGCCAGATGGATGAGCCGCCGGGAGTCCGTATGCGCGTGGCTCTGTCCGGCCTGACCATGGCGGAGTACTTCCGCGATGTGCAGAACCAGGACGTGCTGCTGTTCATCGACAACATCTTCCGTTTCACCCAGGCAGGTTCTGAGGTCTCCACGCTGCTCGGCCGTATGCCGTCCGCCGTGGGCTACCAGCCGACCCTGGCTGATGAGATGGGTGTGCTGCAGGAGCGTATTACCTCCACCAAGGGTAAGTCCATTACCTCCCTGCAGGCCGTCTACGTGCCGGCCGATGACTACACGGACCCGGCTCCGGCGACCACCTTCGCCCACCTCGATGCCACCACCGAGCTGGACCGCGCGATTGCGTCGAAGGGTATCTACCCGGCAGTGAACCCGCTGACCTCCACCTCCCGTATTCTGGAGCCGTCCGTTGTGGGCGAGCGCCACTACGAGGTGGCACAGCGTGTCATCGGTATCCTGCAGAAGAACAAGGAGCTCCAGGACATCATCGCCATCCTCGGTATGGACGAGCTGTCTGAGGAGGACAAGGTTACTGTTCAGCGCGCACGTCGTATTGAGCGCTTCCTGGGCCAGAACTTCTTCGTCGCAGAGAAGTTCACCGGCCTGCCGGGCTCCTACGTGCCGCTGGCTGACACCATTGATGCTTTCGAGCGCATCTGCAACGGCGAATTCGACCACTACCCGGAGCAGGCCTTCAACGGCCTGGGTGGCTTGGACGACGTCGAGGCTGCGTACAAGAAGCTGAACGAGAAGAAGTAGGGAGAGGCACATGGCTGACATCACCGCCGTATTGGTTTCCGTCGAGCGCCTGCTGTGGACCGGCAAGGCCACCATGGTGACGGCTGAGACCACCGAGGGTGAGATCGGCGTGCTTCCTGGGCATGAGCCTTTGGTCGGTCAGCTGATCGACAACGGCGTTGTGACCATCCACCCGGTCGATGGCGAGCGTCGCGTCGCCGCCGTCCAGGGTGGCTTCCTCTCCGTAACTGAGAACGAGATCACCGTCCTCGCAGACTGGGCCGTGTGGGCCAGCGAGGTCGATGAGGCACAGGCTCAGGAGGACGCCCAGTCCGAGCGTGAGCTGACGAAGTCTCGCGGTGACGCCGCCCTGCGCGCCGTCCGCCGCTTGAACAGCTAGCGTCGCAGCGGAGAGGGGAATATACGGGCAGCAATGACCGCCCTTCCCACTCACAGTGATGAACCCCGCGTCCCTGGATTACCAGGGAGGCGGGGTTTATTGCATGCTCGTAGAGTAACCTGTGGCGCTGCTGGGACTAGCGCCTGAGCCTGGCAAAGCGCTACAATCTACGAAACACTTTCGCACTGCCGTAAAGGAACAGTCAACCATGAATTCTCAGGTGCTCCAGGGACTGCTTTTCGTCCTCGTCCTGATTGTGGTGGGCGTGGTGCTCTTGGCGGCGGTGCGCTTTTTTACGCTGCGATCCCGCGGCACCTCCGTGCTGCTGCGGCGTCTTCCCGCGAAGGATTCCCATACCTGGCGCCACGGGCTGGTGCGCTATAACGGCGAGTATATGGAGTTCTTCAAACTGCGCTCCGTGCTTCCGCGCGCTAACCTGCGCATCAACCGCCTCGACATCGACCTGAACGGCACCCGCCCGCTGGACGGTGACGAGGCTTCTTTTATGCCCGAAGGGGAGCAGGTGATGGAGTTCTCCGCGCACGGCGTTGACTATGAGTTCGCCGCGGATTCGCACGGCATCATGGCGCTGGGCGCCTGGGTGGAGGCCGCGCCCTCCAAGCGGAAGGAAAAGCTGGATTACCGGCAGCTTCAGAAGCGTGCTACCCGCTATTCCAAGAAATAAGGCGCACCCGATAGGGTAGAGGGCATGCGTGTTGTCATCGCCCGTTGCTCTGTAGATTACGTCGGCCGCCTCGACGCCCACCTTCCCATGGCGGACCGCCTCATCCTGATTAAGGCGGACGGCTCCGTGTCCGTGCACGCGGATGACCGGGCGTACAAGCCGTTGAACTGGATGACGCCGCCGTGCACGCTGGAGGAATCCGACATCACGGATCTGGATGGCGAGGACACCGGTGAGAAGTTGTGGCTGGTGGAAAACCCGAAGGGCGAGCAGCTGCGGATCACCGTGGCGGAGGTCTACCAGGACATCGCAATGGACCTAGGGGAGGACCCCGGCCTAGTGAAGGACGGTGTGGAGGCTCACTTACAGGAGCTGCTGGCGGAACACATCGAAACGTTGGGGGAGAAGTACTCGCTGGTGCGCCGCGAGTACCCCACTGCGATTGGGCCCGTGGACATCATGGCGAAGAATGCGAAAAACGAGTTCGTGGCCGTGGAGGTCAAGCGTAGGGGCGGGATTGATGGCGTCGAGCAGCTCACCCGCTACCTGGACCTGCTTAACCGCGACGATCTACTCGCGCCTGTCCACGGGGTGTTCGCCGCCCAGGAAATCAAACCGCAGGCTCGGACTTTGGCCGAAGACCGCGGCATTCGCTGTGTGGTGCTGGACTACCAGGAGCTGCGCGGCATTGAGTCGAACGAGCTGCGGCTGTTCTGATGCCACGCCGCAATCGCCGCATCCGCCCGGAGCAGCGCTACCTTCCCAGCCACGGCGGCGCGCTGTTGGGCCCGCAGACCGTGCCCGGCCCGAGCTGGACCAATGGGGAACCCTTTATCATGCGGCACATTGGAAGTTCGGCTGCCAAGAAATTTTACGTGTGCCCCGGATGCAATCAAAATATCCCTCCCGGGGTGGCCCACATTGTGGCCTGGCCGCGGGACACCGGGGGCCGGGGCGACGACCGCCGTCACTGGCACCGCCATTGTTGGGAGCGACGGTAGACTGGCGGGTATGATTGTTGCCTTTTCCGTAGCCCCCAGTGTGGTGGGCGATGACAGTGCCGAGATGTCTGATGCCGTGGCGGAGGCCGTGCGTGTGGTGCGGGCTTCGGGTTTGCCCAATGAAACGAATGCCATGTTTACCCTCCTTGAGGGGAAGTGGGACGAGGTCTTCGCCGTCATCAAGGAGGCCACCGACGCCGTCCGGGCCGTCTCGCCGCGCACCAGCCTGGTGATTAAGGCCGATATTCGGGAGGGCGTGACGGGCCAGATCACGCAGAAAGTAGAATCCGTCAACCGTTACCTGGAGGAGAACAAGTGACCGGACCATACGTAGGCGGCGCCCTTGACTTGGGCGCCATCAAGCAGCAGGCAGAGGCCAAGGCCGCCGCACAGGAGCAGGGGAGTTCCGGGGCCGCCGCGCCGGCAGGGGTACAGCCCTTCTTCGAGGTCACCGCGGAGAACTTTGAGAATGACCTGGTGCGCCGCTCAGCGGAGGTTCCGGTCATCGCCCTGATCGGTTCGCCGCGCTCGCCCGCCTCAGAGCAGCTCAAGAAGGACTTTGAGGAGATGGCGGCCGGGGGTGGCCTGAAGTTCATCGTGGGCTACATTGACGCCGACGCCGTGCCGCAGGTGGCGCAGGTCTTCGGCGTGCAGAATCTGCCAACCACTGTGGCGATTGCCGCGGGTCAGCCGGTTACCAACTTTGAGGGTGGTCAGCCGCGGGAGAACCTGGAGCAGTGGGTGGCGGCGATCGTCGACAAGCTCGGCCCGCAGCTGCGCGGCCTGCAGGGCGCCGGCGCGGCTCCGGAGCAGCAGGAGGACGAGCCAGATCCGCGCCTGCATGTGGCGGAGGATGCGCTCAACGCCGGTGACTTCGACGCCGCGATTGCCGCCTATGATGAGGTGCTCGCTGCCGAGCCCGACAACGCGGAGATCAAGCAGGCCCGCGCCACCACCGTTGTGCTCAAGCGCCTGAAGTCCACCTCCGGTGAGGGTGACCCGATTGCGGAGGCGGAGGCGCACCCGGAGGACGTGGACAAGCAGCTGGCGGCCGCGGATGCCTTCGTCGTCGCCGGCGTGCCGGAACGCTCCTTTGCCTTGCTTATCGACGCTATGAAACGCACCGCCGGCGAGGACAAGGCCCGCCTCAAGGACCGCCTGCTCGAGCTCTTCGCTCTCTTCGAGGCCGGCGACCCCCGCGTGCTTGCCGCGCGCACGCAGCTGGCCAGCGCCCTGTATTAGCTCCCCTGCGCGAGGGACCGTGAGTGAAAAGGACCTCACCAAACCAGCCCGTATGTGAGCTGTGTCATGCTAGATTCTTTTTAGTGTTATAAAGCCCGGACGACGCCGCGAAGATCTACAACCAGGCGCAGGAACTGCTGTTGCGGGACCTGCCCGCCATCCCGCTGTTCTACCCCAATGTGGTCGGCGGCTGGTCGGAGAACGTCAGCAACGTGACATTCAACTGGAAGTCCCTGCCGGTGTATTACGAGATTGAAAAGTCGGTCAAGTAACTATCAACTAGAGTACGGAGGCATGACTTCCGTACTTTTTCTTTGCAATACCAACCGCGGCAAATCCCAGATGGCGGCCGCGCTGGCTAAAAAGCATGCTCCGGACTGGGAAATTCACTCCGCTGGTGTGAAGACCACTGAGCAGCACCGTGAGCAGGGCGTGAACGCCGAGGCACAAGCGTCGCTGGCCAAGGTCGGTGCTGACATGTCGGGAACGCCTACGCTTATTGACGCCACCCTCGCCGCTGACGTCGACCACGTCATCGTCGTCGGAGATGCCCACTACGAGGGTGAGGCCGAACGCTGGGACATTGAAGATCCCTCGCTGCGCGGCATAGAGGGTGAGGAGCGCATGGACGCACTGCGTGATGACATCGATGCCCGCGTGCGCGCTTTCATCGACTCCCATTCCTAAGACTGCAACAACCGCCCGAACTGAGCAGGATAGTCTCTCAGTTCGGGCGGTTGCTGTGTGCCTGAGCCGCGAGCCTTAGCCGCGGAAGGAGTACCACTGCACCGAGTTAGCCGGCAGGTGCAGGTGCAGGTGATTGCCCTCCGAGCGCACGCGATGGGCAAGGTCGTTGCCAGCACCCTGGTACACGGCGTCATCGGTGTTGATGACCAGCTCCCAGTTACCGTTGCGCGGCACCCACAGGTCATAGTTCGGCACGGAGCTGCCGGAGAAGTTGCACACCGCCAACAAGGCGGAGCCGTCGGTGCCGTAGCGCACGTAGCCCAACATGTTGTTGTTGGCATCATCCGCCTTGACCCACTGGAAGCCGTCCTGACTGAAGTCCTGCGACCACAGGGCCGGGTTATCCTTGTACACGGCGTTGAGGTCGCGCACGAGGCGCTTGATGCCGTGGTGCCACTCGCTGCCCCAGCCTTCCAAGTTGGACCAATCCACGGAGTTGCCCTCAGCCCACTCGGTGGTCTGGCCGAATTCTTGGCCCATGAACATGAGCTGCTTGCCTGGGTGGGAGAACATGTAGCCGTAGAGGGCGCGCAGGCCTGCGGCCTTATTCCAGTCGTCCCCAGGCATACGCTTCCACAGTGAGCCCTTGCCGTGGACGACCTCGTCGTGGCTAAACGGCAGCACGTAGCGCTCGGAGTAGGCGTAAACCATGGAAAAGGTCAGTTCGCCATGGTGGTAGCGGCGGTGGATGGGCTCGTGTTTGAAGTACTCCAGGGTGTCATTCATCCAGCCCATGTTCCACTTCAAGTTGAAGCCCAGGCCACCCTCGCTGGTCGGGGCGGTAACACCCGGCCAGGAGGTGGATTCCTCCGCAATCGTCAGCACGCCCGGGTTGGTGCGGTTGAGCGTGGCGTTGGTTTCCTGCAGGAATTGGACGGCCTCGAGGTTCTCACGTCCACCGTAGATGTTGGGTAGCCACTCGTCGCGGGAGTAGTCGAGGTAGAGCATGGAGGCTACGGCATCAACGCGCAGGCCGTCGATGTGGAACTCCTCCGCCCAGTAGAGGGCGTTGGCTACGAGGAAGTTGCGGACCTCGTTGCGGCCGAAGTCGAAGACGTACGTGCCCCAGTCAGCCTGCTCGCCGCGGCGCGGGTCCGGGTGCTCGTAGAGGGCCTGGCCGTCGAAGCGTCCGAGGGCCCACTCGTCTTTGGGGAAGTGGGCGGGAACCCAGTCGATGAAGACGCCGATGCCGGCGTTATGCAATTCGTCGATAAGCGCGCGCAGCTCGTCCGGGGAACCCCAGCGGGCAGATGGAGCATAGTAGCCGGAGACCTGGTAGCCCCAGGAGCCGCCGAACGGGTGCTCCGCTACCGGGAGAAGCTCCACATGGGTGTAGCCGTGCTCCTGGAGGTAGGGGATGAGCTCCTGGCGCAGGGAGTTGTAGTTGGCGCCGATCTTCCACGAGCCCACGTGCAGCTCGTAGATGCTCATCGGCACATCCAGGTCATCCGTGCGCGCGGACATCCACTCCGCGTCGCTCCACGCGAAGGTGGTGCTGGAGACCACGGAGGCGGTTTCGGGCGGCGCGATGGTGCGCTTAGCCAGCGGATCCGCCTTGTCCACGCGCGGGGAATTCTTACCGTGGACGGCAAACTTGTAGCGCTCGCCCTCACCCACGCCGGGGATAAACACTTCCCACACACCGGTGGAGCCCAGGGCGCGCATGGGGAACTGCGTGGGGTTCCAGCCGCAGAAATCTCCTACCACGGCCACACCTTCGGCGTTCGGCGCCCACACGGCGAAAGCGGTGCCGGTGACCTCACCCATGTCCGTGGTGTAGGACTTCAGGTTGGCGCCCAGCACCTCCCAGAGGCGCTCGTGGCGGCCCTCACCAATCAGGTGCAGGTCCAGCGTGCCCAAGGTGGGCAGGAAGTGGTAGCCGTCGGCGACCTCGACAGCAGGCTGGCCCGGGTACGTGATCCGCAGGCGGTAGTCTTCCTCAACCGCCAGCGGTGCCTCCCACAGGTCGTTGCCCGCAGGAGTCATGGTGATGGTGTCAGTTGCGGTGACCAGCTCTACAGCTTCGGCCCCGGGGCGGCGGGTAAGGACGGTGCCTGCGTGCCACCCGTAGAAATCGTGCGGCGCGTGGTGGCGGCAAATATTGAGGCGTTCAAGGTCGGATGCCGGGATGTTCATACCGACCAAATTACCTAATCACGCGCGTGCGCGCGGGGCCTAAGCCAAATTAAGCGCGGTAGTCCTCCACCCGCCGCCAGGCCAGGCGTTCCTGCAGCTCGTGGGCGGCCGGCGGGAGGATGAAGACGTGGGCCACGTCGCGCAGCGGCTCCAAGCGCACAAAGTTGTGGT
Source organism: Corynebacterium axilliensis (assembly GCF_046097495.1). NCBI lineage: Bacteria > Bacillati > Actinomycetota > Actinomycetes > Mycobacteriales > Corynebacteriaceae > Corynebacterium > Corynebacterium axilliensis. The sequence goes on from NZ_CP175768.1 coordinate 342,132, forward strand.
CCGACCACTCGTAGGCCGCGCCGCTGATCGCATCCTGCACGGTAAACGTATCGCCCGGGTGGCGGCCCACTGCCGGGAGATCGAGGTGCACCGTGGCTTCCTGCGCGTTGCGTGGGTCCAGGTTGACCACCACGAGCACCACGTTGCCCGTGGCCGCATCCGCCTTGGAGTAGGCCATGATGGCGTCGTTATCCGTGTGGTGGAAGCGCAGCGAGCGCAGCTGCTGCAGAGCCGGGTTCTCCCGGCGGATCAGGTTGAGCAGGCGCAGGTAGGACTCCAGGGAATCGCCCGACTTCACCGCCGCCTGGAAGTCGCGCGGGCGCAGCTGGTACTTCTCCGAATCGAGGTACTCCTCGCTGCCAGGCTTGACGGCCTGGTGCTCGTAGAGCTCGAAGCCGGAATACACGCCCCACAGCGGGGACAGGGTGGCGGCCAGGGTGGCGCGGATGGCAAACATGGCGCGCCCGCCGGTCTGCAGGGACTCGTGCAGGATATCCGGGGTGTTGACAAAGAGGTTGGGGCGGCAAATGTCCGCCTGGTCTACGTGCATCTGCGCAAACTTGGTCAGATCGTACTTCGAGGTCTGCCAGGTGAAGTAGGTATAGGACTGGGTAAAGCCCGCCTTGGCCAGGCCGAACAGGCGCGGGGCGCGGGTAAAGGCCTCGGAGAGGAAGATGACCTCCGGGTGGGTGACGTGGACCTTGGAGATCAGCCAGTTCCAGAAGTTGGCCGGCTTGGTGTGCGGGTTATCCACGCGGAAGGTCCTCACGCCGGCGTCCACCCAAATCATGACGATGCGGTAGATCTCCTGGTAGATGGCGTCCGGATCGTTGTCGAAGTTCAGTGGGTAGATGTCCTGGTACTTCTTCGGCGGGTTCTCCGCGTAGGCAATGGTGCCATCCGCCAGCACGGTGAAGAACTCCGGGTTGGTCTCCGCCCACGGGTGGTCCGGGGAGGCCTGCAGGGCCAAGTCGATGGCGACCTCGAGGCCCAGCTCCTCGGCGTGGGCGACCAGCTCTTTGAAGTCCTCCATGGTGCCCAGCTCCGGGTGCGTCGTGGAGTGGTCCTGGATGGCCCACGGCGAGCCGACATCGCCCGGCTCCGCAACCACGGAGTTGTTCTTGCCCTTACGGTGCACCTCACCAATGGGGTGGATGGGCGGGAAGTAGACGGTATCAAACCCCATGCTGGCCACTCGCTCCAGTTCGGCGGCGGTGGTCTGAAAAGTGCCGTGCACCGGGTTTCCCTCGGCGTCCCAGCCGCCGGTGGAGCGCGGGAAGAGCTCGTACCAGGAGCTAAACAGGGCCTCGCGGCGCTCTACCAACACCTCGTGAATATCTCCCTCCACCAACAGGTGGCGCAGCGGGTGGCGGCGGAGGGTGTCCCAGGTATCGTCGCCCAGCGCGGTGCGCACGCGCTGATCGACGTCCACAGTCTCGTCCCGCAGCTCCTTCGACGCCTGGAAGAGCTTTTCGGCCTTCTCGCTGGGAGACTGGATGGCCGCTTCCTCGAAGAGCTCCGCGCCGTGGAGGAGATCGTTATTGAGCTCGTGGACCGACTGGCCGGCCTCCATCTTCTTGGTCACCGCGTTGCGCCAGGTAGACATGGGATCCGACCATGCATCGACCCGGAAAAACCAACGGCCGGGAGTCGCCGGAGTAAACACGCCGTGGACGCGGTCCTGGTCCTCCGGATCCACCGTCATGGTGTACGCGGAGGTGGAGGGGGATTCGGTGTTCCACACCGACAGGGTGGCGGCAACGGCATCGTGGCCCTCGCGCCACACCAGAGCAGTTACCGGGACAACCTCACCGACCACAGCTTTGGAGGCGACGCCTCCGTGGAGGCAAGGGCGGACATCGTCTATACCAAGGCGTTGAGTCATGCCCATAGAATAATGCAGCTGTGTCACTTTCACCGGGGAAGGAAGAATTCGGCCACAATAGGAGACATGGATCCTGTGAACCCCGCGACTTCTGCTGTGAACAACCCCGTGCCCTCCCCAGAGAGCGAGACCGACGAGGACTGGCTCATTGACTTCCGCGGAGTGGAACTGCGCCGCGGCGGGCGCACCCTCGTCGGCCCCGTTGACTGGCAGGTAGAACTCGACGAGCGCTGGGTCATCATCGGCCCCAACGGCGCCGGGAAGACCTCGCTGGTGCGCATGGCCGCCGCCGAGGAGTTCCCCTCCGCCGGACGCGCCTTCATCATGGGTGAGCGGATTGGCAAGACGGACATGCGCGACCTGCGCGCGGCCATCGGCATCTCCTCGGCCGCCGTGCAGCACCGCATCCCGGACAGCGAGCGCGTGGACGACCTGGTGATCTCCGCCGGCTACGCCGTGCTGGGCCGCTGGCGCGAGGACTACCAGGACATGGACTTCTCCCGCGCCGGGGAGATCCTGGCCCAGGTCGGGGCGTCCCACCTGGCAGACCGCACGTGGGGCACCCTGTCGGAGGGGGAGAAGAAGCGCGTCGTGCTGGCCCGCGCACTCATGTCCAACCCGGAGCTGCTCATCTTGGATGAGCCGTCTGCCGGCATGGACCTCGGCGGCCGCGAGGACCTCGTGGGCTACCTGGGGGACCTAGCACTCGACCCGGACGCCCCCGCCATCGTGATGATTACCCACCACGTGGAGGAGATCCCCTACGGATTTACGCATGCCATGCTCCTGGATGAGGGTAAGGTCGTGGCCAAAGGCCTCATCAATTCGGTGCTCACGTCGGCGAATCTCTCCGCTGCCTTCCACCAGCCCATCCAGGTGGACCGGATTGGGGAGCGCTACTTCGCCCGCCGCATCCGCTAGAGCGTTCCTGGAAAGCTGAATGAGCAACCCCATCCACGACAGTCTCGACGCCATCGATCCCAGCGAGACCACCGGCTTTAATGGTGCGCGCCTCGCCGCCACGGTGCTTCTGCTGCGCGATGGCGACGACGGGCTGGAGGTGTGGGTCCAAGAGCGGGTGCCAACCATGCGCAACTACCCCGGGCACGTGGTCTTCCCCGGCGGCGGGGTAGATCCGCGTGACTTCCCTCCACGTATGTGGCACTCCGGCGACCTGTGGGCAGGCCGCTCCGTCATCTCCCTGGCCCGGCGCATGGGCGTGACCAAGTACAAGGCCCACGCCCTGGTCTTCGCCGCTGCCCGCGAGCTCTTCGAGGAAGCCGGTACGCTCCTGGCCATCCGGGAGGACGGCATCGTCTCCGACGCCTCCCGCTACCACCGCGAGCGGGGATTGCTCGAAACCCATGCCATTTCCTTCACCGAGTTCCTCTTCCACAACGGCATGCGGCTCGACGCCGACATGCTCCAACCGTGGTCCCGCTGGGCAGGCGAATTCAAGGGCCACTGGTTCGACACCTTCTTCTTCATCGGCGTGCTCCCGGACGGCCAAGACCCCGACGGCGACACCGGGGAAGCTGACGACGCCGGCTGGTTCCGCCCGCAACTGGTACTCGATGGGTGGCGCGCCGGGCTGGTGCGCCTGGCCATCCCCACCTGGGCGCAGCTCAAGCGCCTAGCCTCCTACGCCAGCGTCCAGGACGTTGTGCAGGACGCGTCCTTTTCGGACCTGCGTCCCATCATCGGGGACCCCATGGATGACGAGCGCTACCGCGAGTACTTCACCACCAGCCCCGTCAACCGCATCTAAACTGCTTTTCCATCATGAGCTATACCCCAGACGACGTCGAGTTCCTCGCCACCCATGCCGCCGACATCACCGCCGCGGCCGCCACGCTGGAGCTCACTAAGAAGTCACAGCTGCGGGATGCCGCCACGCTGAAGGACAGGTTCGGCGAGCACGGACGCGCCGTCTCCGAACTGCTCCACGCCCGCCGTTCCGGAAAGCTGCCTGAAGACTGGCTCATGGACCACGACTCCGCCCAACAGGCCACCCCGCCCGCCGTGGCGGACTACCGCGCGCGTTTTCTGCGCGAGCAGGGTGTGCGGTTGGTCCACGATCTCACCTGTTCCATCGGCACCGAGGGGCAGGCCTTTAAGTCGGGGGAGTACGTGGGAAGCGACCTCGACGCCTCCCGCGTGGCCATGGCGCGCCACAACATCGAGCACCCAGTCTTCCGCGCCGACGCGCTCACTACGACGACGAGCGCACAGGTCTGCATCGCCGACCCCGCCCGCCGCGCCGGGGGCAACCGCATCTCCAAGCTGGACCAGCTGCTGCCGCCGTTGCCGGCGCTTATCGCCGCCCACCCGACGCTCGCCATTAAATGTGCGCCCGGCATCGACCACTCGGAGTGGGAGGGTCTGGCCTGTGTAGTCAGCGTGGACGGTGGCGTGAAGGAGACCTGCCTCTACACCCCAGATCTCAGCGCCGGGATGGACAAGCGCGCCGTGGTCATCCGCCACGGGCACACCGACGTCATCGATTCCGATGTGCCTGAGGGCGAACTGCCGGAGGCCGGGCCTGTGGGGCGCTTCGTCATCGACCCGGACGGCGCCATCGTGCGCGCGGGACTGGTGCGCCACTATGCCGCCCGGGAGGGGCTCCACCAGCTGGATCCGCGGATTGCCTACCTCACCGGCGCGCGTCTGCCGGCAGGGACGTCCGGATTTGAATTCATCGAGGAAGTGCCGATGCGCAAGCTCAAGACGGCGATGGCGGCGCACGACGTCGGGGCGCTGGAAATCCTGGTGCGCGGCCAAGACGTGGACCCTGACCAGCTGCGCAAGAAGCTCAAATTGAAGGGGTCGACGGCTAAGACGCTCGTGATTACCCGCATTGGGAGCCAGGGGGTCGCCCTTCTGTGTGGACCGCGAGTAGTATCGTCCGAAGGTAATTACGCACCCTAATTGTTCTTAAAAATAGTGGAAGGGGAAGTGCCCACATGCCAACTATCGTGGCTCTGGTTAAGCACGTACCGGATACGTGGTCAACGAAGACTCTGGAGGCGGACCACACCTTGGACCGCACCTCGGTGGACAACGTCATCGACGAGGTCAATGAGTACTCCGTCGAGCAGGCCCTGCGTCTGCGCGACGACAACGCCGACGCCGGCTACGAGGTCGTAGCACTCACCATGGGCCCGGCGGCTGCCGACGAAGCCCTGCGCAAGGCCCTGGCCATGGGCGCGGATCACGCAGTCCACGTGGTCGACGACTCTCTGTCCGGCGCCGATGCCCTGGCCACCGCCTGGGTCCTCAACGCCGCCATCAACCAGGTAGGCGAGAAGTTCGGTGAGGTTCAGGTCATCACCCTGGGCAACAACTCCTCCGATGCCTCCACCGGCCTCGTCGCCGGCCTGCTTGCCGAATACCGCCAGCTGCCCGCCCTGACCGAGCTCAAGGCCGCCTCCCTGGCGGGTGCCACCGCCACCGGCACCCGCGAGGATGCTCACGGCCACTGGGAGCTTGAGGCCAACCTGCCGGCCATCTTGTCCTTTACCGACAAGGCCGACAAGCCGCGCTTCCCCAACTTCAAGGGGCTGATGGCCGCCAAGAAGGCCGAGGTGACCACGCTCGCCGTGGCAGACCTGGGCATCGACGGCGTGCCGTCCACCACCACGGTGACCGCCTCCGCGCAGCGCCCGGCCCGCACCGCCGGTGAAGTCATCATCGAACAAGATCCGGCCGTCGCCGCCGCGAAGATCGTCGACTTCCTGGCCGCCAAGAATCTCATCGAGGGTTAAAGGAGAAAAGTTCATGTCTCACGTTTATGTCCTAGTTGAGCACGAAGCAGAGCAGCTCAGCCCCGTAACCGGCGAGCTCATCACCGCCGCCCGCGCACTCGGCACCGTCTCCGCTGTCGTCGTAGCCAAGGATGCCGCTACCGCCGCATCCTTCGACGCCGAGCTGGGCGCCCTGGGCGCGGCCCAGGTGGTGCAGGCCACCGCCGCGGACTACGACCAGCGCATCGTTACCCCGGAGGTGGACGCGCTCCACGCCTTGGCTGCCAACAACCCGGCGCCCATCGTGCTGGCTTCCACCCCGACGAACAACGAAATCGCCGGCCGCCTCGCCGCCCGCTTGGGCTCGGGTGCTTTGGTCAACGTCGACGGCATCAACGCCGACGGCACCGCGCACCACACCATCTTCGGTGGCTCCTACGAGACCTCCGCCACCGCCACCGGTTCCGTGGTCTACACGCTGCGCCCGGGTTCCGTCACCGCGGACCCACAGCCGGTGACTGCAGCGCCCGCTCCCTTTGAGCTGCCGGCTGCCACCTCGAAGGACGTCACCGTCACCTCCTTCACCCCGGCGGAGAAGACCGCACGCCCGGAGCTGACCTCTGCCAAGGTCGTCGTCGCCGGCGGCCGCGGCGTGGGCGACAAGTTCGCCGACGTGGTGGAGCCGGTGGCTGACGCCCTCGGGGGCGCCGTCGGTGCCACCCGTGACGCCGTGGACGAGGGCTTCTACGACCCCGCCCACCAGATCGGCCAGACGGGTGTCACGGTCTCCCCGAAGCTCTACATCGGCCTCGGCATTTCCGGCGCCATCCAGCACACCTCCGGCATGCAGACCTCGGAGACCATCGTGGTGGTCAACCAGGACCAGGACGAGCCCTTCTTCCAGATCGCCGACTTGGGCGTGGTGGGCGACCTTCACGAGATTGCCCCGGCCTTGGCTAAAGAACTGGAAAACCGCAAGGAGGCAGGCAACTAATGCCGCTCTACCTCGATTACGCAGCCACCCAGCCCATGCGCCAAAGCGCCATCGACGCATGGACCACGGCAGCTAGCTCCCTCAACCCGGGCGCGTCCTACGCCTCGGGGCGCAAGGCGCGCTCTGTGCTTGACGACGCCCGCGAGACCGTCGCCGAGCTGCTGGGCTGCGAACCCATCGAGGTCATCTTCACCTCCTCTGGCACGGAGGCGGACAACATTGCCATCCAGGGGCTGTACCGCGCTGCGCAAAGCGCAGCACCGGAGGTGGAGACGCGCATCATCTCGACTCCCATCGAGCACCCCGCCGTGCTCGAAACCGTGGAGAAGCTCCACGCTGAGCACGGGGCCAGCGTGGACCTGCTCCCAGTTGATTCCACGGGGCACGTCAGTGACCTTAGCGCCCTAGATACCCCGGCCGCGGTGGCCACCTGCATGTGGGCCAACAACGAGACCGGCGCTATCCAGCCGGTGGCCGACATTGCGCAGCGCGCCGCCGCGCAGAACACCCCAGTGCACATCGATGCCGTGCAGGTCGCCGGGAAGCTGCCCATCAACTTCCACGAGCTGGGAGCCACCACACTCGCGGCCAGCGCCCACAAGTTCGGCGGTCCCCGCGGCATCGGCCTGCTCCTCGCTCGCCGTACCCCAGCGCCGCTGCCACTAGCCTTCGGCGGTGGCCAAGAGCGCGGCATCCGCCCTGGCACTGTCGATGTGGCGAGCGCAAGCGCACTCGCTGCAGCCCTGCGCGAATCTGTCGAGGAGATGGAAGAGGAGAGCGCACGTCTGAGCGCTCTGCGCGACAAGCTCAAGGCAGGCATCGAGTCCAGCATCGACAACGTCATCGTTAACTCCGCCGAGCCCACCCTGGCCTCCCACCTGCACGTGTCCTTCCCCGGCACGGACGGCGACAGCCTCATCATGCTGCTCGACGCCGCCGGGATCGAAGCCTCCGCCGGCTCCGCCTGCCACGCGGGTGTTAACCGCATGTCCCACGTGCTCGAAGCCATGGGCATTGATGAGGAACACGGCCGCGGCAGCCTGCGTTTTACCCTGGGTCGCCTCACGACGGAGGAGGACATCGACGCCGTGCTGGCCGAGCTTCCGGAGATCATTCGCCGCGCCCGTTCGGTCTAATTTATCCACAGCATTTTTCGCCGTCCGGCGTGTTATCGAAATTGTGGTGTACTCTTGGCGAGCATGTTCCATTTTGTTAGCGAGCTCACACTAGGCTAGAGCTGTTATGTCCATAGGGTTTTTGGACATGGAGTCCGGTGTCTTCTTGGACACGGAATCCATGGAGTTCTTGGACACTTCTAGCGGTTTATGGTTATGGCCTGCGTTTCGGCCGGGGTTTGGATAGTTTCGGGTTCATCCGCGGTGGTTGGCGATGTTTCATTCCTTCAACGAGGTTGATGTTGATCTGGCCACCTGGTGGCCTGTGGCTCAACGTGATTGGCAGCGGCACGCTGAAGAGGAATTCACCGTCATGGGCCGTGTAAAACTCCGCAACGTTATCGGCTGTGACCGTGGAGTAGAGCCTGCGGTTTTTAAACCTCAGACCAATGTAGAGACCGAAGCCGCACACGCGTACAACGCCATCTTTGCTCACGCAGAGCTGGTCTGGGATGCCCCAATGGTTTGTTGAATTTGTCGTCGGCACCGTTAGTGTGGGGGTATCGGTGGAAGGTATGCCCTGCTGAGCTGCCATGTCATCGGTGCTGGCCTCGTGTGAAGTTGCCGCTTCCACGGGGCCGTTTAGCATTTCGGGTACAGCGTGTGGATTGTGAGCCTGGTTGTAGGCGACTACGCGGGCCCAGACCTGCTCAGGATCGAGTGGATGCGTAGGCGACGGTGCCTTGGGGAAGGTATCGAAAGCCTGGCGTGGTGTGATGTGCATTTTGCCGACCAGCAGTGATTGATGCCGTCGTCGCTCGTTGTACACCTGGCGATATTCAGCCAGATAGGCGTTGACCTCAGCAAGGCTAACTGGGTGGCGTGCATCGAGGAACTGGGTCAACGTGCGGTGAGAGCGCTCGTCTTTTCCCTGGGTTGTCGGGGCGAAACCAGCAATAGCAAGAACGCCTTGGCTGGCGAGCCAAGTTTCAGTAGCAGAGAGAAAACCACGGTGATAGGTGGCAAACGCATCGCCATTGTCGGAAAGGATTTCTTGGGGCTTGCCGTAGGCGGCGAACGCTGCGGCCAGCACAGCGCGCGCATCAGTACCGTTTTCTGGCAGAGCGAACGCTGTGGTTCCGACATCGAACCTGCTGGCATCATCGATAACCTGGTAAATCGTGACATGTGTGTGGGCGTGGTCAAAGAGGCGATAGACCAGTCCATCGATCTGCCAGAGTTCACCGACGAGAGCGCGGGCGAAGCGCTTATAGGAGCTGCGTGGCCGTTTGCGGGCGTTGGCATCAACGAATCCCAGCTCATGAAGCCACGAGGCGATTGTAGAACGCGACGGTGTGGAATCTGGACCTACAGTGTCGAACAAGAAGTAGTAGATCGACCAAGGCCCATAATCCAAGCCTTGCTCCATCAACTCCTGCCTGGCGTGGACGACTGCGATTTTGTCGGCCTCGTGGAATTTCTTAATCGGATTCTTCGGGGCAGTCGAATCCGGCACAATGCCTGCCCGACCCTTCTGCGCTATCCGGCTTTTGATGTTGTGGTACGTCTGCCGCGAGATTCCCAATTCTTTGCAAAACTGTGTGACCGTCTTGCCGTCACGAACGGGATCGAAATCTGCGACCTTTCTACGCTTATGCAATGGAATAGCCATCCGGCTATTCCACCGCCGCAAACGTCCAAAAAGCCACTAGACATCCCGTCCAAAAACATCCTGGACTCCGTGTCCAAAATGTCGCTAGACATCACAACACTAGGCTAGAGCATGCACCAGTTGAGCACGAGCTTAGTCGCCGTGGGTGTTTATATCACGGTTATTATGGCCGCCGTCGTGGCGTTTCTGGCAGCGACGTTGTACTCGACGGTCGACGGTCACCTAGGCGGATATGGCGTAGAAGTCGAATCCGATAATCGCACTACAGCACGTGAAGACTTCTTCTCCGACTTGGGCACCTTTGCCCGAGACAATGGTTTTGAGGTTGCTATTAGCTATTCCTCTCTGGCTGTATCCGGTGGCGAGTACCGGGTTTATTCTTCTGCACTTCCGCCGAATAGTGAAAGGCTGGAGCGCCCCCGTTTTGAGCGCGGAGAAGCCGACGTTGTTTATCCGCTCGAAGACTTTCCACACCCTGATCCACGCCAGATCATCTTTATCAAGGGCTCTGCTGCGGATGAAGAAGCGCTGATGCAGTGGCTGGAATCCCAGGATGTTGGCGCAGTTCCGCTCCACAATCGGATGGTTCAGATCTTTGCCTCATCAACAATCCCCGTGCTGATTGTGGTGGCCATACTGTTGTGCCTAGTCCTTGGCGCGGGTCACGCACTGTCACGCGCTCGGGAGATCGGTGTCCACCGCCTGCTGGGGCTAAGCCTCCTGAGAACGCTAGGCATTGAAGCTCAGCGCCAGAAAAACGTTCTTTTAAGAGCACTTCTCGGTGGCCCGCTAGTCGTCGCTGGGCTGCTCTACGCTTATAACGGTTGGGCAATGGCTGGAGTCTTTTGGGTCATTTTTTGCCTCGTCGGCATAACTTTGTTCATCGTCTTGCTCTTTGGGTATCTCGGTGGACAATTTCTTGTTCGCATCTCCTCAATTCCCCAATCCATTAAGGGAAAGATTCATGCGAGGCCAATCCTTTACTCGTTGTTCGTGGTCCGTTGTATCGCCCTCATCGTGGCTTTGACCGCGGTTGCGACGTTGGTGGGATTCGCCGCGGAACTTGATGAGCGCCACCGTCTCCAGGAGGCTTGGGATCACCATCGTGGGCCGCAGGAGTTCGCGTTGAATACGAACACTGCTTTCGAACAATGGGCGAGTTCTGAAACTGCGGCACCATTCCGAGCCGCCGACAAGTCAGGAAAGCTCTTACTCGTAGACCCTTTTTGGATAACGTGGCCCGTTGAATTAGAAGCTCCAGTTCTGCTGGTGAACCAGGAATACGCGCGACAGGCCGGAGTATCCGGGCTGAACGGCACAAACGTCACGGTCTGCTCGCCGGAGGATTTGTCGCAGACTTCCAAGGAAACAATCAAGGACACACTGGAGTTTGAGGCTAGCTACACCGAAGAATCCGCCCCCGCTATCGAGTGGCGTGCTCCGTGCAGTGTAGGAACAGCTTTCACCTATGATGTGGAGCTTCGCCCGCTAGTCGATGACCCGATTCTGGTCATCCTCCCGCCTGGTTTAGCGCCGTTGGGGGACCACAATCTGATGTCCAAGGTTTCCCAACATGTCCTCCTATCGTCGTCCGCTGACGTCCCAGCTCAACTTCTCGGGGGAAGTGCGGGCAACGCGCTATCGTTTTCCAGACCGCGCGCGGACTCCTGGCAGGCTAGTGTTCGTGAGGCTGGGCAGAACGTGGTCTTGTGGGGCTTAAATACCCTGGTGGCAGCACTGCTGGTGACAGTCTTGGTTGGTGCCACCGTGATGACATTTCGAGTAGCGTATCGGCGAAAGATTCACGTGGCATATATCTGTGGTCGAAGCCCCTGGTGGGTATCGAAGCAGGTGGTTGCCATGGAGTTGGCCTTTTTCGTGGCAACGATCGGCTGGCTGTTATCCAAGCTCCGCGAGCACAGCCACCAAGCTGAACTGCGCGTGCCATCGACATGGAATCTCGGATTTGAGAATCAATGGACTCCAGTGACTATCGCTGCGGTTGTCGGTTTCGGTGCAGTATGGCTGGCAACCTCCGTGCTGTTGACGCTGCGGGCAGCATCGCGCTGGGATGCACGGGAAGGAACACAACCACAATGACCACAAAGACCGCAATGACACTGAACGTAAGAAACGTATCGTGTGCTTTTAAATATCGCACGATTATCCATGACCTCACTGCGCACTTTACGGCGGGGCAGCTGACTGCGCTGACAGGTGCCTCGGGTAGCGGTAAGACGACTCTTCTCAACATGCTGGGTGGACTTATTGTCCCGGACACAGGGAGCATTGAGTTTGACGGGCATAACCTCGCGACGATGAGTTCGCGTGCACGCCGTAAGTTTCGCCGGGCAAATGTCGGTTATCTGTTTCAGGACTATGGTTTGGTCTCCGACCTGACGGTGGAGGAGAATATCAAGATTGCTGTTCCGCGTGTTTCCAGCGAAGCTTTAGCCGCAGTATTGGCAGACGTTGGGCTTGGTGGATCGGAAAAGCGGACAGTAAGTGAGCTATCCGGCGGTGAGCAACAACGCATTGCATTGGCCAGACTCATCCTTTCCGAGCCGAATATCGTCTTAGCCGACGAACCCACGGGCGCTCTCGATGAGGAGAACTCGCACCTCGTCCTTAATAAACTGCGTCAGTTCGCACGAAATGGTGCCGTGGTCGTCGTGGCCACTCACTCCGCATACATTGCCGATAATGCAGACGCGGTGGTCAAGCTCTGATGTAGCGGACAATGTTGCAGTCACGAACTGCTTCGGTGTTGTGCTACGGTGGCTATTGGACGTCAGGCGCCGTAGTGTATCTCTAAGTTTTCTCAGGTCCTTGCACAGCTTGTCAGATGCGCGTTTTTGGTACCGGTGTTCTGGGGACTCGGTACTGCCGTGTTCCGAGTATTTGGGTTAAGGGTCAAAATGTGTGTCTGGCTCGGCGTGTCGCGGGGGTTAGATTTGGCCTTTTTGAATGCCGATTGAGTGGGTGTAGTCGGTGTCGATAGCGTTGTCGTAGAGGGCTGGGCGTCCTGTTTCGTGGTCGGCTTGGTTCTCGGTTTGGGTCAGGGTGGATACTTTGGCGAGTTGGCCCTGGCCCCAGTCGGACTGCCTGGCGATTCGTACTGGATCGTCAGGCAGTTCCGTTTTTAAGTAGAGCCACCAATCCAGCATGCGGCGTTGTCGTTCGCCTGATCTGCCGCGGTGGGTTCTGGCGAGCAGTTTGAGCTGGGCGTTGATGCCGCCTTCTAAGCTGTTGGTGGTGGATTTGATCCGCTCGGGCGCAAGGACTCCTGCTGGCGGGTTGAGGTAGACAAACAGCATCTCGGACCGCCAAAGATGGTTGAGGCTGTTGTAGGCCTTGCGCACGTTGTGGTGGGTCCACACGCGGGTCCATGCACCTGTTTTGGGGTCTTTGATCATGGTTTTCTCGTTCATCCATTCCCGGTAGATCGTTGAAAACTCGTGCAGTTGCACACCCCACGCGGCGGCTTCATCCAGTGTGGTGATCCGGGTCAGTTTCAGCGCAAGTCGGTAGATGGTGCGCCCGGCATCGGTGCGTGGGTTGGTGGTGGTGTAGCGGCGGACCACGCGTTGGGCGTGGACGAGGCAGCGTTGAATTTTCGTAGTCGGCCAGCACTTTTTGATTGCGCTGTATGCGCCTTGGCCGCCGTCGATGACGGCGATGAGTGGGGCTTCGATGCGTTCAAGCAGCAGTTGGTAGTCGCGGGTGGTTTCGTGTTTGCACCAGTGCCAGGCGATCACGTGGTCGATGGTCGCCGCGACGATCAGGCAGCCACCGGCGGTGTAGGTGCCATCGAGAAATACCTGGTCGTAGATCCGCTTGTGGTGGCCGGCGGTGGGGTCAGGCACATCAACGAGCCAGCACCACTTGAAGCGCCGCTTCATGGTGGCGCGGCTAACACCGTTTCGTTTGGCTAGGTCGTCGAGTGATATTGCGGTGGTGCAATGCTCGATGAACTGGGTGAACACTGCCGCGTTGGTGATGTCGTTTCGACGTTTGACGCTGGAGGCGCCGCATTGTTTGCAGCGCCATCTGGTGGTGCCTTTGCTGGTGGTGCCGTTGCGTTTCATTTCACCGCCGCAGTGGCAGCGTGGTTGGTTCTTCGACATTGCGACACCACACCACGCCGCGCATAGCACATCACGGCTGCCACACCGAGGATTTCCCGTCGGGGGCTAGATGTGATGTCCAGGGACGTTGTTCTGGCCCCCGCCCGTAATGACACCGTGCCGATTCAAGAAGTATCTGTCCAGACCGCTTGCCCTTGCCATTGAAGGCATGTTAGAGTTTGGGGCATGTCGAGTCCCGAATCAGACAGGTCAGGGGTTGTCGGTCACACCGCCAGCCCCTTGAACCACTAGTTACGACGCCCACGATCTGTGTGGGCGTATGTCTGGCGTACCCGGGGCGCTGGCCGTGGTGACAAGAAGAACCATTTCTTGATCTCACACCTCGGAGTACTCGATGCCTTTTGCCCTTTACATGCTTGCCCTGGCGGTCTTCGTCATGGGCACTTCAGAATTCATGCTCGCGGGATTGCTCCCCGCGATCGCGACCGAACTTGACGTCTCGGTCGGCACTGCGGGCCTGCTGACCTCCGCATTCGCAGTCGGTACGGTCGTCGGCGCGCCAGTGATGGCGGCATTCGCTCGCCGTTGGCCACCGCGGCTCACATTGATCGTTTGCCTTCTCGTGTTCGCGGGAAGCCACGTCATCGGAGCGATGACACCAGTGTTCTCTCTCCTGCTCATCACCCGGGTGCTCAGCGCTCTCGCAAACGCAGGATTCCTCGCCGTAGCACTGAGCACGGCCACTACCCTCGTGCCAGCGAACCAGAAGGGGCGTGCACTGTCGATCCTGCTCTCCGGCACGACGATCGCAACCGTCGTGGGCGTCCCCGCCGGGGCACTGCTCGGCACAGCGCTGGGCTGGCGAACGACGTTCTGGGCGATCGCCATCCTCTGTATTCCCGCGGCCGTTGGAGTCATTCGTGGCGTCACGAACAATGTTGGTCGGAGCGAGACTAGCGCGACCTCACCAAGGCTCCGTGTCGAGCTCAGCCAGTTGGCGACGCCGCGGCTCATCCTGGCCATGGCACTCGGAGCGCTGATCAACGGAGGGACCTTTGCGGCATTCACCTTCCTGGCACCCATCGTGACCGAGACCGCGGGCTTGGCCGAAGCGTGGGTGTCCGTCGCGCTGGTGATGTTCGGCATCGGATCGTTCCTTGGCGTCACGATCGCAGGACGACTATCAGATCAACGACCTGGCCTCGTGCTCGCAGTCGGCGGACCGCTATTGCTGACAGGCTGGATCGTGTTGGCAGTGGTCGCATCTCATCCCGTTGCGCTTATCGTCCTCGTCCTCGTTCAGGGATTCCTGTCGTTCGGCGTCGGCAGTACTCTGATCACGCGTGTGCTGTATGCAGCATCGGGTGCGCCAACGATGGGCGGTTCGTACGCAACCGCAGCATTGAATATCGGAGCTGCAGCGGGGCCCGTGCTTGGTGCGCTCGGGCTCGCGACCGGGCTGGGGCTGCTCGCGCCGGTTTGGGTCGCTTCGGTGCTGACAGCGATCGCTCTCGTCATCATGCTTCTCACCAGACGCGCGCTTACGAAGACCGCGGCGGAGGCCAATTGATGACCCATCCGAACGCTCTTCTCACTCCTCGTGCCCGTCTCCGGTTAGCTCGGCTGATTGTCGAAGACGGCTATCCGGCCACGATCGCCGCAAAGATGGGGTCGTTTGCGGGAGAGGGCGAAATCCTACGCTAAGGCTTTGGCCAACGATATTCTCCGGTAAGATTGATGTGTTCCCAGGGGATAGGAGAAGTCGCTTGATATCTAGTATGACGTCTGTCGCACCTGCTTGATCGCGGCCGCGATAGCTAGATCGCGTTGCTCCTCTTCTCCATCCGCGTTCCAAGCTGCGGAAAGGCACCCATAAGCGTACGCCTGGTCGAGCAGGCGACGCGGATCGACGTCCAGCGCACGAGAGAATGCGTCCGCCATCTGTGCAATGCGTCTAGGATCGAGACAAAGGTCGTCTCTGTCAGCCGGATCGTAGAACATATTGGCGGCGCCAAAGCCCACTTCACCGACCAGACCGACGGGATCTATCACCAGCCAGCCGCGACTGGAGAACATGATGTTTTCATGATGCAGATCGCCATGTAGCCCACGCAGTTCCGAGGCATTGCTCATCATTTGATCGGCTATAATCGCCGCGTGGACGTAGTCAGTTTGACAACCTGCGTTTTGATCATCGCGCGCCCGCTGAAACAAAGCTGCAAAGCGATCCCGGATCGGGAGAAGGGCAGAAGGCAGGGGTTCCTCAGATGCGGCATACAGCTTCGCCATTAGTTCCGCTGCAATTTCGGTCGCCTGGTAGTCGCCGTGCTCGGCAACGATGTGAGAGAGCATTCGCTCCCCGGCATATTCGAGCAACATCAGATTGTTCTCACGACCGAGCAACCGGACTGCTCCCCTCCCATTGCGCCATACCAGATAGTCGGCCCCGCGCAGTTCATCAGCAATGTCTTCTATAGGTTTCAATCCCTTGACGATTGCAGGAGTCCCGTCTGGCAATGAAACTTTCCAAACGAGGCTGGAAAAGGTGTCCGCAATGAGAACAGGTTGCGAAACGTGCCAATGAGCAGGAAAAACAGGCGGCATGAACATCAACCCCAAGTCAGAGGGTCCAATCGCAGATAGAAGGCAAGGCGTTCGCGGTCGGGGGCTTCGATCCCCAATACATTGAATAGGACAGCGAAGGCGCGCTCTGCTTCATCTGGCGCTGCCCAGTTCTCTTCGGCGTTAGCAATCATGAGTGCCAAATCGGCATAGCGATCTGCTGTTCCGAGCCGCCCAAGGTCGATCAGACCCGTGCATTGAAGAGTTTTAGGGTCCACCATGAAGTTCGGCATGCAGGGATCACCATGGCAAACAACCATATCGGTGCGCTCTTGGTCGAGCCGCACCGGTAGCTCTCGTTCGACACGAGCCAAAAGATCGAGCTGCGGCGTACTCTTGTCCTCGTCCGGTAAGAAGTCGGGATTGACGGCATTGCGGGACACCACATCAACGGCGCGTCCGAACATTCGCGACAGCCTGCGCTCAAACGGACATTGATCAACCGATAGGCTGTGAACAGCGCCAAGTTGCTGCCCCATTGACGGCCACGCTTTGAGCAAATCCGCTCCAGACAGATCAGCCGCCGGTACTCCCGGAATTGCCGTTATCACCAAGCATGCACCCTCCTGTTCCTCCTGCCAGTTGATCACCTCGGGGCAAGCCACACCTCGACCTTTGAGCCAAATGAGGCGGTCACGCTCTCCAGCGAGCTCACCGCGGCGGGAAGCAGGTGCGATTTTCGCGAAGGCATGCCCGTCACCACGTCGAAAAACAAAATCACCAGATTCTCCGCCTCTGACAGGCAACCAGTCAGAATGCGATTCACCAAAAAAATATTAGTTCGATTCAATGGAGGTTCCTTCAGTTTTCTGATGAAGCGCGGAGGTGGCTCAACCTGCGAAAAGAAACGAGTTGCTACGTAAGTCCGAGAACATGCTTTCCATGGTCTCTGAGCTCGCCTTTGGGACCGACATATCGGTAGAGAGTGACGCGCTCGATGCCGAGTTCCTTGCAGAGATCGGAAACTGAAGTATCGCGCTGGGCCATGGCGGCTTGCGCGAGACGCACCTGAGCTTTGGTGAGCGCGAATTTTCGTCCGCCCTTGCGACCGCGCGCTCTCGCGGAGGCGAGACCCGCCATGGTGCGCTCTCGGATCAGATCCCGCTCGAACTCGGCCAAGGTGGCGAAGATTCCGAACACCATGCGACCGGACGCAGTCGTGGTGTCGATCTGAGCGGGCACTGTTGCAAAGTTAGCGATGAGGCAGCCTTTTGTCTTATTCAAAGGCCTTACATTTCAAAAACTCTGCTTACCAGGCGCATTTCGCCCAGGGGATCACCATAATAAAATGCTGAGGCCTGGCCTTTGCGTAGTGCACGCATCACCTCAATACCTTTGATGGTGGCGTAAGCCGTCTTCATGGATTTAAATCCCAGCGTGGCGCCGATTATCCGTTTCAGTTTGCCATGATCGCATTCAATCACGTTGTTCCGGTACTTAATCTGTCGGTGTTCAACGTCAGACGGGCACCGGCCTTCGCGTTTGAGCAGAGCAAGCGCGCGACCATAGGCGGGCGCTTTATCCGTGTTGATGAATCGCGGGATCTGCCACTTCTTCACGTTGTTGAGGATTTTACCCAGAAACCGGTATGCAGCTTTGCTGTTACGACGGGAGGAGAGATAAAAATCGACAGTGCGGCCCCGGCTGTCGACGGCCCGGTACAGATACGCCCAGCGGCCATTGACCTTCACGTAGGTTTCATCCATGTGCCACGGGCAAAGATCGGAAGGGTTACGCCAGTACCAGCGCAGCCGTTTTTCCATTTCAGGCGCATAACGCTGAACCCAGCGGTAAATCGTGGAGTGATCGACATTCACTCCGCGTTCAGCCAGCATCTCCTGCAGCTCACGGTAACTGATGCCGTATTTGCAGTACCAGCGTACGGCCCACAGAATGATGTCACGCTGAAAATGCCGGCCTTTGAATGGGTTCATGTGCAGCTCCATCAGCAAAAGGGGATGATAAGTTTATCACCACCGACTATTTGCAACAGTGCCCCGTCCGGATACTGCCAGATATCGGCGTCCAGGGAGATGTCCTGAAGCGCGGTGTCCGGAATTTCAGGTTTGTGTCTCTACAAAGACTAACTATCAGAAAAACTCATCGAGCATCAAATGAAACTGCAATTTATTCATATCAGGATTATCAATACCATATTTTTGAAAAAGCCGTTTCTGTAATGAAGGAGAAAACTCACCGAGGCAGTTCCATAGGATGGCAAGATCCTGGTATCGGTCTGCGATTCCGACTCGTCCAACATCAATACAACCTATTAATTTCCCCTCGTCAAAAATAAGGTTATCAAGTGAGAAATCACCATGAGTGACGACTGAATCCGGTGAGAATGGCAAAAGCTTATGCATTTCTTTCCAGACTTGTTCAACAGGCCAGCCATTACGCTCGTCATCAAAATCACTAGCATCAACCAAACCGTTATTCATTCGTGATTGCGCCTGAGCGAGACGAAATACGCGATCGCTGTTAAAAGGACAATTACAAACAGGAATCGAATGCAACCGGCGCAGGAACACTGCCAGCGCATCAACAATATTTTCACCTGAATCAGGATATTCTTCTAATACCTGGAATGCTGTTTTCCCGGGGATCGCAGTGGTGAGTAACCATGCATCATCAGGAGTACGGATAAAATGCTTGATGGTCGGAAGAGGCATAAATGCCGTCAGCCAGTTTAGTCTGACCATCTCATCTGTAACATCATTGGCAACGCTACCTTTGCCATGTTTCAGAAACAACTCTGGCGCATTGGGCTTCCCATACAATCGATAGATTGTCGCACCTGATTGCCCGACATTATCGCGAGCCCATCTATACCCATATAAATCAGCATCCAGGTTGGAATTTAATCGCGGCCTCGAGCAAGACGTTTCCCGTTGAGTATGGCTCATAACACCCCTTGTATTACTGTTTATGTAAGCAGACAGTTTTATTGTTCATGATGATATATTTTTATCTTGTGCAATATAACATGGGTTGGCACTGTTGCAAATAGTCGGTGGTGATAAACTTATCATCCCCTTTTGCTGATGGAGCTGCACATGAACCCATTCAAAGGCCGGCATTTTCAGCGTGACATCATTCTGTGGGCCGTACGCTGGTACTGCAAATACGGCATCAGTTACCGTGAGCTGCAGGAGATGCTGGCTGAACGCGGAGTGAATGTCGATCACTCCACGATTTACCGCTGGGTTCAGCGTTATGCGCCTGAAATGGAAAAACGGCTGCGCTGGTACTGGCGTAACCCTTCCGATCTTTGCCCGTGGCACATGGATGAAACCTACGTGAAGGTCAATGGCCGCTGGGCGTATCTGTACCGGGCCGTCGACAGCCGGGGCCGCACTGTCGATTTTTATCTCTCCTCCCGTCGTAACAGCAAAGCTGCATACCGGTTTCTGGGTAAAATCCTCAACAACGTGAAGAAGTGGCAGATCCCGCGATTCATCAACACGGATAAAGCGCCCGCCTATGGTCGCGCGCTTGCTCTGCTCAAACGCGAAGGCCGGTGCCCGTCTGACGTTGAACACCGACAGATTAAGTACCGGAACAACGTGATTGAATGCGATCATGGCAAACTGAAACGGATAATCGGCGCCACGCTGGGATTTAAATCCATGAAGACGGCTTACGCCACCATCAAAGGTATTGAGGTGATGCGTGCACTACGCAAAGGCCAGGCCTCAGCATTTTATTATGGTGATCCCCTGGGCGAAATGCGCCTGGTAAGCAGAGTTTTTGAAATGTAAGGCCTTTGAATAAGACAAAAGGCTGCCTCATCGCTAACTTTGCAACAGTGCCTCTGAGCGCCCTTTCCAGTCAGAACCCGCAGGCCGATCTTGCGGTCTGACAGCTCCTTCACCGTGTTGACCAGATGGGCAAGCGATCGTCCGAGGCGATCGAGCTTCCAGACCACCAGCACATCGCCGTCACGCAATGACTTGAGGCAGGCAGTCAAGCCAGGGCGATCATCACGACCGCCGGAAGCAAGATCATCATAGATATTGTCCCGTTCGACACCTGCGGCGCGCAAGGCGTCGTGCTGCAGGTCGAGAGACTGCGAGCCATCGGCTTTGGAGACGCGGGCATATCCGATCAGCATGTATCACAAACGTTGGTTTGAGGCGGCGCTTCGGCCACGATTGCATTGACCTCTGGAAATGTATCTCAACCAGCTTCATAAACAAAGCGTCTTGAACGCTATCAGATTTTGAAAAAGGAACATGTATGCCGCGTCGCGTCACTCTAACCGATCGGCAGAAAGACGCGCTGTTGCGCTTGCCGACTTCACAGACGGATTTGCTCAAGCACTATACGCTGAGTGATGAAGACTTTGGGCATATCAGGCTGCGTCGGCGCGCTCACAACAGGTTCG
This sequence comes from Corynebacterium axilliensis, assembly GCF_046097495.1. NCBI lineage: Bacteria > Bacillati > Actinomycetota > Actinomycetes > Mycobacteriales > Corynebacteriaceae > Corynebacterium > Corynebacterium axilliensis. Next base: position 362,638 of record NZ_CP175768.1, read on the forward strand.
GCTTCGCCCTGCAATTGTGTGTCCTGCGCTATCCCGGCCGGGTGCTGGCTCCAGGCGAACTGATCCCTGCAGAGGTCATCGAATTTATCGGAGCGCAGCTTGGCCTGGGTGCCGACGATCTCGTAGACTATGCTGCCCGCGAGGAAACACGGCACGAGCATCTTGCCGAGTTACGGGGGCTCTACGGCTTCCGCACCTTCTCCGGACGTGGTGCGAGCGAGCTGAAGGAATGGTTGTTCCGAGAAGCCGAGATGGCGGTGTCGAACGAGGATATCGCCCGTCGCTTCGTAGCCGAGTGCCGACGCACCCGCACTGTCCTTCCCGCGACATCCACGATCGAGCGGCTTTGTGCCGCGGCTCTCGTCGATGCCGAGCGACGCATCGAGACGAGGATCGCCAGTCGGCTGCCTATGTCGATCCGAGAACAGTTGCTGGCATTGCTCGAGGAGACGGCTGATGATCGGGTGACCCGTTTTGTGTGGCTGCGCCAGTTCGAGCCTGGCTCGAACTCTTCGTCGGCCAACCGGCTGCTCGACCGGCTCGAATATCTGCAACGCGTCGATCTCCCCGAGGATCTGCTTGCCGGCGTTCCTGCCCATCGGGTGACTCGTCTGCGCAGGCAGGGTGAACGGTATTATGCCGACGGCATGCGCGATCTCCCGGAGGACAGGCGGCTTGCGATCTTGGCTGTTTGCGTCTCGGAATGGCAGGCGATGTTGGCCGACGCAGTGGTCGAAACCCACGACCGGATCGTCGGCCGTCTCTACCGTGCTTCGGAGCGTATTTGCCATGCAAAGGTCGCAGACGAAGCGGGGGTGGTGCGTGACACCCTGAAATCCTTCGCCGAGATCGGGGGCGCCCTGGTCGATGCACAGGATGATGGCCAGCCGCTGGGCGATGTCATCGCGAGTGGGTCAGGGTGGGACGGCTTAAAACCCTTGTTGCAATGGCAACCAGGCTGACCGCCACCATGGCCGACGATCCGCTCAATCATGTGCTCGACGGTTATCACCGCTTCCGCCGATACGCTCCACGCATGTTGCGCCTGCTCGATCTGCGAGCTGCGCCCGTTGCACTGCCGCTTCTGGAAGCGGTGACGGCCCTTCGTACCGGTTTGAACGATGCCGCGATGACCAGCTTCTTGCGGCCCAGCTCGAAATGGCATCGCCACCTTCGGGCCCAGAGGGCTGGCGACGCTCGCCTATGGGAGATCGCGGTGCTGTTCCATCTGCGCGATGCGTTCCGCTCCGGAGATGTCTGGCTTACTAGGTCCCGGCGCTATGGCGATCTGAAACACGCACTCGTTCCGGCACAAGCCATCGCGGAAGGCGGTCGTCTCGCTGTGCCATTGCGGCCGGAGGAATGGCTGGCAGACCGGCAAGCTCGCCTCGACATGCGGTTGCGCGAGCTTGGCCGTGCCGCTCGCGCAGGCACGATCCCGGGCGGGTCGATTGAAAACGGCGTTCTGCATATCGAGAAACTCGAAGCCGCCGCGCCGACAGGCGCCGAAGATCTGGTGCTCGATCTCTACAAGCAGATCCCGCCCACGCGCATCACCGATCTCCTGCTGGAGGTGGATGCGGCGACCGGCTTCACCGAAGCGTTCACCCATCTGCGCACAGGAGCACCCTGCGCTGACCGGATCGGGCTAATGAACGTTATCTTGGCGGAAGGGATCAACCTCGGCTTGCGCAAAATGGCGGATGCGACAAACACCCACACCTTCTGGGAATTGATCCGCATTGGACGGTGGCATGTCGAGGGCGAAGCCTATGACCGGGCGCTGGCCATGGTGGTCGAGGCACAGGCAGCGTTACCCATGGCCCGGTTCTGGGGCATGGGCACGTCGGCTTCGAGCGACGGACAGTTCTTCGTCGCTACAGAGCAAGGTGAGGCCATGAACCTGGTCAACGCGAAATATGGCAATACCCCGGGCCTGAAAGCCTATAGCCACGTCTCCGACCAATATGCGCCGTTCGCAACCCAGGTGATTCCTGCAACGGCAAGCGAAGCGCCTTACATCCTCGATGGCCTGCTGATGAACGATGCTGGACGCCATATCCGCGAGCAGTTCACCGACACGGGCGGCTTCACCGATCACGTCTTTGCCGCATGTGCCATTCTCGGCTACCGGTTCGCTCCGCGCATCCGCGACCTGCCATCCAAACGGCTCTACGCGTTCAATCCGTCGGCCGCCCCGGCGCACCTGCGAGCGTTGATCGGCGGAAAGGTCAACCAAGCCATGATCGAGCGCAATTGGCCCGACATCCTGCGCATCGCCGCCACCATTGCTGCCGGGACCGTCGCGCCAAGCCAGATTCTGCGGAAACTCGCCTCCTATCCGCGGCAGAACGAGCTCGCGACAGCCCTGCGGGAAGTCGGTCGCGTCGAGCGCACCCTGTTCATGATCGACTGGATTCTGGATGCCGAACTCCAACGGCGTGCCCAGATCGGGCTCAACAAAGGCGAAGCTCATCATGCGCTGAAGCGGGCAATCAGCTTCCACCGCCGCGGTGAAATCCGCGACCGTTCCGCCGAAGGCCAGCATTACCGCATCGCCGGCATGAATCTGCTCGCCGCCATCATCATCTTCTGGAACACCATGAAGCTCGGCGAGGTCGTTGCAAACCAGAAACGCGATGGAAAGCTGCTATCGCCCGATCTCTTGGCCCATGTTTCGCCGCTCGGATGGGAACACATCAATCTCACCGGAGAATATCGCTGGCCAAAGCCTTAGCGTAGGATTCCGCCCCCTCCCGCAAACGACCCCAAGATGTTCATGGTCTCCCCGATCACTGCCCGGAAATGGGCAGGCCGCTACCGGGAAGAGGGTGAGTTTGGGATGCAGGATCGCTCCAGCAAGCCGCACCGGATCCCAGGCAGGACGCCCGAGCATGTCAAGAAGAAGATCATCAACCTGCGCTGGCGGCTTCGACTGGGGCCAGCCCAGATCGCTGCGCGACTTGGTCTCTCGACGTCGACTGTTCACGCGGTCCTCGTCCGTTGCCGCGTGAACCGCCTCTCGCATATCGATCGTGTCACTGGCGAGCCATTGCGGCGATATGAGCATCCTCATCCGGGATCGTTGATTCATGTCGATGTCACGAAGTTCGGCAACATCCCCGACGGCGGTGGACATCGTTACGTAGGTCGGCAGCAAGGCGCACGGAACAAGCTCGCGACTCCGGGATTACCACGAGGAAAAGATCACAAGCCGCGCACCGGGACGGCGTTCGTTCACACAGTCATCGACGACCACTCCCGCGTCGCATACGCAGAAATCTGGTCGGATGAGCAGGCGAGCACAGCGGTGGGAGTTCTCGAACGCGCCGTGGCCTGGTTCGCCGAACGAGGCGTGACCGTCGAGCGAGTCCTATCCGACAACGGGTCGGCATACAGAATCCCACGCATGGAGGGACTTCTGCGCTCGGCTCGGCATCCGACACAAGCGGACACGCCCCTACCGGCCGCAGACGAACGGGAAGATCGAGCGATTCCACCGCACGCTCGGGGACGGCTGGGCCTATGCCAGGTTTTACGGTTCAGAGGCCGAACGACGCCTGGCGCTGCCCGGCTGGCTCCACTTCTACAACCACCACCGACACCACTCTGCGATTGGCGGCGTACCCTTCGACCGACTCAACAACGTCCCTGGACATCACAGCTAGATATATGCTTCCGGAGCATATACTTTCCGGAAACCTACAGGTCAATCCGTGAAAATCCGCGATTCCGGACACACTTTTTGACCCTTAACCCGAGTATTTGGTACCGAGCCGAGGGGTGCGTCGGCCCGGACGGGCTACAATTTCAGGGTGGAATCACAGCTAGTCGCCTACATCGATGAGTCCTCCGCCCTTAGACCCCCAGACCGGCAGGAGTACATGGTGTGTGCAGCCATCATCGACACTCAAGACTTGGAAAAAATACGCGAGGAGCTGCGTCCACTACGACTTCCTGGCCAGGTCAAACTTCACTGGACCGACGAACGTCATAGCCGACGCCGAAAAATCGTGGACACCCTTTCTGAGATCGACTCCATGCAAGCGATCATCACCCACCAGAGTGAAGTGAGCAAGAAGACGGAGAGGCACCGCAGGAAATGCTTGGAGCAGATGTACTTCGAGCTCTCCGAGATGCACGTCCACAACGTCACTTTGGAAAGCCGGCAAGAAGCACAAAACAGGCGAGACGTCGCCCATATAGTTGCCCTGCAGGGCCAGGGACAAAGTGCTGGCATCCGACTGCGACACGTACGCGGTGGCGATGATCCCCTGCTCTGGATTCCAGATGCCGTTCTGGGAGCACTGAACTCCGTCCACCTAGGGGAAGAGCAGTACTGGGAGAAGCTGCACGAGAAAGTGGTCCTCAACCGTCCCACCCCGGATTCCCTCTAGAGGCAGGCGAAGACCCCGGGTCCAGTCGTCCGGCTGGGGTCCCAGGGTCTTCTTCCGATCCTGTCGTAACAGGTGGCAATAACACTAGGGTAGCACCATTTGGCACCATTTGGCACCGATAGGCCCCGTCCGTTTCCTTAGCTGAATCGGCGGCCTCATCCTGGTTTCCTGACCAAATCCACATCGACCAAGCCGAACTCAGCGGGCTAAATATCACTCTGCTCAATACCCCTAGACGTTGACACCGACATGCCCCGCCGAGATACAGCAGGTCATAGGACAAAGACCTCTTACTCCGGCCATCACTGAATCGATCATCAAACCACCCCAGCGGGAGCTGACGGAAAATCTCTGAAGTCAACCCTCATCAGAGATGACATTCTTTGCCCGGGATACTTCCCGTCGTGAACACCCCAATGCGTGTGTGATCTGCGCCTAGCTAGCACCATCAAGGCACATCGCAATGATCTGCTTGAAGTTGGCCACAAGGACCAGCTCCTTCCAAGTAGAAGTTGACGCAACACCAGCGGATTGTGGTGTCGCCAACATCAACTATGAAAGAAAAACCCAATGCAGTACCGGATACACGGAACACCGGTACCAACTACGCGGACTCGCGGTACCAACTACCCCAAATCGACATTAGCGGTTGTTTTGAGGAAAACTCTTCGTTGCGCCTTTATCCAACTCGGCTTATTCTAGGCACTCCGATTGGTACAGGCTCGAGGAGCTTGGTCGGTAGGTCGTGGAGGTACTGATGGCATCTTCAATAACGTTGTTCTCGCATGAAGGTGCTCAGTTCGCATTACCGTTAGGCGAAGGTACTATTCGCTTCGGTGACAGTGCTGAGCAGGTGGTAGCGGTTCTCGGGGAGCCGGAGAATCACCCGAGTGAAAGCCCCTTGTACTACTCCCAGGCAAATATTCAAGTTCACATCGGTGACAACGGTGTTGAATTTATTGAGTTCGCGACCAACCCTGAGAAAGACGGTGTCACGGTGGAATGGGAAGGCCATAACCTCTCCCACATGAACGCCATCGAGTGCGCCGAGCTGTTGAAGAGGCTTAACCACGGGTCTCGGATTGACGATGATCAAGCTCCAGAGTCTTACGCTTTCGAGAAACTGGGGCTTAGCGTATGGCAACCGTACGCGCTGGCCGATGCCCTTGAGGAACTCGAGGAAGCGCGAGCTGGGGGCACCGAGGGTGAGGAACTCGAGTACTTCGAAGAAGAAGCCAAGGAGGCAGAGTGCTTTGACGCGATCGGCCTGGGTTCTCGCGACTACATGAACCAGTACTTCTAGGCTCGCCTTTCTCCAGACCCACGTCCCGCTTCACGGAGACCAGCGAGAGCGTACGAAACTATTGCCTCACCCAAGGGTGAGCACATGGTTCCTCTGCGGGAACCCGATCTTGCGCTTGCGCATCTCTTGCAACTCGTCAAGCGAAATGAGTGACCACGCGTCGTCGGGGGTGAACTCGAAAGAGTAGTGGTGGGGCGTCGTCAAGCACTGCGTGTAGTGCTGGACCCGCAACTACTGTGACGAAAGAGTTGAATGTTGCGCGTGTTGCGTCTGTGATTATTGGGGCGAATTCGGTAGTGTTGCGCGCATGAGCCATGCACGTCGCCTTGTTACCGCCGCCGTTACTGCCGTAACGGCCCTTGCGTTGTCCGTATCCACCGCCGTTGCCATCCCGTCCACCGCGCCACAGGGCGTGGATGTTTCCGGCAACAACCACATGTCCTTGCGCGGCATCGACTGGGATGCTGTGAAGTCGGATGGCCAGTCCTTCGCCTTCGTCAAGGCCACCGAGGGAACCTCCTTCGTGAACCCGAAGTTTGTGGGGGACGCCAACGCGGCGTCGGCAGCCGGCCTCGAGGTGGGCGCGTACCACTACGCCCGCCCGGCCAGCGACGCCAAGCAGCAGGCAGCGAGCTTCGCCTCCCAGATCGCCCTGGTGCCGTCTCAGACCCTGCCGCCGGTGCTGGACATTGAGGTCACCGAAGGTTTGAGCGCCGATCAGCTCGCCGACTGGATCGACACCTTCATGACCGAGGTCAAGTCGCTGACCGGCCGCACGCCTATGCTCTACACCTACAAGTTCTTCTGGATGGGCCAGATGGGCAACACCACGCGCTTCTCTGAGTACCCGCTGTGGCTGGCCGCCTACCAGGACACCGCTCCGGAACCCGTCGGTGGCTGGGACAAGATTGCCTTCTGGCAGCGCTCCGGCTCCGGCCGCGTGGCCGGTATCGAAACCGTCGTGGACATGAACCTGTTCAACGGCAGCCAGTCGCAGCTGAAGGAGTTCTCCAACGGCAACTACATCAACTTCGGCGGCATCGTCGACGACTTGGTGGTGCCGGGCATTGACCTGGGCGATGACGCCGGCGTTCTCATCGCGGGCATCCTTGCCGTGGCCGCCGGCGCGATGGCGATCCCGGCCGTGGCCCAGGCTGCGCAGGACGCGGGCATCTCCATCGACCCGACCGAGCTTATCGAGCAGGCGGAGAAGCTGCTCAAGACCGGCGCTATTAGCACCGGCGACCTGGACAAGCTGGCCAACCACGACGCCACCACCGGCGACTTGGCCCTGTTCCTCGATAACGCGGAGCACGTCCAGGACTTCGACTCCAACAACATTGACCAGCAGGACGTGGACACCGCCGCCGACGTGGCGCGCACCGCCGGACACGGCGCGGGCGTCGAGGTGCCGGCGTTCGACTCCAAGCAGGTGGCGGACCTGCTCAACAGCCTGCTTTAAAGAGCAGGCGTATCGCGACGCGGGCTCGCGCCGCTGAAGAAGTGGCGCGTCCACGCCTCGTCGCGGTAGTGCGCGGGCACGGCCCCGGACAAGAGGGGCTTGGATATCGTGGCGGCTGCGGGGGAGCCGTCTGTGGGAAGCTCGGTATCCGAGCCGATGAGGATGATGTTGCCGTAGCGCCGGCCTTTAAGCATGGGAGGATCGGCAATAACGGCAACATGCGCAAATACCTCCGCCATTCCGGCGAGCTCCGCCTTTGCGCCCTGCAGGTCGGAGTGGTCGCCACAATTGGCCACGTAGAGCCCGCCCGGGCTGAGCGTGGCGTGGGCGTGCTGGAAGAACTCCTGGGTGGTCAGCGGCTCTGGGGTCTTCGCACCGGCGAAGACGTCCCGGATGATGACGTCGAAGCGGTTCGGCGGAAATCCTTCGGTGACAGCGCGGGCCTCGCCGGCGCGGATTTTCACGCGGGGCGCTGAGGGGATGGCGGCCAGGTCACGGATGAGCTCCGCTAGCTTGGCATCGAGTTCGACCACCGTGTTGTGGGAATCCGGCCACAGGTCGGCGAAGTAGCGGGGCAGGGAACAGCCCCCGCCGCCCAAATGCAGCAGGCGCTTGCCGGAAGCAAGATTCTCCACGGCGGCGGCAATCCAGCGCATGTACTCAAACTCCAGGGCCCGCGGCTCGTCAGGGATGAGGTGCGAGGACGGCACGCCGTTGATGTTGAGGATGAAGGCGCCGTCGCGGAAGGGATCCGGCACGACGACGAGCTCGCCGGTGGAGATTTCGTAGGTGCCCGCGATGGAGTGTTCAGTACTGCGTTTCCTGCCCATAATGCTGATTAGCTTAGGGAATACCTCAGAGCGATGGCGTGTTGGGGTAGGAGGTACACCGCGACTAGTCTTGGTGGACGTCAATGAAAGAAGAAGGGGAGAGCATGCGAGTACTGGTAGCCATGTCCGGCGGCGTCGATTCCTCCGTCGCCGCGGCGCGCGCGGTGGAGGCGGGCCACGACGTCATTGGCGTGCACCTGGCCCTGCACAAGGACGCCCAGCAGACCCGGGAGAAGGCTCGGGGCTGCTGCTCGCTGGAGGATTCCGCCGACGCCCGCCGCATCTGCGACAAGCTGGGCATTCCCTTCTATGTGTGGGACTTCTCCGAGGAGTTCAAGGAAGCCGTCATCGGTGACTTCGTGGACTCCTACGCCCGCGGTGAGACCCCCAATCCGTGCCTGCGCTGCAATGAGAAGATTAAGTTCGCAGCCCTACTGCGCAAGGGCATGGCGCTGGGATTTGATGCGGTGGCAACGGGCCACTATGCCACTATCGACGCCGACGGCTACATGCGCCGCTCCCTGGATGAGAACAAGGACCAGTCCTACGTGCTGGGTGTCATCACCAAGGAGGAGCTGGACCACTGCTTCTTCCCCATCGGGGATACCCCGAAGCCACAGATCCGCGAGGAGGCCAAGCGCCACGGCTTTTCCACCGCCTCCAAGCCGGATTCTTATGACATTTGCTTCATCCCGGACGGCAATACCCAGGCCTTCCTGGGCCGCTCCATCGGTCTGCGCCCGGGCATGATCGTGGACACTGCGGGCAACGAGCTCAAGGAGCATGATGGCGCGTGGAACTACACCATCGGCCAGCGCAAGGGGCTCGACATCAAGACGCCGACTGCCGACGGCTCCCCGCGCTACGTCACCGACATCGACGCCGCCACCGGCACCGTCACCGTGGGATCGCGCGCTGATTTGGCCGTGACCAGCATTGAGGCCGACCGACTCAAATACCTCCACCCGGCCATGGACGGCGACTTTGACTGCGAGGTGCAGGTGCGCGCCCACGGCTCTGTCGTTCCCTGCCGCGCCCACGTGGACCGCGAGGGCGACCGCATGGCGCTGGAGCTTAACGAGCCTCTCTCCGGCGTGGCGCGTGGCCAGGCTGCCGTGCTCTACCTGCCGAGCCCGGACGAGCTGGGCGATATCGTGCTGGGTTCCGGCACCATCTGCGGGACGAAGTAGATGACCGGATTCGCCCTTGGCCCCATGCCCGGCACGTCCATGGCGGAGGCAGCGGACATCATCCTGGGGGAGACCGCGCTTCCCGCCCTCCCGCAGCTTCCCGAGCGCGGCTTGGGCTCGGATGCGGTGGGCCGCACGGCCAGCATGCTGGAGGCCATCTCCATCGACCGCGGGCCGCGCGCGTGGCGGATGACGGCGCGCCCGCAACTGCTGACCCGCCGCGCGTGGGACCGGCTGGAGCGCGACCTCGACGAGGTTCAGGAGGTCTGGGGTGAGAACGTGACCCGCGTGAAGGTACAGGCACTTGGCCCGTGGTCGCTCGCGGCGAGCATTGAGCTTTCCGACGGCCACCGCGTCCTCACCGACCGCGGAGCCTTCACCGAGCTCGCCGAGTCCCTCCGCCAGGGCCTGCACGCCCACGCCGAGGACGTCGCTAGCCGCTTCCACGGGGAGGTCGTCGTCCAGCTCGACGAGCCGCTGCTTGGCGACGTCACGGCGGGCCGCCTTCCCGGCACCACCGACTTCGACACCATTCCCGCCGTCCCCAACGAGGTCGCGCTCGATCTGCTGCAGTCCTTCGAGGCGGACTACCTCCACGCCCCGCCGCTGTGGGCGCTCGCGCCCGCGGCAACGACTTTCCTCACGGACTTCCGGGGCCTGGACACCCCGCGCAATCTCGACGGCTTGGGGGAGCACCTCAGCGCCGGGCACCGCATTGGGCTGGGGTTCCCCGGTCGCGATGCCCGCGCGGAGGCTATCGCACTGGCCCGCCACCTTGACCGCATCGGCATGCCACGCGAGCTGCTCGTCGATAAATTTGACGTGTACCCAGTCACGGCTTCCGCTAGCACTCTGCGCTCGGTATCCGAGACCGCCGATATCCTCGCCCGCGACGCCGGCAATCTCTAGTCCACGCGCCCCAGGCTGTCCGTCGTGGTGAAGAAGGCCTCCATGTAGGGGATGACGAACTGGAGCTGGCCATGGGCGGTGGGTTCGATGAGGTCGGCGTCGATAAGCCGCTGGCGTGTGGCAGAGAGGGAGCGCACCGTCCGATCTTGGTGCGCGGCGATGTCCTTGATTTCCGCCGTGCCATCTTCCATGACCGCGCTCATCGCTTCGAGGAAGAGACGCTGCGCCGGCGGGAGCGAAAGGGTCGCAGGCTGGTGGACTTGGGCGCCGAGAACCGAGATGGCCTCGGCTGATACTGCCGTGACGTCGTGTTCCTCGACGCTGCTTCCACTTCCACGCTGCGCCCGGCCCCAGGCCAACGAACCGACGAGCTGCACGAGGTAGGGGTAGCCGCGGGAAAGGCGAACGGCAGCGGCCACTGCATCATCAGTGAATTCGAGCCCGGAATGGGCGGCTGTTTCCGTGAAAGCCACGGTGGCGTTAGCAGGAGAGAGCGGGCCCAGAACGAACTTCTGGGCGCGGCGTAGAAAGGTCACGCCAGGCAAGTCCAGCAGGCGGTTAACGCCCTGCGGCAGACCAGCGGCCACGATGGCAACGTCGAGTTCATCGCGCACGAGGTCCTGGTAGGTCACGGCCAAGGAGGTGAGGTCGTCTGCGTCCGCGTCCTGTACCTCGTCGATGGTGAGCAGCACGCCTGTGCCTTTGAGTAGCGCTAAAAGCTCGCGCAGGCGAGTGTTGAGCGTGGGTTTATAGGCCTCTTCCGTGTTGTGCTGAATGCCAATGGTTGCCAGGCCGCCAACGCCGACGCGGTTGACCTTGTGCTTGTCCGCTGGGGCAAGCTTGTCCATGATGCGCGGGATGGTGGTATCGACCAGTTCTTCCACCATGGAGCTGCGGCCCGAGGCGCGCAACGTAATCCACCCGCGGCTCGAGGCGATATCTTCGAGTTCGTTGAGGAGCACCGTCTTGCCAATACCGCGAGCGCCGCTAATAATGAGCGAGCGGCCAGGGCTGCCTGGTTGTGAATCTAGTGCAGCCCGAAAGGTGTCGAGCACTGCCGTGCGGCCAACCCAAAAGAGCGGTGGAACGCCGAAGGTGGGGCGAAAGGGATTCTCGTGTGGGGTCATGGTCTCCATCATAAATGGATTGGGAGATTTGGGAGACTTTTTGAAATGGGGAGATTTGGGAGACTTTTTCGGCGCCCAGGTCGATTTAGGCGTCCCGCACCGTCCGAATGGCGCCGACGACGTCGAAATCGCCGTTAATAGCTATAGGGGCACGATGGGTGAGCTCCGTAATCTTTTCCTGAACACTGGGACGCTGCGGGAAATCTGGGTGTGAAGCTGTGGTTGTCAGGAGATCGCGCAGGTAGTTTTCCAAAGAAATGCCAGCAGCATCAGCGCGCTTCTGGAGGGTGTCAATGACGGAGGGGTCGACGTTGGGGATATGGATGGTGCGGTGAGCGGGAGCAGCCATAGCGCCAGTCTACGGAAGGTTTTAGATTGCGCTTTTGAGCTTCGATTCTGCAGCCCGCCAAGCTACTGCGCCGGCGTACAGAACACATGCGGCGACGAGGCCGTACGACCAGAAGAAGTGGAGGCCTGAATTCCAGAGCATGGCAAGTCCGATAACGGCGACAGTGAGGGTATTCATCAGGACGGAAATAACGCGTGAGCTCGTCTTTTGGGGACAACGATTGCTTTCCATGCGGACCCTAAAAGGGAAGCAATGATAACGATCATGCTGATGGTGAGGACCACGGTTTCTCCTTAGGGCGCGAGCCCGTCGAATAGTGCTTGGGCTAGGTCTTCGGTGCCGGTGAGGGAACCGTTGTTGGCGAAGGCGGCGCGTTTGGGGGCTTTCACGAAACCACTTCAATCTTTCTACGAAACCTCCTGCCAGCCAAAAAATTGGCCGCGAACGAAAAATGACCCACTCCCTTCGTTGGAGGGGTCATTTTTTCTTGGTCTCAACGCCGTTTTAGGCCCAATTACGGCACTCGTCCACGACCTCTAGGCCACGGGTTTCGTCCTCGTTGTTGAGGACCAGCCGGTGGTGGCTTCGTTCGCTGGGTGGCCGGGGTCTTGTAACGCTCCATGGTGGTCTTGTTGCTGCGATCACGCAGGACTGGCTGCGGGTAGTTGTCGGGGTCTGAACCGAGGGGGTGCGCCCAGTCAGGGCCGTTTGGAACGCTACCGCTACGTCATAGCCCGAAGGCTCCACCGCTGACGAGGATCACGATGCCGAGGCCGATGAGAACGATGGGAAAGAGGATGCCCTCCCAGCGTTCGAGCACTTCCGCGATCGGGGGGCGGGTGGCGACGAACTTTGCCAGGGCCACCAGGACCGCAACGAGCGCGAGGAAGATAACACAGTAGGCGACTACTGCGAGAGGTTCCACGCTGAGGAATACAGGGGTGTAGACGCCAATGTTGTCGCCACCGTTGGCAAACGTGACGCCTGCGACTGTCCAAACACCGACCTTCTTGCCGGCAACCTTGGCCTCGTCGTCATCGTCGTCATCGTCTCCGCGCCAAGCCTCCCATGCGGCCCAGAGGCCGAGGCACAGAGGGATGAGACCGAAGTACGGGATGGCTGTCGAGGGCAGGAATGCTCCGGCGCCCATGGTCACTAGAACCGCGGCACCGAGGATGCCCGCGAATCCGAGGTACTGGCCGGCCAGAATGCGGGCGGTAGTGCCGCGCTGGCCTGCCCCTCGCGCGAAGAAGAGGGAGAGCACGATGATGTCGTCGATGTTGGTAGCTGCGAACAGGCCGATCGCCTGCAAGACCGAGGTGAGGATCATGCGTCCTCCCCAGCTGCGTAGCACCCGGGAAGCGAGCAGGCGGGATCGATGCACGGGGCGTCTTCGTCTACTGCCAAGGTGGCATCGACCAATGTGGTCAGCGCCTGCGCCAGGTGCGGATCGGCGATCTCGTATCGTGTCCGACGCCCCTCGGGCTCGGAGACGACAATTCCACAATCGCGCAAGCATGCCAGGTGGTTGGACACGTTCGAGCGTGTCAGGTCCAGATCTCGGGACAGTTCCGCCGGGTAAGCGGGGTGGTCGAGCAGAGTCAAGATGATCCGGGATCGAGTGGGGTCGGCCAGTGCACGACCCAGGCGGTTCATCACGTCGAGGCGAGAAGCAATAGTCAGCATGCGCTGAACTATACAGCGATCACTGAACTAGTCAAGTTCCGGATAGCGGTGCAGCTGTCTGCGCTGCTCAAGAGTCAGTGGAAGTAGCCGAGATAGCAGAGATTCCGGCAAAGTTGCGAAAGCAGCGTCGCCAGCTCGAGATTCAAGTTGTGCACGAGCCTGGCGTAGTTCGCGAGATCCGTTTTCAGGCCCCACGCAATGACCCGAACGGGACAAAACTCGATGACCTCATCATCTTGAACTGGGAAGGCTCGAACAAACTTATCTACCTCATTCGCAGCCTTGACTCGATTCCCGTTTGCAGCGGGGACACCTCGGGGTTCGACGACGGTTCGCGCCGCCAACGCGCTTCTGAAGGGTGGCAATTACGGTGGGGGCGACGTTATGGATGTGGACCGTGCGGTGAGAGGGAGCAGTCATAACGTCAGTTTGCGGGAGGACTTAGATTGTGTTTGCGGGCTTCGAGTCCATAGCCCGCCAAGCTACTGCGCCGGCATACAGAGCGCATGCGGCGACGAGGCCATACCACCAGGCGAAATGGAGGTCTGTATTCCAGGGTAGGGTATATCCGATAAGGACTAGGACGAGGGCAGTTATCGCTACAGAAATAGCGCGGTAGACCGTCTTTCCTGGGGTGGTAAATGCCTTCCATGCGGACCACAGGAGGGAGGCGATGATAACGATCATGCTGATAGTGAGGAACACGATTTCTCCTTAGGGTGCGAGCTCGTCGAATAGTGCTTGGGCTAGGTCTTCGGTGCCGGTGAAGGAATCGTTGTTGGCGAAGGCGGCGCGTTTGGTCTCTGGATCGACGATGAGCATGGTGGAATAGCCATAGGTGCCGCCGTTGTGCCAGAAGCCAGCATTGTCCTCGCTGGGCGGCTGCCATCCGTAGTCGGTATCGCCGTTATCCATGAACCACTCGGCGAACTTGGCCATGTCACTTGCCGTGGAGCGGATGGCTCCCGCGGGAGCGGAGCCGTCCATCTCCCAAGGCTCGGCGTGGCGGCCGGTGGGGGTGAGGCCGCGTGGGGCGTCGTCAGGCACTGAGCCTGGCGTCATGAGGTAGGTTTCCGTCATGCCGGCTGGCTTAAAGATGCGTTCTTTGAGCATCTGCTCATAAGGCTGTCCAGCGGCGGTCTCGAGCATGTGGCCCAAGAGCCCATAGCCAAGGTTCGAATAGGACTCTTCGCCGCGGTTCTTCAGCTCGGCCTTCGTGGCGGCAGCCATGATGTCCTCTACGGTCTCGCCTTCATAGGGGTTCGAACCGGTGACACCCGAGGCGAGACTGCTGAGGAGGCTCGCGCTCGCCAGTCGCGGTAGACCAGAGGTGTGGTTAAGCAGTTCCCTCACGGTGACGTCAGCGACGGGAGCATCGCCGACATCGAGGACTTCGCCCACAGTGGTATCAGGTTTCAACTTTCCTTCGTCGACGAGCTGGTGGGCCAGTTCGCCGGTGAACATCTTGGTCACGGAGCCGATTTCGATCTCTGTGTGCTCGTCGCTGCCCAGTCCCGCGAAGGTGGCTTGGCCGTCGTGAAGCGTGAAGGCGGTGAGATTGTGGAAACCGGATTCGGAGTGCTTTTCCAGCTGGGTTGCTAGGGCTTCGTCGCCAGTTTTGTCTTGTGCCAAAGCAATTCTTTGTGGCCCTACAACAAGGAGGACGGCGGCAACAACAATGATGGTGATGATAGCTAGGGCAATCTTGGATGCGACACGGTTCTGCATTAGTGGTCCTCGCTTGCAGTGATGATGGTGAGAAGGGGGATAACGCGGGGAGGGCGGATGGCATATTCGCCACCGGACTTGGTGGTCCAGCCGGCGTGGGTCAGTGCGCTTAAGTGGTGATAGGCGGTGCCGGTGGAGGAGACGATGTTTTCTTCGACAAGCTCGGCTGCCGTCGCAGGTGCGGCGAGCAGGCGGCGGAGGATTTCGCCGCGAACGGGATGGGCGAGCGCGGATAGGCGCTCAAGATTCTCCGTCCATTCCTCATCGGTGACGAAGGTGGTTGGGCGCTGCCATTGATAGGCATAGGCGCGCTTGCCGACGTTGATATTGCCGCCGAAGATGACGGAGCCGTCGGGAAGCTGCTCGTTGGGCGCGAGGGCGTCAACGAGCCAGTAAATCGAATCCTCGGTGGTTGCTTGGGTGGAGGTGCGTGAAGCGGGGTCGGTGTGCTCGGCGCTGGCGCGTCCCTCAAGTGCGGCGACGCGCGCTTCAAGCTCGGCGAGGCGTGCTTCGACTGTCGTTTCCATGTTTTCTAGAATTCCAGAACTCTAGAAAACTGGCAAGGGTTAACGGGAAAAGGGGGTCCTGGAATTAAGAGAATCATTGGCCACGCGGTGGAGACATTTGAGGCATCCCGACCGCGTCCTTCCAGGTACCTCTTGAAGGACTCGCGGTCCTTGTACCACTCGACTGCCTGGTACTCCATGAGCTCGTTGGTATCCATCTGGGACAGCTCAGGGAAGTGCTGACGCACTTGCTTCCAGGCGACACGGGCGGCCGCGAGGGCGTCGGCAGTAGCCTCATGCGCGTTACTCAGCTCCACGCCGTAGTGAGAGGACACGTCCTCTAGAGTGCGCTTTCCTTTGCGCCACTTGTCTTTGACGCGGTCAATGACAAACGGGTCATACACCGGACCATTGACCGTGAAATCCCCGGTCAGGGCGCGCAGTACGGAGAGATCGTAGGCGGCGTTGTACACGATGAGAGTGAGTCCATCCTCCCAGGCCTGGTAGATGGCATCGACCGTCTCTTTGAGAACCTCCTCGTGCGGGCGCCCCTCCGCGCGGGCCTTCTCAGTAGTGATGCCGTGAATCTTCGCGGCCTCCTCCGGGATTTCCACGCCCGGGTCAGCGAGCATTTCCCGCTTGTCCACTTCGCGCCCGTCAATGCGCACGAGAGCGGAGGTGACGATGCGGGCTTCTTTGGGCTTAACGGAGGTGGTTTCGAGGTCGAAGGAGAGCATGCGGGTGGCGTCGAAGTTCATGGACAACACTCTAGCGCCCGGCTCGGACACGCACTATGGGAGTCCTGCAGAATGACGGACGAACACGTGCAGAATGACCAACTGCAGGTCACAGGCATGTCCGGCAGCCCGGCTACACTAGTGACTCGTGAGTGATGCAGTAGATATCCAACGCGAATGGTCCGAGCTTGCGCAAGAGGTGCGCAAGCACCGCGAGCTGTACTACAACGGTGAGCCCGCGATTCCAGATGCCGACTTTGATGCGCTCTTCCAGCGCCTGTTGGCCCTCGAGGCCGAGCACCCTGAACTGCAGACGCCAAGTTCGCCTACCCAGCAGGTGGGCGCCGCGCCGGAGGGCGCCGTCGACATTGAGCACTTGGAGCGCCTGTACAGCTTGGACAACGTCTTTAGTGCTGATGAGCTGCAGGATTGGCTGGACCGCACTCCAGCAGAGTCCTATCTCACCGAGCTGAAGATCGATGGCCTGTCTATCGACTTGGTCTACCGCGATGGCACGCTCGCTACGGCAGCCACGCGTGGCGACGGGCGCATGGGTGAAGACATCACCGCGAACGCTCGTGTCATCCCGGACATCCCCCAAGAGCTGACGGGTACGGAGGAGTACCCCGTCCCGTCCTTGGTGGAGGTGCGCGGCGAGGTCTACATGCGCCCGGACGAGTTTGAGGAGATTAACTCTGCGCGCCGAGAAGACGGCAAGCCCACCTTTGCTAATCCCCGCAACGCGGCAGCCGGTGGCCTGCGCATGAAGGACCCCGAAGACGTGAAGAAGCGTCGGCTCCACATGGTCTGCCACGGAATCGGCGCGCGGGAGGGCTTCCAGCCCACCTCGCAGCACGACGCCTACCGTGCTCTTGAAGCGTGGGGATTCCCAGTCTCGCCCTATACCAAGCGTGTGACCAGCGCTAGGGAGGTGCAAGACCAGGTTAAGCACTGGGCAGAACACCGCCACGATGCCTACTTCGAGATGGATGGACTCGTCATCAAAGTCGATGACCTAGCCAGCCAGCGTGCCCTCGGCGCCACCTCGCGTGCGCCGCGGTGGGCTATCGCGTACAAGTACCCGCCGGAGGAAGTGACGACCAAGCTGCTCAATATCGAGGTCGGTGTCGGACGTACCGGACGTGTGACACCGTTTGCGATTATGGAGCCGGTCTTTGTCTCTGGCTCGACGGTCTCCATGGCCACCCTGCATAACCAATTCGAGGTCAAGAACAAGAACGTCCTCATTGGGGATACCATCATCATCCGCAAGGCCGGCGAGATTATCCCGGAGGTCCTAGGCCCTGTGTTGGATAAGCGCGACGGCAGCGAAACGGAATGGGTCTTCCCGGAAAATTGCCCCGCCTGTGGTACGAAGCTAGCCCCGCAGAAGGAGGGCAATCAGGACTGGCGCTGTCCCAACACGCGTAGCTGTCCGGCGCAGCTTGCAGCTCGTCTGGAATATCTTGCCTCCCGCAAGGCGCTCGATATTGGGGCGCTGGGAGAGAAGGCTGCAGCTGACCTCATCTCTTCCGGTGTGCTGAAGGACGAGGCAGACCTCTTTGACTTGGACGAAGAGGCACTGCTCAAGTCTTCGCTGTATACCACGCAAAAGGGCGCCCTGAATGCCTCAGGCAAGAAGCTTCTGGAGAACCTCAAGACCGCCCGGCAGACTGAGTTTTGGCGAGTGCTGGTGGCCCTGTCCATCCGGCACGTGGGGCCGATTGCCGCCCGAGCCCTTGCCACGCGCTTTGGGTCGATGGACGCACTGCGGAGCGCGTCGGTGGAAGAACTGGCAGATACAGACGGAGTTGGCGGGATCATCGCCGAGTCCTTCAAAGCGTGGTTCGAGGTGGACTGGCACGACAACATTGTGCAGCGCTGGACTGCCGCGGGCGTGAGCATGGCGGACGAAGTTTCGGATAAACCCGAGCAAACCCTCGAGGGTCTTACCGTAGTGGTCACCGGCACGTTGGAGAACTTCACGCGTGATTCCGCGAAGGAGGCCATCATTTCGCGTGGTGGTAAGGCATCGGGTTCGGTGTCCAAGAAGACCAGCTATGTGGTGGTTGGTGACAACGCGGGATCGAAGGAACAGAAGGCCCGCGACCTCGGTCTTCGAATTCTGGATGAAGCGGGCTTTGAGCGCCTGCTGGAGGAGGGAGAAGCATGAAAATTGCGGCGCTAGATATGGACGGCACGGTATACGTCGATGAAGAGATCACGCCCGCGTGCCGCGACGCCATCGCCGCGTGGCGAGCAGCCGGCAACCTCGCAGTATCCGCCACGGGCAAATCGATTTCCAGTGCCCGCGGCACCCTGGAGGAATTCGGCGTGGAACTGGACTACCACGTGCTTTACAACGGCACCGTCATTACTACTGGGAACTATTCGATCATTCAGGAGGAGCATCTCCCCAGTGACGTAGTCGGGGAGATTGTCCAACGGTTTTCCGGACGTCAAGGGATCAATATCTACGCCACAACCTTGACTGGTTCTGATGCCTTGGTATGGAACGGCCTCGCAAACCGAGAATCCTCCATGGTTCCGAATGCTCGGCCGACCGATCTGGATAGTGTGGGTGACACCGTCCTACTGTCGTTGTGGATTCCGGATGACGAGGCCTTGCGCCACGAGGTCGACGCGTGGGTCAGCGCAAACTTCGACGTCGAGTCCTCCTTTAACATGGGGTTCTACGACATCATGCCGCCGGGCCATAACAAGGGCGAGGGCTTGACGCGGCTCATTGGTCATCTCGGTATTGAAGGCTCCGAGCTCTACACTTTTGGCGATAGTTTCAACGATCTGTCGATGCACGCCATCGCCACCGAGTCCTTCAGTTTCCCGGACGCGGCTATCAGTGACCAGGTCACCCACGTGGTGCCCGACGTAGCCGCCGGGCTGCACCAACTTCTTAAGTGAGGAATTTGCCGAGGATAGCGCCGAGGTCTCCGAGGTGCTGAACCTCGGAGGCCAAGTAGTCCGGTCCGCCCACGCGGCCCATGACCACCACGTAGTTGGTGCCCACCAGCGGTGCAGCGGCCAGTGAGGAGTCCAGGAGTGTCCATGATTCCGGAATCCACGTATCGCGGTCTTTGTTGAGGATGCGGGCCTCGGTGATGCCGAGCTCGGTGGGGTTCGTGCCGTCGTCGGCAGGCGCTGCATCCGACGCTGCGATGCGCTTGATGGGGGAGATATTCGTGGTGATGATGGCCCAGTTCGAGGTCAGAGCCTTGGGAATGGCGGCACAGACCTCTTGCATAGCGGCTTTCACGCTGGTGCGCGCCGCAACGCGTGCGAGCAAATGAATCTGACCGCGGCGATCGACACGGCCGCTAAACGGGCGAATGGAATCAATTTCCACACCGTCGACGCCCTGTGCAGCTGTAATAATTTCATCGGCCATTGTGGATTGCGGGAGGTCCACCACAATGTCATCCATGACGGTACCGTCGGGGAAGTTCTCCACGATGTCTACCGACTGGATATTCGCCTCAATGTCTCCCAGTGCGTGCGCCAAATAACCCAAGCTACCGGGGCTATCGGGGAGCTGGACGCGTACAAGGTAGGACATGATGATCTTTCTGTGTAACTGGCGTTAAGCGGTTGATTTAACGTGATCTATGGTACATAACCCGCGGAATACTATTCAATAGTCAGATAGATAGGAGCGGTGGTGGCGCGCTGGAAGGCGTGAAGTACCATGGGAGAGCATTAACCGTCTCAGTGAATAAAAGGATGGAGTTCGCGTGTCTGATATTTCGCGTGACGAGGTCGCGCACTTGGCAAAGCTGTCGCGATTGGCCCTGAGTGAGGAAGAACTGCAGCAGTTCGCTACTCAGATTGATGAGATTGTGGATTCCGTATCCGCAGTCGGCAAGGTCGAAGCGGAAGGTGTGGAGCCGATGTCGCACCCGCACTCCGTTAACGCGCCGATGCGTGAGGACGTCATCGTGCGTACCCTCACCGCCGAGCAGGCTTTGGACCAGGCGCCTGCATCCGAAGACGAGCGCTTCATGGTTCCGCAGATTCTGGGTGGAGGAGACGAGTAAAAATGGCACAGTTTATCGCGCCCGCTGAGGGCTTGACGTCCCTGACCGCCGCCGAGCTTGCGGAGAAGATTCACTCCCGTGAGCTGACCTCCCGCGAGGTAACCCAGGCGTTCCTGGATCGCATTGGTGAAACCAATGATGAGCTCAACGCCTTCTTGCATGTAGGTGCCGAGGAAGCGCTGGCGGCTGCCGACGCCGTCGATAAGGCTCTCGACGCTGGCGAGGAGCCCGCGTCCGCCTTGGCGGGCGTCCCGCTGGCTCTGAAGGACCTGCTGGTTACTACCGACGCCCCGACGACCGCCGCCTCCAAGATGCTCGAAGGCTGGGTCTCGCCTTACGATGCCACCCTCGTTTCCAAGCTCCGCGAGGCCGGCATCCCGATTCTGGGCAAGACGAACCTCGACGAGTTCGCCATGGGTTCCTCCAACGAGAACTCTGCCTTCGGCCCGGCGCACAACCCTTACGACACCGAGCGCACCCCGGGCGGCTCGGGCGGCGGCACTGCCGCGGCGCTGGCCTCCGGCCAAGCTCCGCTGGGCATTGGTACGGATACCGGCGGCTCCATTCGCCAGCCGGCCGCGCTGACCAACACCGTGGGCGTGAAGCCGACCTACGGCACCGTCTCCCGTTATGGGCTTATCGCTGCCGCTAGCTCCCTGGACCAAGCGGGCCCGACTGCCCGCACTGTCCTCGACACGGCGCTGCTCCACGAGATCATCGCGGGCCACGATTCCTTCGATGCAACCTCGGTGGATAAGCCGGTTGCCCCGGTCGTAGCCGCCGCGAAGGAAGGCGCCAAGGGCGACCTGACCGGCGTCAAGGTCGGTCTCATCAAGCAGTTTGAGCGTGACGGCTGGCAGCCGGGCGTTATGGAGGCTTATCACGAGGCCGTTGAGCAGCTGAAGTCTCAGGGCGCCGAGACCGTTGAGGTTGATTGCCCGCACTTCGACGACGCCCTCGCCGCGTACTACCTCATCATGCCGTGTGAGGTGTCCTCCAACCTGGCTCGCTTCGACGGCATGCGCTACGGCCTGCGCGTCGGCGACGATGGCTCCCACTCGGCGGAAGAGGTCATGTCCCTTTCGCGTGCGGCTGGCTTTGGCCCCGAGGTCAAGCGCCGCATCATGCTCGGTACCTACGCATTGTCCGTCGGCTACTACGACGCGTACTACCTGCAGGCCCAGCGCGTGCGTACCCTCATTGCTCAAGATTTCGAGCGCGCCTTTGAGCAGGCCGACGTCTTGGTCTCCCCAACGACTCCTACTACGGCCTTTAAGTTGGGCGAGAAGGTTGAGGACCCGATGGCGATGTACAACTTTGACTTGTGCACGCTGCCGCTCAACCTCGCAGGCCTGTGTGGCATGTCGGTACCGTCCGGACTGGCATCGGACTCCAACCTTCCGACCGGCTTGCAGATCATGGCACCTGCCTTTAAGGACGATCGCCTGTACAAGGTGGGCGCAGCCTACGAGGCAGGCCGCAAGTAGCCAGCCCCAAGGGCACTGACCCCACGACTGTCCTCCCGGTTCTTTGGAGCTGTGGAGGACTTTCGCGTTGTGGGAAGGGAGGTGGCGTCGTTTATTTCGACGCCGCCGTTTAGAAGGGGATGTCGTCGGGGAGGTCATCGCCCTTCGCCTCCGCTTCTTTACTTTCTTTTTCTTTGGCCTTTGCTTTTTGCTTGGCGTTGTATTCGTCGATTTCTTCTTTGAGCTTCTGTGCTTGTTCGCGGACAAACGTGCGGCGGTTGGTAATGTGCTGGCCTACGGTCTGCGCCCACCGTTGCATCTTCGGGGCTAGGGGCCCTTCAGGCTTGGTGATGGTCCACGTACCGTCGTCGAAAAGCCAGACGATGTCCCCGGTATAGGGGTCGAGGAGATAGTGCAGGCGACCGTCTGTCTTCATGTTGTGGTGGCCCTGGCACAGCGAACCCAAGTTGGAGGGGTGGGTGGCGCCTCCCTCGGAATAGTTGTGCCGGTGGTCCATTTGCGAGTGGTAGGCGGGCTTATTACAGCCGCCGACGCGGCAGGTGCCGTCCCTGCCTTCGACTATTTTGCGCATGACTTCCGGACAGACATAGCCTTGTGCAGGCTCTACATCGTCGAAAAGGTCGCGGATGCGGGTATGCGGCATCGGGGCGGAACGCCACCCATGATTCTCGATGAAGGTGGGTGCTCCTTCCACGTCCGTAGCGCGATAGGTGTGGAGGATGACCGTGGCAGGCGGTGTGATTTCTCCGGAGAGAAGCTTCTTTATGGCATCCGTGATGGAGATTCCGTGCGTAGATGCGGTCTTCCGGATGAAGGCGTCGAGCTTGATGCCGGTGTCTTCATCGACGCCAAGCTCAATCCAGGCCTTCGTTCCGTTGCTGGAGAAGGCATAGCTGTCTTTCGGTCTCGTATCCCGATAGGCAATAGTGTCGTCCAGAGAGCGGCAGATGTCACGCATGCGACGCCGAATCTTGTCCACGGTGGGGAAGACTTGATGCGGCTGGTCGGCGGTGAAGTAGTTCACCAACAAGTCGTCGATAAGCGCGAGTGTTTCCACGTCGGGCCCCGCTAAGGCTTGCATCGGCCCGTCTATAGCGATGAGTCCGGCCATATCGAGGAGGTAGTGGGTTTCCTGGAGCCGCTTAAGTTTAGGCAGGCTATCGAGCCGATTGAGTGCTCGCAGTCCAGATTTGATGTAAGCCTCCTTGAGGCCCCATGCGTTCACGAGGCTAAGCGCCACCGTGTCAATATCGGCATCCAGATCTGGCTGTGCTTGGCGCCAGCAATCGTAGTCGGCGCGTCGGACTGCAGCGCGGGCTTGGGCAAGTGGATTGGAAGGGTTGGTGTGGGCGAAAAACTTTAAGTGCTGAGAAGTTGGTGGGCGAGTGGTCGTGCTCATGAATCCCCCGGGTGACATAGTCGAAATGCTGTTCTATTTTCAGACTAGTGGCACGTGGTGAAAATGGCCATACTCTGCGTGTATTTGCAGGGAGTCAGTGTCGCGGTGGGGGTGTCAAGCTTCACTTTAGGTCAGGTGTGCGACTCTGGCGAGTTGGGTGTATGTCTTTGCTGGGTGCTGAAGAGTGGGGGTAGCGTGTCGCAAAATTTCATCCGTTAAACAGTTGGGATGCCGGGCGGGCTGTGTAAATTGGCGTCTACTAAACGGTGTCTATGCTGCGAAAACCCGGCATTAAAAAAATATTTCCACAAGGCTTTACAGAAGGGAAGCGTTAGGTTAGAATCAACTTAGTGATTGCATCTGCTGGGTGCGGATCACACTGTGAGAGAGACAGATAGAACGCCCACGAGTGCCGCCCCTATTATTCGGCACACGCTGGGCGTTCTATTTATGTGGATCTACTTGGCGTCGGAAAGCGCGTAGGCAGCGCCGGCGGATGCTGCGGTCACGGTAAGGACGGCCGGCCATGCCCCGATCTTCTTGGCCAGCGGGTGGGAGAGGCCAAACGCGCCCGTGTACAAGGCGGCCAAGCCCGCGGTGGTGGCGGGAGTAGTCTTGGCCCACCAGCTGCGGCCGGCCCACACTCCGGCGGCAGCGAGGATCACGCCACCCAGTGGGCGGATTCCTGTTTCCTTAGCGGTAACCCACCCGCCGATGAGCCCCAAGGTTACGGTGGTGGCGGTGGAGACGTCCTGCGGTTTCTTAATGTCAATCATTCCCATGCGGACCAGTCTAGGCCCGTGTCCGAAGCGGTGGCTAGACTTCGCTGCATGAATCAACCCACCGTGCTCCCAGCGGAGAGTAACGCCTGGCGCGCCATGGCAGCGCTGTCCCTTGGCTTCTTCGTATCCTTGCTTGATCAGTCGATGATTGCGGTTGCGCTGCCCGGCATCCAGCGGTACTTCGATGCCGGGGTCAACCAGGTGATGTGGGTATCGGCTGTGTATCTGCTTGCTGTGGTGGTGCCACTGTTGTACACCGGCCGGCTGGGAGATATCTACGGGCAGAAGCGTATGTTCCAGCTGGGAGTGGGGCTGTTTGGTGTCGGTGCCGTTTGCTGTGCGCTGGCTCCGAACGTGGAGCTTCTCATCGCGGCGCGTGCGCTGCAAGGCCTCGGTGCGTCAATTCAAATGCCGCAATCCATGGCTGTGATTAACCGAATATTTGTAAGGTCGCGGCGCGGTCGTGCACTAGGCGTATGGGGTATCGTGGGCTCGGTGGCCACGCTGGCGGGTCCGCTCGTGGGCGGCTTCGTAGTAGGCGCTTTCGGGTGGCATGCCGTGTTCTGGGTGCACGTTCCGTTCGTTTTTCTGGCCATTACCTTGGCCGCACGGTGGGTGCCGGAGCTGCCGACGTCCGGCAGGCGAATCGACTACGCCTCCGCAGGCGTGTCCTTTATTGCACTGACGTGTCTCGTCTTCGCGGTGCAGCAGGGCCCAGAGACCGGTTGGCCGTGGTGGATATGGGCATTGCTCGCTTGCGGTGTCGTGGGATTGGTGGTGTTCATCACTCTGCAGGAGCGCAGCCGTGAACCGCTGGTTCCGCTGGTGCTCTTCAGGGATCGAAACTACTCGGTCGGGTCGGTAGCCATCGTGGCGATGGGCTTTATGGCGGCATCGATGATGATCCCTATGATGATGTGGCTGCAAGATGAGCGGGGACTGTCGGCGGGGGATGCCGGGCTGGTTGTCACCCCGATGGCGCTGGTATCGCTGTGCATCTCACCACTGGCTGGAATCTTGGCAGACAAACTCGATCCGCGGCGTCTCGCGCTTTTTGGATTCGGAATCCTGCTCGCCACTTTCATTGGGGCGTGGGCATTAATGCTGAGTGACACTTCAGGGTGGTGGCTGGCGCTGCCGTGCGCCGCACTTGGAGCGGGGCAGTCCTTCATCTGGGGCTCCAACGCGGCGACCACGATGCGGGATACTCCGCCAGAACTCATGGGAGCCGCCTCCGGTGTGTATAACACCTCACGGCAGGTGGGATCGGTGATTGGTGTGGCTGCTGTCTCGGCGGCTCTGCAGGCAGCTGGGGTGGCGAGTTCGCTGTTCGTCATTTTGGCGGCGCTGGCCGTAGGGTTGTGCGCATCCCTATTCTTCACCGACACGCTCCATGGCTGAACCCGTAACTGCGAGACAGCTGGCAACGGGGTAGCTTAGAAAGCATGCGTCTTGCTGTACTGACATCCGGTGGTGATTGCCCCGGTCTGAATGCTGTTATCCGCGCGGTCGTTCGTACCGCATCCAACGAGTTCGGCGATACGGTTGTCGGCTATGAGGACGGCTGGGTTGGCCTCATGGAGGACCGCCGCCGGGACCTCTACGACGATGCAGAGATCGACCGCATTCTGCTGCGCGGCGGCACCATCCTGGGTACCGGCCGCCTGCACCCGGACAAGTTCAAGGCGGGCCTGGACACTATCAAGGCCAACATGGCTGACGCCGGCGTAGATGCTCTTATCGCTATCGGCGGCGAAGGCACCCTGAAGGGCGCTAAGTGGCTGTCTGACAACGGTATTCCGGTCATTGGTGTGCCGAAGACTATTGATAATGACGTCAACGCCACCGACTACACTTTCGGCTTCGATACTGCCGTTTCTGTGGCAACCGACGCGATTGATCGTCTCCACACCACCGCAGAGTCTCACAACCGCATTCTCATCGTGGAGGTCATGGGCCGCCACGTTGGCTGGATCGCCCTGCATGCAGGCATGGCTGGCGGCGCTCACTACACCGTTATCCCCGAGGTGCCGTTCGATATCGCCGATATCACGAAGGCGATGGAGCGCCGCTTCCAGATGGGTGAGAAGTACGGAATCGTCTGTGTGGCCGAGGGTGCGCTGCCCAAGGAAGGCACCATGGACTTCGAAGAGGGCGGCGTGGACCAGTTCGGCCACCAGACCTTCAACGGCATTGGCCAGGTCATCGGTGACGAGATTAAGAAGCGCACGGGCTACGACGTGCGCACGACGGTCTTGGGTCACATCCAGCGTGGTGGCACGCCGACCGCGTACGACCGCGTTCTGGCTACCCGCTACGGTACGCACGCGGCTCGCACAGCCCACAACGGCCAGTCCGGCATGTGCGTAGCACTGCACGGCGAGAACATCGACCTTGTCCCGCTGGAAGATGCCGTGGGCAAGCTCAAGGTTGTCCCGGCGAAGCGCTACTCCAATGCGCAGGCGCTCTTTGGCTAAATAGCCCTCCGTGGGGCACCGCACTAGTCATGACGAACGTGATGGCGTTTTTCGCCGAGCAGCCCATCTTGTTAGTGTTCCTGCTCATTGGCATTGGTATGGCGCTGGGCAGCGTCAAGTCTCGCGGCATCAGTTTGGGTGCCGCGGCGGTGCTCTTTTTGGGGATCGCTTTTTCGGCCGCCGCGCAGGCAGCGGGGGTGGAAGCCTCCGTGCCGCCGATTTTGGGGACCTTGGGGTTGGTTCTCTTCGCCTTCGGTATTGGCAACAACTCGGGCGTGGCGTTCTTTAAGTCGCTCAAAACGGCCACTGGGCCGGTCCTCTCAATGATCGGGGTCTTTCTCGTGGCGGCGGGGTTGGCCTTTGGCGTGGGAAGGTACGTTTTCGACCTGAGCAATGCCACGATTGCTGGCACGTTTGCCGGTGCGGTGACGAATACGCCGGCGTTGGCGGCGGCGTCGGAAAGCACGGGCGATCCAGGCGCGGCCACCGTGGGGTACGCGGTGTCCTACCTCTTCGGTGTCATCGGGATGTTGGCGGCGACGGTGCTGGTGCTGCGCGACGCCGGCAATGACGACGACACCATGTCACCCGTCACTAGGCAGCACATGCAGGTGATGCGGGAAATCTCGATCGCGGAAATCGACAGTATTGGCAACGGTGAGGTGCAGGTCACGCGCCTGCGCCGCGTGGGCAGCAACGAGCTGACCATTCCGAAGTACTTCGACGTGCTGCATCCGGGCGATGTGGTCACTCTGGTGGGTGCTCCCGAGGACCTCGATAACATCTTGGGGAGTGCTGGCAGGGAATCGCCGCAGATTCTGAATGACGATCGCCACGACCTAGACTTCCGCCGCATCACCATCTCCGAGCACGAGTTGGCGGGGAAGACCATCGCGGAGCTGAATAATCAGCTGGCGGATCGCTGGGGGGCGCGTATCTCGCGCGTTCGGCGCGCCGATAACGACCAGGTGGCGATTCCAGAACACGTGGTGGAGCTCGGCGACCGCGTGCGGGTGGTGGGCACCCAGCGGGCGCTGCGGGAAATCTCGACCTTCTTGGGGGATTCCTCGCAGGGATTGACCGACATTAATCCGGTGTCGCTGGGCTTGGGGCTCGCCGTGGGCATCTTTGTGGGGCACATTGATATCCCGCTGCCGGGCGGGAGCTCTTTTAACTTGGGTGCGGCCGCCGGCGTGCTCATCGTGGCGCTGGTGATGGCGCGTATCGGACGCATTGGCTCGACGGTTACCGCGCTTCCGCACTCGGCGAACACGGTCCTGGCGGAGCTGGGGCTGCTCTTGTTCCTCGCCCAGGCGGGCACCAACGCTGGCGGTGAAATTGCGGGGGCCTTTAGCGGCGGTTCCTGGTGGAAGATATTAGTTTTGGGCGCGCTGATCACCACTGTGGTGGCAGCGGGCTTCGCGGTGGTCCTGCGCCGCGTGCTGCGTGTGGGGGCGACGAAGACTGCCGGAGCCCTGGCCGGCGCGCAGACGCAGCCGGCCGTATTGGCGTTCGCTAACAACCGCACAAACACAGATCAGCGCGTGGCACTGGGCTATGCCATGGTGTATCCGGCGGCCATGATTGTAAAGATTCTCATCACCCACGGCATCACGCTGCTGGGCTAGCCGTATGAGCGCGGGGGAGGGCGCGCATACTAAGATGGCATCCATGACTGCTGCGATGTATGACCTGATGGACTACGACGAGGTCCTGGAAAAGTTTGATCCGGTGATGGGCATGGAAGTCCACGTGGAGCTCAATACGGAGACCAAGATGTTCTCCACCTCGCCCACGAACTTCAACGCAGCCCCGAACTCCAACGTGGACCCGGTGTCCCTGGGCCTGCCGGGCGCGCTGCCGGTGGTGAATTCGAAGGGCGTCGAGGGCGCAATTCGCATCGGCCTGGCACTGAACTGCTCCATCGCGGAGTCCTCACGCTTTGCCCGTAAGAACTACTTCTACCCGGACCAGCCGAAGAACTACCAGATCTCCCAGTACGACGAGCCGATTGCTTACGACGGCTACCTGGATGTGGTCCTCGATGACGGCACTGAGTGGCGCGTGGAGATTGAGCGCGCGCACATGGAGGAGGACACCGGCAAGCTGACCCACCTTGGTGGCGCCGACGGCCGCATCCACGGCGCGACTTCTTCGCTGGTGGATTGCAACCGTGCTGGCATTCCGCTGATTGAGATTGTGACCAAGCCGATCATCGGCGCCGGTGAGCGTGCCCCGGAGGTTGCCCGTGCGTACGTGTCCGCGCTGCGTGAGCTAGTGGCGGCGCTCGGCGTGTCCGATGCCCGCATGGATCAGGGCTCGATGCGTGTGGATTCCAACCTGTCGCTGCGCCCGGTGGGCCAGGAGGAGTTTGGCACCCGCACCGAGACCAAGAACATCAACTCGCTGCGCTCGGTGGAGCAGGCGGTGCGCTTCGAGATGCAGCGTCAGGCGCAGGTGCTTGTCGACGGCGGCGTGATCGCCCAGGAGACCCGCCACTACCAGGAGACCGACGGCACCACTTCGAAGGGCCGCCCGAAGGAGACGGCGGAGGACTACCGCTACTTCAACGACCCGGACCTGCCGCCGGTGATTGTCTCCCGCGAGTGGGTAAAAGAGATCCGCCAGACCCTGCCGGAGATGCCGTGGATTCGCCGCGCCCGCATTCAGGAGGAGTGGGGGCTGAAGGACGAGGAGATGCGTGACCTGGTCAATGCCGGCGCGCTCGACCTCATTATTGAGACGGTCGAGGCCGGCACCACCCCGGATGAGGCCCGCTCCTGGTGGGTGTCTTACCTGACGGGCAAGGCCAACGAGGCCGGCGTCGAGCTCTCCGCACTGTCCATCACCCCGGCACAGGTCGCCCGCGTGGTGGAGTTGGTGAAGGAAGGAAAGCTCACCACCAAGCTGGCGCGCAAGGCTGTCGACGGTGTGCTGGAGGGCGAGGGCGACGTCGACGAGGTCGTCGCCAAGCGTGGCCTCGAGGTCGTGCGTGATGACGGTGCCATTGAGAAGGCCGTCGATGAGGCCCTGGCCGCCAACCCGGACATCGTGGAGAAGTACAAGGCCGGCAACAAGAAGGTCACCGGGGCCATTGTCGGCGCGGTCATGAAGGCCACCCAGGGTAAGGCGGACCCGGGTCAGGTGAACAAGCTCATCGCTAAGAAGCTCTCCTAGTTGGAAAGGATTTCCGTTATGCGAGGTCAGGCGGCTGCGGGGTACCGTGGTCGCCATGACCATTAAAGCGAAAGCACTTCAAAAGACCGGCCCCACCGAGCCCTTCAAGGTTGTGACCATTGAGCGTCGCGACCCGCGCGCGGACGATGTTGTCATCGACATCAAGGCGGCCGGCATCTGCCACTCGGATATTCACACCATCCGCAACGAGTGGGGAGAGGCGCACTTCCCGCTCACCGTCGGCCACGAGATTGCCGGCGTAGTCTCCGCGGTGGGGGAGAACGTCACCAAGTTCCAAGTCGGCGACCGCGTGGGCGTTGGCTGCATGGTGAACTCCTGCGGCGAATGCGAGCAGTGCCAGGCCGGCATGGAGCAGAACTGCCTCAACGGCAACGTGGGCACCTACAACTCGAAGGACGTGGACGGCACCATCACGCAGGGCGGATACGCCGAGAAGGTCGTTGTCAACGAGAACTTCGTACTGCACATCCCAGACTCCCTCGATTTCGACGTGGCGGCACCGTTGCTCTGCGCGGGTATCACCACCTACTCGCCGCTGGCTCGCTGGGACGTCAAGGAAGGCCAGAAGGTTGCCATCGTGGGCCTCGGCGGACTGGGGCACATGGGCGTGCAGATTGCCGCCGCCAAGGGCGCGGAGGTCACCGTGATTTCCCGCACCTCCCGCAAGGCGGAGGACGCCGCGAAGCTGGGCGCTGCCCGTTCGCTGGCCACCACCGAGGAAGAGGACTTCTTCAACAACCACCGCGGTGAGTTCGACCTCATCCTGTCCACCATTTCGGCCGAGTATGACCTTGGAGACTACCTGGGCCTGCTCAAGCCGCGCGGCATCATGTCTGTCGTGGGCCTGCCGCCGGAGGCCCTCCCGCTGCACCTGCGCAGCATCGTCGGCGGCGGCAAGGTGCTCACCGGCAACAACATCGGTGGCATCGCGGAGACCCAGGAGATGCTGGACTTCTGTGCGGAGCACAACCTGGGTGCGGTCATTGAGAAGGTCGGCGTCGACGAGGTAGACGCAGCCTATGACCGCGTGGTGGCCGGTGACGTGAAGTTCCGCTTCGTCATCGACACCGAAACTTTCGCATCACACTCCTAAGATAGAGTGATGCCGTTCATGGCCGGCTGTGATTCTGAGCAATTTCTCGGCCGTGAACAATGCGTTTTCCGTGTGAAACAGCGTAGCGTGAGATAAGTACCGCGCCATGGTTAGACACCGTGGCGCGTTTTATCTGTCAGACGACTATCGGTAGGAAAACGTGTCTATAAAAAACGTCGTGGGCATTGCCCTGTCCTTCATTGGCCTACTCGTGGGAGCGGGTTTCGCCACCGGGCAGGAAGTTGTCCAGTATTTTACGTCCTTTGGTATTCCCGGCATCTGGGGAATCGTCGTAGCCGGCTTGGTCATGACCCTGGCCGGCACGGTGTTCCTCCAGCTCGGTAGCTACTTCCACGCCAGCGAGCACAACCAGGTGTTCCGCAACATCACCCACCCCATCATCTCCCGCATCTTGGACGTGGCGGTGGTGCTCACCCTCTTCGCGGTCGGCTTCGTCATGCTGGCCGGCGCGGGCTCCAACATGCAGCAGCAGTTCGGCTGGCCGGCGTGGGTCGGCTCCCTGCTCATGCTGGTGCTCGTTATGGTGACCGGCATGATGGACGTGGACAAGGTCTCCCAGGTCATCGGCATGCTGACGCCGACCATCATCATCGCGGTGCTCTTTGTGGGCGGCTACACGCTGATGCACATGCCGGAGAGCGCCTCCGCTGCCATTGACGCCTCCGCGGCTATCGATTCTCCGATCTCGAACTGGCTGGTCTCCGCCCTGAACTACAACGGTCTGGCACTCATCCTGGCGGTGTCCATGTCCCTGGTGATCGGCGGCGACAACATCAGCCCGCGCGAGGCCGGCTGGGGCGGCGTCGTGGGTGGCGCGGTGTACGCCATCCTCATGGGCATTGCCGGCTTCGCTCTGCTCATGAATGCAGAGTCCCTCGGTGATTCCGATATTCCGATGCTCACCCTGGTGGACCGCATTCACCCGACGCTGGGCCTCATCATGGCCGTCATCATCTACCTGATGATCTTTAACACCGCTATCGGTATGTTCTACGCCCTGGGCAAGCGCCTGTCCTCCGGCAACGAGTCCAAGTACCGCATCATCTTTATCGCCGGCTGTCTGGCAGGCTTCGCGGTGTCCTTCGCCGGCTTCAAGGCGCTGATGCAGTACGTCTACCCGGTGCTGGGCTACATGGGCATCGTGCTCGTGGTCATTCTCGTCGTGGGCTGGCTGCGTTCCCTGGGCCAGATCAAGGACGAGGGCCTGCGCCGCGAGCGCATCCGTGCGCTGCTGCACCTCAAGCTGCACCCGGATGAGGACTACGATGCCGAGCGCTACGACGATGAGATTGGCCAGCAGATCGCCGATTCCAACATGGACGATAAGGCCCTCTTCGAGGACCTCGTCACGGAGGTCGTGGACGAGCTGCACGAGGACGACGAGGTGGACTTCGACAAGGAAGACTGGGAAGAAAACCGCAACGACCACTCCTACTACACCGAGCGCGACGCCGTGGAGCAGGACCGCAGCGAAGAAGAAATCAAGGCGTGGGTGGAAGAGACCGACGCCGTGGGTGATCCCAGCGAGGACGAGCCGCTGGACGACGCCGCGCAGGACACCACCAAGCGCTCTTAAACTCGCTGCCTAGTTGCCCAATTGGCTAATGCAGCAGCAGGTTGGCCGTCAGCGCGAGCATGACGCAGCCGATGACGACGTTGACCACGCGCCACGTCGTCGGCTTGGCCAGCACGCGCGAGAGCTTGTAGGCGCCGAAGCCGAGGGCCGGGAACCAGACGGCGCTCGCAGCAATGGCGCCGGCGGCGAAGACCCAGCGCTGGTCCCCGTAGTGGTTGGCAATGCCGCCCAGCATGACCAGCGCGTCCACGTAGGCCAAGGGGTTGAGCCAGGTCAGGGCCAGGGCGGTGAGGACGGGCTTGACCCAGGTGCGGGACTTGGTGCGGGTGAGCACGGTCCCACCGGGGGCGGGGGTGCTCGACGTGGGGGACTTCTCGTGGACCACGAGAGCTTCCTGCTCCTTCTTGAAGGCGTCGCGGAAGCACGTGAAGCCGAAGTAGAGCAGGTAGGCCGCGCCTAGATACTTGATGACCACGAGTACGGTGGGGAAGCGCTCCACCAAGAAGCCGACGCCGGCGGTGCCGGCGTTGATCAGTATGACGTCGGAAAGCAGGCACGCCAGCAGGATGGGGCCGACGTGATCGCGCTTGATGCCCATCTTGATGATGTAGGCGTTCTGGGGGCCGATCGCGATGATGAGGGATAGGCCCAGGGAGAATCCCGCGAGGAGAACAGAAACTACGGACATGTCCACAAGTGTGCGGTTTCAGCGCTATGAAGTCCAGTTAACGGTTCTACAGTTGGGTTAAAACAGCTTCATGAACCCGCTGCATACTGAAACTCTGCTGGCCATCGTGGATGAGGGCTCCTTCGAGGCCGCAGCCACTGTGTTGGGAATCACCCCATCTGCGGTCAGCCAACGCATCAAGGCGCTGGAGGTGTCCACCGGCCGCATCCTCCTGCGGCGCGGAAACCCTGTGACCGTAACGGAGGCCGGGGAGATCGTGGCCCAGGCGGCGCGACGCATGGCGCTGGTGCAGGCGGAGGCGGACGCACGCCTCACCGCGCGGCTTTCCCGCGTGCCCCTGACCCTGGCGGTCAACTCCGATTCGCTGGCCACGTGGTTCCAGCCCGTGATCAAATCCACCGCTGAGCGCGGGGAGGCGGCACTGCGCATCCGCGTCGAGGACGAGGCGCGCACCCTTGCCATGCTGCGGCGCGGCGACGTGTTGGGGGCGGTCACCCGCGAGCACGCTCCGGTCTCCGGCTGTGAGTCCACTTATGTGGGAACTACGCGCTACTTTGCGGTGGCCGCGCCGCACCTAGCGGCGGAGTTCGAGGACTGGGAAACGCTGCCGCTTGTGGGCTTTGGCCCCAACGACGCCACCCTGGATGACGCCATGCGGGAGCGCTTCATCGACTCTAGGGTGCTGCGCGCCAAGGTCTCGCAGATTCCCTCCTCGGAGTCCTACGTGGACGCGGTGCGCTACGGGCTGGGCTGGGGGCTGGTGCCGCGGCTGCAGGCGCAGCCTTTGCTGGACGCCGGGGAGCTAGTGCTTCTCGACGATTTCCCGCTCGACATCGACCTCTACTGGCAGCGCTGGCGCCTGGAATCGGAAATACTAGCCAGCCTTACTGCGGACGTCCTTGCTGCTGGGCGCTCAATGCTGGCACAACGTTCTTGACCTCTTCGCCCTCCGGGATGGGGCCCGGCAGCGTCGTGCCTGCGGCAAAGGGGGAGCCGCCGAAGCGGGAGCGATCGTGCGGTAGGGCCAGCCAGGACATATCGGGGCCGACGGGGACAATGCCGGTGGGATTGATCTCGCGGTGCACCATGAAATAGTGCTGCTTGCTCTCCGTAAAGTCCGTGGTGTCCCCGAAGCCGGGGAGTTGGAAGAGCTCCTGGAGGTAGCCGCGGATATTGGGCAGCTCGGAGGTCTTGTGCCGGGAGCACTTGAAGTGGGAGTAGTAGACGGGATCGAAACGGATGAGCGTGGCGTAGAGGCGGATGTCTGTCTCGGTGATGTGTTCGCCCACCATGTAGCGCCGGCGTCCTAGTCGGTCCTCCACCCAGTCCAGGGCCTCCCACAGCTCGCCGTAGGCTTCCTCGTAGGCGTCCTGGGATGCGGCGAAGCCGCAGCGGTACACGCCGTTGTTGATGGCGTGGAAGAGGTAATCGTTGACCTCGTCGATCTCCGCCGCGTGTTCGGCGGGGTAGAGGTTGGGGGCGCCGTCGCGGTGGTAGGGCGTCCACTCGGTGATGAAGTCCCTGACCAAGAGGTTGTAGTCGTTCGTGACTACCTGGGTGGAGGGGACGTCGACAATAGCGGGCACCGTAATACCGCGGGAGTAGTCGGGGAAGCGGTTGAGGTAGGCCTCCTGCAGGCGCGGGATGCCGAGCACCGGATCTACCCCGCCGGCGTCGAGGTCGAAGCGCCAGGAGCGGACGTCGTGGGTCGGCCCGGCCAGTCCCAAGGAGATCGTGTCTTCTAGGCCCATGAGGCGGCGGGTGATCACGGCGCGGTGCGCCCACGGACAAGCGCGGGCGGCAATCAGCCGGTAGCGGCCTGCCTCCATCGGCCACTGCGTGGTGTCGTCCTGGGAGAAGCGATCTTGGATGTAGGTGGTATCGCGGACAAACTCTCCGTCATCGGAGGCATTGTGGGCGTCGCCGGCCCAGTCATCGTCGTGTGTGCTCATGGCGTGCTCCATCCCTCCGTTTGTATACGTGTCAACAATGGTGATGGTACGCCTTTCCGGCTCGCCGCGCCGATGCGGATGCACAAAATCGGCGCTGAACTGCCTTAAGTTGTAGGTATGAGCGATAAGAACGTGCCCGACAAAGCCACCGACCTTGACGATGATCTCCCGACCTACGATGGCAGTGCTACCTCTGCGAAGGATGCTGTAAAGAATTCTGAAAAGACGTCCAACTCTGTAAAGGTGTCCAGCCAGGACGTTGACGATGCCACCAGTGCTGACGCGGTGGAGGAAAAGCCCAAGAAGAGCCGCCTTTTCCAGCGTGCTGGCCGTGCCGAGCCGAAGGTGATTAAGCCGAAGCCGGCCGAACCGGCGCCCGCCCTAGAGCCGGAGGTAGACACTGTGGGGTCCGCGGAGTCTACGGAGTCCACGGAGCGTGTGGATGCCGCAGACTCTACCGAGACCCGCGCCTTTGAAAGCCCATCGACGGCAAAGTCTTCCGCCGTCGCGGACAAGGAGTCTCTGGAGACCACCGCCTTCCCGAGCGCGGAGCCGGCCGAGGTGGAGCCCGCGGCCGTGGCGATCGACGAGGACGATGAGGTGGAGGAGCGCGGGACTACCCGCGCCGAGGTGCAGCCGGCGCGCCGCGGCACCATCGACTTCGGCCTGCTGTTCGTGCGCCTGGCGCTGAGTGCCTACTTGCTGGTGGCCGGTGCGTCGACCTTCTTCAAGCTCGGCGGCAACGAAGGCCT
Organism: Corynebacterium axilliensis; assembly: GCF_046097495.1. Taxonomy (NCBI): domain Bacteria; kingdom Bacillati; phylum Actinomycetota; class Actinomycetes; order Mycobacteriales; family Corynebacteriaceae; genus Corynebacterium; species Corynebacterium axilliensis. The sequence goes on from NZ_CP175768.1 coordinate 398,339, forward strand.
GTCCGGTTTGGAGAACGAGTTTGGTGACTACACCATGGCCTCCGCCCTGGCTATCGGTGTGCCTACCGTCCAGCTGATTGCCGGTGCCTTCTTGCTGCTGGGCCTGGTGACCCCGCTGGCCGCGATGTTTGGCCTTATTGTCACTGGCTTCGCGGCTATCCACGGCCTGTACGCCTCCGGCGCTGGGTTTGACGTGTTTGCGTGGGACGAGTCTGTCTGGCTTGGCCTCGTGCTCTTTGTTATTGCTGTGGCCCTGCAGTTTACCGGCCCGGGCTTTATCTCCCTAGACTTCAACCGTTCGTGGACTCGCCGCCCGCTGGCCACATCCTGGGTCTTTGTTGTCATTGGCATCGCAGCTCTTGTTGCCGTCTGGTGGTTTGGCGCAGGGGTCAACCCGCTGAGCTAAACCTCGTTTCAGAGCTTCCCATGCGCTAAATAGCTCCCCACACCTGCAGGTATAGGTCAAGCCTTGTTGTTTTCCATCTTGTAAAGTAAGTTGGTTTCCGCAAAGGAAAACATGGTGATCCGAGCCGTGGAAAAGGAGCCTTAGTCGTGCAAAATCAGGATATACAGGAAGCGCTCGCATTTGAGGAGCGGCAACACAAAGCCGCGGCCAAGCGGCCGCCCGTGTGGGCGAACCTGATGGTGGCGGGGGCATATGGTGCGTGGTTTGCCTATATGTGGATCAAGGTTGATGTCCACCCGCTCGTCCTTGTAGGTGGGCTTCTGCTTATTCTCGGTCTACTGGTGGGGCTAGCTTTCTTTTATCGCACAGGGGTTCGGGATTCGATGCGTCAGAAGGTGGATCCTCATGCTTCCCGTAGCGTTACGCGGCGCTACTACGCAGGTTTAGGGTTTTTGTTCTTACCGGCGCTCTTCGGGCCCTTCGTTGAAGGTCACCTCGTAGCCTCGTGCATTGCAGGTGTCCTCTGTGCCGCGGCGGCCTTCTGGACGCTGCACACGGGCGCGCTGGATAGGATGCCGCGATGAATGAACTTGATCCGGTCATCCACCCGCTCAACCGCTTCAAAATTTGTGCCACGCTCACTGCGTTTGGAGCCACGCAGGGCGGGGAGGTAAACCGCGAGATGAAGTTCGCCGTGCTGCGTGACCGCACAGAGCTTTCCGACGCCACCCTGTCCAAGCAGCTGGGCGCCCTCGAATCCGCTGGGTACGTCACGCGCTTCCGCCAGTACGGCACCAGCCGAGCCAAGGATTCGGTGTGGGTGGCGCTTACGGAGTCTGGCAAAGCGGCCTTCGGCGGGCACCTGGCGGCGCTTAAGGAGTTGGCGGGGGACTAAAACCACCACTTCGGAGGTGCGTCCGATGAAGGAATTTCCGAGCATATGTCCTAGGATTTAGGGGCTATGCCGAAATCATCCACCTATCGCACGGACATTGACGGGCTGCGAGGCTTGGCCATCGCGCTGGTCGTGGTCTTTCACGTCTTCGTTGGCAAGGTCTCGGCGGGCGTGGATGTTTTTCTCCTTATCGGCGGTGTTTTCTTCTTCGGGCCGCAGATCCGCAATGCCTTCAACCCCCAGGGACTTACTCCGGTCCAGGCGATCATCCGCATGCTGCGCCGGCTCTTCCCGGCCCTGGTAGTGACAGTTGCTGTCACGCTGGTGCTGGCGCTGCTGGTCTTTCCGCCGACACGGTGGGGCAGGGAGGGCCGCGAGGCGCTGAGCTCTCTGGCCTATATCCAAAATTTTGCCCTGGCGGCCGCCGGGCAGGACTACGCCGCCATCGGCCAAGACGTGAGCACCTACCAGCATCTGTGGTCCATGTCGGCCCAGTTGCAGATCTACATCGGCTCCCTGTTCGTCATCTTTCTTTTCGCCGCCGCGTTCCGGAGCGTCGGCCGCGAGAAGGGGGAGGCCGCAGGTCGCCGCGCGGCGCACTGGATGCTCGGCTTGGCTACCGCGGCAAGTTTTGTGTATGCGATCTACCTGCATGGCGTCGACCAGGGCACGAACTACTACTCGCCGCTGAGCCGCTTCTGGGAGATCGGACTGGGCGGCCTGCTGGGGCTGTGGCTGACGCAACCCGGCACTCAGCGCATGGCGGGCGCCGCCGGGGACGGGCGCAGTCGCACAGATTGGAGCCTCATCGGCCTTGTCCTCATCTTGGCCACGGGCGTGGTCATGGACGGCGCGCAGCAGTTCCCGGGCCCGGCCACTCTCATGCCGCTGGCAGGTGCCGCACTGATCATTACCGTCGGTCCCTCGTCTCTCATGGGCCGCATGCTGACAACCTCGCCATTCCAGTTCTTAGGCCGTATCTCCTATAGCCTCTACCTGTGGCACTGGCCGCTGCTGGTGCTCGTGACCTACCTGCTGAGCGGGGGAGAGTCCAACCGTGATGGCAAGGGAATCCTGGCCGCCGCCGGCACTACTCGCGGGGTCGTGGCAGGCATCGGCGTCATCGTTGTCTCCCTGGTGCTGGCGTGGCTCACGCTGCGCTTCATCGAAACGCCCACCCGGCAAAAGGCCAAGCCCGCGGAGCGCTCCTGGGTTCCGGGGCGGCTAATGGGCAAGGAGCTGGCGGCGTCGGCAGGCGTGGCAGTGCTGACGGTGGGAACCGTGGGAATGGCTGCCTGGGCACAGCCCTCGGCGGTGACGGAATCCAGCCCGAGTGCTAGTGCGACTGCCACCAACGAGTACCCGGGACCGGATGCGCTCCTGCGCGGGGTCAGCGCCTCGCCCCAGGATCCGGTGCCGAATGTGCTTAACCCCATCGAGTCCTTCTACCCGGCCTCACACGACGATGGCTGCACGGCCTTGTTCGACGACGAGGAACCCATCCTGACGCACGACCAGAATGCGGACTCCACGCCGTGCGCCTACGGTGACGTGGATTCCCCGCGCACGATGTACCTGTTTGGCAATTCGCATGCCGATCACATGCTGCCCGCGCTGGACATCGTGGGCGAGGACCAAGGAATCCGCATTATCCCGCTGCTGAAGATGGGGTGCTTCCCGGGCGGCGAGCCGAAGCGCTCCGATGGCGTGGACTACCCCGAGTGCGCTACCTGGACCGAGGCGGCGCTTAAACACATGGAAGAGAATCCCTCCACGGACGGGGTCTTCCTCATTTCCACGCAGCCGGCCCCAGGTAGTTTGGGCCCGGAGCAGACCCCAGTGGGCCTGCGCGGAGTGGTCGAGCGCCTCAACAACGCTGGCATGCCGGTGTGGGGCTTGCGCGATGTTCCCTGGCCGCATAACGCAGCTGGCCCCTTAAACGTGCGCGATTGCGTGGCGGCCGGGGGATTCATCCCGGGAGATCCGCTGCTCGATTGCGGCACGGCGCGCGAGGATTCACTGCAAGCAGAAAACCCAGCGCCGGGCGTACTGGCCGGTTTGGACGTGACCCACATGGACCTCACGCACGCGATGTGCGGGTCGGAGCGCTGCCCCGGTGTCATCGGCAATGTGCTGGCGTATCGCGATTCCTCACACCTGACGAACAAGTACGCGGCAATGCTGAGCGACGAGCTGGAGCGTCAAATGTTCGGTGGTACGCTACCTAGCAATGAACCTGTTGAAGAACCTGCTCCCGCCGGCGCCTGACCCGGACTGGCGGGGCCCGGCAACCCGGTTGCTGTACCTCGTTGCCGGTTTCATGGCTTTCGGGGCCGTGGTGTGGTCCCCGGCTGGGACCAGCGGCTCCGATTTCGACCCCATTTGGTACGCAGTGGAGAAATACGTCCATGGCCGTCCGGTCTATGACGAGGACTACTCCACGCTAGACCCGCACTATCTGTACTCGCCGGGGGCGACGTTTTTGCTGGGTCCCATTGGTTGGCTGCCCGGCCGGGACGTTGCCCGCACCATCATGATGTGGCTGGGCGCGGCCTCGATCTTCGCTGCGCTGTGGCTGTTGGCCGCCTCGGTCGCGGCGCGTTATCGCGGCCAAATTTTCGCCGTGTTGGTCATTGCGGCCTGCGCTTTCGATGAACCGGTGCAGAGCACGCTGAGCCTGACCAACATCAACGGCTTCCTCTTCCTCTTGGAAGTGCTGTTCGCGCTGCTCACCGTCAAGCTGCTGGCGCGCGGCTGGCGGGCGGGGCTCAAGTCCTGGGAGGCGGTTGCCGCAGGCGTGATCCTGGGCGTGGCGATGACCATCAAGCCGCAATTTTTAGCACTGGCCGTGGTCTCGCTGCTGGCCGGGCAGCTTACCGTGCTCATCGTGGCCGGCGTATTCATGGTGGTGGTTTTCTCCGCCGGGTGGCTGACCATGGCGCGGCCGCAGGACTACTTTGAGCGCCTCGTGCCGTACCTGGGCCAGGCGCGCGACTATGACAACGGCTCGATTGAGGGCGTGGGCCGCCAGCTGGGCTGGTCAGAAGGCGTTATTAACGCTGCGATTGTGGCACTCCTCGTCGTGGTGGCCATTGCTCTGGTGGCGCTGTGGCGCTATAGGCGCGAGCAACCGGTGGTGTGGGTGTATTGCTCACTGGGCGTGCTGTTTGCCGGCGTGCTTATGTCCACCGGACTCATGCAAGGCTATTACTGCATATGGCTGCTGCCGTTGATCGCCACGGTGGTGATCCCCGGCAGTCCTGCCCGTACCTGGCTTTTTGCGCTGGCTGCGTGGTGCCTGGTCTCGTCCGCGGCGGCGCCGGAGGGCTTGTGGGCGCCGGCGGAGGCCATCTTCCGCTGGCGCTCCTCCCTGGCCTGGGTGGCCGTGCCACTCATCACGGCCTGGATGGCCTACCGGACGAGGCCGTCGACCACGCGCACCGCACCCCGATCTGCGGAGGTCGCCATGGCGGCGTAGGCACGCAGCGCCTTGGTGACCGGCCGGTTGCGGTCCTTCGGAGCCCAGGGGCGCTCGCGCTGTTCCTCGGCGGCGCGACGTCGCTCCAGGACGTCCTCGTCCACATCGAGGGTGAGTTGGCGCTCGCGGATGTTGATGGTGATGGGGTCGCCGTCTTCCACGAGGCCGATGAGGCCGCCGTGGGCAGCTTCGGGGGAGATGTGCCCGATAGACAGGCCGGAGGTGCCGCCGGAGAAGCGGCCGTCTGTAATCAAGGCGCAGGCCTTGCCTAGGCCGGAGCCTTTCAGGAAGGACGTCGGGTGCAGCATCTCCTGCATGCCCGGGCCGCCGGACGGGCCCTCGTAGCGGATAACGATGACGTCGCCGGCCTGGACTTCCTTCTTGAGGATGATGGACACGGCCTCCTCCTGGGATTCCACCACGCGGGCGGGGCCGGTAAACGTCCACAGCTCCTCGTCCACGCCGGCCGCCTTGACGATGGCGCCGTTCGGAGCCAGGTTGCCGCGTAGGACCACTAGGCCGCCGTCGGCGGTGAAGGCGTGCTCGGCATCGTGAATGCAGCCGTTGACGGCGTCGGTGTCAAGCTCGTCCCAGCGGTTGGACTGGGAGAACGGCTCGGTGGTGCGCACGCCACCCGGGGCAGCGTGGAAGAGCTCGAGGGCGGCCTCGGTGGGGGACTCGCCGCGAATGTCCCAGTCATCGAGCCATTCCTCCACGTTGTCGTAGAGGGCGGAGTGCACCTTGAGGTTGAGGTGTCCGGCGCGGCGCAGCTCTCCCAGGATGGCGGGGATGCCGCCGGCGCGGTGCACGTCCTCGATGTGGTACGTGCCGTTGGGAGCCACCTTGGACAGACACGGCACGCGGTAGGAGATCTCGTTGATGTCTTCCAGCGTGAAGTCCACCTCGCCCTCTTGGGCCGCAGCCAGCGTGTGAAGGATGGTGTTGGTGGAGCCACCCATGGCCATATCCAGCGCCATGGCGTTGGTGAAGGCCTCCTTCGTGGCGATTGCCCGCGGCAGGACGCCGTCGTCCTCCTCGCCGTAGTAGCGCTGGCACATCTCGACGATGGTGCGCCCGGCGTCCTCGAAGAGGCGGCGGCGGAAGGCGTGGGTTGCCAGGGTCGTACCGTTGCCGGGAAGGGCGAGGCCCAGGGCCTCGGTGAGGCAGTTCATGGAGTTGGCGGTGAACATGCCGGAGCAGGAGCCGCACGTGGGGCAGGCGGATTCCTCCACCTGGGCCAGGCCGGCATCAGAGACATCCTCGCTAGCTGAGGCCGTAATGGCCGTAATCAGATCCGTCGGAGCATGGGCGACGCCATCGACGACGACGGCCTTGCCGGCCTCCATCGGGCCGCCCGAGACGAAGATAGTGGGGATATTGAGGCGCAGCGCGGCATTGAGCATGCCCGGGGTGATCTTGTCGCAGTTAGAGATACACACCAGGGCGTCGGCAGTATGGGCGTTGACCATGTACTCGATGGAATCGGAGATGATCTCGCGCGAAGGCAGAGAGTAGAGCATGCCGCTGTGACCCATGGCAATGCCGTCATCGACAGCAATGGTGTTGAACTCCTTGGGCACGCCGCCGGCCTCCCGCACGGCGGCGGTCACGATATCGCCGACGTTTTTGAGGTGGACGTGGCCGGGTACGAACTGGGTATACGAGTTGGCGATGGCAACAATTGGCTTGCCAAAGTCGTTCTCCTTGGTGCCGGTGGCGCGCCAGAGGGCGCGGGCGCCAGACGCCTGGCGGCCGACGGTAGTGACTTTGGAGCGCAGGGGATACATGATTAATCCTTCAGTTCGGGGTGGGCTTTGAGGTAGGAGGCGTATTCCTCTTGGGAGAGGAGGACTTGCTGGCCGTCGCGGTGGATGATGACCACCTTGTCGTCGGCGGCGTCGCGGCCGGCGGTGAGAGCATCGGGGATGCGACCCCGAGAGGCCTGTGCCAAGCGTGGGAGTGAATTAAAAGTCACGCCGGGCAGGTTGAGGGTCTTGCCCGCAGCGGTGCGGGCGAAGGCGCGGGAGCGCTGGAACCCGATTCCCCGGAAGGTGTCCCACCCGATGTGTACGGGGCCGCGGAAACCGTAGGTGATGTCGATGCCCTTCTCGCTCACGACGGTCCGCGCGCGCAGCACCCACCAGATGGCGAGCGCTGGGAAGATAAGTACCCAGGCCAGGTATTTCGGCGCCCAGCCGATGCTTAAGAAGGCGATGGCGGCTAGTAGTCCGATGCCCAGGAGGTGCTCGCGCGTGGGCTTGAAAACCTCGGCCGTGGAACGGCCTGAGGGCTGGGACGCTTTCTGCGGGTGTGAGGACGTCATAACAGGCCATCGTAATTGACAGTGCGACGCGGTGGCGACATGCCCCGTTGATGCCGCGCCTCATAATGTTTCATAACTTGGGATTTAAATCTCAAAAATCTGGTTTTAGTTATGCAAGGGCCACCTATAGGTGTATAGTTTGTCACATGATGAATATTCGACTTCTTCCTGTGGTATCAACGCGGCGCGTGCCGTAGTGGCTCACTAGGTGACGTCGACAAGCAAGCGCCCTCGCCGCCTTCCCTATAGAAGGTGAGACGGGGGCTTTGCTTTTTCATCAATTTCTCCGAATAACACTTCAGTAAGGAGTACACCTATCGTGGCAGCTTCCACACCGCCAACGCAGAAACCCGAACGAATTACGGGCGCACAGGCAATTGTCCGTACCCTTGAAGACCTTGGCACCGAAGTTGCCTTCGGTATTCCCGGAGGTGCCATCCTTCCGTTCTACGATGCTCTGTCTGAATCCACGACTCTGCGACACGTACTGACACGCCATGAGCAGGGTGCCGGCCACGCTGCCGAGGGCTATGCCCAGGCCAGCGGCAAGGTCGGCGTCATGATCGCCACCTCCGGCCCGGGTGCAACCAACCTGGTCACCCCGCTGGCCAACGCCAACCTGGACTCCACTCCGGTCGTGGCCATCACCGGTCAGGTGGGCACCTCGCTGCTGGGTACCGATGCCTTCCAGGAGGCCGATATTCGCGGCGTGGCCATGCCGATCACCAAGCACAGCTTCATGGTTAAGGACGTCAATGACATCCCGGCGGCGATTGCTGCCGCGTTCCACCTGGCCTCCAGCGGTCGTCCCGGCCCGGTCCTCGTGGACATCCCGAAGGACGTGCAGAACGCCCACATGGACTACACTGGAATTTCTGAGATGCCCCTGCCGGGCTACAACCCGGTGACGACGCCGGAGTCGAGCGAGATCGCCAAGGCGGTGGAGCTCATCGCCCGCGCCGAGCGGCCGATTCTCTACATTGGCGGCGGTGTGGTCAAGGCCGGCGCTACCCGCGAGCTGATCGAATTTGCGGAGCTGACCGGCATCCCGGTGACTACCACCCTGATGGCGCTCGGCGCTTTCCCGGAGTCCCACCCGCAGCACCTGGGTATGGCCGGCATGCACGGCACCGTGCCCGCCGTGGCGGGCCTGCAGCGCTCGGACCTCATTATTGCCATCGGCGCTCGCTTCGACGACCGCGTGACCGGTGATACCTCTACCTTCGCCCCGGAGGCCGAAGTTATTCACGCTGACATCGATCCGGCGGAGTTGGGCAAGATCCGCGAGGCCGCAGTGGGGATCGTGGGCGATGCCCGCGAGGTCCTGGCGCAGCTCACGGAGGCCTACCGCGGTAAGTCTGCACCGGACATTGCGGAGTGGATGGACTACCTGCGCGATCTGCAGAAGCGTTTCCCGCGCGGCTACGAGAGCACCTCGGATGGCCTGCTCAACCCGCAGCACGTCCTGGAGGAGCTCAGCGCCCAGGTGGGTCCGGAGGCAATCTACTGCGCCGGCGTGGGTCAGCACCAGATGTGGTCCGCCCAGTTCCTTGACTTCGAGCACCCCCGTACCTGGGTCAACTCCGGCGGCGCGGGAACCATGGGCTACGCCGTGCCGGCTGCCCTCGGAGCCAAGGCTGCGTGCCCGGATAAGGAAGTCTGGGCTATCGATGGCGATGGCTGCTTCCAGATGACGAATCAGGAGCTGACCACCGCTGCCGTGGAGGGTCTGCCGGTCAAGGTGGCTGTGATCAACAACGGCAACCTGGGCATGGTCCGCCAGTGGCAGACGCTGTTCTACGACCAGAACTACTCCAACACCAAGCTGCGCGAGCGCGACGAGTACATTCCTGACTTTGTCCAGCTCAGCGAGGCGCTGGGCTGCGAGGCAATTCGCGTGACGAAGGAAGAGGAAATCATCCCGGCGATTAAGCGCGCGCGGGAGATCAACGACCGCCCGGTGGTCATTGACTTTATCGTGGGGCAGGACGCCCAGGTGTGGCCGATGATTTCCGGTGGCTCCTCCAACGAGGAGATTCAGTACGCGAAGGGCCTGCGCCCGCTATTCGACGACGACGAGTCCGCGGCCGAGACACCGGCCGACATCGACGACACTCTCGAGGAGGCCGAGAACAATGGCTAAAGACGATATCTCCCGCCACACCCTGTCGGTCCTGGTCCAGGACATCGAAGGCATCATCTCCCGCGTCACCGGTATGTTCACCCGTCGCGGCTACAACCTGGTGTCCCTGGTCTCTGCGCACACGGAGACCGAGGGGATTAACCGCCTGACCATCGTGTTGGATTCGACCGATGCCTTGGCGGAGCAGGTGGCCAAGCAGCTCAACAAGCTGGTCCCGGTGCTCAAGGTGGTGGAGCTCGAGCAGGAGCACACCATCGCGCGCGCCATCGTGCTGATTAAGGTCACGGCGAACAATGCCAACCGCACGCAGGTGGTCGAGGCCGCCAAGCTTTTCCGCGCTCACGTCGTGGACGTGGCCCCGGAGTCCGTGGTTATCGAGGCCACCGGTACGCCGTCGAAGCTGCGGGCGCTACTCGATATCTTGGAGCCCTTCGGTATCCGCGAGCTGGTGCAGTCCGGCCACGTAGCACTGGAGCGCGGTCCGCAGGCGTTCGCACTGTCGGAATAAATATCTCATATTATGGGCACAGTGTCCCATATTGTGATACAACGGAGTCAGCACATTCGCACACCAGAGTAAGGATTGAGCATCATGGCTATTGAAACTCTCTATGATTCCGACGCCGACCTGTCCATCATCCAGGGCCGTAAGGTGGCCATCATCGGCTACGGATCCCAGGGGCACGCTCACGCGATGAACCTGCGTGATTCCGGCGTTGAGGTGGTCATCGGTCTGCGTGAGGGTTCCAAGTCCCGCCAGAAGGCGGAGGAAGCCGGCTTTAAGGTCCTGTCTACTGCAGACGCTGCCAAGGAGGCCGACGTCATCATGGTCCTGGCGCCGGATACCTCCCAGGCGGACATCTTTAGCCAGGACATCGAGCCGAATCTGGAAGCGGGCAACGCCCTCTTTTTTGGCCACGGCCTCAACATCCACTTCGGCCTGATCAAGCCGGCGGACAACATCACCGTCGGCATGATTGCCCCCAAGGGTCCGGGCCACTTGGTCCGCCGCCAGTTCGTCGACGGCAAGGGCGTTCCGTGCCTCATCGCGACCGAGCAGGACCCGCAGGGCGAAGGTCGCGAGCTGACTCTGTCTTACGCCGCCGCTATCGGTGGCGCGCGTGCCGGCGTTATCCCCACCACCTTCAAAGATGAGACCGAGACCGACCTGTTCGGTGAGCAGGCCGTCCTGTGCGGTGGCGTGGAGTTCCTCATCATGAAGGGCTTTGAGGTCCTCACCGAGGCCGGCTACGAGCCGGAGATGGCCTACTTCGAGGTCTGCCACGAGATGAAGCTCATCGTTGACCTCATCGTTGAGGGCGGTATCCAGAACATGAACTACTCCTGTTCTGACACCGCAGAGTTCGGCGGCTACCTCTCCGGCCCGCGCATCATCGATGACTCGGTGAAGGAGCGCATGAAGGACGTCCTGGGTGACATCCAGGACGGCACCTTTGTCAAGCGCCTCGTTGCCAACGTGGAGGGTGGCAACAAGGAGCTGGAGGACCTGCGCGCGAAGGTGAACAACCACCCGATCGAGCAGACCGGTACCCAGCTGCGTGACCTGATGAGCTGGGTCAAGAACCCGCTGGACGCCACTGCTTAAACGAGCTGCGTCACGGTTTCACTGAAAGTCCTTCTCACTGGATTAGATTCCGGTGAGGGGGACTTTTCCTATGGGTGGGCGGGAAGGCGTGGGGAAGGGGCGATGCAGATTAGTGATATACGCACACAAACGGGCATATTCTCACATCGACGGGTAGTCTCAGAAGCATGGGTTTCACAACGCCAAGCTATGACCTCAACGACCTCTTCGCCCGCATTGACCGCGGTGATATCCAGCTCCCGGATTTTCAGCGCGCCTACGCGTGGGATGAGGATCGTATTCGTTCTCTCCTCGTTACTGTCCTGCGCGGCTATCCCGTCGGTGCCTTCATGGCCCTGGACACCCGCAACGAAGCCATGCGCTTCCGCCCCCGCGCGCTGGCCGGCGCGCCCGATACCGGTGTAAACCCGGGCCTGCTGTTGCTGGATGGACAGCAGCGCCTGACCACGCTGTATCACTGCTTCCGCGGGGATGGTTACGTGGACACCACCGACTTCCGCTCCAAGAAGGTCTCTCGTAAGTACTACGTGGACCTGCGCAAGGCCGCGTCCGAGGACATCATGCCGGACGAGGCAGTCTTCGCCGTCAACCAGCACGGTGACCTGCGCTCCCACTTTGCACCGGATATCGAGGGCGCCATCACCAGCCGTGAGACCGCAGTCAACGAATGCTGCATCCCGGTGTCGGCCCTGTTGAGCGAAGAGGGCACGAGCATGATCTTCGAGCTTGCCGCCGCCAACGACGGGGCGTACCGCGATGCCGTGGCCGCCTTCAACAACCGCATCCTGCGCCCGCTGTCCGGCTACACCGTGCCGATGATCCGCCTGTCGCGCGAAACGGCCCGTTCCGGTATCGGTTCCATCTTCGCGCAGGTTAATTCCGCGGGCTTGCAGATGGACGTCTTCGATCTGCTCACCGCCGTGTTCGCGTCGGAGGACCCGGACTTCCACTTGGCGGATGACTGGGCAGCCGCGGAGAAGCAGCTGCGCGTTTCCCCGGCGCTCGACGGCATTGGCCGCAACGAGTTCCTGTCCGCCGTCTCACTGCTGGTGTCCAGCGAGAAGGGCAACGCCGGCGGACAGCGTGAGGACATCCTGCAGCTGTCCCTGGCGGAATACCGTGAGGCATCTCAGACCCTGGTTATCACCTTCAAGGAGGTCGCGGAGTTCCTGGCTGAGCGCTGCATCCTGTCGCTCGCGCAGGTGCCCTACAGCGAGCAGATTATCCCGCTGGCGGTCATCCTGGCTCGCCTGGCCAAGCGCAGCGGCGTGCTATCCAAGCAGGATGCGTGGAACCGTCTCAACCAGTGGTTCTGGAGCGGCGTATTCGGTGAGCTGTACGGCTCCGCGGCGGTTCGCCTGCGCGCCGGCCGCGACGTGGACGAGGTCACCCCGTGGGTCGCGGGTGAGACCGAAGAGGTGCCGAAGACGGTACGTGACGCGTCCTTCCGCGAGTCCCGCCTGCTCTCCGTCGGCGAAAACGACGGCGTGTGGCACGGCCTCTACGCCTTGCTCATGTCCCGCGGCGCGAAGGATTGGCGCACCGGCCAGCCCTTCAACCGCCGTACGTTTACTGATCTGCAGCCGGGCTTTTTCCCCATCTTCCCGCTGGGCTGGTGCCAGCGCCATGGCGTGAGCCCCGTCTTGGCCAACTCCGTGCTCAACCGCACCCCGATGGGCAAGCGCACCGAGGTCGTGCTGGACGGGCACTCGCCGGAGCGCTACCTGCCGCGCGTGCAGTCTAAGTCCATCATGGAGGACGCAGAGTTCGACAGCGTTCTCGCGTCGCACGACCTTGACCCGGAGCTGCTGACCTCCAAGACCGCGTACCAGTTCTTCGCGGACCGCCGCGAGCGTTTCGTGGGCATGGTGGAATACGCGCTCGATAAGGCAGTGGTGCGCGATGTTGATGAGGCCAACCTGTCCGGTGGTGAAGAGGGGCCGCAGGCATTTGCGCGGTAGCCCATTTCTAGCCCTGCTCGCGGCGCTGGCCGTGGGCGGGGGAGCGCTGAGCGGTTGTTCCACGTACGGGCGCGGCGAGCCGCTGGTCACGCAGGAGATTACGGACGTCCCCGACGCCGACATTGATCTCGATCGCGCGAGCGAGGAGAACCGCCTGCGGCTGATCGATCCCAGATTCGATCACATGGTGGCCGTCTTCGACGACACGACGGGCATGGAAAGCGCCAGGCTGTTGTTCCAGGAGTCCAACACGCTGATTATTGCGGCGGATTCGGACGCGGCGTCGCTCAGGGCGGCGTCGCTCAGCGTGGCCCAACGCGTGCCAATGGTGACCTACAGCGATGACATCCGCACGGACATTGCGGAACTGGCCACTGACCTGGGCGTCAGACAAATCGTCGTGGTAGGCAACGTGCCGTGGGCTAGCCACTCCGGGGAGTGGGAGGTGGTGCAGGACCCCGGCAACACGAAGGCGCTGGGTGAGTACACGGCCTTCCGGTTCACCTCCAAGGTGGTCAAGGATCCCTCCCGCATGGTGGACAACATTGCGCACCTCGACGCCAATGCCCACACCGAATTGAAGGCGGCGTGGGAGCCTCTTGAACAGCACCTGAGCAAGGAGAAGATGCCGGCGATCCCGGCCCAAGCTCGGCGCGACGCCCAGATGGCTCCCGTGATGGTGGCGACGGCGAACAGTCCGTTGGCCAATGTGGCCAACGCCAACGCGTACGGAGCTACGGTGATGGTCATGCCGGATCCGGATCCGTCGGCCACCAAGGTAGGTGCGGCGATGACTGCGGGTCTGGCGAAGGGGCCGATCGTGGCGCTGGGCCCAGAATTTGGTTCGGTGACAGATTTTACGCATAAAATCGCTCGAGGCTGGAAAGAATAAACTACACTTCACGGCATCCTATTCATCCCTCAACTGAAGGAATCTATGTCGAAGCCGGTCGTCCTCATTGCAGATAAGCTCGCCGAATCCACCGTCACCGCCCTGGGAGAATCCGTCGAGGTCCGCTGGGTAGACGGCCCGAACCGCGCGGAGCTGTTGGCGGCGGTTCCAAAGGCGGATGCGCTGCTCGTGCGTTCTGCCACGACTGTCGACTCCGACGTGTTCGCCGCGGCTCAAAAGCTCAAGGTTGTTGGCCGGGCCGGCGTGGGGCTGGACAACGTGGACATCCCGGCCGCCACCGAGCGGGGCGTCATGGTGGTCAACGCGCCGACCTCGAATATTCACTCGGCCTGCGAGCAGGCTATCGCCCTGCTCCTCGCCACCGCGCGCCAGGTCCCGGCGGCAGATCAGTCGCTGCGGCAGGGCGAGTGGAAGCGTTCCGCCTTCAAGGGAGTGGAGATCTTTGGCAAGACCATTGGCATCGTCGGTTTTGGGCACATTGGCCAGCTCTTCGCCCAGCGCCTCCAGGCCTTTGAAACGACGGTGATCGCGCACGATCCCTACGCCAACCCAGCCCGCGCGGGCGCACTGGGTGTGGAGCTGGTGAGCTTGGATGAGCTCATGATGCGCTCGGACTTCGTGACTATTCACCTGCCCAAGACTCCGGAGACTGCCGGCATGTTTGATGCCGAGCTGCTGGCCAAGGCCAAGCAGGGGCAGATCATCATCAACGCCGCGCGCGGCGGACTCGTGGATGAGCAAGCTCTGGCGGAGTCCATCAAGGCGGGGCACCACCGCGGCGCGGGCTTCGACGTCTACGCCACCGAACCCTGCACGGATTCCCCGCTTTTCGAGCTCCCGCAGGTCACCGTGTCCCCGCACCTAGGCGCTTCCACCGTGGAGGCCCAAGACCGCGCCGGAACGGACGTTGCGGCCTCCGTACTCAAGGCCCTAGCCGGCGAGTTTGTGGCGGATGCCGTCAATGTGGAAGGCGGCAAGGTGGGCGAGGAGGTCGCCGGCTGGTTGAACCTTACCCGCAAACTGGGCCTGGTTGCCGGCGGCCTGCTGGGATCGGCGCCAGTGGCGGTGGAGGTGGAGGCCTGCGGTGAGCTCGCCACCGAGGACGTCTCCGCCTTGGGTCTGTCTGCCGTCCGCGGTCTGTTCTCCGGGGTGGTGTCTGAGTCCGTCACCTTCGTCAATGCCATGCAGATTGCGGAAAGCCGGGGAGTGAGCGTTGATGTGAAAACCAACGTGGAGTCCAAGGGGCACCGCTCTTCCGTCGTGGTAAAGATTATCGGCTCGGGCGGCGAGGTGTCGCAGCTAACGGGTGCGTTGATTGGTATCGACGGCGTGGAGAAGTTTATCCGCATCAACGGCCGCGGCGTAGACATGCGCGCGACGGGCCGTAACCTCTTCTTCTCCTACAAGGACGCCCCGGGTGCACTGGGCACGGTGGGTACGAAGCTGGGCTCGGCCGGCATCAACATTGTTGCTGCAGCACTGACCCAGGGCAAGAAGGTCGATGACGCTGTCCTTATCCTGCGCGTGGAACGCAAGGTGCCGGAGGAGCTCATCGAGGACATCAACGCCGCGCTGGGTGCGAGCTGCTACCAGCTCGATCTCGACGCTTAAGTAGTCTTTCCGGCTGCTGCGTTGGTGCGCAGAGTTCTCAGAGTTGCTGATCTGCCGCGGCCTAGCTGGTACGCTCGCAAGTATCCAATATGTGAGAGGGGGATTCCACAATATGAAACTTGCAGTGATTGGCGGCGACGGTATCGGACCGGAGGTCACCGCGGAGGCGCTCAAGGTTCTGCGCGCCGTACGCGCGGATATTGAGGTCACCGATTACGACCTGGGGGCGCGGCGCTACCTGCGCAACGGAGAGCTGCTCACCGCGGAGGACCTGGCCTCCCTGCGCGAGCACGACGCCATCCTGCTCGGTGCTATCGGCGCCCCGGGAAAGGTACCGCCCGGGGTATTGGAGCGCGGCCTGTTGCTGAAGATGCGCTTCGCCCTGGACCATCACGTCAACCTGCGCCCCTCCAAGCTGTATCCCACGACCACCTCGCCGCTGGCGAACCCGGGGGACATCGATTTCGTCGTGGTGCGCGAGGGCACCGAGGGGCTTTACTGTGGCAACGGCGGAACGCTGCGGGAAGGAACGGAGCATGAGGTAGCCTCCGAGGTCTCCCAGAACACCCGCTATGGCGTAGAGCGCGTGGTGCGCGACGCATTCGAGCGCGCCATGGGGCGCCGCAAGCACGTCACGCTCGTGCACAAGACCAACGTCCTAGTCAACGCCGGTGGGTTGTGGCAGCGCACTGTCGACGAGGTGGCGAAGGACTACCCCGAGGTCACGGTGGACTACAACCACATTGATGCCGCCACCATCTATATGGTCACGGATCCGGGGCGCTACGACGTCATCGTGACCGACAACCTCTTCGGCGATATTCTCACTGACTTAGCCGGCGCCGTCACCGGCGGTATTGGGTTGGCTGCTTCGGGAAATATTGATGCCTCGGGCGCGAATCCCTCCATGTTTGAACCCGTGCACGGTTCCGCGCCGGATATTGCGGGCAAGGGCATAGCAGACCCGACCGCCGCGATTCTGTCCGCGGCCATGCTGCTTCGCCACCTGGGAGACGAGGAGAACGCGGCGCGCGTGGAAGGGGCAGTAGCGCAGGATGTGGCCGCCCGTGGTGAGGACACAGTGCGCACCGTCGAGGTTGGGGACCGGATCGTCGCCGCGCTCGCTGGTTAGCTGGCGAAGTCGCCCGCAAAGCCGCGGGGAATTAGCAGCCTTCACAGTGCGGGCTGGCTCGCGTGTGAAGAAACCTCACGAGTAGGATGTCCGTTATGCGTTTAGGACGAATTGCCCACACTGAAGGAATCTGTTTCGCCATCATCGATGGCCCCGCCGACGCCCCGCTGGACCAGCTGGTGGCCAAGGAGATCGCCGGTACTCCGTTTACCCCGCCAGAGCCCACCGGCCGCGAGTGGCCGCTGAGCCAGGTTCGCCTCTTGGCTCCGACTTTGCCCACCAAGGTGGTCGCCTTGGGGCGTAATTACGCCGACCATGTGGCCGAGGTATTCAAGGAGTCCGCCGAGCACCTGCCGCCGACTATCTTCATCAAGCCGTCGACGGCCGTGGTGGGCCCGGGCGCGCCCATCAAAATTCCGGAGTTCGCCACCAACGTTGAGTTCGAGGGCGAGCTCGCCGTGGTGATCTCCAAGGTGTCGAAGAATATCGATCCGGCGAACTGGCGCGATCACGTTGCGGGCTACACCATCTGCAACGACGTTTCCTCCCGTGACCTGCAGTTTAAGGACGGGCAGTGGGCCCGTGCCAAGGGCATCGACACCTTCTGCCCGCTGGGACCGTGGATCGAGACGGATCTAGACTGCATTGACCTAGAGGATCAGAAGATTAATGCGTATCTGACCCACGAGGGCAAGCGCGAGCAGAAGCAGGACTCGAACACTGACCAGATGATCGTCAAGATGGGCGGCATTCTCGCGGAGATTTCGCAGTCCTACACGTTGCTGCCGGGCGATGTCATCACCACCGGTTCCCCGGCCGGCACCGCCCCCATGGTTCCGGGCGATACCATCGAGATCGAGATCCCCGGGGTCGGCAGCCTCACCAACCCGATCGTAAGGGCCTAACGGGGACGGACACGTCCAGCACCCACAACCACGCTCCAAAGCGTCCCACTGCTGCGGAGATGGAGCAGCGCTACTGCGATACCGAGTATGTATGGTCGGGCAATCCCAACGCTACGCTTGTCGACGCCGCCTCGGGCCTCCATCCGGGGCAGGCGTTCGACATCGGGTGCGGTGAAGGCGCCGATGCGTTCTAGTTGAAGGAACAGGGATGGGATGTCCTCGGCATCGACTTCGCGCCCGGCAGCACCTTGCTCTATGTCCATCACGAGATGGAATCGGACGAGGTGGACATGCCCGCATGGCTGGCGGAAAACCTGTGGGAGCTTAAGGTCGTCACCCTAGAGCGCCGCGCATCACCACACCGACGTGGTGCTGGTGGCTACTCGCCCGGCCTAGAGGCCGAGAGCCTTGAGAATGGTGCGTAGCTTCGCGCTGGTCTCCTGTAGCTCAGCGTCCGGCTCGGAGTCGGCCACGATTCCGCCGCCGGCCCAGGCGCGAGCAGAGAGGCCATCGCCAGCGACTTCCGCGCAGCGAATGGCCACCATGTATTCTCCGTCGCCGGAGTTATCACACCAGCCCACCGCGCCGGCGTAGAATCCGCGGTCAGTTTCCGCGGTTTCAATGAGTGCCTGGGCGGCCTCGGTGGGGGTGCCGCAGATGGCGGGGGTGGGATAGACCAGCTCGGCCAGCTCTAGTGCCGTCATGTCCGGGTTCTTCAGCGTGCCCGCGATAGGCGTGCCCAGGTGCCACATCTCATTGGTGGACATGAGTTCTGGCGTGGTGGGGGCGTCCAGGCTGGTGCACAGCGGCTCTAGGATGCGGCGCAGGTGATCGACAACAAAGGCGTGCTCGCCCAAGTCCTTCTGCGAGTGCTGCAGATCTTTGCCCGCCATGATGTCCCGAGACTTATCGGCGTGGCGCGGCGCGGAACCAGCGAGCGGGAAAGCGGTGACGGTGGAGCCCTGCTTCTTGATGAGCACCTCCGGGGAGGAACCCACGAGCATGGCGCCTGGCCGCCCGGCCGGGGTGAGGTCCGCGATGAAACCATCGCGGTGGGAGGACATATCGATCAGGCGTGCTGCCACGAGCAGCGGGTCCACTGCCGTGAGGAACTCGATGTCCACAGCGCGGGCCAGTACCACTTTGTCCAGCTTGGAGGATTCGATGGTGGCGATGGCCGCCTCGATGCGGCGCAGGTGCTCATCCGGTTCCGGATCGAAGCCGGTGACGCGGGCGCCCAGGGCACCGCGGCGGTAATAGGCGTGGGGCTCCAGCGGACCGTCTTCCCGAATAATCTTCTCGGGCACCGTGAGGGCGGCATCCTCGCCCTTGTGAAAGGGCAATGCGCCGACAACCATCTCCGCCGCGCCGCTGCGCAGGGCGCCCACGGCGTCGTCGACCTGGGTAAACGTCCTGAGTGCGCCTTGGGTGCGCACGGATCCTGTCGCGCGGGACAGGAGGAAGTCAGGGGCAGTAGACGGTCTGCTTTCACACATGACCATCAACTTTAGTTCCTTCGCGCCTGCGCGTTTACATCGGTCCTGAATTTAATCCTTCCGGCGTGGGCGGAAGAACTGCACGGCCACGAACAGGCCGATGCCGAAGAGCAGCGCCAGGGCACCCATGCCGGCGAGGAACCCCGCCCAAAAGCCCACCATGGGCGCGCCGTAGCTTAAGGGCTGGATCGGCTGGGTGTCGGCAAGCGTGGCGTCCTCCTTATCCCGCGCTTCAGCGCTGCGGGAATGCTTGCCTGTTGAGCGTTGCGTGGTGGGCTTCGCTTCCTTTTCGCCACTAGCGCCGCGCGAGCCACCGCGCGAGCCACCGCCGGACTGGGGCGGCTGGGCCTGGCTTGCGTGCTGGGGGCGGGTGGTGTTGGCGCGTTGGCCGCCCGACGCCGGGCGTGAGTCCTGCGCGGGAGAGGCGGCGGTGTCCTCCCCGTCCTTGTTGTCGGTGCTGTCCCTTCTGCTCTCCTTCCTGTTTTGCCGTGGCGTGTTCTCGGTGCTCTTCTTCGCATCCTTTGGCGTGTCGCCGTTGACCAAGGTGTCAGCCTCCTTGAAGGTCTTGTCCATGGTCTTATCCAGGCGGCTAATTGCCTTCGACGTGTCGTTGATGTCCTTGGCCAGCTGCTGCGGGCGGTTCGCGGTGCCGCCGGAGGCATCGCCATCCCCGGCCTCCGAGTCCCAGGTGAGCTCGCACAGTTCGGAAGGATCGGCCCCTCCCACGAGGAAGGGCACGTCGATGGAATGCTCGGATCCGTCGTTGAGGTGGAAGGTAAAGGTGACGGCGTACGCACCCGGCTCGGTGAAGACGATGCCCACGTGGCTGTGCGCGTGATCGGGGTAGTCCCAGGCAGCACCCGGATCGTCGGAGTCGAAGACGATGTCCGCCCCACCCAGCTGCGTTTGGTAGCCCACCATGCGCCCGCCCGCGGGGGCACTGTGCAGCTGCGCGGACAGGGTGGCATCGCTGACGACGGATTCGTCGTCGACGTGGCTCGTATTAAAGCCCACCCACGGCACGGTCTCGTCCTGGGTCTGCGGGATCTGCCAGCCGTGGCTGGGCACGTCACCGGCGCCGGACTCGTCGAATTCTTTGCTCACCTCCACGTAGAACTCGCCGGAGGCGTAGTCCTGGTGGGATTCGTCGTCGCGGGCGACGAAGTCAATGCCGTTGGAGCCCTGCAGCAGGGCGAGATCCTGGTGGCCGCGGGTAAAGGCGTGGCGCGAGTCGGCATCGCAGGTGGCGGCGGTTGCCTCGTCCGTGTTCGCGGCGTGGGCCTGCGGTGCGGCGGACATCAAGATCGGGGCAGTCAGGGCCAGGGTAGTGCTCAGGCTGAGGACGAGGACTCGGTGGGTGAAGACGCGGTTCATGAGGTGACGGACTCCTTGTGTCGGGACGGGGAGGCGGGGCGAGGCGTGCGGTGGCGGGAGTGGAGGACGGGGGAGATGGCCCACGCCACGAGGAAGCAGGCGGTGAGCAACAGGACGATGGTGGCGCCGGCCGGCAGGTCGATGGCCCAGGCCAGGTAGATACCGAAGAAGCTGCCCAGCGAGCCGATGGCTGCTGCAGTCACCATCATCGAGCCGAGGGACTCGGTGAGGAGGCGGGCGGTAGCCGCCGGGGTAATGAGCAGAGCTAGGACCAAGATGTTGCCAATGGTGCCCACGGAGATGACCACCGCGCCGGTGACACAGAGGTAGAGCACGATGTCGAGCGCAAAGACCGGCAGACCCATGGCACGGGCGGTCTCCTTGTCCAGGCAGGCGGCGGTCAGCTGCGGGGACAGCAGGACGATAACGCCGACAATGAGCACGGTGACGCTGAGCGCGGTGTACAGGTCCGTGCGTGAGACTCCAGTCAGCGAGCCGAAGAGGAAGCTGGTGAGCGACGCCGTGTAGCCGTCGACCCGGGAGATGATCACCATGCCTAGGGCGAAAGACGCGGCGAAAAAGATACCGATGACGGAATCCTCACGGACCGTGCGGCGCTGCGAGAAACAAGCGATGAGCACGGCCACCGCGCAGCCGGCCACCGCGCCGCCGAGCAGAACTGAGCCCTGCAGGACGAACGCGATGGCCAGGCCGGGAAAGACGGCGTGGGATACGGCATCGCCGATGAAGGCCATGCCGCGCAGGACCACGAAGCAGCCCACCACGCCGCAAACGACCGCCGCAAGGACGGAAATGGCAAGCGCTCGG
The DNA here is from genome assembly GCF_046097495.1 of Corynebacterium axilliensis. Lineage (NCBI taxonomy): Bacteria > Bacillati > Actinomycetota > Actinomycetes > Mycobacteriales > Corynebacteriaceae > Corynebacterium > Corynebacterium axilliensis. The sequence goes on from NZ_CP175768.1 coordinate 419,410, forward strand.
GCCAGGAAGTCCAGGTGCGGGTTGGCCAGGTCCTGGAAGAACTCGACGAGGGAAATGTCGATCATGCGGCCACCCCAATCGCGGATAGCAGCGGCGAGGAAGGTTTCACTCCGAAGGCGGCGCTCCACGGTGCGGGGTCGAGGCGGAGCTTTTCGGCCGGGCCGTCGGCCACGACGCCGCGGTTGAAGAGCACCAGCCGCGAGCAGGAGTGCGCGGCCTCGGACAGGTTGTGGGTAGACATCACCACGCTCGTGCCGTGCGACGTCAATTCGTCGAAAAGCACCAGCAAGTCCTCGGTATTGGGGGCGTCGAGGCCGGTAAAGGGTTCGTCGAGAAGCAGCACCTGCGGCTGCGTGGCCAGCGCTCGGGCGATGAGGACGCGCTGGCGTTGGCCGCCAGAAAGCTGCGCAATCGGGCGCGCGGCAAACTCTTCGAGGTTGGTCAGTGCAATAGCCCGGCGCGCGGCCTCCCGGTCCTTACGGCCGGGGCGGCGCAACCAGCCCACCAGGCCGGTGCGGCCGCTGAGGACGGCCTTGGACACGGAGATGGGAAAGTCCCACTCCACGTCGTGGCGCTGCGGGACGTAGCCCAGGTGGGCATTGACAGAAATCGTGCCGGTGGCGGGGATGAGCCCCAGGATGGCGCGCATGAGCGTGGTCTTGCCCGCGCCGTTGGGGCCCAACAAGCCAATGAACTCGCCGGGGTGAACGGTGAGTGAGGCGTTGTCCACCACGCGGTGCCCGGAGAGGGACACCGAGAGCTCGTCGACGCAAATGTAGGGCTTAGTCACGGTGACCACCCCGTGCGCGCAGTGCGAGGGCGACGGCCCCGAGGAGGACGAGGATGCCGGCACCGGCCAGGACCCAGATCCAGACGGGAACGCCGGCGAGTCCGGAGTGCGACGCCGAGGATGCCGAGAGTTCAGCGGCGGATTCGTCCCACTCGGTGGCCTGAGCCTCTGCCACGTCTGTTTCGTCACCGACGGCAAAGGTCAGCACGCTCTCGGCCGACACCTCGTTACCTTGAGCGCCGGCTGTATCGCCCGTGCCGCTCTTGCCCTCACCGGACATGCGCACGCGCACCTGGTGAATGCCCGGTTCGGTAAAGACCCAGTTAGCGTGGGTGTGGGTGCCCAGATTGACCCAGAAGCCGTCGGTCTTCTTCTCCGCGGTGGACCACAGCAGTTGCGGCGGCTCGAAACCGCCGTTCTGGAGGAACATGGAAAATTCGCCGGGCCCGGTGTGGCCCAAAAATTCCATGGTGACTCCGCGGTCCACGGACTCGTTCAGGGAGGGCGCCTGGGTATTCCAGCCCAGCCACGGGACCTCCGCCTGCTCGGTCTGGGGGACGACCCACACCTGCGCGCCAGGCTCCGCGCCGACGAAGGAAAAGGCCTCGTCCTCCGGAAGGGTGAGCGTGGCATTGTCGCCGACGTCAAAGACGACGTCGTCGAGGGCGCGCCACACCGGGGTGGCTGCGGAATCGTCGCGGGCGAGGAAGTCTGCGTGTCCATCGATGACCTGCAGGCCCAGGTCCACATGGCCATGGTCGATGGTGGCTTCTTCACCCGCCGGGGCGACCTGTTCGTCGCCGCTGACCACCTGGGCTAGGTCGCCCGCCCACGCGGCGGAGGGGGCGAAGGCAAGGACGGCGGCGGTAATGGTGGCTGCCAGGGGTGTGGTGAGCTTATGCATGGGAATTCTCCTGATTCGTTTCATTCGTCAGAGTTGTTTGGGTTTTGGGGTTGTTGCGGGGTGGGGGTCGGGGCGGTGAGGCAGCGGTGCAGGGAATTCGCGTTGAACCGCATGAGATCCAGGTAGGTAGGCACACGGTCATCGAGCGTGTCGCCATAGATGGGACACACCGCGATGCCGAGGGAGTCGGCGGCCTCCGTGATGACGTCCGTGCTTGCCTGCTGGGTGGGTTCTACGAAGACGGCAGGCAGCTGCAGGTTCTCCAACGTGCGGCGCAGCGCGATGACGTCGCGCGGCGAGGGCTCGATGGCTGGGTTGGGCGTGACGAAGCCAGCGATGTCAATGCCGTAGCCCTGCTCCAGGTAGGCGTAGCCGTGGTGTGGGGTAACCAGATGGCGCGCGCGGTCCGGGATGCTGCCAATAAGGTCGCGCACCTCGGCGTCAGTGGCCTGCAGCTGTGCGGCGTAGTTCTGGGCGCGGGCGCGGTAGTCGGCGCCGTGGGTCGGATCCGCCAGTGCGAGCTGGTCGGCGATGACCTCGGCGTAGGACATGACGTTTCGGGCGTTGTGCCACAGGTGCGGATCGACCTCACCGTGGATGTGCTTGCCCAGCACGGCCTGCGGCAGAAGGTAGGTCTCCGAGCCCGGCCTGCCCAGGAAGCGGTAGGAGGCATCCGCGGGGATCTCCTGCAGGGTGGAGGAGGGAATGGCCAGTGCCGTCGTTGCGGGATCGAAGCGCTCACCCTGGTCCTCCAGGCCGATCGTGCCGGCGTCCAGGTCCGCGGTGATGTCCACGTGGCCCTCGTCCACAGCATGCATCCCGTCCGGCGGGGCCACGCCCACCGCGACAGTCAGGCCCTGGTCTTTGACGCCGGTGGCGGCAAACCTCACACGGTAAATTCCAGGTTTACTAAACGCCCAGGACACGTGGGTGTGAGCATTTGCCGGCAAGGTAGTGGAATCCTCGCGGGTGTCGACGCCGTCCGCGGAGTTGAACAGGGGTTCAGGCGTGCCAAACGTGGAGACCACGTAGGCCGCCACGTCACCGGGGCCATCGGCGCTGACCATGCGCATGTCCACGCTGTTGCGACCCGCGGGGGCGTTGCGCACGCGCAGTCCCAACCAGATGGCGTCGAGCGCGACATTTTCCACCAGCGGTACGAGCGTGGCGCCGCGGGTAGCGGCCTGGTCAGCAACCTCGGTGACGGGCACATCGGAGGACTCCCGCATCGCCTTCATGAGATTTTGTGGCTCAAGCAGCAGGCCGTTGGCCAGCAGAACGTCTGCGTTGGCAATATCGCGCACCGTGCGCAGGCTGGGCTCGAAGGTATGTGGATCTTTTCCAGCTGGTACCAGGGCGGTCACATGGGCGTCTGGACCGGCCACCTGCGTAGCCACGTCCGCGAGGATCGGGGTGGTCGCTACGACCTGCAGGCTCTCGGAGTCAGCCTCGCCGCGTGCCGGTACCGAGCAGCCCGAGACCCCCAGTGCGCAGCAGGCGAGGGCGCCCACCATGCCGAACGCAGCGAAGCGCGGTGAATTCTGGTGCATTACTCGCGCCTCCCGGCCAGCGCGAGACGGGCGACGGCTAGCCCTAGCACCAGCATGCCGATACCGAGTATGCCGATGCCCCAGGGCAGCAGGTTGGCGCCACTGTCGTAGGAGCCGGTCTCAGCGGCAGCGGCCAACTCCTCGCCCTGCGCAGCGGTGCTGCCGTGGCGTTGCGAACCGCGCTCGCGGCGGGTTTTCTCCTGCGAGTTCTTCTGGGCTGACTTGTTGACGCCGTTCTTCCCCTGCTGGTTCTTGCTGTGGTGCGCTGTGCCCCCGGCAGCATGGGAGCCGCCGTTGGCTTGAGCTGCGGAATCGGCAGCGCCTGCGGCGCCAGCACCGTCTGCACCAGCTGAGTCTTCTGAGTCGAATTCAGAGTCGGCAGTGCCATCAGCTGTGCCTTCTCCTGTGTCTTCTGTAGAACCCTCTGCGTCATCATCGCGCGGGGCGGCTTCGCCATCTCCGACATCCCAGGTGTAGGTGACCTGATTGCTGGCATCGCCGTTGGAGACCGCCTGCACGGTCATGGTGTACAGACCTGGGTCCGTAAATGCCCAGTTGACGTGGCGGTGCGCCGGGTAGGCCTGGTTGATGACGTCGCCGCTGACAAGATCCATCTCCCCGGCGTTGGTGACCGGTTGGACGTCGCCGAAACCGGCGGTTTCGAAGACGAAGATATCGCCGGGGCCGGTGACCTCCACGAATTCGAAATCGACGTCCGTATAGCCCGCGGATTGCGCCGGCTGGGTGTCCCATCCCGGCCACAGCAGCGCGCTGTCCTGGGTCTGCGGCAGGTAATACGTCGGCGTGCCGATGCCACTGACGCCTTCCGTGGCGTCGTTCCAGGCGTCTTCGGAGACCCTGAGGGTGACATCGTCGCCGGGGTGGGTCACACCACTGCCGGTGATGTCTTCCTTCAACCCCAGGGTGAGCTGCCCTTCGGGGGCGGTGACGTAGAAGGCATCGACGTGGCCGGAGTCAAAGACCTGGCCTTGCGCCCAAGCGGGAGATAGCGGGGCGCAGAGGAAGCCCAGAACCAGCGCGCCGACCGCAGCCGCGACTCGGCGTGTGCCGTGTACAAGCAACGTACCCCGGTGCGGTGCATGGCGGGAAAGAGCAGGGACCACGGGAGAAAGCTCCTTTGTCTAGAAAGTGACGGTGATGGTGAGGGAATGGACAGCTAGTGCGGGAGGAGTCCGCTGAGGCGGGACTCAATCTGGGCGCGGTGGTCGTTGAAGAAGTTGAGGAAAGCCTGGAAGATAACGGCCAACACGACGGGCAGGACCAGGCTCCACAGTCCCTTGGAGACCCGCTCGGAGGAGCTATCCTCTCGCGACGGGGTGTTCGGCTCGTGAGGGGCGGAGGGCTGCTCGGACTCGTTGCCGCCCTTCCCGCTCACGCAGGACTCGATGGCGGCGTCGCCCACCGCCACAGTGAGCGTCTGGGGCTGCGACGTAATGTCCTTACCGTCGCGGGTGGTGGCGGAATAGGTGACCGTGAGCTCATAGATTCCCGGCTTGGTGAAGGCCCAGTTGGCGTGGGTATGGGAGGCAAAGGTGGTCTCCACGGTGGTGTCGCCCTCCGCGGTGTTCAAAAGCGGGGTAAAGGAATTGCCCATGCCCTCGGTGAGGAACATGCCCACGTTGCCGCCGTCCGGCATGGAGGTCGGCTCAATGGTGAGGTCGACGCGGCCGTCCTTGAAGTCGCTGTACTTAAGGGACTGGGTGTTATATCCCGGCCAGATGATGCCCTGCTGCTGCGTTTGCGGGAGCAAATAGAACTTGTCGCTGCCCAGGTAGTCGAACTCCTTTCCTGCTAGCGCCTGCGGGCGCGGGCGGCGGGCGTTGTCGTGCACGGCTAGGACCACGTCATCGAGCGGGCGCTCAACGGCCTGCTTGTCGACGATGGCCGTTTCGTCCTTCAGGCGAGCTGTAAAGGAATCACCGTCGCGGGTGGCGGCGATGTCGACGTGTCCGTGGTCCAGGACGACCTTGTCCGTGCAGCGCCCGGTGCCCGGGGTGGATGGCGGCGCGGGCTTCTCGGTCTCAGCCGGCGTTTCCGGCGATTCCGCGGGCGCGGGGTCGGTCGTGCCCAGCTCGCCGTGTGCCTTATACGTCGTGCCGTAGGCGAAGTCATCGCTCAGCGTGAGGGATGTCCCGGCCGTGGTGACAGTGGGGTGAGGCAGGATGTCGAGACGAATGGTGTTGCCGTTGTATATGTCGTCGGCGCCCACCACGAAGTCCGCGCGGCCGTTGGTCATCACCCCGTCGAAGTCGATATCCGGAAGCTTGCTTCCCGGGCTGAAGAAGCCACCGTGGACAAAGCCGTTGAACTTCTTATCCGCTGCCTCCACGACGATGCGTGTTGCGCCCTCGCCGGCGGGTTCCGCGCGGGCGACAAGGCCCGTATCGGAGACCGTGACCTCGTCTTCGCTCTGGAGCTGGCGGGTATTCTCGGTGTCGGTCCAGGAGTCCTCGGATTTCTGCGAGGTGGTGCGCAGCGTAGCGCCCTCGGTGTAGGAGAGCTTCTCCGATACCCACCGCGGCTTCGCGCCCGCCGGGGTGTAGACGGCCTGGAGGGAGGACGCCTCCGGTCCGAGGAGTTCCTCCCAGTGGGCCTTTCCATCCTTGACTGGGAGATCGGTGAGGAAGTAGCCGTCGATAAGCAGCGTGAGCGTGCCGTCGGAACCACCGGTGAAGTCGATGGTGGACAGATGCTCGTCGCCCGGCTTGTCCACCTTCTGTTTCGGCGCGATGCTGAGCTGGTAGTTCTCTGCGCTGGGGTCACCGGACGGGGCGGCATCGAAGCGTTCCTGCAGCGTCGGGGTGGCATTGTCTGCCGGCCGCTGGCCGCCCACTTGGATGGAGGTGGTGGTGGGCGCAGAGGTGATGAGCATGCCGTCCTTGTCGCGGGCGGTGGTGCGGTAGGTAAGCCGGTAGCGTCCGGGCTTGGAAAAGACGGTGTAGTTGTGCGTGTGCGTGCCGCTGGTCAGCCAGGCAGATCGCGGGGCGCCCTCGCTCGTGCCGAAGAAGCGCTGCAGGCCGCCCGGGCCGGGAAAGTATCCAAACATCTCCACCTCGCCGGGCCCGTCCACGCTGAGCAGGTCGAGAGAAGCGATGTTGTCGCGGAAGCTATCTACGGGCAGTTCGGTATCGGCACCGAAGCCAATCCAGATGGGGTTCTGGTTGCCGTTCACGGTGGCGGGCGCGGAGTAGTAGGTCTTACCGGTTGTGCCTGCGAAGGAGAGTGCGGGGTCTTCAGGAACCGTGAACTGGTACTGGGGGGTGTCGTTGTTGCCCCAGCCCTTGCCTACCCAGGCCACGGTGTCTGCGAGGTCGGAGTCGGTGTCCGGCTGGTGGGTTTTGAGGGTGAGCGAGTCGTTCTCCCAGAAGGCTTTGGGGGAGTCGATGTGGGTCTGGGTGGCCACGTGCTTGCCGTCGTCGGGCCCGGCGACAGCGGTAGCGGGGGAGGCGAAGAGCGCGGCGCAGGTAAGCAGTGCCGCGTAGCGGGTTCGTGCCACGGTGGGAGACCTTTCTTCAGTTCTTACGTGAGGACTTCACTATAGAGAATGAATATCATTCCAGTTAAGTGAAACTGGAAAGTTCCTGCGTGCACTTAGTGGAAACCTGATTCATTTACCCCCAAGTGGGGCGGGCGGTGCGTCGAGCAGGGGCTGAACTACGATGGGGGACATGACTGAAACAACTTCCGACGTCCGCGTACGTTTTTGCCCGTCACCTACCGGCACGCCCCACGTGGGCATGGTCCGCACGGCCCTGTTTAACTGGGCCTACGCCCGCCATACCGGCGGCAAGCTCATCTTCCGCATCGAGGACACCGATGCTGCTCGTGACTCCGAGGAGTCCTTCCAGGCCATCATCGATTCCCTTAACTGGCTCGGCATGGGCTGGGACGAGGGCGTCAACGTGGGCGGCCCCGACGAGCCCTACCGTCAGTCCCAGCGCATGGACATCTACGCGGATGTCCTGCAGAAGCTCAAGGACGGCGGCTACGTCTACCCGGCGTACTCCACCAACGAAGAGGTTCAGGAGCGCCACAAGGCGGCCGGCCGCGACCCGCAGCTGGGCTACGACAACTTCGACCGTGACCTCACCCAGGAGCAGATCGACGCCTTCGAGGCGGAGGGTCGCAAGCCGGTGTGGCGCCTGCGCATGCCGGACAAGGATTGGTCCTGGAACGACCTGGTCCGCGGCGAGATGACCTTCAAGTCGGAGACCCAGCCGGATTACGTGGTGGCCCGCTCCAATGGCGCGCCGCTCTACACCCTGGTCAACCCCGTCGATGACGCGCTGATGGGTATCACTCACGTGCTGCGCGGCGAGGATCTACTGTCCTCCACCCCGCGCCAGCTCGCCCTCTATGAGGCGCTCATTGAGCTGGGAATTGCCAAGCAGACCCCGGAGTTCGGCCACCTGCCGTTCGTGATGGGTGAGGGTAATAAGAAGCTGTCCAAGCGCGATCCGCAGTCCAACCTGTTCAACCACCGCGATGCCGGCATCATTCCGGAGGGCATGCTGAACTACCTGTCCCTGCTGGGCTGGTCCCTCTCCGCGGACAAGGACATCTTCTCCGTCGACGAGCTGGTTGCCAACTTCGACGTGCATGACGTGCTGGGCAACCCCGCTCGTTTCGACCAGAAGAAGCTCGAGGCAATCAACGCCGACCACATCCGTCTGCTCGACACGGCCGACTTCACGCAGCGCCTGCGTGATTACCTCACCGAGTACACCGACTTCCCGGCGGATTACCCGGAGGAGAAGTTCGCCTTCGCTGCGGAGCTGGTGCAGACCCGCATCAAGATGCTCGGTGATGCCTACGGCCTCCTGTCCTTCCTGACGACTCCGGATGCGGAGCTGGAGCTCGACGCCAAGGCGGCCAAGAAGAACCTCAAGGAGGAGGCTGTGCAGCCCCTCGAGGTTTCCATTGCCAAGCTGGAGGAGCTCGACTCCTGGAAGGCGGAGGACATCGAGAAGGTGCTCTCCGCAGCGCTTATCGACGACCTCCAGCTCAAGCCCCGCAAGGCCTACGGTGCTTTGCGCGTAGCCATCTCTGGCCAGCAGGTCTCCCCGCCGCTGTTTGAGTCCATGGAGCTGCTGGGCAAGGAGTCCACGCTGGCTCGCCTCAAGGCCGCTCTCGCCGTGACTCCGTGGAGCGCTGAGTAGTCTCACAGAGGTGTAATTTCGGGGCGTTTGAGTTCACTCTCGACGCCCCGAAAATCGTATCTGGCCAGGCGATTTGTGTGGATCGGGTGTGCTGGATATAGTTATAAACCGTTGCAGCGAGCGGCGAGGGGTTACAGTCCCGAGCAAGTTCACAGCAATATTGGCCTATGGTGTAATTGGCAACACAGCGGTTTCTGGTACCGCCATTCTAGGTTCGAGTCCTGGTAGGCCAGCAGTGATAACCACCTTTAAGGTGGCGGTCACAGTTCTATGCCCCGTTCGTCTAGCGGCCTAGGACGCCGGCCTCTCACGCCGGTAACACGGGTTCAAATCCCGTACGGGGTACCACTGAAGAGTGGCAAGCAGTAAAAGCTTGCCACTCTTTTTCTATTGTTTCTAGTATCGGCCTCATGCACTTCTTTATTGTTCATGGCTACCAAGCAGGCCCCGAAAACATTGGTTCCCGTGGCTAGAGCGCCAGCTGAACGCTGCCGGACACACGGTCCACACGGTTGCGCTGCCAACGCCCCACACGCCGCAACTCTCCGCATGGGTAGACACCCTTAGCGCCGACATTGGCCGCCCAGATGGGGATACCTGCATCATCACGCATAGCCTGGGCGGGATTGCGGCGCTGCACTATCTCACGGCGCTCGAAGGCGAGTGGGAACTACCGGGTCTGTTTATCGTTTCCGGCTTCGTGGAGAAGCTGCGCGTAATCCCAGAGCTGGATGAATTCATCGACCACGCGCGCGTCGATCTGCCGCGCATCGCGGCTCGCACCGGTCATGTAGAGGTCTTCTTTTCTGACAATGATGCCCTCGTCGACCCAGACTTGACGCAAGAGCTGGGCCAGGCGCTTGCGGCCACTCCGATACGCGTTCGCGGTGGCCGGCACTTCCTTGAAAGCGACGGCTATACGGAGTTTCCCGTCCTGCATGAGCGAATCGAACAGTGGGTGGGGAGCTTCTAGCTTCTTAGAGGCCCTCTGTCATCGCCTTGAGGGCCTCCACGTGCTCGGTGTAGGCCTGGGTGCCCGAATCGGTGAGAGCGACCCACACGGAGTCCTTGGCGCGGGTGGAGCCGTATTCCCGGGTGCGGCTGACATAGCCGTGGTCTTCAAGGTGCTTCAGCTGCTTGGACAACGTGTCCGCAGGGAGCTCGGTGAGCTGAGAGAGCGTGGCGTACTTCATCTGGCGGCCCACGGTAGCGCCAGCGGAGAATAGCGTGGCGCAAATCTTGAGCCGGTTGATGGGGTGGATGACCGGATCCAATTCTGGTGGTCGGTCCTCGTGCTCTTTAGGCATTGATGCCCTTTACTGCTGCATTGCGGTTCTCGTAGAGCATCCACGCCGTGGCCGCGGAGACAACCACACCGCTGACGATCATCCACGGCCACGAGTCCGGGGTCGGCGTGGTGGACATGATCATGGCGAAGGGGAGTAGTACCCGCGACCACGTAGCGCGATCGTTGCCTGGTCCCATATTGGGGTCCGGGCGCACGAAGGGGTTCGCAATCTTGTCCTTGAGGAGATAGCCAAGGACGAAAACCGGAACCAGTATTGCCAGGGCGTACCACCACGATGCTTTGCATGCGGCGAGCCCGCAGCCAACACCTAGCGCCACGAGCGCCACGGCCCACCAACTCTGCGTCCATGCGGTTCGCGCTTGGGCGTCGTGAACGACCTTGAGGTTGTTTTCCATGTCCACACTCCTTTGCTTGCAACTAGTGCAAGTCTATCAGTTGCAACAGTTGCAAGTAAAGGGTCTGCTGGAGCAGGGAAGTGGTCTGGGGCTACCCCTTACCGGCATGCAAAAGCGCATGGTTGAACGGGGTGAAAATCATAACCAGGGGGCAAACCTGCGCCCAATTGGTCTAAGTCCTTCCGGTGTGCCTGTGCTGGGCATACACTGCAGGTACAGCACATTCCCGAAAGGAAGGAGAGCGGATGGCAGAAGCTGACAATCATCACTATCGCCGACGCGACTCTAGCAGAAGGCACTAGGCGGCAACGCCAGAATCCACGACTTCTTCAAGCCAACTATCGAGCGAAGCAGGAGCCTCGTACCTCATGCAGCTAGAGCCAGCGCGTCACCCCGAAGCTCGAGCGATGGGAAGTAGCACCTCGGCCTCAGCCGCCTCCGGCGCGCCTGCGGAATAACCACTGATTCGATCCGCATCTCGGCCGACTGAGTGTCTGCTCCACCACCGCCGCCAAAAGGCAATGAGCTTCGGGTTTTTCTTTGGGTAAAAATGGTCATGTACTGGGGATTTGTAGAACTTATTGGGGATCCTGATAGTGTTTAGCAAGTCCGCAACGGACAGCTAAACGAGCCCCGTTCGTCTAGCGGCCTAGGACGCCGGCCTCTCACGCCGGTAACACGGGTTCAAATCCCGTACGGGGTACAAACTGCGAGCGTGGCACGCGAAAGCGCGTGCCACTCTTTTTCTGTGCGGTTCTGGGTCAAGGGTCAAAAGGGTCTGCCCCTTAACCCTCTAACCCCAGTTCCTACACAATGAGAACCTCAGCGTTGTCGCCGCCGGTGCAGCGAATGATTTCATGCTCGTCAACGCGGCAAGATAGGTCGTAGTCCTTCTGGGTGATTGGACTGTTGACAGTGATGTTTGCCGGGACGTAGTGGCGGAGATCGACGCGGGAGCCAGGGGCGAAGTTCAACAGGGTTCGCGTTGCAGTTTCGGCGAAATCACAGCTCGTATTGGGTGCTGCCATGGTGATGCCGATGTGGTACCCATCGCCCATGAGGCAAACCTGCGCCTGGGTTCCGTAGACGTTGATGGTGGCACCGTTCTTGGGGTGTTGCCCGTAGATGTGGTCCATCGTGGCCTTGCGGGCGGCCTCATTGGTCTGGTGTTGAGTAGCCGCCTGAGGCTGCTGGCCCTGCTGGCCTTGCTGTGCTTGTTGAACCTGTTGCGGCCGCGTGTCTGGGTTGGCGCCCCCCGCGGCGCCTGGCACCGTCGGCTGCGGGGCGGCGGGCTCTTCCTCGCGGGGGACGGGGACCTCAGAGTCGTCGTTGAGCGGCCTGAAGGCCGGGTACGAGGTTGTACTGCCCTGTGCGGGTGCCGCGGAGTTGGGGGAGGCAGCAGTGTCCGGTTGTGTGGAGCATCCCGCGGCCATGAGTCCAGCGGCGGCTACAGCCGCGAGGGTGGTGAACATACGGGATGGTCGTGAGGAACTCATGGGACCACCATAACGGGAATTTGTGTGCACCTGCAGTAAAACGGGGAACGCTGCCCAACCGAACGCCGTGTAGCGGCAAGGTTTCGGAGTGGGCAGCGTGCGATGGGGTGCCGTGTGGGCAGGCAACCTTAGTGGTCGTCCCAGTGGCCCTCATGGGCGGCGTGGCGGTGGCCGTCGTGGAGGTAGTCCACGTGATCGCCGTGGGGGATGGCAACGTGGCCGCAGCCCTCGCCATGCTCGTGAGCGTGATCCTCATGAACGTGGTGCTCGGTGGTCTCGCACTCGTCCCAGTGTCCCTCGTGCTCGCGGTGGATGTGGCCGTCGTGAGCGAAGTCGGTGTGATCGTTGTGCGGGAAGGCGACGTGGCCGCAGCCCTCGCCGTGAGTGTGGGTGTGCTCGTCATGAACGGTGTGGGTCATGGCAACTCCTTGGTGTCGTGGTGATTTTCAATCTGTTTTCAGTAAATCCTATTTTCAGTTCAATTTCAATAGCGGGGGTATGGGGGTAGATTCCGGGGGCTGAGTAGCGATGTCTCGGCAGAGCGCTATTGTGAAACGCATGATAAGCAAGTTTTCTCGCGAGGTTCGCGAAACTCGGGGACGCCGCCGCGCGGGGGTTCTCGCCGGGGCGGTGCTAGCGCTGACCACATTGTCTGCTGTGGCGGCGCCGGCGATGGCAGAAGAGCAGGTCACGATCGCGCAGGGTCAGAAGATTGTGGCCACAGACGGGACTGCCTGCAGCGTGGGCTACGTGGAGCCGGCCCGCGCGTGGACTTCTGCGCACTGCGGATTGGACGGTGACCAGATCTACACCGAGTGGGGGCAGCATGTGGGCACCCTGCGCTGGTTTAGCCCATCTGGTGCAGCCGGTCACGATCTGGCGTACATCCAGTTTGCGGGCGGTACTCTGCCCGGCGGCAATCCGCTCACGGGCGACGGTATGGCGCCGCCGCCTGCCGATGGCACCTCGGTGTGTATCGACGGAAGGTACTCCGGGCGGCACTGTGGCCAGGCCGTGCATGGTCCCGGCGTGTTCCCCGGCATGCACTATGCGGTGGGGATGCCGACCTCCCCGGGAGATAGCGGAGGGCCGGTGTCGGTTGCGGGCCGCCCGGGTGTCGTGGGTATCTACCAGGGAATTACTGAGGTGAACCGGAACGGGCAGCACCTGACCTTTTCCAATTACGCACGCGTACCCAACGCGGATGAGCTGGCGAAGCTGCCGCACCAGGGCTTTGTGCCGCGCCGCCCCAACCGGGAACCGGGTAACCCGATCCGGGAGGCGCAGGAGCGCGGCGAAGCGCTGTCGTCCACCAGTAGCAAGGGGGTCGACGGCCTGCGCGGCCTGGCGGTCTACTTTGGCCTTCCCGTGTAGGTGTTAAGTCCCCCGCGTTTCGGCGCGCTTAGGCGTCGGCCGCGAGGGCGTCGCTGAGCTTTTGCGCTGCGGCGGTAAGCATAGGTGCGAACTTGTCCGCAGGAGAGGGGCGGAAGCGCTCGGCGGAGCCGGAGACGGACAGGGCGGCGATGAAGGTCCCAGCGCCATCGAAGACGGGCGCGGAGATAGAGGCCAAGCCGGCCTCGCGCTCCTCGATGGACACGGAGTAGCCATCTTCCTTGGCTAGCTCGATGTCGTGCTCGCTAAAAGTCGCATCAGGCACGTGGATGCCGGCGAAGGCGGCGATGACTCGTGCCGCGGACCCGGACGTGAGGGGAAGCTGGCGGCCTACGGGGACGACGTTGTGCAGGCCAGCCTCCGGCTCGCGGGTAGCGATGCACGTACGGGTGGTGCCGGAGACCTCATAGAGTTGGACGGATTCCCCGGTGGCCTGGAGGAGTTCCTCCATGATGGGGCCGGCGGTTTCGATGATGCAATCCCGGTTGCCGGGAAGCGCAGGGCCCGCGCCCCACTTTCCATCGGGGGTGCGCGTAAGGATGCGGTGTGCTTCCAGCGCCGTGGCGAGCCGGTGGGCGGTTGCGCGGGGCAAACCAGTAGTTTCGCAAAGCTCGTTGAGGGTGGATGGCCGGTTGGTGGCGGCCATCATGATGGCAACGGCGCGATCGAGCACCTTAATTCCTGAAACTGCGCTATACTCTCCCATATGATGAAATCTACGTCCCATTAATTGAGATTTCAAGTGGAGAGGCTTATGACTGAGAAACTGACACTGGCAGAGAAAGTGTGGCGCGATCACGTCGTGCGCGCAGGAGAGAACGGCGAGCCCGATCTCCTCTACATCGATTTCCAGCTCCTCCACGAAGTTACCAGCCCACAGGCCTTCGATGGGCTGCGCCTGGCTGGGCGCCGCTTGCGCCACCCAGAACTGCACCTGGCTACCGAGGACCACAATGTCCCCACAGTAGGCATCAAGACCGGAAACCTGCTGGAGATTAAGGACGAGGTGTCCCGTACTCAGGTGTCCACCCTGCGCAAAAACTGCGAGGAGTTTGGTGTGCGCCTGCACGCAATGGGTGACGCCCAGCAGGGCATCGTCCACACCGTGGGACCGCAGCTGGGCATTACCCAGCCGGGGATGACCATTGTGTGCGGTGACTCCCACACGTCCACCCACGGCGCGTTCGGCTCTATTGCCATGGGAATCGGCACCTCCGAGGTGGAGCACGTCATGGCTACCCAGACGCTGTCGCTGAAGCCCTTTAAGACCATGGCCATTGAGGTCTCCGGCGAGCTAGCCGAAGGGGTATCTGCCAAGGACCTCATTCTGGCCATCATTGCCAAGATCGGTACCGGCGGCGGGCAGGGCCACATCATTGAGTACCGCGGTGAGGCCATCCGGAAGATGTCGATGGAAGCCCGCATGACCATCTGCAACATGTCCATCGAGGCAGGAGCTCGAGCCGGCATGGTGGCCCCGGACGAGACGACGTTTGAGTACGTCAAGGGCCGCGAGTTCGCGCCGCAGGGCGCGGACTGGGACGCCGCTGTGGAGTACTGGAAGACGCTGCCGACTGACGAGGGCGCAGCGTTCGACACCGTCATCGAGATCGACGGCTCTGCTCTGACCCCGTTCGTGACCTGGGGAACCAACCCGGGGCAGGGCCTGCCGCTCAGTGCTTCTGTGCCGGACCCGGAGTCCTTCGGCGATGAGGGGGAGAAGGCTGCAACGGAAAAAGCGCTGGCCTACATGGACCTCACGCCTGGCATGCCGCTGCGTGATATCCAGATCGACACGGTGTTCCTCGGTTCTTGCACGAATGCGCGGATCGAGGACCTGCGGGCGGCCGCCGACGTGGTCAAGGGCCGCAGCATCGCCGCGGATACCCGCATGATGGTCGTTCCCTCCTCTGCCGTGGTCAAGACCCAGGCAGAGGAGGAAGGGCTGGACAAGATTTTCACGGATTTTGGCGCAGAGTGGCGCACTGCCGGGTGCTCGATGTGCCTGGGTATGAACCTCGATCAGCTGAAGCCGGGGGAGCGGTCGGCGTCGACAAGCAACCGCAACTTTGAAGGCCGCCAGGGGCCCGGTGGGCGCACGCACCTGGTCTCCCCGGCCGTCGCGGCGGCTACCGCGGTGCTGGGACACTTGGCCTCGCCGGCGGACATCAACGCATAGTAGGGAACGGAGAAGAACGATGGACAAGTTTGTGACACACACCGGTGTGGGCGTTCCGCTGCGCGCCTCGAACGTCGATACCGACCAGATCATTCCGGCGCGCTACCTCAAGTCCGTAAAGCGCACCGGCTTTGCCGAGGGCCTGTTTTCCAACTGGCGCTCCGACGAGAACTTCGTGCTCAACCAGCCGGAATTTCAGGACGGTTCCGTGCTCTTCGCCGGGCCCGACTTCGGCACCGGCTCCTCCCGTGAGCACGCCGTGTGGGCGTTGGCAGACTACGGCTTCAAGGCGGTGTTCTCCTCGCGCTTCGCGGACATCTTCCGGGGTAACTCCGGAAAGGCGGGCGTGCTCACCGGGCTGATGGAGCAGGAGGACATTGAGCTGATCTGGAAGCAGCTCGAACAGGGCGAAACCACGGTCACCGTGGATTTGGAAGCCCGCTCCGTGACCGTCGGCGGCAGCGTCTACACCTTCGATATCGATGACTACACCCGCTGGCGCCTCATGGAGGGCCTAGACGATATCGGCCTGACGTTGCGCAACGAAGAAGCCATCGAGCGTTTTGAGGCCCAGCGCCCAGCGTTCAAGCCGCGCGTACGCGCAGTGTAGCTGGCTAGACAGGCGTGGGGTGGGCAGCACCCCACGGTGAACAATACGTAACAATCCCCGGCTTCCGGAAGCACCCGCAACCGGGGGACTTTACTATGTGCGTATGACGAATCCGTTTGATAGCAATGGCAATTACGCCGCCGGTCAGTCCGGTGGCAACAACCCGTTCGGCGGGTCAGACTATGACTCCGGTTCCTACACCGCGGACCAGGGTGGCTTCGGCACCCAGAATTCGGGCGCCAGCTACAACAGCTCTGGCGCCAACATGTATGGCGGAAGCCCGAATGGCTACGGTGCGGGCTATCAGCAGCAGCCCGGTGGCCACGGGCAGGGCGGCCTTATGGTCTCGCCCGTGGACGCCATGGACTCCATCAGCCAGGCTTTTAAAGGCACGCTCGATAAACCCGTCATGGGCATGCTCGCTGCCGCTGTGCACGGAGCTATTCCGTTTCTTCTCATCTTCGGCTCGCTTATTTACGCTGTCCTGACGGCGCCAACAGAAACTACGAGCTCTTATGGCTCTGAGTACTACTATTCCAGCGAGACAACCGGTGAGCCTACTGCAGCCGGCATCGCCGTCATGGTGGTGGGCTTCACCCTGGGGTTCCTCTACCTGTTGTGGGCTATGGCGAATTTCTACTGCGCCGCCCGCAAGATTGCCGACGGCCAAGAGGCCACATTCGGCGATTACTTCAAGGGCGGCGACCGCTTCGGCGTTGCCTTTGTTTACCTGCTCTTCTTCATCTTGTTCTTTGTTGGCAGCCTCCTTTTCGTGCTACCAGGACTGGCCGTTGTCATCCTCTTCTGGGCCGCACCGATTATCAAAGCCAATGACCCGTCCAAGAGCATCGGTGAGTGCTTCTCGGAATCCTTCTCCATGGTGACCGCGAACTTCGGGCAGACGCTTCTCTTCTACATCGTCTTTACCATCGTGAACAGCGTCTTGTGCGCGATTCCTGTCATCGGAGCTCTGTTCAGCTTTCCGGTCTCCGCATTGGGCTACACCCTCTTCGTTCGCTCCGCGCAAAAGCGTCCGGCTCGGCGCTGGGCCTAACCTTCGCTGAACGTTTCGGATTTTTAGGGACTTTCGGCGCATGACGAACTACAACGGCTACTCTCAATTTCCGCAGTACCAGCAGGCCAGCGAGACCCCTTACGCCCAGCCACAGTACGAGGTAGCACGCCGGATGTCAGTGCCACCTCGTGACGTGTCCTTCGCTATCGGGCAAGGCTTTGACGGGGTGTTTAAAGAATGGTTGGTGTGGGGCGTGGCGGGCTTCGTCTACTACTTCCTTCTGCAGTTCGTGGCCATCGCCTCCGTACTGTTGACCGCTGGGGTGGGCCCCATGATCACAGCTCCGTTCCTAGAGAATTTTGACTTTTGGGATGGGTTGTACGATTGGCCGTTCTCCGCAGCGGTGTGGCTGACAATTCTTGCGCCGCTGGTTGTCCTGTGGTTGACCGCCTTGTGGGGGCGGGCAAATTACCATGTCGGCGCGCGCAAGGCAGTAGACGGCGAAAAGGTCAACATTGGGGATGTGTTTGGTTTTCGGGGCCGCGGGGGAATCATGCTTGTCCTCGCCTGCGTGGACGTCCTCGTTTTCGGCGGCCTCGTTCTCTTTGTTGTGCCGGGTCTTGTCGCCGCCGTGCTGCTGTGGGCGGCGCCGCATATTAAGGCGGACAACCCGGATAAGGGGCTGGTAGAGTGCCTCCGGTTGTCGGCGAAAACGTCGCCTCGCCATGCGGGACGGACCACTCTACTTGTCGTCCTCACAGGAATCGCGGGACTAGTCTTCCTCTTCATTCCCATCCTGGGGATGTATGGGTTTGCCGTGGTCTGCCTGGCACAGGCGCTGTTTGCGCGGGCGCTACTGGAGCGCCCAGCGGTGCGCTGGTCCTAGCGCACCGGAAGTGGGCTGGCCAGGTAATCTGCCCCGGTGAGCTCCCCGTCGTTGAAGGAGAGGACCCACACCGACGCCTTCTTGAACTTGAGCTCTTCGATGGGCGTGGTGATGAACTTCGGCGCGTAGGACTCGATGATGCCCGGGATGGTGAGGCCCTGGCTCACGATGACGGGAACGCCACCGCCGTCGACCACGCGCTGAAACGCCGCCTTAGCGTTATCCGGAGTGGCATCGAAGACGTCATCACCAAAAGCCTTGTTGACGGCGATGTCCAAGCCCAACTCATCCGCCAGGGGAGCGGCCGTCTGCTGGCAGCGCTGCGGGGTGGCGGAGAAGATAGCCGTTGGGTGGTACGGGGTGAGCATCGGCACCAGCATCTCGGCCTGGCGGCGGCCCTTCTTGTCCAGCGGGCGCAGATTATCGTCGCCCTCCCACGTGCTGCGCTCGTGCGCGCGGGCGTGGCGCACGTAGAGCACGCGGGTGGTGGGAGCCAAGCGCAGGCGTTTCTGGGCCTTGGCCAACACCTGGGTATCGACCTCGTAGGAGAGGAGAGCGCAAGCCTCATCGAGCTTGAGCCAGCGCAGCTCATCGGTTTCGTCGTTGGGGGTGTAGTCGCCCTCGAGCACGCGGGCCATCCAGTAGTACACCACCTTCGTGCGTCCCTGGACCGGGTAGGCCACCTTGCCAATGAGCTTGCCCAGGCGCACGGAGTACCCGGTTTCCTCGAGGATTTCCCGCGCGGCGGTGGTGGGAAGGGACTCGCCCGGATCCACCTTGCCCTTGGGCAGGGACCAGTCGTCGTAGCGCGGGCGGTGAATGAGGGCTACCTCGGGGTCCTGGGGGTCGCCGCGCCAGAGCACGGCCCCGGCCGCCAGCGTGGTGCGCTTGAACTCCTTCGCCGGATCGGCGGGAATCTCTTGGTGGCGCCCGCTGACGAACACCTCCGACTTAGAATCCTTGTCGTTCTCGTGCATCTTCTTTGCCTTCGGCATGCTGCTCCTTTGAGCCGGGTGGTCAATTGTCTGCCCCATTTTCCTCCACTCCCCGAAAAGATGCAGCCTTACGCGCCGAGCGTGCTTTAATGGTGAAAACTTCAACTCACCACAAAACTCATCACAGAGAGGCAGGCTCGGCATGCTCAAGGTTGCGGTTATGGGTGCGGGTTCCTGGGGAACCACGCTGGCGAAGGTCTTCGCAGACGCCGGTAACGAGGTGCGGCTGTGGGCTCGCCGCGCCGAGTTGGCGGAGGCCATCAACACCCGCCACGAGAACCCGGACTACCTGCCGGATCTGCCCCTTCCGGAGTCCATCGTGGCCACCACGGAGCCGGAGCAGGCGCTTCGTGACGCCGCCATCGTTATCTTTGGCGTCCCCTCCCAGACCCTGCGCGGCAACCTGGAAAAGTGGGCCCCGCTCTTGCCGGAGGACGCCACCCTGGTGTCCATCTCCAAGGGCGTGGAGAAGGATTCCCTGAAGCTGATGAGTGAGGTCATTGCGGACGCGGCAGGTGTTGAGACCAGCCGCATCGCCGCGCTGTCTGGCCCGAACCTGGCCAAGGAGATCGCCCAAGAGCAGCCCGCCGCCACGGTGATCGCCTGCACGGATACCCAGCGCGCCGAGACGGTGCAGCACGCCGCTGCCGCCCCGTACTTCCGCCCCTACACCAACACTGACGTTATCGGCGCGGAGATCGGCGGCGCCTGCAAGAACGTCATCGCGCTGGCGTGCGGCATGGCCTCTGGAAAGGGGCTGGGCAACAACACCATGGCCACCATCATCACCCGCGGCCTGGCAGAAATCACGCGCCTGGGCGTGGAGTTGGGGGCGGACCCGTTTACGTTCTCCGGGCTGGCTGGCATGGGTGACCTTGTGGCCACGTGCAGCTCCACGCTGTCGCGCAACCGCACCTTCGGCTACCGCCTGGGCCAGGGCGGCACGCTGGAGGAAGCCAAGGCCGCTACCAACGGCCAGGTGGCCGAAGGCGTTGTCTCCTCCGACTCCATCTACCGCCTAGCCCAGCGCGCGGGCGTGGAGATGCCGATTACCCAGGCCGTCTACGGTGTGTGCCACCGCGGAGTGAGCGTGGACGAGATGATTGTGGCTCTGATGGGTCGCACCAAGAAAGCGGAATAATACCGAGTAAAGTTGCCCGGTATGACTGAAGCGAAACCTGTGCGCGTTGCCGTAGTGTACGGCGGCCGCAGCTCCGAGCACTCGGTGTCCTGCATCTCCGCCGGCGCCATCATGGCTCACCTTGACCCTGCAAAGTACGAGGTGCTGCCCATCGGCATCACCCAGGAAGGCACCTGGACCCAGGGCACCCGGGAGGGGCTGGCTATCGTGGACGGCCGCCTGCCTGAGGTAGAGCTGCAGGACGAACTTGCGCTGTCCCTCAACCCGTCGACGCGCGGGCGCATCCACAACGTCACCCGCCACGAGCACTACGCGGAGGTGGACGTCATCATGCCCGTCCTCCACGGCCCTTATGGTGAGGACGGAACCGTTCAAGGCCTTTTCGAGCTCTCTGGCATCCCGTATGTCGGTGCGGGCGTACTGGCCTCCGCCGCCGGCATGGATAAAGAGTTTGCCAAAAAGCTCCTCGTAGCCGAGGGACTGCCCGTCGCCCCGCAGGTGGTGCTGAGCGGCGAGACCTCGCTGGATGAGGAGCAGAAGGAGCACTTGGGGCTGCCGGTGTTTGTCAAGCCCGCCCGCGGCGGCTCCTCCATTGGCGTGTCCAAGGTGGCGTCTTGGGAGGACTTCGGTGCGGCGGTGAAGCTGGCCTACGAATCTGATGACAAGGTGCTAGTGGAGCCGGAGATCAGCGGCGCGGAGGTCGAAGTCGGCGTCCTCGAGCACCCGGATGGTAGCCTCCAGGCCTCCGTGCCCGCCCAGCTTTTGGGCACTACGGACTCGGACGAGGGCTTCTACGACTTCGATGCCAAATACATCGACGAGGGCGTGTCCGCACAGAATCCCCGCTCCGCTGGGTGAGGGGCGCAGCGCCGAAATCCGCCAGCGCGCCGTGGAGGCTTTCCGCGCGCTGGGTGCTGCAGGTTTGTCGCGCGTGGACTTCTTTGTCACCGAGGACGCCTACTACATCAACGAGATCAATACCTTCCCCGGCTTCACCCCGATCTCGATGTACCCGCAGGTGTTCGCGGCAGTGGGGGTTAGCTACGAGGAGCTGCTCGATACGCTGATTCAGACCGCCCTGGCACGCGGCTAGTTCCCCGCGGCCGAGCTACTGCTCCGGAGTGGCCTCCGTGAGGGCGTTGCTCAGCCGCACCAAGGCGGAGTTGGCGGCGTCCTGCGGGGCAGACAGCGCGAGGTCGTCGGCGCGGCCCAAGGCGAACCATGTGCCTGCCGTCGTGCCCTCCGCGAGCGTGGTGTCCTCGAACCACGGTACGTCGTTAACCTGCTGCAGCTGCACGCCCGCGCGGTAGTTTTCCGGGGCGGCCACGCCGCAGCGCACCACGATTTCTTCGCGGCCGGGGGCGCTGTAGACCCACGTGTCCTTTCCGCCCGCATCGGTGCGGCGGGAATAGCCGTCGGCGATCTCTGCCGGTAGCGCCGCTTCCAAGTCTGGGCACATGTCATTGGGCCCGGACGCGAGCTGGGACAGGGGAGCCGCGTGCGGTTTCTGGTCCTCGGCTTCCAGCTGCTGGAGGGCATCGCCCAGGCCCTCCGGAGCATTCTCGCCCGTGGCCGTCACCGCGACGACGGGGGAGCGATGCGTGGTGTACCACGTGGTGAGATCGGAGCCGGGGGTGGCATCGATTATCCGCAGCCACTGCTCGCCCTCCACGTCCACCGGCTGGGAATATTCGGTGTACTGCTGCGGCAAATCGACGCCGCAGCGCAGCGTGACCTTGTCCTCCGACGTCGAAGCCCAGGCGGCGGCGCCGGCGGGAGCGGGGTCCGCCAACTCCGCGCGCGGGTGGTCTAAGAGCTTGTCCGGGAGTGCGCCCACCAACGCTGCGCACTCCGGGGATTCCGCCTCCTTCGAGGGCGTGGGCGGAAGCGCCACTGGCTGCTGGGCGGCGGAGTCAAAGACGTACTTAGCGCCAAAAATAACCGCCAGCACCATCGCGAGGGCGAGCCCGAGTGAGATGTAGATGGCAGTGCGGTTAAATTGGGTATCCATAGGCGCATATCGTAGCGCCCCCGGCTGAGACCACAACGCCGGGGGCGTGGTCGGCAGCGCTCAGCCAGTAACCCAGTAACACTGCCACAATCACAGCCACGAACTATGTAAGGGAGGCCGCGGGTTTGTCCTACACGCTGGAACAAGCGGGAGAGTCGCACGTCATTCATGAAATCGTCGCTGCGGCACCAAGCGCGCTCAACGGCGACGACGCAGCGGTGCTGTACCCGGCCGCACCCAATTCCCGGGCAGTGGCGTCAACGGACATGATGGTGGAGGGCCGGCACTTCCGTCGGGACTGGTCAACCGCCGGCGAGATCGGTCAGAAGTCCATCGTGCGCAACTTCGCCGATATCGAGGCCATGGGTGCGCGGCCCACCGCGGCCTTGTTGGCGATTGCGGCGCCAGGGGATACCCCGGTGGACTTTGTGCGGGGCATTGCGGAGGGCATTGCGGAGCGCTGCGCGGTGTACAACGCGGAGCTGGTAGGCGGTGACCTGACCCGCGGAGACACTCTTGTCATCACCGTTACGGCCCTTGGCTCCCTGGGCGGCAGCGGCGCCCCGCTCACCTTGGACAAGGCGAAGGCAGGGCAGAAGGTAGTGGCCCACGGCGGGATTGGGTACTCGGCCGCGGGCTTGGCCCTACTGGAGCGCTTCGGCCGCGCCCTGCCGCCTGAGCTGGAGGACCTGTGGCCGCTGATCGATGCCCACTGTGCCCCCACCCTCACCCCGGGGCGCGGTGTCATTGCGCGCGCGACGGGGGCGACGTCCATGACGGATAACTCGGACGGGCTCGTTCCTGACTTAGGCTTGATGGCCCGCCGTTCGGGGGTGCGCATTGACCTTGACCAGGCGGCGATTGGGCCCGATCCGCTGCTCGCTTCAGCCGGCGCTGTGCTCGACGTCGACCCGTGGGAGTGGGTGCTTACCGGCGGAGAGGATCACACCCTGCTCGCGACCACCTACAACGCCGTGCCCTCCGGTTTTCGGGAGATTGGGCAGGTGTGCCGCGGCACCGGGATAACCGTCGACGGTAAAGAAGCTCGCTATACCCAGGGATGGGAGGCAACGGCATGAGTCTCATTGATACGTCCGGAATTCATTACTCGTGGATGCCCCACATCCGCCCGGCCTTAGAAGAGCACCTCCCGCGGCTCCAGGAGGAGCTCGGCTCCGACTACCTGCCGCCAGCCGAGGACGTCTTCGCGGCCTTCTCCCTGCCCCTTGACCAGGTGCGGGTGCTCATCGTGGGCCAAGACCCCTATCCCACGCCGGGGCATGCTATGGGTCTGGCCTTTTCCACCCGGCCGGGCGTGGCAGCGCCGCGTTCGTTGCAGAATATCTACGCCGAGCTTGGCGACGACTTAGGCCTGCCCGGCCGCGCCGACGGGGACTTGCGGGCCTGGTTCAACCAGGGCGTGCTGCTTCTCAACCGAGTGCTCACCGTGGCGCCGGGGCAGGCCGGATCGCATCGCCGTAAGGGCTGGGAAGCCATCACCGAGGCGGCCATTCGAGCCTTAGCCGGCCGCGATATCGTGGCGATTCTGTGGGGGCGGGACGCCCAGGCCTGCCAGGCCTTCTTGCCCGGCGTGGAGTGCATTACCTCCCCGCACCCCTCGCCGCTGTCGGCCCGGCGCGGCTTCTTCGGCTCCCACCCGTTTTCGCGGGCCAACACGGCCCTGGAAGCCCGGGGCGTGCCGGCGGTGGACTGGCGCTTGTAAACTGGCCCTCATGTCTTATCCCGCCGAGTTGGACGCGCAGGGCCTGCACCAGTGGGCCGCGCGCACCGTGGAGGAGCTCACGCGCCGCCGCGCTGACATCAATTCGCTCAACGTCTTCCCCGTGCCCGACTCGGACACTGGTTCCAACATGCTGCACACCATGGAGTCCGCGCTGGAGGAGGCGGATAAGTGCACCGATCCCACCGCCGTGGCCGAGGCGCTCGCTATCGGTTCGGTGCGCGGCGCGCGGGGTAACTCCGGCATGGTGCTCTCCCAGGTGCTGCGCGGTGTGGCGGATGCAACCACGCAGTCCCGAATCGACGGCCACGTGCTCGCTGCCGCGCTGGGCCTCGCTGTGGATTTGGTGGACCGGGCCCTCGCTACTCCGGTGGAGGGCACCATCATTACCGTGCTCCGCGCTGCAGCCGAGGCGGCTAAGGAAGCCTCCCTCAAGCCGCACGCCGAGCTCTACGGCATCGCCGTTCGCGCGCTGGAGGCCGCCCGTGTGGCGCTGGAGAATACCCCGTCGCAGCTTCCTGCCCTGCGGGAGGCCGGGGTGGTCGACGCCGGCGGTGCGGGCTTGGTCATCCTCCTCGAATGCCTGCTGGCGCAGCTTACCGGTGAGCAACCAGCAGAGCTGCCGCTACGCGCGGGCGGCCCGGAGCATAGTGCCGTTGCACAGGTGGAGGAAACGGACAGCGCTCAGGCGGCGGAGATCGAGGTTGTCTTCTTCTACGAGGGCGACCTGGGGGCGCTCGAAGAGGCCCTGAAAACCATGGGAAATAGCCTGGTCATCGCGCGGTCCACGGAAGATTCCGGCAGCGTGCACATCCATAGCGCGAATGCCGGGGCCGTCATCGAGAAGGCCTTCTCCCTCGGCAGTGTCAGCGGCCTGCGCCTCGAGGCTCTTCCGGCCGGCGGCGCCGACCACGCCGCGGGTGATTTGCGCGGTTCGGATCAGCGGCGCATCTTTGCGGTGGCACCGGAGGGCGCGGCAGGGGAGCTCTTTGCCAAGGTCGGGGCGGACGTGCTCAAACCCGGCGCGAGTGTGCACGGCGAGAGTGACCGCGACCTTTTCCTGCCCAATGGGTTCGGCGGCGAGGCCGGCGCGGCCGCCATCATCCCTACCCACTCCCTGGTGGCGGGGCTGGCGGCGATGTCCGTCTACGAGCCCGGCAACCCGGACACCGCGGAGGTCGTTGCGGCGATGGGGGATGCGGCTACCTCCATGCGCGTGATACACCCCGCGGCGGAGAAGGCGGATGCTGTCGAGACCGCGTGTGCCACGCTGCTAGCCCAGGGCGGCGAGCAGGTTACGGTGCTCACCGGCCTGGATCTCGGCGAAGAGGACTTAGCCGCGCGCCTGGGCGTGGACGTGGCGGTGCTACGCGTGCCTGGCCTGCGCACTGAGATCGGGGTGGAGTAGAGCGTGCTGGGCTGGCAAGACGAGCGCGCGCTGACAGAGGTGCTGCCGAAGAAGGACGCCACCGCGCTCAAGAAGGCCTTCGGCTACACCACGTGCGGTGAGCTACTGAGCCACTATCCGCGGGACTACATCCGCCACAACAAGGACGTCGGCCTGGCCGGCGCGGAGGAGGGGGACTACGTCACCATCACCGGCGTCATTGAGGAGGTACGCGTCCGCCACACGTCCAAGGCCATGGTGTTTACCCTCTACATGGAAAGCGGCATTCAGGCCTCCTTCTTTAACGCGTACTACGTCCAGCGCGCGCTGGGCCGTGGCATGCGCGTCATGCTGTCTGGCAAGCTGAAGTACTTCCGCGGCCAACCCAGCCTCCAGCACCCGGATTTCCTCATCCTCGATCCTGGCCGCTACCAGAACTCGCAGAGCCCCACCAACGCCGGGCAGGCAACCGGCTCGCTGAAAAGACTGTCGCAGTTCGGGTCCTTGGAGACCTTCCTCCAGCGCGAGTGGATTCCGGTGTACCCGGCCAGCGGCAAGGTCACGTCCTGGTACATCATGGGTGCCATCCACAAGGTCTTAGAGAACACCCCGCCTATCCCGGAACCGCTGGATTACCGCATGATGGTCACGCTGGACCAGGCAGTACGGGAGATTCATGAGCCGGGGGACCGCGGGCCGGAGCGGGCCATCCAGCGCTTGAAGTACAACGAGGCGCTGTCGATCGGGCTGGTCATGGCGCTGCGCCAACGCGACGTCAAGGGGCGCACGGCCACAGCTATGCCCGCCATCATCGATGGCTACCGCGACGAGCTGCTCACCGATCTGCCCTTTGCGCTTACCGACGGCCAGCGCCGCGTGATCGGAGAGATCGACGCAGATCTGTCCGGAACGGTCCCCATGATGCGCCTACTGCAGGGCGAGGTCGGTTCCGGCAAGACGCTGGTGGCTACCTGCGCCATGCTGCAGGCGGTCGACGCGGGCAAGCAGGCCGCGTTGCTGGCGCCGACGGAGGTGCTGGCGGCGCAGCATGGGGCGTCGATAAGCGCCAGCGTCCCCGAAGGGGTGACCGTGACCGTCCTGACCGGTTCGATGAAGACCGCGGAGAAGCGCCAGGCGTTGCTGCAGATCGTCTCCGGCGAGGCCGACATTGTCATCGGCACCCACGCACTCATCCAGGACACCGTCGAATTTTTCGACCTCGGCCTGGTTGTCGTGGACGAGCAGCACCGTTTCGGAGTGGAGCAGCGCGATAGTTTGCGCACCAAGACCCGGGAGGGAACCAGCCCGCACCTGCTCGTCATGACCGCCACCCCAATCCCGCGCACCATCGCCATGACGGTGTTCGGAGACCTCGCGGTCTCCACGCTCAAGGAGCTGCCGGGCGGGCGCAAGCCAATCCTCTCCGCCGTGGTACCGGAGTGGAAGCCGGAGTGGGTCCGCCGCGCCATCGAACGCATCCGGGAGGAAGTGGACAAGGGCCACCAAGCTTACGTGGTCTGCCCCCGCATCGAGGGCGACGGCGGGGTGGAACAGCTCTCCGTGCAGCTGCGCAACCTGCCCTTCCGGGGCCTGAGTGTGGAGATGCTGCACGGCAAGATGCCGGACAAGGACGAGGTTATGGCCGCCTTCGCCCGGGGAGAGATCGACGTGCTGGTCGCCACCACGGTGGTCGAGGTGGGCGTGGACGTGCCCAACGCCACCGTTATGCTCATCCGCGAGTCGGAGAACTTCGGCGTGTCCCAGCTCCACCAGCTGCGCGGCCGCGTGGGACGAGGCGGCAACGCCTCGGTGTGCCTGTTGCATACCCTGGCTGAGCAGAACACCAAGTCCTATCGGCGAATCGCCGCCATCGCGGACACGCCCTCCGGCTTCGACCTGGCGGAGCTGGACCTGCAGCAGCGCCACGAGGGCGACATCCTAGGCACGCTGCAGTCCGGAACGAAGCGCACGCTCAAGCTGTTGGATCTCAGCCACGACCGCGAGATTGTGGAGCGCACCCATGGCGATGCCGCCGCGCTGGTGGAGCGAAACCCTGCGCTAGCGGAAGAGCTCACGCACAACCTTACCGCCGATGAGCAGGGATTCCTGGAGAAGAATTAGCCGGCCCCTGCGGGGCGCGGGTAGCTTGCGCAGCAAAGGCTCGGCGCAGGGGGTGTTATAGGGTAGAGGCCATGACCAGAATCATCGCCGGGGACGCGCGCGGACGCACCATCAAGGTGCCAGAGTCAGGGACGCGGCCCACCTCCGATCGCGCCCGCGAGGGCCTGTTCTCCTCCCTCGATGTCCGCTGGGGCTTTAACGACTCCCGGGTGCTTGACCTGTTTGCGGGCTCCGGGGCATTGGGGCTGGAAGCAGCCAGCCGTGGCGCCGAGGAGGTCGTGCTGGTGGAACATAGCCCTGCAGCGGTGAAGGTGATCCGCCACAACATTGGCGTGGTCAAGCACCCAGGCGTAGAGGTCCGGGAGATGAAGGCTTCTTCGTACTTGGCCACCGCGCCGCGCGGCTACTTCGACATGGTGCTCGCGGACCCGCCCTACGCCTTTGAGGACGTGGACGACCTAGTAGCTGCCATCGAGCCAGTGCTGGAGGATGCGGCCATTGTGGTGATCGAACGCCACGTGGATTCGCCCGCCACACAGTGGCCCGAAGGTTTTGAACCCACCGGCCAGAAGCTGAAGAAGCGTACCTTCGGGATCGCCCGCTTCGACATGGCTATCTACCACCGACCGTCCGCTGAGGAGGACTAGCACCATGCCCACCCACGCCGTATGCCCCGGATCCTTTGACCCCATCACGCTGGGCCACGTGGACGTCTTTACCCGTGCCGCTGAGCTTTTTGACAAGGTCACGGTGCTGGTCACCGCCAACCCGGATAAGCCCTCCGGCCTGTTCACGGTGGAGGAGCGAGTAGACCTTATCCGGCAGACTGTGTCCGCGGACATCGAGGTGGATTGGTGGAGTGGCCTGTTGGTGGACTACACCAGCGCCCACAATGCGGACACGATTGTCAAGGGCCTGCGCTCCTCCCTGGACTACGAGTATGAGCTGCCCATGGCGCAGATGAACCGCCGCCTGTCCGGGATCGATACTGTCTTTTTGCTCACGGACGAAAAGTACGGCTACATCTCTTCTTCCTTGTGCAAGCAGGTAGCCAAGTTCGGGGGCGACGTCACGGGCATGTTCCCAGAACCCGTGGCCCAGGCCGTCATGGACCGCTACCGCGACTAGGCAGCGGGAGTGACAACGAGGTGGGCGTACTTCTTATCCCGCTGATCATCCTGGCAACCGTCACCGTCGGTTCGTGCCTGCAGCGCGTCTCCGGAATGGGCCTAGGGCTCATCGGCGGACCTATTTTGACGCTGTTGCTGGGCCCGGTGGAAGGCATCATGGTCATCAACGTGTTGGCCTGTATCAACGCCGCGCTGACCACGTATTCCATGCGGGAGCACGTCAAGTGGTCCCAGTGGCTGCGGATTGGCCCGTTTATGGTTTTAGGCTCCATCCCGGCAGCCCTGCTCATTGCCCGCATTGATACCGCCATGCTGCTGGTCCTCGTGGGCGGTGCGCTGCTCGTGGCTTTGGGGGTGGTGAGCTTCGGACGCCGCTTCGTTCCTGAGCTCCATGGCACTGGGCCGGCCATCTCCGCGGGTATCCTCGGCGGCTTCACCAACACCCTGGCCGGAGTGGCGGGGCCAGTCATCACCGTCTACGCGCAGGCCGCGCGCTGGCCGCAGTCCATGTTGGCCGCCACGCTCCAGCCGTGCTTTTTCATCGGTGGACTCTTCTCCGTGCTGACGAAGTACTTTCTTGGTGCGGGTGGCTTTGCGGGCCTGCACTGGCTGGTGTGGCCCTGCGGCATCCTCGGCATGTTCATCGGCATTCAGGTGGGAACGCGCATTGCCAGCCGGGTGCCCAGGGAGAAAGCGCGAAAGCTCTCGCTGTCCGTGGCCAGCCTCGGCGCCGTCAGCGCCCTCATCCGCGGCCTCACGAGCCTCGCGGCGTAAAAGAAACGACCGTCGCGGGTCCGGCGTGATGGGTAGGGTAGGCCCATGGCGAAATTCAAGATCGAAGACGCACTCACCCTGCGTGCAGGAAATCACTTCCAGATCGACTCCGTGGATCCCGCATCCACTCCCGGCTTCGACGGGGACAAGGACGAACTAGACGCACGTTTTAGCAAGTACGACGACGAGTTGTACGAGCTGCAGGAGCGGCTCTTTGCCAACGGGCGCAGCTACGGCGAGGACGCGCCTGCCGTGCTCATTGTCCTGCAGGGCATGGACACCTCCGGCAAGGGCGGTGCCATCCGGCACGTACTGAGCACGTTTGACCCGCAGGGCACCACCACTGTGGGGTTTGGAAAGCCCACGGAGGAAGAGCTCGCACACGACTTTTTGTGGCGCATCCGCAAGCACGATCCGCAGCCCGGACAAATCGTGGCCTTCGACCGCTCACACTACGAGGATGTGCTCATCCAGCGGGTGCACGAGTGGGTCGACGAAGAAGAAGTAGATCGCCGCATCGAGGCTATTCGTGACTACGAGCTGGAGCTCACCGCGCGCGGCGTCAAGGTGATCAAGGTCTTCCTGCACCTATCCAAGGAAGCCCAGAAGGAAAACCTGCTCGAGCGCACCGAGCGAGCGGACAAGTACTGGAAGTACAATCCCTCCGATGTGGAGGAGCGTGCGTACTGGGATGACTACATGGCGGCGTATCAGGACGCCATCCAGCGCACGGACGAGAACTACGCGCCGTGGTACGTCATCCCCACGGACAATAAGAAGTACGCCCGCATGGCGCTGAAGTTCCTCATGGTCGACGTATTGCGCCACCTTGACCTGGAGTGGCCCGCCCCCGACTTCGACCCCGAAGCCGAGCGCCAGCGCATCGAAGACGCTGACTAGTCGCTGATGAGGCGCCGACTACACGCCGGCGCCGCGCAGTCTACTCGCCGTCCTTGTCCGCCAGCTCGCGGGCGGTGGCGTTGAAGGTGTCGAGCACCGAGAGCAGCGCGTTCTGGGCCGCGATGATGGCGAGGTTCAGGGCGTGGAAAAGCTGATCGTCGCTCAGACCCGCCGCGGTGACAAAGCAGGCGTCACCACGCAGCTCCACCTCGCCCGCTACCACGCCGACGAGCGCGCGGCCGTCAAAAGCGCCCGTGTTGAACTCGTTGCACAGCACGTGGAAGAGGGACGCGATCTCCGCGTCGAGCTCCGTGGGGAGCACGCATTCTATGCGGACCAGGCCGTCGTCTACGGTGACGACCCAATCCAGATCGTTGAGGCGGGCTACTGCCGCGGACTCGTCCTCCGGATGCGCGGTGGCTGCCATGTCGAGCTCCGCGCCGTTGAGGAGCGTGAGCACGCGGTCACGGGTGACCGCCGGCAACTGGGACCCAGCAATGATGTCGTACGGATCAACACTCATGTTTAGCTCTCTCCTTCAACGTCGCCGTCATCGTTCCATGTCACAGCCTGCGGAAAACGCTGCGCCACCACGTCGAAGACCTCGGCAAAGCTCGCCAGTGAGCTCAGCAGGAACTGACCCAACTGGGCCAGGGAGAGGCCTTCGCCCACCGCCATTGCCCGGTTGGCACACAGCTGAATCTCGCTAGCGGCGGCATCGCGCGAGCCGCCGGCCTCGGCGGAGCTATCGTCCGCCAGGTAGCTCAGTGTCGGGGCCACGCTGGCCCAGTTGATCTCTGCCACGGCGGCGGCGACCTCCTTTTCCGCGGAGGCGGGAAGAGTTCCTTCCCACGTGGCAAAAGCACTGAGCGTTTCGCCTTCCTCATCCACGTCGCAGTGCACGGCGATGTGTGGCACACCGGTCTGCAGCACGCGGTGTGCTCGTGCTGCTTCGCCATCTGTACCTTGTACCGCAACATCCGCGTCGTCGGGCAACGGCGCTTCGATGATGGCGTAGTCAGCGTCAATCAGCTCGCACAGCTGCGCCAGCCGCTCAATAGTGACGGGTTCGATGGCGTGTAGGTCCGCCACTACTGTGCACCCTCGGTGTTAGCGGTGCTCTCGGCGCTATCAGCGCCTGCCTCAGCAGCGGACTCGGAGCCCAGCTTCGCCATCTCTTCGGCGGCGGCGACCATGGCGTTCTGGGCATCAATGACGCCGTCGACCGAGCGCTTCAGGGCATTAGCCAGCTGCTCGTCGTTCATGCCGGCCGCGCACGGAATATCGGCTTCGGTACGCACCAACAGCGTGCCGTCGAAGTCAGCGATGACGGCGCGGGCGCCCATGGACACGGAGTTGATCTGGTTGGCGGCCAGGAAGAGGCCGGCATCGGCCTTGGCGTACTCCACGTCCGTCGGCACGTCACAGCGCACGATGGCCACGGTGTCCAGCACCGCGAACATGCAGGGCAGGCCGTTGAGGTTTGCCGTAGCGGCATCGTCGCGGCCAGCGACGCGCTCCAACTCGATATCGAAGGTCTTCATGCCCGCGATGATGCGGTCCAAGGTCACGTCCGGCAGAGCGTGCGGGTCGGCGTTCTGATCAGCAAATGGATTAGTCATGGTTGTGCTCCTCCCAGGTCACGAGCTGCGGGTACTGCTGTTCAATCCACGCGAAGGACTGCAAGATGGCATCGAGCGTGGACATGACGAAGGCGCCCACCTGGTTGCGGGAGGCGCCGTGGGTGACGTCGAGCTCACGCGCGCCGGAGACCGCCAAGGCGTTGTCCGGGGCCTCGAAGAAACGGAACGTCGGCGTGAAGTGGTCCTGATTCCAGGCGTTGATGTGCATGAGCAGTGCCGGGGCCTCGCTCGAGGGCACGGAGCCGCGCCAGACCGAATCGACGATCAGGCGGTTATCGATCAGCTGAAAGGCAATCGCAGCGTTGGAGAAACCGGTGCGCAGGAGGGTGACGGTCTTGTCGTCCTTGACCTGCTGTTCCTCAATGCGGTACTCCAGCTTCTCCGAGTCGAAGATCTCTGCGATGCGCTCCAGGGTCACCTCTTCAATGGGGGTATCCGGCAGCAGCGTGCGCTCGGTGGGTTGTTCTTCAGTCACTGTTAATTCTCACTCACTTCGTCTAAATACTTCTCTTTCGTGTGTGTACCGTCCCGACAGTACCGGAGCGGCCGGACACGGATCAGAGCGAGGGGAGAGCGCAGAGGGATTCGCCACCTAGTTCGTGGGCTAGCGCCTTGTCTATCTCGGTGTAGCGGAACACGTGGCCTAGGCTTTGCAGCTTCGCAGGCAGCACCTTTTGGTTGGCTAGCGCCAGCTCACGGGCACCTTCCTTGCCCAGCAGCAGTGCTGGGCCGAGGTCGGGCACGGGGACCAGGGCCGGGCGATGCAGCAGCGACCCCAACGCATCGACAAACTCCCGGTTGCGCACCGGAGTGGGGGAGACCGCGTTGATGGGGCCTTCCCACGCCGGATCGAGGGCTGCGCGCACGTACATGTCTGCCAGATCGTCTTGGGTCACCCAGCTGTACCACATGGACCCGGTGCCGAACGGGCCGCCAAGCCCCGTGTTAAACAGCGCGCGCAGCAGTGGAAGTACGCCGGCGTTGCCGGATTGGACGATGCCCGTGCGCAGCGACACCACGCGGGTGCCGGCCGCGCGCGCCGGCTCGCAGGCCTGCTCCCAGGCCTCGACGACGTCTGCGAGGAACCCCTCGCCGCGGTCAGATGCTTCCGTAAGCTCCTCCTCACCGCGGTCCGCACCGTAGAAGCCGATGGCGGAGGCGCAGACCATGGCGCGCACGGAGTCGGTCTCGGCGGCACGCTGAGCCAAAAGCCGGGTAGGACCCACGCGCGAATCCCGGATCGCCTGCTTATGGGAGTCATTAAAACGCCCGAAAATGGGCTCACCAGCGAGGTGAATCAGCACGTCGACGCCCTCTAAGAGGTCCCTGGCCGGCAGGGTGGGGCGCCACAGGCGCTCGCCCGCACCTGGGGTGGCGCGCACCAACGGGATGACCGTGTGACCCAGCGTGCGCAGCTGCGCGGAGACCGCTTGGCCGATAGTGCCGTGGGAGCCGGTCAGCGCAATGGTGAGCGGCCGGGCGTTGAGAGCGCCGAGGCGCTTTGTGAAGCGAAAGTCCTCAATGAGCTGGTGCTGCCGGTAGGCAAACATCCTCTTCACTGCCGCGGTAGGCACACGCGTATCCACGTCGTCGGTGATCAGCGTGCCTTCCGGATGGTCCGCAAAGCGGTGCTCGTGGCGCCACTTAGACAGCGTGCGCAGGGGTGCGTGGACGCACACGTCGGCGAAGGAGCGCTGCGGCTGAAAGTGGGTGAGATCGTGGCGCGCCACCCACTTCAGGCCGCCGGGAAGTCCGAGGATGGAGATTCCGTCAGCCAGCGAATCTGCCTGCGCGATGGGCGTCATGGGGCCAAACGGGGCGTTGAGCCGATTCAGCGCCCCGGGCCGGGTGTGCCACTCCCAGACCTCGTCGCGTGGGGCGGGGACTACGTGTTGAAACGTGAAACTCAAGAAGAACACCTGCCTCGACTAGTTGTGGAAACGGTTCGTGCCGCCATGCGCCGGTGCTTCTCTGTGCCTCTCTGGGGGACGCAGTAGCGCTAGCCGGAGGGGCAGCACAAGTGCTATGGTCGTGGCTGACTTTCAAGCATAGACAGTCACCCACAACCGAAATATTTTTGTCCGAAACCATTGTCAGACATCCTTTAAAGACCGCACCGTGAGGCGGGGAAGGAGGTCACGATGAGTGAAACCGGCACCCACGCGGAGTCTAACGAGCTGCTGAGCTCGGACGACGTCGCGCGTACTGTCGCACGCATCGCGCACCAGATCATTGAAAAACGGCGCTTGATTCGAGCGAAGCGCCTCGAGTCGTGTTCCTCGGCATTCCGTCTGGTGGCGTGCCCCTGGCGCAGCGCCTCGCGCGCAAGATCGCGGAATTCTCTGGGGTGGAGGTTCCCTGGGGCTCGCTGGACATCACATTGTACCGTGATGATCTCTACGCCCGCCCGCACCGCGCGCTGCAACCCACCACCGTGCCGTCTGGGGAAATCAACGGCGCGACCGTCATCGTGGTCGATGACGTCCTCTGTTCCGGCCGTACCATCCGCGCCGCTCTCGACGCGCTGTTCGATATTGGCCGGCCCGATATCATCCAGCTCGCAGTCCTCGTGGACCGCGGCCACCGCCAAGTCCCCATCCGCGCAGACTACGTGGGCAAGAACATTCCCACCGCGCGCGATGAGGACGTCACCGTCTACAACGCCGACATCGATGGCCGCGACGCCGTGGTGCTCACCCGCGCTGCGGCGGCCGAGTCCGCCGGTGAACGCAAGGAGAATGCATAAATGAAGTACCTCATTGACATTGCTGATCTGAGCGCGGAGGAGATCCTGGCGCTCATGGATGAGGCGGACCGCTTCCGCGAAGCGCTTGACGGCCGCGAGGTCAAGAAGCTGCCGACCTTGCGCGGGCGCACCGTCTTTACCCTCTTCTACGAAAACTCTACCCGTACGCGCTCTTCCTTCGAGACCGCGGGTAAGTGGATGTCGGCGGACGTGATCAACCTGTCGGCGTCGACAAGCTCGGTGAAGAAGGGCGAGTCCCTCAAGGACACCGGCTTGACCCTCACGGCAGTCGGCGCGGACGCCATCATCATCCGTCACCCGTCTTCCGGCGCCGCGCAGCAGCTGGCCGGCTGGGTGGCACCGAACGGTGACGGGCCGAGCGTCATCAACGCCGGCGATGGTGCACACCAGCACCCGACGCAGGCGCTGCTCGACGCCGTCACGATGCGCCAGCGCCTCGGACTGTCTTCCCAGGCCGCCGGTTCTGCACGCTCTGCCGCCGGCACCGGCTTCGAGGGCCTGCACGTCGCCATCGTGGGTGACTGCCTGCACTCGCGTGTGGTGCGCTCCAACGTGGACCTGCTGACCACCCTGGGCGCCGAGGTCACCTTGGTGGCGCCGCCGACCCTGCTGCCCTTCGGCGTGGAGAACTGGCCGGTGCGCGTCTCCCACGACTTTGACGCGGAGGTGGCCACCGCCGACGTCGTCATGATGCTGCGCGTGCAAGCAGAGCGCATGCACGGCGGTTTCTTCCCCTCACACCGCGAATACGCCTCCCTCTATGGCCTGTCCAAGGACCGCGCGGCGGCGATGCAGAAGGACGCCATCGTTATGCACCCAGGCCCCATGGTCCGCGGCATGGAAATCAACTACGCCGTGGCGGACTACGACAACACGGCCGTGCTGCAGCAGGTACACAACGGCGTCCACGTGCGCATGGCCACACTGTTCACGCTGCTGACCAACGGCGAGAACGCCAGAATCTAGAAGAGGAGATCACCCCACTATGACTACCTATCCAGACACCGGCGCCCTGCACGCACCGGAGCAGGGCACTCTGCTCATTACCAACGTGCGTCCCTACGGCGAGGGCGAGCCCACCAACGTCCTCATCAAGGACGGCGTCATTGCGTCGATTGGCGCGGGCGCTGAGGCCACCGCGGCGGACCGCACTATCGACGCCGCCGGCCACGTCCTCCTTCCGGGCCTGGTGGATATGCACGTGCACCTGCGCGAGCCGGGCCGCGAGGATACCGAGACGATCGAGACCGGTTCCCGCGCCGCGACCAAGGGCGGGTTCACTGCAGTGTTCACCATGGCGAACACCACGCCGGTCACCGACCAGCCGATCATCGCTGAGTCCGTGTGGGCGAAGGCCCAGAAGCTTGGCCTGTGCGACGTCCACCCGGTGGGCTCCATCACCAAGGGCCTGGAGGGCAAGACGCTGACGGAGTTCGGCATGATGGCGCGCTCGGACGCGAAGGTGCGCATGTTCTCCGATGACGGCAAGTGCGTCCAGGACCCGCAGCTCATGCGCCGCGCCCTGGAATACGCCAAGGGCCTCGATGTCCTGCTGGCGCAGCACGCCGAGGACCACCGCATGACCGAGGGTGCCTGCGCCAACGAGGGCGAGGTAGCGGCCCGCCTGGGCCTGCGTGGCTGGCCGCGCGTGGCGGAGGAGTCCATCGTCGCCCGCGACGCCCTCCTGGCGCGCGACTACGGCAACCGCATGCACATCTGCCACGCCTCCACCAAGGGCACGGTAGAGCTGCTGAAGTGGGCCAAGGAACAGGACATTCCGCTTACCGCGGAGGTCACCCCGCATCACCTGCTCATGACCGATGACAAGCTGGTGTCCTACGACGGCGTCTTCCGCGTCAATCCGCCGCTGCGCGAGGAGTCCGATACCGCGGCGCTGCGCCAGGCGCTTCTCGACGGTCTCATTGACGTCGTCGCGACCGACCACGCACCGCACGGCAGCGAAGACAAGTGCGTGGAATTCGAAAACGCTAAGCCCGGCATGCTGGGCCTGGAGTCCTCCTTGGCGGTCGTCGCCAAGCTCTTCGTCGCCACCGGCCTGGCGGACTGGCGCTTTGTCGCCCGCGTGATGTCGGAGCGCCCCGCTGAGATCACCCGCCTGCCGGGCCACGGTCGCCCCATCGCGGAGGGCGAGCCGGCCAACCTGACTATCGTGGACCCGGAGCACCCCTGGGTGTCCGATTCGACGGACCTGGCCTCCAAGTCCGCCAACAACCCCTACGAGGGTGAAGAATTCGGTGCGCGCGTCACCCACACGATCCTGCGCGGCCGGGTGACCTTCGACCTAGCTGCCGACTCGGCAGCCTCGCAGTAGCTCCCTGAACAACGTTATCCCACGCCAGCGACCATTTTGTAGCCACATTCTTTTCAACGAAAGGCCTCACACTGTGACCTCACACACTCCACAGACGTCCACCCCCTCCGCGCAGAGCGTCCCCGCCATCCTGGTGCTGGCAGACGGCCGCACCTTCCGCGGACAGGGCTTCGGTGCTACCGGCACCACGCTGGGTGAAGCCGTCTTTACCACCGGCATGACCGGCTACCAGGAGACGATGACGGACCCGTCCTACCACAAGCAGATTGTCGTTACCGCCGCACCGCAGATCGGCAATACCGGCTGGAATGACGAGGACAACGAGTCCCACGGCAATCAGATCTGGGTAGCCGGCCTGGTCATCCGTGACCTGTCGCGCCGCGTGTCCAACTGGCGCGCCGCCCGTTCCCTGCCGGAGGAGATGGAAAAGCAGGGCATCATCGGCATCAGCGGCATCGACACCCGCACCCTGGTGCGCCACCTGCGCAACCATGGCTCCATCAAGGCTGGTCTGTTCTCTGGCGCGGACGCCGAGGAAGACGTCGAGAAGCTGCTTGAGAAGGTCAACGCGCAGGAGTCCATGGCGGGCCTGGACCTCTCCGAGGAAGTATCCACCACTCAGGCCTACACCGTTCCGGCGGAAGGGGAGAAGCGCTACACCGTCGTGGCCTACGACATGGGTGTCAAGACCGCCACCCCGGGTAACTTCTCCAAGCGCGGCATCGAGACCGTCGTGGTGCCGGCCAACACCCCGTTCGAGGAGATCAAGCAGTACAACCCGGACGGCGTGTTCGTCTCCAACGGTCCGGGCGACCCGGCAACGGCGGACACCATGGTCCAGGTCGTGCGCGACATCCTGGCAGCGAAGTACCCGTTCTTCGGCATCTGCTTTGGCAACCAGATTCTCGGCCGCGCCTTGGGCATGGACACCTACAAGCTGAAGTTTGGCCACCGTGGCATCAACGTGCCCGTGCGCAACCAGCTCACTGGCAAGATCGACATCACCTCGCAGAACCACGGCTTCGCCCTGGCCAGCCCGTCCGGTAAGAAGAACCCGGCCGGGGAAGAATTCGACACCGACTTCGGCCCGGCCGTGGTGTCGCACACCTGCCTCAACGACAACACCATCGAGGGCGTGGCCCTCAAGGACGGCATGGCCTACTCCGTGCAGTACCACCCGGAGTCTGCCGCCGGCCCGCACGACGCCAACCCGCTCTTTGACCAGTTCATCGAGCTCATGGCTGAGAAGTCCCCGAACAAGTAGAACGCAACCAGGAAAAGGAAGAAGAAACTTATGCCAAAGCGCAACGACATCAATCACGTCCTGGTTATCGGCTCCGGCCCGATCGTTATCGGCCAGGCCTGTGAGTTCGACTACTCCGGTACCCAGGCGTGCCGCGTGCTCAAGGAGGAGGGCCTGCGCGTCACGCTGGTCAACTCCAACCCGGCCACTATCATGACTGACCCGGAGTTCGCGGACCACACCTACGTGGAGCCCATCGAGCCGGGGTTCATTGAGAAGATCTTCCGCAAGGAGCAGGAAGAGGGACACCCCATCGACGCCGTGCTGGCAACGCTAGGCGGCCAGACCGCGCTGAACGCCGCGGTGCAGCTGGACCGCCTGGGGATCCTGAAGAAGTACGATATCGAGCTCATCGGTGCCGACATCGACGCCATCGAGCGCGGCGAGGACCGCCAGAAGTTCAAGGACATCGTGGCCTCCATCGGCGGCGAGTCCGCTCGCTCCCGCGTGTGCCACACCATGGACGAGGTCCACGAGGCCGTAGCTGAGCTCGGCCTGCCCGTTGTGGTCCGCCCGTCGTTCACCATGGGCGGCCTGGGCTCCGGCCTGGCTTTTAACGAAGAGGACCTCGATCGCATTGCCGGCGGCGGCCTGGCCGCCTCCCCGGAGGCCAACGTGCTCATCGAGGAGTCCATCCTGGGCTGGAAAGAGTTCGAGCTCGAGCTCATGCGTGACGGCGACGACAACGTCGTGGTCATCGCCTCCATCGAGAATGTCGACGCGCTCGGCGTCCACACCGGTGACTCCGTCACCGTGGCCCCGGCACTGACCCTGACGGACCGCGAGTACCAGAAGATGCGCGACCAGGGCATCGCCATCATCCGCGAGGTCGGTGTGGATACCGGCGGCTGCAACATCCAGTTCGCCGTCAACCCGGAGGACGGCCGCATCATCACCATCGAGATGAACCCGCGTGTGTCCCGCTCTTCCGCGCTGGCGTCCAAAGCCACCGGCTTCCCGATTGCGAAGCTGGCTGCCAAGCTGGCCATCGGCTACACCCTGGATGAGGTCCGCAACGACATCACCGGTGTGACCCCGGCCGCCTTCGAGCCGACGCTGGACTACGTCATTGTCAAGGCCCCGCGCTTTGCCTTTGAGAAGTTCCCGGGTGCCGATGACACCCTGACCACCACCATGAAGTCCGTGGGCGAGGCCATGGGTATCGGCCGCAACTACATCTCCGGCCTCAACAAGGTCATGCGCTCCCTGGAGACCAAGCCCGCCGGGTTCTGGACGCAGCCGGACGAGTTCTTCGCCGGCGAGCGCGCCACCGATCTGGATGCCGTGCTCAAGGACCTGGAGCGCCCGACCGAGGGCCGCATGTACGACATCGAGCTGGCTCTGCGCCTGGGCGCGACCGTGGAGCAGCTGCACGAGCACTCCAAGCTGGATCCGTGGTTCCTGGCTGAGCTCGAGGCCCTCGTAGAGTTCCGCGCAGAGCTTGTCGCGGCACCGGTGCTGGATGCTGAGCTGCTGCGCCGTGCTAAGGTCTTCGGCCTGTCCGACGCCCAGATTGCCGCCTTGCGCCCGGAGTTCGCCGGCGAGGATGGCGTGCGCTCCCTGCGCTGGTCCCTGGGCATCCGTCCGGTGTACAAGACCGTGGATACCTGCGCCGGCGAGTTCGAGGCCCAGACCCCGTACCACTACAGCGCCTACGAACTGGACCCAGATGCGGAGTCCGAAGTCGGCCCGATGGCCGAGGGCAAGAAGGGCAAGGTCATCATCCTCGGCTCCGGCCCGAACCGCATTGGTCAGGGCATCGAGTTTGACTACTCCTGCGTCCACGCCGCCCTGGAGCTCTCCCGCGAGGGCTACGAGACCGTCATGGTCAACTGCAACCCGGAGACCGTGTCCACGGACTACGACACCGCGGACCGTCTCTACTTCGAGCCGCTGACCTTCGAGGACGTCATGGAGGTCTACCACGCGGAGGCGCAGTCCGGCGAGGTCGCCGGTGTGATCGTCCAGCTCGGCGGCCAGACCCCGCTGGGCTTGGCGGAGCGGCTTACCGCCGCGGGTGTCCCGGTCGTGGGTACCTCGGCTGCCGCCATCGACTTGGCCGAGGACCGCGGCGAGTTCGGTAAGGTCCTGGCTAACGCGGAGCTGCCGGCGCCGGACTTCGGCACCGCTACCTCCTTCGACGAAGCCCGTGAGGTCGCCGCCGGCATTGGCTACCCGGTGCTGGTCCGCCCGTCCTACGTGCTGGGCGGCCGCGGCATGGAGATCGTCTACGACGAGGCCTCCCTGCGCGACTACATCGAGCGCGCCACCGAGATCACCTCGGACCACCCGGTGCTGGTGGACCGCTTCCTCGACAACGCCATCGAGATCGACGTCGACGCGCTGTGCGATGGTGAAGAGGTCTACCTCGGTGGCGTGATGGAGCACATCGAGGAAGCCGGTATCCACTCCGGCGACTCCTCCTGTGCGCTGCCGCCGATGACGCTCGGCCCGGAGGACATTGAGAAGGTGCGGGAGTCGACGCGTCGCCTAGCGCACGGCATTGGCGTCAAGGGCCTGATGAACGTTCAGTACGCGCTCAAGGACGACACCCTCTACGTCATCGAGGCCAACCCGCGCGCGTCCCGTACGGTGCCGTTCGTGTCCAAGGCCACCGGCGTGCCGATGGCCAAGGCCGCTGCGCGTGTCATGCTCGGCGCCTCCATCGCACAGCTAAAGGATGAGGGCATTATCCCGTCCACCTACGACGGCGGCTCCCTGCCCATTGAGCACCCGATTGCGGTCAAGGAGGCCGTGCTGCCGTTCAACCGCTTCCGCCGTCCGGACGGCCAGCTGCTCGATACGCTGCTGTCTCCGGAGATGAAGTCCACCGGCGAGGTCATGGGCTTGGCAGACAACTTCGGTGCGGCCTACGCCAAGGGCGAGATGGCGGCCTTCGGCGATCTGCCGACGGAGGGCACGGTCTTCGTTTCCGTGGCCAACCGCGATAAGCGCACGCTGATCTTCCCGATTCAGCGCCTTGCCTACATGGGCTACACCATCGTCGCCACGGCGGGTACCGCGCAGATGCTGCGCCGCAACGGTGTAGAGTGCGAGGTGGCCGTCAAGGTTTCCGAGGCTAAGGAGGGCCAGGAGTCCATCGTCGACGCCATCCTGGGCGGCAAGGTGGACCTGATCCTCAACACCCCGGCCGGTTCCGCCGGCGCGCGCCACGACGGCTACGACATTCGTGCCGCCGCCGTGTCCGTGGGTGTGCCGCTGGTAACCACCGTCCAGGGTGTTACCGCTGCGGTGCAGGGCATCGAGGCGCTGCGCATGGGTGACCTCAAGGTACGCGAGCTACAGGAGCTGGATCATGACGCAGTCAACTAACTTCGGCGAGCGCGCCGTCGCCGCCGGGCGCGAGCGCGGGCGGTTGTGCGTGGGCATTGACCCGCACCCGCACCTGCTCGAGGCCTGGGGCCTGACTGTCGACGCTGCTGGCCTGCGCAGCTTCACCATGACCTGCGTGGAGGCTTTTGCCGACACGGCCGCGATGGTGAAGCCGCAGGTGGCCTTCTTCGAGCGCTTCGGCTCGGCGGGCTTCGCCGTGCTAGAGGACGCCCTGGCAGGGCTCCGCGACGCGGGCTGCCTGAGCCTGGCCGATGCCAAGCGCGGCGATATCGGCTCCACCATGGCCGGCTACGCCGATGCCTGGCTGGGGGAGACCTCCCCATTGCGCGCCGACGCCGTGACCGTCTCGCCCTACCTGGGCGTGGGCGCGCTCGGCCCGGTCTTCGATGTGGCGGCCGAGACCGGCCGCGGGGTCTTCGTCCTCGCGGCGACCTCCAACCCAGAGGCCGTGGGGCTGCAGTCCCTGACGGTGGAGGGCCGCAGCGTGGCGCAGCGCGTGGTAGACGAGTGCGGTCAGCGCAACCTGGCCTGCGGCGCGAACGCCGAGGGGGCTGTCGGCCCCGTGGGCGTGGTCGTGGGCGCCACGCTGGATACTCCGCCGGTATTAGACCAATTGCGCGGTCCCGTGCTGCTGCCGGGCGTGGGCGCCCAAGGCGCGACGGCGGCGGATGTTCGCCACCTGACGCAGGCGGCCCCGGAGCTGGGCTTCGCTAACGTGTCCCGAGCCATCCTTTCCCGCGGTCCGCAGGTTTCTGACCTGCGCAAAGCGGTGGAGGAAACGGCGGCAGAGTTCCGGGACTAGAAACGCGGCGCGCCGGATTAACGGGCGCGCCGTTTACCTGGTATTTTGTTTAAGGCATGCGTGTTGACGTGCGGGAACCTTTAACGGGGCAGACCCGGATTGCGTCACCGCGCACAGACCAGTGCTAGGATTGCCAGAAGTCGGTTCGCTGGGACGGCAGAAAGCTGTTCCGCGCTGGGGGAATAGCCCCCGCGCAGGACCGAGGATCTGGTGCCAGCCATCAGACGATATTGTTCAGACTAATGAAATCGGAGGAAACCCGTGGCCCTTCCCAAGTTGACTGATGAGCAGCGCAAGGAAGCTCTCGCAAAGGCCGCTGAGGCCCGCAAGGCTCGTGCTGAGCTCAAGGCTGCGCTGAAGCGCGGCGAGACCAACCTGCAGGACGTTCTGGAGAAGGCTGAGACCGATGAGATCATCGGTAAGACCAAGGTCTCCGCACTCCTCGAGGCCCTGCCGAAGGTGGGCAAG
Source organism: Corynebacterium axilliensis (assembly GCF_046097495.1). Classification (NCBI taxonomy): domain Bacteria; kingdom Bacillati; phylum Actinomycetota; class Actinomycetes; order Mycobacteriales; family Corynebacteriaceae; genus Corynebacterium; species Corynebacterium axilliensis. The sequence goes on from NZ_CP175768.1 coordinate 461,985, forward strand.
GTCAAGGCCAAGGAAATCATGGAGGACCTAGAGATTGCACAGACCCGCCGTCTGCGCGGTCTGGGTGACCGCCAGCGTCGCGCCCTGCTCGAGCGCTTCGGCTACGGCGAGTAAACAGCGCAATGGCTGACGAAACTGCACGCGGGCGCCTGGTCGTACTGGCCGGGCCGTCCGCGGTGGGCAAGTCCACCGTGGTTTCGCGCCTGCGCGACGATGTCGACAACCTGTACTTCAGCGTCTCTATGACGACGCGTCAACCCCGTCCTGGCGAGCGCGACGGGGTCGATTACTTCTTCGTCACTCCGGAAGCATTCCAGGAGCACATCGACGCCGGGGACATGCTCGAATGGGCAGATATCCACGGCGGCCTGCAGCGTTCGGGAACGCCGGCGCAGCCGGTAGTCCGGGCGATGGAGGAAGGCCGCCCGGTGTTGGTGGAGGTTGATCTGGCGGGCGCTCGCAACGTCAAAGCCGCGATGCCGGAGGCAGAAACCGTGTTTCTTGCCCCACCGTCGTGGGACGTGCTCGTGGAGCGCCTCACCGGGCGCGGCACCGAGCCCCAGGATGTCATCGATCGCAGGCTGCACACCGCGGAGACTGAGCTCGCCGCACAAAAGGAGTTCGACCACGTCGTGGTCAATGAAGATCTCGATGAGGCCGTAGCTGCCATTAGTGCTATCCTGCGTGGATAGACCAAGATTTTGACCATCTACCAACAGTAAAGGTGCATGTGACTAACGTGACCACACCTGCTAATTCTGAGGCCACCAAGCCGGAGCCCGTCTTCGATCCGCCGACCGGTATTACTGATCCGCCGATTGACGAGCTGCTTGGTAAGGTCTCCTCCAAGTACGCACTGGTGATCTTCGCCGCGAAGCGCGCGCGCCAGATCAACAGCTACTACCAGGAACAGGACGAGGGCGTCTTCGAGTTCGTCGGGCCGCTGGTAACCCCGGAGGCCGGCGAGAAGCCGCTGTCCATCGCTCTGCGTGAAATTGACGCCGGCCTGCTGGACCACGAGGAAGGCAACTAAGCCTTGCCTTCGGGGCACAGCGTGCCGCGCACGGAACCCACCCGCACCCCGTTTCGGGGCGTGCCGGTGGGTTCTTTTATGTCTTGGGTAGTATCGGCCGAGTGAAGGAAGCTCAGGATTCTCAAGACAACTCCACCGCGGCAGACTCTACGCCCCAGGCGCGCCGCATCCTCGTCGGCGTGGGCGGCGGCATCGCCGCCTACAAGGCCTGCCACCTCATTCGTGACTTCAAGGAGCACGGCGACGAGGTGCGCGTGGTGCCCACTGCGTCTGCGCTCAACTTCGTGGGCGCGGCTACCTTTGAGGCCCTGTCGGGCCAGCCGGTGTCCACGACCGTCTTCGATGCCGTCGACGAAGTTCAGCACGTTGCTCTGGGGCAGCAGGCGGACGCTATCGTTATCGCACCGGCCACTGCGGATCTCATGGCCAGGCTTGCCGCGGGTCGAGCCGACGACCTTCTTACCGCCTCGGTTTTGGTGGCGACGTGCCCGGTCATCGTGGTGCCAGCCATGCACACGGAAATGTGGCTCAATCCGGCTACCCAGGACAACGTGGCCACCCTGCGCCGCCGCGGCGTCACCGTCATGGAGCCAGCGCACGGGCGCCTCACGGGCAAGGATTCGGGGCCAGGCCGCCTTCCGGAGCCGGGGCAGATTGCGGAATTCGCGCGCACCGTCATCGCTGGACATTCCGTGCCCTTCGACTGGCAAGGAAAGAACGTGGTGGTCTCCGCGGGTGGCACACAGGAGAACCTCGACCCGGTGCGCTACCTGGGCAATCGCTCGTCGGGGCGGCAGGGCTTTGCCTTGGCAGAGATTGCCGCCCAGCGCGGAGCTAACGTGACCATCATTGCCGGAAGCACCGAGGACCTGCCGTGTCCCTCCGGGGCTAACGTAGTGCGCGTGACCTCCACGCGGGACATGGAGGAGGCGATGAACGCGGCGGCTGCCCGCGCCGACGTGGTCATTATGGCCGCCGCCGTGGCGGACTATCGGCCGGCTTCTGTAGCGGAGTCCAAGATGAAGAAGGGGGAGGCGGACGCAGACTTGGCGCACCTGGAGCTGGTGGAGAACCCGGACATCCTCAAGGGGCTTGTCGCCCGCCGCGACCGCGGTGAGGTAAAGCGCGATGCGGTGATAGTGGGATTTGCCGCCGAGACTGGGGACGCTGAGACCTCCGTGCTCGAGTACGCGCAGCAGAAGTTTGTGAAGAAGGGCTGTGACCTGCTTATGGCCAACGAGGTGGGCGAGGGCAAGGTTTTTGGGCAGCCCACGAGCGCGGGGTGGATTCTGCGCCGCGATGCGGAGCCGTTGGAGGTAGCTCCCGGTTCCAAGCAGGTCGTGGCGGCCCAGATACTTCAAGCGGTGAATGAAATCCTGGCGGGAACCGAGTTGACCTTGCAGTTATAGACCGCTTGGTCTACGATGGGCTTCTGTTACCACGCCGAGTACGTGGGGATGAGCGCCGGTGGGGCGCAGTTTGGTGCAGCTCCACCATTTCGCGCTTCCCACGACGCGCACGACTAGCTTAAGGAAGATTTGTGACTGATACAGCTGCTCAGGCGGTACGCCTTTTCACCAGCGAATCCGTGACCGAAGGTCACCCGGATAAGATTTGTGACGCGATTTCGGACGCCATTCTTGACGCCCTCCTCGAGGTCGACCCCAACTCCCACGTTGCCGTCGAAACCCTCGTGACTACCGGCCAGGTCCACGTGGTGGGTGAGGTCCGTACCTCCGGCTACGTGGAGATCCCACAGCTGGTGCGCAAGACCCTCGTGGACATTGGTTTTACCTCCTCCGACGTCGGCTTTGACGGGAACACCTGTGGCGTCAACGTGGCCATCGGTGAGCAGTCCCAGGAGATCGGCGCCGGCGTGGATGCCTCCACCGAGGTCCGCTCCGGCGAGTATGAAGACGACGATCAGTACGGTGCCGGCGACCAGGGCCTCATGTTCGGCTACGCCACGAACGAGACCCCGGAGTTCATGCCGCTGCCGATTTCCACGGCGCACCGCCTGTCCCGCCGCCTGACCCAGGTACGCAAGGAGGGCATCGTGCCTTCGCTGCGCCCGGATGGCAAGACGCAGGTGACCTTTGCCTACGACGAGAACGACGTCCCCACCCGCCTGGAGACCATCGTTATTTCTACCCAGCACGACCCGGACGTCACGCAGGAGTGGCTGGCGGAGCAGCTGCGCGCGCACGTGGTGGAATGGGTGGTCAACGACGCCGACCTGGGCAAGTACTACACCGAAGACACTGAGCTTCTCATCAACCCCTCCGGCTCCTTCATCCTGGGCGGCCCGATGGGTGACGCCGGCTTGACCGGTCGCAAGATTATCGTCGACACCTACGGCGGTATGGCACGCCACGGCGGTGGTGCGTTCTCTGGCAAGGACCCGAGCAAGGTGGACCGCTCCGCCGCGTACGCCATGCGCTGGGTAGCCAAAAACATCGTGGCTGCCGGTTTGGCAGATCGCGCTGAGGTCCAGGTGGCCTACGCCATCGGCCGCGCTAAGCCGGTGGGTCTCTACGTGGAGACCTTTGGCACCGCCAAGGACGGGCTGAGCGACGGTGCCATTCAGGCCGCCGTGGACCAGGTCTTCGATCTGCGCCCGGCCGCCATCATCCGCGAGCTTGACCTGCTGCGCCCGCTGTACCGCAACACCGCGGCCTACGGTCACTTCGGCCGCACCGACGTCGACCTGCCGTGGGAGGACACGTCCCGCGCCGAGGATCTGCGCCGCGCCGCCGGCCTGTAGAATCGGGCGCTATGCCCAAGAAGACACCCGCCGCCCACCAACCGGTCGCGCGGGTGTTGCCCTTACTAGGGGTCTCTCACCTCGATCGCGCCTTCGATTACCTCATCGATGAGGACGATTCGGCCGCCGCGCAGCCGGGCGTGCGCGTGCGTATCCGCTTCAACGGCCGCCTGGTGGACGCCATTCTGCTCTCGCGGGGAAGTGACTCCGACTTCGATGGCTCGCTGCGTTTCATCGACCGCGTGATTTCGCCCTTCGCGGTCTATACCCCAGTCATGTCCTCCCTAGTGGAGTCTCTGGCCGCTCGCTATGGCGGCGTGCGCTCCGACATCATCCGCACTGCCATTCCTGCCCGGCACGCTAAGGCGGAAGAGGCGGACCTTGATACCCCGTGGGAGGAGCTGGGGACTACGGAACACCCTGACCTGTCCGCCTGGACCAGCTACGTGCACGGCCAATCCTTCGTTGACTCGGTACTGGCCGGCCACATCGCCCGCGCGGCGTGGCAGATCCTGCCAGGTGCTCACTGGGCCGACGCCCTGGCTAGCTTGGGGACGAGCGTAGCGCTCAAGGGCGGTGGCGTGCTCATCGTTGTGCCGGACCAGCGGGACCTGGACCAGCTGGAGGCGGCCTTCCGCCGTTACGTCTCTGCCAAGCAAATCACCGTGCTGGCGCACAGCACTGGGCCGCAGGCTCGGTATCGCCGGTACCTGTCTGCGCTTACCGGTCAATCGCGCATTGTCATCGGTACCCGCTCCGCCGCTTTTGCGCCGGTGCAGGACTTGCAGCTGGCGGTCATTCTTGGCGACGGCGACGACAACCTAGTGGATAACTTGAAGCCCTATGTGCACGCCCGGGAAGTGCTAAGCACCCGCTCGGCACTGGAGGGCTGCAGCCTCATCGTGGCCGGGCACTCCCGGACCGCCGAGGCCCAGCTGCTGGTGGACTCCGGCTGGGCCCACGATTTGGTTCCTACGCCGGAGGCCATCGCGGCGAGCAAGCCGGACATCGTTCCCGTAGGCCCCTTTGGCGTAAACCTCACTAGGCAGATGCAGGGCGGAACCACCTCAGTGGCCGCCGCCGCCTTCCATGCCACGCGCGCCGCCTTGGGCCGCGGCGAGCCTGTCTTGGTTCAGGTACCGCGCAAGGGATATGCCCCGATTCTGGCATGCGGACAGTGCTCAGCCCCGGCGCGCTGCCGTCACTGCAATGGACCGCTGGGGCTGCCCGCGGCGGCGGAAAGCGGGGCGCCTGCGGCCTCGCTGCCGACGTGCCGGTGGTGCGGCCGCGTGGACGCGCACTACCGCTGCCCGGACTGCGGCTCGCCGCGCCTGCGCGCCATTGTGCTGGGCTCGGAGCGCACAGCGGAGGAATTAGGCCGCGCGTTCCCACAGACGCGGGTCATCCAATCAGGCGGCTCCAAGGTGGTGGATGAAATAGCGCTGGGACCCGCCCTGGTTATTGCGACTCCCGGCGCGGAACCCCGGGTAGAGGGAGGCGGACACTACGGTGCGGCCCTGCTCGTGGAGACGGGCGCCTTGTTGGGCCGGCAGGATCTGCGCGCTACCGAGGACGCGTTGGCCAAGTGGGCGGCCGCGGCGACTCTCGTGTGCCCGGCCGCTGACGGCGGGGTAGTGATCATCGCTGCGGACGAGGAGCTGCCGGTGGTCAACTACCTGGCGAACTGGGACATGGTGGGCGCTGCTTCCGCGGAGCTGTCAGCGCGGCGTGAGGTGCGCTTTCCGCCGGCGGTGCACATGGCAGCCATCGACGGAGCCGACGCGTCCCTGGACTCCTTCCTGGAGCTGGCGGAGCTGCCCGAGCACGCGGAGCTTCTCGGTCCGGTGCCGCTGCCGCCCGGGGTGAGTCTTCCCGGGGACTACGACCGTGAGCGCGGCGGTGAGCCGCAGCGGCTCCTGATCCGCACGCCCCTGGGTCCGCGCGCGGAGCTGGGCAGTGCGCTACGGACAGCTAACGCCCTGCGCAGCGCCCGCAAGGACGTCCTTCCCCTGCGCATTGCCGTGGATCCGATCAACATCGGATAGGCCAACATCGGACAGGCGCAGCACCGTCACGCATCCACCCCGGCTCAGCGCGGGCGGGCAGTGGTGAACTATTCTCGGATTCATCAACGGTGTGGGGTCGGTGCGAGCCAAAGGGCTTTCCCGGCCCCTGGACAAAGGAAGTGGAGAATTCCCCTATGACAGTTCGCGAGGTTCGCTTGTACGGCGACCCCGTCCTGAACACCCGTGCCGACGAGGTTACCGAATTCGGGCCAGCACTCGAGCGCCTAGCCCAGGACATGCTGGAGACGATGGAGCATGCAGGTGGCGTTGGCCTGGCTGCCAACCAGATTGGTCTCACGCAGCGCATCTTTGTCTTCGATTGCTCGCACTATCAGCATGGGCTGCGCGGGGCCATTGTGAACCCGGTGTGGGAGGCAATCGGGGAGGAGACAGAGCTCGGCACCGAGGGTTGCCTGTCCATCCCGGACATTTCGCTGCCCACCGAGCGTTTTTCCACCGTGCGGGTGCGCGGCAATGACGTCTACGGTCGGCCCGTCGCCCTGGTTGCCTCCGGGCTGATGGCGCGTTGCGTTCAGCACGAATCGGATCACCTGGATGGAATCCTCTTCCTGCAGCGCCTTAGCCCCGAGCGCCGCAAAAAGGCGATGAAAGACATCCGCCAGTCCAGTTGGTTTGCCGCCCAGAAGGCTTAGCCTGCAAGGACTGCCAGTGCTCACCGCCAGCTAAGCAGAACCCACCACTTATCTACAGCGCGAGAAGAAAGGGAACTTCACACCGTGCGCATCATCTTTGCCGGAACTCCTGAACCCGCCGTCGTGGCGTTGGAGAAGCTTATCGCCTCCCGCCACGAGGTTGTCGCCGTCATTACCCGCCCCGATGCCCGCAAGGGCCGCGGCCGGACGCTTCACCCCAGCCCCGTAAAGGCGCTGGCACTGGAGCACGGCATCGAGGTGCTCACCCCCACAACGCTTAAGCCGGGGACGGAAGACGGCGAGGCTTTGCGCGCCCGCCTGGCGGAGTTGGCGCCCGAGGCAATCCCGGTGGTGGCCTACGGCAACCTCATTACTGAGGATCTACTGGACACTCCGGCGCACGGATGGGTTAATCTGCATTTCTCCTTGCTCCCCGCCTGGCGCGGAGCCGCGCCGGTGCAGGCGTCCATCGCTGCGGGCGATGAGCTCACGGGTGCCACCACCTTCCGCATTGATAAGGGACTCGATACCGGCGACATTCTGGCGACGATGAAGGAGGAAATTCGGCCCACGGATACTGCTGATGATCTGCTCACCCGGCTGGCGTATGCGGGCGGAGATCTACTGGTAGAGACCATGGATGGCCTCGAGGACGGCAGCATCACGCCGCAGCCGCAGGAGGGCGAGGCAACGTACGCGCACAAGATTGCCACCGCGGACGCGCGTATTGACTGGACTTCTCCGGCCGCGGAGGTAGACCGCCACATTCGCGCCCACACCCCGGGCCCAGGCGCGTGGACGATGCTGGGGGAGTCGCGCCTCAAGGTGGGGCCTGTGAGCCTGCTCGACGATGAAGCGGAGACCCTGCGCCCTGGCGCTGTCCGTGTTAGCAAGAAGGACGTTGTCGTGGGCACCGGCAGCGGCGCGGTCCGGCTGAACAGAATCCAGCCGCCCGGAAAGAAGATGATGAATGCGGCCGACTGGGGCCGCGGACTCAGTGCCGGAGCTAACGACGATGAGGTGGTGTTCTCGTGAGCGGAGGGTTTAGATCTCGCAGCAAGTCCGGCGATCAGCCGAACAGTGAGCAGCGCGGCGGCCAACAGCGCCGTGGACAGCAGCGCGGTGGACAACAGCGTGGCGGCAACCAGCGACGCGGCGGGGCCCCGCGCGGTTCGAGCCAGCGCGGACGCGGTCGTGGCACCGACCACCAACGCCGGTCCGGGTCCTTCCCAGCCGCGGCGCGAAGCGCTGGCGTCGACCTTGCCCGCGCGGTGGTCTTCGACGTACTGCGTCGCGTCGACGCGGACGACGCCTTTGCCAACCTCACGCTGCCTAAGGCTTTGAGCGAGAACAAGGTGAGCGGGCGGGACGCCGCGTTTGCCACCGAGCTGACCTACGGCACCTTGCGCACCGAGGGTGTGCTTGACGCGGTCATCGCCGATTGCGCCTCGCGCGGCTTGGACGCCATGGCGCCGGAGGTACTCACGGCCCTGCGCCTGGGCACCTATCAGGTTCTCTATACCCGCGTTGAGGCGCACGCGGCGGTGGATACCACCGTTCGCTTGGTTGAAGCCTCTGGCCACGACAAGGCCAAGGGCTTTGCCAATGGCATCATGCGCACCATCACGCGTACCCCGGCCCACGAGTGGCTGGAGCGCCTCAGCCCGCAGGGCGACTTGGCCGCGCTGGCCTTCCGGCACGCGCACCCGGAGTGGATTGCGCGCTCCTTCGAGCAAGCGCTGGGAACGGACGCCGCTACCGAACTTGAGGCGGCCCTGGACGCCGACTCGCAGCGTCCCATCGTGCACCTCGTGGCGCGCCCGGGCGAGATTTCCGCCGAGGAGCTGGCGCTGATCACCGGCTGCGAGGAGGGGCGCTATTCGCCCTACGCGGTCTATCTGGAACACGGGGATCCCGGTTCCTTGGAGCCTGTGCGCCAGGGGTTGGCCGCCGTGCAGGACGAAGGCAGCCAGCTCATTGCCCGCGCGGTGACGGAGGCTCCAGTCGAAGGCGACGACTCCGGGCGCTGGCTCGACCTCTGCGCCGGTCCGGGCGGCAAGGCCGCTCTCATGGGGGCTATTGCGCGCATTGAGGATGCTCACGTCGATGCCGTGGAGGTCTCGCAGCACCGCGCCCGCCTCATTGAGAAAACGGTCCGGGATCTCCCCGTCACGGTGCACACTGCCGACGGTCGCCGGCCCGGCCTCGAGCCGGGTTTTGATCGCGTGCTTGTCGACGCCCCCTGTTCCGGCCTCGGCGCCCTACGCCGGCGTCCGGAGGCCCGGTGGCGCAAGTCGGAGGGTGACATCACCGACCTCACTGCCTTGCAGGCAGAGTTGCTGGACTCCGCTTTGAACCTGGTGCGGCCTGGCGGAGTGGTGGTCTACTCCACCTGCTCGCCGGATCTGCGGGAGACCCGCGGCATCGTGGAGGCGGCCCTGTCCGCGCACGGCGACGGCGCCGAGTTCCAGATTGAGGAGCTTAACGCGCGCGACTTCTTGCCGGATATGGGCAACGTCGGCCACGAGCTGAGCGCCCAGCTGTGGCCACACCGCCACGGCACGGACGCGATGTTCTTCGCAGTGCTGCGCCGAAGCGTTAAGGGTGACTAGGATCGTGGACATGTCTGCCACGTCTGCACCGATCATTTCCCCGTCCATCCTGGCCGCCGACTTCACCCAGCTGGGTGAGGAGGTGCGCGCTGTCGCTAACGCGGACTGGATCCACGTCGACATCATGGATGGTCACTTCGTGCCCAACCTGTCCTTCGGTCCGGACATCACCGCGGCAGTCGATGGCCTCACCATGCAGCCGCTCGACGTGCACCTGATGATCCAGGAACCGGAGAAGTGGGTAGAGACCTATGCCAAGGCCGGTGCGGACTGCATCATTTTCCACGTCGAAGCCGTTGAGAGCCAAGAGGCCGCCGTGGCGCTGGCGCGCACCATCCGAGACCTGGGCGTGCGGGCGGGATTCTCCATCAAGCCCGGCACCCCCATCGAGCCGTGGCTGGATGTCCTTGAGCACTTCGATGAGGTCCTCGTGATGTCTGTCGAGCCCGGATTCGGCGGGCAGAGCTTCATGCCGGACCAGCTGGACAAGGTCCGCGCCCTGCGTGCGGCCATTGACCAGCGCGGTCTGGATATGACTATCGAGATCGACGGAGGAATCTCCCGCGACACTATCCGCCAGGCGGCGGAGGCCGGGTGCGACGCCTTTGTGGCGGGCTCTGCCATCTACAAGCAGGACGATAAGGCCGCGGCGGTGGAGGAACTGCGCCAGGAAGCCACCCTCTAGTGGGTACGGCAGCACCCGCGCCCGCGGGGCCCCTTCGCGCGGCCTTGGAGCGCGCCATGGAGGCCGGCCGCAGCGCCGCCGGCACCACGAGCCCGAACCCGCCGGTGGGGGCAGTGATCCTAGATGCCGCTGGCACCGTGGCAGGGGTCGGCGCTACGCAGCCGCCCGGCGGGCCGCACGCGGAAGTGATGGCGCTGCAAGCAGCCGGCAGCCGGGCCCGGGGTGGTACGGCGGTGGTAACGCTGGAGCCGTGCAACCATACCGGGCGCACGGGGCCGTGTGCGCAGGCGCTCATCGCTGCCGGCGTCGCGGCGGTGTACTACCTCCACCCGGACCCGACGCCGCAGGCGGGCGGCGGCTCCGCCACATTGTCTCAGGCCGGGGTCACGGTGGGCCAGCTTGAGGCTCAAGCGAACACCGCCGATTGTCTGGTCCCGTGGCTGACCGCGGTGGAGCTCGGACGCCCCCACGTCACCCTCAAATTTGCCCAGAGCATTGATGGTTTTACCACCGCGGTCGACGGCACCAGCCAGTGGATAACCGGACCGCAGGCGCGCGAGCACGTGCACGAGGATCGGGCGCGGCGCGACGCCATCCTCATCGGTACCGGCACCGCTCTAGCGGATAACCCCTCGCTCACCGCGCGCTATCCGGACGCCACGCTGCGGGCGCACCAACCCCGCCGCGTGGTCATCGGCAGCCGCGATGTGTCCGCCATGCCCAACCTCGCGCGCCTTGGTTTTGAGCAGTACGCCACGCCCGCTGAGGCCCTGCACGAGTTGTATGCCAGCGGTGCTCGTGACGTGCTCGTCGAAGGTGGTGCGGGCCTGGCCGGCAGCATGCTTGAGCAGGGCGACGTGGACTGGATTCAGGCCTACGTCGGCAACGTACTCGTCGGCGACGGCCGGGGCGTTCTCGATCGTTCGCTCGCAGCCACGTTAGCGCCGACCCTGGCCCAGGCGCCGCGGTGGCGGCGGCGCACCGTGGTGGGCCTCGGCGACGACGTGCTGGTGGAGTACCAGCGGTGCCGAGGCAACTAGAGGCCGAAAAAGGGGCCAGAATAGTGGCCAAGTGAGAGCGCTGTATTTACGTGCAGGATTGATGAGAAAGGACGCAATGTTTACCGGACTTGTAGAAGAAGTAGGCCGCGTGGAAGAGCTCCAGCCGCAGGGCGACGCGGTGCGGCTGAGCATCGCAGCCACGACGGTGCTGGGGGACGCGCAGCTGGGTGACTCGATTGCTGTCAACGGCGTGTGCCTGACCGTGGCGGAGTTGGGGGAGAACGCCTTTACTGCCGACGTCATGCAGGAATCCCTCAACCGCAGCGCGCTGGGCCAGCTGCAGGTGGGCGACGTTGTCAACCTGGAGCGCGCGCTGCTGCCCACCACCCGACTGGGCGGGCACATTGTCCAGGGCCACGTCGACGCGACGGCCACGCTTCTGACGCGTACCCCATCGGAGCACTGGGACGTGCTGCGCTTTAGCCTGCCACAGCAGCTGGGCCGCTACGTCGTGGAGAAGGGCTCCATCACGGTGCAGGGCACGTCCTTGACCGTCGCCGCGCTGGGGGAGGACTACTTCGAGGTGTCGCTCATCCCGACGACGCTGCGGGATACCGTATTTGGTTCCTTGGAGCCCGGGGCAGTGGTAAACCTCGAGGTAGACGTGGTGGCCAAGTACGTCGAGAAGATGCTTCACCCCGACGTCACCGCGGAGCCGCAGGAGGGATAGAGTAAGTCCCTATGAGCGCCGCACATTCAACTGTTGCTTTAGATAGCGTCGAGCAGGCTATTGCTGATATCGCTGCCGGCAAAGCAGTCGTGGTCGTCGATAACGAGGACCGCGAAAACGAGGGAGACCTCATCTTTGCCGCCGAGTTGGCGACCCCGGAACTCGTGGCGTTTATGGTCCGCTACAGCTCGGGCTACATCTGCGCGCCACTCCTGCCGGAGGATTGCACGCGCCTGAACCTGCCGCCGATGATGGCGGTGAACCAGGACGTCCGCCACACCGCCTACACGGTCACCGTGGATCTGGCGAACGGCTCCACCGGCATTTCGGCGACCTCGCGGTGCGCTACCATCCGCGCGCTGGCGAACGCGTCGTCGAGCCCGGCTGACTTCACCCGCCCCGGCCACGTGGTCCCGCTCGCGGCGCGCCCCAACGGCGTGCTGGAGCGCGACGGCCACACGGAGGCGGCCATTGACCTTGCCCGCCTAGCCGGGCTGCGCCCGGCAGGCGTGCTCTGTGAGATCGTCTCCGAAGAGGACCCCACGGACATGGCGCGATCGCCGGAGCTGCGCCGCTTTGCCGATACCCACGGGTTGAGCATGATCTCCATCGAGCAGCTCATTGAATGGCGCCGCCACCACGAGCAACAGGTTTCCCGCCAGGTGGAAACCCGCCTGCCCACCGAGTACGGCGAGTTTCGCGCGGTGGGGTACCGGGGAGACGTCGACAAGCACGAGCATGTCGCCCTCGTCGTGGGTGACGTGGAGAGCTACGCCGGGGCCGAGGATGTCCTCGTGCGCGTGCACTCCGAATGCCTCACCGGTGACGTCTTTGGCTCACAGCGCTGCGATTGCGGCCCCCAGCTGCAGGAATCTCTGCTCGCTGTCCAAGAGGCCGGCCGCGGCATTGTCATCTACCTGCGCGGTCAGGAGGGCCGGGGCATTGGGCTGGTGAACAAGCTCAAGGCATACAGCCTCCAAGATGGCGGGCTCGATACCGTCGATGCCAACGTGGAACAGGGGCTCCCGGAAGACGCGCGCGAATACTCGGCGGCCGGGCAGATCCTGCGTGACCTGGGGGTGAAGTCCGTGAACCTGCTGACCAACAACCCGCACAAGGGTTCCGGCCTGCAGGGATTCGGCATCGATGCCACCGCCCGCACCCCGTTGGCCACGCCGGCTACCGCGGAAAACATTAACTACCTGCGGGCCAAGCGCGACCGCATGGGCCACGATTTGCCCCAAGTGGCACACTGGGACGAAGAACACTCCTAGATAACGCCGAGAAGGAGCACGCAATGAGCAAAGAAGGACTTCCCGCACTGGATGGAGTCGACGGCAGCGGCATCCGCGTCGCCGTGGTCACCGCGACGTGGAACGCAGAGAATCTGCGATCAGCTGCATAGTCGCGCCCTGGCCACCGCCCGGGAGGCGGGCGCGGAGGTGACCCCGCTGCGCGTCGTCGGTGCGCTGGAGCTGCCCGTCGTGGTGCAGGCGGCCGCCCGAACGCATGACGCCGTGGTGGCACTCGGCTGCGTGGTGCGAGGTGGTACACCGCACTTCGACTACGTGTGTGACTCGGTTACGCAGGGGCTTACCCGCATCGCCCTCGACGAGTCCACTCCAGTGGCCAACGGCGTGCTTACCGTCAATGACTATGAGCAGGCGGTGGACCGCGCCGGCTTCCCGCAATCCGAGGAGGATAAGGGCGCTGAGGCCATGGTCGCCGCTTTAGAAACCGTGCACACGTTGCGTACACTAGACGGATCGCGCGCAGAGTAGCCGCACGGAAGTGAATCGAGGAGACGCAGGGGAGATGCAGGACGAGATGACGGACCCACACAAGCCCTCCACCCGGAAGGTGAGCGACGAGCAGATGCTGGCCTACACCAGCGCCGACCCGTTTGCCATGACGAGCTCCAAGCCGTGGGAGTTCGAGGCCACCTCTCCCTTCTTGCGCAAGGTGGCCATCATCTGGATTGTTGTGGTCATGGCCGCGCACCTGTTCATGGGCTTTACCGTAGGCCTGTCCTTTACCGGCGCCACGGTGACTACCATCGACAAGTTCGCCTTCCCCGGCGTGGGCGTCATCATCTCCATCTTGTCCTGGTTCGCCCTGACCCGGCCCCGCGTGCGCGCTAATAGCGACGGGGTAGAGGTGCGCAACATCGTCGGCACGCGTTTCTACCCGTGGCAAGTCATTTATGGCCTGTCGTTCCCGGAGGGCTCGCGTATGGCGCGCATCGAGCTCCCAGACTTCGAATACGTCCCGGTCTGGGCGCTCCAGTCCGGCGACAAGGGTGAGGTCATCTCGAAGGTTCGCGCCTTCCGCGAGCTCGAGGCACGCTACATGCCGCAGGACGACTAGTGGCGGATCCCACCACCTACCGCCCGGCACCGGGAAGCATTCCTACCGACCCGGGCGTGTACAAGTTCCGCGACGAGAACCGCCGGGTGATCTACGTGGGCAAGGCGAAGAACCTGCGTGCCCGCCTGTCCAACTATTTTCAGGACATCACCCAGCTCCACCCGCGCACCCGGCAGATGGTGCTCACCGCCGCGTCGGTGGAGTGGACCGTCGTGGCCAGCGAGGTCGAGGCCCTCCAGTTGGAATACACCTGGATCAAGCGCTTCGACCCGCGGTTCAACGTCATGTACCGCGACGACAAGACTTACCCCATGCTCGCGGTATCCGTGGGGGAGGCAATTCCCCGCGCATTCTTCTACCGCGGGCCGCGGCGCAAGGGGGTGCGCTACTTTGGTCCCTATTCGCATGCGTGGGCCGTGCGCGAGTCCCTCGATCTGCTTACCCGCGTCTTCCCCATGCGCACCTGCGCCAAAGGCGTGTACAACCGCCACGAGCGGTTGGGCCGGCCCTGCTTGCTGGGATACATCGGAAAGTGCGACGCGCCCTGCATCGGCCGGGTCAGCGCCGAGGAGCACCGCGAGACGGTGAACCAGCTGCTGAGCTTCATGAACGGCAATACCGGCCCGGTGCGCAAGCGCCTGACCCAGCGAATGGAGGAGGCCGCAGAGAACCTCGAGTTCGAGCTGGCCGCTCGCCTGCGCGACGATCTGGGCGCGATTGACAAGCTCATGGAGCAGCAGGCGGTGGTGCTCTCAGACGGCACCGACGCCGACCTCATTGCGTTCAGCTCCGATGAGCTGGAGGCCGCCGTGCAAATCTTTCACGTGCGCTCCGGGCGCATCCGCGGACAGCGCGGCTGGGTGGTGGAACGCTCCGGCGACCAAGCCACCACGGAGCCGATTGAGGAGGGCCAGCCGGACCCGGGGCTGCCGGCGCTTATCCAGAACTTCCTCATCCAGTTCTATTCCGATGCCGTCGAGCGGCAGCGCCAGGAGGCTGCTGAGGACGCCAAGCTCGAGCGCCGGGGAGTGGACCAAGAGTCCCACGCGGAGTCCCACCGCGGCAATGCCATCCCGCGCGAGATCTTGGTGCAAGCGCAGCCGGAAGAAACAGATCAGGTGAAGGTGGTGCTGGAGGAGCTGCGCGGGGCACAGGTGGACCTGCGCGTGCCGCAGCGCGGCGACAAGCGGGCGCTGATGGAAACCGTCGAGCGCAACGCCAAGGAGCAGCTGCGCCAGCACAAGCTCAAGCGCGTGGGAGATCTCACAGCGCGCTCCGCGGCGCTGCAGGAGCTGCAGGAAGCCCTGGGCATGGACTCCGCACCGCTGCGCATCGAATGTACGGATATCTCCCACATCCAGGGCACGGACGTGGTGGCCTCCCTCGTCGTTTTTGAGGACGGGCTGCCGCGCAAGTCCGACTACCGGCGCTACCGCATTAAGGAGGCGGCTGGCGACGGCCACTCGAACGACGTCGGCTCCATCGCCGAGGTGACCCGCCGCCGCTTCAAGCATCACCACGAGGACAAGCGCGCGGTGCCGGACGAGGAGCTGGAAAACACCACCTTCGCCGAGGAAATGGTCCGCGAGGAAGCCGCCAGCCAGACGAAGCAGAGCTCCTATCCACCGCAGCTGTTCATCGTGGACGGCGGTGCCCCGCAGGTGGCCGCGGCCCAACAGGTCTTCGACGAGCTGGGCATCGTGGACGTCACGCTGATTGGTCTGGCTAAGCGCCTAGAAGAGGTGTGGGTGCCGGGCGACGACGAACCGGTGATCCTCCCGCGCAACTCCCAGGCCCTGTTCCTGCTTCAGCATTTGCGCGACGAGGCGCACCGCGTGGCGATTACCTACCACCGTCAGCAGCGCTCCAAGCGCATGCGCAGCTCGGTGCTGGATTCCGTACCCGGGCTCGGCCCACAGCGGCGCACAGACCTGGTCAAGCACTTCGGCTCGGTGAAGAAGCTGAAGGCCGCCTCCGTGGAGGAGATCGCCGCGGTGAAGGGCTTTGGGCCGAAGCTCGCACAGACCGTGTACGAGCACCTGCAGGGCTCCTAACGCCCCGGAAACTGCCGAACATCAGAGGGCGGTTGCGGCAAATTCTCACCCGCATTTCAGGATCGGTGGTAAGAATGGAGCCCATGACGTTTGAAGATTCGCCGTTTGATTCGCCGCCCATTCTGGTGACCGGCATGTCAGGCGGCGGCCTGACCTCGGCCGCCAAGGTACTGGAGGACAAGGGCTACTACGTGGCCCACAACATTCCGCCCAAGGCCATCGTGGACCTGCTCAAGCTGTGTGCGCGTGAGGATTCACCAGTGGCCAAGATCGCTGCTGTCACGGACGTGCGATCACGCATGTTCCCCGGCTCGCTCGCGGAGACCCTGGATGAGCTGGAGCAGCTCAACATGAAGCCCACCCTGCTCTTCTTGGACGCGCGCGATGACGTCCTGATTCGCCGCTTCGATTCGGTGCGGCGCACCCACCCGCTGCAGGAGGGGGAGACCCTTAAGGCGGGCATTCAGCGCGAGCGCGCGGCGGTGCAGGCCATCCGGGACCGGGCAGACATCATCATTGATACGACCAATTTGTCCGTCCACGATCTGCGTCGGGCCATGGAGGCCGCCTTCGGTGAGATCGGTCACGAGCGCCAGCACGTCACGCTAGAATCCTTCGGCTTCAAGCACGGTTCCCCGCGAGATGCCGACTTAGTAGTGGACGTGCGCTTCCTGCCGAACCCGTACTGGATCCCGGAGCTGCGGGGCTACCGCGGCACGGATGAGCCCGTGGCGGACTACGTGCTGTCCCAGGATGCGGCCCAGGCCTTCATTGAGCACTTCCTGGAGATGTTTGACTCCATGCTCACCGGCTACCGCCACGAAGGGAAGAACTTCATCACCGTCGGCGTGGGGTGCACAGGCGGGCATCACCGCTCGGTGGCTGTGGCCGAGGAATTGGCGCGGCGCCTGCGTCAGCGTGGCGACCTAGACGTGAGCACCTTGCACAGGGACTTCTCCCGCGACTAGATTCCTGTCTATACTTTTCTTCTCACAGTTTCTCAAAAGTTCGTAGTATCCGGAAAGCCAGCACTCAGTGACCACACCTCCTGCACATATGGCCAGCCTTGGCGGCGGCCACGGCCTGTACCAAACTCTTCTCGCCGCGCGGCAGACGGACGCGGAAGCCATTTCCGCGATCGTCACCGTCGCCGATGATGGCGGCTCCTCCGGGCGGCTGCGCCGCGAGCTGGAGATCATCCCGCCGGGAGACCTGCGCATGGCGCTGGCGGCGCTGTCCAGCGATTCCGATAACGGCCAGCTGTGGGCGCAGACCCTGCAGCACCGCTTCAAAGGCAATGGCGCGATGGCTGGGCATGCAGTGGGCAACTTGCTGATTGCTGGCCTGAGCGACGTGCTGGGGGACTTCCAGGACGCGCTGGACGCCGTGGCGGAACTCACGGAGTCCGCCGGCCGGGTGGTGCCGTCAGTGAGTCACCCCCTCGATATTGAGGCGGAGGTGGCCGGGCTTGACGACGATCCACGGATCATGCGCTCGGTCCGCGGCCAGGTCGCCGTGGCGTCGACAGTGGGGCAGGTGCGCCGCGTGCGCATCCTTCCGGAGAAGCCGGACGCGAACCCGGTGGCGCTGGCCGCGCTGCGCGACGCCGACATGATCACCCTCGGCCCCGGCTCCTGGTTTAGCTCGGTGCTCCCACACGTGTTGGTGCCGCAAGTCGTGGAGGCCATCACCTCGTCGGATGCCCTGCGCATCGTCGTGCTTAACCTGTCCGCGGAACCGGGGGAGACGCACGGCTTTTCCGCCGAGCGCCACCTCCATGTGCTGGCCCAACACGCGCCGAGCCTGCGCGTGGACAAGGTGATCGTGGACGGCTCGGCGCTGCCCAATTCCTCGGAGCGGGCATTCGTGCAGCGCGCCGCCAGCGTGCTCGGAGCTACAGCGGTGTTCCGGGATGTGTGCCAAGTCGATGATGATGGCCGCCCGCTGAACAAGCACTGCCCAGATAAGCTTGCCCAGGTATTCAACGAGCTATACGCGGAATACCGCGCGGAAAAAGCCTGACAGAAGGGGCAACCGCGCATCACGCGGCGGCGGTGTCCCGCGAGTAGCGCACCCCGCGTGCAAGCGGGGCCACAGTGAGCACGATAAACTGTGGGACATTGTGCCGCCCCTGGCGAGCTGCTGTCACCCTTAAAGCGGCCGCGCGGGGCGGTAAGTGAGCACCGGCGCCGGTATCCCAGCGCCTATTTTTGACTGTACGTCCTAAGGAAAGGGGAGGCACGAGGTGTCTGCGTCATTGACCGATCAGGTCAAGGAGGAACTTTCGGCGGTATCCGTCCCACGCCAGTCCGCGCGGGCGGCGGAGGCCGCAGCCATCCTCCGCTTTGCCGGCGAGCTGCAGCTCCACGGTGAGCAGGTCAGCTACGACGTCGAGTTGGCCTCTAAGCGGGTGGCAGACCGATTGGTAGCTACCCTGGATGACCTGTACGGCATCGCCGCCACGACGCACTTGGCAGGCCCCGCTGCCTCGGCGAAGAAGAACCGCATACAGGTGCGCATCACTGACGGCGCGAAGGAGCTCACGCGGCGTCTGGGCCTGGTCACCCGCTCCGGCCACCCCGTGGTGGGGCTGCCGCCCCAGGTGATTTCCGGTTCCGTCGCGGACAACGAAGCCGCGTGGCGCGGGGCCTTTCTGGCGCAGGGCTCGTTGACTGAACCGGGCCGTTCCTCTGCCTTGGAGGTCACCTGCCCCTGTCAGGAGGCCGCCCTAGCCTTGGTTGGGTGCGCGCGCCGCTTGGGCGTGTCCGCCAAGACGAAGGAAACCCGCGGCGCCGACCGCGTTGTGGTGCGCGATGGCGAGGCTATCGGGGCACTTTTGACCCGCATGGGCGCCCAAGAAACCCGCTTGACGTGGGAGAAGAAGCGCATTGCAAGGGAAGCGCACGATACGTCCCGGCGCCTAGACAACTTTGATGACGCCAACCTGCGCCGCTCCGCACGTGCTGCGGTGACCGCCGCCGCCCGCGTTGAGCGCGCGATGGTCATTCTGGGTGATGAGGTTCCGGAGCACCTGGCAGATGCAGGACGCCTGCGCGTGCAGCACCGCGAGGCCTCCCTGGAAGAGCTGGGGCGACTGGCGGACCCGCCGATGACCAAGGATGCCGTGGCGGGCCGCATCCGCCGCCTACTCTCGATGGCGGATAAGCGGGCCAAGGAACTGGGAGTCCCGGATACCACGGAGGCCGTTACCGAGGAGCTTTTCGACGAATCTTAAGGGCCCGGCGGGCATCACCTAGTGCCCGATACCCCTGATAACTGCCCCGAAGACCTCGAAAGAAATTCACGAGGAACTCACGCGGATCTATGCCACCCTGAATTTATGTCCGGGTGGCTTCATTCGTTTTTGCTCGCGTGACATATCCCACCCCAGGCAACATAATCCCACATGAACGGGCATAACTGCAGGTATGTGTGAGGAAACTCCCCTGAAAGCCATAAGGTGCTCATCTAGTGTACGCCTCTTTTGCTTTGTCTGCGAGTGCCAAACAATCGGGCGCAAACGGAGACTGCGAGAGTGAGAATTGGTGGGTAGTATCGGCCGTGTTGGGAAAACCACCGAGTCCGCCACAGGACCGGCAGGGCTTAAGAGGCTAGATTTACTAGCTCCAACGCACTGCTGAGAGGCAACGTCTCGGAAGTCCCCACATTGAACTTCACTCGATTATTTGAGGAGACATTACAGTGACCATTCGCGTAGGCATCAACGGCTTTGGCCGCATCGGCCGTAACTTCTTCCGTGCAGTTGCACAGGGCAACAACGACCTCGAGGTTGTTGCTGTCAACGACCTGACCGACAACGGCACGCTCGCCAACCTGCTTAAGTATGACTCCGTGCTGGGCCGCTTCGACGGCACCATCGAGCACGATGAGGAGTCCATCACCGTCAACGGTCACCGCATCGCTGTCTCCGCAGAGCGTGACCCGAAGAACCTGAAGTGGTCCGAGCATAACGTTGACCTGGTCATCGAGTCCACCGGCTTCTTCACCGACGGTGAGGCTGCTAAGGCTCACATCGAGGCTGGCGCCAAGAAGGTCATCATCTCCGCACCGGGCAAGAACGTCGACGGCACCTTCGTCTACGGTGTCAACTCCGACCAGTACGATCCGGAGAAGCACAACGTCATCTCCGCTGCTTCCTGCACCACCAACTGCCTGGCTCCTATGGCCAAGGTCCTCAACGACAAGTTCGGCATTGAGAAGGGCCTCATGACCACCGTTCACTCCTACACCGGTGACCAGCGCCTGCAGGACGCTCCGCACCGCGACCTGCGCCGCGCCCGCGCCGCAGCCGTGAACATGGTTCCGACCTCCACCGGTGCTGCTAAGGCTGTCGCCCTGGTTCTGCCGGAGCTCGAGGGCAAGCTGGACGGCTACGCAATGCGCGTTCCGACCATCACCGGTTCCGCCACCGACCTGACCTTCGAGGCTTCCCGCGAGGTTACCGTCGAGGAGATCAACGCTGCCATCAAGGAAGCGGCTACCGGCGAGTTCGGCGAGACCCTGGGCTACACCGAGGACCCGATCGTCTCCACCGACATCATCACCGACCCGCACGGCTGCATCTTCGATGCCGGCATGACCAAGGTCTCCAACGGCAACCTGGTCAAGGTTCTCGGCTGGTACGACAACGAGTGGGGCTACACCAACCAGCTCGTCCGCACCACCGCTCTGGTTGCTTCCAAGCTCTAAAGCTGTAGGCACTCTGTGATACACCGGCCCATGCGCCACGCCCTCAACCTTCGTGGCGTGCGCTGGGCCGGTTGTCGTCTATCTGCGCTCGTGCGCGCGGAAAAATACGTACGATTTTAGTTAGTCAATCACTTCCCTTAAGGAGAATCACTATGGCTTTCAAGACTCTGGACGACCTGCTCGCTGAGGGCGTTACCGGCCGTCACGTCCTTGTCCGTTCCGACTTCAACGTCCCGCTGGACGATGAGGGCAACATCACCGACTCCGGTCGTATCACCGCCTCGCTGCCGACCATCAAGGCGCTGATCGAGGGTGGCGCAAAGGTCATCCTGTCCGCACACCTGGGCCGCCCGAAGGGCGAAGTCAACCCGAAGTACTCCCTGGCTCCGGTCGCTGAGGCGCTTTCCGAGGCCTTGGGGCAGTTCGTCGCCCTGGCCGGCGATGTGTCCGGTGAGGACGCACACGAGCGCGCTAACGGCCTGAACGACGGCGACGTCCTCCTGCTGGAGAATGTCCGCTTCGACGCTCGTGAGACCTCCAAGGACGAGGCCGAGCGCGGAGCCTTCGCCGACGAGCTCGTCGGCCTGGCTGCCGACAACGGCGCTTTCGTCTCTGACGGCTTCGGCGTGGTCCACCGCGCACAGGCTTCCGTGTACGACGTTGCCAAGCGCCTGCCCGCCTACGCCGGCAAGCTCGTCCAGAAGGAAGTTGAGACCCTGGCTGCCGTGGCTGAGAAGCCGGAGCACCCGTACGTCGTCGTCCTCGGCGGCGCCAAGGTATCTGACAAGCTCGGCGTCATCGAGGCGCTGGCTGGCAAGGCTGACAAGGTCATCATCGGTGGCGGCATGTGCTACACCCTGCTGGCAGCCAAGGGCTACAACGTTCAGAAGTCCCTGCTCCAGGAGGACCAGATCGACAACTGCAAGGACCTGCTTGAGCGCTTCGG
Source organism: Corynebacterium axilliensis (assembly GCF_046097495.1). Lineage (NCBI taxonomy): Bacteria > Bacillati > Actinomycetota > Actinomycetes > Mycobacteriales > Corynebacteriaceae > Corynebacterium > Corynebacterium axilliensis. The sequence continues at coordinate 483,606 of NZ_CP175768.1, forward strand.
CGACAAGATCGTCCTGCCGGTTGACCTCGTTGCTGCCACTGACTTCGATGCTAACGCCGAGAACAAGGTTGTCCCGCTCGACGGCATCCCGGAGGGCTGGCAGTCCCTCGACGTCGGACCGGAGTCCGTGAAGAAGTTCGACGAGGTCATCGCTACCTCCAAGACCGTCTTCTGGAACGGCCCGATGGGCGTGTTCGAGATGGAGGCCTTCTCCAAGGGCACCGCCGGCGTGGCACAGGCCATCATCGACGCCACCGCTAAGAACGGTTCCTTCACCGTCGTCGGCGGCGGCGACTCCGCTGCTTCCGTCCGCCTGCTCGGCCTGGATGAGAACGGCTTCAGCCACATCTCCACCGGTGGCGGCGCTTCCCTCGAGTTCCTTGAGGGCAAGGAGCTGCCGGGCGTGAAGGTCCTCGAGGCCTAAGCCGCCCCCACACCGGTCCTCCCTTTAGACACCTCTAGAAAGGCATATCATGGCACGTACCCCGCTTATTGCTGGTAACTGGAAGATGAACCTCGACCACAAGGAAGCAATCAGCTCCCTGCAGAAGTTCGACTTCTCCCTGCCCAAGGAGTACTACGAGAAGGTCGACGTGGCCTTCATGGTTCCGTTCACGGATATCCGCACCGTCCAGACCTTGGTCGAGGGCGACAAGCTGCAGTTCACCTACGGCTCCCAGGACATCTCCAAGCACGAGTCCGGTGCCTACACCGGCGAAGTTTCCGGCTCCATGCTGGAAGCACTGGGCTGCTCCTGGGCAGTGGTGGGCCACTCCGAGCGCCGTCAGTACCACGGCGAGACCGACAAGCTCGTAGCCGAGAAGGCAGCCGCCGCGCTGTCCCACGGCATCAGCCCGATCGTCTGCGTCGGCGAGCCGCTCGACGTGCGCGAGAAGGGCACCCACGTTGACTACGTGGTCACCCAGACCCGCAACTCCCTCGAGGGCCTGGACGCTGAGCAGCTGTCCAAGACCGTTATCGCCTACGAGCCGGTCTGGGCAATCGGTACGGGCAAGGTCGCTTCCGCTGATGACGCTCAGGAAGTCTGCGCCGCAATCCGCGAGCTCGTTCGTGAGCTCGCCGGCGACGACGTTGCAGAGGGCATCCGCATTCTGTACGGCGGCTCCGTCAAGGTTGACTCCGTGGCTGAGATCGTGGGCAAGCCGGACGTCGACGGTGGCCTCGTTGGCGGCGCCTCCCTTAAGGGCGACGACTTTGCCAAGCTGGCTGCTAACGCCGCAACCGTCGCTCAGTAGCTAGCGCGCTGAGGGCGAAACTCAAATGAGTTTCCCTCACGCACCACAGCGGGTCGGAATGGTTTCCGTCCCGCTTTATGGTGTATTATCGAACAATGTCTTGCGCCGGCCGGGTATTCTCGGCCGCGGGCGCACAATCCCGGTCACAACGTGTAAACAAGGAACCTATTCATGATCTTGGCACTGGAAATCATCTTGGTGATTGCCGCAATCCTTATGACCATCTTCGTGCTTCTGCACAAGGGCAAGGGCGGCGGTCTGTCCAGCCTCTTCGGTGGCGGCGTGCAGTCCAATCTTTCTGGTTCCACTGTCGTGGAAAAGAACTTGGACCGCTACACCGTTGTTATGGTGATCATCTGGCTGGCGTGCATCATCGCGCTGAACCTGCTGCAGGCATTTAGCGGCTAAGCCGCTAAGCCAGAGCGCACAGCGCTCTGTGCAGACGGTAGCGCAAAGCCCCGCCCTGACGCTTCCTGGAAATCCAGGAGGCCAGAGGCGGGGCCTTCGCTATGCGTGGAGGAAACTCGGCCGAGGGGGGAGTAGCTTAGAGCTCCTCGGCGGCGTCGTCGGTGAGGAAGAGGACGGTCTCCTCGGTGCCGTGAGCTCCTGCGGCAGGCCAGTCCTCGGCAGCAGCGCCGGCCACCAGCTGGGCTGCGGCCTCTGCCTTCTGCTCGCCTGAGACCAAGAGCCACACGCGCTGGGAGCGATTGACGGCCGGGTAGGTCAGCGTCACGCGCTCTGCCGGCGGCTTGGGGGAGTCATGGACGGGGACCGCGAAATCTTCCGTCTCGTACACCGCTTCAGAGTGCGGGAAGATGGAGTTGATGTGGCCTTCCGGGCCCATGCCCAGCAAGTGGAGATCGAAGCCCTCGGGTGCGAACTCGCGAATCTCGCCCTCGTAGGCCTGAGCGGCGTGCTCCATGGAGATGGCGCCCAGATCGAAGCCGTGAATGTTGTCTTCCGGAACGCCCACCGGGCCAAGAAGAGCCTCGCGGGCTTGTCCCTCATTGGAGTCAGGATCCGTGGACGGCACGTTGCGCTCATCGCCGAAGAACACGTGCACTCGCGTCCAGTCCACGGCGAGCGCTGGGAAGTCAGGTCCCTGATCCTTGGCCGCGCGGTCCAGGCGCGCGAGTTCGCGGAGCAGTCCGATACCTGCACCGCCTCCCGTGAGGACGACGCGCGCCACGCCGTCGTTGTGGAGGCCCCCACCCGGGGCCTGGGCCGCCGCAATGACATCAATAAATGCCTTCGCGGCGCTGGATATGAGCTCGTCTACATCGCTGACGCGGTGAAGAGTAACCATTGTGCAGGAAAATCCTTCGTAACGACTGTGTATCTATTGCTTCTCACTGTAGTCCACGCGCCCCAAAGCGCGAAGAGCGTGGGCGTATGTCCGGTCCAGGTCGAGGTGACGCAGTTCCTCCGAGAGCACCTCGGCCTCTGCGCGCTCGGTGAGACTCACCAGGGACTCCGGCGACCCGGGAACGGTGACCTTCACCGTGCTGTCATCCACTACCGTCACCGAGACGTCTGCGGTGGGGCGATGGAAGATAAGTGACGTGATGGGGAATGCGCCCTCCGACACCTCGGCGTCGGAGCGGGTGACGGGGACCGAGAGGGAGTCCAGAAGCCAGCCCGCCGCAAAGTCCACGGCCGCGTGGTTGTGCGCGCCGGCGATCTCCACGGAGGTGACGTCCTCGTGCGGGTGCCGGTCCAGCGCGGAGGCGACGATGCCACGCCACAGCGTGATAGCGCCCCAGGACATGTCCGAGTCACCCGGCTGGTAGCCGCTAGACAGAAGGTGCAGGTCGTACTGGTTTACGCCCTCACCGAATGCCACGTTGGTGATGCGGCGCTGCGCCAGGGCACCGATGGGTACCGCGGACGGAACTTCCGGACAGGCGGTGGGCCACCACGCCACGATCGGAGTATCCGGCAGCAGCAGGGGAGTAACCACTGCCTCTGCTTGGTCTGCCAAAGCTCCGTGGAGGTGCATCACCACGATCTCGGAGGCACCGGCCTCGCCGCCGACGCGCAGCTCCGCGTCCAGACGGGTGTCGTCCTCGGCACTGCCAGTTGCAATGACGACGACGCGCGAGGGGTGCTCGTGGGAGGCGTCGCGGACGGAGGCCAGGAGGTTGTCCAGGTCGTCGCCGTCCTCCGTCATGACGATCAAGGTGAGGACGCGCCCAGTGGTGAGGGTGTAGTGCTCCTGCATCTCCACCAGCTTCTGGGAAATCTGACGCGTCGTAGTGTCTGGCAAGGGGATAATCATGCGGCTATTCCTCCTAGAAACCTATGGCCGGCGCCAGGAATGGCCCTGGCGGCGCAGCATCTTATCAGCGGACTCGGGCCCCCACGTGCCCGCGCGGTATTGCTCCGGCTGGCCGGCTTCAGCCCAGTACTCGATGATGGGGTCCAGGATCGACCAGGACAGCTCGACCTCTTCGTTGGTGGGGAAGAGCGAGGACTCATCCAGCAGCGCGTCCAGGATAAGGCGCTCGTAGGCCTCCGGGGATTCCTCCGTGAACGCCTCGGCGTAGGCGAAGTCCATGTTGACGTCCCGCACCTCCATGGTGGACCCGGGGACCTTGGAGCCAAAGCGCATTGTGACGCCCTCGTCCGGCTGGACGCGAATGACCACAGCATTCTGGTCCAGGCCGTCTGCCTGGCCCTTATCGAAGGGCTGGTGCGGAGCCGTCTTGAACACCAGGGCAATCTCCGTCACGCGCCGTCCCAGGCGCTTGCCGGTGCGCAGGTAGAACGGGACGCCGGCCCAGCGGCGGGAATTGACCTCGAGGGTGCACGCCGCGTAGGTCTCCGTGGTGGATTCTGGGTCGAAGCCCTCTTCTTCGCGCAGCCCCTTGACGTATTCGGACCCCTGCCAGCCAGACGAATATTGCCCGCGGGCAGTGGTCTTGTTGAGCGGGTGCACCGCGTTGGTCGCGCGCAGTACCTTGATCTTCTCCGCCTGCAATGCCTCCGGATCGAAGGAGGAGGGCTCTTCCATGGCCACGAGAGCCAACAGCTGCAGGAGGTGGTTTTGGATCACGTCGCGTGCGGCGCCGATGCCGTCGTAGTAGCCGGCACGGCCTCCCAGGCCAATGTCCTCCGCCATGGTGATCTGGACGTGGTCGATGTAGTGCGCGTTCCACATCGGCTCAAAGATCTGGTTAGCAAAGCGCAGCGCCAGGATGTTCTGGACGGTCTCTTTGCCCAAGTAGTGGTCGATGCGGAAGACCGAGGACTCCGGGAAGACGGCGTTGACAATCTCATTGAGCTCGCGGGCCGATTCTTGGTCGTGGCCGAACGGCTTTTCAATGATCACGCGCCGCCATGAGCCATCGGTGCTGTTGGCCATCCCGACGCGCTCCAACTGGTGGCAGATATTGGAGAAGAACTCCGGCGGGACCGAAAGGTAGTAGGCCCAGTTTCCGCCAGTACCGCGGGAGCTGTTGAGCTCGCTGAGGCGGGAAGACAGGCGGTCGAAGCCTTCGTCATCGAAATTGCCGCGCACGAACTCGATGCCCTGCGCCAGGTGCTCCCACACGTGTTCCTTGAACGTGGTGCGAGCTCCAGCCTCAGCGGCTTCGCGTACGTAGGCGCAGAAGGCCTCCTTGTCCCACTCACGGCGGCCGTAACCCACAAGGGTGAAGCCGGCGGGCAGCAGACCGCGGTTGGCAAGGTCATAGATTGCCGGGAGCAGCTTCTTGCGTGCCAAGTCACCGGTGACGCCGAAGATCACCATGCCGGATGGCCCAGCGATGCGGGGTAGGCGCTTGTCTTTCGCGTTGCGCAACGGGTTGACCCACGCGCTGGTTGTGCTCACTAAGTGTCCTTTCGGTCTGTGTGAGTAAAGTCCAACCGCCCAGCATAGTGCCACGCGCCCAACCACCGACAGTTGCCTGGAAAGCGGTGGGGCGCGCGGGGGCAGCGGGAGGCGGAGAAGTGAATATAAACCAGTCTAAGACTAACTTGCTTAGGCCAAGCGGTCAGTCATCGAAGCCAGCAAGTCTTCCCAGGCCGCGACAAACTTGTCCACGCCCTCACGCTCGAGGACGGCGAAGACATCGTCGAAGTCGATTCCGACCTCCGCGAGTTGCGCGAAGACCTGGTCGGCGTTGTCCTTGGTCCCTCGCAGCGCGTCGCCGTGGAGGTTGCCTTGCTCCAGGACTGCATCGATGGTCTTCTCCGGCATGGTGTTCACCGTATCCGGGCCAGCGAGCTCAGACACGTACAGCGTGGCCGGGTAGTTCGGGTTCTTCACGCCAGTCGACGCCCACAGCGGGCGCTGGAGGTTTGCTCCTTCCGGGAGCGCCTCGGCGTCCTGCGCAGAGTCCTGTGTAAAGCTGCGGATGAAGAGGTCATACGCGCGCTGCGCGTTGGCCACGCCGGCCTTGCCGCGCAGCTCCAGTGCCGCGTCGGTGCCGATGAGCTCGAGGCGCTTGTCCACCTCGGTGTCCAAGCGGGAGACGAAGAAGGATGCCACCGAGTGGATGGTGGAGACGTCCTTGCCGGCGGCGGCCGCGCGGCGAATGCCGTCCTTGTAGGCGGCGATGACCTCGGCGTAGCGCTCTACGGAGAAGATCAGGGTGACGTTGACGGAGACGCCTTCTGCTAACGCGTCGGCGATAGCCGGCAGGGAGCCGGCGGTGGCCGGAATCTTGATCATCAGGTTGGGGCGGTCCACCGCGGCCCACAGCTCACGCGCCTGCGCCAGGGTGGCCTCGGCGTCGGCGGAGATGCGCGGGTCTACCTCGATGGACACGCGGCCATCGCGGCCCTGCGAAGACTCGTAAATCTCCGTGAATAGGTCGCACGCCGCACGCACGTCGTCGATGGCGAGGGCATAGACGGCGTCGTCAGCCGGGGTGCCCTTGTCGCGCAGGGTGGCAATGTCGGCATCGTAGGCGGTGCCAGTGGACATCGCGGCAGCGAAGATAGCCGGGTTGGTGGTAACGCCGACGATGGACTTGGTGCTGAGAAGCTCGCGCAGGTTGCCGGATTCCAAACGCTCACGGGAGAGATCATCCAACCACGTGGAGGTACCGATCTGTGCGAGCTCGTCAATATGAGTCATGGTGTTTTGCGTTGTCCTTTCCAGGAATGGTGAATCTAGGCGGCGTCGTTCAGCGCGGCGCGGGCGGCGTCAGCGACGGCTTCCGCGGTGAAGCCGAACTCCTCAAAGAGCGTGCCGGCCGGGGCGGAGGCACCGAAGTGCTCGAGGGAGACAGTGCGGCCGAAGGTGCCGGTGTACTTGTGCCACGGCAGGGACACGCCAGCCTCGACCGAGACGCGGGCGCGAATGGAGGAGGGAAGAACGGACTCGCGGTATTCAGCATCCTGCTCATCAAACCACTCCAGGCAGGGAGCGGACACCACGCGGGTCGCGGTGCCCTCGGCCTCCAGCTGCTGTGCGGCCTCCACCGCAAGCTGCACCTCGGAGCCGGTAGCCAGCAGGATCACGTCCGGAGAGTCCTTGGATGCTTCGACAAGGATGTACGCACCGCGGCGCACGCCCTCAGGCGCCTTTTCCTTGGTGCCCTCCAGAACCGGCAGGCCCTGGCGTGACAGGGCCAGGCCCTTCGGGGCGGCCTTGTGCTCCAGCGCTGCGGCCCAGCACTGCGCGGTCTCGTTGGCGTCGGCCGGGCGGATAACGGACAAGTTCGGGATAGCGCGCAGAGCCGCCAGGGTCTCCACCGGCTGGTGCGTCGGGCCGTCTTCGCCCAGACCAATGGAGTCGTGCGTCCATACGTAGTAGGTGTCCGTGGACATCAGAGCGCCCAGGCGGACGGCGGGGTACTGGTACTCGGAGAAGATAAGGAAGGTGCCGCCGTAGACGCGGGTGTTGCCGTGCAGGGCGATACCGTTCATGATGGCTGCCATCGCGTGCTCGCGGATACCGAAGTGGAGGTTGCGCCCGTACGGCTGCGCGGCCCACGCGCCGGTGGTGATGGACTCCGGGCCGAAGGAATCCGCGCCCTTGATCACAGTGTTGTTGGACCCGGCCAGGTCAGCGGAGCCACCCCACATCTCCGGCAGGGCCGCGGCCAGGGCCTGGATGGCGGCCTCGGAGGCCTTACGCGTGGCCAGAGACTCTCCCGGCTCCCAGGTCGGCAGCTCGGCGGCGAAGTTCTCCGGGAGCTCACGCGCCTGGAGGCGGTCGAAGAGCTTCTTCTCCTCCGGATGGGCAGCCGCCCACGCGTCGAACTTCTCCTGCCACTGCGCGTGCTTCTCAGCTCCCCGCTCGGCCAACTTTCGGGTGTGCTCAAGGACATCCGCATCGATGTGGAAGGACTGCTCCGGGTCGAAGCCGAGGATCTCCTTGGTGGCGGCCACCTCGTCCTCACCCAAGGCGGCACCGTGCACGCCGCCGGTGTTCATCTTGTTCGGGGCAGGGTAGCCAATGACCGTCTTCACGCGAATGAAGGATGGGCGAGTGGTCTCCGCGCGAGCTGCAGCCGCGGCTGCTTCGAGCGCTTCGACGTCCTCGCCGGATTCCACCGTCTGCACGTGCCAGCCGTAGGCCTCGTAGCGCTTGACCACGTCCTCATTGAAGGCAATGTTGGTGTCATCTTCGATGGAGATGCGGTTGTCATCCCAGAAGACGATGAGGTTGCCCAGCTGCTGGGTGCCGGCCAGCGAGGACGTCTCCGCGGTAACCCCCTCCTGGAGGTCGCCGTCCGAGGAGATGACGTAGACGAAGTGGTCGAAGGGGGACTCCCCGGCGGGGGCGGAGCCATCGAACAGCCCGCGCTCCTTGCGCGCCGCCATGGCCATGCCGACTGCCGACGCCAAGCCCTGGCCCAGCGGGCCGGTGGTGATCTCCACGCCGTCGGTGTGGTGCACCTCCGGGTGGCCCGGGGTCTTCGAGCCCCAGGTACGCAAGGACTTCAGGTCCTCCATCTCGAGGCCGAAACCGCCGAGGAAGAGCTGAATGTACTGGGTCAGCGAGGAGTGGCCCACCGAGAGAACGAAGCGGTCGCGGCCAGCCCAGTGCACGTCAGCCGGATCGTGGTTGAGCACGCGCTGGTAGAGGGTGTATGCCAGCGGGGCGAGCGACATGGCGGTGCCGGGGTGGCCCGAACCGCACTTCTGGACGGCATCGGCAGCCAGCACGCGCACGGTATCCACGGCGCGAGTGTCGAGGTCACTCCAGTCAGACGGATAGCGGCGCTGGACCATAGCCTGCAGTTCTGGGGACAACTTATCGTGCGACACGGTGGAAACCTCACTTCGCTTCTGGAAACAGATATACCGTCTAACAGTGTAAAGGTTTTTGATCCCCCGGCGGGGAATTATTGAAACCACGTCGTGAGCGGTAGGCTGGCATGGTTGACAGCGCCACGTACGGCGCTATGACGGCGCCCAAGACGATGCCGGGAACTTTTGGCACCCTGGGGCCGACAACTACTTCAGACCTACACACCAGACCCGAGCCGCTTGTCGTAGCGGGATAGACGGAGGATAGTTCCTTGGAGACCATCAAGGCCTACTTTGCGCTCACGAAACCGAGGATCATCGAGCTCCTCCTCGTGGCGGCAATCCCGGCCATGCTCCAAGCGGAGCGCGGTTTCGAAGCCGTCTCCTCTAACTTCTGGCTCATTATCTCCACCATCTTCGGCGGCTGGATGGGCGCCGCGGCAGCGCACACGTTTAACAACGTCGTGGACTATGAAATCGACCAGAAGATGCAGCGCACCCGCGCACGGCCCTTGGTGCGCGCGAAGATTTCGCGCCGCAATGCCGCCATCTTTGCCTGGATCATGCTGGCTCTGTCCGTCTTCTGGCTGGGCGTGCTGGCGCATTCCTGGCTCGCGGCCTTCTTCGTGCTGCTCACGAACTTCTTCTACGTGTTCGTCTACACCAAGTTCCTCAAGATGCGGAACTCGCAGAATATTGTGTGGGGTGGCCTCGCTGGCTGCATGCCCGCCATGGTGGGCTGGGCCGTTATCCGTGACAACGCCCCGGCAGGGGAGCCGGACCGCTGGTGGCAGGCCATCGTGCTCTTCCTCATTATCTTCTTCTGGACACCGCCGCACACGTGGGCGCTGGCCATGAAGTACAAGGAGGACTACCGCAAGGCAGGAGTGCCGATGCTGCCGGTCGTGGCCCCGGAGAAGGAAGTCACCCGCCAGATCGTGTGGTACACCGTCGGCACCGTGATCGTGACCTTCCTGATCATTCCGGCTGCCTCGTGGATCTACCTCGTGGCGGCAGTAGCCTCCGGCGCGGTGTTCTTAGCCATGGCCATCCGCCTGCATCAGGGGGTCAAGCAGGGCGCCAAGGTCAAGCCCATGCGCTTGTTTATCTACTCCAACAACTACCTGTCCGTGCTGTTTATCGGCCTGTCTATCGACGCCGTGCTGGGCTGGGAGCCCATCGGCCGGATGCTGGGCTGGTCAGCGGCGCTGTTCTAGGCCCTGCCCCCCAGGAGGGACCGACAGGAATTAGTCTTCGCGGACGCGGAGCACGATGGACCCCGTGGTCTTTCGCTCCTGTAGGTCGCGGTGGGCCCGTGCGGCGTCGGCAAGCGGGTATTCCGCCGAAACCCGGAAGCTCACGTCCCCCTCCGTGACCGCCTGTACCACCGCCTGCGCGCGCATCTGGAACTCTCCCTCCTGGGCCGTCCATGCGCCCAGCGACGGGCGGGTAAGGAAGATGGAGCCGTGCTTGTTGAGCAGCTGCGGATCCATGGGCTCCACCGGGCCCGACGCCGCGCCAAAGAGCGCCACGGTGCCGCGGGGGCGCACGACCTCGAGGGACTCCTGGAACGTCGCCTTGCCCACGCCGTCATAGACCACGTCGACGCCGCGGCCGCCGTTGTGGCGGCGAACCTGCTCCGCCAAACCGCTGCCATAGCGAAAGACGTGGTCCGCGCCGGCCTCGTACGCCAGGGCCTCCTTCTCATCGGTGGACACCACCGAGTAGATCGTGGCGCCGAGTGCCTTCGCCATCTGGGTCAGCACCAAGCCCACTCCGCCGGCACCGGCGGTGATGAGGCAGGAAGCGCCTTCCCCGAGTTGGTACACGCCCTGGGAGAGGTAGTGGGCAGTCATGCCCTGCAGAAGCATTGAGCCTGCAACAGCAGACGGGATCTCATCCGGGACGGCAACGACGCGCTCGCGGGGGACGCAGACCTGCTCGGCATAGGAGCCAAAGGCGTGGTCCCAAGCCACCATGGTGCCCTCGGCGATTTCCCCCTTGGGATCGTGGACCACCCGGCCGGCGCCCTCAAAGCCGGGGATGAAGGGCACAGAGGCGTTGTAGATACCCTCGCGGTAGTAGGTGTCGATGTAGTTGACCCCGGCCACGGTGACGTTGACCAGCAACTGATCGTCCGTGGGGGCCGGGGCGTCGACGTCGGTGTAGGTGAGGACCTCGGGTCCTCCTGTCTGGGTCACCTGAATAGCATGCATAGCTACAGGTTAACGGACAATCCTGCGGCATCGCAGGAAAGTCGCAGCAAAAAGGCCCACAGTGCTTCTGGGCTTCGTGCACGTGGGCCTGTAGGGCTTTCCGGAGGCTTAGGAGGCGTGGGTTGTGTGGGGTGTAATGCGGCGCTTGCCGTGTGCCCACAGCAACGCGGTGTACGCGGTGACTACGGAGGACATGCCGACGTGGAAGGGCACCGTCCAGCGGGGGATGTGCATGTAGAACTGTGCGACACCGATGGCCCACTGGATGAGAATGCAAGCGATGAGGACCCAGCCGGCCTTCTTCGCGGGCGCCGGTGCGTTGGTACGGTGCAGCAAGAAAGCCACCACCAGAGTTAGCGCAAGGTAGACGTACATGCACACGGCGTGGATGACGGCCATCCCGTAGGTGTCGACGCCGAGGCGGCCTTCCATGCCCACGCCAGCATCACCCGAGTGGGTGCCGGAACCGGTAACGAACGTGCCGGTGAGCAGAACAATGCCGAGCGCCACGGCGGCGATGACGGCCGTGGTGCGCACAGCGGCGGGGAAGATGCGAGTCGGTGTGCCGTTGTCCGGCTCATTGATGCGGGAATACAGCATGGCGGCGATCCACACCAGCGCCATGGAGGGCAGGAAGTGCAGAGCGACGGACCACCACGACAGCTGGAGTTTGACGGACAGGGCGCCGATGAGCGCCTGGACAGCAATACCGGCCAGCCCCAGCCAGGCATACACCTTGAGCTCCGTGCGGCGGTGCGCGCGGTGCATGGCCACGATGGTGGCCACGGCGGCAGCACCAACGACGAAGGTAAGCAGGCGGTTGCCAAACTCAATGGCTTGGTGCAGCATCGGCGCGGCGCCGGCGAGCGGCACCAGCGAACCTGGGTGGCAGTTCGGCCACGTGACGCAGCCCAACCCGGACCCCGTCACGCGCACCACCGCTCCGGAGACGGTAATACCCGCCTGGCAGAGCAGAAGGATGAGCGCGATGATGCGCTGCGTCTTCACGGAGGGCCCGGCGGTGGATGCGGTGGGCCGGGCGGGGCTTTGAACTGTCGACGAATTGGCGGTACTCACGGCTTAATAGCCTACCGCTCGGGCGCCACCGGAACTAATACCACGGCGCTTGAGAGCCCGCTGGGGAGAAAAGTCACATTTAGCCCTCGAAACGGAACCAACGCACCGCGGCAAACGACGCCACCGCCGCCCAGCCCGCCAGCACCAGGAGCTGGAATCCCGGGAAGGTACCCGTGAACGCATTGTCTAGCCCACTGGCCAGGGCCACCGTCGGCACCACGGTCAGGAGGCCATCGTTGCCCAGCCCCTGCGAATACATGGCCCAGCCCACGACGCCGAGGAGCAGGAACCAGATGAGGTTGGCCACCGCCAGAACGATTTCTGAGCTCAGCGTGCCGCCCAGCAGTAGGCCCAAGGCCGTAAAGGTGGCTACACCGAGTACTAGCGTCAGCGCGCCGACGGCAATGCCCGCTGGGCCCACGCGCAGGCCCAAGAACGCCGCCACCGCGCCGAGGACCACCACTTGGACGACCACCATGGACAAAACCGCCAGGATCTTGCCCACCACGATGGCCCAGGCCGGCACCCCCGAGGCGCCCGTGCGCTTGAGCGCTCCGTAGCGTCGGTCAAAGGCAAGAGAGATGGCCTGCCCGGTGAAACCGGAAGAGGTTGCCGCCACAGCGAGGACCATGGGGAAGATCTCTTCCACGCCATGCCCCGTGATGTCTTTCATCTGCGCCGCACCGATGAGGATGGCCAAGGGCACGACGACGCTAAGCAGCTGCTGCTCACCGTGGCGCAACATGAGCTTGGACTCGATTGTGCCTTGCGCCCGGGCCATGGCGGCCACGCCCACGCGTTTCGGTTTGGGGCTAAAGGTGCCGGGGGCGAAGGTGCTCATGGGGGGAGTCTCCTTGGGGTTGAGGGTGGGTCGTGGACAGGGTTGGGGTGGGTCGTGGACAGGGTTGGGGAGGGGCCTAGCTGCGGAGTTCGCGGCCAGTAAGGTCGAGGAAGACATCTTCGAGGTTGCGGTGAGAGGTATCCAGGCTGCGCAACGTCACGTTCTGGGCGGCCAGCGCGCCGGCTAAGGTCGCGATGATGTCCGGGGTCACGGAGGTAACGAGCCGGTAGTGCAGCGGCCGAATGGCTTCGGCGGCGATGCCCGCGTGGTGCAACGCCGCCAGATCTACCTCCGTGGCGGTCTCAAAGCTGACCTGCGGGGTGTCAGCGGAGTCCATGAGCTCCTTGGTGGTGCCGCTGGCGACAATTTCGCCGTGATCGATGATGACCACGCGGTCCGCCAACGCTTCGGCCTCATCCATGAGGTGTGTGGTGAGAACCACGGTCACGCCGTCGGCGCGCAGTGAGCGGATAAGCTCCCAAACGGCCAAGCGCGACTGCGCATCCATGCCGGCGGTGGGCTCGTCCAGAAAGACCAGTTCCGGCCTGCCGATGATGGCCAAGGCGAGGGACAGTCGCTGCTGCTGGCCACCGGAGAGGCGGCGGTAGGTGTTGGTGGCCACGCCGCCCAGTCCCAGGGAGTCCAGCAGCCAGTCGGGATCGAGAGGGTCCTCGTTATAGGAGGCGCTCAGGTGCAGCATCTCTCGGACCTTGATGCCGGAGTAGGAACCGCCGCCCTGCAGCATGATTCCGATCCGCGCGCGCACCGCGTCCGGGGTACGTGCGGGGTCGAGTCCCAAAACGGAAATCCGCCCTGCGCTGGGTTTCTTAAAGCCCTCGCACATCTCGATCGTGGTGGTTTTGCCCGCTCCGTTGGGGCCCAGCAGGCAGAGGATTTCGCCGCGGTTGACTTGGAAGGTCAGGCCATTCACGGCGGCGACCTCACCGTAGCTTTTAACTACATCGTCCAGGGAAAGCGCTGGTTCTTCGCCGTGGTGGGCAGGGATAGCTGGGGAGTTCACGAAGGCCTAGTTTAGGACACGCACACCCGTTCTGCGCAATGCCACCCATCCGACTACGGCCACCACAGCAAAGGTTCCAAGGGCGGCTAGATAGATGGCCAGCACCGTGCCGGGCGGCAATCCGAGGCCGCGCGGAAGCACGATGAAACTCATCACGGAGGAATAGATCACCACCGCCATACGGAAGAAGCGGCGGTTCGCCCACGCCGCCAAGGGCAGGACCGCCCACAGGATGTACCACGGCTGGACCACGGGGAAGAACACCACGAGAACGAACGTAGAAACGCCGAGCCCGCCCACGGGGTGAATGGCCCCGCGCAAGGTGGCAAAAAGCATGCGGCCCATGAACGCTACTGCGATCAAGACACCCACGGCGCGCGTCACGGTAAGGATCGCCTCGGTGTGATCCCCCAGCCCTAGGAGCATGCCAAGGAAGCCAGCGCCGACGCCTATCGACGTCGTGGTGGACAGCCATGAGCGAATAGTTGCCGCGCCGCCTTGCCCGAAGATCCACCCAATATCGATGCCAGTAATCAAGGTGACGAGCACGATGGACACGGCCAGCACTGCGAGCTGGATGAAGCTGGCGGTCAGGACCGCGCGCAGCGCCGACCACACGCGCTTCTGCATGAACCTGCGCGCCAGGGCCATCCCGACGAAGCCGAGCCCGATGAAGCCGGTGACCTTGACCATTCCGGCGCAGGAGATCAGCACGCCCGATGCGGCACAGAGCGCCCAGGGGTGCCAGCGCTGCGCTGGAGAATCGTCGACCGCTCGCAGGCCCAGCTCCACGCCGACCAGCGCCAAGCCGAGCATGACGGCCTCGTTGTGAATACCGCCGACCAAGTGCAGGATGGTCAGGGGGTTGAGGATGCCAAGCCACAGTGCTGCTTCCGGCGTGACTCGGCAGCGCGCGGCGAGTCGGGTGATGGCCCAGCCGGCGGCGACGATTCCGATCAACGACAGCACGCGGTGTAGCAACACCCCCCAGGCAATCGAATTGCCGGTCAGCCAACTCACCGCGGCAGCAAGCCCCAGGGCTACCGGGCCGTACGGCGAAGGCGAGTTTGCCCAGATAAACGGCACTGAGCGTGCGAGGTCGTCCGCGGTGCCGAGCAGTTCCACCGGGCCGGCAGAATAGGGATCGAGGCCTTGGAGCACGATGGAGCCGTTAGCCAGGTAGGAGTAAATATCCTGCGTGAAAAGGGGAGCGGTAGCCAGGAAGGGGAGGACCCACCCGAGCCACGTGCGCCACATCTGGGACTGCGTAACCACGTGTGGCGCGTGGCTGAACCGCTCGGGGGCAACATGACCGTCGGCCGAGCGTCGGCGCAGCGGTGCGCCCACGAGAAACGCCATGGCCACCCACGCCAGGACCATGAATGCTACGCCAATGAAGACGAGGGCGGATGCGGATTGCAGCATTCGGGCCATCAGTGAGCCGAAGGGGAAAGACTCGTACGGGTTTCCCACCACCGGCAGTGCGCCGGCCCCCACCCCGCCGAGGGCGATGAGCAGCGCACCGGTGGTTCCTATCCACCGCAGAGCGAACAAGGTGCGCAACTGCGCGATGGTCCGGCGATGCGCCTCGTGGAGGCCGCCGGAAAGCGCCGCGGGGTCGTCTTCGTGCAGCTGGGCCGAGCGGGAGCCGGGGAAACCCATGCGGGGCAGCTCCTCCCGCACGCCCCACAGGGCGCGTTCGAACCGCCCCGATCGGGTGTAGTGGCGCTGCTTCTCCATGAGTGTCTACCTTAGACGCTCGCGGTCAGTGCGGGCAGTCGGCGCGACATGCAGCGAAAAAGTGGAAATCGGGAATGAATTAAGGAACACTAGTGTTGTCTAAACAGAGACGGCTTTAACGCACACGAGAACGCACTTGAGGAGGTGTACACCGTGGCTAAGGAAAATAAGGAGACCCGCTCTACCGAGGGGGACACCCGCCGTCATGTCATGTTGTTGCTTCTCAAGGATGGCCCGGTCACGGCCTCGTACTTGGGCGAGCGGCTTGGTCTCTCGGCCGCCGGCATCCGCCGGCATTTAGACATCTTGGTTGAAGAAGGACTTACTGAGGTGGTCCACCGCCGCCCGCCGGCCCGCCCGGGCCACGCGGCGGGCCGTGGCCGCCCAGCCAAACACTTTCGCCTCACCGATCAGGGCCGTGCTCAGTTCGGACACGCCTACGACGAGCTTGCGTCGGAAGCGCTGACCGCGCTGCGGGATGCCGGGGGGCCGGAGGCGGTTCGCCGCTTCGCACGGGCTCGCTTCGAGCGCCTCGTGGAGGACGTGAAGCCGCTGGTGACCGAGGATGAATCGGTCCCGGAGGTAGCTCAGCAGCTGGCGGAGATACTGGATGCCCACGGCTACGCTGCCACAGTCACTACCGTGGGCCACGGCGTGCAGATCTGCCAGCATCATTGCCCGGTGGCTCACGTGGCCGCGGAGCACCCGGAGCTGTGCGAGGCGGAACAGGAAGTCTTCTCTGCCTTGTTAGGAACACACGTGCAGCCCTTGGCCTCCATTGCTGATGGCCATGGCATCTGCACCACAAATATCCCCATTACTCCCGTTCCGCCCTCGGCACCGGCTGCGCAGGACGCGCAAGCCGTGCGGGCGGCGGACGGACAATAAACGCTAATCGATGAGAAACGACGAGAAAGGAGCGGGCTTTGACACAGGCACAACCAGCACCAGGGCTTGAGACCAAGATGAGCGATGACGAGATCATCTCCTCCATCGGCGGCTACGACTACGGCTGGCACGATTCCGACGAAGCCGGCCAGGCAGCACACCGCGGATTGAGCGAGGATGTCGTCCGCGACATTTCGGAGAAGAAGAACGAGCCGGAATGGATGCTCGAGTCGCGCCTCAAGGCTTTGCGCGTGTTTAATAAGAAGCCGGTTCCCACCTGGGGCCCGGATCTGTCCGCCATTGACTTCGACAACATTAAGTACTTCGTCCGCTCCACCGAGAAGCAGGCCCAGACCTGGGACGACCTTCCGGCAGATATCAAGGAGACCTACGACAAGCTAGGTATCCCGGACGCAGAGAAGAAGCGCTTGGTCTCCGGCGTGGCCGCTCAGTACGAGTCCGAGGTGGTCTACCACAAGATCCGCGAGGACCTTGAGGCCCAGGGCGTTATCTTCGTCGATACCGATACCGCTGTGCGTGAGTACCCGGAGATCCTGCAGGAGTACTTCGGCACCGTGATCCCGGCCGGCGACAACAAGTTCTCCGCGCTGAACAACGCCTGCTGGTCCGGCGGTTCCTTCGTGTACGTGCCGAAGGGTGTGCACGTGGACATCCCGCTGCAGGCTTACTTCCGCATCAACACCGAGAACATGGGCCAGTTCGAGCGCACCCTCATCGTTGTGGAGGAGGGCGCATACGTCCACTACATCGAGGGCTGCACGGCCCCGATCTACAACTCGGACTCCCTGCACACCGGCGTTATTGAGATCGTGGTTAAGAAGGGCGGACGCTGCCGCTACACCACGATCCAGAACTGGTCCACCAACGTCTACAACCTGGTGACTCAGCGCGCCAAGGTGGAAGAAGGCGGCACCATGGAATGGGTCGATGGCAACATCGGCTCCAAGGTGACCATGAAGTACCCGTCCTGCTGGCTCACCGGTGAGCACGCTAAGGGCGAGGTGCTTTCCCTGGCCTTCGCGGCGGACAACCAGGTGCAGGACACCGGCTCCAAGATGATTCACATGGCGCCGAACACCTCCTCCAATATCGTGTCCAAGTCGGTGGCTCGCAACGGTGGCCGCGCCGCCTACCGCGGTCTGGTGCAGGTCAACAACAACGCCTCGAACTCCACCGCTAACGTCGAGTGCGACGCATTGCTGGTGGACAACAACTCGCGTTCGGATACCTACCCGTACAACGACATCCGCAACGATCACGTCACTTTGGGCCACGAGGCAACTGTCTCCCAGGTCTCCGAGGAGCAGCTGTTCTACCTCATGTCCCGCGGCATTGCCGAGGAAGAGGCCATGGCCATGATCGTGCGCGGCTTTGTCGAGCCGATTGCCAAGGAGCTCCCGATGGAATATGCCCTGGAGCTGAACCGTCTTATCGAACTGCAGATGGAAGGATCGGTGGGCTAAGTGGTAGCCTCCAACGAATTCAACCCCGCTGACGTCACCAAGGGCGATCAGTTCACCTCGTTTAACGTCGAGGACTTCCCGGTCCCGCACGGCCGCGACGAGGTATGGCGCTTCATTGCCCTGCGTAACCTGCGTGGCCTGCACAACGGCGAGTTCGCCCCGGCCACCGCGCAGAAAATTGAGGTCGCTGCTCCGGAGGGCGTGACCTCCGAGACCGTCGCGCCTGACGACGCCCGACTGGGCACCGCCGGCGCCCCCGCCGACCGCGTAGCCGCGCAGGCGTGGACGTCCATGCCGGAGGCGCAGGTCATCACGATCGATGCCGAGAAGCAGCTGGACAAGCCGGTGGAGATCACCATCACCGGCGCGGGCGAGGGCGTGACGTCCTTCGGTGCCACCTCCATCCACGTAGGCCATCACACCGAGGCCACCGTTGTGCTTAAGTACGTCGGCTCCGGCACCCACGCGGACAACGTGGAGTTCGTGCTGGACGATGGCGCTCAGGTCACCGTCGTCGTAGACGCCGACTGGGAGAACGACGCAGTGCACCTCTCGCACCAGGTGGCCAAGCTCGGCCGCGACGCGGTGCTGCGCCACAACGCCGCCATCTTCGGCGGCGAGATCGTCCGTCTTGTCCCGCGCGTGGTCTTCGACGGCCCCGGCGGCGACGCGGAGCTGCTTGGCGTCTACTTCGCCGACGCCGGCCAGTACTTCGAGAACCGCCTGCTGGTGGACCATGACGTGCCGAACTGCCGCTCCCGCGTGTTCTACAAGGGTGCTCTGCAGGGCGCCTCCGCCGCGGAGAAGGAAGAGGCGGGTTCGAACTCCCGAACCCCGGAGGCTCGTACCTGCTGGGTCGGTGACGTGCTCATCCGCAAGGACGCGAACAACACCGATACCTACGAGACCAACAACAACCTCATCCTTACCGAGGGTGCGCGCGCGGACGCCATCCCGAACCTGGAGATCCAGACCGGAGAGATTGTTGGTGCTGGTCACGCCGCCACCGTAGGCCGCTTCGACGACCTTGAGCTGTTCTACCTCATGTCCCGCGGTATCCCTGCCGCCGAGGCCCGCCGCCTCATCATTCGCGGCTTCTTCTCCGAAGTCATCTCCCGCATCCCGGTCGAGTCCCTGCGCGAGGATTCTGGAATCCCGCGTCGTCGACGAGCTGGCTAAGATCAACGCTTAACACTTCCCGAAAGCAGGTACTAACTCCATGTCTACTCTGGAAATCAAGAATCTCCACGCGCAGGTGCTCCCCAACGAGGAGGACGGCGAGCCGAAAGAGATCCTCAAGGGTGTCAACCTCACCATCAAGTCCGGTGAGACCCACGCCGTGATGGGCCCGAACGGTTCTGGCAAGTCCACACTGTCCTACGTCATCGCTGGCCACCCCAAGTACGAGGTCACCGAGGGCGAGGTGCTGCTCGACGGCGAAAACCTCCTCGAGATGGAGGTGGACGAGCGCGCCCGCGCCGGCCTCTTCCTGGCTATGCAGTACCCGACTGAGGTCCCGGGCGTGAAAATGGCCCAGTTCATGCGCTCCGCAGTCACCGCCGTGCGCGGCGAGGCCCCGAAGCTGCGCGAATGGAACAAGGAGCTCACGGACGCTCGTGAGAAGCTCTCCATCGATAAGTCCTTTGCGCACCGCTCCGTTAACGAGGGCTTCTCCGGCGGCGAGAAGAAGCGCCACGAGGTCATGCAGCTCGATCTGCTCAAGCCGAAGTTCGCCGTCATGGACGAGACGGACTCCGGCCTGGACGTCGACGCCCTGCGCGTCGTCTCCGAGGGCATCAACCGCTACCAGGAGGAGACCAACGGTGGCATCCTCCTCATCACCCACTACAAGCGCATCCTCAACTACGTCACTCCGGACTTCGTCCACGTCTTTGCTGACGGCCACGTCATCAAGACCGGCGGCGCCGAGCTGGCTGACCAGCTTGAGGCAGACGGCTACGACCAGTTCCTCAAGTAGCGGCAGCGCGCACACCTTTTCACCGCAACCAACCACAGAACCGAGCATAAGGATTTATGTCTGATCTAGACGTCACAGCGATTAGGGAGCAGTTCCCCATCCTCCAGCGCACAGTGCGCGATGGTAAACCCCTGGTGTACCTGGATTCGGGTGCGACCTCGCAACGTCCGCTGCCGGTGTGGAAGGCGGAGGAGAACTTCGTGCTGGGCACCAACGCCCCGGTTCACCGTGGCTCGTACCAGCTGGCGGAGGAGGCCGACGAGGCCTATGAGTCCGCCCGCCAGGCCATCGCAGACTTCGTGGGTGCGGACCGCGACGAAATCGCGTTCACCAAGAACGCCACCGAGGCGCTTAATGAAGTTGCTTACGTGCTCAGCGATGAGCGCGCGGGTGAGTTCTACGTGGGCGAGGGCGATACCGTCGTGGTCACCGAGCTCGAGCATCATGCAAACCTCGTACCGTGGCAGGAGCTGTGCCAGCGCACCGGCGCCACGCTGAAGTGGTACTCCATGACCGAGGATGGGCGGATTGACCTCGACTCGCTCGAGCTCGACGACTCCGTCAAGGTCGTGGCGTTTACCCACCAGTCCAACGTGACGGGTGCCATCTCGCCCGTCGCCGAGCTGGTGCGCCGTGCTCACTCGGTCGGGGCCATGGTAGTGCTCGATGCCTGCCAGTCCGTCCCGCACATGCCGGTGGACTTCCACGCGCTGGACGTGGACTTCGCGGCGTTCTCTGGCCACAAGATGTGCGGTCCCTCGGGCGTCGGTGCGCTCTACGGCAAAGCGGAGCTGCTGGACAAGCTGCCGCCGTTCCTCACCGGCGGCTCCATGATTGAGGTCGTGAAGATGGAGGGCACCACCTTCGCCGAACCGCCGACGCGCTTCGAGGCCGGTACCCAGATGACCAGCCAAGTTGTGGGCTTGGGTGCCGCGGTGAAGTTCCTCGACGAGGTGGGCATGGACGCCATTCATGCCCACGAGAAGAAGCTCACCGCCTACGCCCTTGAGCAGCTTACCCAGATCCCGGGTCTGCGTATCATCGGCCCCGAAAGCGCCGAGGAGCGCGGGGGAGCGGTGTCCTTCGTCGTCGAGGGAATCCACCCGCACGATCTGGGGCAGGTGCTCGACGCACACGGCGTGTCCATTCGCACCGGCCATCACTGCGCATGGCCGCTGCACCGCGCGTGCCAGGTGAATTCGACCGCGCGCGCCAGCTTTTACCTGTACAACACCGAGGACGAGGTCGACGCCCTCGTAGAGGCGGTGCGGGCTGCCCGTACCTTCTTTGGAGTGAGCGAATGAACCTAGATTCCATGTACCAGGACGTCATCCTGGATCACTATAAGAACCCGAAGTTCTCCGGCCTGCGCGAAGGACAGGCGGAGGTCCACCACGTCAACCCCTCCTGCGGCGACGAGATCACCTTGCGCGTGAAGCTGTCCGCTGACGGGAAGACAGTGGAGGACGTGTCCTACGACGCCGAGGGCTGCTCCATCTCGCAGGCCTCAACCTCCGTCATGGCGGAGGAGATCGTGGGTATCCCGCTGGATGAGGCCAACGCCAAGCTCGAAGAGTTTGACCGGATGGTGACCTCCCGCGGTGAGGTCGAGGGAGACGACGAGATTATCGGGGACGGCATCGCCTTTGCCGGCGTGGCCAAGTTCCCCGCCCGTGTTAAGTGCGCACTGCTGGGGTGGAAGGCCTTCCAGGCTGCCACCGCGCAGGCGCTGACCGAATTGGAGAAGTAGATGGCGGATACCACTAGCGATAACCACCCGACCGACCCGTACCAGGACGAAAACGCCAACTTCGGTGGCGGCGGAATCAAGCCTGAGCAGACCGAAGAGCAGATTGCCAAAGCCTTCGACATCACCGAGTACCTCCGGGACGTCATCGACCCGGAGCTGGGCATTAACGTTGTTGACTTGGGCCTGGTCTATGACCTGTGGCTCGAGGACATCAACGGCAAAAACACCTGCGTTATCAACATGACGCTGACGTCCCCGGCCTGCCCGCTGACGGACGTTATTGGTGAGCAGATCGACGACGTGGTGGTGGGCAACAAGCTTGCCGACGCCGTCCAGCTCAACTGGGTGTGGATGCCGCCGTGGGGCCCGAACATGATCACCGAGGAGGGCCGCGAGATGCTCCAGGCCCTCGGCTTCGCCGTGTAGCCTCTCACGCGACGCCGCGGCGTACTGCACCGCCTTTCTCACGTTTCCAGATCCCCAGACCTCGATCCCCATACACCCTGTCGGACGTCGTCAAGCACTGCGTCACAGCGCACACGCGAACAGGGAGTTGCGGGTTTCGGGTCTGGGGATTCTGAACTTCGACGCTGGGGCAGCTCCCGTTCCGTCGCCCGGCCGCCGTGCGGTTCGGGTTTATCTGCGCTGGTTGCTAGACTGTTTCGACGTGATTGTGACCAATGATTTCGAGGTGCGCGTGGGCGCACGGACGCTTCTCGACGCTCCCGGCCAGCACCTTCGCGTGCAGGCAGGGGACCGCATCGGCCTAGTCGGCCGCAATGGTGCGGGAAAGACCACGACGATGCGCATCTTGGCCGGCGAAACCGAGCCTTACGGCGGCTCGGTGACACGCTCCGGCCCCATTGGTTACCTCCCGCAGGATTCCCGCGAAGGCAACATCGAGCAGACCGCGCGCGAGCGCGTGCTCTCCGCACGAGGTCTCGATGAGATCAAGCGGCGTATGGCCAAGCAGCAGGAGCTCATGGAGACGGCAACGGACGACAAATTCCGCGATAAGGCCATCCGCAAGTTCTCCCGCTTGGAAGAGGAATACCATTCCCTCGGCGGCTATGAGGCGGATTCTGAGTGCGCGCAGATCTGCGACAACCTAGGCCTGCCGCAGCGCGTCCTCGACCAGCAGCTCAAGACGCTTTCCGGTGGTCAGCGCCGCCGTGTGGAACTGGCACAGATTCTGTTCGCAGCATCTGCTGGCTCCGGCAAGTCCCAGACCACGCTGTTGCTCGATGAGCCCACGAACCACCTCGATGCTGACTCCATTACCTGGCTGCGCGGCTTCCTGGCCAAGCACGAGGGCGGGCTGGTCATGATTTCGCACGACGTGGACCTGCTCGAGGCGGTGTGCAACAAGGTCTGGTTCCTCGACGCCGTGCGTGCGGAGGCCGATGTCTACAACATGGGCTTTAAGAAGTACCTCGATGCCCGCGCCACCGATGAGGCTCGCCGCCGCCGCGAGCGCGCCAACGCGGAGAAGAAGGCTTCGGCCCTGCAAAAGCAGGCCGCCAAACTGGGTGCGAAGGCCACAAAGGCCGCCGCCGCCAAGCAGATGCTGCACCGCGCCGAGCGCATGATGAGCGAGCTTGATGATGTCCGCGTGGCCGACAAGGTCGCCCACATCAAGTTCCCCGAGCCTGCGCCGTGCGGCAAGACCCCGATGAACGCGAAGGGCCTGACCAAGATGTACGGCTCGCTCGAGGTCTTCGCGGGCGTGGACCTAGCCATCGATAAGGGCTCGCGTGTCGTGGTGCTGGGCTATAACGGTGCTGGTAAGACGACCCTGCTCAAGCTGCTGGCGGGAGTGGAGCGCACCGACGGCGAGGGTGGCATCGTCTCCGGCCATGGCCTGCGCATTGGCTACTTTGCCCAGGAGCACGACAACATCGATCCGGACAAAACGGTGTGGGAGAACACCATCGAGGCCTGCCCGGATGCCGGCCAGCAGGACCTTCGCGGCCTGCTGGGTGCCTTCATGTTCTCCGGCGACAAGCTGGAGCAGCCCGCCGGCACACTCTCCGGCGGTGAGAAGACCCGTTTGTCCCTGGCCACGCTGGTGTCCTCGCGCGCGAACGTGCTGCTTCTCGACGAGCCCACGAACAACCTCGACCCGCAGTCCCGCGAGCAAGTGCTCGACGCACTGGGCACTTACACCGGAGCCGTGGTCCTCGTGACCCACGACCCGGGCGCGGTCAAGGCGCTCAACCCGGAGCGCGTCATCATCATGCCGGATGGCGATGAGGACCTGTGGAACGACGAGTACATGGAGATCGTCGAACTGGCCTAACCGCCGCCCGGCCTAACGTCCGCGCGGCAACGGCTCACTCTAGTTGCGGAAGCCGTGCACCGGCGCCGGGATAAAGCCGCCGCGGTTGATGAAGGTGGCGTTGCCCACCTCGTTCACTGGGATGACGGGGGCGTAGCCCAGCAAGCCGCCGAAGTTGACCTCGTCGCCGGCCTGAGTGCCCGGGGCGGGGATGACGCGCACGGCAGTCGTCTTATGGTTCATGACGCCGATGGCTGCCTCGTCCGCGATCATTCCGGCGATGGTTTCGGCGGAGGTATCGCCTGGGATGGCGATCATGTCGAGTCCCACCGAGCAGATGGAGGTCATTGCCTCCAGCTTGTCAATGGAGATAGCGCCGCTGCGCACCGCATCGATCATGCCCTTGTCCTCGGAAACCGGGATGAAGGAACCGGACAAGCCGCCCACGCGGGAGCAGGCCATCATGCCGCCCTTCTTCACGGCGTCGTTCAGCAGCGCAAGTGCTGCCGTGGTGCCGTGCGTGCCCACCTGATCCAGGCCCATGTGCTCGAGGATGTGGGCAACGGAATCGCCCAACTCAGCGGTGGGGGCCAGGGAGAGGTCGATGATTCCGAAGGGAACCCCGAGGCGCTCGGAGGCCATGGAGCCCACGAGCTGACCGGCACGCGTGACCTTGAAGGCGGCCTTCTTGACCTCTTCGGCCACCTCGTTGAGGGAGGCGCCCTCGAGGGAACCGAGCGCACGGTCCACGACGCCGGGTCCGGAGACGCCAACGGAGACAACGCAGTCCGGCTCCTCCACACCGTGGAAGGCGCCCGCCATGAAGGGGTTATCGCCCACGGAGTTGGCAAAGATCACAAGCTTGGCGCAGCCAATGGCGCTGCGGTCCTTGGTCAGCTCGGCGGCCTCCTTGATCACGCGGCCCATCTGTGCGGCGGCGTTCATGTTGATGCCGGCGCGGGAGGAGGCAATGTTGACTGAAGAGCAGACCAGGTTGGTATCCGCCAGTGCTTCCGGAATGGAGCGAATAAGTATCTTCTCTGCGATGGTCGCGCCCTTTTCTACGAGCGCGGAGTAGCCGCCGACGAAGTCTACGCCGGTCTCGGTTGCCGCACGGTCGAGCGCGCGGGCGATGTCCACGGGGTTTCCCTCGACGCCGGCGGCGATGAGGGAGACCGGGGTGACGGAGATGCGCTTGTTCACAATCGGAATGCCGAGGTCCGCCTCGATGCCCTGGCAGACCTCCACGAGCTGGCCCGCGCGGCTGGTGACGTGATCATAGACAGCTTGCGCGGTGGCCTCCATCGTAGGGCGCGTGCAGCCTAGCAGGGAAATGCCCATGGTGACGGTGCGAATGTCGAGGCGGTACTTCTCGATCATCTCGATCGTGTCGAGAATGCTGACAGTATTAAAACGGTTGAGCATGACTGGTCCTTGTGTGAGTCCGGGGAGCGCTTAGAGGTCGTTCATGGCGGTAAACAGCGCCTCAGACTGGACGCGGATGGACTGATTGATGGACTCACCCACGCTATTCATCTTGTCCTGGATCTCCCGGATGGTGACGTCGTCCTCTGCAAACTCCACGCGCAGAATCATGGTGAAGTAGCCGGACATCAGGGTCTGGGAGACATCCACGATGTTGACGTTGAGCTCGGCAAGGGCGGTGGTCACGGATGCGATGATGCCGGTGCGATCGGCACCGGTGACAGTCATGATGGCAATCATGCCCCGATTGTAACCTGCGTGCTTTAGCCCGCTGTCCAGCGGTCCTGCATTACCGCACGCACCCGCGTACGGTGGCGGCCATGACTGATACGACAACTAACGCACGTAAGAAGGCTCTCTACATCGGCGGGCACGGCAAGGTGGGCCTGCTAGCGACGCCGAAGCTTGTCGACGCTAACCTGGACGTCCACTCGCTCATCCGCAACCCCAACCAGGTGCCGGACATCGAGGCGCTGGGTGCAACGCCGGTACTGCGCGATCTCACCGAGATCAGCGAAGAGCAGTGGGCGGAGCTGCTCGGTGACTACGATGTTGTTGTCTGGGGCGCCGGCAACGGTGGCCGTGCCGGTGCTGACGTGACCTGGGCCGTTGACCGCGACGCCGCGCTGGCCTCGATCGCGGGCATGGAGAAGCTCGCTGCCGAGGGCAAGAACGCTCCCGCCTACATCATGATTTCCTACATGGGCGCTACGACGAATACCACCGACCCGGCGGACGAGGCGTGGTACGCCTACGTCGAGTCCAAGAAGTCCGTGGACAAGAAGCTTAACTCCACCGACCTTAATTACCTCATTCTTGGCCCGGCAGCCCTGACGGAGGAGCCCTCGCGGGGCATTACCGTCGTCGAAGACAATTCCGAGCTGACGGGGGACCAGCACACCTCGCGCGATCTGGTGGCCGATGTTGTTGCGGAGCTGGCCTCCCGCGAGACCCTGCCGGACTCCCCGCTGGAGTTTATTGACGGCGAGGGCAGCGTCAAGGACATTTAAGAACGCTGCACCTGTGCGTGCAGGGCTTAGACGGCCTAGACAGCGTCGAGCCCTGCTCTGACCTGTGCCTCGGTGAGGCCGTGGCGAAAACTGGCCTCACTGATCGGCTTGGTGGCTACGTGCGCGGCTAGATACCAGCCGTTGGGCCGGTCAAACAGTGCCTCTTCTTCACGGTTGACCTCCACGATGCCCCTGCGCTTGAACCCGTCGCTGTCAATCTCAGAGCAGAACACCTCGGTGTTCACCTCCTCGGTCGAGCCGTTGGGCAGCTGAATGCGCGCCTTGGCCATGTACTCATATTCCCGGGGATCATGCTCGTGGTTTATCACTCCAACCACCCAAATCTCGCTGATGAGCGCCGGATAGTAGTTCACCCACCCGTGGCGGGTAGCGCTGTCAACGCGGAATGCTCCCACTACCTTGCGCCAGACTGAATGAGCTAGGTAGGCAGCACCGGCCAGGCACACCAGCCCGAAAACTATAGTGATGAGCAGGTAGAGAAAGACCGAGAGTTCGCCTCTGGCGCCTACCGCGAAGGCCCACGCAAGTATAACGAGCAATGGCGCGCTCACGGTTCGGACCAGTAAGGGCCACCACTTCAGCGCAGATATACCGGGCCTGCGCCCGGCGGCGTAGGCAGCCGCGGCCACCGCCGGCGTTACCGGGGCTGGGTTGGGGGAGCGAACCGATGCGAAGCTATCGGGGATGAAGCGATCAGAGTAGAAGTGCTTCCCGAAGTCGAACGGAGCGAGTGTGTACTGGTTCATCGGAGCTAGTTCACCCAATTTCCAAACTCGGACGGAGCGGTAACCTAGCTCACATTCTACCGTGTGCTACGGATAGACTGTTCCACCACATCGAGAACCTTCTCCAGGTTCTCCGTATCACCCAGCGCTAGCCTGTTGATAAAACCATCCATGAAGGTTTCCAGATAGGTCACGAGAGCGTCGATCGACATATCGTCGCGCAGCCGGCCCTGCTCAGCGTTGGACTCCAAGCGGGCCCGCACGGCCTTGTCCAGTACCTGCTGCTCCTCGCGCCAGCGGGTAGCGAAAGAGGGGTCGGTGCGCAGCATCGAGGTGACCTCGAGGCGGGTAGCCAGCCAGTCGTGACGTTCGGGGTGGCGGAGCATCTCGCTCATCACCTCCACCAAACCGTTGTTGGCCACGACCTCGGCCTCACGGGCGGCGTCCTCCCGCGCAAGGGCCAAGAAGAGCGACTCCTTATCGCCGAAGTGGTGGAAGATGGCACCGCGGGACTTTCCAGTGGCTTGCTCAAGCAGTCGCACGGTCGCGCCTTCGTAGCCATGCTCGGCAAAGCACTTGCGGGCGCCGACGAGGATGTCGTGTCGGCGGCGGTTAAGTTCGGAGTCGCTCATGATCGGCATGGCTAACGGGTCTCCTTTGAAGGCGCAGCGGAAAGCGGAAATGTGGGAAGAAAAGAAGAGAAAAGAATAGGGCATGAGAAAGGCCAGCCAGCATGTGGTGTTGCTAGCTGGCCCTTCCGGCTACCGGTAGCCCCGCGGCGTGCGCAGCGCTACGCGGTGGTGGTCGCGGCGTTTAGGCCTTGACCATCTGGCGCAGCACAAACTGCAGGATGCCGCCGTGGCGGTAGTAGTCAGCCTCACCAGGCG
Source organism: Corynebacterium axilliensis (assembly GCF_046097495.1). Classification (NCBI taxonomy): domain Bacteria; kingdom Bacillati; phylum Actinomycetota; class Actinomycetes; order Mycobacteriales; family Corynebacteriaceae; genus Corynebacterium; species Corynebacterium axilliensis. Next base: position 511,469 of record NZ_CP175768.1, read on the forward strand.
TGTCGATGCGGACCTTGGCATCGAACTCGACGGTCTCGCCGGACTCCTTGGTGGCGGTCACGTGAACCGACTTCGGGATGCCGCCCTCGTTCAGGGCCGCGATGCCATCGATGTCGAAGGTCTCGGTGCCGTCCAAGCCCAGAGACTCGTGGGACTCGCCCTCCGGGAACTGCAGCGGGATAACGCCCATACCGATGAGGTTGGAGCGGTGGATGCGCTCGAAGGACTCGGTGATGACGGCCTTGACACCCAGCAGGTTGGTGCCCTTGGCAGCCCAGTCGCGGGAGGAACCGGTGCCGTACTCCTTGCCGGCCAGGACGACCAGCGGGATGTCAGCGGCCTTGTAGTTCTCGCACGCGTCGAAGATGAAGGACTGCGGTGCGCCCTCCTGGGTGAAGTCACGGGTGTAGCCACCGGCAACGTCCACCAGCTGGTTCTGCAGGCGGATGTTGGCGAAGGTACCTCGCATCATGACCTCGTGGTTACCACGACGGGAACCCAGGGAGTTGTAGTCCTGGCGCGCCACACCATTCTCATCCAGGTACTGGGCAGCCGGGGTGCCCGGCTTGATGGAGGAGGCGGGGGAGATGTGGTCGGTGGTCACGGAGTCACCGAGCTTAGCCAACACGCGAGCGCCCTTGATGTCCTGGACCGGCTCCGGGTCGGTCGGCATGCCGTCGAAGTACGGTGCCTTGCGGATGTAGGTGGAGTCCTCGTTCCACTGGAAGGTCTCGCCCTCCGGAACGTCCAGGTTGCGCCATGCATCGTCGCCCTTGAAGACGTCGGCGTAGTCCGCCTCGTACAGCTCGCGGGAGATAGCCTGCTGGATGGTGTCTTCGATCTCCTGCGGGGAGGGCCAGATGTCCTTGAGGAAGACATCGTTGCCGTCCTTGTCCTGGCCCAGCGCCTGGGTCTCGAAGTCGAAGTCCATGGTGCCGGCAATAGCGTAGGCGATGACCATAATGGGGGATGCCAAGTAGTTCATCTTGACGTCCGGGGAGATGCGGCCCTCAAAGTTGCGGTTACCGGACAGCACTGCGGTGGCTGCCAGGTCGTGCTCGTTGATGGCGTTGGAGATCTCCTCCGGCAGCGGGCCGGAGTTACCGATACAGGTGGTGCAGCCGAAGCCGGAGAGGTAGAAGCCCAGGGCCTCCAGGTCCTTCCACAGGTCTGCGCGCTGGAAGTAACCATCGACCACCTGGGAGCCCGGGGCGCAAATGGTCTTGACCCACGGCTTGGAGGTCAGGCCCTTCTCTGCAGCCTTGCGGGCGATGAGGCCAGCGCCCACCATGACGGACGGGTTGGAGGTGTTGGTGCAGGAGGTGATGGAGGCAATGGCCACCATGCCGTGGTCCAGGGTGTACTCGCCGCCGTTCGGGGAGGTCACGGTCACCGGGGTGGACTGGCGTCCGGAGCTGCCCTTGGCAGCGGACTCGCCCTCGCCCTGGCGGGACTTGTTCAGGCCGCCGGTGACGTCAACGAGAGAGTTCTCGTCGCCGCCCTCAGCGGTCATGCGCTTTGCGGCCACGGTGGACTCGTCAGCCACGACGTCGCCAGAAGCGTAGGTCGGCAGATCCTTACGGAACTGCTCCTTCGCCTCGGACAGCAGGATGCGGTCCTGCGGGCGCTTCGGGCCGGCGATGGACGGAACGACGGTGGACAGGTCCAGCTCGAGGTACTCGGAGTACTTTGCCTCCGGAGCGTCCTGCTCCAGCCACATGCCCTGTGCCTTGGCGTAAGCCTCGACGCGGTCGATCTGCTCCTGCGGGCGGCCGGTGAGCTCGAGGTACTTGATGGTCTCCTCGTCGATCGGGAAGATTGCGGCGGTGGAGCCGAACTCCGGGGACATGTTGCCGATGGTGGCGCGGTTAGCCAGCGGCACGGACTTCACGCCGTTGCCGTAGAACTCGACAAACTTCTGGACTACGCCGTGCTCACGGAGCATCTCGGTGATGGTCAGAACGACGTCGGTAGCCGTCACGCCGGTCGGAATCTCGCCGGTGAGCTTGAAGCCGACGACGCGCGGGATGAGCATGGACACCGGCTGGCCCAGCATGGCAGCCTCGGCCTCGATGCCGCCGACGCCCCAGCCCAGGATGCCCAGGCCGTTTTCCATGGTGGTGTGGGAGTCAGTACCAATACAGGTATCCGGGTAAGCAAGGCCCTCGTTGTCGAAGACGACGCGGGACAGGTACTCAATGTTGACCTGGTGGACAATACCGGTTCCCGGGGGAACAACGCGGAAGTTGGAGAAGTTCTCAGCACCCCAGCGCAGGAACTGGTAGCGCTCCTGGTTGCGCTCGTACTCGATCTCTACGTTCTTCTCCAGAGCCTCGGAAGAACCGAAGGCCTCAACGATAACGGAGTGGTCAATGACCATCTCTGCCGGGTTGAGCGGGTTAACCTGGTCCGGCTTACCGCCCAGTGCAGCGATGGCCTCACGCATGGTGGCGAGGTCAACCACGCAAGGAACGCCCGTGAAGTCCTGCATGAGGACGCGGGCCGGGGTGAACTGGATCTCCGTGTCCGGCTCGGCGGACGGATCCCAGTTAGCCAAGGCGTTGATGTGATCCTTGGTTACGTTCTTGCCATCCTCGTAGCGCAGCTGGTTCTCAGCCAGCACCTTGAGGGAGTACGGCAGCTTCTCCAGGCCCTCAACCGCGTTGATATCAAAGTAGTCGTAGGACTTACCGTTGACATCTAGGGTCTTCTTGGCGCCGAAGGAGTTCAGGCTTTCAGTCACAGGGAGCTCCATTCCTTACGTTTCGCTTTTCGGTTTGTTGAACACTTAGTCAAGGTTCAGTGAGCACATCATTATGGCGCGCAGGAGCGGCGCATATCGACGTTCTCAGAACGCGAAGGTTCCTCGACCATTGTAGAGGGAAGAACCCACGGTTGGTGCCACTATAACAGTACAAGCGTTCTGTTTCATCCATTTTGGGGGTACCGGCGAGTCCGCACACCTTCCGTCGTGCGCGCGGCCTACCCTCAAGACGACCAAAGGGGTGGACGCGGCTCCGGCACTATTGTCGCCGGCGCGGCTCAGTCCATCGTTGGCATGACTGTTGCCATAACTAAGGAGTGGACAATGATTCCGGCCGGACTGGATGTAGACGACATTGCTCAGCAACTAGAGGCTGACGGTGTGGCCTTCTCGAACCCGGAGCTGGCGCGTGACGACGCCCTCCAAGAGCCCATCGCGGAGGCACTCCATCCCAACCACGGCATCGCCGTGGTGGACGTCTATCCGGAGAAGATCCCCGACTTGCGCGACCTAGCGACAACACTTCAGGAGCAAACGGGGCTCGATACCGTAATCCTCCAGGCGCCGATGAAGGTCTCCGCCGTGAGCGATTCTTATGACCGCGCCAGCCTCGAGGCGGCCGAGGACTCCTTGCCGACGGGCCTTGATCAGGTCACTCTCCTCAATGAGTTCTACGGCACGGCGGACGGCTTCTCGGCGCCGTGGGTGCTCATTCTTATCGGCATGCTTATCCTTGCCGCCGCGGCCGGCTGGGCCGCGTACCGCCACGCCTGGCGCGGCGCAGATCCTGCTGACGAATCCACTGCCAAATCCGCTGTCGCCGCCACAGTCTGACGGCGACTAAGACTCGCGCGGAAGCGTCGGGGAGGGGAGTGGAGTCAACCCCTAAGGCTTTATTTTGGCACCGGGGGAGGGGTTTGAGGGAAGCGACGCCGCTCTTCGGCGGCCCCGGCACCGGGTCGGTGCGCGAGTCGCGGGAGGGTGACCCTAGGCGTCGACAGTTCACTCCCTTGAGGTGCTTTGGGGAGCGGTCCGGGCCACCTTGAGGAGCCTCCCTTGCGCCACTCGTCGGGCTCGTGTGGGCCCGCTTCGGGGAGTCCTCCCGGGACGCGAGGGGGCAGTGAGTGCACGGTGGGGACGGCCGGATAAGGCTTGCCGCGAAACGGGTCGGCGAGACGCTGTGGGGTGAAGCGCGGGTCGACCGGCAGGGGCTGGAGGAGGGTAGCGCACAATTCCCAAATGTGACCAAGGTTACAGTCACACCTTGGTAACGAAATTGTTGCAGGTTGGGGACACTTGTAAGGACCTGTGGCTGGACTTAACTCATGTGAAAGTTGGGGAAAGTGTGCGAGGCGGCGTGTCGGTGACGTATGGTTCACGTATCGACTCACGGGTTGACTATTGCTCCATACGTTCATGGGCCAAGCCTTGACTCTCAACTGAGACGACGCACGGGTATGTGGGGAAGCACGCCACGCGCGAACACGACAGTTGGGGTTCTCCGCCTGGCGGATGACCGCGCATCTAGGAGTCCCCGCCGTAGTCGGTATCAGTGTTATCAGTGTTCGACTTTTCACAAATTAAGCACCTACCTACCGAGTAGGAGAGGCTCGCACGCCCGCGCTCTTACAGAAGGGCGCGGTTCTGTCAGAGCTTTTCGGCCCTGTCGGTTCCCGGTTGGGTGCCAGCCTTAACGTAGGCGCGCACACGGTGTGTCCTACAGATTGAGAGCGCGGCGCCTGGCGAGGAGGAACGAGAACAGCGCCTGGAATATCTGTATGCGCTTCGCAGAACGCAGACTTCTTCATTCGCAGCCTTTTCCACTTGATTCTTCTGGGCTCGCCGCTAGGGAGACACCTGTATCTTTGCGTGTCTTCATGTCTCTATGTGACCTATACAGAATGAACCCCCATATCCGCGTCTCGCAGTCTTGAGCGTTTCCGCTTGCCGCCGGCAAGTATGCGCCAGGAGGGCGAAGCGTCTACGTCGTCATGGGTAGGTGCCGAGGAGATTACTCTCGTGGCCACCACTTCATCCTTTGGCTTTCGCCGCCTCAAAGCAGCTTGTGCTGCGATAGCGACGACTGCCATTCTGTCCACCGTTTCTTCATTGACCCCAGCAGTTGCGGCGGAACCAGAGCAGCTGGACATCGCGCAGCTGCTGTCTTCTGACAACCCGTCCATCGCCGACCTGGCCGGTGCCATTGCGCAGATCGAAGAACGAGATCGCACAGGCAGAGGCCGCCATCGGCGCACAGCGCGAGACCGTCAACCGCGCGCTCGTTGACCTCAACGATGCGCGCACCGAGGCTGCCCAGGCGCGCCGCGGCACCACGACGGCCAAGGAGCAGCTCGATTCCGCACAGGATGACGTGGCGGCAGCGCAGTCCAAGCTCGATGAGGTTTCACGCTCGGCATACCGCCGCGCTAACACGTCGGACGCCGTGTCTAACGCGGCGGGCAGCGAGGCACGCTCCACCATGCTGGAGCGCCAAGCATTCCTCCGCGGCCAGTCCCAGAAGCAGCAGGACGTCCTGGACCAACTTGAGCGCGAGCGCACCGAGAAGGCCAACAAGGAGTCCCAGCTGCGCAAGACCCAGCAGTTGGCAGAGCAGCGAGAGACTCGTGCCTCCGAGGCAGAGGCTGCCGCGCGCGAACAGCTCGCTGACTCCGAGACCCAGATTCAGGAATCTGCCGGGAAGCGTGAGGATCTCCTATCCCAGCTGTCCAGCCTCCATAAGGCACTAAATCAAGCCAAGGGCGTTGACGATAATACTAAGTCAAGTCAAGACACTGGATCTAAGGTCAAGCCTGATAGCGAGACTACCCAACCCTCTCACTCCACCCCTGACACCAGCGCCGCTTCGTCGGCTCCCACGACCAAGCCCCAGCAGAGTGCTCCCGCGGATGCCCCTACCTCCGCGACGGCCAGCGGCGCGACCGCCGGCACCACTAGCACGGGCGCGACCGGCACCACCGATGCCGCCAGTGCCGAGTCGAGCGAGTCCGACGCCGCCGCAACCGACAATGCGGTCGACGGTGCCGTGGTGGGCCCGTCGGCAGAGGAGGCTCAGAACCGCACCCTGCAGGCGGAGGCCTCTCGGACTGCGTCGCAGCAGATCTCCCCGGAGGAGATGAAGGAACTGTCGAGTGCAGCGGACACGCTGTCCTCCGATCCCAACGTCCAGGAGCTGTCCTCTAAGGACGAGGACCGCAAGGAAGCCTCCGGCGGCAGCTCCATGGGTTCGAGCGACATCGACCCGGAGACCATTGCCCTCGGAATCGGTGTTGTCGGCAGCGTGGCCTCTATGGTCGCCGCCTCCCAGCCCGATCACTCCAACAGCCTCACACCAGAGGAAATCGACGCCTTGGCCCAGGGGTCCTCTAGGCTCTTCGCTCTGCAGGGCGACGGCACTGCGTCCGATAGCACCGACTCGGCATCGGATTCCGCATCCACGTCGACGACGTTGACAAGCACCAGCAACACCGCAGACGAAGATGAGCTGGCCTCCGACGTCTCCGGCGTACTGGAGGAGCTCGACACCACCGACTCTGTGACAGAGAAGGCTAGCGCCACGCTTGGCGACGCCTCCCGTCAATCCAAGATCGAAACCGTCATCTCCCGCGCTGAGTCCCAGATCGGCGTGCCCTACGCGTGGGGTGGCGGCGACGCGAACGGCCCGACCAAGGGCATTCGAGACGGCGGCGTGGCCGACTCCTACGGCGACTACAACAAGGTGGGCTTTGACTGCTCCGGCCTGGTGCTCTACGCCTTCGCGGGAGTGGGCATCTCCCTGCCGCACTACACCGGCTACCAGTACCAGAAGGGTACAAAGGTGTCGCCGAGCGAGATGGAGCGTGGTGACCTCATCTTCTACGGCCCGTCCGGTAATACGCACGTGGCGATCTATCTGGGTGATGGCCAGATGATCGAGGCCCCGCAGTCGGGCCAGACGGTCAGCATCTCGCCGGTGCGCCAGGGAGGCATGGCCCCCTACGCCGTGCGCCTGATTTAACCGGTTCGAACCGGTCGGATTGCTAGACTGGGCGGTATGACTGAAACACAGCGTACTGCTCTGGTTGAGCGCACTGACTCCCCATTCGACGCCCTCCTCGTTCTTTCTTTCGGTGGCCCGGAAGGTAACGAGGAGGTCGTTCCGTTTTTGGAGAACGTGACTCGCGGGCGCGGCATTCCGCGCGAGCGCCTCGAGGTTGTTGGAGAACACTACTTCCACTTCGGTGGCGTCAGCCCACTCAACCGTCTCAATCGAGAGATTATCGAGAACGTCGAGGGGGAACTGAAAACTCGCGGACATAATCTACCGGTCTACTTTGGCAACCGGAACTGGCATCCCTTCGGCACCGAGGTAGTGGAGCAGATGGCCGCGGATGGCATCCGCAACGTCGCCGTCTTCGCCACCTCTGCGTGGGGCGGCTACAGCGCCTGCCGCCAGTACGACGAGGACATCGTTGCCCTCCGCGCGCACCTGGAGGAGAAGGGCCTGCCGGAAATCACCTTCACCAAGCTGCGCCAGTTTTTCGACCACCCCAAGTTCATCGAGGAGATGGCGGCGGCCGTCAAGGACGCGTACGCCGAGATTCCGGAGGAGAAGCTGGAAACTACCCGCATGCTCTTCACTGCGCACTCTGTTCCCACGGCTCACGACGCGGTGGGCGGCGCCGAGGGCGACAAGCACATCTACTCGCGCCAGGTGGCCGAAGCATCCCGCCTGGTTGCCGAGGCAGCAGGCATCACGGAGTATGACCTCGTGTGGCAATCCCGCTCCGGTAGCCCGAGCACCCCGTGGCTGGAGCCGGACATTGTGGACCACACCACGCGGCTGCACAACGAAGAAGGCGTCGACGCTGTCGTGGTCTGCCCGATCGGTTTTATCTCCGATCACATGGAGGTCATCTGGGACCTTGATTCCGAGCTGCAGGACGCCGCCGACGAGATGGGGGTGCTCGTCCAGCGCACCCGCACGGCTGGACCTTCCCAGCGTTTCGCCTCACTGGTCGTGGATCTCATCGACGAGCTGGAGGCTGGCTCAGAAATCGCCTCGTTGGGCTCCGTCACAGTGCAGGGCTGTACCGTCAATGGCCAGCCGTGCGCGGAAGGCTGCTGCGACATCTGGTCGCTGAAGAAGTCCCACTAGAGGCGTCCTCTTAGCGGGAGAAGTCACTGAGCGCATAGGCCACGCCGGCCATGCGCGCCTGGCGAATGTGCCGCCACAAGCGCAGCAGCTGCGGATCGAAGCTGTGGTCGTTGATGCGATCCGTCACCGTTTCGATGATTGCGGCAACGCGGTCAGCTCGGGCAAAAAGCTTCGCGGAGCGTCCGGGCACGGCTGCGGGTAGCCCCGGGGTGTCATAGAAATCGCTCAACGTGCCCACGGTCAGTCGCGGGTTGGGAAGGGCGTCGCTGTGCTCGCCGCTGGCTTCAATGAGTGCCGCCGACTCGTTCGTCGCCTGGCTCAGGAGAGCATCGGCCTCGCCCGGGCTCAGCCACGCCGGTTGGGGCAGCGGCTCCGTCTCCTCAATGACATCCCATTGCGTCAGCGCGGCGGCGTCATCGTAGGTGGGGATGAGAACAAGGTGGCGGTCGCGATCGTTGGTGCGCACCACGATGGCGCCGGCCGGGTTCTCGGTAGCTGCGCGTGCCGACGCGGACCCGGCGGGCAGGGCCGGGGCCTCGCCGGGCCCGGACAAAATGAGGCGCATCGCCGGTTCGCGCTCACCGCGCTCCACGATTCCAGCCGTTTCCCGCCGGATGAGTGCGAGGACATCGGTGAAAGGCGCGCCGCTGTACGGCCCTGCTCCCACGTGCTCGCCGCCGAGCTCCGTCAGCGCGTCCAGGAGATCATCGGTGGACTCGTGCCCCCAGAGCCACGCCCCACACCACACGGCAATGTTTTGAACTGGTGACCAGACCTCGGCGCGCATATCCATGGCAGGACAGTGTAGACGATAAGGTAGACCGCTATGAATAACACCCACGACCCGTACGGCGGCGACATCTTCGCCGGCCACTCCCGCACCAGAAAGCCTTCCTACCCAGCGGTGCCCGCAGAGCCTGGCATGGTGGTCGAGGTCCGCGGCGATGACTTCGTTGGGGCAGTGCTCGGTGTAGACAAGACGGCCTGGGGGCCGGTTGTCCGCTTGGAGGACCGCCACGGTGTCCAGCGCGTGTTCAAGCTGATTAAGGGCGGCTTCCTCGTGGAAGGACAGCCAGTGACTCTGACCCGCTACGTGGAAAAGCACGCGCCGCGGAAATCCAATTCCGGTTCGCGCCGCGTGGAGAATGTTGAGGCTAAGGTCGCCGCACCCTCGCGCATCTGGGTCGAGGGTATCCACGACGCGGCCATCGTGGAGAAGGTGTGGGGTCACGACCTTCGCGTCGAAGGTGTGGTCGTCGAATACCTCGAAGGCTTGGACAACTTAGAGGAACGCTTGGCGGAGTTCCAGCCCGGACCCGGACGACGCGTCGGCGTGCTGGCGGATCACCTGGTGGAAGGCTCCAAAGAAACGCGCCTAACGCAGACAGTGGGCGAGCACGTTTTGGTCACGGGCCACCCTTTCATCGATATTTGGGCCGCGGTTAAGCCCGAGCGTTTGGGGCTTCGGGCCTGGCCGGAGGTGCCGTATGGCGAAGACTGGAAGACCGGCATCTGCCGGCGTGTGGGCTGGTCCGATCCGAAGGAAGGCTGGAGCAGGGTCTACAACGCGGTCTCTTCCTTCCGCGACTTGGATTCCACGCTGATCGGCGCAGTGGAGCGTCTCGTGGACTTCGTCACGACGCCCGAACTCACTAAGGCCGATTTGCTCTAGTCCTTATTGGACCTCTCAATGAGGTTAACCGCCAGCTGGCAGCCCGCGGTTTCCGCGGCCCAGCCGGCAGCTTGTAGGCGCTGGGACATTGCCTGCTTGGAGATACCCAGCTCCTCCGCGGCCTCGTTCTGATTCAGCCCGCCGCGCACGAGCGATGTAGCCTCGCGGCCTTCCATCGTGCGCTTGGAAAGGACAAAGCCCAACAGGGCGAAAGCGGCGGCGATGTCGTTGGCCTCTGCGGCGCGGCCGCGCCGGTCCACCTTGGCATAGACGTGGCCGGCCCGCGCGGACTTCTTCACCGCGGCCGTGGCGACCGCGCGGGTGTGCTTCTCGCGGGCAGTATCGCCCGGGATGATGCCGATGCCGATGGCCCAGTCGCCGTCGGCAAGCAATGCCATCGCCACGTCGCACACCGCGGACGCCGAGTACGCCACGGCGCAGATGTCTTCGACGCCGAGGACCTCGAATTCGCCGATCCCCTCCAACGTGGACAGGGCAGCGGCGGATCGCTGGACCAATTCGGCGCGACGCACCGAGCGGCCGCGATAGCGAGCATGAACGGCGAGCACTGTGGAGGGCTCCTTTCTAGGCGAAACTAGAGGCTAGTCTACCCCTTGCGCTTGACCGAGCCGGGTAAGGGGCTGGGGTCGGGCAGATGCGTGTCGAGGATGAGTCCCGCCACTCCCAGCACCGCGGCAACGAGAAACGCCACCACGGTCAACGGATCCGGGCGTCCGGAGAGTGTATCCCCAAGGAACACGCCGATGGCCGTGGTGGGGATGGAGCCCAGCAGTGTGGCGACGGCAAACTGTCCCACCGGGATGGGGGTCAACGCCGCGACATAGTTTAGTAAGGAAAACGGAACTCCCGCGACCATGCGCAGTGATGCCACGGCCAACCACCCGCGCCGCTCGAGGCGCGCGTTGATAGGAAGCACCGCCGGGTGGGACAGGTGGGGTCGGATCCAGTCACCGAGCAACCACCGAACAATAAGCAACGAGAGCGTGGCCGAGACCGTCAGCGCCACCAAAGAGATGCCGAGTCCCAGCCAGGGACCGAACAAGAGCCCCGCGGCTAACGTCCACACCGTGCGGGGGAAGGGGAATTGCGTGAAGAAGACGTAGGCGGCCGCGAAGGCCACAATAAACCACGGGCCCAAGTGCCGCGACCAGGCGCGCAGCGCTGCGACATCGGGGATACCCACCACCATAACGAGGGCAACGAGGCCGGCACCCGCGGCGAGTACTAGCGCCCAGCGCCACCATGGCCAGGCAGCAACGCTGTGCCACGCCGACCGGGCGAGCGACGTAAGGAAGTCACCCGCGGTGCGCGCCCAACGCTTAAGCCTTTGCGAATCCATAGAGTTCTAAGCCTAGACCCTCGCCCTCGTTGGATAGAACGGGGCGTGCCGCACACTGTGGCTTAACTGTGGGGTTGGCGAAAAGTACCTAGCAACGCCGCTCGCGATGCATGGAATTGGAAGTGGGAGGAGGATACTAAGCGGAGACCAATCTGGCGCCTCGATCTACCTCGATCTTCAACGCGCCGATTCTTACACCGAATATGGAGTACTCCATGGACTTTATCCATAACCTGACATCCTACATGGACGCCGCGACCCTGCTCGAGGCCTTCGGCCCATGGGTTATCGCCGGCATCGCACTCGTGGTCTTCATCGAGTCCGGTGTCCTGTTCCCCTTCCTCCCCGGCGATTCCCTTCTGGTCACCGCAGCCATCCTCCGCGACGAGCTACACGTGTCCATTTGGCTCCTGCTTATCGTGGGCATGGCTGCCGCAATTGCCGGCGACCAAGTGGGCTATTGGCTGGGGCACCGCTTCGGGCGTGGCCTATTCAAAGAGGACGCGCGGATTCTTAAGCTGGAGTACCTGCATTCCGCCGAGGATTTCTTCCACAAGCACGGCCCACTCGCGCTGGTGCTGGGCCGCTTTGTTCCGATTGTGCGCACCTACATCCCCGTGGCGGCCGGAACGGCGGGCATGCCCTATAAGCACTTTGTGGGCTGGAACATCGGCGGCGCCGTGGCGTGGGTGCTCTCCATGAACTTGATCGGTGTCTTCTTGGGCCATATCCCCGGTATTGCGGATTCGATTGAGAAGATCATGCTGCTCATCATCGTCATTTCCGTGGCACCGATCGCCATCAAGGCCCTGCATAGCTATTTCACCGACAAGAAGAAGTCCGCGGCGGTAGAGAGTTCCCCGCGGGTTTAGAGATTGACGTAACGGGCGTATTCGCCACGCAGACGCGCGTGGGTGACGTAGATGGGCTCGTTATCCACGGCAGTCTTAAACTCCGCAGTCAGCCCCGCCATGACCGCCTCACGCGCCTGGGCGTGGCTGGTGTGGAAGCTCATCACCTCGCCGTCGACCACGGCCTCCCCACGGCGCTTGACTACTACGTACTCGGATCCTTCCGGAGCCTCAATGAGCTTTCGCTGTGCGGTAAACGGGTCGAGGTACGTAAAGGTAGCGTTCATTCGGTACTCCTTATTTTACGAGGTCACTGCTAGGGGGCAGGCCTCAAAGGTGGGGTAGTTGTTGTCGTAGCATCCCACTGTACCGTGCAACGGCGCTGTGCAGTGTGAGGCGAAAACGAGAAAAACTCGAGACACCGTAGATATGATGTCTCGAGATTTGGTTTGTGCCCGAGGGGGGACTTGAACCCCCACGTCCGTTAATAGGACACTAGCACCTCAAGCTAGCGCGTCTGCCATTCCGCCACCCGGGCTAGGGTGTTTGTTCAGCCTCTCGGCTGGGCACTCGAATACTGTATCCCGATCGGGGTGCAGTACACAAATCCCCATGTGAAGGGATATTTTAGGCTGAAATTGTGGCACTAAAACACAACGGTGGAAGTTGCCTCCCGTTGCGGCTGCCGGAGACCCACTGACTGATTCTTCCCCGAGCAAAAGTTCCGTCCGGTACAAAGGAAAGCATGACCAATAACGATGCGACCAACAACTCGGCAACACCCCAGACTCCTGCGAGCTACGCCACCGATTCTTGCTTCCCCGGCCCAGACCCGTATGCACCGCTGGGCGAGGTACCGGCCTTTAACGTGACCTCCCAGGACATCGCGGAGGGGGAAGAGATTGCAGAGCGTTTCCGCGCCCCGGAGAACGTCTCCCCGCAGCTGTCCTGGAGCGACGTGCCGGAGGGCACCAAGTCCTTTGCGGTGACGTGCTTTGATCCGGATGCCCCGACGGGCTCTGGTTTCTGGCACTGGGCGGCCTTCAACATCCCCGCTGATGTTCGTGAGCTGCCTACCGGCGCAGGTTCCTCCGAGGACCTGGGCCACCCCGGGGTAGTGAGCCTGCGCGGTGACTCCGGCCAGCGGACCTACTACGGCGCACAGCCGCCCGCCGGGCACGCGCCGCACCGTTACCTGTACGCGGTGCACGCTGTGGACGTGGAGAAGCTCGACATCGATCCGGAGTCCACCCCCACGGTGCTGGGCTTCAATCTGTTCTTCCACACGCTCGGCCGCGCGGTGACCTGGGGATGGTACGAGGAGAAGTGAAACCCCTCCCGTTGAACAAGCACCCAGACGGCGCAGGAGGCGAGAAGGGGTCCGACCCTATAGTTCTTCGGGCCGCGGGCGCACTCGCTTTCCTTGCAGCCATCCTGGCACTGCTAGGGCTGGTTTCCATCTTCAGCGATGGCCTTGACGCACCCTTCGAGTGGACTTGGCGGCGGGTAGCGCTCATCGCCGCGGCGATTCTGGTGGGCGCGTTCAGTGCCCAGCACCGCGAACAGCGCGGCAGCCTTGGACAGATTGCCCCGCTAATCCTCGCGCTAGTCTTCATCATCGCTAGCCGCGTCCTGCCGGACGCCGTCCTGGCCACGATGGGGCAGAACCTACTGTTTGTCTTCGCCGTCATAGCGGCGCTGTGTGCGGCGCTCATCCGCCGCGCAGTGCGCTAGTCGCGCCAGGGGAGACCGGAGCCGACCGCCTCAGAGATCGAGCGCAGCCCGTGGGCACGTATCTGCTGGGCAATCCCTCGGTGGATATCCCGGATCCAATCCGGGCCGCCATAAATCAACCCGGTGTAGCCCTGCAGCAGAGAGGCGCCGGCGGTGATGCGTTCCCATGCCTGTTCCGGGGTCGTGATGCCGCCGACGGCGACGAGCACCAGCTTATCGCCCACGCGGGCGTGCAGGCGCTGGAGCACCTCCAGCGAGCGGTCCGCCAGCGGCAGGCCCGAGATGCCGCCGGCGCCCATCGCCGCCACCTCGTCGGCAGGGGTCTTCAGCCCTTCACGGGAGATCGTGGTGTTGGTCGCCACGATGCCGGCGAGACCGACCTCGACGGCCATGTCTGCCACGGCATCGACGTCCTCATCAGACAGATCCGGCGCGATCTTGACCAGGACGGGCGAGGAGGTCGAGTCCACCACGGCCCCCATAATCGGGCGCAGGGATTCGACCGCCTGCAGGTCGCGCAAGCCCGGAGTATTGGGCGAGGAGACGTTGACCACCACGAAGTCGGCGAGGTCTCCCAGCACCGATGCGCACTGGCGGTAGTCATCGACGGCCTTGTCTGCCGGGGTGACCTTGTTCTTGCCAATGTTGATGCCCACCACGTCGCGGTAGCGGCGCTCGCGCAGGTTCCGTGCGGCTACCAAAGCGCCCTCGTTGTTGAAGCCCATACGGTTGAGGATCGCCTTGTCCGCCGGCAAGCGGAACAGGCGCGGTGCGGGGTTGCCCGGCTGCGCCTTCGGGGTAATGGTGCCGAGCTCGGCATAGCCGAAGCCGATGGCCGCCCACGCGTCGGCAGCCGCGGCGTTCTTGTCAAAGCCGGCGGCCAAGCCCAGCGGACGCGGGAAGCGCACACCGAACAGCTCTTGTTCCAGCACTGGATCCGTCACGGGGAGTACTTTGCCCAGCGCGCGGTTGGCGGGCCCGGCTGCCTGCAGAACCGCTAGGCCGCGGTTGATGATGCCGTGGATGCGCTCCGGGCTGAGCTGAAACATCCCCTTGAGCGCCACCTGGTAGGCGGCATGGCGAGCGCGGTCAATTGCGGAGTAGTGCATGGAAAGTCCTTCGTGAGCTGTTAGTTCTTGAGAGAGGGATCGGAGATGAACTGCAGGCCATCGCCGGTGGCAGAGGCGGCGACCACGGTGCCGTTCTCCAGCACAGCCACGTTCTGCGCATCCGCCACGGTGCTGAGGCTCCCGGCCGCCTCCGGCACACCGTCCGCCACCTTAAAGGCCTGCAGGAGGTTGTTGTCCGTGGTCGTGACCCACGCCAGGGAACGCCCGGAGTCCCACGCCGTAGCCCACGGCGTGCCGTCGGTATTGCCGTATTGGTGCAGCCGGATGACGTCGCTGGCGGTGTAGATGGCCACACGCTTGCCCACGGTGTCAGCGGCAACAACCACCGCACCCTCACCGCCGGAGATCTGGCCCACGCCCTGGCCCACGCGCAGGCGCCCGCCCGCGCGGTGCTTCTCCCAGTCCAGGGACTGGATGGTGGAGTCGTCCCGCAGCACGCGCACCACGCCATCCGCGCCGTCGGTGTTCGGCACCGCGATGAGCTGATCCGAACCGGCCTCAACCTTGATGGTCTTGTCGCGCTCGCCGTCCTTGTAGAGGCCGATCTTGTTCGAGTCCTTCGATCCGACGAATACCTCGCCCGAGGACGTTTGCGCGGCCACGGTGATGGGGGCCTCCTCTTCCACGGCCAGTTCTGTGGGGGCGGAAGGATTCTGCGGGTCGATGAGCAGGACCTTGTCGCCACAGGCCAGGACGAAGTGAGATGTGGAGGCAGTCAGGTCGCCGCAGCTCTCATCGACGTCTACGCGCTCGGCCTTGTCCGCAGAAAAGTCCTGCGCGCTGCCCACAGTGAGGGAGTCCGCGGTGCGCACCGCGAGGGCGTCGCCCAGCGCAGCCATGTCGGAGACCGCGTCGAAGTCCACGACGTCACCGGCCGGATCCTTCGCCCCTGGGGAGGCCGCCGGCTCCGCGTGTCCATACACCGCCGAGTTGGGATCGGCTCCAATTCCCACCGTGGAAGTGCACGCAGTGAGCGCACTCACGCTCGCAACAAGGACAGAAGTAAGCAGGACTCGACGCATTTTCACGGTTCCTCATCCTAGCAGTCAGCGTGGTGAAGTCCGGTACCCGCTGGATCCGGTAGTAGGCTCGCCCGAGTGAATACAACAGCTGCTACTGACGCAATGACATGGCTGCAGGTCATCGTCTTGTCCCTCGTCCAAGGCCTCACGGAATTTTTACCGGTGAGCTCTTCGGGCCACTTGAGCATCGTCTCCCGGCTTTTCTGGGGACAGGACGCCGGCGCCTCCTTTACTGCGGTGATTCAGCTCGGCACGGAGCTGGCCGTCATCGTCTACTTCGCCGGCATGATCTGGCAGATCCTCAAGGGCTGGTTCGTTGGCTTGGTGCACAAGGATCAGCGCGGCCAGGATTACCGCATGGGCTGGATGGTCATTGTTGGCTCCATCCCCATTGGTGTACTGGGGGTGCTGGGCAAGGACCTGATTCGCGATAACCTCCGCAACCTGTGGATCACCGCCTCCATGCTTATTCTCTTTTCCTTCGTGTTCATCCTGGCAGAGCGGATTGGCAAGAAGTCCCGCGGCTTTGACGAGCTCACCATGCGGGATGCCATCGTCATGGGCCTGTGCCAGTGCCTGGCGCTGATCCCGGGCGTTTCCCGCTCCGGCGGCACCATCTCTGGCGGCCTGTTCCTGGGCCTCGACCGCGAGGTGGCCACGCGCTTTAGCTTCCTCTTGGCCATTCCGGCAGTGATTGCCTCCGGACTGTTCTCGCTGGGCGACGCCTTCGGCCCCACCGTGGGCCAGTCCGCTACCGGCGCTCAGTTGCTCGTGGGCACGTTCATCGCCTTCGTTGTGGGTTATGCCTCCATTGCCTGGTTGCTGAAGTTCGTGGGCAACCATTCCTTCGAGTGGTTCGCGGCCTACCGCATCCCGGTGGGAATCATCGTCATGATTCTGCTCGCGCTGGGTGTTCTCGTTCCCTAGACTCCGGAAATGCCCTGAAATGCCCAGTAGTGCCCAGTGGCGGGCGGGCGCGTTAGGATTGTGGGCATGCATTCATGGCCCACACCGAACGTCGATACCGTCCCCGGCACTCCGCAACCTCTCCGCCTGTATGACTCGGCTGATGCCGCAGTCAAGCCGATGGAGGTCTCTGGCGATACCGCCACCATGTACGTCTGCGGCATCACGCCCTATGACTCCACCCACTTGGGCCACGCCGCGACGTATCTGACCTTTGACCTGATCTACCGCCAGCTGCTGGATAACGGGTACAAGGTCCACTACGCGCAGAACATCACGGATGTTGATGACCCGCTGTTCGAGCGCGCTGAGCGCGATGGCGTGGACTGGCGCGAGCTCGGTACCTCCCAGATCGACCTGTTCCGCTCCGACATGGAGCTGCTCTCCGTCTTCCCGCCGCAACACTACGTGGGCGCGATGGAGGCGATCGATGAGGTCGTTGAGATGGTGCAGAAGCTTCTCGACGCTGGCGCGGCTTACGTCGTCGACGACGCCGAGTGCCCGGACGTCTACGCGTCCATCGACGCCACGCAGCACTTCGGCTACGAATCCAACTACTCGCGCGAGCAGATGGAGACTTTCTTTGCTGAGCGCGGTGGCGACCCCGACCGTCCCGGCAAGCGCGATCCCCTCGATGCGCTGATCTGGCGCGCACACCGCGAGGGCGAGCCGGCGTGGGAGTCTCCCTTCGGGCCTGGCCGCCCCGGCTGGCACATCGAGTGCTCCGCTATCGCCACGAACCGCCTGGGATCCACCTTCGATATTCAGGGCGGCGGCTCCGATTTGAAGTTCCCGCACCACGAGTTCTCCGCAGCCCACGCTGAGGCCGCACTCACCGTGGAGCGCATGGCGCGTCACTACGTGCACACCGGCATGATTGGCTTGGACGGCACCAAGATGTCGAAGTCCCTGGGCAACCTGGTCTTCGTGCACAAATTGGTCGACGCCGGGGTGGACCCCTCCGCTATTCGCGTAGGCGTATACGCCGGGCACTACCGCGGTGACCGCGATTGGTCCGACGAGGTGCTCGCCACTGCGCAGGAGCGCCTGGAGCGCTGGCGTGCGGCCGCCGAGACGCCGGGGTCCCTCGAGACCGTCCAGGACACCGTACAGCAGGTGCGCGCCGCGCTTGCCGACGATCTAGATACGCCCCGCGTACTGCAGGTTCTCGACGACTGGGCAGCTCGCGCCACCAGCGCTGCCAGTGCAGAAGGCGAGTCCGCACCGGATGTAGCGGAGCACGATGAAGCTCAGAAGCTGCTGCGCCAGGCAGTTAATTCTCTGCTGGGCGTGCGCCTGTAAGGATCTTGAGGCATTATCTAGCTCATGAGCATTCGCGCAGAGTTCCAGCCCACCGTTGACGAATTCATGTCCAACTTGCAGTCCTTCGCTACCGGGGACTACCTCAAGGAAGAGGAGAAGGAGTTCTGGGAGGCGCCGTTTGACGCTTCCGTACTCCCGGAGCTCAAGAAGGTTCTGGAAGACCTGCTGGACAAGCTGGATAGCCTCCCGGATGACCCGGAGGGCACCATCCTCAGCGCCGCGGTCAAGCCCTCCGTGGACAAGCTGGCCGCCTTTAACCGTAAGAACGCCGATGCCATCCTGGAGCCGGAGGAGAAGGAGGAGCTGACGGAGCTTATCCACTCCGCTGCTGCCTCTACCGGCGCGGATGACGAGGCCCTAGCACAGCTACCGGAGCTCGATTTCTAATTGTCTTCTCTCACTTCCCGCCCGTCCGCGATCCTCTGGGATATGGACGGGACCCTCACCAATTCCGAACCCCTGTGGGCGGAGGCCACGTTTTATCTCTCTGAGAATCTCGGCCGCCGGCTTACCCCGACGGAGCGCCTCGCCACCGTGGGTGCCACCTTCGAGCGCACCCTGCAGATCTGCGCCGACAAGGCCGGCGTGCAGCTGCAGCCGGGTGATACCGAGCGCTACCGCACACTCATGTTTGACTACGTCAAGTCGCTCTTTGCGGACCATTTGGAGATCTTCCCCGGCATCCCGGAGCTTTTGGGAGAGCTGAAGGCGCAGGGTATGCCGATGATGGTGACCACCAATACGGAGCGCTACGTGGCTGATTCCGCCATTGCTGCGCTGGGGCGCGATTACTTCGTGGACACGATCTGCGGCGACGAGGTGCCCCAAGGCAAGCCAGCCCCCGATATGTACGCCGAGGCCGCCCGGCGCTTGGGTGTTCCGGCCCACGAGTGCCTGGTCTTTGAGGACTCTGCAGCGGGCATGCGCGCGGCTGTGGACGCCGGCTGCACCGTCATCGGCTTGCCCGAGGACGATCGCGTCGCCGTTCCCCCGGAGGTCACCGAGATCTCGAGCCTGCGAGATACCCGTCACCTAGCTGGCGCCACCGCGGCTGACGTCTACGCCTGGTTCGATTCTCTCCGGTCTTAACTCTCTGCGCCGTCCGCGCTGTTTCTCCAGCCGTCGTCGCTGCAGCAGAGAATTTCTGCAGGACGGCTGAATTCTATGCACCCGTGTGGAAGAATTGCGCGTGTGAAGAATTTTGACAGCTTGTTTGCGGAATTGTCCCACAAGATTGCCCAGCGCCCGGAGGGCTCGGGCACGGTGGAGGCCTACGACAAGGGCGTGCACCACCTAGGCAAGAAGATCGTCGAGGAGGCCGGCGAGGTATGGATCGCCGCCGAGTACCAGTCCGATGAGGAGCTCGCGGAAGAGATGTCCCAGCTGCTCTACTGGCTGCAGGTCATGGCGCACAAGCGCGGCCTGACGCTGGATGATATCTACCGCTACCTCTAAGAAAGCAACGCTCATGATTAAGATCGCTGTTCCCAACAAGGGCTCCCTGTCCGAATCCGCCCTCGAGATTCTCAAGGAGGCAGGCTACAAGGGCCGCGGCCACAACAAGTCCCTCAATGTCGTCGACGCGGACAACGGCGTGGAGTTCTTCTTCCTGCGACCCAAAGACATCGCCATCTACGTCGCCCAGGGCGTGCTAGACCTCGGCATCACGGGACGCGACCTAGCGCTGGA
Organism: Corynebacterium axilliensis; assembly: GCF_046097495.1. Lineage (NCBI taxonomy): Bacteria > Bacillati > Actinomycetota > Actinomycetes > Mycobacteriales > Corynebacteriaceae > Corynebacterium > Corynebacterium axilliensis. The sequence continues at coordinate 531,135 of NZ_CP175768.1, forward strand.
TTCGCGCGCACAATTCAATGAGGTGCTGGACCTCGGCTTCGGCTCCTCCACGTTCCGCTACGCGGCGCCGGCGGGGGAGCAGTGGAGTGTATCTCAACTACAGGGAAAGCGCATTGCCACCTCGTACCCCAACGTGGTGCGCCGACACTTGGCAGACAACGGAATCGAGGCGGAAGTCATCCGCTTGGACGGTGCCGTGGAGATCTCCATCCACTTAGGCGTTGCCGATGTCATTGCGGACGTTGTCTCCACCGGTGCGACGCTGCGCCAGCAGGGACTGGAGCCCTTCGGCGAACCAATCGTGTCCTCCGAGGCCGTGGTGATCAAGCGGGCTGGGGAGGAGCTTAATGCCGAGGAAGAAGTGGTGCTCAGCCGTATCAAAGGCATCCTCAACGCACGCCACTACGTGATGTTGGACTACAACGTGGCCAAGGCTCAGCTGTCCGCTGTGGAGGCCGTTACCCCCGGTTTGACGGGGCCGACGATTTCTCCGCTCGCCCGCGAAGGATGGGTGGCTGTGCGGGTCATGGTGCCCCGTAAGCAGGCAAATCAGGTGATGGATGACCTCTCGGCGCTTGGCGCCGAGGCCATCTTGGCCTCCGATCTCCGGATTGCCCGATTTTAGGGGCAGATTCCAAACATTTTATTCGTCATGGTGATTACGATGGACCGTGAACACCATCGTTCTTCGATTTATATGCAAGGAGTCAGCCATCATGGCAAAGTCCACTAAGAAGGATGCACAGGCCGAGGTCAAGGAGGCCAAGGCAGAGGTTGAGGAGAAGGCCACCACCAAGACCTCGAAGTCCACGAGCAACAAGAAGACTCGTACCGAGACTGACCTTCTCGGCTCCATGGAGGTCCCGAATAACGCGTACTACGGCGTCCACACGCTGCGCGCTATCGAAAACTTCCAGATCTCTTACGTCACCATCAACACCATCCCGGACTTCATCCGCGGCATGGTGCAGGTGAAGAAGGCCACCGCCATGGCCAACCGCCGTCTTCATGTTCTGCCGAAGAAGAAGGCAGAGGCCATCATCTGGGCGTGCGACCAGATCCTGGAAGAAGGCCGCTGCATGGACCAGTTCCCGCTGGATGTCTTCCAGGGCGGCGCTGGTACGTCCCTCAACATGAACACCAACGAGGTCGTGGCCAACCTGGCTCTTGAGCACCTGGGTGAGGAGAAGGGCTCCTACGACATCATCAACCCGAACGATGACGTCAACATGTCCCAGTCCACCAACGATGCGTACCCGACGGGCTTCCGCCTGGGCGTCTACTACGCCATGGAGGACCTCATCGACCGCATCGATGCTCTGCAGGCCGCCTTCCAGGCCAAGGGCAACGACTTCTACGACATCCTGAAGATGGGCCGCACCCAGCTGCAGGACGCAGTCCCGATGACTCTCGGCGACGAGTTCAAGGCCTTCGCTCACAACCTGGCTGAGGAGCAGGCGGTTCTGCGCAGCGCTCAGCAGCGCCTGCTGGAGATCAACCTCGGCGCAACCGCTATCGGTACCGGCGTGAACACCCCGGCTGGCTACCGCCACCAGGTCACCGCGGCACTCTCTGAGGTCACCGGTCTGGAGATCAAGACCGCCCGCGACCTTATCGAGGCAACCTCCGACTGTGGTGCCTACGTGCTGCTGCACTCCACCATCAAGCGCGCCGCGATGAAGCTGGCCAAGATCTGTAACGACCTGCGCCTGCTGTCCTCCGGCCCGCGCGCCGGCCTGGCAGAGATCAACCTGCCGCCGCGTCAGGCTGGTTCCTCCATCATGCCGGGTAAGGTCAACCCGGTTATCCCGGAGGTTGTCAACCAGGTCTGCTTCAAGGTCTTCGGCAACGACCACGTGGTCACCATGGCTGCTGAGGCCGGCCAGCTGCAGCTCAACGTCATGGAGCCGGTCATCGGTGAGGCACTGTTCCAGTCCATCCGCATCATGGGCAACGCCGTGGACACCCTGCGCGAGAAGTGCGTGGAGGGCATCACCGCCAACGCAGACGTCTGCCGCGCCTACGTGGAGAACTCCATCGGTATCGTCACCTACCTGAACCCGTTCATCGGTCACCACAATGGCGACCTGATTGCCAAGGAGTCCCTGAAGACTGGCAAGGGCGTGAAGGAACTGGTCCTGGAGAAGGGCCTGCTGGATGAGGAGACCCTCAACAAGGTTCTCTCCGTCGAGAACCTCATGCACCCGGAGTTCCGCGGCCAGCTCTACATCGACGAATAAGCCGCACAGGTCTCCGCCACTTGTTCCGGTAGATACCGGTAGTTGCCGGTAGATACTCGCAACAACCGATGCCCGCGCACGCCTTCCCTCAGGCGGCGCGGGCGTCGGTCCGTTTTGGGAGGACCCCGTGCAGATGATGCGGGGAGGGAGCAGAAGGGGTTAGTCTGCGGACCCGCAAGAGTGTGGAAACAGACACAATCGGGCAAAAATACTCGCTCCGTCAACACCAATGAGGCAGAATAAAAACAGTCAGCCGTCGCGCAACGGCCACGCCATGACCGCCGCGCGCTTCACCACTCGCACTGCAGTTCACCTGCGGATATTGGAGTCTCACAATGGTTGTTGTGCATATCCTCATCGTCCTTGCGGCGATTTACCTCGGCGCCCGAATCGGTTCGATTGGCATCGGCATGGCCGGCGGCCTCGGCGTCTTGCTGTTGGGTCTTACCGGCGTGCCGGTCACGCGTGAAGACATCCCGTTCGACGTTATCGGCATCATCATGACGGTCATTGCCGCCATCGCTGCGATGCAGCGCGCCGGCGGCATGGATTACTTGGTCTACATCGCGGAGAGGTTCCTCCGCAAGAACCCGAAGCGCATTACCTTCTACGCGCCAATCGTCACGTGGCTCATGACGGTGCTGGCTGGTACCGGCCACACGGCGTTCTCCACGCTGCCCGTCATCGTCGAGGTGGCGAAGGAAGGTAAGGTTCGCCCGTCCCGCCCGCTGTCCATCTCCGTGGTCGCCTCCCAGATGGCCATCTGTGCCTCGCCGATTTCGGCGGCCGTCGTCCTGCTAGCCTCGCTCCTGGAGCCGCAAGGCGTGGGCTACCTGCAGATTCTCGCAGTCCTCATCCCGGCTACGTTCCTTTCCATCTTCCCGGCCGCGTGGGTTGCCAACCGCTCCGGCAAGGAGCTGGAGGATGACCCGGTGTACCAGGAGCGCATGGCCCAGGGCCTGGTCAAGCAGCCCCAGGGTTCTACCAACTACTCCCCGGTACAGGGCGCCAAGACCTCGGTTCTGATCTTCCTGGTGGCCATCATCATCGTCATGCTGTGGGCCACCTTGACCTCCGAGCAGGTCGGCCTCATCAGTGATCCGACGCTGCCGCGTAACGAGGCCATTATGACGGTCATGCTTACCGCCGCCACGCTCATCGTCATGGTGACCAAGGTCCCGGCTGGTGACGTGCTCAATACGCCGGTGTTCAAGTCCGGTATGTCTGCCTGCATCTGCGTGCTCGGCGTCGCCTGGCTGGGCACCACGCTGATCAACCACTACATGGAGGACATCAAGTCCATCTCCGGTTCGGTCATTGAGTCCGCTCCGTGGCTGCTGGCCGTGGTTCTCTTCTTCGCCGCTGCTCTGCTGTACTCGCAAGCCGCTACCACCAAGGCCCTCATGCCGGCAGCCCTGGCCCTGGGCGTTAACCCGCTCACCGCCGTTGCCGCCTTCCCGGCCGTCTCCGCGCTGTTTATTCTGCCGACGTACCCGACGCTGCTGGCGGCAGTGGAGATGGATGACACCGGTAGCACGCGCATTGGTAAGGCCGTGTTCAACCACCCGTTCATCATCCCCGGCGTGGTCAGCATCGCGCTGTCTATTGCCCTGTGCTACGTCTTCGGCGCAGTCTTTATTTAATAGCTCTAAGCAGCATAAACCGGCGCGCAGCGCGGTAGTCTGAAGGTATGAGTACGCAACCTTCAGACGTCGCCATTGCCCAGGCTCACCAGCTCGAGCCCATCACCGATATTGCCGCTCGCGCCGGTATTCCGGATAGCGCCCTGATCCCCTACGGGCGCACCAAGGCCAAAGTGGACATCACCCAGCTGGGGGAGCAGGAGCAACGGGGCTCACTGGTGCTGGTCACCGGCGTGTCGCCTACACCTGCAGGCGAGGGAAAGTCCACAGTTCTGATCGGCTTGACCGACGCCTTGGCAGCATTGGGAAAGAAGGCCATCGTGGCTCTGCGAGAGCCATCGCAGGGCCCGGTGATGGGCATCAAGGGCGGCGCCGCGGGCGGCGGCTACTCCCAGGTAGTGCCGATGGAAGACATTAACCTCCACTTCACCGGGGATTTTCACGCCATTGCCGCGGCCACTAATACGCTTGCCGCCATCATTGACAACCACATCCACCAGGGCAACGCCCTGGGCATCGATCCGCGGCGCGTGACCTGGCAGCGCTGTGTTGACGTCAACGACCGCGCGCTGCGCCATGTCGTCACCGGACTCGGTGGACCCGCCCACGGCGTGCCGGGGGAGACCGGCTTTACCATTACGGCGGCCTCAGAAATCATGGCCATTCTAGGCCTCGCCACGGACCTGGCGGACTTGAAGAAGCGCCTCGGGGACATCACCATTGGCTACACCTTCGACCAGCAGCCGGTCACCGCACGCGAGCTCAACGCCGAGGGTGCACTGACCGCACTGATGCGGGACGCCCTTAACCCCAACCTCGTACAGACATTGGCCGGCACGCCGGCCTTTGTCCACGGCGGTCCCTTTGCCAACATCGCGCACGGCTGCAACACGCTGCTGGCTACGCAGACCGCCCTGCGTTTCGGGGATATCGTCCTCACGGAGGCCGGCTTCGGTGCGGACCTGGGCGGGGAAAAGTTCATGGATATCAAGGCTCGCTTCGGCGATCTGGATGTCGCCGGTGCGGTGGTCGTGGCCACGATTCGCTCGCAGAAGTACAACGGCGGTCAGCCGCGTGACGAGCTCACCACGGAGAACCTCGACGCGCTGAAGAAGGGCGTGGTGAACCTGGAGCGTCACGTGGACAACCTCCGAAAGTTCGGCCTGGCTCCCATCGTCGCCCTGAACCTCTTTGGCAGCGATACCGAGGCAGAACGCGAGTACATGCGCCAGTGGGCGAAGGACTTCGGCGTTCCACTGGAAGAAGCGGACGTTTGGTCCAAGGGCGGCGAAGGAGCAACCGACCTGGCGAAGCTAGTGCTGGAGAACCTCTCCGCGGGAACCGCGACGCAACTCTACGACCCCACCAAGGGAATTGAGGCCTCCATCGAGACCATCGCCACCCAGATCTACCGCGCTGAGCGGGTGGAGTATTCGGCGAAGGCGCTGAAAGACCTGGCCTATATCAAGGACAATGGCTGGGATTCGCTCCCCGTGGTGATCTCCAAGACGCAGTACTCTTTCTCCGATGATGCCAGCGCGTTGGGGGCACCAGAGGGCCACGTGCTGCACGTGCGCGAGCTGCAGCCGCGCACGGGTGCGGGCTTCATCGTGGCACTGACCGGAAACGTCATGACCATGCCGGGGCTTCCCAAGAAACCGGCGGCCAACAACATCGACGTCGCCGGCGACGGCACCATAACCGGCCTGTTCTAGGCAGGGCCTATTCCGGCCAGCCTGGGTACTCCGGCGGCGTGCCGCCGAAGGCCGGGCACAAGTCCTGGAAGGAGCACCAGCCGCACAGCTTCGAGGTCTTCGGACGGAAGTCGCCTGCCTTGCCGTCGCCTTCAATCTTGGCCCACAGCTCGCCCAGATCCCGCTCGAAGTATTCGAGTTCCTCCGGGCCGGGGGTGAGGAACATGGAGTCGAGCACCTTGAGGTACATCAGTCGCAGCTGCTGGGGGATGGTGCCCATCAGCCGCCAGTAGACCAACGCGTAGAAACGCATCTGAAACTGCGCGGCCTGGGAGTAGCGGGGCAGCGGCTTCTTGCCGGTCTTATAGTCCACCACGCGCACCTCACCGGTCGGAGCCACGTCGACGCGGTCGATGAAACCGCGTACGGGCACGCCGTTGGGCAGCACGGTGTCGACGTACATCTCGCACTCGTGGGCATCGAAGCCCTGTGGGTTCTCCATCTGGAAGTAGCCCTTGATGAGCTCGCGTGCCTCAACAAAGAAGTCCAGCTCCTCCGCCTCCGGCACCAGCTCCCGCAGATCGGGGGAGGACTCAACCATGGTGGCCCACTCCGGCTTGATCATCTTGACCGCAACTGGGTAGTCGCGCTCTTCGCGGGGCAGCTTGTGCATGTTTTCCAGCACCGCGTGCACCAGCGTTCCCTTGACCTGAGCCTTCGTCTTGGGCTCGGGCAGCTTATCGATTGCTCGGAAGCGGTAGAGCAGGGGGCACTGCTTGTAGTCGGAGGCGCGGGACGGGGAGAGGGCGAGTCTTTTCGGCATAACGCTCCTCAGCCTAGCGCACAGCACGTTCTGCACTGGGTCCACACCGAAGCGCGTCATTCGTGGCAAGCTAGAAGCCATGAGTACAGCCACGAGTACAGCCCTGAATACGTCGGAAGAATTTCTCGACTTCATTGCCGCCAGCCCATCCTCTTACCACGCCGCGGAGGAGGTGGCCTGCCAGCTGGAAGCTGTCGGCTTTAGCCGCCAGGACGAAGACGAAGAGTGGTCGGCCGAGCCGGGCGGTCACGTCATGGTGCGCGGCGGCGCCGTCATGGCCTGGTACGTGCCGGAGGGCGCGGGTCCGGACTCGGGCTTCCGCATCATCGGTTCGCACACCGACTCGCCGGGTCTGGCGCTCAAGCCCACCCCGGACTTCGACTCGGCTGGTTGGCAGCAGGTGGCCGTGGAGGTCTACGGCGGTGTGCTCCTGCACAGCTGGTTCGACCGCGAGCTCACCGTGGCCGGTCAGGTCGTGACCACGGACGGCACGCGCCACTTGGTCAACACCGGCCCGCTACTGCGCCTGCCCTCGTTGGCCATCCACCTGTACCGCAAGGACGAGTTCAAGCCGGACCGCCAGCGCCACATGCAGCCGGTGCTCTCCGTGGGCACGCCGGATGCTTCCGTGCTGGGCGTTGTGGCCGACAATCTCGGCCTCGCGCGCGAGGATATCGCCTCCTTCAATCTCATTACCGCTGATGCTCAGCGGGGAGAGGTCTTCGGCGCCGAGGAGAAGTTCATTGCCGCCGGGCGCATGGACAACCTGTCCTCGGTGCATGCGTCGCTGCGGGCGATGATCGGTGCGGCGTCGCCAAGCACTGCGTCAGACCACAAGGACATCCTGGTCATGGCCGCTTTCGACCACGAGGAAGTGGGGTCTGCCTCGCGCTACGGTGCCGCCGGTCCGATCCTGGGGGACGTGCTCACGCGCACCGCCCGCGCCCTGGGTGCTAACGAGGAGCAACGCTTCCAGATGTTCGCGCGGTCGAGCTGCGTGTCCGCCGATGCGGCCCACTCCGTCCACCCGAACTTCCCGGACAAGCACGATCCAACCCACCACCCGATCATCGGGCGCGGCCCGGTGACCAAGATCAACGGCAACCAGCGCTACGCCTCCGACGCCACCACCGTGGCCCTGTGGGAGGGCGCCTGCCAGCGCGCGGGCGTTCCTGTCCAGCGCTTTGTGGGAAACAACGACGTGCCGTGCGGATTTACCATCGGCCCCATCTCCGCCACGCGCCTGGGCATTCCGACCGTGGACGTGGGAGTGCCCATGCTTTCCATGCACTCGGCCCGGGAGATGGTGGGCGAGCGCGACCAACTATGGCTGGGCCAGGCTCTTGAGGCATACTTGGTGGGTTAACCCATAACTTTGACCCTGACCCTGATTTTGTGAAAGGCCCTTTTCGCTATGGCTTATTCTGGCCCCTTCAGCTACGGCGACCGCGTGCAGCTCACCGATGCTAAGCGCCGTCACTACACCATCGTCCTTGAGGAAGGCGGCCAGTTCCACTCGCACAAGGGCATCATCAACCACGATGACATCGTGGGGCTCGACGAAGGCTCCGTCATCGACTCCACCCTGGGCAGTTCCTTCCTGCTCTTCCGCCACCTCATGGTGGACCACGTGCTCTCCATGCCGCGTGGCGCCGCCGTCATCTACCCCAAGGATTCAGCACAGATCCTGGTCGAAGGCGATATCTTCATGGGCGCCCGCGTGCTGGAAGCAGGTGCCGGCTCGGGCGCACTCTCCATGACGCTGCTGCGCGCCGTGGGGCCCGAAGGCCACGTCTTTTCCTACGAGGTCCGCGACGATCACCTGGAATACGCCGTGGACAACGTCCGCGAATACTTCGGTGAGCAGCCGGAGTGGTGGTCCCCGCGCCTGGGAGATTCTGGCAGACGTCACCGTCGAGGACCTGGGCGGGCCCGTAGACCGCGTCATCCTGGACATGCTGGAGCCCTGGGAGCACCTAGAGAAGGTGCGCGACATCCTCATCCCGGGTGGCGTGTTCATGACCTACGTGGCCACCGTGCCGCAGCTGATGAAGGTCATGGAAGGCATCCGCGAGCTCAAGTGCTTCACCGAGCCGAGGGCCTGGGAGTCCCTGGTGCGCGAGTGGAAGGTGGAAGGCCTGGCCACGCGCCCGGAGCACCGCATGAATGCCCACACCGCGTTCCTCATTTGGACGCGCCGGTTGGCCGACGGCGTCACCCCGCCCCGCCCGCAGCGCCGCGCGCGCAAGTAGGGGAGAATTACCGCCCCACCACACAGCAGTAGGCCTACGCTCGACGCGCTAGTGTGGACCTTATGACGGACGCCTCTGAAGTTCACGAGCACACCCAGCTGCGCAGGCAGATTGATCAGCTCTCCGAGCGAAATACCAAGCTCGCCGCGCTGCTCAAGGACGCGCGCGTCAAGCTCCAGCAGCTGCTGGCGGAGGTAGACGCGCTCGCCGAGCCTGCCTCCACCTACGGGGTCTTTTTGGGGTATTCAGGACGTGCCCAAGACTCGCGCCGCGATGCCGAGGTCTTCACCAACGGCCGCCGCATGCGGGTCAAGATCACCCCGGAGATCGAGCCGGGGTCCCTTCAGGTGGGCCAGCGGGTTCGCTTGGGGGAGGGCTTCGTGGTGGTTGAGGGCTGCGGTGCAGTAGAGACCGGGACGCTGGCCACCCTCCAGGAACGCGTGGGCGAAGACCGCGCCATCGTGACTAATTCCGCGGGCGAAGAGCAGGTCGTCATCCTCGCCGCGGCTTTGCGCGAGACCGTCCGGGCGGGCGATGCCCTGCTTATCGAGCCCAAATCCGGCGTGGCCTCCGAACGAGTGCACAAGACCGAGGTGGCGCAGCTGACCTTGGAGGAAGTCCCGGATGTCTCCTACGAGGACATCGGTGGCTTGGATGCGCAAATCTCGCAGATCCGGGACTCGGTGGAACTGCCGTTTCTGCACCCGGATCTCTACCGTGACTTCGATCTCCAGCCGCCCAAGGGCGTGTTGCTTTATGGCCCACCGGGCTGCGGCAAGACGCTCATTGCCAAGGCTGTGGCGCACTCCCTGTCCGCCTCTTTGGGAGCCACCGCGCCCAGCTACTTTCTCAACGTTAAGGGCCCGGAGCTGCTCAACAAGTACGTGGGAGAAACCGAGCGGCGCATTCGCCTCATTTTCGAGCGCGCCCGGGAGTTGGCGTCCCAGTCAGGCGAGGACGGCTCGCCGCGCCCGGTGATCATCTTCTTCGACGAGATGGAATCCATCTTCCGCACCCGTGGCTCGGGCGTGTCCTCCGATATGGAAACTACCGTGGTCCCGCAGCTGCTTACGGAGCTCGACGGCGTGGAGAAGCTCAACAACGTCATCGTCATCGGTGCCACCAACCGCGAGGAGCTCATCGATCCGGCCATCATGCGCCCGGGCCGCCTGGACATCAAGATCCGCGTCAACCGTCCCACCCGGGATGGTGCGCGTGAGATTTTTGCCCGCCACTTCCCGGAGTCCGTCCCGCACGACGGGGATCTGGCGCAGCTTATCGCTGGCGCCGTGGACGATCTGTACGCTGACCGTCCCTTTGTCAAGCTGCTCTTTGCTAACGCGGAACCCCGCGTGCTGCACTACCGCGACTTCGTCTCTGGCGCGATGATCGCCAACATTGTCGCCCGCGCGAAGAAGCTGGCCATCAAGGATGCGTTGAGCTCTGCTAATTCTCCCGGCGTCACCGCCGCTCATCTGCGCCGCGCCATCGCCGCCGAGCAGGCCGAGTCCGAGTACGTGCCCACCTCCGCCAACCCGGAGGAGTGGGCCAAGATCGTCGCGGGGACCTCAGCCGGCGCGCACGTCACCGGCGTCGAACTCATGGCAGCGCCCTAAGCCACTGGCAACCACGGCAACACCGCCGGATCAAATAGGCAGAAGCAGAAGGAACCGAAGGAACAAGAGGAACTAGTATGAGCCGCGTCCTGGGCACTGAAACCGAGTACGGCATCTCCACGCCGTCGAATCCCGCGCTCTCTCCCATTGTCACCTCCACGCATGCGGTGGTGGCCTACGCCGCACTCAATACCGGTGCGCGCTCGCGCTGGGACTTCCGCGAGGAGCACCCGCTGCGTGATAGCCGCGGTTTTGATCTCAAGCGCTATCACACCGTCCCCGTGGTGGACCCCAACGCGCTGGGGGTGGCCAACGTGGTCACCGCCAATGGCGCGCGCTTCTACGTCGACCACGCGCACCCAGAATACTCCTCGCCGGAGTGCACGAATGCGTGGGATGGCATGCTGTACGACGCCGCCGGGGACGTCATCTTGCGCAGCGCCGCCGCGGCCGTAGCCCAGCTCACCGCCCAGGGCACCTCGGTATTGGACGGCCACGATCCGTGTCCGGCGCTTAAGTTCTACAAGAACAACGTGGACGGCAAGGGTGCTTCCTACGGCAGTCATGAGAACTACCAGTACTCCCGCGCCACGGACTTCGACGCTATTGCGCAGGGGCTCATCCCGTTCTTCGTGGCCCGCCAGGTGGTCACAGGCGCCGGGCGCGTGGGTCTGGGCGCAGACGGGGAGGAGCCGGGCTTCCAGATTTCCCAGCGCGCGGACTACATCGAGACCGAGATTTCGCTCGAGACCACGCTCAACCGCGGCATCATCAATACCCGCGACGAGCCGCATGCGGTGGCGGAGGACTTTGGGCGCCTGCACGTCATTATTGGTGACGCCACCATGTCGCACACCTCGACCTTGCTCAAGCTGGGGATGACGTCCCTGGTGCTCGACGCCATCGAGGCCGGGGTGGACTTTAGTGACCTGCGCTTGGCCGACCCGGTAGCGGAGGTGCAGCGGGTGAGCCGGGACGTCACGCTCACCCATGAGCTGCTGCTTGACGACGGCCACCGCTTAACCGCCTTGGGCCTCCTCGCCGCCTACCGCGAGCGGGTCACTGCGACCACCCCGGAAGACGAGAAGGTGCTTGCGGCGTGGGACGAGGTCGTGGAACTACTGGGCCAGGACCCGCTCAAGGCCGCGCACCTGCTGGACTGGGTAGCCAAGTACCGGCTTATCAAGGGATACCTCGACCGCGGCGTGGCTACTAGCGACCCGAAGCTCGCCCTCATTGATCTGCAGTACACCGACATCGATCCGGCCAAGTCCCTCTATCACGCGCTGGTGCGCAAGGGACAGATGCGCACTTTGGTGTCGGCACAGGAGATAGAGGACGCCGCCGGCATACCGCCCCGCGATACGCGCGCCTTCCTGCGCGGACAGGCCACCCGGAAGTTCGGGGAGGACGTCCTGGCCGCCTCGTGGCAGTCGCTCACCTTCCGCATCGGCCCGGCAGACGGGGCTGCCTCTGGCACCGCCACGGTGGCGCTGGATGATACCCGGGCGATGGGCCAGGCGGAGGTGGCCGAGCTGCTTGATTCCTCCGCCACTGCCGCGGAGCTCGTCGCCGGGCTGCGCGAGCTCGGGCTGCGGGTCGAGTACCCTACACTGTATTAACCTGCATTTTCTACCTGCACGACAGGACACGAAAGGACTAGTCACGATGAGTGGAGAGCAATCCCAGGTCAACGCCGGCGGCGGCAACAATTCCGGCGACAGCGCCGAGGAGTTCGACGCCGGCCAGGTCAGCATCAACAGCGCTGGTACCGATGACCTGCTCGATGAGATCGACGGGCTCCTCGAGTCCAACGCGGAGGAGTTCGTGCGCTCCTACGTGCAGAAGGGCGGCGAATAACGGTGTCTGCTGGGCCCGTCTATGCGCGCCGCATCATGGGCATCGAGACCGAATACGGCATCACCGCCAGCACGGCGCCGGGGCAGCGGGCGATGTCCCCGGACGAGATTGCCCGCGTGCTCTTTCGCCCGGTGGTCTCGCGCTATTCCTCCTCGAATATCTTCACGCCCAACGCCTCACGCCTGTATCTCGACGTGGGTTCACACCCGGAAGTCGCCACCGCGGAGTGTGATAGCCTCACCCAGCTCATGCGCTATGAGCGGGCAGGCGACGTTATCGTCGACAAGCTCGCCCGCCAGGCGGAGCAGGCGCTGGCGGAGGAGGGCGATAAGCGCTCAGTCTACCTGTTCAAGAATAACGTCGACTCTGCCGGGCACTCCTACGGCTGCCACGAGAACTACCTCATCGGCCGGCATGTGGTGCTCAAGGATCTGGGGCGGGCGCTGCTGCCTTTCATGATTACCCGCCAGCTCATCTGCGGCGCCGGCAAGATCGAGCCGGCCAAGGCGGGGGAGCCGGCACGCTTCCTGCTCTCGCAGCGCGCGGACCAGGTGTGGGAGGGTGTCTCCTCCGCCACCACGCGCTCACGGCCCATCATCAATACCCGCGATGAGCCGCATGGCGATTCCAAGCGCTTCCGCCGCATGCACATCATCGTGGGTGATTCAAATATGGCCGAGCCTACCTTGGCGCTCAAGGTCGGTTCCGCACTGCTCATGCTGGAGATGCTCGAGGCCGACTTCGACGTGCCTACTTTCCCGGTACTCGATCCGATTCACCACATCCGGGCTATTGCCCAGGACCCGACGGGGCTTACTGTGCTGCCGCTCGACGGCGGCGGGAGCGTTACCGCCCTGGAGCTTCAGCAGGCGCTGTGCGGCGCCGCCGAGCGCTGGCTCGAGCACCGTGAGGACGCCGGAACCCCCACGGCGGAGATGGCGCGTGTCGTGGACCTGTGGAAGCGCACGCTGGGCGCCATCGATACGCAGGATTTCTCCGGGGTAGACCGGGAAATCGACTGGGTCATCAAACGCGGACTCCTCGAGCGCTACCGCGCCGCGCTGGGAGGGGAGTGGTCTCACCCCAAGCTCGCCCAGATAGATCTGACCTACCACGACATCCGCCCGGGCCGCGGGCTCTACAGCGTGCTGGCCCAGCGCGGCATGGTGGCGCGCTGGTTGGAGGATGATTCCATCGCCCGCTGCGTCGATACCCCACCCCAGACCACACGCGCGAAGCTACGCGGCGAATTCCTGGCCACCGCGCGCGAGCTCGACGCAGCCGTGACGGTGGACTGGACTCGTCTCAAGGTCAACCGGCCGGAGCCGATGACGGAGGAGTTCTCCGATCCCTTCGTGTCCGATGACCCGCGCTTGGGCGGGTTGTTAGACTACATGCAGTCTCACAGCGGCCACTAAGGTCGCATTCTCCCACCTCAAAGGAGCGTGCTATGGCCACACCCACCCGGGATGCGGCAGTTGAACGGCTCACCAATCTCACCTTCGCCCTGCACGGCGCCGCCCACCAGGGCGGGGTGCCCGACAGGAGCGCGGCGTGGATTCGCAGCCACGTTGAGGGCTACCAGGACAAGACCGACGAGGCCTTTGCCAAGCAGCTCTCTCGCGACATCGTGACCCTGCAGCGCGCGGGGGTTCCCGTGGTGCATACTGGCGGCGAGGAAGGCCCGCTCTACCGGCTGAACCCGGAGGAGTACCAGCTGCCCGCTATCGACTTCACCCCGGAGGAAGCGATGGTGCTCGGTGTGGCCGGGGGCATTGGCAAGCCGGGCGGCTTGAGCGACTTCTCACTGTCCGCCTGGACCAAGATTGCGGCCTCGGGCGCCTCCCGGGATCTGACGGATGCGCCGGTATACACGGCGGTCAACGACATCACGCGGCTAAGCCCGGAGCTGGTTACCGGCGTGATCACCGCCGTCCGCGCGGGATTGCGCGTCACCTTTGACTACTTCGCCACGCCCGCGGCAGAGCCGGTGCGCCGCGTGATGGATCCGTGGGGCTTGGTTTCGCACCACGACCGCGTCTATCTGGTGGGCTGGGATGCCGATCGCGAAGCGCCGCGCGCTTTCCGCGCCACGCGCTTGAGCAACCTCAAGCGCTCACGCCAGGAGGCCACCCACACCGAGCCCACCATGCCGCTGCAGCAGCTCGTGGAGGAAGCACTGCAGCGCGGCGACACTGTCGACGCTGTCCTCACAGTCCCCGAGGGTCAAGCCAAGGAGCTTGTCGACGCCGGATCGCGCCGCGCCGACGGTCGCCTCGAGCTGCGCGGAGTACGCCGCGATTGGCTCGTGCGCACCGCTGCGGGCTACGCGCCGGAGGTCGTTGTGGAGGAGCCGGAAGAGATGCGGCGGGACGTCGTTAGGCTCCTGCGTGCCGCAGGGGACCCGGTGAACCCAGTGGCCCCAGCTAACACGGAGGAAGTGGAGGTGGATGTTCGTGGCTGATCACTCTCGCAAGCTGCAGGCATTGGTTCGCTCCCTCAACCTGCTGCCGTACCTGCGCAACCACCCGGGGCTGACCCCGATGGAGGCCGCGGAAGACCTGGGCATGACGCCGCCGGAGCTCAAGGATGCCGTCGACCGGCTGTTTTGTTCCGGCGTGGGCAGAAACACCGAGGATCTCATCGACTTAAGCTTTAGCTACCGCGACGGCATTGAGATCTACAACGACCAGGGGCTGACCCAGGCTCTGCGCTTGACCCCGACGGAGGCCGGCGCTTTGTTGCTCACGCTGGAGTCCCTGGAAGCCATGCCGGGTCTGGTGGACACCGCCGCCGTGCAATCGGCAGCGGCGAAGTTGCGCGACATCATGGACGTTAAAACCGCCGCCATCTACGACTCCCTGGCCACCACGGACCCGGAGGAATCCGACGTGCAAGCAGCTTTGGCCCAGGCCGTGGACCGCCGCGTGCAGGTGCACTTCACCTACTGGAGTAGGTCCTCTAACCGGGAGACCGAGCGCACCGTGGACCCGGCCCGCATCTTCATCGTGGACGGCGAGCCCTACCTCGTGGCCTGGGATGCTCACGCCGGAAAGACGGGTAAGGGGGAGCACCGCACCTTCCGGCTTGACCGCATGCGCGACGTGCAGGTGCTGGATACACCGGCCTCTCCGCACCTGCGGGAGCTGGATTTTGACCCCGATGCTCCGTTTGGTCTGGATCACACCGGCATGGCGCGCCTAGAGATTCACCAAGAATTCACGTGGCTGGCTGAGCAGTACGACATCCGCCTGGGCAAGGATCTGGGAAATGGCCTAATAGCTGCAACGATGCCGGTGGGATCGGAGTCCTGGTTCAGCCGCTTCGCGCTGGGCCAAGCTGATAGGTTGCGGGTCGTCGGCCCGAAGAAGCTTGTGAAGGTCATTGCGGAACATCGCGAGCGAGCACTCAGCGGCTATACTCAACTGCCAGACACGTAAGCCGTTGAGCGCACGACACGCGCTATCTCTGCGGCACGGTTGCTCTAGAATTTACGAACCCAAGCTAGAAAGAGGCATACCCATGAGCGTGGGACCTTTGGAAATCGGCATCCTCGTCCTCGTCATCGTTTTGCTCTTCGGTGCGCGTAAGCTGCCGGAGCTCGCCCGCTCCCTGGGCCGTTCCATGCGCATCTTCAAGTCCGAGGTCAACGAGATGAAGGACGAGAACAACACGCCGAAGCAACAGGGGCAGATCGCCCAGTCCAAGCAGACTGATGAGGAGTTCTGGAACAGCCCCGAGATGCAGCCGCGTACCAACCCGGTAGACGGTACCCGGAATCAGCAGTAGGACCAGAAGTACATCTACAACCACTAGTCGGGAGACACAGTGAAGGGCGGGACCACCACGGGCGCGCGGTCACAGAAATGGGCGTCGAAGCTGCGGCGTAAACCGAAGAACCCCACGGGGGAGATGACACTTGTGGAGCACCTCAAGGAGCTGCGCAAGCGCATTATCATCTCACTCTTGGCCTTGGTCGTCGGCACCATCGTGGGCTTCGCCTGGTACCAGTACGCCCCGTTTGGCATGTCCCCGCTGGGTGAAATCCTGCGCGGTCCCTACTGTTCGCTGCCGCCAGAGCAACGTCTTTCCTTTAGCAACGACGGCGAGTGCCGCCTACTGGCCACCAGCCCGTTCGAGATGCTCCTGCTGCGTCTCAAGGTGGGCGCGCTGGCAGGTGCTGTGTTGTCCTCGCCGGTCTGGCTCTATCAAGTGTGGGCCTTCATCGTGCCTGGCCTGCACAAAAACGAGCGCCGTTTTACCTTCCTCTTCGTGACCACCGCCGTGGCGCTGTTCGTGCTCGGTGCTGTGCTCGCGTACTTCATCCTGTCGGTCGGGCTAGAGTTCCTTGTCGGCATGGGCACCGAGTTCCAGACCGCCGCGCTCACGGGTGAACGCTACTTCTTCTATGTGCTTGCGCTGCTGCTCATCTTCGGCGTGAGCTTTGAGATCCCGCTCCTCATTGTCTCCCTTAACATGCTGGGAGTCCTTGAGTACGAGCACGTGAAGGACAAGCGCCGCATCATCATCGTGGCCATCATGATCTTCGCCGCCGCGGTGACCCCGGGACAGGATCCCTTCTCCATGCTGTTGCTTTCGATCGCTCTCATAGTTCTGGTGGAGGCAGCCTTCCAGTTCTGCCGCATCAACGACAAGCGCCGGGGACTCCACAAGCCTGAGTGGATGGACCTCGACGACGAAGAAGCTTCACCGCTGGGAGAGGGACCGGGAGGAATCAGTGCGCCGAGCACCATCCCGGCGCCGTCGAGCGTGCGTTCCTCCAGTACTCCGGTCGGTGGTCCGACGCCGCAGCCGAGCCAGACCCCGACTGCCCAGCCCAGCACCCACTCCGCGCCCCCACAGGGTGGTTTCTTCGACGACGTCCTCTAGCAGGCCATATCCCACCCGCCACGGGACAAGTCTGGCCGGGTACCCTGGGAGCTTATGACCTTGACGCATCTTGACGAGTTCACCAGCACCCTGCCGTACTCCCTCGATGACTTCCAGCTGGAGGGGTGCCGCGCCGTCGAGGCGGGCCACGGCGTGCTGGTCTGCGCACCGACGGGCGCCGGCAAGACAATCGTGGGCGAGTTTGCAGTATCCCTCGCGCTGAGTCAGGGGACCCGCTGCTTCTACACCACGCCGATCAAGGCGCTGAGCAACCAGAAGTACCACGACCTAGTGGAGGCCCACGGTGAGGACGCTGTAGGCCTCCTCACCGGTGACGTGTCCATCAACTCCTCTGCGGACATCCTCGTGATGACCACGGAGGTGCTGCGCAACATGATCTACGCCAGCTCCGGTGCGCTCGAGCGCCTCACCCACGTGGTCATGGATGAGATCCACTTCCTCGCGGATGCCTCTCGCGGCGCGGTGTGGGAGGAGGTCATCCTCAACTTGGACGAACACGTCTCCATCATTGGGCTCTCCGCCACGGTGTCCAATTCCGAGGAATTCGGCCGCTGGTTGAGCGCCGTGCGCGGCGATACCACCGTCATCGTCTCCGAGAATCGGCCCGTCCCACTGGACCAGTGGATGATGGTGGGCCGCAAGATTTACCCGCTTTTCGAGCCGGATTCCGGCGGACAGGTCAACGCGGAGCTGCAGCGCCGCATCCACCGGCTGGAGTCCGGCGCCGAGGACGCGACCCGGGCGGATGGACGCGCCAGCTTCCGCGCCCGCGCTCGCCACAAGGGCGGCGGCCGGGGAAGGGACAAGGCCGAAAGATCTGACAAGCGCAGTGGTGCGCCGCGCGCCCAGGACCGCTACCGCCCGCTGGGCCGGCCGGAGGTGCTCAAGGAGCTGCAGGCCATGAACATGCTCCCGGCAATTACCTTCATCTTCTCCCGCGCTGGGTGCGATGGCGCGCTCTACCAGTGCCTGCGCTCGCGCATGGTGCTCACCTCCCAGGAGGAGGCTGCGGAGATCAAGGCGATCGTGGACAAAGGCGTGGAGGGAATCCCGGAGGAAGACCTCCAGGTGCTCGACTTCAAGCGCTGGCGCGAAGCCCTCTCCCGGGGCTTTGCCGCCCACCATGCGGGCATGTTGCCCGCCTTCCGCCACATCGTGGAGGAGCTCTTTGTCAAGGGCCTGGTGCGCGCGGTCTTCGCCACCGAGACCCTGGCTCTGGGCATCAACATGCCGGCGCGCACCGTGGTGCTGGAGAAGCTTGTGAAGTTCAACGGCGAAGCGCACGTAGACCTCACCCCGGGCCAGTACACACAGCTCACCGGCCGCGCCGGCCGGCGTGGCATCGACACGCTGGGCAACGCGGTGGTGCAGTGGGCACCGGCGATGGACCCGCAGGCCGTCGCGGGCCTGGCGTCTACCCGTACCTACCCACTCATCTCCACGTTTGAGCCCGGCTACAACATGGCCATCAACCTGCTGGGCATGCTCGGCTTCGAGGAGTCCCTGCGCCTGCTGGAGAAGTCCTTTGCTCAGTTCCAGGCGGATGGATCCGTGGTGGAGGAGACCCGCGAGATCGAGCGCGCGGAGCACCGCGTCAAGGAACTGCGCGCGCAGCTGGAGGATGCCCTGGGCCACCTGGCCCCGCCCACCACCGACGATGAAGACGCGGCCGATGTCCTCATGGACTATGTGCGGCTGCGCCGCGCGCTGACCGACGAAGAAAAGGCCGCCCACGCAGCCAAGAAGGACGAGCGCCGCAAGGAGGTCGCTGCAGTCCTGGCCCGGTTGCAGGTGGGCGAGGTCATCGCCATCGCCACGAAGAAGAAGCCAACGCTGGCGGTGGTTATTACCCCCGCCAACCAGACTGCGGATCCGCGCCCGTGGGTGACCACGGAATCAGGGTGGTCCGGGCGCATTGATGCCGCTGGAATTGAGAATCCGCCGATCTCGGTGGGACGGATGAAGCTGCCGCGCGCGGTACAAAAGAGCCCGCGCCGCCACGTGAAATACGTCCAGGACACCTTCAAGCGGGATCATTACTCGCGGCCGAAGAAGATGCGCTCTACCCCGCGCAATCGCCCCAACCACAAAGTGGGCCAGTTGCGCGATGAACTGCGAGCACACCCGGTCCACCGCTGGCCGGCGACCGACCGCGAGCAGCTGGCCGGGGTAGCCCAGAAGCTAGCGCGCCGCGAGCGCGACCTGGAGAAGCTGCAGGCCAAGATTGAGCGGGCCACCGATACCTTGGGCCGCACCTTTGAGCGCATCGTCGATCTGCTCTCGGAGATGGACTACGTGGAGTTTGAAGGCTACGGGGCCGACCGCGAGCCCGTCATCACCGACGAGGGCGAGCGTTTGGCGCAGATTCACTCCGAATCCGATTTGCTCGTGGCACAGTGTCTCAAGCGCGGCATCTGGAATAACCTCGACCCGGCGGAGCTGGCCGGCGTGGCCTCCCTGTGTGTCTTTGAGAACCGCAAGGCCACCCGCGGCGAGCCAGTCGCGGCGACGGATCCCATGGCCGATGCCATGGAGGACACCTGGCGCATTTACGCGGAACTCGTCGCAGACGAAAAGCGCCAGCGCCTGCCGCAGACCCGGGAACCAGAACCCGCGTTCGCCCTGGCTATCCACCAGTGGACGGCCGGGGCACCGCTGGCGTATTGCATGGGCGCGGCCAACGAGGCCGGCGCTGAGCTCACGCCCGGTGACTTCGTCCGCTGGTGCCGTCAGGTGGTGGACCTCCTGCAGCAGGTGGCCAAGACCGGCTACGAGGAGGAGATTCGCCGCAATGCCCGGCGCGCCATTGACGCCATCCAGCGCGGTGTCGTCGCCATTGGTGCCTAAGCGCTCTTGAGGAGCGCGCTCGCCGCCGCGGCGATCGCTGCGCGGTGAGGGGCAGCAAGCGAAATCGTGGCCACGTGCAGATTCGCCCCGAAGGGGTCGAGGATGAGGGACTGCGTTCCCACAACCTCCTCGCCCACGAAGGCCGGCCCGCCGGAGTCACCCTTGAGCGCAGGCTCCGCGTTGAAGAGGAAGCCGGCGGGGGAGACGGTGGTCCGCAGAATCTGCGGACCACGTGCGCCACAGCGGTGCGAGAAAGTGGCCGCGTCGGCGTTGCGCCCGGGCTGCCTTGCCGCCAAAACCCCACGTGACAACTGGCTGCCGGAAGTGGGGAAAGGACTCGGATAGGCCGGGGAGATCCCGGGGCGGGGCAGGTCTATCCAGCGCGCAGATAGCCATGTCGGTGCCGTCGATGGTGCGCACCGCCTGAATCCGCCGGTTGAACCCGCCGCGGACCTTGTAGCTGTCACCGGGGACGAGCCCGGGGCGGAAGAAGTGGGCGCAGGTGAGCACGAGGCGGGTGCGGTGGTTAAGGCGGGGGCGCAGGGAGACGTCGACAAGCACGCCCGAGCAGTACGCCTCGCGCGTGCGGATCGTAACGGTGGACGGGTGAGAAATCATTGCGCCCTATCCTATAGGCCGGCTGGGAAGGATAGGCTGGAGCACATGACTGATAACGGTGTGTTCACTTCCCGCCTCCAGCGAGCCCAGGCAGTACTGGCGCAACGCGGCATCGATGCCGCTTTCATTGGCACCGGGCCGGAGTTCGCATACCTGACAGGTTCATGGGTCAGCTCCCATGAGCGCCTGACGTGCCTGGTCCTGCGGCCGGAGGGAGAACCCGTCATTGTGGCTCCTATGACTGATCAGGACTCCCTCGCGGGCGTTCCTGCCACGGTGCGCGGATGGAGTGACGGTCAGGATCCGTATGCGCTGGCCCTGTATGGGCTGAACCCCGCCACGGTGGCGCTGGGGAGCTCCCTGACCGCGGATCACGTCCTGCGCTTCCAGGCTGCACTGCCGCAGGCGCGCTGCGTGCTGGCGACAGAAGCTTTGGCGGAGCTGTTCACGCGCAAGGATCCGGAGGAGGTGGAACAGCTGCTGCGTGCCGCCCACGCCATCGACGCGGTACACGCGCAGGTTCCGGATCTCCTACAGCCCGGGCGCACTGAAGCGGAGGTAGCGGCCCAGCTCCGCGAGCTGATCCTGCGCGAGCACCAGGCAGTGGACTTCATCATCGTCGGCTCCGGACCGAACGGGGCGAACCCGCACTACGACTACGGCGACCGCAGGCTGGCAGAAGGTGAGCCGGTGGTGGTTGACATCGGCGGCACGCTGGATTCCGGCTATCACTCCGACTGCACCCGCACCTACGTCGTGGGCGGGGACATTGCGACAGCCCCGCAGGACTTCCAAGCGGCCTGGGCGGTGCTACAGGAGGCGCAGGCTGCAGGCCGTGCGGCCGCACGACCAGGTGCTAGCGCCCAGGCGGTGGACCGCGCCACCCGCCGCGTCATTGCTGAGGCTGGGTGGGGAGAGTACTACACGCACCGCACCGGGCATGGCATTGGTTTGTCGACGCATGAGGAGCCCTTCATCATGGAAGGCAACGAGCTTGAGCTTGCTGAGTCGATGTGCTTTTCCATCGAACCGGGCATCTACGTTCCCGGAAAATGGGGTATGCGCTTGGAGGACATTATGGTGATCACTGCTACGGACAGTGAGTCCCTGAACTGCGCGCCGCGGGAGGTGCGCTAGTGGGTGCGCTTCTTATTCTGGGCGGACGCAGCGACATCGGTGGTGAGCTGGCGCTGCGCCAGTGCGCGGGCCGGCCGGTGGTGCTCGCAGCGCGCGGAGGCAATGGCATGGAAAAACTTTCGGCACAGCTGATGCGTGCGGGGGCGGAGTCGGTGCACACGATGTCCTTCGATGCTGCCGATGTGGCTTCCCACCGCGTAGTGGTGGAGCGCGCCGCTAAGCTCGCGGGCACTGACATCACCACGGCCGTGGTGGCCTTCGGCATCCTGGGGGAACAGGAGCGCGCCGAACACGACGAAGCGCATGCCTTTGATATCGCCCTCATCGACTACGCCGCGCAGGTCTCCATGCTCACGGTGCTGGCCAGCGTCATGCGCGAGGGCCACATCGTTGCCTTTTCCTCGATTGCCGGATGGCGCGCACGCCGCGCGAACTATGTTTACGGTTCCACCAAGGCCGGGCTGGACGCTTTTTGCCAGGGATTGGCCGACCGCCTGCACGGCGGCCCGCTCTCACTGATCACGGCGCGCCCCGGCTTTGTCATCGGCTCGATGACCACGGGGATGAAGCCCGCGCCGCTTTCGGTCACCCCGGACGTAGTTGCCGCTGCCGTGAGCGCGGCAATCGAGAAGGGTACGGGCTCCCGCACCCTCTGGATTCCCCGCCCGCTGCAGGCGCTGGCGTGGGTAATGCGACTGGTTCCGCGCCCGGTGTGGCGTCACATGCCGCGCTAGTCCCCGCTAGTCCGGGCTAGTCGTTGAGGAAGGCCGAGTTTGCGTCGAAGATGAAGCCGCGGGGAGCCAGTACCCGCAAGACCACGTCGGCGTCACCCTCCGCAAGGTCGTGGATGACCACGCCACGCCACTCGGTCACAGAAATGGCAGCGCCAAGCTGGCCGATGAGCTCGGCGTGCTCACCCGGCAACACACCACGATGAAGGCCCGCACCCAAGTCCACGCGGCCTGGCTCGGTGTGCTGGGTCAGCCACCCGATGGGTGGCTCCTCAAAACGATGAGTAGTCGGAGTATCGCCGGGGGAGTCGGGGAGTTCGATGTCGGCGAAGGCTTCCACGTCGTACACGCCGCGCACGCTAATGACGCTGTGCTGCTCCAGGTACACGTTGCCGTCGGCACCGGCGCGCGCCGCCTTGCCCAGGGCTACCCATTGGTGTGGTTCCACCATGCCGCCGTCCGGATAAAAGTGCAGGCTATCAGTCATGGTGAGCCAGTTTATCTCCCCGAGGCGGGTCTTCAGCGAACTGCCAGGTGAGGCAAGTAGGGTAGGCGGCATGCCGTTTGTTCTGTTCATCGCATACATCCTCTTGGAATCACTGGCCTTTTGGGCCGTAGCTCAGTGGATCGGCGTCCTCTGGGCGCTCCTGGCGCTCGCGCTCACCATGCTGTTCGGCATGTCCATCGCCAGCTGGGAAGTGCGCCGCATGATGTCCAGCCGCATCCGCACATCCGGTGACGGCGCCTACGTTATGGAGGATCCAACCCCGGGCAAGACTGCCGGAAACGTGGGCCTGACCATGGTGGGTGGCCTGCTTTTGTCCCTGCCTGGCTTCGTGTCCACCATCATGGGCGCGCTGCTCATTTTCGCACCGACTCGCTCAGTCATCCGTTCGGTGCTGGCAGCCTCCATGTTTAAGAAGATCGAGAACATGGGCGTGCGCGTCTACGAGGCATCCCCCATGGCACAACACCGTGATTCCTACGGCTCCTTCGGCGCAGCCACAGCCGGCCCGGGCGCAGGAACCGCTGGGCAGTCCCACGAGGTCATCGATGAGGACGAGTTGCGGGACTGGACCGAGCACGTGAAGCCGGAAGACTTCGGGGACGGCACCAAGTAGTGCTGGAGTTTCTTTTCCGTACAGTCCTGGCCGCGGCCTCCGGCGCTATTACGTATCTGGCCGTGGAACCGCGCGGCTGGTGGGCCGCCGGCATCATCGGCATTGCCATTCTGGTGGCAGCGCTTTCCCCATGGCGGGGAAAGGCCCCACGCCTGCGCACGGGCGCGCTCGTAGCCGTCGTGCACAGCGCCGTGCTGTACCTGCTTACTCTGCCGTGGATCGGGGAGTTGGTGGGCAACGCGCCCTACATTGCGCTGGCTTTGTTCTTGTCCCTCTACAGCATCCTGCTGGGCATCGGCGGGGCGGCGCTGTTGCGCCGGCGCCACGGATTCGCGGCCTTCCCCTTCTTCTATGTCGCAGTCGAGATGCTGCGCTCCTCGGTGCCTTTCGGCGGTTTTTCCTGGGTGCGCCTGGCGTGGGGCCAAATAGAAGGCCCCTTGGCCAACCTCGCGCCGTGGGGCGGTCCAGCGCTTATTACGTGTGCGGTGGTGTGCGCTGCCGCCGGCCTCGTCGGTCTAGCGCACGCACCGCGGTTGGCGTGCGGATTTATCGCGGTGCCGCTGGTGGGTGGGTTGTTAGCCGGCGCAGTCGTTAACAAGCCCGGCGCCACCGTGGACACCGTCGACATCGCCGCCGTGCAGGGCAACGTTCCGCGCCTTGGCCTGGACTTTGCTGCCCAGCGCCGCGCGGTGTTGGACAATCACGTCCGCGTGACCGAGGAGGCCGCCCGCGCTGGGTCTCGCCCCGACATCGTTATCTGGCCGGAAAACTCCTCCGATATCAATCCCTTCCGGAATCCGGACGCGCGGGAGCTTATCAACTCCGCCGCGGCCGCCATCGATGCCCCCGTCCTGGTCGGCACGCTGACTGTCGACGACGTCGGGGCACGAAACACCATGCAGGTATTCAATCCCGATGGCTCCGTGGGTGAACACCACTATAAGAAGTACCTCCAGCCCTTCGGAGAGACGATGCCGTTGCGTGACTTCTTTAAGAGGTTCACTGACTTGGTGGATCTAGCAGGGGACATGAAGGCGGGAGACGGCACTGGAGTCGTAGACATGGCGGGGATCCCCGTGGGCATCGCGACGTGCTACGAGGTGAGCTTCGATCAGGCCTTCCGCAGCGCCGTCGACCACGGCGCACAGATCCTGTCTACGCCGACCAACAACGCCACCTTCAGTGACTCCGACATGACCTACCAGCAGTTGGCGATGAGCCGCCTGCGCGCACTTGAGACGGACCGCGCGGTCGTGGTGGCGGCCACCTCCGGGGTCTCCGCCATCGTGCACCCAGATGGCAGCGTGAGCCAGTCAAGCGGTATTTTCGAGCCGGCTTATCTGGAAGAGGAGCTTCCATTGCGAGAAAACCGCACCCTAGCGGTGCGTTATGGTTCGCTCCTGCAATGGCTCATGGTTATCATTGGAACGGTCTGCGCGCTGCTGGCGGTCTATTCCACCCGCGTGGGACGCGGCACCACGCCCAGAAAAGAAATCTAAAGGAGCAAGGAACAAGTGAGCTCGACCCACGAATCCACCCTGGTCATCATCCCCACCTACAACGAGATTGAGAACCTGCCGTTGATTACCGGCCGCGTGCGCGAAGCCACCCCGGAGGTCCACATTCTCATCGTGGACGATAACTCCCCGGACGGCACCGGTGAGGCCGCAGACCAGCTGGCGGCTGCGGATGACCACCTCCACGTCCTGCACCGTGAGGGCAAGGGCGGCCTGCTGGGCGCCTACATCGCGGGCTTCGAGTGGGGCCTGGAGCAGGACTACCAGGTCCTGTGCGAGATGGATGCGGACGGCTCCCACGCCCCGGAGCAGCTGCACCTGCTCCTCCAGGAAATTGACAAGGGGGCAGACCTCGTCATCGGTTCCCGCTACGTGCCGGGCGGCGAGACCGTTAACTGGCCCGCCAACCGCGAGCTGCTGTCCCGTCTGGGCAACAAGTACATCTCGGTCGCCCTGGGCGCCGGCATCAACGACATGACCGCGGGCTACCGCGCCTTCCGCCGCGAGCTGCTGGAGCACCTCGACTTCGGCGAGCTGTCCAAGGCCGGCTACATCTTCCAGGTGGATGTGGCTTTCCGCGCCATCAAGGATGGATTCGACGTGCGCGAGGTACCGATTACCTTCACCGAGCGCGAGCTGGGCGAGTCCAAGCTGGACGGCTCCTTTGTCAAGGATTCTCTCCTTGAGGTCACCAAGTGGGGCGTCGCGCACCGCTCGGAGCAGCTGACCGATCTCACCAGTGAGATCTCCACCCTGGCCAGCCGCACCGTCAAGGACATGGAGCTGGGTTCTAAGGCTTCTAAGGCAAAGTCCGAGGTGATTGGCTTCGTCGAGGAGATGACCTCCCTGGCTAAGCACGCATTCAAGCGCTAAGGCTCCAGTTCCTCTGCGCCCCGACTTCCTTGTCACAAGGTGGTCGGGCCGTTGCGGTAATAACCAGTTGCGGTGCTAGTGTTGTAGGTGGCACTGAACCGGTGCAACGTGATGTGTTTCACGGATTCTCACACTACGGATCGTTCGGCACGTACCTGCCGATGGAGGAGTTACCGCAATGGCAACCGTTACATTCAAAGACGCAACCCTGACCTACCCAGGGGCCGCAGAGCCCACGGTGAAGAAGTTCAACCTGGACATCGCCGACGGCGAGTTCCTGGTGCTCGTCGGCCCCTCCGGCTGCGGTAAGTCCACCACGTTGCGCATGCTCGCTGGCCTGGAAAACGTCACCGACGGCGCTATCTACATCGGCGACAAGGACGTCACCCACGTCGCCCCGCGCGACCGCGACATCGCCATGGTCTTCCAGAACTACGCGCTCTACCCGCACATGACCGTGCGCGAGAACATGGGCTTTGCCCTGAAGATTGCCGGCAAGTCCCAGGAAGAGATCAACCAGCGCGTCGACGAGGCCGCAGCCACTTTGGGGCTGACGGAGTACCTAGAGCGCAAGCCGAAAGCACTCTCCGGCGGCCAGCGTCAGCGCGTGGCCATGGGCCGGGCCATCGTGCGTAACCCGCAGGTCTTCCTCATGGACGAGCCGCTGTCTAACCTGGATGCGAAGCTGCGTGTCCAGACCCGTACGCAGATCGCCGCCCTCCAGCGCAAGCTCGGGGTGACCACCGTGTACGTCACCCACGACCAGACCGAGGCCTTGACCATGGGTGACCGTATCGCCGTGCTCAAGGACGGCTACCTGCAGCAGGTGGGCGCCCCGCGCGAGCTGTACGACAACCCCGCCAACGTCTTCGTCGCCGGCTTCATCGGCTCCCCGGCCATGAACCTGGGCACCTTTACCGTTGACGGCGACGTCGCTCATTCCGGCGATGCCCGCATCAAGCTCTCTCGCGAGACCATCGAGGCCATGGCCCCGGAGGACAACGGCCGCATCACCATTGGTTTCCGCCCGGAGGCCCTGCAGGTCATCCCTGAAGGCGAGTCCACCGAGCACTCGATCCCGATCAAGCTGGACTTTGTCGAGGAGCTGGGCTCCGATTCCTTCCTATACGGCAAGCTCGTCGGTGACGGCGATCTGGGATCCGCCGCAGAGGACGTGCCGGAGGATGGCCAGATCGTCGTCCGCGCGGCTCCGAACACGGCGCCAGCACCGGGCAGCGTCTTCCACGCTCGTATCGCCGAGGGCGGCCAGCATAACTTCTCGGCGTCGACTGGCCAGCGTCTGCCCTAAACACTACCGAGGAGGAGAACGGCTCACCATGAAAGAGTCAATGAGTATTACCTCCTCAACGTACGCGTCAGCGTTGCTGGCGTTGCCGTGGGATACGCCCCTGGAGCATTGGCCCGATGAACTCATCGCAGCCCTGCCCAGGGGCATTTCTCGGCACATCGTGCGTTTTGTGGGGATCAACCGTGGCATCGTCGCGGTCAAGTAGATTGGTGTGCGCACCGCCCACCACGAATACAAGATGCTGCGTGAGCTACAGCGCCTCGGCGCTCCTAGTGTGCGTCCAGTCGCCGTCATCACTGGGCGCCATCCCGCCATAGAAAGCTACGGCGAGCTTACCGCGGCACTGGTGACCGAGCACCTGGAGTTCTCGTTGCCGTATCGCGAGATCTTCTCCCGGGACCTCACCATTGAAGAGGCGAAGAAGCTCATCCGCGCGCTGTCGGTGCTGCTTGTACGGATGCACCTTCTCAACTTTTACTGGGGAGACGTATCACTGTCGAACACCCTCTTCCGGCGCGATGCGGACACCTACTCGGCCTACCTGGTCGACGCCGAGACGGGGGAGTTCCAGCCGAACCTCTCAGAATCACGCCGGCTTTACGACGTCGACATTGCCCGCGTCAACATCATCGGCGAGCTCATGGATCTTCAGGCCGGCGAGCATTTGGACGCGAGCATCGACGTCATTGCGCTAGGCAGCCTCGTGGAGAGCTCGTATCTGGAACTGTGGGACGAGCTCACCGCAGAGGAGGCGGTGGACGCCAGCGAGTACTGGCGCGTGTCCGAGCGCATCGACCGGCTGAACCGCCTGGGCTTCGACGTGGGCGAGCTCAAGGTCACCAAGGATGCCGCGAAGCAGACGGTGCGCATCCGTCCGGTTGTGGTGGACCCCGGCCACTACCGCGCGGAGCTACTCAGTCTCACCGGCCTCAGCGTGGAAGAACACCAAGCGCAGCGCCTTCTCAGCTCCATTCAGGCTTATCAGGCAGTGGAGTGTGCGGCGCACGTGGGCCTTACTCAGGCAGCGCACCGCTGGATGACCCAGGAGTATGAGCCGACCCTCGCCGCCGTGCCTAGCGAGATGATGGGCAAGTTGGAACCGGCACAGATCTTCCACGAGATCACGGACCACCGCTGGTATCTCTCGCAGGAGAGGGGAGAGGCCGTCTCACTCCCGGAGGCCACCGAGTCCTACGTGGCGACTGTCCTGCCCAGCCGTCGCTACGAGGCCCGCCTCCTGCATGCCCCACACCCTCAGGAAAACCTCTCATAACCAGGTGCGGGTCCCCGCCCGCGTGTGAACTCAACACAAGCGGGGGCAAGCACATGGTTTTCACAGTCCGATATGTGCAGTATCTGCCCGAATGCCCCATTATTGGGGCATTTTTTCTTGTCCGGATATGCATATGCTCACAAACGGGCGATTTGACTCCCATAAACTTTGTTGATGTTCACCACATCACTAAACTGAAGAACAGGTCAACCAGTTCATAGCATTGGCCTCCGTGCCGATTTCTCACTTAGAAAGGTGAGCTCATCATGAAGCGTCTCACTCGCATTGCCTCCATTTCGATGGCATCTCTCCTCGCCGCTACCAGCCTGGTAGCATGCTCCTCCGATTCGGACGATGTAGGAAACGTCTACTTCCTCAACTTCAAGCCGGAGCAGGATGCCGCCTACCAGGAGATTGCGAAGGCCTACACCGAGGAGACTGGTGTGGACGTCAAGGTGGTCACCGCCGCCTCCGGCTCCTACGAGCAAACGCTCAAGGCGGAGATTGGCAAGGACGAAGCCCCCACGCTGTTCCAGGTCAACGGCCCCGCCGGGTTCATCACCTGGCAGGACTACATGGCGGATATGTCTGATACCGAAGTGGCAAAACAGCTCACGGATGACGTGCCGCCGCTGACCACCGAGGACGGGGAGCTGCGCGGCGTGCCGTTTGCCGTCGAAGGTTTCGGCCTCATCTACAACGACGAGATCTTTGACAAGTACATCGCCACCTCCGGGGCCAAGATCAAGTCCACGGACGAAATCACCAGCTACCAGAAGCTCAAGGAAGTAGCAGAGGACATGCAGTCCAAGAAGGACGAGCTGGGCATCGAGGGTGCCTTCGCCTCCACCTCGCTGACTTCCGGTGAGGATTGGCGCTGGCAGACCCACCTGGCAAACGCTCCTATCTGGCAGGAGTTCCAGGACAAGGGTGTTGAGGACACCAACGAGATTGAGTTCTCCCACAACAAGGAGTTCAAGAACCTCTTCGATCTCTACCTGGACAACTCCACGGTGGAGAAGTCCCTGGCCCCGTCCAAGACGGTATCTGATTCCATGGCAGAGTTTGCCCAGGGCAAGGCTGCTATGGTGCAGAACGGTAACTGGGCATGGTCCCAGATTTCGGAGACCTCCGGCAACGTGGTCAAGGAAGACAAGATCAAGTTCATGCCGATGTACATGGGTCTGCCGGACGAGGAGAAGTTCGGCCTCAACGTCGGTACTGAGAACTACCTGGGCGTGAACGCCGAGGCTTCGGAGGCGGACCAGCAGGCAACGAAGGACTTCGTGGATTGGCTGTTTACCTCTGAGGCCGGCAAGGAGCACGTGGTTAAGGACCTGGGCTTCATCGCTCCTTTCGACTCCTACACCGCCGAGGACACCCCCAGTGACCCGCTTGCAAAGCAGGTGGCGGATGCCATTGCCAACAAGGATGTCACCACCTACCCGTGGAACTTCCAGTACTTCCCGTCCCAGCAGTTCAAGGATGACTTTGGCCAGGCGCTGGCGCAGTACGCCTCTGGCAGCATGAAGTGGGAGGACGTGGTGAACCAGTTCAAGGACAACTGGACCGCTGAGAAGGAAGCCAACTGGGGCTAAGCGCTCCCACACACCTAATAGCTAAGGTCGCACCACCATGCAAGCAACACTGAAGAAGTACTTCCCAGTATTCGTCTTGCCCACCCTGCTGGCATTCATGATTGCCTTCTTGGTCCCGTTCGTTGTAGGTTTCTTTCTCTCCTTTACGAAGTTCACCACGATCACCAAGGCCAAGTGGGTGGGCCTAGACAACTACGCCAAGGCCTTCTCTGAGCGCGAGGGCTTTATCGCCGCCTTCGGTTTCACCGTCCTCGTCGTCATCGTTTCCGTCATCACCGTCAACGTCATTGCGTTCCTGCTGGCGTGGATGCTCACGCGCAAGCTGCGCGGCACGAACTTCTTCCGCACGGTCTTCTTCATGCCGAACCTCATCGGCGGCATCGTGCTGGGCTACACCTGGCAGACGATGATCAACGCTGTGCTCTCGCACTATTCCACGACGATTAGTGCGGACTGGAAATTCGGTTACGCCGGCCTCATCATGCTGCTCAACTGGCAGCTCATTGGCTACATGATGATTATCTACATCGCGGGCCTGCAGAACGTCCCGCCGGAGCTCATCGAGGCCGCCGAGCTCGACGGCGTCAACAAGTGGGAAATGCTGCGCCACGTGACCATCCCCTTGGTCATGCCGTCCATCACTATCTGCTTGTTCCTCACACTGTCGAACTCCTTCAAGCTCTTCGACCAGAACTTGGCGCTCACCAATGGCGCGCCGTCAGGCCAAACTGAGATGGTGGCGCTCAACATCGTCAACACGCTGTTTAACCGGATGAACGTCGAGGGCGTGGGCCAGGCCAAGGCCGTGATCTTCGTCGTCGTCGTGATCGTCATCGCGTACTTCCAGCTGCGCGCCACCCGTTCCAAGGAAATCGAGGCCTAAGCCATGACTACCTCTACGCAGGCCTTACCTGCCTCCCAGCACAAGGACCACCAGCTGCCGTCTGACAGCGAAACCCGGATGTCCGGCGGGGCCAAGTTCGTGGTGTACGCCATCCTGGTGTTCTTCACCATCGTGTTCCTGGGCCCCATCCTGTTCATCCTCGTCAACTCCTTTAAGTCGAAGTTCGCCATCTCCTCCAACCCGTTTGCACTGCCCATCGGGGAGACCTGGGTAGGATTCGAGAATTTCATGGTGGGCTTGACCAAGCAGGGCTTCCTGGAGGCCACGCTGTGGTCCTTCGTCATCACCATCCTGTCCGTCATCGTCATTGTGTTCTTCTCCGCCATGACGGCGTACTACATCACCCGCGTGAAGACGTGGTGGACCAACCTGCTGTACTACCTGTTCGTGGTCTCCATGATCATCCCGTTCCAGATGGTGATGTTCCCGACGGTGAAGATTGCGGACATGCTTCACCTCAACAACCCCCTCGGAATCGTGGTCCTGTACCTCGGCTTCGGCTCGGGACTGTCAGTGTTCATGTTCGCCGGCTTCGTGAAGTCGATCCCCATCGACGTGGAAGAGGCCGCGATGATCGACGGCTGTGGCCCCATCCAGAACTACTTCCGGGTGGTGTGGCCCATGCTCAAGCCCACGGCAGTGACCGTGGCTATCTTGAACGCCATGTGGGTATGGAACGACTACCTGCTGCCGTACCTGGTCATTGGCTTGTCCACGCGCTACAAAACCATTCCGGTGGTCATCCAGTCCTTCGTTGGCTCCAACGGTAACCGCGATATGGGCGCCATGATGGCCATGCTGGTGCTCGCCATCATCCCGATCGTCATCTTCTATTTCTCCACGCAGAAGCACATCATCGAAGGTGTCGCCGCAGGTGCTGTGAAGGGCTAGCGTGCACTAGCGCTTCGCCGCATCCCCCGAAATAGGCCTCCCGGTTCACTCCACCGGGAGGCCCTTCTATTAGGTTTGATCTCTATGAATCGATTCCTCGGGCCCGAGTCCAAGTTCTATGCCGTCCTGAGCTTGTTCGCCGACCTCGTGATCGTCAACGTTTTGCTCGTCATCACCTGTTTCCCCGTCGTCACGGGTGGCATGTCCCTGCGAACCGCTCACGAGGTGATAGGGGAGATGGTGCGCGAGGAAGGCTCCCGCCGCGGCTCTGCGTTCGTACGCCGCATCCTCACCAGGCCAGCCCCCAACACCGCGTGGTGGCTCCTATGCCTTCTCCTCGTGGGCCTCGCCGCCTACGAATTTGCCGTCATTGCCCAGGCCGATCTGGGGTCCATGGGTCTGGTGCTCCGCGCGGCGTTGATCTCCGGCCTCATTGTCCTGGGCTGCGTGAGCGTATGGTTCTTCCACCTCGACAGGCCCGGACTGTCGTTTACGCAGCGCTGCGCGCAAGCGATGACCCGGGCGGTTGCGCACCTGCCGCGCACGGTGCTCGCTATTCTGCCGGCTGCGCTGATGATTCTCTTCCCGTTCTTTGCGCCGGGCCAGTGGGGCAGCTACCTATTTTTCCTCGCGGTAGTAGGCCCTGCTCTGGCCATCTATCTAGCGGAGCTGGCCCTCCAGTGGCCTGAGCTCTCCAGCAGCGGTGGCGCGTAGAGAAGCCGCCAAGGAAAGAAGCCAAGACATGACAAAAGGGGTGCTGACAAGCACCCCTTTTTTGCTCTTCAGCCGGTGTCGGCTTAGGACTCCTTGGCCTCTTCTTCCTTCTGCTCCTTGAGCAGGCGGGCAGCTGCCCGGCGGCGGGAGCGCAGGTTCTCAATGCGCTCCGTCAAAAGCTCATCCAGCTCCTCAATGGAACGGCGCTCACGCAGCATGTCCCAGTGGGTACGCGGCGGCTTCGCCGGCTTGGACTCCACGCCCTCGCCCTCGACGAGGGTGCCGAGCTTGCCGTTCTTGCACATCCACTCCTCGGGGATTTCCGCGTCGTCAGCGAAAGGCACCTCGTAGATATCGCCGTCCTCAGTGCGGTACTTCACCATCTGGCGCGGAGCCAAGTCGTGGTCGCGGTCGGTTTCGTAGCTCACAGCGCCCATGCGGCTGCCGCGCAGTACGCGATCTGCCATGCAACATCATCCTTTTCAAGCAGTGTTAAAGCATTGAGGGTCCAGGATCGGGTTCGACCTTTATCACCCAAAGTTCCACCAGTATAACGAATGCTGCTTGGGCTTTGTTCCCAGCCCAAGGATTATGGGCTAAGGTGTGTGGAGTGATTGGTACACAGGACCGACAGCATGGCTCGCCTCGGCGTAACGCTGCGGCCACCTGCCAATGGTGCGGCAAGGAGATCGCACAGGGAGGCCGGGGCCGGCCGCGCAAGTTTTGCTCGCCGTCGTGCAAGCAGCGCGCCTACGAACAGCGCAATAACGTCGCCGGAACCCAGATCCCGGCGGATGCCGTTATCTTGACGCCAGAGAAGGCTGATCGCCTCCGGGACGGCTTATTTGAGTTGCGGTGCTGCGCTCAGGACGTGGCAACGGCGGCGTCGGAAAGCGCCAGCCCAGAAGAGATAGAAGAACTGTGCGCCGAGCTGGTCACGCTCGCGCGCAAGCTCGAGGAATTGAGATAGGACGTATGAAATCGTTGTTGGGAAACCGAAAGCTCGTCATCACCATCTTCGTGGTGTTGATTCTCGCTTCCTCGGCGCTGGCCTTCGGGCCGCTGGTGTTCTCGTTGGTAATGGGCAGGGGAGTCAAGACTGAGCCGGTCAACGCCGAGAGGACCCAGGCCGCCACGACAGATCTGGAAGGCGAGTGGAACGTGGTCAAGGGCTCGCCCTACAACTTCACCTCTGCCGGTTTCACCATCGATGAAATCCTGCCCGCAGACAAGCGCACTACATCCGGCTCCACCAAGGACGTCACCGGGCAGGCCACGATCAAGGGCTCTACGGTCGAGGACGCCACGATCACCGTTGACATGGCGACGCTGACGACGGACAAGAAGGTCCGCGATCAGAACATGAAGTCCAAGCTCTTTGAAGTAGACGAGTTCCCAGTGGCGACGTTTACGCTGACCGAGCCGGCGGACCTCTCCGCAGTACCTGACGACGGCTCCGCGGCCACCGTCTCGCTCACTGGTGACCTCACCATCCATGGCGAGACAAAGCAGGTGACCAATGATTTCCAGGTGGTACGCGACGCAGACACCGTCGTGCTGGGCGGCGACATTCCGCTCAACCGTCTCGATTACGGCGTGGAAACCCCGGAGATGATCGCGGCCAAGATCTCCGAGGTCGGTGCGGTCAACGTCCGCGTGACTCTCCAGAAGTAGCGACGATGGGCTACCGCCGCCTGATCCCCGCCCTGTGGGTGCGCCTCGTCGTCCTCATTGCCTTTGGTATCTTTGTCCTCACGCAGGACATGCCGTGGCTCGCGGCCCTCGCCGTGGTGCTGGGGCTTTTAACGATAGGCCAGCTCGTGGCCGCCTACCGCCAGCGCTAAGATCGCCGCGGGGCACTAGAAGCGCCGGTCCGCCTGGTCGAAGAAATCCACCTCGTGGATGCAGGCGCTGATGTAGGCGCGCTCGGCGCGGGATCGCGTTTCTTCGTCCGCCCGCGCCAGGGCTTGCTCCACAATCTCCAGGCTGCGTCGAACGCTGCCCAGGAAGTCCTCACCGCCGTAGACCTTAAGCCACGCGTGGTAGGGGTGGTCTTCCGAATCGTGCTCTGCCAAATAGAGGCCCACCTCCGCGTACAGCCAGTAGCAGGGGAGCACCGATGCCGCTGCCACCACGTAGTCATCGGTGTGGGTGCAGCGGATCAGAAAGTCGGTATAGGCGCTGGTGACTCGCGACGGCGCCGAGGAGACCCTTCCCTGGAGCCAGGTGCGGTGGAGCTCTGCTTCTTCTGCGAGGCAGCCATAGGCGCTTTCTGCCCAGTGGAGCTGTTCTTCGGTGCTCGGCGCCAGGCTAGCCAGCCGTGCCAAGGCCTTCGAGTAGGACGACAAGTACTGGGCGTCCTGATCGAGGTAGAAGGAAAACGCCGACTCATCCAGGGCACCGGATCCTAAGTCCTCGATGAAGGGCAGAGCCACGATAGCGTCCCACTGCGCCGCCGCGATGTTCCAGAGGCGCTGGGTGTGCGGGCCGGCTGCGGCCACGCGGGGCTGCGCCGCCTGTGCCTCTTCCTTGAGCGGGCCGGCGAGGTGGGGTAGCGGCACCGCGGAGGCTGCCCGCATGAGACGCTGGGCGCGATGGAAGTGGTCGACGGGGCCGTGACCAGTGCCGACGCGGAGCGCATCGGCGTGTGCAATGGCCTCATGCAACCACTGCGTGGACCACTCCAGGGCAGCCGCAGCATCGTCGCCGGCGCCCAGCCGCGTGGCCAGCGCCGAGGACAACGAGCAGCCGGTGCCGTGAGTGTTCTTGGTGTCCACGCGAGTCGATTGCACCCGGTGCACCTGACCGTCTGGGGCCACCACGGCGTTATCAGCACACCGCGAGTTCAAGTGACCGCCCTTGACCACAACGGCGGTGCCGGCCTCGCGCGCCCACGTCGTAGCGGTAGCAATGGCCTCGTCCAAACTGCGGGCTTCCTCGGTCTGAGTGAGCACCGCCAGTTCCTTGAGGTTCGGTGTGATGACATCCGCGCGGCGGCACAGCTCGCGCACGGCTTGCTCTGCCTCTTTTTCCAAGAGGCGGTCACCGCTGGTAGCAACCATGACAGGGTCAAGGACAACTGGAACGGACGGATCGAGGCCGTCGAGGAACTCCGCCACCACGTGGGTAATGCTGGCGTCAGCCAGCATGCCGATCTTCACCGCATCAATGGCCACGTCATCGCGAACGGAGTCCAGCTGCTCGCGGAGAAAGTCCACCGGCGGGACATGGACGCTGCGCACGCCCTGGGTATTTTGCGCCACCAGGGCGGTCACCACGGACATTCCATATCCGCCCGCGGCGGCAATGGCCTTCAAATCAGCCTGAATTCCCGCCCCGCCGGTTGGATCGGTGCCGGCAATAGACAGGACACGGGGGTAGGCGCCGCGCGCCACAAAGTCGTTCACAACTATCCCTTCGCTAGTGCTAACTAAGTGCAGGTTCAATGGGTCTATATCTCAGCCACACCACGTGCGGCACCCCATGTTGTGAGCCACAGCCTAACAAAGACGCACAGGTAGCGTGGGCACAATGCCCAGATTGTCTACTTCCGTGCGCCGCAGGGACTTAGTCTGGTAGCTAGTGTGGGAGCTCGTCGAAGCTATCCATCAGCTCCGCGCTGGGCACGAAGAAGTTGGTGCCGGTCAGCGCCGTGGAGAAGTCAAGGATGCGGTCGTAGTTGCCTTCCGGATCGCCGATGAACATGTTGCGCAGGCGCTGGTTGATGTGCTCCGGATCCTTGGCGTAGGCGATGAAGTACGTTCCCATTTCACCCGCGGCGAAGGAGCCAAAGACCATGTTCTCGCGGTAGATATCCTCATCCAAGTCATTGAGCGCCACGTGCGAGTTCGATGGCTTCGTCTCCTCATCCAGCTCAATATCGTCAGCCTTGGTGCGGCCGATCACGCGTTCTTGTTCCTCGGTGCTCAGCTGATTCCACGCGGCCAAGTCATGAATATATTTCTGTACCGTGACATAAGATCCGCGTGGGTAGTCAGCATCGTCTTCCAACAAAACCACGCCCAGGGCTTCATCGTCGAACGGGTTAGCCGTTCCGTCCACAAAACCCAAAAGGTCGCGCTGATCCAGGTACTTGAATCCTTGCGTCTCATCGACGACCGTGGCGTGCGCGCCCAGCTGGTCCAGCACGTGGCGAGCCATCTCGTGGCACAGGTCGTAGGAGTTGGCGCGGAAATGCAGGAGGATATCGCCAGGCGTGGCGGGCGCATCGTGCGCGGCGTGGATAGCCTCGAAGTCTTTGAGAAGGCTCGGGCGCGGAGCGCTAGTTAGACGCGACCACATGGAGGCACCGATGCCGACCACAGTATATAGATTTCCGTCATTGTGACGGAATTGTACCGACTTGTAGGTGCCAGTGAATCCGGTCAACATATCCCGAGTAGCCTGTTCGCCACCGGGGGCGATGTTCAGGACCAGAAAAAGAGCTGCGCGAGAGGGCTTGTCTACAACGTGTTGAATAGGCATAGCTCCTAGACTAGCGCCGCGAGCCACGCCCGCGCCGGCGACACCCACATAACGTTACGGGCGACTACACGGACACCGTTGGGCACAATTAGGCACCGCGCTGACCCGCGGCAAGCGCCCACACGGCATACATATAAGGAACGAGGACCAGGCGAGTCAGACGACAGCACGGCGTTGACAGTACAGCGAAACCAGGTGGAGCAAGCCGCCGCCACAAATGCCAGCATATGTAATTGTCCGATAATGTACATTATGTCAGAGTATATGGACGCCCCACACCTCCACCGCACCCGTCCGCATCACCGCACGCGCCACACCTTGAGAGCTGAGCCCATACTTCCCGGCGGTGACTAAAGCGCGCTTGTCGACGTCTTCATGTCTAACGACGTGCGCCAGTCGGCACGACGTCGACAAGCGCTCGGCCCAGCGCCAGCCTTAACGCCGACTCCAGCGCCCACTCCAAGGCCACACTCTCGTCCCAGACAGTGAAACCTCGACACTCTGTGAATGTTTCACGTTGTGGGACTTGTATTCCAAATAGTGAAACGATAGGATTCCTTCCACAACCAATCAGCCTATTGAAATCCTTAAGGAGGCTGCTCCGATGACTGCAGTGGACACCGCGCCGCAGACTAAGTCAGTTCCCGCGGCTGCAGAGCTCACCCCACGAGACCGCGTGCGCGTGGCCGTGGCGTCAACTATCGGCACCACTATCGAGTTCTACGACTTTTACATTTATGCCACCGCTGCCGTGGCGGTGTTTCCGTTCCTCTTCTTCCCCAAGACGGACGATCCGACGGTGGCCCTGCTGCAGTCCTTCGCCACTTTCGGACTTGCCTTTATCGCTCGCCCGCTGGGCTCCGTGGTCTTCGGCCACTTCGGCGACCGCATCGGCCGCAAGGCCACCCTGGTCGGCGCGCTGCTCACTATGGGTATAGCCACCTTCTGCATCGGCCTGCTGCCGACGTATCAGACCGCCGGAATCATCGCCCCGGCGTTGCTGGCATTGATGCGCTTCTGCCAGGGCTTGGGCCTGGGTGGCGAATGGTCGGGTGCGGCTTTGCTGGCCTCCGAAACCGCCAAGGACGGCAAGCGCGCGTTTGCCGCAATGTGGCCGCAGTTCGGCGCACCATTCGGATTCCTGTTGGCCAACGGCTTGTTCCTGTTACTGGTTGCGTCCATGGACTACACCCGCGGGGATACTACCGGCGCCTTCATGCAGTGGGGCTGGCGCCTGCCCTTCCTGTTCTCCGCCGTCATGGTTCTCATCGGCCTGTATGTGCGCTTGCGCTTGGAGGAAACGCCGGTCTTCCAGAAGGCCGTGACCCAGGGCAAGAAGGCCAAGACCCCAATGGTGGAAGCCTTCAAGACCTCCTGGAAGCCGATGATCATCGGAACCTTCGTCATGCTCTCCTGCTACACCCTGTTCTACCTGGTGACCACGTGGATCCTCTCCTATGGCATTGGTGATAAGGCGCAGGGCCTCGGCCTGGGTATCCCGTACCTGGAGTTCCTGGAAGTCCAGCTGATCTCCATCTTCATGTTCATCGTCGGCATCCCGGTCTCCTCCATGCTGTCCGATAGGTACGGGCGCAAGCCGGTGCTGATCGTGACCTCCGTGGTGATGATCGCCTTCGGCTTCAGCTTCCCGCTCTTCCTGGGGCTGGACGTCGCTGACCGCAACTCGGTCCTGTGCTTCCTGCTCGTCGGCATGTTCTGCATGGGCCTCATCTTCGGACCGATGTCCGCAGTGCTGCCGGAGCTCTTCCCCACCAACGTGCGCTACACGGGTTCTGGAATTGCCTACAACGTCTCCTCAATTCTCGGCGCCGCCGTCGCCCCGTTCATCGCGACCTGGCTGGTGAGCACCTTTAACGTCAACTACGTGGGCTACTACTTGGTGGCAGTCTGCGTGGTCTCTCTCATCGCCATCCTGGTGATGAAGGAGCTCAAGGACCAGGACCTCAGCGAGGTCTAAGCCGCACAGCGCTCTCCCCTATTCTCTCCCCCGATCCACTCGATTCAACCTCCCACGCCTTCCGGCCCTGGGAGGCCTTCGCCGTTTTTCAACGCCCAGTACACCCGAACGGGGTGCAATCCCGCTCGCTGAAAAGAAGCCGCCCGGAATTGGGAACATAGTTACTGTCGCGCGATAGATTAGAGGTATGTCTAAGCTCCTCAGCCCCGATTCCTCTCACTTTTCCCGCCCAGCGGACGCTACGAGCCAGGCCGACGCGGTCCCTGCGCGCTACCGCCACGGCTCCCCCGCTGACCTCGTTGCGGACATGGAAGCCATCGTAGGTAAAGATAACGTCCATGGACGTCTGACGGACCTCGTCCGCTTCTCCTCTGACGCCGGCCCGTATCGCGCCATCCCCAACATCGTGGTCTCGCCGCGCAACGCCTCCGACCTGGCAGAGCTGATGAAGTACTGCGAGGCCAACGGCAGGCATATGACTTTCCGCGCGGCCGGCACCTCGCTCAACGGTCAGGCGATGGGTGATGACATCCTGGTTGACGTCAAGTCGAACTTCACCGGCATGGAGGTCCGCGACGGTGGCCGCGCCTTGTGGTCCCGGCCTGGCGTTATTCTCGGCGATGCCCAGGCGGTGCTCTCCCGCCACGGCTTCATGCTGGGGCCCGACCCGGGGTCGACCTCGGTGTGCACCATCGGCGGCGTGCTGGCGGATAACTCAGGCGGAATGCGCTGCTCCCTGGAGCGCGATAGCTACCACTGCGTCGAAGAGCTCACCTTCGTCCTTCCGTCCGGCACCATCGTGAACACTGCCCATGGTGACGCCGCCTTCCGTGCGCAGGAACCGGAACTTCACGCCCAGCTCCTGGATTTCCGCGATAGGCTGCGCGCCAACACGGAGATGGTGGAGTTTCTGCGCACCAAGTTCTCCATCCGCAACACCAACGGTCTGCGCATTGATGCCTTCCTGGATGAGGACGAGCCGGTGCACATCCTCAAGCGCCTTCTCGTCGGCTCTGAGGGCATCTTCGGCGCCATCACGGAGTCCGTCATCCGCACCGTCAAGCTGCCGCGTGTGAAGGCCACCACCTGGGTGGAACTTCGCAACCTGCGCGATGCCGCGAACGTGGTGCACCCCATCATGGAAACCGGTGCGGAGGCCTGCGAGCTGCTGGTCGCCCCCGTCATGCGGCGTTCCGCCGAGCACTACTCCCACGCGCCGGAATCGTGGCGAGACCTGGACGATGACGCTGCGGCTCTGCTGGTAGAGGTCGGCGGCAGCGATGAGGACGACCTGGAGGCGGCGATGGACAGACTCCGTGCCGTGCTTGCCGACGCCCCACTGACCCGTCCCCTCGAGTTCGAAACCTCCCCGGAAGGCATGCGTGGTGCTTGGGAGCTGCGCAATGGCCTCTACGGCCTCCTGGGAGCCGACCGCCCCAATGGGACGGCGTACATCACCGAGGATGTCTGCTTCCCGCCCGACAAGGTGGGCGAGGCAGCCGCCGACCTGATGGACCTGCAGATTAAGTACGGCTACCTGGAATCCGTCATGGGCCACGCCGCCTTTGGCAACCTGCACTTCTTCTTCACCCCGCGCTTCGACCGCGAGGAGGAACGCGAGTCCTACGCGAACTTCCTGGACGAGTTGGCGGAGCTGGTCATTGACAAGTACCAGGGCTCGATGAAGGCCGAGCACGGCACCGGCGTCAACATGGCTCCCTACCTGGAGCACGAGTGGGGCACGGAGGCCTTCGAGCTCTTCTGGGAGGTCAAGCACATGCTGGACCCGCAGGGAATTCTCGCCCCCGATATCAAGCTCACCCGCGATCAAACTATCCACCTGCGCAACTTCAAGTCCTTCCCCAAGGTCGAGGACGATATCAATCCGTGCGTGGAGTGCGGCTTCTGCGAGCCGGTCTGCCCCTCCCGCCACGCCACCGTCACTCCACGCCAGCGCATCGTGCTGCGCCGGGAAATGGCGCGCCAAGAGGAGGGCTCCGAGGTCCTGGCCCAGCTGCAGGAGGAGTACCAGTACGACGCAGTGGACATGTGCGCCGCCGACGGCACCTGCTCTATCCCCTGCCCGATTAGCATCGACACCGGCGCTGTCATGAAGCAGCTGCGCGCCCAGCAGGCGACCCCGGCCCGCGAGAAGGTGGCGCTGACCACCGCACAGCGCTGGGAAGTGGTGGAAAAGCTCGCCCGCGCCGGCGTCATTTCCGCCAATAAGGTGCCCCACAAGCCCCTGGAGCTGGGTGCCAACATGGCCCGCAACGTCGTGTCACCCGACCTGCTGCCGACAGTTCCTGGGCCGCTGCCGAAGGGCGCGTCCCGCCTGCCGGAGACCCCGCGCGAGGGCGCCCAGGCGCTCTACTTCCCCGCCTGCATCAACCGCATCTTCGGCCGGCCCGCAGGTGCTGCACCGGACTCGGTGGATCTGCCGCGCGCCGTGGTGGAGTTGGGACGCCGCGCCGGCCAGCCAGTCTGGATCCCGGACGACGTCACCGGCGATTGCTGTGGCACCCCGTGGTCCTCCAAGGGATACAAGGAAGGCTTTGGCTACCAGGCCCAAAAGATCGTCCGCGACCTTTGGCACTGGTCCGAGCACGGCCGCCTGCCCATCGTAGTAGACGCCGCCAGCTGCACCCACGGCCTGCTGGACTCGGTACCGGACGCGCTGTCCGACGCCGACCGTGAACTCTGGCAGGACCTCCGCATCCTCGACGTGGTGGAGTGGCTGCGCGACGAGGTAGCCCCGCACCTGCCGATTGTGCACAACATGGGCTCCATCGCGGTACATCCGACGTGTTCGACGGAGCACATGGGCATTAGCCAGGACCTGGTAGATCTGGCCAACCTCTGCGGCGAAGCGAAGGTTCCGGAAGGCGCGATGTGCTGCGGCTCTGCCGGCGACCGCGTCATGCTCCACCCGGAGCTGGTCAAGTCCGCGACGCGCGAGGAACGCGCCTCGCTCAACGCGGAGCACTTCGATGCCTACGTCTCCGATAACCGCACCTGCGAGATGGGCCTGGAGATGATCGCCGGCAAGACCTACGACTCGATCGCGGTCCTGCTGGAGCGAGCCTCTCGCCCCGTCGTCACCCCATAGGAAAGCGCCGGGTCGCAAGCACCCCCACGTGGGAGTCTCGACCCGGCGCATCAGTGCGACTGCACCTGTGCAGATACTGCAGCTACATCAGTGCTGCACGCGGTTTAAAGGTAGTCGTAGTTGATTTCGGTATCGGGAGCGAAGAACACGCAGCCGCCCTCCATCGGGCGCAGGTAGATCGTATCGCCCTGGTCCACGGCGATGCCGCGCGGCACCTTGACGGTGATGCGGTCACCGCGCACGGCGATGACGTCATCGGCCGTCTCCTCGCGGCTGCCGTATACGTAGAGCTCGGAGCCCAAGTGCTCCACAATGTCGACACGCACCGGCAGACCGTACTGCTCGCCCGGCTGGTTCACGCCGACGATCTCCCAGTTCTCCGGGCGCACACCGACGATGACGCGGTCCGATTCCACCTTGGCCGCCTGCTCGCGCGGCATGAAGTAGTCCAGCGCGTGGTCCTTGCCGCCAACCACGCGGCCGTCGACGAAGGGCACATTTTCGATGAGCGTCATCGCCGGCGAACCGATGAACGTGGCGACAAAGGTATTGCCCGGGTTCTCGTACAGCGTGTTCGGGGCGTCAACCTGCTGGATGATGCCCTGCTTGAGCACGCAGACGCGGTCACCCATGGTCATGGCCTCGGTCTGATCGTGCGTGACGTAGACCGTGGTGGTGTTGAGCTCGCGCTGCAGCTGCAGGATCTGCGCACGGGTGGACACGCGCAGCTTCGCATCCAGGTTAGACAGGGGCTCATCCATGAGGAAGACCTTGGGCTGGCGCACGATGGCGCGTCCCATGGCCACGCGCTGGCGCTGGCCGCCGGACATCGCGGCTGGCTTGCGGTCAATGAGGTCCTCTAGCTCGAGCATCTTCGTGGCAAAGTCCACGCGCTCGTCGATAGTAGCCTTGTCCACCTTGGCGTTCTGCAGTGCGAACGCCATGTTCTGGCGCGCCGTCATGTTGGGGTACAGCGCGTAGGACTGGAACACCATGGCTACATCGCGGTCCCGGGACCGGGTCTCCGTCACGTCCGAACCGTCGATGAAGATCTGGCCTTCGTCGATCGGCTCGAGGCCGGCGAGCATGCGCAAGGTCGTCGACTTGCCGCAGCCCGAAGGGCCCACGAGCACCAAGAACTCGCCGTCTTGAATGCGGAGGTTAATGCGGCTGACCGCCGGTGGCTTCTTCGGATCATAGATCCTGGAAGCTTGGCGGAATTCAACAGTAGCCATGATGTCCTTTCAAACGTTCCGAAGAGTTACTTGAGCTTCGGGGTGATGTCGCGGTCGATAACGCTCTGGGTTTCCTTCTGGAGGTCACCGAATACGGTCTCGACGTCCTCGTCTCCGACGGTGATGCGGTCCAGGGCGCCGCCGATGCGCTGTCCGCCGCCCGGAACGAAGACGCGGGCGTAGTCCTGCGGCTGGGTGTTCTCGTTGAGCTGTTCGATGGCGGTCTGCGCGTTCGGGTTCTCCTCCAGGAACTTCTTCTCCTCCGGATCCTCCAGGGCGTCCTTGCGCACCGGCATGTAGCCCGTCTTCTGGGAGAACTTGATGGTGTTCTCGGTGTTGGTCAAGAAGTCGATGAACTTAGCCGCGTTGGCCTTGCGCTCGTCGGAGATATTGTTCGGCACGGCCAGGCCAGCGCCACCGGTAGCTGCCGACGGGCCGGGGCCCGGCAGGTAGGTGGTGATGAACGGGACGGTGGCGGTCTCCTTCAGGCCGCCCAGGGAGCCGGTGGACTCGAGAAGGCCGGAGGCCTTGCCGGAGCCGAAGGCCACGGTCGGGTCGGTGGCGATCTCAATGTGGCCAGCCTTGACCTGATCCTGCAGGAACTTTCCGGCCTCAATGGACTCCTTGGAGGTGAAGTTGGGCTCCCACTCGTTGGAGTAGGAACCGCCGAAGGCCCAGATCATGCCCTGGAAGTACCAGTCCAGGTAGTTGGAGCCGTCCGGAACGGTCACGGCAGGCTTGTCCAGCTTGTCCTTGATGGCGGTTGCCCACTCGTCGAACTCTTCCCAGTCCTTCGGGCCGCGGTCGGTGGGCAGGCCGGCTGCCTTGAGGTCATCGGTGTTCCAGTACATCAGGTTGGTGGAGCGGGAGTACGGAACGCCGTAGT
The DNA here is from genome assembly GCF_046097495.1 of Corynebacterium axilliensis. NCBI lineage: Bacteria > Bacillati > Actinomycetota > Actinomycetes > Mycobacteriales > Corynebacteriaceae > Corynebacterium > Corynebacterium axilliensis. The sequence goes on from NZ_CP175768.1 coordinate 575,400, forward strand.
GCTTGTCGTTGTACTTGTAGTCCTCACGCAGGGTATCGACGTAGCTGTCGGAATCGATGTCGTTCATCTCCCACAGATCATCGAGCGGCGTGGTGGCCTCATTGAGCGCGAAGTTGAACCAGGTGACGTCGGAGGCGACGAGGACGTCCGGCAGGTCGCCGCCGGCCAGCGCCGCGTTGAAGCGCTGCGCAACCTCTTCGTAGTTGGAGCCGGCGGTCACCAGTTCGACCTTCAGGTCCGGGTTTTCCTTCTCGAACTCGTCGATAAGCTCCTGCTCCAGGTCACGGGAGGAGCCCGGGTGGTTGGACCAGAAGGTGATGGTGTTGGCGTCTCCGCCGTCCTTGGAGCCGTTGCTTGCAGTGGTCGAGCCACCCGCGCATGCGGTCAGGGAAGCGGTGGTGAGAAGTGCCGCGCAGACGGCGACGATGCGAGTAGATGCCTTACGAGACATGGGAAGTTCTCCTTGAATGTAGATAGATGTATGGACGTGATGGGTGGACAATGACGTAGCCCGGACATAGCCGGCTGGCTAACCCTTGACCGCGCCCGCGGTCAGACCCTTGATCATCGGTTTCTGAAGTATCAGGAAGATGAGGATCATGGGCAAGGTCGTGAGCACGGTGCCCGCCATCACCGGCGCCCAGTTGGTAACGCCTTCCGCGTCCTGCAGGCGGGTAAGGCCCACCGGAAGGGTGGACGAGGCCGGCGTGGACGTAATGAGGAAGGGCCACAGGTACTGATTCCATTCGGTGACCACGGTGATGAGGACAAATGCAGACAGCGTTGGCCACGACATGGGCAGGACGACGCGGAACAAAGTGGTAAAGAAGCCCGCCCCGTCCATGCGCGCAGCCTCCAGAATCTCCGGGGGCAACGACTGGAAGTGATTGCGCATGAGGAAGGCACCGAACGCCACGCCCGCGAGCGGGATGATGACGCCGGCATAGGTGTCCCTCCACCCCAGCGACGCAACCAGCGAGTAGTTCGAGATGATGGTGATCTGGTTCGGCACCATGAGTGAGGCGATGATCAGCATGAACAGCAGGTTGCGGCCCGGGAAGCGGATGAACGCGAAGGCATAAGCCGACAGCACGCCGAGGACCACCTCGACCACCGTCAGAATCAGAGTGATGAAGATGGAGTTCTTCAAGTAGCTGGAGAAGCCGGACGTCTGCCAGACGTAGGAGTAGTTCTCAGCCTTGAACGGGTTGGGCCAGAAGGTAATCGGATCCGAGTACACGTCCTGGAAGGACTTGAAACTGGTGATAAAGATGAAGTACAGCGGCACCATGATCATCAGGACAGTCAGCGCCAAGGCAATGTAGCCGATGACCTTCGTGGCCGGGTGCGTGTGGTCCATCGGCGCACCCAGACGCTTGCGCTGGGCTTCAGTGATGACGGGCGCAGCGATGGACTGGGAGCCGGGAACCGGGGGCAGCTCGCCTTTCGCTTGCGGCAGCCCCACCTGGACCGACGCCGGGATTGCGTGGTTGTCAGACATTTACTTGTCCATCCTTTCCTGCAGCTTGATCTGCAGCACCGTAATGACCAGCACCACGAGGAACATGATGGTGGCCACCGCAGCACCGTATCCGGCACGGTTGTTGATGAACGTCTCCTGGTACACCTGGAACACCATCGTGGACGTGCCGTACCCGAAGGGCCCGCCGCCGGTCATGGCATTGATGATGTCGAAGACCTGGAAAGAGTTGAGCAGCACGGTAATCAGCAGGAAGAAGGTGGTGCCGCGCAGCTGCGGGAGGACGACCCGGAAGAAGTGACGCGCGGCCGGGGTGCCGTCGATTTCGGAAGCCTCATCCAGATCGCGGCGGCGCCCCTGCAGGGCAGCAAGATAGATGACGAAGACGTAGCCGACGTTCTTCCACACGTAGGTCACCGTAATCATGAACAGTGCCCAGTTTTGATCCTGGTAAAAGTTCGGTGACTCTACCCCGATGAGCCCCAGGAAGTACTGGATAAGACCGTAGTTCGGGTCGAAGACGAACTGGAAGGCCACACCGATGGCAGCACCGGCGATGACGTAGGGCGCGAAGACAATCGAGCGCACCGCCGCGCGGCCGAACAGCTTCTGGTCCAGCAGCAGGGCCAGTCCAAGGCCCAGCACCATAGAGCCCGCAACCGCGAAGAAGGTGAACACCACGGTGTTAAACACCACGCGGCCGGTATCCGGCGCCTGGAACCAATCGATGTAGTTCTGCAGGCCGACGAAGGTCATCGTCGGCGACGAGATATTCCAGTTAAAGAAGGAGATACGAATGTTATCGACCAACGGCCGATACGTAAACAAGATGAGTAGGAGAAGGTTGGGGCCAATAAGCAGTGCCGCGAGACCGATCTGTCTCCAGTCGAGCTTTCGCTTGCGCGGGTTGCGCGCGTACTCCTCGGAGACGACCGGCTTTTCGGTCACGGCCGGGATGGCGGCCGTGCGCACGCTTGCCGGGTTGGATGTTGCCATGCAGAAGAAGCTAGACCAACACGGTTAACAAAAGGTTTATTAAAGGTTCTCTTCGGTTAAACAACGGACAAACTTCCGGCGCTGCGCTCACCAAACCCGTCTTCACGCGCGGGAAACGCCACGCCAACGCCACGAGGAGCGAACTGAGAGAAAACTCATACACCCCCGCATGTCACGCCAATCACAACTAGACCTTTTAGGGAGATGTGGTCACAGAGCCTGACCCGAATCGCCCCTGCTAGCGCTGGGCGAGGACCTCGAGCGCCAGCTCCGGCAGGTCCGTCGCCATGAGCTCTACCCCATGCTCGCGGCACCATGCCATATCCTTTGGCAGGTTGACCGTCCACACGTAGGACGGGCTATCAACGCCGTCAAAGAAGTCCGCCTCCATCCGCGCCTGGCGGATGGAGGGGCCGTAGCCGGTTGCGTCCGCGAGCGACTGTGGAAGGACGTCCGCCGGTTCCAGGAGGAGGAAGGACTGCAGCGCGGGCAACAGCGCCCGGAAGCGGGCAATCGCCTCAGGATTGAAGGAAATGAGGCTCATGCGTGGGTCGGCATCCATCTTCCTAGTGCGCAGGACCTCCGCCACCGATTCCTCGAGCCGAGCGCCGAATGGAGATGGATGCTTGGTCTCGATGAGCAATTGCTTCCCGGGGTAGGACTCCACAAGCTCTACAAGTTCACTCAGCAGCATGATGCGCTGGGGATCCTGGGCAGTACCAACGTTGAGTGCGCGAAGCTCCTCAAGCGTCGTTTCGCCGACTGCGCCCGTGCCGTCCGACGTCCTGTCCACAGTCTGATCGTGGATAACCACGACGTGGCCGTCCTTGGTCAGGTTGACATCGCACTCCACGCCCGCCACGTCAAGTTTCAGCGCCTCCTCAAAGGAGCGGTAGGTGTTTTCCGGGTACCACCCGTTATATCCTCGGTGCGCGATGATTCCTGTTCCGTCTGACATGTCCTTTTCCTCCGGCATTGCACTGTGGATTGGCGTTGGCGCCGCCCAGTGTAGACCCGGTAAGCGGACCGTCAAGGCCCAGTGATCCTCCAGTGAAGGTCAAGTGATGTTCGACTAGCGCCGCCCACCGCGGTGCCGGTGCGTGGCCACCAGCTGTACCGCGTCCACCATGCCCAAGGTCACAAGTGCCTCACGCAGTGCGAACTGGAACGTCCACAAACGCCGGAAGACCTGGTCAAAGCCCGCGGCGGCGGCCTCCCGAAGGCGGCCGTCGAAGAAGCTGCGCTGAAAACGCAGAGCCTCCGCGTAGTGCGAACCCACGTGAGTCTGCGCCACGATGCGCAGGTTGGAGCGCTTATCACACAGCTGGTGGGTCTCCTCCACCGTGGGAAAGTCCAGTCCCGGCCAGATGTAGGCCCGCAAAATCTGGAGTGCAGAGCGCGCCGCCGGGGTCATCTTGTCCGTGGCAAACAGAGACGCGATGCCCGCCCTTCCTCCGCTTATCAGGGAACGATCCAGCACCTGCACATAGTGCTTCCGCTCCACCGGTGACAGGGTTTCTAGCTTCTCCACGCTCACGATGGCGTCGTAACGTCCACGCCAGCGCTTCGGCTCCGGCAGCGCGGAATCGATGACCTCCACGTGTGCGGAATCGCCTGCGCCCTCGAGCAACAGTTGTTCGTTAAAAACGGTCTCTTGCTCAGCGTCACCGGTAAGCACGTCCACCGTGGCGCGGCGGGCCACCGCCTGCACCGCCACCTGCAGTCCGGTTGCGGGATAGACCAGAAGGTGGGTTCCAGCGGTGCACCGGGTGGCGTCGAGAAGCCACTGCGCCGCACGGCGCTGTGCATCACCCAAATCGTCTCGGTCCGCGGCAGTTGGCTCCGAAACCGTGGTGACGTCGACGAAGTGCTCCTTCGGCTCCCGCCGACCCGAGCTGTAGCTGCGCACGGCCTGCCGCACCGTCGTGGGCACGCCCGAGGCAAAAATTCCGCCAGAATGGCTCAGCGAATCACCCGCGTACAGCCTCACCAGATCCATCGGCAGCTCACCCGGCGTGGAATCCTCCACCGGAAGCTCCTTAGCTTTGGGCCGGTACCCCACCCCAAGCAGGCGCTGCAGGACCGTGACCAGCCGGTCGGAATCAGGCGTGGTCCATTCCCCCGCAAGGTAGGACTCCCCCAGCCCCAGCCAACCGGAGTCGGCGATGCGGGCAAAGAGGGCATCGTGCAGCACGGTGATGTCTGGGTCCTCGCCCTCGAGCTCAATCCCCGCCTTGGCACACGCCTGGGCGAATTCCGCCTCCTCGCGCCGGGCCGAGTGGCGCGCCCGCCGCGAGGACGGAACGGACGCCACGCCGGGCCACGCCTCGGCATCGATCGAAGCTAGGTGGTCATACACGGTGGAAGCAGCCTCCTCGTCGCACAAATGTATTTCCACACTAGTGCCCGGCCCCGGCATGCGGGTGGAGGCGCGGCCCAAAAAGCCAGTTAATGGCCCATAAAGTATGCATGTACGGGTACAAGGGTTTAGACTAGCTGCGGTAAAAATACTCTAACTTTCTGAGGAAGGTAGCCAACAACCATGGAGCACACTCCCCACCGTCCGAATAGCGGCCGTCACCACGTCGTCGTCATCGGTGCCGGCTTCGGCGGCATTAACACCGTCAAGCAGCTGAAGGACGCCGACGTAGAGATCACCCTCATCGATAAGAAGAATCACCACCTCTTCCAGCCGATGCTCTACCAGGTGGCCACCGGTGTTATCTCCGCGGGCGAAATCGCTCCGTCCACCCGCCAGATCCTGCGCAACCAGGACAACGCGCACTTCGTCAACGGCGATGTCACCGACATCAACATTAAGGACCAGACCGTTACCGCTGAGCTCGATGGCACCACCCGCACCTACGAGTACGACTCCCTCGTGGTAGCAGCAGGTGCCGGCCAGTCCTACTTTGGCAACGACCACTTTGCGGAGTTCGCGCCGGGCATGAAGACGCTGGACGACGCCTTGGAGATCCGCTCCCGCATCATCTCCGCCTTCGAGAAGGCGGAGCTAGAAGAGGATCCGGCCAAGCGCGAGAAGCTGCTGACCTTCGTCATCGTCGGCGCTGGCCCGACAGGCGTTGAGCTCACCGGCCAGATTGCCGAGCTGGCCCAGCGCACCTTCGCTGGCACCTACTCCAACTTCGGTTCCACCTCCGCTAAGATCTACCTCCTGGACGGTGCCCCGCAGGTGCTGCCGCCGTTTGGCAAGCGCCTAGGCCGCAAGGCGCAGCGCACCCTGGAGAAGCTGGGCGTCGACGTGCGCCTCAACGCCATGGTCACCAACGTCACCGAGGACGCCGTGACCTACAAGAACATGAAGAACGAGGAAGAGGTCACCATCGAGGCCGCGACCAAGATCTGGTCCGCTGGTGTCTCCGCGTCCCCGCTGGGCAAGATGGTGGCAGACCAGGCTGGTGTCGAGTCCGACCGCGCCGGCCGCGTCTCCGTTAACGAGGACCTCACCGTAGGCGAGTACAACAACGTCTACATTGTGGGCGACATGATCTCCCTCAACCGCCTCCCGGGCGTGGCTCAGGTGGCCATCCAGGGCGGCACCCACGTGGGCAAGCTCATCGAGGCCAAGATTGATGAGGAGTCCACCGCCAACGAGGCCGAGCCTTTCGACTACTTCGACAAGGGCTCCATGGCGGTTATCTCCCGCTTCAACGCCGTGGTCAAGCTGGGCAAGACCGAGTTCTCCGGCTTCCCGGCGTGGATCTCCTGGCTGGGCCTGCACATTGCCTACATCGTGGGCTTCCGCAGCCGCACGCTGGTGGCACTGCACTGGCTGCTCAACGCCGTCTCCCGTGACCGCGGCAACCTGGAAATCACCCAGCAGCAACGCGTCGCCCGCAACGCCCTGAACAAGGACTAGCAGCGACGCACCAGGAGACACAGCCTGAGCATAGCTAAAGGGGAGAGACGCCGAGCGCCTCTCCCCTTTTCTCGTATCTGAACTCACCCCGTGGCTGTGTACTCCCCGCCGTGGCCGTGGGCCGGCGGGACTAGCCCAACGAATCTGCTCCCGGGCGGGTGAGTACCGCCACCATGAAGGTGGAGCTCTCCTTGAATACCTTCATGTCCCAGGACGCGAAGGTGAAATCGACGCGGTAGCCCACCTTCAGCGCTAGGTCCAAAAACTCCTGGAAGCCCCAGCCGCGCCCCTCACCGAAGCCCACCACGAAGCGACCGCCGGGACGCAGAGCCGCGAAGACGTTGCGCAGTGCTGCCTCGCGTCCGTCGACGGCGATGAACGTCATGACGTTTCCCGCGGCTACGGCGATGTCGAAATTGCCCTCGGGGATCTCGTCAACGGACAGGTCCCCGACCTCCCACTGGGCCTCCGGGTAGTCGTGCTCGGCATGCTCGATGAGAATCGGGTCGACGTCGACACCAATCACCGTGTGCCCGCGCTTGGCCAGCTCGCCGCCCAAGCGTCCCGAGCCGCAGCCGGCGTCTAGGACGCGGGCGGAGCGCTCCACCATAGCGTCGATAAGCCGGGCCTCACCGTTGATGTCTTTGCCCTGGGCCTGCAACACCTTCCACTTCCGCGCGAAATTATGGGAATGGTTCGGGTTAGCTGCAGTTACTTCTTTCCACGTAGGCATGAAAACGATTATATGCCCTCAGACGGTGTAAGCTTTAGCCGCTCAACGAAATTAGCACGGGGCTTGCCTCGCGCCCAGCACGAAGAAGGAGGCTGACACGATGCCGTCTGTACCGTCGCCCTTTAGGCCACGCAAGAGAAACGATCCTCCCAGTCCCTCCCGCACCTTCTCCGTGCCGGTAGAACGCGCCATCGAGCACTGCCGTGTTTTTGTTGACGGCGAGGCCCTGCCGGGCGAATTCACCCCGCACAGCGCGCTGCAAACCGTGGAAGAATACGGCCGCGGATTCGTGTGGGTGGGCCTGTATGAGCCCATGGAGTCCCAGATGACCAAGGTGGCCTCGGAGTTCCGCATCCACGAACTCATCGTCGAAGACGTGGTCCAAGCCCACCAGCGCCCGAAGCTGGAGCGCTACGACGACCAGCTCTTCATGGTGGCCCGATCGGTAAACTACCGGGACCATGACGAGGTAGCCGATAAGCGCCAGATCATCTCCACCGGTGAGGTTCAGATGATCATCGGCGATACGTTTATCATCACCGTGCGCCACTCCGCCAAGCTTCCTAACCTGGCCTACGTGGTCCAGGACGAGCAGGATCTGGTGGAGCTGGGACCTGTGGCGATGGCCTGGAAAATCCTGGACATGATGGTGGACCGCTACTCCGAAATCTGCCGCCTCATTGCCATTGAGGTTGATGAGCTAGAGGAAGAGGTCTTCACTCCGAACTCGCAGCCCAACATTGACCGCATTTACATGTTCAAGCGCGAGATCTTAGAGATGAAGCACGCGATCGAATCCGCTCTCGGTGGCGCTCAAGGCGATGAACTCGGACCACAAGGACCTGATTTCGAAGACCATCCGCTCCTACCTGCGTGACGTCAATGACCACGAGCTGGTGGTCAAGGACCAGGTGGCTGGGTTCGACGAACGCCTCACCTCTCTTATCGACGCCTCCGTGGCCAAGGTATCGATGCAGCAGAACTCCGACATGCGCACCATCTCCGCAGTAGTTGGCATGTGGGCGGCACCAACGCTCGTGGCCGGCATCTACGGTATGAACTTCGACATCATGCCGGAGCTGCACTTTGCCTGGGGCTATTATGGTTCCCTCGGGCTCATGGTGCTCGTGGTCGCCATCATGTGGTGGTGGTTCCGCCGCAACCACTGGCTGTAGAGGCTACTTCTGCACCACCATCGTGCGCAGCGTCGAGGCGGCAACTAGCGTGTCCCCCTGGGAGATTTTGACCTCCCACAGCTGCGTGCGGCGGCCCTTGTAGAGAGGTGTCGCCACTGCCTCAATGGTGCCGCTAGCAACCGGCTTCAAGAAGTCGGTGTTGTTGTTGACGCCGACGACGGGCTGGCCAGCGGCGATGAGGCTGCCAATCGACGCCGTGGTCTCCGTCAAAGTGCAGTAGAGTCCGCCGTTGGCCACTCCCCACGGCTGGTGGTGATCCGGGGTGACATCTATCTCTGAGCGGATCTCATCGGCGGAAATCAGCGTGTAGCGCAGACCGATAAGCTTTCCCAGGCCCATCTGGTTGGAGTTGATGAGCTTCATCTCCTCCTCATTGAGTGGGCGGGCCTGCGCGGCAGCCAGAAGTGCCGCGAATTGTTCAGCGTGTTCAGCGTGGTTCATGCCACACCAGAGTACTGCAATGCGGTGACGTAGGATGGTGAACATGACTCAAACTGCTGAAAAGACTGAACTCGCTCAGATTGGTGTCGTGGGCCTGGCTGTCATGGGCTCCAACCTGGCGCGCAACTTCGCACACAACGGCAATACTGTCGCCGTGTACAACCGCAGCCCGGAAAAGACCCGCACCCTGATTGCGGAGCACGGCGATGAGGGCCACTTCATCCCCTCTGAGACCGTCGAGGATTTCGTTGCCTCCCTGGAGCGCCCGCGAAAGGCCATCATCATGGTGAAGGCCGGTGCGGCAACGGATGCGGTCATTGATCAGCTGGCAGAGGCCATGGATGAGGGTGACATCATCATCGACGGCGGCAACTCCCTGTTCACCGACACGATCCGCCGAGAGAAGGAGGTGGCTGAGAAGGGCCGCCACTTCGTCGGCGCGGGCATCTCTGGTGGCGAGGAGGGCGCTCTTAACGGCCCGTCCATCATGCCGGGTGGCCCGGCGGAGTCGTGGGAGACCCTGGGTCCGATTCTGGAGTCCATCGCAGCCAACGTGGAGGGCACCCCGTGCGTGACCCACATTGGACCCGACGGCGCTGGCCACTTTGTCAAGATGGTGCACAACGGCATTGAGTACGCCGACATGCAGGTGATCGGTGAGGCCTACCAGCTGCTGCGTTACGGGGCGGGCATGGAGCCGGCGGAGATCGCTGAGGTCTTCCGCGAGTGGAACGACGGCGACTTGGATTCCTACCTCATTGAGATCACCGCCGAGGTCTTGGCTCAGAAGGATCCGGAGACGGGTGCCCCACTTGTCGACGTGATCGTGGACGCCGCCGGCCAGAAGGGCACGGGCCGCTGGACCGCCATCAACGGCCTCGACCTGGGTGTGCCAGTCACTGGCATCGCCGAGTCCGTCTTCGCCCGCGCGCTGTCCTCTGCCACCGCGCAGCGCGAAGCCGCTCGCGCCGAGGACCTTCCGGCTGGCGAGGTCGCCGCTGGCATCGACGCCCTGGGCGTGGGCAAGCAGGCTTTCATCGAGGACGTTCGCCGCGCTCTCTACGCCGCTAAGCTCATTGCCTACTCGCAGGGCTTCGACGAGATCAAGGCTGGTTCCGAGCAGTTTGGCTGGGATGTTGACCCGCGTGACCTGGCCACCATCTGGCGCGGCGGCTGCATCATTCGCGCGAAGTTCCTCGACCGGATCCGGGAGGCCTACGACACCAACCCGCAGCTTCCGGCCCTGATTCTGGATCCCTACTTCAAGGGCGAGGTGACCGGTCTTATCGATTCCTGGCGCCGCGTCATCGTTGCCGCTACCCAGCTGGGCCTGCCGGTTCCGGTGTTCGCTTCCTCCCTGTCCTACTACGACAGCCTACGCGCAGAGCGCCTGCCGGCCGCACTAATCCAGGGCCAGCGCGACTTCTTCGGCGCCCATACGTTTAAGCGCGTCGACCACGAAGGCACCTTCCACATCGAGTGGTCCGGCGACCGCTCCCAGAGCGAGCAGTAATTCGGTCCCCCTCCCCCTACTCGGGCAGCGCAAACCCCCATCCAGTACGCGGGCGTATCTTTGTCAACGCCCCTGCTACCGGATGGGGGTTTACTCGGTGATGGCGCGTTAAGAGGTCGATTCGTTCAGCTTCGCCTCGTTTTCCTTCATAACGCTGTCCAGGGTCCGGATGATGCCGGCGTCAACGAGCACCGAGTTCATAGCGTCCTTGTCACCGTCGCTAGCAATGTACTCGATAACTGCGTCCTTAGTCTCAAGAGTCTCGGCCAGGACCTGCTCTTCCTTGTCCTGAAGCTTCGACGTAAACGTCACCAGATCAGAATCCTCGTCCTGTGTAGACTCCGACCGTGGTCGCTCCCCCATTGAGCTTTTGGTCGCGCAGTGCGCGGCGTTCCGCCTTCACGGCATCTTCATTGCGCGTGTACTGAGCTGCGTACTGGTTCTCCGGTCCAAACACGCACATGATGGTGGGAACCACGCCACTGATGGTGGTGCCATCCTCCGCGACCTGGCCAAAGACCGACGCATCCTTGAAGCAACTATCAGTCAGGTCAGCGAGCTCGACGGGTACGGGGACCTGCTCGGGGTCCTTGTCACGGATTTCCTGCTGTTCTTCCGCGTCGAGCTTGTCGTCAAAGTAGTCCTCGTCCACGCCCTCTGGGAAAGGGCTGGCGGGCTTGTTCGGGTCCGAGGTCTCTTCTGCTCCTTCTTCGGCAGAGTCCTCGGCCGCAGCCTCAGTCGAGCTGCCGGCGGCCGTGGTGGACTGGGGATCATCGTCGTTTCCGCCGCGCAGCAGCGCGAAGACGAGTGCTGCGATGGCCAGAAGGGCGACGATGATGCCGAGGACAATCCAGAGGCCCTTAGACGATGACTTCTTTTCTGGGGTGGCGTCAGGTCCCAGCAGCTGGGCGCTGCCGCCCTGGGCGGGTTGGCTGCCGGGGTGCGTGGTGTGATTGATGTGGTCGGCGTGAGTGTCGTGAGCTGGCTGTGCCGAGTCGACCTCGTGAGCACCGTCGTTAGCACCGTCGTGAGTACTGCCGTGGGAACTGTCGTGAGCACTGTATGGAATAGAAGAATCGTGCGGCTGGTCGGGACGCTGCGGTTCGGGAGATCCGGGACGAGAGTGTGTCATAGTGCACAAACTAGCAGAATCTCACAGTGCATCAGCGGCAATGACTCACATCACGGGGTCAAGTCCCCGCCTGCTGACCCCCGCAACAGACGGGCATGTTAGGCCCCGTCTACTACTCCAATTCCACGATGCCGGCTTCTACGAGCGCTTCTGTAAACTCCACGTCTCGTTCATCGATGTCGGCCAAATGAGTGTCATCGAGGATGTACTCGATCACGGCCTTGTCCCCCTTGAGGACCTCGACCAATATGAACTCATCCCCAGTCTCGTAGAAGCCAATCGTGGAACCCCGGGCAGAGGAGAGTCCAGAGGTGTACGTTTTCAGTCCATTTTCCTCGACAGCGGCGATGGCATCCGCGTTCTCGGTGTAGTGGGCACTGAACTCCTCGTCATCTCCAAAACGACAGTCCACGGAGCGCACCCACGGAAGCTCTTCTGCCGAGTCAGCGTCGACGTCGCCGTAGAAGGAAGCGGATTCGGTGCACGACGTGGTCGGCAGCCCCTCCAGCGCCTTCGGCGTATCGGTGACGACATCCTCTTTGCGGATGCTCTTCGCCTCTTGCGCGGTGATGGGCTGTTCCCAGTACTCATCGTCCCAGGCGCTATCCCCACGCGAAAGCAATCCGAAGCCGCCCCCATTGCCGGAGACCTTCAGCAGTGCAAAGAGCATGCCTGCGATGAGCAGCACCGCGACAACGCTGCCAAGGATGATCCACATAGCCGGGTTGGAGCCACGTTTCTGCCCCGGCGCATTGCCCGGACCAAAGCCGGGTTGCGGTGGACTAGGCTGGCCCCACCCGTCCTGCGGTTGCTGGTACTGCTGCGGTTGCTGGGGTTGATTGTTTGAAGAGTTCTGCGGGAGAGATGAATTATTGAACGGATTGGTCATAGCCGTAGAGTAACCCATGCATGGGTGGAAATCTTTCGCTATAAACGTCTGACGAGGACTATTCCCCCACCTCTCCCCTTCTCTCTCTTTTCCTTGGCGGCATCCACAACTGCAGGGCGCCGACCTGCCACCCATTTCGCTCAGGAAGTTCCGAACACTACACTTTTCCACGATGACTACTTTTGCTGATCTCGGCCTTCCCCGTGACATCGTGCGTGTCCTGGACAACCAGGGCATCACGTCCCCCTTCCCTATTCAGGCCGCCGCTATTCCCGATGCCCTCTCGGGCAAGGACGTGCTCGGTCGCGGCCCGACGGGCTCGGGCAAGACCTTTACCTTTGGTCTACCCATGCTCACCCGCCTCGCCGGCTCCGGGGTCTCTCGGCCTGGCCACCCGCGTGGGCTGGTTCTTGCCCCGACGCGTGAGCTTGCCACCCAAATTCAGCAGCGCCTGGACGAGCCCGCCGCCGCCCTTGGCCTGCGCGTCCTCGACGTGGTTGGCGGCGTGAACATTAACCGCCACATTCGTTCCTTGGCGCGCCCGGTTGACCTCTTGGTGGCCACGCCGGGCCGCGCACAGGACCTCATCAACCAGGGCAAGCTCTTCTTCGACGAGGTCTGTATCACGGCCCTTGATGAGGCGGACCAGATGGCTGACATGGGCTTTCTCCCCCAGGTTCGCAAGCTGCTCCAGCTCACGCCGGACGACGGCCAGCGCCTGCTGTTCTCCGCCACCCTCGACGGCGAAGTAAACAAACTGGTCAAGCAGTTCATGCATGACCCCGTTACTCACTCCACCGCGCCGGTGGAAGCCGCTGTGGACACGATGGAGCATCACCTGATCTTCATCGGTACCCGCGAGGCCCGCAACGACGTGGTCCTGCGCCTCGGTGCGCGCAAGGGCAAGACCATTATGTTCATGCGCACCAAGCACGGCGTCGACCGCCAGGCAAAGAAGTTGCGCCGAGTAGGCATCAACGCCATGCCCCTCCACGGCGATAAGGGTCAAGGCGCGCGCACCAGGGCCATCGAGGGCTTCGCGGACGGCAGCGTGCCGGTCCTCGTTGCCACCGATATTGCCGCCCGCGGCATCGACATCGCGGACGTCTCCCTCGTTGTCCACGTCGATCCCCCGGCAGAGCACAAGGCTTACCTGCACCGCTCCGGGCGCACCGCGCGTGGTGGCGACTCCGGAACGGTAGTCACTCTGGTCACCGACGAACAGCGCGACGAGGTGGCCAAGCTCATCAAGAAGGCCGGCGTGAAGCACACGGATCTCGATATCAGTGACCGCGATAAACCCGCCAGCAGCCCGGAGTTGGCGCAGATGACCGGCGCCCGCAAACCCACGGGAGAGCCACTGGGCCCGCCCAACCAGCAGCAGCCGGGTGCGCAGAAAACCTCCGCCACGGCCAATACCAGGAACAAGGCCGGCGACAAGGAAAAGGCTGGAAAATCGGGCCGTTCCGGTCAACACCAGCAGCGCTCAGGCGGCTCTAGGCGCAACGGCAATCGTCGCCGGCGCAGCAACCGCTCTGCAGGACAGCGATGATTCTCCAGCCAGAGGCGTGGCAGACCCGGATGCGTGAGCACGAGGAGGCTGCTGAGGAACTCCTTGCGCGCTACCGTCATCCGGGCTCCTACCATCCGGTCTACGATTTCCTCTTTGAGTACTATCCGGTCCGGCCCTCACACCTTAAGCGGTGGCACCCCGGGTTCGGAGTGACTCTGGCAGGTGACGATGTTCCCCACGCTCAGTGGCGCGACTATCACCGCACGGAGGAAGGCGTGACTATGGACGCTCACGCGTTCGTGGAACGCCGCGGTGGAGCTCTGCGCTATATCCTCAACCTGCTTGAGCGCACAGCGGTCAATCCGGTGCAGTTCGACTGCTTTGGCCTGCACGAATGGGCTATGGTCTACCACACCGATGCCCCGCGCCACGACTTGCCGCTGCGCCTTGGGGCCGAGGGCACCAACGAGGTGGTGGACCGTCACCGCATCAAGTGCACGCACTACGACGCCTTCCGCTTCTTCACCGAGCCTGCCCGCCCGCTCAACCTCACGGTCCTCACTCGTGAAGACCAACCGGAGCACGACCAGGCCGGCTGCGTCCACGCCACCATGGACCTGTACAAGTGGGCCTGGAAGCTCGGCCCCATCGTTCCCGGCGAGCTCTTCCTGGACACCTTCCGGCTTGCAGTCCAAGCCCGCAGCTTGGACATGGAGGCCTCACCCTATGACTGCCGCGAATGGGGATTCGGGGTCGTACCCATTGAAACGCCCGAGGGCAAGGCTGAGTACGTGCAGCGCCAACGGGCGCTGGCTGATACTGCAGCGCCGCTTCGCCAGCGGCTTGTCGCGCTTCTTCGGGACTGTCTGAGCGCTACAATGAATAACCATTAATGTGACCTGCAACGTCCAACGATTACTTTTGTTGCCTACTGTGCAGGTCCGTGTAGCCCCAGCGCGGAAGGAATAAGATGTCCCGGCACTCGGACGGAAAGAACAATTACGCGGTTGCACCGTGGCTCATCATCGTGGCCCTTCTGGTGCTTCTCGCACTCATCGCTGGAGCTTTCTTCCTCTTCCGCGGCGATGACACTGAGTCCGGTGATGCTGCCTCGGTAGCGGCAAGCGAATCCTCCGTAGAGAGCACCGCCGCTGCCGAGTCCGAGTCCACAGCCGCGGAGACCACCTCCGCACGTGAATCCTCTTCCGCCGCCGCGCCCTCCACCTCCCAGGAGTCTTCCTCCGCAGCACCGTCCTCGGCAAAAAAGGACAGCGCGGACAAGCCGGCCGGAAAGGCCGAAACGGTCGCTGCGAACACACTGTTCCTGCTGGATACCTCAGCTAATCTCACGCCCTACTTCGGACCGGTGAGCCAGGGCGTGGCGGATGCGGCCAACGCTGCCGGCGAAGACGGCGGTCAGGTGGGTCTGTGGAACTACTCCTCCCCGATTTCGGAGTCTGCAACGGTGGGCTACCGCCAGAACGTGGCCTATGGTCCAGCAGAAAACGTTGCTTTTGCTGTCTCCCAGTTCGGTACTGGCGGAGTCCCGCAGACCCGCAGCGCCGTGATCGCCGCGCTGGGCAATGCCGCCGACCAGGCGGCCGAGACCGGCAGCGATGCCCGCGTAGTCCTAGTCACCACCGGCACCGAGCAGGACATGGACGATGAGACCTTTTCTGCCGCACTCAAGGACGCGCGCGCTCAGGGCGTGAGCCTCAGTGTGGTCCACGTCGGCGACGGCGAAAAGGATGCCACACTGGAGCAGCTTGCCGACGTCTCCACGGCCATCACCGATCCTTCCGACAGCACCGCAGACGCCAAGGCTATTTCGGCCGCGGCCGGCGTCTAGCCCGCAACGGGGTCCACGGCGGCCCCAAACATTTAAACAATCCCAGCCAAACAACCACAGCACAAGCAATAGCCCCGGCACTGACGTGAGCAACAGTGCGGGGGCTGAGCTAGCTGTGAGGATGCCGGTGAGACACCTCCCGGCGGCCTATCCGGCCGACTAGGTTTAGGAGGACTTGCGCTTGCGACGAGCAGCCAGCTCGTCGAGGCCAACGACGACGTCCTCGGTGCCAGCTTCCTCCACGATGCGCTCGGCGGGGAAGGACGTAATCGTACCGGAGAGCTCCTTGAGAATGCCCGGCACGGCGATTCCAAAGACTCCCTGGCCGCCGGCCAGAAGGTCAATCACCTCGTCGTTGGAGCGGCACTCGTACACCGTGGCACCGTCGGACACCAGCGTCAGCTCCGCCAAGTCGTTTACGCCGCGGTCTCGCAGCGAGTCCACCGCCAAGCGGATATTCTGCAGGGAGATACCCGTATCGAGCAGGCGCTTGACAATCTTGAGGACTAGGACGTCCTTGAAGGAATACAGGCGCTGGGAACCGGAACCGCGGGCGGTGCGGATGGAGGGCTTGACCAAGTCAGTGCGCGCCCAGTAATCGAGCTGGCGGTAGGTAATGCCGGCAACCTGGCAGGCGATCGGCACACGGTAGCCCAGCTCCTCGTCCGGCCCGATATCAAAGAGGGACTCTTGGACGTAGCCGGGGCGACCCTCGAAGGTCTCGAGGACCTCCTGATCGTGCTGGTCGCCATAGAGAAGACTATCGCTGTGGTGGTCGTTGCTGCTCACGTAATTACTCCAATGATGTTTAGTGGGAGTTCTAAGTTCCTATTAAAGGGCACACCGTCGGGCACGTCAAGAGCCCTCCAGTGTGAACCTCTAGTTGAACTTTAGACTTTCTCGTCCCCTTTGTCACCATTAGTCACACGCGTGTCATTAACTTTTTTAGGAAATCCGCACGTCCTAGTTCCCTGCCCCGTCCTCGTCACCGCCAGAGAGGAAGTCTTCTTCCGTAAAGCCCGAGTCCCGCATCATCTGCTCAAACCCGTCATCAACCTGGACATTCGACTCTCCCCCGTCTTGCCGAACCTTCGCTGCGTCACGCTCAAGGCCAAAGTATTCCTTCAGGTCGTCGTCACCGATGTACACCGCGACGTCAGCAAGGAGATCCTTGTTGAAGGTAATGGGCAGGTCGAAATGGTCAGCCAACACAATGGCATCAGTGATTCGAGCGTCGAAGTCGTTGCCCATACCATCAATGATTTCGACCATAAAAGCACCCTTGTTGTGTTGGTCCACAGAGATGGATTCGATGCCGTCGAGCTTTTCCGCAAATTCAATGAGCAGCTCGTACGTGCTGGGGCGAGCATTAAAGTGGCGCTCTAGAACCTGCAGGACGCGGACGCCGTCGATGGGAGAAATCCAGATAGGGACGTGACGGTCAGCCTCCTCCCAGTAAAACAGGGCGCACAGGTGGTTTTCTGGCCCTACGGAATGGATGCCTAAAAATTTAAGTTCCTCGGTATTCATGGCTCCCACTCTCCCATATTTCGTAGGCGAGCGTCCGAGCCGGTTCGGCTAGCCCTTAAACTCGTCACGCAGCTCTGTCTTGACCAGGGTTCCGTGCAGCGACAACACCAGCGCGGCCAGCTGCTGCGAGAGCTCCTCAGCCTGCTGGGGTGCGGTATCAGACTTCGAGTGCGCCACAGGAGCAGCGATCTGGGAGATGAGATCTGCCTGACGGCGGGCAGCGTTGCGCAGCGACTTGAGCTGGCGGCCTTCGAAGCCGAAGGACTTCAACGCCACTGCCGCGGAGACGATGGACACGTCATCCGTATCGAAGAAACCGGCAGCATCAGGCGTGATGAGACCAACCTTTACTAGGTCAGCGATGTCTTCTTGGGTCGCTCCCGCCTGGTCGGCCACGTCCGCATCGGTAAGACGGCTGACCACGGGCGCCCGCAGCTGCTCGGCACTCACCAGCGCCTCGTTCTGCGCGGAGACAATGGCGGTCACCTGGCCAGAGTCCATGGCCTCCAGCTGCTCACGGATGACCTTGAGCGGCGTGTAGTGATCGCGCTGCGCGGTAAGAATATAGCGCAGCCGGTCTACGTCCTTCTGATAAAAGCGGCGGTAGCCCTTGGCCGTGCGCTCAGGTGTAATGAGTCCCTCGGCCTCCAAGAAGCGGATCTTCGACACCGTGACATCCGGGAACTGCGGTTGCAGCTGCTTGAGCATGACACCGATGGACATCGGCTTCTGCTTGGCAGGCCGTACCTTCGGCGTGGTGGCCTTCACCGAGGAAGGCGACGTTGCTGCGGCGGTGGACTTCGATGCGCTCACGATGGGACTAGTACTGCTTTCTCGACTTCGTTCTGATGTACCGCGGGGTGGGAAGCCTGCTGCTTCCCACCCCGCGCGGTCATGGCGTTAGAGCCAGCGGTGTTTACTGCGGAGCGATGAACACCAAGCGGAACTTGCCAATCTGGATTTCATCGCCCACCTCGAGCACCTGCGCGTTGCGCGGCTCGCGGTTGACGTAGGTGCCGTTGAGGGATCCGACATCGACGACCTCGAACTGGCCATCCTGGGCGCGGAACTCCGCGTGGCGGCGAGACACGGTCACGTCATCCAGGAAGATATCCGCCTCCGGGTGGCGACCCGCGGTGGTGGTGGGCTGATCCAGCAGGAAGCGGGCGCCGGCGTTGGGGCCGCGCTTGACCACGAGGAGCGCCTGGCCCTCAGCCAGGTTTTCAGCGCCGGCGACGGAAGCGTCCGAGCCCGCAGCGCTACCGCTTTCCATCTCCTTAAGTAGGTCGGCGCGGAAGACAGAAGTGGTCTCCGCCTGCGGTTCCGGCGTTCCGGTGTTCTCGCTCATTTTTACCTCCGAAGTGTCGGATCGATGTTGACCTAATCTATATTAGCGACTCCGCGCCGCGCGCGATCCGCCTCAGCCCAAATTCCATTAACGGAAAATGTTGCCTATCCCCTTGAGCACGGAGTTTCCGCCGCCGGAAAGGGGGTTATCCGAAACCATGTACGTCCACGTTGCACTCGGGCGGGACAGGCCATGATCCTCAAGGTGGGCGCCGTCTACATCAATGACCACGGTCTTAAAGGTATCGACGGCGTCATCGACCGCGCGCTGCGCCAAGTCCTTGAACTCGCGCACCGCGATGCGGTGGTACTCATCGATCGGGGTTTCCCGGGCGATGGCCCGCAGGTGGATCGACTCGCGCACGTCGTCCATGAGCTCGAGGTGATCCGCCCAGCCCAGGTCCAGGTGGTAGAGCATGATCTCGCGGGCAGCCAGCTCGCGGGCGTGCGCGGGGACGTCGGCAAGCTCGGCGGCACGCTCCGGCGCCCGCTCCGCAAGCTCCTCCCAGGCTTGGGTGGTATCCAGCAGTTTCGCGCGGCGTTCATCGATGATCACGCGCTGATCCGCCAGCAGCTGGTTGTACTTCCACGTTTGCGCGTGAATCTCCAGCAGCTGTCCCTCGGTCACGCGCTGGCAGTGCGCCACGAAGTCACGCACCCGTTTAGAATCGATAAGCCCGGTATCATCAGGCCGCGCGGACAGCGATTCGTCCTCTCCACCCTGCTTGACCACATCGTCTTCCAAGGAGACAAAGAAGAGCGACATACCGGGATCGCCCTGCCGGCCCGCGCGACCGCGCAGCTGGTTGTCCAGACGCGAGGAGCGGTGGCGGGAAGTGCCAAGCACGGCCAAGCCGCCCTTGTCCACCACGGTTTCCCGGTCCTCCTCGTCCGCACCGCCCAGTTTGATGTCGGTACCGCGGCCGGCCATCTGCGTGGACACGGTCACGCGGCCGACGTCGCCGGCCTCGGCCACAATGCGCGCCTCGTCCTCATCGTTCTTGGCGTTGAGCACGCTGACCGCGATGCCGCGCTCCCGCAGCGCCCCAGCCAAATCCTCAGACTCGGCCACGTCGTGCGTGCCCACGAGGACCGGCTGGCCAGTGGCGTGAATAGCGGCAATCTCTTCCACAATGGCCTTCGACTTTTCATCCACCGTGGCGTAGATCCGGTCCGCCTCGTCGAAGCGCTGGAGTTCCTTGTTGCGGTCGATGACGGAGACATGCAGGTCATAGAACTGGCGCAGCTGGTCGGTCGCCTCGACGGCGGTACCCGTCATGCCGCAGACCAGCGGGTAGCGGCGCATGAGCTCCTGGAGAGTAATGGTGTCCAGGATGCGCCCACCTTCGGAGACCTCAAGGCCTTCCTTGGCTTCCACCGCTGCCTGCAGACCGTCGGGCCAGCGCTGCAGGTCGGCCACACGGCCCCGGGAGGCGTCGATAAGCTGCAGCTTGCCGTCCGTAATGATGTAGTGGATGTCCCGGATGAGCAGCGCCTTCGCGTGCAGCGCCAAGTTGACCTTGACCAGCACTGTGCCGATGTTGTCCTCGGAGTACAGCGAATCAATGCCCAGTTCGCGCTCGACACGTGCCGCGCCGTCATCCGTCAGCGCCACGGTGCGCCCGTCTTCCGCGATGACGTAGTCCTTCTCTTCCCGCAGGCGGGAGACCACGTTGGTGATGTGACCGGTGGACTCCGCACCGGGACGGTTGCCGGCCAGAACGAGGGGGACCAAGGCTTCGTCGACCAGCACGGAGTCCGCCTCATCCACCAACGCCACGTCCGCCGGCGCCTGCACCGTTTGAACGCGGGAGGTGATCTGGTTATCACGCAACACGTCAAAGCCCAGCTCGTTGACGGGGGCATAAATGATGTCCGCGCGATATGCCTCGCGGCGCTCCTCCGGGGTCAGCTTCTCCGTCACGGAGGCCACGGTCAGGCCGAAGAACTCCACCAAGGGGCGCATCCACTCGGCGTCGCGCGCTGCCAGATAGTTGTTGACCGTCACCACGTGCACGCGCTTTCCGGTGAGCGCGAACCCCGTGGCAGCCATGGCGCCCACCAAGGTCTTGCCCTCACCCGTGGCCATTTGGATCACGTCGCCCTCCAGCAAGCGCAGGACCGCCTGTGACTGGACATTGAACGGGCGCATCCCCAGCTTGCGCTCGCTGGCAACGGCGAGAGCTGCCAGGAAGGTCGACTTATCTGCGATTGCTCCGTCCTTGACGCATTCCCGGGCGGAGGAGGCCACCGCGCTGTCACTCAGCGCCGCGATGTCTTCCACAGCGGAGTCCGCGGCATCCACGACGGCCTTCGATTTCTTATCGTTACGCTCGGACTGCGCGCCCATAGCCTTCCAAAACCAATCGAATGCACCCATGAGCACTCCTCCATCCGTGTGCGTGAAGTCAATTCTCCCTTCGACTCTAGTCAACCCCGGTTAGCTCGCCTGCAGTTGCCCTTATATCCTTATGGACATGCAATCCGTGAACGTGACGCTTCCCTCCAGTACAGGGACCACGATGGCTGGAACCATCGACTTTCCAGACTCCCCACCTCAGGCCTACGCCATTTTCGCGCACTGCTTCGCCGGCTCGCGCCACACGCCAGGTGCAGCCCGTGTAAGCAAGCAGCTCACCAACTTTGGAATCGCTACACTGCGCTTTGACTTCCCCGGTCTGGGCCAGTCCGAAGGCGATTTTGCCCAGACCTGCTTTAGCCAAAACGTGGCGGATATCCGGGCCGCCGCAGAGTGGCTGGCGCAGAACTATTCCGCCCCGCAACTGCTCATGGGACACTCCCTGGGTGGCGCTGCGTCCCTCGCGGCGGCAAACGACATCCACTCCCTCAAGGCCGTGGCTACCATCGGCGCCCCGTTCGATCCCGCGCACTCGGTGCTGCACTATGCGGACAAGATCAGTGAGGTCGACGCTAACGGCCAGGTTGAAGTCACCCTCGGCGGCCGCGAGCTGACCATCTCCCGCTACTTCCTGGAGGACCTTGCGGAGACCAACCCGGAGGCCTACCTGCCGCGTTTGCGCAAGCCTCTGATGCTGTTGCACTCTCCCCTGGATCACACGGTGGGCATTGATAACGCGCAGAATATCTTCCTGACCACGCGCTACCCCAAGTCCCTGGTGGCTTTGGACAAGACCGACCACCTTCTGACCAAGCAGGGCTCAGCGGCGCGTGCGGCCGACCTCATTGGTGCCTGGTCGGAGCAGTTCATAGTTCCGGAGAACGTGCCCGCGCCCGTGGATGCCTCAACTGCCACGGCCATCCCCGCCGTAGGCACCCGCATGGGTGTCGTCGTGCGCAGCAACGACCATTCCGTGACCGCAGACCGCTCGAAGAAGGCGGGCGGCAAGGGCCAGGGCTTTACCGCCGAGGGCCTTCTCATGTCGGCGCTAGCGGCGGATTCCACTCAGGCCATCAAGGCGGCAGCGAAAGAGCTGAAGCTTGACGACACCTTGATGGCCGCCCTCTCCGTTACCGTCACTCACCACGGCGAGTCGGCCTTCGAGCGCAGCATTGCTCTGCCGGCCGGCCTCACGGATAACCAGCGTGGCGCGCTGGTCGCCGCCGCCACGGCCACCACCGTCGACGGATTGCTCAACGCCACTATCACCACCACGACCACTACTGCCTCTGCCACCGTTACCGCCACGGAAGCGCAGTAGCGCCATGATTGTTCTCAACCCCCTGGACCCCGGCGCCCGCTGCCCGTGCGGCACCGGTCTCACCTTCGGCGAGTGCTGCTCGCGATACCACGCGGGCACGCCCGCCCCCTCGGCAGAAGCACTCATGCGCTCCCGCTTCAGCGCCTTCGTCACCGGCGACGAGGACTACCTGCTACGCACGTGGGACCCCCAAACGCGCCCCGAGCGCCTAGATTTGGCAGATACCGGCATCCACTTCTACCGCCTCGACATTCTCGACACCGTGGCGGGCGGCCGGCTCGATGACACCGGCGTAGTGGAGTTCGAGGCCTTCTATAAAGGTGCGGCCTCAGGCTCCCAGCGTGAGCGCTCCACCTTCCGCCGCCAGGATGGCCAGTGGGTGTACTCCGCCGGGCAGTTCTAGCACCTCTCCTACTACTTCTGCGCGCGGGATCCGGCGCCCATTCGGCCCCGAAACCGGGAATGAGCAGGGATTTGTTTCATCGAATACCGCTGGTGTAATCTGTAGCAGTTGCACCGAACGGTGCGACGGCGGACTATGGCGCAGTTTGGTAGCGCACTACACTGGGGGTGTAGGGGTCGCAGGTTCAAATCCTGTTAGTCCGACAAAATTCCGGGACGGTTTTGCGAATCTAGCTTAAATCATTTGCGAAACTGCTCCGCATAGCTAAACCCACCGCGTCGATGCGGTGGGTTTAGGCGTTTTCGCCTCATGGACGATCCTAGGGGATGTTTTTCTCTAGCCCAGACAGGACGTACTGATTTCCCTTTACATCCGAAGTCTTGTTGCTTGGATAGCTCCAATGGCTCTCGGTGGCCTAGTATTAGGGGCACTCACCACTACCGCCATACCGGCCGCGCACGATCTCGGAATAGATAACCCTTTTGTCAGACACAAGTCTGCCGCCGCAATGCGGTGGTTCTCTTTCGCGACTCTTTCCTACGCCGTCGCCTGCACCGTGCTAGTGCTGCAGCAGCCGCGGCCAGTAGCAATCGTGTGCGGCTTCATCGGCCTCATCACGTGCGCTGCCGGTTACGTCTCCGCAGACGAAGGGAAGTAGCAAGAAAAGGCAAGTGAATAGCAGCGGCTATCCCCACGGACGGTCGGTGAAGAATCGACCGGGGAGAGAAGAATCGACAAGCGCCGCCGTCCATCTCGTCGACATTGATTCTGGATCTCCTCGACGCCCCTCCCGTGCAGCTCCGCCTCTACTACGTCCATGATGGCCGTGCCAATCCCCTGCCCGCGCAATGCCGGGCGCACGTACAGCTCCTCAAGCATGGCAACGGGGGTTTCATAGTACGGGCTAGGCCGCAGCGTCAGGAATGCAAAGCCGACCGCGCTCTGGTTGAGGTCAGCAATACACACCAGAACGTCATCACGCTCCAAGAGGCGCTGAAATCGCTCAGTAAGAATCCCTATCGCTGGGCTCGCGGTATCGAACTCCGCGTTGAAGTCACGCAGCAACACCGCGACGTCGTGGGCGCGCTCGCGCTGAGCGACGACTACCGTGAGCCCCTCGCGCACTCCCACCATTGACCGGCTACTTGTTCGAAGCGTCGGGGGTGGCGCTGACCGTGACGTTAAAGCCCACCCCGAAGCGGTCTACTACCATGCCGAAGTAGTCGCCCCACGGAGCCTGTGCGAAGGGCATGGAGGCGTTGCCACCGTCTGCTGCGAGTTTGTTGTAGATGCGCTCTGCTTCCTCGACAGAGTCAGACTCCACGGTGAAGCCAATGTCACCCGGATTGAGCGTGTCGCGGGAGTTCTTCAGATCATCGCCACCGCCGAGCGTAAATGGTCCACGCAGGGTACCGTGCGCCACTGCGTCTCGCGGCGGGTCAAAGGGGAACTGGACGCCATTATCCAGCTGATCGCCGTAGGTCAGGATCTCTAGCTCGCCGCCGAATACCGAGTGGTAGTACTCAAGCATCTCGCGGCCATTGCCGGGGAAGGAAACATAGGCAGTGGTGTTCACAGTCATGGCCGCCATCATACGTACGACGACCAGACTGTGACGCAAGAAAAAGACCTCCCCTGCTGTCAAGGGGAGGTCACGACATCACCGAGCGGACCGTAGGGCCGCGGGTGGTGGCTCTTTAGCGCTCAGCACGCCAGGGCAGGCTGCCCTTGGGCAGGTAGCCCGTGAGGTACAGGTAATCAGCTGCCGCCAGAATGGCCGCCGTGACACCGCCGCCCAAGATGGCTGCGAGGAAAGAGTAGCCGACCATGGAGGACATGTCAGCGTCCTTGCCATCCTTGCCGTCCTTGCCGTCGACACCATCAATGCCGTCTACGCCGTCGCGGCCATCACGCCCATCACGACCGTCACGACCAGGCTCGCCGTCCTTGCCGTCCTTGCCGTCAACGCCGTCGCGGCCATCACGCCCATCACGACCGTCACGACCAGGCTCGCCGTCCTTGCCGTCCTTGCCGTCAACGCCGTCGCGGCCATCACGCCCATCACGACCATCGCGGCCGGCTTCGCCATCCTTGCCGTCCTTACCGTCCTTACCGTCGACACCATCTTCTCCGTCACGGCCATCACGCCCATCGCGACCGTCGCGGCCATCGCGGCCGTCACGACCAGGCTCGCCGTCCTTACCGTCACGACCGTCCTGGCCGTCGGCGCCGGCAGCCGCAGAGGCCGTTGGCTCAGTGGTGGTCTCACCAGCAGCCTCGGACGGCTCGGTCGACTCAGCGGAGGTAGAAGCTTCCTCCGAAGGCTCAGTCGGCTCGGTGGGCTCGGTGGGCTCAGTGGTCTCGGTAGCCTCGGTGGACTCAGTCGGCTCGGTGGTGGTGGATTCCGCAGAGGGCTCGGTAGTGTTCTCAGCAGTGGTTTCAGAGGTGGCCTCAGTGCTGGTTTCCGTGCTGGATTCCGTGGTGGTTTCAGCAGGCTCATCGGAGGCAACCTTCTTACCGTTGAGCATGTCAGCGCACTTCTGGCCGGCCGGCGCGTTGACTGCGGCAAGCGCAGATGCAGACTCCGAGATACCCGACAGGGTGTCCTCAATCTCCTTCTGCTGAGCGTCGGAAAGCTTCAGCTCTCCCGCCGCGTTGGCACCCGGGAAGAGGCCCGCGATGGTCACCGCAGCGTTAAACACCTTGAGGACGACAGATACGCCCTTGCCAAAGGCAGCGTCGGAGAACTTAATGAGATCGGACACCGTCTTCTTGGCCATGTCCGGGTTATCTAGGTCCACGTCGGCATCGGCGTTGTCGATGCGACCGATGGCCATGCCCTGGGCGCGTGCCAGGTCCCAGGTCACGGACTTATCCTTCTCACCCTTGCGGACCAAGTCAGCGATGCCATTCCACGAGGTGGCGCCGATCTTCTTAATGAAGTCGGCAGGAATCAGGTCCCCGACCACGGGAATTACTTCCCACACAGTTTGCAGGATCTTATTGCCACCGTCGTAGAACGCCTTGGCTAGGTCCAGCTTGCGCTCGAGCAGCTCGCCTTCCTTGCCCGGGGCATCAGTGATTCTCACAAACCAGCTTGCCGTTCTCCTCCACGGCCTTGATTGCAACGTCCTGGGTCGAGGCCTCGGTGGTTTCCAGCTCATCTAGGGTGGTGGGCTTGGCGTTGTCAGAAGCCTCGGTCGGCTCCGCGTCGTAGAAGCTGAAGCCGCTGTCGTCGCTCTCCCCTTCCAGCTCCTCAATGGCCGTATCACCGGCGTTGTTCGGGTCAATGAGGTTTCCGTCCTCATCGAATTCCGTGCCGTTGACGTCTACGGTCTCGGTACCGGACTTCTCCTGGACGAACGAGGAGTCAGACGGTGGCTCATCGGCAAAGGCCTGCGGGGCGACAATAAGGGACGAGGCGGTGGCGACAGCAACGGCCGTAGCCACAAAGCGGGAGCGAATAGGGCGCATAGTGAAGCTTTCTTGAGTAGGGCCTTGAATTCTGCAGCTTCAAGGTAAGAATTTCCTTGTATCGGACGAGGCCACTATACAACCATGCAAATCTTATTGCCACTGCAGGGAAAAGATTGACTACCCCCATTTTAGTGAAGGTCCGGACGGCAAATTAGCCGCTCACAGTATTTACATGCACCCCAAAATAGTGCACCGGCGTACTCCCCTCTAGGCAGATAGCAGCAAAGACGAGACTAAAATACGACCTTAAACCCCCAAGCCGCCAAGGGTCTAGGCAAAAAGTATTCCCCCAAGCGCCGCCGGGCGTGGGGGAAATTGCAAAGCCAGCTTAAAGTTCTGACCGCTCTACTTCACTACTGTGCTGCGCCGATGCTTCGCATGACGCCGCCGAGCTCGATGTCCATGTAGTGTGTGAGCACCTTGAAGATGTAGTCCGTCTCGTAGTCGCGCAGCGGACCCTTGGTGCTCAGCATGGCAAGGCCGTGTGCACCTGCCCACACAGAAATCACGAGAGTGTAGAGCACCCACGGGGTACGCGGGCCTTCCACCTCATCAATGGCTTGGCGCACCAGCGACATAATAAAACCAAAGGCCTGGCCGAACTCGCTAAAGTCACGCTGAACCTCAACATCCTTGCCGGCGTTCGGAAGGAAGTCATCCTCAAAGGACATCGGCACAATGGGGCCAGAAGAGATCTTAATCAGGGCATCGAAGCCCATCGGATCCGCTAGGGCGTGAGAAACGTAGCCGTAGCCGGTAGCCCTAATCATTGAGATCGCGCCCGCGTCCTTTGGGACGGCCGAGACCTGTCCGGCAATAAAGTCGTAGTTGATCTTGTCCAGGTAGCGCTCCAGGTAGCTGGCCAGCTCCTGGTCGCTTTCGATGAGGTGCTCGGCCTCCTGGACCGTCAAGTTGGCACGGGTAGCAGCACCGCCCAAGTGGAGGCCAGTGACGCCGTGATCCAGCACCTCCTCAATGGCACCGCGCAACAGCGCGGTGCGCGTTTCTTCCTCAGTGCCACGAGGGAATTCTGCGGCCTTCTGCACGATCGGTTCCGGTTGTTCCCCGTTCAACCCTCGTGGTTCAGCCTTCTCCACGCACTCACCCTTAAAGAAAGGATTGAGCCCCACGCTAAGAGTGTCCATAACGCCACTGAAGGTCTGCTTCTTTGCCGCTGGTGAGAGGTAGCGCAGAATACCCTCTGCAGCCAGCTGCGTCACGCCGTGCAGATGGGAAAAAATTGCCAGTGCAGAAAGCAGAATCTCGTGCGGGTCAGAAGAGCCACCGGCTTCCGCCATGGCATCGCCCGTGAGGTCAAAGAGCAGCTCCATAATTGGGCACGGGTCGGTGGCACCGCCCGCGGCGGCGAAGTCCTCAGCATAAAGACGCGGTTTTGCTACCGATTGCACCGCAGAGAACGCGGCGAATGCGGTGGGGTCCTCGACTGCGAAGGAGAAATAGGCCAAGGATGCGGCACGCAGCCTATCGATCGCCGTTGCATCTTCAGGCAAGTCTGCCAGGTGCAGATCAACCGCGGACGTAAGAGCGGCATTGAGGTCTTCCGTGGTTGCTTCAACGAGCTGCCCATCAGACGCAAAGTGCTCGCGCGCTTCCGCAAATGGGACATCAACCTGGTCGGCAACTTCGCGCAGATGCACCGCGCTAATTCCCGCCTTGGCGATAACCCTCTCCGCCTGCTCAATAAGGAGCTGACGAGAGGGCTGGTTGCCCTTATCCACACCAACTGAAGTAATCACGTGTAGAAGCCTACCTACTATTCGCTCAGATTTGACTACGGATCCAACACCTTATCAAATTTAAAGGTCGCTCTCAGGTAGCGGTCCGGCCACGGCGGATAAATTTCCCACAGTGTGGACACCACAGGCCTCGTTCCTAAAACCACAACAGCCCCATTCTCCTCTCGGAGACGGGGCTGCGCTATGTGACAGGCTGAGCGTTTATCACCCAGATGCCACTTGTTGAGGGGTGATCCCCTACTTAGTTCTGCTCCTCCGGAGCGCCCTCGGCACCAGCGTTGCCGATGCGGTCGTCGAGCTGGTCACGAGCGGAATCGATTCTTGTCGGCCTTGTCCTCGCCGAGCTTGCCCTTAGCCAGGTCTGCACCCTTGTCCAGAGCGCTGTCAGAAAGCTGCTCGCCCTTGTCGCTGTTCAGTGCGTCCTTTGCCTTGTCGAAGATACCCATTGCGTATCGTCCTTTCTTCTAATTTCGTCTCTAATCAACCGCAGCCAATTTGTCTGCGACTGGACCCTATAGACAGTGCGCCAGTGAGACTTTGCCGGTCTAGGCCAGTCCGAGCCACTGCCATGCGGGCCACGTCACCCACCGTACCGACGGACCTGAATCTTCGCCATAAAAACTATGAGCGCGCCCTGCCAGTTGTGACCGCCGGAGGGGGCGAAAACAATCCTGAGAGATTTTAAGCGCTTCGCCGAAAGGTTACCCCCTCCCGCTACCCCATTGGGGCCATAACGTGGGCTCGCAACGATCGACAATCTCAGAACGCTTTTAAGTTTGAACATGGTTCGCTACAGTTACCATTCCGTAATAAGTGTCTGTCACTGCGCATTCCGGTTGAACTGACGGGGTGGCAACAGGAGCTCTCATACGAGGTCTCACGCCCGTCGTTCGCCTCACTCCACAGCGCGTACGCTACCCTGATTCACAGCACAATTCCGTTGTTGAATCTGTTGAATTCGACGTAAGACTTAGACTACTCCGAAGCTCCGAAAACTCCCTCGCCGCCACCATGCACAGTTCGCCTGCATCTCCTGCCCCTCACTCTCCTGCACTGGAGTCCCCGTACTTTGGCCTCACGTGGCTGGGGAAGGAAGCGGCCGCAGCGGAGGCTCAGCGGCCCCTGGATGTTGCACGCTGCGAAGAGACTGGCCCGCAGGACGCACCGCATTCTGTCACCGTGGCGGACAACCTGGGCGCCCTCAAGCGTTTTCGCGCCCAAGGATTCCACGCTGACGTCATCTATATCGACCCGCCCTATAACACGGGCAAAGACTTTGTCTACCACGACAACTTTCGCCAGCGGCGCGAGATGCGGTCCGAGAATTTTGGCCAATGGCACGCGCGCTGGCTCTCCATGATGCTGCCCCGCCTCATTGTGGCCCGAGAGGTGCTCGCAGACACCGGATTTATCTTCGTATCAATTGGTGAATCCGAATGCGCGCACCTGCGGCTGGTCATGGATGAAGTCTTCGGCGAGGACTGTTTTGCCGGACAGATGATTTGGAAGAAGGGAGGAACCGGCAAGAACGATTCCAAGTACGCCGTGCTCGAGCACGAGTACGTGCTGTGTTACGCCAAGTCCCCGGCCAACCCTGGGTTCAACGTCGATCCGCAGGGCCATACGTCGACTCGGTACAACCACAGTGACGACAAGGGTAACTATTCGCTTGTGCGCCTTGACTCGAAAACGTTGGGCTATCTTCCCTCCCTGGACTTTCCCATCACCGATCCGCAGGGCCGGGAGTACTGGCCGCACCAGCCGCAGGGCAAGACTCACGTGGCTCGCTGGCGCTGGGGTCGCGACAAGGTGGCAGAGCGCTACGACGAGCTGGTTTTCCGGCGCGGGTTTGTCTACACCAAGAACTATCAGAAGAAGGGCGCACGCCCGCGTTCCATCTTGGACGGCGAGCGTTTCGGGGTGACCCGCTCGGGCCGGCGCGACGCCGAAGAGGCGCTGGGCGTTGCCGGCGTTTTCGACTTTCCCAAGCCGGTACGCCTGATCAAGCACCTCATTGCCATCGCGGGCGGGAAGGACGCAGTGGTGCTGGACTTTTTTGCTGGTTCCGGGACAACTGCCCAGGCAGTCGCCGAGCTCAACCGCGAAGACGGCGGCGAGCGCAGCGTCCATCTGGTCCAGATAGCGCAGCCTACCGGGGAGGATAGCGCCGCCTACGCTGCGGGTTTTCGCACCGTGGCAGACATTTGCCTGGCTCGGGTATCAGCACTGGAGGGCATGCACTTCCGGCAGATTCGCCTCACCGGGGCAGCCACTGGCGGCGCAGACAAGCAAGGCACCGACGGCTCCTCGGACTAAGGCGCCTGGCGCGTCGTCGATGCCGTAGCGTCCTCCTGCTTGGTGTTCGCCGGGCGGCCGGGGATGCCGAAGAAGTCCAGCACCGCATCGGTGGCAAAGCCTGGGCCGACCTCCATGTGCCGGGTATTGAATCCGCCCGGCCAGATATGGGAACCGCCCTCGATGCGAATGTGCTGCAGCGGAGCTTCGCAACCAATCCAGGTTTCCTTCTCCGCGCCGTTGGTCAGGCGGACGCTTTCCACCTTGCCCGAGCACCTATTGCGTCGTTCGTGCTCGTGCAGAACCTCCTTCACGGACGCATACGGGGTCTCGTGCCGCACGCCGCCGTCGTAGCTGACCACCGGGTCTTTGGTGCCGTGGAGGTCGAGCCGCCCTACCGGTCTATCCGTACACCCATCGTGGATGCCCTCGTAGTAGGCCGCTGACACCGTGGCGACGGAGTGGAAGGTTTCCGGCATGCGGCAGGCCAAGAAAGCGGCGAAGCCACCGCCGTTGGACATGCCCGCGGCGAAGATTTCATTATCATTCACCCGGTACGTCGACCGCAGCCCATCCACCATGTCATGAACAAACTGCAAGTCCTCATCGGTGCTCGTCTTGGCATAGGGTGCTGGCGACCACGCACCGTCCACGCCTTGGGGATAGGCCACGATAGCCCGGGAGTCAGAAAAACCAGTGTTGACCTCCAGGCTATCGATTGTTTCATTCCAGCCGTGGAAGACCAGAATGATCGGCCACGAGCGCTCCGGGGTGTAGCCCTCCGGAACGTGCAGCAGGAAGGTGCGGCCCGATGCCAGCTGCATCTTCTTGGTGTGTCCTGGTTCTGGCCCCACCAGTGGTGTCGACAGTGGAATGCCCAAGTCATTGGTCCAGGCCGTGGACGGCTGCGATTGTTCAGGAGCGTTGTCCTCGCTGCTGCCGCAGGATGCCACAGCCATGGCGCACGCGGTAGCGGAGGCCGCCGCGAGTAGGCGGAATGGCCGGCGCCGTGACCGCTGCATGCTAACTGCGCCTACACGCATCACGGACCACCCACTCTCATGTCGCATCTGTCGTACCTCTACTGTCCTAACGGAACTGCTCCGCGCCCGCGCTTCCGCGCGCCGAAGCAAGCGCGGTAAGTTTAACAGCGCTATGAATTCCGAGCCGCCTCAGACCCCTGGTACCTCCCATCCGCTGCCCCAGCACTACCCCAGCTACCGCCCGGCCTCGGAGAAGGAGGGGCCGACCTTTCGCACCTCAGAGCTCCGCGCGCGCTCTGCGCGAGCCTTTGAGCACGGCGCCGATACCTACGATGATGTGCGGCCGGGGTACCCGGGGGACGTCGCCAAGCTCATTGCGTCCGCGCACTCCGTGCTCGACGTCGGTGCCGGTACCGGCAAGCTCACCGCGACGCTAGACAACCCCGTGGTCTACGCCAGCGATCCTTCCCCCGACATGACGCGGGTACTCGCTGAGCTGGGCGTGCCGTGTTGGCGAGCCACCGCCGAAGACACCGCGCTCGCCGGCGGCAGTGTGGACGCCATCACCTGCGCCCAAACCTGGCATTGGGTAGATGTGGAACGCGCCTGCGCCGAGTTCGACCGTGTACTGACGCCGGGTGGGAAAGTGCTCCTGGTGTGGAACACACTGGACGTGGGTGCTGACCCGTGGATTCTGCGGCTGGCGCGCATCATGCACTCCGGCGACGTGCAACGCCCCGGCTTCTATCCCACCATCGCCGCCCCGTGGGAAGTGCGCGACGAGCTCCGCCTGACCTGGGAGCATTCCCTTACCCCGGAACAGCTGCATCAACTGATGCATACGCGCTCCTACTGGCTGCGCAACGGGAGCACGATTCATGAGCGCATGACCTACAACCTCAACTGGTACCTCTTCGAGCACATGGGCTTTCAGCCCGGCCAGAAGCTGGCCATCCCGTACCGCACGGACGCCTTCGTCCTAGCGCGCACCGGAGAATAGCAGCCGGCACATCCCATGACAGCTGTCATGCCAGAGTGATGACGCGGGGCCTAGGTGGTGTCTTCCTGCCCTTCCTAGCGTGAAGGTATGAACACACAGACTTCACCGCCGGCTATCTGCGCATCCGGCATCATCAAGACTTTTCACGCTTCCTCCCGCACTCCAGTGCGCGCGCTTGACGACGTCTCCCTGACCCTCCCCCGCGGACAGATCACCTGCTTGCTGGGCACCAACGGCGCCGGCAAGTCCACTCTCATCGACCTCATCTTGGGGCTCACCACCCCCACCGCAGGCGTCATCGAGGTCCTCGGCGATACCCCGCGCAACGCCATTAACAGCGGCCGCGTTGGCGCGGTACTGCAGACCGGCGGCCTCCTGCCCGATATCACGGTCAAAGAGACCCTGGAACTCATCGGCGCCACCTTCCCCACCCGGCGCGCCTATTCGGACGTTATTGAGCGCGCGGGCCTCGGTAACCTCCTCTCGCGGCGGGTCGGTCGATGCTCCGGCGGCGAACAGCAGCGCCTGCGCTTTGGGCTAGCTCTCCTCGGCGACCCAGAGCTGTTGCTTCTCGACGAACCCACGGCCGGCATGGACACCAGCGCCCGCCGACACTTCTGGGAGTCCATGCGCAACGAGGCCCAAGCTGGCCGCACCATCCTGTTCACCACGCACTACCTGGACGAGGCCGACGCCTTTGCCCAGCGCATCATCATGCTGGACAAGGGGCAGATCCGCGCCGATGGCACCACGGAGGAGATCCGCGACGCTCATGCGACGCGCACCGTGCGCGCGAGCTTTCCTGCGGGGGTTCCCGCCAGCCTCCTGCGCGCCCCGCTGCCCGGTGCGCTCCACCGGGAGCACACCGCCACCGCTCTCACCATCACCACTCGTGACTCGGACGCAGTGGCACGCTACCTGCTTACCCACACCAGCGCGTGCGACATCACGATTAGCGCCCACAGCCTGGAGGAGTCCTTCGTGGAGCTCTCCAGCGCCGGGCCCGACAACTCAACCCGATAAGGAGTGTCCATGCCGAATACCTCGACCACCCTGCGCTACGCTGCCCTCGATCTCAAGCGACTCCGCCGGGACATACCCACGCTCTTTTTCAGCGTTGGCCTTCCGGTGGTCTTCTATATCCTCTTCGGCGCCATGCAAGACTATGGCGACGTTGAGTTTAATGGCGGAAACGTCGCTGCCCTCGTCATGATTGGTATGGCCCTCTATGCCGGCGCCACGGGCGCGGTGGGTGCTGCGGGGGCGATAGTGGCCCAGCATCGTACCGGCTGGGGCCGGCAGCTAGCGCTGACTCCTCTGCGCCCCTCCCAGCTGGCCTGGGCCGGCTTCCTCAACATCGCAGTACGGGCTCTTTTGCCCGTGACCGCCGTCTTCGTCACCGGAGCGCTCACCAAGGCCAGCATGCAGCCCGAGCAGTGGCTAAAGTCCTTCCTCCTAACGCTGGCGTGCGCCATTCCGTTCGGAATCTACGGCATGGCCTGCACCATGCTCATCCCCTCGGAGAACACCGTCTCCATTGCGTCCTCAAGCATCGTCATCCTGGCCTTCGCCGGAAACGTCTTCATGCCGCTCAAGGAATCTATCCTGAGCATCGGCCGCTTTAGTCCCATGTACGGCGCGCAGGCCCTTGCTCGCTGGCCGCTGTCTGACGGGGCCCAGATGGTCGACGGCGAGCACCTCTTTATCGACGACCCGCTGTGGTACGCATGCGTTAACATCGCTGTATGGACAGTGGTTTTCGCCGGGATCTGCCTGCTCCTTCGCCAACGCGACAAGGGCCGCGCCTGATGAAGCACTTCGCGCTCCGCGACGCGGCATTCGCGGCCATCTGGCTCATCTTTCTCCTCCCGGCGCTCCTGCAGGTTCTGGTGCTGCCCGACAATTCTTCCGCACAACGCGTCTGGGCCGTTGTCATCACGTTCGCTTTCGCCGCCGCCTACTTCTTTTCCTTCGGCAGCCTTCAGACTTGGCCGCGCGGCTGGTCACAACGCCAGCGGGTGGCGCTTCGCTGGGTGCTGCTCGCAGTGCTCGCGCTTGCCGCTATCCCCGCCTACGACGTCTGGGCGGTCGTCTTCTTGCCGTATCTCGGGGCTATCGTCGCCTACACCCAGCCGCTCACGGTGGCGGGAACCATCGTTGCGCTGACCGGCTGTGCCGCCAGCATACCCGCGTGGTACTTCGGCCGTCCCGCCTTTGTCTACCTCTGCCTGGTCATCTTTGGCTGGCCGCTGTTCCTCGTGGTGCTGGGTGCCCTGTCGCAGCGCAGCGATACCGAAACGGCCCTGCGCCACGACTTGGAGCTCGCGCAGCAGCGCGAGGACATCGCCTCCGATATTCATGATCTCCTGGGCCACACGCTGACCGCTATCAACCTCAAGTCCGAGGTGGCACGCCGCTACCTGGAGCGCGATCCCACACGAGCCGCCGGCGAGCTGGAAGAAATCAGCTCCCTGTCGCGGCGCTCCCTGGCTGAGGTACGCTCCACCGTCACGCGCATGAAGAACCCCACCTTTGCCGGCGAAGTTCAGGCGGCGCGCCGGATCCTCGATACGGCAGGAATCCGAGCTCACATGCCGGAGAATTTCCCGCACCCATCACGCCACGAGGACGTATTCTCCTGGGGGCTGCGTGAGCTCACCACCAACGTGGTGCGCCACTCGGGTGCTACGCAGTGCTGGGTCTTCCTCGCTGCGGATTCCCTCCAGGTTTCGGACAACGGTGGCGGATTCACAGATGATGCCTCGCGCGCCCTGGCCTCCGGCCTCACGGGTCTTGCGGGCCTGCGCCGCCGCGCGGAGGACGCCGGTGGTACGGTCATTGTCCAACGCTCCGGTGGTGTCACCTCCGTGCTCGTCACTTTCAGCAGCGACCATACTGTGCAGGAGGTTTAAGCAACCATGACCGCGCCCATCCGGCTTCTCATCGCCGAAGACCAATCGCTCGTCCGCGGCGCCCTCACCGCGCTCCTCAACACCGAGCCGGACATGGAGGTCCTTGCGGAATGCTCTTCCGGCGCGGAAGTTGCGCGACTCGTGGCCGAGCGAAGCGTCGACGTAGCGCTGCTTGATATTGAGATGCCCGGCATGAATGGCATCGATGCGGCACAGAGCCTAGCTGGCTCTGCCTGCCGCAGCCTTATCGTCACGACCTTCGGGCGCGCCGGCTACGTCAAGCGGGCCCTCGACGCGGGCGTCGACGGCTTCTTAGTCAAAGACACTCCCCCAGACCAGCTGGCCGATGCCATCCGCCGCGTCCACTCCGGCCTGCGTGTCATCGATCCGCAGCTGGCCCAGGACATCCTCTTTAGCCCCGACAATCCTCTCACCGAACGCGAAATCGATGTCTGCCGCCTCCTCGTTCGCGGTGCCGGCTCTGCCGATATCGCGAGCTCGCTGCACCTCAGCGGCGGCACGGTACGCAACCACATCTCCGCCGTCATGTCCAAGACTGGGGCGAGCAACCGCTTCGAGGCCGCCCGCCGCGCTGAAACCAACGGCTGGATCTAGGCCGTGATGGTTCCTGCCTAGCGGCGCTGGCGGCGCTCGCGCACGCGCACCGCGATGCGCACCGGAGAGCCGTGGAAGCCGAAGCGCTCGCGGAACTTGCGCTCCAGGTAGCGGCGGTAGCCGGCGTCGAGGAATCCGGTGGTAAACAGCACGATTGTCGGCGGCTGCGTCGATGCCTGGGTGGCAAAGAGCACGCGCGGCAGGCGGTTGTTGTTCATCGACGGCGGGTTCGCCGCGATGGCCTCGCGCATCCAGTTGTTGAGCTGGCCGGTGGACACGCGCTGATCCCAGCTCTCCAGCGCCTCAATCATGGCCGGCTCCAGCTTCTGCAGGGCGCGGCCGGTCTCGGCGGAGATATTCACACGCGTTACCCACGGCAGGTGGCGCAGGTTCTCATCGATCTCGCGGTCCAGGTAGTAGCGGCGGTCCTCGTCCACCAGGTCCCACTTGTTGAAGGCGATGACGAGGGCCTTGCCGGCCTCCAGGATCATGTTGAGCACGCGTTGGTCCTGCTCGGAGACTTCCTGGGAGGCGTCGATAAGCATGATGCACACCTCCGCCGCGTCGATGACGCCGCGGGTGCGCAGGGAGGCGTAGTACTCGTGGCCTTGGACGTTCTTGACCTTCTTGCGCAGGCCCGCGGTGTCGATGAACTTCCACAGGCGCTCATCCAGCTGCACTAGGGAGTCCACCGGGTCCACGGTGGTGCCTGCGGCGTTGTCGACGACCGAGCGCTCCTCCGAGGTCAGCTTGTTGAGCAGAGAGGACTTGCCCACGTTCGGTTTGCCCACCAGCGCCACGCGGCGCGGGCCGGACGTAATGGAAGAATTGCGCGGTTCCTCCGGGAACAGGCGCAGGATCTCATCTAGGACGTCGGCGCCGCCGCGGCCGTGCTGTGCGGATACCGGCCAGGGATCGCCCAAGCCCAGCGCGTAGAACTCCGCCATGTCGGCGTACATGGTCTCCGAATCGAACTTGTTGGACACCAGGATGACGGGGACCTCGGAGCGCTGCAGCTTACGAGCCATGACGGCGTCCGTTTCGGTGATGCCGACCTTGGTGTCGACGACGAAGACAATGACGTCCGCGGTGGCCATGGCCTGCTCGGCCTGGCGTGCGATCGCCGCGTGGATGCCCTTGACGTTGGGGTCCCAGCCGCCGGTGTCTTGGACAAAGAAGCGCTGGCCGTTCCAGTCCGCCACGTAGGACACGCGGTCACGGGTCACGCCCGGGTGGTCCTCCACCACTGCTTCGCGACGCCCCAAAAAGCGGTTGACCAGGGAAGACTTGCCCACGTTCGGGCGGCCAACCACGGCCACCGTGCAGAGGTTTTCCTCGGTGTGCTGCTCGTCGACACCAAATGCGTGCGAGAGCGCCTCCCACTCCTCTTCGCTCAGGGGAGCCTCGTCGCCTTCGGTGCTGCCCTCCTCGCCGTAGTCCGCTTCGCTGAACTCGGACTCATCGAGCTCCGACTCATCAAATTCGTAGTCGAACTCCTCCGAGTCGAAGTCAGCCGGGGCCCAGCCGCCGTGCGGATCGCGGACCAATTCTTCTTCGAACTTGCCCACCGGGTAGTGGAACTCGGTCTCGAACTCCTCGGGTGCCTGGCCCGACTCGTCCGGGGTGTGTGCATCATTAGTCATCGGCAGACTCCTTAATGAGGTCAACAAGCGCCTCGAGTACCTCGTCGCGCGTCATCGAAGACGTATCCACGAGCACGGCGTCCTCAGCCGGGCGCAGCGGCGAGGTGGTACGGGAGGAATCGGCAGCGTCGCGCCGTTCAACGTCAGCAAGCACGGTGTCAAAGTCTGACTCAATGCCCGCCGC
Organism: Corynebacterium axilliensis; assembly: GCF_046097495.1. NCBI lineage: Bacteria > Bacillati > Actinomycetota > Actinomycetes > Mycobacteriales > Corynebacteriaceae > Corynebacterium > Corynebacterium axilliensis. The sequence goes on from NZ_CP175768.1 coordinate 612,848, forward strand.
CAGGTTCTGGTCGTGGCGGCGCTGCGCGCGCACCTCGGCCGAGGCGGTCATGAAGGCCTTCGCCGGCGCATCCGCCAGGACGACGGTGCCAATATCGCGGCCCTCTACAATCGCGCGGTGGGCCCGCGCAGCCAACGTGCGCTGCAGCTCCACCAGGTTCTGACGTACCTCCGGGATGGCGGAGACGGCAGAGACGTTGCGGGTGACCTCGTCCTCCCGGATAACGCGGGAGACGTCTTCGCCGTCAAAAATGACCTGGGTGGAGTCCGGATCGTCGGAGACCTCCAGCGGCAGGTTCGCAGTAGCGCCAATGACGGCGGCGGTATCCGTCGGGTCCACACCCGCGCGCAGCACCGCCAGGGTGGCCACGCGGTACATGGCGCCGGTATCGACGTACTTGGCGTCGAGGCGCTTGGCCAGCGCGCGGCACGTGGTGGACTTGCCCGTGCCGGACGGTCCGTCAACGGCCACAATGAGGCCTTGGTTTGGCATGTTAGAAATCATTTACATCCCCACCGCCTTGTACAGGCTGGTCAACTCGTTGGAATTCAGAGCACGCAGGGTGCCGGGCTTCATATCGCCCAACTGCACGGTGTGCAGCTTCGTGCGCACCAGGCGCTGCACCGGGTACCCGGCCTCCTTGAGCATGCGGCGCACAATGTGCTTGCGGCCTTCGTGCAGTTCGACGCGGATGAGCGAATAGCCCTGGTTCTTGTCCACGATCTGCGCGAAGTCCGCCTTGGCCACGCCGTCCTCCAGCTCGACGCCCTGCTTGAGCTGGCGCACGAGCTTGTTATCGCCCTCACCCAACACCGTGGCCAGGTAGGTCTTGCGCACCTCGTACTTCGGGTGCATGAGGCGGTTAGCCAGCTCGCCGTCGTTGGTGAGCAGCAGCAGACCCTCAGTATCGGCATCGAGGCGACCCACGTGGAACAGGCGCTGACCGGCCACAACCCGGTCCGCGACGACGTCACCGACGCACGGGCGGCCCATGTCATCCGACATCGTGGACTGCATGCCCCGCGGCTTGTTCAGCACGAAGTACTGCGTGTCCTCGTTGACGTTGATGCGGACGCCGTCGACGCGGATGACGTCGGCGTTGGGATTGACGCGGGTGCCCTGGGTGATGATGACCTGGCCGTTGACTTCGACGCGGCCTTCATCAATGAGAATCTCCGCGTGGCGGCGAGAAGCCACGCCGGCCTTAGCCAGGACCTTCTGGAGGCGCTCGCCCTTGGCGGATTGGCCGCCATTCTTCTTCGACTTGGCGTTGTCCTCAACCAGCCAATCAGCCCCCAAATCGCGGGCGACGGAGTCTGCGGTGGCAGGACGCTTCTTCTTTACATGCTGGTGGCGCGCCGGCTTAGCGTTGGAAACCAGCTTATCGCTGGCCCTCTGCTTCTTTTCCGGTGTGCCATCGCGGCGAGCGGGTGGAGTCACGGGTTTGTGTCCTCTCGATAGTTCTTCAATTTGCGGCGGCGCAAAGCGCCAGTATCCGCGCGCAATCCTACCGCAGGAAGTCCCGTTATGAATAGTCCTCCTCAATCTGGTCCAGGTCCGGCAGCAGTGGCGCCAGCTCCGGCAGGCGCTCAAGAGAATCGATGCCCAGAAGCTCGAGGAAGAGCTCCGTGGTTTCGTACTGATGCGCCAGGCCTTCGGTGGCCTCCACCTCCCGGATCAAGCCACGCAGCACCAAGGTCCGAACGACTCCGTCGACGTTGACGCCGCGCACACCGGCTACCTGGGCACGGGTTACCGGCTGGCGGTACGCAATCACCGCCAGGGTCTCCAGGGCTGCGCGGGAGAGCTTGGTTTGGGTGCCGTCCAGCACGAACTGTTCGACGGCGTCGGCGTTGTCCTGGCGCGTGTAAAGGCGCCACCCCTCCTCGGTTTCCCTGAGATCGATGCCGGAGCCGCGCTCATCCAACTCCCGCTTGAGCGCCCTTAAGGCATCACTCACGACGCTCACCTCGGCATCTAGCGCGCGGGCCAGGGCTTCCACGCTGGCGGGCGAGTCCACGACAAGCAGAATGGACTCCAGGCGCGAGCGCAGCTGCGAAATAAGGGGCAGGGCCATGTCTTCCATGGTTGGGTATCGTACGCTAATCCCAGTTGGCGGCGGCAACGACGGCCGGATCAACGTTCAGCCCCGTCCACGACAGTTCCAACGGACCTAAAGACTCCTCCTGCTCCGCATCCACCGCCTTGGCCTTATAGAGCTCCAGCAACGCCAGAAAACGCCCGACAACTTCCATTGTCACCGTGCAATCCCTGGTCAGAGCCTCAAAGGTCATCCACTGGCCGCTGCCCAACAGCTTGAGAGTATCCAGGATCTTGCCGGCCTGTTCCGGCACGGACACCGCCACCTGGTGGATATGGCCGGTGGCAACCTCCTCGGGTGCTTTCGGGCGAAACACGCCGGCGGCCAGCTCCGCAAAGCTCGCCGGGGTATGTCCCAGCTTGACCGGCGGCAAGAGATCGCTGAAACGCTCCTCCATGGCCACCGCCCGCGGGTAGCGCCGGCGCGCCTGGCGCTGCCACAGCGCGAACTGGTCTGCCACTTGCTTGTACGCCTTGTACTGCAGCAGGCGGGCGAAAAGCAGGTCGCGCGTCTCCAGCAGCTCTAGGTCCTCTAAGTCATCGACCTCCCCGCGCGGGAGCAAGCGCGCGGCCTTAAGATCCAGCAAGGTAGCGGCAATGAGGAGGAACTCGGTGGTTTCATCCAGGTCCGCGGTCTCCCCGAGGGCGCGGGTATAGGCCACGAACTCATCGGTCACCTCCGACAGGGCAACCTCCGTGACATCCAGCTTCTTTGACTGGATGAGCTGCAGGAGCAGGTCGAAGGGCCCCTCAAAGTTGCCCAGCGCGATGCGGAAGCCGGTAATCTCCGGTTGCGTCATCGCGGTTTAGACAGTCGCCCGCTCGATGACCTCTTTGGCCAGGTCACGGTACTGCTTCGCCGCCTGGGAGCTGGGCGCCCACGTCGTAATGGGCTCGCCCGCCACGGAGGTCTCCGGGAAACGCACCGTCCGGGTAATCACGGTGTCAAAGACCTTGTCCCCGAAATACTCCACCACGCGGTCCATGACCTCGCGGGCGTGCCGGGTGCGGCGGTCAAACATGGTGACCAGGATGCCCATGACTTCGAGATCGAAGTTGATGCGGTCGGCGACCTTCTCAACGGTATCCGTGAGCAAGGCCAAGCCGCGCAGGGAGAAGAACTCACATTCCATGGGGATGATAACGCCCTGGGAGCAGGCCAGCGCGTTGACGGTAAGCAGGCCCAGCGACGGCTGGCAGTCAATAATGATGAAGTCGTAGTCCTTGCGCACCGGGCGCAGCGCGCGGGCCAGTGTGTGTTCGCGGCCGACCTCGTTGACCATCTGGATCTCCGCCGCCGACAGGTCAATGTTGGCGGGGACAAGGTCCAGCCCCGCCACGCCCGTGTGGACGATGGCCGAGTGCACCGAGACCTGGCTGTCCAGCATGACGTCGTAGATCGTGTCCTCGATCTGATCGTGCGTGAGCCCCAGGCCTGCAGACAGCGCACCCTGCGGGTCGAGGTCAACGAGCAGGACTTTACGGCCTAGCTCCGCCAGACAGGCGCCCATGTTGATGGTGGACGTCGTCTTACCCACGCCGCCCTTCTGGTTACACATGGAAATGATCGTTGCTGGGCCATGCTTTTCCAGCGGCTCCGGCTCCGGCAGCTCACGGAGTGGGCGTCCAGTCAACCCGACTTCGGCCTCCGAGGCGTCAAACAGTCCCTCGTCGCTCACAGTCACACCTGCTTCCTTGACTTAAGCATAGCCCTCGACATGGCCCGCAGCTCTGGCCATACCTCAGACGTGCGCACGTCTGCTTACATCATTGTGATTAATCGTGATTACAGGCTACCCCCTCGGGCACCCTCTACGCGATTATAGCCAGCCAATCCCCTCAGATAAAGGCTACAGCCTAGACTTTACGACGCCTCCACCACCAGCGACCCAGGCCCACCAGCACGGCAACGACCGCGGCAATAACCACGCTAATGGCCAAGTTCCGCCCGGAGCTTCCGTCCTCGTCCCCGGAAGCCTCCGCCGCGTTGTCGCCGTCGGCGCCCAGCTGCTGCTCCGGCGGCACCTCGGCGGCGTTTGCCTGATTCGGATCGGTGAGCGTGACCACCAGCTCCGCTGATTGGGTGTCCTTGTTGTAGAACTGCATGATGAACGGGTTGTCCGGCTCCTGGCCTTCTGGGTAGGTCAGCGTCATGGTTCGCGAGCCCTTGTCGATGTCCCGCTTTACACCCTGGACAAACTCGCCCTCCGCGTTGAGGTAGCGCAGCGTCACGCCGTCGTTTTCCAGGTGCTTGAAACGGTTATAGAGATCCAGCGCTTGCTTGAATCCGAGCTTGGCGGTGATGCCCTGACCGTCAATGGTGGATTCCAGGTTGACGTAGGACGTACCGGACGTATCGACGTCCTCCCAGCCACGCCCCGTGCGCGGCGGCGCCGGCTGGCCGGCGTTACCGGACTCACCATGTGGGGCCTCACCAGAACCCGCATGGCCAGCGCCGTCGGCTGCGCCGTCCCCGGCACTACCGCCGTCGCCCTCGGCTGCGTCACCCCTGCCCGGTGCAGACCCCTCTGGGTTCTCGCCACCCGCGGGGCCGCCTCCTTGCTCCCCGCCCGGGGTGCTGCCGCCGAGGCTTTCGGGGTCGCCGTTCTGGGCGGCGTCGTTAAGCTCGTCGGCGGTCACGTCCGCATCCGCCACGAGCAGAATCGTCATGGACATGCCCTCATAGGACACGGGCACGCTCAGCTGTCCACCGGCTTCAGGGGCGGTGACCGTAGCACTGCCGCCAGAAGCGCTCACGCTCCAGCCATCGGCAGCCATGTTCACATCTACCGGAACCGGAAGGGACACCGTGGTGGTCTGCCCCGCCGGCACCGGGATCGTGGCGTCCTGGGCATGCGCTACCGCCACAGTCCCCCAGCTCAGCGTGGCGGGAGCAGTAACCAGTGCACCCGCGAGCGCCAAGACCGTGGCACGGCGGCGAAGAGAAGACGTAAAGGGCATAACCATCCTTCTAGTTGTAGGGGTCTCTTTAAGGATCACTGTCTTTAAGGATCACTGCATTTTAGGCGCGCGGGTGGGCGGTGCGCCAGACCTCGCGGAGCGAATCTGCGGTGACGTGGGTGTAGATCTGCGTCGTCGTCACGGAGGAATGACCCAACAGCTCCTGCACGGTACGCACGTCCGCGCCACCTTCTAGGAGGTGGGTCGCGAAAGAGTGCCGCAACGTGTGCGGGGAGATGGACTTGTTGAGGTGAGCTCGCTGCGCCGCCGATTTAATCGCCGCCCACGCACTTTGGCGCGACAGGGCCTTGCCGCGCGTGTTGAGGAACAGCGCGTGCGAAGACCCAGTAGCCAGGACGGGACGAGCACGCACCAGGTAGTCCTCCACGGCCTTCACCGCAAGCGAACCCATGGGCACAAGACGCTGCTTGTTGCCTTTGCCGCTGAGCAGGAGGATATCGCGCACAGAGGACGGGCCGTCTTCGGTGATGTCGTCCACGGAAAGCTTGATGACCTCCGAAATGCGCGCACCCGTGCCGTAGAGCATCTCCAGCAGGGCTCGATCCCGCACGTCAATGGGTGTGGCCGCGGCATCCGTGGGGATGGCTGCCAGAAGCGAAGAAACCTCGTCCACGCTGAGGGTTTCCGGCAGCGGCTGTGCCCTCTTGGGCGGGGACACATCCGCCGCCACGTCGGTATCAATCAAGCCTTCGGCCAAAGCGAACTTGTGCAGGCCGCGCGCCACGATGAGCGCTCGACTCGCCGAAGACTGGGCCAAGGTTTCGCGCAAATGGATCAGATAGTTCTCCACGTGGGTGCGCTGCACCTGGGCCAGATCGTCGATGCCCGCCTCCGCCAACCACGCCACGTAGCGGTTGACGTCGCGGCGGTAGTTGCTCACGGTGTTCTTCGACGCTCCCTTTTCCACCATCAGGTGCATCAGCCAGGAGTGCGCGGCCGCCGCGGCAGGAGTCTGCCCGCTCACGGCTGTTTCAGGTCGGGGCCCGAGCGGCGGGCAGACAGCGACGCGGGGCGCAACTCGAAGGGCGAGTCCACCGGGCGGGGTACGCGGCCAGTCGACGCACACGCATGCGCAGCGAGGATTCCGGCCACCGCAATGGAGTTGGTGATGTCACCGGACAAGACGCGGTCCACGGCCTCGGCGAGGTCCACCCACGCGAAGTCCATATCGGCTTCCTCATCGCCTTCGGCGTCGAGCTTGTCCACGCTTCTCAGATCGCGCGCTAGGAACACGCGCACGGCCTCTTCACAGAAGCCGGGAGAGGTCACCACATCCGTGAGAACGCTCCAGTCGCCCGCGGCAAGGCCGGCTTCTTCCTGCAGTTCGCGCTGCGCGGCGGTGAGTTCGTCCTCTCCTTTGACGTCGAGCAGCCCGGCGGGAAGCTCCCACAGACGGCGGCCCACGCTGTGGCGATACTGCTCCACCATGGCGATGCGGTTATCCGCATCGAGCGCCACCACCGCCACCGCACCGAGGTGCTCCACCACCTCGCGCTGGGCCACCACCTCGCCCGGCATGACGACGTCATCTCGGCGAACGGCGATAATGGGGGCGTCGAGCAGCAGCTGCGTCGACACAGTGCGAAAATCGTGGCTCATTTATAGGTCCTTCGGAAGCGCCGGGGCAGCGGCATCGGCGTTCGCGGCAGAGCCGTACGAGCCCTTCCCGCCGTCCAATTGCTCCTTCACCGCCAGCACCGCCGCCATGTGCGATACCGGGCGGTCGATGGAATCGACGGTGCTGATATCGGTCTTATCCTTGCGCAGCTCCTCCAGCACGCCGCCATCGCCCGCAGACGTCACCGGGGCCGCGAACACGGTGGTCTGCCCCACGGAGTCGAAGCCCTCCACAAACTTCACGGTCGAATCAATAGCGTACGACACGGCGGAATCTTCCTTCGCTGCATTCTGGCCGCCGCCCACGATGACCACCGCCTGGGCCGGCAATATAGTCCCGTCCGGGTAGTCGATGTACTTGGCGTCCCGGAGAGCTTGCAACAAGGTTGCGCGATCCTCCACGGAAGACAACGGCTCCGTCGACTTCGGATCCAGCATGAGAGCGGCGGCCAAAGCCTGCCCCGCATGGGTACCGGCGTCCACGTTCTTCTCGTCGAGCTTGGCGCCCGCCGGCAGCGTGCTCGTGACCAAGGAGAGCAACTTATCTGCGGAATCCTGAGCAAAGAACTTCTCCGTCAGGGTGATCTCACCGGCATCCTCAGAGTCTGCAGACCCCAGCAAATCCTTCACAGCCTTGACGTCACCGTCGTCAGCATCAGCGGTGCGCAGCACCATCACTGGCCGCTGCGCCAGGGTGCCGTCCACGACGAAGCGGTCAAGGTCCTTGAGCACGGAGTCCGCGGAATCCAGCTGGGCCTCAGAAATATTGTTCTCGTTGACCAGTTTGGAGTACTTCTCCCGGATATCGTTGATGTCTCCGCCGCCCCCGCCGCCCGGTGCGGAACTCATGTTGGGGGCGATGAGCAAGGTGCCCAGGGCAACGCCGAGGGCGGTACCGAAGCCGAGGCCGGCCACGAGCAAAGACTTAGCAGACGCCATTACTTGAACCACTCCTGCACGCTCAACGCAAAGTTATTCCACGTATCAATCAAGTTCTGGAGGAAGGACTCGTCGCCGCCCAGGCCCACAATGAGGACCACCACGGCCAGCGCCACGAGGACTCCGAGCAGGCCCCACAGCCAGCCCAGCGCACCGGAGGCTGGGGCGGTGTACAGGTTAATCACGGCGTCAGCATCCACCAGACGCGTGCCGGCCTTCATGTGGCTCAGCAACGCGGCCGGAGTGGCGTTGGGCTTGTTGGCAAAGATGTCATCCAGGTCCAGTGCCCCGCCTACCTGCACGATCATCTGCGCCTCGTGATAGTCGGCCAACAGCAGTGCCAGGTCCGTGGCCGAGTCTGTCGCGGCCGGGAAGGTCATCGCGCCGATGCCCAGATCCTGGATGCGCTCGAGGCCCTCGGCGGTCCCGTCAGGTTCGGCCGGCAGAATCACCTGCGCGCCGCTGCGCAGGGTCTCGGAGCTAATGTCCGAGGGATCGCCCACGATGAACTGCGGCTGGTAGCCAAGATCCACAATGGTATCCGCCGCCGAGTCCACGCCAATGATGATGGGTTCGTATTCCCGAATGAAGTTGCGCAGGAGCGTGAGCTTCTTGCGGTGCTCGGCCGACGGCGAGACCACCAACACCTTGCGGCCCGCCATGTCGGAGCCGGCGTCGGGGACCCCGAGGCCGTCGATAAGCAGCGGACCCTCGGAGTGAATGAACTCGATGGAGTTGCCAAAGTAGGCCTCCATGTGGTCAATGAGCTCCTGCTGCGCGGAGGCAAAGTTCTTCTCCGCGCGATCGCGGGTGACAACCGTTCCCGCCGCCAGCTTGGTATCGCCCGAGTACACCGTTCCGTCATCAGTGATGCGGGCCTTCTTGCCATCTTTGAAGTTGGACACAAACTCCTCGCCCACGCCCTCGATGAGGGTCACGTCGGCGTCGAGAAGCATGTGCGGGCCGTAGTTGGGGATGGACCCAGTGGAGAACTCCGCCACGTTGATGACCGCGGCGGGCTTGATGTCCACGAGGGTCTGGGCCTCCTGGCGAGAAATGTTGGCTGCGTTGATGACCGCGAAATCGCCAGCGGTGAACTTCTTCATGCCCTTTCCGCCAGGGGTGCAATCACGCAGCGCCCCGTGCTCCCCGGGCAGATCGGTGTTACGGGAAAACAGACTCATGCTGACAGTTTCCCGTGTAAAGGCCTCAAAGTGTGGAAGGCGCGCGGAAAGCGGCGACTTCCGCTTGGGCGCGATCAAAAAGCTCCTGCGCGTGCGCCCGGCCCGTCTCCGTATCGTCGAGACCGGCCAACATGCGGGCCAGCTCTTCCACTCGCTCCTCCGAGCTGAGATCAGCGACTCCGGAGGTGAACTTGTCCTTCGAAACGTGCAGGTGCGAATCCGCATAGGCGGCGACCTGGGGAAGGTGGGTGACACAGATGACCTGGTTGGTGATGGACAGCCGTGCTAGGCGACGCCCAATCTCCACCGCCGCGCGCCCACCCACACCGGCATCGACCTCGTCGAAAACCAGCGTGGTGCCGTCTCCGCTGGCTAGCACGACCTCCATGGCCAGCATGACGCGGGACAGCTCGCCGCCGGAGGCCGCCGCCGCAAGCGGCTTGCCGTTGAGCTGGAACTCCACCTCATCGGCGCCCGACTTGGAATACTTGGCCGTGGAGATGGCGACGCTCAGCGTGGAATTCGGCATGGCGAGACCGTGAATCTCCTCGGTGACCTGCTTGCCCAACTGCTTCGCCGCCTTCGTGCGCGCGCTGGTGAGCTTCTTGGCCTTGGCCACCATGTCCTTCTCGGCCTCTTTGGCCTTCTTCTTCAGCTCCTCCAAGGCCTCCGTGGAGGTATCCATGCCGGCCAGCTTCTCCTCTGCGGCGGCGCGCCAGGCCAGCACGCCATCGATGTCCGCGGCGTACTTGCGGGTAAGCCGCTTGAGATCTTGTTGGCGCTGGAGGGACGATTCCAGCAGGTTCGGGTCCGCCGGCAGCGCGCCGAGGTAGCTCGACAGCTCCGCGGCAATGTCCGTGAGCTGGGCCGTGGCCTCACTCAGCCGACCGGCGAGCTGCGCCAGCTCCTCATCGCTGGAACCGGCAAGTGCTGCTTCCGCCGCACCAGCCAAGTTGACGGCGGTGTCTTCGTCGCCAAAGCCGTCCCCACCATCGAGCGCGGCGAGTGCTGTGGCGGCGGACTCGCGCAGGCTATCGACATCCTGCAGGCGGCGGATGAGCGTGACCAGCTCGGCGTCTTCCCCTGGCTCCGGATCGAGCTCGGTGATTTCGGTGATGGCAAACTGGAGGCGGTCGACCTCTTGCGCCATCTCCCGCCGAGACTCCGTGCGGCGCTGATAATCTTTGGCCAACTCCCGCCAGTGCTTGAAGGCATCGGTGTAGGCAGCGCGCACGGGCCCGATGCTGGGATTGAAGCGGTCGATGGCCGCCAACTGCTGCTCGGCCGCTAGGAGGCGCAGCTGATCGTTTTGGCCGTGCACCGTGATCAGGTGGGAGGCAAACTCCCCCAGAGTTGCCGCCGGCACCGCGCGCCCGCCTAGGTAGGCGCGGGAGCGCCCGGCCGAGGACACCGTGCGCGAGGCGATGAATTCACCGTTTTCGTCCGGCTCTCCCCCGGCCTGCTCCACAACCTCCGCCACGGCCGGAGACTCAGAGGAAAAGTGCCCTTCCACTGCCGCCTTCGCGGCGCCATCGCGCACGCGGGAGGCGTCTGCGCGGCCGCCTGCCAGCAGCCGCAGGCCGGTGACCACCATGGTTTTACCCGCGCCTGTCTCACCGGTGAGCACGGTCAACCCGTGAGAAAGCTCGGCTGAAGAGCTCTCGATCACGCCGAGATCCGAGATGCTGATGTCAACGAGCACGTCGCTGCTCTCTCCTTCCTACTCCCCCGTGAAATACGTGTGTGGTGTCCGTGTGGTGTTCGTTTAATGCCGCGGTCCCCGCCAGCCTTCGACGGGCAAGCGCAACTTGGACACTAAGCGGTCGGTGAAGGGTTGTTCATCCAGCCGCACCCAGCGCACTGGGCGCTCGCCGCGCACGACCTCCACGCGCGATCCAGGCGGCATGGAAATCTCCCGGAAGCCGTCCAGAATCACCACCGCCGGTGTGGTGGCAGAGGCCGATTCCACCGCCACCTGCGAATCCGGCGAGACCACTAGTGGCTTGGTAAACAGCGCATGGGCGTTGTTGGGCACCACCAAGATCGCATCCAACGACGGCCACAGTACCGGCCCGCCCGCGGAGAACGCGTAGGCCGTGGACCCTGTTGGCGTCGAAATCAAGATACCGTCGCACCCGAAGGAGGACACTGGGCGGCCATCCACCTCCAGAATCGCATCGAGCACGCCGGAGCGGTTGAGGTTTTCGATCGAAGCCTCATTGAGCGCCCACCCGCGCTGGCGCAACGAGCCCTCCGGATCGAACACTGTCACGTCGATAGTCAGGCGGTCTTCCACGTCATAGGTTTGTTCGATGACACGGACCAGGGCCCGGTCCAGGGACTCCGCTTCCCATTCCGCTAAGAACCCCACGTGGCCTAAGTTGATGCCGAGCACGGGGACATCGACCGCGCGGGCCATGTCCGCGGCCCGCAAGAACGTACCGTCCCCGCCTAGCACTAGGACGAGTTCGCAGCCCTCGGCGGCAGCCGGGGTGTGCTTGACGTGCTGCAGACCGGGCAGGACAGTATCTGCCGCGCACACGCGCACCTTAATCCCTGCCTCCTGCAGCAGCTCAGCGGCGCGATGCGTAGCGGCCAGGTTATCGGCGCGGCTGGCGTGCGGGACCAAAAGAATCTCGCGCCGCGCGGTCGCCTCCGCAGCCACGGTTCTGCTCACTGGGGTCCCTCCTTGATGGCCGTGTCGATCATGACATCCAGCCTATCCTCCGGCGTGGACACGCCGTCTTTGATAAGCCACAGGAAGTACTCCACGTTGCCACTCGGGCCCGGCAGCGGGGAGGCCGCCACGCCCTTCACACCCAGCCCCAGGGATTGTGCGAAGACTGCGACGTCCTTGGTGGCCTCCGCACGCAACTGCGGGGAGCGCACGACGCCACCCGAGCCAATGCGGTCCTTGCCTACCTCAAACTGGGGCTTGACCATGGGCAACAGCCACGCGCCCTCCGCCATGCAGTCAACGATGGCAGGCAAGACCAACTTCAGGGAGATAAAGCTTAAATCCCCGACCATGGCATCACACGGCCCGCCGGTAGTCTCCAGCGTCAGGTTGCGAATGTTCGTCCGGTCCAGCACGGTGACGCGCTCGTCGTTCTGCAAACGCCACAACAGCTGGCCGTATCCGACGTCCACGGAGAGCACCTCCGCCGCCCCTCGGCGCAGGCACACATCGGTAAACCCGCCTGTCGACGCCCCCGCGTCCAGCACCCGACGGCCCGTTACATCAACGTCGAATGCCTCCAGCGCGCCGAGCAGCTTATGGGCTCCGCGCGAAGCCCAATCGTCCCCCTCGCTCTCCTCGACCTTGATGGAGACCTCCGGTTCCACCACGGTGGCCGGCTTGGAGGCCTTGAAGCCACCGACGGTCACGCGCCCAGACTTAATCATCTCCACTGCCTGCTCACGCGAGCGGGCGATTTTGCGACGAACCAGTTCGGCATCGAGTCGACGGCGTTGTGGTGGCATGGTTGGCTTTCTCCTCTTGCGTCCGCGCTAATTTTCCTGGAGAGCGTCACGCAACACCGCGTGCGCCCTGTCGAGCTGGCTCAGCTCCTCCTCAAGCGTTTCCGCCGGCTGCGAAAGAATCTCCGCGACGGAGGAGTCCAGCGTCTCCGGCGCCATCACAGCGCGCGGGTCGTGCGGCTTTACCGCCATGTGGCCACGGCCTTTTCCGCGAACTCACCGCGGGGCTGAATGTAGCGCGGTGGCTTGGGGCCTGCCCAGGCTACCTCGAGCACCGTGCGCAGGGCCTCAATCGATGTCGACTTCTCGTTGCCGCCTTGCAGCACAATGTCGTAGCCGTCGTAGCGCGCCATAAAGCCTCCCTGGGCACCGGGGCGGGCTTGGGCCTCGGAGAGGGACAGCTCGTGGAAGCCGGCACCGATAAAGTCCGGCCGCAGCTCCGCGGGGGCTTCAATGAGCTCCAGCTCGCGCGAGACTCCAGTCAGAACGTGGAAGGTGTCCATCGCCGCCGTGTTGCCACCGGCAATATCCGTATCCAAGCGATCCCCCACTGCCAAGGGCTTCGTGGCGCTCACCAGCTTGGCCGCCTGGGTAAACATCGCCGGCTCCGGCTTGCCCGCCGACACCGGCTCCACCCCAGTCGTCGAGGTAATTGCCCCCACCAGGGAGCCATTGCCCACAGCCATGCCGCGCTCGGTCGGCAGCGAGGTGTCCAAGTTGGAGGCGAAGAACTTCGCGCCCTTGCTAATGGCCAAGGCACCCTCCGAAAGCTCCGCCCAACCCACGGACTTGTGCATGCCCTGGATCACCGCAGCCGGGTTGTCGTCAGCGCTGCTGACCACCTCGAAGCCCATCTCACGCGCCAGAGTGCGGAAAGAATCCGCGCCGATGATAAGCACCTTCGCGCCCGTGGGAAGATCCGCCTTCGCAATGCGCAGGACAGCCTGGGCAGAGGTCACCACGTGCTTGGTGTCGGTCTCCAGACCGATCTCTCCCAGCATTCGGGCCACGGTCTGCGGGCTCCGAGAGGCGTTGTTGGTGACATAGACGGCGGGGATTCCGCAGGAGTTGATGACGTCTACCACGCACTGCAACGCCTGGCCGCCCTCCCACACGGTTCCGTCAAGGTCGAGCAGGAGCGCGTCATGTGTCTTGAGAATACTCATCGCTAGATTTCGGCCAGGCGCTCAGCAGCGTCGGTCCACTCTCCTTCATCGATGTCTACTGCGTGCTGGAACCATTCCTTTGCCTCGTCCTTGCGACCTGCCTCCAGCAGCGCATTACCGTAGGCATAGGACAGACGGCACGCGGACAAGCCGGTGGCTTCCTTGGTGGGCTCGGCGCGCTGAATAGTCACCACGGCCGAGTCAGCCTGGCCCATATCAAGGCGAGCTCCGGCAGCAACGATAGCGAGCTCAATCGTGTCCTCGGGAGCGAGCTCCTTGGCGTCTTCACTGCGCCACAGCTCGACGGCCTTCTCGGGACGTCCCAGTCCACGTTCGCAGTCCGCCATCACGGCGAGCAAACCAGGGCCACCGGAGATGCGGCGGGCAGCGCGCAGCTCAGACAGGGCTTCCTTCCACTCGCCCGCGCGGTAGGCGGCAATGCCGTTCATTTCGCGAGCCACCGATACACGGCCGGCACGGTCCTTGGCGGCGCGGGCATGGCGCAGGCTCAGCTGCGGATCATCCTCCAACCACGTCGCAGCCATGATGAGGTGCTTGGCCACGGCTTCTGAGTTCTCCTTGGACAAGGAGGACAGGTCCTGCAGGACCGACGGGTCCAGATCCGTGATATCGATATCCGAAGGCAGATCCGGGTCCGTCATGCGGCGATTGATGCGCTCCTCGCGATAGCCGGAACGCTGCGGATGAGCAACCTTGTTCTTGCCACGGCTGCTGCCCTTGTGATCACCCCTGCGGTCACCACGCCGATCATCGCGGCGGTCCCCACGGCCCGGCTTCCCGCCAGCGCGGCCACCCCGGCGATCATCTCTCTTCTCACCGCGGCGCTCGGGACGGTTTCCGCCCGCGCCCCCACGCTTCTCAAAGTTGCGGCCGCCGGAGCGGTTGTTCCTACGGTTCCCCTCTGCGGAGCCGTCGCGACCACGGCCGTGATCGCCGGAATTCGAATCAGACATTAAAGCTATGCACTTTCTGAGTTAGACGTGTTAGACGTGTCCGTATGTACCGAACCAGTGTACAGGCCACCCGGCTGGAAGACGCAATGCTCAGCTAGACCATACGCGTGCAGCACCTAGGGCCGATACGGAAACCGCCCCAACTTGTCCATCGGCCACCCGTACTGAATGCGCTCCAGCCCCGCCTTCACTTGCTCCTTAGAAAGCCCATGATCAAAGGTCCCTGTCTCAAGCGGCTCACCGGCAACAACAGCGAAAAGACCCCAACCGTTGTTGTAGATCGAATCCAAGCTTGCTTCCGCCGGATCGTGGGTCAGGGACACACCCTCACTCACCAAACTGCTCGGCCCACGCAGCTTCATCCGAAGCTTCGGAATCGTGTGCGTGTCCCCGTTAGGAGCAACAACCAACACGTCAGTCTCATAAAAATATTGCGACGGTGTGTCCCCGTCTCCCTTCTTCGTCTCTTCCAAGTAGAGCGGGCCAATCAGCGCCGGATAGAACACTATCCACTTGTTGGCATACGCCTTAGCGGTCCGGCGATCCAACCGACGAGAATCATGCACCCGGTAGGCGTGATAGAGAAGAATAAAGCACAGCATCGCCGCCACGAGGATCTGAAATTCCTTGGGCGCAACCGACCACGCGACTAGGGCAATAAACAGTGAGACACCGCCGAAGGCGCCGACCGCCAACAGCACGTGTGACCAAGGCATCAGCTGCGGCACCGGGCCAGCTTTCAGAAGCGTCTCGGTAAGGTCATAGGGCGCTGGTTTCGGATTGGCCTCAGACAGCGGGACCCCGCGCAGCTTCCGGCGAAAGAAGGCGTTGTAGTTGGACTTAAAGGGAATGGTTGTCTGCGGAAAGTCCATAGGCTACTCCTCTACCGCCGCACTGAATGATTCCTTAACGCAAATTCTAGCCGGTAGGTCCTCCGCGCAATACGAAACCGAGTGCCTCATAGCCGGGATTTGCAGTGCTTGACGACGCCTCACCGCCCCACACAACCCTCAGTTCGTCGTTTTAAACGACGGTCGCCCGCCAACTGCCGCCCATTGGCTCCTGCCTCACGCGGAGAGCCATGGGCTGCGCAATCCCCGGGCTTTGGCCGGTCGTCGTTTTAAACGACGGGGCGGCAACCCGGGGTGGTGTCGTTGTTGTAAACGACGGGGGGGTGGGTGCGCAGGTGTAAAACGTGAAAAAGGGGACCGTTGAAGCGGTGGTGCTTCAACGGTCCCCTTTTTCGGTGTGTATTGAGTTATGTGTTTTTGTTTGGTGTCGGCGGTTTCTTACTCTCCCACAACCTCCCGGTTGCAGTACCATCAGCGCGGGCAGGCTTAGCTTCCGGGTTCGGAATGGGTCCGGGCGTTTCCCTGCTGCTATTGGCCACCGACAAACTTCCAGGGCATTTTCTGGCCGTGGGTGTTGTGTCAGATACTGTGTAGTGGACGCGAGCGACAGTGTGATTACACAATCGTGTGTTTGTGTTGTTAACACTTCCTGATTTTTGGGAAGTGTGTGTTTGTTTTGGTCTATTAGTACCAGTCGCCTAAACACCTTGCGGTGCGTACAGTTCTGGCCTATCAACCCCATCGTCTTTGGGGGACCTTATAATGAAACCTCATCTTAAAACAGGCTTCCCGCTTAGATGCTTTCAGCGGTTATCCCTTCCGTACGT
The DNA here is from genome assembly GCF_046097495.1 of Corynebacterium axilliensis. Lineage (NCBI taxonomy): Bacteria > Bacillati > Actinomycetota > Actinomycetes > Mycobacteriales > Corynebacteriaceae > Corynebacterium > Corynebacterium axilliensis. The sequence continues at coordinate 628,968 of NZ_CP175768.1, forward strand.
AGCCAACCAGCGATGCCCCTGGCGGAACAACTGGCACACTAGAGGTACGTCCGTCCCGGTCCTCTCGTACTAGGGACAGCCTTCTTCAAGTTTCAACGCGCGCGGCGGATAGAGACCGAACTGTCTCACGACGTTCTGAACCCAGCTCGCGTGCCGCTTTAATGGGCGAACAGCCCAACCCTTGGGACCTACTCCAGCCCCAGGATGCGACGAGCCGACATCGAGGTGCCAAACCATCCCGTCGATATGGACTCTTGGGGAAGATCAGCCTGTTATCCCCGGGGTACCTTTTATCCGTTGAGCGACACCACATCCACAAGTAGGTGCCGGATCACTAGTCCCGACTTTCGTCCCTGTTCGACATGTCTGTCTCACAGTCAAGCTCCCTTGTGCACTTACACTCGCCACCTGATTGCCAACCAGGCTGAGGGAACCTTTGGGCGCCTCCGTTACATTTTGGGAGGCAACCGCCCCAGTTAAACTACCCACCAGGCACTGTCCCCAACCCAGATCATGGGCCAAGGTTAGATGCTCAATCCGATCAGAGTGGTATTTCAACAACGACTCCACACACACTAGCGTGCATGCTTCGAAGTCTCCCACCTATCCTACACAAACCGAACCAAACACCAATACCAAGCTATAGTGAAGGTCCCGGGGTCTTTTCGTCCTGCCGCGCGTAACGAGCATCTTTACTCGTAGTGCAATTTCACCGGGCCTGTGGTTGAGACAGCAGGGAAGTCGTTACGCCATTCGTGCAGGTCGGAACTTACCCGACAAGGAATTTCGCTACCTTAGGATGGTTATAGTTACCACCGCCGTTTACTGGGGCTTAAATTCTCAGCTTCGCCACCAAAAGGTGACTAACCGGTCCTCTTAACCTTCCAGCACCGGGCAGGCGTCAGTCCATATACATCAACTTAACGTCTTCGCATGGACCTGTGTTTTTGATAAACAGTCGCTTCCCTCTATTCTCTGCGACCCCACAACCCCAAAGCACTCGCAAAAAGTGCCGAAGTCGTGTGGTCCCCCTTCTCCCGAAGTTACGGGGGCATTTTGCCGAGTTCCTTAACCACAGTTCACCCGAACGCCTTAGTATTTTCAACCTGACTACCTGTGTCGGTTTCGGGTACGGGCCATACATCCACATCGCTAGAGGCTTTTCTCGACAGTACTAGATCACCAACTTCACCCTCTATCGGGCTACGCATCACGCCTCAGGCTACACGGTATGCGGATTTACCTACACACCACCTCACACGCTTACACCAACAATCCACTAAGCGGCATGGCTACTACACTGTGTCACCCCATCACTTGAACCACACATCAGGCCCCACGACATCAACAACCAACGTGTTCAAAGAACACATCAGTCGTATCCGCGGTGGTTAGTATCAGTGCTTTATCATGGGCGCGGACATACGGGTACCAGAATATCAACTGGTTATCCATCGACTACGCCTGTCGGCCTCGCCTTAGGTCCCGACTCACCCTGGGAAGACGAACTTGACCCAGGAACCCTTAGTCATCCGGCGGGAAGGATTCTCACCTTCCAATTCGTTACTCATGCCTGCATTCTCACTCGCACACACTCCACGCCCCCTCACGGTAACGCTTCAACACATGCACGACGCTCCCCTACCCAAACAAAAATGTTTGCCGCGGCTTCGGCGGTGTGCTTGAGCCCCACTACATTGTCGGCGCAGGACCACTCGACCAGTGAGCTATTACGCACTCTTTCAAGGATGGCTGCTTCTAAGCCAACCTCCTGGCTGTCTTCGCGATCCCACATCCTTTTCCACTTAGCACACCCTTAGGGGCCTTAACCGGCGATCTGGGCTGTTTCCCTCTCGACTATGAAGCTTATCCCCCACAGTCTCACTGCCGCACAACACAATTGATGGCATTCGGAGTTTGGCTGACATTGCTAAGATTGTAGTCCCGCTCAACCAACCAGTAGCTCTACCTCCACCAAGCTAATGCGACGCTGCACCTAAATGCATTTCGGGGAGAACCAGCTATCACGGAGTTTGATTGGCCTTTCACCCCTACCCACAGCTCATCCCCGCAGTTTTCAACCTACGTGGGTTCGCGCCTCCACAACCTCTTACAGCTGCTTCACACTGGCCATGGGTAGATCACCCCGCTTCGGGTCCAGGACATGCCACTCAACACCCCATTAGGATTCGGTTTCCCTACGGCTACCCCACACGGGTTAACCTCGCGACATGCCGCTGACTCGCAGGCTCATTCTTCAAAAGGCACGCCATCACACTAAAAAAAGTGCTCTGACGGATTGTAAGCACACGGTTTCAGGAACTATTTCACTCCCCTCCCGGGGTACTTTTCACCATTCCCTCACGGTACTAATACACTATCGGTCACACTGAGTATTTAGGCTTACCGGGTGGTCCCGGCAGATTCACAGCAGATTCCACGAGCCCGCTGCTACTCGGGCAACCCAACAACCTATATGCTGAAGTCTTCAACTACGGGACTATCACCCTCTTTGGCAGGCGTTTCCACACCACTTCACCTAACAACAACACACAAGCACGATGATGGTAGTCACCGCACGTTGGGGCCCACAACACCGCACACACAACCCCTACCAAGTATCACATGCACACGGTTTAGCCTCATCCACGTTCGTTCGCCACTACTAGCAGAATCATATTTATTTTCTCTTCCTACGGGTACTGAGATGTTTCACTTCCCCGCGTAAACCCCCACAACAGCTATGAATTCACTGAAGGGTAACACCCCATAACAGGTGCCAGGTTTCCCCATTCGGACATCCTCGGATCAACGCTCAATTGACAACTCCCCGAGGCTTAACGCAGCCTTTCACGTCCTTCATCGGCTCAGCATGCCAAGGCATCCACCATGCGCCCTAAATAACGAACACACAACCAACACAAACAACAACCACACAAACAGTGCGTCATCATTCATGCCGGCGTGAACTACACAAAACACAAAAGAACAGAAATCACACAAACCACACACCCACCACAACAACCAACCAACAAAGGCCAGCCACCAATGGTGATAACAGCATGCAGTTTAATGCTCGCGTCCACTATACAGTTCTCACACAACACCCCACACAGGCCAACAACCACCAATCACAAAGTGGTCATTACATCCGTGTGGGTTACAACCAGGGGATAATGCCCCAGACACCCAACAATGCACCAAGTACTCTAAACAAAGGCGTTGATTGGCAATTAATCAATTGATTGCTTCTGGTTAAGGCGTATCTCCACCCGATTAAACAAAAGTGGCAGCAGAACAATCGCCTACTCAACCACCACACAACCACCACAACAACAACAAAAAAGAAGAGTGAAGATAATGATGATTGCTTCAAGCACCAACTGGTGCGAAAAATAATGCTCCTTAGAAAGGAGGTGATCCACCCGCACCTTCCGGTACGGGTACCTTGTTACGACTTCGTCCCAATCGCCGATCCCACCTTAGACAGCTCCCTAAACGAGTTTGAGCCACTGGCTTCGGGTGTTACCAACTTTCATGACGTGACGGGCGGTGTGTACAAGGCCCGGGAACGTATTCACCGCAGCATTGCTGATCTGCGATTACTAGCGACTCCGACTTCATGGGGTCGAGTTGCAGACCCCAATCCGAACTAAGGCCGGCTTTCAGCGATTCGCTCCACCTCACAGTGTCGCTGCGCGTTGTACCGACCATTGTAGCATGTGTGAAGCCCTGGACATAAGGGGCATGATGATTTGACGTCATCCCCACCTTCCTCCGAGTTAACCCCGGCAGTCTCTCATGAGTCCCCAACCAAAATGCTGGCAACATAAGACAAGGGTTGCGCTCGTTGCGGGACTTAACCCAACATCTCACGACACGAGCTGACGACAACCATGCACCACCTGTACACCAACCACAAGGGAAACTACATCTCTGCAGCGATCTGGTGTATGTCAAGCCCAGGTAAGGTTCTTCGCGTTGCATCGAATTAATCCACATGCTCCGCCGCTTGTGCGGGCCCCCGTCAATTCCTTTGAGTTTTAGCCTTGCGGCCGTACTCCCCAGGCGGGGCGCTTAATGCGTTAGCTACGGCACAGAAGACGTGGAAGCCCCCTACACCTAGCGCCCACCGTTTACGGCATGGACTACCAGGGTATCTAATCCTGTTCGCTACCCATGCTTTCGCTCCTCAGCGTCAGTTACTGCCCAGAGACCTGCCTTCGCCATCGGTGTTCCTCCTGATATCTGCGCATTTCACCGCTACACCAGGAATTCCAGTCTCCCCTACAGCACTCAAGTTATGCCCGTATCGCCTGCACGCCCGGAGTTAAGCCCCGGAATTTCACAGACGACGCGACAAACCACCTACGAGCTCTTTACGCCCAGTAATTCCGGACAACGCTCGCACCCTACGTATTACCGCGGCTGCTGGCACGTAGTTAGCCGGTGCTTCTTATACAGGTACCGTCACAAAAAGCTTCGTCCCTGTCGAAAGGAGTTTACAACCCGAAGGCCGTCATCCCCCACGCGGCGTCGCTGCATCAGGCTTCCGCCCATTGTGCAATATTCCCCACTGCTGCCTCCCGTAGGAGTCTGGGCCGTATCTCAGTCCCAATGTGGCCGTACACCCTCTCAGGCCGGCTACCCGTCGACGCCTTGGTAGGCCATTACCCCACCAACAAGCTGATAGGCCGCGAGCTCATCTTGCACCGAAAAAACTTTCCAACCACCACACTAAAGGCGGCTACTATCCGGTATTAGACCCAGTTTCCCAAGCTTATCCCAGAGTACAAGGCAGATCACCCACGTGTTACTCACCCGTTCGCCACTCGAGTACCCCTGCAAGCAGGAGCCTTTCCGTTCGACTTGCATGTGTTAAGCACGCCGCCAGCGTTCGTCCTGAGCCAGGATCAAACTCTCCACAAAAAGGCCGTGAAAAGCCCAAACCTAACAAAAAGAACAAACCAAACCGCATAATGCGAACGCATCACGCACACACCACACGGACTGGCAAATCCAAAAATTACATAAAGAAAAAATCCAACCAACCCCCAACCCGACGGGGCACAAAAAAGGAGGCTGGCCTAGTTAGAAGATTTTCAATCTACGCCCAAACAACTTATGTTATTTACAATGACGCCGCTTGAAAAAAGCGCCATCCGGCATACACCAACCACAACACGCATACAACGCGTCACAGCCAGAACAATCAAAAACCAACCAACACAAAAAAGTACATTGGCACACTATTGAGTTCTCACACATCATCCGCACACTCTTCGTTACGAACATTTTCTGTTCGTCCTTCCGAGCGGCTGGAGTTCACACTGTAGTCAACAAGTTAAGTCTTTGTCAACTCCGAGTTAATCTCCGTGTCATCCGCGTTCCCGCGGCGACTTCGATAAATATACGCAGCACCCGAATATTCACCAAATCCCCAGTTAAATACCTGTTTCTTCGCAGCATGGCCTTCACTGTTGAGCTCTTAGGGTCTAAAACGCCGAAACCCGCCGCGGGATGCGGCGGGTTGGGCCTTGGGTTTTACCTTAAGGGAGACGTCGAAAAGCGCCTGCGTGAATACCTAGCTCAGCTTCGCGCCGGCAAAGTTCTTTTTACCGCGGCGCAGCACCAGCCAAGAACCATGGAGCAAATCCTCGTTAGTGGGTTCCCACTCATTGGACTCAATGCGCTGATTGTTCACGTACGCGCCGCCTTCCTTCACGGTACGGCGCGCCGCACCCTTGGAATCCGCAAGGCCGGAGGCGACAAGCAGATCAATGATGGTGCGCGGCTCACCTGCTGGAACCTCAGCCACGGTGGTCTCCGCGAGGGCGCCGGCAAGGGTGTTCTCATCCAGCTCGGCGAGCTCGGCTTTTCCGAACAGTGCCTGCGCGGCAAGTTCCACGGCCTTCGTCGCCTCTTCACCGTGCACCAGGGTGGTCATCTCCTGTGCCAAGCGGCGCTGAGCCTCGCGGCGGAAGGGCTCGTCGGCGACCTTCTGCTCGTAGGCGGCAATCTCTTCCTGGTCCAGGAAGGTAAACCACCGCAGGTAGTCAATCACCACAGAGTCGCCGGCGTTGAGGAAGTACTGGTACCAGGCGTACGGGGACGTCTTTTCCGGATCCAGCCACAGCTTTCCGCCACCGGTGGACTTGCCAAACTTCTGGCCCTGCGCATCCGTGACCAGCGGAACGGTAAGGCCGTGGACCTTCGCACCGTTGACACGGCGGTTGAGATCCACACCGGAGACGATGTTGCCCCACTGGTCGCCGCCACCGATCTGCAGGACGCACTCCATCTCATTGTTCAGGTGGACGTAATCATTGGACTGCAGCAGCATGTAGGAGAACTCGGTGTAGGAGATGCCGTCGGACTCCAGGCGGCGCTTAACCGTATCGCGGTCCAGCATCGTGTTCAGGGAGAAGTTCTTGCCCACATCACGCAGGAAGTCGATGACGGACATCTGGGACGTCCAGTCCGCATTATTGACCATGGTCGCTGCGTTTTCGCCCTCGAAGTCAATGAACTGACGCAGCTGCTTCTTGATGGCCACGAGATTCTCGTTGATGGTCTCCTGCGAGAGCATGGAGCGCTCCCCCACGTCACGCGGGTCACCAATTTGCCCGGTAGCGCCGCCCGCGAGGGCGATCGGGTGGTGACCGGCCTGCTGGAAACGACGCAGCATGATCATCGGCACCAAGTGGCCCGCATGCAGGGAGTCACCGGTGGGGTCGAAGCCGCAGTACAGCGTGATGGGGTTTTCGCAGGCCTCGCGGAGGGCGTCGAGGTCGGTGGACTGGTTAATGAGGCCGCGCCACTGCAGCTCATCAATGATGTTCATGGAGGCTCCTTCTTACTTGGATTCCGGCTGGACGTGTGTCTTAGGCATCCTGGTCAGCGGGCGGCCACGGCGAAGCGTTATCCACCAGCATGACGGGAATATCGTTTTCGATGGGATAGGCCACCCCCAGCCGGTCGTTGACCAGCACCTGTTCTTCTTCCAGGTAGTTCAGCGGGCCTTTGTCCTGCGGACACACCAAAATGTCGAGCAGCTTCGGATCGAGACTCATAACCGCTAACCCTACACCTCCTTGGATTCCACAGAAGGAAGGGTCCCGCCATATTCCAACTTGAGCGCCATCGTGTGATCCTGCAGGCTACGCACCGAGTCTTGGGCAATGGCGTCCCGAATCTCTGTCATCTCGCGGTTCAGAATCGCCAGGGCCTCAGTGACTTCCTTGACCGCTGCGGGGTCGGTGAGATTGGTGACCTGCAGGTAGGACTTCACCAGTGCGCTCGAGTGCTCCTCAATCATGTCGCGGACCAGAGCTTGCTGGCTCGGGGCATCGTCAAGCCGGTTCCAGTTGTTGAGCACCCACCGCGCCGAGGAATCAAACTCCGTCCACGCGCGGTCAACCGGGGCCGGAATGTCACGGCGGTGCAGGCTGTAGCGAGTCCCCTCCAAAGTGTTGGTGAGCCGGCCGGCCCCCGACTGTGGAGGTGCCGGAAGCTCTTTACTCTTCTTTTCGGGCGGGGTGAGGAAGCCGGCCGCCGCACCGCAACTGGCCGCCACGATGGGCCAGAGGAAGCCCAAGCCGCCACTGGTGAGAAAATGCAGCACTACGACGAGCGCTGTGACCGTCACCGCGGCAATGACTTTGCGGGGTGTTAAGGCGTCCATGGATGCCTGCCTTCCTTTTCGCTAAATAGTGGTGCTCTACTGATAGGCGCGGATTTCCTCGAAGGCTCCGGCCAGGTCGCCGTTGAGGGCGTCGAAGGTTTTTCCGCCGGTCAGCTGGGCTAGCTCTTCCATCTCCTGCACGTTGGCTTCACCGTACAGGATGACGAAGACCGGGATTTCCTTCTTATCCGGCGGGAGCTGCTCGTAGGCCTCCTTGAACTGCGCGAAGGTTCGTCCGCGGGTAACTTCGCCGTCGGTCATGAGCACCACGGTGCCAATATCGCCGTCGCCAGTATCTAGCTCATCAAAGGACTTGAGCACGGAATCGAAGGTGGCAGTTTCCCCGTCCGCGCGGAGGTTCTCAACGCGGTCCGCCAGTTCCTTCGCCGAGCCCATGTTCTCGGTATCCATCACCGCACGGGTCACGGGCTGCGCCTCGGACGAGTAGGGCATGAGCTTGATCTGCTCGCGGTTGCGGAAAGCAACCTGGCCTTCTTCCTCGGTGTTGCCGTCCGCGGAGCCGTCGATAAGCGGGCGCAAGCTGCTCTTGAGCAGGTCGATACGCTCGCCCTCCATCGAGCCTGAAGTATCCAACACCAAGGCGGTGTTGCCAGGCTTGCGCAGCTCGTGCGCAAACGCGGCCTCGAGCGCCTGCGCCGTCTTCTCGTTCGCGGGATAAGGAAGCTCGAACATGGTGCCCGGCAAATCGGAATCGTCCACGCGCAGGTGGTAGCTCTTCAGCACCTCCGAGGAATCACGCATCCAGTCAGCCAGCGCCTGCACCTTGGCTTCGGCGTCCTCATCCGGGGAGCTACGCAGGGCCGACAGCGGATAGTCCGCGGAGATGACCCCGTCGGAAGGAATGACCACCTGCAGATCCGCGCCCTCGTCCTGGAGCTGGTAGAGCACGGATTCGTAGTTAAGGATTGCATCGGCCTGTTCGGGGTGCTCCCGGAACCTGTCCGCCAGCCAGCCCGAAGAACCGGAGGTCAGCGTCTGGTTACTGAACAAGTCTTGAACCTTGTCCGTGGCCTTATAGATATCCTCCTCCGTCAGTGCCCGGCCGGTGTCCGCGAAGGCGGTGGTAGCCGCGGACAGGGCGGAGAAGCCCGAATTCGACGTCGAGGGGTCCGTCATGCCAAAGGTGATGCCGGAATCCGCAATCTCCTGCCACGTCGGCTGCGTGGTATCCCAGCCGTGCTGCTGGGCAACGTCCTTGTGCACGCCCAGTGCCACGGGTGAGCGCGCGACGCTGAATTCCTTGCCCAGCTTGCTATCGGCGCCGATGATGCGCGCATAGCGGTTGGTGGCAAACCACGTAGCGTCGTAGTGGTCATCAAAGGTTCCCTGCTTCAGCGAGCGGGAATTCTCCAGAGTGCCTGACTCCGTGGTCATAGTGATGTCGAAGCCGAGCGCCTCGGAGGCTTGCTCCAGCACCGGCTCCAGCGGGGCTAGCTCCGTGGCGGCGACAATCTTGAGGTCGCCGTCGTACTCACTACCATTCGAGGCCGCGTCATCGAGCCAGCTGCTGCCACTGCCGGCGGAACAGGCTGTGAGGCCCATAGCGCACAGCACGGCAACAAGCACCTTGAGGGAGCGCAACATTCACATCATCCTTTCCGGGGTTTCGGTTCCCGTGTCTTATCCCAGTTCCTGCAGAATTGCTTCGTAGTCTCGCCAGGGTGTGGGCCTTTGTTGAGTTGGCAGGTCAAGCGGAGCGTAGTCGATCTCTGTGGCGAAGTTTTCAAAAACGGAGGAGGGCTCCGTGCGGTATCCCTGAACCGCGGCAGCGCCCTGAAATGAAGCCTCACGCACGGCAGCCGCGAAGGCTTCGCCCTCCTCGGTCTGTGGAACGACAGTGAACGTCAGCAGTGCCCCAGGGTCAAGGGTTAAGGGAGTGTACTCCTCTAGCCTCGTACCACTTTCAGAAATTGATTGCTGAAACAGTTCCGCCACCAATTCGGCTTCAGTAGCCAAGACCATGGGCATCTCCCCCTGTCCGAGGCGCAAGAAGGCATCGAAGATACCTTGCGTACTGGTCTCCCCGTGGCCTTGGCCAACCAAGAGTCGTTGCATAGCGTCATCGCCCCCAGTGTCTTTCCCAACTGTGCGAATGAGGGAGGCGTACTGCAGCGCAGCGCTGGACTCGCGCACGCTCGGAACCGCAACGTCAACGACGCGCGGAGAACCAAAGTCCGGGCTGATGTCGCGCCAGCGGGTACCGTCCTTCGACATCTCGTTCAGTTTTGCCAAGTCGAGGGATTTATTCCCACCAGAATCGGCCACGAGGCCCTTCGCCTGCATATCGTCCACCAGATCGGTATAGACCAGCGCGATGAGCGGGGTGGAAAAGGCAACCACTGAGCCCGAGTCGGCGTCAGTCATGGTCGTGGACTTGTCCTCCGCCTCCACGGCGCGGGCAGCCCCATCTAGTGCGGGCATGACAAAGTCATAGTCAGAGCTAGGCGAGCTGGCGATCTCCATCATGTCCTGCGGCGAGACAACGTCGTAGTCCACCGAAATCCCCAACACAGTAAACACGTCAGACTCCGTCGCATACTTGAAGAACTCCTCGCTTTCTGGGCTGATAGCCCCTTTCACGAAGACGTGCTCCCGGGGAGGGGTGGAAGAGTCAGACGAGCTAAAGCTGGGCAGCGATATCCCGCCGCGTCCCACCACTACGGAGACGATAGCCACAACCAGGAAGGCGAGGGCTGCGAATAGTGACTTCTTTCGTCCACCCGTCTGTGCGCTACTCATGACCTAAATCATAAAAGGCCCTGCCCTGCTGTGCTGGACTTCTGGGGAGCTCACCCCCGCTGCAGTCCCCCACTGCAGCGGTCCCCGGGGGTCGAGTATGAGACCGACTAGTCGGCGGGAACTACCGGGGTCGTCGCCCAGTCCCGGAAGTCAGCGGCGAGCTCGTCCACCCGCTGGCGCTGCTCGGCCACGCGCACCCCGGCGGTACCGCCCTTGGTCGCGCGGGAGGCCACGGCGCCATCAATGGTGAGCACCTCACGGACTTCGGAACGCAGGCGCTTGTCGACGCCTTCCAAGTCCTCATCGGTGAGATCCACCAGATCCACGCCCCGCGCCTCTGCCAGCTGGACGCAGGCGCCGGAGGCCTCGTGAGCCTCCCGGAACGGCGCGCCTTGGCGCACCATCCATTCTGCAAGGTCTGTAGCCAGGGTAAAGCCACGCGGTGCGAGTTCGCGCATGCGGTCCTCGTGGAAGGTCAGGGTCTCCACCAAGCCCGTCATCGCGGGCAGCAGCAGGTTGAGCTGGGCCACCGAATCCACGATGGGCTCCTTATCCTCCTGCAAATCGCGGTTATAGGCCAGCGGCTGTGCCTTCAGGGTGGAAAGCAGTCCGGTGAGGTTGCCGATAAGCCGGCCAGTCTTACCGCGAGTCAGCTCCGGAACGTCCGGGTTCTTCTTCTGCGGCATGATGGAGGAGCCGGTAGACCAGGCGTCATCCAGCGTGACATAGCCATACTCGGGCGTGCACCAGTACACGATCTCTTCCGCCAAGCGCGACATGTCGATACAGATTTGAGTGAGCACGAAGGCCGTCTCCGCGGCAAAGTCCCGCGAGGACGTACCGTCCAGCGAGTTCTCCGCGGCAGCGTCAAAGCCCAGTTCCGCCGCGATGGCCTCTGGATCCAAGTGCAGCGAGGAACCCGCGAGCGCGCCTGAGCCATAGGGCGAGACGGCCAGGCGCTTGTCCAGATCCTGCAGGCGCTGCAGGTTGCGCAGCTGCGGCTGCGCATGGGCAAGCAGCTCGTGCGCCAGCAAAATGGGCTGCGCCGCCTGGGAGTGCGTCTTGCCCGGCATGATGGTATCGGGGTGCTTTTCTGCCTGCGCCGACAAAGCCTTCACCAGATCGGTGACCTGCAGGGCGATGTCCCGAATGGCATCGCGCACCCACATGCGGAACAAGGTGGCAACCTGATCATTGCGGGAGCGGCCGGCGCGCAGTCGGCCGCCGACCTCGGGGCCGACAATATCGATTAGCCCGCGCTCCATGGCGCCGTGCACGTCCTCGTCGGTCGGCAGCGGCCCAAACTCGCCGGAGGCGACCTTCTCCCCCAGCTCGGTAAGCCCCGAGAGCATGGTGTCCAGGTCAGCGTCGGACAGCAGGCCTGCCTTGTGCAGCACCTTGGCGTGTGCCTTGGAGGCCAGCACGTCGTACGGTGCCAGCACCCAGTCGAAATGCGTCGATACGGAGAGGGCGAACATGGCCTCGGACGGGCCGCCGGCAAAGCGACCTCCCCACAGGGCACCCTCGTTGGTCTTGTGCATGACGCCCCTACTTACCAGTCGGGAAACCGCCGTCGCGGTCACGCTGGTTGGAGATCTGGGTGGACAGACCGTGCAGCTGGACAAAGCCCTTAGCTGCAGTCTGGTCGAAGGTATCTCCCGTGTCGTAAGTGGCCAAGTCGAAGGAGTACAGCGACTGGCCAGAGCGGCGGCCGTTGACGGTGGCGGTGCCGGCGTGGAGGACCATCCGGATATCGCCCGTGACGTTCTCCTGGGTGGACTCGGTGAATGCGTCCAGGGAGCGCTTGAGCGGGGAGAACCAGAGGCCGTCGTAGACCTCCTCGGACCAGCGGGCGTCAGTCAGACGCTTGTAGCGCGCCAGCTCGCGCTCCACGGTGACGTCCTCCAAGGCCTCGTGGGCCTTGATGAGCACCATGGCACCCGGGGCCTCGTAGACCTCACGGGACTTGATGCCGACCAAGCGGTCCTCCACCATGTCCAGGCGGCCGATGCCCTGGGCACCGGCGCGGCGGTTCAGCTCCTCGATGGCCTCCAGGATGCTCACCGGCTTGCCGTCGATAGCAGTCGGCACGCCCTTGTCGAAGGTGATGGTGACCTCATCCGGGGCGTTGCCCAGAACCGGCTGCTCGGTGTAGGCGTAAAGATCCTTTGTGGGCGGGTTCCACAGGTCCTCCAGGAAGCCGGTTTCCACGGCGCGGCCCCACACGTTCTGGTCGATGGAGAACGGCGACGCCGCCGACTGCTCGATGGGCAGGTCAATCTCTTCGGCAAAGGCGATGGCCTTGTCACGGGTCCACGCGTAATCGCGGGCGGGGGCGATGATCTCCAGGGAGGGATCGAGGGCACGGAAGGATACCTCAAAGCGCACCTGGTCGTTACCCTTGCCGGTGCAGCCGTGGGAGACGTGGGTTCCGCCGTGCTCCTGCGCGGCTTCCACGAGATGCTTGACAATCAGCGGGCGGGAAATGGCAGAGACCAGCGGGTACTGCTTCATGTACATGCCGTTGGCCTTGATGGTGGGCAGGCAGTACTCCTCGGCGAACTCGTCCTTGGCATCAACGACGATGGACTCAACAGCGCCGCAGTCAAGCGCACGCTGGCGCACGGACTCCATGTCCTCACCACCCTGACCAAGGTCAAGGGAGACGGCGATAACTTCACCGCCGGTCATCTTGGCCAGGTAAGGAATGGCGACGGAAGTATCCAGTCCGCCAGAGTAAGCAAGCACAACGCGTGCAGTCATGGTGAATTGCTCCTTAGAGTCGAAAAATAGAGTTCTACTGTTTCTCTAGATTTATATTATACAGCAAGCCGTATAAATGTTAAATGCTGCGGCTGGTGAGTTTCTCCGCCAACTCACGGCCGCCAATGTCCTCGCGGGCGAGGATGAAAATGGTGTCGTCACCAGCGATACAGCCCACGACCTCCGACAAACCGACGCGGTCGATGAAGGAAGCCAGGTATTGTGCCGCGCCCGCCGGCGTGCGCAGCATGGCGATGTTTCCTGAATAGTCATGGGAGACCACCAGCTCATCCAACATGCGGCGCAGCTTCTCGCGCGGACCGTTGAGCTGGTCCTCAAACTGCTCCAACTCACCACCCACCACGTAGAAGCTACGACCGCCGTCGCGCTTGACCTTCTTGGCGCCCAGCTCATCAAGGTCGCGGGAGAGGGTGGCCTGGGTGATGTCGATGCCCTCCTCCAGCAGCAGCTCCGAAAGCTGCACCTGGCTGGTCACGCGGGTGCGGTCCAGGATCTCCAGGATCTTGGCCTGGCGGGCGTTGCGGGTCGTCGGCGTCGTGGTCATAGGGTCTACTTCTCCTCCTGTGCAGCAAGCAGCCACACCAGCAGCGCCTTTTGCGCATGCAGGCGGTTCTCTGCTTCATCGAAGACTCGGGACTGGGGGCCATCAATAACCTCGGCGGTGACCTCGTTGCCGCGGTAGGCGGGCAGGCAGTGCAAGAAAATCGCATCGTCCTTCGCGCGCGCCATGAGGTCCGCGTTGACTTGGTACGGAAGGAACGGGGTGCGGCGGTCCTTACCGTCCGATTCCTGGCCCATCGAGACCCACGTGTCAGTGATGACCACGTCTGCGCCCTCCACGGCATCGAGAGAATCACTCACCGTGACCGTCCCCCGCCTGCGGGCACGCTCCACAAATTCCTCCTGTGGCTGGAAGCCCTCGGGCGCCACAATGGCCATCTCCATGCCGGCGGTGGCAAAGCCGAGCATGTAGGAGTTGGCCATATTGTTGTTGCCATCGCCCAGGTAGACGGCCTTGCGCCCAGTGAGGTCTCCGAAGTTTTCGCGGCAGGTCACCAGGTCTGCCAGGATTTGGCAGGGGTGCAGGTCGTCCGAGAGTGCGTTGACAATGGGGACCGTGGCGGTCTGGGCCATATCCAGCAGGTTCTGGTGAGCATAGGTGCGCCACACGATGGCCTCCACGAACCGCGACAAGACCGCGCCGGTGTCCTGGTAGGTTTCGCCCTTGCCCATCTGCGTGGACTTGGTTTCGGTCACGATGGCGTGGCCGCCCAGCGCGGCGATCCCGGCCTCGAAGGAAAAGCGCGTGCGCGTCGACGTCTTATCAAAAAGCACCGCCACCGACTTCGGCCCCTCCAAGGGACGCTCAGAGAAGGGCTCCTTCTTCAGCTGCAAAGCCAGGTCCAGAACCTCGGACTGTTCCTGCGGTGTGAGATCGTCATCGGCCAAGAAATGGCGCACGCTCATCCAACTTCCTCCAGTACCTTATGCAGGCGCTCTATGGCCTGATCGAGTTCGGCGTCGGTGATGACCAGCGGCGGGGTCAACCTCACGACCTCGCTGCTCGGCGCATTGAGGATGAGGCCATGCTTAAAGCCCGCCGCCACAACGTCCTTCGCCACCGACGTATTTAATACAACACCTAGCATAAGCCCTCGCCCACGCACTGTGGCGACATAGGGAGATTTGCTCAGCTCACGGCGCAACTTCTCCCCTTTTCGGGCGACGTCGGCGACAAGTGAGTCGTCGACAAGCTCCAGCACCGCCGCGGCTGCCGCACACGCCACGGGGTTCCCACCAAAGGTGGTGCCGTGCGTACCCGGGGTGAAGAGATGTGCGGCTGCACCCCGCGAAATGGTGGCGCCAATGGGCAGACCCGCACCCAAGCCCTTCGCCATGGTGATGACATCCGGCAGCACGCCTTCGTGCTGGAAGGCAAAGAAATCGCCCGTGCGTCCCACACCCGTCTGCACCTCATCGACGATCATGAGAATCCCATGCTCATCGCACAACGCCCGGACAGCTTTGAGGAATCCATCTGGGGCGGGAATGACGCCGGTCTCCCCCTGGATGGGCTCCAGAATGATGGCGGCCGTGTCCTGCGGATCCTGCTCCACCAGGGTGGTCAGGTAGTCGATATCCCCGAAAGTGTAAAACTCCACCCCGCCCGGGAAAGGCTCAAAGGCCTTCCGCTTTCCCGGCTGCCCCGTCATGGCTAGCGAACCCATCGTGCGACCGTGGAAGCCGTGCTGTGCTGCCAAGATGCGGCGCCGCCCAGTCAAGCGCGCGAGCTTGAACGCGGCCTCATTCGCCTCCGCGCCAGAATTGGAGAAGAAGACGCGGGTCTGACTATCCCCCACCTTTTCAATGAGCTTGGCGGCGACCTCCACCACCGGCTGGCTGGCAAAGAGATTGGACACGTGCCCCACGGAGGCCACTTGGCGGCTCACCGCCTCCACGATGGCCGGGTGCGCATAGCCCAGGGTGTTCACCGCGATGCCCGCCAGCATGTCGATATACTCGTTCCCCTCTTCGTCGGTAACTGTCGAGCCGCGCCCGGAAACAATGGCCACCGGCGGGGTGCCATAGGTGTTGCTCAGCACCTGCGACCAGCGCTGGTTCAACGGAGTGTGGGCAGTGTGGCCTGTGTGGGCAGTGTGTACGTCTTCATTGCTCATTGCGTATCGTCCTTCCTGAATACGGTTCCCTCTGGGCAGTCCTCGCGCTTGTAGCCATTCGGCAAGATCATCGTGCCGATTCCGCCCATGGTCAATAGCTCCAAGAGGACCGCGTGCGCTAGCCGGCCATCGATCACATGGGCCGCATTCACCCCGCCTTCCACCGCCATAAGGCAGGACTCCATCTTCGGAATCATTCCGGAATCCAGATCCGGCAGCAGGGCGTGGAGTTTGTCCACCTCAATCTTGGACACAAGCGAATCACGGTGCGGCCAATCGGTGTACAGCCCCTCCACGTTGGTAAGGATCACCAGGCGCTCCGCCCCCAGTGCCTTGGCCAGCGCTCCCGCGGCGACATCGGCGTTGATGTTGTACACCTCGCCGTCTTGACCGGGCGCGATGGTGGATACCACCGGAATGCGACCTGCCTCAATAATGTCCATCACCGCCGCCGGGTTGACGCTGACGATATCGCCCACCATCCCGATGTCCGTCGGCTCACCGTCCACCTGTACCAGGCGCTTGCGGGCCGAAAACAACCCTGCATCTTCGCCAGAGGTTCCTACCGCGTACGGGCCGTGGGAATTAATGAGGTTGACCAGGCCGCGGCCGACCTGCCCGAAGAGCACCATGCGCACCACGTCCATGATTTCCGGGGTGGTGACACGGAACCCACCCTTGAACTCGCCCTCGATGCCCAGCTTGCCCAGCATCTCGTTGATCTGCGGTCCCCCGCCGTGCACCACGACAGGCTTGGCCCCCACCGTGCGCAGAAACACCATATCCGCGGCAAATGCAGCCTTGAGGGACTCATCCACCATGGCATTCCCGCCATACTTGACCACGACAATCTTGTCGCGGTAGTGCTGCAGCCACGGGAGCGCTTCTGCGAGCACCGTCGCCCGATCAGCATTGTTGAGGCCTTGAATCATGAGCATGTCCTCCCTAGGAGCTGTACGCGGAGTTGATCTCCACGTAGTCGTGGGACAGGTCGGTGGTGCGCACGAAAGCCGTACCGGCTCCACCAGTTCCCAGGTCCACGCGGACGTCGATATCCGCACCGGACAGTTCCACCTCGCGCGCGCCGGGCGTGCCTGTGGAAGCAACGCACACGGGCTGGTCGTTGAAGTAGACGGAAATGTTGTCTGGGTCCATGTCGGCCTCGGCCATACCGACGGCGGCCAGCACGCGGCCCCAGTTTGGATCGGAGCCGAACATGGCGCATTTGAACAGGTTGTCGCGCCCCAACGTGCGGGCGGCGTTGAGCGCCTGGGCATCGCTGCCGGTGCCCTCAACGGTGATCTTGACGCGCTTGGTGACGCCCTCGGCGTCAGCCTGCAGCTGGTCCGCGAGGTCGGAGCACACCGCAAGGACGGCGGCGTCGAGCTCCTCCTGGCTCGGCTCCACCCCTGAGGCCCCAGAGGCAAGCAGGACCACGGTGTCATTGGTAGAGGTCGAGCCATCGACATCCAGCGTGTTGAAGGTAAGGTCACTGGCCTTCTGCAGGGCGGATTGAAGGGCCTGTGCGCTAGCGACAGCATCCGTGGTGAGGCACACCAGCATGGTGGCCAGCGAGGGCGCCATCATACCCACGCCTTTGCCCATCGCACCCACGGTCCACCCCGGACCCTCATAGCCGGCTTCTTTGCTCACGGTGTCTGTGGTCAAGATGGCCTCGGCCGCGGCGTGCGCATAGGCGGAATCTGCACCAAGATCGTGAGCCACCGTCTCAATGCCCGCGAGCACCTTCTCCATGGGAAGGGGCTCCCCGATGAGTCCCGTCGAGCAGACGGCGATGTCCGCTGCAGTGACACCAGCCTGCTCGGAGACTGCGGCAACCATGGCGGCGGCATCCTTGTCGCCCTGCGCGCCGGTGCATGCGTTGGCGTTGCCGGAGTTATACACCACCGCCTGGAGCTTCCCGTTGGCCACGGCCTGGCGCGAGAGCTTCACCGGAGAGGCGACCACGCGATTGCGGGTGAACACCGCCGCGGCGTCGAAACGCGGGCCCTGGTTGACAACGAGGGCCATATCAGGCTTGCCGGAGGGCTTGATTCCGGCGGTCGTGGCACCGGCAATAAAGCCGGCAGGGGTGGTGATCATGGGGGTTCTCCTTGAGATGGTGATGGGATGAGAGGGTTAAGCGGACCGAAAACAGTGGCGCGGATTAGGGCGCTACGGCGGCCATGGGAAGGCCGAGGGTTTCCTCCCACTTCTGAGTGAGGTTGAGGCACTGGATGGCAGCACCGGCGGTGCCCTTGCAGAGGTTGTCGATTGCAGCGGTAATGATCAGGCACCCAGCGTTGTTGTCCACGTGCGCCTGTAGGTGCGCCATGTTGGTGCCCACGACGTTCTGGGTTTCCGGCTGCTGGCCCTCCGGCAGCACGTGACAGAAGGGCTCTTCTGCATAAAATGCATTGAAGACCTCCGTCACGCGGCGCTGATCCGTTCCGTGCGTCAGCGGGGCGGTCACCGTGGCGAGGATGCCGCGCGGCAGCGGCGCTAGGACGGGAGTGAAGCTGATACTCACCTCATGCTCAGTGAATGGCTGGAGGTTTTGGACCACTTCCGGGGTGTGGCGGTGGGTCCCGCCGGGTTTGTAGGCCTTGAGGTTGCCCATGGTTTCCGCACCCAGTTGGGCCACAGAGGCCTTCTTTCCCGCACCGGATACACCGGTGATGGCGATGACAGACAGGTCCGGTTCCACGAGCCCCCGGGCCACGGCGGGAAGCGCGGCCAAGGTAATCGCCGTGGGGAAACATCCCGGCACGGCCACCCGGTTACTCCCCCGCAGCTGCTCGCGATTGCCGGGAATCTCTGGGATGCCGTAGGGCCAACTCCCGGCGTACTCGCCCCCGTAATACGCATCCCAGTCCGCCCGGTTTCGCAGGCGGAAGTCCGCCGCACAGTCGATGACCGTAACGCCTTCTCCCAGCTGGCGCCCGATGTCGGCGGAGTGGCCGTGCGGCAACGCCAAGAAGACCACATCGTGCCCGGATAGCATATCGGCAGTGGTGTCCTCGATGACCCTGCCTGCCAGCTGCGGCAGGTGCGGCATGAGCCGGGAGACTTCTTGGCCTGCCGTGGAGTGCCCAGTCAGCGCGCCGAGGCGCAGCTCACCGGACAGAAATGCTGGGTGGGATAGCAGCAGGCGGAGTATTTCGCCGCCCGCATATCCCGTGGCTCCGGCAAGTGCTACTGAAATAGTCATACAGCCACACTAGCAAATAATGCAGTCGGCTGTATGTTATTCAGTGTTCAATTCTTAATCCCGCTTCCCATTACAGTGCGCGGGAGGACACCTGACCCAGGCCCTCGGGCCCGGACACTGCAGTCTTGCCGGCATATCCCTTGTAGCCCTGCGGGGAGACGAAATGCAGGCCACCCTTCGCGTCAGCAATGACGGTGAGCTCGTTGTATTGGCGCACCTGGCCCGGCTGGATGTGGTCGAAGGACGTGGACATGAGCCCCTGGTTGTAGCAGCCCGCGTACGTGCGGCCGGCGTAGTAGCTGTACTGCGGCGCCTTCTGCCCCGGCGGGTTACACTCCGGACGGGTGACGCGCGCACCCTCGGAGAGGCAGCTGATGTAGGTACCGTCCATAGTGGTGAAGTCGCACTTCACTGATCCATCAGAATTGGCAAAACCTTGAGCAATATCGGCCGACGCTAGCGGCGCGGAGAATAGCGCGCCGCCGACGAGGGCGGCTGCGGCGAGACGGGACACAGAACGCATGATGGCAGATTCCTTTCGTGGTGAGTAACGCTCTACCGGAAAGAATATGGCGCAGGACACATATGCGCCACCGCTAGGGGATCTTTCCCCGTATACACCACCGACCCGCCATCCCCCCACAACGGCGAAAGCCGCCCACAGGTACGTACTAGACACGTAAGCTGCGGGCGGCTTAGGCGGAACGCCCACTCCAGGCGGAGCGAGCTCTTGCGTATTCTTAGGCGCGCATCTCCGCGTTGAGGCGCTGCTTAGCCAACTCGGCAGCGGCCAGGCGGTGCTCGTTGACTTCGTCATCGGTCAGCGTGCGGTCACTAGCGCGGAAGAGAAGCTGGAAGGCCAGGGACTTCTTGCCTTCGCCCAGTTGCTCACCGCGGAAGACGTCGAAGAGTTCCACGGACTCCAGCAGCTCGCCGGCGCCTTCCTCGACGACCTTGCGGACCTGCTCCGCCGGAGTGGTCTCATCGACAACCAGGGCGATGTCCTGGTGCAGAGCCGGGAAAGCGGACAGCATCGGTGCCGGGAACTTCTCCTCCAGCGGCAGTGCCGTCACATCCAGCTCCATAGCGCAGGTGCGGACCGGAAGATCCAGGGCCTCGAGCACCTGCGGGTGCAGCTCACCCGCGTAGCCCACGACAGTCTTCGCATCATCCGTGAGGACAATGGCAGCACAGCGTCCCGGGTGCCACGGCAGCTGCTCGGCGGACTCGACCCCGACGTCGACGCCAGCGGCGCGCGCAACCTGGCGCGCGGACTCGATGGCGTCGGCGTAGGTGTAGGCGCGTCCGGCACCCCACGGACCCTCGTGCTCGAGTGCGCCGGTGGCGACGGTTGCTACGTGCAGCGGCTGCTCTGGAAGGGTACCGAGCAGATCGGCGACGACCTCATCAGACGGGCGGGACTCCACCGACGGCATCGGGGAGGCTTCCGCGCGCTTGAAGGCCACCTGCTGGAGACCAAAGAGAGCTAGGTCGCTGCGGCCGCGGGCGACGTTGCGCGCGATGGCTTCAAGCATGTTGGGCAACAGCGTGGTAGACAGCACCGCCTTGTCTGCCTCGAGCGGGTTCTGCACCGGCACGGTCTGGCGGCGCGGATCGTCCTTGTCCAAGCCCCAGACGTCGAAGGTGTCGTTGGCAATAAACGGCGCAGGCAGCACCTCGGCGTAGCCGGCGTAGGCCAGGCCATGGCCGATAGCGCGGCGGCGCTTCTGCGTCGGAGTCAGGCCGCGTCCGCCGGCCGGGGTCGGCAGCACGGTCGGGATATCCTCCAGACCTTCCAGGCGCAGGACTTCCTCAATGAGGTCCACGTCCATGGAGATATCCGTACGCCACGTGGCCGGGGTAACCTGCAGCTCATCACCGTTGTCAGTGACGTCACAGCCCACCTCGCGCAGGCGCTGGATAACGGTCTCACGGGAGTACTCCACGCCGGCGTACTCGCTGGGCTTAGCGGTGCGCAGGGTAATGGGCTCGCGCTTGGCGACGTCTCCCACGAGCGTCCGGCCAGCCTCAATGGTGCCGCCGGCAATCTGCTGCAGCAGCGCGCAGGCCACGTCGAGGGCGACCTCAACGATGGCTGGATCCACAGCGCGCTCGAAGCGGCGAGACGCCTCCGAGGACAGCTTGTGGCGGCGAGACGTGCGGGCGACGGTGATCGGATCCCAGATGGCGGACTCGAAGTAGACGTCCGTGGTCTCCTCGGAAATCTCGGAGGTCGTACCGCCCATCACTCCGGCGAGCGACTGGATTCCGTTGTCATCGCAGATGACCACGTCGCCAGCAGACAGCTCACGCTTGACGTGGTCCAGGGTCTCAAACTTCTCCCCTTCCGCAGCAGTGCGCACCACAAGATTGCCGCTGACCACGTTGGCGTCGAAGGCGTGCATCGGGGCACCCAGCAACAGCATGACGTAGTTGGTGACGTCGGTGGCCAGGTTAACGCTGCGCTGGCCCGACAACATGAGCTCGCGCTCCATCCAGAACGGAGTGCGGGCGGTGGGATCAATGCCCGAGACCTTGCGGAGGCCAAAGCGCTGGGCTTTGGTTTCGTCCCGCAGGTCGACGTCGATAAGCGCGCCCTGCGGCTGCGGAACAGCCGAGGTATCCACTCCGGCCACGCTCGGGTCCTGTGCCACGTCCGGGAAGGTGAGGTCGAACGCCGCGGCCACCTCGCGGGTCAGTCCGCGCGCGGAGAGCGCGTAGCCGCGATCCGGGGTGATGTTGACGTCAAAGGCGGTATCCGCCAGGCCGATGATGGGCCGGGCGTCTTCGCCGACCTTATCCGCCACCTCGTCGCCCAGGACGATGATGCCGTTGGCCTTGTCGCCGAAGCCGAGCTCGGCGGCGGAGCAGAGCATGCCGTTGGAGATGTGGTCATAGGTCTCGCGCGCGGCAATCTTGAAGCCGCCGGGCAGCTCCGAGCCGGGCAGGGCGACCACCACATAGTCGTTCAGACGGAAGTTGCGGGCGCCACAGATGATGCCCTGCAGCTCGCCAGTGCCGTTTGCCTGGCCCACGTTGACCTGGCAGTAGCGGATCGGCTTCTTGAACTGCGTAAGCTCCTCGATCTCTACGACCTGGCCGATAACGAGCGGGCCGGTAGTCTCCGGCAGCGCCGCATAGCCCTCGGTTTCGAAGCCGACACGAACGAAGCCAGAGTCCAAGTCCTCCGAGGAGACGCTCCAGCCGGAGTTGGCGGCGCCCAGGATGCGGGTAACCCAGTCTTGGGAAATAAGCATGGTTTCTTCTCTATCCTTTCTGGGTAACTTATGCCTGCACGCCGAAGGGCAGGGTGAAGCGGACATCGCCTTCGACCATGTCACGCATGTCGGTCAAACCATTGCGGAACTGCAGAGTGCGCTCCAGGCCCATGCCAAAAGCGAAGCCGGTGTACTCCTCCGGGTCCACACCCACGGCACGCAGCACGTTCGGGTTAACCATGCCGCAGCCGCCCCACTCGATCCAGCCGGCGCCGCCCTTCTTGTTGGGGAACCAGACATCGACCTCTGCGGAGGGCTCGGTGAACGGGAAATAGTTCACGCGCATGCGCGTGGTGGTCTCCGGTCCGAACAGGACCTTCGCCAGGTGCTCCAAGGTGCCGCGCAGGTGGGCCATGGTCAGGCCCTTGTCCACTGCGAGCCCCTCTACCTGGTGGAACACCGGAGTATGCGTCGCGTCCAGCTCATCGGTGCGGAACACGCGGCCCGGGCACGCAATGTAGAGCGGCACGTCGCGCTCCAGCATGGTGCGCACCTGCACCGGGGACGTGTGCGTGCGCAGCACCTGCTTGGAGCCTTCCTTGCCCACGTGGAAGGTGTCCTGCAGGGTACGTGCCGGGTGATCCGGCTTGAAATTCAAGGCGTCGAAGTTGAAGTATTCTGCTTCTACCTCCGGGCCATCGGCGATTTCCCAGCCCATACCAACGAAGATGTCGGTGATGCGCTCCGACAGCGCAGTAATCGGGTGCAGCGCACCAGTTTGCGCGCGCGTGGTGGGGATAGTGACGTCCACCTTCTCCGCCTTGAGCTGGGCTTCGCGGGCCTGCTGCTCCAGCACCTCACGAATCTGCGCAAAGCTCTTCTCGGCCTTGCCGCGAGCCATGTTCACCGCGCGGCCGGCGTCCTTGCGCTGGTCCTTGGGCAGCTGGCCCAGGGACTGGCGGGCCTGCGGGATAAAGCCGCCATCGCCCAAGTGCTCGCGGCGGGCGGCGGTGAGCTCATCGAGGGTGGTTGCGGCCTCAAAAGCAGCGATGGCCTTCTGCGCGGCTGCCTCGAGGGCCTCTTCGGTCAATTCGATCTGAGGTGTGTCGGACACGTGCCTAAATTACCTTCTTCTCACACGAAAACTAACGCGGGCCATTTTACAGTGCGCGCCGACACCGGTGGCGACCAGCCCTGCAGACGGGGCGAAACAAATTCGCGGCCGCTACACCCGCGTCTGCCCCGGCGGGGTGGCCGCCTAGCGGGCCTGCTGCTTGGCCGATTCGTAGAGGCAGATGCTGGCCGCCGTGGCGAGGTTCAGCGACTCCGCGCGCCCCAGGATAGGAATGCGCACGCGCATGTCCGCTTCATCTTGCAGCTCCCCTAGGCCATGGGCCTCATTGCCAAACAGCCACGCCGTGGGCTGAGACAGGTCTGCGTCGGCGAGATCCACTTCACCATCGGCAGCCGTGGCGAGGATCTGCATTCCGGAGGAGCGCAGCTGGCCCAGCACGTCCTTGATGTTGGGATCGCGCGCCACCGGAATATGAAAGAGCGAGCCGGCCGACGCGCGCGCCACCTTACAGCCCAGCGGGTCGACGGTTTCGCCGGCAAAGATGACGCCATCGGCCCCCATCGCATCCGAGGTCCTAATGAGCGTTCCGGCGTTTCCCGGCTCGGCGGTCAGAACCGGCACGGAGACCAGCGAAGGCTTACCGGCAAGAATCTTGCCTGCCTTCCACAGCACCGGGCGGCACACGGCGAACAGCCCGGTGCTCGTGGCGGTATCCGACAGGTGCTTAGCCGCCTTGTCCGTAATGGCGTGCACGTAGACGTCCATGTAGCCGCACGTCTGCACGATGTGCGCGAAACGCTCCGCGGCCTTCTCCGTGACAAATACGTCCGTGGCCGCGCCGGTTGATACTGCGGCGTCGACGGCGTTCTCGCCCTCAATGAGGAAGCGATCCGCCTTCTTGCGGTTGGCCGCGCGGTGCAGTTTGGCAGCGTTGACCACGCGCGGGGTGCGCTCGGTGAAGGCATTCTCAAAGTCCAAGTTCATGGCCTCTACCCTACCGAGGCGACCGCGATACCTGCCGCTCGCCTCGTGCCCCGGAAACGTACAAAGCCCACCGTCTCCCCCTAGCAGGAACCGGTGGGCCTATGAAGAGCGTGCGGAAGACTACTTCTTCAGCGGAATGCCCTTAGAGTCCTTGTCGTATCCGCCGGCGCCGGCGATGATCATGATGAACTCAACAAGGACCCAGATTCCGAGACCAAGCGCCGTGAACTCGCCGATGCCGAGCCACGAGGTAGCAATGCTAAAGAGGCACAGCAGCAGCTGGCAGATGGCTCGCCCCGTGCGACCAAGGTAGAAGTTGTGAGATCCGAATCCACCCAGGAAGAAGGCGAGGAGCAAAGCTACTATCCAGGACTTCTGCGGAGCGTTGACCTGCCCCGGCTGGCCGTAGTGCTGACCCTGCGCCTGGTAGCCGCCCTGCTGCTGGGCGGGCAGGCCCTGACCGTAGTTGCCGCCCTGGTACTGGTTACCGTTGGAGTCAAACGGGTTCGCGTACTGGGAATTGTTGCCCGGAACGTTCTGGTTGTTCTGCTGGAAACCGCCGTTGGGGTTCGTCATGGTTAAGACTCCTTTATAAGCCTGTAGAAACAAGTTGTGATTGGTGGAACTCGATTAAAGTAACACAGGGCACAGGCCTTGTCGCCCTTTTCTGTCCTGCACTGGGGCTTATTCCCCACGGCGGCGTGGGTCCGGAGTTAAGGGTCCGGGTGGCGCTGGGCATGCGGCTGAATATGCGAAACGCCCGCCGTCCCCCTCGATAAAGGGAAGCGGCGGGCGCGGGAACGCTAGAAGAGCTTAGGCAGCCTTCGGTGCGTTGACGTCCTCCGGCAGAGCGGCCTTGGCGGCCTCGCACAGTGCGGAGAAAGCCTCGAAGTCGTTGACGGCAAGGTCAGCGAGGATCTTGCGGTCGACCTCGATCTCAGCCAGGCGCAGGCCGTGGATGAGACGGTTGTAGGTGATGTCGTTCATGCGAGCAGCGGCGTTGATGCGCTGGATCCACAGCTTGCGGAACTCGGACTTACGGGCGCGACGGTCGCGGTAAGCGTAAGTCATGGAGTGCAGCCACTGCTCCTTGGCCTTACGGTACAGGCGGGAGCGCTGGCCGCGGTAGCCCTTAGCGGACTTCAGGATCGCGCGGCGCTTCTTCTTGGCGTTAACTGAGCGCTTTACTCGTGCCACAGTAATACTTCCTTATCTTGATTGTGAGTGTGTGGGGATGGGGAGTTTCGGCGCTGACTATGCGCGGCCGAGCAGGCGCTTGACGCGCTTGGTGTCTGCCTTGGCAACGTCCTCGGTGCCCTTGAGGCGACGGGTACGCTTGGAGGGCTTGCCCTCCAGGAGGTGGCGGCGGTTAGCCTGCTCGCGACGCAGCTTGCCGGAGCCGGTCACCTTGATGCGCTTGGCGGTGCCCTTGTGAGTCTTCTGCTTCATGAGAATTAAATCCTTAAATCCTAAGTGGAGCGTGGTCTACTTCTTGCCTTTGCGGACAGGTCCCAGGACCATGGTCATGTTGCGACCATCCTGCTTGGGGCGGGACTCAACGACGCCGATTTCGGCAACGTCGTCAGCCAGACGCTCCAGCAGGCGGAAACCCAGCTCCGGACGCGACTGCTCGCGGCCGCGGAACATGATGGTCACCTTAACCTTGGAACCCTTCTCCAGGAAGCGCACCACGTTGCCCTTTTTGGTCTCGTAATCGTGATCATCAATCTTCGGACGGAACTTCTGTTCCTTCACCACAGTTTGCTGCTGATTCTTACGGGACTCGCGGGCCTTCTGGGCCTGCTCGTACTTAAACTTGCCGTAATCCATGATCTTGGCTACGGGCGGCTTCGCGTTCGGTGCAACCTCGACCAAGTCAAGATCCGCTTCGTACGCGAGCTTGCGAGCATCGTCAGTACGGACAATGCCCACCTGTTCACCACCGGGGCCAACAAGACGGACCTCGGGTACTCGGATGCGCTCATTGATGCGAGCTTCAGCGCTGATTGTGGTTCTCCTCGATTGTGGGGGCTAGTAGTGTGCCTACCGTGACCACAAACGAATAAATCCCGGGTGCCGCTGGCAACCGGGAGTTTCTAACAAGCATGCACCACTCACGTGGCACCTACTCTTCTACCGTTATCCTGCGTTCGCACTGCCGTAACAGCGTGCAAAGCGCGGCATCGGGTGGGAGAAACTCCGCTTGTGGCCCAAGTACCTCCTGGAAGAGGCGCTACGGGCGGTAGTGCCCTAAACCCTAACACCGCTAACTCGCAGAACCAAATCGCCGTGTGGATTCAGGTGTCGAGCTAGGCACACTCGACGTTCTCGACGTTGTCGAGGTTGCGGTGCCGCCTTCTTTGCCGGCCGCATCCTTCGCACACTCCGTACGCGGGGTAATCGCACCAGCATCCAGGGCATCTGTGACCACCTCATCCACGCGCGTGGCTAGCACGTTGAGCGCCGGTATCGCCTCGTTCATGTCCTCCCCTGGCATGGTGACCTCAATTGCCAAGCCGACTGCGCCGTCATCGATGTTGCGCACCCCGAACTGGCGGTGGGTGTAGCCGTTGTCCAGTTCGGACAAGCCCCAGCCGCCCTTAGCGCGGGTGTTGGGCAGCGCGTCGAGCCCGTTGTGTTGCCATTGCACAATGTCATCCATGGCGTCGTAAACGTACTCTGCTTCCGGAATGCACGGCAG
Source organism: Corynebacterium axilliensis (assembly GCF_046097495.1). Lineage (NCBI taxonomy): Bacteria > Bacillati > Actinomycetota > Actinomycetes > Mycobacteriales > Corynebacteriaceae > Corynebacterium > Corynebacterium axilliensis. The sequence continues at coordinate 656,063 of NZ_CP175768.1, forward strand.
GTGGGATCCGAACACCGCTTGATCGGCCAACAGCCACGTGGAGTATCCGAAGGTTTCCTCAAAGCGCCCGTGGGAGCCGTAGTCCTCCACCAAGGCTTCCACTGCCTCGGCCGCATTGCCCTCCGTCCATGTCACCTGAGACCACAGCGCCCAGGCCGCGTCGTTGTCAGACTGCTTAATGGCGAGGTCCACTAGGTCGGTACTGGCACCGGCGCGCAGAGCGGCGATGGCGATGGGGACTTTCACCGTGGACCACGTGGGTTCCTCACCGGTGAGTCCCTCCTGCGTTACGTCCTTGTCGTCCGCGATGGCCACGCCGGCGCGCACGTCGTACTCGCTCTCTACTTCGGCAATGGCGTGGTCGAGCTCGGCGCGCAGATCAAAGTCGGCGCGGGCGGCGGACGACGTCGCAGTGGCGCCCTCCGCCCCAGGTTCCGGGGCACTGGGTGCCGAGCACGCTGCGAGGATGCCGGCACAGCCTACGGCGAGCAACGCCGCCGCGCGGGGCCAAGGAACGCGGTGAAACTCTTTCATTCAGAGCACTTTATACGGTCCTGGCACCACATGGGGTCATGGCGCGTGCCTACAGCAGCTCCGCGAGGAACGATCCCGTGTACGAGCCCTCAACCTTGGCCACGTCCTCTGGCGTGCCCTGCGCCACGACGGTGCCACCGCCCGAGCCGCCTTCCGGTCCCATATCTACAATCCAGTCGGCAGCCTTGATGACGTCCAGGTTGTGCTCGATGATGATGACGGAATTGCCCTTATCCACCAGGCTCTGGATGACCAGCATGAGCTTGCGGATGTCCTCAAAGTGCAGGCCGGTCGTCGGCTCATCCAGGATGTAGACCGTGCGCCCCTTGGTGCGCTTCTGCAGCTCGGAGGCGAGCTTGACGCGCTGGGCCTCGCCGCCGGACAGCGTGGTCGCTGCCTGCCCCAGGCGCACGTAGCCCAGGCCCACTTCCACGAGCGTGTTGAGGTAGCGGTGGATCGAAGTGATCGGCTCGAAGAACTCGGCGGCCTCCGTAATGGGCATATCGAGGACCTCGGCGATGTTCTTGCCCTTGTACAGCACCTCGAGGGTCTCGCGGTTGTAGCGCGCACCGTGGCAGACTTCGCACGGCACGTACACGTCCGGCAGGAAGTTCATCTCAATCTTGATGGTTCCATCGCCCTGGCAGGCCTCACAGCGCCCGCCCTTGACGTTGAAGGAGAAGCGGCCCGGCTTGTAGCCGCGGACCTTCGCCTCCTGGGTTTCTGCGAAGAGGTTGCGGATCTTGTCAAAGACGCCGGTGTACGTCGCCGGGTTGGAGCGCGGGGTGCGCCCGATGGGGCTCTGGTCTACCTGGACCAGCTTGTCCAGGTGCTCCACGCCCTCCACGCGCTTGGCGCGGCCCGGCACCTGGCGGGCGCGGTTGAGCTTGTTGGCCAGGGTCTTGGCCAGGATCTGGTTGACCACGGTGGACTTACCAGAGCCAGATACGCCGGTGACGCACACCAATACACCCAGCGGGATCTCCACGTTGATCCCCTTCAGGTTGTTCTCGCGCGCGCCGACCACCTTGAGCATGCGGTCACGGTCAATCGCGCGGCGTGAATCCGGCACTGCGAGTTCCTTCTTCCCGGACAGGTACTGTCCGGTGAGGGATTCATCCACCGATTCGATCCCCGCGGGCTCGCCCTGGTAGATCACGTTGCCGCCGTACTCGCCGGCGCGCGGACCAACATCCACCAGCCAGTCTGCCTCGCGGATGGTGTCCTCGTCGTGCTCCACCACGATGAGGGTGTTGCCAATATCCCGCAGGCGCTTCAACGTCTTGATGAGGCGCTGGTTATCACGCTGGTGCAGGCCGATGGACGGCTCATCGAGCACGTAGAGCACGCCGGCCAATCCGGAACCAATCTGCGTGGCCAGGCGGATGCGCTGCGCCTCACCACCGGAGAGCGTCGAGGCTCCGCGGTCCAAGGTAAGGTAGTTCAATCCGACATCAAGGAGGAAGCGCAGCCGCGCCTGGATCTCCTTGAGCACGGCACCGGCGATGATTTCCTCGCGGTGTCCCAGCACCAGGGAATCCAGGAACTCCGAGGCCTCCTCAATGGACAGCGCGGTCAGTCCGGCAATGGACTGCTCGCCATGCGCGGTCGAGGCCAGGCGCACGGCCAGAATTTCCGGCTTGAGGCGCGTGCCGCCACACGTCGGGCACGGCACTCGCCGGGTGTACTGCAGCAGGCGGTCCTTCTGAGACTCGGAATCAGTCTGTTCCAGCTTGCGCTCCAGAAAACCGATGGCGCCCTCGAAAGGCGCGGACCAGTTGCGCTGACGGCCGTAGCGGTTCTTGTAGCGCACGGTCACTTCCACGTCGGAGCCGTAGATGAGCGCGTGGCGCTGCTCCTTCGTGAGCTCCGAGACCGGAGTCTTCGGGTCGAAGCGCATGGTCTTGGCCAGCCCCTCCACCAGCTTGACAAAGTAGCGCGCGTTCGGGCTGGACGTCCACGGCTGAATAGCCTCCACCGCTGGGGCGTCCGGGTCCGGGATAAGCAGATCCACATCCACCTCGAGGCGCGTACCCAGGCCGTCACAGTCCGGGCAGGAGCCGAAGGGCGCGTTGAAGGAAAAGGCGCGCGGCTCGTATTCCTCCACGGTCAGGGTATGGCCATTGGGGCAGGCGGCCTTCTCGGAGTAGGTGTGGGTGAGCTCCTCGCGGTCCACAAAGTCGAGGGTCACCAGACCGTCGGCCAGCCGCAGCGCCGTTTCCACCGAGTCGGTGAGGCGCTGCTTCTGGGAGGCCTTGACCTGCAGGCGGTCCACCACGACGTCAATGTCGTGCTTAATCTGCTTCTTCAGCTTCGGCGGGTCACTGAGCTGGTGCAACTCGCCGTCGACCCGCACGCGCGAGTAGCCCTGTGCGGCCAGGTCCGCGAAGAGGTCCACGAACTCTCCCTTGCGGCGGCGTACCACCGGGGCTAGAACCTGGAACTTCAGCTTCTCCTCGTGCTCCAGCACCTCGTCCACGATCTGCTGCGGCGTCTGGCGCTCAATGACCGCATCGCACTTCGGGCAGTGCGGGGTACCGGCGCGGGAGAAGAGCAAACGCAAGTAGTCGTAGATCTCCGTAATGGTGCCCACCGTGGAGCGCGGGTTGTGGTTGGTGGACTTCTGGTCAATGGACACCGCCGGGGACAGGCCATCAATAAACTCCACGTCCGGCTTGTCCATCTGCCCTAAGAACATGCGCGCGTAAGAGCTGAGGGACTCCACGTAGCGGCGCTGCCCCTCGGCAAAGATGGTGTCAAACGCCAGGGAGGACTTGCCGGAGCCGGATAGGCCGGTAAACACCACCAATTTATCGCGCGGGATGTCAATATCCACGCCCTTCAGGTTGTGCTCGCGTGCGCCTCGGACGACCAAACGATCAGCCACTTGTTGCTGCCTCCTACGCCGTGTGATTGTTCATAGTGGGGTTCGGGATCAGAATCTACCCGTAAGCTTGGACACATGAATAACGCGCTACAGCTGCACACTATTTCCGTGTCCGAGATGGACAACAACTGCTACCTCCTGTGCGCAGGGGATAAGGCACTGCTTGTCGACGCCGCAGCGGACGCCCCCGCCCTGCTGTCCCTCGCTACCGATCACGGCGTCACCATCACAGCGGTCCTCACCACTCACCGCCACTGGGACCACGTCCGCGCGCTCGAGGAGGTCTTGGAGAAGACCGGCGCCAAGCACTACGCGTCCTTCTTGGACGCCCCCGCTCTGCCGGCGCCAGTCGATGTCGAACTAGAGCACGGCGACACCCTCCCCTTCGAGGGCTACGAGTTCCCCGTCGCCATCCTGCGCGGGCACACCCCCGGTGGCGCAGCTATTGCCGCTGACATCGATGGCGTCCCCAACCTCTTCGTGGGTGACTGCCTCTTCCCTGGCGGTGTAGGCAAGACCACCTCGGAGGGTGACTTCGTGCGCCTGTACAAGGACGTCACGCAGCGGCTTTTCGACGTTTTCCCGGACGAGGCCATCGTGCGCCCGGGCCACGGCGATTCCACTACCTTGGGTGCCGAGCGCCCGCACCTGGACGAGTGGTGGGAGCGCCGCTGGTAATACTCCCACTGTTAGAGAACCTGTAAGGCACCGGCTGCGCATGCGGCGGCGACATTTAGTGCGGCCGCGTAGTATGGTGTGACGAACGTCTTTACATATCTATTGAATGGAGCACGTTATGATTCGTAAGCTTGCCCGTCCTATGCTGGCCTCCGTGTTTGTCTGGGATGGTGTGGATACCCTCCGCAACACCTCGGAGCACGTCGCGGACACCGAGTCCGTGCTCAAGCGCCTGCGCAAGGTGCTGCCGCGCGAGTACGCAGGTTACCTCCCGAACGATCCGGAGCTGGTCACCCGCGCGCTTGGCGGTGCAAAGACCGCGGCCGGCACCTCCCTGGCGCTGGGTAAGGCCCCGCGCACTTCGGCTGCTGTGCTGGCTCTGACCCACGTGCCGAACTTGGTGGGCAACTCCTTCTGGTCCGCTGACTCCAAGGAGGAGAAGGAAACCCAGCGCACTAACTTCGTCACCAACACCGCCCTGCTGGGTGCTTTGGCCATCGTTACGCAGGACACCGAGGGCAAGCCCTCCCTGCGCTGGCGCACCGCTAAGGCCTCCGAGCGCGCGAACAAGAAGATTCAGCAGGCACTGCCGGGCAAGACCGAGCAGCAGAAGTTTGCGGAAGACTTCTCCAACCGCGCAAGCGACATCTCCTCCGATGTGACCTCTAAGGCGTCCGACTGGATTGATACCGCGAAGGATTACGTCGAGGACAACCGCGATGACTGGGAGTCCACCGGCCGTGAGTGGCTGGATACCGCCCGCACCTTCGTGGAGGACACCGCAGAGTCCGCTCGCGATTTCATCGAGGACAACAAGGATGACTGGCTGGAGACTGCGCGCGATAACACCGCCACCGCTCGCAAGGGCCTGGTAAAGGCCGCCGGCAAGGCGCAGGACCGCGCTGATGCCGCCCTGGCCAAGGCTGATTCCGCTGGCAGCAAGCGCGCTCAGAAGAAGGCTCGCAAGCGCGCCGAGAAGCTGCAGAAGGAAGCCTCCAAGAAGCTCGATAAGGCTTTCAAGAAGTTTGGTGACCGCTTCTAAAACACCCCACCATCTCTGCGGACTTTCCCGCAGCACCGCTGCCTAAAATCACGGCGGTGGTAAGGACAACGGCTCAGCGAGTATGCTGGGCCGTTGTTCTTTTTCTGTTCCAACTATCCCCAATCCACTGCCCTCCCCGTACAGAGAAGCCTTCACACGCACCTAAGGAGCCTTGTGTCTGATTCTTCATCCGCCTCGCACGTCTCGCCCGCCGAGCCGCACAATGAGGTCAGAGCCAGTGCACTCAGCGAGGAGCTTGCCCGCGAGCAGGCCTATGTCGACGGCCTCTTCGCGCGCCTAGACAATGAGGTCCAGGCGGCGAACGAGCGCCTCAACGAGGTCCAGGCGGCCGTGGATCCGCATACCCCGGATGCGGACGCACTAGTGCGCCGTGAGACCGAGTACCACGGCCTGCAGGCCAAGCTCGACCGCCTCAACGTGGCACAGCTGGGGTTGGTCTTCGGCCGCATTGACATCGACGCCCCCGGGGACAATCCGACCCCGGAGGGCTTGGACCGCCGTTACATTGGCCGCATGGGGCTCGACGCCCGCGAGGAGGACTATCGAACCCTGCTGCTGGACTGGCGCGCGCCCATGGCGCGCCCCTTCTACCTCGCCACCACCGCGCACCCGGAGGGCGTCCACGTGCGCCGCCACATCCGCACGAAGGGCCGTGAGGTCACCGGCATCAGCGACGAGGTGCTAGAAGGCGACTCCGCCGTCGAAGAGAGCGATGTCGCCGGCGAATCCGCGCTGCAGCACGTTATGCAGCGTGCCCGCACCGGCCACATGCCCTCCATCGTGGAGACGATCCAGCGCGAGCAGGATGAGATCATCCGGGATAGCACTCGCGGCGTCATGGTGGTCGAAGGCGGCCCGGGTACCGGTAAGACGGCCGTTGCGCTGCACCGCGTGGCCTACCTGCTCTACACCTACCGTGAGCAGCTGGCCGCGACCGGCGTGCTCATCGTAGGCCCGAACTCCACGTTCCTGGAATACATTTCTCGGGTCCTGCCGGAGCTGGGTGAGACCGGTGTGGTCCTTTCCACCATCGCCTCGCTCTTCCCCGGCATCGACGCCACCCACTCGGAGTCCCTTCTGGCACGTGAGATCAAGGGCTCCGAGGCCATGGCGGAGATCTTGTCCAACGCAGTGAAGGACTACCAGCGCCTGCCGGAGGAGCCGCGCACGCTGGAGATCGATCGCCTCGAGCTCACCGTGACCTCCCAGATGGTCAAGGCCGCGCGCACCCGGGCCCGCCGCTCCCGCAAGCCGCACAACGATGCCCAGGCTGCCTTCGCCGAACACCTCGTCGAGTCCCTGGCCGCGCAGATGGCAGACCGCATCGGTGCGGACCCGCTCGGCGGAGACAACCTGCTCTCCCGCGCAGACGTGGACCAGCTCCACGATGACTTGGCGGAGGAGCCGGGGGTCACCGACCTCATCGAGGAGTTCTGGCCGCAACTGACGCCGACGGAGGTGCTGGCGGCGCTGCTGAGCTCCACCGCGCGCATTGATTCGGCGGCCAGCGCCTACGACGAGGAGACCCGTGCTGCCCTGTACCGAGCGGAGGGGGCGGCGTGGACGGCGTCGGACGCGGCGCTTCTCGACGAATTGGCGGTCCTCATCGGCATGCCCGATCCCGAAACCGAGCGGGCCGCCGAGGATAAGCAATGGCGGGAGCAGGTGGCCGAGGCCGAGGATGCGCTCGATATCTTGACCTCCTCGGATTCCACCGACAACGACGACGACATGTTTGAGGCCGAGATCCTCTCCGCGCACGACGTCATCGACGCCGAGCACCTGGCCCGCCGCCACGAGGTCCGGGACTCGCGCACCACCGCGCAGCGCGCCCGCGAAGACTACACGTGGGCCTACGGCCACGTCATCGTCGACGAAGCCCAGGAGCTCACTCCCATGGAGTGGCGCATGATTTTCCGCCGCAGCCCGTCGCGCTGGATGACGCTGGTGGGTGATACTTCCCAGACCGGTTCCCCGGCGGGAGTTGACGACTGGGCGGAGACGCTCGAGCCTTTCGTGGGCCAGCGCTTCCGCCAGCACGGGCTCACGGTGAACTACCGCACCCCGCGCCCCATTACGGAACTGGCCAACGAGCTCCTGGAGGAGATCAACCCGGAGGCCACGCCCAGTATTGCGGTGCGCGACGGCATCGACGTCATCTGGAGCGATTCAGCCTCCGACGCAGCCGCCGATACCGAGCCTGGCACGTTCAAGGACGACGAGGGGCGCCTGCGCGCGGTCATTACCGCTGCCAACGTCGAGGAGATCAAGGGCCTGGAGTTCGACCACGTCACCGTCGTACATCTCGACGATATCGTGGCCGCCTCCCCGCAGGGCCTGCACAACCTCTACGTCGCGCTGACCCGCGCCACCCAGTCGTTGACTATTACTGGACGCTACGCGGAGGTTTTCGGATAATCTGGGGCGCATGGCATTTTCCGATATCGCCCGTAAGTTTGAGCACTCCACCAATTCCTTCACGCTGAAGCGCTCCGCCCGCAAAGGCTGGCAGCCCTCCGTCACCGGCTATGCGGGTTACGGTAACGAGCACTTCGTCCACGTCCTGGGCCGCGTGCTGATGCACGACCCCGACGAGGAGAACACCGATACGTGGGCCCAGCGCGGATACCGGCAATTCTTCACCATCCAGGTCCCGAACCACGAGGTGGAAGTCACCGTCGGAGACCAAACCGTAGCGGGAAAGAGTAACCACAACGGTTACATCGACGTGCTAGTCCACGAGCACGGCCTCGAGCCCGGCTGGCACGACGTCACTATTCGCGCCACCGGTGCGGAAGAGGTCACCACGCAGGTGCTCATCGTGGGTGAGGACACTGAGTTCGGCGTGATCAGCGATATCGATGACACGATCATGGTGACGTGGCTGCCGCGCGCCATGATTGCTGCGTGGAATTCCTGGGTCAAGCGCACCAATACCCGCCAGCAGGTCGAGGGCATGGCCCGCTTCTACCGCGACATCGCCGCCGAGCACCCGGGCGTTCCTTTCATCTACCTGTCCACCGGCGCGTGGAACACCTACGACACGTTGGTGACCTTCATGGAGGAAAACGGCTTCCCCCGCGGTCCCCTGCTGCTCACGGACTGGGGCCCGACTCCCACGGGGCTCTTCCGCAGCGGTCAGGAGCACAAGCGCGTGCAGCTGCGCAATCTCTTCATTGCCTTCCCCAAGCTGCGCTGGCTGCTCATCGGTGACGACGGGCAGCACGATCCGTTGACCTATGCCGATGCGGTGGCAGAGCACCCTGATCGCGTGGCGGCGGTGGCCATCCGTAATCTCTCCCCGCAGGAGCAACTGCTCTCCCACGGTTCCCTGGCTCCCTTGGCCAAGGTCAACGCGCACGCGACAATCTCCATTCCGCTCATCCAGGGCGCTGACGGCACCGCCCTCTCGCGCGCCTTCCGCAAGCTGCGTCTGTAGTCCCGGCAGTCGCCGGGCCCACTGGGCCCCTAAGCTCAGTCAGCCCCGCCCTAACAGCTCCTTCTTAGAGCCAAGGAGAAAACGACTCAGCGCGCGGCCCCCAGTAATGGGGTGCCGCGCGCTGCACGCTGGACGCTTACTTGACCGTGTGGACGATCATCACATCGCAGTCAGACTGACGAGCAACGTCAGCCGGGACAGAGCCCAGCAGGCGGCCGGTCAGGGAGTTAATGCCGCGGTTGCCCACGATGAGCAGGTCCGCATCGTTATCGTTCACGATAGACATCAGGGCCTGTACCGGGGTGCCCGGGCGAACGGCGGTCTCTACCTTGGTGACACCGAACTTCTCGGCGTACTCCTTGCCAGCGGTGAGGTTGGTCTGTGCCTTCTCATCGCCCAGAATGGTCACGGAATCCTGGCGCAGGGTCTTGGAAGCCTGCTCCTGGTTTTCGTAGTAGGCGCAACCGATGATGAGGGTGGCATCGAAGGCCGCGGCGATCCGAGCGGCGCGCTCCACTGCGAGCAGGGAGGACTTGGAACCGTCAGTACCGACCACGATCTTGCTGTAATCGCTCATGATGACCTTTCTTCGCGGGCCCCGTTTGAGGCCTTCGCGTGACAAACAATATAAAGCTTTCGCGCACCCGCTAGTTTAACAATGTGCGCGCCGGCGCGCCGCCTAGTCCGTCGTATTCACAACCACGACGTCGCCGTGTGCCTTGCGGGTGAGCTCCGTGGCCACCGAACCGAACACGCGGCCGCGCACCGAGTGGATTCCCTTATTGCCCACCACGAAGAGGTCCACGTTGTAATCGCGGCCCACCTCGATGAGAGCATTAACCGGGTCACCGGACTTAGCGATGATCTCGATGTGCTTGGCCCCCTCCTCGTGCGCGATCTCCGCGGCGTTGTTGAGGTAGCTCTCCGACATGTCCTCGCTCACCACGGGCACGCGGGCGTCTTCGGAGTTGGGAGCGCCCAGCATGGAGCCGGAGTGATTGTAGAAGGCCGAGACGATGATCAGCGTGGAGTCGTACGCACGGGCCATGGAGGCTGCGGACTGGACCGCGCGCAGGGAAGTCGGGGAACCATCGGTGCCCACGGCGATGACGTTATAGCTCAGCATAAAGCTCCTTATAAGTGGTGATTAATCCTTAACGATATGACCAGTATGACACGCACTGTTAGCGCTGCGTAGCAAAACGGGGCGCTAAATGCCTGCCTCCTTGAGGCCGCGCTGCTCCTTCTTCAGGTCCGCGATCTCGTCGCGCAGGCGTCCGGCCAGCTCGAACTTGAGCTCGCGGGCGGCGTCCCGCATTTGGGCCGTTAAATCGTCGATAAGCGCCTGCACCTCGTCGGCCGCCATCGAGGACACATCGCGCTTTTCGACGATTGACGTCGGGTCCGCGTCCGCGCCTTCCTCGGAGCCCTCGCCGTCCTCATACACCTGGTCCAAGATGTCCGCGATCTTCTTGCGCAGCGGCTGCGGATCAATACCGTGCTCGGTGTTGTAGGCAATCTGCTTCTCGCGGCGGCGCTCCGTCTCATCGATGGCTTCCTGCATCGACTCGGTGATCTTGTCCGCGTACATGATGACCTCACCGGAGACGTTACGGGCGGCGCGGCCGATGGTCTGGATGAGCGACGTGGTCGAGCGCAAAAAGCCCTCCTTGTCCGCATCCAGGATGGCCACGAGGGAGACCTCAGGCAAGTCAAGGCCCTCACGCAGCAGGTTGATGCCAACCAGCACGTCGAACTCGCCGAGGCGGAGTTGGCGCAGCAGCTCCACGCGCTGCAAGGTATCGATGTCGGAGTGCAGGTAGCGGACCTTGATGCCGTGTTCCAGCAGGTAGTCCGTCAGGTCCTCCGCCATGCGCTTGGTCAGAGTGGTCACGAGTACGCGCTCCTGCTTTGCGGTGCGGGCGCGGACTTCATCGATCAGGTCGTCGATTTGTCCCTTGGTCGGCTTGACCGTGACCTTCGGATCCACCAGGCCGGTCGGGCGAATGACCTGCTCCACAAACTCGCCGCCGGAGGCCGTCATTTCAAAGTCACCTGGCGTCGCCGACATGTAGACCGTCTGCCCCACGCGCTCCTCAAACTCATCGAAGGTCAGCGGGCGGTTATCCACCGCGGAGGGAAGGCGGAAGCCAAACTCCACGAGGTTGCGCTTGCGTGCCATGTCTCCCTCAAACATGCCGCCGATCTGCGGCACAGTCACGTGGGACTCATCGATGATGGTGAGGAAGTCCTCGGGGAAATAGTCCAGCAACGTCGCAGGCGCAGACCCGGCCGGGCGGCCGTCGACGTGGCGCGAGTAGTTCTCGATGCCGGAGCAGAAACCGACCTGCTCAATCATCTCCAGGTCGTACTCGGTGCGCATGCGCAGGCGCTGGGCCTCCAGCAGCTTGCCGCGGTTCTCCAAGTCCTCCAGCCGCTCCGCCAGCTCCGCCTTGATGTCCTCCATGGCGCGGGCCATGCGCTCCGGGCCGGCCACGTAGTGGGTAGCCGGGAAGATACGCACCTCATCGACGCGCTCGAGCACGTCACCGGTGAGCGGGTGGATGTAGTACAGCTCATCCACGTCATCCCCAAAGAACTCGATGCGCACCGCACGCTCCTCATAAGCGGGGATGATGTCTACGGTATCGCCCTTGACACGGAAGGTGCCGCGGGTAAAACCCACGTCGTTGCGCTCGTACTGAATGTCGACCAACAGGCGCAGGAAGCGGTCGCGGTCAATTTCCTCACCCTCCTCCAGTACCACGGAGCGGTCAAGGTAGGACTGTGGCGTGCCCAGGCCGTAGATGCAGGACACCGAGGAGACCACGACGACGTCGCGCCGCGACAGCAGCGCTGAGGTGGCCGAGTGGCGCAGGCGCTCCACGTCCTCATTGATGGAGGAATCCTTCTCAATGTAAGTATCCGTCTGCGCGATGTAGGCCTCCGGCTGGTAGTAGTCGTAGTACGACACGAAGTACTCCACCGCGTTGTTGGGTAGTAGCTGGCGCAGCTCGTTGGCCAGCTGCGCGGCCAGCGTCTTATTCGGCGCCATCACCAGCGTCGGGCGCTGCTGCTTCTCAATGAGCCACGCCGCGGTGGCGGACTTACCGGTACCCGTGGCACCCATAAGGACAACATCCCGCTCGCCGCGGCTGAGGCGCTCATCCAGCTCCGCAATCGCCGCCGGCTGGTCGCCCGCCGGCTGGTATTCGGATTCAACGTGAAACTCGCCCGAACGGCGCTCGACCTCGCCCACCGGGCGGTGCTCAGAAACGGGCAGAATGGGATGTTCAGCAGCAAAAGCCATGCCGACCAGTCTAACGCGGGCACACTACCCAGTGCCAGAGAACAAACCTCGCACCTTAGGGCAGGGCCGCGCGGGTGGAGCGGATCCACTTCTCCAGCTCATCGGTGGTCTCCCACATGGCGTAGATGGGTGAGGTCTCCGGCTCCATCGCCCTGTTCATCCGCTTGCGCAACCAGGCACGGGTTTGCGGGGTGCGCAGCATCTGTACGTGCTCGACGCCGAGCCCCGCGGGCAGGCGCTCCGGCGGTGTCGTCGCCAGCGCGCCCAGCGCGATGATTGCTTCCGCGTCATCGACGTCAATCGGGGAATCCATACAGCTGCTCTTGAAGGTATCCAGGTCGAAGTGGCCATCACGAAGTTCCGCGAGCACTTCGCACGCGGTGTGATTATCAAAAGGCCCAACGTCCCAGGTTCCCATGCCGGAAGAGACTAAGCCGGAAAAATGAACGCCGTGGAAGCGATAGGTAAATTTTGACTACCAAGTCATTGAATTGTTGCTTCCCTGCTTTAGAATCAGCAACCATGACCTTCCGTTCCTTCGCCAGACTCACCAGCGCAGCAGTTATTGCCACGCTCACCCCCGTCGTCCTTGTCACCCAGGCACCCCAGGCCCTTGCCTCCCCGTGCACCCCGTACTCGAAGTCCGGCAGCTTCACCTCAAAGCCCGCCGGCCCCGCGGGCGGCTCCTCCAGCTCCTTGGGCTCCCTGTTTAGCGGTTCCTCCTCCCGCGGTGGCGGCGAGCAGCGCAGCAACTACAACCAGCGCCAGATCACCGGTGGCCCAACCCAAATCATGGAGCTCATCACCGGCACCGGCTCCCCCAACCGCACGGATCTCGACTTTGGGGTGTCCGGCACTGACTTGGGCATTGCGTACTCCGATAACGCAGGGCGCTCCTACTACGTTTTCGGTGACACCATGGACTGCTCCAGCGAGGGCGATGGCTGGCGCTCCAACGTGCTCCTGCGCACCACCGACCAGGACTACGGCGACGGGCTCACGCTTGATGAGGCACTGACCTCAAACGGCTGGTCCGGCACCGGCCGGGCCAAGGAGTTTATCCCCTCTCAGAAGGTCGGCGACGGCGACAACCATGGCGAGCGCACCACCATTCCGACCGCCGGCATTGTGGTCGACGGCGTGCACTACGTGGACTACATGTCCGTGCGCTCCTGGCACGCCCCGGAGACTGGCTGGTCCACCAACTACGCCGCCACCATGAAGTCCACCGATGGCGGCGCCACCTGGCAGGCGGTCGATGAATCCACCCGCACGAATTCCAGCCATGGCTCGTCTACGCCCATCCCGGGTGGCGCGAACTACCGGGCTGGCTTTGAAAAGCTGCAGCAGTCCGCTTTCATGGAGCACGCAGGCTATATCTACCGCTTTACCACCGGAAATGGCCGGCGCGGCCCGGCGTACCTCTCCCGCGCTGCGAAGGCGGACTTCCCCAACGAGGACGCCTTCGAGTACTACTCCAACGGCTCGTGGGTGAAAGACCCGTCCCGCGCCAGCGAGGTGCTCGATGGCAAGGTATCGGAGCTCTCTGTGGCCTACAACGACTACCTGGGCAAGTTTGTCACCATGTACGGCGTGGAGGGCCAGGGCATCGTGATGCGCACCGCCGATTCGCCGGAGGGCCCGTGGTCGCCGCGCCGCCTACTGGTCAGCGCCGATACCACGAAGGTCATCAGCGGCGAGCCGCTCAATGACACCTACGCTCCCTTCGTGCTGCCCAACCAGGACGACCAGCACCTGTACTACACGCTGACCTCGTGGAAGGACTACAACACCATGCTGATGCGCACCGACCTGGACTTTGTGGGTGAGGACATGGAAAACAACGACCACATCGAGGTCTCCGACGTGGTGGCGACCCGCTAGCTAACGCTAGCTGAAACGCTGGGTGAGCTTGGTAGCAACCTCCCGGACCTGCGCATCCAGCGCTTGGCGGGGTCCGTTGTTGTCAATCACGTAGTCGGCCGCGGCGAGGCGGACGTCGTCGGGAATTTGGGCTGCGATACGCCTGCGCGCATCCGCCTCATCGAGGCCGCGGAATTCCACGAGGCGCCGTACGCGCTCCTCTGCCTCCACGTCAACGACGATGGTGGCGTCCATGTCCTTATTAAGGCCATTGTCCACGAGCAGCGGCATGTCATAGACCACGAACTCCTCCCCCGCGCGGCGCGCCGCGGCGAAGCGGGCCTGGGTCTCTTCCTGGATACGCGGATGCGTAATGGAGTTGAGCGCATCCGTTTGCTCGGGGCTGGCAAAGGCGCGGCTGGCCAGAAGCCCCCGCTCCAGACTGCCGTCGGTGCGGAGAATGTCGTCCCCGAAGGCGGCGGCCAACTCCCCGAGAGCAGGCTGGCCGGGTTCGACGATGTCGCGGGCGATCCGGTCGGCGTCAACAACCGCCCAGCCCTGATCTGCCAGCAACTGCGCCACCGTGGATTTGCCGCTGCCGATACCGCCGGTAAGTCCAATGAGTTTCATACCGGCCCACCTTACGCTATGAAAACGGCGAAAGGCCGCCCCTCCCACCGTGGCGGAAGAAGCGACCTAGAGCGCCTTAACTAGTGCCCCGAATGGGGAGACTAGTGAGAGGCTTTAGTTGCCAGCGAGCTTGTCGCGCAGAGCAGCGAGCTGCTCGTCGGAAGCCAGGGAACCGCCAACCTCTGCCTGGGTCTCGGATGCCGGAGCTGCATCCTGGGACTCGGAAGAGTAGTTGGAGTTGTTGGCAGCGGACTCGGCGGCCTCAGCAGCTGCAGCACGGTTGCGCTCGATCTGCGCGGTGTGCAGGTTGAAGCGACGCTCGGACTCGGCGTAGCGAGCCTCCCAAGCCTGACGCTGCTCGTCGTAGCCCTCGAGCCACTCGTTGGTCTCCGGGTCGAAGCCCTCCGGGAACACGTAGTTGCCCTGCTCGTCGTAGGAGTCAGCCATGCCGTACTTGGACGGATCGAACTCGTCGGTGTAGTCCTCGTCTGCCTGCTTCACAGACAGGGAGATACGACGACGCTCGAGGTCGATGTCGATGACCTTGACCATGACTTCCTGGCCCACGGTGACAACCTGGTCCGGGACCTCCACGTGGCGCTGAGCCAGCTCGGAGATGTGGACGAGGCCCTCGATGCCCTCCTCGACGCGGACGAAGGCGCCGAACGGAACGAGCTTGGTGACCTTGCCCGGGACGATCTGGCCCACAGCGTGGGTGCGGGCGAAGACGCGCCACGGATCCTCCTGGGTTGCCTTCAGGGACAGGGACACGCGCTCGCGGTCCAGGTCGACGTCGAGAACCTCGACGGTGACCTCGTCGCCCACGGTGACAACCTCAGACGGGTGGTCGATGTGCTTCCAGGACAGCTCGGAAACGTGAACCAGGCCGTCGACACCGCCGAGATCGACGAAGGCGCCGAAGTTGACGATGGAGGAGACAACGCCCTTGCGGACCTGGCCCTTCTGCAGCTGGTGCAGGAACTCGGAGCGAACCTCGGACTGGGTCTGCTCGAGGTATGCACGGCGGGACAGAACAACGTTGTTGCGCTGCTTGTCCAGCTCGATAATCTTGGCCTCGAGCTCCTGGCCGATGTACGGCTCCAGGTCGCGCACGCGGCGCATCTCAACGAGGGATGCCGGCAGGAAGCCACGCAGGCCGATGTCGAGGATGAGACCACCCTTGACGACCTCGATGACGGTACCGGTAACCGGCTCCTCCTTGGCGTGCAGCTCTTCGACGGCGCCCCAAGCGCGCTCGTACTGTGCGCGCTTCTTGGACAGGATCAGACGGCCTTCCTTGTCCTCCTTGGTGAGAACCAGTGCGTCGATCTCGTCGCCGACCTCAACAACCTCATCCGGGTTGATGTCGTGCTTGATGGAGAGCTCGCGGGACGGGATAACGCCCTCGGTCTTGTAACCGATGTCGAGCAGGACCTCGTCGTGGTCAACCTTGACCACGGTGCCCTCGACGATGTCACCGTCATTGAAGTACTTGATGGTGGCGTCGACAGCTGCGAGGAAGTCCTCTGCGGTTCCGATGTCGTTGATCGCAACCTGAGGGGTGTTAGAAGTTGGCATGTAGTTATGCTCCGAATAAACGTAGGAGATCGTAAATGGACAGTTACGTGTCTCTTGAAAAGCGTCTTTAAGCAGCGCAAATACGCAAGGCTTAGGATGGATTTCAATCCCGACTCGCAGACCGCCTGAGCCCTCCTACAGCAGCCCAGCGCGTCCCGAGTCATAGACACGCCCGACCAACACTACATCCCCGCAGCTAAAACGGCAAATGTGCCCCGCGAAAGGACTTATGTTTTCTCCCTCCACGGCCAACCAGGTCTACTGGGACCGCGACGCCGCGACCTACCATGCCTCCCACCCCGAGTATCTCTCCTCTTTTTACTGGTGCCCGGAGATGCTCCACGAGGCCGATGCCCGGCTCTTGGGCAGCACCGCGGAGCTTGCCCAGTACACGGTGCTCGAGTTGGGTTGCGGTTCCGCGCCCTGCACCGCGTGGCTGCAGGACCAGGCAGGGTTTGCCACCGGCTTTGACATTTCCCGGGGCATGCTCGACCACGCCCGCCCGGGTATGCCGCTCGTCCAGGCGGATACTCTGGCGCTGCCCTACCGTACCGATTCTTTCGACGTGGTCTTCTCCGCCTTCGGTGCGCTGCCGTTCGTGGCTGATCTCGACGCAGCCCTGACCGAGGTCCACCGTGTCCTCCGCCCCGGCGGGCGCTTCGTCTTTTCCGTGCCGCACCCCATGCGCTGGGTCTTTCCCGACGATCCGCAGTGTCTCACAGCGGAGCTGTCCTACTTCGACCGCGCGTACCTTGAGCAGGACAGCGAGGGCAACCTGACCTACGCAGAGTTTCACCGCACAATGGGTGATTGGATTCGTGCCTTGCAGGTTCGCGGCGCTTTTGAAATCCGCAACCTGGTCGAGCCCGAGTGGCCGGAGGATCTCGACATCACGTGGGGACAGTGGTCGCCGCAGCGCGGCACCCTCTTTCCCGGCACCGCCATCTTTGTGTGCACGGCGGACCGGTAGGCTGACGTTCATGATTGTCGAGCGCCTTGGGATTCTCTTTCGCCGCGTCGTGGCCTGGTGGATCGACGCCTTCCTGGCTGCTGCCATCATCGTGGTGTGCAAGTGGCTGGTAAACCTCGCCACCTCCGGAGCGCTTACAGGGCGCGCCGGCGAGATCTATGACATTGCGGCGCTAGCGCTGGTCTTTTTCGCCTACCGAGTGTGGGCGGAGGCTGCGAAGCAAACCTCGCTGGGCAAGTGGTCGCTTAAGCTCGAGGTCATTGCGCAGCGCCCCGGGGTAGCCAGCGCCCTTATCCGCAATAGCTGGATCCTGCTGACCTTGCTTGCATTGACCGGCCTGCCCTATGTGGAGGGAGTCGTCCTCGCGGTGCTGGGATTGAGCGTCCTTGCCTTCGGCCAGACCCCCTTCGACCTTTTGGCTGGCTGCCTGGTCGAGCGCCGCGCGCCCACGGATCTGGAGCGCGCGGCCGGCCTTTAGGGCACGACCTTGGCCGTTGGGCCTTTAGTGGGCGGCCGCGTCCCAGTTTTCGCCCTGGCCCACGGAGACCTCCAGCGGCACAGTCAACTCGATAGCCTTGTCCATCTCGCGCTCGAGGATGCCGTGCACCTGCTCGGCCTCGCCCGGGGCGACCTCCACCACGAGTTCGTCGTGGACCTGCAGCAGCACGCGCGAGGACATGCCCTTCAGGGCGGCGTCCACGCGCACCATCGCCACCTTAATAATGTCCGCCGCCGTGCCCTGAATAGGTGCGTTGAGGGCGGCGCGCTCCGCGTTCTCCCTCGCCACGCGGTTGTCGGAATTAAGCTCCGGCAGGTAGCGGCGCCGGCCAAAGAGCGTCGAGGTGTAGCCATCCTTGCGGGCCTGGACGACGACCTCGTCGAGGTAGCGCTTCACCCCGCCGAAGCGCTCGAAGTAGCTCTCCATGATCTGCTTGGCTTCGCCCGCCGGAATGCCCAGCTGCTGCGACAGGCCGTAGGCAGACAGGCCGTAGACCAATCCGTAAGACATCGCCTTAACGCGGCGGCGCAGCTCCGGGGTCACCTCATCGACGGGGACGTCGAAGACACGGGAACCAACGTAGTTGTGCAGGTCCTCGCCCTCACGGTAGGCCTCAATCAGGCCCGGGTCTTCCGAGAGATGCGCCATTACGCGCATCTCGATCTGGGAGTAGTCGGCGGTGATGAGAGTCTCGAAGCCCTCGCCCACGTGGAAGGCCGACCGGATCTGGCGCCCGGACTCGGTGCGCACCGGGATGTTCTGCAGGTTCGGGTCCGCCGACGAGAGGCGGCCCGTCGAGGCCACCGTTTGGTTAAAGGTGGTGTGGATGCGCCCGTCCGGCTGGATGGTCTTGATGAGCCCCTCCAGCGTGGTCTTCATCTTCTGGTACTCGCGGTGCGCGAGAAGGTGGTCCAGGAAGGGGTGCGGGTGGCTGGCCGCCAACTGCTCAATTTCCTTCGCCGCCGTGGAGTAGCCGGTCTTGGTCTTCTTCGTCTTCGGCATGTCGAACGTATCGAAAAGCACGGCCTGCAGCTGCTTGGGCGAGTTCAGGTTGAGGGAATCATCGCCCGCCAGCTCGCGGGCAGCGCGCTCCTGCTCGTTGACCTGCTCAATGAAGGCGTCGCGCTGGGTTTCCAGGACGTCCTTGTCCACGGCGATGCCGGTGGCCTCCATGCGCGCCAGGATCGTCACCAGCGGCAGTTCCAAGTCGGCGTAGAGCTCAAAGGAATCGATGTCCTGTAGCTGCTTAGTCAGCTCCGCGGCCAGCTCCATGATGGCGCCGGCCTGGTCCACCAGCGGGTTGTCATCCAGGATGGACAACTGCTCGCTGGCCTGGCCCAAGGACTTCTGCAGGTGGCGCTGGTACACGTCGCTCAGTTCGTAGGTGCGCTGGCCGGGGCGCAGCAGGTACGCCGCGATGGCCGTGTCGTGCGCGATGCCGGCAAGTTCCACGCCGCGGCCGGCCAGCATATGGAACGCCGCCTTGGCCTCGTGGAAGTACTTTGGCGCGTCGGAGGACAGCCACGCCGCCAAGGCGGCATCGTCCTCCGCACTGAGATCGGCCAATTCGACTTGGAGGCCCTCAAAGGAGGCGTCGACAAGCGCCAGCGCCGACGCATCGCCCGCACCCGGAGTGCCATCGCCCTGCACGAAGACCGCAACGTGCTCGCGCGCAGCACCGTCGCCGTCGCCCTGCAGCCACTCCGCCAGCGGCTGGTCGGTGATGGTCACGGACACCTCAGGCGCCTTCTCGGCGGCATCGGCCTCTGCGTCCGCGTCGTGCGGAACCGCCTTGAGCACACGCTCGCGCAGGTTGGTGCCGAATTCCAGCTCATCGAATCGCGCGGCCACCTCGCTGGCCACCGCGCCCTGGAAGGCCAGATCCGCAGGTCCAACCTCCAAGTCCATGTCCGTAATCATCTGCGTGAGCTGGCGGTTGAGCTTGACCTGCTCAATGCGGTCACGGAAGTTCTGGCCCGCCACGCCCTTGATCTCCTCTGCGTGCTCGATGAGCCCGTCGAGGGAACCGTACTGGGTAATCCACTTGGTGGCAGTCTTCTCCCCCACCTTCGGAACGGAGGGAAGGTTGTCTGACGGGTCGCCGCGCAGCGCCGCAAAGTCTGGATACTGCTGCGGGGTCAGACCGTACTTCTCCTCCACGGCGGCCGGCGTAAAGCGGTGCAGGGTCGACACGCCACGCATGGGATAGAGCACCGTCGTGGTGTCGTTCACCAGCTGCAGGTAGTCGCGGTCACCCGTGACCAGAAGCGTCTCAAAGTCGTTGCCCGCCTGCGTGGACAACGTGGCCACGATGTCGTCGGCCTCGAAGTTTTCGCGCGACAACGTCGTAATACCCAGGGTTCCCAAGACCTCACGAATGAGCTCGACCTGGCCGCGGAACTCCTCGGGTGCTGCTTCACGCTGCGCCTTGTACTCGGGGAACATCTCCGTGCGGAAGGTTTTGCGGCCCACGTCGAACGCCACTGCCACGAAATCCGGCTGCTCCTCAGCCAGGATGTTGGACAGCATAGAAAGGAAGCCGTAGACGGCGTTGGTGTGCTGACCGCCCGAGGTGGAGAAGTTCTCAGCAGGCAGTGCATAAAATGCACGGAAGGCCATCGAGTGGCCGTCGATAAGCAAGAGTCGGGGCAAAGAAGTAGTCACCCGGCCCATCCTAACGCGTCCGCTCACCCGCCACAGCCCGCCCTGGGTGTGGCAGATAGGCGGGGCAATTAGGTTCCGGCCATGCGCCTGCGCTACTATTTCATCCAGTGCGCCCCTGTAGCCCAATTGGCAGAGGCAACGGATTCAAAACCCGTGTAGTGTGAGTTCGAGTCTCACCAGGGGCACAATGTCACCCCACAGCTTGAGAGGCTGTGGGGTGCTTTACGTATATGACGGAAAGGAACCCTACCCCCATGCGTCGCACCCTTATCGCACTGAGCACGTCCCTCGCCCTTACCCTGGGCGGCACCGCTGCCGTTGCCACCGCCGCCGAGCCGCAGTCGAGCAACAGCCAGGAGGCCTCCTCCAAGCTGGAAGGCTCCTCCTACATCAAGGAAGTACACGACGCCGCCGCGTCCTCCGATAACCCGCAGCTCAACAACTTCTACGCAGTGATGCTGGATGCGCTGATCGGTTTTGCCGCCTTCGCCGTCCTCGGGGCCATCTACGCCGAGGTGGCCAAGCGCCTGCCCATGTAGTCCCCCCAACACGGGAAGCGTATAACCTTCCACGAACTGAATAGTTTGCATAAGCCTGGCGGCTGGTGAGAGAATAAGAAGTCATCTGCTCACCCCGTCTCCTCGGCACGGCACCCCCACCGCGGAGCACATCATCGCTAATTTCGGTTTATGCACTATTTTCTCAACGCCATCCGCGGCGCCCTCATTGGCATGGCCGAGCTCGTCCCGGGCATTTCCGGCGGCACGGTCGCGCTGATCGTCGGTATCTACGAACGCGCCCTCCACAACGCCAACGACCTCATCTCCGGCCGCTTCAAGAAGGTGGAATGGGGCTTCCTCATCTCCGTCGCAGTGGGCATGTTCCTCGCTGTATTCGGCTTCTCCAGCCTGCTGCACAGCTTTGTGGAGAACCAGGTCTCGCTGTCCAGCGGTCTCTTCCTGGGCATGGTCTTGGTGTCCATCATCGTGCCGCTGAGCATGCTGTCTCGCCGGACCTCTCCGTCCGCCATCATCTCCTTCGTGGTGGCCGCTATCGCCATCTTCTTTGTCACCGGTTACACCTCAGATCCGGTGGATAACCCCAGCTACATCGTCATCTTCTTGGCCGCCATGATCGCCATCTGCGCCCTGGTGCTGCCGGGCGTGTCCGGCTCCCTCATGCTGCTGACCATGGGCCTGTACCAGCCGATCATCGGGGCGGTATCGGAGCGAAACTTCGCCGTCATTGGTGTGTTCGCACTCGGCGCCCTGTGCGGCTTGGCCGCCTTTGTCAAGGTGCTCAACTACCTGCTGGACACCCACCGCGATCCCACCTTGGCTGCCATGGGCGGCTTCATGCTGGGCTCGCTGCGCGCACTGTGGCCCTGGGGCGCGGACCAGGACGCCTCCACCCCGCTCATCCTGCTCATGATTGTCTTGGGCGGGATCATCGTTGCCGCGTTCATCGTGGCGGACGCACGGAAGGCGGCGACCTACGAGAAGGTTCAAGAGAAGGTTGAACAATGAAGAAGCTCACAGCCGTCCTCAGCGCAGCGGCAATACTTGGTGCCAGCGGCCTGTCTGGCTGCGTCACCAACGAGGAACCGGCCCTGCCGGAAGGTTGGGCCGCGCCCGACGTGGACGAGGTTCCCGACATCGCCGCGATGTATCAGGACGCCGATGGGGTTCTTACCGTGGGTACCAATCCCCCCCTTCGCGCCCTTTCAGTTTAAGGATTCCGACGGCGCGCTCATTGGCCTCGAGATGGATCTCGCCCACGCTGTCGCGGAGGTCCTGGGACTCGAATTTAGGCCGGTGGAGCAGGACTTTTCCATGATCCTCCCGGCCGTGCAGTCCGGGCAGGTGGATATCGGCGGTTCCGGCTTCACGGACACTCCGGACCGCCGGGAGAATTTCGATTTTGTCGATACTTTCTACGCCGGCATCCAGTGGGCCGCGCTTGCCGAAGGCCCCCGGGACGTCGACCCCTCTCATCCGTGCGGCCTCACCGTCGCGGTACAGCGCACCACGGTCTCCGAGACCGACGACCTGCGCCCAAAGCAGGAAGCCTGCGGCGGCGACCTCACCATCCTCTCCTACGACACCAACGACAATGCGGCGCTCGCCGTCCTCATGGGCCGCGCGGACGCGCTGTCCGCCGACTCCCCCGTCTCCTCCTGGGCGGTCAACCGTTCCGACGGCCGCATGAAGATGGTCGGCGAGATGTTTGAGGCCAGCCCGTACGGCTTCGCCGTGCCGAAGGATTCGGACCTGGGCAAGGCAGTCGCCGCCGCCTTCCAGCACCTCATCGACACCGGGGAATACGCCCGGATCATGAGCGCCTGGGGCGTCGAGGAAGGACACGTCGAACACGCAATGATTAATGAAAGGCCGATCAATGACTAACTCAGCACATCCGTCACCGGCCCGGCCGGCGTCCGCCCCGTCAGCCGAGACCCCGCCCAAGATTGAGGCCCGCCCGCTGCGCCACCCGTGGCGCTGGGTCTTCGCCACGGTGCTCGTGCTGCTGGGCCTCTGGTTCATCATTGCCTCCGCCCGCAACGAGGCCTTCGGCTGGGGCACCTATGCGCAGTACCTCTTCGATACCCGCATCGCCACCGCCGCGCTGCACACCATCGCGATTACGATTCTGGCGATGATCATCGGCGTCATCGGCGGCGCCGCGCTCGCGGTGATGCGCATGTCCCCCAACCCGGTGCTCGGCGGCGTAGCCTGGCTGTTCCTCTGGCTCTTCCGCGGCACCCCAATCTACGTGCAGCTGGTGTTCTGGGGCCTGCTCTCCGCCCTGTACCAGTCCATCAACCTGGGCTTTACGGAGATTTCCCTGACCGAGGTCCTCACCAACGCCTTCCTCCTGTCCGTGCTCGGCTTGGGCCTCAACGAGGCGGCGTACATGGCAGAAATCGTGAGATCCGGAATCTCGTCAGTCCCGGAGGGCCAGAAGGAGGCGTGTAAGGCGCTAGGCATGGGCTGGTGGATGACCATGCGCCGCACGGTCCTTCCACAGGCCATGCGCATCATCATCCCGCCCACCGGCAACGAGTTCATCTCCCTTCTCAAGACCTCCTCCTTGGTGGTGGCCATTCCCTACACCGCCGAGATCTTCGGCCGCGCCACCGACATTTCCGCCGCGCTCTTCGAGCCCATTCCCCTGCTTATGGTTGCCGCTACCTGGTACCTGGCCATCACGTCATTGCTCATGGTGGCCCAGTACTTCTTGGAGCGCCGCTTCGAGCGCGGTGCCACGCGCGAGCTCACCGGCCGCCAGCTTGCTGCGCTGGCCGATGCCGAAGGCACCATCCCCCGCAACGTTTCCGTCATCCCGGAGGTTAAGAACTAATGGCTACTCCCATGATTTCCGCGCAGAACGTGCACAAGTCCTTCGGGCAACTGGAAGTGCTCAAGGGCATCGACATCACCGTCATGCCGGGCGAGGTGGCGTGCCTCCTCGGCCCGTCAGGCTCCGGCAAGTCCACGTTCCTGCGCTGCTGCAACCACTTGGAGAAGGTTACTGCCGGGCGCCTCTACATCGACGGCGAGATCATCGGCTACCGCGAACGCGACGGCGTGCTGTACGAGATCTCCGAAAAGGAGGCTGCAGCCCAGCGCCAGGACATCGGCATGGTCTTCCAGCAGTTCAATCTGTTTAGCCACCGCACCGTGCTAGAAAACATCATCGAAGCACCGGTGCAGGTCAAGAAACAGAAGCCGGAGGAGGCGAAACAGCGCGCGATGGAGCTGCTGGAGAAGGTCGGTCTGGCGCACAAGGCGGATGCGTACCCGGTCCAGCTCTCCGGCGGCCAGCAGCAGCGCGTGGCCATCGCCCGTGCGGTGGCCATGGACCCGAAGCTCATGCTTTTCGACGAACCCACCTCCGCCCTCGACCCCGAGCTCGTTGGCGAGGTGCTGCGCGTTATGAAGGAGCTGGCGGCCGATGGCATGACCATGCTCGTGGTCACCCACGAGATGGGCTTTGCCCGCGAGGTGGCCGACAAGATCTACTTCATGGATGGCGGAACCGTGGTGGAATCCGGCGCCCCCGAACAGGTTCTGGATAACCCGCAGCACCAGCGCACCAAGGACTTCCTGTCCTCTCTGTTCTAGAGCAAGCAAAGCTCGGCTGCGTGCCCCCCCTACGATGCACAAAGTCCGGCCCTATCATCACGGTAGGACCGGACTTTCGTCGTATCAACCGGTAGGCGCTCTCTCCTACTCGGCCTTCTACTCGGCCTCAGCGTCAGTCGCCGCCTCAGCCTCGTCCGTGGACGCGGCCATGGGGCTATCGGCGGACTGCACCTGGATGACGTCATCCAGCACTGCGTGGATATACGGTGCTGCCTGGTCGTTGGAGTACTCCGAGGCCAGCTCCACGCCCTCCACCAGTGCGGTGGCGTTCGGAACATCCGCGTTGAAGAGGATCTCCCACACGGATACGCGCATGATGGCGCGGTCCACCGCGGGGATGCGCTCGAGCGACCACTCATCGGAGAGATAGCGCGCGATGGCCTCATCGATGGCGTCCAGCTCCTCGGCGGCGCCAGAGACGATGTCCTGGGTGTACTCCGCAATCGGGGCCACACCGTTTTCCGGATCGCGCGCGAGCGCCACACGGTCCTCCACGATGGCCACGGGATCGACGTCGCGCGACTCCGCCTCGAACAGGATGTCAGCAGCGCGGCGGCGCGCACGGTAGCGCGCAGTGTGGCGCTTATAGTTCGGCTCGGGCTGGGTCATATTAGTTGTTGACGCGGGAGAGGTACTCGCCGGTGCGGGTATCGATCTTGAGAACGTTGCCGATCTCGATGAACAGCGGAACCTGGATCTCGGCGCCGGTCTCGAGGGTAGCCGGCTTGGTGCCGCCATTGGAGCGGTCGCCCTGCAGGCCGGGCTCGGTGTGCTCGACCTTGAGGTCCACGGAGATCGGCAGCTCGCCGAAGAGGGCCTCACCGTCGTGGAAGGAAACCTGCACGCGCATGTTCTCCAGCAGGAACTTGCCGGCCTCGCCGAACTTCTCGAACGGCAGCTCGTACTGCTCGAAGGTCTTGTCATCCATGACCACGTAGTTCTGGCCATCGTTGTACAGGTAGGTCATGTCGCGGCGGTCCACGTTGGCGGTCTCCACCTTGACACCAGCGTTAAAGGTCTTATCCGTCACCTTGCCGGAGACCACATCCTTGAGCTTGGTACGCACGAAGGCAGGGCCCTTGCCCGGCTTAACGTGCTGGAACTCAACGATCTGCTGCAGCTTGTTGTCGATCTTCAGAACGAGGCCGTTCTTGAAGTCAGTGGTATCTGCCATGAAATGACTCTCCCGAAATAATTGAGGGTGAAACTATGAAAACAGTGTCCAAGCATACCGTACGCACTCCGCGCTCGGTATGCCGGGGTGGCCGCTTCTAGAGGACTTGAAGATCCTTCGGGTACGCGGTGATAATCTTCGGCTCGCCGGAGGTAATGATCAGGCTGTCCTCGATGCGCACGCCGCCCTTGCCGGGCACGTAGATGCCCGGTTCGATGGTCAGCGTCATGCCTTCGGCCAGCTCTCCCTTGCCGGTCTTGGCCGCCGAGGGCCCCTCGTGGACGTCGAGGCCGATGCCGTGGCCCGTGGAGTGCACAAAGTACTCGCCAAAGCCGGCGTCGGTGATGACGTCGCGGCAGGCCGCGTCAACGTCGACAAGCGCAGCTCCCGGAACGGATGCCTCGACGCCAGCGAGCTGGGCCCGCAAGACCACGTCGTAAATCTCGCGCGCGAAGTCAGTGACGTTCCCGATGGCAAAGGTACGGGTGCAGTCGGAGTTGAAACCCCGCAGGTGCGCGCCGAAGTCGATGGTGACCAGGTCGCCGTCGCGCAGCTCGCGGTCGTCCGCGCCGTGGTGCGGCTTCGCGGAGTTCTCGCCGGAGGCCACGATGGTATCGAAGCTCACACGCTCCGAGCCAAGCATGCGCATGCGGTACTCCAAGTCGGCGGCGACCTGACGCTCTGTGCGGCCAGCGGCAATCTCCCCTGCCTCCACGAGCTCCGTGAGCGCCTGGTTGGCCAGGGCTGCAATCTCCTCGAGCTTCTCCAGCTCGAGCGGGTCCTTCACTAGGCGGATCTTCTCGATGACGCCACTGACCGGCACCAGCGTCACCCCGTCCGGGGCGGCCTTTTTCAGGCGCTCCAGCTGCGAGACGCTCACGTAGTCGGCCTCATAGCCGACGCGCAGCTCGCCCTCCAGCGTGCTGAGAAGGTGCGGGCCGACGTCGCGACCGAGCACAGCCTCGAGGTCTGGTACTTCCTCCGCAATCTGGGTGGTGTAGCGCCCATCGGTAGCCATGAGCGCCGAGAGATCCTTGCGCAGCAGCAATCCGCCGTTGGAACCGGAAAAACCGGAGAGGTAGCGCACGTGCGTCAGGTGTGTGACAACAACGGCGTCGATGCGCTGCCCAGCGAGCTCGGAGGCGAGCTTGCGGCGGCGGTTACTAAAACGAGTATCGGCCAAAGCCATGAAGAACCACTCCTATCTAATTGGGCGATACTCCATGATAACTAATCGGCCAGGAAGTACCCCAGTGCCGCGACGTACCCATAAGTTCCCAGACCAGCGATGACCCCGCGCGCGATGGGGCTGAGATAAGAGTGGTGCCGGAAGGGCTCGCGCGCATGCACGTTGGACAGGTGCACCTCGACGAAGCCGGCACCGTCTGCGACCTCGGCCAGCGCGTCCCGCAGCGCCACGGAGGTGTGGGTAAACCCGCCAGGGTTGATGATGACGGGCCACCCTGCGTCGGCGGCGCGGTGCACCTGCTCAATGAGCTCGCCTTCGTGGTTGGACTGAAAGAAAATGATCTCTTCGGCCCCGGCAGCGTCACGCACGCGCTTCTCGACGTCCCCCAGGGTCTCCGAGCCATACACGTCCGGCTGACGCTTTCCCAGGCGGTTCAGGTTGGGGCCGTTGAGGACAAGAATGGTCATGGAAGTCTCCTAATGTGCAGCGGACGTATCAGATATCGCGGCGTAGGCGGCCTTGAGCTCCGCGTCCGTGGCGTCCTCGATGCGCGTGGTCTGACCGATTCCGGTCAGCGCCACGAAGCGGATGTGGCCGCCGCGGTTCTTCTTATCGTGGCGCATGCCCTCCACCAGCTCGGCGAAGTGCCCGGGCGCATAGGTGGTGGGCAGTCCCACCGAGGTAAGGATGTCACGATGGATATCGAGCAGGGCATCGTCGATCAGCCCGCGCGCGTGTGACAGGTGGGCAATGAACATCATGCCGACCGCAACCGCGCGGCCGTGGCGCCAGGTGTAATTTTCACAGCGCTCCACCGCGTGGCCGAAGGTGTGGCCGTAGTTGAGGGTTTCACGCAGCCCTGCTTCCTTGAGATCCTGGCCCACCACGTGGGCCTTCACAGCAATGGAGCGCTCAATCAGCTCCGGAAGAACACCCTTTGGGTCAAGGCATTCGGCTGGACTAGTGCGGTAGTGCTCGATAATGGCGGGGTCATGAATGAAGCCCGTCTTAATGATCTCCGCGGACCCGGCGACGATCTCTTCCGCCGGCAGAGTCTCTAGGCGCTCCAGGTCCACAAAGACCGCGGAGGGCTCGTGGAACGCGCCCACCAGGTTCTTTCCCGCGGAGGTATTGATACCGGTCTTGCCTCCCACGGCCGCATCCACCATCGCCAGCAGCGTGGTGGGGGCCTGGATGACCGGGATTCCCCGCATCCAGGTCGCCGCCGCGAATCCGGCGAGATCGGTCACGGCCCCGCCACCCAGGCCTACCACAGCGTCGCGGCGGCTAAAGCCGGCCTGCCCCAGGCTGTCCCACAGCCCGGCAAGGACGTCGAGCTGCTTGGCTGCTTCAGCATCCGGCACCTGCAGGAGGTGGGACTGCGCGCCCGCGCGCGTGAGCGCGGACGCCAAGTCCTGCGCCGCCTTCCGCAGAGGCGGCTGGTGAATGATGGCCACCTTGCCGGCGCCGATGCCGTCCAGGTGCTCCACAATGCGGGCGCTGAGGACGTGGCCGATGGTGACCTCGTAGGGTGCAGGCCCGTTGACGGAAATGGTGCGCATTGCTGCTACTCCTTAGAGAGTTTCGAGGAAGCTCAGGATATCGCCCACGACCTGCTGCGGCGAGCGCACGCCAGTGCGCACCTTGAGGTCCGCGACCTCCGTGTAGAGCGGGCGGCGCGTCTCGAGGAGCTGGGCGTAGTGCGCGAAGGGATCGGCCGAGTCCAGAACCGGGCGGTTGGCATCCCCCAGCGTTCGGGCCACACCTTCCTCCGGGGTTACCTCGAGGTAGACCACGGTGAGGGAATCCAGCAGCGCGCGGGTGGACTCAGTGAGCACCGCGCCACCACCGAGGCTAACCACCCCACCGGTGCTGAGCGCCGCTTTGACCTGCTCCGCCTCCGCCTCGCGGAAAGCCTGCTCCCCCAGCTCCGAAAAGACCTCACCGCAGGCCTTGCCGTACTGGATTTCCAGAAGCTCATCGGTATCCACCAGTTGGCAGTTCAGGGCGCGCGACAGGCGGCGGCCGATGGTGGACTTGCCTGCCCCGGGAGGGCCGACGAGAACGACGTGTGGAGTGCTCATGCCTCACCCCACGTCAGCCGGTCCACAACATACTCCTGGTAGGAGGAGATATTGCGCTTGGTCTCCGCCACCGAGTCGCCGCCGAACTTTTCCAGCACGGCGCGCGCGAGTACGAGGGCCACCATGGCCTCCGCTACGACGCCTGCAGCCGGGACGGCGCACACGTCGGAGCGCTGGTGGATGGCCGTGGCCGCCGAGCCGGTGGCCATGTCCACGGTCTTCAAAGCACGCGGCACGGTGGAGATCGGCTTCATCGCTGCACGCAGGCGCAGCGTCTGACCGTTGGTCATACCACCTTCCAGGCCGCCGGCGCGGTTGCTCTCGCGCTCCACTCCGGTAGCGGTGCGCACCATCTCATCGTGGGCCTCGCTGCCACGGCGGCGGGCTTCAGCGAACCCGTCGCCGACTTCTACGCCCTTGATGGCCTGGATGCCCATAAGCGCTGCGGCCAGCTGTGCGTCCAGCCGGTCCTCGCCGGAGGTGTGGGAGCCCAGGCCAATCGGCAGGCCGTCGACGATGACCTCGACGATGCCGCCCAGCGTATCGCCCTGCTTCTTCGCCGCTTCAATTTCAGAAATCATGGACTCCTCAGCCGCCTTGTCGAAGGCACGGACCGGGGAGGCGTCAATTTCCTCCAGCGCCGCAAAGGTAGGCTGCGGGCCCGCATAGGCCTCGGAGCCACCGATGGAGATGACGTGGGAAAACACCTCGATGCCGAGGGTTTCGCGAAGGAAGTTGCGGGCCACGGTAGCTGCCGCGACGCGCGCGGCCGTCTCCCGCGCGGAAGAGCGCTCCAGAATCGGCCGGGCCTCAGAGTGGTCGAACTTCACCATTCCGGCGAAATCGGCGTGGCCTGGGCGCGGGCGGGTCAGCGCGGCGCCGCGGCCGGAGGCCATAGCCTTGGCTACCTCTGGGTCCTCCACGTCCACTGCATCTGGCGACATGATGGTGGTCCACTTCGGCCACTCGGTATTGCCAATCATGATGGCGATGGGGCTGCCCAGAGTCTTTCCGTGACGGATGCCGCTAAGCAGGGTGAGATCGTCAGCCTCAAACTTCATGCGGGCGCCGCGGCCGTAGCCTAGGCGGCGGCGGGAAAGCTGAAGGGCAATGTCGTTTTGAGAGATAGGAACCCCGGCCGGCATGTGCTCAAGCAGTGCAATGAGCGCCTGACCGTGGGACTCCCCTGCGGTAGTCCAACGAAGCATGCGGACAATTATCGCACGCCACATGTGCTTTCGTGCGCACTAGGTGCTCAATCACACCGTGTTGGGGCTAAAAATCACTACAAGCGCCGCGGCCAGCAGCATTCCCGGACCGTGCGGCGGTGCTTTATCCCGTGTGATGAGTCCCCACGCCACAGTGCCGAGCGACGCCCCCATCATCGCGCCGAGGACCCCCATCACCCCGAAGGCATGGGCGGTGAGCATCCCGAGGGGCACGGCGAGCTTTACATCCCCGCCGCCCACGCTTGCCGTCTTCGTGACAAGCGCCAGCGCCACGTACAGTCCCGGCCAGACCAGCCCGGCCGGGCTGAACCAGAGCAACGATACGGCAGCAGCAGGAAGCGTCAGCACGTTAGGCAGGCGCTTATACCGCACGTCGAAAATAAATAGGGCGCACCCCCACGCCACCAGAATTAAGACCCCCATGACGCCGGAGTATACCGTCGCGCAGGTCACCGCGCGCGACGGAATTGGCCACCTCTTCGGCTCTGGCTACGAGGCGGCTTAGCCCGTCACGCCCACGGTGGCCTGCAGAGCGGCGAGCATCTCCGCGCGCGGGGCGGCGTGGCCGGTGAACTGCTCAAACTGGGAGTAAGCCTGGTTCGCCAGCATGATGTGGCCACCCACAGTGGCCATACCGTCCGCAGCGGCGTACTTCGTCAGCGGCGTCGGCCAAGGGTCGTAGATGACATCAAAGACCGGCGCCTTGGCAAGCTGCGGCACGTAGCTATCCAGTGCGGCAGAGGGCACGGTGGACACGATGAGGTCGGCGGACCGAGCGATGCGTTCCAGATCATCCGAGAACGTCGCGGCGCTGAGCGTGATGCCCAGCTCGTTTGCCAGCGGGCGCAGCTCTGCCACGCGGTCGGAGCGGTTGAGCACGGTGACAGTACGCACGCCGCGCTGCGCCAGGCCCCACAGCACTGGTCGGGCCGTACCGCCGGCGCCGATGAGCAGCGCCGAGGCTCCCTCCACGCCAAGCTCCTCGAGCGCGCCCAGCACACCCTCAGTGTCGGTGTTGTCTGCGCGCCAGCCGTCGTCCGTGCGGACCAGCGTGTTAGCGGAGCCGATGAGCTGCGCGCGCTCGGAGACACTATCCGCGCACGCCAACGCATCGAACTTCAGCGGCATGGTGACGGAGAAACCGCGGTAGTCCTCCCCTGCCGCATTCAGAAAGGCAGGAAGGTCCGTGACCTCAATCTTCTCGTACACCCAGTCCTCCAGACCCAGCGCGGCGTAGCCGGCATTGTGAAGGACTGGGGATAGGGAATGGGAAATCGGACTTCCCAGGACGGCGGCCTTGGGCATGGGCTACTGGCCCTCAGCCGGGGCCTCTACCGGAGCTTCCTCCGGCGCGGGTGCCTCGCCGCCATCGCCATTGCCTGCGCCCTCGCGCTTACTGTCCAGAATGCCGGAGCGCACTGCCTCGTCGACATTGGACAGGTGCTCATCGTAGTTATCGGTGAACACCGTGGTGCCCTCACTGTCCACCGTCACGAAGAACAGCCAGTTACCCTCGGCCGGGTTCTCCATGGCCGTGATGGCGTCCTCGGACGGCGAGGCAATAGGCGTATCCGGCAGGCCATCCTTGGCGTAGGTGTTCCACGGGGTCTCGCGGCCGCGGTCCTCGTCGGTAGTTGCCAGCTCCACGTCCTTAAGGCCGTAGTTCACCGTAGAGTCCAGCTCTAGGCGCATCGGCTCGTCGAGACGGTTGAGGATAACTCGGGCCACCTTGGAGAACTCTCCGGTCGGGGACTCGCGCTCCACCAGGGAGGCAACGGTGAGCAGCTCGTAGGGCTTAAGGCCGATGGCCTCGGCGCGGGCCACGATGTCGGTGGCGTTGTAGCGCTTGGTGGAGCGAGACACCAAATCCGTCAGGATTTGCTGGGCATCCATGTTCGGGTCGATGACGTACTGGCCTGGGGCGATGAGGCCCTCCAAGCGCTTAGGGTCATCCCCACGAGCACGGACGGCATCAAGAGCCCACTCCGGAGCGCCCAGCTCCGCCGGATCCACGGTGGCGGCAACCTTCTCCAGGTCCTCAGCAGAAACGCAGCCGCCCTCCTTGCAGGAGACTTCCGAAATCTGCGAGTAGATACCAAAGCGCACATCGCCGCCCACCAGGTTGACGTCCTGCAGCGTTGCACCGCCCTGGACGTCAAGCATGTCGACCTGGTTGGTCTCATCCAACAGTGCCTCCACCGCGGACTTCGCACTCATCTCCTCTTGGAGGCGGTAGAAGCCCGGTTTGATCTGGCTCGCCCGCGGGTTGCTGTTGGCCGCAGAGGTGAAGGCCTCAGGGGTCTTCACCACATTCTTCTCCGCCAGCGTGGGCGCCAGCTGGCTCATCGAGGACCCTTCAGGGACCTCCACCGTCTGGACAACCCCGTTGCCCTGGCCCTCGTAGTCCAAGGTGCTTCCTCCTCCCAGCAGGCGGAATCCGATGTAGCCCAACCCGCCGATGATCAGGACGAGGCAGGCAATCAGCACGGCGAGGCCGCGCTGGCGTCGTTTGACGTGCTTCGGCTCCATCGAGCGTCCGATGCGTGATGGTTTACGGCTCACGTACTTAGTCTCCTCAGTGTGAAGGCTCAGGGCCTGAATTAGGGCCGCTCAACGCGAAATGGCGCGCATCCAGCCAGGATTGCAAAATTTCCACCGCAGCCGCTTGGTCGATGACCGCGCGCCCACGCTTCTCTGACACACCAGAGGCCCGCAGCGCACTAGTGGCCGCCACCGTGGTGAGGCGCTCATCCACCATGCGCACGGGCGGAACTACACTTATCGTGTCATCTCTGTCTAGTCGCCGGCGGATGCGAAACGCTATTTCTTTGGCATGTTTCACACTCTTTGAGCCATTCCCCTTCAAATCACGGGGCAAACCCACGGCGATTTCGACAACGTCATACTCGCGGATAAGCTCCAGCAGGCGGTCAATGTCGCCCTTGTCCCGGTCCTTAAAACCGGTCTGGCGCGCCACGGTCTCCACCGGCATGGCCAACGTGGCCTCGCGGTTCGACACCGCCACGCCGATGCGCACGGTGCCTACATCGAGTCCCAGGCGTCGGCCCGGGCCGGGATCGTCCGCGCCCGGAGTATCGGGCTCGATTGCTGCCATACTGTCGCTCTCCTCCCTCGCGTCCTAGTGTGCGGCGAGTTCGTCACGCAGCGCATCAAACGCTGCCTGCAGGCCGTCCGGACGAGCACCGGAGCCCTGCGCCATATCCGGCTTGCCGCCGCCCTTGCCGTCGACGTAGCCGGAGATGGTCTTCACCAAGTCTCCTGCCTTGACGCCACGCTCGTTAGCCGCCTTGGTGGCGCCGACGATGAACGGCAGCTTGCCGCCCTCGTTCTCCGAAGCCAGCGCCACGATACCAGCGACGTCTCCCAAACGGTTCTTGATGTCCGAAGCCAGGGTGCGCAGGTCCCCGCCGTTGACACCGTTCGGCAACTTGACGGAGACCACGGTGAAACCGTTGACCTCGCTAGCTCCCTGAATCATCTCCGCAGTCTGGGACATCAGCTGCGCCTTGTGCAGCTCATCAATCTGCTTCTCTGCAGCCTTGAGCTTCTCCGTGAGCTGTGCGATGCGCTCCGGCAGATCTTCAGTCTGCACCTTGAGCTCACGGGAGACGCCCTCCACCAGGGCGGTCTCCTTGGAGTAGTAACGGAAGGCATCCAGGCCGGAGTAGGCCTCAATGCGGCGGGCACCGGAGCCCACGGAAGACTCACCCAGCACGGACACCGGCCCGATCTCCGCGGTGTTAGCCACGTGGGTACCACCACACAGCTCGATGGAGAAGGGTCCGCCCATCTCCACCACGCGAACCTCGGAACCATAGTTCTCACCGAACAGCGCCATCGCTCCCATTTCCTTGGCCTTATCCAAAGAGGTCTCGATGGTGTGCACCTCGAAGTGCTGATCCACTGCCTGGTTGGTCACCAGAGCAATCTCCTCCAGCTGCTCCGGGGTGAGCTGCTCGGTGTAGTTGAAGTCGAAGCGCAGGTACCCCGGACGGTTCAAGGAACCAGCCTGGACCGCCGTGGGGCCAAGCACCTGGCGCAGCGCGGCGTGGATGAGGTGCGTCGCCGAGTGCGCCTGCACCGCACCGTGGCGCCACTTCTCATCAACCGCCGCGGTAACCCCGCTGCCGAGCTCCAAGCCGCCCGAGGTGACGGTGGCCTTGTGAACCCACAGCTTCTTACCGATCTTCTGCACGTCGTTGACCTCGAGCAGCGTCTCGCCCTGGAGAATCCGGCCGCGGTCGGCGGTCTGGCCGCCGGCCTCAGCGTACAGCGGCGACTGGTCCAGGATGACCTCCACCGTGTCACCGGCCTGCACCTCGGAGACCTTCTGGCCATCGCGGACCAGGCCGATCACCTTGGCGTCGGACTCCAGCGTCTCGTAGCCGGTGAACACCGTAGCGTGGTTATCCACCCAGCCGCGGTAC
This sequence comes from Corynebacterium axilliensis, assembly GCF_046097495.1. Classification (NCBI taxonomy): domain Bacteria; kingdom Bacillati; phylum Actinomycetota; class Actinomycetes; order Mycobacteriales; family Corynebacteriaceae; genus Corynebacterium; species Corynebacterium axilliensis. The sequence goes on from NZ_CP175768.1 coordinate 690,447, forward strand.
AGGGAAAGATCGGCGTGGCCGTGCTTCTTAGCCTGGCTATCAGCCTTGGCGCGACGGCGCTGCTCACCCATGGCGGCATCGAAGCCCTCCATGTCCACGCTCAGTCCGGCCTCCTGCGCCATCTCCAGGGTCAGGTCGATGGGGAAACCGTAGGTATCGTGCAGCTCGAACGCCTTGTCACCGGGCAACACCTTCGCGGTGGCGGCGCGGGAGGTGTTCTTAAGCTCCTCCACTGCTTCGTCGAAAAGCTTGGTACCAGACTCCAGCGTCTTGAGGAAGGCCTTCTCTTCGTTGACGGCCACGCGCAGGATGCGTTCGCGGTTCTCCGCAATCTCCGGATAAGAGGGGGTCATGGTGTCCATGATGGTGTTCATGAAGCGCTCCATGGTCTCGCCCTTCGCGCCCAACAGCTTGGCGGAGCGAATGATGCGGCGCAGCAGACGGCGCAGGATGTACCCGCGGCCCTCGTTGCCCGGGGTCACACCGTCCAGGATGAGCATCATGCCGGTGCGGGAGTGATCCGCCACCACGCGGAAGCGGATGAGGTCCTCCTTCGGAGCATCCGGAACGTACTTCGCGCCGGTGAGCTCCTCCGCCACGTCAATAACCGGGCGCAGCAGGTCCGTCTCGTAGACGTTATCGACACCCTGCAGGATGCAGGCCACGCGCTCAATGCCCAGGCCGGTATCGATGTTCTTCTTGGGCAGCTCGCCGACGATCTCGAAGTTTCCCTTGCCAATGCCTTCGCCGCGCTCGTTCTGCATGAAGACCAGGTTCCAGATCTCCATGTAGCGGTTATCGTCCGCCACGGGGCCGCCGTCCTGGCCGTACTCGGGGCCGCGGTCGTAGTAGATCTCGGAGCACGGACCGCACGGGCCCGGGATGCCCATAGACCAGTAGTTGTCCTCCATGCCCAGGCGCTGGATGCGCTCGCGCGGCACTCCAATCTTGTTGTGCCAGATTTCTGCGGCCTCATCGTCGTCAAGGTATACGGTGACCCACAGACGCTCCGGGTCGAGGCCCAGGCCGCCGTCCTCCACCGCGCCGGTCAGCAGCGTCCACGCGTGCGTGATGGCGCCTTCCTTGAAGTATTGGCCGAAGGAGAAGTTGCCCGCCATCTGGAAGAAGGTGTTGTGACGGGTGGTGATACCGACCTCTTCGATGTCCAAGGTGCGCACGCACTTCTGGATGGAGGTAGCGGTGCCGTTTGCAAACGGCGGGTTCTGCTGGCCCAAGAAGTAGGGCTTGAAGGGAACCATGCCGGCGTTAACGAAGAGCAGGTTCGGGTCATCCAGGATCAGCGACGCGCTGGGCACGGCCTCGTGGCCGGCCTTGACGAAATGCTGGGTAAAGCGTTCCCGGATCTCATGAGTCTTCACGAGCAAAAGTCCTTCACTGTTGAGCGGTTTCTATCAGCGCTCAACTTTACCCGTCGTTGCCCACGCTTATCGACGCCGCCCCCGAATGATGTCCCGCAGCCGGCCCAGGTAGTCGCGGACCCGCTTTTCGGCACCGTGGTCGGTGGGCTGGTAATACTCGGCGTCGGCCAGCGCGTCCGGCAGGTACTGCTGCGCCACCACGCCTCGTGGGTCGTCGTGGGGATAAACGTAGCCCACGGCGTTGCCCAGGCGTTTCGCGCCCTCGTAGTGGCCATCGCGCAAATGCGGCGGCACGTGGCCGATCTTGCCCGCCTGGACGTCGGCCTGGGCGGCGCCGATGGCGTTAATCACCGAGTTCGACTTCGGCGCGGTGGCGAGGTGAATCGTGGCCTGCGCCAAAGGAATGCGCGCCTCGGGCAGCCCAATCAGTGCGGCGGCCTGCGCGGCCGCGACCGCGGTGGGCAGGGCCGTCGGATCCGCCATGCCAATGTCCTCGGACGCGTGGACTATGAGGCGACGGGCGATAAACCGCGGGTCCTCCCCCGCCTCCACCATGCGCGCCAGGTAGTGCAGAGCAGCGTCGACATCCGAGCCACGGATGGATTTGATGAAGGCGGAGACCACATCGTAGTGCTGGTCGCCATCGCGGTCGTAGCGCACCACTGCACGGTTGACGTTGTCCTTAATGATCTCACTGGTCAGCTCGCCGCCATCAGGCACCGCTTCCGCTGCGGCCTCCAGGTACGTCAACGTGCGGCGCGCGTCCCCTCCGGCTAACAGGACCAGCTGATCCAGGGCGTCGGACGTGGCGGTGATGCGCCCATTCAGACCCCGCTCACTTGTCAGGGCACGTTCCGCCAAGGCTCGCAGCGCCGGGTCCTCGAGCGGCTCCAGGTGCAACAGGAGCGAGCGTGACAGCAGCGGGGCGACGACAGAAAAGGACGGGTTCTCCGTCGTCGCGGCCACCAGCAGCACGGTCCGGTTCTCTACGGCGGCAAGCAGTGCGTCCTGTTGCGTTTTGGAAAAGCGATGGACCTCGTCGATAAAGAGCACCGTGCGGCGGCCGTGGATAAGTTCCTGGCGGGCGTGCGTAATGACCTCGCGCACCTGCTTGACGCCGGAATCCAAGGCAGACAGACCGATGAAGTTGTCTCCCAGGGACTTGGCAATCAGGGAAGCAATCGTGGTCTTGCCCGTACCGGGCGGGCCGTACAGAATGACGGATGCTTCGCCCGATCCCTCAATAAGCCGGCGCAACGGCTTGCCGGGCTCCAGCAGGTGCTCCTGGCCTACGACTTCCTCGAGGGACTGCGGCCGCATCCGTGCCGCCAGCGGCGAACCGGAATGGGTGGCAAAGATATCCTGCCCCGGCGCTCCCGGGCGCGAGGCGGCGGGATCGCCACCCAGAGCCCCGAAAAGCGAGTCTTGTGCCATTAGGACTCCCGCAGGCGCGCGGCTACCTCGCGCCCAAACTTCGCCACCGGCAGGCACACCTCGCTGCCGCACTGCGCGGCGTAGCGCGACAGCGCCTCAAACGTCTCGTACAAATCGCGCCGGATGAGGACCTCGTCCTCAGAAAACGGACCGTGATCCGGCGGGCGCAGCAGGGAGCGGTGCGCATCGTGGTAAATCTCCGCGTTGCCCTCCGCCAGTGCCACCACGCCTTCGATGCCACCGGCGTACATGGTGGTCACGCTGGACAACGCCCAGCCGATGAGGGAGGCCACGAGCAGGCGGTGCAGAGTGTCGTCGTCGGCCAGCTGCGGCCATACGTTGACAATGCGGCGCTGCCAGGCGTGGATAAAGATGTCTGCTTCCTCGTCCGTAATCGGGCGCGTAAAGAGGAACTGCGGGAAGCCGGCGATAACGCAGGCCACGTCAAAGCCTACGTTGCGGAAGCCCGCCCACTCATAGTCCAAGAAGGTGAGCTTCTGCCCCACGATGATGTTGTCCGGGGACAGGTCGAACGGGGTGAAAGCGCGGTCGCGGCCGGAGCTCAAGCTGGCAGTCGCCGTTCGGGCCAAGGCGAGCACGTCCTCCGGCGGGGTCAGGCCGGCGTGGTCGAGGATATCGGCCCCGATAAGGATGGAGCGCTGCAGTGAGTCATCGCGCAACGCCTGGTGTTTGGCGTACTCCGGATGGCGGCGCAGCTGCCGGTGCAGCAGGGCGTCGTAGTCCTCCTCGCGGCTCGCTGTGCCCGCGTGCATCTTGCCCAGGGAGCTGCCGAGCATGCGTAGCAGGTCTCCGCGGTCGCTCTCGCCGCTGCGGGCGAGGGTGTCCGCCAGGGTGTCGCCATCTCCGGCATCTGACAACACGAGGATGCGCTTGTCCACGTCGTGCGCCAGCAGCACCGGACCGGGCCGGACCTCCTCCGCCATGGAGGTAGTGAACTGGTAGGCCACAACCTCCCGCAAGAGCGCTGCATCATCGATGGTGTGGCCGGTGACCGGGTTGTACTTGATCACCACGGAGCGGTGCGGGAAGAAGGCGCTCGGGGTGGTGCGCACACGCAAGACTACGGCATTGCCGGAACCGCCGAGAAGCTCTGCCCCGCTCAGATCCGGCTCACCACCGAACCGGCGCGACAGCAGCTGCGCGGCCTCCGCCACGACGCGGTCAATCACCTCAACCTGGCCCTCAGGGTCTCGTGCGTACTCGTCGCTCACGGTGAAACACCCACCTTTCTCCTCGGTCCCGCAATCATACTCCTCACAACTGAGTCCCCGGACGGTGGAAAAGCCACGCTCCAAGAGTCATGACTATCGCAGTGTCCGGGGACTCGCGTTAACAGGGCGCCTTACTTGTCGGCCTTCGCAGACTTGTCAGCCTTGGCGGCCTTGTCTGCCTTCTCCGGCTTGAAATCCACGCCGGTTTCCTTGCGCTGCGCCGCCGGGATGGTACCCGGAGCATCGGTCAGCGGGTCAACGCCGCCGCCAGACTTCGGGAAGGCGATGACGTCGCGGATGGAATCGAATCCGCCCAGCAGGGAGACGATGCGGTCCCAGCCGAAGGCGATGCCGCCGTGCGGCGGGGCACCGTACTGGAAAGCATCGAGCAGGAAGCCGAACTTCTCCTGTGCTTCCTCGTCACCAATGCCCATGACATCGAAGACACGCTTCTGCACGTCCTGGGAGTGGATACGGATGGAGCCGCCGCCGATCTCGTTGCCGTTGCAGACAATGTCGTAGGCGTATGCCAGTGCCTCGCCCGGGTTCTTGTCAAAGTTGTCCAGGTACTCCGGCTTCGGGGAGGTAAAGGCGTGGTGGACGGCGGTCCACTTGGAGTGGCCCAGAGCCACGTCACCGGATGCGGTGGCGTCTGCGGAAGGCTCGAACAGCGGAGCGTCCACGACCCAGGTAAAGGCCCAGTCGCCCTCCTTGATGAGGTCCAGCTTCTTCGCAATCTCGCCGCGGGCTGCGCCGAGCAGGGCGCGGGAGGACTTGGTGTCACCGGCGGCGAAGAAGATGGCGTCACCCGGCTTAGCGCCGACGTGCTCAGCGATACCCTCGCGCTCAGCGTCGGTGATGTTCTTGGCTACCGGGCCGCCGAGGGTTCCGTCCTCCGCAATGGTGATGTAGGCCAGGCCCTTCGCACCGCGCTGCTTGGCCCAGTCCTGCCAGGCATCGAACTGGCGGCGCGGCTGGGAGGCGCCGCCCTCCATGACGACGGCACCGACGTACTCGTTTTGGAATACGCGGAAGGTGGTGTCCTTGAAGAAGTCCGTGCACTCCACAATCTTGATGTCGAAGCGCAGGTCCGGCTTATCGGAGCCGTAGTACTTCATGGCGTCTGCGTAGGTCATGCGCGGGATCGGGGTCTTGATCTCGTAGCCGATGAGCTTCCACAGCGCGGAGACGACCTCTTCCGCCAGGGCGATGACATCGTCCTGGTCCACGAAGGACATCTCCACGTCCAGCTGGGTGAACTCCGGCTGGCGGTCGGCGCGGAAGTCCTCATCGCGGTAGCAGCGAGCAATCTGGTAGTAGCGCTCCATGCCGGAGACCATGAGCAGCTGCTTGAACAGCTGCGGGGACTGCGGCAGGGCGTACCAGCTGCCCGGCTTCAGGCGAGCCGGAACCAGGAAGTCGCGAGCGCCCTCCGGGGTGGAGCGGGTCAGCGTCGGGGTCTCGATTTCGGTGAAGTCGTGGCTATCGAGCACCTGGCGAGCCGCGCGGTTGGCAGCAGAACGCAGGCGCAGAGCGTTGGCCTGGCGCTCACGGCGCAGGTCGAGGTAGCGGTACTTGAGACGGGTCTCCTCGCCCACCTCGCCGGAGGAGGAAGGATCATCGATCTGGAACGGCAGCGCGGCGGACTTGTTGAGCACCTCAAGGTCGGTGACGTTGACCTCGATCTCACCGGAAGCCAGGTTCGGGTTCGCAGAACCCTCCGGGCGCGGCTCGACGACGCCGGTGACCTTGACGCAGTACTCAGAGCGCAGGTCGTGGGCGCGCTCAGCCACCTCGGTCTCACGGAAGACCACCTGGGCGATGCCAGAGCGGTCGCGCAAGTCGATGAAGATGACACCACCATGGTCGCGGCGGCGCGCCACCCAACCGGTTAGCGTGACAGACTGCCCCGCCATCTCCTTGCGCAGTTCGCCTGCCAAATGTGTACGCAGCACGTTCGTTCAATCCCTTCTTATTGTTGACGCTCATGCCCACCCACGCCACGCGTAAACAGCACGCGCCGAGGAGCACAAGAACTTGAACGGCCCAAGTCTACCGCTCCTGCCGGACACGCTCAGCGCCGGGGCCTTCTGCCCCGTTCTTTTTCGCCGCGTTGTATTCCGCCTGGCGGTGCTCCCCACGCTGCACAACCGGTGCCGCCGCTCTATGGCAGAATTTGATGCATGACTTTTAAATCTGGCGCAAGTTTCGACGGTAAGCGCGCAAGCTCCGGTGGCGGCGGCCGTGGCGGCATGGTGGCCGCCGGCGGCGGTGTCGGCTCCCTCCTCCTCATTGGCCTCTACCTGCTCTTGGGCGGTGACCCCGGCGCGATTACCAGCCCGGAGCCCCAGCAGGATCAGTCCCAGACGGCGCCGGAAAACAGCGGCGAAGATGCCTTCGCGCACTGCCAGACCGCAGAGGATGGCAACAAGTACGACGACTGCCGCGTGATGTTCGCCGCCCAGTCCGTGGACAAGGTGTGGCAGCAGGTGCTTCCGGAACAGGCTGGCATTGATTACACCGAGCCTGGCCGCGTCATCTTCCAGGACACGACGGTCTCCGGCTGTGGCCAAGCCTCCGGCGCAACGGGTCCGTTCTACTGCCCGGCTGATGAATCCGCGTACTTTGATACCTCGTTCTTCGACCAGCTCCGCAACTTTGGCGGCGACGACGCTCCCTTGGCGCAGATGTACATCGTGGCGCACGAGTTTGGCCACCACATCCAGAAGCTGGAGGGCACCCTGGGCCTGTCCAATTACAACGACCCGGGTGAGGATTCCAATGCGGTGAAGGTGGAGCTGCAGGCGGACTGCTACGCCGGTCTGTGGGCGCACTATGCCGACAAGGGTGACGACGCCCTGCTGGAGACCATTACGGAGCAGCAGGTGACTGACGCCGTCAACACCGCGCGCGCCGTGGGCGATGACAACATTCAGCGCCGATCCGGCGGCGAGGTTCGCCCGGATACCTGGACCCACGGTTCCTCTGAGGATCGCGCAAGGTCCTTCCTGGCTGGGTACGAGACCGGAAAGATGGAGCAGTGCGACACCCTGGGCCGCGGGGTGTACACGTCCTAGGACACCGGCACCAGATTTTTTCGCCCGCCCCAGCGCCATACAGCGCCGAGGGGCGGGCTTTGTTGATCGCCCGGTTCACTCCATTTTTCCTCTGCGCCCCCGCGACTGCCGGGGCGTAGCTGACGGGCGACCGCAAACTCCTTAATAAAGTTTAAGTTAACAGCCATAACGTGTTCACTTAGCGTCCACCTGACATGCCTAGTCTGTCCAAGATCCCGCCGGTTTGTGGTGGGCTCCGCTCTATCTTGACAACTAAAAAGACGCTTATAAAGCGTTTTCTTGCGAAAGGAACGACGTTTTGAGCACCGCCACTCCGACGATGCCAGACCTCGAGACCATGAACGGCAAGAACAGGGACTGGATCTGGCACCTGTTCTTCGGTCTCCTCACTGCCGTTACTCTCATTGCCTTCATCGTGTGGGGCAATGGCGAAGTTGCGGAAGGATCGAACAAGATCCTCCTTGTCACCGCCATTATCTTTGCACTCTTCATGGCCTTCAACATCGGCGGCAACGATGTTGCTAACTCCTTCGGTACCTCCGTGGGCGCCGGCACGCTGTCGATGAAGCAGGCGCTGGCCGTCGCCGCCATCTTCGAGGTCTCCGGTGCCATCCTCGCCGGCGGTGAGGTTACGGATACGGTGCGCTCCGGCATCGTGGACCTGGACGCCATCAACGGCTTGGACCCGATGGAGTTCGTCTACATCATGATGTCCTCCCTGCTGGGTGCGGCCATCTGGCTTTTGGTGGCTACCCGCATGGGCTGGCCCGTGTCCACGACTCACTCCATCGTCGGCGGTATCGTCGGTGCGGCCCTGACCGTCGGCTTCATCACCGGCAAGGGCGGCATGGACATGGTTCAGTGGGGCGGCATCGGCACCATTGCCTTCTCCTGGGTTCTCTCCCCCATCCTGGGCGGTATCGCCGCCTACATCCTGTTCAAATGGATCAAGGTCTCCATCTTGGTCTACAACGAGGCCGCCGATGAGCGCCTGCGCGAAATCAAGACCCGGCGCGCCGAGCTGCGCAAGGAGCACAAGAACCGCTTCGAGCGCATGACCGAGATCCAGCAGATTTCCTACACCAACGCCATGGCTCGCGACGCCGCCCTGACCTCCGAGGAGGACTACGACCCGGAGGCCCTCGAATCCGAGTACTACCGCGACCTGCACGAGATCAACCAGGACATGGAAGATGTCCACGCGCACCGCGCACTGGAGAACTGGGTCCCGTTGCTGGCGGCCCTGGGCGCCATCATCATTTCCGCGATGGTCCTGTTCAAGGGCCTCAAGCACACCGGTGTGGACTTCTCCACCCTGCAGAACCTCCTGGTCATGGGCATGGTCGGCGCGGCGGTGTGGATGGCGGTGTTCATCTTCGCTCGCTCCCTGAAGAACAAGTCCCTGTCGCGCTCAACGTTCCTGCTGTTCTCCTGGATGCAGGTCTTCACCGCCTCCGCCTTCGCGTTCTCTCATGGCTCCAATGACATCGCGAATGCCATCGGCCCGTTCGCCGCGGTCTTCGACGTGCTCAAGACCAACCAGATTTCGGATGAGGTTTCCGTGCCGCTGCCGGTCATGGTGGCCATGGGTATCGCCCTGATTTCCGGCCTGTGGTTCATCGGCCGCTTCGTCATCCAGACTGTCGGTTCCGGCCTGACCAAGATGCACCCGTCCTCCGGCTTCGCTGCTGAGCTGGCCGCGGCCGCGGTGGTCATGGCCGCCTCCCTGCTGGGCCTGCCGGTGTCCTCGACCCACATCCTCATCGGCGCCGTGCTCGGCGTGGGCATTGTCAACCGCGCTGCAAACTGGAACCTCATGAAGCCCATCGCCCTGGCATGGGTTATCACCCTGCCGGCCGCCGCAGGTATCGCCGCTATCACCGTCTCTATCCTCCGCGTGGTCTTCTAAGCCATCGCGCGTCCTACACAGCACCGCACCGCCGCGAGTTCTCCTCCGTGTTCTCCCGGCGGTGCAGCCGTTTTCACAGCGTTCTCGCCCGCACCCGCCATCCGTACACTGGGGCAGTATGAGCGAAAACCCCGTGGCGCGATTCTTCGCGACCTTTAACGATATTGAGCAGTTCCTGCGCCAAGCCATCGGCGCGAAGAATTCCGATTCCTTCTGGTGGATCGTCGACCGCGCCCACGACAAGCACTTTCTCAGCAAGCGGCAGGCCGAACAGCTCAAGGACATCTCCAACCTGCGCAACGCCATTGCGCACGGCCGCTACTACGACAACCAGCCCATTGCCACCCCGCATCCGCAGGTGGTGGACCAGCTGGAGGATCTGCAGCGGCTGCTCACGGACCCACCCACCGCGCTCTCCCTGCTGTCCCAGGGTGAAGTCACCACCTTAAGCCCTGACGCGGACATCCTCGCGGCCCTAGCGCTTATCAATGAGACCGGCTACTCGCAGATCCCCGTCTATGATTCCGGGACGTTTACGGCCCTATTGACCACCAACGCCATCGCGCGCTGGGTCGCGGCGGACTTGAGTGATGATGGGGTGATCGGGGCGGCGTCGGTAAGCGCTGCGCTCGACATGGCCGAACGCAAGGACCGCGCCGAATTCCTGCCGCGCACCGCCACGGCCCAGGAGGTCATCGACGCACTCACCGAGCCCGCCGCGGATGGCACGCACCCCAGCGCAGTCCTCCTCACCGAGCACGGCGAGCCCACGCAGCGCCCGGTGGGCATCGCCACGCCGGCAGACCTTGCCGTGCTTGTCGACGCCGTGGAGTGGGAATAATCCCCCACCCCACCATTGTTGTCATGTCACAGAAAGGAGATAGGCATGCAATTCGGCATCTTTAGCGTCGGCGACGTCACTCAAGACCCCACCACGGGTAACACCCCCACCGAGGCGGATCGTATCCGCGCCATTACAGAGATCGCGCTCAAGGCCGAGGAGGTAGGGCTTGACGTCTTCGCCACCGGCGAGCACCACAACCCGCCCTTCGTGCCCTCCGCGCCCACGACCCACCTGGCCTACATCGCAGCACAGACGAAGAACCTGCAGCTGTCCACCTCCACCACGCTGATTACCACCAACGACCCGGTGCGCTTGGCGGAGGACTACGCCTTTCTCCAGCACCTGGCCGGCGGGCGCATCGATCTCATGCTCGGCCGCGGCAATACCGGCCCGGTCTACCCGTGGTTTGGCAAGGATATCCGCGAAGGCATCCCGCTGGCGGTGGAAAACTATCACCTGCTGCGCCGCCTGTGGCGCGAGCAGAACGTTACCTGGGAGGGGAAGTTCCGCACGCCGCTGCAGGGCTTTACCGCCACCCCTGCCCCGCTCGACGGCATCCCGCCCTTCGTGTGGCACGGCTCCATCCGCTCCCCGCAGATTGCGGAGCAGGCTGCCTACTACGGCGACGGCTTCTTCCACAGCAACATCTTCTGGAATAAGGAACACACCACGAAGATGGTCAACCTCTACCGCAACCGCTACGAGTCCTACGGTCACGGCCGCGCGGACCAGGCCATTGTGGGCTTGGGCGGACAGGTGTTCATCGGCTCCACGGAGCAGGCGGCCAAGGATTTCTTCCGTCCCTATTTCGACAACGCCCCCGTCTACGGCCACGGCCCCTCGCTGGAGGAGTTCACCGCGCAGACCCCGCTGACCGTGGGCACGGTGGAGCAGGTGGTGGAGCGCACGCTGCAGTTCGCAGACTGGGTGGGCGACTATCAGCGCCAGCTCTTCCTGGTGGACCACGCCGGCCTGCCGCAGGAGGTGGTGCTGGAGCAGATTGAAATCCTGGGCACGCAGGTGGTCCCGGAGCTCCGCCGCCGCTTTGAGGCCCGCCGCCCGGATCACGTACCCTCTGACCCGCCCACGCACGCCACGCTGGATTCCTATGCCCCGCACGCGCTGGTAAACCCCGGAGAGGAGAAGTAGATGCGCTCACTCGTTGTCGTCACGGCGGGCTTGTCCTCGCCGTCTTCTACGCGCGCGCTTGGCGACGCCCTCTCGGCCGCCACCGCCTCCCACGTCACCGCCCGCGGCGAGGGCGTGGACGTCACCGTGGTGGAGTTGCGCGAGCTCGCCGCCGAGCTGGCGGAGGCGATGACCAACTGGGTCACGCCCACACCCGCGCTGGAAGCCGCCCAGAATGCCGTGGCGCGGGCCGACGGACTCATTGCAGTCAGCCCCGTGTTCCAGGGCAGCTACTCCGGGCTGTTCAAGATGTTCTTCGACACCCTTCAGCCGCATGCGCTCAACGGGCTGCCCACGCTCATCGCAGCCACTGGTGGCTCCAGCCGCCACGCGCTGGTGCTGGACTACGCGCTGCGCCCTCTGCTCAACTACCTGCACGCCACGGTGGTGCCCACCGGGGTATTCCAAGCCACGGAAGACTTCGGCACCGCGGAAGGCGCGCGCAATCAACAGCGCATCGAGCGCGCCGCCGGCGAGCTCGCGGACCTGATGGTCCGCCCGCTCGACCGGGTCTCTGGGCTCGCCGGGCCGCTCGATACCGCCGGCGGGTCTGACGCTGCCGAGGAGCTTGATTCGGACCCCGCAGGATTCCGCGCGCTACTCTCCCGCCACAACGGCCAACCAGGCTAGGCAGGCGTGCGAGGCGCTCGGTACTATCGTTAGTCGTCACTTATTTAACGCCACCAAGGAGGTCTCCATGACTATTAGCGTGACCGATATTTTCTCCATTGGAATCGGCCCCTCCTCCTCGCACACCGTCGGCCCGATGCGCGCCGCTAAGGCCTTCATCGAAGCACTAGACCACCACCCGGCGAAGGTCCACACCGAGCTGCGCGGCTCCCTGTCCGCCACCGGCCGCGGCCACGCCACCGACCGCGCGGTCATCCTCGGCCTCGCCGGCTGGGATCCGCTCACCGTGCCGCTGGATGCCGAGCCGCGCGCCGATGCGTTCATCCCCTCCGAGGGCACCATCTCCGGCCCGGCCGGAGAGGTGGACTACACCATCGAGTTCAACAACGAGCCCGTGCCGGAGCACCCCAACTGCCTCATCTTTAGCGCCTGGGGCAAGGACGGGACCGTCCTTGCCGATAAATCGGAATACTTCTCCGTCGGCGGCGGCTTCATCCTCTCCCGCGAGGAGCTGGACGCGGAGCTGCACGCCAGCGACGAGGTCCCGGCCGGCATCGCCGCGGCCACCACGGAAGACACCGTCCCCTACGACTTCCAGTCGGGCGAGCACATGCTCGATCTCTGCGCGGCCAACGACATGGCCATCTGGGAGCTCGTCGCCGCCAACGAGGCGGTCCTGCACCGCGAGGAAGGCGGGCTGGACTACGTCTACAAGCACCTGGACCTGGTGTGGGACATCATGCGCGAGTGCGTCACCGAGGGTATTTCCACCAAGGGCATCCTGCCCGGCGGCCTGCGCGTCAACCGCCGCGCGCCGCAGATGTACCAGCAGCTGCTGGCCAAGCAGGATGACGAAGCCTGTGGCTTCTCCGCCATGGAGTGGGTCAACCTCTACGCGCTAGCCGTCAACGAGCAAAACGCCGCCGGCGGTCGCGTCATCACCGCCCCCACGAACGGCGCCTGCGGCATCATCCCCGCCGTGCTGCACTACGCCCGCGACTTCCAGGCCGATTTCACTCGCTCCGATGCCCGCCGTTACCTGCTCACCGCGGGTGCCATCGGCATCATCATCAAGTCCAACGCGTCCATCTCCGGCGCGGAGGTGGGCTGCCAGGGCGAGGTCGGCTCCGCGTCCTCTATGGCTGCGGCAGGCATGGCCGAGCTCCTCGGCGCCACGCCCGCGCAGGTGGAAAACGCCGCCGAGATCGCCCTCGAACACAACCTCGGCCTGACCTGTGACCCGGTCGGTGGCCTGGTGCAGATTCCGTGCATCGAGCGCAACGCCATCGGTGCCGTGAAGGCAATCAACGCCGCTCGCCTCGCCCACATGGGCGAAGGCACGCACTACGTCACGCTCGACAACGCAGTGCGCACCATGGCCGAGACCGGCCGCGACATGCTCTCCAAGTACAAGGAGACCTCCCTCGGCGGCTTGGCCAAGACGATGGGCTTCAGCGTCTCCCAGGTGGAGTGCTAAACCAGCTGGCTTAGCTGCTTGACGACGTCCCCCACTGGGACGTCGTGCTGCTCGTGGGCCGCTAGGTCCTTGAGGGCGACGGTGCCGGCCTCGAGCTCCTGGTCGCCGAGGACGAGGGCGAAGCGCGCGTTGGCGCGGTCCGCGCCCTTCATCGCGCCCTTAAGACCGCGGTCACCGAAGGACATGTCGGCGGAAATGCCGGCCTTGCGCAGGTCATTGATGATGACAGCCATCTTCTTCTTGGCCGCAGCACCCATGGCCACGCCGAAGACCGCCACGCGCTCGTCGACACCGTCGAGGGACACGCCCTCGGCCTCGAGTGCGAGCACCGTGCGGTCCACGCCCAAGCCATAGCCGATGCCGGAGAGCTCCTGGCCGCCCAGCTGCGCCATGAGGCCGTCATAGCGGCCGCCGCCACCAATGCCGGACTGCGCGCCGAGCCCATCGTGGACGAACTCGAAGCAGGTCTTGGTGTAGTAGTCCAGCCCGCGCACCATGCGCGGGTTGATGGTGTAGTCCACGCCCATGTCGTCGAGCAGGCCCGTGACGGTCTCGAAGTGCTCGCGGCACTCGTTATTGAGGTGGTTGAGCATCAGGGGGGCGTCGACAAGCTGCTCCTGAACCTCCGGGCGCTTATCATCCAGCACGCGCAGCGGATTGAGCTCTGCGCGGGCCTTCGTGTCCTCGTCCAGATCCAGCTTGAACAGGAACTCCTGCAGCTTCTCGCGGTACGCCGGGCGGCAGTCGTGGTCACCCAAGCTGGTCAGCTCCAGGCGGAACTGGCTCAGGCCCAGGCTGCGGTAGGAGCGGTCCGCCAGGGCGATGATCTCGGCGTCAAGTGCTGGGTCGTCCACACCGATGGCCTCCACGCCCACCTGCTGCAGCTGACGGTAGCGGCCCGCCTGCGGGCGCTCGTAGCGGAAGAAGGGGCCGAAGTAGTTAAGCTTTACCGGCAGCTGGCCGCGATCCAGGTTGTGCTCGATGACCGCGCGCATCACACCCGCGGTGCCCTCCGGGCGCAGGGTGACGGAGCGGTCTCCGCGGTCGGCGAAGGTGTACATCTCCTTCGACACCACGTCGGTGGATTCGCCAACGCCGCGGGCAAACAACGAGGTGTCCTCGAAGACGGGGAGCTCGATGTGCTGGAAGCCGGACAGGTGCGCCTGATGCACGAAGGTCTCACGCACCTTGGCAAAGGTGGCCGATTGCGGCGGGACGTAGTCCGGCACGCCCTTGGGCGCGGACAGGGCTTTGAACTGCTTCTTATCACTCACGCCCTTTAGAGTACATCCCCCGCCGCGATGAGAAACGGATTGGTCGCGCGCTCGCGACGCATTGTCGACGTCGGCCCGTGGCCAGGCAAAATCGCCAGCCCATCGTCCAATCCCCACACCGGCCCGCGCAACGAGCGCTGCATCGCCGCCGGGTCAGAGTGCGGAAGATCGGTACGGCCAATGGAGCCGCGGAAAAGGACGTCACCCGTAAGCGCTATGTCCTCTGCCACTAGCATCACGCAGCCAGGCGAGTGCCCCGGGGCATGGAGGAGTTCGAACTCGAGGCCCGCCACGCTCAGCGTCTCGCCGCCTACAAGATCGCGGCGCTCCTTGACCGGGGGCATCGAGGCAGCGTCGAAAAGCTGCTGGGATTCGGGGGAGACCCCGGATCCGTCGACAAGCATGAAGGCGTCCTCCGGGTGGACGTACACCGGAAGATCCAGGGAGCTGGCGTCACGGGTGTGGTCGATGTGCCCGTGCGTGAGCACCACGGCCTCGTACTCCAGCCCCTTGTCCTCCGCGAGCTGGATTAGGCGCTCGCGCGTGTGCATCCCCGGGTCCACGATGAACGCCCGGGGCCCGTTGGAGACCACGTAGGTGTTGGTCTTGTACGGCCCCGCGGCGAAGCCGTAGATTTCCGGGGTGCTCATCTACTTCAGGGCAGCCAGAGCGGAGTCGTAGTCCGGCTCGGTGGTGACCTCCGGAACCAGCTCGGTGTAGACCACCTTGTGCTCCTCATCGGTCACGATGACCGCGCGGGCGAACAGGCCCTTGAGCGGGGAACCCTCCAGCTTAAGACCCAGGTTCTCGGCGAAGTCAGAGCGGAAGTCAGACGCGCTCACCACGTTCTCAATACCTTCTGCGGCACAGAAGCGGGCCTGCGCAAAGGGAAGGTCGCGGGAGACGGACAGCACTACGGTGTTGTCCAGGTCCGCTGCCTTTTCGTTGAAAGCGCGCAGCTGCGCCGCGCACACGCCGGTGTCCACGGACGGGAAGCAGGACACCACCAGGCGCTTGCCAGCGAAGTCAGCGGAGGTGACCTCTTCCATGTCGGTGCCGACGAGGGTGAACTCGGGCAGCGCCTCCCCTACCTTCGGAAGCTCGCCATTGGTCTCAGTGGGCTGATTTTCAAACTTAGTAGTAGCCATGGCACCCCAGGGTACTGACGGGCGGGGCGGCGCGCCACGGTGATAGGTGGTCCGGTTAGGATAGGTGAGTCGAATTTGAACACCCACGTGGAGGAAACGAAGGTGCCTAACAATAAACAGCGCTTGGATGATGCGCTCAACCAGCTCGACCGCGAGCTGAAGTCCCGCGACCGCAAGCAGAAGACCCGCCCGCTCGGCGTCGTGGTTGCCGCTGCAGTCGTCATTATTGCCCTTGTCGGCGGAATTTGGTTCCTAGCCACCCGCGACAGCGAGGAAGAAACGCAGGCGCAGGAGACCTCAACCGCCCCGTCCACCACCGAGATGCCGGAGGCGAAGCCCCTGGCAGGCAAGCGGACCACCCCGCTGGAGGACAACGTCAAGTGTGAATACACCGAGACTGGCGACGCCTCCCGTGACGTCCCGACCCCGAAGGGCACCGACGTCTCGGCCAAGGGCACGGTCAAGGTCAACTTCGCGACCAAGCAGGGCGACATCGAGATGGAGCTCGACCGCTCCCTGGCCCCCTGCACCGTCAACGCGATTACCGACATCATCTCCGCCAAGTACTACGACGACACCGTCTGCCACCGCATGACCGACGGCGGCATCTTCGTCCTGCAGTGCGGCGACCCGACCGGCAAGGGCAACGGCGGCCCGGGCTTCCAGTTCGCCAACGAGTACCCGACGGACGAGACCGACGAAGCCGATCTGCAGAACCCGGCCACCTACCCCAAGGGTTCCATTGCCATGGCCAACGCCGGTGCGGACACCAACGGTTCCCAGTTCTTCATTAACTACAAGGACTCTGAGCTGCCGCCGAACTACACCTACTTTGGCAACCTGACTGAGAAGGGCCAGAAGACGGTCGACACCATTGCCGCCAAGGGCGTCAAGGACGGCCAGCCCGACGGCGAGCCGGCCGAAGAGGTTCGCATTTCCAAGGCCACCGTCAAAAACTAATCACCGCTAACTACTACCCCCATTTCGGTGACACTCCCCGCCCGCGCATCGCCGGCGGGGAGTTCGTGCTTTTGAGCATACTTTTTAGGTTTTTCTTAGGCACTAGCTAGCCGTTTAGTTTCATCGGTTGCGCCACCTCACGCGTCCCACGTATAAACCCAGCTCACACCATACGGGCAGATACTTCACAGAATGAATGACTTTTGCCAAAAGTCTTGCAAAAGGTCACTAGGCTCAGTACCATCTGTGAAGTCCTTGAAATTCCCGAGCACATATAAGGAACGAGTATGAAGTTCTTCTCCCGCAAGGCCATCGTCGCCGCTGCTACCGCCGCTACCGTCGCCTTCGGTGGCGTGTCCGTCGCTTCCGCCGAGACCACCACCCCGGCCACCACTACGGCTACGGAGACCAACACCCCGGCCACCACTCCGGCTAAGGAGACCAACACCCCGGCGCCGACCACCCCGAACAAGAAGAAGGACGAGTCCTCCTCTTCCTCTGACGAGGGTTCCTCCTCCGACATGTCCCCGAAGGAGATCCGCGACTGGATCGCTGTCTTCACCGCCATCATCGGCGCCCTGGGCACCGTCTTCACCTTCGTGAACAAGTACTTCGGCCCGAACGCTAAGTAACTTTTCACGCTCCCGCCCGTTCCCTGCGGGCGGGGTCTCTTTTTCGGTCTACTAAAGATAGGACACGTATCATGAAGTTCTTCTCCCGCAAGTCTCTGGTTGCCGTAGCAACCGCCGCTGCCGTTTCTTTCTCCGGCGCCGGAATTGCTAACGCCGCACAGGCCGACGAGGGTTCCTCCGCCGACGGCTTCTTCGCACTTTCCTCCGATGACGAGGGCAACGTGAGCCCGAAGGAGATCCGCGAGTGGATCAAGGTTTTCACCTCCATCATCGACGCTATGGATGACTCCATGCGCCTGGCTGAGCAGGTTATGGGCCACTAATCCCCCAAACCCCAGCCGCTCCCCTGCCGCACGCAGGGGAGCTTTTTGGTTTTCAAGTTGCAGGCTCCCCCAGTGTGCTTTAACCTCAGTGCCCATGGGGGTATTAGAAACCTACTTCCACTACCGCAACTCGGGGATGACGCTAGTGGAACACGCATCCAGCTCACCCGACAAGCTCCGCGCGCTCGGCGCCGACGCAGCTGACGCCGCAGAGCTCGCCCGCCTGCACCGCATCTACTTCGGCCCCACCCGCTTCACCGGCAAACAACGCAAGGCCCGCACCGCGGCTATAGCCCAAAAGCACGGCCTATCCACCCTTAACCTCATCGAGTCCTACGCCACCCGGGTAAAGAAAGAACTCGACGCCTGGAACCTCCGTGCACGGCTTGCCGCCACACCCGCACACAAAATCCGCGAGGTTGCCGTAAAACGCCTCAAAGAACTTAAAGAGAAACGCGAACACAAACCCGGGGTGCGGTTTACCTACCGCAAGCAGGGACCCAACTCCGTCACCATCACCGACACCCCAACGGTCATTGCTGATATCCGCGGCACCCTCGAATCAGTCAACCCCACCAACCTGCTTGATGCCGCGAAAACCGTCATCCTGGGCGGTAACACCGGCACCAGGCCTGCCGTGCACGCCCAAGTCGTAGTCACCCTCAACGAACTCGACCGCATCATCAACGGCGACGGAGACGAGATTGAGTTGCAGCTCACTAATGGTGCCCGCATGACCGGGGCGGAATTCCTCACCCACAAATTCGCCTCCATCGGGTATGCCACCATCGTCCACCCCATCGAAGGCCCCATCAACTCCTACGACCTCCAACGCCACGCCAACTGGAAACAACGCCTCACCCTCTGTGCTGAAACCCAAACCTGCGCACGGCCAGGGTGTAATAAACCCGCTGACTACTGCCAGGTCCACCACATCATCCCCTGGCAAGCAGGCGGGCTTACCAACATCAAGAACCTGACCTTCCTGTGTGTTCAGAAGATTGAAATGGTAGCGGTGTGGTGAGTATCTGGTAGCGCCTGAGTGAGTATCCGGTAGCGGTGTCTCACTCAGGCGTTGTTGGTGGTTATGCGTGGGTGGTCAGTCTCATGTTTGGTCCTTCGAGTGTGATGATCTCGGCGCCGGAGACGAGTCGGTTGAGGATTGACTCGGAGATCACGGTGTCGGGGATGGACTTGTACCACTCCTGCGGGGTGAATTGTGAGGTCACAATTGTTGACACTTTGCCTTCACGCCCGGCGAGGATGTTGAGAATTTGGTGCGCGGTTGCGGCATTAATGGGTGTGGTGAGGAAGTCATCTAGGACCAGGACGTCGACGTCGTGGAGGTGTTGGATGAACTTCAGCCGTATGGGGTCGGGCCTGACCCCCGGAAAGTAGACACGTCGGGGGTTAGCTATGCTGCTTGGGTCAGTGTAGCTGATGTGAGTGCTTCGAAGTCATCGGGGGCTAGAAGGTTGCACCAGGAGTGTCGTCTGCGCGTGTTGTAGCGCATGCACCATCGAAAGACTTCTGGGGTTGCCCGCAAATCGTGGACACGTAGTGGAGCTACCTAGTGGTTAGGCAGCTATTTCTTTTCTGCTGGTGGTTAGACCAATGTGGTTCTCGAAGTCGACGGGGCTTGCCATCCCGAGTGCGGAGTGTCGGCGCCGGCGGTTGTAGACGACTTCAATCCAGTAGGCAACGGCCTTGCGTGCGGCATCACGGGTCGCCCAGCGTTTACGGTCGTAGAACTCGGTTTTAAGCGTTGACCAGAATGACTCGGCCATCGCGTTATCGAAGCACACACCGGTACGCCCTACGGACTGAGCAATGCCCAGGTTGCGGCAAACTTCCCAGAGCTTCTCGCTGGTAAATTGCGTTCCGCGGTCAGCGTGAAACACTAGCCCGTCAGGCACGTCACCGCGCAGCGTATGCGCCATTCGCAGGGCCCGTTCGACCAGGTATGTATCTTGAACGCTATCCATAGCCCAGCCCAGTACCCTGCGGGAATGGCCATCGCGTACCGCGCACAAGTACAACCAGCCTTCAGCAGTGCGCAGGTAGGTAATATCTGACATCCATACTCGGTTGAGCTGACCAGTATCAAACATGCGCTTGACCAGGTCAGGAAGCGTGGACTTACGCTTGGCTTGGATCGTTGTCACTGGAACAAAGGCCCGCGGTGAAATCCCTTCAATGCCCATCATGCGCATCCGTTTAGCCACAGTCTTACGGTTAAGCGCAATGTGGTAGCGCTCGGTAAGTTCTGCGGTAATCCGCGGAGCACCATAAACCTCATCGGAGTCCGACCAAATCTGATGAATCTTGCGGTCAACATCATCGTAAAAAGCTGCGCGATCATCGTCGCCGGATAGTCGCTTCTGCTGCGTATGGGTCCATTTGTAGTATCCAGACCGAGACACTTTTAAAAGCCGTGCCATGCGTTTGATGCTGTAGTTCGCCTTCTCCTGCTGCATCAATTCGAACTTTTCTGCTCGCGTTGCTTCGCAGCGAAGAAGGCTGTCGCTTTTGACAAAAACTCATTATCCATCTTGGCTTCCGCCAGCTCCCGGCGCAGACGAGCATTCTCAGCACGAAGATCAGCCTCGCTCATCCCATCTGATGCTCCACGGCGCTCACGCTCGAGTTTGACCCACCTGCCCAAAATTGTGGCTGATACGCCAATCTCCTTAGCCACATGAGCAATCGGGCGCCCAGACTCGATTACCAGGTTCGCGGCTTCACGCCGATACTCCGGCGTGTACTTCTTGCGCTGTTGACTCACAATGAACATCCTCTCCTACGGACACAAGATCCGCACAAATAGGGTGTCCACTACTCGAGGGTAACCTCACTTCTTGGCGGCAGATGATGGGATTGTCAAAGACTTTCCGATCACGCAGAACTTCACGCTTTAAGGTGGCGTTAAATGATTCTGCCAGGGCGTTATCAGCACTTGTACCCACCGCGCCCATGGATTGGCGCACACCAAGTTGGGCGCAGTGGTCCCTAAATGCTTGTGAGGTGTACACACTGCCATGATCAGAATGGAAAATTGCCCCTTTAAGGCTTCCGCGAACCTTGCTGGCATGAGACAAAGCTTCGATAACCAGTGATACCCGCATTGGGGTTGCCCGCAAATCGTGGACACGTAGTGGAGCTACCTAGTGGTTAGGCAGCTATTTCTTTTCTACTGGTGGTTAGACCAATGTGGTTTTCGAAGTCGACGGGGCTGACCATCCCGAGTGCAGAGTGCCGGCGTCGGCGGTTGTAGACGACTTCAATCCAGTAGGCAACGGCCTTGCGTGCAGCATCACGGGTCGCCCAGCGCTGCCGGTCATAGAATTCAGTCTTTAGCGTCGACCAGAACGAACGACTCAGCCATCGCGTTATCGAAGCACACACCAGTACGCCCCACAGACTGAGCAATGCCCAGGTTGCGGCAGACCTCCCAGAGCTTCTCACTGGTAAATTGCGTTCCGCGGTCAGCGTGAAACACCAGCCCATCAGGAACATCACCGCGCAGCGTATGCGCCATCCGCAGGGCCCGTTCAACCAGGTATGTATCTTGAACGCTATCCATAGCCCAGCCCAGTACCCTGCGGGAATGACCATCGCGGACCGCGCACAAGTACAACCAGCCCTCACCGGTGCGCAGGTAGGTAATATCTGACATCCACACTCGGTTGAGCTGACCAGTATCAAACATGCGCTTGACCAGGTCAGGAAGAGTTGACTTACGCTTGGCTTGAATCGTTGTCACCGGGACAAAGGCACGCGGTGAAATCCCTTCAATGCCCATCATGCGCATCCGTTTAGCCACAGTCTTGCGATTCAAGGTGATCTGGTAGCGCTCGGCAAGCTCTGCGGTGATCCGCGGAGCACCATAAACCTCATCGGAGTCCGACCAAATCTGATGAATCTTTCGGTCAACATCATCGTAAAAAGCTGCGCGATCATCGTCGCCGGATAGTCGCTTCTGCTGCGTATGGGTCCATTTGTAGTATCCAGACCGAGACACTTTTAAAAGCCGTGCCATGCGTTTGATGCTGTAGTTCGCCTTCTCCTGCTGCATCAATTCGAACTTTTCTGCTCGCGTTGCTTCGCAGCGAAGAAGGCTGTCGCTTTTGACAAAAACTCATTATCCATCTTGGCTTCCGCCAGCTCCCGGCGCAGACGAGCATTCTCAGCACGAAGATCAGCCTCGCTCATCCCATCTGATGCTCCACGGCGCTCACGCTCGAGTTTGACCCACCGGCCCAAAATTGTGGCTGATACGCCAATCTCCTTAGCCACATGAGCAATCGGGCGCCCAGACTCGATTACCAGGTTCGCGGCTTCACGCCGGTACTCCGGCGTGTACTTCTTGCGCTGTTGACTCACAATGAACATCCTCTCCTACGGACACAAGATCCGTACAAATAGGGTGTCCACTAAACGAGGGTAACCTCAGCATGTGATCGGCGAGTGCATGTCCGACGAGTTTGCGCGAGTAGGCGTCGATGACCGTGGCAAGGTACATGTTCTTTCCACCCTTACACGGCAGGTAGGTGATATCGCCTACGTAGACGTGGTTCGGCCTGTCAGCACTGAATTTGCGGCCTACTAGATCTGGCATGACTCGGTGGCCAGGCTTGCGCCTGGTGGTGATACATCGACGCCGTTTACTAAAGCCTTTCAGCCCCATGGATTTCATGATGCGTGCGACCTTCTTGTGATTGGTCGGAGGAAAGTCCGTATCGTCGTTGAGGCTTGCAGCTATGCGTTTAGCACCATAAAGCCCGTGTTCATCATCGAAGATGGTCTTGATTTGTGCGCCAATAAGGGCATCGGAACACGTCTTTACCCTGCGTTTTTCGCGAGTGTTGACCCATTTGTAGAACGAGGGGCGATTGAGCTTTAACACGTGGCACATCCGCTTGACCGAGTATTCGGTTCGATGGTCATAGACAAACTGGAAGCGGATTACCAGCGTGTCTCTTCGGCAAAATATTTCGCGGCCTTGCGCAGGATGTCGCGTTCTTCGCGCAGCTTTGCGTTTTCTTTTTCTAGCTGGCGGATCCGCTCAGAATCAGTCGTCGCCTTCGCCTTGTCACGCAAGGTCTTCGTACGGGCACGTTTGCCGGTGCCGTACTGCTTGATCCAGGAGAAAAGTGAGGAACGATTGACTTCTAGCTCTGCTGAAGCCGCGTGAAGCGAGAGGTCCTCATTGTTTTCGTAGAGGGCCACAGCATCACGTTTGAACTGTTCGGAGTACCTAGGCATGGTGGTAGATTACCTTTCTTCCCAACCCAACAGGGCTGGATATCAGGTGTCTACCTAACGGGGGTCAGGTCCGTCATCGGGTTGTAGGACTGCTAGTTCGGCGGCGAGCATGTCGGTGCGGTAGAACCGTGCGGAGTAGTCGTTGCGGCATGCTGCTGTGATCAGTGCTTGGGCGAGGTAAGTTTTGCCGACTGAGGATTTGCCCAGGATGACAATGTTTTGGCCCAGGTGGCACCATTGTCCGTGAGCGAGTCTGCTGACTTGCTCGGGGTTGATGTTGCGGTCAGGTGTGCAGACCACGTTTTCAAGGCAAGCATCAAGGTTTGGCGATCGGGATGCTTTCAGCAGTTTGTTGATGCGTCGTTCACGCCTGGCCGCGACTTCTTTATCGAGTGCGTAAAGCACTTTTTGGGAAAACGTCCATGCGTCGAATGTGGGGTCGTTGGCGATGTCGATGACGCTTCTGCCGAAGGCAGTCATCCGCAGCGCGGTGAAGTCGGCCAGGACGGATTCATCAAGGAAGCGATCTGTTGGCGGGGTTGGTGATGACATGGGCTTTAGTTTCCTTTCTGAATGAGGTTGTCCATGCTGAACTGTTCTGCACCGCCGAGAAACGCGCCGGTGGTATCCCGGTCGGAGGGTGCTGTGCCGGTGGGCTGGTTGGTTGTGGTGCTGCGCGGGAGCTGGTCTAGACCGCGGGGCCGTGTGGCGTGTTCTTTGCGTACGACGGCCATCATGTTTTTGACCGCGGTATAGGACACCGCCCGTCGGCTGTCGTCGTTGGCGGTCAGGCGCTGGCATGCCTCTTCCAGGATTGGTTTGTTGCCGTGTTTGCCCATTGACAGAACGTTTCTGCAGGACTGGTATGCCTGGGCCGGGATGGCTTTCGCCGCGATGAGTTCTTCGATGACCTTGCGTGTTGCCGGGCCGGTTTTGCTGGCTTCACGGTAAAAGTAGTCGCTTGTCCACAGTCCACGGGTGGAGTCCATACCAGAGGGAATGTGCTCATAGTCAGTGACATAGGCCCCACGCTTATGCGAAACCCGGTGGGTTGCCACGGTTGTTCCCTGGTCAAAGACGGTCAAGACTTGCCCGGTGATGCGTACATCGACAGTGCGGCCAACAAGCTGGTGTGGGACGGAGTAGCGCACGGTTGAAACCGTGATATGGGAATCTGGGGCCACTTTCGCGCGCTTCCACTCGGTGTGTTGCCACGGGGTTGTCGGCAGGTCAGCAAGGAGATGTTGCTCGTGTTCTTCAAAGAGATCCCTGCGGCTTGACTGCTGACTGCGAAACGGCACGGAGGTATTGATCGCGTCGACTACGCCCACAATCTTTCCGTTGAGCTCGTCTAAGTCAACACACTGGTGGCCATCGAGTGCGTGGATGACTTTGTGCGTGACGATCTTTACCGCAGCTTCCACATTCGCTTTATCCTTCGGCCGACGCGCACGAGTGGGAAGTGCTGCTGTGTTGTAGTGCTCCAAGAACTGCTGGTAGGTGTCGTTGACCTTCCGATTCCTATCGGCAGTGCTGATCGCGTTCGACGCCGTCGATGCGTTATCGGGTACAACAACCTGGCAGACCCCGCCGAAGTAGTCAAACGCTTGGCGGTGGGCATCAAGCCAGGACTGCTGCCGCTGGTCAACACACGCACAGGCAAACAGCATCCCTGAATACGGCAGCGAGGCGACGAAAATGCTGACTTTCTCACCCGGTGTGCCGGAAGGGGCGTACAGGCGCATTCTGGTCCCTGCCCAATCCACCTGCATCGTATGCCCTGGTGCGTGAGTGATCCGGGCGGTCAGCCCGGCCGCATCGACATGGGAGGCAACCAGCTGGCGGAACCGGTCGTAGCTGTAGTGCCGCTGGCCCAGCTGGGCGGGGGTGGTAGTGTAGCGAGCCCACAATACTTGCAGTGTCTGCTTCGCACGCCCTGTGCGTGCTTTAACGACCGCGTCAAAGTCAATCGGGACGAATTCGCCTTGCCCGCTGGTGCGTTTATCAACGAATATCTCATCCAGCTCGTCATTCGTCAACGCCGCGACCTGCTGGGCAGTGGTCAGGCCAAGGCTTCGCAGCGCTTGGTTCGCTCGGGAAATCGCGCGGTGCGAGCACCCGAGCTGGTCTTCAATCTGGCGGTAAGAACGCTTCCCTAAAAGCAGCGCCATCACCGCACGGTAATCCGTCATCAGCGGACTCCTTCCAGTACACGCCGCACCCGGATGGTGCGACTACCGGAAGTATCATCCCGAGCGCCCTGAGCTGCTACCAGATACTCACTAAAGCGCTACCAGATAGTCACGACACTGCTACCAAATAGCCGGTCGCAACATTCCTGTGTGCGTACCACAACGGTATTAACGACGACGACCCGTCGAAACCCACCGGAAGAGGCTACGTATTCAGAATGCCCGGCGGCATCGGCTACATCCCGCCCTGGGGCGTGCCGATTACCGCCACACCCGAATACCACCAAGCCCTAACCAGACTCAACGCCGAACAAACACCAGCACGCCCACCCGATACCGGATAAACACCCAGACGCAAACTAAACACCTACGCCACCACCACAAACACCAAAGCCCGCCAACCACACCAGGTTGACGGGCTACAAGGCGTGCGCTAATCCTCGCGGTTGGTGGACTCTTCTACCTCCTCGATGCGTTCGGCGCCGAGGACGTCCTTGAAGAGGGAGGCGTCGACAAGCTGGCCCCGGCGGATCACCGAAATCTGACCCGTCGGCTCCAGAATCATCAATTGCACATCGTTGCGCCGCCCCAAACCAGCTTTGCGCACTGCCGAATTGACATCACGCTCGGTGATATGGGCAAAGACCATATTGTCTTCCTGCAACTGTCCCTTGTACACCAGCAGGACTGGGCGCCGGTCAATGAACTTTGACCACTTCACAAACTGCCGGAAAGTACCAAAGGCGGCCTCTAAAAGCATGAGCGTAAAAAGTCCGATAATACCCGCCGCAAGTGTCGGTGGATTACCCACAATGACACGCCCGGCAACGGCACCAAACATGATGATGATTACCGCGTCAGAGGCGGTCATAGACGTCAGCACGCGACTGCCAAAAAGCTTCACCAGAATCATGAATGCCAAGTAGATGCCTAGGGTGGCAAACATCACGACGGGTATACGGTGAGGCTCAATGCCCAGCTGATACATCGCTTCGCGTCCAAAAAGCTTTAAGGTCTCCACGGGCTCTTACCTTACCTCCGGTGGAAAGCCAGGTATGTATAAAGCCCACACCGAAGTGTGGGCTTTTAGCGAAACAGCTTTTAGATGTTGAACTGCTTACGCAGGTCCTTGATCACCTGCTGAATCGGCGCCGGCAGCGACGTCAGGGCGAAACCTACGGCAGCCAGAACGCCTGCGATTGCCGCGAGGACAGTGCCGGTAATGCCCACCCCCAGGCCCAAGCCGAAGGAAGATCCATCGAAGTTAGAGCTTCCATCCTTGGAAGGCTGCGGCTTTTCTCCGTCAAGGGTGATGGGAAGAACGGCGTTGGTTCCGGCATCGGTAGTAATGCTCAGCTGCTGCTCACCGGTCAGGTCTTCCGGGATGGTGAGCTTGACGGTCGCGCGGCCGCGCTCACCGAAGCTCTTGTCGCCTTCCTGAGCAGCGTTGTCGATGTCAGCCTCAACCTTTGCATCACCGAGAGCAACGGTAACCTTCTTCGCCTGCGGCTCCTCCTCATTGGAGTAGTTGAGGGAGGACAGGTCGATGGTGATTTCCTCGCCAGCCTTCAGCTCACCGGAAATGTGGGCACCAATCTGGCCCTGGCCGGTGCGCACCTTCGACTCGCCAGAAGCGATGTAGTCAATCATGGCCTGGGTATCCATGTAACCGACGTCGTTACGGTTCTTGATCGAACCCGGCACGAAGAAGCCGTCACCGCCTTCCTCAGTGTCGCTCGAAGCAAGGAAGGAAGACAGAGCAACGGTGTAGTTCTTCTTCGGGTCGATAGGCTCGCCGTCGATAGTGACAGACTTGACGCGCTCGCCCTGCTCAGCCTTCTGGTCATAGACCACGGAAACATTGCTGGACAGGCCCAACGCCAGGCGCGGGCGGGACTGACCCGGCTTCCACTGATTCTCCAGTGCCTTGATGAAGTCTTCGCCGCTAACCTCAGCCGTGATGACGGAGTTGCCGAACGGCTGGACGGCGAAGATGTCCTTGTAGGTGACGTCGCCTTCCTTGAGGTCAGCGCGAACACCACCGGCATTCATGACGCCAAGGTCGATTTCCTTGTTGGTCTGCTTCGACAAAGCGTAGCGCTGACCATCAGCAATGAAGTTGTTGAGGGTGGACTCCACGCCGCGGTTGGTACCAGTATCTTCACCATCGTTAGAACCGCGGTACATTGCCTTTTCAGTGGTGCCAGCGGTCTTGGAGCCCTCTTCGTCAGCTACCTTCTTGGCCTCGGCGACAACGGAGGCAACCTCTGCATCATCCTCCAGCCCCTGGAGAAGCTCAAAAGTCTCTGCATCCGCAACGTCGTACTGGGTGAGATTGACCTTGGTGATCTTCTTCTCTTCCTTGTCGAAGGTGATGTCGGCGTCGTTCAGCACCTTGCCGTACTCGTAGCCCTGTGCCCAGTACAGCGGCAGTGCACCCTCACGGGCGACCTCGCCCTGGGTCTTCACGTGGGTGTCGCCACCGAAAAGCAGGTCGACGTCCTTGTTGAAGCCCTCTGCAAACTGCTGTGCGTCCTCGTGCATGAGTGCGACAACAACGTCGGCCTCGCCGGATTCCTTCAGACGGGTGGCTTCCTCATTCGTAGCCTTAACTGGGTCGGTGAACTCAATGCCCGGAATGGCGGCGGCGGATACCTTGAACTTGGTGTTCTCAGTGACGGTGCCGACGAAGCCGATCTTCACGCCATCGACTTCCTTCACGAAGGAAGGCTTGAGGAGAGGCTTGCCGTCTTTGGTCACGTTCGCACCGATAATCGGGAACTCAGACTCCTTGACGATGCGGTCCATCAGGTCCTCAGTGCCCTTGTCGAACTCGTGGTTACCAACGGCAGTGACATCGAGGTTCATGGTGTTGAGGGCCTCGTTGGTGTACTTATCCTCAGAAATAGCCGATACGAAAGCGGAGCCGCCCACATTGTCACCGGAGGACGTCAGAGCGTACTCCTGGTCTTTGTTGACGTACTTGATGAGGGCAGCCATGCGGGCAGCACCCATTTCCTTGTAGCCAACGAGCGCACCGGTGTCGCGGTCGGTCGCCTCGGCCAGCTCGAGGTGGCCGTGGAAGTCGGTGAAATTGGTGACGGAGAAGGTCACCTCATCGGCCTCGGCGGCGAGGGCGGGAGCGCCGGATACGGCGACGGCGGTGACGGTGGTGGCGGCCAGCA
Organism: Corynebacterium axilliensis; assembly: GCF_046097495.1. Classification (NCBI taxonomy): domain Bacteria; kingdom Bacillati; phylum Actinomycetota; class Actinomycetes; order Mycobacteriales; family Corynebacteriaceae; genus Corynebacterium; species Corynebacterium axilliensis. Next base: position 718,596 of record NZ_CP175768.1, read on the forward strand.
GCTGGCCAAAGCGGCGGAATTTCACGAGAGTCTCCTGAGTGTGAGAGTGGTCTTGTCCTCCGTGTTTATAACGCACGCATCACGCTGTCGCAGCGCTTGCCGACTCCCCCACCTGCCCCTTCACCCAACATTCACCCACCCGTCACCTGTTCGACAGGCAGGCACCCCCGGTTAAGGGGAGGCTCAGGCAGTGACGCGGTAGACGTCGAAGACACCCTCGGTGTTGCGCAGCGTGGTCATGAGCTGGCCTAGCTGCTTGGTGTCGGACACCGAGAAGGTAAAGCGTACGGTGGCGATGTGGTCGTCGCCGCGGTTCGACGTCATCGACAGCACGTTGAGACTTTGATCGCTGAAGATCCGCGTGAGCTCGAAGAGCAGTCCCTGGCGGTCCAGCGCCTCCAGCTGCAGGGTGGCGGAGAACGCGCCAGAGGAGGACGGACCGCCGGCCCATTCCACCTTCATCATGCGCTCCGGCTCCGACTTGAGCTTCTCCGCGTTGGTGCAGTCCGCGCGGTGGACGGACACGCCGCCACCGCGGGTGACGAAGCCAAAAATGGCGTCGCCCGGCACGGGTTGACAGCACTTCGCCAGCTTGGCCATGACGTCGGGGCTGCCCTCCACGAGGATGCCGGTACCCGAAGCAGAATCCTTGGTGTGCTGGGTGCGGGAGTGCTCGAGCTCGCTAAACGGCGTGCGGGAGGCCAGCGCATCGACGGCGTCGTCCTGGTTGCCAAACAGCGCCATGAGCTGGTTAGCCACGTGGTGAGCGGAGACGTGGCCGGCACCAATCGCGGTGTAGAGGGCATCCACGTCCGGGTAGTGCAGCTGCTCCGCCACTTGCTTCATCGACGACGCCGTGAAGAGACGGTGCATGGGCAGGCCGCCGCGCTGCACCTCGGCGGCCAGGGCGTCGCGGCCGGCCTCGGAGTGCTCCTCGCGGCGCTCCTTGGCAAACCATTGGCGCACCTTGGTCTTCGCACGTGGGGAGACCAAGAAATCCTGCCAGTCCCGCGACGGACCGGCGTTCGGGTCCTTCGAGGTGAAGATCTCCACCTTGTCGCCGGATTTCAGCTCGGACTCGAGCGCGACCAGCTTGCCGTTGACCTTTGCACCGATACAGCGGTGCCCCACTTCGGTGTGGACGGCGTAGGCGAAGTCCACCGGGGTTGAGCCCGCGGGCAAGTTCACCACGTCGCCCTTCGGAGTGAAGGCGAAGATCTGCTTGGTCGTGAGATCATAGCGCAGCGAGTCTAAGAATTCGTTCGGGTCCGCGGCCTCCTTCTGCCAGTCCAGCAACTGGCGCATCCACGCCATCTGGTCCACTTCTTCCTGGTGACCGGAGTTTTTGCCCTTGGTCTCCTTGTAGCGCCAGTGTGCGGCCACGCCGAACTCGGCGTTGTAGTGCATCTCGTGCGTGCGCACCTGCACCTCCAGCGTCGAGCCGCCCTCCGCAATCACCGTCGTGTGCAGGGACTGGTACACGCCGAAGCGCGGGGAGGAAATGTAGTCCTTGAAGCGCCCCGGCAGTGCCTGGTACAAGGAGTGCACCACGCCGATGGCGGCGTAGCAAGAGTTGACGTCCTCCACCAGGATGCGGATGCCCACGAGGTCGAAGATCTCCGCAAAGTCGCGACCGCGGACGATCATCTTCTGGTAGATAGACCAGTAGTGCTTCGGCCGGCCCATGACCTCGGCCTCGATGCCGTTGTCCTTCAATGCCTTGCCCACCTGGGCCTTGATGTCCTTGAGCGCTCGGTCGCGCGAAGGCGCACGGTCTGCCACCATGCGCACGATTTCGTCGTACTTCTTCGGGTACAGGATGGCAAAGGACAGGTCCTCCAGCTCCCACTTCACGTTGGCCATGCCCAGGCGGTGCGCCAGCGGGGCAATCACGTCGAGGGTCTGGCGGGCCTTCTTGGCCTGCTTCTCCGGCGGCAAGAAGCGCATGGTGCGCATGTTGTGCAGGCGGTCGGCCACCTTGATCACCAACACGCGCGGGTCCGTAGCCATGGCCACGATCATCTTGCGGATGGTCTCCGCCTCCGCGGCCGCGCCCAGAGCTACCTTGTCCAGCTTCGTCACGCCGTCGACAAGCCGGGCCACCTCAGGCCCGAAGTCACGGGTGAGGTCCTCCAGAGAGTAGTCGGTGTCCTCCACCGTGTCGTGCAGTAAGGCGGCCGCCACCGTCGTGGTGTCCATGCCAATCTCCGCGGCAATCGTCGCCACCGCCAGCGGGTGCGTGATGTAGGGCTCCCCCGACTTGCGGAATACGCCCTCGTGCAGGCGCTCCGCAGTGGCGTAGGCATTGTTGAGAAGTTCCGCATCCGCCTTCGGATGAAATTCCCGGTGAATGGACATCAGCGGGTCCAGCGCCGGGTTAATCTTTACGCGGCCGCCGGTCAGGGACCGGGCCAAACGCGCCGACATGCTGCGCACGCCGCTGGGACGTCTCGCAGCTTTATCCTGCTTCTCAGTAGTCATGTCTGCCTCCGCGGAATTGCTTAGGCATACAAGCTTAGCCCCTAGCCCCCATCTGATTAAGCACAACGAGCGGAGAACCTTCGAGGCGCTCACGGCCCTTAAGGCCGTTCACTTCCAGAACCACCACGTTGCCCGCGACCTCCGCGCCGGCTGCCTCGAGGAGCATCTTCGCGCCGTAGAGGGTTCCGCCGGTGGCCAGGACATCGTCGACAAGCACGATGCGCTTGCCCTTAATGTCGATGCCACTATTGGGGATCTCCAGCGCCGCACTGCCGTACTCCAGCTCGTACTCCTGGGTCAGCACCGGCGGCGGCAGCTTACCCTTCTTGCGGATGGCCAGGATGCCCATGCCCAGCTTGTAGGCCACGGCGGAGCCCAGCAGGAAACCGCGCGCGTCGAGGCCGCCGACCATGTCCGCGCCCAGCTCCTTGCAGGCCTCAGCCAGGCCGTCGACGACAGCGGTAAAGGACTCCGCGTCCGCCAGAACCGGGGTCAGGTCCTCGAAGAGGATGCCCTCCTCCGGGAAGTCCTGGACCAGGCGCACCTTGTCCTTCAACGCTTGTGCTGCTGCGGCGTAAATCTCGCTCACGACTCTTCCTTTGCTTCTGCGTTAGTAGTGTTGCTTGTGCTGCGGGTGGCGCTCCAGCGCTCCAAGTTCCAGCCAATTCCCGCAGGCCCAGTGTAGGGCACCACGCCGGAAACAGCGCGGTCAACCACGAAATTGCGCGGCTGTGCGGCAACGGGGATGGAGGGTAGCTCCTCCCACAACTTCTTCTCTTCCTCCCGGAGCGCCTTGGCATTCTTCACGCTGGCCGCGGGCGCGGAGTACTCGTTGAGGGGATCCACCGGGCCTAAGTAGATGTCGATGCCCGGAAGGCCCGTCGCCGGATCAGCGGCGAGCTGGCCGCGGGAAACATCCTCCCCGGAGCGGTCCTCCACGGTGATGCCGGCGGGCGTGCAGGCGGTGCGCAGCTGTTCCACCATCTTCTTAAGGCGGGGGTTCGGCCCGAGGTAGCCCACGCCCACCGTGGTTCCGCCGAGGTCTTCCGCCGCCCCGGCAGGCGCGGCATCGGCCGCCGCGACTTGGGCCGCCACTGGGTCGTCATGGCGCACCGTGCGCACCGATACTGCCGGCACCTCAACGCCGGAAGCCTCAGAGGAGGCCTTCGCCAGCGCCGCCGTGTCCACGCAGGCCGCGAAAGCCTGTCGCGCCCACGGCTGGGCAAAGACGCCGGCGTCAGAGAAAGTCAGCGTATCCGTCAGGGCGCCCACGGCAGACGTGATCTCGAAGGGGTTGCCTTCCGCGTTGCGGTCTACCCACTCCGGGGACTTCACCGGTGCTTCGGCCACGCGCAGCTCTCCAGCGGCGACCAACGCGTCTGCATCGGCCGTATCGGGCCACATCACGATCTGTTCCAGCTCCGGCTTGTCGCCGTAGTACTCCGGATTGGCCTTGAGTACCACTGCCCCGCTGTCCTCCACCCGGTCGATGGAGTACGGGCCGAAGGATACCTGCAGCTCGGGGTCGAAGTGGCCCGGCTCAGTGGAAAAGCCCTCGCGCCAAGTCTTGGCGACGTCGCCCAGCTGCGTCGGGTCCTGGGTGTGCAGGGCGGCGTTGAGCTCCTCCACGCTCAGGCCCGCGCGCTGAGCAACAGCATGGGCGGGCAGCACCGTGCCCGGGCCGAAGAGGTGGCGCCACCGCGCCCCTGCGTCAGGGTTGAACCATACGCTAAAGCGCTTGGCCTGCGGGGCGCACTCGAGCTGGGCGATGTCCCCAGCCAGCGGCATGTGCGAGCCAAACGTTGTGGGCAGGATGCCCGCCGTGTAGGACAGCAGGTAGTCATCGCAGGTGACGGGGGTGCCGTCGGAGAACCGCGCCTGCTCTGTCAAGGTGACGTCCACGTGGGCGCCTGGGTGCGCGTCGTCGGGCTCGAAGTATTCCACCTGCGCCAGATCCGAGTTGGGAATCATCTGGCCCGCCGGTCCCGGCAGGTACAGCGCTGGGTAGACGCGGCTGGCTAGCTGGGCGGCGCCTACGGCCTCTCCCCAGGCGGACGCGGCGTTGCTGGTGGCCAGGCGCGCGTCGCTGAGAAAGGCAAAGTCTGGTTGCTCGTCCTCTTTAGCCGGCCCCTCCTCGGCGGAGGTGCAGGCGGTAGCGACCAGCCCGAGACCGACTACCGCCGCGGCTACTGTCCGGCGCATCGGCTTAGCGCCCGGGGCGCCAGGATGCGCCGCTGTGCTGGTTGCTCGTGCTTGCCGACGCCGGGGAGGCCACCGTCCGCGAACCAGTCTCGGCCGCAGCCTCGGCGTCCTCTGCGGAGTTCTCGTCCGCGGCATCCACCGCACCGAGCGACTTCTCGCGGTACGCAGCAACTGCCGCGTTGTGCTTCTTCACGGACTTGCGACGGTTCGCGATGCTCACCAGCAGCGGGGTGGCCAAGAACAGCGAGGAGAAGATACCTTCAATCACGCCAATGAACTGGATGAGGGCCAAGTCGCGCAGAGTGCCGATGCCCATGAGCCACACGGCGATGACGAACAGGGCGATGATCGGCAGGGCCGAGATGACGGACGTCGAAATCGAGCGCATCACGGTCTGGTTCACCGCCAAGTTGGCGAGCTCGGCGTAGTTCTTCTTGCGCTGGCCTTCGAGCCCGCGGGTGTTTTCATCGACCTTGTCGAAGACAATCACGGAGTCATAGAGCGAGAAGGTCAGCACGGTGAGCAAACCGATGATGACGGCCGGGGAGACCTCGAAGCCGAAGAGGGCGTAGATGCCGGCGATCACGACGCCGTCGATAATCAGCGCCACGATGGCCGCAAAGGCCATGTCGCGCTGGAGGCGCACCGCCACGTACACGGTGGCGACGACGAGGAAGACCAGCATGGCCAGCAGCATGCGGTTGGTGATGGAGGAACCCCAGGATTCCGACACCGTGGACGAACCGATGGCGTCCGGGCTGGCCTTGCCGTTCTCGTCCTTGACCTGGAACTTCTCAAAGATGGCCTGGCGGGCAGCACCCACCTGCTCCTGGGAGAGGCGCTCGGAGGTGACCTCCAGGGTCTCGGAGGAGCCGGCGCCCACGATCTGGACCAGTTCCGGTTCGACGCCGGTGGCCTCGGTGAAGGTCTCCTCCACCTGCTCGGTAGAGAGGTCCCCTGCCGGCATGTTCAGCTTGGTGCCGCCCTCGAAGTCGAGGGACAGGTTAAAGCCGCGGATGAGGATGGCCGCGATGGCGGCGATGACGAGTACCGCGGTAATGGTGTACCACGTCTTGGACTTGCCAATGAAGTTGTAGCCGCCCTCGTCTTCGTAGAGGCGGTCGATGCGGGAAATCTTGCGCTTAGTGGTCTCGACAGCCATGGTTTACTTCTCCTCGTCCTTAGCCTTGGCAGCTTCAGCCGTGTCGCCAGCTTCTGTGTTGGTGCTGGAAACCGGACGGGCTACGCCGGTTGCTGCCTGCTCGGTGTTGTGCTCGGTGGACGTGTTCTGTGCCGCCTTCGGCGCCGTCTCAGGCGCCTTCTTCGGGGCCTTAGTGTCTGCCTTCTTGGCATAGTAGCCGCGCTCGCGGCGCTCCTCCACCAGGTTGTAGATACCGCCGAGGCCGTTCATGGACGGCTTGGCGTAGACCGGGCGGCCGCCGATGAGCTGCATGATGGGCGCCATAACCAGGAAGGACACCACCAGGTCGAAGACCGTGGTCAGGCCCATGGTGAAGGCGAAGCCCTTGACCTCGCCGATAGCGAGGAAGTAGACGATGACGGCACCGATCAGTGTCACGGCGTTACCGGTGACGATGGTGGAGCGCGAGCGCTCCCACGCGGTGCGCGTGGCCGAGCGGAACGTGCGGCCTTCCAGCAACTCGTCCTTGATGCGTTCGTAGTAGACCACGAAGGAGTCAGCCGTAGCACCGATACCGATGACAAGACCGGCCATACCGGACAGGTCCAACGAGTAGCCGATCCAGCGGCCTAGCAGCACCAGTGCGCCGTAGGTCAGCACGCCGGAGACGACGAGGACGAACAGGGATACCCACGCCAGCGCGCGGAAGTAGTAGAGGGAGTAGGCGGCAACCAAGATGAAGCCGACGATGCCCGCGATGAGTGCGGCCTTCAGCGCCGCCTTACCCAGCGACGGCGGAACGGTCTCGACGGTGCCGCCCGGCTCGCCGTTGGAGCCGGTAAACGACAGCGGGAGCGCGCCGTAGCGCAGGTTGTTCGCCAGGCTCTGTGCCTCTTCCTGGCTGAAGTCACCAGTGATCGACGTTGCGGAGCCCACCGGGGTCGCGCCCTGGATGACCGGCGCGGAGATAACCGCGGAGTCCAGGGTGATGGCGACCTGCTTCTGCAGGTACTCCTGGGTCAAGGTGGCCCAGGTCTGGGAACCGTTGGGGCCGTCGCCGGTCTTGAAGGCGAAGCCGATCTCCATCTGGCCGGTCTGCGGGTTCAGGCCGCCCTGAATCGGGGAATTAGTGTCAATCTCGTTACCCGTCAGGCGGGTGCCGTTGGGATCGTTAATACCGTCGAGCAGCGGGGCCGGCTGCAGAATGTAGGGCTGCTTGTTGGAGTAGTCGCACGCCACGAGCGGCTTGGCCGGGTCGTCGGAGCCGGCCAGCTGGTCAGACTCCGCGTCACAGGTCATCAGGCCCAGTGCGGCGGTCTGCACGGTCGGGTCTTCCGACTGGCGGTCCTTGAGCAGGACCTCGGTGATTTCGTTGCGGCGGTCGGTCTCCTCCAAAGAGTTAGCCGGCTCCGCCATCGGCTTTTCACTTACCTTCGGCGCCGGGGTCTTCTTCTTATCGGAGTCCTTCTTGGCATCCTCTCCCTGCGCCTGCGGATCATTTTCCGGGTTCAGGGCGTCGTGGATGTTGGACAGGGCCTGGTTGGCCTGGTCCGCAGAGATGATGTCGTACTTCACCCAGCGGTTAGCCATGTCCGTGACCGTCTTCTCCAACTTGGCCACGTCCGGCATCGGCTGCTCTCCCACCGGGCGGAAGAGCAGCTGCGAGGTCTGGCCCACGGCCTGCGCCTGGGAGGCATCCTCACCCGGCACGGTGATCACCAGGGTGGAGCCGTTGATGACGACCTCCGAACCCGAGACACCCATGCCGTTGACACGCTGCTCCAGGATGGTGCGCGCCTGCTGCAGCTGGTCTTGGGTTGGCTCCTCACCCTGCGGCACGAGGGTGACGCGGGTACCGCCCTGCAGGTCAATACCCAGCTTGGGCGACGCCGACTTGCTACCGGTCAAGAAGATGAGGGCATAAATAACGATGACGATGAGCGCAAACAGCGCGATCGCCCGCTTGGGCCATTGCCGTTGGCGGTTGGATACGCCGCCACGTTTCGATGCGGACACAAAGATCTCCTGTGTTGTAAGGAACAGGGCTAAAACTCACTAGCCATGACGCGCAACCCTGCTGGATCGACAACGCGCGGCAGGCCGCCGCGCGCACCATGACTAAAGCACAATCCATCACTGTACGTCATGGCTCAAGGTTTTCCTTAACAGGCTTAAGGGAAGGCGCCCGCACTGTGACGAGCGCAACGAAATTTACAGCTTGGGGAAACGCTCATCCTCGTCGTCCGCCTGCGGCTTCTCGCCCGCGGCGTCCGCCTGGCCGATAGCGCCGGCCGGCGCATCGGCAGAACGCACGATGGCCATGGTGTCGAAGGTCATGACGGTGCCATCCTTGACCCGCAGATCCACCTGCTCACCGTGGGTGTCCACCACGGTGCCGTGTAGGCCGCCGGCGGTGATGACCTCCTTGCCCGGCGCCAGGGAGGACTGCAGTTCCTTCAGCTGCGCCTGGCGCTTGCGCTGCGCGCGCATGGACATGAAGCTAGGCAGGATAACGAGGAGAGCGAGGACGAGAAGCAGAATTAGTTGCGTACCATTCATAGAAGGCCAGTGTGCCAGACTGACCATCCCCCGGGCTAGTTGCCCCGCACTTGCCCGGGGCTAGAACAGGGTGCCGCCGATGGCGCCCTCCGGCGGTTCGAGGCCCAGGTGCTGCCACGCAGCTGCCGTGGCCACGCGCCCGCGGCCGGTCCGGGAGATCATGCCCGCACGCACCAAGTAGGGTTCGCACACTTCCTCCACGGTGGAGGGCTCCTCTCCCACTGCGATAGCCAGCGTGTTGACGCCGACCGGGCCGCCGCCGTGCCCCTTGATGAGGGCCTCCAAGACCGCCCGGTCCAAACGGTCCAGCCCGCGCTCGTCCACGTCGAAGACCTCGAGCGCGCCTTGCGCCGCCGCCAGATCGATGTGACCGTCGCCATTGACCTCGGCGAAATCCCGCACGCGCCGCAGCAGGCGGTTCGCAATACGCGGCGTGCCGCGCGAGCGCGAACCAATCTCCACCGCAGCATCGTGGTCAATGTCCACGTCGAGGATGGTGGCCGCACGGGTAATGACCTGCGTGAGGTCCGCAGTGTCGTAATACTCCATCTGGGCGGTGAATCCGAAGCGGTCCCGCAGCGGGCCGGTGAGCATGCCGGCACGGGTGGTCGCGCCCACCAGAGTAAAGGGCGGAATCTCCAGCGGAATGGAGGTAGCGCCGGGGCCCTTGCCCACGATGACGTCAATGCGGAAATCCTCCATCGCCATGTAGAGCATCTCCTCCGCCGGGCGCGCGATGCGGTGGATCTCGTCGATGAAGAGTACGTCGCCTTCCATGAGGTTGGACAACATCGCCGCGAGATCGCCGGCGCGCTCCAGGGCCGGACCAGACGTCATGCGCAGGGAGGTCCCCAGCTCCTGCGAGATGATCATCGCCATCGTCGTCTTGCCCAGGCCCGGCGGGCCGGACAGCAGCACGTGGTCCGGGGTTACCCCGCGGTTCTTCGCACCGTTGAGCACCAGCGATAGCTGCTCTCGCACCTTCGGCTGCCCAATGAACTCATCCAGGGATTTCGGGCGCAGCGAGCGCTCAATGTCGTGCTCGCCCTGCTGCTCGGAGGCGTCCACGTCGAGGTTGCGGGACGGCGGGGCGGTGGCATCGAGACCTTCGGGAAGCGAGAATTCCGTGCGCTCTACGTCTGACATGGTTCGTACTCCCCTACTTCTTCGCACCCAGCTGGCTCAGCGCCGCGCGCAGCACCACAGGGGTAGCCGCGTCCGGCTGCTCCGCCGCCACCGCCTCCACGACGGGACGTGCGGCCTTGTCCGTAAAACCCAAGCCGATAAGCGCTTCCACGACGTCGTCGACCACGGGGCCGGTGGCAGCGGGGGCGGGCGCTGAATCGTCGCCAAGCTCGGCGCTAAAGGCCGCAACCTTGTCCTTGAGCTCTAGTACCAGGCGCTGCGCCATGCGCTTGCCCACGCCCGGAATCTTCTGCAGGCGCGCGGCGTCCTCCCCGCTGATCGCCTGCGCCAGCTCCCCAGCCCCCATGACGGACAACGCCGCCAGCGCCAGCTTCGGACCCAGACCGGACACCGTCTGCAGGACGTGGAACATGTCGCGGTCCTCGGGGCTGGTAAACCCGAAGAGAGTCATGGAGTCTTCCTTGACCACGAGCGTGGTCATGACAAACGCTTCCTCCCCGCGCTGCAGGCTGCCCAGAGTGTTGGGCGTGGCCAGGACCTTGTAGCCCACCCCGGCACACTCAAGTACTACGTGGTCGAGCTGAATATCGAGCACGGTTCCGCGCAGCGATGCAATCATCTTCCTACTCCTCTACTTTGTCCCAGTTCCCGTGCGGCGCGGCGTGGATACCGACGCCGTACGCGGCGAAGTACCCCGCACGCCGCTGGTGCGCGCGCCCGCCCCCACGCCGGCGCTCGGATCACTGCCGTTGACCCACGCCAACGCCGGTGCCCGCCAGCAGTGGCACACCGCCAAGGCCAGAGCATCGGCCGCATCGGCCGGCTTGGGGGCTTCGCTCAGGCCCAGAATACGGGTAATCATGGCCGTCATCTGCTTCTTATCGGCGCGCCCGTTGCCGGAGACCGCCTTCTTGACCTCGGAGGGGGTGTACATGTGCACCGGGATTCCACGCTCGGCGGCGGCGAGGACAAGTACCCCCACTGCGTGCGCCGTCTGCATCACGGTGGATACCTCGCCGCGTTCGAATACGCGCTCGAGCGCCACCACCTGCGGCTGATAGTCATCCATCCATTCGCGCACGGCGACAGACAGCCGCTGCAGGCGCTCCCCCAGCTCCTTGTCACTCGGCGTGCGCACCACGCCCACCGCGATGGGGATCACCGCTCGTCCGCGCCCTGCTTGCACAACGGAGAGGCCACAGCGCGTCAGGCCTGGGTCGATGCCCATCACCCGCAAACCTTCTAGGTTCACACTCAGCCTCCTTCGCTCCAGGTTCGACGCTGCCAACCGCAGCACTACACAGGATTAGTGTACACACATGTGTTCTAGCACCCCACATGCGTATAGTGGCGCGCATGACGCCATCAACTAACTATTCTGAATTTATCCGCTCGCGCCACTCGCCGCGCGCCTTCCTCCCGGAGCTACTGCCGGCCGAGGTCATTAAGCAGGTGCTTGTCGACGCCCAATCGGCCCCCTCCAACTCCAATACGCAGCCCTGGAACGTCCACCTCGTCGGCGGCGACACCCTCCGCCAGCTCAGCGCCGCGATGATCGAGGACTTCGACTCCCACGGCATCACTCCGGATTTCACCACGGACTACGGTCAGGGTGTGCACCCGCAGCGCTCGCAGCAGCTCGCGGCAAAAATGTACGGCCTTCTCGGCATCGCCCGCGAAGATACCGCAGCGCGCACCGAGTTCATTCGGGAGAACCTGCGCTTCTTCGGCGCGCCCCACGCCGCCTTGCTGTTCATCCCGCCACTGGGCGATCGCATCCGCGCGGCCTTTGACCAGGGCACGTACACGGAGAACTTCCTGCTCTCCTTGGAGGCCCACGGCTACCACGGCGTCCCCCAGGGCATGATTTCGCTCATGGCCCCCACCGTGCGGAAGTTCCTCGGCGTGGACGAGGAGCAGAAGCTGGTCACCGCCATCACCTTCGGTGTAGCGGATGAGACCAGCCCGGTGTTTAAGACCGCTCCTGGCCGCGCGCCGCTGTCGGAGACAGTGACTATCCACGGCCTCGACGGCCTTGAGCTCTAGTCCTCGTCGAGCCTAGTCCTCGTCGAGCTCAGCCAGGACCTCGTCGGAGAGGTCCATGTTGGTGTAGACGTTCTGGACGTCGTCGGAATCCTCCAGCGCGTCGATGAGGCGGAAGATCTTGCGGGCATCGGCTGCCTGCAGCGGGACATCCACGGAGGCGCGGAAGTCGGTATCGGTGTCGTCGACCTCGATATCGGCCTCACCGAGGGCCTCGCGCACGGCCGGGATATCGCCCGGGGCGCAGGTGATCTCGAACTTATCGCCGTTGTCGTTGACTTCCTCGGCACCGGCCTCGAGGACGGCGAGGAGGACGTCGTCCTCGCTCAGCTCGCCCTTCTCCACCATCACCAGGCCGGTGCGGGAGAACATGTAGGCCACCGAGCCGGACTCGCCCAGGTTGCCGCCGTTCTTGGACATCGCCGTGCGCACGTCGGTAGCCGCGCGGTTGCGGTTGTCCGTCAGGCACTCAATAAGCATGGCCACGCCGTTGGGGCCGTAGCCCTCGTACATGATGGTCTCCCAGTCGGCGCCGCCGGCCTCTTCACCGGAGCCGCGCTTGCGGGCACGCTCAATGTTGTCGTTCGGAACGGAGGCCTTCTTGGCCTTCTTAATCATGTCATCGAGGGTGGGATTCGCCGCCGGGTCGCCGCCGCCGGTGCGGGCCGCAACCTCGATGTTCTTAATCAGCTTGGCAAATTCCTTGCCGCGCTTGGCGTCGTTGGCAGCCTTCTTGTGCTTCGTCGTTGCCCATTTGGAGTGGCCTGACATGTCATCCCTTTCGAAGTGGCTGTGTGAAACTGGTGGCAATTATACGGCCACCACGCACTCCCCCTAACACGGGGTACCCCGAAAAACTTCCCATCCTCCGCGCCCTGACACCTCCCCCGGTGCGCTAGACGTTCTGCCAGTTCCCATTAGCGGTGGAGCCACCGACGTCCTCGCGCAAGGTTCGCGTCAGCCCCTCCTGCATCGCCACGGCGAGCAGCTCGCCGCGCTGATTATAGATTTTCCCCTGTGCTAGGCCGGTACCGGTCTGCGCGGAGGGCGAGCTCTGCGAATACAGCATCCATTCGTCCGCGCGCACGGGGCGCAGGAACCATAGGGAGTGATCGAGGCTGGCCAGCTGTACCTTGTCTCCCTGATGCGGCAGCAGCGCGGTGCGCAGCAGTGTCATATCGGACATGTAGGTCAGCGCCGCCTGGTGGAGGGCCTGGTCCGGCGCTTTAGCCACTAGGTCCCCTGTGTTGCGGAACCAGATGTTGCGAAACCCGGCGCCGGTTGCTTCGGCGGCGACGTCGTCGCGTCCTTCCTCCGGAACTAGGCGCACGTCCCAGTCCGACCATTCCTGGAGGATGATGCGCGTGGCCGCGGGTCTCTCGGTCAACGCTTCCGGCCCCGGGACCTCCGGCATGGGGTCCTGGTGGTGTGGTCCGGTATCTCCCACAGCGTGAAACCCGGCGATGAGGACGAAGAGCAGGCGCTCGCCTTGAAAGACGCGCGCGTGCCGGGTGGCGAAGGAACGCCCGTCGCGCACGCGCTCGACGCGGATGCTCACAGGTTTCGACGAATCACCGGGGCCCACGAAGTAGCAGTGCAGCGAATGCGCGAGCTTGTCCTCGACCGTGAGCTGTGCCGCACGCAGGGCCTGGGCCATAGTCTGCCCGCCGAAGGTGCGCTCGATGCGGGAGGGAACCACCGGGGCATGGAACTCGTCCGTGCCTACCTGCTCGATGTCGATCGCTTGAGCCACCGATGCCATTGCCGCTCCTCATTCCTCAATGCTCTGCATGTCTATGGCGCACGCCACACTCGTCCCGACTATCCTACTCACGCACGGGTCCAGCGCGGGGAGTTGCGTAGTATATGCCGCATGAGTTCCACTAGCCCCCACAGCGTGCACCGCGTGGCCGCCTACCTGGAGATGGTCACCTGGGCCCTGCTGATCCTGTCCATGATCTTGAAGTACTCCGGTACGACCGAGGCCCTGACCCCTACCGCGGGCGGCATCCACGGCTTCGGTTTCCTCTGCTTCCTGCTCATGACCGCGCTGGTGTGGATCAACAACCGCTGGCCGGTGGGCGTGGGCATCCTGGGGCTGGTGGTCACCGTCATTCCGTTCGCCGCCCTGCCGTTCGCCGCATGGGTGTCACAGCGCGGGCTGGTCAGCGGACCGTGGCGCTTCACCGACGACGCGGAGCCCCACGGCCTCTTCGACACCGTCCTGACACAGTCGGTGCGCCACCCAGTGCGCACGGCCATCATCGCTCTCATCGTGGTCTCTATTGTCTTTAGCGTTCTGCTCATGCTGGGCCCGCCGGTCGATGTCGAATCCACCATTGAAGAAACTCGCTAGTCTCCCCGCTGTCTGGACCGGCTGGCTCGTCGCCCGAGTGCTGCTGGTGGTCATGTTGCTGTGCAAGACCACCCCGCTGGGTGACCTCTACTACTACTTCAACGGGGTCTATGGCACTAACCCCACCGACATGACCGAGTACCCGCAGCCGGGCACGTGGCCCAGCGTCCTCGTGGCGTGGCTGACGGGCCCACATGAGCAGCGCTACTTCGTGGGCTTTACGGTCATGACCTTGCTTGCCGACGCCACCTTCCTCGCCCTCCTCCTGCGCCAGCACCGCGGGCGCACCGAGGTCTTTTTTGCTGCGTGGTTCTGGATCTTCTTCGGCACGGCGGCAGGCCATGTCTTTGCCTGGCGCCTCGACCTGTATCCGGCGCTGCTCGTTGCGGGCGCGGGCGCGCTACTCGCCACCCGCCCGCGCGTCGCCGCGGCACTGCTGGGCTGGGCCACGACGGTGAAGCTCTGGCCGGGCGTGCTCGCCGCCGGGCTGGTGGGGCGGTACTCGGCGCGCGGCACGTGGCAGCGCCTCGGCGCCTACTTCGCCGCAGTCCTTGCCCTCTGCGCGGGCGTAGCAGCGTTTTCTGGGGTGGACCGCCTGCTGTCTCCCCTCAGCTACCAGGGCGAGCGCGGACTGCAGATCGAATCGGTGGCGGCGACCGTTTTCATGGTGGGCGCCTACTACGATCCGCAGCGCTGGGACGCGCACTATGCGCCATCGAAAAGCTTTGAAATCTCCGGCCCCGGTGTAAGTATCGCGCTCACCATCAGCACCATCGCGATGGCTGCAGCTTTGGTGTGGGCCCTGGGTGTTGCGCTCTCGCGCTTCCTGCGCGGCGGCTGGAACCCGCGGTCCACGGCCGTCTTCTTCGTCGCCGCCATCCTGCTCCTCATTGCCACCAACAAGGTGTTTTCGACCCAGTACATCGTGTGGATCGGGCCCATCCTCGCAGTAGCGCTGCGCACCGAGGTCCCCCGCGGCACGCGCGCGCAGCGCCGGGTAGCCGCGCAGACGACCAGGTACCGTCGTGCCTTAGCTGTCCTCACCGTGCTGGCTGCTGCCTTAGGCACCTATATCTACCCGTGGGGCTATGACTACTTGTGGCTCAATGTGGGCGCCAACCCGATTCCGGTCTATGCCCTTGCTGTGCGCAACGTCCTTATCCTCGCCATGGTGCTCATAGCACTCCTGTGGCACCGGGCCGAATACCGCATCCAGGCTGAGCAGGCTCGGCCTGCTCCGGCTGACTACAAGTCGATCTGACTAAGCTCGAAGAACTCCGGAAGCTTCGCCGTGCCGCCCAGGCGCAATAGTTTCACAGCCGGGCGCAGGCGCAACGCGCGGGTATCGCTCACCGCTTCGTTGTAGAAGCGGTGGGCTAGGTGGATGCGCCCTTCGGCGTCGGCAAGCAAGGCCGGCCGCGACCCGAAGCACTGCGCAATCGCCGCCGACAGCTCCCGCTCGCGCTTGGTGCGCTCGTCGAAGTGCCCCTGCACCAGTTCCGTGGACTCAGCCCGGGCAGCCACGTGCTCCAGCTCGGGCTCCAAGGCGCTCACCACGGCAGCGCGGCGATCCAGGGTGGCCTCCAGCTGTGCCAGCGCCGCATCCGTGCGGATGTGCAGAGAATTCAGGCGCTGCGCGGTAAACAGCGCCCACATCCCCACCACCAACAGGATGGCGAACAGGATAACGAGCTCAACGGCCATCTACGCCACCCGCACCTTCGTGCCATCCGCCACAGTCTCATACACCTGCATGACAGCTGCGGCCACGTGGTCCCAGTCGTATTCCCGGGCGCGCTTCGTGCCCGCCTGGGTCAACGCTGCGCGCTGACCCGGGTCCTGGACTAAGTCTGTAAGCACGCGCGCCAAGTCCGTGGCGTCGCCCGTGCGGAACAGCCGGCCCGCCGGTGTTTCCGAATCGACGTTGCACACCGCGGCGAAGGCCTCCAGGTCAGAGGCCACCACCGCACAGCCGGCCGCCATGGCCTCCACCAGGACGATACCGAAGCTCTCGCCGCCCGTGTTGGGTGCAACGTAGATGTCTGCCCGGCCCAGGATGGCGGCCTTGTCGGCATCACTGACGCGCCCCACAAAGTCCACGCCGGGCACGCTGCGCGGGTGCCCGCCACCCATGACGGTCACCCGCACCTTCTCTGGGACGAGGGTGAGCGCCTCTAAGAGGATGTCCAGGCCCTTGCGCGGCTCATCCAAGCGTCCCAAGAACACAATCTCCACCGGCCTGTCCTCCGCTGCAGCGTCACTAGCGCTATGCACCGCGCGCTCGCGGGCGTAAACGGAGGTATCGACGCCGTTGGGGATGAGCACCGGGTCTCCGCCCAGCTGCTCCACCTGCCAGCGCCGCGCCATCTCGGAGACCGCAATACCACCCCGGATCTTCTCCAGGTAGGGGCGCAGGAAAGGCTTGGCAAGGGTAAGCACCAGGGAGCTTGACGCCGAGGCGTGGTAGGTGGCCACGATGGGCCCCTGCGCCAAGGCCAGGGCGGCCATGGAGAAACTCGGCGAGTTCGGCTCGTGGATATGCAGCACGTCGAAATCGCCCTCGCGGATGAAGCGCTTGATGATGCGCCCCACGTGGGGGCCAATGGCCAGGCGCGCCACGGAGCCGTTGTAGGTAATCGGGATGGCCCACCCGCCCTTGCGCACGAAACTGGGGACCTCGGTGGCGCGCGCCGCTGGGCCGAGCACTTCCACGGTGTGGCCCTGCTCGATGAAGACAGTGGCGAGGTCCACGATGTGGGCCTGCACGCCGCCGGGCTCGTCGAAGGAATAGGGGCAGATGATTCCGATGCGCATGACAGGCAGACCTACCGTTCTTCCCGCTGGGAACTCTGCGCGCGGGCTTGGCGGCGTGCCGCGACGTCGACATTCCACTGCGGCTGCAGCATGTGCCAATCTTCCGGGTGCTGGCGGATATTCTCCGCAAAACCATCGGCCATGCGCTGGCAGGTCTCCTGCAGGGTGGTGACTTCCACCTCGGGGCTCACACTCAGCCCCCAGCCGTCGCCGTCGAAGAAGGAGTGCACCACGTGCAGCGCAGCGCCGGTCTCGATAGCCAACTGGGCGGGGCCGGCGGCGACATTCGCCTCCTCCCCCATGAGGTCCACGGTCACGCCCGTGCGCGTGAGGTCGCGCTCAGCCAGCAAGCACACCACGCCGCCGCGCTGCAGGGTGTCCTTCAGGCGCGGGAACGGGGAGCTGCCACCGGTAAGCGGCAGGACGGTAAAGCCGAGGCTTTCGCGGTAGTCCACGAAGGCGTCGAAAAGCGCCTCCGGCTTCAACCGCTCCGCCACGGTGGTAAACCCGCCGTAGTGGCCCACACAGAACACGCCCGCCATGTCCCAGTTGCCGGAGTGCGGCAGTGCGAAAATCACCCCGCGCCCAGAAGCCATGGACGCATCGGAGTGCTCCTTGCCGCGCAGCCCCGCAAGCAGGCGCTGCTGCAGCTGCGGATCCGCATGGATAGCGGGAAGGCGGAAGGCCTCCAGCCAGTAGCGCAGATACGAGCGCATCGAATCCCGCACCAGCTGCCGGGTAACGTTCTCCGGACCCACCACGCGGGAGAGGTTTTTGCGCAGCTGCTCCATGTCCCGCCCGTGGTCACTGGCGTAGTCGGCGGCGCGCTCGAAGAGCCACGCGGCCGCCGGCTGTGGAAGGAAGCGCACTACCTTCCAGCAGGCAATGTAGCCGGCGGCGATGAGGCGCTCGCGGTCGAACAGGGCCACGGTGGTTCTCCTTGAACTTCAGGGGCTAAAGAACTGAAAGGTAACTAGAGGTCCTTCTTGAACCGAGCCTTGGTGTCTTGGCGCGCCGCCTGGCGCATGCGCTGATAAATAGTAAACAGCGAGCCCACAGCCAGCAGCCACAGCGCCACCTCTAAGGCATAGGGCACGCCGAGGCCCTCCAGGCCCACGCCGCCTAGCCCCACGATGAGGCGCTCGGGGCGCTCGACCAATCCGCCGACCATCTTAAATCCGGAGGCCTCACCGCGCGCCTTGACGTAGGAGATGACCTGGGAGCTAACCAGCACCACCATGCAGGCAGCGAAATTTAAGGCGCTGGCGTTATCGACGTAGACCATCCAATAGGCAATAGCGGCGAAGAGTGCGCCGTCGGTGATGCGATCACACGAAGCATCTAGAGTGGCGCCAAACTGCGAGCCGCCCGTGGTTAGGCGCGCCATCGTGCCGTCGAGCATGTCGAAGGCTGCAAACAGCCCTGACAGAATAGCTGCGGCGAACAGGTGGTTGAGCGGGATCAGGATGACCGAAATAGCGATGGTCACGATCGTTCCCACGATGGTCACCACGTTTGGGGTCAGGCCCATCTTGAGGAAGAGCTTGGCCACCGGAACCACTACCACGGCGGCGGGCTTGCGCCCATGGACACTAAGCATGCGCTTCTCCTCCGATGATTCCCTCGGCTGCGAGCTCCGCCCACCCCTGTGCGAGCAGCGAGCGGGTGTCCTTGAGGAGCTGCGGCAGCACCTTGACGCCGTCCACAATAGTCATGAAATTAGCGTCTCCGCTCCACCGCGGCACGATATGCATGTGGAGGTGCTGACCCACAGAACCTCCGGAGGCGCGTCCCAGGTTAAAGCCAGCATTCACCGCGTCTGGGCCCGAAACCTTCTTGAGGACACGGATCGCGGCCTGGGCGAACTGGAAGAGCTCACGGGACTCATCCTCGGTGAGGTTTTCCAGCTCGGATTCCTCACGATAGGGGATCACCATCATGTGCCCGGCGTTGTACGGGTACAGGTTGAGCACGCAGTAGACCAGCTCGCCGCGAGCGACGATCAGGCCTTCCTCATCCGTCATCTGCGGAATCTCCACGAACGGGTTATGCGCCTTCTTCGGCACATCGCCCGCTCCGCCCTCGCGCTTGATATAACTCATGCGGTACGGCGCCCAGAGGCGCTCCAAGCGGTCGGGGGTTCCCAGGCCGGTATCGACGTACTCTCCCACTGGTTCTCCCACTAGTAGTCGCGTTCCTTTACTCTTCGTCCTTGGCGCAAGCCCTTACGCGGATTCCGCCACGCGGGCCTCGATGGTCTCCTTGGTCGGCTGCGCATTGTTGCGCTCACGCACCCAGGCCTCGATGACGTTGATGGCGGTCTCCACCGGCACGCCGTTGACCTGCGTGCCGTCAAGGAAGCGGAAGGACACAGCATCTGCTTCCACGTCGCGCTCGCCGGCCAGCAACATGAACGGGACCTTGCCGGTGGTGTGGTTGCGGATCTTCTTCTGCATGCGGTCATCGGACGTATCGACGTCCGCGCGCAGGCCGCGGGAACGCAGCTCAGCGCACACCTTCTCCAGGTGCGGGGCGAACGTATCCGCCACCGGAATGCCCACTACCTGGTGCGGTGCCAGCCAAGCCGGGAAGGCGCCGGCGTAATGCTCCAGCAGCACGCCGAAGAAGCGCTCGATGGAGCCGAACAGGGCGCGGTGAATCATGATCGGGCGCTGCTTGGTGCCATCCGACGCCGTGTACTCCAGCTCGAAGCGCTCCGGCAGGTTGAAGTCCAACTGCACGGTGGACATCTGCCAAGTGCGGCCGATGGCATCGCGTGCCTGGACGGAAATCTTCGGGCCGTAAAAGGCAGCGCCCGCCGGATCCGGTACCAGTTCCAGACCGGACTTCTCCGCCACGGACTTGAGGATGGCGGTGGAGCGCTCCCAAATCTCGTCGGAGCCGACGTACTTGTTCGGATCCTTGGTGGACAGCTCCAGGTAGAAGTCATCCAGGCCGTAGTCCTTGAGCAAAGAGATGATGAACTCCAGCACCTTGGTCAGCTCTTCCTCGAGCTGCTCCGGGGTGCAGTAAATGTGGGAGTCATCCTGGGTAAAGCCGCGGGCGCGGGTCAGGCCGTGGATGACGCCGGACTTTTCGTAGCGGTACACGGTGCCGAACTCGAAGAGTCGCAGCGGCAGCTCGCGGTAGGAGCGACCACGGGACGCGAAGATGAGGTTGTGCATCGGGCAGTTCATCGGCTTGGCGTAGTAGTCCTGCGGCTGCTTGGTGCAGTTGCCGTCCTCATCCCACTCGCCGTCCAGCTGCATCGGCGGGAACATGCCGTCCGCGTAGAAATCCAGGTGGCCGGACTTCTTGAACAGGTCGCCCTTGGTCAGGTGCGGGGTGGAGACGAAGGAGTAGCCATCCGCGATGTGGCGGCGGCGGGAGTGCTCCTCCATCTCCATGCGCACCGTGGCGCCGTTCGGGTGGAAGACCGGGAAGCCGGAGCCAATCTCATCCGGGAAGGAAAACAGAATCCAGCTCGGCGCCGAGGCGACGGTGGTCGCGCTTTTCGGCTTCCTCCACCATGGTCTGGTACGCAGCGAGCGCGTCCTTGGACTCAAAGGCCGTGCCGTAGATACGCTGCAGTCCAGCCTTGGTCTGGTCGCCGCGCCAGTAGGCGGCAGACGAACGCGTCAGCGTGAAGGCCGGGATGTACTTGGTGGTCGGCACGTGCGGGCCGCGGCAGAGGTCAAACCACTCCACCTCGCCGGTGCGCGGGTTGATGTTGTCATAGTGCGTCAGATCGCCGGAGCCAACCTCAGCAGCCTCGTCGGAATCCGGGTCCACGTTGCCCTTGTCTTGGACCAGCTCGAGCTTAAACGGCTCGTCGGCAAGCGCCTGCTCTGCCTCCTCCGGGGAGGCGTAGACGTGGCGCTCGAAGCGCTGGCCGCCCTTGATGATCTTCTTCATGCGCTTCTCAATGGCCTTAAGGTCCTCCGGCGTGAAGGGCTCAGCGGTCTGGAAGTCGAAGTAGAAGCCGTTCTCGATGGCCGGGCCGATGCCCAGCTTGGTGCCGGGGAACTCGGCCTGCACGGCCTGGGCCATGACGTGACCGCAGGAGTGGCGGATGACGGCGCGGCCGTCCTCCTCGCAGGCGGCCACCGGAGTGAACTCGGCGTCCGTGTCCGGGGTGTGGGAAAGGTCGTAGAGGGTGCCGTCGGCGCCGCGGACGACGACGACTGCTTCGGGGCCCTTGTTCGGCAGCTCATGCTCGCGCATCGCTGCTCCCACGGCAGTACCGGCCGGGACCGTGATCGGCTCGTAGTTGACCGGGACTGCTGGAATCATTTCCGCCATGACTTGGTGCGCTCCTTTTGCGCTCACGCGCCGCTCGACATACCTGGCCGAGCAGCACTCAACGAGAAAGTTACAGCGGCATAGTCTACCCCGCTTAACTGCGCAGTAGCGATTCGCCCCAGAAGGTCTGCCCGTCAGTTCCGGCGGGCACGTAATACATGGCGGAGCCGATGTGGCTGATCCAGGTATTGAGACGATCCGATTCGTCCAGTCGGGCCTGGATGGGCTCAAACTGCTTCGTGGGGTCCTTTTGGTAGCAGATAAAGATCTGTCCGGCGTTGCTGAGCTCTCCGCGCGCGGTGGTCTCCGCAGTCGGCGGCAGGTTGAAGTTGAAGGGCCGGCGCAGGATTTTCTGCTCTGGGTGGTCTGCCGGCGGGTGCGCGCGGGCCACGTGGGAATCGGCATCAATGGCCTTGAGGCCAAACTCGTCGCGCGCATCCAGGTCAACCGGGTCGAACTCATCCTTGGCTCCCAGCGGCGCGCCCGTGTCGAGGGTCCGGCCGGTGGCGGTTTCCCGGGCGGTGCGGTCCAGCTCCTCCCACGTGTCCAGGTTCATGTGGATGCGGCGGACCACCATGGCGCTACCGCCGGCAAACTTTCCGCCGTCAATCCATACCTGCTCCGCAAAGTCGTCGTCGCTGCGCGGGTTGACGGTGCCGTCCTTTTGGCCAAAAAGGTTGCGCGCAGTAGTGCCCTTCGGCGCGGAACCGTAGGCGTGGCTAAAGCCCTGTTGCACCCACGCCACCTCGGCGTAATCTGCGCCGGCGCGCGTCATGTGCCGCAGCACGTGGGCGGCGGTCAGCGGCTCGTCGCTGCAGATCTGCAGGACCAGGTCCGTCTGTCCCCATTCTTCGTGCAGATCATCGTGCTCGAAGGCGCGCACGTCCCCAAGCCACTCAGGCTTATCGGCACCCACTGCCTGGAAGAAGCCTTCTCCCCATCCGCAGGTCACGGTGAGGTTCGCCGGGGTCACGGCGAGCTCGGGCTCAAGGCTGCCCAGTGGTGCCTCGCCGGTGCACAGGCGCCGCGCATCCTCCGTCCACAGCCGCATGAGCGCTCGCGCGCCGCGCGCGGTGGTGCCCTTCTTGAGATTAAACCCAACCAGCTCTACGTGCGCTTGGACCGGGGTCTGGATGCCGGCTTGGTGCTCGCCGTCAAAGGCCACGATGTCACTGCCCATCGTCTCCTCTGCCCCAGTAGGACCAGTGGAGCCAGTGCTGTCAGAATCCTCGGCGGCGATGGATTTTTCAGCCTTCGCGCACCCAGCCAGCGCGGCACCACCGGCCACCATCACTCCCCCGGCGAGCACTCCCCGCCGGCTCACAGGATTGGCGAACTCGCTCATTGCAACGCGTCCTCTCTAGTTATCAGAATGATCGGAATGCTCGGAATGGTCGGCGTGATCAGCATGATCCATATCGGCCATGTCCCCCATATCCTTCATGTCCCCCATATCGCCATAGCTCTCCGAGCCAGCGCCCATGGAGCGCACCGGAATGTCGCCGAGGCGCGCGGTGGTACCGCCGTCGAGCAGCAGGGTCACGTCAGTCGATTCGCCCGCCAGGATGGGATCGGAAACCCCCATGAGCATGAAGTGGTATCCTCCCGGGGCCAGCTCCACCTCGCCGCCGGCGGGGATGTCGAAGCCGTCCTGCTTTTCCTGCATGACGCCGTCCACCACCTCGTGGATCTGGTAGCTCTTTGCCTCAATAGAGGAGGTGAAGCCGATGACGTGCACGTCCTTGTCGCTGGTGTTGCGCAGCGTACCGAATACGGAGGTCATGTCGGAGTCCTCCTCCATGGCGCGCACCACGCCGTCCTCGAAGACGATGGGTCCTGCGGCGGACGGTGACTCTTCCCCGGACTCAGACGCCGACGCGCTTGACGACGCCCCCGCGTCCTTCTCCGCAGCAGACGAGGCGGCCGCCGCCGTGCTCGTAGCGCCCGGGTTACCGGCGGAGTCTTCCTCACTGTTCGAGCAGCCCGCCAATGCCAGGCTGGCGGCCGTAATGGTGGAGACCGTGGAGAGGAGTACAAAACGGGTGTTCAGCATGAAATATGCCTTTCTCTTGGTGGTGAATCTCTAGGTGATGAATCTCTAGGTGGTGAAACTGAGGGAGCGAGAGCAGTTCTATTCTTCGCCGTTAGCGCGGCGAGTCTTGGCACCGAATGCAACAACCACTGCCGCAATCACGAGCACGGCGCCAATCCCGATGATCCACTTCGCCGCGGTGGGCAGCGAGTCGAGGACGCCATCGGAGCTGGAAGCATCCGAATCGGCGGCGGTATCGTCGGCGCCTCCGGCTCCTTCAGAATCGGAAGCGCCGTCCGTGTCCTCGCCGCCTGCCACGCTGAACTCCACGGAACCGACGGTGGAATGACCATCGGAGGAGGTGATGCGGAATCCCACCTGATAGTCGCCGGCGCCCGGCTGCACGTCCTGGGGCACCTCTACGGTGAGGTCGCGGCCGTCGATAGTCGGCGTGCCGTCGAACAGCACCTTACCGCTGTCCTGGTCGCTCACGGCGAAGGTGTTAAAGGTCTCCTTCGGGATGCCGGAGAACTCCAGGGTGATCTCCCGCGGGAACTCCTCCAGCGGAGCGTCACTGACCACATTTCCGCCCACCACGGAGTCGTGCGCCAGAGCCAGTGGCGCAGACATGGCAATCATGAGACCGGTAGCTCCGGCGGCGAATGCGGTGGTGACCTGGCGCAGCTGCATAGTGAGGGCGACTCCTTGAAACTCAATCGCGTCTTATAACCCCACCATCGTATCGCTGGGGTTTAAGCGCTAGCTAATTCTTTGTCCCGCGCGGGATGCGCGGTTATGAAGTAGTCGCGGCATCCGCATGGAAAGTTCCCCCACAGCCCCCAATTGTTGAAAATGTGTTTCACCCCACGGTGAATGAAGCACACAAAACACACAAGGCGCCTTCCCCAGAAAAAGGGAAGACGCCTTGCGTACATGGAGCGGATGACGAGACTCGAACTCGCGACCCTCACCTTGGCAAGGTGATGCGCTACCAACTGCGCTACATCCGCGTGACAAGCCGTAGCTCGTCACGGGTTTCCGTGAAGAAACCCTGTGCGCGATACTGGGATTGAACCAGTGACCTCTTCCGTGTCAGGGAAGCGCTCTCCCGCTGAGCTAAACGCGCTTGCAGCACCCTTTGTGGGTGCCAACTTTTTGAGGTGGAAACGGGAATCGAACCCGTGTGCACGGTTTTGCAGACCGTTGCCTCACCACTCGGCCATTCCACCGTGGCGATACCGCCTCACACACTACATGTGCTGGAGCGGATGACGAGACTCGAACTCGCGACCCTCACCTTGGCAAGGTGATGCGCTACCAACTGCGCTACATCCGCATTCGAAAACCAGGCCCGGTTTTCTAGGACTAAAAAGTCCGTGTGCGCGATACTGGGATTGAACCAGTGACCTCTTCCGTGTCAGGGAAGCGCTCTCCCACTGAGCTAATCGCGCTTATCTAGTTGTCAAGGCCCTCCACCAAAGTGGAAGTCTTGGAGCGGATGACGAGACTCGAACTCGCGACCCTCACCTTGGCAAGGTGATGCGCTACCAACTGCGCTACATCCGCATTGCACTGTTCCGGCGGGAATGCCGTGGTGCGAGTAGAAACATTATCGCGCACCGCCGAAGTTTCCAAATCCGCAGCCCACAGCGTGAATCAACATCTCCACACACGCCTTGGGATTACATCGATGTCATTGCGCCGTCCCTGCACCGCCCCTGTGCCGTCCTTGCACCCGCACTTGTGCCACACGAGTTTTGTTACATGACACAACACCAGCTGTTACATGACACAACACCAGAGCGGCACACCACCGCCTTTCCGGCTCCCCCGCACGAAAGCGCGAGTGAGCTGGGCGATTATGGAGATACACACCTGCGGTGTACGTTAAGTCGTGCACCACGATGCAACACGATGCAACATTGAGACATAACAAATGTTGTGTGTAGTGAGGTTCTATAGCTCAGTGGGAGAGCGTTCCGTTCACACCGGAAAGGTCGCTGGTTCAATCCCAGCTAGGACCACCAGAAAGACATACTGAAAGCCGCAGCCTTTGCTGCGGCTTTTGTCGTTTTCCGCTGCACCGCTCGTTGCTGCTCGTTCCTGTCCGCTACCGTCCATTGTTCGGCTTAAGGGACATTTCGTGTGGATTTGCAGCGTGTCGCGTTAAGGGACATTTCGTGTGGATTTAGGAGCGTCCGGCCCAGCCTTTTCTTATGCCTAAGCTGGGGTTCCATTCGTTGTCGATGCCGGTGTCGTATGTGGCAGGTCGCCCGTCTGGGTGGCCGCGTCGTTTAAGTTGCTCTTTTGCCCAGGCCGCGCGTGCTGTCTTTTCTCCTTGGCGTCCGAAGTCTTGTTGCTTGGCTAACTCCAGCGGCGCTACCGGGTCTTCGGTGTGAGTGTAGAGCCACCAGTCCATGGTGATGCGCTGATGCTCATCGAACATGCCACGATGGTTTCCGGCTAAGTCTTTGAGCTGTTTGTTGATGCCACCTTCCAGCAGGTTTGTAGTGGCTTTTAAATCGTGTGTGACACCTTCAGGCGGGGTGAGAAAGGCAAATAGCTGTTCTTCGTGGAGGAGCTTTTCTAAGCGCTTTAGAGCCCTGCGGGCGTTGCGGTGGGTGTACCACCATTTCTGGTTGGGGCTGACCCATTTCGGTACTTGGCCTGCAGGTACCGTGCTGCGATAGGTGCGCTGTTTAAGCCAATCACCAAAGGTGATGCGGGTGTGGTGGACTGCAGCTGTAAACCGTGCAGCGTCCTCAAGGCTGTGTACCTGGACGAGCATGTAGCCCAGCTTCCGGATTGCTTTATGGGCTGGGTGAATCGGGTTGCGGCTGATGTCGGCAAAGGTGTTGCGTTGGACGTGGACTAGGCAGCGCTGGATTTTCACGTCGGGCCATTTAGTGCGCAGCGCCTTGAGCGCTCCGCCTGCCCCGTCGGTGGTGACAACGAGTGGTTGAGCGATTTTGTCGAGCAGTTTTAAGTACTCGTATGAGGTCTCCCGCAAGCACCAATGCCAGGCGATGACGTGTGTATCGGTGCAGGCTACAAGCAGGCATTTCTTGTGAAAGTAGGTGCCGTCGATAAAGACCTGGTCATAGACACGATAGGGGTCTGTAGCGGTTGGCACGGTGATAAACCACAGCATCTTGAACCACCGGGTTAACGTGCGCCTTGTTACGCCAAGCCGTGTGGCTAAATGGTCTGCGGATTCCCCGGAAAGAATCCAGTCAATAAAGATTTTGAAGTGCCGAATCTCGCTGGTGTGCACCCGGGTATTAACCGATGATGCGTTGCACTGAGGGCATAGCCAGCGTTGGGTTCCTGCCGCGGTTTTGCCGTTCTTCACCAGTCCGTGGCCGCACATGTCACACGACGGCCGATTCCTTTTAGCCATAGGAATTGGCCTTACCGCACCGCCAGCAGTCCTCCTACCACAGACCTAGGACTATCCGGTGTTGATTTCTCAGATCGGGCTGTTGGAACCAGTTCAAAATCAAGATCACCGCATTACCCCAGGCTGCCCGGGGAATCCACATCGATTTATCCACACGAAATGTCCCTTAAGCCCATTGTTCCGTATGCTGTAAGGCCATGACGGACTCTCGGAACACACACGATAGGGCAAGTCTTACATCGACACTTCTGGGCCCAGACCGCGAAGGTATCCGGCTCATCGCCGTGAGCACACTGCACGGCTCCGCCACCATTGACGGCACGTCGGACGCCATGGGAAATGAGGCGGACGGCCAGCTTTTCGCGGCGCTGCGCGAGTGGGCGGATGTGGCCGTGGTGGGATCGGCAACGGTGAAGGCGGAAGACTATCAGGCGTCGACAAGCACGCGTCTCGCCGTGTTTAGCCACTCCCTCGACTTTGCCGGATTCGAGGACTTCATCGCCGCTGGCCCCCTCGTACTCACCCCGGCAGAGAGGATGGATTCGCCCGAGGCCGCCCGGCTCGCCGCCGCCGGAGCCGAGCTCGTAAGCACGGGGTCGGGTACCGTTACCGAGGCCATCGCGGCCCTACGCGCACGCGGCGCCACCCGTATTTCCTGCGAGGGCGGTCCCTCGGTCTATTCGGCGTTCATCGCCGCCGGGCTGGTAGATCAGCTCTACCTCACCGTCGATCCCCACCTCTCCCCGTCCGTGGAACGCCCCATCGTTGACGGCGATGCCACTTCGCCGGTACTGCGCCTTGAGCTGGAGAACGTCACGCCCGTCGACAACACGGTGTTTCTGCGCTACCGGCGCATGTCCACCCCGTAAACTCTTCTGCCGTGACTTCTCCGGCTCCCAACTACGCGAACCCCGCCCGCCTGTGGACCGCTGCCGCGTGGCCCGCGGCAGTTCTGCTTGTTCTCCACCGCGTCTTCGTCCTAGCGGTCAATGGCACTGTGACGGATGACTTCGGCACCGTCTACCGCGCTGTCCGGAACTTATGGGAGGGCACTGCGGTCTACGAGCAGAACTACTCCTTTGTGGAGCCACTCTACCTTTACAACCCGGGCGCAACAGTCCTGCTCTCCCCCATGGGTGTCGTCTCTGAAGAGCACGCGCGCCTCGCGTTCATCTTTGCCAACGCCGCCGCAATTATCGCAGCCCTGGCGCTCCTGACGCGCTATGTGGGGCACAGCCTGCGCGGGCCGGTATGGCCGGTGAGCATCGCCGCCGCCTTCGTCACCGAATCCGTAGTCAACACGCTGGTCTTTACCAACATCAACGGCCTACTACTCCTGGCCATGGTGGCTTTCCTTGTCCTGCTGGATAGGTATGGCTGGGCCGCTGGACTCTGTATCGGACTGGCCATCTTGGTCAAGCCACAGTTCGCGCCCCTGCTGTTCTTGGCGGTCGTGCGCAAGCGTTGGTGGACGGTGGGCCTCGGCATCACTGTTCCCGTGCTGGCCAATCTTGCCGCGTGGCCACTCGTGCCTGGCGTGAGCGGCTACCGCGCCGAATTGCTCCCTTACCTCGCCACTACCCGTGACTACGCCAACGCCGCCTGGCCGGGCGTGCGCGCCTACTTCGACCTGTCAGGCGCGCTGTATTACCCCATCTGGTTGCTCTTCGCGGCGCTGACCGCAGCGGCAATCCTGGGGCTTATGCACTGGCGCGACTCGGAGCCGGCGTTCTGGGCGTTGACTACCACCGGCATCATCATGGCCGGTGTCTTCTTCCTGTCTTCCCTGGGCCAGCAGTACTACTCCATGTGGCTGTTCCCCATGATGTTTACGGTGCTGCTGAAGCGTTCCGTTTTTCACACGTGGGGCGCATGGCTCGCGGCATTTTTATTCTTGGCGCCGCTCGAGTGGACGTCGACCAGCATGCCCACGGCCGCGCACTGGATGTTCGTCTTCATTGCCACTATTGGCTGGTCACTACTCATCGTGGTCACCACCGCCTCCGTGTTCGGCTGGTGGACAAACACCCGCGGTGCTGGCACACCCTCGGCCCAGAGCGATAAACTCCCGGCATGACCGATTTCAAGCTCATCGCAGATACCGAATGGCGCCAGCGCCTCAGCGCCGAGGAATACTACGTGCTGCGGGAAGCCGGCACGGAGCCGCCGCACGTGGGCGAGTACACCAACACCACTACTGAGGGTGTCTACTCGTGCAAGGCCTGCGGGGCGGAGCTATTCCGCTCCACGGAGAAGTTCGAATCCCACTGCGGCTGGCCCTCCTTTTTCTCCCCGCTGGCCGGCGATACCGTCATCGAGCGCGAGGACAATTCCCTGGGCATGCGCCGCGTCGAGGTGCTCTGCGCCAATTGCGAGTCGCACCTGGGCCACGTCTTCGAGGGCGAGGGCTACGATACCCCGACTGACCTGCGCTACTGCATCAACTCGATTCTGTCTCAACCTAGAAGAAAAGCCGGTCGAAGGCTAGTTCCTCCTCCCGGCTCTCTATCCCTTGTGCCTTAGGGCAGCACGTTGATGAGCTCCACCACGTCCTTGACGCGACGGCCCGTGTGGAACGGAATCTCCTCGCGCACGTGGTGACGGGCCTCCGTGTAGCGCATGAGGTACATCAGGTCCACAATGCGGTGCAGCTCCGGCGCCTCAAAGGCGAGGATCCACTCATAGTCACCGAGAGCGAAGGCCGGTACGGTGTTGGCACGCACGTCGGCATAGTCACGAGCCTTCATGCCGTGCTCCATGAGGATGCGGCGACGCTTTTCCTCATCCATGGTGTACCAGTCATAGGAGCGCACGAACGGGTAGACCGAGATCCACTCCCCCGGCTCCTCTCCCATGATGAAGGATGGCAGGTGGGACTTGTTAAACTCCGCCGGGCGGTGGAGGGCGTTGCCCACCCACGTCACCTCGGAGACTTGCCCCAGCACCGTTTCGCGGCGGAAGTCCGCGAAGGCCTTCTGAATGTCAGCAAACTCCTCCGCGTGCCACCAGATCATGAAATCCGCGGAGTCCCGCATGCCGGAGAGGTCATAGATGCCGCGCACGGTCACGGTGCCGGCCTCAGCTAAATCGGCGAAGAACTTCTGCGCCTGGGCGATGGTCTCTGCGCGTTCCGTGCCCAGTGCGCCCGGGACGACTTTGAACACCGCGTGCTGCGAGTACTGCTGCTTCTGGTTGAGCTCAGTGAAGTTGACCTTCGACATGCATTTCTCCTCATGTGATTCCATCAAATGACTTATCCATCATAAGTTGTACACCGCCGGGTGCGCTACTGCCTCAACCCCTGCCGGACACGGCGCGCCTTCGCCCGCCGCGCCCGCGAAACTAATACGTTGATCCCCGTGAGCAATTCCGACGTATCTTCGCGCAGCCAGGCAGGGGCACCGACTCCCCTGCACGCCCGCGCCGCCGCCGACGCTTCGACCGAAACCACGGAGCAGACCACGCCGGCCGCCTTCAATGAAGCGGTCGACACCCTCCACGCCGCGCAGCTGCGCCCGGAAATCACGCTGGGCACCATCCGCCCGCCGCAGCGCCTGGCCCCGTTTAGCCACGCCGTCGGCCTCGAGGTCGCCCGCGGCAACGACTCGGACGCCGACTCCATCCCTACCGATTCTGAGGGCGACGCCTTCGGCCGCCTCATCCTCCTGCACGACCCGGGCGCAGAAGAAGCCTGGGAGGGCGCCATGCGCTTGGTGGCCTACATTCAGGCAGACTTGGACGACGCCGTGGCGGGCGACCCGCTGCTTCCGGACGTTGCCTGGGAGTGGCTTACTGAGTCCCTCGACCTGCGCGAGGCTACCCACACCAACCTGGGCGGCACCGTCACCTCCACGGCGTCTGTGCGCTACGGCGAGATTGGCGGACCGCCGCGCGCCTATCAGCTGGAAATGCGCGCTTCCTGGACCGCCGAGGGCCTTGACCTGGCCCCGCACGTCGAGGCCTTTGCGCAGGTTCTGGCCCACGTCGCCGGTCTCCCGCCGGAGGGCGTGGCCGAGCTCGGCCGCTAAGGACACGCGGCTGCCATGACCGAGTTGCGTCAGGTTCCTCTCGAAGGCACCCCGAAGGTCCTGTCCACCCCGCGCGAGTTCCACGCTGCGGCGCAGCGGCTCGCCGCCGGGTCGGGCCCGTTCGCCATCGACACCGAGCGCGCCTCCGCCTACCGCTACGACGACCGTGCTTTCCTCGTGCAGATCCGTCGGGCTGAGGCCGGAACGGTGCTTCTTGCTCCAGAGCACCACCGCGCGGAGTTTCGCGCCGCCCTCGCCCCTGTGCTCAATGGCCAGGAGTGGGTTGTCCACGCCGCGCCGTCGGATCTTCCTTGTCTGGCCTGGCTGGGTCTTTACCCTGGCGCGCTTTTCGATACGGAGCTCGCGGCCCGCTTCGCCGGCTACCCCCACCCGAACCTGGGCGCGATGGTGCTGGAGCTTTTCGACGTCGAATTGGAAAAGGGCTATGGCGATTCCGACTGGTCCCAGATCCCTCTGCCCCGCCAGTGGCGCAACTACGCCGCGCTCGATGTAGAACTGCTCAACGAGCTCGCCATGACCCTGCGGGATATCCTCGCGGAGGAAGAGAAGCTGGACTGGGCGCTCGAGGAGTTCGACCACATCATGGCTGAGCACGCCGACATCACCGCGCCCGCGCAGCGGTCGTGGCGCGATGTCAAGGGCGTGTCGTCGCTGCGCTCGCGCGAACAGCTCGCGGTTGCCCGCGAGTTGTGGCAGCGCCGGGAATCCATCGCGCGGTCCCGCGATATCGCGCCTAACCGCATCCTTCCCCACCGAGTGCTGGTGGAGATTGCCCGCCGCCTGCCCCGCACGCCGCACGAGATCAACAAGATCAAGGGCTTTCCCCGGCGTCGCGCGGGTGCGACACTGCAGTGGCTCGACGCGGTCACGCACGCCACCGAATCTCCCGCCGCTAGTTGGCCCAAGCCGCAGCACACCCCGCGGCCGATGCCCTCCAAGTCAGTAGTGGCGAAGGAACACCCGCAGGTGTGGGAGCTCTACCAGGACGTGCGCGCGGACTTTACGGAGCTCAGCGAGGAACTGGGCATCAACGATGAGCTCATTCTCAAGCCCAGCCTCATCCGCCTCACCATGTGGGCGGCATTAGGCACCCCGATGCGGCACGGCGCCGACGTCGCCGGTCACATCGCCACGACGGCAGACATTCCGAATTTCCTAGCCGCCCAGGGCGCGCGCGAGTGGCAGATAGAGCTGGCAACGCCGTTGCTTGCCAGCGCCCTCTCGGCCCGCCACCGCTAAGCCTCGCGGGCGGCCACCCACTCCTCTACGGACTGCGCAATGCCCTGCGGGGTAAGCCCGAATTCCTCGAGCACCTCGCCGCGGCTGGCGTGCTTCGGGAAGCAGCCCGGAACGCCGAGGCGGTGCACCGGCGTATCGACGTCGGCAGCATCCAGTGCCTCCGCCACCATGGAGCCCACACCTCCGCGCAGTAGTCCATCCTCTACCGTGACCACCAGGTCGTGGTCCGCGGCCAGCGCCACGAGGGACTGCGGCACCGGCACCGGCCACCGCGGGTCCACCACGGTGACGTTGAAGCCCTGGGCCTCCAGCAGCTCCGCGGCACCCAGCGAGCGGGTGCTCATTGCGCCTACGGCGACGATCAGGACATCGGTAGCGTCGTCAACAGTGTTTGTAGCGTTCGCAGCCTCCGCCCCATCGGACTCCTCCGCGGAGGAATCGGAGTAGTGGAGGATATCCACGCCATCGTCCAACCGGGTTAGCGCCTCTGTGTCCTCCAGCAGGTTGCCCTTGGGGAAGCGCACCACGGTGGGGCCGTCCTCGATGGCGATGGCTTCGTTGAAGAGCTCGCGCAGGCGAGCCCCGTCGCGCGGCGCGGCAATGCGGATGCCCGGGACGATGCTCATCAGAGCCATGTCCCACACGCCGTTGTGGGAGGGGCCGTCGGAGCCAGTGACACCCGCGCGATCCAGCACGATGGTCACCGGCAGCTTGAGGAGCGCGATGTCCATGATCACCTGGTCGACGGCGCGGTTGAGGAACGTCGAGTAGATGGCGACCACCGGGTGCATGCCGGCCAAGGCGAGGCCGGATGCCGAGGTCATAGCGTGCTGCTCAGCAATGCCAACGTCAAAGAACCGCTCCGGGAACTTCTCCTGGAACGGCGCCAGGCCAGTCGGCCCCGCCATCGCCGCGGTAATGGCCACGATGTCCTCGCGCTCACCGCCGGCCTTGATAAGTTCCTCCGAAAATGCCGCGGTCCAGCCCGGCTGCTTTTCGCCCTTGGACACGCCGGTGACCGGGTCGATGGCACCGGTGGAGTGCATCTGGTCCTTCGGCTCGTTGACGGCCGGGGCAAAACCGTGGCCCTTTTCAGTCACGGTGTGCACGATGATGGGCCCGTCGTAATCCCGGGCATAGCTCAGCGCCCGGACCAGGGAATCCACGTCATGGCCGTTGATGGGCCCGATGTACTTGATGCCGAGTTCGGGGAACATTTCCGTCGGCATGACGGTGGACTTTACGCCCTCCTTCATGGCATGCAGTGCGTCGAAGGTGCGCTCGCCCACCCAGCCCATGGACTTCAGGCGCTTCTTTCCCAGCTCCATGAACTCGTCGTAGCCGTGCTGGGCGCGAATCCGGCCCAAATTTTCGGACAGGCCGCCGATGGTGGGCGAATAGGAACGGCCATTATCGTTGACCACGATGACGACGTTGCGGTCCTGGTCCGCCGAAATGTTATTGAGCGCCTCCCAGCACATACCGCCCGTCAGCGCGCCATCGCCCACGATGGCAATGGCGTTGCGGTGAGACTCGCCGCGGATCTTGAAGGCCTTGGAAAGTCCATCCGCCGTGGACAGCGCCGCGGAGGCGTGCGAGGATTCCGTCCAATCGTGCTCGGACTCGGCGCGGTCGGTGTACCCGGAAAGGCCGTCCTTCTGGCGCAGCGTGTCGAACTGGTCCGCGCGACCGGTGAGCATCTTGTGCACGTAAGACTGATGGGACGTGTCGAAAACGATGGGGTCACGCGGGGAATTGAACACGCGGTGCAGCGCCACCGTGAGCTCGACTACGCCCAGGTTCGGCCCCAGGTGGCCGCCGGTGGCGGAGACCTTCTCAATCAGCCGTTGGCGAATCTCTCCTGCTAGTTCCACTAGCTGCGTCTTGCTCAGGGCCTTGAGATTGCCCGGCGATTCGATGGAATCCAGAATGCTCATAGAGCTGCCTTCAACCCCTTCATCGATAGTGTTGTTCCTTACCACCGTACCCGCTTCTGAGCCCGACACGGCAATTCTTGTTTATCTGTCCACATCCACAGTGCCCGGCCGGCTAGGTGGAAGGAACCAGCAGAGCGAGGGTCTCGAAGTGATGGGTTCCCGGGAAGGCGTTGACCATGGCCAGCCTCTCGAGGCAGTATCCGTGCTCGGCCCAAGAGGACAGATCCCGGGCAAACGTGGCAGGGTCGCAGCCCACGTGCATGACGCGGAGCGGGTGTGCTTGCGCGATAGCAGCGACGACGTCGCGCCCGGCGCCGGTGCGCGGTGGGTCCAAGATGACCGCATCCGGGTGCGGCAGCTGCGCTGCCACCTGTTCCACCTTCGCGGTGCGGAACTTCACGTCCAATCCCTCGACAGCCTCGAGGCCGGACGTCGCGCGTGCAGCGGCCGGCGAGTAGTCCACGGAATACACGGTCGCCTCGCCCTGCGGTGCAGTTGATTCTGCCAACGCGGGTGCGAAGAGCCCCACGCCGCCATAGAGGTCCCACGCGACGTGCTGGGATTGCTGCTCAGCGTCGGAATCGGAGCCGACCGCACTAAGCCAGTCGCGCGCAATCCGCGTGTAGGTATCGGGGGCGGCGCTGTGTGCCTGCCAGAAGGCCGTGGGCGGAAAGCGAAATTCGATCCCGTCGGCGCGTTGCACCACATCCTGCGTGGGCGCCTCAATGACCTCCCGGACAGTCTCCACGCGGCGGCCGCGAGGTGCCTTGCGGGATTCGACTACGTGCCGGTTGCCATCGCTATCCATGACGGCGATGACCTCGGCGCCCGGTGTGAACCGGCGCGCCCCGGGGCCCACGAGGCCGTCGGCCAGCCCCGGCACCAACTGCGAGCAGGCCACGTCCGTGACGAGCTCGGTCGAACCACGCTTGCGGGTGCCCGCGCGTCCCTGCTCGTCCACTCCCCAGCGCACCCGCGTGCGCCACCCGCGGCGCGGGGCGAGCTCCACGGTCTCAATCTCCGGGATATTCTCCACGTGCGCCACGCGGCGCAACTGATCCGTGAGCACATCTACCTTGATTCCCGGCTCCGCGCCCGGATCCAGCGTTGCGAAGTCACAGCAGCCGGCCCCGCGTGCCGCGGCTGGGCACGCGGAGTCAACGCGCAGGCTTCCGGCCTCCACCACGCGCTCCAGTTCTGCCTCCACAAAGTTCTTCTTCACCTTGCGGGCCGTCACGTGCACGCGGTCCCCGGGGAATCCTCCCGCGACGAAGCACACGCGGCCGTCGGGTGCCGTGGCGATACCGACGCCGCCGTGTGCCATGCGCTCCACGGTGGTGTCAAAGGAATCGCCCTTATTCACAGTGGGTTCGCGGTGCTCGTCGGCTTCACTCATTGGCGTTCTCCTTCGTCTCGGCAGCCTTCGGAACTTCGGTGTCCGCGGCTTCTTCGGTCTCCATGGCCGCATTGGCGCGGCGCACCATCCAGATGGTCAGCAGGGTCACCACACCGGTCAAGGGCCAGCCCATGATGATGCGGACGATGCCTAAGGTGGTGGTCGCATCGGCGTCGTATAGCGCACGCTGCACCACGAAGCGGGCGAGGAAAACTGCGGCCCAGCCCGCCGTGGCCCACGCGTACGCACGGCGCGCCACGGGCACGGCACGCCAGTCCATGCCGTCCCCGTTAAGCCCCTTCCACACGACGCCCACCAGCGGCCAGCGCACGATGATGGAGACCACGGCCACGATGCACAGAACGAGCGACATCCAGATGCCGTACAGGAAGTAGCCCTTGGCATCCCCGGTAAACCACGCAATGCCCGCGCAGATGGCAACGCCGAGCAGACCCGACAGAGCCGGCTGCAGCGTCTCCTTGCGCACGAGGCGCCAGACACTGATAAGTAATGCCACGCCGAGCGCGGCGCACAGCGCTGGCCCCAAGCCCCACACGTTGTTGACGGGGATGAGCACGAGGACAGGCAGGGTGGCCGAGACTAAGCCGGTAAGCCCGCCCATCTGCTCCAGCAGAGTAGGTTCTTCTGCTGCGGCATCAGAGGTTCCGGAATCAGGTGTCGTGGTTGGTTTCGTCACGCGTTAAGCCTAGTCCTCGAGATCCTTGAGCTGCTGACGGGCCTGTGCCTCGGCGTCGGTGCGCGGGGCATCCGCTTCTTCCTGTCCCTCGGTGCTCGGTGCCGCGGAGCCGTTAGCCTCCGCCTGCTGCTGGCGCTGCTGCAGGGCCTGCTGCACCTGCTCCGCCAGCTGCTGCGGCAGAACCACCGGCAACGGGTTCCCGGCCAGAATCGGGTCCTCGCCGCGGTAGACAAAGGTGCGCGCGACTACTTCACGGCCCAGCTGCGCCAGCTCCGCTTCCTTGCCCGCCGGGGCGGCCAGGGTCAGACGATACATCCACCGCGGGCCCTCCACACCGATGATGCGGATGCCGCCCCTGTCATTGCTGCCCACGATTTCCGAGCCCCACGGGCCGTCCTCCAGCTGGGCGGAAAAGCCATCGGATTCGAGGCCGTTGAGGATGTCCGCGGCAGACTCCGCCCACTGCCCCGAGGTACGCGGCGCAGCGAAGGCTACGGGCGTCATCCGCCCGTGCGGGGTAAGAATGTGGAGCATGCGCGGGCCGGTCTCCCCCATTTCCACCTGGACCTGCGAGCCCTTGGGCAGCGGGATGCGCACGGAGCCTAGGTCCAGCAAGCCCACGGAGAAGTCCTCAAAGTTGAACTGGGAAATATCCACGGAATCGCCGTCGAAGGGGCCCATGTCGCCGTTGATGGCGTCGTGCTCCACAGCATGGACCGCCCCGGCTGGTCCAGCGCTAGCGTTGGCTTCAGCGGCATCTGCTGACTTCGCTGCGGTTTCAGGTGCGCTAGCCGCAGCGGCTGGTTCCTTGTCCGTGGAGGTACCGGCCGGGTTCTCTGCGGCGGGTGTAGCCGCCTCCGTCTGCTCGTCCTTGTTCTTCTTGCCAAAGGGCCACAGTGCCATGGTTGATTCCTTTCTCGTGCGTCGAGTCTTGTGAGTCGAAGTTGCGTCTAGGGCGCGAGTCACTCTTGCGTCGTCGTGGGATTAAAGGGCACGGGGTAAAATTAAGAAATTAGTTGACGCCGGTGGAGCCGTAGCCGCCGGCACCGCGCTCGGTCGCGTCCAAATCCTCCACTTCGCGCCAGCCCACCAATTCCACGCGTTGGACCAGCAACTGTGCAATGCGCATCCCGCGCTCGACCTCAAAGGTCTCGGTGGGGTCGTGATTGATGAGGCACACCTTGATCTCCCCGCGGTAATCCGCGTCAATGGTGCCGGGAGTATTGACCACTGAAATGCCGTGCTTGGCCGCTAGCCCGGAGCGCGGGTGAACCAATCCAACGGTCCCCAGCGGCAGGGCAATCGCGATGCCGGTACCCACCAGCGCGCGCTCCCCCGGGCGCAGGGTCACCGCGTGCGCGGCATAGAGATCAGCGCCCGCGTCACCGCGGTGTGCGCGGTGCGGGAGCGGTAGCTCCTTGTCCAAGCGCTTGACCTGGATGTCTCCGAACGGGCTTGTAGGGTCTACGAGAGGGTGTTGCTCATTCACCCGGCCCAGCCTACCTTGTCACGATATCCGGACTCAGCCTGGTACCGAAGCGAGAACTCGGCGCTGTGACAAAGGATGCGTTGGAACGAAAGCACCTGCGGCGACTAGACTGGGTGGCCATGACTTCCACCTCGCCAGCTTCGCCCTCTTCGCCGCAGCCGGCCGCGGCCACCCCGGACATTCTCTACCGCGAGCGCCAGTGGGTGCCGTGGTACTGGTGGATTATGGCGGCCTTCATCGTGGCCTTGACCACCGCAACGGTCAGCCTTAACCGCAGCATTGTGTGGGTTATCGTTCCCGCCATCCTGCTCAGCATCATCGCCGTGTGGGTGCTGCTCACGTGGTCCAACACTGTGGTGCAGGTGGAGCAGGATGCGGACGGCACCCGCTGGCTTACCGTCAAGGACGCGCAATTGCCGCATGACGTCGTCTCCCGCAGCACTGCCGTCCCCGCCACGGCGCGGCGCAACGCGCTGGGCCCGCAGCTGGACCCGGCGGCGTTTATCGTCACCCATGGCTGGGTGCCGGAGCACGTGATGCTAGTGCTCGATGACCCCGAGGACCCCACCCCCTACTGGCTCATCGGGTCAAAGAACCCCGAACAGCTGCTGGCTGCTTTCGTCCCCGACCAGGTCAGCTAATCCGCAACTACGCTCCAGCAGGGGAGCTAGGCGCAGTCCATGCACACCGGCTCGCCGTCTTCCTCGTGGTCCAGGCGCTTGTTGGACTGCACCAGGTAGCAGACGGAGCAGGTGAATTCGTCGTCCTTGCGGGGAACCACGGTGACATTGAGTTCCTCGCCGGTCAGGTCTACTGACGGCGGCTCGAAGGACTCGACGATTTCGCCGTCATCATCCATGCCGTTGTTGTCATTTTCTGCCGCCTTCAGGCCCTCGAGAGAATCGGCCTCAAGCTCATCTTCAACGCGGCGACGCGGTGCGTCGTAATCGGTGGCCATAGTGTTTGCCCCTGTGATTCAGATCGATAGGTACGTGTATTTATCGACGGCATCCTAAACCACTCGGGCCGCCCTGTCACACTCGGCCCGCCGTGGGGGCGAGAAAGTGATCACCCCCGCCGCCGAATTTCTCGGAGGAGATACCCCTCTGACAGGGCTTTTAAGCGCTCGTTCGCCGTTTAAAAAATTCTAGGCTAGTAACTCCGGAACTCGCCACGTGGCCATTCGCATGAACAAGGCCTCTCGCCTCCTGCACCACAATGGACGCAACGACAAACGTAACGGTCGCACACGGGCGCGCAGGATGCGTGCTGCCCGTACGACTGCTGTGGATGCGAAGTGTTCGACACACTACGTGGCACGGCACCACCCTCGCTTACAATAGTGATATGACTGCTCAACATTCAGCCCACCACTCTGGCCACTCCTTCGGTATCGACGTCGGCGGCTCCGGCATCAAGGGCGCCGAGGTTGACCTTGCCACCGGCGAGTTTGTGGGTGACCGCCTGAAGATTGCCACTCCCCAACCGGCCACTCCGGAGGCAGTAGCAGAGGTCGTGGCGCAGATCGTTGCTGAGAAGGGCTGGGATGGCCCGGTTGGCATCACGATGCCGTCCGTAGTCAAGGACCAGGTCATGCTCAGCGCGGCGAACATCGATAAGTCCTGGATCGGCGTCGACGCCCAGGAGCTGTTTAACCAGCACCTCGATGTCCCCTTCACCGTGCTGAACGACGCCGACGCGGCGGGCCTAGCGGAGGTTGCCTACGGCGATGAGATCGCACGCACCGGCTCGGTCTTGTTCCTCACCCTGGGCACGGGCATTGGCTCTGCCCTGCTTCTCAACGGTCAACTGTTCCCCAACACCGAGCTCGGCCACCTCACTGTAAACAAAAAGGAAGCGGAGAAGCAGGCTTCTTCCGCCGTCAAAGACCGCGAGGAACTCAAGACCAAGCAGTGGGCCAAGCGCGTCAACCGCGTGCTGCACGAGTACGAAGCACTGTTGAACCCGTCAGCGTTTGTCATCGGCGGCGGCATTTCCCGCAAGTTCGACAAGTGGGGCGAATACCTAGACATCGACACCCCGGTTGTGCCCGCTCAGCTGCGCAATCGCGCAGGAATTGTCGGCGCTGCGATGGCGGCGAAGGAAGGCGTGCGCCCGTAACTGGAAGCCTGTACCTACTTCCCAGACAGGCCCCAGTGACCGGCACCCAGCCGAAATGTTCTATACTGGGCTGCCGACCATTAAATACCCAGCGGCGCGCCTCACATGCTCTCTTCTGAGGCGGGCTAGCATCGGGGAATAGTTGCGAGAACTTCCACTGTTCCCCGCATTTACACTCATCAGAGCAAGTCGAAAGGGCGTACGTGGCAGCCACTGATTCTTCAGACCAGGTACTCGGCGCGGGCGAGGGCTCCTCCGAGGCATCTGCACCTGCACAAAAGACCGCCAAGAAGACGGCGAAGAAAACAGCCAAAAAGACCGCTAAAAAGACGGCGAAGAAGACAGCTAAGAAAACCGCCAAGAAGACGGCCAAAAAGACCGCTAAGAAGGCGACCAAGAAGACGGCGAAGAAGGCTGCTAAGAAGACCACCCGCACCTCCGCCAAGAAGTCGGCGAAGAAGACCGTGCGCACGTCGGCCGCGAAGAAGGCAACCTCCCCGGCGAAGAATGCGGAGCTCGACGCTGACGAACTCGAGGACGCTGAGGGCCTCACCGACGACCACGCCGACGAAGTCGACGCCGCCGATGACGATATGGACTTCGATCCGGATAGCGCCGATATGGACGAGGACGACGAGTTCGGCGACGAGGACGACGGCGACGACGCTGCGGACGAGGAAGAGGACGACGGTTCCTCCGTCTGGGACGAGGACGAGTCCGCCGCCCTGCGCCAGGCCCGCAAGGACGCCGAGCTGACCGCATCTGCGGATTCCGTGCGCGCTTACCTCAAGCAGATCGGTAAGGTTGCCCTGCTCAACGCCGAGCAGGAGGTCTCCTTGGCCAAGCGCATTGAGGCCGGCCTCTACGCGCAATACCGCATGGAGCAGATGGAAAAGGCCCGCGCCGAGGGTGATAAGGCGGCCAAGCTCTCCCCCATGGAAAAGCGCGACATGCGCGCTATCGCGCGTGACGGCCGCAAGGCTAAGAACCACCTGCTGGAGGCGAATCTGCGTCTCGTGGTGTCCCTGGCCAAGCGCTACACCGGCCGCGGCATGGCGTTCTTGGATCTCATCCAGGAAGGCAACCTCGGCCTTATCCGCGCCGTGGAGAAGTTCGACTACACCAAGGGCTACAAGTTCTCCACCTACGCCACGTGGTGGATTCGCCAGGCGATTACCCGCGCCATGGCGGACCAGGCCCGCACCATTCGTATCCCGGTGCACATGGTGGAGGTCATCAACAAGCTGGGCCGCATCCAGCGCGAGCTGCTGCAGGACTTGGGCCGCGAGCCCACCCCGCAGGAGCTGGCGAAGGAGATGGACATCACCGAGGAGAAGGTGCTGGAGATCCAGCAGTACGCCCGTGAGCCCATCTCTCTGGACCAGACCATTGGTGATGAAGGCGACAGCCAGCTGGGTGACTTCATCGAGGACTCCGAGGCAGTCATTGCTGTCGACGCCGTGTCCTTCACCCTGCTGCAGGACCAGCTCCAGGACGTGCTCACCACCCTGTCGGAGCGCGAAGCCGGCGTGGTGCGCCTACGCTTCGGCCTCACGGACGGCATGCCGCGCACTTTAGACGAGATTGGTCAGGTCTACGGCGTTACCCGCGAGCGTATCCGACAAATCGAGTCCAAGACGATGTCGAAGCTGCGCCACCCGTCGCGCTCGCAGGTCCTGCGTGACTACTTGGACTAGACATTCGAGCCGTACCGGCTAAGTACCCACCGAAAAATGGCCCCTACGGGGGCCATTTGTGGTTTTCCGGAGCGAAACGGCAACGCCGCGGCGCGCAGGCCCCTACCGCGCGAAAGCGAATGTCCTACCACTTACGCAGGTAGTCGATGCGCTCGCGCAGCTGCTCGGCGTCGCACAGCGCGGTGGGCGGCCCGCCGCAGGCCTTGCGCGCTTCGGTGTGAATGGCGCCGTGCGGGCGCCCGGTGCGCTGTGCGGTGATAGACACGACGGTGTTGAGCTCCTTGCGCAGCGCCGAGATTTCATCCACCGTTCCGGCATCGGAGCCGGCAGAGCTTGATGACGCCCCCGCGGCACCCGCCTGTCCCCCACGCTTCGGCGCGTGCGGGGTGCCGTAGAGCTTGCGTCGCTGCTCTTCGGCTGCCTCTGCGGCCCGGCGCGCCTTCTCCTCGGCCTCACGGCGGTCCATCTCCTCCGACTGCTTCTTGCGCAACAGGTCCTTGACCTGGTCGGCGTCGAGAAGCCCCGGAATACCCAGAAAGTCCTCGTCCTCGTCAGTAATAGCTCCGGTGTTAAATTGGGAGCCGTTGTACAGCAGGCCGGAAAACTCTGCCTCCGCGCCGAGGGACTCATAAGAAGGCTCGAGCATGTCGGGCTCGGACTTCTTCTTATTAGCATCCTCCAGCAGCTCGTCGTCCCAGCCCTCCTTATCGGGGTCCTTCTCGCCTCCGAGGACGTGGTCGCGCTGCTTTTCCATGTTCTCCGCAAGGCCCAGCAGAACCGGTACAGAGGGCAGGAATACCGAAGCGGTCTCTCCCGGCATGCGGGAGCGGACGAAGCGCCCGATGGCCTGGGCAAAAAAGAGCGGGGTCGAAGCAGAGGTCGCGTAGACGCCTACGGCGAGGCGGGGCACGTCGACGCCCTCGGACACCATGCGCACGGCAACCATCCACTCGTCGGTCGATTCGGAGAACTCGGCAATGCGCGCGGACGAACCCGGGTCATCGGACAGGATGACAGAGACCGGGGTGTTGGAGATCTGCTTGAGGATCTTGGCGTACGCGCGTGCGGTTGTCGTATCGGTAGCCAGCACGAGGCCGCCGGCATCCGGCATGTTGCGACGCATCTGCATCAGGCGGGTGTGCGCCGCCTGCAGGACCGTGGGGATCCACTCGCCCTTCGGGTCCAAGGCGGTGCGCCAGGCGCGCGCGGTCTGCTCCGGGTTGAGAATGTCTCCTAAGCGCGCGGCATGCTCCTCGCCGGCGCTATCGCGCCACCGGGATTCGCCGGAATAGCTAAGGAAGACGACGGGGCGCACGACGCCGTCAGCAAGCGCATCGCCATAGCCGTACGTGTGATCGGAGCGGGAGACCAGGTGGCCCTCCCCGTCCTCTTCGTAGCGCACGAAGGGAATCTGGGAGTCATCCGAGCGGAAGGGCGTACCAGTCAGCGCTAGGCGGTGCTCGACGTCATCGTAGGCCTCGCGCACGCCGTCGCCCCAGCTCTTAGCGTCGCCGGCATGGTGAATCTCATCGAGGATCACCAAGGTGCGCCGTGCGGAGGCCACCGCGCGGTGCTTGAAGGGGTGCATGCCCACCTGGGCGTAGGTCACCACCACGCCGTCCATGGCCGGGTTCACGCCAGAAGAATTGGTGAACTTCGGATCCAGCGCGAGCCCCACGCGGGAGGCGGATTCTGACCACTGCACCTTGAGGTGCTCCGTCGGCACCACGACGATGACGCGCTCGACGGTGCGGTCCGCCATGAGTTCGGTGGCCACGCGCAGGGCGAAGGTGGTCTTACCCGCACCCGGCGTAGCCACGGCCATGAAGTCCTTCGGCTTGGCGGCCAAGAACTTATCCAGCGCGGCACGCTGCCACACACGCAGCGAACCGTTGTTTGCAAATCTTTGAGTTGATGACTGTGTAGACACGGTCAGCGACTATCCCCCTCACAATTTTCCCACTGTCCCGACAAGTGACGACAAGTATGTGTTTCCCGTGTACTGGTGCGCACGGGGGGTGTTGAGCTACGCCGCCGAGCGGGCGGCGTGGAGCGATGCTTATTAGCGGCGGCGCAGGCTCTTGTAGACGCGCTCGCAGTCCGGGCACACCGGGGAGCCCGGCTTGGCCTGCTTGGTCACCGGGAAGGTCTCTCCGCACAGGGCCACGACGTACTTGCCGTTGACCGCGGAATCCAGGATCTGGTTCTTCTTGACGTAGTGGAAGAACTTCGGGGTGTCGTCGTTGGTCGACGTATCCTCGCGGACATCGGGGCGTTCAATAGTCTTAGTCGTCGTACTCACGCCCCCTATCATGCCGCATCGGTATCGAAGTTGGCGACTCTCCCCGCTAATCTGGTGTGCATGACCCCTTCCAACCCGCGCGATTCAGCAGCCGACACCCCGCAATCGGGGCGGCGGCGCAGGCGCGTGTTCGGCCGCGAGACGCACCTGATTACCTCCGCCAAGCTCGCACCCGGACAGGACCGGCACCGCCGCGAGGTCATCTACTCCATCCTGCAGTTTGTGCGCATACCGTCGCTCATCATCGCCGGCGTTCTCATCTCCGTGTGGCACTGGTGGATCGCCGCCGCGGCGGTAGTCGCCGTGACCTTCCCTCTTCCGTGGATCGCGGTCGTGATTGGAAACAGTCGCGGCCAAAAGCGCGATAAGCGCGAGAAGTCCGTATATAAGCCAGCGTTGGCTCGCCAGATGGCGCAGGCGCAGCGCGAATCCTTGGAGCACCCCGCTCGCAGCCAACTGCCCGGTGGAGCCGGCCCCACCGAACCCACCACTATCGATCACGAGGACTAAGACTAAGGAGCATTCACCACTGTGAGCACCCACCACTCTCCTTTCGGCCCGCCCATGGACCCGGCGCACCCCATCGCTGAACTCGCTGCGGAGTTGGCACAGGTCTTTGACGCCGCTGGGTTTAGCGCCGACGGAATCGCCGGACACCTCGGCCCGGAATGCACCGACGCGCTCCACCGCGGCGAGCCTGCAGCCGTGGCGCTGGGGGCAAGCGGCGATACGCCGCGCGATCACCTCATCCGCCTCTTTTTGCTACATGAGCATGTGCCGGCCACGCTGCTGTCCGACGTCGTGGGCGCGCGCCTGACCGCAAAGCT
Source organism: Corynebacterium axilliensis (assembly GCF_046097495.1). NCBI lineage: Bacteria > Bacillati > Actinomycetota > Actinomycetes > Mycobacteriales > Corynebacteriaceae > Corynebacterium > Corynebacterium axilliensis. Next base: position 762,826 of record NZ_CP175768.1, read on the forward strand.
TATCGACGCCGGCGTGGTGCAGACCGATTCCCACGGCACCGTCTACGTGGCCTACGACATCCGCCCGCACGTCATCGTGGGCCGCAACCGTCTGGTGTTTTCCGATGTCGATGCGTCCCTGGTGGACCACGTCCCGGGCCCCGACCACGTGCTGGGGGTGGGCTCTGCCAGCCTGTCGTTGCTGCACGCGACCCCGACGACGCCGGTGTCCTCCGTGCTAGATCTGGGCACTGGTTCTGGCGTGCAGCTTTTGGGGCAGCTCGATTCCGCAGAGCGCATCGTAGCCACCGACGTGCACGATCGCGCCTTGGAGCTGGCCCGCGCCACCGTGGCTGCCGCAGGTGCCGACGACACCGTGGAGTTGCGCCAGGGCTCCTGGTTCGAGCCGGTAGCAGGCGAGCGCTTTGACCGGATCGTAGCCAACCCGCCGTTCGTCGTGGGCCTGCCGGAAGTCGGCCACGTCTACCGCGACTCCGGGCTCAACTTGGATGCGGCGAGCGAGTTGGTCATCTCGCAGGCAGCAGAGCACCTGAACCCGGGCGGCACGGCGCACCTGCTGGCGGCCTGGGTGCACCGCGGCGAGGAAACCTGGCAGCAGCGCGTGGCGTCATGGTTGCCGGATACTGGCGTGGCGGCGTGGGTTATCGAGCGCGACGTGGTCGACCCCGCGCACTATGTGTCCACGTGGTTGGAGGACGAATCCATCGACGTGCGCAGCCCCGAAGGCATCCAGCGCTCCCGCCAGTGGCTCGAGCACTTCCGGGACCATGGTGTCACCGGAATCGGCTTCGGATTTGTGGCCATTCAGCACATTGGCGACGACGAACCGTCCGACATCCTGGCCGAAACCATGGCGCAGCCCCACATCGAACCGCTGGGCCCCGAGGTGGAGGAATACTTCGCCCGCGTGGCCTGGTTGCGTGGCCTTGTCCCCGGCGAGCTGGAGAGCACACACGTGCAAGTGCGCCCCGGCGTGGCCCGCGAGGATGTCGGGCTGGCCGATACCGAAGTGGGCATGGGCTTTGAGCGCGCGGCACTACGCCTTACGCGCACCGACGGCCCGCGCTGGCAGCACGACGTGGACGAACACCTCGCCGCCATCGTGGCCGGGCTCAACCCTCACGGCTTGAGCATCAGGGAAACCATCGAGCTCTACGCCACCGCCCAAGGATTCGACGAGGCCGAGCTGGTCAGCGCTGCGCTCCCGGCAATTGTGGACCTCATCCGCCACGGTTTACTCATTCCGGAGCAGCTGCTGGCATTTAGCTCAACCGAATAGGATTCTTCTCCCCTTTAATCCCCTCTCCGCGAAAGGACGTGACCTCCACCCCTATGCGTGCTGTATTGACCCGCGTATCAGAAGCCTCCGTGAGTGTTGATGATTCCGTAGTTGGCTCGATTACGTGCCCGGACACCGGTGGCATCCTTGCCTTGGTGGGAGTCTCCCGCGAGGACGCCGAAGCCCCAGAGCGTGAGCATGCACAGCGCATGGACACGATGGCGCGCAAGATCGCGGAGCTGCGCATCCTCGACGGCGAAGTCAGCGTTGTGGACACAGGCGCGCCCGTTCTCCTGGTCAGCCAGTTCACACTATATGGACGCACGGCCAAGGGCCGGCGCCCCTCGTGGTCGGACGCAGCGCCCGGCGAGGCGGCCGAGCCTGTCATCCAGGGCGTGGCACAGCGCCTGCGGGAGCGCGGCATTCACGTGGAGGAAGGGCGCTTCGGCGCGATGATGCGCGTCGCTTCAGTCAATGAAGGTCCCTTTACCGTGCTCGTTGAGGTGTGACGTATACCCCCAAAAGGGGCCGAGTACACGGCCGGTACCCGCCACTTTTCCCGCGGCGGGAACTTCGCGGCGCCGCATGCCGTTAGAAGGGGTGTACCAAGCCGCAACTTAGGAGGCATGAGATGGCCACATCATCCGCTGCTAGCGCTGCTACCGCCCAGGACGAGGACGGACAGGAAGTTGACCGCGGCTCACGCCGTAACCAGACCAACGACAACCCTTCGGCGGATTTGGTCCGCGTATACCTCAACGGAATTGGCAAGACGGCGCTGTTGAGCGCCGAGGACGAGGTCGAGCTGGCGCAGGCCATCGAGGTCGGTCTCTATGCCGAGTACAAGCTGGCGAACGCCGCTAAGCTGACCCGCGCCGAGAAGCGCGACCTGAAGATTCTGGCCCGCGAGGGCAAGAAGGCCCGCTCCCACCTACTGGAGGCCAACCTCCGCCTCGTGGTGTCCCTGGCCAAGCGCTACACCGGCCGCGGCATGCCTCTGCTGGATCTCATCCAGGAGGGCAACCTGGGTCTGATTCGCGCGATGGAGAAGTTCGATTACGCCAAGGGCTTTAAGTTCTCCACCTACGCCACCTGGTGGATTCGCCAGGCCATCACGCGCGGCATGGCTGACCAGTCCCGCACCATCCGCCTGCCTGTGCACCTGGTGGAGCAGGTCAACAAGCTCTCCCGCATCAAGCGTGAGATGTACCAGTCCCTGGGCCGTGAGGCGACGAATGAGGAGCTCTCGGAGGAGTCCGGCATCGAGGAATCCAAGATTGAGATGCTGCTGCGCCAGTCCCGTGACCCGGTATCCCTGGACATGCCGGTGGGCACCGATGAGGAAGCGCCGCTGGGTGACTTCATCGAGGACGCCGAGGCTACCGACGCCGAAACGGCAGTAGTCGCCTCCATGCGCCACTCCGATATCCGCTCCGTTATTGATTCCCTGGAGGAGCGAGAGCAGGACGTTATCCGCCTGCGTTATGGCTTGGACGATGGCGTTCCGCGCACTCTGGACCAGATTGGCCGCAAGTTCGGCCTCTCCCGCGAGCGCGTGCGCCAGATCGAGCGCGAGGTTATGGCCAAGTTGCGTGACGGCAACCGCGCGGACCGTCTGCGCGAATACGCCCTGTAGTTCGCTACTGGCGCGTTACGCCACAGGTCTTGCCACCAAGAGTCCTTCCGCCCCGTGAGTCACTGAGCCGCCGGGCACAGGAGGTTGATTCTTGGTGGCTTTGCTTTTGCGCGCTCGCTGCACTCGTCCCGGCTCGGGCGCTCAACCTGCCGTCCGAACTCAGCCGAGTACGCTATTGTTTAAGTTATTCTCTTAATAAAACGCCATTACCGCGCTTGAACCTATACTGGCCCGGCCGGCAGTGCTCCGAGGTCGGGCCGATGCCCGCCCAGCCGCACCGGGCCATGATGACGCAGAAAGGTATGCCCACGTGAGGGATCTAGTCGATACCACCGAGATGTATCTGCGAACTATTTATGAGCTAGAAGAAGAGGGCATCACGCCGCTGCGCGCCCGTATTGCCGAGCGTCTCGAGCAGTCAGGCCCCACGGTCTCCCAGACCGTCGCCCGCATGGAGCGCGATGGCCTGCTCCACGTGCGCACGGACCGCAGCCTGGATCTCACCCCGCACGGCCGGGAGCTAGCCACCAGCGTCATGCGCAAGCACCGACTGGCGGAGCGCCTGCTTACCGACGTGCTCGGGTTGGACATTCACCAGGTTCATGATGAGGCCTGCCGGTGGGAGCACGTCATGAGCGAAGAGGTGGAAAAGCGCCTCGTGGCAGTCTTGGAGGATTCCACCCGCTCGCCCTTTGGCAACCCCATCCCAGGCCTTGCGCAGCTCGGCGCCACCCCGTCCGAGGTCGATCTGGGCACCCGCGCCATCGATCTGCCTAAGGGAGAGGAGACCCCTGCCACCATCATTCAGATCAATGAGGTGCTGCAGGCAGATAGCTCCACGTTCCACGCTCTGCATTCCTCCGGCATCTACGTCGGCGCCGAGGTCACCGTGGTGAACAATAATGGCTCAATTACGCTCAGTGCGCCCGGCGGCGAGAAAGTGGAGCTCGTCGACGATCTGGCACACGCCATCCGAGTAGAGGTGAAGTAAGACAATGAAGCTTTTGGTTACCGGCGGTGCCGGGTATGTCGGCAGCGTCTGCGCCGCGGTCCTCGTTGAGGCCGGCCACGACGTGACGATTATTGATAACTTTTCCACGGGCAACCGGGAAGCCGTGCCGGAAGAGGCGCGTCTGGTCGAAGGCGACGTGGCGGATGTCGCCCACACCGTCTTGTCCGAAGGCGGCTTCGAGGGCGTGGTGCACTTCGCTGCCCGGTCTCTGGTGGGTGAGTCCGTCGAATCCCCCGCTGACTACTGGCAGCACAATGTCGTTACGACCCTGACGCTGCTAGAAGCCATGCGCGAGCACGGCGTGAAGAACCTCGTCTTCTCCTCCACTGCTGCCACCTACGGTGAGCCCACCGAGGTACCCATCACGGAAGCGATGCCCACCCAGCCCACCAACCCCTACGGCGCGTCGAAGCTGGCCATCGATTACATGATCACCTCTTACGCCACCGCCTACGGCCTGGGGGCTACGTCTTTGCGCTACTTCAACGTGGCGGGTGCTTACGGAACCATTGGTGAGAACCGCGAAGTCGAAACCCACCTCATCCCGCTGGTGCTGCAGGTAGCACTTGGCCACCGCGACAAAATCTTCATCTTTGGTGACGATTACGACACGGCCGACGGCACCGCGGTGCGCGACTACATCCATATTCGGGACCTCGCTGACGCCCACGTTCTGGCGCTCACCACGAACACCGAGGGCACACACCGCATCTACAACTTGGGTTCCGGGGACGGCTATTCCGTCAAGCAGGTCATCGAGACGTGCCGTGAGGTCACCGGCCACCCCATCCCGGCAGAACTGGCTCCCCGGCGCGCCGGCGATCCCGCCACCTTGGTGGCATCCTCCGAAAGGATCAAGGAGGAGCTGGGCTGGTCCCCCAGCCGCACCGATCTCACCACCATCGTCACCGATGCGTGGAACTTCACCCGGCAGCTCGGCGAGAGGGCTCATTCGGCACATCGTTAGCGCCTACTGCGGTCTCGTAGGCGGCCCGGGCACCGGTGGCTACGGTATCCCGGATCCTCTCGTGCAGCCCGTGCCTATAGGCTTGGCAGAGCAAAGAGCCTAAACGGTGGCTGGGAAACTCCTCAGTCACCAGCATGAGCGCTGGACCGGCCAGGATCTCCCAGTCCAGCTCCAGCTGCGCTACCGCGAAGAGGGTCAGCGCGTTCGCCCGAATTTCTCCACTAAAGGTACGGGCCGCGGCTAGCAACAGGTGTGCCGCCTTATCCCCTGCCGCCGCGCATTCCGCTACGACCAGATCCCGGGTCCACGTCGTGGACAACCACACCGCGCAGGCGGCGAGCAGGTCTGCATCCGCTTCCGCTTCTTCCGGGCTGGCGGCGCGTGTGAGCTGCCAGCGGGCGTCTGCCAGAAAATCATCAACCAACACTGTGCGCTCCTGTGGGTCAGCAGCGGCCACACGTGCGCGCAGCGCCGTGGCATGGTGTCGGGCTTGGCGCGCCATGACCTCCGCTTCCAGCTGGTCTATGTGCGGGTTGCGTCGCGTAAACACCGCGAAGAAGTCTTCTCTGCTGAGCTCTGGGACAACGTTGTGGTCCACGCAGGAGCGCATCGTCGGCGCGCTAGTCAGCGGCGGAACTTCCCCCTCTACCCATTTCTTCATGGGGCCGCTGCCATCCGTACTGACGGCCCCGTGGAGGAGGATATAGGGCTCGCCCTGGGAAATCTCGTTAACGTGCCATGCGGCATCGACGTCCACACCGTCGCGGCTGTAATTGAGGCCGTAGAGCCACGTGGCCACCTCTCGCAACTCAGTCAGTGGGCGGTGGGAGACCACGAAGGCGAAGACACCTTCCCGGGCGTGTTCCGTCAGCGTCGCCGCAATATCGGGCAGGGCGTCTTGAGCTTGGTCAATGTCGACTCGGGCAAGCGGGCCCATAGCCGGACCGCGCGGGGTGGTGTCGATGGCGAGGAAGAGGACGGACTCGCTGGGATAGAAGCCCAGCAGGCCGGGGATGTTGGCCAGCAGGTGGCCGGGGGTCGTAATGGGCGGGGTGTACTCAGTGTGCGGTGTGGTTGTGTTCATGGCCCTAGCCTGAATCAGGGCCCATTCGGCGCGCTAGGGTCAAACCTGCGCGCACGAGATTTCTGTGGATAACTTCCCCTGAGGCCCGTCTTTTGTCGGTGTTATCCACACCGCAGTGTGCAGAAGCATGGCGGAATTGTCCGGATTGTGGCATGCTTGACCGATTAACAGTGAGCATGCCCCGATTGGCTGTAGGAGGGGAATACGGCGCCGTCGCAAGGCGTTGCACGCCACAGAACATTGATTTAGTCCGTACGCTCGATTCTAGAGCCGGACATAAGGAGGAGTCACACACCATGCAGGAAGAACAGCGCCGCATGTATGAGCTGGAGTACCCCGCACCAGTGGTCAAGGACGATTCCACCCAAGGCAGCGGCCCCACCATGATCGTCGCCATGAACGGCTACGCCGACGCCGGACAGGCAGTGGAGGCCAGCGCCGATCATCTCAAGGCCGCACTAGAGAACCGTCAGCTCGCATCCTTTAACAATGATGAGTTGGTGGACTACCGCTCCCGCCGCCCTGCTGTGACCATTGATCATGACCGCACAGTGGAGATTGAGAACGTGGATCTGGGCATCAAGGTGCTGCGGGATAACTCCGGCAAGCCCTTCCTGCTGCTTTCCGGCCCAGAACCGGACCTACGTTGGGAGGCGTTCACGGATGCCGTGGTCAACTTGGTGGAGAAGTTCGATATTCAGAACACCATCATGCTCTACGCCGCCCCCATGCCCGTTCCGCACACCCGCCCCACGGTTGTGACCGCGCACGGCAACTCTCCTGAGCTGCTGAACTCCATGGTCCGCATCGAATCCACGATGATGGTCCCCGGCGCCGCCGCGCTGTACCTCGAGCGCGCCTTGGACAAGAAGGGCCGCCAGGTCGCCGGCTACACCGCACATGTGCCGCATTACCTGGCATCCTCGCCCTACCCCTCCGCCACGCTGCATCTCTTGGACTCGGTGGCCTCCGCGGTAGACCTCAACATCCCGCTGGGCAGCTTGGAAGCTGACGTTGACCGGGTCAACCAGCAGTTGGAGGAGCAGGTTACTGACTCCGACGAGATTGCCGGTGTGGTCCACCAGCTGGAAGAGCAGTACGACGCCTACATGGAGCGCTACCGCAAGCGCCACCCACAGGCCATCATGCCGGGTGAGGAGCACATGCCCACCGGTGAGGAGATCGGCGCCGATTTCGAGGCCTTCCTCGCGGGGCTGGATGAGAATCCGGAGATCCTCTCTGAGGACATCGATGACCGCGAGGACAACTTTGGCAAGGACGGCGACTCGGACGATGAGGATTCCGGCAAGGATATGGGGGATGACGTCTAGCCGGTAGGGTCTTCGCCTAAGGTGGGACGAGTGAACCTTTCTCAGATGTTGCCCGATCTCGCCGAAGTCCCCGAGTCGATGGTTGATGAGGCCATTTGGGACACCTTTCAATCGTGGGCTTCCGGCCGCGGAATTTCTCTGTACCCGGCCCAAGAAGAGGCCTCCCTTGGCATCCTGGCTGGCGATAATGTCATTCTTGCCACGCCCACCGGCTCCGGTAAGTCCATGGTAGCCAACGCCGCGCACTTCATCGCGCTCGCCCGCGGGCAGCGCAGCTTCTACACCGCGCCCATCAAGGCTTTGGTGAGTGAGAAGTTCTTCTCCCTGTGTGAGATTTTTGGCCCCGAAAACGTGGGCATGATGACCGGAGATGCCACTGTCAACGGCTCCGCCCCCATCATCGCCGCCACGGCGGAGATTGTGGCCAATATTGCGCTGCGCGATGGCGCTGAGGCCGCCATCGACCAAGTCGTCATGGATGAATTCCACTACTACTCGGAACCGGACCGCGGCTGGGCCTGGCAGGTACCGCTGTTGGAGCTGCCCAAGGCGCAGTTCCTCCTCATGTCGGCCACGCTGGGTGATACCGCGTGGCTGGAGAAGGATTTCACGGAGCGCACCGGCCGCACCACAACTCTTGTCGCCGGCACCACGCGCCCGGTGCCGCTGGACTTCTCTTATGTGTTCTCCGCGGTCCACGAGACCATCGAAGAGCTCCTCGAATCTGGTAAGGCACCCATCTACGTGGTGCACTTCTCCCAGCGCGAGGCCTCCGAGCGCGCCCAGGCGCTGACCTCGCTGTCGAAGATCATCACCCCGGAGGAGAAAGAGGCTATCGCCGCCGAGCTCGGCCCCTTCCGCTTCACCACCACCTTTGGCAAGGACTTGTCCAAGCTGCTGCGCAAGGGCATCGGCGTGCACCACGCCGGCATGCTGCCTAAATACCGCCGCTTGGTGGAGCGCTTGGCGCAGAAGGGTTTGCTCAAAATCATCTGCGGCACGGACACCCTGGGCGTGGGCATCAACGTGCCCATCCGCACGGTGCTTATGACGGGCCTGGCCAAATACGACGGCACCCGCCAGCGCATCCTCAAGTCCCGCGAATTCCACCAGATCGCGGGCCGCGCCGGGCGCGCCGGCTACGACACGGAAGGCACGGTCGTCGTCGAGGCGCCGGAGCACGAGATTGAGAACGCCAAGGCCCGCCGCCGCGTGGGCGATGACCCGGCGCGCCTGAAGAAGCTGAAGAAGAAGTCCGCGCGCGAGGGCGAGGTGTCGTGGTCGGAGAAGACGTACGCCCGGCTTATCGACGCCGAACCGGAGCAGCTCACCTCCCAGTTCCGGGTATCGAACTCGATGCTGCTGAACGTGCTTGCCCGCCACGGCAATGGCTACGAGCACTTGAAGCACCTGCTGCGCACCAGCCACAACACCCGCAGCCGCCAGAATCAGGACATCCTCACCGCCCTGAGCCTGTTCCGCGGTCTGCTCAACTCCGGCGTGGTGCAGAAATCCACCAAGGGGCTCGACATCTACGGGCGCCCCTACCACGTGGTTCGCGAGATGCCGCGTGACTTCGCGCTCAACCAGCCTCTCGGCCCCTTCGCGTTGGCGGCCCTCACGCTGCTCGATCCCGAGTCCGAGACCTACGCTCTTGACGTCATCTCCGTCTTCGAGTCCGTGCTCGATGACCCGCGCCAGGTACTCACCGCCCAGCAGAAGCAGCGCCGCGGTGAGGAGATCGCAGCTCTCAAGGCCGAGGGCGTGGACTACACGGAGCGCATGGCCATCGTGGAGGACATCACGTGGCCCAAGCCGCTGGAGGAGCTTTTAGACCAGGCCTACGACACGTTCTGCGAAACCAACCCATGGGCCAAGGACTTCGAGCTGCGGCCTAAGTCGGTGGTGCGCGACATGCTGGAGAGCGCCATGACGTTTTCGGACCTCGTGGCTACCTACGGCCTAGCGCGCTCCGAGGGCGTTATCCTGCGCTACCTCACGGACGCCTGGCGCACCCTGAAGCAGTCCATTCCTGCCGAGTACCTGACTGATGAGCTCGAGGACATCATCGTGTGGCTCGGCGAGCTTATCCGTCAGGTGGATTCGTCGCTGGTCGACGAATGGGCGGAGATGGCCGGTGAGGACTCCCCCATCTCCCAGAAGGACTTGGACCGCGAGCTGGCCTTTGGCGTGGAAGACCCGACCGCGCTCACCGCCAACCAACGCGCCTTCGGCATCATGGTCCGCAACTACTTCTTCCGCTTGGCCCAATTGTTCGCTTTGGAGAAGGAGGACCGTTTGGCCGAGTTGCTGGACTACCTCGACGAGGTTCCGGACTTTGGCGAAGCTCTCGACGCCTACTTCGAGGACTACGACGATATCGACGTCGGCCCGGCTGCGCGCGGTCCCGAGTACTTCCTCGTCGACAAGGGCTCAGAGGGCGCGCGCTCCCGCTCGTGGACGGTGCGCCAGATCCTTAAGGACCCGCAGGACGATAACTCTTATCAGCTGGTGGGCACCGTGGATTTGGATGCCTCGGATGCCGCCGGCGAGGTTCGGCTTTCCGCCCTGCGCGTTGAATATTAAGCCCACCATTCCGAGCTAATACTTTCCGTTCTACGCATAGTATTCGTATGCTGAGGGAATGAGTACGCCCGTCTCCGACCCGCACATCGCCCCTCGCCCTGCCCTCACGCCCGGCAGCTTTACCATGAAGGTGCTCAACGGCATTTCCATCGCCGTGGTAGTGTCCTTGGTCCCGCAGGCTCTGCTCGGTGAGCTTGCCAAGGCGCTACTTCCCTATTGGTCTGGGGCGTCCACAGTCCTCGCGCTCACCGGGCTGGCCTCGAGCCTGCTGCCGGTCATGATTGGCGTCCTAGTCGGCATCGAGTTCAAGATGACGCCCATCCAGACCGCCGCCGTGGGCATTGCCTCGTTTTGTGGATCTGGCGTGGCCACCGTCAATCCGGAGGGCGGGTTCTTCCTCAAAGGCACGGGCCTGGTCATCAACTCCGGGCTAACGGCAGCGATAGCCGTCGCCCTCCTGTTGGTCATTGGTGATCGCCTCAAGAGCTACTCCATCTTGCTGCTCTCCACCATCGTCACTCTAGTGGCTGGTTCCATCGGCTGGGTCGTCACGTTCCCCGTGGTCAAGATGCTAACCATTTGGTTGGGCGACCTAGTCAACGGCGCGACCAGTCTGCAGCCCATCGTCATGGGCGTGGTATTGGCCACGCTCTTCGCCGTCATGATTGTCTCTCCCATTTCCACCGTCGGCATCGCCACCGCCATCTTCATGGAAGGCATAGCATCCGGCACGGCCAACCTCGGGATTGTGGCCGCAAGCTTCACGCTTCTGTGCGCCGGCTGGCGGGCCAACGGTTTCGCCGGGGCCATCCTGCACGTCTTGGGCTCCCCGAAGGTGCAGATGGCAAATATGCTCTCCAGGCCGGTTACCTTCCTCCCCGTAGTGTGCTCCGCGGCCATCGTGGGCGGCATCGGCGGCGCGCTGGGTATCTCCGGAACCGCTCTTTCTGCGGGCTTTGGTATTTCCGGCCTGATGGGCCCGCTCGCAGCGTTGAACTACGAGGGGTGGGGGTGGACCGCCGGCAACGTGACGATTATCGCCATCGTCTACATCGCCGTTCCGCTAGCCCTCGGTCTCTTCTTTAGTTGGCTCTTTGAACGTGTTTTCCGCCTCACTAAGCCCGAGTATTACGCCCTCAACTTCGAGTAAGTGAGCGTAGGGTGGGTGGTGTTATGACTCAACCAGGCTCTTCTTCCACCGGAATCCGTCTTGCGGGCGTGAGCTTCGATGTTCGGGCAGATGGTGTCACCGTCCACTGGCTCCTCGGAGGCCTTCCCCATCACCGCAATGCGGTCTTTACCCTGCACACCGTCGAACGTGAGCTCACCGCTTCCTTTGAGGGCGAGAACCTCACCAGCATGGAGATGTCCGGCTTCGGCGAGAACGCCCGGGGTGACTCCTATCCCGTCGACTATGCGTACACGTACACCAGCGACGAGTTGGCCATCCATGTCCCCGAGGCACACTTCGACCTCGATGACCGGGTCTTTACTATGGCCCTGCACGTGGACGGTCAGCCCTGCGGCGAGTGGACGGGCACAGTTAACTAGTACCAATCGTCACAGCGAAGCCAAAGCTTTCCTCAGTGAGCCTCACTAAGCTTCAGTGAGCTAAGCCTACGCACCCTTTACAAGCTTCTGACCAGCGGCAATACTGAAGGTACTTACCCAGTCCCCCAGGAGCTTGCACCATGACCGCCACCGCTCAACACGCTAACGAGCCCCACCTCGTATCGAATAACGCGCGGCTGAATTCGCTGCGCGCGGGGGTTCTCGGCGCCAACGACGGCATTGTCTCAGTCGCTGCGCTGCTACTCGGAGTGGTGGGCTCTGGGGCGTCGGCAAGCGCGATTGCCACAGCCGGTCTCGCTGCCACCGTATCGGGCGCGGCCTCCATGGCATTAGGTGAATACGTGTCGGTGTCTGCACAGCGAGATTCCGAGCGCATGCTCATCGCCAAGGAAACCCGGGAACTGAAAGAGCTCCCCGCGCAGGAGCACGAGGAGCTGGTATCCATGTTGTCGAGCTACGGCATGGGAGCGCAGACCGCCGACACCGCGGCCCAGGAAATTGCGGCCGAGGAGCGCCTGCTCGAGGCACACCTGCGGCTAGAAATGGGCATCGACGGCGAGGACCTCACCAACCCCTGGCACGCAGCCTTCTGGTCGGCGGTATCCTTCCTTGCCGGTGCCGCGCTTCCGTTGCTCGCGGTGCTTGTCGCGCCGGAATCGGCGGCGGGTGCCACCGTCGCCATCGTCACGCTTATCGCACTAGCCGTCACCGGCTTCGTGTCCGCGCGGCTGGCGGGCACCAACGCCGCTCGCTCCGTGGTCCGGCTGGTCGCCGGCGGCGCACTCGGCCTCGCCATCACCTTCGGAATCGGTGTGGCCTTCGGCGGAGTGATTGCCTAAAGCGAGCGCTCTTAGCGGGCGGCTTCTGCCTGCAGGGCCTGCGCCACGGCCTGGACCACGCCGGCGACCTTGATGCTCTCCCAGATTTGCTCCTTGGTCAGGCCCTCCTCCAGGAGGGTCTTGGAGTGAGCGGTCAGGCAGTGCTCGCAGCCGTTGACGGCCGAGACCACGGTGTTCCACAGCTCGAAGGTGGCCTTGTCCACGCCCGGCTTGGAGATGATGTTCATGCGCAGGCCGAACTTGACTTGTGCGAAGTCATCACCCAGCCAGCCCTTGGCGCGGTAGGCCACGTTGTTCATGGCCATGACGGTGGCGGCACCCAGGGCGGCATCGACTGCCTCCTCGGACAGGTGCTCGCTGGCCTCTTCCAGGATCTCCTTGAGCACGGAGTCGTTGCGGGTGGCGGCAGCCGCAGCCACGAAGCTGCCCCACAGCTGCTCCTCGTTGAGCTCCGTAGAACGCGTCAGGGTGCCCAGGTTGAGCTTCTGGTCCTTCGCGTAGGCCGGCAGTGCGGACTTCAGGTTATCGATAGACATGAAGGAATCTCCTTTCAGCAGGAATGTCTTCGGTAGGTATGTCTAGGAGTGCTTAGAGCGCGGACTGGACGACGTCGAGCTTGTTGATGTTCTTCGTCGGGTCGTTGGCCTCCCAGTTGCAGGCACAGACCTCTTCAGACTGCAGAGCGTCGAGCACGCGCAGGACCTCGTCCACGTTGCGGCCCACGGCATCCGGGGTGACGGACACGAACTGGATAACACCGTCCGGGTCGATGATGAAGGTGGCGCGGTCAGCCACGCCGTCCGCGTTCTCCACGCCGAGGGCGCGGATCAGAATCGTGGCGGACATCGGAGAACATCGGGAACGGAACGTCCTTGAGGTCCGGGTGGGTAGCGCGCCAGTTGAAGTGCGCGTACTCGTTATCGGTGGAGCCACCCAGGATCTGGGTGTCGCGGTCCTGGAACTCCTCATCCAGCTTGCCGAATGCCGCGATCTCCGTCGGGCAGACGAAGGTGAAGTCCTTCGGGTAGAAGAACACGACCTTCCACATGCCGCGGTACTTGTCCAGGGACACCTGCTCGAAGTAGTCCTCCGGCTGGTTAGCGTTAACGTCGTGCAGGTCGCCGCCCTTCAGCGCGGTCAGCTCGAACTCCGGGAACTTTTCACCGACGGTCAGAATGGACATTATCTGCGTCATCTCCTTAGTAAATTGTGATGCAAATCTCTATCGCGGACCTCGTTACCGCCCTCTTACTGGGCCGTGGCCGCACACCTGCCAAGTATGCCAACGAGAGCTTCACACGTCAACGTTTCAGCTTATTTATCAGTGTTAGAGTTATAGGCATGCACAATAAGGAGTATCGCCCGACGCTAGCCCAGCTTCGCACCTTCGTCACCATCGCGGAGAACAAGCATTTCGGCACGGCCGCCTCCAAGCTCGAGATCTCCCAGCCCTCCCTGTCCCAGGCGCTCGTCGCCTTGGAACAGGGCCTGGGCATCCAGCTCATCGAGCGCTCCACCCGCAAGGTCATCGTCACCTCCCTCGGCGAGGAGCTTCTCCCCTACGCTAAGGCCACGCTAGAGGCTGCCGACGCCTTCCTCGCCCACGCACGCGGCGCCCACGGCACCCTCACCGGGCCACTGACCATCGGCATCATCCCCACCATCGCGCCCTACGTCCTGCCCGAGCTCCTCCAGTCCATCACCCAGAACTATCCCGAGCTGGAGCCGCGCTTCGTCGAGGAACAGACCCACCACCTACTGGACAAGCTGCGCGAAGGGGCCATTGACATCGCCATCACCGCCCTGCCCACCGAGGCTTCCGGGATGGTCGAGGTGCCTCTCTACACCGAAAAGTTCACCGTGGTCACCAACTCGGAGCACCCCTTGGCCGGGCGCACGGATCTCACGCTCAGCCAGCTGGAAGACTTGGATCTGCTGCTGCTTGACGACGGCCACTGTTTGCGCGATCAGGCCCTCGACCTGTGCCGCCGCGCCAAGATCAATCCCTCCGAGGCCACCAATGCCGTCACGCGCGCTTCCTCCCTGACGACGATCTTGCAGCTAGTCATGGGCGGACTCGGCACCACCCTGGCCCCCGAATCCGCTTTAGCCACAGAGTGCACCAGCCCCTCACTCTCCGTAGCCCGCTTCTCGGAAGACGTAAGCGCCGAGCGCCAAGTGGGGCTTACCTATCGCTCCTCGGCCTCCCGTGCGGAAGAATTCCTCGCCTTCGGGCGCTTAGTCACCGGCGCGTTCAACACCGCGCTGGAGCGCTCCCGCGCCGCCTGCGGCTCCTAAACCCTCCCGCAAAAGAACGAAGCGCCGCTTCCCTGGACTATTCCAAGGAGGCGGCGCTGTGTGCTGTGTGCGCTGAGCTCTACTCTCCTACTGCCCTACTAAGCAGCCGGGGCGAAGCGGCCCTGGCACTGGCGGCACAGGTGCGCGGTTGCCAGCGCCATTGCGGGCCCGATGATGATAAGCGCCAAGCCCAGCGTGAGCATAGACGCCATGTAGAGCAGACCCTGCAGGACTAGGAACAGCAGGATGTGGCCATAGTTCTCCTTGCCCAAAGACAGGCCCTTGGAGAAGGACTCGCCGATGGAGGACGTATCCGCGGCCAGCCATGGCATCAGCGTGAAGAAGGGCTGGATAAACAACCACGCCAAGAGCACCAGCACCAGGATGCCGAAGATCGCCCCGATAATGCCCATGATCTTGCCCATCTCGGCATCACTCGGGTTCTCCCAGTTGATGTTGCTGCCGCCGCCAACACCTACTACCACGAGGCCCACAACCACAGCGACAAAAACAATGGTTCCCAGGACTCCCAAGACGATGTTGACCACCAGCGGTGGTACCCATCGCACGCCCTGGAACAGATCGCCCCAGGAGGGGCTGGGCTTGTCAATCTCGCGGTAGGCAAGGCGGTAGACCACGATCCAGACAAAGAGCGACAGGATTCCCATCAGCCACGACATGCCTTGGGACGCCACACCCATAGCTTCTTCATTGTCTGATACCGCGAAGCCCACTGCGAATTGGGGAACAAACATGACGAGGAAGTACACCACAGCGCCGACGAGCCACACAACGGCGTTTCCTAGAGCTGCCTTGAAGCCCCACTTGATGGCCTCCATAGCGCTGACCGGGCCGGTGTACGCCGGACCCGCGCCCGGACCAGGTCCGGCGTAGCTGGAATCCGTGCCGTAGCCGGCGCCCGCGTAGCCCGGCTGTCCGGAGTTCGCGGCACCGTAACCGGCGTACTGGTCACCCGCGCTGGAAGAATGTGCACCAAAGGCCGGGCTCGCACCCTTGCCGAAGCCTTCCTGGTCCTCCGGGTGGCTGGTGGTCTCATACCGCGGCAGGTCGCCGCCGTTGCCGGAGCCAAACCCACCGTTGGAGTTGTTGTCAGATTTTGGATCAAAAGGGTTAGTCATCGATTGTGTCCTTTACTCTTTAGTCACACAGTCACCACGAGCCTACCAACATAGTCATAAGTCTCACCGAACGAGTAGACTTTCAGGGCGATTATGACTGCCACTCGCGAAGAACTTCTAGACGCACTCTCCCAGGTTTCCCTGAGCGACGAGCGCGCATTCCGCCGCCGCCTCCGCAAAGCCCGCTCTCCTCAAGCCCTGTCCGCCATTGGCCAGGACATCGCCGCTGCTACCGAGCGCGTGTCCGCCATCGACGCCGCCGTCCCGGACATCACCTACCCGGAGCAGCTCCCTGTCACGGGACGCCGCGATGACATCGCTGAGGCCATTGCGAACAACCAGGTGGTCATCATTGCCGGCGAAACCGGTTCCGGCAAGACCACCCAGATCCCCAAGATCTGCCTCGAGCTTGGTCGCGGGCGCCGCGGACTCATCGGCCACACCCAGCCGCGTCGTCTCGCAGCGCGCACGGTGGCCGAGCGCATCGCGGACGAATTGGATCAGTCCATCGGTGACTCAGTGGGCTATGCCATCCGCTTCGACGACAAGGTTTCCCGCACCACCGCGGTCAAGCTGATGACGGACGGAATTTTGCTCGCGGAGATGCAGCGTGACCGCTTCCTCAATGCCTACGACACCATCATCATCGATGAGGCGCACGAGCGTTCCCTCAACATCGACTTTCTGCTGGGCTACCTCAAGCGCCTGCTGCCCAAGCGCCCCGATCTCAAGGTGATCATCACCTCCGCCACCATCGATCCCGAACGCTTTGCCCAGCACTTCGCTGACGCCGACGGCGAACCGGCACCGATTATTGAGGTCTCCGGGCGCACCTACCCGGTGGAGATCCGCTACCGCCCGCTGGAAGAGGAGGTGGGCGGTAAACTCGTCGACATCGATCCGCTCGACGCCCTGTGCGGGGCCATCGAAGAGCTCATGGCTGAAGGCGAGGGCGACATCCTGTGCTTCTTCCCCGGCGAACGCGACATCCGCGACGCCATGGAGGCCATCGAAGGCCGGCATTGGCGCGGCGTGGAGGTCACCCCGCTCTTTGGCCGCCTGTCCAACCAGGAGCAGCACCGCGTCTTTAGCGCGCACCGCGGGCGCCGCATCGTGCTCTCCACCAACATCGCCGAAACCTCCCTGACGGTGCCGGGTATTCGCTACGTCGTGGACACAGGCACCGCCCGTATCTCCCGCTATTCCACCCGCACCAAGGTTCAACGCCTGCCCATCGAACCGATTTCCCAGGCCAGCGCCAACCAGCGCTCGGGCCGCTGCGGCCGTGTGGCCGATGGCATTGCCATCCGCCTCTACAGCGAGCAAGACTTTCTCTCCCGCCCCGAGTTCACGGATCCGGAAATCCTGCGCACCAACCTGGCCAGCGTCATCCTCCAGATGATTTCGCTGCGCCTGGGAGATATTTCGGATTTCCCCTTCGTCCAGCCGCCGGAGCCGAAAGCGGTGCGCGACGGCCTGCTGCTCCTCCATGAGCTCGGCGCCCTCGAGGGCAAGGAGAAGAACGGCCTGCCCGTGCTCACCCGCGTCGGCCGCGACCTCGCGCGCATCCCCGTGGATCCGCGCATGGCGCGCATGCTGGTGGAGGCCCACACCTCTGGGTGCTTGAGCGATGTCATGGTGATCGTCGCCGCAATGACCATCCAGGACGTGCGCGAGCGCCCCATGGAGAAGAAAGAGCAGGCCGACCAGGCCCATGCGCGCTTCAAGGACAAGTCCTCCGATTTCTTGGCCATGCTCAACCTGTGGGACTTCGTCCAAGAAGCCCGCGAAGAGATGAGCGGCAATGCCTTCCGCAAGCGCATGAAGGCCGACTTCCTCCACTACATGCGCATCCGTGAGTGGTTCGACCTAGTGCGTCAGCTGCGCGACGTGGCCAAGCAGCTCGGCTGGAAGACCCAGGAGACCACCGAGCGCCGCCCCGACGATATCCACATGTCCCTGCTGGCCGGCCTGCTGTCCAATATCGGTGCACGAGACGGCAACTCCAAGGAGTTCATTGGTGCCCGAAATACCCGGTTCCTTGTCTTCCCAGGTTCGGCTCTGGCGAAGAAGCCACCGGAGTTCCTCATGGCCGCCGAGCTCGTGGAAACCTCGCGGCTCTGGGCACGCGACGTGGCTGCCATCGACCCCGCCTGGGTAGAAAAGCTGGCGCAGAATCTGCTCAAACACAACTATTCGGATCCCACGTGGTCCCGAAAGCGCGGCTCCGCTGTCGTCACCCAGCGCTCCACGCTCTACGGGGTCACCGTCGTGGCGGACCGCACCGTGCCGTATCACCGCGTGGATCCAGCAGCAGCGCGCGACATGTTCATCCGCCACGCGCTTGTCGACGGTGACTGGAACACCCACCACCACTTCTTCCACGACAACAAGCGCAAGCTTGCCGACGCCTCCGAGTACGAAGAGAAGGCCCGCCGCCGCGGCCTAGTCGTGGATGAGGACACGTTGTTCGACTTCTACGACCAGCGCATCCCGGAAAAGGTCACCACCGCCAAGCACTTCGACTCGTGGTGGAAGAAGCAGAAGAACAAGCACGCCTTGGACTTCGATCCGACCAAGTTGCTCGACGACGACCACGACGTCACCGAGGAGGCCTTCCCCGACCGTTGGCTCAAGGGCACCGTTGACTACGACCTGAGCTACAAGTTCGAGCCGGGCGATCCCCTGGACGGCGTCACCCTCATGGTCCCGGTCCCCCTGCTCGCGGGTCTCGACACCGAGGGCTTTGACTGGCTCGTCCCGGGCCTGCGCCTAGAGCTCGTCACCGAACTCATTCGTTCCCTCCCCAAGGCGCTGCGCCGCACCGTGGTCCCAGCACCCGAGTTCGCCGAGCGCGCGCTGCCGAAGCTGTTGCCGTACGAAGGCACGCTGACAGAGCAGCTCGCGGCAGTGCTGCGGGAAATGGGCGGCCAGGGCATTAACGCCAACGACTTCCGCCCGGATCAGCTTGCCCCGCACCTGCGCATGAACTATGCCGCTGTGGACAAGCGCGGCAAGGTTATCGACTCTGACCGGAACCTCCAAGCACTAGTGCAGCGCCAGGCAGGGCACATTTCTTCGTCGGTCTCCCGTGTGGGCCGCGCCGCGGAGTCGAAGGCGGTCAAGGAGTGGTCGGACGATACCTTGGGCACCATCGAGGAGGAGGTCACCACCAGCGTCGACGGCCACGAGGTCACCGCCTACCCGGCGCTGGTCGCCACGAAGAATGGTGTGGCGCTCAAGGTGCACCCCACCAAGGCGGCAGCGGATGCCTCCATGATCACCACGACGCTGACGCTGCTCCTGCGCGAGATCACCGTCGGCACCCAACAGATGGTCAAGGGTCTGCCCTTGCAGCAGCGTGTCGCCGTTGATGCATACCCGCACGGCGGGGCGGAAGGATTGGTGAACGACGCCCGCGTGGCCGCCGTCCGGGACATCATGATGGAAAAGGGCGGACCCGTCCGCACCCCGGCGGACTTTAAGGCCCTGCTGAATCAGGTCAAGCCGGAAGTACCCGGGCGAGTGCGCCAAGCCGTCGTCGCCATTGCCCCCGGCTTAGCGGAATATTCCAATCTTTCCGCAGAGCTCAAGCACTGGGAGGGACCGGCGATTGATGACATCCGCAAGCAGCTGGACTTCCTGCTGCCGCCACACGCCATTACGGTGCACGGAATGCAGCACCTGCGCCACCTGCCGCGGTACATTCAGGCCGCGCGAATCCGTTTGGAGGATATGAACCTCGATCCGGACCGCGATGCCGACCGCCAGGCTGATGTGGATGAGGCGAAGGCATACCTTGCTAACCGCCTCCGCTCTCTGCCTGCTGGCCGCGAAAAGTCCCGCGACGTCAAGGACATCTACTGGATGATTGAGGAGCTGCGTGTCTCGCTCTTTGCTCAGCGCCTCGGCACCGCGCACGCAGTGTCGGTGCGCCGCATTCAAAAGGCCGCAGACAAGCTGCGCTAATCGCTGTTAGAAGCTATCGCGGTCCCGGCGGCGCATGAGGCGGATTTCTGATTCGAAATCGTCAGCGCTCTCAAAGGACTTGTACACCGAGGCAAAGCGCAGGTAGGCCACCTCATCCAAGTCGCGCAGCGGTTCCAGGATGGCAAGGCCGATATCGTTGGCATTGACCTGAGAAGAGCCATGGCTGCGAACGGTTTCCTCTACTTGCTGCGCCAGCTTCTTCAGCGAATCGTCACTCACGTCGCGCCCCTGACACGCGCGCTGCACGCCGCGAATGAGCTTGTCCCGGCTAAAAGGCTCCGCCAAGCCGTTGCGCTTGACGACGAGAAGAACAGCCTTCTCCACGGTGGTAAATCGACCCTTACATGACGCGCATTCGCGGCGACGGCGGATAGAGGTTCCGCTGTCTACCACGCGCGAGTCGATGACTCGGGACTGTTCATTGTGGCAAAACGGGCAATACACGTTACGCGGCGTCCTTTCACTCAGGCCTCCTGGAAACCAAGCGGAGGCTTTCCATCCCCGACCGTTAGCCTACCGCCGCCCCGAACTGAAAGGCACACCGCTACCGCGTTCTCCGACAGGTTAGTGGGCGATAGACGCCGCCTCGATATCTGAGCTCGAGTGCACGGCCGGGGATGGTGCCGCCGGCGACTCAGTGTCGATGCTCAAACCGCCCCAGACAGTGCCAACGAATACCGCGGCCCCGAAGACCGCACCCAGAACATAGTTACCTACGTTCGATCCCTTAACAGTGGAATCCACCACGCCTTTTGGATGTCCACCACCGCGCGAGCGCGATGCACAGAGGCGGCTCTGTGTTCTATCGAGGGGACTCAACGTTCGAACATTGCGAGGTCCGAACGCTCGGCCGGCACCCCGACCACGCTCTCCCGCCGGATCCCACACCGCCGCCGGAGGCACAACTGCGGGTCGCGGGCTAGCAGAGGCTTCATTCGGGATGCGGTTGCGTGAGCTGGTATTCAGTACGATTGCCATGATTATTCCTTTGCGTTCTTTTCATCTAGCGGATGACGTTGCCTGCAGTGTATGCAACGCGGTTGACACACTCGAACATTCCACTCGCTAAACCGTTCGATCCTGTTCGTATGTTCGATTTATAACACCCTCTCGAATATTTGTCCACATCTGCGCGCCATTTCTCGAACATTTTTTCTTTCCGTGCTACAAAGGAAGACAGTGCCGCGCACTTCATAATCTTTTTAAGAAGCTCACTTAACGCCACTGTGAACGCAAGCTTTACCCCACCCTGAGGAGCCACAATGCCCCGCAAACCCAAGAAGACCGAACAGCCCACTCTTGATTCTCTCTCTGCCCGCCAGCGCCGAATTCTGGAGGTCATCCATGACGCCGTGATGCTGCGCGGCTACCCACCCAGTATCCGTGAGATCGGTGATGCAACTGGGCTGCAATCGACGTCGTCGGTGGCATATCAGCTCAAGCAGTTGGAGGAGAAGGGCTTCTTGCGCCGCGACCCGAACAAGCCGCGCGCCGTGGATGTCCGCCACTTCCCCAACTCGGAAGACTCCAAGAAGCCCGGCCGCAAAACCTCCGCAGCCCAGGACTCCCCTGAGCCCACGTCTTCGGACGTACCCGAGGACGCCGCTCGCCCGACCTACATCCCAGTGGTGGGCCGCATTGCCGCCGGCTCCCCTATCACTGCAGAGGAGAACGTCGACGCCTACTTCCCCATGCCCGATGAAGTCGTGGGCAGCGGTGAGCTCTACATGCTTCAGGTCGTAGGGGACTCCATGCAGGATGCCGGCATCCTCAACGGTGACTGGGTCATTATCCGCTCTCAGTCGGTCGCGGAGGAAGGTGAGTTCGTTGCTGCCCTGCTAGACGATGAAGCAACGGTGAAGGAGTTCCACCGAGATTCCTCCGGCGTCTGGCTGCTCCCTCACAATGACGCGTACGCCCCGATCAAGGGCGACGAGGCAGAGATTATGGGCAAGGTTGTCTCCGTGTTCCGCAAGCTCTAACACCTTCTCCCCTTTTTTGTCGCCCACCGCTTCCCGCCCCAACCGCCTTTCCCCATTCAGAACGGAAGGACGGGGCGGGACTTTTGTGTTTGTTTACCCCCTTGCGCGTGTAGATGCCCGATTTGCGCCCGATTAGCGTCCTAAATCACACATTCCCAAACGGGCAGGCCAATGGCTGTTTTCCACCAATCCTTAACGTTCTTGATGTGTGAATCTCTTTGTTTTGTTCCGTTTTACCCGCACTCAATGAAAGAATGGGGACATCACAGCAACACCCGTTGCACATTTTCATTAAGCCATCAATTCATCCCCCATGTTTCCCTGGCTTAGCGATGAACAATGGAGTCCCCCAAGGGAGAAACAATGTACGCAGAAGAACGCCGTCGCCAGATCGCGTCACTGACCGCCGTCGAAGGCCGTGTCAACGTCACCGAGCTCTCTGAGCGCTTCGATGTCACTGCAGAAACCATCCGCCGCGATCTTGCGGTACTGGACCGCGAAGGCGTAGTTCACCGCGTCCATGGTGGCGCCGTCGCCTCCCAGTCTTTCCAGACTGCCGAGTTCACTCTTGACACCCGCCAGCGTTCGGCTACCGGCGCCAAGATGGCCATCGCCCGAGCAGCCCTTGATCAGCTTCCCGAAGACGGCAGCATCTTCCTCGACGCCGGCACCACGACCAACGCACTGGCAGATCTCATCGGACAGCGTTTCTCTGCCGGACAGTTCAACATCGTGTCCAACAGCCTCCCCATCGCACTGTCGCTTGCCAGCAACGGTGTGTCTGACGTGCAGCTGCTCGGCGGCACAGTGCGTGCCATTACTCAGGCGGTCGTTGGCGATACTGCGTTGCGCACCATGGCGCTGATGCGTGCCGACGTCGCGTTCATCGGCACCAACGCACTCACCATCGACCATGGTTTGTCCACTGCTGACTCGCAAGAAGCTGCCATCAAGGCTGCCTTTGTCACGAACGCCCACAAGGTCGTCGTGCTGTGTGACTCCTCCAAGCTGGGCAACGACTACCTCGTCAGTTTCGCGTCCCTAGCGGACATCGATGTGGTTATTACTGACGCCGCCGCCCCCGTGTCTTTCCTCGACACTCTGCGCGCCAATGACGTTGAGGTCGTCGTCGCCGGAGAAAAGTAGTTCCTCGCCCACTCACAACCTGAAGCCTAGAACCTCAATAGCGGCCGCCGGAACTCTTTCCAGCGGCCGCTAGTGTGCTACCAGGCGCCGCTAGAGCAGCTGCATAAGCTCGGGCGGCGCCTCTCTGTAGCGTTTAGCCTTGGAACTCCTCAAGCAGGGCAATGACTGCAGTGCGGGCATCGGACGGGCCCTCAGCATTGATGGCAGCGTCTGCCATCTTCTGACACTGCTCTAGCGTGAGCTCTGCCAGCTGGGCACCGACACCGGCGACGGCGGTCGACGCAGCCGACAGCGAGTTCACGCCCAGGCCGGTCAGCACGCAGGCCAGCATCGGGTCGGCCGCAGCCTCGCCGCAGACGCCCACCATGACATCGTTGTCGCGGCCCACCATGCAGGTGTGCTGGATGAGGCGCAGTACGGCCGGCTGCCACGGGTCGGTAAGGTATGCCAGCTGCGGGGACAGGCGGTCAGCCGCCATGGTGTACTGGGTCAGGTCGTTGGTACCGATGGACACGAAGTCCAGGTGCGGCATGATGGTATCCGCCATCAGCACAGCAGCCGGAACCTCAATCATTGCACCGGCGGTCAGGCCGCGCTCGCGGCACAGACCCGCAAACCACTTGGCCTCGACAGCGGTGGCGACCATCGGTGCCATAACCCAGGTGGTTGCCTTCTCGTCGCGCTCAGCCGCTGCCTGAGCAATAGCGTCGAGCTGACGGGTTAGCAGCGCCTCATTGTCGCGGGCAACGCGCAGGCCGCGGACACCGAGGGCCGGGTTTTCCTCAGAATCCAGGGTGGCATAAGAAATCGGCTTGTCCGAGCCAGCGTCCAGGGTACGGACGACGACCTTGGACTCCGGGAAGGCGTTGAACACCTTGCTGTAGATGCGCGCCTGCTCGTCAACAGTGGGCTCCTCGCTAGCGGAAAGGAAGGACAGTTCTGTGCGGTACAGGCCGATACCTTCGGCCTGGGAGTCCGAAGCGATGCGGGCAGCGTTGCCGTCGGCCACATTGGCCAGCAGTTGCACTCGGTGACCGTCCTTGGTGTGAGCGGGGCCGCGCCACTGCGCCACGCGGGCAGCCTTCTCGCGGTACTCCTCCACTGCCTTCAGGGACTCCGCGCGGTCAGCGCCGAGGGAGACGGTGCCCATAGAACCATCGACGAAGACCTGCGTGCCGGCCTCAATGGAGCGTAGGTCAGCACCCACGGCCACGATGCACGGAATGTCGAGCTGACGGGCGATGATGGCGGTGTGGCTGGTCGGACCACCTAGCTCAGTAACCAGCGCCTTAATGTGCGCGGTGTCCAGGGTGGCGGTATCAGCCGGTGCCAGGTCGTCCGCGAAGAGAACGGCCTCACCAGAGACCATGGGCAGGCCAGGCTCCTGCTCGCCACGCAACTGCGCGATGACACGGTCACGCACGTCTTTCAGGTCCGTGGTGCGCTCTGCCATGACGCCGCCGGCGGCCTCAAACATGGTGACAAACTTGTCAGTAGCGCCGACGACGGCATACTCGGCGTTCTTGCCGCCACGGATGCCCTTGCGGACAGCCTTGTGCCAGCCACGGTCCTTCACCATGCCGGCGGTCGCCCCCAGCACTTCTGCGGCCTGGCCATCGGCTCCAGCAGCACGCTGTTCCAAACGCGCTGCGACGATGTCCACCGCTTCCAAGAAGCGGTCGTACTCGGCATCGCGCTTATCCTCGGCGATGGTCTTTCCGGCGGTGGGCAGCTCCGGGCGAGGCCGTACCCACACGGCTTCGGCGTACGCAACGCCGGCTACAACGCCAGTTCCTTTAACGGTGGATTGGGACACGTTTTCCATGACACAGTTCCTTACGGAGACGAATTTTTTCTCTTTACAAGATCATCACAAATTTTCCGAAAATGCAACGAAAACCACAGTGATTCGATTGACAATCGGACACAATCGGGCAACAATCAACACCGACGAACCCTCGAGCTGATGTATGTCTAGTTCGACCGCGCCGGCCCCCGCCGGGCGAGTTTGCCACCACTATACGCACACCGGAAAGGGACGATTCACCAGTATGATCCTCACCTTAACCCCGAATCCCAGTATTGACGCCACGATCTCTCTGCACGAGGAAATCGAGCTCGGTGCCGTTCACCGCGCCGAGTCGGTCTCCCAGGTTGCCGGAGGCAAGGGCGTCAATGTAACCCACGCGGTAGCCCTTGCCGGCGTCGATACGCTGGCGCTCGTGCCAGCCCGTGAAGATGATCACTTCCTCTCCCTTACCGCCGTGGATTCCATCCCAGTGGAGGCGATCCCCATGGACGGAACCATCCGCATCAACACCACGTTGACAGAGCCGGATGGCCGGACCACCAAGCTCAACGGCCCTGGCCCCGTGCTCAGCACGGATACCCAGCGCGCTGTGCTAGACGCAGTGGCCGCACACGCGCCGAAGGCCGAGTGGCTCGTCATGGCGGGTTCCCTGCCCAAGGGTGTGCCCACCGAGTGGTACACCCAGCTCGTAGCCGCTGCTCGCGCGGCGAACCCAGAACTGCACATCGCCGTCGATACCTCCGACGCTCCGATGGTGGCCCTCGGCGAAGGCCTGGGCACCGCCGCCCCTGACCTCATCAAGCCGAACGGGCTCGAGTTGGGGCAGCTGGCAGGAGTCGACGGCAAGGAGCTGGAAAAGGCTGCCGAAGGTGGCGACTACAGCGGTGTGGTCGAGGCCGCCCGTGTTGTGGTCAAGCGCGGCATCCCCGAGGTCCTCGTCACCCTCGGCGGTGCAGGTGCCGTTCTGGTGACCGCGGATGAAGCGTGGGTGGCTACCCCGCCGCCGATTGTCGTCAAGTCCACCGTGGGCGCTGGCGATTCGTCGCTTTCCGGCTACATTCTGGCACGGCGTACTGGGGCATCCTCCGCGGATTCCCTGCGCCAGGCGGTGGCCTATGGTTCGGCCGCGGCATCCCTGCCCGGGACCCAGATACCGACCCCCCAACAACTCGATATCGATCACACCGCTGTTTCGGCGGTACCCAACCTCTAGTCATCGTTAGGAGTGCCCAACACCATGGCATCCGCTCTCATTACCACCGATCTCGTGGCGCTCGACGCCGATTTTGGTGACAGTATTGAATCAGTCATCACCAATCTGGCTACGCTGGTCCACGACACCGGCCGCGCCACCTCCGTTGACGAGCTCGCAGCACCGGCCATTGCCCGCGAAGCCAAGGCCGGCACCGGCGTTCCTGGCGGAGTGGCTATCCCGCACTGCCGTTCTGCCGCAGTCACGGAGCCGACATTGGCCTTTGCTCGTCTGTCTCGGGGTGTAGACTTCTCCGGCCCGGATGGCGACGCACACTTGGTCTTCCTCATCGCAGCCCCCGAGGGCGGCGGCAAGGCCCACCTCAAGATCCTGTCCAAGCTGGCCCGCGCGCTGGTGAAAAAGGACTTCCTCGAGGCTCTTCGCAACGCGCAGACCAAGGAAGAGATTGTGAAGCTGGTCCTCGGCGTGGTCAACGCGGAGAAGCCGAAGAAGGCTCCTGCCGCTGACGCTGCGCCCGCTGGCGCCGCCGCCGCACCGGCGAGCGCTGCCAGCGAGTCCAGCAACAAGACGCGCATCGTGGCTGTAACGGCCTGCCCGACGGGTATCGCACACACCTACATGGCTGCCGACGCGTTGACGCAGACCGCAGAAGAGCGCAACGACGTCGATCTCACCGTGGAGACACAGGGATCGTCGAACAACACCTCGGTCTCGCCGGAGACCATCGCGGCTGCCGACGCCGTCATTTTCGCCACCGACGTCGGAGTCCGCGACCGCGAGCGCTTTGCAGGCAAGCCGGTCATCGAGTCCGGTGTAAAGCGCGCCATCAACGAGCCGGGCGTAATGATCGACGAGGCCATCGCCGCCTCCAAGAACCCGAACGCACACAAGGTCTCCGGCACCGCCGGTGCGTCCTCCTCCGCTGCGGAGGAAGGAGGCGAAGGCCTGGGCTGGGGAAAGCGCATCCAGCAGGCCATCATGACCGGTGTGTCCTACATGGTGCCGTTCGTGGCCGCTGGCGGCCTCCTGCTGGCCTTGGGCTTCTTGCTGGGCGGCTACGATGTGGCCAACGGCTGGCAGGTCATCACCACCGACTACTCGCTGACTAACCTGCCGGGACACGACGTGGTGGTGGACGGCGTGACGACCACGTTCAAGCACTCTGGTCTTGGCCTCTACTTGGGCGCGGTCCTCTTCGCCACCGGTCAGGCGGCGATGGGCTTCATCGTTGCTGCCCTGTCCGGCTACATCGCCTTCGCCTTCGCGGGCCGCCCGGGTATTGCACCGGGCTTCGCTGGCGGCGCCATCGCCGTTACCCTGGGCGCTGGTTTCATCGGTGGTCTGGTCACCGGCCTTATCGCCGGTCTGGTCGCTATGTGGATTGGCAAGTGGAAGGTCCCGCGCTGGATCGGTTCCCTCATGCCTGTCGTTATCATCCCGCTGCTCGCCACGATGATTACTGGCCTGCTCATGTACCTACTGCTGGGCGCTCCGCTAGCCGCCATCATGGAAGGCCTGCAGAACTGGCTGTCCTCCATGTCCGGCTCCTCTGCCGTGCTGCTGGGCATCATCCTCGGCCTCATGATGTGCTCCGACCTGGGTGGTCCGGTGAACAAGGCGGCCTACCTCTTCGCCACCGCTGGCCTGTCCACTGGTGACGAGGCTTCCATGAAGATCATGGCGGCCGTCATGGCCTCCGGTATGGTCGCCCCGATTGCGCTGTCCATCGCTACCTTCCTGCGCAAGAACCTGTTCACCCCGGCTGAGCAGGAGAATGGTAAGTCTGCCTGGCTGCTCGGCCTGTCCTTCGTTTCCGAGGGCGCAATCCCGTTCGCCGCTGCCGACCCGCTGCGCGTTATTCCTTCCATGATGCTGGGTGGCGCGGTCACCGGCGCACTGTCGATGGCCCTGGGCGTTATGTCCCGTGCCCCGCACGGCGGCATCTTCGTCATCTTCGCCATCGAGCCAGCATGGGCCTACTTCGTAGCCATCCTGGCCGGCGTTGTGGTGGCCGCCCTCGCGGTCATCGCAATGAAGCAGTTCTGGCCTAACAAGGCTGCGGAGCAAGCCGCTGCGCAGGCAGAAAAGACCAAGGCTGCGGCATAACCCGTAACGGGCGTACAATTGTAATCACGAAAAAGCTTTAAGCCGAAAGGACTGTCATCATGGCTTCTAAGACCGTCAAGGTTGGTTCCTCCGTCGGACTGCACGCACGTCCGGCCTCCATCATCGCTGATGCTGCCGCCGAGTTCGATGAGGACATCTTCCTGACACTCGTCGGCGACGAGGACGAGGACGAGACCGATGCCGCCTCCTCCCTGATGATCATGGCGCTGGGCGCCGAGCAGGGCGATGAGGTCACCATCACCTCTGACAACGAGGCTGCAGTTGAGAAGATTGCCGGCTTGATTGAGCAGGACCTCGACGCTTCCTAAGTAGCGTCCCGCCGTTCTAGGCGCACGCTCCCGCTTCCCTCTTGGTGAAGGAGGCGGGAGCTTTTTCATTGTGCAGCTTTGTTAGCGTTATTCCATGACGAACCGGCCCACCACTCCCAGCGATTTAGGTATCGAAGACCTGGATCTAGCAAAGATTGAAAAAGCCTTAACACCGCGCTTGGACAGTTTTACTGCTTCCGAGAACCATTACCCACACGAAGGAAAGTGGAAGGAACCGAAGTTCACCGTTGTCGCGCTCATAAGGCACTCATTGGCTATCGATACCGTCCTGGCCATAGAGATTGAATGCGAAAAAGGCCTAGCGTTTATAGGTTACGAAATAGTGGGGGCAGACACCCGCTTCCGCCGTGGCATCAGTACTGAAATCCTCTATCACGGGATAGCTTCAGTGCTTTGGGCGGATCAGCTCGCGGGAGACTACCCGATTGGAAAAGCTGATTTCACCAATCCCGAAGCTATTACGTGGCCAACTCACACCGATGACGAGGTCTACCTACACACGGTGGACGAGCTGCTTGACTACGTTCAAACGCGGCTCGGAAGTGATGAAGTGTGGGTGAACGACGAATTCTTCGCAGGCCTAATGCCGCACCGTGGTTTCGGAGATGAGGAAGCAGTGAAGTACTCGAAGGGACCGGAGTAAACACACCTTATGCAGGTTTCTGCACGCAGCCACCTGGGAGGTTTAGTTCAATACTGCTCCAGATGGTGTCTTTACTCCGGCCCCTTATCCCCCGCCACTGTGCCCCGCTCTCGCCGCACTTATGCGGCGAGAGCGCTAGAACTTCGCGCCGTGTCCCTCGCCGACAGTCTCGTAGAGCTTCTTCATCACCGGGTAGAGGACGATGATGCCTAAAGAACCCCAGGCGATGCCCTCCAGGGTCACGCCAAAGACGTCCAGGGTGAGGTTGCCAATACCGGCAATAAGCGCCACCGCCGCCGCGGTGAGGTTCACCGGGTTGTTGAAGTTGACCTTGTTATCCATCCAAATGCGCACGCCGAGCATGCCGATAAGGCCGTAGAGCACCAGGCAGGCGCCACCCAGGACGCCGGTGGGGATGGTGAAGATGAGCGCGCCGAACTTCGGGATGAAGGCCAGAGCGATGGCGGTGATGGCAGCAACCCAGTACGCGGCCGTGGAGTAGACGCGGGTGGCGGCCATAACGCCGATGTTCTCCGCGTAGGTCGTGGTACCGGAGCCGCCGAAGCCTCCAGCCAGGGAGGTTGCCAGGCCGTCGGCAATGAGGGCGTCGCCAGCGAGGTCATCGAGGTTGCGCTTGGTCATCTCGGAGACGGCCTTGACGTGGCCGACGTTTTCCGCAATGAGGACGACGAGCACCGGCAGCGCCGCCAGAATGGCGGAGATGTGGAATTCGGGTGCGTGGAACTGCGGGAAGCCAATCCAGGCGGCCTCCCGGATGGATTCCACCGCGCCCTCCCCCAGGTTGCCGGTGGCCGCGGCAAACGCCCAGCCCACGACAACGCCGATGAGGATGGATAGACGCGAGACCATGCCGCGTCCCGCCACGGTGGCCAGGATGATGGCCGCCAAGGTGACGGTGGCAACCAGCGGTTGGCTGGAGAAGTTGGAGGCCGCATTGGGTGCTAGGTTCAGGCCGATGAGTGCCACGATGGCACCGGTGACCGCCGGCGGCATGACCGCGTCGAGGACCTTCCTACCGGCAGCCTTTACTCCGAGTCCAATGAGCACGAGGACCAGACCTGTTACCAGGACCGAGCCGGCCTGCGCGCCGATCCCGTACTGCTGTGAGGCGGTCAGCGGCGCAATAAACGCAAAGGAGGAGCCCAGATAGGAGGGCAAGCGGTTGCGTGTGATCGTGAGGAACAGCATGGTTCCCAGACCGGAGAAGAGCAGCGTGGTGTTGACCGGGAAACCCGTCAGGGTGGGCACGAGCAGCGTGGCACCGAACATGGCCACGACGTGCTGCATGCCGATGCCAATGGTGCGGCCCCAGCTCAATCGTTCTTCGGGCGCAACGACGGCACCCGGCTTAATAGTTTTTCCGTCCCCATGGACGTCCCAGGCAAAAATACTCACGAGTCTTAATTATGGCCCACCCGCGCCCCGAATCCTAAGCGGAATCCTCCACACGGAACTCGGCGAGCTCGGCGGCGACGGAGGCGGGCAGTCGAACGTCGACAAGCGTGCCTTCCCCGGAGTACTCCTCGCTGCGCACGGTGCCCTCAGCGTGGAGGCGTGCCACAACGTCGCCGCGGGTAAACGGAATGAGCATCTGCACGTGCTCATCGCGGGAATTGAGGAAGAGCTCCACCCGGGCGGTGAGCTCGTCTACTCCCTCGCCGGTTTTCGCGGACACGTAGACCACGTTGTCACGGTCGAGGACGTGACGCAGCTCCGCCAGGACGAGGGGATCGGCCTCATCGATCTTGTTGATGACGATGATCTCCGGCGGGGCTTCCTCACCAGTGTCTTTCACGATGTCATAGATGACCTGGTTCACCGCCTCAATCTGTTTGAGCGGGAACGGGTCGGAGCCGTCGACCACGTGCAGCATGAGATCCGCGGCCAAGACCTCCTCGAGGGTGGATTTGAAGGCCTCCACCAGCTGCGTGGGCAGGTGGCGCACGAAGCCGACGGTGTCGGTGAAGACGACCTGGCGGCCATCGGCAAGCTCGGCGCGGCGCGTAGTCGGATCCAGCGTGGCGAACAGGGCGTCTTCCACCAGTACGCCCGCGCCCGTCATCGCGTTAATCAGGGAGGACTTGCCGGCGTTGGTGTAGCCGGCGATGGCAATCTGGGACACGGTGGAGCGCTGCCGCTTCGAGCGCTTGACCTCACGCGCCGTCTTCATCGCCTTGAGCTCCTTGCGCAGCAGCGCCATCTGCGTGCGGATACGGCGGCGGTCGGTCTCGATCTTGGTCTCACCCGGACCACGCAGACCCACGCCACCGTTGGAGCCGGCGCGGCCACCCGCCTGGCGCGAGAGGTTGCCACCCCAACCACGCGTATGCGTGTAGAGATACTCCAGCTGCGCCAGAGATACCTGTGCCTTACCCTCCTTGGACTTCGCGTGCTGGGCAAAGATGTCCAAGATGAGCATGGTACGGTCAATAACCTTGGTGTTGAGCGCGCGCTCAAGCGCAGTGAGCTGGCCCGGGTTGAGCTCGCCATCGCACACCACGGTGTCGGCACCGGTGGCCTCCACAATTTCTCGCAGCTCCTTGACCTTGCCGGAGCCGATGTAGGTTCCGGAATCCGGCTTCTCGCGCTTCTGGTAGATGGCCTCAACGACCTCCGCGCCGGCGGTTTCCGTCAGCGCCGCTAACTCCGCCATGGTGGCTTCTACCTCAGCCACGGTTCCCTCGGTCCACACGCCGACGAGCACCACCTGCTCCAGGCGCAGCTTGCGGTACTCCACCTCGTAGCCGTCGGTGGTGTCCTCAGAACGGATGGTGGTTTCCCGGGTCACGCGGCGGAAGGCGTTGCGCTCTGCTAGGTCTAAGTCACCGGTGGTCGGCTCGGCCGGTGCGGGCGCGGGCTCCCCGAAGGCCTGCGCGAGGAGTTCTTCATGCGTCTTATCTGTCATACTGCTCCCCATTCTTGCACGACTGCCTGCAGAAACGGGAATCCAGTTTCTACGACTTGGGCCGTACTTAGTCATTTTTGGCTGGGGCGGGTGCCGGATACAATAGTGGCTATGAGCGTGAAAGAAACGACCCACCCCGAGATGCAGGCGATCGGCCTGAACTACGAGCGCTGGCAGGACGCCGTCGAGGCCGCCATTTCCACCAACCAGTTGGCGGTGACCGGCGAGGTCCGCGGCGGTCAGCTCATCCAGTTCACTGACGCCTCGGGTGCCCAACTCAACATCCTGGCGGTAGAACCTTTCGCAACCTTCATAGGCTTCGAGTCGGTGACCCAGGGCTTTGCGCACGTATCGATGATCAATGATGTGCTGGCCTATCTCGACATCATTGACCCGTTCGGCACCGTCATCACGCAGGCCACCGCCAACCTGGCACAGGGCCCGCTGTTGGTGGAGGAAGATACCCAGCAGTGGCAGCAGGTGGAACTTACGGCGATGGGGCTCGACGTTGCCCGCTACGACAACTCCGACGCCTACGAGGCGCAGCACGGCGTGTACCCGGCTACCTTCGAGTCCGAGGGAGCCGCCATCGTTGCCTCCGGCTCCGGGGCTGCGGCGCCGACGCCGGGCTGCACCTTTGCTGCCCGCGTCATGGAGTCCGAGTGGCGCCACAATCAGCTCACCGGCCAGCGCTTCATGCACATGGTTATGGACGGCGCCTTCCCCTTCGATCTGTGCCTGCCGGAGTCCTTCGGTCAGCTCCCGGAGAAGGACACGGTGCTCGCGGGTACCGCCATGCTCACTGCCTCCATCGCGCTGCCTACCGGCGGCGGTTGCGGTTGCGGCTCCGGAGGCTGCGGCTGCGGCGGCCACTAGGCATATCGTAGGGTGGAATACATGAGTTTCTCCGCATCTCAGCGCCGGCAGCTCGCCGTGTTTCTCGCCGTAGCCACCGCTGCGGTGTTGATCTCGACGCTGAAGATGCCAGGGGCCGTGCTGGCGGTGCTCGTGGCCGGCGCCATGTGGCTGTTTGCTAGCGCGCGCCCCAATGCGTCCGAACACGCGGCGCTGCGCGCGTCCATCGCGCTGACTGTGGAGGACATCACCGATGTGCTGCAGGATTACGCCACGTTTGCCACGAGCGACGACGCGGAGTCCCTGGCGGATCGCACGCTGCACCGCCCCGCGCTTGCCGACGTTGACTGTGCCCACCCCACCATCCAGGCCTTCCACTACGAGATGCACGGGGCCCAACGCTTCCTGCGCCGGCTTAACGCCCGCATCAACGCCGCGGACGTGGAAACGAGCGAGCTGGAATCGCTGCTCAAGGTCGCCGACGAACGCGCCGCCGAGCTCAAGGAATCCTGGCTCGCGGCACGCTGTGCCGCGCTCAGCCTGGGCACAGACTACAAGTAGGCCTCGCCGCTGGCCACGATGCGGGAGGGGCCGGTCAGCGTCGAGCCGTCATCGCTAATCGCGACGGTCACCTCGCCGCCGGGGACGATGATACGGACGTTGCCGGTGCCCAGTGCGGCGTCGGCAAGCGCGGCGCGTGCCGACGCCACCGTCCCCGTGCCGCAGGAGCGAGTCTCCCCCACGCCGCGCTCGAAGACGCGCATGTGCGCCACCCCGTCTTCCAACGGGGTCACCAGCTCCACGTTGACGCCCGCGGGGAAAAACTCCGTATCGAAGACTGGCTGCTCCAGCGTGCGCTCCGCCAGCGCCTGGGGGCTGAGGCCCGGGATGACCGCTGCCAGGTGGGGGTTGCCCATATCGACGCCCAGGCCGGCGAAGCTCTCCCCGGCCATCGACGCGGTGGACACACCCAGCACGGTGGCCGGGCCCATCTCCACGCTCACCACCGCATCGGTGTCGCTACAGGAGTGCACTGTCACCTGCTTTGCCCCGGCGCGGGTGCCCACCGTGAAGGTATCTTTATCCACCAGCCCGCGGGAGCGTACCCAGTGGGCAAAGACGCGCGTGCCGTTGCCGCACATCTCCGCCACGGAGCCATCGGCGTTGCGGTAGTCCATGAACCAGTCCTCTGGATCAATACCCGGCGCGAGCGCGTCAATCTCCCCCGCCTTCACTAGCTCTGCGGCGCGGATGACGCGGAGGACGCCGTCAGCCCCCAGCCCGGCGCGGCGATCACACAGCGCGACTACTTGCCCTGGCGGCAGCGGCTGCGTGCCCTCGACGATGACGAAGTCATTTTCAGTTCCGTGTCCCTTGGCAAATTTCATAGGCGCTAGTCTACGTCGGTGGCGAGAACGCGGCGCGCCTGCCCGAGGGTATCCCCGGCGGCGTCGAGCCACGCAATGCGCTTGTCGCGGTTGAACCACGCGCGCTGACGGCGCACGTAGCGCCGCGTTCCCGTGATCGTGCGCTCCACGGCCTCCTCCCACGTCAACTCCCCGCGCTGGGCTTGCAGTACCTGTGCATAGCCAATTGCGCGCCCGGCGGTGGAGTCTGCGACAAGCCCCTGGGCCTGCAGGCGTTCGACCTCCTCCACCAGACCCTGGTCAAACATACGGCGGCTGCGCAGCTCGATGCGTGGGTTGAGCCAGTCTGCCTGGGTGCGCAGCCCCAGAATGCGCGTTCCCCAGCGCGGCGGGGCATCCTTGGGCGGCTGGCTCGCCTTGTAGGGCTGTCCGGTCAGCTCGATGACCTCCAGGGCTCGCACCGTGCGGCGTGGGTCCTTGTCCTCGATGATGTCCGCGGCGGCAGGGTCGATGCTCGCCAGCTCCGCATGCAGGGCATCCGTGCCAATCTCCTGCCGGCGCGCCTCGTAGCGCGCTCGCACCTGTGGGTCCGTGGGCGGGAACTGCCAGTTGTCCACCAAGGATTGCACGTAGAGCATGGAACCACCGACCAGGATGGGGGTCTTGCCACGGGCCAGGATGTCCTCCACGTCCGCGATGGCGGCGGCTTGATAGCGCGCCACCGAGGCGGTCTCGGTCACGTCCCACACGTCCAGCTGGTGATGTGGCACGCCCTCGCGCTCGGCCACGGTGAGCTTGGCCGTGCCGATGTCCATGCCGCGGTAGAGCTGCATGGAATCGACGTTGACTACCTCTCCGTCGAGCTCGTGCGCAAGCGCCACGCCGAGTGCGGACTTTCCGGACGCGGTGGGTCCTACAACAGCGATGGGAGCTGTGGAGGCTGTGGGTGCAGCGGGAGTGCTCATGACACCGCCCACCCAGCGACGTAGCGGCCCACACCCAGCGTGGAATCCGCCGCGCGCAGCTCCGCGTGGTGCGGGTGCACTCGAGCCAGTTGTGCCCACAGCTCGGTTTCTACTACCCCGGCGGAGCGCAGGAACTCCTCGTCGCAGTGCTCCTGTCCCCCGGCAGCCCCCGAGACGAGACCCTCGCACCACAGGTGGGCGTCCTGGGCACCGTCCACCAGGGCCAGCGGCGCGCGCTGGGTCAGGCCCGCGCTGCCGTCGACGCAGACAATGGTCAGCCGGTCCGGGTGCACTTGAGCGATATCGGCGCGGGAATCCGCCACCCGAAAGCCCTCCGCTCCCAGCTCGCGGCTGAGCGCATAGCGGGCCATGAGCTCCGGCAGATAGTTGCCGCCGCCTACCTCGACCTGCGGCGCGCCCCACGCGCGCAGGCTCCCGGTGTGCGCGGTGTACCAGCGCTGGGCCTGCGAGCCCACGATATCCACGTTCACCGGGGCAGACTGGCCGCGCGCGAAATCCCGTATCAACTCGCGGGCTGCAGCAAGGAGGGCCCGCGAGGCGTCGTCGTTGGGTGAGAGTTCTTCCGCCAGCGCCGGGGAGGCGGGCATGATTACAAGATTCAGCATCGATTCCCATCCTATAGGTCGCATTTGGGTGGTTAGCACGCGGCCAAGCGGTGGAAACGGTAGTGTTAGGTGGCATAAGTTTTGGCAGCCGTGTCGCGCGGCGCGAGTGTACTGAAGGTGGTTTCCTCCTATGTCTCCCATTCCTACTCCTGGAGCAATGCCCCGCAAGGGCGCCCGTCCCGGCCCGAAGCCTGCCGCTCCGGCCGCACGCCCCGCTACGCCCCCGAAAAATGACCCCGCCAAGTGGGGCCGCGTTGACGCCGACGGTTCCGTGTTCGTGACCGGCCCGGAGGGCGAGCGCAAGATTGGTGAGTGGCAAGCCGGCACCCCGGAGGAAGGCCTGGCGCACTACGGCGCTCGCTACGACGACCTCTCCACTGAGATCGCCCTGCTGGAATCCCGCCTCACCGCACACCCGGGCGAGGCGGAGTCCATCAAGTCCACCGCGCAGGAGCTGCGTGAATCACTGCCCACCCAGGCTGTGATCGGCGATATTGCAGCGCTCGACACCCGCCTGGGCGCCGTCATCGAGCACTCCGTCGAAGCCGGACAGCAGGCCCAGGCGGACAAGGCCCGCCACCGCGAGGAGGCTATTGCCAAGAAGGAAAAGCTGGCTGCCGAGGCGGAGGACATTGCCGCCAACTCCACCGAGTGGAAGGCCGCGGGCGATCGCATCCGCGCCATCCTGGAGGAGTGGAAGCAGATCCGCGGCATCGACCGTAAGACGGATGACGCGCTGTGGAAGCGCTACTCCCGCGCCCGTGATTCCTTCAACCGCCGCCGCGGCTCCCACTTTGCTGAGCTGGACCGTAACCGCGCCGCCGCGCGCGCCAAGAAGGAAGAGCTGGTGGAGCGCGCCGAGGCCCTCAAGGAGTCCACCGAGTGGGGCGAGACCGCCCGCGCCTACCGCGACCTCATGACGGAGTGGAAGGCCGCCGGCCGCGCGCCGCGCGAGATCGATGACAAGCTGTGGGCCAAGTTCCGCGCTGCCCAGGATCACTTCTTTAACGCCCGCAACGCTGTCAACGAAGAGCGCGACAAGCAGTACGCGAACAACGCCGCGGCGAAGGATGCTCTCATCGCGGAATACGACTCGCAGATTGATCCCTCCACGTCCATCGACACGGCCAAGGCCAAGCTCCGTGAGCTACAGGAGAAGTGGGAGGAGATCGGATTCGTCCCGCGCAACCAGGTCCGCGAGTATGAGGCTAAGATTTCCGCACTGGAAAAGCGCGTGAGCGACGCCGAGGACTCTGAGTGGCGCCGCACCGACCCGGAGGCGCAGGCCCGCGTGGCCCAGTTCCAGGCCAAGGTGGATGACTTTAACGCTCAGGCCGAGGCCGCCGAGGCCAAGGGCAACACCAAGAAGGCCGAAGACCTACGCGCTCAGGCAGCACAGTGGCAGGAGTTCGCGGACGCCGCCGCAGCCGCTGTCAACGACAAGTAGGTGTTCGTCCAGATAGTCGCGCCGTCGCCCGCTGCTGCGGCCACCGCCGAACCAGCGGATTGCCTGCGCAGCTTCGTCTTCGACGCCAACCTGGCGGCCCAGGAGGCCAGCGGTGATCCCGCGGCCAGCAGCTCGCCGCGCCGCGTCCTCCAGCGCCTGCAGGGCTCAACCGAGTCCCGCACGCTGCTCTTCGGCCTGACGGATTCCGCTCTCGGGGAGGCCGGCGAACTAGGCCTCCCCGTCATTTCCGCGGCGGAGCCCAGCCCCGAGATCGACTTCGATGGCTTCATCCACATCTCCCTCCCGCTGTTGGAAGAGACGGACAACGCAGACGTCGAATGCGTCCTCGCCGCTGATTTGTTGCCGCTGCCCGGGGAGGAGCTAGCCCCGGAGGCCCTGGAAGTCACGCGGGCACTGGCCCGCGAAGCCCTGCGGCTGGCGCGCGAGCTCGGCCGCCGCACCGTCCAGGTAGGAATGCTCTATCCGCCGGACGCGGACTTTCACTACGACCCCATGTCGCAGGCCTACACTGAGCTGGGGTTCACCCGCAAGCACTCCGAGCACCAGATGTACGTGGACATCAACGACACTCCCCCGGTCCTCGGCGCGCACGTGTGGCCAGACTATGACATTCCGGAGGAGTTTTTAGACGATGTCCTGCGGCTTTTGACCTTGGCCTCCACGGATGCCGTCTTCGGCGACCTCAGCGTGGAGCCCATCGTGTGGACCCGGCAGCGCCTCCAGGAGGCGCATGCCCGGCTGCGCTCCCGTCACGCTCACACGCTGCTCGTCGCCATCATTGAGGGCGGCCGCGTGGTGTCGCTCACGGAACTGTCCCGCCACAGCGACGCCGACCCGGAAGTCTGCGAGTGGACACTCACCGTCACCGACCGTGCGCACCGCCAACGGGGGCTTGCTACCCGCGCCAAGCAGCACGCCCAGCACGCGGTGAGCCACCACTGGCCGGACGTGCGCCGCGCATATTGCTCCGTCGCGGACGCCGATCCCGCCATGAACGCGCTCTACGCGCGCCTCGGCGCCCACGCTATTTCTGCAAGCAGCGCCTACGAGCTGACGGTGTACGACGGGTAGTCGGTGTAGCCGCGCTCCCCGCCCGTGTAGAAGGTGGACTCGTCCGGGGCCGTGACCGGCAGCTCCTCCTGCCAGCGGCGGACCAGAATCCGGGTTAGAGATGGCCAACCGGCCCACAGCCACGGCGTCGCCGTGCTGCACCAATTGCTCGGCCTCCTCGCGCTGGGTGATCTGGCCAAAGCCGGAGTTAAGGATGACCCGGGTGCGCCCATTCGCGCGGGCGTGAGCACTCAGCTCAGAAATCAGCTCGCCGGTAGGCTCCGCGTTGAGGAAGGACACATAGGCCAGGCCAAGGTCGGCGGTGGCGCGGAGCAGGCCGCCGTAAGTGGCGAGCACGTCCGCGGCGTCGGTCTCCGCAATGCCTTGGATATTGTTCTGCGGGGACAGGCGCAGCGCTACGCGGTCAGCTCCGATCTCCTCGGCTGCTGCGAGCACGACCTCCTCCACGAGGCGGTAGCGGTTCTCCGGGGATCCGCCATAGGCATCCTCGCGGTGATTAGAGCTCGGGGACAGGAACTGGTGGAGCAGGTAGCCGTTAGCGCCGTGAATCTCCACGCCGTCCATGCCAGCGTCGACGGCGTTGCGGGCCGCCTGGCGGAACTCATCAACGATGCGCGGCAGCTCCTCAGCCTCGAGGGCACGGGGAACCGGGCACTCCTTGCGGGACTCGAAATCACGCACCGCCGTGCCGGAGGCTAGCGCCGACGGAGCCACCGGCTGCTCCCCCTCAAGCAGGCTGGCGTGGGACAAGCGCCCGCCGTTCATCACCTGCATGAAGATGCGCCCGCCTGCCGCATGAACGGAGTCGGCCACGCGGCGCCAGCCGGCGACCTGTTCCGCGGTTTCGATGCCGGTCTGGCCCGGGAAGGCTCGGCTCGTCACTGCTGGGAAGACGCCCTCGGTCACGATGAGTCCCAAGGAGGCGCGCTGCGTGTAATACGTCGTGTGCAAGTCCGTGGGGACACCGTCGCGGCCGGCGCGTGAGCGCGTCAACGGTGCCATCGTCACGCGGTTCGGCAGGGTCAGTCGTCCCAGTTCAAGTGAGTCAAATAGTGATGCCATGCCCACCACAACACGGCGTAGCGGACGCTTATTCCGCGCCGTGCTGCCGGCGGTAGCGGGCGGCGGCTTGGGAGCGGCGGTCGTCGACCAG
This sequence comes from Corynebacterium axilliensis, assembly GCF_046097495.1. Lineage (NCBI taxonomy): Bacteria > Bacillati > Actinomycetota > Actinomycetes > Mycobacteriales > Corynebacteriaceae > Corynebacterium > Corynebacterium axilliensis. The sequence goes on from NZ_CP175768.1 coordinate 802,240, forward strand.
CAGCGGGTTCTGCTCCGCCGGCAGGTCCGTAGCAGCTTCCGTTTGCAGCAGACCCACGTGATCGAGCTTGCCGGAGGTCTCTCGCACGCGCTCCGCGGCCGCGAGCTGCTCTGGGCTGCGGCGCAGGGCCACGTTGCAGTACGCCACAAACGCCAGCAACGTGGACAGCGCGCCGACATACATCCCGATGGACGCGCCATCAGCCGCGCTCCCACGGAACCAGAAGCCCCACAGGTTGATGAAGAAGGAAATAGTCACCAGCATCCAGGCAACCAGCGCCAGGGACGTCCGCCGCACGAAAATAGTCGCCGTGGTCAGCACGCCCACACCGAGCAACGCGAACCACGCACTCACGGTCTCCATGATGGAGATTCGCACGCCTTCGGAAGTCTCCGTCAGTGCAAGGGCTTCCCAGCCGTGCGCCGCGCCCGCGTACGGGAGCAGCAGGTAGGCCACGTACGCAGCGACGGAAGCGATCAGAAGGTACCGGAAGTTGCCCAGCTCTAGGCGCTTGGCCGCGCGGCGCTCTGCTGCTACGGCATCACGGGCGGCACGGGCATCACGGGCGGCGTGGAAATCCTCACTCATATCCTCGGAGCCTACTCCCCTAGCACCCGCAGGCATCAGCGGACGCCGCAGGAGCGCTGGGCTTGCCGACGCCCGGCAGGCCCAAGCCCACACCAATCGGTGCGGTGGTAGGAACCTGGCCAGCAGCGGACATATCACCGGCCTTGGTGCGACGGTGCTCGGTCACGCCTGAATCAGCCACGAGGAAGAAGGAACCGGAATCCGTCACCGTGGTGTGGACGACGTCGCCGGGGCGGATGTCACCGGAGATGTCCTTGCCGTCAGCATCGACTGGCGCGAAGTGCACCAAGCGGCCGTCGCGAGCACGGCCGGACATGCGGTGCGTCTCGTCGTTCTTGCGGCCGCCCTCAGCCTGCACCAGCAGCTCAACATCGGCGCCGACCAGCTTGGCGTTTTCCTCGGCCTGGATGGAATCCTGCAGCGCGACAAGTCGCTCGAAGCGTTCCTGCACGACCTCCTTGGGGATCTGGTTTTCCATCTCTGCCGCCGGCGTGCCTGGGCGCGGCGAGTACTGGAACGTAAATGCGGAGGCGAAGCGGGCGCGGCGCACCACATCCAGGGTGGCTTCGAAGTCCTCCTCCGTCTCCCCCGGGAAGCCCACAATGATGTCAGTGGTGATCGCCGCATGCGGCATCTTTTCGCGCACCTCATCGAGGATGCCGAAGAACTTCTTCGTGCGGTAGGAGCGGCGCATGTCCTTGAGTACCTTGTCCGAGCCTGACTGCAGCGGCATGTGCAGCTGCGGGCATACCGACGGGGTTTCCGCCATCGCATCGATGACGTCAGAGGTGAACTCAGCCGGGTGCGGGGAGGTAAAGCGCAGGCGCTCAAGTCCCTCGATCTTGCCTACTTCGCGCAAAAGCTTGGAGAAGGCGAAACGGTCTCGCGGCAGGTCGGGGTCGGCAAAGTTGACGCCGTAGGCGTTGACGTTCTGGCCCAGCAGGGTCACCTCGGTCACGCCTTGGTCCACCAGTGCCTGGACCTCCGCCAGGATGTCCCCCGGGCGGCGGTCCTCCTCCTTGCCGCGCAGGGACGGGACAATGCAGAACGTGCAGGTGTTGTTGCAGCCCACGGACACCGACACCCAGCCGGCGTAGGCGGACTCGCGCTTGGCGGGCAGCACGGAGGGGAAGGCCTCAAGAGCATCCACGATCTCCACTTGTGCCTCGTCGTTGTGGCGGGCACGCTCGAGCAAAGTCGGCAGCGCGGCCATGTTGTGGGTACCGAAGACGGCATCGACCCACGGCGCGTGATCGAGGACGGTGTCCTTGTCCTTCTGCGCCAGGCATCCGCCCACCGCGATCTGCATGCCCGGGTGATTTTCCTTGGTCTTCTTGAGCGCGCCGAGTGTGCCGTAGAGGCGCTTATCAGCGTTCTCGCGCACCGCGCAGGTGTTGAAGACGACGAGGTCCGGCTCCACGTCTGCGGGGGCGGCGGTGTAGCCGGCTTCTTCGAGCAATCCGGAGATACGCTCGGAATCGTGCACGTTCATCTGGCAGCCGAAGGTACGCACCTCGTAGGTGCGGGGCTGGTTTTCAGTTACAGGGGTGCTCACGTCGGGTCATTTTAACGGCCCACTCCCGCTACTCATAATGCGTCAGCAGCCCTGGATAGGCGCGCTTAACCCAGGGATTGCCTAGGACAGCTCCGCTATGCGCGCATCGAGCGCCTCGATGGATACCCGCATGGTCAGGCCCTGGTTGTAACCGCGGCGCGCCAGGGTGCCCACGATGCGCCGCAGGAACTTATCCCGCTCGTGGCGGTCCGCGGGGACCTTCTTCAGCGTGCGGGCCTTCTTCGCCGCAATCTGGCGAGCAATGGCCTCTTCCGAGTCTTCGGTCACTTGCTCCAGGGCCGCAGCGCGATCTTCGGCAGCAACGCCCTTATCTTTGAGCTCCAGGTTGAGGGCCTGGGCGGACTTACCGCGCCGCACGTGGCGCTGGCGAACCCACTCGCGCGCGAAGGATTCATCGTCGATAAGCCCCACGCCAGCGAGGTCATCGAGGACTGCCTCGACAACGTCGGGCTCAAACTCGGCTGCGACGAGCCGGTCCTGCAGCTCCTTCCGGGAGCGGGCCCGCTGATCCAGCAGGCCCAGCGCGCGGGAGCGCACCGCGGCCTTGGCTTCCTCTGCTTCGGTATCGATGAGGTTGCCGCCCGCGTTCCCCGATTCATACTCTTCGAGGGCGCGGCGCAAGCGCTCAATCTTGTCCGGTGAGGGTTGAACCATCAGTAAGGCAGATTAGTCGTCGTCGAAATCGACGTTGGGGACCAAATCCACGGACTCATCCGTGAGCGGATCGTCCGCGCCCGGCACATCCATGGCCACGTCCTCGCCGGCCTCAGCCGCAGCCGCGCCGACGCCCAGCTTGACGAAGATCTTCTTCTCAATCTCATCCGCCAAGTCCGGATTGTCCTTGAGGAAGTGCCGCGCCTTCTCCTTGCCCTGGCCCAGCTGGTCGCCCTCATAGGTGAACCACGAGCCCGACTTCTTGATAAAGCCGTTCTCCACGCCCAAGTCAATAATGGAGGATTCGCGGGAAATGCCCTCGCCATACATAATGTCGAACTCCGCGATCTTGAACGGCGGGGACACCTTGTTCTTGACCACCTTGAGCTTGGTGCGGTTACCAATGGCGTCCTGACCGTCCTTGAGCGTCTGGATACGGCGAATATCGCAGCGCACGGAAGCGTAGAACTTGAGGGCCTTACCACCGGTGGTGGTCTCCGGGGAACCGAACATCACGCCGATCTTCTCGCGCAGCTGGTTAATAAAGATGGCGGTAGTGCCGGAGTTGTATAGCGCGCCGGTCATCTTTCGCAGCGCCTGGGACATCAGGCGGGCCTGGAGGCCCACGTGGCTGTCACCCATCTCGCCCTCGATTTCCGCCTTCGGCGTCAGTGCTGCCACCGAGTCAATGACGATGATGTCGATGGCACCAGAACGCACCAACATGTCCGCAATCTCGAGAGCCTGCTCACCGGTATCCGGCTGGGACACCAGAAGATTGTCGGTGTCCACGCCCAACAGACGGGCGTATTCCGGGTCAAGCGCGTGCTCGGCGTCAATGAAAGCAGCAATTCCGCCGGTCTTTTGCGCTGAGGCGATTGCATGGAGGGCCACAGTGGTCTTACCGGAGGATTCCGGACCGTAAATCTCGACGATGCGTCCACGCGGGAAGCCGCCCACGCCCAACGCAATGTCAATCGCCGTGTTTCCGGAAGAGATGGCCTGGATTGGCGGGCGATCGTCATCTCCCAGGCGCATCACAGCACCCTTGCCAAAATCCTTCTCAATCATCGACATTGCGGCGTCGAGCGCCTTCTGGCGGTCATCGCCCTTTCCGGCCTTGCTGGCCGCCGAGGACTTCTTCTTCGTAGCCATGTAATCCTTTACCTCGTCGTGGTTACTTGTCGTTGCTATTCGCTAATTTCTGTGCAGTGTTTAGCCTTTAGACTGCGGCTGCAGCCGCTAGGTTCCCGGCTCATTCCCGAACCACGAACACACCCTAGCGCGCCCGCCGGACTCTCCACACACAATACACACACAGGTGTTCGATTATCCACTTTCGCCCTGGTGTGTCGAACAAGCTAACCCCCGCCACCCAGTTGAGGGTATTCCAGGCAAGAAAACGCCAAGCTTGAACACCGTTCAAAATCCCGTATTTGCTGGCACGTTGCAATGCTGGATAAACTTCGGCCCATGAAAAAGAACTCTGTCGCGCTCGACATCGCCTACGTCGCAGTATTCACAGCCCTCATTATCGTCTTCGCCTTCGTGTCCATCCCCACCCCGACCGCGGGCGTGCCCATTGTCCTCCAGAACGCCGTCATCATCCTCGCCGGACTCGTACTGGGCGGGCGACGTGGTTTTTTCGTCGGACTGCTCTTCCTCGCACTGGGCCTAGTCGGCATGCCCATCCTGGCCGGCGGACGCAGCGCCCTCGGCGCCATTGCCGGCCCCACCGTGGGCTACTTGGTGGGCTACATCATCGCCCCCGCCATCGCGGGACTCATCGCCTACCGCGCCCCGCGTGCCAAGGGCGGAATGATTGCCACTCTGGCCGTCGCTGGCGTCGTGGGCTTGGCCATCCAGTACTTCTGCGGCAGCATCGGCCTCATGGTGCGCTCCGACATGTCCTTCGGCGCCGCTATCCTCGCTCAGGGCCCGTTCCTCATCCCGGATCTCATTAAGGTTGCCGTCATGGTGGCCGTAGCCGTCGGCGTACACACCGCTTTCCCTGACCTCATGGGGCGCCGCGCTCGCTCTACCCAACAGCAGGTTTAGGCCACCGTCGTGCCACGGATTGACTTCAACAACGTCTCGGTCTCCTTCGACGACAAGCAGGTTCTCACCAACATTTCCTTGACGCTTTCAGAGCAGCGCATCGGCATCATCGGCGCCAACGGTGGCGGCAAGTCCACGCTGGTTCGCCTCATCAACGGCCTGGGTGAGCCCACGGAAGGTGAGGTGCTGGTGGACACGGTGGACGTCGCCAAGCATGGCAAAGAGGTGCGCCGCAAAGTGGGCTTTGTCTTTTCCGATGCAGAGAACCAAATTGTCATGCCGAACGTGCAAGATGACGTGGACTTTTCTCTGCGTCGGCTCAAGCTCCCCAAAGCGGAGCGTGCCGCGCGCGTCGACGCCGCCCTTGAACGCTTTGGCCTCAGCTCGCTGGCCGAGCAGTCACCGCACACCCTCTCCGGCGGGCAAAAGCAGTTGCTGGCACTTGCCGCAGTCTTGGTCATGCAGCCGACCGTCATCATTGCGGACGAGCCCACCACGCTGCTTGACCTGCGCAATCGCGACCGGATACGGCGGGAATTCGCCTGCTTGGAACAGCAGCTCATCGTGGTGACCCACGATCTGGATTTCCTCTCCGACTTCGACCGCGTGCTGTGCATCGACAACCACCGCGTTGCCGCCGACGGCGTACCCGAAGACGTCATCCCCTTCTACACCGACCTCATGGCCTCCCGCCCGCTCTAGCATCATGCCCAAGAACATCCCCCTCGGCTTCTACGTGGACGCCGATACCGTGATTCACCGCCTCCCAGCAGCGCTCAAGTTTGTCGCGCTGATCGCCTTTATTCTGGTGACCTCGCTGGCGGTGCACACCATACCCTGGGCGGGGCTGAGCCTGGCCCTAGTCTTTGCACTCTTCCCCGTCGCGCGGATCCCTTTCCGCGTCGCGGTGGGACAGCTTGCACCGCCGCTCTACCTCCTGATTGCCCTCGCGGCCTTCCAGTGGTGGCAAAAGGGCTTCGTGGACGCCGCCATCATGTTTCTCACGGTCTACGCGGCAGTTGCCGCGGCCATTCTCCTGACGCTGACAACGCAGGTTTCTGAAATGATGGATTCCTTTGACCGGGTGCTGGCCCCGCTCGCCCGGTTCGGCGTGCCCGTGGAGAACATTACGCTGGCGATGTCTTTAACCATTCGCCTTCTCCCCCTCATGCTCAGCACCGTCCTCGAGGTGCTAGACGCGCGAAAAGCCCGGGGTGCCGCGGCCTCACTCACGGCCTTTGGCACCCCGGTTGTTATTCGTTCCATCCGCCGCGCCCGCGCCATGGGAGAAGCCCTGCAGGCGCGTGGTGTCGGCGACTAGCGCTGGTTTCTACTCCCCGCGCAGCTCGCGCAGGCGGGCCTGCACGGCATCATCCTGAGCGTTGGGCTGGGAAGCGGAGGAATTGCCGCCGATGGCCTGCTGGGAGTTGCCCTCCACCGACTTCGGGCTATTCATCTCCGCACGGATCTGCTCTAGGCGGGAGTGGCCAGCCAGTTGCACGCCAGCCTGCTCGATCTCCTGCATGCGGTTCGACACCGAATTCTCCGCCAGCTCCGCCTGACCCAGAGCGTTGGAGTAGCGGCGCTCAATCTTGTCACGCACCGCGTCCAGGGACGGTGTGTTGCCGTTCGCGGTGAGCTCGTTCATGGAGTTCAGCGACTCGGAGACCTTCTCCTGCATCTTGGCCTGCTCCAGCTGCGACAGCAGCTTGGAGCGCTCGTTGACCTTCTCACGCAGCGCCATGCCGTTGCGCTCCACGGCCTTCTTGGCCTGCTCGGCCTGCTGGAGGGCCTGATCGTGCAGCTTCTTGGTGTCCTCCACAGACTGCTCAGCGGTGACCAGCTGGGCGGCGAAGGCCTCTGCGGCGTTTTCGTACTCGGTGGCCTTCTGCACGTCGCCCTCCGCGCGAGCCTTATCCGCCAGGTTCAGCGCGTTGCGGGTGTTCTGCTGCAGCTTTTCAATCTCGCTCAGGCGGCGGTTGAGCTGCATCTCCAGCTGGCGCTGGTTGCCAATGACAGCCGCGGCCTGCTGCGACAGCTCCTGGTGCTGACGCTGCGCATCCTGGATCGCCTGCTCAATCTGAACCTTGGGGTCCGCGTTCTCCTCAATCTTGGAATCGAAGAGAGCCATAAAGTACTTCCAGGCCTTTACGAATGGGTTCGCCATGACAGAAGGTGCCTTTCTCAGCAGTCAATAGTGTTTCGAGAGTTGTTCTACCCACCCAATAGTAGCGAAGAGGGTGGGTAAGCGTTGCGGTACGGAACCGGCGCGCAGCCTGTCTAGAGCTCCGAGGCCGCGGGTGCCGTGGAGGCGAGTTCCTCGTCCATAGAGGGCAGTGCCATGTAGCCAGCTGCCTCAATGAGGACGTCGGAGACGTTGACGTCCAAGGCGTGGCACACGGAAGCGAGCAGCTCAGAGGACACCTCCTTGCGTCCGCGCTCCAGCTCAGAGAGGTAGCCCGGGGACACGCGGGCCACACCGGCGAGCTCGCGTAGCGTCACGCCCTTATCTGCGCGAAACGCGCGGAGGGTAAGTCCCAGCGCCTCACGCAGCAGGGGTTCGGGCGCTTTCGGTGCTCGGGTGGGCTTATCAAGAAGTGCAACTGAAGTGTTCATCACTCCGTACAACGGCTCAGCGAAAGCGTTTGTTCCCGCGGCGCCCTAATTTTCTGCAAGAGTTGATAGCAGAAGGCTCAAGGCCGCGTCCACTGCTGCCTCGCGGATGGCGTTGCGCTCGCCGTCCTCGAGCTGCACCAGGACGCCGCGCTGGCCCGCACTCCTCCGGCACACCCCCACGTAGACCGTTCCCGCCGGCTTTCCCTCCTGCAGGTCGGGCCCCGCCACTCCGGTGAGCCCAATCCCCCAGTCCGCATCGGTCTCCGCGCATGCAGCCGCGGCCATCTCCGCTGCCGTCTCGGCTGAAACCACGTCTTGGTCCTCCAGCGCCTCCACGCTCGTGTGCAGAAAGTGCGCTTTGACCTCCGTCGCGTACGTCACCAGGCCGCCACGCAGCACCGCAGAAGCACCCGGAATGCTAGCCACCGTGGCTGCCGCCAGACCGGCGGTAAGGGATTCACAGAACGCCAGTGTTTCTCCGCGCTCACGAAGCGCGGCGACGACGCGCGCTGCGGTACTCACTGGTTTTCCTTCCGCCCATCAACGAGATACTGCACGCCGGTGACCACCGTGACTACGACGGCGGCGAGCATGACGATGCGGCTCGGGATGTCCATCCACTCAGGTAGCGGGCACAAGTACAGCGCCACGGCCAACGTCTGCAGAACAGTCTTCAGCTTTCCGCCCTTGGACGCCGGCACCACCTTGCCCTGACGCAGCAGGACGAAGCGCCAGATGGTGATACCAAACTCGCGGAACAAAATGACCACGGTGATCCACACCGGCAACGCGCCGATGATGTTAAGGCTCACGAACGCCGCGGTCATCAAGGCCTTGTCGGCGATGGGGTCGGCAATCTTGCCAAAGTCCGTAATCAACCCGCGCGCGCGAGCAATGTCGCCGTCGAGCTTATCCGTGAGCATCAGCAGCGCGAAGCAGCCGAAGGCCCACCAGTCGTGGCCGGCGAGGACCAACCACACGAACAGGGGAATAAATAGGATCCGCAGGCCGGTCAAGATATTGGGCAGATTCCAGTTCGACACCGCCGGATCGACGTCCGCATGTGGTGCCTGGTTCTGCGCAGCCTGAGAATCATTCACGTTCTTCATCCTACCGTGGTCACTTTCCTCGCAACCTTCGGCCTCCCCCAATCCGGCCCGCCCGAACCCCGCACTGATTACAGTGAAGAGCATGAAGTATTTCGCAGTCTCGTACGAGTACAACCCGTCCAATCCCGTCATCGCCCAGGTGCGCCCGAAGCACCGCGAATTCATCACGTCCCTCCTGAAGAAGGGACAGATTTGCGGCTCGGGCCCCTATACGGATTCCAAGGGCGGGGCGCTCATCGTCCTGCAGTTCGAGGACGAGTCCACCGAGGTTGCACAGGTCATCGAGCTCATGGACCAGGACCCCTTCTACGCCGAGGGGGCCGTCACCGGCCGCGCCTTCCGCGAGTGGAACCCGGTCATCAACTCCTTCTAGCCCTTCCGGCCTTCTCCAGCAGGCGCCGGCACAAGCACGCTACGGCAACTGTGTCTCCGGCAGCTCCTCGGCCTTGCCCACGAGCTCGCCCTCCTTGTTGCGCACAATCTTGTTGCCAAAGTCGTCCCAGTCATAGTGGTTGTGGGAGATGGACACCCCGCCCTGGGACTCGTCGCGCTTGTCCTTCCACAGTGACAGCAGCACCGTAATGACCAGCACTCCCACGATCACCAGCAGTGACGTGATGGTGGAGATTTCCGGAATGGAGCTCACATCCTCACCCCCGTTGATGAACGGCAGGTTGTTCTCATGCAGAGCATGGAAGAGCAGCTTGACGCCAATGAAGAGCAGGATGATACCCAAGCCGTACGGCAGGTACACCAGGCGGTCCAACAGCCCGTCGATGAGGAAGAACATCTGGCGCAGGCCCATCAGCGCGAAGGCGTTCGTCGAGAACACCAGGAACGGCTCCGAGGTGATGCCGTAAATGGCCGGTATGGAGTCGAAGGCAAACATGACGTCGATCAGCCCGATAGCTGCCAGCGCCACGCACAGCGGGGTGAGGGCGAACTTGCCCTTCTTCTTCCCAGACTCCTCGCGGTGGGTCAGCTTGTCCCCGTGGTAGCGCGGGGTGACGTGCACAACCTTGCGCAGCCACTTGATGATGAGCATGTCATTGGGGTCGGTTTCCGGGGCATCATTGATCTCATCGATGAGCAGCTTCACTGCGGTGTAGATGAGGAAGATGGCGAAGAGGTAGAACACGTCCGACCACGCCGCGATGATGGCTGCGCCGAGCATGATGAAGATCAGTCGGAAGACAAGGGCCAGCACGATGCCGATAAGCAGCACCTTCTGCTGATATTTCCGCGGGATTTTGAACGACGCCATGATGAGCGAGAAGACGAACAGGTTATCCACACTCAGCGCCTGCTCGGTGACCCAACCGGTGTAGAACTGCGTGGCATGCTCGTGATCCCAAAGCACCCACACCACCCCGCCAAAGATGAGGGCGATCACCATGTAGAAAATGGTCCAGCCCGCGGACTCCTTAATGGTGGGCTCATGCGGGGAGCGGACGTGGCTGTAGAAATCGAAAACAAAGAAGCCCAGTACCACCACGATGGTGATGGCCCAGACCCAGACAGGTACATGCATGGTGCACTATCCCTCCGGTCGGCGTGACAACTAAGACCGGAGGTCTCCCCCGCTAGCACTGACCTACAGCTGACACTGTTGACACTGTTGACGCTGTGCTAGCCGACGCGACCGGGAACTGCCTTTTCACAGTAGCCGTGTTGACGATCAGCGCCGAAGACTGGGGTACTCCCCTCCAAGACTCGTCCTATCCTACACGGAAGCACGTGAAGGCTAGAACGCGCCCGCAGAGGGGTTGGCATCTACCTGTACGGTGCGGGTATCGCCCTCGGCGGAGGAGTCGAGCTCCTCCGCGTCCTGGACTTCCTTCGGTGCTTCGGCCGGGTCCGCGCCCTTGATCATCCAGATGATGGTGTCGAGCTCCTCCGGCTTAACCAGAACCTCGCGCGCCTTAGAGCCCTCAGACGGGCCAACAACACCGCGGGATTCCATGAGGTCCATAAGCCGGCCTGCCTTGGCAAAGCCGATGCGCAGCTTGCGCTGGAGCATCGACGTCGAGCCCAGCTGGGAGGTGACCACCAAGTCGACGGCCTCGAGGAGGTCGTCCATGTCCTTGCCAATCTCCTCGTCGATCTCCTTCTTGGCCTCGGAGGACTTGTCGTCCGTAACACCCTCGGTGTAGTTCGGAGTGCCTTGGGCCTTTGCGGCGTCGACAACCGCCTGCACCTCTTCGTCGGAGACGAACGCGCCCTGCATACGGACCGGGCGGCCACCCTGCGGAATGAAGAGGCCGTCGCCCATGCCGATGAGCTTCTCGGCACCGCCCTGGTCCAGGATGACGCGGGAGTCCGTCAGCGAGGAGGTCGCAAACGCCAGGCGGGACGGCACGTTGGTCTTGATGAGACCGGTGACAACGTCGACAGACGGGCGCTGCGTTGCCAGCACCAGGTGAATGCCTGCGGCACGCGCCTTCTGAGTGATGCGGACGATCGAGTCCTCGATCTCCTTCGGCGCGGTCATCATGAGGTCAGCCAGCTCGTCGACGACACACACGATGTACGGGTACGGCCGCATTTCTCGCTGGGAGCCAGCCGGGGCCTGGTATTCGCCAGTGCGCACCTTGCGGTTGAAGTCCTCGATCTTGCGCACGCGGGCAGCCTGCATGTCCATGTAGCGCTGCTCCATCTCCTCCACCAGCCACTGCAGTGCGGCGGCAGCCTTCTTCGGCTGCGTAATGATCGGAGTGATGAGGTGCGGGATGCCCTCGTACGGCGTGAGCTCCACCATCTTCGGATCCACCAGGATAAGCCGCACGTCCTCCGGGGTAGCACGCGTCAGGAGAGACACGAGCATGGAGTTGACGAACGCCGACTTACCGGAACCAGTTGCACCAGCAACGAGAAGGTGCGGCATCTTCTTCACGGAGAAGGACGTGTACTGGCCCTCAATGTCCTTGCCCAAGCCGATAAGCATCGGGTCGTGGTCCGCGCGCAGTGCCGGGGAATCCAGAACGTCGCGCAGGCGCACCATCTCACGGTCAGCATTGGGTACCTCAATACCGACGGCGGACTTGCCCGGAATGGGCGTCAGAAGGCGCAGGTTATCCGTGGCCACGGCGTATGCCAGGTTGGACTGGAGGTTGGTAATCTTCGACACCTTCACGCCCGGGCCCAGCTCAATCTCGTAACGCGTGACTGTCGGGCCACGGCTGAAGCCGGTGACCTGGGCATTGACCTTGAATTCCTCGAAGACCTCGGTAATGGCCTCGATAATGCGGTCGTTGGCTTCGGTGCGGGCCATGGCGGGCTTGCCAGCAGTCAGCAGGTCCGTCGTCGGCACGTCGTAGCCGCCGCCCATGGCGGTGTCTTCCGCACCGCTGGGAGTAGGCGCAACCTCCGGCGCCGCTTCCTCGGCTGGCTCCTCTACCTTCCCGCCCGTCGTGGCGTCCCGCCCGGAGCGCTGCTGGAAGAGCCGCACGGCCTCGGCGTGAGCGGCGGAGACAGCATCCCCCGCCACGTCAGCCGCCGTCTCGGTCGCCTTGGCTGCTCCGGCAGTCTGGGCAGCCACCGCAGCGCTTTCCGACGCCGCCGCAGCACCCAACGCCGCACCCGCGGCACCGCCAACGGCGGAACGCTTGGCCGGCTTCGGCTCGATGACTTGAGTCGGCTCCGGCTCAGCGCTCACGGCCGGGAACTCATCGGTATCCCCAATGTCCTTGGCCGCGGGACGAGCCGGCTGGCGACCATACTGTACCGGTTCCTGAGGCTCCTCCTGCGGCTGCTCCGGCTGCTCCGGCTGCTCGACCTGTTGGGACACAGGCTGTGCTGCCGAATCGAAGGATACCGTCGCATTCGGGTCCGGCTGCGCTGCCGGGCGCGGGCGGCTTCGACGCGTCGCCTGGTAAGCGGGTCGCGCCGGACGTGCGGGGCGGACGGGGCGCTCGCGGCCTTCCGCAATGGCGTCGATGTCATCGGTGACATGACCGTAGTCATCATACACCAGCTCGTCATCGAAAGGTTCTTCGCGGCGACGGTCCAGCAGGCCCGCCACTTGGGCAGCCACAAAGTCATACGCTTCGCGCAGCGTGATTCCCGTGATGTTCAACGCTCCGTAGACAATGAGCAGGAACAACAGCGGAACGGCCACGTAGCTAGAGAATGCGGCAACCAGCAATTCACCAATGCCAAAGCCAATGGCGCCACCGGCTTCGCCGGCCGCGTTATCCTTCCAAGTCAGGTCCGGCAGGCCGGCAAAGATATGGATCAGGGAGAGCATGCACACTATGATCAACGCGGTACCGCCGGCGACGCGGGACTTGAAATGACCCGCCGGGCCAGACAGATCCATCATGAGGGCAATAGCTACCGCCACCAGCGCGATAGGCAACACGTAGGCGCCTGCACCAATTACGTAGCGCACGGCATTGGTGAGGTATTCACCAATAACTCCAGCAACCTGGAACCAGGTCGCGCACGCCAGAACAATGGCCACGCCGATGAGCACGAGGGCCACCGCGTCCGGGTTGGACACGTGAATGCTCTTCTCCCCGCTCTCTTCGCGGCGCGAGATCACCGTCGTCGGGACGTCATCCTCCACGATGTCCTGAGCGCGCGTTACCTTGCTTCGTTTCGCGTTCTTCTTTGCGCCATTCTTCGACCCCTTGGCTGAACCCGTGTGCTTGTCACCCCGCGCAGAAATTTCCCCTGGCTCCCTAATCTCGTCGTAATCCTCGTACTCGTCGTACCCATAAGAATCATAGGTGCTGCCGTAGACATCCTCGTCCCGGCTCCCGTCCGCAGCTGGCTTGAGGCCGTTTATGCCATGCCCCACTCCGCGCGCGATAGTGCCCACCCCCTTCGCGGTAGCGCCGAATGCACTACCCAAGACTCGCCCGACGGGACGAAAGGCGCTGCCGGTCCTCTCCTGGGAGGTCTCGGCAGCGCGAGTGGCGGACGTCAGCGAATAGCTCGAACGACCTGATGGGCGTGAACGATCACGGCCACGGCCGGACGCGCGAGACGGGGCATTTTTGACAGACATGTCTGTCACTCTAGTAGCTAAAACACCACTAACAACATAAGCAACACGTGTGTGGCGGAGATTTTAGCGAGTTCAGCCTACAGGCTTGACCTATGGATCGCGGAGGTGTCGCCCTCAATCTCTACATGGGCCGCATCGCGCCCAAAGGCCCAGAGCAGAAGCTCCGGAACGGAGCCACGCACGCGCACCACAGCATCGCCCTTCTTTGCCACGCCGTTCTTATCCGCTGTGACCAGTGGCTGAAATCCGGCAGGTTCCAGCACGACCGGCATCGTGGACTTCGCCAGCATCCCCGGCGCCATCCGCTTGAGCTGGGTGTGTAGTTGCTCGATCACTGCCTGCGAGAAGTCCCTTTCCTCCGTGCGGCCATTGGCGCGGCGAATGTCTTCGTGGTGCACAAAGTGCTCGGCGCCATTAAGCAGGGAATCAACATAGCGGAACGGGTTGAACTTCCCCGCTCCCCTGCCCCACGCGTCAACAAGATCATCGAAGTCACGCTCAAGTACCTGGGCGGTTACCTCGTCTAGATGCGAGGCCAGCGGCGAGAGAAACAGTCCCGCAGCTGCATCCAGACGGTTTTCGCGCACCCACAGGTGGGCGGCAAGGTCTTTGGTAGACCAGCCTTCGCACAACGTGGGGGCGTCCGGGCCAAGCTCATGAAATAGCGCAACCATCTTGGCGCGCTCAGCAGATGAAAACGACATGCACCCCAGCATACCTACGGGCGGTAGGAACGCTGGGGTGCTGTGCGCTGGGCGCTTAACGCTTAGAGGGACTCGCGGGCGGATTCCACTTCGTCGTCGTCAAGCTCGAGCGTGTCCGAATTCGTCGGCACAATGGTCGGCAGAATCACCGGCTCACGCTTGTACTTGGAGTCCATGAGCTTGGACACCTTGCGGCGAATCTTCTGGACCATACGGTAGGTATCGTTCTCACCCTCCGCTGCCAAGTCGTTCATGGTGTTTTCCACCAACTCCGCCACCTCGGGCACAATGCCGCGGTCATCGTCCGAGAAGCCCGTGGTCGACACCGCCGGGTGCTCCAGCAGACGGGAGGTGCGGTTGTCGATGACACAGGTAATGGACACCACGCCGCCGGCACCCAGGTTGGTGCGGTCAGCCAGCGTATCTGCATCGACATCGCCCATGGACACACCGTCGACGTACAGGTTGCCCACCGGAATCTGGCCGACAACCTCGGCGCGGTTGTTGCGAAGGTCAACCACGACACCGTTCTGCGCCAGGACCACGCGGTCACGGGCCACGCCCGTGGAGATTGCGAGTTCCTTGTTGGCGCGCAGGTGGCGCCACTCGCCGTGCACCGGCATGGCGTTCTTCGGGCGGGCCGCGTTGTACAGGAACAGCAGCTCGCCGCCGTAGCCGTGACCGGAAGCGTGAACCTTGGCTTCCTTGTTCGTCACCACCTCAGCACCGATCTGGGACAGCATGTTGATCACACCGTAGACGGCCTCTTCATTGCCCGGAATGAGCGAGGAGGAGAAGACGATCAGGTCGCCATCGCGGACGGTGATCTGGCGGTGCTCGCGGCGCGCCATGCGGGACAAGGCGGCCATCGGCTCGCCCTGCGTACCGGTGGTGATGAGCAGGACCTTGTACGGCGCCATCTTTGCGGCCTCATCGATCGGGATGATGGTGCCGCGCGGCACCTTGAGGAAGCCCATCTTCTCGGCGATTTCCATGTTGCGCATCATGGAGCGGCCGTTGAAGGCAACCTTGCGCCCGGCGTCCACGGCGGCGTCGATAGCCGCCTGCACGCGGTAGACGTTGGAGGCGAAGGAGGCGATGATAACGCGCTGCTTCGCACCGGAGACGAGGCGACGGAAGGTGGCCGGAATGTCGCCCTCGGAGGCAGAAACGCCCGGAATGTTGGCGTTCGTGGAGTCACAGAGCATGAGATCCACGCCCTCGTCACCGTAACGGGACAGGGCCGGCAGGTCCGTCGGGCGGTTATCCAGCGGTGTCTGGTCCAGCTTGATGTCACCGGTGTGGATGATGTTGCCAGCCGGGGTACCCAGCATGATGCCGAGAGCATCCGGAACGGAGTGGTTCACTGCCCAGAAGCGGCAGCGGAACGGGCCGTAGTTGACGTCCGACTTTTCGTTGACCTCAACGAACTTCGGCTTCTGGCGGTGCTCCTTACACTTCGCAGCGATGAGCGCAATGGTGAAGCGGGAGGCCACGATCGGGATGTCCGGGCGCAGCTTGAGCAGCCACGGGATAGCACCGATGTGATCCTCGTGCGCGTGCGTGACCACAAGGGCCTTGATCTTGTGGATCTTCTTCTCGATCGGACCAAAGTCCGGCAGGATGAGGTCTACGCCCGGCTCACCCGAGGACGGGAAGAGCACGCCACAGTCGATGATCAGGAGATCATCCTGGTACTCAAAGACGGTCATGTTTCGGCCGATCTCCGAGATGCCGCCGAGGGCGTAGATGCGCAGGGCATCCTTCGGCTGCTTCGGCGGCTCCGGCAGGCGCTTGGTCAAATCCGCACCCTGCATCGACTTCGGCACGTTGCGGCGACCGCGATTGTTGTTGCGGTTGCGGCCGTTGTTCTTGCCACCATTGTTGCCGTTATTACCGTTGTGGCCGTTGCCATTGTTGCCGCCATTGCCACCGCGGCCGCGACCACGGCCGCCGCGGGAACCGCGGGAGCGGGAACGACGGTTATTGTTGTTGCCGTCGTTACGAGATTCATTGCGGGATTCGTTGCGGGACTCACCGTTGGAATCGTTGCGCGAATCCTTGCCGGATCCTTCCGAGGCACTCGGTGCTTGGAAAACCGGCGAAGCCGCCTCATTCGAGGCGGTCTCAGTCTCCGCAGGCGGACCCGCCTTTCGGGTCACCTTGCGGGAACGGTTACGGGGTTCAGTCATTCTTAAAGGACTCCAGCCTTCTCCATATCGTGGCGGAGAGCCTCGACCTCGTCCGCGTTGGCCGCGGACACAGGGAGGCGAGGTTCTCCTACTTCCATGCCCTGCAGAGGCAGGGCAGCCTTAACAAGAGCTACTCCACCCAGGCGGCCTTGCGCCTGGATGAGAGGGGTTAAAGTTTTCGCGTTGATCTCTCGTGCGCGGGCAATATCGCCCTCGTCAAAAGCAACGTAGAGATCAGCCAGGGCACGCGGCGCAAGGTGGCCCACCACAGAAATGACGCCGGACGCGCCGAGGGAAAGCCACGGCAGGTTCAGTCCATCATCTCCGGAGTACCACGCCAGGCCGGTCTCCTGGATTAGGGGTGCGGCCGCGGTCAGATCGCCCTTGGCGTCCTTCACGGCCTGGATGTTCGGCACTTCCGCAAGGCGAAGAAGCGTCTCCGTCTCAATCGGAATGCCCGAGCGGCCAGGGATGTCGTAGAGACAAATAGGTAGGTCTACGGCGTCAGCCACGGCGGTGAAGTGCGCGTACACACCAGCCTGCGAGGGCTTGGAGTAGTACGGGGTAACAACCAAGAGGCTATCCGCACCTGCGTCAGCGAAGGCACGTGCTGCCTCGATGCTGCTGGCGGTGTTGTTGGTTCCAGCGCCGGCACACAGCCGCGCGCGGTCCCCTACCTCTTCCTTCACAGCCGCAAACAGCGTCAGTTTTTCATCCAGCGACGTGGTCGGTGACTCACCCGTGGTTCCTGCCAGGATGAGGGAATCGATGCCGTTGTCTACAAGATGAGCCGCGAGGCGGCGACCCGTGTCCACGTCCAGCGCGCCATCCCGGTCAAACGGGGTGACCATGGCTACGCCGACGCGTCCGAAGATATCGACACCTGTCTGTGCTGTCATACCTGTGCTCATAGGCGTCAAGATTACCCGCTTTGCCCCTTCTTGGCCGCATCGGGGGCCTGCGCGCGTCTTAAGCGTAGGGACTAGAGGCCATCTCGGTGCCGTCGGCGAGGGTGGAGATATGGAAATCGTCGAAAAGCACCGGCGATTTCTGCCGCAACAGCTTCAGACAGGTCACCGCCAACTCCCGCATCTCCGTATCCGCCTGCTCCGTGGCGCGCGCGCCGATGAAGTGACGCCACGCGCGATAGTTACCGGTGACGACAATGCGAGATTCGGTGAGGTTCGGCAACACGGCGCGGGCGGCCTGGCGCGCCTGCTTCTTGCGCAGCAGCGCGTTCGGTTCCTCCTCCAGCTTCGACTCCAGCGCATTGAGCAGTTCCTCGTAGACAAAGCGGGCGTCGTCGGCCGCCTGCAGTGTCAGCCGCGTAAGCTGCTCGTCTTCTGCGATAAGCTTCGGCAACACCACTTCCGTCTCCTCCGGATGCACGAAGCGCTGCGACAGCTGCGAGAAGGAAAAGTGGCGGTGCCGCACCAGCTCGTGGGTAGCCGAACGCGACAGACCCCGGATGTAGAGCGTGGCCGTGGCGTGCTCCAGCAGCGCATCGTGGCCGACCTCCAGAATATGGTGCAGGTAGGCCTGGTTCGACGCCGTGCGGGGGTTGGGCTTGTCGAAGGACTCGTAGCAGGCACGTCCGGCGAACTCCACGAGTGCCTCGCTTGCCGACGCCCCCGGGTCCACCTCCCACTCAACCCCCTGCGGCGCATGAAACTCCGTGGCGGCAATGAGCTGGACGTCGAGCTCTGTGACCTTTGCCATTACAGCCCCAGGTACTTTTCAAGACCCACGGTAAGCCCAGGGTGGGACTCGATAGCTCGCACACCCATGAGCACGCCCGGGGTAAAGGAGGAGCGATCGTAGGAATCCTGGCGGATGGTCAGGGACTGACCCTGGGTGCCGAAAATTACTTCTTCGTGCGCCACCATGCCCTGCATGCGCACGGCATGCACGTGGACGCCGTCGACATCCGCGCCGCGCGCGCCGTCGAGCGACTGCTCCGTCTTATCCGGCATCGGCCCAACGCCTGCTTCCTTGCGGGCGTTCGCAATGCCTTGTGCGGTGTGAACCGCGGTGCCCGACGGCGCATCGAGCTTGTTCGGGTGGTGGAACTCCACCACTTCAGCGGAATCAAAGTACTGTGCTGCCTGCGCCGCAAACACCATGGTCAACACTGCAGAGATGGCAAAGTTGGGGGCGATAAGGACGTGCCCGGCTCCGTCCTGCTTCGTCCACTCCTCCACCTGCGCCAAGCGCTCATCATCAAAGCCAGTGGTGCCCACGACCGCGTGAATGCCGTGAGCGATGCAGAAGTCGAGGTTTCCCATCACGGAGGCCGGCTGCGTAAAGTCGACGGCCACCTGAGCGCCTGCTTCAACAAGCTTCTCCAGCGGCGTATCGCGGTCGATCTCAGCCACCAGCTCTAGGTCCTCTGCAGCGTTAACACCTTCGACGATTGCCTGGCCCACGCGGCCCTTAGCGCCGAGGACGCCTACCTTGATAGTCATTCACAATCCCTTCACTCGCTGACATGCGGTTAACTCCGCCCAGTCTATCCCCGTCTGCCCACTTAGCTCTGACTGGGGCATCGCGGGCAAGAGTCTTTTTCCCGCCCAACCTAGCTACCCCCGCCGTCTTCGCGGCGCTTCCGCTAAAGTCCCAGCTCGGGCATACTCGAACATGCTGTCTAAAGTGGTGGTTGACACCCCCGTTCTACTCGCGTTAGGAATCTGATAATGCTTGAGGTATGGACCTGTAGTGGTGCTTGGGCTAGGATTCTAATTAGAACATTTCTTCTACATATAATCTTTCCCGGGGGACTCCATGACTACCAAAACCGTACTTCCACCAGCCTTCTTCGCCATCTCCAATCCTGAGAACCCGCACGCAGCCGCCCGCGCTATCGCACGCAAAGCCACCTTTGCCGCCTGGGAAGCTGCTACTCCCGCCCTTGAAGCTGACATAGACACCACAGCGCTCTCCCTCGCCACTGCTTGGTCCTTGACCGAGGGGCACATCAAGGCCGGCCTACGGGCACTTCTTCGTCTCGATAGCCTCCCTAAAGTCAAAGCACTACAAGCCGAGCACTGCTTGTTAGATATCGAATCACTGATCGCCATCGATCAGCCGATGTCCGCGCTTGCCGCCCCGTCGTCGGCCACACTTGACCTCATCGACAGCATGCTGGCGGACTACTTCTCCCCCACCAAGCCCAACCAAGTCTTTCCCAACCGCAGCCAAATACGCCGCAAAGTACGCGACCTCTGCAAGTCCCTGGATGACAGCATTGCGTACCGTGACACGCGGCCCAAAGACACCTACTCGTTTTCCAGCAACGGCACCCAAGCCTGGCTTGAGCTGGGGTTCGACGAGGACACTGGAATTAAGCTCGATGCGTACATCAGGAAGACCGCGTCCCAGCACGGGCTGTCTATCACCGATGCGATCAAGAAGCTTCTCAGCGGGGAGATTTCTCCTCCCGCCACCGTCATCCTCAACACGTATCGCGCCTGCGACGTAGACAATGCCCCTACCTACATTGACGGTTTCGGCTGGCGCCAAGCACCGCTTCCTCACGACAAGGTCCGGGATCTCACCACTCCTAGTGCGGAGAGCGACAACTACCGGCCGGGAGTTCCGATGCGTAAAGAGGTAGAAGGCCGCGATGGGTCGTGCCGGGCCGGTGGCTGCACTGAGCCTGCTGTAAGCTCCCAGCTCGACCACCGCCACAATTACTCCGAGGGCGGGGCTACCCACCCCAGCAACCTGGCTTGCTTGTGTCAAAAGCACCACAACATGAAGACCGACGGCACTCTCCACTACCTACTCGACCCCTACACCGGGGATGTCATCTGGTTGTTTGAGGATGGAACGTGGTGCATGACCGAGGCTGAAGGCCCGCTGTCACCGAAGGAAAAGCGCTGGGCACAGACTGTGGGACAACACGTCACTGCGACGCGTAAGCGGGTTCGCGAAGAAGCCCAAAAGCTCAAGCAAGAGCTTGATGACTACAACGCCGAGCAGAAAGCAAAGGCTGAGGCTGAGGCCAAAGCCTCACAGGACGACGACACCGACGACGTTCCGTTCTAAGAATCAGGTTCGACCTAAATGTCGTCGTATAAAACGACGACAGAAAGAAAGTCGAAACAGAAAGGAGGTCTACACATTCCGGCCGCCGTGATTACGATCGCGCACATGCAGGTCTTTATTGCGTCAGTTTTCGTCGATGACGTCGCCCATGGCGACTTCCGGTGGCTGACCGTCACCAACGCCGAAGGCGCACCCAGCGGCCAAGGACTATACGGCGGCGCTCAAAGCCGACGGTATTCCCGCAACCCAGTTCCTCTCGGAGGATGTGGAGAAGGAGTACGCCGAGCTCAGCGCGAAGGGCGTGCGCTTTGCTATGGAGCCAACCGACGTCGGCCCCTCCATCATCGCCGTATTCGATGACACGGTAGGTAACCTGATTCAGCTGGTCCAGCTCAAGCGATAGTTAGACCACGGTCATACCAAACACATAAGGGCCCTGCTCCCCAGCGAAAAAGGCTGGGATGCAGGGCCCTTCTGCGAGACCTAGTCTTCTTCGACCGGCACCAGGGAGATCTTGCCGCGGTTATCGATGTCCGCGATTTCCACCTGGATCTTGTCGCCGACGTTGACGACGTCCTCGACCTTCTCGATACGCTCGTCGCCACCCAGCTTGGAGATGTGGACGAGGCCATCGCGGCCCGGGGTCAGGGAGACGAAAGCGCCGAAGGCTACGGTCTTGACCACGGTGCCCAGGAAGCGCTCGCCTACCTTCGGCAGCTGCGGGTTGGCAATGCTGTTGACGCGCTCGATGGCGGCCTCAGCGGCCTCGCCGGTAGCGGCGGATACGTACACGGTGCCGTCCTCCTCGATGGAGACATCGGCGCCGGTTTCCTCGGTGATGGTGTTGATGGTCTTGCCCTTCGGGCCAATGAGCTCACCAATCTTGTTAACCGGGATGGTCACGGAGGTGATGCGCGGTGCAAGTCCGGACATCTCGTCCGGGCCCTCGATGACCTCGGCCATGGTCTCCAGGATGGCGGCGCGTGCGTCGCGGGCCTGCTCCAAGGCGTCGGCAAGCACGTGCGAAGGAATGCCATCCAGCTTGGTGTCCAGCTGCAGTGCGGTGATGAACTCGGAGGTACCGGCGACCTTGAAGTCCATATCGCCGAATGCGTCCTCGGCGCCGAGGATATCGGTCAGCGCCACGAACTTCTCCTTGCCCTTGACCTCGCCGGAGACCAGACCCATGGCGATGCCCGCCACCGGCGCCTTCAGCGGGACACCGGCGTTGTAGAGGGACAGGGTGGACGCGCAGACAGAACCCATCGAGGTCGAGCCGTTGGAGCCCAGGGCCTCGGAGACCTGACGGATGGCGTACGGGAAGTCTTCGCGGGACGGAATAACCGGCAGCAGGGCACGCTCAGCCAGCGCACCGTGGCCGATCTCGCGGCGCTTCGGGGAGCCCACGCGGCCGGTCTCACCGGTGGAGTACGGCGGGAAGTTGTAGTGGTGCATGTAGCGCTTCGACTCCACCGGGGTCAGGGAGTCGATCTGCTGCTCCATCTTGAGCATGTCCAGGGTGGTTACACCCAGGATCTGGGTCTCGCCGCGCTCGAACAGGGAGGAGCCGTGGGCGCGCGGAATGAGGTCCACCTCCACACCCAAGTCGCGGATGTCGGTCACGCCGCGGCCGTCGATGCGGAAGCCCTCGGTGAGGATCTTGGTGCGGACGATGGCCTTCATCAGGGCGTTGAAGGCGTTGCGGATCTGCTTGGAGGCGTCAGCCTCCTCGAGGTCATCGAACTCGTCGAGGAGATCGGCTTCCACCTGCTCCATGTACTCGTTCGTGGCGTCGTCACGGTCCTGCTTGCCCGGGATGGTCAGCAGCTTCTCCAGCTTCTTGGATGCTGCCTTCTCGACAGCCTCGTACACATCGTCGCTGTACGCCGGGAAGAGCGGGAACTCCTGGGTCTCCTTGGCGGCGCGCTCCGCCAGGCCAGCCTGGGCCTCGCACAGGGTCTTGATGAAGGGCTTCGCTGCCTCCAGGCCTTCGGCCACGGTGGACTCCTGCGGAGCCGGAGCGCCTTCCTTGATGCGCTCGGCCACGTTCACGCCGGCGCCTGCCTCCACCATCATGATGGCGACATCGTCCTTGCGGCCCTTCTTGACAATGCGGCCAGCCACCACCATCTCGAAAAGGGCACGCTCGTGCTGCTCGCTGTTCGGGAAGGCCACCCACTGGCCCTCCGGGTGCTTGTCATCGGCGATGAGCGCCATGCGCACGCCACCGACCGGGCCGGAGACCGGCAGACCGGACAACTGCGTGGAGGCGGACGCGCCGTTGATGGCCACGACGTCGTAGTACTCCTCCGGGTCCATTGACAGTACGGTCACGACGACCTGAACCTCGTTGCGCAGCCCCTTGACAAAGGTCGGGCGCAGGGGACGGTCAATGAGGCGGCAGGCCAGGATGGCCTCGGTGGAGGGACGGCCCTCGCGGCGGAAGAAGGAACCCGGGATCTTGCCCGCGGCGTACATGCGCTCCTCCACGTCCACGGTCAGCGGGAAGAAGTCGAAGCCCTCGCGCGGCTGGTTGGACGCCGTGGTGGTGGACAGGAGCATGGTGTCCTCATCCAGGTAGGTGGTCACGGAGCCACCGGCCTGGCGGGCGAGCTGGCCCGTTTCGAAGCGAATGGTGCGGGTACCAAAATCGCCATTGTCCAGGGTGGCGATGGCCTCGGTGATACCGAAATCATCGTCGATAGCGAACTCGACGTTGTGCTGTGCAGCGTTCTTCGGGTTCTTAGCGTTCTTAGCGTTTCTTGCGCTCATCTACGTGACTCTCCTTGGAGTTGTCGTGGCGATCTTCGGTGCCGCCTACTGGTGTTCTTATTTCAACAACGCCCCAAGATTTTAGCAGAAAACACAAGAAGACCCCCGCCACGTGGGCGGGGGTTGACGTCGCGCGCTAGCTTAGCGGCGCAGACCCAGACGAGAAATCAGGTCACGGTAACGGTCGACGTCGTTCGCAGCCAGGTACTTCAGCATGTTACGACGACGACCAACCATCAGCAGCAGACCACGACGGGAGTGGTGATCGTGCTTGTGATCCTTGAGGTGCTCGGTCAGGGTGTTGATGCGGGAGGTCAGCAGGGCAACCTGTGCCTCCGGGGAGCCGGTATCGGTCTCGTGCAGGCCGAACTCCTTGAGGATTTCAGCCTTCTTCTCGGTGGTCAAAGCCATGGAAAAATCTCCTATATATTTCAGTCCACATAAAAGTAAGCGCGCACTACGCGCTGCCTGTAACTGCTGTGGACCGCAGTCAGCAAGCCAACGCTTAACTATAGAGGCTGGTGAGCTTCGACATCAAATCATCGACGAAGCGCAGCGCGTCCACTCCCACCGCCACCCGGGTGGTGGCCGCCTCCCCGAGGCGCTCCGGGTCACCGATGGTGCGGCCATTTTCTTCGCAGCGCAGGTTCATCTCCAGACAGGTCACCAGGGACGGGTCCGCCGCGACGGCCACCGCGAGGGGATCGTGCAGACCACAGCCACCGAGGTGCGGCGACGTGGTGGCATAGGCGCCGATGTAGTAATCCACGATATCGGCGAAGACGCGCCCGGCGTGGGAGGTTCGCCACTGCCGCGTGTGCTCCTTGGTCAACAGCGTGCGCAGCGTGACATCGAGCCCCACCATGGTGAGGTCCTGGGCGTGGCGGAAGACGTAGTCGGTCGCCTCCGGGTCCTGCCACACGTTGGCCTCGGCATACGGGGTGACGTTGCCGGGGACGGTCAGCGCGCCGCCCATCATGACGAGGTGGGCGTTGCGCGCGAACTCCGGGTCCTTCCGCATTGCGGCAGCGCAGCTTGTCGACGGCCCCGTGGGCACAATCACCAGGTCATCGCCATGCTCGCGGACCGACTGGAGGAGAAAGTCCACGGCATCGCCCTGCGGGGCGCGGCGTGGGGGCGGAAGTAGGACCTCGCCCAGGCCGTTGCGGCCGTGGATGAAGGCGGAGATGTCAGCCACCTGAAAGCCCTCGCGCACGGGTCCCACGAAGACGGGCACATCGTCGGCGCCGAGAAGCTCGAGCAGCGCCTGCGAGTTGCGCACGCCCAGCTCCACCGGGACGTTGCCGTACGTGCCGGTCACGCCGATGAGCTCGAGGTCCGGATGCGCCAGGGCGTAGGCCAGCGCCATGGCGTCGTCGATACCCGTATCGAGGTCGAGGATGATCTTGGTCATCTAGGACTCCTTCGCCAGAATCTCGCGGACCTTGTCCACGTCGCGGGCCATGGCGGCGAGCAGCTCCTCGACGGAGTTGAACTTCTCCATGTCTCGCACGTGATCAACAAAGCGGACCGTCGCCTCATGCCCGTAGAGGTCGGCATGGCGGTCCAGGACGAAGGACTCCACGGAACGCTCCTCATCACCAAAGGTCGGGTTGGTCCCCACGGAAATCGCCGCGGGGTACGCCACGCCCGCCTCCATGTCACCGTCCACTGGGGCGTCGGTGGGCTCGATGACGAACCAGCCGGCGTAGACGCCATCGGCCGGAATGGCCACAGAATCCGGGAAGTATTGATTGGCGGTGGGATAGCCCAGCTCCTTGCCGCCGCGTCCGGCGCCGCGCACGACCGGCCCCGTGACAGTGAAATGGCGGCCCAGCGCCCAGTTCGCGCTGGCAATATCGCCCCGCGCCAGTGCGGCGCGAATGTTGGTGGAGCAGATGCGCTGTCCGGCGTCGTCAAGCAACGGCACAATCTCCACGCCGAAGCCCAGCTGCTCCCCAAATTGGGAGAGCGCGGTGGCGGTTCCGGACGCCCCAGCTCCGAAGGTGAAGTTCTCCCCCACCACGACGTGCTCGGCGTGGAGACTGTTCACCAGGAGCGTGTCCACGTACTCGCGCGGACCCAGGCCGCGCAGCTCGCGGGTGAAATCGATAACGAGCACGGCATCAATCCCCAGCTCTTCTGCCAGCTGCAGGCGGCGCTCCACGGTAATGACGGCCAGCGGGGCGCGCTCGGGCAGGAAAACGGACACCGGGTGCGGGTCGAAGGTGACCATGACGGCGCGGTGGTCATTCTCGCGCGCGTTCTGCACCGTCGCGGCGACGAGCTGCTGGTGGCCGCGGTGCAGGCCGTCGAAGACTCCGATGGTCACCGACGTCGGGCCAAGGTCCGCGGGGATGCTGTCGATTCCGTACCAAATATCCACGGGCACCATGCTATCCCACTCTGGCCAGTGCCCTAGACTGCAGGGCATGACTGATCCGCTCGCACACTCCGGCCTTGTGGTCGTGGACAAACCCGCCGGGATGACCTCCCACGACGTCGTTGGAAAACTCCGCCGCTACTTTCATACCCGCAAGGTAGGGCACGCGGGCACGCTCGATCCCATGGCTACCGGCGTGCTCGTGGTGGGCCTGGAGCGCGGCACCAAATTCTTGGCGCACATGGTGGCCTCCACCAAGGCCTATGATGCGACGATCCGCTTAGGCTGTGCCACGCACACCGACGACGCCGAGGGCGAGCGCACGTGGGGCGAGAACGCAGCCGCGCTTGACGACGCCTCCATTGCCCACGAAATCACCCAACTCACCGGGGATATCATGCAGCGCCCGGCTGCGGTGTCCGCCATCAAGATCGACGGCAAGCGCGCGCACGAGCGGGTGCGCGCCGGCGAGGAGGTGGAGATTCCCGCGCGCCCGGTCACCGTGAGCCGCTTCGATGTCCACGAGATTCGCCGCACGGGCGAGTTCGTGGATCTGGACGTGTCAGTGGCGTGTTCTTCCGGCACCTACATCCGCTCCCTCGCGCGCGATCTGGGCGAGGCCCTAGGCGTCGGCGGGCACCTCACGGCGCTGCGCCGCACCGAGGTGGGGCCCTTCACGCTGGACGACGCCCTCCCCCTCGCCTCCCTCGAGGACTCCCCCTCCCTGTCCCTGAGCTTGGACGAAGCACTCGCGCGCAGCTACCCGGTGCTCAACGTCACCGCGGAGGAAGCGCAGGCACTGGCCATGGGCAAGTGGTTGGAGCCGCGCGGGCTGAAGGGAATCCACGCCGCTGTCGATCCGGATGGGCGCTCCATCGCGCTGATCAAGGAGAAGGGCAAGCGCCTGGCCACGGTATTCGTGGCGCGGCCGTCGACTCTCTAACTCCGAAAGTCGAGCGCTGGCACCGCGGCCGACACGATGACGTAGCCCTCTCGGATTACCCACCGGCCGGTGATAAACGGCACCGGCGTGGGACGGGCCAAAATGTAGGAGATGAGGGATCCGTCCAGGCGCAGATCAATTTCCGCCTGGTCGAAGTCGAGCCAGCGGTGCGTCATGGGGAACCACGTCTTATACGTGGCCTCCTTGGCGCAAAACAGCAACCGGTCCGGGCACGTAATACCCGCTTGCTGCAGCCTTCCCAGCTGCGGCATCTCCCCCGCCCGGGCGATCATGGTGAGCACGTGCTCCGGCAGCGGCTCCGCCGGTTCGGCATCCAAACCCATCGAGCGCACCTGGCTCACCGGTGCCGCGACCGCCGCGCGCAAGCCCTCGGTATGCGTCATCGAGCCGGTATACCCTTCCGGCCACAGGGGCATGCCGCGCTCACCGCGCAGGATAGGTTCGCTGCCGGTATAGCCCAGCTCCTTAAGGGCGCGGTGGGCGCACCAGCGGGCATCGCCGAACTCGGACTTGCGGATATCCACCGCCTGGGACACCACGGAGCGCTCTTCCGGGGCGAGGTGGTGGTAATTGACAAGATCGGTATAGGAGTCAGTGGTGCGCACATAGCAAAAGCGCGCGGACTCCGGAAACAGGCTGGGCTCAAGCATGTGCGGCCCTCCCTGTCTGCTCATCGAGGGTCAGCACCGGGTACGGCCATTGCTGGACGCCGCCGTGGGCCTGCCACTCGCGGGGGTAGCCCAGTGAGACCTCGACGTGGTCCACCCCGTCGATGTTGGCACGGTTCGGCATGTGCAGGTGTCCATAAATGACTGCCTGCGCGTTGTAGCGCCGAGGCCACGACCGCGTGTGGCGGGTCCCGCACCACAGGGCCACCTCGGGCCAGCGCATGTAGAGCGTCGGTTCCTGCACCAGCGGCCAGTGGTTGATCAGGACCGTCTCCCCCTCCACGCGGGAGAGCCGCTTGATGGAATAGGCCAGCCGGTCCCAGCACCACGCACGCACATCAACAAAAGGCGCAATTGCGAACTGGTCCGTCATGACAATCTGCTTCTGCTGCGCATTGGCCAGCGCCTGCTCCGCGGTCGTTCCGGGCGGGCGGAAGCTGTAATCGTAGAGGGTAAACAGCGGAACGATGGTCACGCCGCCAAATACCGGAAATGGATCTTCCGGGGTCACAACACCGATTTCGCGGCAGCCCGCCACGAGGCGGTCGTACTTATCACGCCCCTTGTAGCGGTCTTGGCCACGGGAAAACAGCTCGTGGTTGCCGGGCACCCAGATGACCGTGGCGTAGCGGTTCTTCAACCGCGCCAGGGTGTTAAGTACCAAGTCGATGCGTTCGGCCACGTCGCCGGCCACGATCAGCCAATCGGTGGGGTCTTCCGGGACGAGTTCGTCGATGCGGGCGGCGTTGACTCGCACCGCCGCGTGCAGGTCAGAGACGGCCCACAGCGTGGTCATGGCGCCTCCTTCTTGACTGCATGTCCTCTACTTCTACCACAGGGCTCGGCCGAAACCCGTGACCTCAGACCCTAGCCCACCGCATGGAGTAGAAGCGCCACACCACACCGAGCATGCGGATGAGGATGAAGGCGGCGATGCCACCCCATACCCCGGCCAGACCTGCGTCGAGGGCGTAGGCCAGCCACACTCCCGGCAGGAAGCCGAGGAGCACCGCTCCCAGGGTCAGGGTGCGCAGGAACGCTGCGTCGCCCGCGCCGAGCAGCACTCCGTCGAGCGCGAACAGCACGCCACCAATGACCACGAGGAAGGTCATCACCCACCACGGGCCGGCAATGACGTGGAGGACCTCCGGGCTGGTAGTGAAGATGTGCGGGATGAACTGCGAGCCGAGGGCCAGCACGGCCGCTAGCGACACGGAGAAGCACGTGGAGTACAAGGTCACCTTGGTACCCACCGTGCGGGCGTAGCGAGCAGAACCTGCTCCCAGCGCCGCTCCGGTGAGCGCCTGGGCGGCAATGGCCAGCGAGTCGAGCACGAGGGACAGGAAGTTCCACATCTGCATCATGATCTGGTGCGCTGCCAGCTGCGCCGTGCCAATGCGGGAGGCCACGGCAGCCGCCGACAGGAACGCCACCTGGAAGCTCAGCGAGCGCACGATGAGGTCCCGGCCAAGAACTAACTGGCGGCGCACGACGTCCCACTTCACTGCCCAGGACCCGGTATGTTCGCGGCGCAACTCCATGAGGAAGAAGCACGCGATGATCCCCATGCCCAGGACCGTGGCGATGGCAGATCCCGCCAGTCCCCACAAGTGCACGAAGATGGGCACCGCGATGGCGCCGGGAATCATTCCAGCCAGGGTGAAGTACAAAGGCTTGCGGGTGTTTTGCACTCCTCTCATCCAGCCGTTGCCGGCCATCTCAATGAGCGTGAGCGGGATGGCGAAGGCCGCGATGCGCAGCCACAAAGCAGTACCCCGGGCAGTGTCCGGGTTGCCGGTGAGCCACGTGGCGAAGGTTCCAGCGAAGAGCCACATGATGGTGGCCAGCAGCAGGCCGACGCCCACCGCGACCCACGTGGCTTGGACGCCTTCGGCCACGGCCTCCTCGCGCTTGCCCGCACCGTAAAGCCGCGAGGCGCGGGCCGTGGTGCCATAAGACAAGAAGGTCAGCTGAGTCGTCACCACCGAGTGCAGCGTAGCCGCCGCGCCCAAGGACGCTAGCTCGCCGGCGCCAAGGCGGCCCACCACGGCAGTGTCGAGCAGCAGGTACAGCGGCATGGCCGCGAGCACGCCAAGGGCTGGAATTGCGAGGCGAAAGACCTCACCCGCGGTGACCTTAACGGGGTGCTCTCCAACGGGTTGGTCCGCAGTCATTTAGGACAGTGCACCTACCAATTGTGCGGTAACGTCCTCCGGGGTGCCGTGGGCGGTATAGCCGGCGGCTGGGACGTGGCCGCCGCCACCGAAGGTCAGCGCCACCTCGGCGCAATTGACCTCGGAGGAACGCAGCGACACTGCCCAGACCTCGGGGGCCTGTTCCTTAAATACGACGCCGATATCCGTGCCCTTGAGCGCGCGCACGTAGTCCACGAAAGATTCGATGGCGGAATCGGCGTGCGTGCGTACTTCCTCATAAGGCACGAACAATACGGCGAGGCGGTGTTCACCGGCGTCCTCGATGGACAGCCCGGCGAGGACCCGGCCAATCATCTGGATGTCATCGGCCGAATTGGAGTCCATGAGCTCCATGGCGATCTGCTTGGTGTCGAGCCCGTACAACATGAGCCGCGCGGCGATGTCATGCATCGCGGGGCGACCCCAGCGGAAGCTGCCGGTGTCAGTGACCAGTCCGGCGTACAGGCAGTGCGCAATGACTCGGTCGATCTGCACGGACAACCTATCCAGGATATCGAGCAACACGACCGTGGTGGACTCGCAGACCGGGTCCACCACGTTGATGGAGCCGAAGCCCGGGTTAGAGGAATGATGGTCAATGCACAGCACCCGCCCTGCGGCTGCCTTGGCTTCAATGGCGTCCATGAGGGAACCCGTGCGGTCGAGCGAGCCGCAGTCCAGGGTCACGTACAAGTCGTAGCCCTGCGGCAATTCATCAACCAGTTCAATCTCATCCACGGTCGGGATGGAGAACAGATTGGAAGAAATCTCGCGGCGCTGGCCAATCACCGTGCGCGTCTGCTTACCGCGCTGGCGCAGGGCCAGGGTCAAAGCCGCGGCGGAGCCTACGGCATCGGCATCGGGCCGCAGGTGCGTAATGATGCAAATGCTACTGGCCTGGACCAGCGCATCCGCCGCTGCTTCGTAGTTCGTGCGCGACACTTAGTCCTCTTCCTTCTCCGAGGTCTTGTACGGGTTCGCCTCACCGGCCGGGGTAGCGTTTTCCTTCAGCTTCGCCAGCTCCTCGTCGCGTGCGCGAGCCCGGGCCAAAAGATCCTCCATGTGCGCGGAGGCCTCCGGAACGGTGTCCAGCTCGAAGGCCAGCGTCGGGGTAAAGCGCACCGACAACTGGTCGCCGACAATCTTGCGGAGCTGGCCTTTCGCGCGGTGCAGAGCCTCTGCAGCCTGGTCAAAGTCCGGCTCGGCGTCAATGTTCTTGCCGCGCACGGTGTAGTACACGGTGGCGTCGTGCAAGTCACCAGTGACGCGGGCATCGGTGATAGTCACCAGCTCCAAGCGGCGGTCCTTCACCTGGTGCTCGATGGCGCTGGCCACGATTGCCTGGATGCGCTTGGCCATACGCGCGGCGCGTGCGTGATCAACCATGTTGTAGCTCCTTCGTGTACTGCTCTTAACAACCACTCTAGGATACCGATCCGACACCGCCTGCCGAAACCGCCGAGAAAGTAATTCACGCTGTCGCACTCGGGCTGTCGCACTCACGCTGCCGCAAAGTAGACAAAAATGGCGAAGCCCAGCCAGGATTTCCTGGCTGGGCTTCGCCTTTATGCTTCGGCTCCGTTAAGGAGCGGAATCACGCAACTAGTCGCGCGGGACCTCGACCTCTTCGTAGGCCTGGATGATGTCGCCCACCTGGATATCCGGGTAGGACAGCACCATACCGCACTCGTAGCCGGCGTTGATCTCGTTTGCGTCGTCCTTCTCGTGGCGCAGCGACTCGATCTTCGCATCGGACGTGATGACGTTGCCGTCGCGGACAAGGCGTACCTTGCCGTTGCGCTTGACCTTGCCCTCGGTAACCATGCAGCCGGCGATGGTGCCGACGGCGGAGGACTTGAACAGCGCGCGGATCTCGGCGGCGCCGGTGTCGCGCTCCTCATAGATGGGCTTGAGCATGCCCTTGAGAGCAGCCTCCACCTCTTCGATGGCGCGGTAGATCACCGTGTAGTAGCGGATGTCCACGCCCTCAGCGTTGGCCTCCTCGGTGGCCTTACCCTCAGCGCGAACGTTGAAGGCAATAATCACGGCGTCGGAAGCCGCAGCCAGGGAGACGTTAGTCTGGGTGACCGCACCAACACCACGGTCGATGATGTTGAGCTGCACCTCGTCGTCGACCTCGATGTCCAGCAGGGCATCCTCCAGGGCCTCCACCGAACCGGCGTTGTCGCCCTTGAGAATGAGGTTGAGCGTGGAGGTCTCCTTGAGCACCGCATCCAGGTCCTCGAGGGAGACGCGCTTGCGTGCCTTGGCCTGCATCGCGGAACGCTTGCGAGCGTCGCGCTGCGCAGCAATCTGGCGCGCCACACGGTCGTCCTCGACCACCAGGAGGTTGTCGCCGGCGCCCGGGACGCCGTTGAGGCCCTGGACCTGAACCGGACGGGACGGACCGGCCTCTTCCACGTCGTTGCCGAACTCGTCGAGCATACGGCGCACACGACCGTGGGCGTCACCGACGACGATGGAGTCACCGACGCGCAGCGTACCGCGCTGAATGATGACGGTCGCCACCGGACCGCGGCCGCGGTCGAGGTGCGCCTCAATGGCAGCACCCTGCGCGTCCATGTCCGGGTTGGCGGTGAGCTCCAGAGCAGCGTCGGCAGTCAGAATGACAGCCTCCAGCAGCTCGTCGATGTTCTGGTTGTTCTTCGCAGAAATGTCCACGAACATCGTGTCGCCGCCGTACTCCTCCGGCACCAGGCCGTACTCGGTGAGCTGGCCACGGATCTTGTCCGGCTGCGCTTCGGGCTTATCAATCTTGTTGACAGCCACGACCACCGGGATGTCCGCCGCCTTGGCGTGGTTGATGGCCTCCACGGTCTGCGGCATCACGCCGTCGTCAGCAGCGACAACAAGGATGGCCAAGTCAGTGGACTTGGCACCGCGGGCACGCATGGCGGTAAACGCCTCGTGACCCGGGGTATCCAGGAACGTGATGGTGCGGTCGCCTTCCTCCAGATCCACCGTGGTCTGGTAGGCGCCGATGCCCTGGGTGATGCCACCGGCCTCACCCTCGCGCTCGTTGGTCTTACGGATGGTATCGAGCAAGCGGGTCTTACCGTGGTCGACGTGACCCATGACGGTCACGACCGGCGGGCGCTTCTCCAAGGCTTCCTCGCCGCCCTCGTCCTCGCCGAACTGCAGGTCGAAGGACTCGAGCAGCTCACGGTCCTCATCCTCCGGGGAGACGACCTGAACCTCGTAGTTAATCTCGGAGCCCAGCAGCTGCAGGGTGTCCTCGGAGACGGAGGCCGTTGCGGTCACCATCTCACCAAGGTTGAACAGTGCCTGGACCAGCGCTGCCGGATCTGCACCGATCTTCTCGGCGAAGTCAGCCAGCGAAGCACCGCGACGCAGGCGCACGACCTTGCCGCCGCCGTCAGGCAGACGTACGCCGCCTACCTCGTGCTTCTGCTGCTCCTCAAACTCATGGCGCTTCTGACGCTTCGACTTCTTACCGCGACGCGGTGCGCCACCGGGACGGCCGAACGCACCAGCGGTGCCGCCGCGACGTCCGCCACGACCACCGCGGAAGCCACCCGGGCCACGCTGACCCGGGCCGCCACGTCCGCCGCGACCGCGGCCACCGCCGCCATTGCCACCGGAGGACTTGGCCGGCATGCTGGCCGGGTTCGGGTGGGACGGCATCATTGCCGGCGACGGACGACGGCCGCCGCCCTTGTTGCCTTCACCCTGCGGGCGCTGGCCACCCCGGTTGCCATTGCGCTGGCCACCCTTGGTGCCGCCCGGACGCGGTCCGGGGCTCGGGCGATCGCTGGAGCCGCCCGTGGAGAACGGGTTATTAGCCACGCGGCGGGAGCCGCCCGGCTTCGGCATGGAACGCGGGGTCGGGCCGCTCTTCTTCTGCTGAGCACCCGGCTTCGGAGCGCCGCCCGGCTTGGGGCCAGCACCCGGCTTCGGAGCGCCGCCCGGCTTCGGGGCCGCACCTGGCTTGGGAGCGTTGCCCTGCTTCGCTGCGGCGCCCGGCTTCGGGGCGTTCGAGGGCTTCGGGGCCTCCGGCTTCGGGGCCGCGGCGCTACCCGGCTTCGGGCCCGGCTTAGCGGGCTTCTTCTCTGCGGTCTTCTTGTCAGAAGGCTTCTTGTCCGCAGGCTTGGTCGCGCCTTCGTTGCCGCCCTTGGCCTCGTAGTGCGCGCGCATCTTCTTCACCACCGGGGGTTCGATGGTGGAGGATGCCGTCTTGACGAACTCGCCCTGCTCCTTCAGCGTGGCGAGTAGTTCCTTGCTGGTTACGCCGAGCTGCTTTGCCAACTCGTGTACACGTAGCTTTCCGGGCACTTGTCTCCTCTTCAATCTTCCTAGGAGCCAAGGCCGCGGAAACGGCCTGACCCCTAGTTAATGGCTATGGACTGTCATCGCTGATGCTGCTTCATCGTTGTGCGCTCATCAGTGTTCGGTCTTCCTTTTTAACTCTGGCTCGCACGGGCGTGAGCCCGCCGATAGCACCTGCTGCTGAGCAGCCAGATACTCACGTACGTGACCTGTGTCCACGTCGGTGGACAATCGGAGCGCTCGCCGAAAGGCCTTGGTGCGCTCCGCCAGCTCTACTGCCTCCAGGTCCGGGCGAATCCACGCTCCCCTGCCGGGGAGGCGGCGGCCTGGATCTGGAACGACACGGCGGCCGGTGGGGTCGTTCCTATCGGCTACAACCCGCAATAGCTCCGTGTCGGGATACCTGCGACGCGTCGCGATGCAGGTGCGGAGGCGGTGTCCCCGAGTGTGTCCCTGAGACATCCAACTCCTTCACGCATCGCGATTCGTACCACGCCACAGCATTCCTGCATGTGGGCCGTTGGCTATTCTACGCGAAAAGAAGCTAAACCTTTAATCTGGGATCTAGCTTCTGCTCGGCTCGCCCTAGTCGCGTGCGGCGTCGGAGTGGATGTCAATCTTCCATCCGGTCAGGCGGGCAGCGAGGCGGGCGTTCTGGCCTTCCTTGCCGATGGCCAGCGAGAGCTGGTAGTCCGGCACCGTGACCTGCGCCACCTGCGCTTCGGCGTCGAGAATCTCCACACGCACGACCTTGGACGGCGCCAGGGCGTTGCCCACGTAAACGCTGGGGTCCTCATTGAAGTCGATGATGTCGATCTTCTCGCCGCCCAGCTCGCGCATGATGTTGCTGACGCGAGCGCCCTTCGGGCCGATGCAGGCGCCCTTAGCGTTGAGCCCCTTGGCGTGCCCCACGACGGCGACCTTGGAGCGGTGACCCGCCTCGCGGGCGATGGCGATGAGCTCCACGGTGCCGTCGGCCACCTCTGGGATCTCCAGTTCGAAAAGGCCGCGCACCAGCTCCGGGTGCGTGCGGGACAGGGTGATCTGCACCTTCGCGCCGTTGCGGTTAACACCCACCACGTAGGCCTTGATGCGGTCACCGTGCTCCAGCTTCTCCCCTGGGAGCTGCTCGGCCGGCAGCAGGATGGCGTCCTGCGAATCGTGCTCGGTGCCCAGCTGCACTACCACGACACCGCGCTTGTTGGCGTGGATATCGCGCTGCACCACGCCCGAGACCACCGTGCCGGTCAGCTCGGAGTAGGAATCGTAGGTGCGCTCCGCCTCGTTTTCGCGCAGCTTGCGCAGGATGGCATCACGAACGGCTTGAGCGCCGATGCGGCCAAAGTTCTCCGGAGTATCGTCGTATTCGCTGCTTACCTCGCCGGTTTCCGGGTCGCTCTCGGTAACGATGACGCTGACCGCACCGCTGTCGGCGTCGATGTCCACGCGCGACTTGGTGCCGGCGGCCTTGGTCTCGGCCGACTCGGCGCGGTAGTCCAGGTAGGAATACAAAAGGGCACCCGCGATTGCTTCGAGCAGGTCCTTGACGTGGACGCCACGCTCGCGCTCAATCGTACGAAGTGCCTCAAGATCGATATTCACTTATTAATCCTCTCGGTACACCGAGTTCTGCTCGGCGTAATCAAACGTCTGCATTGCTGCCTCACCCTCCGCTGCCGGAGGCTGAGCAAATTCAATTTCTACCACTGCACGGGTGATATTTTCCAATCGCTCGACCTGAAAACGCACCTCCTTCTTCACGGTCGTGATGAGCGCCACGGACTGCTCGTCGTCAGACAGCGCGCCGATGCGTGCGACGTGGGTGGTATCGGGGGCGTCGAGAAGCGCATAGCCCACCAGACGCCCGCGGTTGCGGCGCCAGTGACGCGGCTGGGTCAGCGGGAAGTCCACGCCGGGGGTGGACACCTCCAGGGTGTAGCCGGCACCGAAGTTGAGGTCCCCGGCCTCCTCCTTGGCGTCGAACAACGCGGAAATCTCCTGCGAGAGCTCTTCGATGAGATCGGAGCTGGGACGCTCGTCTCCGTCGATACGGATAATGACCTGTGATTTCTTACCGGCACGCGTGGTTTTCACGTCCTCGATATCGAGGCCACGCGCGGCGACCACGGGCTGAAGAATCTCGGTCAATTGCGCGGAAGTTGGGAATGCCATGCGCTCTAGCGTAGGTCAAGCAGGTAGGGTCTTTCGGGTGAACCGCCGTGTAGTTGTCCCCGCCCTGCTCCTGACCTCCCTGCCGTGGCTGAGTGGTTGCCAGGCCACCGACGCTGTGGTCGATTACTTTGGCCCCCGCGCCGACCCAGCGCTGACTAAGCTGGCGCAGTCCGCCAGCGCGGATGCCACAGCCCTCCAGGAGCTCGACGCCGATGCCGCGGCGCTGCGCTCCCAGCAGGCAGACGAGCTCTACGCGGAGATCGACCGCCTCTGCGGGCGCAACGAGGACGGCCAAGCGCCGCGCTCCTGCGCGGTGGACCGTGACGTCCCGGCCCGAGACGTACCCAGTGAGGACGCGGCGCACGCAGTACATGCAGTGCTTGACGACGCCGCCGTGGCCACCGAAGACCAGCTCAACCACGTCTCCTCCGAGTCCCGGGCGCTGGTCACCGCCCAGGCCATCGCGCTGGAGGCCTGGACCGGCGACGACGCCGCGGAAGCCCCCGAGCTGACCAAGCCGGAGATCGACCAGGCCACCGACCTTCTGGAGTGGGAATACGAGCAGGTCTACGGCTTGGATTTCGCCCGCTCCTACGCCGCCCCCGACCAGGAGGCGGACATTGATGAGCGCCTCGACGTCCACGAACGGCGCATCCTGCAGCTGCAGAAGCGCCTCGAGGAGCAGGGGCCTGTGCCCCAGCCGGCCGCGGCGTACTCGCCCACCGCGGGCGAACTGCCCGGAGATGCCGACTCTGCCCGAGCCTTCGTGGATGCCCTCGCCCACAACGACACACTGAAGTGGACGGACGCCGCAGCACAGGCTGCCGGCACCGCGGGCAGCGATAGCGACGCGGAGGCCACCAACGCCTGGCGGCGCTGGCTCATCGAGGTCGCGGCGCAGTCGCACCGCTTCCATACGGCCTAGTTCGCGCTCACTGGGCTATTTCGCTGGGCTATTTCGTGCCGCGCTGCCGACCGCGGAAGATCGACCAGGCAAAGGCCAGGGCCGGGATCTGTAGCGGAAGGCGCAGCGCGTGGTAGATCTTCTTCCCCGTCGGCGCCGTGCCACCAGCAAGCTCCTTGCGTGCATGGTAGAAGTTCGCCGGCCACACGGCCGCGAGCAACGCGAAGGCGGACAGCCCGCCCCACTCCTGGGTGCGGCGGTTAGCCAGCAGCGCGCCCGTGGCGATCTCCCACGCGCCGGAGACGAAGTTGTAGAGGCGTGCCGGCCCCGGCAGCTCCGGCGGGATGATGGACTCGAAGGGCTGTGGCTTGGCAAAGTGCAACACGCCCATAGCGGTCAGTGCCGCTGCCATACCTCGTACTGCCTTAGTCATGGATAAGCTCCTGCAGGGTGTCAACGATTCTGATCCGCGGGTACCTCGCGGGTTTCGCCGCCGCGGATGCGCAGCTCGATAATCCCGTCGGCGAAGGAGCGGCCCAGGATGGCGATGAACGGCATGCCCAGCAGCTCCGCGTCCTTGAACTTCACGCCCGGGGAGACCTTCGGACGGTCGTCGAAGAGCACCTCCACGCCGGCGCGGTCGAGGTCTTCCACCAGCTTCTTGCCCGCCTCCATGGCTGCGGCGTCCTTGTTCGCCACGGCCACGTGCACCTGATACGGCGCGACGGCGACCGGCCAGTTGAGGCCCTTGTCGTCGTGGCGCTGCTCCGCCAAGACGGCGAGCATGCGGGTGACACCGATGCCGTAGGAGCCCATGGTGGGCACGGCACGCTTGCCGTTCTCATCCAAGATCTGAACGTCGAAGGCCTCGGTGTACTTGCGCCCCAGCTGGAAGATGTGGCCCAGCTCGATGCCGCGCTCCAGGGTCAGGGTGCCCTGGCCGTTCGGGGCCGGGTCGCCTTCCTTGACCTCGGCGGCTTCGATGAACTCGTCCACGGTGAAGTCGCGGCCGGCAACGCAGCCCACGACGTGGCGGTTCGCGGCGTCCGCGCCAGTAATCCAGGAAGTACCGGAGACCACCCGCGGGTCGGCGTAGACCTTGACCTCGTTCGCGTTGAGAGCGCGCGGGCCCACGTAGCCCTTGACCAAGAAGGAGTTCTTCTTAAAGTCGGCCTCGCCAGCGAGCTCGAACTCCGCCGGCTCCAGAGAGGCCTCGAGGCGCTTCTCATCCAGCTCACGGTCGCCCGGGATGAGAACTGCGGCCAGCTCCCACTCTCGGTCTTCTTCGGTGGCGGCGGGCTGGGCCACCTTCATCATCATGCACTTGAGAGTATCGGCAGCGGTGACCGCGCGGCCCGCGACAGTAATGCCCTCTCCATTGGCCCACTCCACGAGGGACTCGATGGTGGGTGCATCCGGGGTGTCATACTCCTGCGCCTCCGGCTGGCCCTCCAGCGGGATCTCCGCCGGCGCCTGGGTAACGACAGCTTCCACGTTGGCGGCATAGTCGCCCTCGGTGGCGCGGACGAAGGTGTCCTCGCCCACCTCGGAGACGGCGAGGAACTCCTCGGAGGCGGAGCCACCCATGGCACCGGAGGTGGCCTTGCAGATGGCGTAGTCGATCTCCAGGCGGTTGAAGATGTTCTGGTAGGCCTTGCGGTGGCGCGCGTAGGACTGGTCCAGGCCCTCATCTGACATGTCGAAGGAGTAGGAATCCTTCATGGTGAACTCGCGGCCGCGCAGCACGCCGGCGCGCGGGCGCTCCTCGTCGCGGTACTTCGTCTGGATCTGGTACAGCGTGACCGGGAAGTCCTTGTAGGAGGAGTACATGTCCTTGACCGCAGTGGCGAACATCTCCTCGTGCGTCGGTCCCAGGAGCATGTCGGTACCCTTGCGGTCCTTAAGGCGGAACAGGTTGTCGCCGTACTCGGTCCAGCGGTTCGAGGTCTCATAAGGCTCGCGCGGCAGCAGCGCCGGGAAGAGCATTTCCTGGCCGCCGATGGCGTTCATCTCTTCCCGGATCACGTCCTCGATCTTGCGCATCGCGCGCAGGCCCAGCGGCAGCCACGTGTAGACGCCCGGCGCGGCGCGGCGGACGTAACCTGCACGGACAAGAAGCTTGTGGCTAGGAACTTCGGCATCTGCCGGATCCTCGCGAAGGGTGCGGAGGAAAAGCTCAGATAGACGTGTAATCATGGTTGCTCAGTCTACATCGCTAGCATGTAGCCATGCTCATCATCCTCCCACCTTCTGAGACCAAAGCCCACGGCGGAAGCGGCGCACCCCTGGACTGGGATGCACTGTCCTTTCCTGAGTTGAATCCTGTACGCCGCGAGATTGCCGCTGAGCTGGCGGCTCTCGACGTCGACGAGGCACTTAAGGTCCTCAAGATCTCGGAAAAGCTTCGCGGGGAGGCAGAGTCCAACCGCGCGCTGGAGACTTCTCCGACGATGCCGGCCCTCGAACGATTTACGGGCGTGCTCTACGACGCCCTCGATGCCCCCACTCTTGATGCGGACGCCCGCGAGTTCCTGGCGGTGGGCGATGCACTGTTCGGGCTCGTGCGCGCGGACGACCTCATCCCCCACTACCGCCTCTCCGGCGGCACCAAGCTGGGCGGGCGCACGTTGAAGTCACGCTGGGGCAGTGCCATTAGCGACGAGTTGCGTGCGCTTTCGAGCGAGCAGCTCATCATCGACATGCGCTCCGGCACCTATCAGCAGCTGGGCAAGCTCAAGGAGGCGGCGACGGTCCGCGTGGAGTCCGTGCAGGAGGATGGCTCCCGCAAGGTGGTCTCTCACTTCAACAAGCACTACAAGGGCGAACTAGCACGCGTACTGGCTCTTCAGGGCGAGAGCGTCTCCTCCCTCGAGGACGCCGCCCACATAGCCCAGGAAGCTGGCATGAATACCGAAATGCGCGGCAGCGAACTGGTACTCGTGATCTGATTTATCTATTTATCAATTTATCTACGCCCGCCGATTTATCTATTTATCAATTTATCTGACTGCTCTATACTTTCAGCATGACTGGAAACCCTTTTCGCCCAACCTTTGGCGCCAGTCCACTTAAGTGGGCTGGCCGCAGTGCGGTCCTCAATGACTTCACGGTTGGGCTCGACGGAGGAGTTGGCAACCCTAACCGCGCAATGCTTATTAGCGGTCACCGTGGGATGGGCAAAACAGTCTTGTTGACTGAGCTCGAGGACCTCGCAGCCCAACAAGGTTGGGCTGTTATTCGAGTCAGTGGCCGGAGCAATTCAGTCACCCAGCTCATCGACTCCATCATTCCAGAAAAGATCAACCAGCTGTCTTCTCCATCAACCCGTCGAATCAAGGACATACGCATTGCGGGCCTCGGCGGCATTGGCACTGAGGAAATCGGTACGCCACCAGTCCCAACACTGGAATCACGCTTACGCGAGCTCTCCGAGCATCTCCGAGACAGCGGAATTCTTCTTACTATCGATGAGATCCAGGACGCCGATCCTCATGACCTTGAGAGCATCGCAGTCGCATTCCAGCATCTTGTTCGCGATGAACTCGACGTTGCCATTGTGATGGCAGGGCTTACTGCCGGTGTTGACAAGCTCCTGCACCTGCCTGGAACAACGTTTTTGCGTCGTGCCCGCAGATTTCACCTAGGACCTGTTAACCCGCAAGCTACCACCAGTGCTTTCAAAGATACGGCAGCATTAACATCTATTGCCTTCAACGACGAAGCCGCACACGGCGCTACTGAAGCTAGCCACGGCTATCCCTTCCTCATCCAGCTCATCGGATACTTGGCCTGGAACGCCGCGTCACAAGCCAGTGAAACGACCATTACCTCAACAACCGTCAACGCTGTTCTTGGTGAAGCAATCACGACAATGGGAACCCAAGTGCATGATCCTGCGGTACGCGCACTCAGCCAACGCCAACTTGAGTACCTACACGCTCTGGCGAACATAGCTGATGAGGCGGGGACGGCCACCTCTGGCGCTATTGCTCACGAACTCAAGACAACGACGACGTCTCTCAGTGAGGTGCGCGCACGTTTGCTAGAGCAGGGGCTTATCGACGCCCCACGGCACGGCACAGTTGCTCTCGCCCTTCCGTACCTCCGCAATTATCTTCACGCAGGCGGCGAACAAACCTACGTGGACTAACCATGAACGACTACACCAGCGGGTTATAGCGCAAACTATTGCGCTTGAGCTCGCACTCGGTGGCAATCGCGATGCCGGAAGCGATCTTGCCGCGCTCGCGCAGGCGGAACATGGCGTCCACAATGCGGTCCCGCAGCCCCCACGGGGAGATGGTGTTGATGTAGACCTTCGTGCCGCCCTCGAAGCCGGCCAGGGTGGACACGCGCAGCTTAATCATCACCCGCCACGGCTGGGGCAGGTCCATGCTGGGAGGCCGGTGGTGCCATTCCTCGTTGCACGCCACGTCGGGTCCCACGGCAGCATGCGCGGCGTGGATGAGATCCGACATTCCGCGCACCTCCCCCGGGGTTTGCTCCCAGGGTTCGCAGCGTTGGGACTTGGAATAGATCTCCAGCGTGGGATAGCGGTGGCCAAAGCCCGCGAAGAGCACGGCGTAGTCATTTTCCGCTATGACGAGGTTGCGCTGTGCGGCGTAGCCGACCGCCCAGTCGTTGTACATGTTGGGGTGCGCGCGCAGAATGCCGTTTTCCTGGTGCGCGGCCATGCCCAACGCATCGATGGCCACCAGCTGCTTGTGCAGGTGATCGAAGGACGCACCGGCCGGCGCCAGCCAGTTCTGGAACACCGACACATAGGCCGCGTAGCGGTTGCGCTGGTAGAGCTCCCGGGTGGATTCCGCGGTAAAAGAGGTCAGCAGGAAATGCTCGTCGGGGCTCAACGTGCCGGAGGACGCCAGCTGACTATCGTCGGTCGCGCCATCAACGAAGTGCCGCGCGCCGATGATGACGTCGTGTCCGCCGCCGAAGAAGCCGTCGGCTAAGGCGAGCAGAGAAACGTCGTCAAGCTCCGCGTCCTTGCCCGCGGCCTTCAGCTTGGTGCGCACAACGTTGAGGACGTGCTCGCGCCCGGCCGGATCGGCCTCGTAGCGCTCCTTGAACTGGGCCAGCTCAGAGTCCATGGTAAAGCCGTAGTTATCGTGCCAGTAGTCATAGGAGACGATCTCAAAGAGGTTGGGCACGCGGCGGAAGGCCGGCTCAGAGTTGTCCAGCTCGTGTGGCAGGAGCCCGCGCTGAATCTCCCCGGAATTCACAATGCGGGACTTCTCCGGTGGGGTGTCCAGCATTCTTCCTGAACAGAAAGCGCAGGTGTGCGTCGGCGCGTCCGCGGTCAGCGGCTGCGGGTCCTTCCCCGGGCGCGCCAGCGGGCGGTTGCCCCGGCCCGGCACTGTCCAGACCTCGGTCCCGGAGAACGGGTTGACCTGCTTGACGGTGCCATCCGCCATGGTCTGGATAGGTTCGACGCGGCTAAAGAGTGCTTCGCTCATGGTGCCCACAGTAGACCGCACGAGCCCGCAGTGCCCCCGCAGTGTCGCAGCGATGTCGCCGCATGCTACTAGAATGGGGCGCCATGCAGCACCAATTCTTCGAAGTAGATGTCTTTGCCACCGGCCCTTTTAGCGGCAATCCGTTGGCCGTGGTGGCGGACGCCGATGGCTTAAGCGCCGAGGAGATGCAGCGCATCGCGAACTGGACCAACTTTTCGGAGACCACGTTCCTGTGCTCTCCTACCGAGCCGGGCGCGGACTACCGCGTGCGTATTTTCACCCCGCACGAAGAGTTTCCCTTTGCCGGGCACCCGACGCTGGGTACGGCGCGGGTCTTTGCGGAGCTCAGCGGTGCGACTGGCTCCGTGGTGCAGGAGTGCGGCGTGGGGTTGGTGACCGTGCGGCAGGAGGAGGGGCGCTTCGCGTTTGCCACCCCGCCCTTGGTGCGCTCCGAGGCCTTCACGGAGAAAGAGCTGAGCGAGGCAGCTGCGGTGCTCGGAATCTCCGCCGAGGACGTCGTGGACTCGGGATGGGTGGATAACGGCCCGGGGTGGCGGCTGGTGCAGCTGGACTCCGCTGCGGCCGTCCGCGCGCTGGACCCCACGCCCACCCCCGGCGTGAAGGTCGGCGTGGTGGGGCTCAGCGGCGGCGATTCCCCCGCGTACGAGGTGCGCGCCATCACCGGGCAGTTCGAGGACCCCGTCACCGGCTCCTTCAACGGCGGCGCCGCACAGTTCCTGCGGGCCAAGGGCGCGGTCCCGGAGCGCTATACCGCGACCCAAGGCGGGCAGGTGGGCCGCAGCGGACTGGTGCACATCGCCGACGACGGCGAAAATATCTGGGTCGGCGGCAGGGCCCACATTCGTGTCCGCGGGACCCTCGAGGCAGGTGAAGTTCAGTGACGGCACCGTCTAGGCCCACCATCCACCACGAATGGGCCGCCCGGCTTCCCGGCATGGCGGCGTTAAGCCGCGGCGAGGAACAACCCGCCCCGCGCATCATCGCCCTCAACGAAGACTTAGCCGTGCAGTTGGGCTTCGACCCCAAGTGGCTGCGCAGCCCGGAAGGCCTCGAGTTCCTCCTCGGCCACGGCGTCGGCGGCACCGCCGACGAGAGCCCGGCCCACGCCATGGCCTACGCGGGCTTCCAGTTTGGCCAGTACAACCCCACGATGGGCGATGGCCGCGCGCTGCTCCTCGGAGAAGTCACCGGCCCCACCACGGTCCAGAACCCCACGGGATTGTGGGATCTCCACGCCAAGGGCACCGGGCTGACCCCGTACTCGCGCTACGGCTCCGACGGCCGCGGCACGCTGCGCTCCATGCTGCGTGAATACCTCTTCTCTGAGGCCATGCATGCGCTCGGCGTACCCACCACACGCTCGCTCGCGGTCATCGCCACTGGCCGGCCCATCCAGCGCCAGATCATCGAAGAAGCCGGCGTGCTGGTACGCGTGGCCTCCAGCCACATCCGCGTCGGCTCCTTCCACTTCGCGGCTCAGGCTGCCCACACCAATCAGCCCAACCTGCTGCAGGAACTGGCGGACTACACCATTGAGCGCCACTACCCCGGCGCCGACTACCGCGAGCTGTTCACCCGCGTCATGGACGCCCAG
This sequence comes from Corynebacterium axilliensis, assembly GCF_046097495.1. Classification (NCBI taxonomy): domain Bacteria; kingdom Bacillati; phylum Actinomycetota; class Actinomycetes; order Mycobacteriales; family Corynebacteriaceae; genus Corynebacterium; species Corynebacterium axilliensis. Next base: position 846,250 of record NZ_CP175768.1, read on the forward strand.
GCCGCTACCGTGGCGGGGTGGATGCAGCTGGGCTTTGTGCATGGCGTGATGAACACGGACAACACCACGCTTTCTGGGGAGACCATTGACTATGGTCCCTGCGCCTTCATGGAAAACTTCGACCTCAATACCTGCTTTAGCTCCATCGACCGGGGCGGGCGCTACCGCTTTGGCCGCCAGCCGGACATGCTGGGTTGGAGCCTAGCGCGCCTGGCAGAGTCGATGCTGCCGATTCTGGGCGATACTCCGGAGGACGGACTGGCCTGGGCACAGGAGGCCATTAATGGCTTTGGCCAGCGCTATCACCAGGCCCGCTGCGCTGAGGCAGCGCGGCGGCTGTCCCTGCCGGAGTCACTTTTGGAGGACTACGTGGCAGCGCTAAGCGCCCACAGCCCGGATCTCACGCAGGCGAACCTGGCGCTGGCAGAAGCTGCGGGCGGCGACCGCAGTCGGGCGGACGCTCTGTGGGGTGACGAGGAATTCGTCGATAAGTACTGCGCCAGCGCGCCGCGCGCCACCCACACTCCCCGCGTGGTGCCGCGCCCTCGGTTGGTGGAGGCAGCGCTTGAGGACGTCTCCTCGTTCCCCCACCTGCTCGACGCCGTCACCCACCCCTATACGCCGGCGCCCGACTACGAGCAGCCCGGAGGCACCGAGGGATACCTGACGTACTGCGGCACTTAAGGGGGGACGAAAACACAGAAAACACACCAGCGCCCCGGGGCCTCCGCAGGAAAGGGAACGGAGCCCGGGGCGTTGATGCGTCTCTATCTCTCACTGCCGCGCTCCCGGTCGGTTTCTCACGCCGACCGCCCCGCGCGGCTGGGGTTCTCTCTATCTCTCGCATGCGCTCTCTCAAACGCACAACATAAGTATGGAGTGTCGTCCTTAGGGAAGCGTTCTTTCAGACTGAACGCTTCCTGCCAGATACTGAAAGGTTCCTGTCAGGAAGGGTCCTCTCAGGCCTACTGAGCGTCGAGCTTGAGGGTCTTCTGGGTGTACTCCCACATCTCGGCGTAGAGCTTCTTGTCTTTGGAGAGCTTGGTGCCGTAGGACGGGATCATCTCCTGGATCTTGTCGCCCCACTGGATCATGTGCTCGCCGAAGCAACGCTCCAGCAGCTCCACCATGACGGCCGGGGTAATGGACGCGCCCGGGGATGCGCCGAGCAGACCGGCGATGCTGCCCTCCGGGTTGTTGATCAGGGTGGTGCCGAACTCGAGGGAACCGAACTGCGGGGCACCCGCCGGCTTGATCACCTGGACGCGCTGGCCTGCCACGACAGTCTCCCAGTCGGCCGGATTCTGCGTTCGGGACGTACTCCTTGAGGGTCTCGACGCGCTTGTCGAAGTCCTTGAGCACCTCGGAGACCAGGTACTTGGTCAGGCCGAACTCCTGCGCGGCAACGCCCAGGTAGGAGGTGAGGTTGCCCGGGCGGATGGACTTAAACAGGTCCAGGTAGGAGCCCTTCTTCAGGAACTTCGGGGACCAGCCACCGTACGGACCAAAGAGCAGGCCTTCCTCGCCGTCGATGACGCGGGTATCCAGGTGCGGCACGGACATCGGCGGGGCGCCGACGGCAGCCTTGCCGTAAACCTTGGCGTGGTGGCGCTTGACCAGCTCCGGGTTCTTGGCGCGCAGCCACAGGCCGGAGACCGGGAAGCCCGCGAAACCGGAGACCTCGCGCACGCCTGCCTTGCGCAGCAGGTCGAGCGCGTAGCCGCCCGCACCGACGAAGACGAACTTGGCGTGCACGGCGGTGTAGTCACCGGTGTGCAGGTTCTTGGCCACCACGCGCCACTTGGGGCCGTCGCGCTTGATGTCCACGACCTCGTGTCCATAGCGGATCTCGGTGCCGGATGCCTTGGCCGCGGTGAGGAACTGCTTGGTGAGTGCACCGAAGTTGACGTCAGTACCGGCATCGGTCCAGGAGATGGCGACCTTCTGGGAGGAGAAGTCACGGCCCTCAGACATGAGCGGCAGCTTCTCCTGGAAGGTGGCGTCATCATCGCTGAACTGCATGTTCGGGAACATGTGGTTGTCCTTCAGCGCATCGAAGCGACGCTTGAGGTAATCCACCTGGATGGTGCCCTGCGCGAAGGAGACGTGCGGCACCGGGTTGATGAAGGCGCGCGGGTCCGTCAGGATGCCGTTGTTGAGCTGGTGGGACCAGAACTGGCGGGAGACCTGGAACTTCTCATTGATGTTCATTGCCTTGGAGACATCAATGCGGCCGTTCTTTTCCGGGGTGTAGTTCAGCTCGCACAGTGCGGAGTGACCGGTACCAGCGTTGTTCCACGGGGAGGAGGATTCCAATGCCGGGCCATCGAGACGCTCGAAGACCATCTGCGTCCAGCTGGGTTCGAGCTCACGCAGCATAGCGCCCAGGGTGGCGCTCATGATGCCGGCACCGATGAGGGCAACCTCGACCTCGTCTACTACTTGTGCTGTCTTCTTGTCGGAGGACACTGTATTTATTACCTCTTTGAATCGATATCTTCGATGTGGTCTTTTGCCCCCTCACACTGCAGACAGTGCGGGGTGCGATGCGGTGCGCTCGGCAGTTCTGCAGGGGCCAGAAGCTACAGAACCATCAAGCATTAACTCCCCACTTTACGCCCCCACATGTGAAATAGGCGTTTCTAGTGAAATAAATGCCCGTTTTTGAATCCACTACCCCTATGTGGTGTAGAACATAACCGCGCGATACATCGCGGCCGGCCACTAAATATACTTTCACGTCCTATCATGTAACCCATGACTTATGATGCGCTCGCGTGGCACGAAGATATCCTCGGCCCCAACTTCCAATCCGCACCCCTCGAATTGGGTCCCGACCCCGACGGCGAGGGCGACGTCTGCGCAACGCTCGTCCGCTACTGCCCCAACGGCGATGCGCACGACGATCGCCCGGCCCTAGTGTGGGTTCACGGCATGACGGACTACTTTTTTCACAGCCATGTTGCCGAGTACTTCTACGAGCGCGGCTACGCCTATTACGCGGTGGACCTGCGCAAGTGCGGCCGCTCCCACCGCGCGGGCCAGACCTGGCACTACATTAGTGACCTGCACTATTACGACGCGGACCTGAACGCGACTCTCGACGCCCTCCCCAACCAGAATGTGGTGATCATGGCACACTCCACCGCGGGCACCATCGTGGCGCTGTGGATGGACCGCCTCCGCCGCACCGACCCGGAGCGCTTCCAGCGCATCTCTGGAGTCGTATTTAATAGCCCGTGGCTGGCGATGATGGGAATGTCGAACTCCGTCTACGAGTTGGCCAAGCACGCAGTGTACGCCGGCGTCAAGGTAGCCCCGCGCCTGGAAATTCCCGCCGGCGACCTGACCACGTACGGCGAATCGGTACACGTCACCGAGCACGGCGAGTGGGACTTCGACCTAGAGATGAAACCCATGGGCGGCCACACAAAGTACCTGGGGTGGGTCGCTGCGGTGTTCCGCGGCTTCGACGCGATTCACTCCGGACACGTCGATATGGGGGTGCCGCTGCTCACCATGACCTCGGGCCGCTCCGAACTGGGTAAGGAGTACTCCGAATCCACGAACACGGCCGACGTCATCGTGGACGTGAAGCAGAGCCAGCGGTGGGCCAAGGAGCTCAGCTCGCACTACACGCTGCACCCGATTCCGGATGGCCGCCACGATCTATTCTTGTCGCGCCCCGCCCCGCTGGAGGAGGTCTTCACCACCACCGAAACATGGCTGCGCACCATCCTGCCGGAGGACTAGGACGCCGGAAAAGAGCGAAATAAGAGGGAATAAGAGAAGGAACAGCCGTTCCGTATCCTGTGCGCGCTCTGTCCTCGCGTTGCCTACCGCGAGCTCTGCCTACAATGTCCCCTATGACTAACGCAGAGCATTTCGACCTAGTTATTATCGGCACCGGCTCCGGCAACTCCATTCCTTCCCCCGAGTTTGATGACCAGAAGATTGCCATCATCGAAAAGGGAACGTTTGGTGGAACCTGTCTCAACGTGGGCTGCATCCCGACCAAGATGTATGTCTACGCTGCCGACGTCGCACTAGCCGCGCGCACCGGTGAGCGCTTGGGGGTCAGCGCCCACGTCGATTCCGTGGATTGGGACGGTATTGTCTCCCGTGTCTTCCACAACCGCATTGACCAGATTGCGCAGGGCGGCGAGGCGTACCGCCGCGGCGACGAGACGCCCAATATTACGGTCTTTGATCAGCACGCCCGATTCATCGGGCCAAAGACACTACAGGTGGGCAACGACGTCGTCACCGGAGACCAGATCGTCATTGCCGCAGGCTCGCGCCCAGTGCTGCCAGAGCCGTATGCCAGCGCAGACGTTCCGGTCCACACCAACGAGGACATCATGCGCCTGCCGAAGCACCCCGAGAGCCTCATCGTCGTCGGCGGCGGCTACATCGCCATGGAATTCGCGCACGTCTTTGATGGCCTGGGTACCAAGGTAACGGTGATCAACCGCTCCGAGACACTGCTGCGATTCCTGGACTCGGACCTCAGCGCCCGTTTTAACGAGATCGCGCGCGAGCGCTTCGACGTCCGCATTGGCACCGGCACGTCGCTGGAGGCAGCCGGCTCGGGCGTTCGACTTAAGCTCGATACGGGCGAGGTGCTCGAAGCCGATGCCATCCTTGTCGCCACCGGGCGCCGCCCCAACGGCGACCAGATGGACCTAGACAACAGTGGTATCGAGATGCACGAGGACGGCCGCATCAAGGTCGACGAGTATGGCCACACGACGTGTGAGGGCGTGTGGGCCCTGGGGGATGTCTCCTCGCCCTACATGCTCAAGCACGTGGCCAACGCGGAGCAGCGCGCAGTGCAGCACAACCTGCTACACCCAGAGGATCTGCAGCCCATGCCCCACGAGCACGTCCCCGCCGCCATCTTTACGCACCCACAGATTGCAACGGTGGGCCTTACAGAGGACCAAGCCAAGGAGCAAGGCTACGACGTTGCGGTAAAGGTTCAGCGCTTTGGGGACGTGGCCTATGGATGGGCGATGGAGGACTCCACCGGCCTGTGCAAGCTCGTCGCCGACCGTGCCACTGGCAGGCTCCTGGGCGCGCACCTCATGGGACCGCAGGCGTCAACGCTTATCCAGCAGCTGATTACCGCCATGGCCTACGACATCGACATGCGCGAGTTCGCTCGCTCACAGTATTGGATCCACCCGGCGCTGCCAGAGGTCGTAGAAAACGCTGTCCTGGGATTGGACTGGTAGTTACCAACCCGTTACGTGACTTATTTCACGAAGAAACTTTTAGCCCTGCCCGCTTTCAGGCAATATGCCCGCTACCGCGCACTTTACCCACCGCAACACTGTCAGAGAATTCTCAGAAAATAGCTCCATTCGGGGGTAAAGAAGCGGCTTGGCGAAAATATACCGCAACATAACGTGCATTCCGTCTGGACGTTCGCTAGGTTTTACACAGACACCGACGAGCCGATGCTCTCACCGGCTCATGTGTGTTTTGGGGATACTCCTTTTCATCCCTATCCCTGTGAAACGAGGTCTTTCCTCCGGAAAGGCCTTGGACGTACGACTTTAAGGACTTTTGATATGCGTATCCGCAATGCAGCCGTCGCCGGCGCTACCGCTCTCGCACTGACCTTCGGCGGCTCCACCGTCGCTTTCGCTCAGGACGCCGCTCCGACCAACGTTGAGAACCAGTCTAAGACCGCTCCGAACGGCAAGGCCGATACGACCCCGGAGGATTACAAGGCTTCCCTGTCCTCCAAGGTTGGCAACTGGTTCGGCAAGGAGGACATCCACTCCGAGGCCAACGGCCAGGCCATCTTCGGTTCTTCCAAGCACGAGAACTGCGATGCCGACGAGACCGAAGCTGAGTGCGAGACCATTGCTGACCAGCCGAACTGGGCAAAGACCGCTTACGGCGTGGGCGTTGCAAGCGCCGTCGCTTCTGTCATCGGCCTCATCGGCGTTGTGTACAACTTCTTCGTTCACGGCCCGTCCTTCTAAGACAACGCGACCACCCAAATATCCCCGAAAGGCATAATTTCCATGCGTAACTTCCGCACCGCTGCTGTTGCTGCTGCAACCGCCGTTTCCGTCGCATTCGCCGGCTCCTCCGTTGCTTTCGCCGCTGAGGGCGAGAACGAGGACAACCTCTCCTCCGTCATCTCCTCCGCTGGCGACGAGGTCAAGGAGAACAAGGACGAGGATGCTACCCTGTCCTCCAAGTGGGGCGAGGCCCTCGACGCTGACAAGGGCGTCACCGGCGCCGACAACTTCGGCAAGGAGACCGACCCGAACCGCGCACCGTGGGCAAAGGTTGCCACCGCTGGTCTGTACACCGCAATCGGCACCGCTGTTGCCAGCGCCCTGGTTGCTGCATACAACTTCGCTGTGTACAACCACATCGTTCCGGCCCACGTTCTGGACCCGATCTTCCGCTAAACACTAGCGCGAACTATGCGCCCGCTCCTTCCCTGGGAGCTGGGCGCTTTTCCTTTGTCTAAATTGCGCACGTCTCCTCCCCTGCTTCCCTACTTTTGCCGGGGACGCGAGATGCACGAAGCCGGCTAACCCACTAGCTCTGTGGTGGGTTAGCCGGCTTTATGCTGTCGCCACAGCGGCGGAGCGCCTCAGAGATGCGATGTGTCTTAGTTGAGCTCGCCTGGCAGCGTGAGGATCTCGTTGCCGTCCTCGGTGATGACGATCGTGTGCTCGAACTGCGCGGAGAACTTGCCGTCGGTGTTCTGGACGGTCCAGCCGTTATCCCAGATCTCGTAATCCAGGGAGCCCAGGTTGATCATCGGCTCGATGGTCAGTGTCATGCCCGGCTCCAGGATATCGCGGTAGGTCATCGAATCGTAGTGAAGCACCACAAGGCCATTGTGGAAGGTCGGGCCAACGCCGTGGCCAGTGAAGTCGGTAACCACGTTGTAGCCAAAGCGGTGGGCGTAGGACTCGATGACGCGGCCGATGACGTTGATCTCGCGTCCCGGCTTCGCCACCTTAATGCCGCGCATCATGGCTTCCTTGGTGCGCTCCACCAGAAGCTTGTGCTCCTCCGAGACGTTGCCGGCGAAGAAGGTGGCGTTGGTATCGCCGTGCACGCCGTTCTTGTACGCGGTGACGTCGATGTTGACAATGTCGCCGTCCTCAATGACCGTGGTGTCGGGGATGCCGTGGCAGACAATCTCGTTGAGGGATACACAGCAGGACTTGGGGAAGCCCAGGTAGCCCAGAGTCGACGGGTAGGCGCCGTGGTCACACATGTACTCGTGAGCCACGCGGTCAATCTCATCGGTGGTCACGCCAGGTGCTACGGCCTTGCCGGCCTCCTGCAGGGCGTTGGCCGCGATCGTGGAGGCCTCACGCATGGCCTCAATGACCTCAGGCGTCTGCACAAAGGGCTCGCCCTGGGCTTCCTTGACCGAGTCCTTCCACACGTACTCCGGCCGCTCAATCTCCTTGGGAACGGTGCGGATGGGGGTGTCTTTTTCTTGCTTCAATTTTGCGCGCGTACTCATGGTTTACCATGGTAGCCCGCTGCCCCACAGGGCAACAAAGCCCGGCCGCTATTCGGCGGCTGGCGCCGGCGCCGGGTGGTCCTCGGCGCGGTGCGCGTCCAGTTTCTGCAGGAAGTCGTCGGTAATGTTCACCGAAATCGTCGACCCGCCGCCAAACACCACCAACGTGGCGAAGGCAAGGTCGTCATCGCGGTAGCCGGTAAACCACGCGTGGGAGCCGCCGTTGATCTCGGCCTCACCGGTCTTGCCGTAGATGGTGCCGCCGGCCTTCATGCCGGATGCTGTACCGCCGACGACCACCTGGCGCATCATGTCACGCACCTGGTTAATCGTCTCCTCGCTGGGCGGGTCTACCTTTTCCGAGGCCTTGGTCTCATGGGTTTCCACCAGCGTGGGCACCGGGGTCTTGCCCGCTGCGACTGTGGAGGAGACAAGTGCCATGCCGAAGGGACTCACGAGGTCGAGGCCCTGGCCGTAGCCGGATTCGGTGCGGTCGAGCGGAGTATCGCCTTCGGGGATACTACCCGTAATCGTCGACAAGCCTGGCACCTCGTAGTCAATGCCTAGGCCGTACTGCTTTCCGACGTCCTGCAGTTCGCCCTTCGCCAGGTTGGTCGAGATGTCAGCGAAAGTGGTGTTGCAGGACTGTGCGAAGGCCTGGCGCAGCGGGACTGAGCCGAGGGAAAAGGCGTTGTAGTTGGTCACCGTGCGGCCGTACAGTTCCATGGTGCCGGGGCACGGCACGATCGATTCGGGGGTCAGGCCCTGCTTGTCCACGCCCGCAGAGGCGGTGATGATCTTGAACACCGAGCCCGGCGGGAACTGTCCCGCCAAGGCGATATCGCCCTTCTTGTCCGCTTCCGGGGTCTGCGCCACCGCGAGAATCTCGCCCGTGGAGGGACGCATGGCCACGATCATCGCCTCGCTGGCGGAGTGCTGATCCACGGCCTCCTGGGCAGCGCGCTGCACGTCGTAATCCAGGGAAACCTTGACGGCGGGTGCGGCCTCGGGGGCGTGGTACTCAACGTCTGACAGTGCCGCGCCGTGCTCATTCACCACGGAGACGGACCAGCCGTTGGTGCCGTCGACCTCCTCGGAGACCATGGACCGCACGCGCGAGAGGATGTCGGGTGCCAGGCCCGCATCGCGGGTCACCAGCGCCGGCTCCTCGTTGAAGCGAATCCCCTTCTCCCCCTCCAGGGCGGGGCGCAGGCGACCGACCTGCGCATCACTGAACATGGCGACCGAATAGGAGCCCTCCGCGCCTTCCAGGTTCTTCGCCAGCTCGCCCGAATCCATCTCCGCGATGGACTCGTCGTCGGCGTGAGCTTGCTTCAGCGCGCTGGAAATTTTGGCCGCCAGCGGGCGGACGTCATCAACCGCGTCGGTATCAACAACCAAGCGGTACTGCAGGCCCGGGGACATCAATTCCACGCCGTCCGAGGAGACCACGCCGGCGCGCTTGGCGGCGACGGAGCGCAGCTCGAGATGCTGATGCGCGCCCAGATCCGGGTGCACGATGCTGGGCTGCCACCGCACCGTCCAGTCCTTGTCCTTGCGCGTCAAGGCCATGGAGGTGTCGTAGCTTAGGGTGCGCTCGCGCGGCAGATCCCACGTCACGGTGTAGTGCGCAGTGGCGCGAGCGTCTTCTTGGTCCACCCCGGTCAGCTCCACGTCGAGGCCTTCGGCCTGGAGACCGGCAAAGGTGGCGTCGAGCGTGCCAGTGGCGGTCGCGGGATCGTCGACAAGCGCGGCGAGATCCTCGTTGTTTCGGGTCTCTACGTCTTCGAGGAATTGCTCCGCTACGGGTTCTGCCGAGACCGGCTTCGGGGTGCAGGCGACCAGCGACGCCCCCGCCATGCTTGCCGCGCTGAGCACCGCCACCAACTTCTTCATGAGTGCGCAGCGTAGCAGGTAAGGACGGCCCTCAGGCCGCCCCACACCGCAGAAGGTGCTTACTGGGTGACGCGGACGTCAGCCTTAGCGCCCTCGACGGCTTCCAGGCCCTGCTCCTCGGCCAAACGCATGGCCTCCTCGATGAGGGTCTCCACGATCTTGGACTCCGGCACGGTCTTGATGACCTCACCCTTGACAAAGATCTGGCCCTTGCCGTTGCCGGAGGCCACGCCGAGGTCAGCATCACGGGCTTCACCCGGGCCGTTGACCACACAGCCCATGACGGCCACGCGCAGCGGGAACTCCATGCCGTCGAGGCCCTCGGTGACCTCGTTGGCCAGCTTGTACACGTCCACCTGGGCGCGGCCGCAGGACGGGCAGGAGACGATCTCCAGCTTGCGCGGGCGCAGGTTGAGGGACTGCAGGATCTGGTCTCCGACCTTGATCTCCTCCACCGGGTCGGCGGAGAGGGAGACGCGGATGGTGTCACCGATGCCCTCAGCCAGCAGTGCGCCAAAGGCGACGGAGGACTTGATGGTGCCCTGGAAGGCCGGGCCAGCCTCGGTCACGCCGAGGTGCAGCGGGTAGTCCGACTGCGCGGCCAGCTGGCGGTAGGCCTCCACCATGATGACCGGGTCGTTGTGCTTGACGGAGATAGCGATGTCACCGTAGCCGTGCTCCTCAAAGAGCCCGGCCTCCCACAGGGCAGACTCCACGAGCGCCTCCGGGGTGGCCTTGCCGTACTTTTCCATGATGCGCTTGTCCAGCGAGCCGGCGTTCACGCCGATACGGATCGGAATACCCGCGTCACCAGCGGCCTTGGCCACCTCCTTGACGCGGCCATCGAACTCCTTGATGTTGCCCGGGTTAACGCGCACTGCGGCGCAGCCGGCATCAATCGCGGCGAAGATGTACTTGGGCTGGAAGTGAATATCCGCAATCACCGGAATCGGCGACTTCTTGGCAATGGCCGGCAGGGCCTCTGCGTCCACCGTCTTCGGGCACGCCACGCGGACGATATCGCAACCGCTGGCGGTGAGCTGAGCAATCTGCTGCAGGGTGGCGTTGACGTCGTGCGTCTTCGTGGTGGTCATGGACTGCACGGAGATCGGGTGGTCAGAGCCCACGCCCACTGAGCCAACCATGAGCTGGCGCGTCTTGCGGCGCGGCGCCAAGGTGGGAGGTGGGCCGTCAGGAATACCAAGACCGATGGGGGTCGACATGTGCGCTCCTTTAAGAATTGGGGTTAACGCCCCTACTCTAGCACCGCTGGGAAATCGCCTCCCAGCAGGTGCGTCGGCCCGGTCCAGCCAAAGAGTCCTAACCGAAGAGCCGCACTGGATTGACCACGTCCGCGATCATGATGAGCGCGCCCACGGCCATGAGGAGGAAGGCAAGCACGTACGTCACGGGCATGAGCTTGGTGTAGTCCGCCGGGCCCTTAGCCTCTTTACCCATGAGGCGGCGCACGGCATCCCGGATCTTCTCGTAGGCAATAACGGCGATGTGTCCGCCGTCGAACGGCGGCAGCGGGATGAGGTTGAACAGCGCCAGGAAGAAGTTGAGGGTGGCAAGCATCATGAAGAAGGAGGACCACAGGCTGCGCTCCACCAGCTCGCCGCCGACGCGGGAGGCCCCCACTACGGACATGGGACTATTGACGTCGCGGGCCTGGCCAAAGATGGAGGCCACAACTCCTGGAATCTTCGCTGGGAATTGGGCAATACCGCGCACCGTGGCGTCCAGGACGTAGACGGAGTAGCGGGCGGTAGCCGGGAAGGCGTCGACGAAGGAGTAGCTCTCCACGATGTCGATGACCTGGTTGGTCATGCCGATCGCGCCGGCGTCAACCAGCTCGCCCTCAGCATTGAGGCGCTTGACGGTAGCCAGCGGGATATCGAAGTCACGCACGGCCCCGTCGCGTTCCACCTCCAGTATGACGGTCTCTCCCGGGTGCGCCATTGCTACGTCGCGCACCTGAGCAAAGGACTCCATGGGCTCCCCGTTGAGAGCCAACACGATATCCCCCGGCTCCACGCCGGCCTCGCCCGCTGGGCCGAGACCCTGGCACGGCTCGAGCTTGCCTTGCGCGTTCTGATCCGCCGCGCACGCGACCTCGCCGACGCGCGGGCGCACGTCCGCATCCGGGTTCGGCAAGCCCGTGGTCATAGCGATAATCAGCAGAATGATAAAACCCAACACCAGGTTGACGGCGATGCCGCCGGCCATGACGAGCACACGCTGCCACGCCGGCTTCTTGTACATCGCGTGCGGTTCCTCTTCCTCAGTGAGGAACTCGTCCTGGGCCGTCATGCCGGCGATATCGCAGAACCCGCCCACGGGAATAGCCGCCAGGCCGTATTCAGTGTGGCCGCGGCTGAACGACGCCACGCGGGGGCCGAAACCGATAAAGAAGCGGCGCACGCGCATCCCGAAGGCGCGGGCGGTGAGCATGTGGCCGGCCTCGTGCAATGCCACGGTGATTCCGATGCCTAAGGCGAAGAAGATAATGCCCAGGATGTTTGCCATTGAAGTGGGGGCTTTCTAACGAGCGAGCGAATCCACCAACGCGTTGGCGCGCCGGCGGGCCTCACCTTCCACGGCGAGGACGTCATCGACGCTTGAGGGTACACCAGCGAACTTTTCAGCCTGATCCAAGACCTGGCTGACCACATCAACGATTTCCGGGAAGTGGATGCGACCGGCCAGGAAGGCGGCGGCCGCCTCCTCGTTGGCGGCGTTATACACCGCGGCATGGGTACCGCCCGCCGCGGCCGCCTCCCGGGCGAGACGCACCGCGGGGAAGGCCTCGTCATCGAGCGGCTCGAAGCGCCACTCGTGCGCCGTGGAGAAGTCCAGCGCCGGCTGGGCGCCCGGCACGCGGCGCGGCCAGTCCAGTGCCAGGGAGATGGGCAGCTTCATGGACGGCGGCGAGCACTGCGCGATAGTGCATCCATCGGTGAAGGTCGCCATCGAGTGCACGATGGATTGGGGGTGGACGGTGACCTCGATGCTCTCCGGGGAGACGTCGAAAAGCAGCGTGGCCTCAATAAGCTCCAGCCCCTTGTTGACCAGCGTGGCGGAGTTCAGCGTATTCATCTGCCCCATGGACCACGTGGGGTGCTGGGCTGCCTGCTGCGGGGTCACGTCCCACATCTGCTCGCGGGTCCAGCCGCGGAAGGGACCGCCCGAGGCAGTGAGCACCAGGTGATCCAGTTCCTTCCTGCTGCCGCCGCGCAGGCACTGCGCCATGGCAGAGTGCTCGGAATCCACGGGGATGATCTGCCCCTCGGCCGCAAGCCGGGTCACGATGGAGCCGCCAGCGACGAGGGATTCCTTGTTCGCCAGGGCCAGCAGCTCGCCCTTTTCCAATGTTGCCACCGTGGAGGCCAGGCCCATGGAGCCCACCAGAGCGTTAAGCACCTTGTCGGCGTCCACCGCACGCACGAGCTGCTCCGCGGCATCCGCGCCGGACAGGACGCTGCCACCGAGGGCCTCGGAGACCTCCTTCGCGGCCTCAGGCCGGGCTACGGCAACGTGGTCAAACGAAAGGTTGAGGGCGCGGGCTTGCTCGATCACCAGCTGCGGATTCGAGCCGCCCGCGGCGATGCCGACGACGGTAAATTTATCCGGATTGTCTGCGATAACCTCCAGTGCCTGGGTGCCAATCGAGCCAGTGGAGCCGAGAATAAGAATGCGTTGGGTACTCACTCGCTCCACCCTAGCCCGAATAGCGCGCACCGGAGAAGAAACCTGCGGGGGTGTTTGATCGCGGTTATGGGCCGGATGTTTTAGAATATGGCAGAGAATAACTGGCATTTCGTGCGCTCACGCGGGTGAGCTGCGTGTACAGACAAAGGAGAGCAAGTGTCTTCCCACAAGCCGGCATCGCAGGTTTTCGACGGCGTTTCTACTGACGACGTTCCGTCCGCAGGTTTTGGTTGGTCTCGTATCAGCCGTTCCGGCGTTCAGATCGCCGGCTGGGTGTCCGTCCTGTTCCTGCTGGCCTACAACTTTGGTAACCACAAAGGCCACGTGGAAACCGTCTGGCTCATCGCCCTTGCAGTTCTTATCGCCCTCGGTTTGGTGATTTACGCTCTGCAGCCGAAGCTCTCCCAGGTGCGCACCCTGACCGCCCGCAACCAGCCGGTGGGCCACCAGGAGCCGGACTGGGCTTACGAGCAGAAGACCGTGGGCAACGTTTACGCGCAGCTTACCGACGATGAACTGCGCGCCCTCAACATTGAGCCTTCCCGCGTTGCTCACCTGCGTGGCGGCGTCAACGCCGGCACCGCCGCATCTGCTGTGACCGGTCGCCACACTGCCAAGCCGGTGTCCCACTAAGGACTCATCAGGCTTCTTGAGCCGCTGATACAGCACGCTCCCCCGCACCCCACATTCTGAATGTGGAGGCGGGGGAGCTGGCGTTTTGGAGAGGCTCGCTGGGGAGACTAACTCACGTAGCGATTGACCTTGGCGTAGATTTCGGGCACGCGCTTGTCGGCGTAGTTGCCAGCCAAGCGCCACACCACGGCATAGACCGCCGCCGGCAACGCCAGGGACACGAGCAGCGCGATGTACAGTGGCAAGCCTTGCTCGTATGCCAGGACGGAGAGGATGATGCCGGGCAACGCCGGAATCCACGCCAGGAGCATTCCGGCAAAGGCACCGACGAACGCGCCCGCGGAGAAGCTGGACTTGTCGTTCCAGCGGTTCTGGCCGGGCTTCGACAGCGGGTACGGGTTGAGCACTGTCAGCCCCAGGCTGATCGCAGCCGTGGAGATGAAAAATCCGATACATACCGCAACTGCCAGTATCGCGGTGGTAGTGTCACCGCTGAAGACGATGACCACCACCGCCAGCACGAGGTACGCCACACACGGCAGCACCACGTGCGCCAGGTGGCGCGCGTAGAGGATGACGCGCGGGCGCACAGGCGCAACCATGGACACCCAGTTCGACGGGCCGTCGAAGCCATAGTCATTGCTCAACAGGGAGGACATCATGATGGCAGCCATGCCCATCATGAGGAAGGCCACGAAGTCCTCGCCCTTCCACAGCTGGTAGAGGGTGAAAACTATAAACAGCGGCAGGGCCGCCATCGTGCCGACGAGGCGCCTATCGCGACGGATGTAGCGCAGTGCGCGGGTAAATTCCATCGCCCCCGGGCTGGAGTAGGACCACGCGCCGAGCTCGAATTTCACCACGCCCTTCCCGGTAGCCTTCGGGGCGTGGTCGACACTCGCCTCCGGGTTGCGCATGAGCCGGGCGACCTGGCGGGCCCAGACCCACACCAGCACGCACAGAGTAAGCGCCGCGATGGCGAGCTGGGCTAGGGCGGTGAGCAGGTGGCCTTCGGCAAGCGCCAGCGCCCACCCCACCGCCGCGCCGAACGGGGTCCATGCGGCCACTGCGCCCATGGCCTCCGGCGACGGCAGGTTCTCCAAGACGGAGTCCAACTGCAGCATGCCGAACACCAGCAGGCCGACGACAATCATCACCGCCGCCTGGACTGCGGTCTTCTGAGAATTGGCTATCGCGGAACCGATAAAGGCCACGCATTCGCCGAAGACGATGGTGGTCACGCAGGCCAGGAGCATGCCCAGGGCGAAGGGGATCGCGTACAGTCCCGCGCCCTGCAGGGACAGGATAACCGCCCCCGCCACCGCGTAGACCACGGAGATGAGCACCGACAGAATCGCGCGCGTGGTAAGCAGGCTGGCCCAGAACAAACCCGGGTACACCTCGCGCGGGCGAAGCGGCAGCGCCCCCAGGGTCGCCGGCGAGAGCTGGGTCTCCCCCGCCGGCATGAAGATGGCCAACGCCACATAGACAACCATGCCTGCTGCCACGCCCAGCGTCAGGGCCTGGAAGCCGTGGCCCGGCTGAGAAATGTCGGCCCAGGCCATCAGCAACAGACTGACCAGGCCGATGAAGCCGTATAGGGCCATCACCAAGGCCATCATGATGGCCGAGGCATTCGACGTTACGCTGCGCCACCACAGCGTGCGGTGAAGACGAAACAGCGTGGAGGTCATGATGCGGCCCCCTCCGGCCCCTCCGCCGCGCGCGGCGCCGAGCGCAGCCAGCCAAACTGGGAGGCATCCAAATCCTGGCCGCCCACGGCCGCGATGAAGACGTCGGTGAGGCTGCGGCCTTGGCGCACTGCGTCGACGTGCCCAGCAGTGACGACCTCACCGCCGCTGACCACCGCCACGTGATCGCACAGACCCTCCACCAGCTCCATGACATGGGAGGACAGCACCACGGTGCCGCCGCGGGAAGCGTAGGCGCGCAGGAGCTGCTGGATGAGGCGGCCGGAGACGGGATCCACGGCCTCCAGGGGCTCATCAAGGACCAGCACGTCCGGATCATGCAGCAGGGCGCCGGCCAGCAGAATCTTCTTGGTCATGCCGGCGGAGTAATCCACGATGCGCTTGTTGGCGGCGTCGCTCAAGGAGAGGGCATCGAGAAGCTCCTGGGCGCGGCGCAGGGATTCCGCCCGATCCAGCTTGCGTAAGGCGCCAAGGTAGTGCAGGTACTCCGCACCGGTGAGGCGATCAAATACAGGCGCGCCATCCATGAGGAGGCCCATCGACTGCTTTGCCGGGATGGGGTTCTCCCACACGTCGTGCCCCGCGATGAAACTCTGCCCGCCGTCGGGGCGCTGCAGGCCACAGGCCATGGTGAGCATCGTGGTCTTGCCTGCGCCATTGGGCCCCACGACGCCATAGATGGACCCACGGGGAACATCGAGGCTGAGGTTGTTGACGGCTACGTGGTCACCAAACGTCTTGCGCAGCCCCCGGACGGCCAGTGCCTGGCTGCGCGGATCTGGGGCGAGGTCTTCTCGGTAGGGAGTGGTCATACCCACCAACACTACCAACCGGCGGGCAACGCCCAGCTAGAACCGCGTCCTTGTTAGAACATTGTTATCAGTAAGCTAGGCAGTTTCGCGCTCATCGGCGGCGAGCTGGCCACAGGCCGCAGCAATCTCATCACCCTTGGTATCGCGCACCGTGCATGGCACGCCCTGGGCAATGACGCGGCGGACGAACTCGTCCTGGCGGGCCTTCGGTGCAGCATCCCACTCGGAACCCGGAGTGGGGTTCAGCGGGATGACGTTGACGTGCACCTTGGAGCCTAATGCCGCGTGCAGTTTCTGCCCCAGCATGTCTGCGCGGAAGTCTTGATCATTCTTGTCACGGATCAGCGCGTACTCGATGGACACGCGGCGGCCGGACTTATCGGCGTAGTACTTCGCGGCGTCGAGCACCTCAGAGACCGGCCAGCGGTTATTCACCGGCACCAGCGAATCACGCAGCTCGTCGTCCGGAGTGTGCAGGGACACCGCGAGGGTGCAGGCCAAGTCCTCGTCCGCGAGCTTGCGGATAGCCGGGGCCAGGCCCACGGTGGACACCGTCACGTTGCGCTGGGACAGGCCGAAACCGGTGAGATCCTGGCCGGTGATCTGGCGCACCGCCTGGACTACGCGCTTGTAGTTGGCCAGCGGCTCACCCATGCCCATGAACACCACGTTGCTCAGGCGCCCGCCCTCGGCCTCCATGAGGCGCGCGGCGTGGCGGAACTGCTCCACAATCTCCGCGGTGGACAAATTGCGATCTAGGCCGCCCTGGCCGGTGGCGCAGAACGGGCAGGCCATGCCGCAGCCGGCCTGGGAAGAGATACACAGGGTGGCGCGGCCCGGGTAGCGCATGAGCACCGATTCCAGCATGGTGCCGTCGTGCAGGCGCCACAGGGACTTGGTGGTCTCCCCGTCATCGGTAGAGGTCTGACGGACGGGCGTCATCAGTTCCGGGAACAACCGCTCTTGCACGACCTCACGCGCGGAGGCGGGAATGTCCGTCATCTCGGACACGTCCGCGGTGTGGTGAACGTAGTAGTGCTTGGCCAACTGCTTGGCACGGAACTTGGGCAGGCCAAGTTCGGCGAGCGCGGCGATGCGCTCGTCCTCAGTCAGGTCCGCGAAGTGCTTCGGGGGCAGCCCGCGACGCGGGGCGGAGAAGTTCAATTTCAGTGGTTCAGCCATGGTGCAGCCCATTTTCCACGTTTTGGGGCTTTTTATCCAATTGAATAGCGCCCTGAGTGGCGGAAGTGACATCTTGGACGATTTAATAGGACTATGACGAATCCAGAAAAGCATTCTGCAGACCTGCCCGCAGACGGCATCACGCCGGACACCACCGATTACACCACCGCTAGCGAACCGACCTATTCCGCCCCGGACGCCACCACGCCAGTAAACACCGAGACCACCGGCGCGGTGGAGACGGCGCCCAGCTCCGTCGAGTACGACACGGCCCAGGAGGAGTCCGGCAAGGTGAAGGGGTCCTTCGCAGCCAGCACCTGGATCGCCCTGATCGTGGGCTTCCTGCTGCTCATCGTGCTCATCATCTTCATCCTCCAGAACCAGCATGAGGTGCCTATGAACTTCCTCAACTGGTCCGTGGAGTTCCCGGCTGGCGTTACCTACCTCATCTGCGCCATCGCCGGTGCGCTCATCATGGCGCTCGTCGGCGGCTGGCGCATGTTTGAGCTGCGCCGCCAGGTGCGCAAGCAGGGCCACCGCTAGGGCGGCGTTAGCAGGGCGCCTTAAGGGGGGTCAGGGCGTCAGGGTGGCCAGGAAGCTCACGGCCACCCAAGTCACCATCGCGGACGGCAGCATGCCGTCGAGGCGGTCCATCAGTCCGCCGTGGCCGGGCAAGAGCGCGGACATGTCCTTGATACCCAGCTCGCGCTTAAACTGCGATTCCACCAAATCACCCAGCGTGGCGCAGAAGACCAAACCCAGCCCCATGAGCGCGCCCAGCCACGGCTTGTGGTGAAGCAAGAAGGCGAAGGACAGGGCGCCGGTGGCAATACCGAAGATAATGGACCCGGCGAAGCCTTCCCAGGACTTCTTGGGACTGACTGACGGGGCCATGGGGTGCGAGCCGAACATGACGCCGGCGATATAGCCGCCGGTATCGGAGGCCACCACGCACAGCATGAACACGACAATGGACGCCGCGCCGGACGCGAACGGTGTTTCCACGCGCGAGAGCATGGCGGCAAACGTGCCGAACAGGGGGATCCACGTCAGCACGAAAATGCCCATGGACATATCGCGCAAGTAGTTAATGGGCGGGCGGTGCCGGCCGTTGTGGAACAAGCGCCCAAACATGAGCGCTAAAACCGCCACCACGTACACGGAGACCAGACCGGGCGCGTTGAGCGGCCACGAGATCCAGAGCATGGCTTGGCCCAAGATAATGAGCAGCGTGCGCGGCATCTGGTAGGAATTCTCCCGCAGGCGCGTGAGCACTTCCCACATGGCCACGCCGACGGCCGCGGCTACCACGAGGTACCACACGAGCGGGCCGGCCCAGACAGCGAACACGACGAGGGCGCCCAGCGCCACTCCGACGGCGATAGCCGCAGGCAGGTTGCGGCCTGCCCCGTTCTTGGGCCTCGGCATGCGGCGCTGGCGCTCGGTGATCACGCGTGCTCCTTTACGTTGTTTGCGGCGGCAAGCTGAGCTGAATGAACTCTACACAGAAAGAAGCCGCCGGGCTCGTCACGGTCAGTCTGGGCACGGCGGCGATGGGTCGCTGGCGGAGGTGGCTAGACCTCCATCAGCTCCTCTTCCTTATTGGCTACAAGCTTGTCCACCTGCTCGATGTAGCCGGAGGTAATCTTCTCCATTTCCTTCTCCGCAGCGATAACCTCGTCCTCGCCCGCGTCGCCGTCTTTTTGCAGCTTCTTCAGCTGCTCCATGGCCTTGCGGCGGATGTTGCGGATGGCAATCTTGCCGTCCTCGCCCTTGCTCTTGGCCATCTTGACCATGTCGCGGCGGCGCTCCTCCGTCAGCTGCGGCACGGTGACGCGCAGCACCTGGCCGTCGTTGGTGGGGTTAACACCCAGGTCGGAGTTGCGGATAGCGTTCTCAATCTCGCCGATCATGGACTGCTCGTAAGGCTTAATCAGCAGCATGCGCGGCTCCGGAACGGAGACGGTGGCCATCTGCGTAATCGGGGTGGGAACGCCGTAGTACTCGGCCACGAGGCCGTTGAACATGGACGGGTTTGCGCGGCCGGTACGGATGGTGACCAGCTGCTCGCGGGTGTGCTCCACGGAGGAGGTCATGTGCTCTTCTGCTTCGAGCTGGATCTCGTCGATCATGAGGGTCTTACAACTCCCTTGAAATAGTTAAAAGTACTGGGAAAGAATTTAGCAGGTCGCGGGCGGTTCGCGCTAAGACTGAACCAGCGTGCCGATCTTCTCGCCGTTGACGGCGCGCTTAATGTTGCCTTCGGTGAGCAGGTTGAACACCAGAATCGGCATGTTGTTGTCCATGCACAGGCTAAACGCCGTGGCATCGGCCACCTTGAGGTTCTTCTCAATGACCTCGCGCGGGGTGATTTCGGAGTACAGCTCCGCGTCCGGGTTGGTGCGCGGGTCGTCGGAGTACACACCGTCGACAGCCTTGGCCAGGAAGAGCACCTCGGCACCGATTTCCAGGGCGCGCTGCGCGGCCGTGGTGTCGGTGGAGAAGTACGGCATACCCATGCCCGCACCGAAGATGACTACGCGGCCCTTCTCCAGGTGGCGGTCGGCGCGCAGCGGCAGGTACGGCTCCGCAATCTGGGCCATGTTGATGGAGGTCTGCACGCGGCAGTCAATGCCCTGCTGCTTGAGGAAGTCCTGCAGCGCCAAGGAGTTCATGACAGTACCCAGCATGCCCATGTAGTCAGAGCGTGCGCGGTCCATTCCACGCTGGGACAGCTCGGCGCCGCGGAAGAAGTTGCCGCCGCCGATGACGACGGCGATTTCGGTTCCCTGCTCGGCCACCTCTGCAATCTGGCGGGCAACGTTTTCGACAACGTCCGGGTCGATGCCTACCTTGCCGCCGCCGAACATTTCACCGCCCAGCTTGAGCATGACGCGCTTGTATCCGGTTCGCTTCGGTTCAGGGGTAGTCACGGCCTTCATCGTCTCCTTCACGCATGGCGGTGCGTCACCTCGAGCATCAACATGGCGCATTCGAGATGAGCACTTGAATAATTCTGTTCCATCTTAACCATAGGGACTACGACGGATATATTCACCCGCGCCAGCACACGCCTGCTGCTTAGCGACGCCCCCAAAACGCCAACGCCCCCTCTCCCCTTCCCACGGCTAATGGAAAGGGATGAGGGGGAACGTGGGGCTAAGGCAGGTAGCGCTTAGGCGCCAACCTCGTAGCGGACGAAACCGGTGATGGTGGTGCCGGCCTCCTCAGCAACCTGCTTAACGGTCTTCTTGGAGTCAGACAGGGCAGCCTGCTCCAGCAGGACGACGGACTTGTAGAAGCCGTTGAGGCGGCCTTCCACGATCTTCGGCAGGGCTGCCTCCGGCTTGCCCTCCTCGCGGGTGGTGGCCTCAGCGATCTCGCGCTCCTTCTCCACGACCTCAGCCGGAACGTCCTCACGGGTGAGGTACTCGGCGTTCATTGCGGCAATCTGCAGGGCCACAGCGTGTGCGCCCTCCTCGTTGCCCTCGTAGGAGACCAGCACGCCCACTGCCGGCGGCAGGTCAGCGGAACGCTGGTGCAGGTACACGGCAACATTGTCACCCTCGATGGTGACGGCGCGGCGGGCCTGCAGCTTCTCGCCGGTCTTTGCGGACTCTTCGTCAACGATCTCGGAGACCTTCTTGCCGTCGATCTCCAGGTTGTTGAGCTCCTCGCCGGAGTTCACCTTGGCCTCACCGGCAGCGTCAGCAATCTTGGAAGCGAAGGTCTTGAAGGCGTCGTTCTTAGCCACGAAGTCGGTCTCACAGTTGATCTCGACCATGGTGTTGCCGGACACGGCGATCAGGCCCTCGGTAGCCTCGCGCTCAGCGCGCTTGGACACGTTCTTGGCACCCTTGATGCGCAGGAACTCGACAGCCTTGTCGTAGTCGCCCTGGGACTCCTCGAGAGCCTTCTTGCAATCGAGCATGCCGGAGCCGGTAGCCTCGCGCAATGCCTTAACGTCTGCAGCAGTGTAGTTCGCCATAGTTGGAGCGATCCTCCTTGGAATTAAACGGTATTCGATGAAACAGCGTAGCTGAATAGCTGCCACCACGTCGCGTTGAGGGGGTGTTAACACCATCCCCACTCCCCCGCGAGGGTAACGCAGTCAGCGCTGTGGCGCCGCGCTCGGGCGACGCGAAAGAAAAGCCCCCATCGCCGTGGGCACGAGGTGCCGCGCGGTGCGGGGGCTAATCAGGTAGCAGATTACTCTGCGGACTTCTCGGAAGACTCCTCAGCCTTCTCAGCGGAAGCCGGGTCGGAAGCAGCGGCTGCCTCGGCAGCGTCGCGTGCGTCCTTCTCAGCGGAGTCGCCGGCGGCTTCCTTAGCCTGAGCCAGCTTGCGCTCCTCGCGGGCCTTCTTGCCCTCTTCCACTGCGGTGGCGATGATGCCGGAGAGCAGCTTGGTGGCGCGGATAGCGTCGTCGTTGCCCGGGATCGGGAAGGTGACCTCGTCCGGATCGCAGTTGGTGTCCAGGATGGCCACAACCGGGATGTTGAGCTTGTGAGCCTCCTTGACCGCGATGTGCTCCTTGTTGGTGTCAACGATCCACAGAGCGGACGGAGCCTTGGTCATGTCGGAGATGCCGCCCAGAACACGCTCCAGCTTGACGCGCTCACGGTTGAGCATGAGGACTTCCTTCTTGGTGCGGCCCTTGTAGCCGTCCTCGGCGGCGTCCATGGCCTGCAGCTCCTTCATGCGCTTCAGGCGCTTGGAGACAGTCTGGAAGTTGGTGAGCATGCCGCCCAGCCAGCGGTGGTTAACATACGGCATACCAACGCGGGTGGCCTCTTCTGCCACGGCCTCCTGGGCCTGCTTCTTGGTACCGACGAAGAGGATGGTGCCGCCGTGTGCGACGGTCTCCTTCACGAACTCGAAGGCCTCATCGATGTAGGTCAGCGTCTGCTGCAGGTCGATGATGTAGATGCCGTTACGGTCGGTGAAGATGAAGCGCTTCATCTTCGGGTTCCAGCGACGGGTCTGGTGACCGAAGTGGACACCGGCGTCGAGGAGCTCGCGCATGGTTACAACTGCCATGATTCGCTCGCTTTCTGTTGTTGTTTCGGTTTTGAAAAAATTGTGCGGTGTTTTATTCCGCACCCTAGCAACGAAGGCCCAGGTCAACACCCCGATATCACGGGGACCACGTCAACCACGGACTGTCTCTTCCTTAACCCAGGAAGCGACGGCTTCGCCGCGCGTAGTCAATCCGAGTCGTGTTGCACCAGTTTGCGCGGTGCACATTTGACACAGACTGCTAGCCGTCAGCTTAGTACTGATTGACTGGGGATTCCAAAACGACAACCGTTCTCTCGGCCACGATTAGTTGACCCCCTCATCTATCTTCTACCACTCGCCCCATCAGCCACATCCTCCCCACGTTATCCACAGCGACGCACCACGCCCTATCGCTCCGATTGCACCCCGCGCATGCTTGGCACATGCGCACTTTTCACCGCTTCCTCCTCGTTTGCCTCGTTGCACTGGCCACAACGACCGCACCGCCGGCTGCCGCCTACGTCGACCCCACCACCGGCGAGCCCACGGCCTCCCGCGTGTTGCGTGGCTTCGATCCTCCAGAAAAGCGCTGGCTGGCCGGGCATCGCGGGGTGGACCTGGGGCTACCCGTAGGCGGAGAAGTCAGAGCGTCCGGCGCCGGGGTGGTCCACTTCGCAGGCTCCGTTGCTGGCAAGCCGGTCGTCTCCATCCAGCACGCCTCCGGGCTGCGCACTACGTACCAGCCGGTGTTCGCGCGGGTCGCACGCGGCGATCACGTCGACGAGGGACAGGTGATCGGCACGCTAGCCCCCTCGGTCGATGGCTACCCAGGTCTGCATTGGGGCGCACGCGAAGGCAGGTCCGGTGCGGAGAACTACATCGATCCGCTCAGCTTGTTGTCCGGGCCGGTAATTCGGCTCAAGCCCGTGGGTGGGCGCGGGCGTAGACGTCCCTAAGACGCTGCGCTGACACGTGCGTGTAGACCTGCGTGGTCTGCAGCGAGGAGTGGCCCAGCAGCTCCTGGACCACACGCAGATCTGCCCCGCCCTCGAGAAGATGCGTGGCCGCCGAATGGCGCAGGCCGTGCGGCGTCAACCCCGGTGCACCTGTAACCTGCGCCGCCTTTTCCACCACGCGCCGCACTTGGCGCGGGTCGATGCGGCTGCCGCGCGTACCCACGAACACCGCGGGAGTATCGCCGGCAAGGTGCGGGCGACCAACCTCAAGCCACTGGCCCAGGGCATCGGCCGCGGATTCTCCGAAGGGAACCACGCGTTGCTTGTTGCCTTTACCGGTCACGCGTGCGGTGCGGCGCGACAGGTCTAAGTCGTCGATATCGAGCCCGACGAGCTCAGCCACACGCGTGCCGGTAGCGTACAAGAATTCCAGCATGGCGCTATCGCGCAGAAAGTGAGCCTCGTCGGCAGACACGGCGTTCATCATGAGCTCGCCCGCTTTGGCCGGCGACATGACGGTCGGCAGGTGCTTGCCCACTGCAGGGGTGGCCAGGCGCTGGGCCACGTCGACGTCGAGGTAGCCCTCCCGCGTGGCCCACGAGGAAAAAGCGCGCAGTGCCGCGGTGCGCCGAGCCAGCGTGGAGCGAGACTTCCCCTCTTCCACCGCGCTGGCCAGCCACGCACGAAGCTCTGCCAGGGTAAAGGACGCGAAGTCCGGGACGCCGCGTGCGAGCAGACGCAGGTCCGAGCAATAGCCGCGCACGGTGGCCGGGGAGCGACCGCGGACCACGCGCTGGTATTCGGCAAAGTCCTCGATCGCCTCATCGAGCTGTCCGCCCACGCGCGGCTCTCCCGCGCCGGTTGCGCCTCTTGTGCCACGTGCGTCACTCATAGCTCATGAGTGTACTCAGGTGCGTCGCCACAGCGCCCCCGAGCGCGCAATCACTCCCATCTTTTGCATCGCCACGAGCAGGTGGATGGTCAGCGGCACCCGCATACCCGCGGATTGGGCAATCTCTTCCGCGCTGGCGCCTGCCTCCGCCGTCTCCGGTGGAGTCGAGTCATAGACCCGCAGCTCGTTGCGGGACAATCGCTGGACAGCGGTGGGCTGAAACTCCATTTCGTACTGTCCAGCCACGTCCACATCGCCCGCATGCCCAATGAAGCCGCGCACCTCATCCGCGGAGGCGACCAGCTGCGCGCGTCCTTCTTGAATGCGCTGGTGGCAGCCGAGCGAGCCCGAGGTGGTCACTGGACCGGGAACCGCCATCGCAACCTTTCCCAGCGCCTCGGCCCAGTTCAGGGTGTTGAGGGCACCGGAGCGGAAGCCGGCCTCCACCACCACAGTGCCTGCCGTAAGGGCGGCGACCAATCGATTGCGGGAGAGAAAGCGGTAGCGCTCCGGGCGGGTTCCCGGCGCGAACTCCGACACAATGCACCCGCTGGCAGCAATCTTGTTAAAGAGTGCCTCGTTGCGTACCGGGTAGGACACGTCGATGCCACAGGCAGCGACCGCAACCGTCTGCCCGCCGGCTTCCAAGGCGGCCTCGTGCACGGCGGTATCCACTCCCGTGGCCCCGCCGGACACCACGGTCCACTGATGCGTGGCCAATCCACTAGCCAGTCGCCGGCTTACCTCCCAGCCGTACTTGCTGATAGCCCGCGTTCCCACCAGCGCAACAGACTGGGTCACGGCCTCCCGAAGGCTGCCGCCGCGCACCCACAGACTGTTCGGCGGGACCGCCTGGCTATCAAAGGTCGCTGGCGCATCTACCTGCCCTTGGTGGTAGAAGCCGAAGGCCTGCGAGAATTCCTCGTGCGGCCACTCGGCATCCTCCGGGGTGATGAGTCGTGCTCCTACCTCCGCGGCAGCGGCCAGGTCCTCGTCTTGGCGCAGCCACTCCCGGCGGCTGGCCGTGGCCTGGCGCAGCGGTCCGATCCACTCCTCCGCCCGGTAGATGCCGCGCGCGATCTCTTCCGCCGGGTACTGGGTAAGAAGACCATGCAGCGCGGGAGATGGCCCGTCGACCACGCGATTGAGATAGGCCCAGGTGTGCTGTGACGTAGACAGATTCAGCTCACTCATGCCGCCAGCCTTTCGATGGTTCCGGCGCCGCGCAGGTCCAGGGCTCGGCTCACGTGCTCAAGCTCTGGGCGTGGCGCCCCCTCGAGGTCCGCCAGTGTCCAGGCCAGGCGCAGCACGCGGTCTACCCCGCGCTGACTCAGCTCCCCTTCCGCCAGGTACGCCGACAGCATGACCATCGCTGACTCTGACGCCGGCCGATGTCGCCGCAAATATGCCGCCGGAACAGCACCGTTGACCACGACACCAAGGCCGTCTGCCTCCCACCGCGCGGCCATGCGCTCGCGGGCTTCTGCCACTCGTTCGGCGATGACCGCGGAGGTCTCCTCCCCAGCCGCGTTAAGCACTGCGGCCTGTCCCGACAGGGACACAATGATGTCGAGCCGGTCGCGCAAGGGGCCGGAGAGGTTCGACAGGTAGTTCATGCGGTCTGCCGCCCGGCATTCGCACCGCGCCGGGTCCTCAGTACCGCAGCGGCACGGGTTGGCCGCCAAGACCAACTGGAAGCGTGCGGGAAACGTCACCTCCCGCCGCGCGCGGGCCAGGCGCACTTGTCCTTCCTCCAAGGGAGCGCGGAGTCCGTCCAGCACCTGGGCCGGAACCTCGCTGACTTCATCCAAGAACAGCACCCCGTGATGCG
The DNA here is from genome assembly GCF_046097495.1 of Corynebacterium axilliensis. Taxonomy (NCBI): domain Bacteria; kingdom Bacillati; phylum Actinomycetota; class Actinomycetes; order Mycobacteriales; family Corynebacteriaceae; genus Corynebacterium; species Corynebacterium axilliensis. The sequence continues at coordinate 872,389 of NZ_CP175768.1, forward strand.
CCAGGCTTACCGCGCCGGGGCGCGGGCGGCCCGAGCCGCCGCCGATGAGTGCCGCCTTGGTTACTGAGGCGTGCGGGGCAATAAACGGTGCGCGCGAGACCACCGAGCCCAGTGAGCCCGCCACCGAGTGAATGGCCGTGGCCTCAACCGACTGATCGGTGCTCAAGCGCGGCAGGATGCTCGGCAGGCGGGAGGCAATCATTGACTTTCCCGAGCCTGGCGGGCCAACCATCATCACGTGGTGGCCACCGGCAGCGGCTACCTCCGCGGCCCACTTGGCCTCATGTTGGCCGGCTACCTCGCAGAAGTCCGCCAACTCCTCGTCCGCCGGTGCGCAGTCCCGGGCCACCTCGCGCGCCAAGAAGAGGCAATCGCTCCCGCAGGCCCAGGCGTAGGCATCCCATAGGGTGTCTGCTACCAGGACGTTCATGTCCGGCACGAGCGCCGCCTCCGCCGCGTTTCCGGTCGGGATAACCAGGGTGTCATAGCCGTGAGAGCGCGCGGCCAGGATGGCGGGGATAATGCCGGAGACAGGGCGCACCTGACCATCGAGTCCCAGCTCCCCCAGCACTAGGGCGCGGGCCAGCCGGCCGTGCTCGCCCTGGCCCGCGCCCAGAATGGCGAGTGCCATCGGTAGGTCGAAATGGGCACCCGCCTTGGGCAGCGAGGCCGGGGACATGGAGACGACGACCTTAGTCTTCGGCCACGGCAGGTGGGAGTTGCTCACTGCGGTGCGGATGCGGTCGCGGGATTCGGAGATGGCGGCATCTCCTAGCCCCACCACGTGGACCCCGGGCAGTCCCGGCCCCACGTTGGCTTCTACAGCGACGACGCGCGCCAGCACGCCGTCGAGGGCAATGGTGTCACACCTACCGAGCGCCATTGTCCACCCCTTGGAAGTACTCCACGTCGAAGTCCTCCCCGGCCTTGACTAGGGCAAGGACGTCGAAGCGAACCGGTGAGAAGGGCTTGCCGTCGAGCCAGTGCGCCGCGGCCTTGCGCAGGCGCTTAAGCTTGCGCTTGGTTACTGCCTCAGCCACGCCATACGCGCGGCTGGCGCGAGTTTTAACTTCGACGAAGACAATGGTGCCGTCCGCCTCGCGGACGACAAGGTCAATTTCGCCCACGCGGTAGTGCACATTAGCGGCGATGACCTGCGCGCCGCGGGCGCGGTAAAAGTCGGCGGCGAACTGCTCGCCTGCTTTGCCCAAGGCGTCCTTGTGACGCAGGGTTCTGCCGGGGACGGTCGAATCAGCAAAAGTTGTCATTGTGGTGTTCCTTGAAGTGTGGGAAAGCTACATGCCGCGTTGCTCACGACACTTCCCAGAACACCCCACCGCCAGCACTGCTGGCTAGGGTCATCTGCCCTGCCCCGGCAGATCTGTGGATAACTCCCCCGGGCTCACCACGTCCTTGGCCCCGCCCACTCTCTCCCCCCTCGGAGCGAGACCCGCGTGCGCTTAGTCAGGCAGGACGAAGTCCGGTTTGTCCAGCTCCTCAATGTTGACGTCCTTGTAGGTAATGACGCGGACATAGCGCACGAAACGCGCAGACCGGTACATGTCCCATACCCAGGCATCGGACATGCGCACCTCGTAGTACACGTCGGGCCCGGAGGTGTGCGGGATGAGTTCTACCGCGTTGGCCAGGTAAAACCGGCGCTCGGTTTCCACCACGTAGGAGAATTGGCTGACCACATCGCGGTATTCGCGGTACAGCGACAGCTCGACTTCAGCTTCGTAGTTATCGAGTTCCTCAGCGCTCACGGTGTGCATCTCCTTCGCTCATAACCCAGGGTGAACTCGCCTCAGCTTACTTGCTTCGGCCGGCACACTCGCTCAGGCGCGCGCGATAAATTCCGCGTGTGCCTGCGCCACATTGCGGTAGCTCATCCGGTGCTCTGGAGTGGCGCCGAGGCGAGCGATCGCTGCCTGGTGCACGGCAGTGCCATAGCCCTTGTGGCCGGCGAGCCCGTAGCCGGGGTAGCGTGCATCCAGTTCATCCATGAGCCGGTCGCGGGAGACCTTCGCCAGGATGCTGGCTGCGGCGATGCACCGCACCGCGGCGTCGCCGCCGATGATGGGCAGTTGCGGGGCGGGGATGCCGGGGACCCGGAGGGCGTCGGTAAGCACATAGCCCGGCCGCACCGCCAGCTGCGCTACCGCCCGGCGCATGCCGGACAGGTTGGCGTGCTGGATGCCAAAAGTGTCCACGTCTTGCGCGTCGATGTGCACCACCGCCCACGCCACTGCGCGCTTCTTGATGAGCGGCTCCAGCTTCTCCCGCGCGGCGGGGCTGAGCTTCTTCGAATCATCCAGGCGGTCGAGCTCCGGGAGGATGCGCTGGGGCAGGATGCAGGCGCCAATGGTCACCGGACCGCAGCACGCGCCCCGCCCGGCCTCGTCAACTCCGGCCACGGGACCCAGACCGGCCTTATCCAGCGCCACCTCATAGGTGCGCTTCTGCTTCAACCTGCGCATGCGGCTACAGCTCCGCGCGGTCGACGCTCTGCAGGCGGCTAAGCGGCAGCACGACGGCCTCCACTCGGCCCCGCACGGCGTCGAGAGGCACCGTGCCCTGCTCCTTATCCCCCAGGTGCGCGCGCGAATCCAGGGAATTGGTCCGGTTGTCCCCCATGACCCAGAGGTGGCCCTCCGGCACCGTGACGGGGCCGAAGTAGGCGCCCCCGCAAGCCACTGAGCCGGCGCGGTCATCGATGGGGATCTCCGGCGGGTCGAGCACGAAATCCTGGTTGGTAGGCCGGCCGTCCACCATGACGGACGGATCGCCCTCCTCGCAGGACACCGTCTGCCCTGCCGTGGCGATGACGCGCTTGACCAGAATGTTCTCGCCGTTGGGCACCAGCCCCACCACCGCGCCCAGGTTCTGCACGCCGCGCACCAGCACGTTGCGGGAGCGGGAGACCTCGAAGGAGGTATTCCACGATTCCGGTCCGCTAAAGACCACCACGTCCCCGGGCTGCGGCGGGGAGAAGTAGTAGCTCACCTTCTGCACCACGATGCGGTCATTGCTGCACCCAGGGCAGCCATGCAGGGTGGGCTCCATGGAGGAGGACGGGATGAGGTACAGCCGCCCCACGAAGGCCTGGATCAATGCCAGGAGAACAAAGGTGAGAAGGAGCGCGGGGAAGAAATCCCGCGCACGCGGGCGGGCCTTAGGACTGGATGTCCAGGTCATCGACCCCACCGATGCGGTTGAAGGGGAAGAACACGAACATCACCTTGCCGCGGACATTCTCCACCGGGATGGTGCCCTGGTACTCATCCTGCATGTGGTAGCGCGAATCCGCCGAGGCCGTGCGGTTATCACCCATGACCCAGATGTTGTCCTCCGGGACGGTCACCGGGCCGAAGTAGGCGCCACCGCAGGCGTTAGAACCGGTGGACTCGTCCACGCGGTAGGTCGGCGGGTTCTGGACGTAGTCTTGGTCAATGGGCTTGCCGTCCACCATGACAGCCGGGTCGCCTTCCTGGCAGGACACGGTCTGCCCGCCCGTGGCGATAACACGCTTGACCAGAGTGTTCTCGTCCGGCGGGGTGAGAGAAACGTAGCTCAACGCGTCCTGGATGTGGTGAATCACCGGATTCGAGGAGCGCGGCGACACCCAGTTGGTGTCCCAATCCGGGGTTCCTTTGAACACGACGACGTCGCCAGGCTCCGGGCCCTTATCCCCGTAATAGGAGACCTTCTCCGTAAAGATGCGGTCGTTGGTGCAGCCCGTGCAGCCATGCAGGGTCGGCTCCATAGAGCCCGAAGGGATGACATACTGCCGGCCCACGAAGTTCTGGAACACGCCCACCACGGCGAGCACGCAGACCACCACGAGCGCTGTTTCCAGCAGCCACGGCATCTGCTTCTTTTCCTTGGCAGGAGCCGCCGCGCTTGCCGACGCCCCCGTGTCCCCCACCGTCTCCTCGACGGCAGGCTGGGCACCTTCAGTAATGTCGTTGTCTTTTTCCACGGGCTAAATCCTAGCAATCCGCCTTCTGCTCACCGCGCGCGGCGCACGAAAAAGCCCCCTGCTCCCTCCCACTAGAGCCAGCAGGAGGAGAACAGGGGGCGTGCGAGGGGCGCCGAAAGACTAGCGGCGCTCCTTGATGCGGGCCTTCTTACCGCGCAGGTCGCGCAGGTAGTACAGCTTCGCACGGCGAACGCGGCCGCGGCGAGCAACCTCGATGGAGGCGATGTTCGGGGAGTGAACCGGGAAGGTACGCTCCACGCCGATGCCGAAGGAGACCTTACGCACGGTGAAGGTCTCGCGGATGCCGGAGCCCTGGCGGCGGATGCAGACACCCTTGAAGAGCTGGGTACGCTCGGTGGTGCCCTCGATGACCTTGACGTTAACGTCAAGGGTATCGCCCGGGCGGAAGGACGGGATATCGTCGCGCAGCTGTGCTGCGTCAACCTTGTCAATGAGGTTTGCCATTGAATGTTTCCTTTTCAGTTTAAGACAGAGGACCCTGGCGCCACCTTGTGGCGGCTGACCGGTTCGTGCCTGTTACATAGAACATCGCTATCTTTCCATACCCCGCCCCCACCGGCCAAATTGCCCAAACGCCTGACACGGCTGCGGTGAGCATTCTATGGTGGTTTACGCACTGATACACCCCACGGGTGCCCACAGGAAGTGGGCTGAGAGTGGCGCTGACACCGCGCCTGCACCGTTCGAACCTGTCTGGTTAGCACCAGCGAAGGAAGAGAGGAGCAGCCATGACGGCTACCCACAATGAGATCCATCCCAAGCACTCCTACTCCCCCATCCGGGAGAACGGACTGGAGGTTCCGGAAACCGAAATCCAGCTGGATGATTCCCCCACCGGCCCCAACGAGCCATTCCGCGTCTACCGCACGCGCGGCCCGGAGTGCGAGCCCGAGGTGGGCCTGCCGGCCTTGCGCGCAGAGTGGATTGCAGAGCGTGGCGACGTGGAGACCTACGCCGGCCGCGCCCGCAACTTGGCCGATGACGGCCGCTCCGCCGAGCGCCGCGGCGCCGCCTCCCAGGAGTGGAAAGGTGAGCGCCGCCAGCCATTACGCTCTCAGGAGGGCAAGCGGGTTACCCAGATGCACTACGCGCGCCAGGGCATCATCACCAAGGAGATGCAGTTCGTAGCCCTGCGCGAGCACTGCGACCCGGAGTTCGTGCGCTCCGAAATCGCGCGCGGGCGCGCCATCCTGCCCAACAACGTCAACCACCCGGAATCCGAGCCAATGATCATCGGCCGCAACTTCCTCACCAAGATCAACGCCAACATTGGCAACTCCGCGGTGACCTCCTCCATTGCCGAGGAAGTCTCCAAGCTGCGCTGGGCCACGCGCTGGGGCGCGGACACGGTCATGGACCTCTCCACCGGCGATGACATCCACACCACCCGCGAGTGGATTCTGCGCAACTCCCCGGTCCCGATCGGCACCGTGCCCATCTACCAGGCCCTGGAGAAGGTAAACGGCGTAGCCGAGGACCTCACCTGGGAAGTCTTCCGGGATACCGTCATCGAGCAGTGCGAGCAGGGCGTGGACTACATGACCATCCACGCCGGCGTGCTGCTGCCCTACGTGCCGCTGACCACCGAGCGCGTCACCGGAATCGTCTCCCGCGGCGGTTCGATTATGGCTGGCTGGTGCCTGGCGCACCACAAGGAGTCCTTCCTCTACGAGAACTTTGATGAGCTGTGCGAGATTTTCGCGCGCTACGACGTCGCCTTCTCCCTCGGTGATGGCCTGCGCCCGGGTTCTTTGGCGGATGCCAACGACACCGCCCAGTTCGCCGAGCTCAAGACCATTGGCGAGCTCACCCGGCGCGCCTGGGACTACGACGTCCAGGTCATGGTGGAGGGCCCCGGCCACGTGCCGCTCAACATGATTCAGGAGAACAACGAGCTGGAGCAGGAGTGGGCCTCGGAAGCCCCCTTCTACACGCTGGGCCCGCTGGTCACCGACATCGCGCCGGGCTACGACCACATCACCTCCGCCATCGGCGCGGCGAACATCGCCATGGGAGGCACGGCCATGCTGTGCTACGTCACCCCCAAGGAGCACCTGGGCCTGCCCAACCGCGATGACGTCAAGACCGGCGTTATTACCTACAAGCTCGCCGCCCATGCCGCCGACGTGGCGAAGGGCCACCCGGGTGCGCGCGCCTGGGACGACGCGATGAGCAAGGCCCGCTTCGAGTTCCGTTGGCACGACCAGTTCGCGCTCTCACTGGATCCGGACACCGCGCAGGCTTACCACGATGAAACCCTGCCCGCGGAGCCGGCGAAGACCGCCCACTTCTGCTCCATGTGTGGCCCGAAGTTCTGCTCCATGCGCATCAGCCAGGACATTCGGGATACGTTCTCCGATTCCCTCGGCATGCCCAGCTTCCCGGGGCAAGGCTCCATCGACCCCGACGTCGTCGCCGCGGCCCGCGCGGGCGAGGAGCGCAAGTCGGAGGAGTTCAAGGCGCAGGGCTCGCAGCTCTACCACGAGGAAGACGGGGTCCATGCCTGATCTTCGCTGCTACTTCGTCACCGGCACTGCGGACTCCCCTGCGGATATCGTGCGCATCGCTGCGGCGGCGGCCCGGGGCGGGGCGGGCATCGTGCAGGTGCGCTCGAAGCCGATTTCCGCGCGCGATCTCTACCTGCTGGGCCGGGACGTCGCCCGCGCGGTGGCAGCGGCGAACCCGGCAACGCGTGTGCTTATCGACGACCGCGTGGACGTCGCCCTCGCCCTACGCCACGACGGCGAGCCGGTCCACGGCGTGCACCTTGGCCAGGATGATCTCCCCGTCGAGCAGGCCCGCGCGCTCCTCGGGCCGGACGCGATTATCGGGCTCACCACGGGTACCCGCGAGCTCGTCGAGAAAGCCAACGAGGTTGCTGACCTCATTGACTACATCGGGTGCGGCCCGTTCCGGGCTACCCCGACGAAGGATTCCGGCCGCCCGCCCCTGGGGCTTAACGCCTATCCGGAGCTGGTCGAGCTCTCCCGGGTCCCGCTCGTGGCCATCGGGGATGTCACCGCCGACGATGCCGCAGCTCTCGCGGCCACGGGCGTGGCCGGCCTCGCGGTCGTGCGTGGCATCATGCATGCAGACGACCCGGAGGCCTACTGCCGCGAGCTCCTTTCCGGCTTCGATGAAGGTGCGCGATGAGTACTGCATCTGACTCCACCGTCATCGTCGTCGGCGCCGGCGTGGTGGGCCTGGCCACCGCGGTGGAGCTTGCCTCCCGTGGCCACGCGGTCACCGTGCTCGACCCCGAGCCGGCCTCCGGCGCCACACACTTCGCCGGCGGCATGCTCGCCCCGACAGCCGAGGTGGTCTACCAGCAGGATCCGCTCTTTCCGCTAATGCGTGCTTCCGGCACGTGGTATCCCGAGCTCATCGACCTCGTTGCTTCCCACACGGACGTCCCCACCGGCTACCGCGATGAGGGCACGCTCGTCGTCGCCGCCGACCGCACAGATGCCCAGCACCTTACTGAGCTAGCTGATTATCAATCTCTCCACGGCATGGAGGTCGAGCGCATCACCGTGCGCGAGGCCCGCCGCGCCGAACCGCTTCTCTCCCCGCGGCTAGCAGGTGCTGTGAGCATCCCGGGCGACACCCAGGTCTTTCCCCGCCAGTGGGCGGCCGCACTCCTAAGCGCAGCCCAGAAACTCGGCGTTCGCTTTTTCCGCACGCCCGCCCACGCCATCGATGCCGAACACGGCGTCGTGCGCACCCCCACCGGCGAGTTCCACGCCGATGACGTCGTGTTGGCCGCCGGCCTGGGCGCGCGCGACGTCGAATGGGCACAATCGGCAGGGCTAGAGCGCTCTCCCCTGCAGCTGCGCCCGGTCTACGGCGATATCCTGCGCCTGGGTGTGCCAGAGCACCTTCGCCCGCTGCTGAACCGCGTGGTCCGCGGTTTCGTGGAGGACCGCCCCGTCTACCTTATTCCGCGCCACGATGGCACCCTGGCCATCGGAGCCACCACCCGGGAAGATTCCCTGGCCTCCGCCCAGGCCGGCGGGGTCTACGCCCTGCTGCGCGACGCCATCCGGCTCCTCCCCGCCGTCGAGGAGTGCGAATTCCTCGAGGCCAGCGCGGGCGCGCGCCCCGGCACGCCGGATGACCTGCCCTATCTCGGCCGCGTGGGCGCTAAGCTCGTCATATCCACCGGCTATTTCCGCCACGGAATCCTGCTCACCGCGCTTGCGGCTCGGTGCACCAGCGAGCTTGTCGAGCACTCCGAGCCCAGCATCGACCTCACCGCCTGCTCGCCCCTGCGCCATGACAAGGAGTAAACCATGATTCTCATCCTCAACGGCCAACCCTATGACACGGCTGCCGGCACCGTCGCCCAGCTGCTCCAGGAGAAGGGCATTGCTGCCGACGGCACCGCCGTGGCCGTGGCCGAGCAGGTCGTGCCGCGCTCACAGTGGGATACCGCCACGCTGAGTGAGGGCGCGAGCGTGGAAATCCTCACCGCCGTCCAAGGAGGCTAAATGCTCACCATCGCCGACACCACCTTTTCTTCCCACCTCATCATGGGCACCGGCGGGGCGACGAGCCACGAGGCCCTCGAGCGAGCGCTCGTCGCCTCTGGCACGGAGCTCACCACGGTGGCCATGCGCCGCCACGCCGGCACCTCACACGGCGAAAGTGTCTTTGACCTGCTGCGCCGCTTGAACATCGCCCCGCTACCGAATACCGCCGGCTGCCGCACCGCGCGCGAGGCTGTGCTCACCGCCCAGATGGCGCGGGAGGCCCTCGGCACGAATTGGGTCAAGGTGGAGGTCATCGCCGACGAGCACACGCTGCTTCCCGACGTCCTCGAAACCCTCGACGCCACCGAGCTCCTTTCCGCCGAAGGTTTCACCGTTCTGGCCTACACCAGCGATGACCCCGTAGCCGCCCAGCGCTTGGAGGACGCCGGGGCCGCCGCCGTCATGCCGCTCGGCGCGCCCATCGGCACCGGCTTGGGCATTCTCAACCCACACAACCTCGAGCTCATCTGTTCCCGCGCAAGTGTGCCCGTGCTTGTCGACGCCGGCATCGGCACCGCCTCCGACGCCGCCCGCGCCATGGAGCTGGGCTGCTCGGGCGTGCTGCTCGCCAGCGCGGTGAACCGCTGCCAGGACCCGGAGGCCATGGCCACCGCCATGCGCCACGCCGTGGAGGCCGGACGCCTCGCTAGGAGTGCAGGCCGCATCCCCCAGCGCGAGCATGCCCAGGCCTCCTCCACTTTTGAGGGCCTGGCCAGCTGGGCCGACCAGGTCCTTTAAGCCCTCATGCTCAGCGACTCCGAGCGCGCCCGCACCGCGCGCCAACGCATCCTGCCCGGCTTCGGCGACGACGCCCAAGAACGGCTCCACGCCGCCCACGTCCTCATCGTCGGCGCGGGTGGACTCGGCTGCCCGGCCCTCCAGCAGCTTGCCGCCGCCGGGATCGGGCACATCACGCTCATTGATTCCGACACCGTCGATATGAGCAACCTGCACAGGCAGGTGCTGTTCGGGGTGGGAGACGTCGGCAAGCCCAAAGCCCAGGTGGCAGCCACGCGCGCCCGCGAGCTGGGCCCCGAGCTCACCGTCACCCCGCTGCAGGAACGCCTCGATACCACTAATGTCGTGGACCTGTGCGCCGACGCCGACCTCGTGCTCGATGGCTCCGATACCTTTGCCACCAAGTACCTCGTCGCCGACGCCTGCGAAATCACCTCTACCCCGCTGGCCTGGGGAACCGTGCTGCGCTACGGCGGGCAGGCCGCGCTGTGGCACTCCGGTCCCGCCTGCGACGACGGGCGCGGGGTAGGCCTGCGCGACCTTTTCCCCGCCCCGCCCGAGGGCGAGGCCCTGGAGTGCTCCACGGCTGGGGTTCTCGGGGCCACGACGTCGGTCATCGCAGGGCTTATGGCTACCTCCGCCATCGGCATGCTCGGCGCGCTCCCCCACCACGCGGAGCTGGTCGGGCGCGTCACCACCTACGACGCGCTGCCCGGCTCCTTCCGCACGCTGCGCGCGGCCGCAGACCCCGACCGCGCCCTCGTCACCTCACTCGACACCGCCGCTGAGCTGCCGCCGGAGCTAAGCACAGGCCGCGCCGCCCTCCTAGATATTTCCGAGCACCCCGCTGCACTCGCTCCCCTTCCCTCGGTAGCGCTTCCCTGGCACACCGTCACCGATGACGATGCGGTGCGCCGCGCCCTCGCATCGTGCGACGCCGACCTGGTGTTCGTGGCCTGCCCCTCGGGCGGGCGCAGCGCCGGTTTTGCCCTGCGCTACGCCGACCTCGCCGCTTCGATGGGCATCGAGCTGCGCAACCTCCCCGGCGGGCTGGCGGCCTTAGGCTACTAAGCGCCGGCCGCCGCCTTCGTGCGGAACAGGTGCTCGTCCAAGATGCGGGCGGTGCCGTGGTGGCGCGCCCGGAACACCAGGCACGAGGCCACAAGCGCCAGCACCGTGACGATGAGCAGCACGGCGATGCCCGCGACGAAGGTGCCGTCGTGGATACCGTCGGTAGCCCGGGTAAACGCGTTCTTCGCGTACGTCATCGGGTGGAAGGGGTGCAGCATGCTCAGCGGCCGCGGGATGGCCGCCACCGGCCACACGCCGCCGAAGACCATGACGCCGAGGGCAAACGCACCGACGGAGAACACCGCCCCGATTTTCCGCCCGAAGGTCACGAGGAAGAACTGGTACGTCGCCGCCCCCACCGCGGCAATAGCGGCGATGACGAGCGCAATCATGGGCCAGCTCTCCGGGCGCCAGCCTAAGGTGGCGGACATGATGGCCATGAAGGCCAAGACCAGGAAGTTCAGACCGGTCACCACGGCGAAGGCGGCGAGGATTCCGCGCACCGGGCTGGCCGCAGTGCCGTTGCGGCCGTTGCGGCGGCCCAGGTAGTACGGCAGCGTCATCGCCACCAGGAGCATGACGAGGAAGCCGAAGACTAGGACCAAGAGCATCGAGACGCCGCCGGTGATGTCCTTGCGAGTCGGGTCAAGCGGATTAACCACCGTCTGCACGGGGTGAACGTTGGACTCGGTGAAGTTGATGGGCACCGCCATGTTCTGTGCCGAGGCGTCGGGCTGGGGCACGGTGGGGGCCTTCGCGGCGCCGTCGGCAAGCTTGGTGGCCAGCTCGTTCGAGCCGGACTTGAGCTGATCCATGCCGTCTTTAAGGTCCGCGCCGCCCGCGGACAACTGGCTGGTGCCGTCCTTGAGCCTGCCCGTGCCCTCGTGCAGCCGGGTCGCGCCGTCGTGCAACTGCGCCGCGCCGGTGCTGAGCTCCCCCACGCCGTTGCGCAGGTCCTTGGTTCCCGTGGCCAGGCGGTGCGTGCCGTCGTTCAAAGTCTGCATGCCGCCGAGGTACTCCGAGTTCGGGTCGGACAGGTTGTAGTAGAGCTCGCCGGTGCCGGCCGAAAGTTTCTCCAGCTGCGCCACCATGTTGCCGCTGGCCGCGGGATCCAGCTTGGACACCAGCGAGTAGAGCTGCTCTGCTTGCTCGGTCATGCCGAGGTTGCGAAGAACGTCAACCAGCTGCAACAACGCCGGCGCCACCGCTTGGGCTTGCTTGAGCACCGGGATGAGCATGCCGGTGAGCTGGTTGACGCCGCCGTCGATCTGGCCCGCGCCCTCGGCCAGGCGGCCGGTGCCGGCGAGCAGCCTATCGGAGCCGTCCGCGAGCTGCGTGGCGCCATCATCCAGTTGCGTCGCACCGGCACTGAGCTTGCCGACGCCCTCCTGTAACCGCGTCGTGCCGTCCACCAACTGCCCGGTACCGGTATTGAGTTCACTCGCGCCGGAGTCCAGCTTGGCAATGCCCTCGACCGCGCGTCCGCCGCCATCCTGCAGCGCGCCCGCGCCCTCATCGAGTCGGCCCGCGCCCTCGGCCGCAGTATTCAGGCCCTCGCTCAGCTTGCCCAATCCTTCGATGACCTGGTCGGCGTACTTCTTGGAAATGGCATTCTCCACGCTGGTTTGCACCTGCGGAATCAGGCTGGCGGAAATCACCGAGCCGTTCGTACCGTAGTAGTCATTCGTGGCGAAGTGAATCTCCGGCTTCACGGGGTTATCACTGATGATGGTGACGGCCTGCTCGGAAAAGTTCTTCGGAATGGTCACCACCATGAGGTATTGGCCCTTGAGCAGCCCCTCCTCCCCCTGGGCCTGGTCGACCTCCGCGAAGTTGAGGTAGTCCGTCTCCAGCAGCCCCTCCACCACTTGGTCGCCGTAGTTGGTGAAGGTGCCTTGCTTGTCGACGCCCACGTCCTCATTGACCACCGCCAAGTCAATATTGCGCATGTACTTCGACGGATCCCACATCGCCCACATCATGGTGCCGGCCACGATGATCGGGGCCACAAGGAGGAAGACGATGAGCACTCTGGACAGGGTGCTCCTGGGACGCCAATCAAGTACACGGTGCCAGCCCATCGCTGATGATGACGAAGCATCGTTCGCCTCGACAGACACAGCACTACGCTTCTCTTCACTCATGGAAACTCCTTGGGATTGACGAGGACGGCCAGATACCCTGCTGGTTTGCAGAATAAAGACGCCGCCTTTTAGTTTGTTTCTACAAACGTACCACTGGAGCACAGCAACCGTTTAACGAACTGCAATTCATTCAGAAAATTGACTAAGCGGTACACTCCTCCTCTTCCGGTTGCGGGGGTGGTGAGCTTGCTTTAGTCTCCTTCCCATGGGGGATTTAGAGACCTATTTCTCCTTCCGTTGCTCGGGGATGTCATTGGTGGAGCAAGCGGAAGGAGGCGAAAAGCACCTACGCGCACTCGGCGCTGCACCAGCCGATGCCGCCGAACTCGCACGCCTGCACCACGTCTACTTCGGTGCCACGAAGTTCACGGGTAAGCAGCACACCGCCCGCAAGCGTGCGGTCGATAGCGGCCACGATGTGGCCACGCTAAGCCTCATCGAGTCCTATACGGCACGGTTGAAGAATCAGCTGGACGCCTGGAACCTTCGCATCAAACTAGCCGGCACACCCGCCCACAACATCCCCGCCGTAGCGTCGAAAAAGCTCAAGGAGCTTAAGCCCAAGCGTGTGCCCAAGCCGGGGGTGCGCATGACCTACCGCAAAGAAGGCCCGCACTCGCTGACGATTACCGATAACCCACTGACCATCACCGAGATGCGCGGGGTCCTAGAATCGCTGAATCCCACCGACCTGTTGGATGCCTCGAAACAGGTCTTCTTTGAAAAATCCCACGGCGGAACAAAACCCGCGGTGCTCACCAGTGTGGTCGTTACCTTAGACAAGCTCGACAAGATTGTCTCCGGGGATGGTGACGACATCGTGCTGGAACTGACCAACGGTGGGCGGATGACCGGGCGGGAGTTTTTGACCTACAAGTTTGCTGAAATCGGCTACGTCACCCTCATCCACCCCACGATCGGGCCGGTGTGGCTACACCGCATGAAACGCTTGGCCGGGTTTGAGCAGCGCATGATGGCTAGTGCGGAGCATCCCACCTGTGCCAGGAAAGGCTGCAACAAACCCGCCGACTACGCCCACGTGCACCACCTCATCCCATGGAAAGCAGGAGGTACCACCGATCCGCCGAATCTGACAATGTTGTGTGCCTATCACAACGGTGTCAACGATGATGACCCGGATAAACCCACCGGGGCAGGCTACGTCTTCCGTCTTCGCGGCGAGGTGGACTACATCCCACCCTGGGGAGAACCAATCACCACCCAAGCGGCCTACCAACAAGCCGCAGCACGAGCCGCACCCGACTAGAACCACAACGCCACGCGGAACGCCCACAAGGCCTTCCGCGACATCGGCGATCCCACACGCCGAAAATCACCCCCTACCGTTCGAACGGTCGGGGGTGTAGCGCGTTAGAAGCCGGCCTTCTTGAGGGCATCGGCCATCGAGCCGCCGCCCCCGCGGTCCTGGCGGCCACGCGAGCGGCCGCCCTTGCGTCCGGAACTTCGGCGGGAGTTCCCGCCACCGTTGGTGCCGCTGCGGCGCTTCGGCGCGGGCTGGCCGGGCTCGTCGTCCAGCCGCAGGCTTAGCCCGATGCGCTGGCGCTCAACGTCAACCTCCATCACCTTAACCTTGACCACCTGCCCCGAGCGCACGACCTCGTGCGGATTGGAGACAAACTTGTGGCTCATGGCGGAGACGTGGACGAGGCCGTCCTGGTGCACGCCGACGTCGATAAACGCGCCGAACGCCGCCACGTTGGTCACGGTGCCCTCCAGAATCATGCCTGGTTTCAAGTCCGAGACCTTGTCCACGCCTTCCTTGAACGTGGCGGTCTTGAACTCTGGGCGCGGGTCGCGGCCGGGCTTGTCCAGCTCCGCGATGATGTCCGTGATGGTCGGGACGCCGAAGGTCTCATCCGCGAAGTCGGACGGGCTAAGCTTTGTCAGCACGCGGGAATTGCCGATGAGCTCCGAGACCCCCAGGCCGGTCTTCTCCGCGATGCGGGCGACCACCGGATAGGCCTCCGGGTGCACGGCCGAGGCGTCGAGGGGATCGCTGCCGCCGGTGATGCGCAGGAAGCCCGCCGACTGCTCAAAGGCCTTCGGCCCCAAGCGCGGCACCTTCTTCAGCTCCTTGCGCGAGGCAAACGTGCCGTTCTCGTCGCGGTAGGCCACGATGTTGGCGGCAATCGTGGAGTTCACGCCGGCCACGCGCTCCAGCAGCGGGGCCGAGGCCGTGTTGAGGTCCACCCCGACGCCGTTGACGGCATCCTCCACCACGCCGTCGAGGGTGCGCGCGAGCGCTACCTGGTTGACGTCGTGCTGGTACTGGCCCACGCCGATGGCCTTCGGGTCGATCTTCACCAGCTCCGCCAGCGGGTCTTGGAGGCGGCGCGCGATGGAGACCGCACCACGCAGGGAGACGTCCATGTCGGGGAATTCGTCGGCCGCGAGCTGGGAGGCCGAGTAGACGGACGCGCCAGCCTCGGAGACCACCACCGGTGTGGGGCGAGCCCCGCCTGCCTGCGCGATAAGGTCGGCGACCTCCCCGGCCAGCTTTTCCGTCTCGCGCGAGGCAGTACCGTTGCCGATGGCCATGAGGTCCACCGAATGGGCAGCGCTTAACGACGCCAACTCGCGCACCGCCTCAGCCCATTTCTTCTGCGGCTGGTGCGGGTAGACGATGGTGGTGGCCAGGACCTTGCCGGTCGGGTCAACAACCGCGCACTTCACGCCGTTGCGGTAGCCCGGATCCAGCCCCAAGGTGGCACGCTGGCCGGCCGGGGCAGCTAGGAGCACGTCGCGCAGGTTGGTGGCGAAGACCTTGAGCGCGCCTTCCTCCGCTTTTTCTTTCAAGCGCATACGCACGTCCAAGCCGGAGGAGATGGAGAGTTTGGTGCGCCAGCCCCAGTGGACGGCGTCGGCAAGCCAGCGCGAGGTGGCAACATCAAGGTCGAAGCGGTCCGCAATGATCCCCTCGTACACGGCGTCGTCCCCGGCATCGAGGTTAAGCTGCAGCACACCCTCGTTCTCGCCGCGCAGCAGCGCCAAGATGCGGTGCGAGGGCAGCTTCTCAAACGGCTCGGAGAATTCGAAGTAGTCTTTGAACTTCGCGCCCTCGGTTTCCTTGCCCTCGACCACGCCGGCATTCATGGAGCCTGTGGTGTACATGCGCTCGCGCACCTCGCCCACGAGATCCGCATCGAGCGCAAAACGGTCGATCAGGATGGACCGCGCACCCTCGAGGGCCTTCTTGGTCTCCTCGAAACCCTCGGTGAGGTACTCCCCCGCCAGCTGCGCCGGGTCCGCGCTGGGATTCTCGATGAGCTTGTCCGTCAACGGCTCGAGGCCGGCCTCGCGAGCAATGTCGGCCTTGGTCTTGCGGCGCTTCTTGTACGGCAGGTACAGGTCCTCCAGGCGGGCCTTGGTCTCGCAGGCCACGATGAGCGCGCGGAGGTCATCGGTGAGCTTGCCTTGTTCCTCAATGGCGGCAAGTACAGTCTCCTTGCGCTCCTCCAGCTCGCGCAGGTAGGTGGAGCGCTCCTCGATGATGCGCAGCTGGGAATCATCCAACCCGCCCGTCGCTTCCTTGCGGTAGCGGGCGATGAACGGAACGGTATTGCCTTCTGCCATGAGCTTGAGTGCTGCGGCGACGAAGGACTCCTTGACTCCCAGCTCGGTGGCGATGGTGGCTGCGATGTTCACAAAACCTCTTTATGTGGGTCGGGGACTTAAAGACCTTCCCACCCTATACCCCGCCCTGCCACGCACAGGAGGTGCCTAGCCCAAACTCGGTGTGGCCGATTTCCGAGGTGCCGTACCACAGCGTGTGCGGCGGCAGGCAGTCCGCGACGGCCGCCGTGACCTTCGTCAGCGGCAACTGTGACGATCCGTTGACGATAACCCGCCACACGTGCTCGCTCACCGGCGGGTGGCCGTGGTTGTTCATGTACTCGTTGACCAGAATGTTGTCCGGCTCGCAGGTAAAGGACACGATTTCGGCGTTGATGTCGTGCGGCTCCAGCCCGCCTTCGCGCAAACGCTGCGGCATCTCTGCCAAGACCTTGTTCCATTCGGCCTCGGTCATAAGAATCGACAGATCAGTACTCACGTCCATGCGTGTCCTCCTTCAGTTGATCCAGGTATGCGCGGTCGGCGGCATCCAACTCGGCCGCCTCCAGCAACTCCGGGCGGCGCTCGAGCGTGCGCTCCAACGACTGTTCCCGGCGCCAGCGGTCCACCTTGGCGTGATCACCGGACGTCAAAACCTCGGGCACCGCGAGGCCGCGCCACTCGCGCGGCTTGGTGTAGCTCGGGCCTTCCAGCAGCCCGTCGGAGAAGGAATCCTCCTCGTGGGAGCGCCGGTTGCCCAGCACGCCCGGGATCAGGCGCACCACGGCCTCCGCGATGACCAGCACGGCCACCTCGCCACCGATGAGCACGTAGTCCCCGATGGAGACCTCCCGCACGCGGTAGCGCTTCGCCGCATCATCGACGACGCGCTGGTCAATTCCCTCGTAGCGCCCGCACGCGAACACAATGTGCTCCTCGGAGGACCAGGCCTGGGCGTCCTCCTGGCTGAAGGGCTTTCCCGCCGGGGTGGGCACGATGAGCAGAGGCTTGTCCTCCGCACCAGACTCGGCATAGGCGCGGGACTCCACGCCGTGGATATCGTCGTGCCGCGGCTTGCTCAGGTGCGGCAGGGCACTGACTAGGTCCTGGGTGGAAGCGGTGGCGGAGGAGACGTCGTCAAGCGCGGGGCCCCACACCTCAGGCTTCATCACCATCCCGGGGCCACCGCCGTACGGGGAATCGTCGACCGACTTGTGCACATCCGTGGCCCACTGGCGCAGGTCGTGCACGCCCACGGCAAGCTTTCCCTGCTCAATGGCCTTGCCCAGCAGCGCGTGGCGCAGCGGGTCCAGGTACTCAGGGAAGATGGTGACAACGTCGATTCTCATAGCTCGAGCAACCCCTCCGGCGGGGTGATGGTGCACGTGCCGGCGTCCAGATCGACCTCGGGCACGATGGCCTCCACGAAGGGCACCAACGCCTCCGCGCCGCTGTCCAACGTCACCTCCAGCAGCGACTGCGTGGGGCCGTGAGTCACGCCGGTGACCTGGCCAATGTCGCGGCCGTCCTGGAGCACCCGCAGCCCCTCGAGCTCGTGGTCGTAGAAGCCATCGTCCTCCGGGTCCTCCAGCGGGGCGGCGAAGAACTGGGTACCGCGCAGGGAATCCGCCGCGGTGCGGTCCGGGACTTCTTTAAACGTCACGAGCAAACGCCCCTTGTGGGCGCGCACCGCGGTGATGGTGAGCTCGTGTTCCTTCTTGCCTTGCCTACCGTTAAGGACCTCGCCGACGGCGAAGCGCGCCTCCGGGGCGTCCGTGGTCACTTCGACGGCGACCTCGCCCTTGATGCCGTGGGATTTCACCACGCGACCGATCAGTAATTCCATGCCTTTAAGCTTAACGGGCTAGCCTCGGTGGTATGAATGAGCTTCCGCTTAACGACGTCTCCACGTTCGGCGCCGCCGCCCACCACGGCGGTTCGCTGTCCGCAGTGGATCTGGTGGCCGAGGCCCCACCGGCCGACCCGTCTCGCCCGCGCCCGGCAGTGCGCCGCGTGCTCAGTGCCGACGGCACCAATCTCATCGTGTTCAACTTTTTACCCGGCCAAGACCTGCCGGACCACATGGCCGCGCATCCCATCACGGTGCAAGTGCTGCGCGGCGCAGTAGAATTCACGTGCGGTGAGCGGGTGGAGCGGCTGGAACCGGGGCGGATTGTGCACCTTCCGGCACGGGTTCCGCACGGCGTGACAAGCACGGATCAACCTGCGATTATGCTGCTGACCATGTTGACGACGCAAACACACAGCGGGGATTGAGCGACAGGTAATATTATCGAATTGTGAGTAGTTCGAAGCCGTATCACCATGGAAATTTGCACGAGGAGATCCTCAAGGAAGCCATCGCGTTGGGTCGCCAGCACGGCCCGCAAGCGGTGACCATTCGGGCGGCCACCCGCGCGGTGGGAGTCTCCCCCACAGCGGCCTACCGTCACTTTGCGGACCAAGCCGCGCTTCTCGACGCAGTAGCGGAAGTCTCCTCCAACGAACTCATTTCGCGACTGTACGAGGCGGCAGAATCCACCGAGGGCACCGTCGTGGACAAGATGATGGCGGCGGGCTTCGCGTACTTCGAGTTCGGGCTGAAAGAGCCCAACTTCTTTGAGTGCCTGATCACCTCACACGGCTTCGACGTCCCAGCCGGGTTGGATGCTGCAACGGTAGGCAGCGATTCGGACCGGCGCATCCAGGCCCTAGCGACCTTCTACGCGTACATGGCGCGCTACGCGCGGGAGATCGGCCAAGATCCGAAGCCGGAATTCATGATGGCGAACTGCCTTGCGTGCTGGTCCTCCGTTCACGGCTTCACGGTCCTGTGCACCGCGGGTAACTTGGCACCCCTTCCGCGCGAGGCGAAGGACAGGCTGGCCAAGGTGGTAATCGCAGCGTCGGTGCGCGGGTTGGACTTTGTCGATCCCTCGGACCCGTGCCGTAACTACCCCGCGGCCTAGCGTTAGGGCCTTATAGAATGCACGAAACCCCTTGACCTTCCTGGTCAAGGGGTTTTGAGTGTGCGCAGAATTTACTCTGCGGACTCCTCGGAAGCCTCTGCGGACTCGGAGGACTCCGCGTCAGCAGACTCTTCCTCAGCCTTAGCGGCCTCGGCGGCAGCTGCTTCCTCAGCAGCCTTCTCGGCGGCGGCCTTAGCCTCAGCCTCTTCCTTAGCCTTGCGCTTCTTCTCGGTGATGGCCTCGATGGTCGGGCCGTTGTTGGCCTCAGCCAGAGCAGCGTTGAAGAGGTCCAGCTTGGACGGCTTCTCCTCGGCAACCTTCAGGGTGCCCTCTGCACCCGGCAGGCCCTTGAACTTCTGCCAGTCACCGGTCACCTTGAGCAGTGCGAGAACCGGCTCGGTCGGCTGCGCGCCGACGCCCAGCCAGTACTGAACGCGCTCGGAATCGATCTGAATGAGGGACGGCTCCTGCTTCGGCTGGTAAATACCGATGTTCTCGATAGCCTTGCCGGAGCGGCGGGTGCGTGCATCGGCGATGATGACGCGGTACTCAGCGTTGCGGACCTTGCCCATACGCTGCAGCTTGATCTTGACGGCCATGATTGGCTCCTTTTCTAGTCACCGGGCAGTGCGGACGCGCGCCTCTTACCTGTGGCGCGCCGGTTCAACCCTTGGATTTATCCTGCGCGTGACGTGCCGGCCGTCCGTGGGCGGTACCGGCGTTACGCAGAGATGAAGTTGTAGGTTGCTCTCCGAATCCTCCAGGTGGGAAGACGCGGACAACCTGTCTAACTTTAGCCGGAGGGATGGCAAATGGGAAATTGCCCCCGTGCTGCCGTATTAGGTCGCTCCCCGCGAAGGGGGTACCCTGTAACGCGGTTATTCTACTGCCACCCACACCTAATTTATGACTGATAACGCCCCTTCCCGCTTCCGCTACCGCTATGACCTCGATGGTCTCCGCGGCATCGCAATCGCCCTCGTGGTGCTCTACCACGTGTTTGTCGGCCGTGTTTCTGGCGGTGTGGATGTCTTCCTGCTCCTGTCCGGCTACTTCTTCCTGGGTTCCCAGCTGCGGTACGCTGCGCGCCCCAACGCCTCGCTGAACCCGTGGTGGCCCATCTGGCGCACGCTGAGGCGGCTCGTGCCGTCGCTTGTGCTCGTCATCGGCGCCAGCTATATCCTGGTGCGCCTTTTCGCCCCGGAGCGCATGAGCGGTGACTTGGCTAAGCAGATCACCGCAACGATCTTCTACTACCAGAACTGGGAGCTCGCGCGCCAAGATGCTGACTACGTGGCCGCCGCGGCATCCACCTCCCCGCTACAGCACATGTGGTCCATGGCGGTTCAGGGCCAGTTCTACCTGGCAGGCATCCTCTTTGCCATCGGTTTGGCAGCGTTGATGCGCCTGCGACCGAAGGAGTCGGGCCTGACCGGCTCGCGCTTCCCTACCGTCAATTCCATCGCCGGCCCGGTGCTTTTGGTGGTCACCATTGCGTCGTTTGCCTACGCCTGCCGGGACGGCCTGTACGGCAGCCCGCACAACTACTACTCCACGTTCTCGCGCGCGTGGGAGCTAACGCTGGGTGCTGTGCTGGTCATCTACAGCAAGCACCTGCGTATGCCACAGCGGCTGTCGAATCTGGCGACCGCCACGGGCCTGGCAGCCCTGGCGTGCACCGGCTTGGTCATCTCCAACACGCTGGCCTTCCCGGGCCCGCTGTCGCTGCTGCCGATCGGCGGCGCGGTGCTCATCATCATTGGCTCCGGTGGTTCCTTCTCCCGCGTGCTAACAGCACGGCCCTCGCGCTGGTTGGGTGACATTGCCTACCCGCTGTACCTCTGGCACTGGCCGCTGCTGATTATCTCCACTTCCGCTCTGGGCTTGGATACGCCTCCGTGGTGGCTCGGCATCATCATCGTGGCGGTGTCGCTGGGGTTGGCGGATGTGACTCACCGTTTCGTCGAGAAGCCGCTGCGTCAGCACCGCAAGCGCCCGCTTGCCGACGATCTCCCGGTCCGCCGCGGCCTCACCGACATGCGCACCCGCACCGGCGGGCTGCGCGCCGTCGGCGGCGTGGTGGTTGCCATCGGCACCGTCGCACTCCTGTGCATCCAACCGCTGTGGCTGCGCAGCGTCGAGAACGCCGACGCCGAGATGCTCGATCCGGCCCTCTATCCCGGCGTCATGTCCTTTGTCGACGACATCGAGCCGCCCGGCGACGTTCAGGTGAAGCCGGACCCGATCCTCGCCCGCGGCATCATGACCACGGTGGCGGAGAACTGGTGCTTCATCCCCGAGCAGGAGCCCGCCGACTATTTCAAGGAAGTACAAAAGGATGGCGAGACCCCCTGCGTGTTCGGCGACGTCAATTCGGACGTCGAGGTGTACCTGGTGGGTGGCTCCCACGCCGAGCAGTACTCGTCCGCGCTGGACTACCTGGGCCGCGAGATGGGCTTCAAGCTCGTCCCGCTCACGCGCGTGGGCTGCCCCATCGAGTTGGGCGATGACCTCACCGTGACCCCCGAGTGCGCCGAGTGGGGCAAGCATGTCGTCGACCGCATCGAGGAGGCGGACCCGGCTCTGGTGGTGTCGAACTCGACCCGCCCGGCCAGGCCCTACGGCCACGGCCCCGACGCTGTACCCGCCGGCTACCAGGCATTCTGGGACGAGCTGGCCGCCAATGACATCCCGTTCCTGGGCTTCCGCGACAACCCGTGGGGCTTCGACGACAAGGGCCAGGGCCTGCAGTTCGACGAGTGCTACGTGGCCACGGAGGATTCCCTGGGCTGCGGCATGCGCTTCGAGGAGGTCTACGCGCCGTACGACCCGGGCGCGCAGGTGCTGTCGAACTATCAAAACATGGTGTCCGTGGACACCTCAACGTGGTTCTGCAACGCGGAGGGCGACTGCCCGGCGGTGATCGGCAACATCATGGTCTACCGCGATATGCACCATTTCACCAAGGCTTTCGGCGATTCCGCCATCCCGCTCATCCGCGAGGCCATTACCCCCTTCATCGAGGGTGTCCCGCAGCAGCAGGAGGCACCGGAAACCGCCACGTCCACCTCCACGACGAAGGCGGGCCCGGCACCGTCCACCCCGGCGGCGCCGACTCCCGCCAAACCGGTCCCCTACCCTGCCTTCCCCGCGGGCAAGGCCATCTAGTAGCCGCCGCTAGCGCAGGGCTTCGGGCACGTAGGCGCAGGTAGAGTCTGACGCGAGTGGGTCGCCCG
Source organism: Corynebacterium axilliensis (assembly GCF_046097495.1). Taxonomy (NCBI): domain Bacteria; kingdom Bacillati; phylum Actinomycetota; class Actinomycetes; order Mycobacteriales; family Corynebacteriaceae; genus Corynebacterium; species Corynebacterium axilliensis. The sequence goes on from NZ_CP175768.1 coordinate 894,655, forward strand.
TCATGGCAAAAGCCGTGGACCGCGAGCCACCACACACCGAGGCAAACTCGCACACGGAGCACTTGCCGCTCCACGCGTTGGGGTCCCTAAGCTTCTTAAACACCGGCGAGTTAGCGTAGATATCCGGCAGCGGGTGATTCTTGACGTTGCCGCAGTGCAGCGGCAGGAAGCCGTTCGGGTAGACGTCCCCCACGTGGTCGATGAAGACGAAGCCGGATCCCGCGTTGATGGCCATGGGCGGGCGCGGGCGGCGCGTATGCGGGTCAGGTCCCAGGATGCGCTCGGTCTCCGCGGTCAGGTAGCGGTACAGTTCGCCGCCCTCGTACTTCTCTCCCCGCTGGGCCTGGAGGACGATGCGCCGATATTGTGGCCCCTCCGTGGTCTTAATGGCAATCCGCGTGGACACGCTGCGCAGCCACTGCATCGCGTCCTCGCGCTCCTGTGAGTTCAGCGCCTCTAAGCCCGTACCGCGGCCGGTGGGCACGAGGAAGAACACGCTCCAGAGCTTGGCACCCATCTCGATGACCCGCGCCAACAGCTGCGGGGCCTCGTGGACGTTGTTCTTCGTGATGGTGGAGTTGATTTGGAGGCGGAAGCCCACGTCGGTGACCACGCTGGCCATCTCAATCGTGCGCTCGAAGATACCGGAGAAGCCGCGGAAGTAGTCGTGGGTTGCAGCGCTCGCGCCGTCGAGAGACAGCGATAGCGCGGATCCGCCCGCCGCGCGCAAGCCCTCGAGGCGCTCGCGCGTCAAACGGGGCGTGACCGACGGCGAGAGCGACACGTTGAGCCCCAAGGACGTGCCGTAGGCGGTGAGCTCCTCCAGGTCGCCGCGCTCAAACGGGTCCCCACCCGTGAGCACGACGAGCGGGCGTGGCTTGTCGTAGCTGGCCAGGGAATCCAGCAGCGCCTTGCCTTCGGCGGTGGTGAGCTGGCCCGGTGCGGGGTCGTGCTGGGCATCGGCCCGGCAGTGCTGACACACCAGCTGGCAGGCGCGGGTGACCTCCCAGATGGCGATGAACGGTTTGGTTGTGATGTCGTGGCGCATCTGGCGCACCACAGGGCTGGCCTTCACAGTGAGGACCTTTCCACGCGAGAACAGTTTTATCCAACTTTAGTCGGGTATATTCCCGCGTGGGTAATCGCCTACTTCTTCTTGCCCTTGCTGAAGTCCAAGTTGTTCAGGTCGATGTTCTCCATGCCCTTCGGCATCTTGATATCGCCCATGCCCGGCATACCGCCCATCTGCTCCTGCATCTTCTGCAGCTCTTCCATCGACGGCATACCGCCGCCCATGCCCGGCATACCCGGCATACCGCCGCCACCGCCGCGGCGCTTCGGCGGCTTGCGCTTGCCATTCTTGCCCTTGCGGCCCTTCGGCTTCTTCTTCGTGGCCTTGCGGCCGCCGCCCATGCCCGGCATACCGAAGCGGCCGGCCATCTGAGACATCATCTTCTTTGCCTCGTTGAAGCGCTCGATGAGCTGGTTGACGTCGGAGACTGACACGCCAGAACCGTTGGCAATACGCTTGCGGCGGGAGGCATTGAGAATCTTCGGATCCTCGCGCTCCTGCGGGGTCATACCGCGGATGATGGCCTGGATGCGGTCCAGCTGCTTCTCATCCACCATGTCGGCGATCTCGTTCATCTTGGAGCCACCCGGCATCATCTTGAGCAGGTTGCCCATCGGTCCCAGGTTGCGGACCATGAGCATCATGTCCAAGAAGTCATTGAGCGTCATCTCGCCGGTGCCCATCTTCTTGGCGGCTTCCTCCGCCTTGGACTGGTCCAGCTTGGACTCCGCCTGCTCAATCAGGGAGAGCAGGTCACCCATGCCCAGGATGCGCGAGGCCATGCGCTCCGGGTGGAAGACGTCGAAGTCCTCGAGCTTCTCACCGGTGGAGGCGTACATGATGGGCTTGCCGGTGACCTCGCGGATGGACAGTGCGGCACCACCGCGGGCGTCGCCGTCCAGCTTGGTGAGCACCACGCCAGTGAAGTCGACGCCGTCGCGGAAGGCCTCGGCGGTCTGGACGGCGTCCTGGCCGATCATCGAGTCGATGACGAAGAGGACTTCGTCGGGGCTGACGGCATCGCGGATGTTGCGGGCCTGGGTCATGAGCGTCTCGTCGATGCCGAGGCGGCCGGCGGTATCGATAATGACGATGTCGTGCTGGGTGCGCTTGGCTTCCTCGATACCCTGCTGGGCCACCCCTACCGGGTCGCCGTGAGAGGTGCCCATCTCGTGCTCGTGGGAGTCCAGGGAGGTGCCCGGGTCCGGCGCGAAGACCTCCACGCCGGCGCGCTCGCCGACGATCTGCAGCTGCTGCACCGCACCCGGGCGCTGCAGGTCACAGGCCACCAGCATTGGGGTGTGTCCCTTGGAGGCAAGGTGCTTGGACAGCTTGCCGGCCAGGGTGGTCTTACCCGCACCCTGGAGGCCGGCGAGCATGATGACCGTCGGCGGGTTCTTGGCCAGGTTCAGGCGGCGGGTTTCGCCACCGAGGACCTCAATGAGCTCCTCGTTGACAATCTTGACCACCTGCTGGGCGGGGTTCAGGGCCTCGGACACCTCGGCGCCGGTGGCGCGCTCCTTGATGCGCTTGATAAAGCCGCGCACGACGTTGAGCGACACGTCTGCTTCGAGCAGCGCCAGGCGAATCTCACGCGCGGTGGCGTTGATGTCTGCCTCGGTCAGCTTGCCCTTGCCGCGCAGGCCTGACAGGGCTGATTGCAAGCGGTCAGACAAAGACTCAAACACGTCGGAGTGCTCCCTTAAACTATCGTGGATATTTTTTAACTCCCCCAGCTTAGCCGTTGACCAGTGCCTGGGTCACATTCCGCACCAGCGCCGCGCGGGAAATCTCTGCCGCCGGCAAGGCATGCAGCACCATTGTCGCGCCCGGCGTGGTGGTTGACAGCCACTCGCAGTCCGGCAGCGTGGCGAGCACGTGGGCCAAGGTTCCCGGGTAGTCGTCAATGCGCACCTCGAAGATGTTGCCGGTCCACATCGCCGTGGCTGGCCCCGGCACGAACGGCGGCAGCTGCGTGTACGTTTCGGACTTGTAGGACTGGACCAGCTGTTCTTCTACCGTTGTGGCGTCGATAAGCGCATGCAAAGCGCGCACATCAAACTCCGCGCTGTAGCCCTCCGCGGTGCGCACGAGGCGGGAGGAGATGATATTCCAGCCGAACGCCGCGATAAGCGCGAGCGGACGCGCCGCCTCCTGCTGGCTGCTGCCGCGCCACAGCACCGTAAAGGTGTCATCCTCCGGGTTGTGGCGCAGCCCGATGGGGCGGTCGACGGTCACGTGCGGGCGCGTGGGGCTCAGCTCCTGCAGCTGGGCAAGGGCGCGTTGACTGACCTCCTCAATGCCGCGCTCGAGGCGGCGGTTCCACACGCCCGGCCCGGTGGATTCCGCGTCGGCGCGGGCGAGGACGACGAGCAGTGCGAGGGTGAGATAGTCGTAGCGAACGGCCTCGAGAAGTTCGTCGCGCGCCGCATCCGACTGGGGGTCCATGCGGGAGACGATGCGCGCCAGCGTGGTGTGCTCCGCTACCACGGTCTGCACGCGGGAGCGGTCCGCTAAGTCGAGGCGCAGCCGGGCCGCGGCGCGAGCCACCATCTCTGCCCCGACCAGGCAGTGCGGGCGGTCCTGGCCCTTGCCGATGTCATGGTAGAGCGCCACCAACAGCAGCAGGTCCGGACGCGGCACCGACGTGCGTGCCTCCGCGCAGCGCGCCACAGTGAGGATGGAGTGGTAGTCCACGGTGTGCGCGTGGCTGCGCTCGCGCGGCAGCAGCCCCCGGATGTGGCCCCACTCGGGCACGAGCCGCTCCCACAGGCCGTGCGCATCCATGGCCTGGATCAGCCGCGGGGTGTGCACGGGCGAGGACAAAAGTCCGAAGAAGGCGTCGATTGCTGCCGCGGTCCAGCGCTCCGGCAGCTCCGGCAGCGCACGCAGCTGCTCCCATACCTCCACCGGCACCGTCCGGCCGGAGCGCGCGGAGGCGGCGGCCACGCGCAGGAGCAGCCACGGCTCGGAAAGGTCTGCGGTGCGCGCCAGGCGGATTTCTCCCCCGGCATCGACCACGCCGATGTCGAGCGGCTTGCGGTCCTTGGTGGGGCTGCGCTTGACGACGACCCCACGGGCCGTCGCCAGCGCCCTCTCCAGCGCGCGGTCAACGGTCGTGGCGGCGGCAACGACGGCGGAGGAGAGTTCGTAGCGGTCCGCAAACCCCAGCTCGCGGGCGATGTCGGCGGCGAACTCTGGGTCGAGGACATCGCGCGGGCGGCGGGTGGTGGTGTGGAGGAGCGTGCGGACGTCGAGAAGCAGGGTGCGCTCCGCGTCCAGAGCTGGGGCGTCGGCCAGATTGCCCAGGGCCAGGGCCCGGAGGAACTGAATGTCGCGCAAACCGCCGCGCCCGTTCTTGATGTCCGGGTGCGTCATCGTGGCCAGCGTGCCGGAGCGCCGCCAGCGAGCGATGGCCGTATCGACGAAGGCGTCGAAGTTGCGCTGCAGCAGGCGCCGCCACGTGGCGTAGACCTGCGCCCGGGTCGAGTCGACCAGCTGCTTATCCCCCGCCACAAAGGCGAGGTCAAGCTGCGCGAAGCCAGCAGCGGGGTCGGAGCCGGCGATCGCCGCGAACTCGCTGGGGGTGCGTACCGCGTGGTCGAGGTGGTACTTGGCCTCCCAAATGGGGTACCACACCTTCGCTGCCACCTCGGGTGTAAGTTCCGTCCCGTCCGGGTGCAGGAGAATCAGGTCGAGGTCGGAGTACGGCGTCATGTCGCGCCGCGCAAAGGACCCCGTGGCCACCAGGGCGCAGCCCGGCGGGACGCTCAGCGTCTGGGTGAGCCGCGTCGCCGCGTCGATGGCGCGGGCGCGCAGCTGTGCCGCGGAAGTCACGGGATGGGGCTACAGCGCGGCGTCGCCACGCTCGCCAGTGCGCACGCGAATAACGTCCTCGACCGGCGTGATCCAGATCTTGCCGTCGCCGATCTTTCCGGTGTAGGCGGCATCCACCACAGCGTTAACGATGTCATCGACCTGTTCGTCGGAGGTGACGATTTCCAGCTTGACCTTCGGCACGAAGTCGGTGGCGTATTCCGCGCCGCGGTAGACCTCACTGTGCCCGCGCTGCTGGCCAAAGCCCTGCGTCTCGGTGACGGTCAGGCCGTGGACGTTGTGCTGTTCCAGAGACTCGCGGATGTCCGGCAGCGTAAACGGCTTCACAATGGCAGTGATGAGTTTCATGTTCTACTCCTTAGCTCCAGCGACGTCGGCGCGCGGCTGGACGGTGGGTGCAGGATTAATCCTAGCGCCGCGGGGTAGGCGGCGACGCTAGTGACTAGACCTCGTCCTCGTCGGCCTCAATAGTCTGGGCCTGCTTCCGCATGCGCTTGGCGTACTTCACGTCCGTCACCGTCACGCCATAGATAGAGCGGCCCATGTAGAACGAGCCCACCGAGCCAATGATCCACACGCCAAAGCAGGCGATCAGTGCGCGAACCAGCGACCACAGCGAGAAGCCGTTTTCGGAAAAATCCACCACCAGCTTGGCCACCAGAAGAAGCGGCACGGCAATACCGACGGTGGGGCCGAGCAAGTTGACTCGGGTCAGGGCATCCGGCGCGCGCCACAACGCAACTGCCGTGGCCACCACCATGACGGTGGCCACAATGAGGAGCACGGTGGCAACGATTTCAGCAATAGTCATGGGGGTCTTACCTCCTGCCCTTCGAGATGATGCGGGCCATCGACAGCGTCGGCAGCACGCCCGCCGCAATGCCCGCCAGCATCACGATGTCATACAGAATCGACGCGTGATTGGTGGTGGCCCAGGTGATGTACATGCACAGCATGCCGTAGAAGACCATGTCACTCATCACCGTGCGGGTCAGCTCATCGCGAGAGCGCAGCGCCAGCACCAGCGACGCGCACACAGCCGCGCCCATGACGAACACGCAGACAAAGACCACCCACTGGAAGGCGCTCAGGGAGGAAAAGTCAATCATTTCTTAGCGTCCTTTCGGGCTTGGGTCTTTTTGCTCGGTACCGCGTGGCGCAGCGGCCACACGGAGTACTTCTCCACGTCGTTCGCCGCCAGCGGGGTGTCGTCCACCTTTGCGATGTCCGGTGCGCGCATGTGACGGCCCACGGTATCCAGCGGGTACTCGTAGAACGTTTCTGCCAGCTCCGTGGTGGGGCCCTGGCCCGGCACGCCATAGTCGGTGCCCTTCACGTGCGGAGCAAGGCGCTCTTCCATGTCCGCCAGGTCCGCCATGATGCTGGCCGGGTCATCACCCATGACCGCCTGGACCAGCACAATGCGCGGCAGGCCTTCTCGCACCGGCTCGCGCAGGCCCATGGACAAGGTGCCCGGGGTGGCGGTGATGGAGGAGGTAAACCAGAAGATCTCCCAGGCGCTGCTCACGCGCAACGGGTAGCGCAGGACGACGGGGTGGTAGTTGTTGCGCGGCTTGAAGGATTCCAGCGCCAGCGTGAAGCCGGCCACGAAGATTTCCTTGATGAGCCACAGCGCGTAGACAACAGCGTTAAGTGCAGTCTTCATTTAACGGCCCTCCTGAATGGAGTCGATATCGGGCAGGGCTACGGGGTCGTCGCCAAGCACTGCCTGGGTGTAGGCCTCGGTGTCGAGGAGGTCAGCGGCGGCGTGCTGGATGACGTCGATGATCGGCCCGGACAGGATGAACATGGTCAGCGAGCCCAAGATAAGCGCAGCGGACGGAGCCATGAGCTTCTTGCGGATGACCAGCTCCTTGGGCACCTTCTCCTTCGGCAGGTCCTTGCCCCAGAAGACGCGGCGCCACACGCGCAGCATGGCGAGGAAGGCAGCGAAGGACGCGATGATAATCACCGCGATGACCGCCCATGCCCATCCCCCGCCGGTGCGGGCGACCTCGGCCACAATGAGGACCTTGCCCCACATGCCGGAGAACGGCGGGAAACCGACGATGGAGAAAGCGCCGGCGGCAAAAATCCACGCGATGATGGGATCGCGCCGCGCCAAGCCCGAGAGCTTGTTGAGGCGGCCCGTGCCGTAGGTCTCCTCGATGGCACCGGAGGCCAGGATGAGCGAGCCCATCGTGATCATGTGGTGAATCATGTACAGGATGCCCGCGCCCAGCGCGCGCTGCGGATCGTGGGTGGTGAAGGCCATCATCACCAGCATGAAGGGCATACCGTTGAGCATCTGGTAGCCCAGCACGCGGCGCAGGGAGTTCTCCGCCAAGCCGCCGAAGGAGCCCACCAGCATGGAGATGATCATGACCACGATGATGAGGGTGCCCCAGCGCTCATCCATGCCGAAGAGGTGGACCCACAGGCGGTAGAGCATGTAGACGGCCACCTTGGTGTGCAGGCCGGAGAACAGGCCCATCACCGCCGCGGAGGTACCCGGGTAGGTGCGCGGCAGCCACGACTGCACCGGGAACACGCCGGCCTTAGCGCAGATGGCGATAACAATGATGGCGGAGGCCACCGTCACCGGACCGTTGCCGGCCGCAGCGCCTTCCAGCGCAGCGAGGTTGACCACGCCGGTCACCGAATAGATGTAGCCCACGCCGACCACGAGCAGCGTGGAGGCGAACAGGTTCACCAGCACGAAGGCGCGGCCGGCGGCCAGGCGGGACCACGTACCGGACATGGTGATAAGTCCGTAGGACGGCAGCAGCATAACCTCAATGAACACGAAGAAGTTAAAGAGGTCAGCGGTCAGCAGCGCACCACACACGCCGGTCACGAGGATGAGCGTGAGCGACGGGTAGTAGCGGGACTTGGTTTCGCCACCCACGATGGCGAACCAGTTGGCGCCGAAGGCCACAATCATCGTGGTGATGAGCATGAGCGCGGAGAACGTATCGGCGGCAAAGGCGATGCCGGCGTTGCCCACGTACATGCCCACGGTGTGGGCGACCACGCCGTTGTCCATGGTGTAGAGCAGCAGCGCGAACGCGGCGAAGATACCCGCGCCCGGCACGATGAGCATAATGGCGTCACGCACGCGGTGCCACGGCGCCAGCAGCGCCAGGGCCGCGGACACCAGCGGAACTGCCGGGAAAAGCGGAAGGAGGGCACTTACGGTGTCATACATTTACTTCTCCCCCTCGTGGTCAAGTTCCTTCAAGCGGTCCATCTTGTTGGCGGAGCGCTCCAGGATGTCGCGGTTCTGCGTATCGCGGCCCAGCGTGGAGAACGCGTGGTCAATAGTGTTATCGTCCACCGGCTCCACCACGTCCGTGTCGTCGTTGGCACCCATGGCGGCCATGGTCAGCAGAATCGTGGAGGTGGCCATGGAGATCACCACGGCGGTCAGCACGAAGGCCTGCGGCAGCGGGTCCGCCATCTGGTCCGCCGGGACCTGCGACGGGAAGGACTCGCCGCGGTAGGAGTACACGCCGGTGGCCAACAGCATGAGGTTGGCGCCGTGGCCGAAGGCCATCATGCCCAACACAATGTGGACCAGGCCGCGCTGCTGGATGAGGTAGACAGCGCTACCGATGAGCAGGGCAATAGTCAGTGCGAGAATCATGAGTTCTTCTCCCCTTCCGCCGGGGTGTAGTGCGGCGAGGCGGCGCGGTTGCGTGCCTCGGAATCACTAAGCAGTGCCTCCGGGTCGGAGGACGGGTTGATGGATTCGGGGTAAGGATCGTCGACGTCGTCAAGCACCACGCGTGGCGTGTTCGGCAACGCCGAATCGTCGTCGTGGACCCACGGCAGGAAGTCGCGCTCCGTGCCCGGGCGCAAGTAGCCGCCCAGGGCGTTGATAGCCATGGTGAGCATGCCCAGCACGGCCAGGTAAATGCCGAGGTCGAAGATGAGCGACGTGGTCCAGTGCTGGCCCAACGCGTGGCCGTGGATGGCGGTGAGGAAGCCGCCGGAGCTGTGCGACGTCGGAATGTAGCCGATGAAGCCCGCCGTCAGCGCGACGATGATGCCAACACCGGTGAGGTGAATCGGCGTCATGCGGCCGAAGACGATCTCGTCGGTACCGCGCGAGAGGTAGGTCAGGCCGATGGCCGCGCCCATAATCAGCGCCGCGGGGAAGCCGCCACCCGAGGCTTGGTGGCCGCGGTAGAAGACGATGACGGACATGATGACCAGAATCGGGATGGCAATAGAGATGCCCTTGCGCAGCGGCACCGAGTTGAGCTGCGACTGGCCAAACGGCGCCGGGCGGGTGCCCGAGGTGAACGGGAAGCGCGGCAGCGTCGAGGTGACCGCGGCGATAACCACGGCCGCCATGCCCAGCACGGAGAGCTCACCGAGCGTATCGAGCGCACGGAACTCCACGATGATGGTGGCCACCACGTTGTCGCCACCGGTAATGTCCGGGGCGTTATTGAGGTACCACAGGGCCAAATCGGAGCGCTCGTGGCGGCCCATCAGGGCCCACACGCCTAGGAAGGCGGCCAGTCCGGCAAGGACAGCGACCACGATGGAGCCGACCTTGCGGCGCTTGTCCTGGACCGGGTGGAACTTCTCCGGCAGGTAGCGCAGCACCATCATCATGACGATGACGGACAGGGCCTCCACGGTGAACTGGGTCAGGGCCACGTCGGGCGCACCCAACAGGAACATCTGCAGGGTCACGCCGGTACCGGCGGTGCCGATCATGACCGCACCGGTCAGGCGGTTCTGGGTGCGCACCAAGCCGAACATGGACAGCGCGATAATGCCCAGCGGAAGCAGGTCCCACGGGTTATCCAGGCCCTCCATGCGCGGGTTGAGGGCGACACCGTCGACGCCGTCGGACAGCACGGTGGCACCGGCCAGCAGGATGATGAGCACGATGATCGGCAGGATGAGCAGCGACGGGTTATGCGTATCCGACATCCGTCCGACAAAGCGGCCGAACTTGGTGGAGTAGTCCTGCACAGCCTTGAGCAGGTCGTTGCCGGTGCGCGGCAGCAGCTGGCGCTCCTCCATCGCGGTCCAGAACGGCTTGCGGAACAGCACGCCCACCACGCCGGCGACCAGCACGAGCACGGAGATAATCAGCGGGACCGTCACGCCGTGCCACAGCGCCAGGTGGGTATGGCCCTCCATGCCAACCGCTGCGACGACATCATCCAGCGGGCTGTCGAGCACGCCCATGAAGAAGACCAGCGGCACCGACATCGCGCCCGGCAAGGCAGCCGGCAGCCACAGGCGCACCGGCGCCTCGTGGGCCTTCGACATATCGCGCGGGCCGTCGAAGAAGGCGCCGAAGATGATCTTGGCCGAGTAGGTGAAGGTAAAGAATGCACCGATGCCGGCAACGGCCAAGAGAACGATCTGCCCAGCAGAGCCCAGCGGGGCCTCCTCGAAGGCGGTGAGCATCCCTTCCTTCGACACGAAGCCGAACAGCGGCGGCACCGCGGCCATCGACGCCGCGCCGATGAGCATGGAGCCGAACGTCCACGGCATCTTGTTCCACAGCACGCCCAGGCGGCGGATATCGCGCGAGCCTGCCTCGTGGTCGATGACGCCGATGAGCATGAAGATGGAGGACTTAAACAGCGCGTGTGCCAGGGTGTGCACCAGCGCCGCGGAGATGGCGAACGGGGTGCCCACGCCGATGGTGGCCACGATCCACCCCAGGTGGGACACCGTGGAGTAGGCCGTGAGCTTCTTCAGGTCCGTCTTCTGCACGGCAAAGACCGCAGACATCAGGGCGGTGCCCATGCCGACGACGATGAGCAGCCAGTTCCAGGCGGCGACGTCGTGGAAGATGGTGGAGAAGCGAATGAGCAGGTACACGCCGGCCTTCACCACAGCCGCCGCGTGCAGGAAGGCGGACACCGGGGTGGCGGCCGCCATGGCCTCGGGCAGCCAGAAGTGGAATGGGAACTGCGCCGCCTTAGTAAACGCGGAGGCCGCAATGAGCATGGCCACTCCGGTGGTCAGCCCCGGGCGCTCGGACCAGACGCCGGAGGCCAGGATGCCCTCCAGGCTGGTGGTGCCAGCCGCCGTGGCGGCGATGGCCAAGCCAGCAAGAAGCGTGAGGCCACCGATGAAGGTCAGGATCAGCGTGCGCTGGGAGCCGGCCTCACCGGCCTTACCGCTGCGCGCGATGAGCATGAACGACGCCAGGGACACCAGCTCCCAGGCCAGGAAGAGCACGACAATGTCATTCGCCAGTACCAGCAGCAGGATGGACAGCGTAAACGCCGTCATCAACACGTAGAAACTGACGTTGCCCTTTCCTTTGGGGAGATAGGCCGCGGAGTAGATGAAGACCACGGCGCCGATAACGAGGGCCAACATGGCGAAGAAGATACCTAGCGCATCGCCGCGGAAGGCGAGGTTGACGTCGACGCCGGGCGCGATAACATCGCGAACCCAGGTCACGGAGTAGGTAAGTTCTTCGCCGCGGGCCAGTGCAGGAAATTCCTTAGCCAGCAGTGCTGCGGCGACAATAAAAATGCCGGCTAGCGGGTAGCCGGCTGCGCGGTCGGCGGCCTTGACGGTCACCGGTGCTAGCGCCACTGCGACAGCTGCGAGGAGGACGACATACAAGAGTGTCACGAAAGAGTAGCCTCACGAACCGTTGTTTAGAGCTGAGAAAGTCAGCATCACCTAGACAGGACTGTCCCAGACTACCATTGTGACCTCCGGCGAAGCACATTATTAGCGGTTTAAAACCACCGCGCGGCGCGGCCCTCCAGCAGGAAGACACGCGCCGCGCAGGAGCAGAATGTAACTCTTTTACTTCTCCCCCAGCAGGGCGTCCACGAAGCCCTCAACCTCAAACGGCGCCAGGTCGTCAGCGCCCTCGCCCAAGCCCACAAGCTTGACCGGCACGCCCAGCTCTTCCTGGACCTGGAAGACGATTCCGCCCTTGGCGGTACCGTCCAGCTTGGTGAGCACCACGCCGGTGATGTCCACGACGTCGCGGAAAATACGCGCCTGGGTCAGGCCGTTCTGGCCCACCGTCGCGTCGAGGACCAGCAGAACCTCATCGACCTCAGTCTTCTTCTCCACCACGCGCTTAACCTTGCCCAGCTGGTCCATGAGATCCACCGAGGTGTGCAGGCGGCCGGCGGTATCAACGAGCACGACGTCCACACCCTGGTCCACGCCCGCTGCTACAGCGTCGAAGGCCACGGAAGCCGGATCGGCGCCTTCCTTACCGCGCACGGTGGACGCACCCACGCGGCGCCCCCAGGTCTCCAACTGGTCGGCTGCGGCAGCACGGAAGGTATCCGCAGCACCCAGCAGCACGTTGTGGCCCATGGAGACAAGCACGCGGGCCAGCTTGCCGGTGGTGGTGGTCTTGCCGGTGCCGTTCACGCCGACGACCATGATGACGGCCGGCTTGCCGTCATTCGGCATGGCCTTGATGGAGCGGTCCATCTCTGGGTGGCCGACCTCGATGAGGGCCTCACGCAGCATGGCGCGGGCTTCCTCCTCGGAGCTCACACCGCGCTCCGCAATCTTTTCGCGCAGCGAGTCGGTGACTTTCATCGTGGACTTGGTGCCCAGATCCGCCATGATGAGGGTGTCCTCGATGTCCTCCCAGGCGTCATCATCCAGGTCGCCGGCGGACAGGATGCCCATAAGGCCCTGGCCGATGGCGTTCTGGGAGCGCGACAGGCGTCCGCGCAGCTTGCCCAAGCGCCCGGAGGCGGGGGCGATGTCATCCTGCGGCTGGGCCGGGGCCTCAACGACCTCAGCGTCGTCGGAGACCTCCAGCTCTTCCGGCTCTGCTTCGAGTGCCGCGCTTGCCGACGCCGTCTGCTCCCCCGCCGCCGCAGCAGCTTCCTCGGCAGCAGCGTCTTCCTCGGCAACGACGTCTTCCTCAACGCCGGCGTCTGCGCCAGTTTCCGCCTGATCGTCAGCAGAGCTGTTTTCTGGCTCGACGGCGCTCTCGCTCACCGCCGGCTCGATAGCCTCAGTGGCCTCAGTGGCCTCGGTGGTTTCGGTGGCAGGCTCAGTGGCAGGTTCAGCCTCGACCTCCTTCGGAGCGTCGGCTACCTCTGCGTCCCGCACGTCCTCTTCGCGCTCCTCCATGTCGGCGGCGACAGCCCCCGGCACGGCGGCGCCGGCCGCAGCAGCGGACGCAGCGCCTGCAGCCACGGCACCGGCGGCCGACTCAGAACCTTCATCGTTCTTGGTCTCCTGAGCCTCCTGAGGAGCCTCTGCCTCCTTAGCCTTCTCTGGAGCCTTCACCGGCTCGGCAGGCTCCGGCTTTTCCGACTGCGCGGGCTTTTCCGGCTTCGCTGGCTTTTCGTTCTTCTCAGTCTTCTGAGTGCCGTTCAACTGCGCGTTGGCGAGCTCAGTGGCATCGCGCTTATCCCCGTTCTTGTCCGGCTGCGCCTGAGCCGCCTGGGTGGGCTGAGCCTTAGCCGGCTGCTTCTCGGCGCTACCGCCAGCGGGGGCAAAGTTAAAACCGGACTTCGCCTGGTAGTTGCCTGACTTCTGCTGCTGGGTGAGCTCCTTCGGCTCCTCGACGGGCTTGTCAAAGGACACCTTCTTCGACTCGCCGCGCTTCTTGCCCAGCACAACGAGCACGATCGCCAGCAGGATCAGGACGATGACTGCAATCGCAATCCACAGATAAGTAGTAGTCATGCCCTCCATAGTGCCAGGCTTGTCCCCGCCCGGCACCACAAGCCGTCAGACGTCCGCACGAGCGGGCCCCAGACGGGCCCGACACGAGTGCCCGTTAGCACCCGCTAGCGCGGGGCGTCGACGCCCAGGCGCGTGGCGTCCGCAGCCGCCTGGGCGGTACCGGGGGCCTCGCCCGCGCGGCTCATGCGCTGGGAAATCACGCGCGTCACGCCATCGCCGCGCATGGTCACGCCGTAGAGCACGTTGGCCACATCCATCGTCGGCTTCTGGTGCGTGATGACGATGAGCTGCGAATCCTTCCGCAGCTCCTCAAAGAGGGCGATAAGGCGGCGCAGGTTGACGTCGTCAAGCGCGGCCTCGACCTCATCCATGACGTAGAACGGTGAGGGTCGCGCGCGGAAGATAGCCACGAGCATCGCCAGGGCGGTCAGGGACTTCTCGCCACCCGAAAGCAAGGACAGGCGCTTGACCTTCTTGCCCGGTGGGCGGGCCTCCACCTCGATGCCGGTAGCCAACATGTCGTCGGGTTCAGTAAGGACCAGGCGGCCCTCGCCGCCCGGGAACAGGGTCTGGAAGACCTTGGGAAACTCCTGCTCCACGTCGTGCCAGGCATCCGTAAACAGCTGCAGAATCTGAGCGTCGACGTCCTCAATAACCCCCGTGAGATCCGTCCGCGCCTGGATGACATCATCCAGCTGGGTAGACAGGAAGGAGTAGCGCTCCTCCAGGGCCTTGTACTCCTCCAGCGCCAGCGGGTTGACCTTGCCCAAGGAGTTGAGATCCTTCTCCGCCTGCTTAAGCCGGGCGGTCTCCGCCGAGCGGTCGAAGTCCTCACCCGGGGTGTAATCACGCAGCAAGTCGGCGATGGCCACGCCGAGCTGTTCGACGATCTTGGCCTCCGCCTCATACACGCGCACCTGGGCCTGGCTCCGCGCGATCTCGGAGCTGTGGGCGGAGTCAGTCAAACGATCGAGTTGCTGGCGGGTGGCGGAGACCGCCTGCTTGGCGGACTGCGCGCGGGACTGAAGCACCCCGCGCTGCGTCACCAGCTCATCGCGCTCCTCCGCCGCGCGGTCGAGCGCATGCGCGGTGCGGGCAGCGAGATCTTGGGCGTGCTTATCCACGGCCCCTGCCAAACGGGCCTGCGCTTGGCGCCGCGCCATCGCCTGATCATGGCGGGCCTTGGCCTGGCGCTCGTGCTGTGCCTGCCGGCGCAACGCGTCGCCCCGGCCGGCGGCCTGTCCCACCTTGTCCTGGGCGCTGCGCGCTGCCAGCTGGGCCTCGACCTCCATGGCCTTGACCTGCTCGAGGGCGCGGGAGGCCTCGTCGCGCTCGACGGACGACGGCTCGTCGGCCTGCTCGTCCGCGTCCACCCGGGAAAGACGGTCGCGGGCTTCTGAAAGCTCCTCCCGCAGCCGTGCTAGCTGGACCTCGATATCGGTCGCGCGAGCCGCGGCCTTCTCATGCTCGGCCTTGTTGGCCTCGTATTGCTTGAGCAGGCGCTGGTGGTCGCGCTTCCACGCGTCCACCTCGTGGTCGTGTTCGCGCAGCGCGGCCTTGGCACCTGCCGCGCCCACGCGTGCATCGTCGGCGGCGATCTTCGCGCCCTCGACAGTGCCGGAGAGCTCCTCCAGCTCCTGCGTCGCGGTCTCGAGCTGCTGCTCTGCCTGCGCGATTTGGCCGCTCACCTCGACGGTGGAGGCGGCCCCGGTGCCGGCTTCGACCCAGCCCTCGCCCACTAGCAGGCCCGCCGGCGTCACAGCGCGCAGGCGCGGATCCCCGGCAACGAGCTCGCGGGCGGCGGCGAAATCTTCCACCAGGACGACGTCGGACAGCAGGCGCGTTACCGCCGCGGAGACCTCGGGAACCAGCACCATATGGTCCAGCAGCCAGGCTGCCCCCGCCGGCAGGTCGGCGTCCAAGCGCCACGCCGCCGCCGGGGAATCGGGCTCCTCCGGTGACCCCTCGGCCCCAGCGGCGATGTCAATGAGCGGGGTGCGGCTGGCCTCGCTGAGGGAGGCGACGATGTCACTGGTGACCTCACCGGCTTGGGCCTCCGCGAAAGCGCCCAAGGCCGCAGCCACGGCCGAGTCGTAGCTGGTGGAAATGAAGTTGGCCAGCGGCGCAAAGCCCTCGCCCAAGTCGAGCGCCTCCGGGGCGGTCTGGCCCAGGGTATCGATGCGCGCGCGGAGTGTGTACACCGCGCGCTCGCGCTCCCGCTGGGCATCCCGTAGCTGGTCCAGGCGCTTGTCCGCCGCATCCGATTCGCTGGCGGCGCGCACGTGGGCCTCTTCCAGCGGCTCACGCTCGGCTGCGAGCGCGGCCAGCTTGTCAGCGACCTCATCCGCCTCCGCCTGCGCGGCACGCGTGCGGGACTTGGTGCCGGCCAGGGTTTCCTCCTGGCGCGCAAGCTCGGCCTCCGCGGACGAGACCTGGCCGGAAAGGTTCTCCTCCGCAGCAATAAGACGGACCACGCCCTCGCGGCGGTCCGCGATAGCGCGCAGCTGCGCCATGTGTTCCTTGTCGGCGGCCTCGAAGGTTGCCCGGCGCTCTGCCACTTCCTCCCGAATCGATTCGAGGCGCTCCGCGGCTTCCTCGGCGGCGGCAAGAAGTTCCGCATGCTCGTCGTCGGCATGCCGGGCCCGCGCCTCCAACTCATCCGGATCCTGCCCGGCATACGCCACCTGCGCGCCGACGTTGCTGGCGCGCTCTGCGGCGATGCGCTGGGTCGCGGAAATACGCTCCGACAAGGTGGACAAGTCGAACCACAGCTTTTGGGCGGCCTCCGCCCGCGGCGTGACCTCCCCTAGCTCAGCCTCCACCTCGAGTTGCTGGGCCGTGGCCTCTTCCAGCTGGGCGGTAACCTCTTCGACCTGCTCTGCCAAAAGCTCGGCGCGGCGCTCGGCATCATCGAACGTGGCGCGCAACCGCACCACGCGGTCACCGGCCAAGCGCAGGCGCGCATCCCGCAGATCCGCCTGCACGGTAGCGGCGCGCTTGGCGGCTTCGGCCTGCCGCGCCAAGGGTTTGAGCTGCTTGCCCAGCTCATCCGTTAAGTCCTGGAGGCGGTCCAGGTTAGCCTGCATGCCGGTGAGCTTGCGCTGCGCCTTCTCCTTGCGGCGGCGGTGCTTGAGCACGCCGGCGGCTTCTTCGATGTAGGCGCGGCGGTCCTCCGGGCGGGATTCCAGGATTTCCGCGAGCTTTCCCTGGCCCACGATGATGTGCATCTCTCGGCCGATACCGGAATCTGAGAGCAGCTCCTGGATGTCCATGAGGCGGGCCTTGGAGCCGTTGATTTCGTATTCGCTCGCCCCGTCCCGGAACATGCGCCGGGTGACGGAGACCTCCGAATAATCGATGGGCAGCGCGCCATCGGCGTTGTCAATGGTGAGCGTGACTTCGGCGCGGCCCAGGGCCTTGCGCTCGCCGGCTCCGGCGAAGATGACGTCCTGCATCTTGCCGCCGCGCAGGGTCTTCGCGCTGCCCTCGCCCATCACCCAGGCCAGGGCATCAACCACGTTGGACTTACCCGAACCATTCGGCCCCACGACGGCGCAGATGCCCGGCTCGAACTTCAGGTTCGTCGCAGACGCAAAGGACTTGAATCCTTTGAGCGTGAGCGATTTGAGGTGCATTTGACCTAGTTTAGCGTCAACGCCTAGCGCTCAATGAAGCCGGACTCGCCGCGCGGGTCCGCCCACTGCTCCACCACTGCGTTCACCACGCCAGGGCGGCGCGTGGTGGATGGCTCCTCCCGCAGCAGTTCGAGAAGACGCTCGCAGTCGGCGCGCGGGCCCTCGGCGACAACCTGGACGCGGCCGTCCCGCAGGTTTGTCGCGTGCCCGGCCAGGCCGAGCTCTAGGGCGCGCGAGCGCGTCCACCAGCGGAAGCCCACGCCTTGGACGGTGCCGTGGACGAAGGCGGTAAGTCGCTGTGCGGTGTCAGCCATTTAGTACTCCCTCAAGTTGGTGTGGTCTCCCAGATCGTGCTGGTGCTGCAGCTGGCGGCGGTCTTCCGCACTGCGGCGAGTCACCGGATCGGAGCCGTCCCAGCACTCCACGTTCTTCAGCTCCGGCAGCATGTCGCGGTGGAACACCGGGTCCACGCCTTTGCGGCGCTGCTCGTTGTAGTTCTTGAGCAGCTTGATGGCCACGCCGGACAGCGGCACGATGGCCAGAATGTTGAGCAGCACCATGACGGCCGCGCCGGTATCGGCCAAGTCGAAGATGGTGCCCAGCGGGGCCACCGCGCCGTAGAAGACGAAGGCCAGCACGATGATGCGGAAGGCCCACAGCACCCACTTCTTGTCGGAGAGGTACTCCACGTTGGACTCCGCAAGGTAGTAGTTACCCAGAATCGAGGAGAACGCCAGGAAGAAGAGGATGAAGGTGACGAAGTGGATGCCCCAGTCGCCGACGGTGCCGGACAGGGCGTTCTGGGTCAGGGTGACGCCCTCGATGGAGTCCGAGCCGAAGGTCTCGAAGTCCGTGCCCAGCAGGATGATGAAGGCGGTAATGGAGCACACCACCAGGGTGTCGAAGTAGACGCCCAGGGTCTGCACCAGGCCCTGCTTGACCGGGTGGGACACGGTGGCCGTCGCCGCCGCGTTCGGCGCGGAACCCTCGCCGGCCTCGTTGGAGAACAGGCCGCGCTGGATGCCCTTGAGCATGGCCAGGCCCAAGGTCGCGCCGGCCGCCTCGCGGAAGCCGAAGGCAGAGCCGACGATGGCGACGATCATGTCCGGCACCTTGTCAAAGTTCAGGGCCACGACGATAAGGCCCACCACGAGGTAGGCCAGCGCCATGAACGGCACGATGAACTGCGTCATGGACGCAATGCGCTGCACGCCGCCGACGATGATGAGGCCGGAGACGATGACGATGGCAATGCCCACGCCGGCCTTAAACGCGGTGGAGTCCTGGCCAAAGGAGGTTGCCAGGGAGTCGGAGATGGCGTTGGTCTGGAAGGCGTTGTAGAACCAGCCGAAGGTAATCGCGATGGCCACGGAGAAGATGCTGGCCAGCGGGGTCCACCCCAGGCCGCGGGACATGTAGTAGGCGGGGCCGCCGCGGTAGGCGTCTCCCTCGCGCACCTTCCACAGCTGCGCCAAGGTGGACTCCACGAAAGCGGTGGCGCCGCCCAGGATGGCGATGATCCACATCCAGAACACCGCGCCCGGACCACCCACGGAGATGGCCACCGCCACGCCGGCGACGTTGCCGGTGCCCACGCGCGAGGCCGCGGAGATGGTGAAGGCCTTGAAGGCGGAGATACCGCCGTAGTCGGCGTCCTCGTCGGCACCGACGCCCTTGGGCTTTTCGACGACCGCCTTGAACATGTCCGGCACCATGCGCACCTGCACCAGGGCGGTGCGGATGCCGAAGAACAGGCCTGCAGCGATGAGCAGCCACGGCAGCACGTAGGACCACAGGCTGTTGTTTATGGCACCAATCACGGTGCTAAAGATTTCTTGCATGCATAACACCCTATCGGCCCAGTCTTTCCCTGTCCTACTCGCAGGGGTGAAAACCTACCTGCGGGAAGCCACCTGGCAGCGCGGGCAGTAATGGGTACCGCGCCCGCCCAGCACCGTTTTGACCAGTTCGGTGCCGCAGCGATCGCACGGCAGCCCGCTGCGGCCATAGGCATGCAACGAGCGGTCGAAATACCCGGACTCACCGTTGACGTTGACGTAGAGGGCGTCGAAGCTGGTTCCGCCCACGCGCAGGGCAGAGCGCATGACGTCCGCCGCGGCGCCAAGGAGGGCCACGGCATCGCGCTGACGCAAAGTATTCGCCTTCTTGCGGGGAGAAATCTGTGCCGCCCACAGGGCCTCGTCGGCGTAGATATTGCCCACGCCGCTGACCACGGTCTGGTCCAGCAGCGCCACCTTGACCGGGGTTTTCTTCGCGCGCATGCGCCGCGCGGTGGCGGTGACGTCGAAGGCGTCCTCGAGCGGGTCGGGCGCGATGTGCGCCATGTCCTGCCACGGCCCGACCCGCCAGTACCCAAAGGTGCGCTGATCGACGAAGCTGAGCCGGGTAGCGTCGTCCAGCACCGCCTCGATGCGCACGTGTGGGGAGGTCACCTCACCGATGCGCACCTGGCCGGACATGCCCAGGTGAATGAAGAGGACGTCGCGCCCCGGATCGGTGGGGTCCTCGTCGGCGAACTCCAGCCACATGAACTTTCCCCGCCGCGCCACCGCGGCGATACCTCGCCCCACCAGCAGCGCAGACAGCGGCTCGTCCTGCCCGCGGTTGGCGCGCGGGTGGAGAACCTCCACGGAGGCGAAGCTACGCCCCACCACGTGGGGTGCTAGCCCGCGGCGGACGGATTCTACTTCAGGCAGCTCCGGCATCTAGCTCTCTTTGGCGGCAGTGCCCTGCACCAGCAGCGGGGTCTCCCGCAGCGCCTGGCAGGCTTCCTCGGCGGCCTGCTGCTCCGCCAGCTTCTTGTTGTGCCCGGTGCCGCGGCCCACCGTAAGCCCGGCCACGGTAGCCACCGCGCTAAAGGTCTGGTCATGTTCCGGTCCGGTGGAGGTGGCCGAATAGACCGGCATGGCCGCCTTCAGCTCCGCGCACAGCTCCTGGAGGGTGGTCTTCCAGTCCATGTGGCGCCCGGAGACCACGGCGTTGTCAATCTTGGCGGCGAACAGGTGCAGGATCACGCCGCGGGCCGCCTCGAAGCCGTGCTCGCGGTAGATGGCACCCAGGATGGCCTCGGTGGTATCGGCCAAGATGGAGTCCTTATCGCGCCCGCCGGTGGCCTGCTCACCCTTGCCCAGCAAGATGTGCTTGCCCAGCTCGATCTCGCGGGCGATATCGGAGAGTCCGTAGCGCGAGACGATGGAGGCGCGCATCTTGGAGATGTCCGACTCCGGCCGCGACGGGTACTTCTCATACAGCTTGGCGGCAATCGAAAGGCCCAGCACCGCATCCCCTAAGAACTCGAGGCGCTCGTTGTTGGGCAGGTAGCCGTTTTCGTTGGCAAAGGAGCGGTGCGTCAGCGCCAAGCGCAGGTGCTCATCGCTGATCGTGATGCCCAGGGACTGCAGCAGTGGGGCGTGGTCGACCTCAGCGTAGGCGGCGGCCAGCGCCTGCTCCCCTGTCAGCTTCTTTTTCTTGCTCATAGGAACTTCTCCAGACCGGACCAGCGCGGGTCAACGCGCTCTTCTTCGCCGGAGACACCGGTGGTGACTCCCTCCGGCGTGTCCACGTCGCAGCCATCCTCACAGGTCGGCGCGAAGGGCAGGGTGAGGCCGGCCTCATCAGTAACGGTCTGCAGAAGATCGAGGATGCCGTCCTTAATCTCCGGGACCTCGTCGCCGGAGCCTTCGTCCTCGGCATCGGCGGCATCGCCGCTGATGAAGGACTCATCGGCGGCAAAAACCTGGGAAACGTGCACATCCAGCGGCGGGTGCAGTTCCTTGAGGCAACGCGCGCATTCGCCGCTGAGGGTGCCGGTGACATCGGCGTCCACGAGGACTCCCGAGCCAAGCGGGGTCAAGGTGGCGTCCACCGTCAGCTCGTCGCCCTGCGGGATGGCAATCATTTCTACGCCGATGCGCTCGGGGGCGGGGCCAGTCTGTACACGGTGCTCAGGCAGCGCGTCGGCGCCCTGGCTGCGGAGCAATTCCGTCACGTCGAACTTCAATGGTGAATTCATAGCGCTCACTAGCCTACCCTGTGCCCCGCCCCAGTCCCGCGCCGTGCTTCCTGCCAGTCTTCTCCTCTGTCTGTCAGGAACCTGTCCTTCAGGGCATAGCCTGGTAAACACTTGGCTCCAGCACTCGCCAACAGGTCAACGCGCACTTATCGTTGCACAGTATGAGCTTGCACACTATTAACTCGGCCGCCCTCGGCGCCACGGCACGCGACCTCGCGGTGGTCTTCCCACTGCGCTGCCTCGTCCCTGCCGTCGCGTTGGCGGTCGTGGGAATCCTGTGCCGCCGGCTGCTGAAGAAGAGTCATCCCAGCGTGTACGGCGAGGATGGCCTCAAACTGCGAGACGTCACCGTGGCCAGCGTCCTCGCCGGCGTTGGGGTGGGCGCTGTCATGCTGCTGCCGCTGCACTTTAGCTCCACCATCATCATCTCTGCCGCCCTGTTCTCCCTGCTCGCCGGGTTTATCGCGTGGGGTGCGCGCGAGCCCTATTCCGCGGTGTGCATGGTCGTGGGAGTCATGATGGCCGGCGTGGGCGCGGTGCAGGCAGCGCTGGTGCTTGTCGACGCCGCCTGGGACCCCATCTCCCACTCGACCGCGGAGGCCCCCGGCTTTGCCACCATGTGGCTCCTCTACGCCCTGCCCGGACTCGTCGCCTCCGGCATCGCTGTAGCGCTCAGCCGTATGCCCGCTACTGATCCCTCTGCGCCTTCTGCGCATGCTGAGCCTTCTGCAGCTTCAGCGCCTTCTACGCCGACCGCGCCGGCTGTGACCTCGGAGGCGCGCCAGACGCGCCGCTCCTGGGCGGCCGCCTAGGGCGCAGAGAGCGCCAAGGGCTTAACCCCCCGCTTTCTCGCTTCCCCTGCTTTTAGTAGTCGCGCGGTGCGCGCGGCGCGCGACCCCCGCGCGGGCGGCTATCGCCGTAGGACTCGCGGCCCTCACCGTAGGAGTCGCGGCCCTCGCCGTAGGCGTCACGCGGATCGCGCGACTCGCTCCGGGAGCGCACGCCCGCACCGCGGCGCAGGGCGGAACGGTCATTGTTCACCGTGCGCAGCAGGTCGGACAGGGTGGATTCGAACTCGCCCAGCTTGGCATCGACAAACTCATCGCACTCGGTGCGCAGGCGGTTGGACTCAGAGTGTGCGCTTTCGACAATGCGGTGCGCCTCATCATCAGCGCGGCGGACCACCTCGGACTCGGAGACGAGGCGCTCCTGCTCCGCCTGGCCGGCGGCGACGGTGCGCTGGTACTCCTCGTCGGCCTGGGAGCGGGTGCGCTCAGCGTCGGCGCGGGCGTCATCGACCAGGTTGGCCGCCTCGTCTTCGGCCTTGGCCACCATCGTGGTGGAGCGATGCTGAGCCTCGGCCAGCATGGCATCGGAATCCTCCCGCGCGCGAGCTAGGGTGTCATCGGCCTCCGCGTTTGCGTCGGAGATAATCGCATGGGCGCGCTCTTCGGCACCCTGCAGGATCTCATCCTGCTTATCCAGGACATCCTGGGCGTCGTCCATTTCGACGGGGAGGGCGTTACGCAAATCGTCGAGAAGCGCGAGCATCTCGTGGCGCGGAACCATGCAGTTGGAGGTCATCGGAACGGCATACGCCTGCTCCAGGTTGCGAACAAGTTCATCAAGGGACTCAAAAACGCGGTACATGGCACCAGCCTAACCAAGGCCCACGCCGCCGCCCCGTATCCCACGCGGGTGTGTACAGCGAAAACCTCCCGCAGGCCATGCCGCGGGAGGTAGAGCGTGTCGGATTGCCGTTAGGAAGTGTGCTTAGATAACGCCCTGTGCCAGCATGGCGTCCGCGACCTTCTTGAAGCCCGCGATGTTCGCGCCGGCCACATAGTCTCCCTCCAGGCCGTATTCCTTGGAGGTCTTGTCAATGTTTTTGAAGATGTTGGACATGATGTCGTGCAGTCGCTGGTCGGTGTAGTCGAAGGACCAGGAGTCACGCGAGGCGTTCTGCTGCATCTCCAGCGCGGAGGTTGCCACACCGCCGGCGTTGGCTGCCTTGCCCGGCGCGAAGGCCACGTTGTTGTTGAGGAAGTAGTGCACGGCCTCCGGGGTGCACGGCATGTTCGCACCCTCGGCAACGTAGCGCACCTTGTTCTCCGCCAGCAGCTTCGCGGCGTCGCCGTCCAGCTCGTTCTGGGTGGCGCACGGCAGGGCCACGTCTGCGGGGACCTCCCACACGTTGCCGCCCGCGTGGTACTCCACGCCCTCGCCGGCTTCCTTGGCGTAGGCGGAGATGCGTTCGCGGCGGACCTCCTTGACGTCCTTGAGCAGCTCTAGGTCCACGCCGTTCGGGGTGGTGATGTAGCCGGAGGAATCGGACATGGCCACGACGGTGCCGCCCAGCTGCTGGACCTTCTCGGCTGCGTAGATGGCCACGTTGCCGGAACCGGAGACGATGACCTTGGCGCCATCGAAGGACTCGCCGTGGGTCTTCATCATCTCGGAGGTCAGGTACACCAGGCCGTAGCCGGTGGCCTCGGTACGCACGAGGGAACCTCCCCAGGTCAGGCCCTTGCCGGTGAGCACGCCGGACTCGTGCTTGTTCTCCAGGCGGCGGTACTGGCCAAAGAGGTAGCCAATCTCGCGGGCGCCCACGCCGATGTCACCGGCCGGGACGTCGCGGTACTCACCAATGTGGTTGTGCAGCTCCGTCATGAAGGACTGGCAAAAACGCATGACCTCGGCGTCGGACTTGCCCTTCGGATCGAAGTCGGAGCCGCCCTTGCCGCCGCCGATGGGCAGGCCGGTCAGGGAGTTCTTGAAGATCTGCTCGAAGCCGAGGAACTTGATGATGCCCAGGTTCACGCTGGGGTGGAAGCGCAGGCCACCCTTGTAGGGGCCGAGCGCGGAGTTGAACTGGACGCGGAAGCCGCGGTTGACCTGAATATCGCCGTTGTCATCGACCCACGGCACGCGGAAGATGAGCTGGCGCTCCGGCTCGCAGAGGCGCTCGACCAAGCCGTAGTCAGCGTAGTGCGGGTCCTTGTTAAGGACGATCTTGAGCGAATCCAGAACCTCAGACAGGGCCTGGTGGAATTCCGGCTCGCCCGCATTACGCTTGAGGAGCTTGCTGTAATAGTCAGAAATCTGCTGGTCGATGGACATTGCGATCCTTCCATGCTGCGGTAGCCTCGAGACCACCACGTGAGTCAATGAACACCGATTAGTTTTCTATCAATTGACCTAAATTGCAAGACGTGCGTACTGATTTCTTCCTCACGCCCAGCTCAGCGCCCTGAAATTAAGCCGCCAGATGAGGCCCCATATACTCGTGGGCATGCGAATTCTCGTTGCCCCAGACTCGTTTAAAGGCACCGCCACCGCCGCTGAAGCCGCCGCCGCGATTGCGTTGGGCGTACGGCGCGCGTTGGCAGGCTCCTTCCCTGACGCGACCGTGACCACCCTCCCCATGGCCGATGGCGGGGAGGGCACCGCGGAGGTCCTCGCCAGCGCCGCCGTGGCCCGGCGCGGCACCCCGGGACAGACCATCACCTTGCCCACCACCGACGCCGTGGGCAGGCTCACCGAGGCCAGCTACGTGCTCGTCGGCGACGAGGCATTTATCGACGTCGCGGCGGCGACCGGCCTGCCTGCCGTGGCCGATGCCCTAGATCCCCTCCACGCCGATTCCTACGGCACGGGCGTGCTCATCGCCGACGCCGAGGCCCGGGGCGCGCGCCGCATCACGCTGGGGCTGGGCGGAACCGCCAGCATCGACGGCGGCCTAGGTATTCTGGCAGCGCTCGGGGCGGCGGCGCACGACTCGCGCGGGTATGCACTCCCCAAGGGCGGCGCACCCCTGGTGCGCCTCGACCACATCGACACCGCCCAGCTCAACATGAAGGCCGGCATGCTGGACTACACGCTGGTGACCGATACCCGCGCAGTCCCCGTACAGGCCGCCACCATGTACGGCCCCCAGAAGGGCGCCGAGGGCGAGCAGATAGCACTCCTCGCCGGAGCGATGTTGCAGCTCTGCGAGGTCACCGGAACGGATCCGGAGGCGCCGTTCATGGGCGCGGCCGGCGGCGTACCGATTGCACTGAGCTGGCTCTCGCGCACCCTGTGGGGAAACGAGGAGCACTGCGAGGTCGTTCCGGGCGGACGCTTCGTGGCCGAGGCACTCCGCCTGCCCGAACGCGTGGCCGAGGCGGACCTCGTCATCACCGGCGAGGGCCGCTTTGACGAGCAGTCCCTGACCGGCAAGGTGGTGGGCACCGTGGCAGAACTCGCCGCGGAGCCCACCGGAGCGGACAAGCCCACCCGCTTGGGCATCATCGCCGGCTCCGTCACGGAAGACACCCCGGACGGCTCGCTGGTGCAGCAGCTTGAGCCAGCAGACACTGTGACGCAGCAGCTTAGCGACGCCGCCGCGCGCCTCACCGAAGATTTCATTCAGTCCCTGCCCCGCGGTTAGGCACTCCCCCGACGTGCCACCGCCTAGGGGTTAACCTGCACCGCCCACGGGAAGATGGCGGGGCGCTCATGGGCCACCTCGTCCTCGAGCAGAACGTGGTCCTTGGGCAGTACTGCGTGGGGAGTGAGCAGGCGGGAGAGCACCATGGTGAGCTGATTGACAGACCCGGTAACCCCCGTGACTTCAATGGCGTAGCGGTGCACGTGCGCACCCTCGAGGTCGCGGTCCTCATGCTCGTCGCGGTAGGTCTGGCGCAGCTGCTCCTCCAGCCCCTCCGGAATCGTGGGCTCCGCCACGCGAGTAACGTCGGCGGAGGCTAGCGAACCGTTGTCCACGAGCTTGTGCGTTGCGGTTGAAAAGATTTCGGCCACCCGCTCCGCGTGGTCATCCGGCACTAGAACGTCAAACTGAATCATTGGCATGAAGGTAACCCTACCCTAAGTTAAAGGATGAGGACTATGGCAGATCCCACAGTTAACCCGGCGCTCGCGCACCTACTCACGGCCGGCTCGGTCGACCTGAGCTGGCAACGCGCCTTCTATGAGGACCTGCACGCCCACCCGGAGCTCTCCCACGAGGAGGAGCGCACCGCCGGGCGCATCCTGGAGCAGCTAAAGTCCTACGACTGCGAGGTGGTCACGGGCATCGGCGGCTTTGGCATGGTAGCCATCTTCCGCAACGGCGACGGCCCCACTGCATTGATGCGCGCGGACTTCGACGGCCTGCCGGTGACTGAGGAGACCGGCGTCGAGTTCGCCGCCACGAACGGCGCCATGCATGCCTGCGGGCACGACGTCCACACCACCGCGCTGCTGGGCGCCTGCGCGCTTATCGACGCCCACCGGGAGTCCTGGCAGGGCACTTTCCTGGCCCTCTTCCAGCCCGCTGAGGAGTCCTCCATGGGCGCGAAGTACATGGTGGCGGATAGCCTCACCGAGCGCGTGCCGAAGCCCGACGTCTGCTTGGGCCAGCACGTCATGCCCGGCCCCGCCGGCCAGGTCCAGTCCGTCGCCGGCCCGATTCTGGCCGGCTGCGATTCGCTGCGCATCCACATCACCGGCCGCTCCGCGCATGCCTCCATGCCGCACGAGGCAATCGATCCGTCCTATGTCGCCGCCATGGTGGTCACCCGCCTGCAGGCCATCGTGGGCCGCGAGGTCGCCCCGCACGACTTCTTCGTCATCTCCGTCGGCGAGCTGCATTCGGGCGACAAGAACAACATCATCCCGGACAGCGCCGAGCTCGTCCTCAACACCCGCTACTACAAGCCTGAGCTGGCCCAGCGCGTCTACGCGTCACTGGAGCGCATGGTGCGCGCGGAGTGCGTGGCCTCCGGCTGCCCGGCCGAGCCCACCTTCGAGTACTACGCACACGGGGAGGTCACGGATAACGACGACGCCGTGCACAGCACCGTGCGCGCCGCCTTCGACGACGTCTTCGGCGAGCTATCTGTCACAGCGGAACCCGCCACAGTTTCGGAGGATTTCTGCTATCTCCCGCAGGCCTGGGGCGTGCCGTACAACTTCTGGTTTGTCGGCTGCACCCCAGAGGATCAACGCGATAATCCGCCGGTCAACCACCAGTCCACGTTCCTACCGGACTACGCCCCCACGATGGACTCCGCGACCCGCGCGGGTGCTGCCGCGGTGCTGTCCTTCCTGGGGCGCAGCGCGGACTAGTTCGGCCCACTACTGGAGCCTTTCACCATTCTGCAGGCCGTGCCTGAACTGGTTACTCTTGAGAGTTGGATTTTGTTTTCCGCTCAACTGTAAGGACTTTTCATGAGCCAGCCACAGCATTCCGATTTTCAGACCGCTGTTCCCGGGCACGTTCGCGCCGCTGCCGGCGTGACCCCGCCTTCTGCCTCGAACCGCAAGTTCTGGTCCGGCTTGTCATCCTCCGTCATGGAGCAGATCGCCGATAATTGGGAGGCCACCCGCCGCGCCTACGCGGCCGCGCGCCAGCAGCACTACTTCTCCGCTGAGTTCCTGCAGGGTCGCGCGCTGCTCAATAACCTGACCAACGTCGGCTTGGTCGATGACGCCCGCGCCGCCGCGCAAGCCGCCGGCCACGAGCTCGCGGATGTTCTCGAGGCCGAGCACGATGCCGCCTTGGGCAACGGTGGCCTGGGCCGCCTCGCCGCGTGCTTCCTTGACTCCGCCGTCACCCAGGACTACCCGGTGACCGGCTACGGCCTGCTGTACCGCTACGGTCTGTTCCGTCAGAGCTTCGACAACGGCTTCCAGCACGAGGAGCCGGATGCCTGGATGGAAAACGGCTACGACTTTGTCATTCGCCGCGCCTCCGAGCAGCGCCTGGTCCACTTCGACGACATGGACGTGCGCGCCATCCCCTATGACATGCCGATCACCGGCTACGGCACCGACAACGTCGGCACCCTGCGCCTGTGGAAGTCTGAACCCATCAACGAGTTCGACTATGACGCGTTTAACTCCCAGCGCTTTACCGAGGCCATCGTGGACCGCGAGCGCGTCATGGACATCTGCCGCGTCCTCTACCCCAATGACACCACGTACGAGGGCAAGGTCCTCCGTGTGCGTCAGCAGTACTTCTTCGTCTCTGCGTCACTGCAGCAGATGATTGACAACTACATTGAGCACCACGGCGAGGATCTCACCGGCTTTGCCAAGTACAACTGCATCCAGCTCAATGACACCCACCCGGTGCTTGCCATTCCGGAACTGCTGCGCCTGCTTCTCGACGAGCACGGGATGGGCTGGGACGAGGCCTGGAAGGTTGTCACCGAGACCTTCGCCTACACCAACCACACGGTCCTGGCAGAGGCCCTGGAGAGCTGGGAGGTCTC
Source organism: Corynebacterium axilliensis (assembly GCF_046097495.1). Classification (NCBI taxonomy): domain Bacteria; kingdom Bacillati; phylum Actinomycetota; class Actinomycetes; order Mycobacteriales; family Corynebacteriaceae; genus Corynebacterium; species Corynebacterium axilliensis. The sequence continues at coordinate 923,161 of NZ_CP175768.1, forward strand.
CATCTTCCAGAAGCTGTTCTGGCGCATCTGGCAGCTGGTGGAGGAGATTGACCGCCGCTTCCGCGAGGACATGGCGCAGCGTGGGCTCGATCAGGGCCGCATCGACTACATGGCTCCGGTCTCCGACGGACACGTCCACATGGCCTGGATCGCCTGCTACGCCGCCTACTCCATCAATGGCGTGGCAGCACTGCACACCGAGATCATCAAGGCCGATACCCTCTCCGAGTGGCACGAGCTGTGGCCGGAGAAGTTCAACAACAAGACCAACGGCGTCACCCCGCGCCGCTGGCTGCGCATGTGCAACCCGCGCCTGTCCGCGCTGCTGACGGAGCAGGCTGGCTCCGATGACTGGGTTACCGACCTCACGCAGTTGGCCAAGCTCGCCCCGCTGGCTGAGGACGAGAAGGTCCTGCGCCAGCTCATCAACATCAAGCGCGCCAACAAGCAGGACTTCGCCACCTGGATCGAGTCCCACCAGAACGAGACGGTCGATCCGGACTCTATCTTCGACGTCCAGATCAAGCGCCTCCACGAGTACAAGCGCCAGCTCATGAACGCGCTGTACATCCTGGACCTGTACTTCCGCGTCAAGGTCGATGGCGAATCCGTGCCGAAGCGCACCTTCATCTTCGGCGCCAAGGCCGCCCCGGGCTACGTCCGCGCCAAGGCCATCATCAAGTTCATCAACACCGTCGGCGAGCTGGTCAACAACGATCCGGCAACCAAGGACATTCTGCACGTGGCCTTTGTGGAGAACTACAACGTCTCCCCCGCCGAGCACATCATCCCGGCAGCGGACGTCTCCGAGCAGATTTCGGTGGCCGGCAAGGAGGCCTCCGGTACCTCCAATATGAAGTTCATGATGAACGGCGCTCTCACCCTGGGCACCATGGACGGCGCCAACGTGGAGATCGTCGAGGCTGTGGGCGAAGAGAATGCCTACATCTTCGGCGCCCGCAACGAGGAGATCCCGCAGCTGCGCGCCGAATACAACCCGGGCGAGCTCTACAACAGCGTGCCCGGCCTGTCCCGCGTGCTCGATGCCTTTACCGACGGCACCCTGGGCGCGGAAAACAACGGCATGTTCGGTGACCTGCGCTCCTCCCTGCTCGATGGCTTCGGCGAGGACGCACAGGACACCTACTACGTCCTGGGTGACTTCGCGGACTACCGCGAGACGCGTGACCGCATGGCCGCCGATTATGACGCGGACGAGCTGGCTTGGGCCAAGAAGGCGTGGCTGAACATCTGCTACTCCGGCCGCTTCTCTTCCGACCGCACCATCGCGGACTACGCCAACGAGGTCTGGAAGCTGGCCCCGACGCCTATCTCGGCCAAGTAGTATCTCTGCCTCCCTAGGGGAGCATCGCATGAGGGCGGTTGCCATCAACCGCCCCTTTTTTCAGCTCTTCCCGTGAGCCGGCCTAAGAACGGTACAGTAAAACCAACAAGCGCCGCCGCGGCCTCTCAAGCGAGGCAGCGGCGGCGCTGTTGTTCCGAAGGAAGTGTGACTTACTTCTGCTGGACGGCCAGACCGAGCTGGTGAACCTGAATCATGTTGGTGTTGCCAGAGATTCCCGGAGGAGTACCAGCGATGACGACAATCATGTCGCCTTCCTCGTACTTATCCATGCCCAGCAGCGCCTCATCGATGGCTTCCATCATGTCATCGGTGGACTTGACCTCAGGGCTGAGGAAGGTCTCTGCACCCCAGGTCAGGGCCAGCTGCGAGCGAACGGCCGGGTTCGGGGTGAATGCCAGCAGCGGAAGCTGGGAGTGCAGGCGGGCGACGCGCTTAGCGGTGTCGCCGGAGGTGGTGAAGGCGACGATAGCCTTGGCGTTGAGGCGCTCTGCGATATCGCGTGCGGAGTAGGACACCACACCGCGCTTGGTGCGCGGCACGTGGGTCAGCGGCGGCACGGAGCTGCCCTGCTCGGCGTGCTGCACAATCTTAGACATGGTGCGCACAACGTTCTGCGGGTCGATACCCACGGAGGTCTCGCCGGAGAGCATGACGGCATCTGCGCCGTCGAGCACAGCGTTGGCCACGTCGGAAGCCTCTGCACGGGTCGGGCGCAGGTTGGAAATCATGGAATCCAGCATCTGGGTTGCCACGATGACCGGCTTAGCGTTCTCGCGAGCGATCTGGATGGCGCGCTTCTGGAACAGCGGAACCTGCTCCAGCGGCACCTCCACGCCGAGGTCACCACGGGCAATCATGATGGCGTCGAAGGCCAGCACGATGGACTCGAGGGCATCGACAGCCTCCGGCTTCTCCAGCTTGGCAATAACCGGAACGCGGCGACCTTCCTCATCCATAATCTCGTGAACCTTGTCCACATCCGCCGGGGAGCGGACGAAGGACAGGGCGATGATGTCAACGCCGAGCTTCAGGGCGAAGCGCAGGTCAGCGATGTCCTTCTCCGACAGGGCCGGCACGGAGATGTCCATGCCCGGCAGGGACACGCCCTTGTTGTTGGAAACCGGGCCACCCTCGGTGACCTCACAGATGACGTCGTTGCCTTCGACTTCCTTGCACACGACGGCGACCTTGCCATCGTCGATCAGCAGGCGGTCGCCCGGCTTGGCGTCCTTGGCCAGGCCCTTGTAGGTGGTGGAGACACGGTCGTGGGTGCCTTCGATGTCATCGACGGTGATGCGGACGATTTCTCCGTCCTTCCACATCTCCTCACCGTTGACGAAGCGACCCAGACGGATCTTCGGACCCTGAAGGTCAGCCAGGACGCCCACGGCGTGGCCGGTTTCATCGGTGGCTTCGCGGACCCAGCGGTAGTTCGCTTCGTGATCTGCGTGGTCGCCGTGAGACATGTTCAGACGTGCGACGTCCATACCTGCCTCAACCAAGCCCAGGATTCCCTCCTTGCTTGCCACAGCGGGACCCAGAGTACAAACGATTTTGGTTCTTCTATCCAACATGGAATGCCTTACTCACATCGGGAGCTTCTAACGGTTCCCAAACTACCCCTCTTCGCTGGTCTCGGCTACTGAATAACGCAATTGGATCGTTTCCAGCGGCTCTTATGGCCCGGCCAAAGCAAACAAACACGCCACCACTTTTCGGTCACAAACGGGCGTGACCGGGCATGTCTGGGCTTATGGGGCAGTGCTGGCCGACGCCTCCCCCCGCCCGCTCCAGGCCCTCAAAAAAGTTCTGTGATCCGGGCTACTCTCCCCTTCCAGGGGCTAGCGCGGGGTCGTTTGAGCAGCGTCGGTGTCCGCCACGTTGCTCGGATCCACCTCGGCCGGAGTCTCCTGCCCCTTCGGAAGCCTGAAGTACACGATGAGGGCCACCACACAGCAGACCACGGAGACAATCACGTTGACGCGCAGCCCGAAGATGTGGGTGGCCTCGTCGGCGCGCATGTTCTCCACAAAGAAGCGGCCCAACGTATAGCCGGCGACATAGAGGGCGAAGACGCGCCCGTGGCCCAGCTTCCACGCCTTGTGTGCCCATAGGAGGAAGAGGCAGACCGCAACGTTCCACAGCAGCTCGTACAGGAACGTCGGGTGCACCGAGAACAGGACCTCACCGGTAGAGCGGCCACTGATGGGCGCGTAGTCACCGTTGGCGTTGACGCGATTGTAGATGTCCAGCGCCCACGGCACGTCCGTCTCTCGCCCGTAGAGCTCCTGATTAAACCAATTGCCCAAGCGCCCGATGGCCTGCGCCAGGATGAGCCCGGGCGCCACGGCGTCCGCGAACGGGCCCAGCGGGATGCGCTTGACCTTAAACATCACCCACAAGGCAATTGCACCCAGCGCCACGGCACCCCAGATGCCCAAGCCGCCGTTAGTGATCTTGAGAGCATCGATGGGATCACACGTGGAACAGAAGTACTTATCGTTGTCCGTGATGACGTGGTAGAGGCGCCCGCCCACGATGCCGGCGGGGATCACCACGATGGCCGCGTCCCACACCACGTCCGCGTTGCCGCCGCGGGCGGTGTAGCGCCGCACTGTCATCCACATCGCGACGAGAATGCCGGCGATGATGCACAGGGCGTAGGCACGAATCGGCAGCGGTCCAAGGTGCCACACGCCTTGTGGCGGGGAGGGAATGTTAGCCAGGTTGTAAATCTGCACGAAAAATAGTGTGCCTGAAAAGTACAACTTCGACAACGCACGCGCAGTGCGGCGGCGCTCGTGTGGCTTAAGAGGTCTTGCGCGACGGGCAGGCCGGGTGCTGACCGGCGGCCACCAGCGAGCGCGCCAGCGCCATCGGGTCCTGCGCCGCCATCACGGATTCCCCCACCATGATGGCATCCGCCCCGTGCGCGGCGTAGGACAGCACGTTGCGCGGGTTGTTAACCCCTCCCACGGCAATCCGCGTGATGGATTCCGGCAGCCCCGGGGAGATAGTAGAAAAGGCCTCCCGATGAATAGCATCAGAGGCCAAAGACCATGCATTGACGGCCACGACGGTTCCACCCGCCTTAATCACCCGATCCACCTCGGCGCAGTTGCGCACCTCCAGGATCGCGGTCATGCCTAAGGATTCCACCCGGTCCAGCAGCGACTCCAGGCGGGCCTGATCCAGCAGCTCCACCTGCAAAGGAATGGCGTCGGCGCCATAGCAGCGGGCCTCGTGGATCTGGTAGGGGTCGACGATGATGTCGCGGCAGATCATCGGTAGATCCACCGCAGCCCGTGCCACCCGCATGTCCTCGAGCGAGCCGTGGAAACGCCGCCGGTCCGTCTGGCAGGCCATGAGGTGGACGCCTGCTTCTTCGAGATCGTGCGCCATTGTGGCCACCGAGTGCGGGCTGGACAGGTGCGCAATTTCCCCGGCATAGGGAACCGCGCGCTTAATTTCGGTGATGATGGAGCACCCGGGGCGCAACAATGCGGCGGCGGCATCGCGGGGTGCCTCCATGTCCCGGGAGCGCGCCTTGACCTCCTTAAAGGACACGCGGGCTTCGCGCGCGGCGACGTCGGCAAGCACGCCTGCTACAAGATGGTCAACAGCGATCGGGGTGGGCATCAGCACCTCCCTCCGGAAGGGAAACTCACAAGGGCGACATGGATGGCGATTGAGATCACACTTAGGCTAGCGCGCGCACGGCCCGCACCGGAAATCCGGGGGCAGGCGGAGTGCCTACTCACGGCCCGCGGGGCCGTCCGTGCGCGGGGCCGCCGTATCGGTCGGATCGATGTCCGCGTCCAGCGCATCCCACATCACGCGCCCGGAATCCTGCGAATTCTCCAAGTCCTCGCGGAGGCGCTCCTGGCGCACCGCCGGCGTCTCGTACTTTGCCGAACGTGGCTTGTCAGTGCCCGGGTTGCTGGCCACCATCACCGCGCCGAACAGGGCCACGGCAGCCCCCACAAGGGCCACCGCCGGACCGGCCGCCTGCGTATCGGCGCTGAGCACCGAGGCCCAGTCGGAGATGGACGTCGCATCCACCGACGTATCGTTCGTGCCGCCCTGCAGAAGCTCCTGGGCGCGCTCGGCCGCAGGACCGGCGGTAAGCAGCGTAAGCGGGCGCCATGCCACGCCCGCCGCGGCGAGGGCCGTCAAGCCGGACACGATCCGCCGGGCGGTGCGCCGCACAGCCAGCGCTGCAACGCTGCCTGCCAGAATCACCACGGTCAACGCGATGAGCTCGAGCGACCACAGCGAGCCAGACAGCTCCGCCACGCTGGAGCCGGCCTTGTCATCCTCTACCGCTGCCTTCACCCACGTCATGCGGGAGGACAGCCACAGCACAATGGCGCCCACCAGCATCAGAATCGGCCCTATGCGCCTAGCCATTGTTATCCTCTCCCAACAAGTCATCGGCATCGAAGCAGGTGCGGTCCCCGGTATGGCAGGCGCCCCCTGACTGCCGCACGGTCAGCAAGATGGTATCGCCATCGCAATCGAGGCGCACGCCGCGCACTTCCTGGGTATGTCCTGAGGTCAGCCCCTTGATCCAGTACTCCTGCCGGGACCGGGAGTAGTAGGTCCCGCGGCGCGTTGCCAGCGTGTACGCCAATGCATGGTCATCCATCCAGGCCAGCATGAGAACCTCACCGGTCTCGGCCTGGACCACGGCGGGGACCAGTCCGGCCGCATTGCGCTTAAGGCGCGCGGCTATCTCGCGGTCGAGCTCATACGTGCCTACCAGCTCCGCAGCTGTGGCGTTGTCAGTCATGCGCGCACCTCGTAGCCGGCGGCACTAAGTTCTTGCTTGACGGCGGAGATTTCTACCTCACCGAAGTGGAAGATGCTGGCTGCCAGTACGGCATCCGCGCCGGCGGCGATGGCCGGCGGGAAGTCTGCGGCCGCGCCCGCCCCACCGGAGGCGATGACAGGGACAGACATCACCTCGCGCACGGCGGTGATGAGCTCGATGTCGAAGCCTTTCTTCGTGCCGTCGCCGTCCATCGAATTGAGCAGGATTTCACCGACTCCCAATTCTTCCCCGCGGCGCGCCCACTCCACGGCGTCCAAGCCTGCCGCCTGCGTGCCGCCGTGCGTGGTGACCTCAAATCCGCTGGGATAGTCGGCCGCGCGGCGGGCGTCCACGGACAGCACGATACATTGCGAGCCAAACACGTCCGCCAGCTCACGCAGCAGCTCCGGCCGCGCGATGGCGGAGGAATTCACCGAGACCTTGTCGGCCCCGGCATGCAGCAATTCCCGCACGTCCTCAACGGAGCGCACGCCCCCGCCCACGGTGAGCGGGATGAAAACCTGGTCGGCCGTGCGCTTGACCACGTCAAGCATGGTTCCCCGCCCGTCCTTGGAGGCGGAGACATCCAAAAAGGTGAGTTCATCAGCGCCCAGCTCGTCGTAGCGGGCGGCCAACTCAACCGGGTCCCCGGCATCGCGCAAGTTATCAAAGTTGATGCCCTTGACCACTCGTCCGTGGTCGACATCGAGGCACGGGATTACGCGCACGGCAAGCGCCATGGTGACTCTCCCCTCTATGGGATCTGTGGGATTGGGAAACAGGAAGCGGCTAATCGCAGACGCGAGAGGCTAGCACCGTTAGCGGCGCCCGTGCGGGTTACGCGCGATGGCGTCCAGGATGGTGTCATGGACCTGCGGGGTGCCCGCGACCAGGCCCTTCGACGCCGCAGTCCACTCGTTACCGTCGGGGTCGCTCACTCGCCCGCCAGCAGACTTGATGATGAGCGCGCCGACGGCGTTGTCCCACGGATGCGGCGAAAAGTTTACCGCGCCGTCGAAAACACCCTGAGCCACAAAGGCGTTATCTAAGCCCACGGAGCCGGTCATGCGCGGGCGCAGGCCGGTCTCACGCAAGTCGTCGAAAAGCGCGGTGGGCAGGTGCGACGAGCAGCCGACGTGGCCGCGCCCCTCGTCGAATCCGAAGGCTTCTTCCCCACCGCCGAAACCGGTGGCGGGTCCACCGCTGGAGCGCAGCGGCATGCCTTCAGCGGCCACCACGCGCCGGCCCAGCAGCGGAAAATCCGCGACCGCAACGACGGGCTTGGACTCGTGCAGCAGCGAGACCAGGATGCCGCAGCAGGGGTTGCCGGCGGAGTAGTTAGCGGTGCCGTCAACGGGGTCAACGACCCATACGGTCTCCTCCAGGCTGCCGCCGGATTCCTCGCCGTAGACTGGGATGCCGGTCAGCTGGGTCAGTGTCTGGCGCAGGTGCTGCTCAATCTGCAGGTCGACCTCCGTGGCAAAGTCGCCCTCACCCTTAAATCGGGCGGGCGGGGCGCCTAGGCCGGAGCGGAAGAGGTCATCGACCTGGTCCACGACGGCTTCGGCGAAAGCGACGAGTTCCCGCGGATCCGACAGTCCGCCGTGTCCACCGGCCTGGGAAGCCTGGGAAGCCTGAAAAGCATTGTCTGACATGGCTTAGACCTCCTCGATCGGGTCAATGTAGTCCTCGGCCGGCAGCGGGGTGACCTCGGAGACTGCGGCTAGGGCCTCCTCCATGCTGAAGCGCTTCTCATACAGCGCTGTGCCCACAATGGCGGAGTCGATTCCCTCGTTCTCGTACAGGGCGAGGCTGCGGAGATCCTCCAGAGTGGAGATTCCCCCGGAGGCGGTGATTGCGGCGTCGGTCGCCGCAGCAACCTCACGCAGCAGCTCAATGTTCGGTCCTTTCAGCGTTCCGTCCTTGGACACATCAGTGACCACGAAGCGCGTGCATCCGGCGGAGTCGAGGCGCTCGAGCACCTCCCACAGGTCGCCCCCGTCGGAGACCCACCCATTGCCCTGGGTGCGCCATTCGCCGTCGACCTCGCGCACCGCCAGATCCACTGCGATGCGGTCCCCGTGTTCCGCCAGCACGCGGGCGATCCATTCCGGGTTCTCCAGCGCGGCGGTTCCGATGTTCACGCGGCGCGCGCCGGTGGCCAGCGCCCGGGCCAGGGATTCGTCGTCTCGAATCCCGCCGGTCAGCTCCACCTGCAGATCGACGCTTGTGGTGATTTCCGCAAGCAACTCGTGGTTGGAGCCGCGGCCGAAGGCGGCGTCCAGAATCCACCGCATGCAGCCACGTCGCGCCCTGGGACTGCCAGGTCAGGGCCGCCTCACGCGGGGAGCCATAGGACTTCTCGGTTCCGGCCTCGCCTTGGTCCAGGCGGACCGCCTGGCCATCGACGACGTCGACCGCGGGCAACACTGTAAAGCTCATGGTGTGTAGTCTACCTTTCGGAAAATCCGGGTCAACGAATGCAACAGAGCATTCTGCCACGCTTTTAGAGCGTTGCGATCCAGTTCTTCAGCAACTGTGCGCCCACGTCCCCGGACTTTTCCGGGTGGAACTGGGTGGCCCACAGTGTCTCATTATCCACGGCGGCCACGAAGCGGTCCCCGCCGTAGTCCGCCCACGCCACCTTAGGCGGCTCGGTAATTTCAGTGTCGAGCTCCCAGCGGCGCGCGGCGTAGGAGTGGACGAAGTAGAACCGGTCCTCGGGGTCGATGTCCGCGAACATCCGGCTGTTGTCGGGGATGTCCACCGTGTTCCACCCCATGTGCGGCAGTATGTCTGCGTGCAGCTTTTCGACGCTTCCCGGCCACTCACCGCATCCGGCGGTCTCCACGCCGTGCTCGGCGCCCGAATCGAAGAGGACCTGCATGCCCACGCAGATGCCTAGGACCGGCCGCCCACCGGCCAGACGCTGGCCAATAATGCGCGGGCCCTGCACGGCTTTGAGGCCCTCCATGCAGTGCGCGAAGGCGCCCACGCCGGGTACCAGGAGGCCGTCCGCCTCCACGGCCACGGCCGGATCCTGGGTCACGGTGACGTCTGCGCCCACGCGCTCGAGGGCGCGCACGGCGGAGCGCACGTTTCCCGCGCCATAATCCAGCAGCGCGATCTTCTTTACTGTCATGTAACTAGGCCTTTCGCTGTCGAATCCTGCGGAGTCGGGTTTTAATATCGTTGGTCTCGCTCACGCGAGTCTTGCCAAGCGCTCGGTCTGCCAGCGTCATGAGCAGGCCCAGCGCGATGATGGCAGCGCCGGTGGCAAACGCCCCGTCGTATCCGGTCAGTGCCACGACCCCGCCCAGGACCGTGGAGCCCAGACCCGTGCCGCCGTCGTAGAAGATGTTCCACACCGCCGAGCCTTCAGACAGCCGCTCACGCGGAAGCCGGTCAAACATGGACAGCAAGGCCTCGTTCTGGACAATGCCGAAGCCCGCGCCGTAGAGAACGGCGCCCAGCACCAGCCACCACACCGGCCACTGCTGATTCAGCACCGCGGCAATGAGCCCCACGCCGACGACGGTGAAGGCCTGTGCCGGGATCATCAGCGTGCCAGGTTGGCCCGCGCGGTCTGCCACCACGCCGGCAATGTAGCGGGCGATCATGCCGGATCCGCCGATGACGGAGAGCATGAGTCCGCCCAAGACGGCGCCGCGCTCCGGGTCGAGCTCTCGCACAGCCGGAGAGATAAAGTTCGAGGCCACGCCGTAGCTCACCGAGAAGCTCGTGAGCGCCAAAGCCGGCACGAGGACAAGCTTCCACATGGGTGCGCGCGGCGTAGTATCCGCGGGGTCCGACGAGCCCAGCGGCGCCGCCTTAATCTTGGGCACCAGCACGCTGGTGCCAAAACCCAGCAAGCCTAGGGCCGCGGCCAGCAGGTATACGGCGTTATACCCCACTGCCCCAGCGATGGCCACGCCGACCGGCAAGAAGGCCATCTGGGCAGCGCCGACGCAGAGGCCGAAAATGCCGGTGGCCTTGCCCAGCAGGCGGCGAGGAGAAATTTCGCCGATGAGGGCGCTTTCTGAGACGGTCAGTGCGCCAAAGCCGATGCCGCGCAGCGCGGAGAAGCCTAGGGCGATCGGGGCGGCGTCGCCCAGCATATGCCCCAAGGCCGGAACGCCCAGCAGCAACGCAGACATGGCCATGACCGGCCGGTATCCCCACTGGCGCAACAGCATCGGCGTCAGCATCTGCGTGAGCACCGTGGCCAGCATGAACACACCCGTCGTCGCGCCCGCCAGAGTAGCGGTGCCACCGGCGTCTAGAACCGCCAGCGGCACCACGGGCAGCAGCACCGACCACGCGCCGAAGGCGGAGACGACCGCAATCATCGTCTCCTTGAAGCCGGCTACCGCCCACACGCTCTTTGGGTTCGTGGAAGCCGTGCCGCTCATTTCGCCGCCGTCCCTGCAGAGAAGATGTCCAGCAACCAGGCCAGCGCCGCTGCGACCGTCACTGCGGCCAGCACGCCGGCGACCACGGTCATGAACTTAGAGCCGTTCTGATAGGCGGACCAGGCGCCGCCCACCAGTAAACCGGCAACGAGGAAAAGTACGAGAACCAAGATATTCATTGTGGTTTAGAGTGCTCCCTTCGTCGACGGAATGCCAATTATGCGCGGATCGCGCTCAGTTGCCTGACGCAGTACGCGGGCCACAGCCTTGTACTCGGCCTCGGTGATGTGGTGCGGGTCGCGCCCGTAGCGGACATTGACGTGCAGAGTCGTGGCCGAGTGGGTGGCAAAAGTTTCAAAGAAGTGCCGGTTGATCACCGTGGCGTAGTGCCCGCCGATGACCTGCCACTGCAGATTCTCCGGCTCCCCATTCATGACAAAGTATGCGCGCCCGGAAATATCCACGACGGCCTCCACCAGGGTCTCATCCATGGGCAACAGCTGGGAACCGAAGCGGCGGATGCCCGCCTTATCCCCCAACGCCTCCCGGAAGGCTTGGCCCAGGACAATCGCGGTGTCCTCCACGGTGTGGTGAGCGTCAATCTCCACATCGCCCTCCGCGCGGACGGTGAGGTCGAAAGCGCCGTGCGTGCTCAGCGCGGTCAGCATGTGGTCGAAGAACGGCAGACCGGTGGAGATATCAGCCTGGCCGGTTCCGTCCAGGTTGATCTCCGCTACGATCCTGGTTTCCGCCGTAGCGCGTTCAACGCGGCCCTTTCGGACGCTGGGCGAATAGTCCTGAGTAGTGGCTCCGTCGACACTCATCGTCGTGCTCTCCTCCTTCGCAGATGTGGGGATGTGCGGCACGCACGTGCGAAGCCGCTGCTTCGCTAGTGCACCATGTCTACTGTATCCGCTAGCGCTTGCGCCGCAGAAAGGAAGGCATCGTTTTCTTCCGGCAGCCCAACCGTGGCGCGCAGCAGGCCCGGTACCCCGTTATCCCGAATCAAAACGTCGCGGTCCAGGAACTGCTGCCACACCACATGCGGGTCCGTAAAGCGGCCAAAGCACACGAAGTTCGACTCGCTAGGTACCACGTAATACCCCAGCTCACGCAGGCGTTCCACCACGCGGTCCCGCTCGGCGGAGAGCTTCGCCACGGTGCGCAGGGTATCTTCCTTGTGCTCGAGCGCCACGATAGCGGCGGCCTGGGTGAGCACCGAGAGGTGATACGGCAGGCGCACCAGCATGACGGCCTCTACGAACGCCGGGTCCGCCACGAAGTAGCCCAGGCGCGCGCCTGCGAAGTCGAAGGCCTTCGACATCGTGCGGGATACCACCAGCTGTGTGGGGTACTTCTCCAGCAGCGTGGTGGCGGACGGGGAGGCGGAAAATTCCATGTAGGCCTCGTCCACGATGACGATGCCCGGCGCGGCTTGAACTATCTTTTCCACCAGCTCCAGCTGGGTAACGTCCCCCGTGGGGTTGTTCGGCGTGGTGATGAAAATGACGTCCGGGCGGTGCTCTGCCACGGCAGCCAGCGCAGCATCTTCATCGATGCGGAAGTCCGCATCGCGCGGGCAGGCGAGAAATTCGGTCTGCGTTCCGGCGCTGAGAATGGGGTGCATGGAATAGCTCGGCGTAAACCCCAGCGCCGTGCGCCCCGGGCCGCCGAAGGCCTGGAGCAGCTGCTGGAGCACCTCGTTTGAGCCGTTGGCTGCCCACACATTATCCGCGGTGACCGGCACTCCGGTCTGGTCCGTCACGTAGCTGGCAAGGGCGGTGCGCAGTGCCACGGCGTCGCGCTCCGGGTAGCGGTTAAGCTCACGCGCGTGCTTCTCCACAGCCTTGACGAGGTCCGCCACCAGCGCCTCCGACGGCGGGTAGGGATTTTCGTTGGTGTTGAGCTGGTTGGTCACGGTGAGCTGGGGAGCGCCGTAGGCGCTGCGCCCGCGCAGCTCCTCCCGCAGCGGCAGTTGATTCAGGTCAGTCACGGACTATGCCTCCTTGGTTGAACGAGCGCCGGTGAAGCGGGCCGCGATGGCCTCGCCGTGCGCGGGCAGCGCCTCAGCCTTGGCGAACGCAATGACGTTGTCCGCCACCTCCCCCAGCGCGACGCGGTCGTACTCAATGATGTTGACTGGGCGCAGGAACGTGTGGGTGGATAGCCCCGCGCTAAACCGCGCGGTCCCAGAGGTCGGCAGCACGTGGTTCGAGCCGGCCGTGTAGTCCCCGAGCGGGACCGGCGAGTAGTCACCGACGAAGATGGCCCCAGCATGGCGGATGCGCTCGGCCACCGCGCGGGCATCGACGGTGTGCACCTCGAGGTGCTCGGCGGCGTAGGCGTCCGCCACGGCGATGGCGGCATCGATATCGTCGACAAGCACGATGCCCGATTGCTCCCCGCGCAGCGCCTCCGCGGCCCGTTCAGCGTTGGCGGTGGCTGTGTAGCGCTGCTCCACTTCGGCGTCGACCGCCTGCACCAACTGCGGCGAGGCCGTGATGAGCACCGAGGCCGCCATTGGATCGTGCTCCGCCTGGGAAATCAGGTCCAAGGCCACGAATACGGGGTCCGCGGAGTCGTCCGCAATGACGGCAATCTCCGTCGGCCCGGCCTCGGCGTCCGTGCCCACTACGCCGCGCACTGCGCGCTTGGCGGCGGCCACGAAGACGTTTCCCGGCCCAGTGATCATGTCTACCGGGTCCAGTGCCTCCTCCCCGGTGGCAGGCGCATCGTCGCCGTAGGCCAGCAGCGCAATGGCCTGCGCCCCGCCGACGGCCCACACTTCATCGACGCCTAGGATGTGACAGGTGGCCAAGACCGTCGGGTGCGGCAGTCCCCCGAATTCCTTCTGCGGGGGCGACGCCACCACCATCGCTTCCGCGCCCGCCTCCTGGGCGGGTACGGCGTTCATGATGACCGAGGATGGGTAGACCGCCTTACCGCCGGGCACGTAGAGGCCTACGCGCTCAATGGGGCGAAAGACCTCGGTCACCGTGGCGCCCGGGGCAAGCGAGGTGGTGTGCGCAGCCGGCTTTTGATCCGCATGCACCGCGCGCACCCGAGCAATGGATTCCTCAATGGCCGCGCGCACCGTGGGATCAAGCTCCGCGGCGGCCTTTTCCACATCCTTAGAGCTCACGCGCATCGCTGCAGGGCGCACTCCGTCGAAGCGCTGTCCGTAGTCCAGCGCCGCTGCCACCCCTCCCGTGCGCACCTGCTCAACCAGCGGGGTCACGGTCCCCATCACGGAGGACACGTCGGTGCCGCCGCGCGGCAGCACGCGCCGCAAGCGGGACGTGCTGAGGGTCTGCCCCCGCAGGTCAATGGTCTGTAGCATGCTGTAGGCCCCTTCGGTTCGAGTCTTCCACACTATTTCTTCACACTGTGTATATTATGCGCGATATCCTATAACAATCATTACCATATCCGCGCCAAAAAGCCAGCGAGCCCCACGGTACAGGCTATAGAATGGGCAATTACTGATACATTCACGCACCAACGGACGGTGTAGAGAGGCGGCGAGATGTATAACGACGCCGACGGCCAGCACACCCCACAGCATCCCGCTCTGCTCCACCGCGTGGAACAGCTAGCCCTCCGTGAGGACTTCGACTGCCTCCGGGTTACCGATCAGGAACTGGTCCTTCCCCACCCGCCGCTCGGGGAAACGCGCATCCGGATAGACAGCGAAGGTGACTCCATTCTGCGGCTGTGCACCACGCACTACCGCGCCCTGGGTTTCGGGGAAATTCCGGAGCTCAGTGAGTTTGTCAACGACTGGAACCACGATTGCCTCTCGCCCCAGCTCGTGCTCGATTACGACCACCCCACCGCGGTGAAGGTGTGGGGCCATTCCTTCTTCGTGGTGCACAACGAGCCGGATACCGCGCAGCTTGCCGCGGCAACCCTGCCGGCGCTCTACAACGCGGAAGCGTACCTAGAAGAGCTCGCCGCGCACTTCCCTGGGCTGCGCCACCAGCGCCCCGCCCCGTTGCCCGGCAGCCTCGACGAGCCGGAAGACACGGCATCCGGCAGCACCGCGGAGGCTGAGGAGGCCGAGGATCCGGTGCGCGAAGTCAGCATTTCCCGCCTCAAGGACATGCTCCCCTCCCTGGGAATCAGCCGCTTTCAGGCAGAGTCCGAGGACGCCATCTTCGCCTGGATCAACGACGTCCTGTTTGCCTTCGCCCTCGATTCTGGGCCCAGCCTCATCATCAAGGGCCACTGGGACCCCAACCTGGAGGGCAGCGACTTCTCCAAGATCTTTCTCATCTGTAACGACTGGAACCGCGCCAACGGCTCAGCCTCGGCGTACTGTCACTCCAACGTGGATGGGCTCCAGGTCCGCGTGGACTACGTGGTGATGACGGGCGCCGGGCTTTCCGACGTCCAACTGGTCTCCGCCCTCGGACGCAGCCTCAAGCACATCCTCCACGGCATCGACGACATCTCCCACGATGCCGTCGGCTCCTCCCCCGTCGCGTGGCCCTGAGTCCCCCTCTCTGGCTCAGGCCTGAGCCTAGGCCTTAGGCCACGATCCGATAGTCACCGGCCTTCGCCAGCGCCTCATTCATCACGTCCACCGAGGGCTCGACGTCCGCTTTGTGCTTGACCACCAGCTGTGCGTGTTCGGCATCGGTGATCTCAAACGTGGCCTGGCCCAGACCGTGGGAAGCGAAGATGTCATACAGGGACTGCAGGGCCTTGCGCACGTCATTGTCATCCTTGACGCCGCTGACCTGAAAGTAGCTAGAAACAATCGACATGTCGGTTAGTGTACTCGGCTACCCTTAAGGTCTTTTAGATGCGCCCGTTGAAGGCCTGCAGGGCCGAATCCTCACGGGTGCCTCCGCGTCCGTCGCCGTAGTCGGCATAGTCATGAATCCAGGCGATCTTGGACACCCACTTCACCGCCTTGTAGCCGTGGTTGGACTCCACACGCGCGCGCACCGGCGCGCCGAGGTGCACCTCGAGCGGCTGGCCGTTGCGGTTAATTGCCAGGATGGATTGCTCCTCCGAGGCAGTAGCAACGTCGAAGCACGCGTAGAAAGGCTCACGCGGGCGATTGTCGTACATCTTCTGGGCCAAGCCATAGGATTCGATCATCACGTAGTTAGCACCTTCGGGGCGCGGGCCGAGGAGCCCAAGGACGTCGACAAGCGCCGGTCCCTCCCACCTGGATGTGGCCGACCAGCCCTGCATGCAGGTATGGGTGGCCACGTAAGAACGCTGCGGCAGTGCCTTGAGCTCTTCCAGGGTGACCACGCGGGAGGCTCCCGTCACCTCATCCGCCACGGTGATTTCATAGCCCTCGAAGTTCTTGTCATGGAACGCGGTCCACTCCGGGGATTCCTCCGGGGTCGGCGGCAGGCCGTTGGTCCAGTGGAACTGGGAAATGTCCTTGTCCGTGTAGGCGTTCTTGGACTGCTTCACCGGGTGCATCCAGTTAAGGAAGAGCTTGCGTCCAATCTCCGTGATGCTCGTGGTAAGCCGCTGCGCACGCGCACGGTCCGCCAGGGACCAGTAGGACAGGCCAATCCAGAAGGCAATGACGACGCCGATGGTGATCACGATCGTGGTAAAGGCCTGGGCGTAGCGCTCCGGGGTGACATCACCAAAGACCATGTGCACCATGTTGTGCTCGCGGTGCACGAAGAAAACCAAGAAGACGTGGATGATGATAAACACGCACATGAACACCATGCCGATAAAGTGCAGGGACCGCGCTCCCTGGTGACCGCCCCACAGCTTGACGTACCACGGGAAGCGAACACGCACGGCAGGAGCCATTGCCACGCCGGTGAGCATCATGAACGGAGCAAGGAAGAAGATGACGCCGAAGTACGCCAGCTGCTGCAGCGAGTCATAGGGGTCGAAGTGCTCCAGCGCCGGGGTCCGGAAGCTGAGGTAGGTCAGCAGGCTGTCCCACGCCTCCGGGATGATGTCCCAGGAGGTCGGCACAATGCGCTGCCACAGGCCCGTGGCGAAGAGCAGCGTGACGTAGACCAGACCGTTGAGAACCCATAGCATTACTGAGACGCCGTGCCAGTGGCGGCCCAGGCCGATGTTTTCGCGGCCCGGCAGGGTCAAAAGCGGCGAGGCGGACAGCTCATCCATGAGCGAGGTGTAGACACCCTCTTCTTTCGGCAGCTCACGCTTGGTGAACTTGAGCCATTCCTTGCCGGGCGCACAATCGTTGCTCCACCACAGGCGCGGCATGGAGCTGAGCATTTCCCAACCGGAGCGCAGCAGCAGGCCCATGAGGATGAAGTTGATGAGGTGGCTGGCGCGCAGCCACAAGGGGTAATCGGGGTTTTCGCCGAGGGCGAGGACGAGGTCCATATCAGGGGTCTCCTCTAGGAACGATACGAGAGATTTAACCCCTATTTTCCTTATTTATTCGCCCCCGTCCAGCTTTTCGTTGACGCAAACTCCGGGACGTCCACGAACACTGCGGCCCAGTAGCTGAACATAGCCATAAATGGCGCCACCAGCCACGCAATGTGGGGAGCAAACTTGGGTACAAACTCCACGACGTCCCCCGGGCGCTCCGGCGAGCTGGTGGCGGTGACCCCACCAAAGACGTAGAACGCCGCAGCACCCGCTACGCCGGCCACCCCCACCCAGAGGAGCACTCCTACGCCGCGGTAGGCAACACCTCGCAGGTAGGCCACCGCTCCCAGCACCATGCCCAGCACGCCCGTGCACACGGCAAAGGTAATGAAGGAATCGAACTGCACGTTGGCCACAGTGTCTACCGCGTAACCGCCGTCCACCCGGTGCCCGGTAATGGCTGGTCGCCACAGGCCCCACAGCGCACCGGCGGCCGAAAACAGGAGCAGTGCTAACGCGAGCAACCCCGCGCCAAAGCCAATGGCGCGGGGTATGCGGGGTAATCTCAGATGAGACACAAAGAGAAACCGAAGGTACTAGCCGCAGAAGGTCCAGTTTCCGTTCTCGCGCTTGAAGCGCATGGTGGAGCTGTCAACGCCCTTGTTGGTGTTGACGTTCACGGTGGCGGAAGCGTCATCACCGTTGACTACCACGTCGTTGATGGACTCCACGCCGGTCTGGTCCCAGTTGAAGTCCTCCATCCCGGCGTCGCCCTGGCCGGACGCGGCAACCATGTCACGCAGCTGGTTGATCGGGATATCCGGGACCTGGTTGTAGTCAATGTTGTTCAGGCCACTCTCCGGGTTGTTGCGAACCTCGGCGCAGGCGTGATCCGGGAGGTACTTAATGAACTGGCGCATCGTGGTCGTGTCGTACAGACCGCGGACCAGGTTATTGATGCCGTCGACGTCTTCCTGGCTTGCGGCCTCACCCTGGACCGGCTCCGCCTTCGGCATGTCCTTGAACGGGTCACCGCCGTTCTCGAACGGGTTGGTCACGCTCTCCGGGGCTGCGCCCTCAGCCTGGGGCTGCTCGCCCTCCTGCTGCGGCTCCTCGCCTTCCTTATTGGCGTCGTCCTTGTTCTCCTCGGACTTGCCCTTGTCTTCATCCTTCTTGTCCTTAGATTCGGACGGGGCGGAAGTCTCTTCGCTAGCCTTCGTAGTCGTCATGGTCTTCACGGCGGAGGAAGCATCAGAAACCGTGTCCTCACCGTCAGAGTTGCAGGCGGTCAGAGCCAGAGGCGCGACCAGCGCAACAGCAACGAGGGACTTCTTGGCAGGTGTCAGAAAAGACAAGGGATAACTCCTAAAATTCATGTCAGAGAGCGCGAAATTACGCCGCCATTTCCCCGCAACGCCTGTGAAACTCTCACCGGTTTCAGCCGTGCGAAGGCAGCGAATACTCTTGGGCACTTCGACCTATTTTAACAAGCGCTGGTTGAGGAATGCATAGCGGGGACCTTGAAGATTCCTGTGAACCCCAGCTGCGGTAGGCCGCGTACAGTACAACATTGTGCACCTTTCCCGCAACACTATAGTTTCCACGGCGCTCGACTTGTTGACGGCCTACGGGCTGGCCGATGTGACCATGCGCCGCGTCGCCACCACCCTCGGCGTCGCCCCCGGCGCGTTGTATTGGCACGTGGCCAACAAGCAGGCCCTCATCGCCGCTATGGCCGCGCAGATTCTTTCGCCCGTCGCCGGAGACACCCCCGCTCAGTTGGCCAGCTCCCTCCACACGGAGCTGGCGCGCTGGCGCGATGGGGCCGAGGTGGCCATCGCCGGTTCCGCCTACCCGGAAGCAACCACCCGCACGGAACTCGAGGACCTGTTTACCGCGGCCCTGCGCCGATCCGTGCCTGATGCCACGCCGGACAGCATCGGCGTGGCCGCCCGCACTCTCATTCATTACGTTTTGGGCGCCGCCTTCATGGAGCAGTCGCGCGCGCAGCTCAGCACTGCAGCGCAGGCAGACGCCGCGCCCTCCACCGCCGCGCCGGAGGTCGACGCTGCCGCGCGGCGCGCTGCGGAACTCGTGGTGGCGGGGTTGCGCACCCTGTAGGCCGATGCAGCTGACTAGATTTGGCTAAGCTAAGCCTCATGACTGAGACCCGCGCGAACGCATCCTATTCTCGCCAGGTGTGGCCTGGTTCCGCCTCCCCACTTGGCTCCACCTTCGATGGTGCCGGCACGAACTTTGCAATTTTTTCCGAGGCGGCCGACAAGGTCGAGCTCTGCCTCATTGACCAAGACGGCACCGAAGAGCGCGTCGAGCTCACCGAAGTCACCGCCCACGTGTGGCACGCCTACCTACCCAACGTCACCCCGGGCCAGCGCTACGGCTTCCGCATCCACGGCCCGTACGAGCCCGAAAAAGGCCTGCGCTGCAATCCGTCCAAGCTGCTCGTGGACCCGTACGCGCGCGCCTTCGACGGTGACTTTGACGGCGATGCTTCCCTGTACTCCTACGATATCTTCGCCGATGAGCCCGGCACCGGGCGCAATGAGGATGACTCGTTGGGCCACACCATGCTCTCTGTGGTCATCAACCCCTTCTTCGAGTGGCACGGCGACAACCGCCCGCACACCCCGGTCAATGAGACCATCATCTACGAAGCCCACGTCAAGGGCATGACGATGACCCACCCCGATGTCCCGGAGGAGCTGCGCGGCACCTACGCCGGCATGGCGCATCCGGCCATCATTAACTACTTCAAGGACCTCGGGGTTACCGCCGTGGAGCTGCTGCCGGTCCACCAGTTCCTCCAGGATGACCGCCTGCGCCAGCTGGGCCTGCGCAACTACTGGGGCTACAACACCTTCGGTTTCTTCGCCCCGAACTCCGATTATGCCTACGCCAAGAAGCCGGGCGAGGCGGTGGCGGAGTTCAAGGCCATGGTGCGCGCTTTCCACGAAGCCGGTATCGAGATCATCCTCGACGTGGTCTACAACCACACCGCCGAAGGCAACCACATGGGCCCCACCATCGCCTTCCGTGGCATTGATAATCACGCCTACTACCGCTTGGTGGATGACAACCCCGAGCACTACATGGACTACACCGGCACCGGCAACTCCCTCAACGTTCGCCACCCGCACTCGCTGCAGCTCATCATGGATTCGCTGCGCTACTGGGTGACTGAGATGCGCGTCGATGGCTTCCGCTTCGATCTGGCCTCTACCCTGGCGCGCGAGCTTGACGACGTGGATAAGCTGGCCACCTTCTTCGACTTGGTCCAGCAGGATCCGGTGGTGTCCAAGGTCAAGCTCATCGCGGAACCCTGGGACGTGGGCCACAATGGCTACCAAGTGGGCAATTTCCCACCGATCTGGAGCGAGTGGAACGGCAAGTACCGCGACACCGTGCGCGACTTCTGGCGCGGGGAGCCGGCAAAGATGGGCGAGTTCGCCTCCCGCCTGACCGGCTCGTCCGATCTCTACGCCAACAATGGCCGCCGCCCCACCGCGTCCATCAATTTCATTACGGCGCATGATGGTTTCACGCTACGGGATTTGGTGTCCTACAACGACAAGCACAACGAGGCCAACGGCGAGGACAACCGCGATGGCGAATCCCACAACCGCTCGTGGAACCACGGCGTGGAGGGCCCGACCGACGACGAAGAGATCAAGAAGCTCCGCCGCCGTCAAGTCCGCAACTTCCTCACCACCCTGCTGCTGTCCCAGGGCACGCCGATGATCTGCCACGGCGACGAGATGGGCCGCACCCAAAACGGCAACAACAACGTCTACTGCCAGGACAATGAGCTCTCCTGGATCGATTGGTCGTTGCTGGAGGAAGAGAAGAGCGCTGCCATGCACGGCTTCACCAAGCGCCTGATCAACATCCGCCGCAACCACCCGGTTTTCCGCCGTGAGCGCTTCCTGGCCGGCGGCCCGTTCGGCTCCGATGTCAAGGAGCGTGACATCGCGTGGCTGGTTCCCTCGGGCAAACTCATGACCCCGGAGGACTGGGACTTCGAGTTCGGCAAGGCCCTCATGGTCTACCTCAACGGCAATGCCATTACGGAGACCACTGCCCGCGGTGAGCGCATCACGGATGATTCCTTCATCATGATCTTCAACGCTCACCATGAGGACATCGAGTTCACCCTCCCCACGAAGGACCTCGGAGCCAGCTGGCGCCTTATCGTCGATACGGCCGATTCCGGCGGCTACCCGGAGGAGGAGAAGCTCATTGACGCCGAAGGTACGATCGTGGTTCAGCCGCGCTCGACGTTGATTCTGCGCCAGACCGAGCCGCCGGTCTTCGAAGACGCGGCTGAAAACTAGCGCCCACCGGCTAGTCTCCTGACTAGCCACCCGCCCTTCCCTCTAGAAAGGATTCCGTGTCCTACACTGCCCACGGTGTCGTCGTCGACGTCACCGCCGATTCCCTGGTTCTCCGCCGCTCCCTCCTCGCGGCCTCCTTGGGCGCTGCCGCCCACGAGGACATTCCCCTCGCCGGGGCGCGCGAGGTGGACTACACCGCGCCGACGGCAACTGGCTTCGGTCAGGTAGTGATGCACGGGGAGCAGGAGGTCACGCTTCGCTTTGCCCCGGGGCAGGACGCGAAGGGCTGTGCCGATGCCATCGCCGCGGCCCTGCGCGGTGAGGCGCCTGCCGCACGCGCCGGTGTCTCTGGGCTCAACTTCACCGCCGTCGACGTGGAGACTGCCAACGACAACTGGGGTTCTGTCTGCCAGATCGGTGCCGTGCGCTTCCGCGACGGCGAGGAGACTGAGGCCCGCACGTGGCTGTGCACTCCCCCGCCGGGCCTGGAGCACTTCGACGAGATCAACGTGAAGATTCACGGCATCACCGCTGATGACGTGGCCGATGCCTCGCCGTTTGCCGATGCCGCCGCGGAGCTCTTCGAGTTCTTGGGAAGCGACGTGCTCGTGGCCCACAACGCGCAATTCGACTCCACCGCGCTACGCTCCGGTCTGCGCACGGCCGAGGCCCCTGTCCCAGACGTGCGTCTGGCCTGTTCGCTGGCGCTCGCGCGCGATGCCTCCCGGGCCGGGGTTATCGACGTGGCTAACCACAAGCTACCCACCGTCGCCGCCTACGTCGGCGCGGACGATTTCCACCATCACGACGCTACTGCCGACGCCCGTGCGGCCGGCGAAATCATCTCCGGGTTGGCGCGCCGATTTTCCTATTCCGGTTCCGTCGAGGACCTCTTTACCTCCCGCGAGTTTGCCCTCGGCACGCTCAGCGAAGAGTCCGTCATCCCCGTACTGCGGGCCAACACCGCCCCACTGTCCGCCGCCGACCTCGGTGCCGGAACGGATTTTCGGGACAAGACTCGCATGGCGGGCGCATCTGCGTCTGGCTCAACCACATCTGCCGGACCGGGCTCCGGTAATGGCCGCTCCACCGGCGGTGCGACGTCAGGTGGCAACGACCGCCGAGGACCTGCCCCGTGGCAATCAGTCTCCACGCCTGACACCATCCCGGATCCCAACCCCGATGCCGATCCGGAAGGCGCACTGTATGGCCAACACGTCACCTTGACCGGTGACTTCGAGCCCTTTGACAAGGGGCTGCTGTGGTCCAAGATCGCAGAACGCGGCGGCCAGGTGGGCAAGAACGTGACGAAGAAGACCACCATCCTCGTCGTGGGCCAGTGGGCGACGAAGACCTCCAAGGAAAAGCGCGCCGAAGAGCTGCAAGGCAAAGGTCAGGACATTGCCATCTGGCCGTCGGAGAAGCTGCTCGCAGAACTCCAGCTCGACGAGGCACCACCTTTCTAAACTTCGCGTTCACGGCGCCAAGGAAACTTTTCCAGGGGGCGGGAACCGCACGGCCAGCTGCGCAGTCCAATAAGGGTACGAATCTCATTTAGTTCCACTCTTTTGGAGTCCTGCCATGACCGTTGCCGTATCCGCCCCACTGTCCGCCTCACCGCTCCAGACGGAAAATCTCCTTCCTTCGCTGTGCCCCAGCGAGGAGCTGAACGGGGTGAAGCTCTGCGACGATGGGTTTTCTGACTCGCCCGCGAGCATCCAGCTATCGCGCACGTTATCCATGGCCATGCTCCATAGCGAAGGCTCCGCTGTCACCAGAATTAGCCGCCGCAGCCTCGATGACATGGGGCTCACCGTGCGCCGCGCCTGGGATGCCGCGGCGATCAACCTGCAGCGCCGGGCGCTGACGGACCAGGGACTGCGCTTCTTTACTCGCCCCGCCGATCACAGCCTCCAGAACGCACCGGGTTGTCTCGAGGTCCGCGCCCACCGCAGCCTGGCATCGTCGTGGCTAGCGCACCCACAGACCTTTACGCTGCTGGACAACCACCTACTCCGAATTACACACGGCCAGCAGATCACTTATCTGGTCCCAGACGCACACACGCTCTATGCCTTGGTCGATGTGTCCGTGCAGCAGGCCACGGAACTCGCGTGCCGCGCGAACGAACTGCGCCCACGGCATCGGCCCACGCTGAGCCTGCAACCGCTAGTATTGGCTAACGGCTTTCCCGTGGAGGTCTAGCCCTCTTCACTCCTCCTCGGCCGCCGTCACTGTCACTTCCGCTGACGAAAGGAGTCGTGTTCGCACCCATGGCTGAGTCCCCCATGTCACGCCTGAGCAACCAATACCACTCCTGGGTTCGCACGCATCCGACGGCGGCGCAAGACTTCCGCGACGGAATCGAGGACCTGCTCAACGACGCCGGCATTATCTTCGACCGCGTGGCCACCCGCGTGAAGCAGTGGCCTTCGCTCAAGGCCAAGGCGAAGAAGCGCACCGCCAGCGGCGAGCTCATGTACCCCGCCCCCTGGGAGGACATTCATGATGTCCTCGGCGTGCGCATCAACGTCTTCCACTCCACGGTCATCCCGGAAACCATTGCCGTACTGGGTGAAACCTTCACGGTCGTACGCTCGGTGGACAAGGCTGCGGAAACCCGCATTTCCGGCGGATTCGGCTACGGCTCCCATCACCTAGTCCTCACGGTCACGGAAGACAGCGCCGCGGCGCTGGAGGAGCTAGCACCGTACGTCGGCTGGACCTTCGAGGTACAAATCCGCACCGTCCTCCAGCATGCCTGGGCGGAGTTTGAGCACGATATTCGCTACAAGCAAGGCCCCAATCCGCCCTCCCCGCAGGTGGATCGCCTTTTCACATTGGCCGCGGGTCTCATTGAGCTAGCGGATCAGCAGTTCGATGAAATCGCGGCACTCAAGGCGCCCCGCGCGGAGACCGACGAGGATATCGAGCTCACTGCGGAAACTCTGCCGGGCGTACTGGCCATCATTCTGGGAAACCGCTTCCCACGCTCACGCTCGGAGCACTACCGCTTCCTTTCTGAGCTGCTAGAAAGCAACGGCATTACCCGCTTGAGCCAGCTCAAGAAACTCCTGGATGATGACGCCATTGCCCACGTGCATGACGCGATGCGCTACCGCTTCCGCCCGGGTCAGGTCAGGCTTATCGACGACTTGTTGCTCAACAAGTTCGGCTCCCAGCACATCAACGCAACCTCTGCTGCTGGTGACCGACCCGACCGCAAGCGCCGCTTGAACGCGCGCCTCAAGGCGCTAAAGAACTTCCGCAACAGTTAGTCCACTAACTCGCTCACAGTTTCTGACTCCAGTTCTGCCCTGATGGGCTCACTGGTAAAAACGAAATACCTTCTAGCGGAAGCCGCCGCGGAACTTATCCATCTGCCGGCGCTCCTTCTTCGTGGGACGGCCGGTGCCCCGGGCGCGGACGGGGACCGAGGGGAGAAATTCCTTCGGCGGTGGTGGCGGCGCGTGATCGATGTAGCAGGTCCGCGCCACGGGCGCGCCCACGCGCTTAGACACGGTGGCGAGCACCTCAAGGTCATGTTCGTGGTGGTTGCGCCAGACGCGGACGCGGTCGCCGGGGACCACCTGCTGGGCAGGCTTGGTAGCGCTGCCGTTGAGCTTAACGTGCCCGGCGCGCACTGCGGTGGCGGCCTCCGAGCGGGTCTTGAACATGCGCACGGACCATACCCAGGCATCGATGCGTACTGGGTGCCCGTCAGGCTGGTTGACCATGGGGCTTTTTAAAGGTTGTGGTTCTCGTTGACGATCTTCTGGATCTTTACCCAGTTGTAGACGCCGCCGACCACGGCGACGACGAGGCCAATGGCCATCCAGGTCCAGAAACCGGTAAGCGCCCAGCCCAGCAGAATGCCGCCGCCGATGCCGCCCACCACGGCAATGGCGCCGTTGCGGGCGTGGGTGCGCACCGCCTGCTTGCGCTGCTCAATTGGATTATTGGGGCGTCGCTGCATAGTCATGCCGTCAATCCTACAAGCAAACCGGACAGCACTCCGGCAAGGCCTCAGTGCCGAGTGCGGAAGACTCGCTGGGGGCTAGCGAGTGAGCTCTACCCAGGCGGTCCCGGCCTCCTGCGGGGCGACCTCACCCTGGGTGAGCGCGGCCAGCGTGGCGGTGAGTTCCTCCTCGCCGCCGGGCGCTACGGACACGGTGTAGGTCACCGCCTGACCATAGGCGGTATCGACAATGTCTACGCCGCGGTTGCGCAGGTCCGCTTCCAGGCGGCCGGCATCGGCGTGGGAGACCTCCACGGTATACAGCTCCCGCAGGGCGCGGGTGACGCGCTCGACCTGCTCCATCGTCTCGCTCACCGCACCGCCGTAGGCGTGGACCAGCCCGCCCGCGCCGAGCTTGATACCGCCGAAGTAGCGCACCACCACCGCGCAGATGTCCAACAGCCCGGAGCCTTTGAGCACATCCAGCATGGGCTTGCCCGCGGTGCCGGAGGGCTCACCATCATCGGAGGAGCGCTCCACCGGGTTCGCTGCCTCAACGTGATAGATGTACGCCGAACAGTGATGGCGCGCGTCGGGGAAGCGCTCCCGGGCGGCGTCGATAAGCGCGCGTGCTTCTTCCTCATTCGTCGCGCGCCCGATGAGGGTAATGAAGCGGGAGCGCTTGATCTCAATCTCGTGCTCGTAGAGCTCGCCGGCTACTGGGCGCTGATAACTCTCCAGCATTACGCGACCAGGAAGTCGTACTCGGGCGTGCCGGGCTGCAGCTGCTGGCAGTGAATCTTTGATTCCTCCATGCGCGCGAGCAGGCCCGCGATGTCCCCGGCGGTGCCCAGCTCAATGCCCACCAGTGCCGCGCCTGTCTCCCGGTTGTTGCGCTTGAGATATTCGAACAGCGTGATGTCATCGTCCGGGCCCAGAATGTCCTGCAGGAAGTGGCGCAGCTGTCCCGGCTCCTGGGGGAAATTCACCAGGAAGTAGTGCTTTAGGCCGCGGTGCACCAGGGAGCGCTCCATGATTTCGGCGTAGCGCAGCACGTCGTTGTTGCCGCCGGAAATCACGCATACCACGGTCGAGCCCGGCTGCAGGCTAAGCGTGCGCAGGCCGGTGACGCTGAGCGCGCCGGCCGGCTCCGCGATAATCCCCTCGTTTTGATACAGGGCCAGCTGCTCCGTGCACACCGCGCCCTCGGACACCGTGTCCCAGTGAAGGCGGCCCTGGTTGGCCTCAAGGATGTGGTAAGGCAGCGCGCCGATGCGCTTGACGGCGGCGCCATCAACGAAGGGATCGACGGTCTCCAGCGTCACCGGCTCGCCGGCGGTAAACGCAGCGCTTAACGACGCCGCCCCGGCCGGCTCAATCCCCACCACCGCCGTGCGCGGGGCCATGTCCGCCAGGTAGGACGTGATGCCGGAGATGAGCCCGCCGCCGCCGACGGGCACCACGACGGTGTCGAGGGCCTTGCCCAGAGAGGACAGCTGGGAGACGATTTCTGCGGCGACGGTGCCCTGGCCGGTGACGGTATCGCGGGCGTCGAAGGGCTCGATGAAGAACGCGCCGCGCGCTGCGGCGTCGGCGTGTGCGGCCGCGGCGGCCTCGTCAAAATTGGCGCCGGTGACAACGAGTTCCACCCAGTCCCCGCCGTGGATAAGGATGCGGTCGCGCTTCTGTTTGGGCGTGGGCTCCGGGACGAAGATTTTGCCCTGGATTCCCATGGTCCGGCACGCGTAGGCCACGCCCTGGGCGTGGTTTCCTGCCGACGCCGTGACGATTCCCTGCGCGCGCTGCTCGTCACCGAGGTTGGACATGCCGTAGAGGGCGCCTCGGATCTTGTAGGAGCGCACGTCCTGCAGGTCCTCCCGCTTGAGGTAGACCTCGTAGCCGGTCTCCTGGGACAGGCGCGGGCAGTATTGCAGCGGGGTCGGGGCAATCTCCGAGCTAATGCGCGATTGAGCCAGCTGGATGTCAGAGGCGTGGACGGGCTCGAAGGCTTCCAGGGTGCTACTCATGGTGGCTCATTCTAGCCGGTGGGTCAGCCCGCAGCGCACATTACCTAGTGCTCGACCGGTTAACCCGATGTTTACCCAAATCTTCACTGCGCGTTACTTCTTTGCCCACGCTTCGTGTGCTCGTCACCGTAGTGTGGTTCGTGCTGCTCTCCGCCCCTTCGGCGGGGAGCTCTCTCACCGTCCGTTTTCTCACTCCACAGATTCCACCCGGAACGTATCTCACAAGGAGCCTAAAGCATGTCTCGCTCTTTCCCCCGCCGCGCTCTTACCCTGTGCGTGGCTACCGCCACCAGCCTGAGCCTGGCCGCCCCCGCCGCACACGCGGCGATTGTCAGTGACGTCCACGAGCACTCCGCTGCCGACGCGTCCGTGAAGCTCTCCCCCATCGGCACCTACGAGTCCGGTGTGTACGAGGAGTCCGCCGCCGAGATCGTCGCGTTCCACCCGGCCTCCCAGCGCATCCTCACCGTCAACGCCCGCTCCGGCAAGATCGACGTCCTCGATGCCGCCGATCCGACCAAGCCCACCCTCATCGGCTCCATCTCCGCCGGGGAGGACAAGGAGATCAACTCCGTCGCCGTGCGCCCGGATGGCCTGGCCGTGGCTGCCGTCCAGCAGGCAGACAAGACGGAGAACGGCGAGGCGCTGTTCTTTGACGCCGCCGCCGAGGACCTTGAGTCCTCCATCCTGGGCCGCATCACTGTCGGCGCCCTGCCCGATAACGTGCACATCACCGCCGATGGCGGCCACGCACTGCTGGCCAACGAGGGCGAGCCGTCCAACGAGCTCAACACTGAGGGCACCGACTACGTCACGGACCCGGAGGGTTCCGTCTCCGTGATCGAGCTGCCGGAGGGCGTGGAGGCCCCCGCCGAGTCCGCCGCCCGCACCGCGGATTTCAGGGCCTTCGACGGCCAGGAGCTGCCCGCCGGCGTGCGCGTGTTCGGACCCGAGGACCACGATGCCAAGCCCTCTATCGACTTCGAGCCGGAGTACATCTCATCCCAGGACGGCACGGCCTACGTCACCCTGCAGGAGGCTAACGCCATCGGCATCATCGACATTGCCTCCGCCACCGTGGAGAAGATCGTCCCGGCTTTCGTCGCCGACCACAGCACCACACCGATCGATCCGTCCAACAAGGACGACATGGCCGAGCTGCGCACCGTGCCAGTGAAGGGCCTGTCCATGCCGGATTCCATCGGCGCCTTCACCGCCGGCGGCCAGACCTACTTCGCCACCGCAAACGAGGGCGATGCCCGCGAGTGGGGCGTGAAGGAAAAGGACGGCGGCTCGGGCGTCTACACCGATGAGGTGGAGCTCAAGGACCTCATTGAGGACGGCAAGGTGTGCGAGGGCGCGCTGGGTGATGCCAACCTGGAGGAGCTGGCTGACAAGAAGCAGGCCGGTAACCTGAAGCTCACCAACGCCTCCGGCTGGAACGAGGAGAAGGGCTGCTTCGACGAGCTGTTTGCCTTTGGTTCCCGCTCCTTCAGCATCTACGACTCCGAAGGCAACGTTGTCTTCGACTCCGGCTCCGAGTTCGAGGAGATCACCGCCGAGCTCAACGAGGCAGGCGTGTTCCACCACAACGCCAGCAACGATTCCGCCGAGTTCGATGACCGCTCCGACAACAAGGGCCCGGAGCCGGAGGCGCTGACCATCGGCACCGTGGGCGAGCGCACCTACGCCTTCATCGGCGCGGAGCGCGTCGGCGGAATCTTTGTCTACGACGTCACCGACCCGCAGAACGCGAAGTTCGAGACCTACGTCAATAACCGCGACTTCTCCACCGACGAGTTCGCCGACGCCGGTGACCTCGGCCCGGAGGGCTTCGCGTTCGTGGACAAGAAGGACTCCCCCAACGGCGAGTACCTCCTGCTCGTGGGCAACGAGGTCTCCGGCACCACCACTGTCTTTTCTGTCGAGGACCTGCTGGCTTCCGACGAGGATGACGACGACAGCAACGACAGCAACGACGGCAAGGTCAAGGGCGACGACGCTGCAAAGCTCGCCAGCTCCTACTCCTCCCGTGGCTTCCTGACGGGGTCCCTCATCAGCATCATTGCGGGTGTCGCCGTGGCTGCCGGTGTCATGACCAACCCGGCTATCCGTGACTTCGTCCTCGGTGCCGTGCCTGCGGAGCTGCGTGCACAGCTGGAGAAGTTCCTGTAAGCACACGCCCAGCCGGGCAGGCTGCTACATTGAAATGAGCTTCGACTAGCTCCCTACACCTGTCGTACCTTCAAGGAGAATTTCCGCTATGCGTCTTTCCACGTCCCTCGTTACGGTCTGTGCTACCAGCCTGGCATTGGTCACCCCGGTTGCCAGCGCCGCGGACACCACCCCGACGCCTGCCCCGGCAACCGCTGAGTCTGCCCCGGCGGCCGCCGACGGCGCTGCGGACAGCACGGCAGAGGCCGCCGCAGACAGCGCCGCTGACGCCGCGCAGGATTCTGGCCAGGAAGCTAACCAGGACGCTGAGAAGACGGACCCGGCCAAGCCGGAGTCCTCCGCTGATGGTTCCTCCGGCGAGGATTCTTCCAAGAAGGAGTCGTCCTCGTCCTCGAGCAACGGCAGCAACGGCGGAAGCTCGCTCAACGTGGGCCACGTCAACACCTCTGAGCTCTCCCCGGAGTGCAAGGCACAGGTCGACCAGGCTCGGAAGGAGCACGAACAGGC
The DNA here is from genome assembly GCF_046097495.1 of Corynebacterium axilliensis. Taxonomy (NCBI): domain Bacteria; kingdom Bacillati; phylum Actinomycetota; class Actinomycetes; order Mycobacteriales; family Corynebacteriaceae; genus Corynebacterium; species Corynebacterium axilliensis. The sequence goes on from NZ_CP175768.1 coordinate 953,107, forward strand.
TGTTGCCGATGGCACCGCGGGCTCGTCCTTCATGGGCCCGGAGGAGCTGGCTTTGGGCGTCCTTAACGGCTACGGCTCCTCCGGTATGCCGGCGGTTCCGGACTGTATTGATGCGGAGAAGGAAGCCAAGCTGCAGAAGGAGTGGGACGAGATGCCAGAATGGGTTCAGTCCGCCCGCCCGACGGAGACGTCCAGGGAAATCGGCGCATGGCTGGCCGGCATTGCCTCCTTGTTGGGCGTCAGCGTCAACGTGATGGCCCTGGCAGTCCAGTTCAACCCACAGTTCCGCAACCAGCTGGCCGCCACCCTGCGCTCGATGGGCTTCTACTGGGATAACTCCAAGAAGCACGAGGAAGAGGCAGCGAAGGCCGGCAAGTAGTCGTACCACGCCTGGTCTTAGCGCACCGACGCCAAAGGGCGCTGCGGAATTCTCCGCAGCGCCCTTCCTCTGTTTTCTGACTAGAACAGTTCCTTCGTGGCGATCTCCGCGCCCTCCACGAGGGACTGGAGCTTGGCCCACGCGATCTGGTGGTGCAGACGGCCGCCGAGGCCGCAGTCCGTGGAGGCGATAACGTTCTCCGGGCCCACCAGCTCCGCGAACTGGATGATGCGGTCAGCCACCAGGCGCGGGTGCTCCACCGCGTTGGTGGAGTGCGAGACCACGCCCGGGTAGATGACGGTGCCCTCCGGAAGCGTGTGGTCCTGCCACACGCGCCACTCGTGTGCGTGACGCGGGGAAGCCCCCTCGAAGGAGAAGCCGCCAACCTTGGCCTGCAGGATCTCCTCGATGATGTCCGCGAACGGAATGTCGGTGACGTGCGGGCCGTGCCAGGAGCCCCAGCAGATGTGCAGGCGGGTCTGCTCGCGCGGGATGTCCTTGATGGACTCGTTGAGAATCTCAATGCGCTCGTGCAGGAAGGCCTGAAAATCCTTCACCGTCGGCTCCGGGACCACCGAGTCCCACGCCTCCGCCAGGTCCGGAGCGTCGAACTGAACGGTCAGGCCGGCGTCCGTAATCGCCTTGTACTCCTCCTTGAGCGCCTCGCCGCAGGCACGGACGAGCTCGGACTCATCGTCGTAGTACTTGTTGGGAAGGCGCGCGGCAGCGCCCGGGGACAGCGCGGCGACGAAGCCTTCTGCGCGGTCCGGGAGGGCGTCGGCAAGCAGCTTCACGTCCGCTGCCACCTGGTCCTGACCAATGTAGGTCACCGGACCGGTGAACTCCGGGTTAGCCACCTTCTTGCGGCCGGTGAAGATGCCCGAATCCGGATCGTTGTACGCCTCGGAGAACAGGGCGCGGTCGCGGCGGTCCTTCATCGAAGACAGGCGAATCTTGCCCGGCTCCGAGCGAATCTTGTCACCGATCTCCCAGCGGTCCTTATCCGTCATGGTCAGCCCGCCCAGGCGGGTAAAGGAGTAGTTCCACCACGCGCCGTAGTCCACGGCGCCGGAGGTGATGTGGCCGTACTCGCCCTCGTTAATGATGTCGAGGCCGAGATCCAGCTGACGCTTGACCACGTCCGCCACGGAGCGCTCCAAAATGTCGTGGAACTTCTCCTCGGAGATGGTGCCGGCGGAGCGCTCGAGGTTGGCTTCCAGCAGCTCCTTCGTGCGCGGCAATGAGCCCACGTGGGTGGTGCGAATCTTGTTGACCATGGGAAATCAGGTTCCTTCCTTCTAGACTATGCTGTCTAGAATAGCGTAAGGGACCAGTCCCACGGGATTCCCCAGCACCTTAAATTCACCCGAGGATGCCCGCCCCCATCGTGGCCTTAAGGTCACCCATGAGGTTGCTCGAGCGCTCCACGCGCAGGTGATCACCCAAGACCATCATGGTGGACTCTTCGCCGTCGACCAGCGTGAGGTACACGTCGGATTCACCCTTGTTGTTGACCAGCACCTGCTTGAGCCGGGCAATGTTGTCCATCGTGCACTGGTCCGTGCGCATGGTAAGCCGCAGCGGCAGGCCCGCACCGTTGCCAGGCCCCAGGTCGGGGACGCGGATATCCGAGCAGAACAGGGACATGCGCTCGTCCCGGATCTTCACCTGGACCTTGGCCAGGATGATGTTGTCCTCCGCGATCTGCGTCGACACCAGCGAATAGACCTGGTTGAACACCAGGATGTCCACCTGGGCACCGTTGTGGTCCTCCATGCTGACGATGGCCCACGGGGAGCCATCGCGCTTAGAAAAACGCCTATCCACGCCGGAGATGATGCCGCCAATGACCAGCTCCTGGCCGTTGCCCACCTCGCCGTTGAGGATCTTCGGGATGGGGGTATCAATCTGCGCGTTGAGGGCTTCCTCGAAACCGTCGAGCGGGTGGCCGGAGACGTACAGGCCCAGCATCTCACGCTCCAGGGCCAGCTCGTGCTTGCGATCCCACTGCTCATCCGGGATGTCGATGGCGAACGCGGAGACGGACTCGCCCTCCTCCTCGCCGCCGCCGAAGCCAGCGAAGAGATTGAACTGGCCTTTGTCCGCTGCCTTCTTGGTGGTCTGCACCGAGTCCACCGCGTCCTCGTGGATGAGCATGAGCCCCTTGCGCGGGTGCCCCAGGGAGTCGAAGGCACCGGCTTTGATGAGGGATTCGGTCACGCGCTTGGAACAGGCGGCCAGCTCGATCTTGTCCAAATAGTCAGAGAAGGAGGTGTACGCGCCCTTCTCCCGACGGGTCTTCACGATGGAATCGACCACTTCCCCACCCACGTTGCGGATAGCGCCCATGCCGAAGCGAATGTCCTCGCCCACCGCCTGGAACGTTTCTTGGGACTCATTGACATCCGGGGACAGCACGCGGATGCCCAGGTGACGGCAGTCGGCGAGATAGATGGCGGACTTGTCCTTCTTATCGCCCACGGAGGTCAGCAGCGCGGCCATGTACTCCGGCGCGTAGTAGGCCTTGAGGTAGGCCGTCCAGAAAGACACCAAGCCATAGCCGGCGGCATGGGACTTGTTGAACGCGTAGGACGCGAAGGGCTCGATGGTGCCCCACAGCGCGTCCATGGCCTCCTTGGAGTAGCCATTGTCCTTCATGCCGCCCCAGAACTTGTCGTACTGCTGCGCCAGGACTTCCGGCTTCTTCTTACCCATGGCCTTACGGAAGCCATCTGCCTCGCCGGCGGTGTAGTTGGCCACCTTTTGCGAGATACGCATGATCTGCTCCTGGTACACGATGAGGCCGTAGGTCTCATCCAGGATCTCCTTGAGCGGCTCCTCCAACTCCGGGTGGATCGGAGTGATTTCTTTGCGGCCGTTCTTGCGGTCCGCGTAGTCCCAGTGGGCGTTCACACCCATCGGGCCCGGGCGGTAGAGTGCCAGCGACGCCACAATATCTTTAAAGCCAGTCGGCTTCATGCGCTTGAGCAGCTCCTGCATGCCGCCGGAGTCCAGCTGGAAAATGCCCAGCGTATCGCCGCGGGAAAGCAGGTCGTAGACCTTGGAGGCATTCGGGTCGTCGGCGTGGAGGTCCTCCAGGTGGATTTCCTCACCGCGGTTCTTCTTGATGTTTTCCAGGCAGTCACCAATCACGGTGAGGTTACGCAGGCCCAGAAAGTCCATCTTCAGCAGGCCGATGGCCTCGCACGCCGGGTAATCCCAGCCGGTGATGTAGGCACCGTCGGCAGGGCGCTTCCACATGGGGATGTGGTCCATGAGGCGTACCGAGGCCATAATCACCGCACAGGCGTGGACGCCGGCCTGCCGGACCACGCCCTCCAGGCCGCGGGCGGTCTCGTAAATCTTCTTGACGTCCGGATCCGTCTCAATCATCTGGCGGACCTCGGTGGCCTCCGAGTAGCGAGCGTGATCCGGATCGGTGATGCCGGCGAGCGGGATGTCCTTCGCCATGATGGCCGGCGGCAGGGCGCCGTTGATGCGGTCCGCCATCTGGAAGCCGGGCTGGCCAAAGTGTACCTTGGCGGAGTCCTTAATGGCCTGCTTGGTCTTCACGGTGCCGAAGGTAATCACCTGCGCCACCTTGTCCTCGCCCCAGCGATCCGCGGCGTAGGTGATCATCTCGCCGCGGCGGCGGTCGTCGAAGTCGATATCGATATCCGGGGCGGACGGGCGCTCCGGGTTCAAGAATCGCTCGAAGAGGAGATCGTGCTCAATCGGGTCGATGTTGGTAATGGTCAGCGCGTAGGCCACGAGGGCGCCGGCGGCCGAGCCACGGCCCGGACCAACGCGGATGCCGATGGAGCGGGCATGCTTGATGAGCTCGGCCACGATGAGGAAGTAGGACGGGTAGCCTTTCATCTCAATAACGGAGATTTCGTACTTGGCGCGCTCAATGTACTCCTCCGGCACCTCCCCGCCCGGAAAGCGATCCTTGAGGCCCTCCATGACCTCGTGGGTGAGCCACGAGGTGGGCGTGTGGCCCTCCGGCACATCCGCAATCGGCATGCGGTCGTGGGTGTGCTCCTCCCAGATCTCGCCGTAGTCCTGGACGCGTTCTGCAATCCACAGCGTGTTATCGCAGGCCTCCGGAACCATCTCGTCCCACACCTCGCGCATCTGGGCGGCGGACTTGATGTAGTAACCGGTGCCGCCGAACTTGAAGCGATCCGGGTCCATGAAGGTCTTGCCGGTCTGCACACACAGCATGGCCTCGTGGGAAGGCGCCTGGGATTCCAGCACGTAGTGGCAGTCATTGGTCACCAGCGGCGGCAGGTCCAGCTTGCGTCCGATCTCCAGCAGGCCGTCGCGAGTACGCTTCTCAATATCCAGACCGTGGTCCATCAACTCCAGGAAGAAGTTGTCCTTGCCGTAGATGTCCTGCCACATGGCAGCCGCCTCGAGGGCCTCATTAAACTGCCCCAGGCGCAGACGGGTCTGGACGTCTCCCGAGGGGCAGCCGGTGGTGGCGATGATGCCCTCCGCATGCTCCGCGATGAGCTCGGCGTCCATCCGCGGCCACTTACCCAGCTGTCCCTCGTAGGAGGCCAGGGAGGACAGCTTGAACAGGTTGTGCAGGCCGGTCGCATTTTCCGCCAGCATGGTCTGGTGCAGGTACGCGCCGGAGGCGGAGACGTCGTCACGCTTCTGGTCCGGGGTTCCCCACAGCACGCGCTTCTTATTGAAGCGGGATTCCGGCGCCATGTAGGCCTCGATGCCGATGATGGGCTTGACCCCCGCGCTCGTCATCTTTTGGTAGAAGGCGTTGGAGCCGTACATGTTTCCGTGATCCGTCATGCCCACGGCGGGCATGTCCTGGCGCACCACCTCATCGGCCAACATATCCACCTTGGCCATGCCGTCCAGCATGGAAAATTCGGTGTGGTTGTGCAGGTGGACGAAGGATGAGTTTTTGGCCATGCGGTCATCTTAGCGGGGACGTCAAACCCCCTGCGGCAGCCGCGGTTCTGTAAGTTATGTAGCCGTGCTGTACACCATCGCTGCTTACCTGATGTGGGGCTTCTTCCCGGGTTTCTTCCCGCTACTGCGCCCCGCCAGCCCCTTCGAGATTCTGGCCCACCGCATCGTGTGGACCGCCGTGCTCGTCACCGCGGTGCTGCTGGTCACCGGCGGGTGGCGCGAGCTTAAGGCCTTCAGCCTCAAGATGTGGGGCTGGATGCTGGCATGTGGCGTGGCCATTACCGTCAACTGGGGGACCTACGTCATCGCGGTCAACACCGACCACGTGGCCGATGCCGCGCTGGGGTACTTCATCAACCCGCTGGTCTCCGTGGCCCTGGGCATTGTCTTCCTCAAGGAGACTCTGACGAAGGCCCAGGTGGTATCCGTAAGCATCGCGTTCGTGGCGGTGCTGTGGCTGACCTTTATGACCGGCCAGGCGCCGTATTATTCCCTCGCGTTGGCGTTCAGCTTCGGCATCTACGGCCTGCTTAAGAAGCGCCTCAACGTCTCCGCCATGGGCTCGGTGGCCGCGGAGACGCTCGTCATGCTGCCGTTAGCGCTCATCTACCTGGGCTACCTGCACGCGCAGGGCCAATCGACGTTTAGCAGCGAGGGCCCCGTACACATCCTCCTGCTGGTGACCTCCGGCCTGGTGACCGCGCTGCCCCTTTTGTGCTTTGCCCAGGGCGCGAAGCACCTGCGCCTGTCCACCGTGGGTATGTTGCAGTACATGACGCCCATCATGCAGATGCTGTGGGCGCTGTTTATCACCCACGAGCACATGTCCACCGCCCGCTGGATCGGCTTCGGCATCATCTGGGTGGCGGTCATCATCTACCTGGCGGACCTAGTGCGCAGGGGCCGCGCTTCACGACGTCTCACCTGCCACTCCCCACACGCCACCACCGACGAGACTGCCGCCTAACTGCCTAACGCTTCTTTCGCCGGCGCAGCTCCTCGCGGGCCTTACTCGCCCTGGCGCGCTTGGCCGATTCTTCCTTGCCATTCAGCGCCCAGCGCGGCATGAGCACGGCCAAGGCTATGCAATAGAGAGCCACCATGGCGCAGATTGCCAGCGTCATCCTATCGGTGCCGAGAAACCCCAACGCGATGGTGGCCAGCGCGGTGATGATCGCTCCTGCCCACACCAGGATGTAGGCAAAGCGGTAGTTAGCGGGCCACGTGGACGTGTCCGGGTACAAACGCACGCTGAGTCTCCTTTTTCTCCAGTACTTGCTACTTAGCTGCCGGCGGATTCGCTGGCGACGTTGCCACGCGGGCGCACACCAAAGGAGCCCCACGCGGCATCGGCAGGCGCCACCTCTACGCTGTCCACTCTGGGGTCTGCGGCGATGGCGCGCAACTCCGCGCCGGCGGAGTACACCACGGCGGAATCGACGTTGCTCGGTGGCGTGCCGCCCGCCTGGCTCGCCGCAGCGGCCACGCGGTCCAGCGCCGTCTGGATGACGTCTCTGCGGTCCGCCCCCGCGGTGGGCTCCGGCACGGCGACCGGTGCCGCCAGCCCGATGACGATGGCATCCATGCGCTGCGCTGAATTCAGGACGTCTGCGGTCTCTGCCGGCGACAGCGATTCCTGAAAGTTGACCAGGGCGTAGGCCGGCTGATCCGCCTGCGCCAAGGATTCTTCGGCGCGGTTGCGGTAGTCGGCGGCGGTCTCGGAGCCGTCCGGGCCTAATTGGTCGCCCTGCAGCGCCGTGCTGGGCTGCGTGCCGAACACGCCAAAGGCCAGCACCACCGCCAGCGCCACGACTGCCAACAGCGCCAGGGCAGCGACTCGGCGGCGCCGGTAGATGCGCTGGCTGGTGGCTCGTCTGTTGCTCATCCGCGCAGGACCTCAATGGCGTGCTCGAGGTCGTCTGGGTAGGGAGCTGTGCACTCGAACCACTTGCCGGTGCCTGGGTGGGTAAAGCCCAGGGTCACCGCGTGCAGCCACTGGCGAATAAGGCCTACGCGCTGGGCCAGGTTCGGATCGCAGCCATACATCGGGTCCCCCACGCAGGGATGGCCGGTGGCAGACATGTGCACGCGAATCTGGTGGGTGCGGCCGGTCTCCAGGTGAACCTCGAGGAGGCTGGCCTCGCGGAAGGCCTCGAGCAGCTTATAGTGCGTGACCGCCGGCTTGCCGTCCTCCACCACGGCGAACTTCCAGCCAGCCGACGGGTGGCGCCCAATCGGGGCGTCGATGGTGCCGACGATCGGATCCGGCAGGCCTTGGACCACCGCGTGGTAGGTCTTGTCCACCGTGCGCTCGCGGAAGGCAGTCTTCAGCTGGGAGTAGGCGCGCTCGCTGGCGGCCACCACCATGACTCCGGAGGTTCCCACGTCGAGGCGGTGGACAATACCCTTGCGTTCGGTAGGTCCGGCGTCAGCAAGCGTGTAGCCCGCCGCCCGAAGCCCACCAATCACGGTGGGTCCCTCCCAACCCAGGGTCGGGTGCGCGGCCACGCCCACGGGCTTGAACACGCAGATAACGTCCTCGTCCGCGTAGAGGACGTCCATGCCTTCCACCAGCTCTTCCTTGGGGATAAGCGGCTCCTCCGGGGCGGGCATCATGACGTCAATCCAGCCGCCGGCGCTCAGACGCTCCGACTTGCCCACGGCAACGCCATCAATTTCCACGTCGCCCGCCGCGCACAGCTCCGCCACCTTGGCCCGGGAGATGCCCAGAAGCTTGGCCAGGGCCGCATCGGCGCGCATGCCTTCCAGGCCCTCGGGCACGGGCAACCTACGACTTTCACGCATCAGAGCCTTCAGCCTCCTTCCGCTCTGCCATAAGCATCGCGATGATAAAGACCACCACGCCGCACGTAATCGACGCGTCCGCGATGTTAAACACGGCGAAGCTGCCCACGGAGATGTAGTCCACCACGTGGCCAAACCAGAAGCCGGGCTCGCGCACTAGGCGGTCGATGAGATTGCCCAGCGCCCCGCCCGCGATCATGGCCAGGCCTAGCGCTTGCCACTTGTCATGAATCCTGGGTGCAGCAATGGCCACGCCGACAACGAAGGCCAGCTGGATGGTGGTAAACAGCCAGGTGGAGCCCTCCCCTCCCATTGAGAAGGCCGCACCGGGGTTGAACAGGAGATAGAAGCGGAACCAGTTGCCCAGCACGGGCATCTCCTCGCCCTCGGTGAGGATCGACAGCATCAGCTGCTTGACGGCCTGGTCCACTGCGGCGACGGTGAGCACCACCGCGGCCATCATTCCTATATGTCTCCTTGCTTTCACCCGTTCTATTCTAAACAGCCCCATCCGGTATTTTGGAATGCGTGTTTCGTGTGAGAGTCCTATCCGTCCTGTCCGCCGCCGCCCTGGGAGTAAGTGGCGCGCTCGCCGGCTGTTCCTACTCCCAACCGGCCAAGCCGGTGGAAGAACCCGTGGGCCTGCCTCTCGACGCCCCGCGCGTTACCGTCCTCGACCCCGGAGACGGAGAACACCGCGTGCTGGCCTTCCACGACATCGACTCTGAGCAAGAACTCACCTACTCCGTGGCCACCGGCTTTGACCAGCAGCTGGCCAAGGACGGCAGCGAAAAAAGCGCGGAGTCTGCGGTCGAGGCGCAGGACAAGGTCACGCTCCCCCTGGAAGCCTCCGTGGAGGCGGCCACTCAGGACGTGGAGGGCCAGCTGCCGGCCAGCCGCAACGCCTTCGCCACGGTGGGCACGCCGGAGGCAGAGGGCGCGGACGTCTCCTCCGCTGAGGGATTCCAGTTTGGCTGGCGCGGCACCGATACCGGCCAGATGAACTCTCTGCGCCTGGCTGCCCCGCAGGCGGCCACGGATGAGGCGCGCAGCAGTGTCGAGCAGGCCATCACCAGCCTCACCGCTTTGCCGGTGGTCTTCCCCGAGGAAGAGATCGGCCTCGGCGCGCGGTGGAGCGTGGAGTCCCGCGTGACGGGCGAGTCCACGCTGCTGCAGACCACCACCTACACCTTGGACTCGCTGGACGGCGACAGTGCCACGCTCAACGTCTCGGTGGAGCAGCGTCCTTCCTTAGGCGCTCTGTCCTTCGACGCCGCGGATGCCCCGGAGGAGCTGCGCGGCAAGGAGCTCAAGGTGGTCGACACCGCGACGAAGTCCGAGGGCTCCGTCACCGTGGACCTGAGCAAACCACTGCCCACGGCGGGCGAGGTGTCCGTGACCACCGTCATCTCCTACGGCGCGGAGGGCTCGGACCTGCGCGTGGTGCAGGCCAGCGCCACCGATATGGAGTTCGCTTCCCGCGAGTAGCGGGAAGCTAAAGGAAGCTTTATAGGAAGCTACTGGGCGGGGGATTCTTCCTGGCCGGCCGCGGGGGCGTCGGCAGGCGCCTCAGCACCGGCGCCGGCCTCTCCCTCAGCGCCTGCGTCCGCGCCGTTGGTGGAGGCATCCGCACACATCTCCGGGACCTCCTCCGGCGGCACAATGTTGGTCACCAGCACGCAGGCCCAGGACTGGGACAGCTTCCAGGAGCCGTCCTCGTTGATGAACTCCACCTGGTCAGCGGTCTGCTGCTGGCCGTCCGGGGTGTTGATGTTGACCGTGGCCAGCGCGGAATCCGGCATCAGGCCGGGAACGACCGGGTCGACGACCTCAAAGGTGGCTCCGGACTCGGCCTGGGACTGCGCCATGACGTCGAACAGCTCCGGCGCCGTCTCGCTGCCCTGGACCAGCTTGACCTTCTCTTCCTGCGGGACATTCGGGTCGGCGGCCTTGGTCAGGATCTCGTTGAGCTGCCCCACGGTGGGCATCTCGGTGGTAACAACCTGGGACGCGGAGGTCTCGCCGGCGGTCTTGTCAGAGCTGGTGGCAGTGGAGCTGCCCTCGTCAGAAGACGAGCAGGCGGCGAGGGTGGTGGCGGCGCCCAAAGCCAGGATGGCGGCGCTCAGCTTGATGGATTTCACAGATACTCCTCACATAGGGGGTCGTGGTTATTTTCTTCACTCTAGCGCTCACCCGCCCCACCCTGTGGTTCCCGCGCAGCGTTGCGCCTGAAGTATCCTGGTGCAATGACTTTCGCGCTCATCGCCACCGGCGGCACCATCGCCTGCACCACTGCCCGCGATGGTTCCCTGATCCCCACCGTCAACGGCCACCAGCTGGCTGAATCCCTGGGCCCCGACATTGAGGTGGTGGAATTCCGCGCGCTGGACTCCAGCTCCATTACCTTGGCTGACCTCGACGAACTGCTGGCCTGCGTGCGCGACCAGCTGGCCCGCCCGGACATCGAGGGCGTGCTCATCACGCACGGCACGGATTCCATGGAGGAGACCGCCCTGGCCTTGTCTCTCTTTGACCTGGGCGCCGGCCCCATCGTGCTCACCGGAGCCCAGCGCGCCTTTGACCACCCATCTGGTGACGGCCCGCGCAACCTGCACGATGCTTATGACCTTGTGCGCTCCGGAAAGCCGGGTGTGTGGGTGCAGTTCGGCGGGAAGACCATCCCGGGCCGCGCGGCGCGCAAGTGGCACACCTCGCACCTTGCGGGCTTTGAAGAGCTGCCGGTGGGTGATTCCACAGTGCCTCCCCTGCCCCTAGCTCAGCTGGCGGAGCACCCCGTGGAGATCATCGCCGCCTATCCGGGCGCGGGCGCCGCGCTTGTCGACGCCTCCTTGGCCCACTCCTCCGGCCTCGTCATCGAAGCGTTGGGCTCGGGCAATATGGGCGAAGAGATGGGCACTGGCGTTGCTCGTGCCCTGCAGGCAGGCGTGCCCGTGGTGATCAGCACTCGAACTCCCTACGGAGCCACCAAGCTGGCCTATGGCGGTGCGGGTGGCGGCGCCACCTTGGGGGAGCTAGGCGCCGTGGCCTCCGGCGGGTTCCGTGCCGGCCAGGCCCGCATCATGCTCGCCGCGGCGCTGGCTACCGGAACCCCGGTAGGTTCTCTGTTTAACGCGGCGTCGCGTTCCGCGTCCTATACCGCGGGCTAGTCCCCCTCGCCGTCGTCGTCCTCTGTCGGTATCTCCTCCCACGCCAGCGAGTCCAGCGGATCGGCCGGGCGCAGCTGCTCGTCGTCAGCCGCGAAGGAGCGGGCGATACCCGGGCCCGTCGCGCGCGTTTCAAATCGCACGCTCACCACGCCGTGGCCGGTGCCTTGAATCCAGCCATGTCCATAGTCGGGATGGTAAACGTCCTGGGTGGCGTGCCAGCGCGGCACAGAGTCCGCAGAGTCCACCCCGCCGGCCGCTCCCTCCGCCGCGGTTGCCTGCCCGCTCGCGCCGGGCAGGTTATCGCTGACCCCGGTCTCATAGTCCGTATCCGGGGCGGGGCGCACCACCTCGCGGTCGAGTTCTGGGAAGAGGATGTCCTGGCGGGCGGCCTCCAGGCCCGAGTAGCTCACGCCCACGAGACGGATGGGCCCCAGCTCGTCCGGGTAGCGCGCGAGACTCTGCGCCTTCGCGGTGAGGATCTCCAGGTCGTCGGTGGCGTACGGCAGGGTGGCCGAGCGCGACTCGATGTGGAAGTCTGCCATCCGCAGCTTCACCGTCACCGTCCGCGCGCCGCGGCCGTCCTTCAGCAGGCGGCGGTGCGCCCCCTCCGCCGCGCGGTGAAGCGCCGCGTCTACCTCCGCCACCGTGTGCAGATCCTTCGGATAGGTGTGCTCGGTGGAGATCTGCTTGGAAATCGCGCGCGGGGCCACCTCGCGGTCATCGATTCCCTGGGCCAGGCGCCACAGCTGCAGGCCCATCACCCCGCCGAGGGAAATCTCCACCTCCTTCTGGCTCATGGCAGCCAGCTGCCCGATCGTCTCCACGCCGATGGCCGCTAGCTTCTGTTGCGTGACCGGGCCCGCGCCCCAGAGCTTGCCCACCGGCAGCGGGTGAATGAGCTCATCGAAGCGCTCCTGCGGCACCACGAAGGTACCGTCCGGCTTGGCCTCCCCGGAACCAATCTTCGCCGCCTGCTTGCCCGCGCCCGCCCCGATGGAGCTGGGAAGCCCGGTCTCTTCCCGGATGAGGCGGCGCAGGTTCTCGGACCACTCGCGGACGTCGTCAGGCGTGGCACCGACGAGTGCGGCAGGTTCCATGAAGGCCTCATCGATGGAGAGCTGCTCGATGACCCCGGCGTGCTCAGCAATGATGTCGAAGACCCGGCGCGAGGCCGCGGAATACACCGCCCGGCGCGGATTAACCACCACCGCCTTGAACCCGACGAGCTGCTGCGCGCGGAACATGGGCATGGCGGAATGGGCGCCGTACTTCCGAGCCTCGTAGGAGGCGCCGGCCACGACACCACGCCCGCCAGTGCCGCCCACCAGCACCGGACGCCCCTTAAGCGTCGGCCGAGTCAACTGCTCCACGGAGGCGAAGAACGCGTCCATATCGATGTGAAGGACCCAGCGTTGCATGCGCTCCAGTCTAAAACACCTCTCCGCTTACTCCACACGCCACCATTTGTTCACCTTTCCTTCGCCGCCGCGCCATGTAATTGCTCCAATTTATTTACTTTTTCGGTTTAACTTGTTTCCTCGTGAATTCTCCAGCCTCGCCTCAACACCCCTCCTCCCAGGCCCACGTGGTTCTGGAAGGAGTCAAGCGCGAGTTCGCGGACAACACCGGCCTGCACGCCACTGACCTCGTCATCAACCCCGGCGAGTTCATCTCCATCCTCGGCCCCTCCGGCTGCGGAAAGTCCACGCTCCTGCGCTGCATCGCGGGCCTCGAAACCCCGGACTCCGGCACCATCACCTTTGCCGGCAAGGAAGTCTTCGGCCCCCACACCAACGTTCCCGTCAACAAGCGCCACCTGTCCATGGTCTTCCAGGATCTCGCGCTGTGGCCGCACATGACGGTGGAAAAGAACATCGAGTTCCCGCTAACCACCGCCGGCAACAAGCTCTCTGCCGCAGAGCGCGCCGAGCGCGTGCGCACGTGCATGGACATGGTGGGCATTAGCGCCAAGGCCCAGGCCCGCCCCAACCAGCTCTCCGGCGGCCAGCAGCAGCGCGTCGCCATCGCCCGAGCCCTGGTGTCCAACCCGCAGCTGCTGCTGATGGATGAGCCCCTCTCCGCCCTCGATGCCGCCCTGCGCGTGCAGATCCGCGCCGAGCTGACCGCCCTGGCCCATGACCTCGGCCTGACCGTCATCTACGTCACCCACGACCAGTCCGAGGCCCTGTCCATGTCGGACCGCGTCGTGGTGATGAAAGACGGGCATATCGAGCAGTTCGCCGACCCGGTCACGTTGTACGACTCCCCCGCCACGGACTTCGTCGGCGGCTTCGTGGGCACCATGAACCGCCGCGCCGGGCTTCCCGATGTCCGCCCGGAAAACCTCACCGTCCTCAGCGCGGAGGAAGACATCGGCTCTTTCCCGCACCACGTGGACGGCATCGTGCGCACCGCCCAATACATCGGCGGGCGCTACGAGCTGCACTGCGACGTCGACGGCTCGGACACCCCCTGGGTGGCCTATAGCCGCACCCGCGTTCAGCGCGGGGAAGCTGTCCGTCTGGCCTACTAGACCTCTATTCATTACCTGCTACGCAAAGGACTCTGTCATGTTCTCCAAGAAATTCTCTGCCCTTCTGGCTGTATCCGCTGCCTCCGCCGTGGCCCTCGTGGGCTGCGGCTCCGTCGAGTCTGCTGACTCCACCGATTCCTCCGCCGACAACGCTTCCGGCTCTGAGACCTCGAACGCCCAGGAGTGGGAGGCCCCGGAGGGGCTCAGCGGCGAGCTGGACTACTACTCCGCGAACCCGCAGGGGCTTACCGACGCCCTCGTGGAGGCCTTCGAGGCCAAGACCGACGTGAAGGTCAACGTCTTCGCGGACACCACCGGCAAGATCACCGCCAAGCTCAAGGCAGAGGAGGCCAACCCGCAGGCGGACGTGGTCTACCTGGCGTCCTGGGCCGCTGCCTCCAAGCAGGACAAGGCCGGTGCGCTGGAGGAGTACACCCCGGAGGGTGCGGACAAGATCACCCCGTCCTGGGCCTCCCAGAGCGGTACCTTCACCGGCCGCGACGGCTCCGCGCTCGCGCTCGTGACCAACACCTCCGTGATCGACTCTGTCCCGCAGGACTGGGAGGACTTGGCCGACGAGAAGTACAAGGATCAGGTCATCATGCCGGATCCGCGCGAGTCCGGCACCGCCGCCGACCTCATCGCCGCCATGGTGGAACAGTGGGGCGAGGACAAGACCTGGGAGCTCTTTGACAAGCTCTTCGACAACGGCATGCTGGTGCAGGGTGCTAACGGCCCGGCCCTGGACCAGGTGACCTCCGGCTCCCGCGGCGTCGTGCTCGGTGGCGTTGACTACTCCGCCTACTCCGCCAAGGCCAAGGGCGAGCCGCTCGAGGTCGTCATCCCCTCCTCCGGCACCACCGTCACCCCGCGCCCGGTCATGATCCTCAAGACCACGGACAACAAGGACGCCGCCGAGGCCTTCGTGGACTTCATGTTCTCCGACGAGGCCCAGGAGATTTCCGCCTCCAAGAACATGATCCCGGCTAATACCGAGATCACCCCGAAGAATGGCCCGACGTTGGATGAGATTCAGACCCTCAACGAGGACCTCGATGGCATTGCGTCCTCCTCCAAGGACGTCAAGGAAAAGTTCGCCGAGCGCTACCTGAAGTAGTCCGCTTCTCTTCCCCAGTTCATCTCTTCCAGTCCTCACGTTTCGGAGCAGCCCGCTATGAGCACCACCACCCGCACCCCGCAGCGCCGGCTCGGCATCTACGCAGTACTGATTGTCCTGCTGGTCCTCGTCGCCGCGCCGCTGGTGTCGGTGCTCATCAGCGCAGTGCTGGGCTACCGGGACGAGCCCTCCTCGCTCCACAAGATTGTGGAGCCGGGTATGGGGCAGGTGCTGCTCAATACCATCGTTCTCTCCCTCCTTGTGGTGGTCTTTTCTACCTTGTTCGCCGCTCCCCTCGCCTTCCTGCGGGCGTGGACGCGGTATTCCTCAGCGAACTGGATAGAAATCGCCATCATGATCCCGTTCATGACCCCGCCCTTCGCCGCCGCGATGGCGTGGATGGACTTCACCCGCCGCGGCGGAGTCTCCGAAATGCTCTTCGGTCATGCGGTGGGCAAGCTCGCGCACGACGCCATCTATTCCGTACCGGGCATGGCGTTCATCATGGCGTGCGAGCTCTTCCCCTTCCTCTACCTCATTCTGCGCAACTGCCTTGCCTCCATCCCCGCCTCCTCCCTGGAGATGGCCCAAGTCGCCGGCGCGAGCCGCTGGCAGCAGGCCACCCGCATCATCATGCCGGCGGTCGTGGGCCCCTACTCCCTCGGCGCACTCATCGTCTTCATCAAGGCGGCCGGCGAGTTCGGCACGCCGGTGACGTTGGGTAATGCCATCGGCTTCAAGGTGCTGGTGTCCTCCATCTACCAGGACGTCACCATTGACCCGCTGAGCTTTTCCGACGCCGCCGCTTCCTCCTCCGTCCTTTTCGCTCTGGGCGTGGCGGCGTGGGCCTTCCAGCAGTGGGTATCTCGCCGCGACCTCACCGGCGGCGGACGAGTCTCCCGCCAGGTGGCGCTGCGTCTGGGAGGCGCCGGCACGGCGCTTGGCGGGGTGATCATTTTTCTCATCGTCGCCTGTTCCGTGCTCATCCCCTATATCTCCATCACGCTGGCAGCGATGACCATCCTGCGCTCCGCACCGCCGACCCCGCAGAACCTCACCTTCGACTACTTCGCCATCGTTCTGCAGATGCCCACCGCACAAGAGGCGCTGCTGCGCTCCATCGCCCTCGGCGCTATCGGCGCCACCACTGCCGTCATTCTGGGTGTTGCCATTACGCTGCTCACTCAGCGCACGAAGATGGTCAGCGCACGCGCGGCGGACTTTTTGGCTGTGGCCCCGGATACGGTTCCGGGCATCGTCCTGGCCATCGGCTTTATTCTCCTGTGGAACGCGCCGTGGCTGCCGTGGTCGCCGTACGGCACGATGGGCATCCTGGTGATGGCGTTTACCGTGCTGTTCTTGCCCATGGCAGTGCAAAACATCAAGACGTCCGCCGGCGCGGTCTCCCCCAGCGTGTATGAGGCCGCCGCAGTCTCGGGCGCGTCCGCCGGCCACACGCTGCGGTCCATCACTCTGCCGCTGCTGGCGCCGGGCATCTTTGCCGGCTGGCTGCTGGCGTTCTTCGTGGGCTTCCGCGAGCTGGTCATGTCCTCCCTCATCCGCCCCAGCCAGCTCAATCTCCTGGCACCGTGGATTATGAACCAGTTCGACCAAGGCCACCGCGCCGAAGCCATGGCCATGACCCTCATCGGCGTGGGCACCTCCACGCTGGTCCTCGTCATCCTCACCTGGTGGCAGAACCGGAGGGCCCGTGCCTAGCATCCTGGTTTTCGCCGATCTCCACCTCGGCCGCCCCGGCGCGCCCGGGCTCGAGTGGGCGCTGGACATGCTCTCAAAGGCCTCCCACCGCGCCAGCGCCTGCGTGTGTCTCGGGGATATCATCGACCGCGCAGCGGACCCGGGCCGGTACCTCCCGCAGGCTTATGCCGTCATGGAGCGCGCGTGCGAGTTCTTCGCAGAGGTGCACTTCATTTCCGGCAATCACGACGTCCACCACGAGCTGCAGCTGCCGGAGGCTGTGCGCGTCCACTCCACGGAGGTTCATTCCTTCGAGTGCGCGGGCGCCACGGTACTGACTGCGGCTGTAGCCACGGACCCGGATCCGCGGGAGCTCACCTTCCCACCCCGCACCGCGGACGGGACACTGATTGGATTACTGCATTCATCGGTCACCGGGGAGTACTCGAAGGGCACGTGCCTGCCGCTCACTCCCCAGACGTTGTCCGCCACCGGTGCCGACGCCTGGGTGCTCGGCCACGTCCACACCCCGGAGGTCCTCAGCCAGGATCCCTTCATCGGCTGGGTGGGCATGGGTAAAGCAGTGCTTGTCGACGTCCCCTCGGCCACCATCACCCGCCTCTAGCACCCCTCCGCGCCCGGATGGAGAAGTGGGTCTCAGTCCCTTTCTGTGTGATCACTCTCTCACCATTCGCCCTGTCCGCTGGACGCTGCCCACCGCATGCATGCATCATGTATACATGCAGAAAGACAGAGTACCCGCTGCGGAACGGGCCTACGACTACCTCAAGCGGCGCATCATTGAGGACGCGGTCGACGAATCGGAGATGCTCTCCGAGGCCGCCCTCGCCGCCGAGCTCGGCATGAGCCGCACCCCGGTGCGCGAGGCGTTCCTCCGCCTCGAGGTCGAGGGGTTTCTCAAGCTGTATCCGAAGCGCGGCGCGCTCGTGGTACCGATTAGCCCCCGCGATATCCGCGAGGTGTACGAGGCACGCATGCTTGTCGACGAAAACTCTGCTCGCCATATCTGCACCTTAAGCGCCGAGGAGCGCGGGCACATTGCCGACGTCCTCGACGCCACCATCAAGGAACAACACGCCGCGCTGGATGCCGACGACCTGCGGGCCTACACCCTGCTCGACGCCAAGTTCCACCAAACCATCATGGACAACGGCGGCAACCGCCTGCTGGCCAACCTGGGCCACACCTTGCGCGAGCGCCAGCAGCGATTCACCGCCACGGCTATCGGGCGCAGCGTCGAGCGCGCCCGCGCCTTCGTTGCCCAACACTCCTTGCTTGCCGACGCCTTGCGTACCGGCGACCTGGAGACATACCTCAGTGAACTCGAATCCCATCTCAACTCTTCAAGGAAGCAACTGTGACCGTTTCTGCGCATTCGAATCCGTCGATCGACGCGCCCGCCCCCGAACCTGACTTATCCCCCGAGACCCACCAGCCGCACCAGGCAACCGCCACCGAGAAGGCCTTTAGCCCGCACGCGTGGTTCTCTGTGGCCGGCTCCATGGTCGCCGTGGCCTGGGGCGGCAACGAGTTCACCCCGCTCTTGGTGATGTACCGCGAGACCTCCCACTTCTCCCAGGTCACGGTCAACGGCCTCCTCGCCGCTTACGTCATCGGCATCATCCCGGCCTTGCTCATTGGCGGCCCGCTCTCGGACCTTATCGGCCGCCGCCCGATGCTGCTGCCCGCCGCTCCCCTCTCGCTAGCCGGTTCTTTCCTCCTGTCCATCGCCCCGGAGGAGCCGCTTATCATCGCGCTGGGTCGCGTGCTGTGTGGCATGGCGCTGGGTCTTGTCATGGCCGTGGGCTCGACGTGGATTACGGAGCTCATCACGCGCGCCGGTGGCGATCCCGCCTCGGGCGCTCGCAAGGCGTCGCTGTGCTTGACCGCCGGATTCCTCGTTGGCGCCGGTATCGCCTCCGTGCTAGCACAGTGGGGTCCGTGGCCAACCCACACCGCCTACACCCTCCACATGCTGCTGACAATAGTCACCGCAATCTGGTTGCTCCACACCCCGGAGACCCGCGAGCCCAGCCACGGCACGGTAAAGACCACCATCCTGGATCTCACCGTGCGCGAGATGCTCGAAATGCTGCACATCCCGGCCGCCGCCCACAAGCGCTTCGTCCGCGTCGTCATCCCGGTGGCTCCGTGGGTCTTCGGCTGCGCCGGCGCCGCCTATGCGCTCCTGCCCCAGCTGCTGTCGAAGTCTGCGGGCGATAACCCCATTGCCTTCTCCGGCCTCATGACCGTAATCACCCTGGGCTGTGGTGTGGGCGTGCAGATGCTCGGCCGCTTGGTGGATACCCACAAATCCGCCCGAGCATCCGCCATCGCCATGGGCGTTATCACCGTCGGTGCCATCCTGTCTGCCTTCGCAGCACACAGCCTCTCTCTGCCCTTGGGCATTGCTGCAGCAGCCACCATGGGCGCCGGCTACGGTCTCGCTCTTGTCGCTGGCCTCTCTGAGGTCCAGCGCATCGCGGGTGAGCGCGAGCTAGCAGGCTTGACCGCCGTGTACTACTCCATCTCCTACACCGGCTTCTTCATCCCCATGGCCTTCAGTGCCTTGGCGCCCTACATCGGGTTCACCAACCTCTTCATCATCGGCAGCGTCCT
Source organism: Corynebacterium axilliensis (assembly GCF_046097495.1). Lineage (NCBI taxonomy): Bacteria > Bacillati > Actinomycetota > Actinomycetes > Mycobacteriales > Corynebacteriaceae > Corynebacterium > Corynebacterium axilliensis. Next base: position 972,384 of record NZ_CP175768.1, read on the forward strand.
GGCCCTGTTGTGCCTGGTCAACGTCATCCTGGCGTGGCGCGCACACCTGCCGGGCGCCCGCCGCTAACTTTCCCCAACAACGCGAAAAGCTCCACTCTCCCTCCCGGGAAGTGGAGCTTTTCGCGTTGTCCGAGCCTCTATGCCTTCGACACGGTGGCGGTGACACCCTTGAGCACGTCATGCACCGTCTGGCCCGCGTCCGCCGCCAACGCCTCCGTGGTGACGGTGAAGTCGGTGGCGAGCACCTCCGCGGCGATGTGCTCGCGGTGGCGGTTGGCCCACTCCTCCTTCTCCGCGGGCACCGACAGGGACACGGTGATGCGGTCAGTGACCACAAAGTCCTCGGCCTTGCGGGCATCCTGCAGACCGCGGATGACATCAGCTGCCCAGCCCTCAGCCTCGAGCTCCTCAGTCACCTCGGTGTCCAGAGAAACCAGACCATCGAGGCCCTCCACGCGAGCCGTCGACTTGGCATTTGCTGCCTGCAGACGCTCCGTGTACTCCTCAGGGGAGAGACGGATGTCGCCGTCGACTACAACCTCCTCGCCCTCGCGCACGTAGTTGCCGGCCTTGAGGTTCTTGATGGCGCGCTGTACGTCCTTGCCCAGGCGCGGACCGGCCACCTTGGCGTTGCACACCACCTCGAAGGTGCCGACCGCGTCGACGTCGTCAGTAAGCTCCACGTCCTTGACGTTGACCTCGTCGCGGATGATGTCCTTGAAGTCCGCCAGGCGCGCCGAATCCTGCATCGCCACCGTCAGCTTCGGCAGCGGCAGGCGGTTGCGCAGCTTGTTCGACTTGCGTACCGAGGACGCAGCGGAGGCCACCGCGCGGGTGGCATCCATGGCCGCCACGAGGGCATCGTCCGCCGGGTAGTCCTCCGCCTTCGGGTACGCAGCCAGGTGCACCGAACGCTCACCGGTCAGGCCACGGTAGATAACCTCCGCCACGTGCGGCAGGAGCGGCGCCACCACGCGGGAAACCGTCTCCAGGACCGTGTACAGGGTATTGAAGGCCTCCGGGTAGGCCTCCTCGCCCTCCCAGAAGCGGTCGCGGGAACGGCGCACGTACCAGTTGGTCAGCGCGTCGGCGAAGAGTCGAACCTCCTCCGTCGCCGAGGCGATGTCCGTGTTCGCCAGCGCATCGTTGGTGTTCTTCACCAGGTCGTGCGTCTTCGCCAGGATGTAGCGGTCCAGCACGTTGGTGGAGCTCACGTCGAACTTCGCGTCCTGGGAGGCGTAGAGCTGCAGGAAGGTGTACGAGTTCCAGATCGGCAGGATGGCCTGGCGCACGCCCTCGCGGATGCCCTGCTCGGTGACAATCAGGTTGCCGCCGCGCAAGATCGGCGAAGACATGAGGAACCACCGCATCGCATCCGAGCCATCGCGGTCAAACACCTCATTCACGTTCGGGTAATTGCCCTTGGACTTCGACATCTTCAGGCCATCGTTGCCCAGCACGATGCCGTGCGCCACCACCTTCTTGAACGCCGGCCGGTCGAAGAGAGCGGTGGACAACACGTGCAGCAGGTAGAACCAGCCACGCGTCTGGCCGGAGTACTCCACGATGAAATCAGACGGCGAGTGGGTCTCGAACCACTCCTTGTTCTCAAACGGGTAGTGCTTCTGCGCAAACGGCATCGAGCCCGACTCGAACCAGCAGTCCAGCACGTCCGGCACGCGGCGCATCGTCGACTTCCCCGTCGGATCATCCGGGTTCGGGCGAGTCAGCTCATCGATGTACGGGCGGTGCAGACTGGTCGGGCGCACGCCGAAGTCACGCTCCAGCTCGTCCAGAGAGCCGTAGACGTCCACGCGCGGGTACTCCGGATTATCGGAGATCCACGCCGGGATCGGCGCACCCCAGTAGCGGGTGCGGGAGATGTTCCAGTCACGGGCGCCCTCCAGCCACTTGCCGAACTGACCATCGCGGATGTGCTCCGGCAGCCACTCAATCTCGTTGTGGTTGAGCTCGACCATGCGGTCGCGGAACTCCGTCACCTTGACGAACCACGCCGGCAGCGCCATGTAGATAAGCGGCTCGCCGGAGCGCCAGGAGTGCGGGTAGGAGTGCTCGATGGTCACGTGGCGCACCACGCGGCCGGCGGCCTTAAGATCCTTGATGATGGCCTTGTTGGCGTCAAAGACCAGCTGGCCCTCGTACGGCGGCACCTGGGAGGTGAACTTGCCGTCCTCATCCACCGGGATGACCAGGCCCACGCCGTACTTCTGGCAGGTGAGCATATCGTCCTCACCAAAGGCCGGGGCCTGGTGGACCACGCCGGTACCGTCTTCGGTGGTGACGTAGTCAGCCAGCAGCAGCTGGTAGGCGTTCTCGACGTCCGGGAAGAAATCGAAAATGGGTTGGTACTTAAAGCCCTCGAGCTCAGAGCCCTGGAAGGTCTTGAGTACCTCTGCCTCTCCCAGCTCCTTGGCTAGGGTGCCCACCAGGGCCTCGGCCATGATGAAGGTGCGGCCGGCGAAGTCACCGTCGGTGGCCTTGAACAGCACGTAGGTGACCTCTGGGTGGACCGCCAAAGCCAGGTTGGACGGCAGGGTCCAGGGGGTGGTGGTCCAGGCGAGGAAGGCGGCGTCGGCAAGCTCGGCGTTGTCAGCCAGCGTCTTCTCCGCCGCGCTCCCCTCACGTGCTCCCGCTACGGGGAACGTCACCGTCAGGGTCGGGTCCTGGCGCATCTTATAGGAGTCATCCAGACGCGTCTCCTGATTCGACAGCGAGGTGTGCTCGGCCCAGGAGTACGGCAGAACCCTAAAGCCCTGGTAGATAAGCCCCTTGTCGTAGAGCTCCTTGAACGCCCACATGACGGACTCCATGTAGTCCAAGTCCATGGTCTTGTAGCCGTTCTCAAAGTCCACCCAGCGCGCCTGGCGGTTGACGTACTCTTCCCACTCGTCGGTGTACTCGAGGACAGACTTGGCGCAGTACTCGTTGAACTTCTCCAGGCCCATCTCCTCGATCTGGCCCTTGTCCGTGATGCCGAGCTGCTTTTCTGCCTCCAGCTCTGCGGGCAGACCGTGGGTGTCCCAGCCGAAGACACGCGGGACGTGATTGCCGGCCATCGTGCGATAGCGCGGGACGATGTCCTTAACGTAGCCGGTCAGCAGGTGGCCGTAGTGCGGGAGGCCGTTGGCGAAGGGAGGGCCGTCATAAAAGACGTACTCAGGGCAGCCCTTGGTCTGCTCCAGGCTGGCCTTAAACGTGTCGTCGGCCTTCCAGTACTTCTGGACTTCCTGCTCCATATCGGGGAAGCGGGTCGAGCCACTGGTCATGTCTACTTTGGGATAGACCTTGCCCACGTTCTCGCCGCCGGCGGTGGATTCACTCATCATTCTTTCCTTCACTCGTTCGCTTCTGCGGGGACGCGCCCTCAGGCCCGCGGTACCACCCCGCTTGAGCGCCACGGCGCTCCGCTTCGTTGTGTGAAGGAGATGACGGTCCCTACCCGCCCGGTTCTACTAATGAGGCACGTGCGCCCCACGTTCTTCCGGAATGCTCCCCGGTGATTGCCGGCTCACTGCATATGCTTGGAAGTATACCGAGCAGGTCAAGTTTTCACAGGCCCGGGTTCCCGAAAACTCGAAATAGAAACCCCGGTAAACCCGTGAGGCACGCGTGAAAAGGTTATTCACAGGAACATTCTTTCTAGTGCAGTCGGCACGATGATGCTCTTAGGCTCAGGAACCATGACAGCACTTCAGAACTTCCTCACTGCGCTCGGCGCCGGCATCGATGTCGTCGCCGGGTGCGAAGGGATGTCTGAGGCTGACCTCATCGCCGCCGGTGCGCCGGATAAAACGGCCGCACAACTCGTGCGCCTCCACAGCAGCTTCTTCGGTTCCACGGCCATGACGCGCATGCAACGCGACGCCGTCAAGGCCGCCCGCCAGCGCCGCCATTCACTGCCCACGCTCGAAGTCATCGACCACTACGCACGCAAAGCTAAGACATTGGCTCTGGGCTGGCAGATGCGCCTGGAGCTGTGCCGCACCAGTGCCGACACCCTGGCGATGGAGGCCTTAGCTAAGAAGAAGCTCAAGGAGCACAGGACCGCACCTAAGCCGCAGGAAGGCGTGAAGATTTTCCGCCGCCGCAACGCGCCGTGGACGATGGCGATCACTGCGCCGTCCCACGTCATCGCCGCGCTTAACGACGCCGTAGATGACAAACGCCCCATCGAGTCCATCCAACAGGCCTTCTTCAAAGGTGCCCCTGCGCGCCGCGGTCTGCAGACCAACATTCTCGTCCCGCTGGATGCGCTCACTCGGATCCTTGACGGCGACGGCGAAGAGGTGACCCTGCGCATGACCAACGGGGCCACGATGACTGGCGCAGACTACGTCAACAAGGTCATCTCTGGGGAAATCGACCTCGATGACACGCTGGCTACGCTGTTCCACCCCGTGCAAGGGCCGGTCAACCTGTACCGCGAGGAGCGGATGGCCAGCCTCAAGCAACGCATTATGGCCATGGCAGAATCCCCCGTCTGCGCCTGGGATGACTGCAATCGCCCGGCGGATGAATGCCAGGTACACCACATCATCGCGTGGAAGCACGGTGGATTTACCAACCCGGAAAATTTGGTCATGCTCTGCCCGTATCACAATGGCATCAATCAGGATGACCCCAACGCCCCACCGGGGCGCGGGCGCATGGCCCGGGTTGTTGGAACCGTCCGGCGCGTATTCGGCCCTGCCCCACCGCCGACTGACCGGCAAGCGCTAAACAGAGCCACCGGGCCACCCCCGCAGCGCGGCGATCCACCCGCCGCCGACGAGCCGTAGACCCCCAGCCCTTATCCTCAGAGAAATCCTGAGGCTAGGGGCTACTCGTCGTGCTTGCGGCGCATCTTGACCACAGTGTCCGCGACAAACAGCACGATGCCCACCCCGGCCGCCACAAAGAGCAGGTAGAGCGACCAGTCAGCCGCCGTGAGGATATAGTTCACGAGCGCTACGAAGGCCACAAAGGCCAGAATGAGTGCACCAATGAGCAACGTCGCTCCCCTTCCGCTCAAGCCGAAACCTGTGTCTGCCGCCTTAGATAGCAGCCAGCTACTACGAGAGCCTACACGTCCCAGCCTTAACCACCGCTACTGTCCGCCCAGCCTAGGCATTAAGGCAAAAGAAAACGGCGCCCCGCTTTCGGGGGCGCCGTGTGTTCACTTCTTAGTTGTTGGCCTTTCCAGCCTCACCGTTCGGAGCCGCGGTGCCACGGGTCTCCAGCTCCTCGAGCTGGGACTCCAGCAGCGTCTTGAGGCGAGTGCGGTACTCGCGCTCGAAGGTGCGCAGCTCGGAGATGCGAGCCTCGAGAGCGGTCTGCTGCTGCTTCACCGTGTTCATAACCTCGGTGTGCTTCTTCTCAGCGTCCGCCTGCAGCGCAGCTGCCTTCTCCTGTGCCTGGCGAATCTGCGCTTCAGCACGGGAGGTGGCGTCGTTCTCAGTCTGCTTTGCCTTGTTCTCGGCGTCAGCCACCAGCTTCTTGGAGCGGTTGTCTGCGTCCTGCAGCTGAGCGTCGTAGCGCTTCTGCGCATCGGCCAGCTGGGCCTTGGAGTGAGAGTCTGCGTCGGCCAGCTGCTTTTCTGCGGCAGTACGTGCCTCAGACAGCATGGACTCGGACTCTGCCTTCGCCTCGTTGGTCAGGCGGTCCGCCATCTCCTGGGCCAGGCCCAGGACGCGGGCGGCCTGCATGTGGGTCTCCGGGGTAGCCAGGCCGTCGGAGGCCTTGGCAGCGCCGGCGCCGGCCACACCTGCAGCGGCAGTGGAGGCGGAAGAAGAAGCAGCGTTCTTCTTTACGGAATCGAGCTCCTTCTTGGTGTTCTCGAGTTCCTTCTTGGATGCCTCCAGCTCGCGCTTGGCGGCCGCAGCCTCTTCGCGGGCGGCCTTCAGCTCCGCACTGTTGTCCGTCTGCTGGCCGGCCGGTGCCGCCTGCGCAGCCTGAGCCTGGGCGGTCTTGGCCTGCTCCTGCGCCTTCTTGGTCTCTTCCTTAGCGCGGGCGATTTCCTGCTTGGAGTCAGCCAGCTTCGCCTCGTACTCGGCGCGCAGCTTGGTTTCGACCTCCTTGCGCACGGCATTCTCATCCACCGTGGTTGCAGCGGCACCACCGGCTGCCCCGGCACCAGCGGCAGCGCCGCCCTTGGTCTGGGACTTCAGGTCCTCAACCTGTGCCTGGAGGTCATCGTTCTCGTCCTGCAACTGAGCAAGAGCATCCTCCACGAGGTCGAGGAACTGATCCACCTCGTCCTCGTTGTAGCCACGCTTGCCAATTGGCGGCTTGCTGAAAGCGACGTTGTGTACATCAGCTGGTGACAGTGGCATTGACTTCTCTTCCCCTTACAAATCGGTCAAACCTCTAGTGGGTCCAGAGGCCGGGTACATATGCGGTTAATAATACGGATTTTTGTAACTCATTGTATCCAGAACAACACATTATCTAACGTGCGCTAGAGTCTCAACGTTAACAGGAGGGTTTAATACACCCGTTGGTTACGCGGCCAGCCCGCCGGCGCCGAAAAATGCCACCTGAATTACCTGCGAAAGAATGGACAGCGCCAAGAACAAAACAATGATGGATACGTCCAGCGCTATACCGCCCAGCCGCAGCGGCGGGATGACCTTGCGCAGGGCCTTAACGGGCGGGTCGGTGAGTACAAAGAGCACCTCAGCAACCATCATGAACCAGCGCGGCGGGTTGAACTGGCGCGAAAATGACTCAATCATCTCGATGACGATGCGCGCCAGCAGAATCCACGAGTAGAGATTCACGGCGACAAGAAGAATCGAACCTAAAGCATTCACAAATTTCGACCCTATAGGAATCACCCCCGCGGGTGTGACTCCCTACCCCGGCAGTTCGCCACGGGCATACAAAACCGCCAACGCCGCCGCAGGTTTTCCTCTCCCAAAGCCAACACGGGGAGGAAAATCTGCGGCGGCGTTTCCGGTGATGTTTTAGCGCAGGTGCGCGGCGCGCTCCAGCTCCACGGTGGAGATGTCCGCACCCTTCGGCACAATGGCGAAGACCTTGCGGCTGGTATCCATGCTCTTGGTCAGGTTCTTCATGCGGCCTTCCAGCGCGAAGCAGAGACCTGCAGCGAAGTCGACGAAGCGCTTAGCGGAGCCGCGGTCGGCGTCAGTGAGCTCGAAGACCACTGCGTCACCGTCGCGGAAGGGCCCGCCCACCTTGGCTGCATCATTGAAGGAAACGAGGGACAGCGCCACGATGGTGGGCACGAACTCCTCTTCCTCCTGCTTCTCGTACGGCGCGGCGTATGCCGGGGTGTTGTAGGAGCGCTCGTCGGCGTAGTACGCGTCGTCGGCGTCCATGTCCATCGGGCCCAGCCCGAAGAACTCCTTAGTTCTATCAATCAGTGACATTCTGGGTCTCCCTCTGACCTAGTGTGTGCTGTACGTTTGCAGCCTTGAAATGCGCATTTGCGTTGCCATTTAACCTAGCGGCCGCGGCCCCATGATTCCGGTTCCGACACGCACGATATCAGTACCCGCCGCAATTGCTGCAGCCATATCAGCGCTCATTCCGGCGGACAGTTCGAGGCCACGCCCCAGGTGCTGAGCGACGTCCCCCGCCAGCTCCCGTACCTGCTCGAACACCGCCTGCGGGTCGCTGCCCAGGGGTGGTACGACCATCATGCCGCGAAGCTCCAACTGGTCGAGGGATTCGACCTCGGCGACCAGCTCGTCGACGTCGTCGAGCGGGCAGCCGCCGCGGGCCGTATCGCCGTCGACAGAGACCTGGATATACACCGGCAGCGTATCCTCGCGTTGACCACGTTCCTTCGCCAGCGCCACGCCCTTATCGAGCGCGCGGGCCAGCTTGATGGAGTCGAGCGAGTGGACGCTGTGCGCCCAGCGGGCGACGTGGTTGGCCTTCTTGGTTTGTATCTGGCCAATCATGTGGAATCGCACCTGCGGCAACTCTTCGGCTTTGGCGCGCGCTTCTTGTTCGCGGTTTTCTGCCACGTCGTGCACTCCGAGCTCGGCCAGCAGCGCAATATCGCTAGCTGGGTGGAACTTTGTTACGGGGAGCAGGCGTGGGGCGGGCCGGCCGGCGGCTTCGGCAGCGCGCTGAATCTCTGCGCGGGTGCGCTCGAGTCCTGCCCGCAACTCTTCGCGGCGAGCCTCCTGTGGGTCAGTCATTTAGTCCTCCAACCAAATCACGCCGGCCTGGCGCCCGGTGACGCCCTCGCGGCGATAGGAAAAGAAATCGGTGTCTTCGATGGTGCAGCGCGGGACCGACTCGATGGCCGTCACGCCCATCCCCATGAGCTGGCGCACAAGACCAGTGCGCACGTCCACGCCCCAGGTTCCCTTCGCCGTGCGCGTGAGGGAGCCGGGCAGGTGCTTCTCGACGTCCCGCGCCATCTCCTCTGGCAGCTCATAATTACGCCCCGCGGCGGCTGGCCCCATCAGCACCTGAATGCTGCCGGGCCTCGCCCCCAGGTCAACCATGGTGTTCACCGTGTTGCGCACAATACCGTTGCGCGCGCCGAGGCGACCGGCGTGGGCGGTGCCGATGACGCCTGCTGAGACGTCGACAAGCAGCACCGGCGTGCAATCCGCCACGAGGACACCCAGGCCTAGGCGCTTTTCGGTGGTGACCAGGGCGTCGGTCGCCTCGACCGGTTCGGGATTGCCGCGGCGCTCAGCGCCCACGACCGTCACGGTGTTGGTGTGCAGCTGCTCCATCCACACAATGTCCTCCAGCCCGGTGGCCCGCAGGAGCCGGTCGCGGTTTGCCGCGACGGCCGCGGGGTCGTCGCCGACGTGCCCGCCCAGGTTGAACGAGTCATACGGGGACGACGACGCCCCGCCGGCACGGCTGGTAAACACCATGCGGACGGGGCGTTGGGGTGCGGAATTTTCCTCGTTTACTGGCATGCACTCCACACTAGCGCGGGCGCGCTAGCGCATGAAGGAAGGCACGTCGAGATCGTCGTCGCCGTCGTCGTCGAAGTCGCGGCCGCGCGGCTCGCTCGGGCGGGACAGGCGGTAGTCATCGCGCTCGCCGCGGCGGTAGTCCTCGCGAGCGTCACGGGCGTCGTCGTGGCGGAAGCGATCAGAGCTGGTGAACAGGCCGCTCGACGGGGCCGGCTCCACCGGCTGCTCGCGCTCGTAGGAGTGGCGCGGTGCGTACTCCTCGCGCGGGGCCGGCTGCGCCTCGGCGCGGGAGTAGTCCTCGCGGGGAGCCTCGGCACGCTGCTCGGGAGCTGCCTCGGCGCGGTTGTCGAAGAGCGAGCCCGGGCGGGCCGCCGGGGTGGCGGTGTTGGTCTGCTGCGCGCCGTGGGCCGGCTGGCTGGTCATGTTGGCCTGGGCGTCGAAGCCGGTGGCGATGATGGTCACGCGGACCTCGTCGCCGAGGTTGTCGTCGATGATGGTGCCGAAGATGATGTTGGCGTCCTCATCGGCGCGCTCCTCCACCATGGAGGCAGCGGCGTTGACCTCGTGGAGGCCCAGGTCGGAGCCGCCGGCGATGGAGAGCAGCACGCCCTTGGCACCTTCCATCGTGGACTCCAGCAGCGGGGAGTTGATGGCCTGCTCGGCAGCGTTGAGTGCGCGGTTGTCCCCACGGGCGAAGCCGATGCCCATGAGGGCGGAACCGGCGTCAGCCATCACGGAGCGAACGTCAGCAAAGTCGACGTTGATCATGCCCGGGATGGTGATGAGGTTGGTAATACCCTGCACACCGTTGTGGAGCACCTCGTCGGCGGCACGGAAGGCCTCGACGATGGACAGCTCCTCGCCGCCCAGCTGCATGAGGCGGTCGTTGGGGATCACGATGAGGGTATCGCAGACCTCACGCAGCTCCTCGATACCGGCCATTGCCTGGCGGGTGCGGCGCGCGCCCTCGAACTTGAAGGGGCGGGTCACCACGCCGACGGTGAGCGCGCCCATCTTCTTGGCGATGGATGCGACGACCGGTGCTGCACCAGTACCGGTGCCGCCGCCCTCGCCGGCGGTCACGAAGACCATGTCGGAGCCCTGGAGGGCATCCTCAATTTCGGTCTTGTGATCCTCGGCGGAGGTTTTGCCCACCTCCGGGTTGGCGCCTGCGCCGAGACCGCGGGTGGCCTCGCGGCCGATGTCGAGCTTGGTGTCGGCGTCGGAGAAAATCAGCGCCTGGGAATCGGTATTAATCGCGACGAACTGGACTCCCTTGAGCCCTTCTTCGATCATGCGGTTGACGGCGTTGACACCACCGCCGCCGACACCGACGACCTTGATGTCCGCGAGGTTGTTGCTAGTTGAGATCATACGGGGGTCTCTGGCCTTTCGATTAAGGTTCAACGTAAACGAGGAGGCGCCCCTGCGCGTGAGAGGCGGTTAGTTCCATCTTTAACGACAACGGGGTAATTTCGGCGCACATTTTTCCGCGTGTCGGTACCCTCAACCTTTACTTTAGGGTTGCTGACGTGGGGTTTTCTTAACAGCAGTCCCACCCGCCCCACTCGCCGCGGGCGTGTGCGCACGCGAAACCCCCGCGGCGATGACCGCGGGGGCTGGGCTAAAAAATTCTCGATGCTTCTAGTGTGGCTAGCGGCTAGTCACCAATGCGGGGTTAGAGATGTTCCACTCCGTACCCTCCAGCTTGAGCACGTCCTCAAAGGCGATGGCCTTGTTCGCATTATCCTCCGCCGCGCCCCAATAGATGATCTTATCGTCCTTGGTTTTAAACGTAAGGTCGTAGGTCCCGCGGACCTCCAGAGTCTTGATCTTTTCGCGCACCTCGGCAGGAAGCGCGGAGACCGCGTCCACGGCCGCCTGCATTTCCGGCGATCCGGAGTCGGTATGGCCGGTGAGCTCTATGGCCTCAGCCGGCGGGGTATCCGTGGCGAACTCCTTGCCTTGGTTATCCACCAGCACGGTCTGGTCACCGTCGTGCACGAAGGCCACCGCCTCGTGCTCGATGACCTCGATGTGCACCGTCGACGGAAATGCCCGCGACACCGTGGCGGATTCCACCCACGGAAGCTGGGCTACTCCCCCGGCCGCCGCATGCGCGTCGAGGCGCACCAAGTTCGAGCCCTTGGCCACACCACTCGCCCGCTCGACGTCCTCCGGGGTGACGTGGGCGTTGCCTTCCACCTCGAAAGAACTCACCTTCAGGATCGGAACTGCCCACACCACGACCGCGGCCACGATGGCAACGAGGAGCACCGCACCGCCGGCGAGCACGCCAGTCCGCTTAGACATCCTTGCCCTTCTGGTCTGCGCTCTTCTCCAGCGCATGGAGAATTTCGCCGGCAACATAGGTAATCGTTCCCGCGCCAATCGTGAGCACCACGTCCCCCGGCTGGGCCAGCGACACCGCGTCGCCGGCAGCCTCGGAGAAGTCCGGTTCAAAGATTACCGGCATGTCTTCCGGCATCTTATCGGTAATGATGCGGGAGGTGATTCCCTCCACCGGCTGCTCGCGGGCACCGTAGATGTCGAGGACCACGGCGGCGTCGGCAAGCGCGAGCGCCTGCGCAAACTCCGCGTCAAACTTCATCGTCCGGGAGTACAGGTGCGGCTGGAAGCAGGCGATGACACGCGCTCCCTTACCCTCTGCGTCGACCTTCTCACGCGCAGCCGTGAGCACCGCGGAGACCTCGGTGGGGTGATGGGCGTAGTCGTCAAAGACGCGCACCCCACCCGCCTCGCCGCGAAACTCGAAGCGACGACGCACACCAGTGAAATCGGTCAGACCCGCCGCCAGCGCGTCCGGTTCGCCACCGGCCAACGCGCCAGCAAGCAACGCCGCAAGCGAGTTGAGCACCATGTTGTGGCCCGGGATGTGCAGGTCATAGCTCAGTTCCTGCGGCCCCTGCTCCGGCAGCGTGAGGCGCACGCGAACGTGCGCGCCGGTGGCGGACACGTTCTCCTCAAGAACTTCCGCCGCGCACGGCACGTCGGTGCCCACGGCGGCGTCGCTTCCGCCATAGCCCAGCACCTGGATGCCTCGCTGCGCAGCGCGCTGCGCGGTGGCCACGGCGTGCTCATCCTCCAGGCACACCACCAGGTAGCCGCCCTCGACGATGCGGTCCGCGAAGTCATCGAATACCTGGTAGTAGCGCTCCGGGGTCTGGAAGTAGTCCAGGTGATCCGGCTCAATATTGGTAATAACGGCCACGGTCGGGCTATAGCGCAGCAGCGACGCATCGGATTCGTCGGCCTCCGCCACGAACGCCTCCCCGGTTCCGGAGTGCGCATTGGTGCCGGCCCGGTTGAGCTGACCGCCAATGGCAAAGGAGGGGTCCAGGCCAGCCTGCTGCAGGGCGTTGACTGCCATGGAGGTCGTCGACGTCTTGCCGTGGGTGCCCGCCAGCAGAATCTGACGATGGCCGTCCATGAGCTCCGCCAGCAAGTCGGAGCGGCGGATAACCGGAATCCCCGCCGCGCGGGCAGCGGCCAGCTCGGGGTTATCCTGCGGAATAGCCGCAAACGACGTCACCACGACCGTAGGCTTCTCCCCGCCCAGCTCGAGGTTCTCCGCCTTATGGCCAATCTCGATGGTGGCGCCCATGGTGCGCAGCACCTCCACGGCGGTGGACTTCTTCACGTCGGAACCAGTCACCACCGCGTCCCGGATCAAGAGAATGCGTGCCAGGCCCGACATGCCGGAGCCGCCGATGCCCACCATGTGAACACGCGAGAGGTCAACGCTGCCGACGGTGTAAGGAGTTTCAGTCATGCTGTGAATCTTTCAAGTCTGTGTATTAGGTGGCGCCGCTACCCCGGCAGGGGATGCGGCGCGCAGGGAGAACTAGCTGCGGGCTGCGGCCACGATGCGCTCAGCGATGCGCCCTGCCACGTCGCCCGCGGAGCTGGCCTGGGTTGCAGCGCGCATCGACGCCAAGGTGTCAGGGTTATCCAGAATCGCGCGCACCTCTTTGATGAGCCGCTCGGGGGTTAGTTCCGCATCGGGAACCTGGACGGCCGCCCCACTCTCGACGAGGGCCCGGGAGTTGAGCGCCTGCTCTCCGTTGCCGTGCGGCAGCGGCACGTAGATCGCGGGCAGACCGGCGGCGGAGACCTCCGCCACCGTCATCGCGCCGGAGCGGCACACCATGAGGTCTGCAACAGCGAGCGCGCCAGCCATGTCGTCGATATAGGGCACGGCGGTGTAGTTCGCGCACGGCACGGGAGCCTGATTCTTTTTGCCATACGCGTGCAGCACCTGGAAGTCCTGGCTGAGGTCCTCGATGGCGCCAGCCACCGCGGTGTTAATACTCACCGCACCTTGGGAGCCGCCGGTAACCACGACGGTGGGCAAATCCGCACGCAGCTTCCACGCGTCACGAGCGGCAGCGGCCTTCGAGCCGTCCGGGTCCTCCCCCACCCCGGAGCGCACGGGGATGCCGAGGACCTCGCCTGTCATGCCGGAGCCTTCCTGCGCGTTGAAGCCGGTTCCGCCGAGGCGCACGCCCAGCTTATTAGCCATGCCCGCCAAGGCGTTGGTCTCCAGCACAAAGAAGGGGATGCCCAGGGACTTGGCCGCCAGGTAGGCGGGCGCGGCAACGTAGCCGCCCGTGCCAAAGACGGCGTCTGCTTTGACGTCCTTGAGCACCGCACGCGTCTGGCGCACGCAGTCCACCACGCGCCACGGCAGCTTGGCCAAGTCCAGATTGAGCTTGCGCGGAACGGGAACCGGGGGAATCATTCGCAGGTCCACACCACGGGCCGGAATGATATCCTTTTCCAGCCCCCGCGGGGTGCCTAAAGCGGTGATGCGGGCGCCGTGCTTCGCACGCAGCTCCTCCCCCACGGCAAGTGCGGGTTCAATATGTCCGGCGGTGCCGCCACCTGCGATGACGACGGAAATTGGCGTGGCATTCATGCCCTACAGGCTACCAGCGCCGCAGGCGCTTAACGGCGCTCGCCGCGCCGACGGTCCCTGCCTGCACGGCCGCTATCCGCGCGCCCAGTCACCGCCCGGCCGAAGCGCTCCTCGCGGCTGCGCTCCCGGTCGCGATACGAGCGCTGGTCGCCCTGGACACGCTGGGTGCGCTGCTTTGATGCCCCGCCGCCGCGGGAGGTGCGGCGGTCAGACGGGGCACGGTGCGCGCCACCGCGGCGCTCGTTGGGTGGAGTGGGCTCCGGCACGAAGAAGAGGCGGTCGAACATCGGGCGGCCGTAGTTCTGCATGGCGGAGACCTGCAGCGGCTCGTGGCGCGCCACGTTGCACAGCAGGCCCATCGAACCGATGGTGATAATCGCGGCCGTACCGCCCGCGGAAATCATGGGCAGCTGGATACCCGTCACGGGCAGCATGCCGATGACGTAGCCGATGTTGATAAAGGCCTGCACCACCACGCCGACTGCCAGGGTGGCCGCGAGAAGCGACTGGAACTGGTTCTGCGCTCGCTTGGCCGCGCGCAGCCCGAAGTAACCGAGGACGGCAAACAGGATGATCACCAGCGCGCCGCCCCACAGGCCGAGTTCCTCACCAATGATGGCGAAGACAAAGTCGTTCTTCGCCTCCGGCAGGTAGAACCACTTGGCGCGGGATTGTCCTAGGCCAACACCCCAGAATCCGCCGTCGGCAAGCGAGAGGAAGCCCTGGTAGGCCTGGAAGCCGGTACCTTGCGTGTCGGCGATGTTACCGCGCAGAGCATCGAAATAGGTGTGGAAACGGTGGGAGCGGAAACCACCGGCCAAGAACACGGTGGTCATGCCAATCACTCCGGCCACGCCGACGACAACGGGCACGCGCCAGTCCACGCCAGCAAAGACCAGGGTGAAGACCACGATGAGGGCGATGGACACAGCCATGCCCAAGTCCCCCTGCGCCATGATGAGCAGGAACATGATGGCGGAGATGATGGAGTACATCATGAACGGGTCCGTGAGCTTGAGCGAGCGGTGCGTCTTATCCGCCAGCGCCGAGGCGCCGTACATGCCCACAGCTACGCGCGCGAACTCGGAGGGCTGGAAGGCCACGCCGCCCGGCAGCATGATCCACGACTGCGAGCCCACCTCCGCACGGCCGGTACCCACCCCGGGCACCAGCACCAAAATCAGCAGCAGAACGGAAAGCCCCAGGAACCACGGTACGCAGGCCCGCAGCGTGCGCGGGGAAATCCGCAGCGCGATCCAGAAGATAAACAAACCGGCGGCGACCAGCAGACACTGGCGCAGAGCAGCCGACCACGGGCTCGCGCTCTCTGAGAGCGACGTGGCCATCGACGACGAAAACGCCATGACCACGCCGATGCCGATGAGAGAAAAGATAGCCACCCGCAGCATGAAGTAGTCCAGCCCGGGGTAGGCGCTCATGCGGTCGCGGATGTCGCGCAGGTGGTGGCCCAGCGTACGGCTCGGCTTCTGGGAGGTGGGGGCGGTCACGGCGTAGAGCTCCTGACTAGGCGAGGCGGCGGGCAGCGGCGGCGAATAGATCGCCGCGCTGGCTCATTCCGGTGTACATGTCCAACGATGCCGCAGCCGGCGCCAAAAGTACGGTATCGCCGGCGTCGGCGTGTTGCACCGCGGCAGCCACGGCCTCCTCCATTGCGCCGGCGGGGTCGTGGCTGTCGACGAGGGTGACGGGGACGTGCGGTGCGGCGTCGTGAAGCGCGCGGGCGAGCACGTGCTTGTCGACGCCCACCAGCACCGCCGCCTTCAACCGCGCCGCGTGGGTGCGCAGGAGGTCTGTGACGTCGGCGCCCTTGAGCTGGCCGCCGGCAACCCACACGACGGAATCCAGCCCGCGCATCGCCACCTCGGCGGCATGCGGATTGGTGGCCTTGGAGTTATCGATGTAGGTCACGCCGCCCTGCTCAAGGACAATCTCGCCGCGGTGCCCCGCGACGACATAGGATTCCAGGCCGGCGGTGATGGACTCCGGCTGCGCGCCGGCGAGGGCTGCCATGGCGGCGGCCGCGGCGGCGTCGAGCACGCCCGCCATGCCGGCGGGCCGGATGGTGGTGACGTCCTCGATGACGGTGGCGCGCATCCCGGCAACGTCGTTGACCAGCAGTCCGCCCTCGCTCACGCCGACCTGCCCGGTGGCGGGCTCGGTGTGGGTGAACGAAGTAGCGGAGGTGGAGCCGGCCCAGTGCTCGCGGACGTACTCGTCATCGATGCCGATGACGGCGTGGGTGCCGTGCAGGATCTTCGCCTTATCAGCGGCGTAGGCGGCGAAGGAGCCGTGCCAGTCCAGGTGGTCGTCCGCCAGGTTGAGCAGCGCTCCTACTTCTGGGTGCAGCTGGGAAGACCAGTGCAGCTGGAAGGAGGACAGCTCCGCGACCAGGATATCCACGCGCGGGTCGGCGGCAAGCGCGTCGAAGGGCGAGACGCCGATGTTCCCCACGGCCTGGGAGCGCAGGCCGGAGCGGGGCTCGTCGGCGGCCATGATCGCGGCCAGCATGCCCGTGGTGGTGGTCTTGCCGTTGGTGCCGGTGACCGCGAGCCAGCGGCGCGGGGCGCCGAAGACTTCCGCGCGGTCGAGGCGGTAGGCCAGCTCAACATCGCCGATGACCTCGCGTCCCGCAGCGGCCGCACGGACCAGAAGCGGCGAATCCGGGCGCCAGCCCGGAGAGGTGACGACGAGGGAGTAGTCCGCCGGCTCGACGGTGGCTGCGTCCACGGTCTCCACGCCGAGCTCGGTGGCGATGCGGGCGCGGGATTCCGGGTTTCCGTCGGCCACCGTGGTATCCACGCCGAGGCCTTGCAGCACTGCTGCGCAGCCGCGGCCCGAGACGCCGGCACCGGCGATGAGGACTCGTCCGTTAAGAAAGTCAGGAAGCATTATGCGCTCAGCCCAATGCCAGTTGCGGTGAGCCAGTCACCATAAAAGATAGCCACGCCGGCCATGGCGGCCATGGCGGCCAGCAGCCAGAAGCGCACCACCACGGCGGTCTCGGCCCAGCCACCGTTTTCGAAGTGGTGGTGGATGGGGGCCATGCGGAAGAAGCGCTTGCCCGTGGTGCGGAACACCACGATCTGGATGACCACGGAGACGGTCTCGATGACGAAAATGGAGCCGATGACGATCATGAGCAGCTCGGTGCGGCTGGCCACGGACAGGCCAGCGACGAGGCCACCGAGTGCCAGGGAGCCGGTATCACCCATGAAGATCTTCGCCGGTGCGGCGTTCCACCACAGGAAGCCAAGGCAGCCGCCCAGGCCTGCCGCCGCGAGAACCGCGAGATCGAGCGGGTCGCGGACCTGGTAGCAGCCGGCCGTAACGTCGACGGCACAGGAGTTGCGGAACTGCCAGAAGGTCATGAGCGAGTAGGAGCCCATCACGATAGCGGTCACGCCGGCGGCGAGGCCATCCAAGCCGTCGGTGAGGTTAACGGCATTCGACCACGCGGCAATCAGGATGTACATGAAGATGAGGAACACGATGGTTCCGATGACGGTGCCGCCGACCGCCAGGTCGAAGGTGTTGAGGTCACGGATGAAGGACAGCTTGGTCGAGCCCGGGGTGAGGCCGGACTCATCCGGGAAGCGCAGCACCAGGAACCCGAAGAGCAAAGCCAGGACCAGCTGGCTAATCAGCTTTGCCTTCTTGTTCAGACCCAGGTTGCGCTGCTTGAAGAGCTTGATGAAGTCATCGGCAAAGCCCACGGCACCCAGGCCCAGCGTCAGGCCTAGGACGAGAAGGCCGGAGACCGTAAAGCCGCCGTGCCCCATGGCCAGCCCGTAGAAGCCCACCACCAGGTAGGCGATGAGGATACCGGCCAGGATGGCGAGACCACCCATGGTCGGGGTGCCCCGCTTGCGCAGGTGGGACTTGGGTCCGTCCTCGCGGATTTCCTGGCCGCGGCCGGCATCGGAGAAGTACCGAATGAGGACCGGGGTGGTAAAGATGGCTACGAGGAAGCTGACCACACCAGAGATGATGATCTGAGTCACGAGCTTGACAATCCTTTCTAGCGGCTAGCTGTGGTTCAGCTGTTCCGCGACCAACCAGAGACGCTGTGCGTTCGAGGCCTTGACCAAGACCACATCCTTGACGCTGCGGCTGGCCCAATCGTCGACCCCGACCGGGGCCGTTCGCACCGGGGCCGTTCGCAGGATGGCGTCGACCGCCTTCGCGGCCGCATCAACATCCGCGCACACCTTTGTAGTTATACCTTGCTGCGCGGCCGCCTCGGTCATTGCCCAGCAATTCGGGTTCTCTCCCACGGCCACGAGGTAATCCACGTGGTACTTGGCCAGAACCTCGCCCAGGCGGCGGTGCGCGGAATCGGCATCCGCGCCCAACTCCCCCATCTCACCGAGAACCGCAATGGAACGCGCGTCGGGGCGCGCTGCCGCGGTGTAGGCCAGCGCGGCGATGGCCGCGCGCATGGAGTCAGGGTTGGCGTTATAGGAGTCATCGATGACGGTGACGCCATCCCGGCGGGTGCGCACATCCATGCGGTGCTCCGAGGCAATGCGGTGCCCGGATAGGGCGCTGGCCACGGTCTCTGCGGACAGCCCCAGCTCGATGGCCGTGGCCGCGGCTGCGAGGGCGTTGGAGACCTGGTGCGCGCCGAAGACCTGGAGCTTCACCGGAAGCGGTGCAGCATTGGGGGTGTGCAGGGTGAAGGAGGGACGGGCGACGTCGTCAAGCTCCACGTCCGTGGCGTAGTACTGCGCGGCCGGCGCCCCACCCCGCCGGTTCTCCGCGGAGTAGTACACCACCTTCGCCGTGGTGCGCGGCGCCATCGCCGCGACGAAGGGATCGTCGGCGTTGAGCACCGCCACACCGCCGTCGGCGGCGCTCGGCAGTGCTTCCACCAGCTCGCCCTTGGCCAGCGCGATATTTTCGCGGGAGCCGAACTCGCCGAGGTGGGCGGTGCCCACGTTGAGCACCACACCGATGCGCGGGGCGGTGATGTGCGTGAGGTGGCGGATATGGCCGATGCCGCGTGCCGACATCTCCGCCACGAGGTACTCAGTGTGCTCGTCGCAGCGCAGCGCGGTGTACGGCAGCCCGATCTCGTTGTTGAAGGAGCCTGGCGGGGCCACGGTCTCCCCCACCGCGCGGAAGATGGTGGCGATGAGGTCCTTGGTCGACGTCTTGCCGGCGGAGCCGGTCACGCCGACGATATTGAGGGCGTGCTCGGCCGATAGACGCTGGGTGACAGCGCGGGCCAGCGCGGAGAGAGCCTGCACCACGGCAGCGGCGGAGCCGTCTTCATCGTTGGCGTAGATGTCCGCATTAGCTCCGTCGCCTTCGACGCGGCCGTGCGGCTCGACGACGATGGAGGGGACCCCCACCGGGCGTGCCGCAAGCACGGCAACCGCGCCCTTTTCGATGGCGGTCTGGGCAAAGTCGTGGCCGTCGACGCGGGCGCCGGGCAACGCGACGAAGAGCCCGCCGGGGGTGACCTTGCGGGAGTCAAATTCGACGAAGCCCGTCACGCGGGCGTCGGGGTCCTCGACACTATCGAGCCGGCCGCCGGTGATGTCGGCGATGTCTGCGAGCGTTAACGCGATCATGCCTGCTCCTTAGATTCTGTAGCTGTCCCACGTGCCGGGACGGTGTCGCTGTCACCGTACCCCGCCGCGGTGGGTTGCGCCTGCTTGCCAGTGCGGTTGCCCAGCACGGAGTCCAACGCTCGCGCCATCTCTTCGCGGTCGTCGAAATGGTGGACGGTGTCTCCGATGAGCTGGCCTACCTCGTGGCCCTTGCCCACGACGATGACGGCGTCGCCCGGCTGGGCCCACGCCACGACCTCATCGATGGCGGCCGCGCGGGAGCCAACCTCACGGATATCGCCGTCCGGGTTGGCCTCGCGCGCGCCCTGCATGACCGCAGCGCGGATGGTGGCGGGGTCTTCGGTGCGGGGGTTGTCGTCAGTGACGACGGTAAGGTCCGCGCGCTCGGCGGCCGCGGCGCCCATGAGCGGGCGCTTGGAGGAATCGCGGTCGCCGCCGGCGCCGACAACGATGCCGATCCGGCCCGCAGTTCCCTCTAGTTGTCCGCGCAGCGTATCGAGCACGGCCGCGATGGCGGCGGGCTTGTGCGCGTAGTCGACAACCGCGACAAACTGCTGGCCGCGGTCAATGCGCTCCATTCGGCCGGGCACTGCCACCTTCTCCACGCCCGCGAGGAACTCCCGCGGCGCCAGTCCGATGGCCGCGGCCATTCCCGTGGCCAAGGCGGCGTTGGCGATGTTGAATTCGCCCGGCATGGGAAGGCGGAACTCGTAGCTGCCGGCGGCCTCGCCGGTGGCCACGGTGAGCTCCACCTGCTGGGCGCCGGTCGCCTCGGTGCTGAGCTGGCGGGCAGAAACGTCGACCGCCTCGTCGCCGGTGCCGCCCGCCGGGCGGGTGGTGGCCACACGGCTCACCGGGTGCTCGGCGGCGCGACGTGCCATACGCTCGCCCCACTCGTCGTCCACACAGATGACGGCCTGGTCGGCGGCCTGGGGGCCGTCGAAAAGCAGTGCCTTGGCCTCGAAGTAGTCCTCCATCGTGGGGTGAAAGTCCAAGTGGTCCTGGCTGAGGTTGCTAAAGCCGCCCACGGCGAAGCGGGTGCCCCGCACGCGGCCGAGGGACAAAGCGTGGGAGGAGACCTCCATGACCACGTGGGTCACGCCCTCGGCAACCATTCGTGCAAAGAGCTCCTGGAGAGTCGGCGCCTCCGGCGTGGTCAGGGACGTCGGAACCGGCTCGCGGTTGATGCGGGTACCCGTCGTGCCAATGAGACCCACCGAGTAGCCGGCGTGCAGCAGGCCAGCCTCGAGGAGGTAGCTCGTGGTGGTCTTGCCCGACGTACCCGTGACTCCCAGGACGGTGAGCTCACGGGTGGGGTGCCCGTAGATTTCAGCCGAGACGGGGCCGAGGATCTCGCGGATGTCCTCCACCACGAGCACGGGGCGCGCCTCCTGCTCTGCGGAGAGAAGCTCCCAGCCGGCCTCGTCTGTGAGGATGGCCGCCGCCTTGGTATCCGCCGCGTAGCGTGCTCCATGCACGCGGGTTCCCGGCAGCGCCGCGAACAGGCCGCCCTCCGGGACCGTGGCGGAGTTGAGGCCGCACCAGTCGACGGTGACCGAGTCATCTCCGATCACGCGGCCACCGGCAAGTGCTGCTAGACGCTCAAGGCTGATGCTGCTTGTCACTGTGTTTCCTCTCAGTTGTGAAGTCGTCTCTATTCTGCGCGCAACGTCAAGTGCGGTGCCGGCGCGGAGGTGGGAATGTTGTCGCGGTTGAGCAGCCACGAGGCGATGTCCGTAAACACCGGCGCCGCGGACTGTCCGCCCGAGCCGTCATCGTTGACGCCGGACTCTGGCTCATCGAGCATGACCGCGACGACGAAGCGGGGGTCGTCGGCAGGCGCAATGCCCGCAAACGTGATCCAGTACTTCGAGTTGGAATACGCTCCGGTTTCCTCATCCACCTTCTGGGCGGTGCCGGTCTTGCCGGACAGCTGGTAGCCCTCCAACTGGGCGTTTCCGGCAGTACCGTTCTGCACACCTTGCGGATCAGACTGGAAGACCGAGCGGAACATATCCACCACCGTACGCGCGGTTTCCGGGCTGACGACGCGGGTGGTCTCCGGCGGATCCAGCTCTTCCTGGGTACCGTCCGGCCCCGTCACGGAGTCGATGATGCGCGGCTCGATACGCTCGCCGTCGTTAGCCAGCGTTTGGTAGATCGAAGCCAGCTGCAGAGCCGTCCACGACTGACCCTGACCAATCGGCAGGTTGGCGAACGTGCCGCCGGACCACTGCGACTTGTCCGGGACCAAGCCGGCGGACTCGTTCGGTAGCTCGATACCCGTCGTCTGCCCCAGCCCAAACTTCTTCAGATAGTCGTCGTACTTGTCCTGCCCCAGGCGGTCCGCCAGCATGAGGGTGCCCACGTTGGAGGACTTACCAAACACACCTGTGGTGGTGTACGGCTCCACTCCGTGCTGCCAGGCGTCAGACACGTTGACGCCCGCCATGTCGATGGAGCCAGGGACCTGGAGAACCTCGTCCGGGGTGGACAGCCCCTCCTGGATCACGGCCGCGGCCGTAATGATTTTGGCCACCGAACCCGGCTCGAAGGGGTGCGAGATACTGCGGTTGTCAAAGGTCTTGTCCTTATCCAACTGCTTCTCAATATCCTTGTTGGGGTCAATCGTTCCAGTATTAGCCATGGCCAGCACCTGGCCCGTGGCGGCGTCCAGCACCACTGCCTCAGCGTTCTTCGCCTTGGAGTTAGCCTTGGCCTTTTCCAGCTTCTGCTGCACGTAGGTCTGCAGGTCCAGGTCAAGGGTCAAGGTGACGTTCTTGCCGTCGGTCGTCGGCACCTGATCACGCAGCGTGCCGGGAATTACCTGACCGCTGGCGGAGACATCCTCGGTGGAGCTGCCGTCAATGCCGGTCAACGTGCTGTCTCCCGAGGCCTCGAAGCCGAACTGTCCCTGGCCGTCCATCGAGACCTTGCCGATGACGTTTTCGGCGATTGCCCCGTTCGGGTACTGGCGGATCTGCTGCTCATCCGCGGCTAGGCCGTGGTACTTCTCAGAAATCTCCACGGCCACGTCCGGGTCGACGTTGCGGACAAGAACCTCGTACTGGGTATCCGCGCGCAGCTTATCCATGATCTGCTTCGGGTCGACATCGCCCGCATCAACGCCAGCGCTCTTGAGCATCTCCGGGATACCGTTGGCCATGTCGTTGAGGCGGCTGGTGACCTTGTCATCGAGGAACTTCTGCTGGTCCTCAGAGGACTTGCCGTCAAAGTCAGCTTCGCCGGTAGCTTGCTGCTCCTCCTGCTCACGCAGCTCGTCGCGCAGGCGCGTAGGCGACACGGTCAAGGACCGGGCACGCATGGTGTAGGCAAGACGCTGCCCGTCGCGGTCCACAATCTCTCCGCGGCCCGCGGTATCGATGTACACGCGGGTGCGCTGCTCCGCTGCCTTGGCGGCAAGATCGGGCCCCCAGACCAGCTGGACCAACGCCAACCGTCCGGTCCATACCAGCATGACCACCATCAAAATGGCAGCCACGACGTGCACGCGGTGCCGCATAGTCTGCTGCTGGCTGACCGCAGGCTTTCCCGTACGCGGGTTCCGGTCCCGGGTTGCTGGGACAACCCGCTCTGCGGCAGGGCGCTGCCGGGAGCGGTGCTCCGTGCCATAAGGCTGCGCAGCCCGGTTTGACCGAGTGGCGCGGGCGGCCGACGAGCGCCGCGGGCGCCTACCACCGGAATGTGGTGAAGTCACACGTCACCTTTCTTTCTGCAGCGAACTGGCCGGGTAGCCCACCGCACGAACGGCGGACAGATTCACCCCGAATTGTGCCTTATGATCGCCGCGGGCCCGCGCAGGCACGCGCGGGCACCAGGGAATCTCACTGAATCTCAATGGTTCACAACGAAACTAGCCACGAGCTGCGTAAGGAGCCTGCGCCGGGATGTCCGGCAGCTCGACGTTCTGCTCGCCGGACGGGGCACCGCCCGGAGTGTTAGCGGCCGGCGCGTCCTGTCCGTTGTTCTCCTGGTTCTGCTGGCCCTCCGTCAGGTGCGGGCGGGCGTTGAGGTTATCGGACATATTGGACGTCTGCTTCGGGTCACTGGAGGCTTGGCCCGGACGGACCGGCTCGCCGTTGACGTCGATGACGGATTCCTTCTCCGGAGTGGCCTCGCGCTTCTGCTCCACCTTGCCTTCTTCATCGACGCTCACTACGCCCGGCTGGACCGGGATTCCCATGTTGGCATCGTGCGCGCGCCGAGCAACATCCGAGGAAGAGCGGACGTTTTCCAGGTCACGGTTAAGGGTTTCCAGCTGGTTCGTCAGCGTGGATTCCTGGGCGGTGAGCTGCTGAATCTTGAAGGTCTGAGAGGTAGACATGCCGGACAACCAGAGCGCTACAACGACTCCTGCAACGAGGATGCCGAGTGCAATAAAGGACAGCCGGCCGAAGAGTCCGGAGGCCTTCTGCGGCTGCACCACGCGGCGCCCGCGCTGGCTGACCACCTGCTTAGAACCGAGACGGCTGCCGCCCAAGCCCTCCCGCACGCGGCGCGTCGGAACCGTCCCGCGATGCGGGGTGCGGCTCGGCAGCGGAGTAGTGCGGCGGCCGCGCTCAAGCAGCGCGGTGCCGCGCCCGGCGGCGTCGGATCCGGTGGTGAAGTCGCGGCTAGCGCCCATGGTGTGGGTCCTCTCGTGGTCGCGGGTCGGGGTAGCTTGTGGAAAACGGTCTCGAAGTGTCATGGAGTGCCTCCCGGTCCGTGAAAGGTCGGGGTTCCCTCCACACGCTCCAGCGCGCGCACGCGGACGGAAGCAGCCCGGGGATTCTCCGCGATTTCGGCGTCACTCGCTTTTTCGGCACCGCGCGTGACAATGGAGAAGTGTGCCGCCGTACCGGGCAAGTCCATGGGCAAGCCCGCCGGCGTTGTCGAGGTGCTTAGCTGCTTGAAGGCCTGCTTCACAATGCGGTCCTCGAGCGACTGGTAGCTCATGAAGACAGCCCGCCCGCCTACTGCGAGGGAGTCCGTGATTACCGGAATGACCTGCTCAATGGCTTCCAGCTCCCGGTTAACCTCGACGCGAAGCGCTTGGAAGGTGCGCTTGGCGGGGTGCCCGCCGGTGCGGCGAGTGGCCGCCGGGATGGTGGCATAAAGCAGCTCGACGAGGCGCCCCGAATTGCTAAACGGCTCCCTTTCGCGCTCTTTGAGCACGGCGGAAGCAATCTTGCCGGCAAAGCGCTCATCGCCGTAGGTCTTGAGCACTCGGGCCAGATCGCCGTGGCTATACGTGTTAAGCACGTCTGCGGCAGTTATCCCCTGACTCGGGTCCATGCGCATGTCCAGCGGCGCATCGGTCTTGTAGGCAAACCCGCGCTCGACCTGATCCAGCTGCATGGAGGACACGCCCAGATCGAAGAGCGCACCGGCCACGCCGGCGTCTCGCGCCGCTGCGAAAATCTCATGCTCGCCGTGGGCAATGGCCGCGCCTACCTCATCGAAGCGTGCGTTGACTCCCACGAAACGGTCTGCGAAACCTGTAAGCCGCTCAGTCGCGGCAGCCAGGGAGGCCGAATCTCGGTCCACCCCGATGACGCGCGCCTGCGGAAAGTGGGAAAGGAAGTACTCACTGTGACCGCCGGCGCCAAGGGTGCCGTCCACGATGACAGCGTTCTCCCCCGCCGCCTCCACGCTGGGCGCAAGGAGCTCTGCCATGCGCGCACGCATCACGGGGACGTGACCGTGGTTATCGTTCACGTCGTAGTTGATCGTCTCATCGTGGGCCATGGCCTCGCACCCCCTCTCCTTGTGGCGCCTGCGTCCGCTCGTCGCTTTCTCATTCCCGATAAAAGTCGAGTGCGTATAGGGCCCTGTCCGAGGAAGGCTTCTGATGTCGGGGAAGTACACCAGATCATCTTCCTCGGGCAGAGTCCGTACACGCACTCTTGTCGCGCCGACCGCTAAAGCAGGCCGGCTAGTACGTCATCGGCGTCAGCCGCCGAATAAGCGTCTTCAGTTTGCGCCTGGTACTCAGCCCACGCGGCTGCGTCCCAGATTTCAAGGAAGTCAACTGAACCCACGACCACGCATTCCTTAGTCAGGTTTGCGTACTCACGGTGCCCTGCTGACAGTGTGATTCGCCCGTGCCCGTCAGGGCGCTGCTCGTCCGCACTTGCTGCCAAGTTACGAATGAACGCACGCGCGTCCGGGTTGGTGCGTGACACCGCCGCTGCTTTCCGAGCTCGCGCCGCGAACTCCTCCCGCGGATACACCGCGAGGGAATGATCCTGGCCTTTTGTGACCATCAGGCCACCAGCCAGGTCTTCACGAAACTTCGCCGGAAGCGTAAGCCGCCCTTTGTCATCGAGCTTGGGAGTGTAGGTACCGAGAAACATCCCGGGTCCACCTTCCTGTCACTCGAAAAACTCCGGTTTCCTCTTACGGCAGAAGAACACTTCTCCACCGATGCGCCCCACTCTACCCCACTTTCCCCCACCATCCACACCTTGCCAGTAAATTACATCCGCGTGTCTCCCCATAACCGCAGATAAACAGCACTGTTTCCGGTGGGGAGATTTCCCCGGAGTCCCCTTGACATACCCCACAAAATGCACCACCAACACCATCAGCCGCATCTCTAACTCTGCTACCGTGCCCCACTTAACGCAGCATCACACACTGGCTCCTGCACTTTTACCCCCGTCTTCCGGCCTTCCCCCTTCCACCACTCCCCACTCTCCCCCACAGAGGCGCGCCCTCCGGCAATTGGTGGGGCAAAGTGGGGGAAATGGGAAGATGCCCCACAACCCCCTTTAAGCAGCAATCGAGTCCCGCTTGCCAGAAAAATGGCCCGAAAACGCCAAAGCCCGCACCTCCCAATCCGGGAGATGCGGACTACTTCGGCTCTACTTAACGCTCAGCCAATGCACTTAGCGCCCCTCAAAGCGGCGGCGGAAGTTATCTTCCAGGCGATTGCCCACGTTGCTACCACTCTTCTTCGGCTGCCCCTCGCGCCCGCGCGATGGAACTGAGACCGAAGCCGGCGAGGCAGTCGAACCACCACGCAGCATCCACACGCCAGCACCAAACATGACCAAGAATCCAAGGATGGACAGACCAATAAACCACAGAGACTGCTGCGCCAGCGCGATTCCGCCCACCATCATGCACAGACCAACAACCACCAGCGCTACGCCGCGCAGCGTGATTGCCCCAGTGCCGCCGCCAAAGGAAGAATCCTCGGACACAGACGCACCAAAGTTAGGATCGTTGGCCAGCAACGACTCTTCAATTTCACGCAGCGCTCGCTGTTCGTGCTCAGAAAGGGACACAGTGTCCTCCATGTAGGGTGTGGGGGCTAATCGGGTACTACCTCTGTAACGTCAAGAATAGCTAGATAGTTCCCGCGAATACAGTTTGCGCATTCTCCGCACGACGATACATAGAATCTTCTCCCACACCCTCCAGGGTGGTCTACCGCGAGAGCAGGCATCCCACTAGGCGGCTAGGCCACCAAAGCCAAGCTCCGACTCGGTCGCATCCACGTAGCGGGCAGCCAGCGCCAGGTACCCGAGCACGACTTCGTCGGCAGGCACCGGGTCCATTCCAGAGGCAACACGGGAGCGCACTCGCGAGTATTCACCGAACTCCGCAGCCCACTGAGCATCCGCTGCTCCAATAAGCGCCACCTGCTCCCACGCAGACGAGGGCAACCGCTTGCGGCGCCCCACCGTAGAACCTGCCACCCGTGCGCCCGCTGCACGCAGCGCGGCCCGGTACGCCATTTCCAGTGCGTCCTCCATCTGCCCCCGCGCCGCACTTGCACGGGCCGCCGACAGCAGATCGAGAGCCTGCTCGACAAAGCAATCACGGCGCACAATCTGCAGCGCCTCCCGTCCGCGACCGCGTGCCGCCGTTGCCGAAATTACCTGTGCCATGACCATCCTCCTTTGTTGCTGTTCTGCGACTCACCCTAGAGCCGCACCCGAACACCCACTCCCCACATTAGTTCACATGTTCGAGTACGGCAATAGCTGTTCGAGACTATTCACATTTCCAACGAACATGCACTCGACACATCGAAGGCGTGACTGGCTTTCGCCTCTGTGCCAGATCTGCTGTTATTGAAATTGTGAGTTACACACTGCGCCGCCTAACGCCCCAAGAGTTCGCCATCGCCGTCCCCCAGCTGGTGGACATCTACATCGCGGCCATGGACTACTCCCCCACGGTGCGCGAGAGCTCCATCGCCCGCTGGAAGACGGATCTCATCCGCCCCGGATTCGGCTGCATCGTAGCCACCACTGAGACCGGAATTGCTGGCTTTGCCTACGGTTTCCTGGGTTCTCCTGACACGTGGTGGGACCGCGAGCTGCGCCGGGCCTTGACCCGGCTGGGCGGCGCCTCCCCCGAGCAGGAAGACGTCCTCCATAACTACTTCGAGCTTGCTGAAATACATGTGCTGCCCGCCGCACAAGGCCAGGGGTTAGGCCGCGCGTTGCTAGAGGCCTTGGCCTGGAACCTCCCGGCGCGCTTTATCCTGCTCTCCACGCCGGAGCACCCGCAGGAGTCCAACTCCGCTTTTGGGCTGTACCGGAAGATGGGGTTCACGGACTTCCTCCGCCAGCTGTACTA
The DNA here is from genome assembly GCF_046097495.1 of Corynebacterium axilliensis. Lineage (NCBI taxonomy): Bacteria > Bacillati > Actinomycetota > Actinomycetes > Mycobacteriales > Corynebacteriaceae > Corynebacterium > Corynebacterium axilliensis. Next base: position 1,000,427 of record NZ_CP175768.1, read on the forward strand.
TCCGGCTGATTCTCGCGCCTTCGCCATCCTCCAAGCCCCGGTCCCCTTGCAGCCACTTGAGTCACCGCAGCCACCGCACCCAGCGGAGCGCACACCCCCCGAGTAGCCCAGCGCCTAATCACCCACCCAGGGCAGGTATCGTGACAGGTGTGAGTGAACCGAAGATTCCATCCTTGGCCGAAATCCCCGCTGCTGTCCGCACGGAGCTTGACCGCTTCCTGGAAGGACAGCGCGAAGCGCTGGTGAACATTGGCCAGCCGGTAACCAACGCCGTGTCCTACCTGGAATCCTTCGTCCTCGACGGAGGAAAGCGCATCCGCCCGCTCTACGCGTGGGCGGGCTTTATTGGCGCGCGCGGCCTGGAGGGGCCCGAGTCGCCGGAGGCGATGCTGCGCGCCGCCTCCGCGCTGGAGTTCATCCAGGGCTGCGCCCTCATCCACGATGACATCGTGGATGCCTCCGATACCCGGCGCGGCAATCCCACCGTCCACCGCGGGGTGGCTGCGCGCCACCGCGAGCTCAACCTCGGGGGCGACCCCGACTTCTTCGGCCAATCCATCGCCATCCTCGTCGGCGACATGGCCTTGGTCTGGGCAGAAGACATGTTCCAAGACTCCGGTCTGAGCCAGGAGGCACTGGCCCGCGCGCGGGCACCGTGGCGAGGTATGCGCCGAGAGGTTATCGGTGGCCAGATCCTCGATATTTGCCTGGAGGCAGAAGGGTCTGAGGACGCCGCCCTGGCGGATTCGGTGAACCGCTTCAAGACAGCCGCCTACACCATCGAGCGTCCGCTGCACTTGGGGGCGGCCATCGCCGGGGCACCGGAGAAGCTCATCGCCGCCTTCCGCGGCTACGGCCGCGATATCGGAGTAGCCTTCCAGCTGCGCGATGACCTGCTTGGTGTCTTCGGCGATCCCACTGTCACCGGCAAGCCGGCGGGAGACGACCTGCGGGAAGGCAAGCGTACCGTGCTGTTGTCGCTGGCCCTGCAGCGTGCTGATGCTTCCGATCCGGCCGCCGCGGCTGACTTGCGCCGGCTGATCGGCAGCACCGACGACCCAGCGGATATTGAGCGGATGGCGCAGATTATTGCGGACTCGGGCGCACCGGACGTCGTCGAGCAGCGCATCACGGACCTTACCCACTCGGGTCTAGCCCACCTGGGGGATGCCCACGTGCCGGCAGAGGTCACCGCTACCCTGGAGGAGCTCGCCCGCAAGTCCACTGCCCGCCGGATGTAGCATGGTGCGCACACAGTCGTCGCTAAGCGTGCGCGTTCCCGGCGCCCTTCCCTTGGGCGTCGCGTCCGCGGCCATCCTCGCACTCGCGTCCTTTTCGGGCGGCGCCACCCGCAACCGCGGCGGCGTGCTCGAGGCCCTCAACATTGGTTTCTTGGCCTACGGGCACGGCCGCAACATTGGCATGGTGCTCTACTGGGTGGGCCTGTTCGGCCTCGTCGCCGCGTGGGTGCTGGCCGGCCGGCAGGTCATCGCCCCGCAGCTGAAGAACCCGCAGCCCAATGGCGGCCTGGACCGTATCCGCCGCATGCTGGCCGCGTGGATTGCACCGCTGCTCGTTGCTGCTCCCCTGGCCTCGCGCGACGTCTACTCCTACCTCATGCAGGGGGCGATGGTGCGCGATGGTTTCGATCCGTACGTCCAGGGTGCGGCGGTTAATCCCGGCCCGTTCCTCCTCGAGGTCTCCCACGACTGGCGCAATACCACCACGCCGTATGGCCCGCTGCACCTGTGGATGGGCAATGGGGTGACTCACCTCGTGGGTGAGCACGTGGCTGCCGGCATCATCGTCTACAAGGTCATTTCTGTGCTGGGGTTCGCGGCCATCGCCTGGGCTATCCCGCGCCTGGCCCGCGCCATCGGCGGTGATCCGGCGCTGGCGTTGTGGCTCGGCGTAGCAAACCCGGTGATGCTTCTGCACCTTATCGGCGGCATGCACAATGAATCCGTCATGGTCGGCTTGGTCTCCCTCGGCCTGCTTGCCGCAGTACACCACAAGTTCCATGCCAGCCTGCTGCTGGTGGGTGTGGCGGTATCGCTGAAGGCCACGGCCATTTTCGCCGCGCCCTTCATTGTCTGGCTGATGCTGCACCACTGGGCGCCGAAGGGCAGCGGCGCGCTCAAGCGCGTCGGCGTGTTCTTGGCCTCCGGCATCATCGCGGTCGCAGAGGTTGCGGTGGCCGTGGCGGCGATCACGTGGGCGTCGGGAAGCTCGTGGGGCTGGCTGTCCCAGATCAGCGGCAACGCCAAGGTCATCAATCCGCTGGCGGGGCCGACGCTGCTTGCCGACGTTTTAGTGCCCGTCATCAAGTTCTTCTCCCCCGACACCACGTACAACACCGTGCTCTCCCTGCTGCGCTCGGTGTCGATGGTGCTCATGCTCGCCGGCTTGGTGCTGGCCTGGTGGTGGGGCCGCACGGGCGTGCGCCGCGCCATCGCCGCCACCGCCGCGGCCTACCAGGTGGCCTTCGTCTTCAACTCGGTGACGCTGCCGTGGTACTACGCCTCGGTGCTCACCCTCATGGGCACGTTCCGCCCGCCGCTGCACCTCATCAAGCTCACCACCGGCGTGACGCTCTTTATCGGCGTCGCCTTCTCCGGCGATGGAAACCACCAGCTCTACAACTGGTGGTGGGATATCGCGATGGTGGTGGCCGCGTGGTCGGCTACGCAGTGGATCTTTGATGGAGTAGACGCCACCGCCCAAACCACAGCCCACGCCACTGACGGAGAAGCTAAAACGCCGAGGCCTGCGCGCGCCGAATAACCTCGCGCGCTAGGTGCCCATGCAGGGCGTCGATGGGACGCCCCGGCAGCGAATCATCCTCGGTGAACAGGTGCGCCAATATCTCGTTGTCGCTCCAGCCATTATCAGACAGCACGGTGATCACACCGGAGACGTATTTGGAAATCGCGCCCTTGTCGTTGAAGAAGGCCGCCGGCACCAGGCGGTTGCCGTCCGGGTCGCGCCAGGCAATGAACTTGCGCGCATTAAGCAGGTCAAAGACGCGGGTGATGACAAGGTCGAGCTTTTCTGCCACCTCATTAAGCGTCAGCAGCTCCTCATCAGCAAGAAGCTGCGCCAGTTCTGGGTGGGAATTGTTCTCAGAGTTCGCGGAATTAGTCACAGACACAACTGTAGCGGGATAACACTTCGGCGCGCGGATCGACCATACTGGAATCCATGACAAGGCTGAACGTGGGTGACATTCTGGAGGGCCGCTACCGCATCGATCAGCCGATCGCCCGTGGCGGCATGTCCACGGTCTACCGCTGCGTCGACATGCGGCTCGGACGCGCGGTAGCCGCCAAGGTCATGGATGAGCGCTACCACGACGACCCGGTCTTCGTGCACCGCTTCGAGCGCGAGGCGCGTGCGATGGCGCAACTGAGCCACCCCAACCTGGTCGGCGTGCACGACTTCTCCGCCGACGGTTTTCCCATCTACCTCATCATGGAGCTCATTACCGGCGGCACTCTGCGCGAGCTGCTGGCAGAGCGCGGGCCCATGCCCCCGCATGCCGCAGCCGGGGTCATGCATGCGGTACTGAGTGGGCTCACCGAGGTCCACCGCGCCGGCCTGGTTCACCGCGATATTAAGCCGGATAACGTGCTCATCACCGATACCCACCGGGTCAAGGTGGGCGATTTCGGCTTGGTGCGCTCTGCCAGCGCGGAGCACGATAGCTCCGGGCAGATTGTCGGCACCGTCAGCTACCTCTCCCCCGAGCAGGTTACCGGCGCCGACATCACCCCGGCCTCCGACGTGTATTCGGCAGGCATCGTCCTCTTCGAGCTGCTCACGGGCACCGTTCCCTTCCACGGGCATACCCCGCTGGAGCACGCGACGGCGCGTGTACACGCGGACGTGTCGGCGCCCTCCTCCCGCATCGAGGGCGTGCCCATGCTTTTCGACGCCCTCGTGGCCACCGCCACCGCGCGGCAGCCTGCCGAGCGCTTCGCCGACGCCGGAGAATTCCTCGACGCCCTGGATGACGTGGCGCGGGAGCTGGCACTGCCCGCCTTTACCGTTCCTTTACCCCGCAATTCGGCCGCGGCGCGCACGGCTGCGGTGCCGACGGACTTTGCCGGCACAGGCAATACGCGCGTCTTCGAGGCCACCTCGGCGATCCAGACGCCGCAGCAGGAACCACCCCTCACCGCTACCCGCGTCGAGCCCCCGGTCGCCCCTCCGCAGCCCACACAGCCCGCGCCTGCCCCGCCGGCCCCCTTGGCCCCGATGGAGGAACCGCACCCGCCCGCCGGCTCAGAGGAGGAACCGGAGGAGCGGCCTGTGAGCAACCGCAGCGCGGTGTCCCTCATCGGTTACCTGCTTGTGGTGGGCGTGGCCACCCTTGCCGTCGCCGTGGCGGCGTGGTGGTTTGGCTCCGGAGAATACGGCACGTGGCCGATTCTCTGGAGGCCGTATTAGCGCTGGATTAGCTGCTAGTTGCGCAGCATCTCCGCGATGAGGAAGGACAACTCCAGCGACTGCTGGGTGTTCAGGCGCGGGTCCACGGCGGACTCGTAGCGGCCCGGCAGATCCACGTCGGTGATGTCTTCTGCACCACCCAGGCACTCGGTGACGTCCTCACCGGTGAACTCGAGGTGCACGCCGCCCGGGTGGGTGCCCAGTTCGCGGTGAACCTCGAAGAAGCCCTGGACCTCGTCCACGATCTTGTCGAAGTGACGGGTCTTGTAGCCGTTGGAGGCAGTGAAGGTGTTGCCGTGCATCGGATCGGACTGCCACACCACCTTGTGCCCGGACTCTTCCACCGCCTTCACAATCGGCGGCAGGACGGAGCGCACCTTGCCGTGGCCCATGCGCGCGATCATGGTGAGGCGGCCCGGCTCGCGGTTGGGGTCGAGCTTCTCTGCGTACTCCACAGCCTGCTCCGGGGTAACTCCCGGGCCCAGCTTGATGCCCACCGGGTTACCAATGAGCGCGGCGAAGGCCACGTGGAAGTCGTCGATGCCACGGGTGCGCTCGCCAATCCACAGCTGGTGCGCGGACAGATCGTAGAGCTTGGTCTCGCCGTTAGAGTCGAGGCCTAAGCGCAGCATGGAGCGCTCGTAGTCACGCAGCAATGCTTCGTGGGAGCAGTAGATCTCCGCCGAGCGCAGCGTCTCATCGGAGACGCCACAGGCGTTCATGAAGGCCAGGCCGTTTTCAATCTCGTCCGCCAGCGCCTGGTAGCGCGCGCCCGCCGGGGAGTTCGCCACGAATTCTCGGTTCCACTCGTGCAGGCGGTACAGGTCCGCGGTGCCCGATTGAGTCAGCGCGCGCACCAGGTTCATCGCCGCCGAGGAGTTGGCGTAGGCGCGGACCATGCGGGCGGGGTCGTGGCGGCGGGACTCCTCCGTGGCCTCCACGCCGTTGACGATGTCACCGCGGTAGTTGTACAAACCATTGCCGTCCAGATCAGACGAGCGCGGCTTGGCGTACTGGCCAGCAATACGGCCCAGCTTCACCACCGGGGTGGACGCACCGTAGGTCAGCACCACGGCCATCTGCAACAGCGTCTTAATGTTGCCGCGAATGTGCGGCTCCGTGTTGGACTCAAAGGTCTCCGCGCAGTCGCCGCCCTGGAGGAGGAAGGCTTTGCCCAAGGCAACGTCGGCAAGCTTGCGCTTCAAGGCCTCAATCTCTGGGGCCACGACGATGGGCGGGACGGATTCCAGAATCTTGCGCACGTTGTCCGCTTGCAGCTGATCCCAGCTGGGCTGCTGCTTAGCTTCGCGCGCGATGGCGTCCTGGAACTTCTCATTGATTCCCTCCGGCAACGGCGGGAGATCAGGAAGCACTTCTTTGGGGATATCTACTGTCCAACTCACACAGAGTATTTAACCACCTTACGCCAATTGAGCGTGAGTTAATTTCCGCAATTCATCACGCGGTTACCGCGGCTGAGCGGCAGCAGTTCCTCGCACACGCGGAACTTGGCCAGGTTGTGGCGCGCGTCCACCAACGCATCGTGGTTTCCGCTGGGGACCGGCGGCAGCTTGGGCCGGCCGGCGAACTCCCAGTACTGCTTGAGCTCCCGGGTATACCGCGGCAGACCCCGCGGCAAGCCCGCCATATCCCCCCAGAGCTGGGCAAAGACCACGTGGTCATAAGCGCCTACCCAGGCCCACAGCTCAATGGGCGTGGAGTGCCGGCCCAGGAATTCCAAGACTTCTTCCCGGATAGTCTCCCGCGACTTCCACACCGGGTCCCCAGGACTGGGGAGCTTGTCCAAGACGTTTTCGCGCACCCAAGCATTGGCCACGGAGGGGTTGAAGTCCGTGGACACCGCGTAGTATTCGCTACCGTCCTCACCCACGATGCCGATCGACACCAACGTGATGGTCGATCCGTCCTCGATGAACTCGGTGTCGTAGAAGTAGCGCACGAAAACCAAGCCTAGTCCCCTGATTCTCTCCCGTGCCCACTGGGTCCTATACTCAGGCCCGTGCACAAGTCTCTGCGTTCTCCTCTCGTACCGCTCGTGCTGGCGGGCATCGTGTCCCTGTACTGGCTCATCAATGTAAACACGCTGTTCGGTTCCGGCAGCATCGACTCCTTCTATCACATTGACCTCGACGTCTACCGGGAGGGCGGCCGCGCGCTGGTGCGCGGCGAGAATCTCTACGACCAGGGATATGAGCTCTCCGGCGGATTCTCACTGCCCTTTACCTACCCGCCCTTCGCCGCCGCGTTGTTCGCCAGCCTGTCCTGGCTGCCGCTGCCGGCCCTGTCCGTCCTGGTGACAGTTGCCTCCGTGGCCGCGCTGTGGATAAGCCTCTATGCGATCATCTCGCGGGGTACCGATACTTCCCAGCCCATCCTGTGGACATCCTGGGCACTTTTGGCCTGCCTGGCCACGGAGAGCGTGACACAAACCCTGTACTTTGGCCAAGTCAATCTGCTCCTCACCGCGGCGGTGGTGGTGGATTGCCTGCTGGTGCGGCGGCGCTCCCCGTGGCGCGGCGTGCTCACAGGAATTGCGATGGCTATCAAGCTCACCCCCGCGGTATTCCTCGCGGTATTTTTCGTGCGCCGCGACTGGCGCGCGCTAGCCACCGCGGTGGCTACCTTTATTTCCTGCGGTCTGCTCGGATTCCTCGTCGCGCCGGATAGCTCCGCGACATATTGGACGTCCACCCTGCGGGATTCCACCCGCATCGGCAGACTGGAGTACGCCGGCAACCAGTCGCTGCACGGAGTTCTGAGCAGGATCGCGCCGGAGCATACCGACGTGTTGTGGCTGGTTGGCTGCGTCCTCATTGTGGCCGCGCTGTGGTGGATCATGGAGCACACGGCCTCCGACGCCGTGCTGGTCCTCCTCGCTTCCTCCGCGGCCTTACTGTGTTCCCCGGTGTCGTGGTCCCACCACTTCACGTACCTCAGCCTTGCCGCAGCGTACCTGGTGGTGCAGCGCCAGTGGTACCTCGCAGCCTTGGCTTGGGCAACACTGCTGGCCCGCGGGCACTGGCTCGTGCCGCACGATAACCAACTCGAGCTGACGTGGGCGTGGTGGCAGCACGTGCCGGGCAATGGCTACTTCATCGTCACCGCGGTGTTGGTGGCTGCCAGCGCCGTGGCAAGTATTGCGAGCAGCGAGCAGTCAGGCAGCGCACGCCGCGCGCCACTCAGCACAACGGCCTGAGCTCCTAGGAGCCGAGCTCAGCCCCCGCCGGGTAGCCATGTCCCGCCTGCAAGGAGGCCTTCACGTCCGAGGCATACACGTCCACGTAGGGCTGCCCGGTGAGCTGTGCTAGTTCCTTCATCACGTAGTCGGTGAACTCCCGGGCGGTGTCATGATCCTCCGGATCCAGCCCGCGCTCAGCCGCCCAGGCCAGCGGGTCAATCGGCTCGCCCACGCGCACGCCCACGCGTGCGGGACGCGGGATCCACGTGCCAATGGGGTTGGCCTTGCGGGAATTGATCATCGCCACGGGGATTACCTTCTCCCCTGTGGTCAGTGCGATGCGGGCCATGCCCGTGCGGCCCTTGTAAATGCGGCCGTCCGGGGAGCGTGTGCCCTCCGGATAGATGCCGAACAGGTCACCACGGTTCATGATGCGCTGGGCGCTGGTGAGCATGGCGTCGCTCGCGTTCTTGTCCACGCGGTCAATGGGGACCTGGCCCACGGAGCTAAAGAACCATTTCTGCAGCCCACCCTCAAAACCCGGGGTGGTGAAGTATTCGCTCTTGGCCAGGAAGGTGATCTGCCGCGGACACAGCAGGGGGAAGTAGAAGGAGTCCATGACCGCCTGGTGCGACGAGGCCAAGATGGCCGGGCCTGATTCCGGGATACGCTCCATGCCCTCGGACCAGGGGCGGTTCCACACCCGCAGCGCGGGGCCGAAGAAGATGTGCTTAAAAGCCCAATACCACTTGTTTCGCATCGCTCCACTTCCTATCTGGTTATGCCAGCGCTGCGGGTAACATCCGCGGCGGGACTTTTCGTCGTGAGTACTACTTCCCCTGACGGGCAAGATCGGCTACGCCAATCATACCTGCCGCGGAGCCCAGCTCTGCTGTCGCGACGCGCGCGAGGGGGCGATGCCCGGCACCGACGATTTCCTGCGCCATGCGCTTCCGGGCGGAATCGAGGTAGAGATCCGCGTCCTGCGACACGCCCCCGCCGATGACAATGAGCTCCGGATCGAGCACGTCAGCCACCATGGAAAGCCCGCGCCCCAGCCACTGACCGAAGTCCTCCATCACGGCGACGGCCAACGGGTCCTCGTTCCGCGCGGCAGCGGTAATCTGCTCACCGCTGGGGTTGGACGGGAGCGTGGTCTCATACTTCGGGCGCAGATCCGCGCACGTATCCGGCAGCGCGGTCCCGGACGCGTAGCGCTCCAGGCAGCCGCGCTTGCCGCAGGAGCACTGGCGCCCGCCGGGATCGACTACGAGATGGCCGAACTCCGGCGCGGTGCCGAACGCGCCGCGGTAGATGGTGCCGCCGGTCAGCAACGTCGCGCCAATGCCGGTGCCGACGGCGAAAAAGACCCATTCCTTGGCGCCGCGTCCGGCGCCGTAGCTCCATTCACCCCACGCGGCCGAGTTGGCGTCGTGTTCCAGGCGCACGGGCACGTCCAAGCGCCGGCTCAGGATTTCGCGCACCGGCGCGTCCCTCCACGGCAGGTGTGGGGCAAAGCGCACGACCTCGCACTCGGGGTCGAGAAAACCTGCCAGGGCGAGGCCCACGCCGTTGACATTGTGGGATGCCGAAAGCTCCTCCACGCAGCGCACGATATCGTCCTCCAGCTGTTTTGCCGTCGTGGCAGTGGGCACGCTGGTGGAATCAATAATCTCCCCGGACGCGTCAATCACCGCGGCGCGCAGATTGGTTCCGCCGATGTCGAAGCCAATGGTCAGGCCACTCTGGCCACTCTGGCCACCGTCGGCGGAGGGAGTCTCATTAAGCATGACTAGTAGGATATACCCCTAACTCACCCGCGGTCACATTCTAAGACCGCGCGCAAGCGCTTCCCCATGATTTCCCAGGTCCACTTCTCCTTCACGTGGCGGCGCCCGGCGGTGCCGAGGCGGTCGGCCCGGGAGACATCGCCAAGCAGCGCGTCAAGGGCGTCCTCCAACTCCGACAGTGACGTGCCCCGCACCACAATGCCGGTATCCGGGGTAACCGTCTCCGGAGCACCACCCGAATCACCGGCGATAACGGGCAGGCCCGCCGCCTGCGCCTCTAGGTAAACAATGCCGAGGCCTTCCACGTCGAGGCCTCCCCCACGCGTGCGCGCAGGCATGGCAAAGATATCCGCTGCCTGCAGCGCCAGCCGCAGCTCCGCCGTATCGCGCGCCTGGCGCATCACGGCGTCAGGACAGTACAGTTCTGCCAGGGCCCGCAGCGTGGGTTCGTACCCACCGCGGCCGATGATGAGCAGCTGCGCATCCGGATGGCGCTGCCTCACCTGCGGCATCGCCCGCAACAGCTGGTCCTGGCCCTTGCGCGGCACCATACGGGAGATGCACACGATGACCGGGCCTGGCCCCAGACCGTAATGAGCACGCGCCTGGACTTTTAACTCCGGGGTGGCCGGCACGAAGTCTTCGAGGCTCACCCCGGACGGAAGGTGCACCCACTGCGGGTGCGTGCCCATTGCTCCCACCAGCCGCCGGCGCGTGTACTCCGAAATGTAGGTGACCACGTCTGCAGTGTTGCCGATCCGCCGCAGCACCTGGCGCGCACCGGGAAGCATGGACCAGCCCACCTCGTGGCCGTGCGTCGTGGCCACAATGCGCCGCGCCCCCGCCGCGCGCGCCGGCTGCGCCATGAGAGCGAGAGGAGCGGCCGCGCCGAACCACACGGTGTCGATGTCATGCTCGCGGATGATGCGCTGCATCTCCCGCGCCGTGGCTGGTGTCGGCAGCATAATCTTCCGTGGCCAACGAATCACCTGGTAGTCAAGGCTGTGGTCATACTCTGCAGCAGCGCCTGCGTCCTGGGTTGAGGCGAAGACCACCACGGTATGCGGGTCCAGCGTGGACAAAAAATCCCGCAGGTAGGACTGAATCCCGCCGATAGTCGGCGGGAAGTCATTGGTAACCAGCAGCGTGCGTGCCATGCGGCTAGTACCGGACCGCACCCTGGACCGGCATCGAGTTCAACGGCACCACAGCCACCGGAACGCCGTAGGTGGACGCGTGGACCACCTGACCATCACCGATGTACATGCCCACGTGGGTCACGCCCGGGTAGTAGCCAATGATGTCACCTGGCTGCAGCTGATCCATCGGCACCGGCGTACCGCCGGCGAGCTGTGCCTGGGAGGTCCGGGGAATCTGCTTGCCCATCTGCTGGTAGCTCCACAGCATCAGGCCGGAGCAATCAAACGTGTCGGGGCCCGCAGCACCCCAGCCGTACGGCGCACCCAGGCGGGTCATCGCGGCCTGCACGGCGGCGGAGCCGGAACCATCGGCCAAGGCGTCCAGGTCAACATCAGTGGCGCCGCCGAAGTGATCCACCCAGGCCGCGCGGGCCTCCGGGCTTAAGGCGTCCACCTTTGCCTCGAGGTCCTTCTGCTCATTCTCCAGATCGGACTTCTCCTGCAGGAGGGCATCGCGCTGCGCAGCAAGCTCGTCGCGTTTGCGGCGCGCCTCCTCCGTGGCGTTCTCGGCGTCCTCATGGGCCTTCTTTGCGTCTGCCGACGCCGCGACCATGGCGTCCTCCTCGCGCTTAGCTGCCTTGGACAGCGCACCGAGGTAGCCCATGCGCTCAACCGCACTGGCAACATCGTCGGCGTCAAGGGCAGCGGCGATGGGCGAATTCGAATCGCGGCGGTAGCGCGACTGCGCCAGCGCATCAATCCGCTTCTGCTGCTCGACGACCGCACCGGCGGCCTCATCGGACGCGCGGCGGGCCTCCTCAGCCTTGGCTTCGAGCTCCCCGATGGACTTCTCCGTCTCCGCCAGCTCGTCCTCGAGGCCCTTGACCTCCTCGCCCTTCGCAGAGACACGCTGGGCGACGTCCGCCATCTCCTCAATCAGCGCGCCAAGGTCCTGCGGGTCCTGCGTGTCCTGTGCGGCCACGTCACCCGCGCCGTTGTCCTCCGCCTCTGGACTGCCGACCTCGTCGACGTCCTGCGCGATCGCAGTCGGAATAACAACCGGCACCGAAGCAGCGGAGACGGCTAGAGCCGCGATGGCAGTGGCGAGATGACGACGCACTGGAGACACCCCCGAAGGAACTAAGAACAGGATAATAACAAGCTGAATTATATACCCAGCGCAGTGCCGGATAAAACTACACACACATACAATAGCCGAACCCCTTCCCCACCGAGATCACCGCAGCGATCAAGGTGGCAGAAGGGGTGAAAGCTAGATTATGCGCAGCCCTTAGAAGCGGACGGCGGAGTGGATCGGCATGTAGTTCAGGGAACGCTCCTGAACCGGTACGCCGGAGTTCAGCGCATCAATGATGGTGCCGTTGCCGGTGTAGATGCCGACGTGGGACGCACCGGAGTAGTACACGATGATGTCACCCGGCTGCAGGGCGTCCAGGGACACCGGGGTACCGGCGGCGGCCTGCGCCTGGGAGGTACGCGGGATGTCCACGCCAGCCTGGCGGTAAGCCCAGGAGGTCAGGCCGGAGCAGTCGAAGGCGCTCGGGCCGTTGGCGCCGTAGACGTACGGTGCACCGATAGCGGAGCGGGCAGCCTCCAGGGCCTTCTGGCCGGCAGTGGTCGGCGCCGGGGCCGGAGCCGGAGCCTCCTGCTGTGCCGGGGCCTCGACGGCAGCGGCGTAGCCATTGCCCTGGTTGCTTGCCATGGAAGGCACGTACTTCTGGATATCCGGAACGCGGTCCAGGTTCGGAACGTTCTCCAGGCCGTTGACCTCAAAGCGAATGTCGGTGTTCGGCACGACAACCTCGGCAGCGTTTGCGGCGGCCGGGACGGTCACGGCGGCGGTTGCTGCAACGGCAGCGGTGGTCGCGATACGACGGGTGTTCATGGTGCCCTGACGACGGTGCTTAGCCACGATTAAAAACTCCAAATCTTCCTGCGCGCCTACCTCCCCGCGTTTACCGTTCTGGAAACTTCTGCGGGGTGGCTCTGACCCAAGGGGCGGGCCTAGCGTTCGACGATGACCCGTTCCTGTAGGGCCATCTCCACTCGGCCCCCGGATTTAGGAGGGGCCAGATGCGGCGCTTAAATCTTCAGTTCGTATTGAGCACCGGTGTTCGTTCACCGTGTCTGTAACTCAATGTCTCGAATAGGTTACGAAACCATCACAAGCCATGTCGAGTCGAAACCCCAAAACCGGCACCGTTACCTTCCTGTTACCAAACCTCCACGCTTCCGAGACAGAACTTAATCCCGCCACTACAAATCACCCGACCGAAACCCAAATCCTTGCCGCACGCTGCAAGGACGAACCGTATTTCCGGCTGCAAATTCCTAGACCAAAGCCGAATAACACGAGTGTGGTTAGTGCAAAAAATTTGCACTGTAACCTTCATCACACAGGGCTAAAACAAGCCATGTGGCGGCGTCCCAGCGGGATTTTTCGCCCCATCTTTACCCCGCTCTTCGACGCGTTTGCCTGCACTTTTAGTGTCAGGCAGGTCACGGTTAGGGCGGAATGAGAAGCAATAGGAGCTACTCAACGTTATGAAAATCCACCCCGCAAATCAACGTAAACTGCAGGTGAACAGTTTGAGTCGGCCCCCTCATGACCGCACGCGTATCCCAGCGCCCAGCGAGGGCAGAAGAGGCAGTTGAGTCAGCTACTCCCACCCTGGTGACTTCCTCACGTCTGCCCCATGGCGCTCGCCTTCCGTAGGCGTTACGTGCGCTCGGCCTTTCCCTATATATAGGTACTCCTGAAAACAGGCACGCGGCCGAGGTGTCCCACTTCCTAGCCAATCCGTGTTGTGGGGCTGCTGGAGGCGCGTTAGGCCCTGTGTGAGCTGCCTGAGCTGCTGCCCTCTGGAACACCCCAATTCGCCCTACCGCCAGCTACACCGCGACAAACGTGCCGCGGCAACACAGGCAACGCAAAAGCCCGCCGCCCCGTTAAGGGGCAGCGGGCCTTGTGAGCGTGTTTCAGAAGGAACTGGCGCTAGATGCGGCCGTTCTCTTCATCGTCGCGACGGTTCGCGGCGTTGAGGTTGCGGTACATGTCCGCCTCCTCGCGGTGGTTCTCCTCATGAATCTCGTGGACACGAGACATGAGTGCCGGATCGTCCGGAGCGAAGATGCCCTGGGTCTCGGAGTCGGCGAAGCCGAGCTGGTTGAGCTGCTTCGGAACCTGTGCACCCGCGTACTCCAGCGGGACCGGGTGGCCGTGCTCGTCCACCGGGCCGAGCGGCTGGTGAACCTCGATGAAGGCACCGTTCGGCAGCTGCTTGATAACGCCGGTCTCGATGCCGTGCTCCAGCACCTCGCGGTCGGAGCGCTGCAGACCAACGCAGATGCGGTAGGTCAGGAAGTAGGCAATCGGGGGCAGAACGATTAGACCGATGCGGCCAACCCAGGTCATGGCGTTCAGCGAGATCTGGAAGAAGTGAGCCACGTGGTCGTTACCACCGGACAGGGTGACCAGCAGGAAGAAGGTGATGGCCATCGCGCCGATCGCGGAACGTACCGGCACGTCGCGCGGACGCTGCAGCAGGTTGTGGTGAGCGTCGTCGCCCGTCAGCTTCTTCTCAATGAACGGGTAAGCGAACAGCAGGATGACCATAAGGCCACAGAGCAGTGCTACCCAGAACGCGGACGGGATGGTGTAGTTGCCCAAGTAGAGCTCCCATGCCGGCATGACACGGGCGACACCATCAGTCCACAGCATGTAGATATCCGGCTGGGAACCAGCGGAGACCTGCGACGGGTTGTACGGTCCAAGCGTCCAGATGGCGTTGATGGTCAGCAGACCGGAGATGAGCGCCAGCACGCCAGCGACCATCATGCCCATGCCGATTGCCTTGGTGGCGAAGACCGGCATGATGCGAACGCCAACGACGTTGTTCTCTGCGCGGCCCGGTCCCGGGAACTGGGTGTGCTTCTGGAACCAAACCATGATGAGGTGGGCCGCGATGAGGCCCAGGATGATGCCCGGGATAACCAGCACGTGCAGGATGTAGAAACGATCCAGCATCAGGTCGGACGGGAAGTCGCCGCCGAAGATGGCCCAGTGCAGCCAGGTGCCGACGATCGGCAGGCCGAGGATGATGGCGGACATAATGCGCAGACCAACGCCGGAGAGCAGGTCATCCGGGAGGGAGTAACCGAGGAAGCCCTCGATCATGCCCAGCAGGATGAGCGCGCAACCGATGATCCAGTTTGCTTCACGCGGGCGGCGGAACGCGCCGGTGAAGAAGATGCGCAGCATGTGAGCCACCATGGACATCATGAACATCAGGGCTGCCCAGTGGTGCATCTGGCGAACGAACAGTCCGCCGCGAACCTCAAAGGACAGATCCAGTGCGGTGGCGTAGGCGCGAGACATCTCGACGCCGTTCAGCGGGGTGTAGGCGCCGTCGTAAATGACCTTCGTGATAGACGGGTCGAAGAACAGCGCGAGGTAGATACCGGTCAACAGCAGGATGATGAAGCTGTACAGCGCCATCTCACCAAGCATGAAGGACCAGTGGGTGGGAAAGACTTTGTTTAGCTGGGTACGCAGGACGCCGGCAGCGGAGTACCGCTCGTCCATGTTGTTGCCCATCTTGGCAAGTTTGTTACTCATTATGACTTACGCTCCCAGAATGCAGGTCCGACGGGCTCGATGAAGTTGCCCTTGGCAACGAGGTAGCCCTCGTCGTCCACCTCGATCGGCAGCTGCGGCAGAGCACGGGCGGCCGGGCCGAAGACCGGCTTGCCGTAGTGCAGCGCGTCGAACTGCGACTGGTGGCATGGGCAGAGAATGCGGTTGGTCTGCGCCTCGTACAGAGAAGTCGGGCAGCCAATGTGCGTACAAATCTTGGAGTAGGCGTAGTAGTTGCCGTAGTGGAAGTCCTCCTGGCCCTGACGCTCGATGGCCTTCTTGGCATCGTCGTTGCGCAGGCGGATGAGCATCACAGCGTTGCGGTTTCCATGAATGGAGTGCATGTGATTCTCGTAGACATCCTTCTCCTCGGACCACTGGGCGCCATCGTTGACGTCTTCCTCAGCGAGCGGGAAGACAGTCTCCATGCCGCCGGCGGCCAGGTCCTCCGGGCGCACACGCACCAGGCGGGCAAGGCCACGGGTGGTGTAGTGCGAGCCAGACTCGCCCTCGTGCTTTTCAGCGATGGTGCCGGTGTCACGTGCGAGGTAGAGCTTGACGCCCTTCTCGTGCATGGTCCAGCCGGAGGTCCACAGGGTGCCGTCGCCGGCGTAGTCGAGGTCGTGGCGCTTCTTCCACGGGTTGTTGATTGCGCCGCCGAGCGGAGCAATCACGGTCAGACCGAAGAGAACGCCAGCGCCGCCGAGCAGACCCATGATGGTCTTGCGGCGACCCAGAGTGGAGGTGTTCCAGGAGTCATTCAGCAGAGCGGTGAGGGTACGGCGATCAACTTCCTCAGAAGGACCGTCGTGGCGACGCTGCACGGAAATCTCTTCCGGCAGAATCTTCTTCACGTACTGAACGATGGCAAAGCCAAGACCCAGAATGCACAGCCCGGCGGTCAGGCCGAGAAGCGGGGTGTAGAGGGTGTGCAGCCACAGGCCGTCCTCCCCCAGCATCTTGTACTGCCACGGCCAGAACAGGTACACGCCCAAGAAGGCGATACCCATCAGGACCGAAATGAGCAGCCACACGGTGATGTTGCCGGCGGCGCGCTTTTCAGCGGGGTCGCCCTCAACCGGGAAGCGCTCCTTGCGGAACGCAACGGTCACGTCATCAAGCTCGGTACCGAGAGCGGCGAGCTCGTCGTTGCTCATAGCATCGAGCTCTTTGCGAGAGTAATTCTTTTTTACGTTGCTCATGAGCGAGATCCAATCCACATTGCGGCAACGCACAGAAGGCTGATGCCAATGATCCACATTGCGAGACCCTCAGCCACCGGGCCGAGACCGCCCAGGTCCCAGCCGGCCGGAGACGGGGTTTCCTTCGCGGACTTGAGGTAGGCGATGATGTCCTTCTTCTCGTCCGCGGTCAGCTGACGGTCGGAGAACTTCGGCATGTTCTGCGGGCCGGTCAGCATGGCCTGGTAGATCTCCTGCTCGCTAGCAGGTCCAAGCTCCGGAGCAAACTTACCGGAGGACAGCGCGCCGCCCTGGCCGGTGAAATTGTGGCAGGACGCGCAGTTCATGCGGAAGAGCTCGGAGCCCTTCGCCACGTCCTCGGCCTGAATCTGGCCGTTGTAGTTCGCGCCGCGCAGGGACTCCTGCGCAACAGTTCCGTCCTCGTTGTAGACGATGTCAGCGCCGCCACCGTTGGCAGCCACGTAGGCTGCCAGAGCCAGCGTCTGCTGCTCGGTGTAGCGCGGGGTCTTGCGCTCAGCCTGAGCGTCGTTGGACATCATCGGCATACGGCCGGAGTGCACCTGGAAGTACACGGAACCGGCACCAATACCGACGAGGGACGGACCGCGGTCCTGGATTCCCTGGAGGTTCGCGCCGTGGCAGGTGATACAAGCGACTTCGTAGATGTCCTTACCCTCTTGAACGAGGGCCTGGTCATCCCTGGCAGCGGTAGCCACCTGAGCGTCCGGGGTCAAGGCGGAAGCCAAGACACCAGCACCGGTGAGACCGATGCTCAGTGCGAAGACGCCAGCAAGCGTGCGCTTCGCCTTGCGGCGACGGCGGGTCTTCTTAGCCGCGGCAGTGGTCTCCTCCACTGCGGCGGGCTGCTGGATGTTATCCATCATTTTCCTTTAGATAACTCGTACACGGAAATGAATGGCTGTAGGCCGGAAGCTCCGGCGCCTACGGCCTACTGAACTAGGTAGATGACTACGAACACGCCAATCCAGACAACGTCAACGAAGTGCCAGTAGTAGGACACTGCCATTGCCGCGGTTGCCTGTGCCGGCGTGAACTTGGAACGGCTGATACGCGCCAAGATGATTCCGAAGGAAATCAGACCCGCAGTCACGTGCGCCGCGTGGAAACCGGTCAGAATGTAGAAGACCGAACCAAACACGGAGGACTGAACCGTCACACCTTCCATGATCAACTCTGACCACTCGAAGGCCATGATGCCCAAGAAGACAACACCCAACGCGAGGGTCACCGAGTACCAGAGTCGGAGCTTGTATACGTCACCCCTTTCTGCTGCAAACACGCCGAACTGAGAGGTCACGGAGGAAAGGACCAGGACAGTCGTAATGATGAAGCCCATCGGCACGTTGATGTGCGCGGTGTGCTCTGCCCAGTCGCCCTCCTGGCCGTTCGCACGCGAGGTGAACCACATCGCGAACAGTCCAGCAAAGAACATCAATTCCTGAGACAGGAACACGATGGTGCCGACGCTGACCATGTTGGGTCGGTTCAGCGCGGCAACACGTGATGCTGCCATACCTTGGTTAGAAACTACGCTCGTCACGCATAACAGTATGGCCGGTCAAAGCCCATAAGTCATCTCAATTCCCCCCGCTTTTTGAGCCTGCACCATATCCTTTCCCAACCTACTCACAGGTAGACGGCGAGATCAGCACGACAAAATGTTGCGGGAACTTTTACGCGCGCTTTCCGACGCCCCATCGATGCAGGTCGCGCACCTCCCCAAGATCCCCGTGCGCGAGGGCCTTCCGCCCACACCGCTGCCGGTCACAAAATTCAAGCTTTTGATACGGTTCCCGCAATGAGATAAATCACAAGCTTTGACGCCTCGAAATCGCAGGTTTGCAACTTTCGGTTGACCCCCGCAGAAAACCGCCGATAACGTGCTGCGATTGA
Source organism: Corynebacterium axilliensis (assembly GCF_046097495.1). NCBI lineage: Bacteria > Bacillati > Actinomycetota > Actinomycetes > Mycobacteriales > Corynebacteriaceae > Corynebacterium > Corynebacterium axilliensis. The sequence continues at coordinate 1,018,777 of NZ_CP175768.1, forward strand.
CTCACGGGGACGCCGCCAGGCAGCGCGCTGCATCCCCGCAACTCCCCCACCCCACAAAATTTTCGTTTTTCCGGGAACTATTTTAAACACTGTGCGACGCGCCAAAACCGACAAACCTCCGCTCCCCTACACAGTGGGAAGCGGAGGCAAGAGAAGTCGTGCGCGGCTAACGCGCCGCAAAGCGGAAGGCTTAGTGCTTTTCCTTCGGCAGGCCGTACTGCAGGGACAGGCCGGTCACGGAAGTAACGAGCAGAACTGCACCCAGGGCGATGAGCCAGTAGTACAGGAAGATGACACCCAGACCAAGAACGGCGATGGAGCCGGTCATAGCCAGCGGCCAGATGGAGCTCGGGGAGAAGAAGCCGAGAATGCCAGCGCCGTCCTCAGTTTCTGCCTCTTCCCAATCCTCCGGGACAACGTCCACACGGTTGTCAGTGAACTGCAGGTAGCCACCGAGCATGATGCAAAGCACCACGGAGAGGACCATGCCCACGATGCCAACCCACTCGGGGCCGTAGAGGTAGCCGTCATCCTTGACGAAGTTCACGCCGAGGACGTATACGATGAGCGACACGAAGAGGTAGGTCGCAATGGAGTAGAAGACCTTAGATGTTGCACGCATTGTGAATCAGTTCCTTTTCTTATGCCGCGTCGGCGGTGTCAACGAAGTTGTCGGCATCGCGGGTATCGCGCTGGGAGTTGAACGGAGACGTGGTGACTGCGTACGGCTCCTGACCGATGTGCTCGAGAGCCTCGGCGTTGGTGGCCTCCGGGTTGTTCTCACGGAACTTGAGGTACTGGTTGAAGTCCGCACGGTCCACAACGCGAACCTCGAAGTTCATCATGGAGTGGTAGGTACCGCACATCTCGGCACAACGGCCGACAAATGCGCCCTTCTCCTCAATCTTCTCAATCTGGAAGCGACGCTCCTGAGCGTTCTTCTCCGGGTGAGCGTAGACGTCGCGCTTGAACAGGAACTCCGGAACCCAGAAGGCGTGGGATACGTCACCGGAGGCGAGGCGGAACTCAATCGGAGTGTCAGCCGGGAGAACCAGAACCGGAATCTCCTCAGTGGTACCCACGGTCTCAATCTTGTTGAAGTTCAGGTAGGAGATGTCACCGGTGGACTTGCCGTGAATCGGGTTGGCGTTCGGAACACCCTCTGGGTCGTGAGCGGTCTTCTCAGCCAGCTCCTGACGCTCGGTGTCAGCGCCCTCGTAGTTCTCGCCGTCAACCTTGTTCTCGGCGTAACCGAACTTCCAGTTCCACTGGTACGCGGTGACATCCACGGTCACCTCCGGGTTTTTATCCAGAGCGGTGACCTTCTGCTGCGCCTGCACGGTGAAGAAGAAGAGCACCATAATAATGATGACCGGGATGATGGTGAGGGCCATCTCCAGCGGCACGTTGTACTGCAGCTGCTTCGGGAACTCGCCCTTGCCGTCCTTCTTAGCCTTCTTCGCGCTCCAGCGGAAGATGGCCGTCAGGAACAAGCCCCACATGGTGAAGCCGACGATCCAGGCAGCAACCCAGACCCAAATCCAGAAGTTGTACATCGAGTGCGCCTCAGGGGTAATACCCTTCGGCCAACCGAAGCCGAGGAGGTTCTCCACGGCGGTCGGAGCTGCGACGTCACAACCGGCCAGTGCGAAGCCACCCAGAGCGATAACGCCCGCTAGGCCTGCCTTACGGGCGAGGTTGCGTTGTTTACGCTGTCCCACGTGTGTTCTGCCTTTCTGTGCACACAAACTTCTCGAATACTCACAGAGCATTCCTACCCAATCAGGATAGTGGATCAACCTCGAATCTCAGACCTTTTCAGCTGCCTGGATAGAGGCTGAATACACCCTATAAATACTGAACGGATGGCATGTTACCGGCCCACCTGCGCAAGATCACGCCAGCTCCCCCACTTGCCCCCATTTGCCTATGATCCAATTCACAAGGCCAAGACTGTCTCATCAACCGAAAGTTCGCACCCTAACGGGGAACGCGGCGCGGGGTTCGCCGAATGTCGGGGCGGAACCGTAAAGTGTGTGCCAGACGAACCTGCATATATAAGGAGCAACAAGTTTATGTGCGGACTTTGCGCGTTTTTGAGCGCTGAGCACAACGCCGCCCAGCATCTGGCGGCCCTGGAGCAGTCTTTGACCTGCATGCGCCACCGCGGCCCCGACGCAGCGGGCACCTGGCACGATGAGGACGCCGCATTCGGTTTCAACCGCCTCTCCATCATTGACCTGGAGCACTCCAACCAGCCGCTGCGCTGGGGTCCGGAGGACAACCCGGAGCGCTACGCCCTCACCTTCAATGGCGAGATCTACAACTACGTAGAGTTGCGCGAGGAACTATCCGCCGCCGGCTATACCTTCGGTACCGAGGGCGACGGCGAGCCCATCGTGGTGGGCTACCACCACTGGGGCAAGGACGTGGTTGAGCACCTGCGCGGCATGTTCGGTTTTGTCATCTGGGACACCGAGACCAAGACGATGTTCGCTGCGCGCGACCAGTTCGGCATCAAGCCGCTCTACTACGCCACCACGGATAAGGGCACCGTTTTCGCCTCGGAGATGAAGTGCATCCTCAGCATGGCGGAGTCTCTAGGTCTAGATCTGAGCCTTGATAAGCGCGCCATCGAGCACTACACCGACCTGCAGTACGTGCCGGAGCCGGAGTCCCTGCACGCCAACATCCGCCGCGTGGAGTCTGGCTCCAGCGTCACCCTCACCCCGGGCGGTAAGGTACACAATTCCCGCTACTTCAAGCCGCGCTTCCCTGTTAAGCCGGTCAAGCAGGGCGAAGAGCAGCAGCTCTTCGACAAGATCGCGCGGGCGCTGGAGGATAGCGTCGAGAAGCACATGCGTGCCGATGTGACCGTCGGTTCCTTCCTCTCCGGCGGTATTGACTCCACCGCCATCGCCGCCCTGGCCAAGCGCCACAATCCGGACCTGCTCACGTTTACCACCGGCTTCGAGCGCGAGGGCTATTCTGAGGTGGACGTAGCTGCCGAGTCCGCGGCGGCGATCGGCGTCGAGCACATCGTCAAGATTGTTTCCCCCGAGGAATACGCCGACGCGGTACCGAAGATCATGTGGTACCTGGACAATCCTGTGGCGGACCCCTCCCTGGTGCCGCTGTATTTCGTGGCCCAGGAGGCCCGCAAGCACGTCAAGGTGGTGCTCTCCGGCGAGGGCGCTGATGAGCTCTTCGGCGGCTACACCATTTACAAGGAGCCGCTGTCCCTGGCCCCGTTTGAGAAGATCCCTTCCCCGCTGCGCCAGGGGTTGGGCAAGCTGTCGCAGGTGCTTCCCGAAGGTATGAAGGGCAAATCCCTGCTCAACCGCGGCTCCATGACCATGGAGGAGCGCTACTACGGCAACGCTCGCTCCTTCAACTTTGAGCAGCTGCAGCGAGTACTGCCCTGGGCCAAGCGCGAGTGGGACCACCGCGAGGTCACCGCGCCGATTTATGCACAGTCGCAGGACTTCGATCCGGTGGCCCGCATGCAGCACCTGGACCTGTTCACCTGGATGCGCGGCGACATCCTGGTCAAGGCCGACAAGATGAACATGGCCAACTCGCTGGAGCTGCGCGTGCCGTTCCTGGACAAGGAAGTCTTCAAGGTGGCGGAGACCATTCCGCACGAGCTCAAGATTTCCCACGGCACCACCAAGTACGCCCTGCGCAAGGCCATGGAGCAGATCGTTCCGCCGCACGTGCTGCACCGCAAGAAGCTGGGCTTCCCGGTTCCTATGCGCCACTGGCTGGCCGGCGACGAGCTCTACGGCTGGGCCCAGGACCAGATCACTGAGTCTCAGACCGAGGACATCTTCAACAAAAAGGAAGTCCTCGAGATGCTCAAGGAGCACCGAGACGGCATCTCCGATCACTCCCGTCGCCTGTGGACCGTACTGTCCTTCATGATCTGGCACGGCATCTTTGTGGAGAACCGCATCGACCCGCAGATTGAGCAGCGCGACTATCCGGTGAAGCTCTAAGCGCCCTCCCTCGGCATGAGTAAAGCCCTCGCCTTTTCGGCGAGGGCTTTACTGTTGACTCCTTTTAGTTGAAGGAATCACCGCAGGCGCAGGAACCGCCCGCATTCGGGTTATCGATGGTGAAGCCCTGTGCCTCGATGGTGTCAGCGAAGTCAATCTTGGCACCGGTGAGGTACGGGATGGACATCTTGTCCACGACCAGGTTCACGCCGCCGATGGTGTCAACCTTGTCGCCATCGAGGGTGCGGTCGTCGAAATACAGCTGGTAGCGCAGGCCGGCGCAACCGCCCGGCTGGACGGCGATGCGCAGGGACAGGTCGTCGCGACCTTCCTGCTCAAGCAGGGACTTTGCCTTAGCAGCAGCGGCCTCGGTCAGGATAACTCCGGTTGCAGACGCGGGAGCGGTCATAGTTTCTCCTCTAATATGTACGGAATTTTCTGGTCACTACCCTACCCCCTTGCACACAAGGAATAAAGGATGCCCAGCTCACTATTGTCGTGTCACCTACGTGCAACCGTCTGCCCCGCTGCTGTATTCCCAGGGCTATTGCCGGTGCTATTCCCGGCGACACTGCCGGGTCCATTCGCCGCGCCTGTTTCCAGCGCTTTCCGGCGCCACTTGCGTGGCCCCATTCCCAGTTTGTCTAGGCAACCTTGTACGCTAAACAGCGTGAAACTTCCGTGGCAAAAAGACGATAAGAACGCCTCCCCTGCTGAGCACACCCCGGCACCGGAGCAGAAAACCGCCGCCGAGACACCGCACCGCAAGGGCTACACCCCACCCAAGGGCCGCCCCACCCCGAAGCGTGATGCACAGGAGATTGCGCGCGGCGTCAAGCGCGATCCTCACGGTATGTCCGACGCGCAGCGCTACCAGCACCGCAAGGAACTCAAGGCCTCCATGTCCAGGGAGGAATGGAAGGCCTACAAGCGCAAGGAGCGCGAAGAGAACCGCGCACGCGACAAGGAGGCCCAGGAGCGCATGGCGGCGGGCGACGAGCGCTACCTCCTCGCCCGCGATAAGGGCGATGTGCGCCGCTACGTGCGTAACTGGGTAGATTCCCGCCGCTTCCTCAACGAGTGGGTCATGCTCTTTGCCGTTGTGCTGCTGGTGCTCATGGTCGTCAGCGCCAGCAACCCGAACCTGTCCAACACCATCTCCATCGTGGCCATGATCTGGATTGTGGTCTTTGCCGTCGAGGGCTTCTGGCTTTCCCGCAAGTGCAACAACGCGGTACGCCTGAAGTTCCCGGGCACCACGGAGGCTGGTTTCGGGCTGGGCTTCTACGCCTACTCCCGCGCTACTCAGCCGCGCAAGTGGCGCACCCCGCGCCCGCAGGTGGAGCGCGGCGCCACCGTCTAGAAAAGTCACCCACCTACACCAGGAAGCTGACCATGCCTGAATTCACCGCTGTTCCCCAGCTGCATCCCGCTGCGCCCGCTAACGAGGAGTTCGGACGCCTCGGGGACATTGCTGCATGGTTGGCCGCCGCCCAGGACGCCGAGCACGCCGCCCCCGTAGCGCGGGCGCGCGCCATCGTCTTTGCAGGCGCGCACGGCATTGCGCAGCCCTCGACTGACGGCGCCGCTATTGGCCCTTATGACAAGGAGGACCAGGCGCGGTGGAAGGACAACCTCACGACCGCGGCGCAGCGCGCGGAGGTCGGCCTCGACATCATTGACTGCTCCCCGTCCGCGGCGATTGATTCCTCCCCGGCCATGTCCCCGGAGGATCTAGAACACCACGTCACGCTGGGCATGCAGACCGCGGACCGCGAGGTGAATTCTGGTGCGGACCTGCTCATTACTTCCGATGTAGGCATTGGCAGCGAGACCGTCGCCGCGGCTGTCCTCGGCCGCATCACCCGCACGGAGCCGGTGGCGATCCTGGGCACGCGCACTGGCGGCGGCGTAATGGATGACATGTGGAAGGCCCGCGTATCCGTTGTACGCGATGCCATGTTCCGCGCCCGCAACCTGGAGGGCTGGGAGGTCGTGCAGACCATCGGCTCCCCGAGTCTGGCGGCACTTATCGGCTTTATTGCCCAAGCTACCGCGCGCCGCACACCCGTGCTGATCGACGGCCCCCTTGCCGCCACCGCCGCCGTTCTTGCCGAACGCAGCGCCCCCGGCGTGAAAGGCTGGCTGCGGGCCGGCAGCTCTTCCCCCGAGCCGGCGTACGCCCTCGCGCTCAAGGAGCTGGGGCTGACCCCGCTTCTCGAATTGGATCTCCGCGCCGGACACCCCCTCGGCGCGCTCGCGGCTCTGCCGCTAGTGCGGCTTGCCGCCGAGCTCGCCTAACTGCCCAGCAGTACTTCTTACTGGGCCGGCACCAGAGTGTGCAGCCAGCCGTGGGTATCTTCCACGGCGCCGTGCTGAATGCCCGTGAGGCGCTCGCGCAGCGCCATGGTCGTCGCACCGGCCTCGTTGTTGTTGACCTGGAAATCCACGTCAGTGCCCAAAACGTGGCCCACCGGGGTGATCACAGCGGCGGTACCGCAGGCGAAGGCCTCCGTCATCGCGCCGGAGGCAACGTCCTGCTCCCACTCCTTATAGGAAATGCGACGCTCTTCAACCTTCAGCCCCATATCCTCTGCCACCTGCAGCAGGGACTTGCGGGTAATGCCCGGCAGCAGGGAGCCCGACAGCGCCGGTGTGACCAGGGTCTGGTCCCCCTCCTCGCCGTAGATGAAGGCCAGGTTCATGCCACCCATTTCCTCGATGTAGGTGCGGTCGATGGCATCCAGCCACACCACCTGGTCGCAGCCCTTCTCCGCCGCCTGCGCCTGCGCCAGTAGGGAGGCCGCGTAGTTGCCGGCGAACTTGGCGGCGCCGGTACCGCCCGGTGCGGCGCGGACATAGTCGGTGGACAGCCAGACGGACACGGGCTTGATGCCGCCGGAGAAGTAAGAGCCCGCAGGAGAGGCAATGACCACATAACGGTAGGAGTGCGCCGGGTGCACGCCGAGGGAGACATCCGTGGCAATCATGAAGGGACGGAAGTACAGGGCTGCCTCGCCGCCGGCTTCGGGGACCCAGCCCTGGTCAACCGCGGCAAGCTGACGCAGAGACTCCACGAATTCCTCTTCCGGCAGCTCCGGCATGGCCATACGCTGCGCGGAGTGCTGCAGACGTTGCGCATTCTGATCCGGGCGGAAGGTAGCGATGCTGCCATCGGGCTGGCGGTAGGCCTTGATTCCCTCGAAGATGGCCTGGCCGTAGTGGAAGACGGTGGAGGCCGGTTCCATGCTAAACGGAGCATAGGGGCGCACCTGCGCGTCGTGCCAGCCTTTCTCCTCTGTCCAGTCAATCGTCACCATGTGGTCGGTGAAGTACTTGCCAAAGCCCGGGTTCTCCAGGATCTCCTGCAGGCGCTCCGGGGAGGTAGGGGTGTCAGTTCGCGTCACGGTGTAATTCAACATGTCTCACAGCGTACCCCTTGGGCGCCTATAGAGATGCAGAAATATGCGCAGATCGGCCCCTTGCCGTACAACCCCTCGCGGCGGCTGCCACTGCCCCGGGTACTGTGTGAGGAGTATCCCATTGTCACTTTCTCAAGGAGGACATCGTGGCTTCTTCCACGTTCGAACTGCCCGCACGCGGCGCTTTCCCCACCGTTGAGCTGGCCAAGAAGGCCCCCAAGCAGGCAGACGCCCTGCTGATCGCCACCTTCACGGGCGAAGACGGCCTGGAGGTGCCGGGCACCTCCCTGCTCGGTTCGTCCGCGCTGCGCTCGACGTATGAGGCCCTCGCCGCCGTAGGCGCTACGGGCAAGGCCGGGGAAATCGTGAAGGTCCCCGCCCCGCAGAAGGCAGGTGCGGCGCAGGTGATAGCGCTGGGCCTGGGCGATGTCGAGGCACTCGATGACGAGGCCCTGCGCCGCGCCGCCGGCACTGCCGCCCGCGCCACCACGGGAGTAGGCACCATCGTCACCACCCTGGCTGACTTCGGTGTGTCCGCCGCCGTCGAAGGCCTCATCCTCGGTGGCTACTCCTACCGCGGCATTCGCTCCTCGGAGCTTTCCGGAGACCAGAAGCCGGCCCACTTCGTCGTGGTTGCTGACAAGTCCGCGGCCGAGGAGCTCGAGGCCGCCCGCATCGTGGCCGAGTCCGTCCTTCTCTCCCGCGACTTGGTCAATACCCCAGCCAACGAGCTCTACCCAGAGACCTATGCCGCCTTCCTGTCCACACAGGCTAAGGACGCCGGGCTCGACGTCGAGGTGCTCGATGAAAAGCAGCTGGAGAAGCAGGGCTTCGGCGGCATCCTCGCCGTGGGCAAGGGTTCGGCCCGCCCGCCGCGTCTGGTACGCCTGAGCTGGAAGCCGAAGAAGGCGAAGAAGCACGTTGCCCTCGTGGGCAAGGGCATCACCTTCGATACCGGCGGCATTTCGCTGAAGCCGGGCAACGGCATGTGGGACATGATTTCTGACATGGGCGGCTCCGCCTCCATGGCGGCCACCATCATCGCCGCGGCCAAGCTCAAGCTGCCGGTCCAGATCACCGCTACCCTGCCGCTGGCGGAGAACATGCCGGGCGGCGGCGCTACCCGCCCGGGTGACGTCATTACGCACTACGGCGGGATCACCTCCGAGGTCCTCAACACCGATGCGGAGGGACGCCTCGTGTTGTCCGACGCCATCGCGCGCGCCAGCGAGGACAAGCCGGACTACCTCATCGAGACCGCAACGCTGACCGGCGCACAGATCGTCGCGCTGGGCGCTCGCACCGCGGGCGTGATGGGCTCCGAGCTCTTCCGCGATCGCCTCGCCGAAATCGGCCGCGAGGTGGGAGAGAATGCCTGGGCCATGCCGCTGCTGGAGGAGCACGACGAGGAGCTCAAGTCCCAGGCGGCAGACATCCGCAACATCCACGTCAAGCGCGAAGGCGGCATGGAATTTGCCGGCACCTACCTCAGCCAGTTCGTGGGCGAGGGCATCGAGTGGGCGCATATCGATATCGCCGGCCCGTCCTGGAACGGCTCCGCCCCGCGCGGCTACACCCCGAAGCGCGCCACCGGTGTTCCGGTGCGCACCGTGGTGGCCGTGCTGCGCGAGATTGCTGAGTCCTAATCACGCCTGAGCGGCATCGATACGGCCCCATGTCTGGGCAGCGTCACGCTGCTCAGACCTCCTCGCCGGCGATGACGTAGTCTTCCTTGTCCGCCAGCGGGAGGACGGTGCCGTCGGACATGGCCCGGTCGGTGACCAGCCCGTTATCGTCGACCAGCGCGACTTCGTTGCCTTCCTCCTTGAGGCGGCGCAGCCCCTCCTTGAGCATGCGCCGACCCACCTGGTGCAGGCCCGAGACCTGAGAGAAGTCCAGCGCCAGACGCTTCTCGGAGAACTGGCGCTCCTCCAGCTCGTGGAGGATGGCTTCGGTCGCGGTGAAGTTGATGTGACCCTGCAGGCGGATAATCGCAGTCTCGTCGTCCTCATCCACGCTGCGCACCGGGTGCACACCAAAGCGGTTGTCCGTGGACATCAGATGCAGCCCCATGTCGGAGGACAGCTCCTGGAAGATGGCGGTGCCGCGCACGCTGTTTCCCTGCTCGTCCAAGCGCGGCGACAGCGTGGCCACGCCCAGCTGGCCGGGAAGCGTGCCGATGAGACCACCGGCCACGCCGGACTTGGCGGGGATGCCCACCTCCGCCATCCAGCGCCCGGCGCCGTCGTACATGCCGCACGAGCTCATCACAGCAAGCGTGAGGCGGCAGACATCAGCGTCCAGGATCTTCTCCCCCGTCACTGGCTGGCGCCCGCCGTTGGCCAAGGTCGCGGACATGACGGCGAGGTCGCGGACGTCGACAGACAGCGCGCACTGGGAGACGTAAGACAGCACTGCGTCATGCGCATCGTCTTGAATAATGCCGTAGGAGCGCAGCATGTGGGCGATGGACAGGTTGCGTTCGGCGTTCTCAAGTTCGGAGTCACACAGGCGCTTGTCCACGTCTACCTCGCGCCCCGCCAACTTCGACACATAGCAACGGATGCGCTCCACGCGGTCCTCCACCGCGGAGTCCACGCCGTTGATGAGCTGGTTAACCACGATGGCGCCGGCGTTAATCATGGGGTTTACTGGCCGGTGATCGTTGGCCAAGGAGAGCTCATTAAACGCCTGCCCGGAAGGCTCGAGGCCGACGACCTCGCAGACCTCATTAAGGCCCAACTCCTGCAGAGCTAGGGCATACACAAAAGGCTTGGAAATGGACTGGATGGTAAAGCGGTTCTCCGCATCGCCGGCACTGTAGAGGTGGCCCGTGACCGAGCACAGCGCGACGCCGAGCTGGTCCGGGTTCGCCTCGGCCAACTCCGGGATGTAATCAGCGACAGCGCCGCTGTCCTCCTCGCGCACGGAGTTGAGAATTTTCTGTAGGTAAAAAGGAATCGGTGTTTTCATTGACCCCCAGCGTATAGAATTGTCACGCATGAAGCCCGCACTCATCATCGTTGACGTCCAACACGATTTCTGTCCCGGTGGCGCGCTCGCCACGCAGCGGGGCAACGAGGTAGCTGATCGCATCGGCGCCCTCCAGCCCAGCTACGACATTATCGTCGCCACGCAGGACTGGCACATTGACCCAGGAAGCCACTTCTCTGAGAACCCCGACTTTGTCGATTCGTGGCCTGTGCACTGCGTGGCTGATTCTTATGGTGCCGCCATGCATGAATCCATCGGGCCGGCGGAGGCCTACTTCCGCAAAGGTGAGTACACCGCGGCGTATTCCGGGTTCGAGGGAGCCGCTGACGGCGCCGCGCTCGCGGATTGGTTACGCGCACGTGGCATCACGGACGTAGACATCGTCGGTATTGCCACGGATCACTGCGTGCGCGCCACTGCTGCCGACGCCCTCACGGAAGGCTTTTCCGTGCGTGTTCTGGCGGACTACTGCGCGCCTGTCGACGTCTCCCGGGGCGAAGCCGCGCTTGCAGAACTCGCCGAAGCGGGTGCCACCATCGTGCAGGATTAACCCCCGACTAAGACTAGTTAACCCTGGTTCCGCTGCTGGCGCTGTTCGAAGCGCTCGCGGCGTTCGCGCTGTTCTTCGCGCTTGCGCAAGATGCGCTCACGTTCGATACGCTCTCGCATGCGCTGGGGATAGCCGGTTTCCTCGACATCGTAGACATCGCACCGAAGCAGCTTGGCCACCGCGTCAATGCCTTTCGGTCCGCCGATGCGACGCCGAATAAAGGCCCCGTTCTCATCGACGACGACTACGGACATCTCATTAACCACAGTCTCCGGTTCAACAAACGCCTCGACATACGCTCGCCCCTGGGCCCAGGACTGAAGTTCCTGAGCATCCTCCGCACGGATGGTCTCCCCCGGTGCGCGGGGCGGGCGCAGTTGAGATCGGGAGCTGTTGCGTCGGAAGAGGTTGAACATGACTCTCCAGCCTACCCCGTGAAGAGGGTGCCCCAATTCACCCCACCTGTGCGCACTGTGAGCGGTCACGCTGTAGAATCAAGCATTAGCGTTTCACTACTTTCAACTTTCGAGGAGTCTTATAACTTATGGCACACTCTGTTGTGATGCCCGAACTGGGCGAATCCGTAACTGAGGGCACGATTACCCAGTGGCTCAAGTCCGTCGGTGACACCGTTGAGGCTGACGAGCCTTTGCTCGAGGTCTCCACCGACAAGGTCGACACCGAAGTTCCTTCCCCGGTGTCCGGCACCATCCTCGAAATCAAGGCTGAAGAGGATGACACCATCGATGTCGGCGAGGTCATCGCCATTATTGGTGATGAAGGCGAGTCCGCTCCGGCCGCTGATGAGTCCAGCCCTGAAGACTCCTCCGAGAAAGCTGCTGAGACCCCCGACAAGCAGCCTGAAGACGCTGAGGCTGAAGCTGAGGAACCCGCATCTGGTGACGCTACCGACGTCGAAATGCCGGAACTCGGCGAGTCCGTGACCGAGGGCACCATTACCCAGTGGCTGAAGTCCGTCGGCGACACCGTCGAGGTCGACGAGCCTCTGCTCGAGGTCTCCACCGACAAGGTCGACACCGAAATCCCGTCCCCGGTCGCCGGCACCCTCGTCGAAATCCTCGCCGATGAAGACGACACCGTCGACGTCGGCGCCGTCATCGCCCGCGTCGGCGACGGCTCCGCCGCCCCAGCCGCCAAGGAAGACAAGGCCGAAGAAAAGGCTGAGCCGAAGGCCGAGGAAAAGAAGGAAGAGCCAAAGTCCGAGGACAAGCCTGCCGCCTCCGGCGACGCGACTGATGTCGAAATGCCGGAACTCGGCGAGTCCGTGACCGAGGGCACCATTACCCAGTGGCTGAAGTCCGTCGGCGACACCGTCGAGGTCGACGAGCCTCTGCTCGAGGTCTCCACCGACAAGGTCGACACCGAAATCCCGTCCCCGGTCGCCGGCACCCTCGTTGAAATCCTCGCCGAGGAAGACGACACCGTCGACGTCGGCGCCGTCATCGCCCGCGTCGGCGACGGCTCCGCCGCCCCAGCCGCCAAGGAAGACAAGGCCGAAGAAAAGGCTGAGCCGAAGGCCGAGGAAAAGAAGGAAGAGCCAAAGGCAGAAGCCAAGGAAGACAAGGTCGAAGAGAAGAAGCCGGCCGCGTCCGCTGAGCCGAAGGCTTCCGAGACCTCCACCAAGGTCAACAACGGCGACAACGTCCCGTACGTCACCCCGCTGGTGCGCAAGCTGGCTGAGAAGCACGGCGTGGACCTGTCCACGGTCTCCGGCACCGGTGTCGGCGGCCGCATCCGCAAGCAGGACGTCTTGGCGGCAGCCGGCGAGGGCAAGGCACCGGAGGCGTCGGCAAGCACCGGCTCCACCGATGCCCGCGCTCGCTGGTCCACCAAGTCCGTGGATCCGGAGAAGCAGGAGCTCATCGGTACCACCCAGAAGGTCAACCGCATCCGCGAGATTACGGCCTCCAAGATGGTCGAGGCCCTGCAGATTTCCGCTCAGCTCACTCACGTCCAAGAAGTCGATATGACCGCCATCTGGGATATGCGCAAGCAGTCCAAGCAGGCGTTCATTGACAAGTACGAGGCCAACCTCTCCTTCCTGCCGTTCATTGTGAAGGCCACCGTGGAGGCTCTGGTGTCCCACCCGAACGTCAACGCCTCCTACAACCCGGAGACCAAGGAGATGACCTACCACGCTGACGTGAACGTGGCCATCGCCGTGGACACCCCGAAGGGCCTGCTGACCCCGGTCATCCACAAGGCGCAGGAGCTCACCCTCCCGGAGATCGCGCAGAAGATCGCCGAGCTGGCTGACAAGGCCCGCAACAACAAGCTCAAGCCGAACGACCTCACCGGTGCCACCTTCACGGTGACCAACATCGGCTCCGAGGGCGCCCTGCTGGATACCCCGATTCTGGTTCCGCCGCAGGCCGGCATCCTCGGCACCGCTGCCATCACCAAGCGTGCCGTTGTGGTGACGGAAGATGGCCAGGACGCCATCGCCATCCGCCAGATGTGCTACCTGCCGTTCACCTACGATCACCAGGTGGTCGACGGTGCTGATGCAGGCCGCTTCATCACCACCATTAAGGACCGCCTCGAGACCGCGGACTTCGCTGCGGACCTCGACCTCTAGTCCTTAAGAAGACCTCGCTCCCCCGCCACCGTGGCCGGGGGAGCTTCGTCGTTTTCCGCCGCCCTCGCTAGCTCCTTGTCCGCCTCTAAGTGTGGAGAGAAAGACCGGGGGTAACCGGCAATAATGCCATGACTCACGCCTTATACTTGAGGGCGGTTTAGGCCAAATTGACTACCGCCATGAAGGAGATCAAACACATGGATTTCATCTCTCGCCACTTGGGCCCGGATGAGGCCGAGCGCGCGACGATGCTCAAGGCAGTGGGGTATGACAGCGTCGATGCGCTGGTTGATGCCGCCCTTCCCACCACCATCCGCGCCGCCGAGGCTCTCAACCTGCCCGAGGCTCTGAGCGAGGACGCAGCACAGGCCCGGCTGCGCGAGTACGCTTCCCAGAACGTTGTGCTGAAGTCCTTCTACGGCCAGGGTTACTCCGACGCCCTCACCCCGGCGGTCATCCGCCGCGGCCTGCTGGAGGACGCCGGCTGGTACACCGCCTACACGCCCTATCAGCCGGAGATTTCCCAGGGCCGCCTCGAAGCACTGCTGAACTTCCAGACGATGATCGAGTCCCTGACCGGTCTGCCCATCGCCAACGCCTCGCTTCTCGACGAAGCCTCGGCCACTGCCGAGGCCGTGGGCCTCATGGCGCGTGCGGTGAAGAAGGGCCGCCGCGTGCTGCTGGATTCCCGCCTGCACCCGCAGGTCCTGGCCGTGGCTGCCGAGCGCGCCCGCGCCATCGAGCTCGAGGTGGAGATCGCTGATGTCCGCGATGGCATCGTGGGCGAGGATCTCGTCGGTGCCATCCTGGCGTACACGGGTACCGAAGGCGACATCGTGGATCCACGCGCGGCCATTGAGGAGCTGCACACCCGCGGCGCGCTGGCTGCCGTTGTGGCGGACCCGCTGTCCCTGCTGCTGCTAGAGGCCCCGGGTGAGATGGGCGCGGACGTGGTCCTGGGTTCCTCCCAGCGCTTCGGTGTACCGCTCTTCTTCGGTGGCCCGCACGCAGCATTCATGGCCGTCACGGAGAAGCTCAAGCGCCAGATGCCCGGCCGCATCGTGGGCGTGTCCAAGGATGCCGCCGGCCGCCCGGCCTACCGCCTGGCTCTCCAGACCCGCGAGCAGCACATTCGCCGCGAGCGTGCGACCTCCAACATTTGTACCGCGCAGGCGCTGCTGGCCAATGTGGCTTCCATGTACGCGGTCTACCACGGACCGGAAGGCCTGAAGGAAATCGCGCAGCGCGTCCACGGCCATGCCGCCGCCTTTGCTGCGGCCGTCAGCAGCACCGGCAAGGAGCTCGTCTCCCGTGATTTCTTCGATACCGTCACCGTCACCGGCGTCGACGCCGCGGCTATTAAGTCCCAGCTGCAGGAGCAGGGCTACCTGGTGCGCGCGATTGGTGCGGATAAGGTTGCGGTCTCCTTCGGCGAATCCGCCACCGGCGAGGACGTTGCTACGCTTGCCGCCGCATTCGGAGCCGAGTCCTCCGATAATTCCGAAGCAGCGACCGCCGGATCCTTCGAGATTCCTACCCCGGTACAGCGCTCCGAGGAGCCGCTGCAGCACGAGATATTCAACTCCATCCACTCCGAGACCCAGATGCTGCGCTACCTGCGCACCCTGGCGGACAAGGACCTGGCTTTGGACCGCACGATGATCCCGTTGGGCTCGTGCACCATGAAGCTCAACCCCACCTCCGCCATGGAGCCCATCTCCTGGCCGGAGTTCGCCGGCATCCACCCGTTTGCCCCGGAAGAGACCACCGCGGGCTGGCGCGCGCTCATTGCGGAGCTGGAATCCTGGCTGTCTGAGCTCACCGGCTACGCCCAGGTCTCCATCCAGCCCAACGCCGGTTCCCAGGGTGAGCTGGCTGGCCTGTTGGCCATCCGCCGCTTCCACGTGGCCAACGGCGATCACGGCCGCGATGTCATCCTCATCCCGGCCTCGGCGCACGGCACGAACGCGGCCTCGGCAACCTTGGCCAACCTGCGCGTCGTGGTGGTCAAGACTGCGGACGATGGCTCCATCGACGTCGCCGACCTGGACGCCAAGATTGAACAGCACGGCGAGCACATCGCCGGCATCATGATCACCTACCCCTCCACCCACGGCGTCTTCGACCCTGAGGTGCGCGAGGTCTGCGACAAGGTCCATGCGGCCGGCGGTCAGGTCTACATCGACGGCGCGAACATGAACGCGCTGGCCGGGTGGGCCCGCCCGGGCGCCTTCGGTGGTGATGTCTCCCACCTCAACCTGCATAAGACCTTCACCATCCCGCACGGCGGTGGTGGGCCGGGTGTGGGCCCGGTAGGTGTGGCCGAGCATTTGGTGCCCTTCCTGCCTACCGACGCCAACGATCCGAAGGTCGATCCCTCCCAGCCCACGCCGGATGGTGCTGGCGTGCCGTCCACGGCTACGCGCTACGGCTCCGCCGGTGTGCTGCCGATTTCCTGGTCCTACCTGGCCATGATTGGCGCACAGGGCCTGAAGCAGGCCACGAGCCACGCCATCCTCGGTGCAAACTACCTGGCACAAAGCCTGAAAGATTCCTTCCCGGTGCTCTACACGGGCAACGCCGGCCTGGTGGCGCACGAATGCATCTTTGACCTGCGCGAGCTTACCGACGCCTCCGGGGTCACCGCTGCCGACGTGGCCAAGCGCCTCGTGGACTACGGATTCCACGCGCCTACCCTGTCCTTCCCGGTCGCTGGCACCCTCATGGTGGAGCCCACCGAGTCCGAGGATCTGGGTGAGCTGGACCGCTTTATCGAGGCCATGCGCTCCATCCGCGCCGAGATCCAGGAGATCATCGACGGCTCCGTGGCTTATGAGGACTCCGTCATCCACCACGCGCCGTTCACTGCGGAGGCCGTTGCTGCCGACGACTGGGAGTTCACCTTCACCCGCCAGCAGGCCGCCTACCCGGTAGCTTCCTTGCGCGGCGGCAAGTACTTCCCGCCGGTGCGCCGCATCGACGAGGCCTACGGTGACCGCAACCTCGTCTGCTCCTGCCCGCCGCCAGAGGCCTTCGACTACACCGACAACCAGGAGGATTAATTCAATGACTGAGTTCCTACACTCCCCGCTACACGCAGAGCACGAGAAGCTCGGCGCTACCTTCACGCCCTTTGGACCGTGGGAGATGCCGCTGAAGTACGACAACGAGCTGGACGAGCACCGCGCAGTCCGCAACGCCGCCGGCCTCTTTGATCTCTCCCACATGGGTGAAATCTGGGTCAACGGCCCGGACGCGGCCGAGTTCCTGTCCTACTGCTTCATCTCCAACCTCGCCACCCTCAAGGTTGGCAAGGCGAAGTACTCCATGATCTGTGCTGAAGACGGCGGCATCATGGATGACCTCATTTCCTACCGCCTGGAGGAGACGAAGTTCCTCGTCGTCCCCAACGCCGGCAACGCTGACACGGTGTGGGAGGCCCTCAACGAGCGCGCCGAGGGCTTCGACGTGGACCTGAAGAACGAATCCCGCGACGTGGCGATGATCGCCGTTCAGGGCCCGAAGGCAATGGAAATCCTCGTCCCGCTGGTGGAGGACACCAAGCAGCAGGCTGTCATGGACCTGCCCTACTACGCCGCGATGACCGGCAAGGTGGCCCGGAAGTACGCGTTTATCTGCCGCACCGGCTACACCGGTGAGGACGGATTCGAGCTCATTGTTTACAACTCCGATGCCCCGGAGCTGTGGGAGGAGCTGCTCAAGGCCGGCGAGGAATACGGCATCAAACCCTGCGGCTTGGCCGCACGCGACTCTCTGCGCCTGGAGGCCGGCATGCCGCTCTACGGCAACGAGCTCACCCGGGACATCACCCCGGTAGAGGCCGGTATGGCCCGCGCCTTTGCCAAGAAGGAACAGGACTTTGTTGGTGCTGACGTGCTGCGCCAGCGCGCGGAGGAGGGCCCCAAGGCCCAGATCACCGGCTTGGTTTCCTCCCAGCGGCGTGCAGCACGCGCGGGCGCGGAGGTCTTCGTGGGCGAGAACAAGGTGGGCACGGTGACCTCGGGTCAGCCCTCGCCCACCCTGGGCCACCCGGTGGTACTCGCGCTTATCGATACCGCCGCGGGCCTGGAGGCTGGCGACGCCGTGGAGATCGATATCCGCGGCAAGCGCTACCCCTTCGAGGTCTCCGAGCTCCCCTTCTACAAGCGCGAGAAGTAAACTCCCCTACTGAATCCATCTACTGAAAGGACCGCTTCCAATGGCTACCCTTCCTTCCGATTTCTCCTACTCCGAGGACCACGAGTGGATCAACGCTGCTGCTGATTCCGTCGTTGGCTCCACCGTCCGCGTGGGCATTACCTCCGTGGCCACCGACCGCCTGGGTGAGGTTGTCTTCGCCGAGCTGCCGGCCGTGGGCGACACCATCGAGCACGGCGAGACCTGCGGCGAGGTGGAGTCCACCAAGTCTGTCTCCGACCTGTACTCCCCGGTTACCGGCACCGTCACCGCTGTCAACGAGGCCGTGCACGATGACTACGCCGTCATCAACAATGATCCCTTCGGCGAGGGCTGGCTCTTCGAGGTCGAGGTCACCGAGGCCGGCGAGCTCATGAGCGCTGAGGAGTACGCCTCCGCTAACGGAGTCGCTTAAGAAATTCTGGTGACGCGGGGACTAGCATGGGGAGCCATGACTGCTCCCCGCGAACCATTCTTTCCCGCTGATCGCTCCATCCGTGCCTCCGCCGAGCCACTGGAGATCCGCCACCTGGGCCGCAAAGGCTACCAGGAAACCTGGGATCTGCAGGCCGAGCTCGCGGCGGCCCGGGCAGCGGGCACGCAGGGTGATGTCATCCTCGTGGTGGAGCACCCCAATGTCTACACCGCCGGCAAGCGCACGCAGCCGGAGGACATGCCCGATAACGGCCTGCCGGTCATTGACGTCGACCGCGGCGGGCGCATCACGTGGCACGGCGAAGGCCAGCTCGTGGTCTACCCCATTCTCAAGCTGGCGGAGCCTGTCGACGTCGTGGATTACGTCCGCCGCTTGGAGGAAGCCATCATCCAGGCCGTCCGCGAGCTGGGTGTGACGACGGCTGGGCGCATCGACGGCCGCTCCGGCGTGTGGGTTCCGTCCACCACCCGCGCCGCCGACCCGGCTGCCCCCACCCGCGACCGCAAGCTGGGTGCCTTGGGCATCCGCATCACCCGCGGCGTGACCATGCATGGTCTGGCGCTCAACTGCACCAACACGTTGGAGTACTACGAGCACATCGTCGCCTGCGGTATCGACGACGCCGACGTGTCCACCCTGTCACTTGAGCTGGGCCGCGAGGTCACCATGGAGGAGGCGGAAGCCCCGCTTCTGAGCGCCCTGGAGAAGGCACTCTCCGGCGAGCTCACCGTGGCTGACCACACCTTCGCCTCAGCCCCCGATCCCATCAAGGTGGCCAACGAAAAGGCACGTCAGGCGCGCCGCGCCCGGGATGAGGCCCACCCGGGGGAATAAAGCGTGCAACGCCTTTGATTGTATTAGGAAGAGCACACACCGACGCGTAAAGTGAGTTTTTGTGACTGTAAAGCCTGAAGGACGCAAGATGCTCCGCATTGAGAAGAAAAATGCGGAGTCGCCCATCGAACAGAAGCCACGCTGGATTCGCAACCAGGTCCGCACCGGACCGGGCTACGAAGACATGAAGTCCCGCGTTGCCGGAGCTTCCCTGCACACGGTGTGCCAGGAGGCCGGCTGTCCCAACATCCACGAATGCTGGGAATCCCGCGAGGCCACCTTCCTCATCGGCGGTGACAAGTGCACCCGCCGCTGCGATTTCTGTGACATCGCCACCGGCAAGCCGGAAGAGCTGGACCGCGACGAGCCGCGCCGCGTAGCCGAGAACATCCAGGAGATGGACCTCAACTACACCACCATCACCGGCGTGACACGCGACGATCTGCCGGACGAGGGCGCCTGGCTCTACGCCGAGGTTGTCCGCAAGATCCACGAGCTCAACCCGCACACCGGCGTGGAGAACCTCACCCCGGACTTCTCCGGCAAGCCGGACCTGCTCCAGGAGGTCTTCGAGGCCCGCCCGGAGGTCTTCGCCCACAACCTGGAGACCGTACCGCGCATTTTCAAGCGCATCCGCCCGGCCTTCCGCTACGAGCGCTCCCTCGACGTCATCCGCCAGGCCCACGAGTTTGGCCTCATCACCAAGTCCAACCTCATCCTGGGCATGGGCGAGACCGCCGAGGAAATCGAGGAGGCCCTGCGTGACCTGCGCGAGGTGGGCTGCGACATCATCACGATTACGCAGTACCTGCGCCCCGGCCCGCGCTTCCACCCGATTGAGCGCTGGGTGCGCCCGGAGGAGTTCGTGGAGCACTCCAAGCTGGCCAAGGTGCTCGGCTTCGGCGGCGTCATGTCCGGCCCGCTAGTCCGCTCCTCCTACCGCGCCGGCCGCCTGTACGTGCAGGCCATGGAGGCCCGCGGCCTCGAGCTACCGGAGAACCTCAAGCATCTGGCCGAGACTTCCCAGGGCGCTACCGCCCAGGAGGCGTCTACCCTCATTGAGAAGTACGGTCCGTCCGAGGAAACCCCGGTGACCACCCGCATGGTCAAGACCCCGGCTGGCGCACCGAGCCCGAACTCTGCGGCGGCCACCATCCGCTAGTTCGATTCTCTTTTTCACCCTCTGACCTTTAAAGTAGGAGCCATGGCTAACGACGACAAGGCATCGCTCAAGGCAGCGAAGAAGCAGGAGCGCGCCGCAAAGCGCGCGCAGCGCAAGCAGACCTGGTCACAGATGTGGCAGGCGTTCAACATGCAGCGCAAGCAGGATAAGCTGCTCATCCCCATCATGCTGGCTGCCTTCCTGGGCATGGGACTGCTCTTCTTCCTCATCGGCAGCCTCTTTAACGGCCAGTGGTTCATGCTCATTCTGGGCTTGGGAATCGGTGCCATGCTGGCGATGTTCCTGTTCACCCGCCGCCTGGAGCGCGACATGTACAAGAAGGTGGAGGATCAGCCGGGCGCTGCCGGTTGGGCGCTGGAGCAGCAGCTGCGTAACACCGTCGGTGTGGTGTGGAAGGTCAAGACGGGCGTGGCTGCGACCCGCCAGCAGGACTTGGTCCACCGCGTCATCGGCAACTCCGGTGTCGTCTTCGTGGTTGAGGGCGACCGCAAGCGCGTGGCCCCGACCCTTAACCGTCTGAAGAAGCGCGTGGACCGCATGGCCGGCGGCGTGCCGGTGTACGAAGTCTTCGTCGGCAGCGGCGAGGATGAAGTCCCCGTGTCGAAGCTGCGCAACCACATCATGAAGCTGCCGCGTAACTTCAACAAGAACGAAACCTACGACAACATCCGCCGCATTGAGGCCATGGATGACATGCCGGGCACCACCCCGGGCATGCCGAAGGGCCCGATGCCGCGCCAGGCGCAGAACATGTCTGGCATGAACCGCCGCATGCGTCGTATGCAGGCCCGCAAGGGCGGCAAGTAAGCCAGCCGCCACACGCTGCCTACACAAGTTGGTCCCTTCCCACTACCGGGGAAGGGACCTTCTTCGTTGTGTGCTCTGCTATCCGCCGCCCCGCTCGCTCGGCGGAGATAATCCCTAGGCCAGAATGACGGCGGTGCCCGTCGCGCGGTCGTGCAAACCGCGGCCATCGGCATCCACCATGGCGGCGGGGAAGAGCACTCCGGTAAGCAGCGTGCGGACGGCGGCGCGCCAGAAGCCGACACGGGCGCCGGGTTTATCGAGCCGTGCCACACCCATCCCCAGCACCAGCATCCCGGGGGTACGCGCGAACAGCCAGCCGCAGACAATGCCCATCACGGCCCACAGGGCGTAACCCAGGAATGCTGGCCCGCCCAGGGCATCGGTGTAGTGCGCAATGACGTTGGCCACCAGCCCCCAGAGAATCCAGTCAATGAAGACCCCGCCCGTGCGGCGCATCACCGAGGCCATCGCGCCCGGGCCTTTCTCGGGCAAGCCGAGCTTCTCCCCCGGCCACTTGCCCGGTTGGTAACCGTCGTTTTCGCCCGGAATAGAGGGCCCATCGAGCCACGTGCGCTTATCTGCCATGCCCACCAATCTAGCCCGCAGGTGGGGCAGGCAGGAAATTCCTCACTTGGTCCCCCACGTGCCCCAGCTGTGCCCCTTCTACCTGTAAACTGATCGGGAGTACTACAGGTCAACCAACAGGAGACTACCGTGTCCTTCGAGACAATCCAGGACGTCGTCGAGTTCATCAAGGAAGAGGACGTCAAGTTCGTTGACATCCGCTTCACGGACGTTCCCGGCACCGAACACCACTTTTCCATTCCGGCTGATGAGTTCACCGAAGAAGCAGGCGAGCAGGGCCTCGCTTTCGATGGCTCCTCCATCCGTGGTTTCACCACCATCGATGAGTCCGATATGACCCTCCTGCCGGACCCAGCAACCGCGTTTGTGGATCCGTTCCGCACGGCCAAGACGCTGAACATCAAGTTCTTCGTCCACGACCCGTTCACGCTGGAGCCCTTCAGCCGTGACCCGCGCAATATCGCCCGCAAGGCTGAGGAGTACCTCTCCTCCACCGGCATTGCTGATACCTGTAACTTCGGTGCCGAGGCGGAGTTCTACATCTTTGACTCCGTGCGCTACGGCACCGAGATCAACAATGGTTTCTACGAGGTGGACACCGATGAGGGGTGGTGGAACCGCGGTTCCGAGACCAACTTCGATGGCACCCCGAACACTGGTTTCAAGACCCGCGTGAAGGGCGGCTACTTCCCCACCGCGCCCGTCGACAAGCACGGCGAAGTCCGCGATGCCATGGTGGAGCAGCTGCAGAAGGCTGGCTTTACCATCGAGCGTTTCCACCACGAGGTGGGCAGCGGTCAGAACGAGATCAACTACCGCTTCAACTCCCTGCTGCACGCGGCGGATGACATCCAGACGTTCAAGTACATCATCAAGAACACGGCCGCCGAGTACGGCAAGACCGTCACCTTCATGCCGAAGCCGCTCGCGGGTGACAACGGCTCCGGTATGCACGCCCACATGTCCCTGTGGCAGGACGGCAAGCCGCTGTTCCACGATGAGGCCGGCTACGCGGGCTTGTCCGATATGGCCCGCTACTACATCGGCGGCATCCTGGCCCACGCACCGGCTGTCCTGGCGTTCACGAACCCGACGCTGAACTCCTACCACCGCCTGGTGCCGGGCTTCGAGGCCCCAATCAACCTGGTCTACTCGCAGCGCAACCGCTCCGCGGCCATCCGTATCCCGATTACTGGTTCCAACCCGAAGGCAAAGCGCATCGAGTTCCGCGCGCCGGACCCGTCGGGCAACCCGTACTTCGGCTTCGCTGCCATGATGATGGCCGGCATCGACGGCATTAAGAACCGCATCGAGCCGCACGCCCCGGTGGATAAGGACCTGTACGAGCTGCCGCCGGCAGAGGCCGCCTCCATCCCGCAGGCACCGACCTCCCTGGAGGCTTCCCTGGCTGCGCTGGAGGAGGACAACGACTTCCTCACCGAAGGCGATGTCTTCTCCGAGGACCTCATCGACACTTACATCGATTACAAGCGCGAGAACGAAATCGCCCCGGTTCGCCTGCGCCCGACGCCGCAGGAATTCGAAATGTACTACGACTGCTAATTTTTGGGGGTTGTCCCTGGCCTGCGTGTTTGTGTTTGCGCTGGTCAGGGACTTTTCATGTTTTGCATAGTTTGCATGTTTTCGGGGGTTTGCGGGATTCTTGCGGGATTTCTGCGGGATTTTGAGTCCTCGACGGTGTCGGTGGCCGGCCCTCCAAGGTGTGTCCCTCCTCACAAATCGATACTACACCTTGCCATGTCGTAACTTACGACATACACTTAAGTCAGACGGCAAGGAGAACACCTCCTGGAAGAGGCCGCAAGAATCGGAAAGAGAGCCCGAAATGCAGACCATCATCACCACCCTGGGCACCTACACCGGCCCTCACATGTACGCCATCCTCAAAGAACATTTCCCCGAGGACGTCACATTCCGGCGCACCAGCACCCCGGGCCAGTGGGGCACCATCGACCGCGTCGTTGGACGCCAGCACTTCACCCTCGGCACCATCACCGAAGTAAGGACTATAGCCGCATGACCCCAAACGAATTCCGCATCCTCCGCACCTCAATGGGGCTGACCTCTCAAGACGTCGCCGACGCCTGCGACGTGAACATCCGCACCGCGCAGCGGTGGGAAACCACGCACCAGCCCCCGCTCGACGCCGGGGTATGGCTCCAGGACAAGTGGGTGCGCTTCGCGGACTGCATCGACCAGGCGCTGCAGCTCGCCGAGAAGGCCGAGGAAGAAGGTAAGAAAGTCACGCTCACCAACGAGCTCGCGGGTGAGAATCTGAGCCGGTCAGAGCACACCGCCCTCATGGGGCATATTTGCATGGCGCTCACGCTGGCGGACTTCGACTACGAGGTAGCCCCCTAAAACGCAGAAAGAGGCCCCCACCCCGCGAGGGGTGAGGGCCAAACTTCATAAACTTCAAAGGTCTTCAAAAGTCGTTTTCTAGCTCGTCCGGGATGGGCAGCTCGTCGATACTCTCTGGGTGGCGTAGACGCCACTGGCGGATGTGGTTGACGGCGACAAAGTAGCGGCTTTTCCACACTTCCAGTTTGTCGCGTAGCTCCGCAATCTCTCCACGCATCTCGTTGATGGACTTGTCGCGGGCCTCTAATTGCTCGTTCGTCCACTCACGGATGCTTTTGGTGAATGATTCCCACTCCGGACCACGCGTCTCAAGCTCCGCTTTCTTCTTCTGGCTTTTCTCCGTCAGGTGAGTACCTATGAGGGTGCCGAGCACACCAATCACGCCGACGATGATTGTTGCCAGCGGCCCGTCTACGGGCATCACCGTCACCTCCCATCGACCAGCTTCATCTCATTACTCTGCCCGCGTCCGTAGGCGTAGAGGGTCATGGCGGCAATGCCCACATAGCCCAGGGAGGACACCCAGGCGCGGCTGAGGTCATCGAAGAGCGTGGCAAAGATGAAGCTCAATGCCCACATGGAGTGCAGGCCCACGACGGCGCCGACGGCGGCGGGCACGAGCCGGTGCCACTTCACCGCGCACAGGCACAGCGCACCCATAAGAAGCCACACCACCGCCCACGCGGGTGGATTGAGGACACTCTCCATGAAGTGGGTTGGCCTACGCTCTGGATTCACTAGTAGTGGCGTGTAGGACATGCCGCGGGCGATGGAGATACTGCCGAGAATCAGCAGGCCCGCGGCATCTGACACCAGCCACCGGGAGAGACGACGTTTACATTCTTCCCATCTCACGACTACTCCCCCGCCGTGGTGGGCCCGGTGTAGACCGGCAAGGTGACGGGCGCGGCTGCGTCTTCCGCCTGCTGGGCCTGCTCCGCCAAGCGGCCCGCCATGGACGGGGTCACGCCATCAATCGTGAGACGGTTAACAAGGGTGGTGAGGATGAAGCCCACGCCGCCAGCCACAGCAATGAACCATGACGGAGCGTCAGCCAGATACACCGGCAGGATACCCGCCAGCCACGCGGCGGCCTGCAACACCAGCATGATAGAACCCTTGTAGCGCAGCCACCACGGCTGAGCCACCAGCTCCGCAGCCACCGCGTCAGCCACATACTCGCCCACCTCAGTGAGCACAGGATTCCCGTAGTGCTTGCCCATTAGCGCTTACCTCCTAGGAGCTGGTCGAGCTTGCGCTCAATACGGACAAGAATCTGGATCATGTGGGCAAGAGCGTCAACTGGGGTAATGCCCTTGCCTTTCTCGTTCAGCCCTAGGTGCTTCCAGCCGGGGTAGGACGCTTCAATGTCTACGGTGCCGTCCTCGCGAACGACCTTGTCCCGCCCGCCCGTGATTTGCTGCCGAATGTCCTTCACATCCGAGCCAATGGGGTCGGTGATGCGAATATCGACGTAGCGCTTGGTCTCCTCGGTTTTCCGGTCAATATGGTCGAGGATTTTCTGAATGTCAGCCATGCTTAGCTCCTGCTCCTGCTCCTGTTCCTGCTTTCCTGTGAATAGTGCTTCCAGCTCGCCCCGCGTGCCCCGGTAGGCGTTGATGTCCACGGCGTGCCCAGCCACAAGGGCGTTGCTGCCGAACTGCCACAAGACGGGCTTCTGGTTACCCAGCGGGTAGTTCCACTGGTGGTGCTGGTCGCCGGGGTAAATATCACGCGGCTTGCCGTGCGGATTCTGCCCATAAGCAGCGACCCAGAACGCCCCGAACTCATGCGAGTCCGGCTCACTCGGCGCTATGCGCCCCTCCCAGTAGGGCACGTAGGAGTAGCAGCCAATCACCCGCACGCCCCGGCGCTCGAACTCAGCCTTGCAAGCGCGGATATGGCCAACATGAAGGCCCGCGTTGGTCTCGACGTCAATCCACACCGGGCGCTTCTTGTCGCCCATGACCTCCAGTGAGGCTTGCACCTGCTGCGCCACGCTGCTGCCCTCCGACGGGTTCCTGAGGTAGTGATAAGCAGCCGTGAGCATCCCGGCGCCCTCCGCATCCTCCAGATGAGAGCGGTAGCAGCGATCCTTATAGGTGCCGTCGGTGGTGCGGATAATCGCAAACTCCACGCCCTCGCGCTTCGCCTGCTTGAGGCTCATACCGTCCTGATGCTCGGACACATCAACGCCGAAGATAGTGCTGCCCTGCTTCCCCACAGGGCGCGCCACAGAGCCACCGGGCTGTGCCGCGCCCGCGAGATACGGGGCCGGGTCTTGATGCGCGCCACCGAGACGCCCCGGCGACCCCCAAACTTCAAAGTGGCAGTGAGGGCCGGTGGACTCGCCCTCGTTACCGACCACACCTATCTGCTGCCCGGCACGTACACGGTCACCAGCCCTAACCAGAATGCCGTCATGCTTTACATGGCCATAGATGAAATCCTTGCCGACGCTATCCTGGCAGTCAAGCCAAATCCACGAGCCGAAACCGGCGACGTTGTACCTCTCCCTGCCCTCCACGACTACCCCGTCTGCTGCTGCGTAGATAGGTGTGCCGATAGGCGCGGCGAAGTCCAGCCCGGCGTGGAACGCGCCCCACCGTGGGCCGTAGCCCGATGACACCGTGTAGGTGCCTTGTTTCATTGGATGTGTGACCATCTTGTCCTCCTAGGCCTTGGAAAAGAGGCTGTGCGCGGCGTCGGGTGCCCAGTGGTCGGCGAGGGTGTGGCCCTGCAGGACCCGGTAGACAGTGCCGTTCCAGTTGACGTATTGGCCGGCCTTGACTTGAATCCCGGCAACGAATGGGAACGGATTCTCGGCGCTTCCTTGCGCGATGACATTCCCGGATTCATCGGTGACTGGCGCCGGAGGCATCACCTCATGAGTTACATCCCGCCACACAGTAGAGTTCACTCCTTCCGCCCCGGGTTCCCAGACGTTGAGGGTCTCGGTTTCCGATAGCCAGTACTTGTCGGCGTGCTTCACAACGCCGCCCTGGCGGCTGGCCTTGAGGAAATCAGCGCCGGGGTTCTTCCACACGGGGACCTTGCTGGGGTCAGCCTTGGCTTCTTCTAGAGTGACGTGAGCCTGCACCAAATCCGGGGCGGTTTCAGCAAGACCAGCCACGATTTCAGCACGCGCTTTATCCTCGGCGGCGCGGGCGGGCCGTTCCCGGCGCTCGTCGGATAGCTTGGCTGACGCCTTCATAAGCAGCTCCTCGGGGATAGCCTTCAGGCCCTCCACCCAGGCATCAAAATCGAATTCTTCCATGACGTATTCCTTTCAGATATAAGCGAAAGCCACCCCGGGTGGGGTGGCTATTGCATGTCGATACGCTGCCACGTGATTGTGCAAGGCTTGCCCACATCACCTGGCACAGCCGCCGTACCCCAGTGCGGGTACACGCGGGTGGCACTGCCCTTCGCGGCGACACGGTAGGTACATGTCCACCGGCCAGGACTACCGCTCATCTCGCCAATGGCGGTATATGAGTAGTAGCCGCCATCGGCGTAGTACTGGGGTCGGGCTTGCGTATTGGCCTCCATCGTGACCTGAATAATCCCATTCGGGATGGTAGGCCGGTCCGAGGCAGCACCGTTGCTACCGACGGTGACGGTCGTGCCCTGAGGTAGGACACCAGCCGGCAAATTCAAAGGGGCAGCCACTTAGACCACCCCCACGGGGATTATTGAGAGGGACCGAGGGGCAGGGTTACTAACTGAACACCGACTTCTAGGTCGAGGTCGGCCTGCACCGCGTCTACAATCTGCACATCGAGATACGTTTTTTCCGGCGCGGTGAACACCGCCATCTTCCGCTGCTCCGCCGTTTCTACGATGGCCTGAGTCTTCCCCGACGGGCGGAAATAAAGCTGAGCTTTCCCCTCCCAAGTGATCGTCGCTGTTGTCACCCCGGCAGGCAAGGGCACGCGGGTGGTCGATTCCCCGGCATCCGTAGAAAATAAGACCATCGACCATTTCACTAACGATGGCACCCGCCCTACATATGAGACAGCTACAGGCAGCGGCGTGGTCATGCTTGACCACCATCCCGGCGGTTAGAGTTTCGGGAGTGGGTACACCTCGATTGTGCCGCGCCCTTTCGCGTAGAGCGGCGACCCATCGGCGGATTCCAGATAGAGAGTGTCCCCGCTCTTTGAGCCGACGACAGCCGTCCCGGAGCGGAACCCCCCCCCGCAGGAATCTGCACAGGGTATCCCACCCCACTCAGGGTGAGGCGCACTGCCTCCGGCCCTGACCATGATGCCGATACCCGGACCGGGCCACCGGGCAACGACAACGAATCATTAGACGCCCGAGGCGATGAGGTCACAAACGCAGCTTTTCCGCTACTTCCGCCACCGGAGACAGTGACTCCGTACGGCATGATGCCGTCCAAATCAACACTAGGACTAGTCATAATTTTCCCTCCTTACAGGGGTTCGGGCCGTATAGCCTCCCGGCAATCGGCAGGATTAAGTCATATATGGGCCAAGATTTGTCACGCCCTCGACGTATTCGGGATAAACCTTCACCGTGATAATTCCATTCGTGGAATTGGCAGTTACGCTGCGTAGATTCTTCTTCATGCCGTCCCGAAACATTGAAGGATTCTTGGGGTTATCTATGTAATTTCGCGCCGCCGCATACTCACCGTTCTTTACCAGCATGGTCATAGATTTCCACGTGGAATCTTCTTCAGGACCTGTCCCCGTTTCCCAGGTGAGGGCTCCCGACCAATTCCCCCGAAGCTCAATGGAGAAATCCCAGTACGTGAAGCGAAGAAATTTGTCCCCACGTTGGAGGCTACCTCCGCGTGAGTTCGCAGCGCGGCCTATATTCAGGAATTCATTCGAATAGCTGACACCGTAGTGCTCCCAGTATGTAATGCCGCTAGGTTTGTTATTCCCTTCCGGATCAATCTCCACCGATAGCCGGGTGGCAATACGCATCTTTTCGTATCTAAGAATGGCGATCGCCTTAGAGTTAGAGGCAATAGTGGCATCGCGGGCTTTGTCAGCCCGATCCGCAGCATCAACCGAGCGTTGAATATTGCCCATGACCTCATCACGCGCCGCGCTTGCTTCTTCCAGCGCGTCCAGCGAATCTGCCGCCGCATCAACTGCGATGTTGGTCTGCTCGATCGCGTTCGCGTTTTCTTCCGACGCCTGGGCTGCGGACATGGCGGCCTGCGCGGCCTGGGATGCAGCCGCCGCGACGTAGCGCACCGCCTGGGCTAGAAGGCGCTGCGATTCTTCGAGCACGTCGATCTGCTCCTGCAGCTTACGGTCCGCCTCCATCAGCTTCTTGTCTGCCTCGGCCAACGCCGCAATAGCCTGCGAGTTGAGGTCAGCGGCGCGTAGTGCTTCCGCCGCCGCCTGGGAGGCCTGCATCGCAGCCGCACCAGCCTGCGCCGCCGCCATAGCCGCATAACGAATCGCCTCACCATGAATCTCCAGCACCTCGCCATGCGTAGCCAGAATGTCATCATGCGCAGCCAGCACCGCCTGGTGTTTCGCGGCTACCTCCTTCAGCACATCCGCCAGGGAGCGGCCCGTCCCGCCGGCGTTATCCAGCAGGGATTGAGCATCGTTGAGGGACTTGCGCGCCGCATCCTGCAACGGAGACAGCTCCGACAGCAGAGCCTTAGC
This sequence comes from Corynebacterium axilliensis, assembly GCF_046097495.1. Lineage (NCBI taxonomy): Bacteria > Bacillati > Actinomycetota > Actinomycetes > Mycobacteriales > Corynebacteriaceae > Corynebacterium > Corynebacterium axilliensis. The sequence goes on from NZ_CP175768.1 coordinate 1,048,421, forward strand.
CTCATCCACCAGCCCCTGCGACGTAGCCGCATCCTGCGCCGCCGCCGTAGCCGCCCGCTGCGCAGCCACAACCTGCTTCTCACCACGAGCCACCGCCGCCGCAGCAGCCTGAGCCGCCTTAGCAGCCTCACCCGACAGGCGCGCCACCTCCGCGTGCGCGGCCACCACATCATCACGCAGCGGATCCAGCTTATCGAGTATCTCCTCCGCCCGATTAGCGTATTCGATAGCGAGCGACGCCTGAGCCTGCGCCTGCGCACCCTGAGCCGCCGCCGCACCCGTAAGCTGGCGGACTAATTGAAGGATGGCGTTCGAGGAATCCACCGCATCCCGGGCACGCTGGATACTGCCCTCGATGTCCAGGCCGTCGACCAGCGCGGCGGTTTCATCGGCAGTTTTCTTGGCCTCGTCGGCCGTCGACTTAGCAGCAGAAGCCACAGAACGCGTCTTCGACGCCTCACGCGTGCGCTGCCGCTTCTCATTCTCAATCTGCCCCAGAATCTCAGCATTCCGACGCAGACGAGCCTCACTATCCGAAGCAACCTGACCACCAACGTGCACCCGCACACCACGCAGCCCACCATCCACCGACGACTCCAGGTCGCCAGCCGTAACAGGCAAACGCAGATAATTCCCCCACACGCGGTAACGCACAATATCATCCAGGCCGAAGTCACGACCCAGCTCAAACCCATTCATGCCGGCGCGGGAAATATCCCGCTCCACATATACATCCCCCTCGGAACGTTTCTCAGTGGAGTCAATTGCCAGCTCCAGGTCAGACGTTTGCGCCTCAAGGTTGATGGTGGCGTCCTGGCGGATGAATCCGAAATCAAACCGGCCCATCTTTTGCCCAGGGTTGCGAGCAATATAGCCATTCTGAATCCGGTCATCCTCAACCTGCTGCTCCCGCCCCTCCGGGATAACAACCTCGAAACGACCGTACGAGTAGAACGCCAGCCGGCGTCCCATGGTCACACTTCCACCATCAGAGGACAACACAACATGGTCTTTGACTGCCAAGCTACTTCACCTCCAAAGTTTGCTGTACGCGCACCACCATCGTCGGCGTGTTCAGCGTCAGCCCCTTCACCTGCTTGTCCCCTGGTATCCACAGGCCAACATCGAGGACAACACCAGCCGCCAGGGCCTGTGCGGATACCTCATCAAGGACGGACTGGTCCGTGGGGCGTATCAAAATGTAAGGCGATTCCAGCCCGGTCGGGGTGGGGTCAACCACCATCGGTGGTGCCTTCGCCACATCCGGCCCCATCGCCTTCCACGTGGCCTGCAGCGACTCCGACACCAGCCGGCGAATCACCGCCTCAGCATCACCATCCACGGTGACACCATCGGCCACGGTGACCAGCTTGAAATCTTGCAGGTCACGCGGCTTCGAGAACCGCACGCCCACATTCTCCGGGCCCGCCCAGTCACGCGTGAACGTCGTCCACTTACCCGACACAGTTGTTGGGGCGGAGAAACAAGGCACCAACGCCAGCTTTTTCAGCAGGTCAACACCATTAATCTCAATCAACGATGGGAGCTCACGCCCCGCCTCCGCCGCCACGTGCGTGACCTGGTAGACGCGGCGCACATCCTCACGCTCCACAAGCACATAGCGGCTAGCATCCAGCGACGTTGAGAGTGCTTTTCCCTCCGCGTCGAGCTCTAGCCACTGGCCCCGCGCCGAAGACAGGCCCTGCGCCACCAACTCATCACAGATAGGATGCACGCTCCCATCCAGGGCGCGCACAGACAATTGCATCCGCAACGACGTTGGGGCGTTCTTGGTTTGCGGAGCGTTCATCGAAACGACCGGCGGGCAATCCATCAATGGCTCGCAATTTTCGTCCAGCAGGCCGACGTACTGCCCCTGGTCGGCTACCACCTGGGCGCGGTGCAGTCGATAAGAATCCCAATCTACCGCCATGGGTCAAGTACTCCTATCTGCCACTCAAGCGCGGCCCCAGTAGGCAGGCGGTAAGTGCGTGTCTGCCCGGCGGGCACGCCCTCGGGGTAGGCACCACTCATTTGCTTACGCAACTTGAAATCCGGCGTGCCGTCCTTGGACGTGACGAACCCGGCCTGCGCCATGGATAGGGACACCACGCGCTCCCCACTCGCCTTCGGCAGGGGGAAACGTGCCCCAGAGGGGAGGTAAACAGTGCCAGCGGCCCCTCCCCACCTGATTTGGGGCCATACTGTAAGGTCGCCCCAATTAGTCACAGTGGCGGTACCCGTGGCGGACTGCAAATCCGTCCACCACCCACACCTATCCGCCACCAACGGAACTTGAACATCACGGACAAACCCGGCAGACGTCGGGTCCTCCTCCGGCGGCGAAATCGGACCAGACAAACGCACCCGAGCCGACAACGCCCGAGAAGGCGACTCCACCACCAGCGTGCCCGGCTGTGTACGCGAAAACCCAGAACGAAACTTCGCCCACACAGCATCCACATCATCCGCGTCATCACCACGCACCAGCACCGTCAGCGTGCCAGTCATCGGCTGCGGCTGGAAAGAATCAAGCGACTGACCAACATCGCCCACGCGGGCAACAGTGACGTCCTCACCATCACCCACCAGGCCATCAATGCCACCGGACTTAATGCCGGCCAGCCACTTATCACCTATGAGCACCCACTTGTGCCCATCCGGCGTGTAGTACCGAATCTTGTACCGATTCACCTACAGCTCCTTTCCTAAATCCTGGCTTCCGCAAAGCGGTTACCATCAGCCGTCGACAACGGACGCGTCGACAAAGACAGCAGCAGCTTGTTAATCCCGCCCACAGCGGCAGCAAGCTGCTTGCTGGTCTCCGAGTTCGCACCCGAGTCATTCCGGGTCAGCGTCACCAGCTCTTGCAGGTGCTTGTTGGTGTCGCCGATAATGCCCATCTGCTCGACGTGCGCCTTATTAGCCCGGTCCTGCTCCACCTTCGATGCCTGCTCCAGTGCCTTAATCACACCTTCGCTCTGCGCAGTGGCGAGCTCCTGCTGCAGCTTCGCGTGCTCCAAGTTCGACTCCAGCACGTCCTTCTTAGTGATGTAGTCGACCTCGTTCTGCGCCTTGAGCATGTCCAGGGCTAGCTGGTCACGGTCGGTCTTGCGCTGCAGCTCAGCCGTCTGGTCCTCCGACTCCCGCTTGAGCTTGTCAATACGGCCACCAATGCCGTATTGCAACGACCCAATCGTGGCGTCAGTGAACTGCGAACCAAGCTCAGCGCCAGCCGTTGCCATCTGCGTGCCGTACTGGCCAGACAGCGCACCACCAGCAGCACCCAAAGCAAGACCGCCACCAGCGCCAAGGACGATGCCGGCCTTCGACCCGGCGTCGAGGTGCTTCCAGGCCTCACCCATCTCCTTCTTGTTCTGATGGATGTCGATACTGCCCTGGACCGTGTCCTTGAGACCTCCCAGTGCAAGCCCCGCGCCAGCCAGGGCACCAAGCGGTCCACCAACCGCAAAACCGGCAATACCAGCAAGAACGCCACCGATAATCTTTCCAAGACCACCAGTGACCTTGCCAACACCACCGAAGCCGCGTGCCGCGCCGCTGGCCTGATTAGACGTCATGCCATACAGGTTCGCGGCTTGCTGCTGCAGCTGCTTAGTCTGCAGTGTCAACAGCTCCGCCGCCGCCGTCTGCGTCAGAGTGGCTTGAGCGACGTCCAACTGTGCAATCGCCTGCTGGCGTGTCGCCTCAAACTCGTCCAACGCGGCCTGGGCGCGAGCAACCTTCACGCCCCACTCAGCAGCCTTAACCTCCGCTGTGTTCTCCACAACAGACTCAGAGACTTCCTCAACTGCGAAAATGCCGGTCGTTCGGAAACGATCCATAGCGCCCGACATTGCCTCAATCGAGGTAGAGCCCATGCGGGCCGCAGAGTCGCGAGCGTCCTCCAGCTCAGCCTCAGCCTGCGCAACAGACAACGCACCACGGGCACGCGCCCGCGCAACATCCTGCTCACGCAGCTGCAGATCCGCCAAGGAACGCAACCGCTCAATAGCGTTAGTCTGCTGCTGCATCTCCATCTTGGAAACCTCTTGGCGGGTGCGTTCCACAATCTCCGCCAAGCGCTCCATCTCATCAAAGAAGCTGGAGATAGACATGAACCCCTTGGAGACAGAATCAAAGATGGACTCCGCCATCTCTCCCGCCGCCTTGTAGCGTGCAGCAGCAACAGCGCGCTCCGCCGCAATCAGACGGTCGGACTGGTCAACGGTTTGCTCCCTAGCGTCAGCCAGAGCGTCCTCCGCCTTATTGACCTTCTGCTGCGCGGACTTGACCGCCTTAGCGTTCTTGTCCTTCGACTTCTCCAAAGCCTCATCCGCGTCCTCGCGGGCGCGTGCCAGCTTCTTCTCCGCATTGGCAATCTTGTCTGGCTTGCCCTCAGCACGGGCCTTGTTCAGATTCTCCTCAGCGTCAGCAAGCTTGCGCTTCTGCGCCGTGGACAGGCCACCGCCTTCCTTCTCAACCTCAGCTAGTTCCTTCTTCGCCTCAGCCAGGGACTCCTCGCGCTCCGCTACTTCGTCGTTCTCGTCGGCAATGGCGCGGCGTGTGTCCAAAAGGCCCTGCTCCGCATCGCGCACAATCTCAGCACTAGCCAGGTAGTCCCCACCAAAGTGGCGACCGTACGAAGCGGTTTGACGCTGCGCAGCGTCCGCCTGCACCACGAATTTATCCACAGCAGAGTTAAACGACGCCGCGAACTTCGGCAGCACGTCCAGAGCCTTCTCATAGGCGACCGTTTCCATCGGGTTCAGGATGCGCTCATCCTTGCCGGACATGTTGATGGCGATACGGCCATCCTTCATGATGCCGCCACGGTCGTGGACACGTGCCCGCTTCTGGAACTCCAAGGCCATGTCATAGTATTCCTGGGCTTTACCCCAAGAGACAGACTTGCCTGACTTGGTTGTGTACCCTTCTACCGACGTGTAGCCAATATCGCCGGATTCCAAATCCTTGGTTTCCGCACTGAGTTCAACCCCCAAGGGCATGTGCGCGTGCTCCGCATACTGTGGGTGTGCGGCACCAGCAGCAGCGCCACCAATCTTGCCCTGGCCGCCGGCGCCGCCACCCATCTCGACGTTGACAGCCGTGCCGTCCTCGAAGTGGATAGTGCCGGAGGTGTGTCCACCACCAACACCGCCGTTGTACCAGCCGATAGCGTAGCGGGGGCCACTGCCAAGGCCTGGCTTAAAGCCAATGGAGGCAAGCTGCTGGCGTTCATTGGCGGTGGACATAAACCGGCCCTGGTCCGCCGGGCGTCCTACAGCAAACAGCGCGCCCTGCCCCTGCGTCGAGGAGCAGTCGCCCCAGTTTGAGCCGCCGAAAACATACGGCGCGCCCTCAAGGCTGCGGGATGCCTGCTGCCCATTAACACGCTCACCCTTGAAATACCGCAACAGCTGGCCGGCGGACACACCACCATCAGCGCGGTAAGTCGTGGACGTGGGGGCGACAGACGAACCATCACGGCGAATCTCATTCCCGCCCCGGTCAACGAGGCCGAGGCCGAAAATGCTGGCAGTCTCCGCCAAAATTTGCGTTGACCGCTGCCGCTTCGACGGGGCGTGCGGAATAAACGATTCGCCCTGTGTTTCATCCTCAGCCCAGGTAATCCATCTACCACCTGCTGCGATTTGCGCCGGCTGCTGGGACATGCGCCCCGCGCCACCAGCCGCAAGGAAGCGGTGAGAGCCATAATTAACGAGGCCGTCAGCGGCGGTGTCTCGCCGGCGAGTGAAGATGTTGACGACCTTATCCTTAAGACCGGCCAACATACGGCCAACAGAGTTAATACCTTCCTCAGCCGGCTTGGTATTGACGTCAATAGTTGGGATGGCCCGCCGGTTGTTAAGGTCAGCAAGTTTAACCTTTGAGTCCTCCACGCCGGCGTCAAGCAGCATCTTATCCAAGTCAGCGGACGGGGTAGACACTTCGCGTGCAAGCGCCTGCAGCTCACCAACAGATACGTCCTTGCCCTGCAGCAACTTGTCAATAGTCAGGTCTGCCTCAGCAGATACCTCCAGCCCGTCCAAATCTTGACCAAGCCGCTTCGCTTCATCCGCCCCCAAGGCGAACATCGTGGTGTCGAGGCCCGCCGTGGCCTCCGCATGAGCACCATCAATCTCCTTGACCTTCTCGCCAAGACTATCCAGGCCCTCCGCATCCACATCGGCAGTAGCCGTAATCTTGACGTTTCCATCTTCAAGGTGTTCCACCTTGAAGCCAATGTCTTCAAGTGCGGCAGCTACCGCCGGGTCAGGCGGCGTGATTTGGACAGACTTGCCTTCCTCCAACTTGGATAGTCCAAGCTCAAGGGCGGCGATTTGCTGTTCTGTGGTTTCCGCTCCCTTAAGCTCCAGTGGCAAAGCCATAAGCTCACGGGTTAGGCCGTAAGACTCCATGAGCTTTTTGAACTGGTCATCAGTCAGCCCCAGGGACTCCTGCAGTGCGGTGAGGTTATCGGCCTGCTGGTCAAAAATCTCATCCACAGACACGCCATTAGATGCCGCCTCCAGCATCGTGCGAGCCATCTCAGAGATGGTATTAACGGCTTCCTTGCCAGCCTCGGTCGTGGCGTCAATAGTGCCATCTGGGTCAAGTTCAACCGGACCTAGCTCGGACAGCTTTCCAGCCATCTCCGTGACAGCTTCGGTTGTCTCCTCCACGTCCTCAACGAGCTTGGCCTGCGCCTCATCATGCGACAACGCCCCACCAGTGAGTTTGTCCATAATGTCGGACAAAGCCGCGAGCTTATCCTGGGCCGTAGACGCTTCATCAGCAAGAACGCCCATACCATCCGAGATGCCGGCAATAGCCGGGTCAAGGTTGCGTGCAGCGTCAATAGACTGCTGGATGTTATCCCGCGCCTCAGCAAGCTGGTCAGCAGCCATCTGTGAAGCGTCTCCGCCCTGGCGCAGGGAGGAAATCAGATTGTCATACTCCGGGCCACCCTCAGCAACAACCCGGTTAAGGTCTTCCATCGGGATTTTAAGCTCACCGGCGGACTTTTCAATAGCCTCATAAGCATCCTTAGCCTGGTTGACCTCATTGGCGTAGTCTCGCCATTCACCAGACCAATGGCCTTGCTGCCACCAAGACAAATCCGGGGCCTCAATCGTGTTAAACCAGCCCGAATACTCCTGCGCAAACGTCTTCATCTGCACAAGGTCTTTATTCACGATGGCAGCAGCGTCGCTCAGTTGCGCATCGGACAACGCCGCACTTGTACCAGCCAAAGACACATTCAACTGGTCCTGAGCAGTCGCAGCCTCACGCGTCGCCTTCGCGTACGCATCCTGAACAGTCTTAGCCTTACGGTTTGCCGAAGCAACAGCCCCCACCGCAGCCGTAGCACCCATAAATGCCAAGCCCCACGGGCCGCCAAACAGGGACATGACGCTACCAGCAGCAGACTTCAAGCCCGCGAAACCAGCAGCGCCAACGCCCTTAATAGTGCTGGACATTCGCTTAACCGAACCGGACACACTACGCGTGGACTGCCCCACGCTAGTGCTCATCTCGGTCATGGCATCAGCAGCGCCACTAGCCATTTCCTTCGCCGGCCCGGTCGCCTGGTCATAAGCACGGGCCATAGAAGCAACGACCGTATTGTTCGACGTGGCCGCATACTGAACCGCCGCGCCGAAGGTCGAAATCTCGCGGCCAGTGGCCTCATAGTAGGACTTAAGGTCCTTAACACCCTCCCCCATCGTCTTCAACGACGAAACGTGAGGATTGACCATTCCGGTAATCTTGCTAATCAAATTCGGGATGGTCTTAAACCCGGCCCACGCGCCAACAGCAGCCGTAACCAAAGCCGGGTGCTCCGCAAGGAAATCAGCAACTGAGCCCAAAGGCCCAGCGACCGCCTCCAACGCGGACCCCGCAACCGTCAGAACGTTTGCAAAGTTTTCCCACAGGCCCAAGCCCAACGACGCCGACGCCTGCCCAAACGTCTGAACCAAACTCCCGATAACAGGCAGCAAACGCTGACCCGTCGACCACAGTTGGGACAACGCCGTTTGCGTCGCACTCAGGACAGACTGCACCTGGGCATTCTTGCCCAAAGCCGCCATCTCGGAGCCAAAGTCCTTAATAGCGGGGACGGCACGATTCTGCAGCCAAGCAGAAACGTTATCCATAACCGGGCCAAGCTTGCCCTCAAAACCATCCAGGGCTTTAGTTACAGCCCCGAACCCGTCCTTAGACAGGTCAAAGAACGGTTCCAGGGCAGTCGCACCAACACGTCCAGCAGCAGCGCCCATGTTGGCAACCGCACCAGAGAACGTATCTCCCATCTCAAGAGCAGCGCCGCCCATCCCCTCACGCATGGCCTTCTCGAACGTGGCGAAATCCACTTCGCCAGCGGAAACCATGTCAGAGACCTCAGCCGAGGTGACCCCAAGCTCTTTAGACAGCAGCTGTAGCACCGGGATACCCGAAGACATGAGCTGGAGCATGTCATCGCCCTGGAGCTTGCCACGCGCCGCGACGGAGCCGAAAATCAGGCCCACGTCTTCCATGGAGCGCCCGGCAATTGCCGCGGTATCACCCACGGTCTTCAGGGTCTGCTCGAGCTGCTGCCCCGGCTGAATACCGGCAGCGACCATCTGCGCCGATACGCTTGCAGCTTCACCAAGTCCATGAGCAGTGCCCTTGACTGCGGCCAGGGCGTTGTCCATGATGCCGGAAACCTGCTGTGCAGAGCTGCCCAGACCAGTCAGCTTAGACTGAGCACCTTCGATTGCCTGCAGACGACCGAAGCCCTTAGTCAGGCCGGCAGCAATAAAGCCTCCTGCGGTCGTACCGATGCCAATAGCGGAGGTCTTAAGGGTCTTGTTGATGCCGCTGGAGAGCTTAGCGCCCATAGTCTTTCCAGATTTCTCCGCGACTGGGCTCGTTGCGCCCAGCGCCTCGGCAATACCGGGGGAGATTTTGGAGACTTCTGGGACGATGGAGATATACCCGACGCCAAGCTCAGCCATGGTCAACCTGCCTTCTTACGTTGATGATTTTTGTTCTTTAGCCCTCACCGCAGCCCTAATCTCGGCAGCAGATTTTTTCCGCCCTCGACGCTTTTCCTTTGGTTCTTCCGCCGTCTTCTCTTCGCCGCCCTCGCCCTCCAGCTGGGATAGAACACCGGACAGGAGGCCCTTCTCGGGGAGATTCTCCGCTGGGACGTGGTTCAACAGCAGAAGAGTGTTCTGCAAAGAGTCATGGACAGCGCCCAGCATCTGCACCTGCGGCGTCATCCACGTCTCCAGCCGCGCACGCTCAGGGTTTAGCGCGCGACGGAAGTTGGACGTGAGCGGCAAGTGCATAATCACACTGCGCAAATCAGCCCAGGTGTAGGTGACTCCGAGCTGTGACCATGGCATACCGCGCTCAAATAGGTCAGCGCGTAAAGCGTCGAGTGCTCCCTTTTTCTCGGTTATGAATCGGTAGAGGGCGAGGATTCCCCCACCTTCATCCCGGACTCCTTCTGCCAGTACTCGTCGATTTCGGTGAGCTGGCGTGCCCACAGCGCGGAGATAGCGGCCTTTTCATGCTTCTCAGCCGCAAAGCTCAGAAGCATGGTGCGCAAAGCCTCAGCCCCATTGGCGTGAGCCTTAGGATTCTTCTCCAGCGCCTTGTTAATCGCATCAACCTGCTTCGGGGAGAAACAGTCCAGCGGGGGCAGAGAAAGCGTGACAGAGCCTTCCCCATCAGCTGCGGGGATGACTACCTCAATGTTGTCGAAAGTAGTGGAAACGGTGAATGCCATGGTTGGACCAAGCCTTTCAAAATCGTGGACCGAGCCGATAAAAAAATTGAGCCCACCCGGAAAATCAAGGGCAGGCCCGGTCCAAAGGGAAAATTGTCCCTCAATTAACCGGATGAGAAATGGGAGCAGAAACGTAACCCCTGCTGCTCCGCCCAGGGGAATCAGTGACTAGCCCGCAGAGACAGCGCCCGCAGCATCAGCCGGGGTACCGTCGTCGCGGTACTCAGTGACATACGCGTACTCACGCGCAGGGTCAGTACCCTTGAACGCGGTAATCGTCACGTTGTACTTAGTGGAGGCGGAGTGAACGTCAGCGGTCTTCTCCACGCTGGTGATACGGCCACGCTCAATCACATAGGTCTTAGCCTTCTCGCCGTACACAGCCTTAAGGACGTGGGAGCGAATCGGCAGACGCTTGGAGGTGTGGTAAATGGTGGTCTGCTTGCCCTCGGAGTTGGTGGCCTTCTTGGTCTTGACGTTCTCAGCACCAAACAGGGACTCCACAACCGCCTCATTGTCCTCCTCCAGGAACGTGAGGGTGACAGTCTCGGAGTAGGAGGTCTGGAGGTCTACCCAGTCCTCGCCACCAAACATCTTCTCGGTGTTGGCCTCGCGCTGCGGGTTGACGTTGAAGCCGTCCTCACCGACCGCGCCGTGGTCCTTGAATGCTGAGGCAAGTTCCTCAGTCGCGGACGTCGGGAGCTTGGTGCCCAGCGGGGCGTTGAAGTACACGCCGCCATCAATCGGCGGTGCACCAACGAATGCATTGTTAATGTTGACAGCCATGTGCCTGAATTTCCTTTCAGAATCGTGGACCGGGCCTGAAAGAAAAAAGGTCAGCAACACCTACTGGGTGCGCTTAATCTGCAGCTGTGCAGTGAATTGAAAGCGGGAATACCTACGGTCTGGGTCGTCGTAGCGTATGAGGTTGTTGTCCACAGATGCCCAGGTGACCTGGTTAGTGCGGAATCTTCGCCACGCTTCCCAGGCATCATCTGCTAGCTTTTCAGCAGCAATTTCTGTAGGGGCGTAGCACTCCACTAGAAAGCGTGGCGCTTTGGTGGACCAAGTATCCGCCCCTCCCCCAATGCGGGAGATAATGACGAAGCGCTGCGGCTCGGGGTCAGGCATCCGCGTGGATACTCGTACACCCAGAGCGTCTTTGAGCATCTTTACAGCGATAGCCTGTGTTGAAATGCCCATCAGCCTAGAACCCTCACCATCACGTTCTCACGATGGTCGCGGTGCTTAGCCGACCAAGTATCGGCGTACACAATTCCGCGATAGCGAGACTTACCCTGCTGAGTGGATAGCACAAACCCATCGCCGCACCTGGCGGCAATGTCCTCCCCATGCTCAATGACGAGGCGTTTAGCCACGCTCCCGCGAAGAAGCTCACCCAAACCTGCGCGGTTAGGACGGTATTTCGTCGCCATGGCACCACCTCACATGAGCCCAGCCGGCGGGGCTGTACGCAGCTTTAATCTTCGTCTGGGCCTCATCCGCAAAGCAGATTAGCGAACCCCCATCAAACGACAGAGACGAAGTCTTCACTTTGTCCACGTCGCCATTAGGGCGCTCCACCCACAGCCAACTACTCGATACCGGCAAGATTAACCACCTCCAAACCTGGCGCCCACCCGAACGGGTTATGCTCATAGTTCTCAGGCTCGCCAACGACCTCAAGGACATCGCTCCGCTCGGGGAGGCGAACAGCGTCACCTACAAGAAACGCCCCTGTAGGGGCGTACATCTCGATTTTCACGGTGCGGCGCCCATGGCCTGCAACCTTCGGTTCATCGGACTGCGGCATTGCCCAACCTGCCACCAGGACTGGCTCGGCAGCCTCCACGTCCTCTACGACGTCATTTCCCAGCTCGTCAACAGCCCCCACCCGCTCACGGCGGATACGAACCACCGAATACCGAAGTGGAACATCGAGAGCCATCACCAGCTCACCGCCTCAACGGTTCGCATGCCACGCGACCGGTTCAGCTCATCATCGAGCGCTTTATCCAGCATCTCCCGCTCCGCCCGAGTGAGAAAAATATTTCCCTCACTGTTACGGAACGACGACGACTGCGAGAAAGGCCCCGCGGTTTGCGACAGTGATTCAACATGGTCCGTGTTCTCCGACAAAAGCGCACGCTTCGCCATCGAGCACACGATAATCCGCAGCACAGCCGTCAGCTTCTCTGACGGATTATCCGGCAGGTCATACATGGCCTGCAGCCATACCGACGCATCCTCGAGAACGGCGTCCGCCTGGTCCCCATCAGGGGCAAGCGACCACCGCGCGCGCAGGTCGTCACCAGTTGCAAACGCCGCCATAACTACTGCGCCAGACCGGAAATCTTCACCGCGGAGAACGGATCAGTGACACCGAACGCCATGGATGCCCACGTGTAGAAGCGGGTCAGCTGACGGCGCTTGATGTACTCGTTATCGGTAGAAATCGGGTCTTCGACACCCATGACTCCGATAGCGCCGCGCTGCAGCAGCAGACCTTCACCCTGGCCGAGAGAATCAGCATTAGAAATAAGGAGCTCCACTCCGAGAGTGCCCAGCACATCTCGCCAGTTCTTCACGCCAAGGATGGTGCGCAGATTCTTCGCGTCACGCGGCTTCAGCACGAGAGTATCCGGGGTGTAGCCGAGATTGGTGTCCTCAATCTTGAGCTTGGCTTCCTCAATATCGTCAATGAGCTTGCCCTCGCCGGTCAGCGCGGTCTTATTGGATGCGGTGACCTTGCCAGCCGAAGCCCAACCAGAAGACTCGAGCTTCAGCGCACCATCAAGGTTAGAAAGCACGTCGTCAATGACGGCAACAGCACGATTATCGATGTCCTTGACCATCGTGTTAGCCACGCGGGCCGCACCACGCTGGAGGATAATCGGGTCATTGCGCTTCTCTGCCTCACGGGTCAGGTCGTAGTAGCCACCGGTCTTAACGACCGGGTCAACCATCGGCTTGCCCTGGCTAGTGGAGAACGCGGGGAACTCCGCGCCCGGGGCGATAACCCCCGGCTTTTCTGACACGGTCGCCACGTTGGCCTCGAGTCGGTCATACATGATGGCGCCGCCGTTAGCCGCGATGGAGGTAAACAGGAACTGGGAGACCAGGTTAGCCTCCGTCAGCTGCGCAATGTAATTGGAAAGACGCGTCGGTTCCTTGACGAACATTGACGCAGTAATCTTGCCGTCCTCAGTCACACGCGCTGGGGACAGCGGGAAAGTGAAATCAGCCATTCTTCTTCCTCTTCCTTACTTCAGCGCCACAATGACGCGGTTATTAGCGGCAGCAGAAACGGCAACACCGACAGCTGGCGCGGCCTCGCCTGCCTTCGCAGCCTTACCGGACGCCGCGGCAGCAACCAGGTCACCCGCGGCGATAGCACCGCTGGCCTCAACCTCAACGATGTGGCCGGCCCGGTACACCATGACGTAGCCGTCCTTAGCGACATCGGTGGCCGGAACGCCGAATACCTCAGCGTTAGCCGCGGCAGGCTTAACGACGGGGTTGCGGCCATCAATGTCGCCGGCAATCTGGACAAAAGTGCCCGCCTTCAGATCCGCCTGCGCCTTCACAGTCGGATTCTGGGCGGGGCTGTAATGAACAACAGTGGACATTACAAAATCCCTCCTTATTCAGGGTTTAATTGGACTGGGTAAAGCGGCCAGTAACCGGCCACGAGGACGGGAACGAAAAATCCGGCACATCCTCACGTGAGGAAGCACCAGGCTTAAAGTCCTCAATCGGATAGTCAGACGGCGGCGCGGCACGCTTCGCGGCCTGCGCCTGCAGCTCGCCAAGACGCTTCGCGTTATCGTCGAACTTCTCCGGGTCCGCACCAAGCAGGTCCGCATTCTCCGCAGAGATTCCGTACTTGGCCAGTGCCTGCGACCGAGCCAGCTCGACCTGGTACTGCGTTGCCTTCGCCCGCTCGGCCTCCAGGGCCTCCTGCACGCGCTGCAGCTCGGTCTTCTCCGCATCCTGAATCTCGCGGTACTTCTCCGCGTCGGCACGGAACTCGTTGCGCTCGGTTCGGTAGCGCGCACTTTCCTTCCGGAGCTTCTCAAGCTCCTGCTGGTAAGACTCCGCGCTACGTTCCGTCTTCGAGGTATTGGCCTCCTGGGCCTTATCCTCGTTTGCCACCGCGGCGGCGTTCTGGTCGTCGGTGGTGGCGGTCGTTTCTTCTGCCATCGGTAACCTCCTGGGTTATCTAGGGTGGGCATGAAAAATCCCCCGGCCACCACCCATGTGGTGCGGGGGTCGTGCGCTATAGAGGAATCGAACCTCAACATGCCACCAGGTAGCGCTAATTATCTGAAAACGGGGAATACTGGGTCGCATCAACCTCGCCTGCGGAGATTGCTTCAGCCCAACGCTTAAACTGCCCTGGCGCGGGTTTACCGCCAGACCATGTGTGTTTCTTCCACTGCTTGTACAAGGCCTCCGCGTGCTCCTCCCCCTCCCACGGAACGTTCTCCACGACAAGAACCGGGATGCAGTCGCACCCATCGTGGTAACGGCGCCCGTCCTTGCGAGTAACAACCGTGTCCTCTTGGTACACCGCGCCGCGCGAAGCGAGCATCGTGCAGAACGCACAGGACTCCCGCCCTGACAGGACACGGGCATATCCTGCATGCGCCGGAGCACCCGATGAGATGAACCTCGCGGACCCGTTATGCGCGGCATCCGCAACAGCGTTCCGACCCGCGGCGACCACATGCCGCGACAGGCGACGCCCCAAGTCCGAGGAAATCCGGGCTTGCAACGCCTTATCTCCTCGATTCGCAGCCGTTGGAGTCACAGCCGTCAGTACTCGCTTCTTTGTCTCTTCATCGAGCATCATCACATGCAGCTGCGTTGAACCCGGAGTCAGCCGAGATATATCTGCGATAGCGTCATACAGGGCTTTGCGCGGGTACGGCTCCAACGGCTCGGGCCGTAGCTCTACTCCCGCAGCCGCGGCCTGCCTGCCGAGCTCAGCAACGTGTGTTCTCCACGCAGTGCGCCGCATCTGCACAACCCGCGGGTACAGAATATCGACCAGGGCGTTAGCCTGCTCAGCTGTAACTGGCACGCCGCGCGTTGCAATCACTTTTGCCACGAGGCGCGAAACATCCCTAGTTAGAGAGTCATCATTTCGTCGGATGAACTCTAAAGGCACCGCAGCCTCCTATCTACAGTTGCAGGCCACGCAACGCCTCATCATCGGCCCATCCTCCGAGAATCGGGTTAGCCTTCGCTGTTGTGCGAGCACGCTCCACCCGCTCCTTCGTCCACCCAGGAATATCCGACCACAATTCTTCCGGCGGGATGCCTAGCATGGTGGTGAGCTTGCCGAGACCGTCCACGGTCTGCGCGAACGAGCGAGACGAAGTTTCCTCCCACGTCACTTCCGCATCGAAGTCAGAAGCCCCTTCTTCATCGTCCACAGCATGCGAACATAGCCGCAGCAGCTGTTCGTGCGACTCCCCCAAAGACGTTTGAATCTCCGCCGCCTGCCGGTCCTTCGACGTCTCGAGCGCAGCCAGACCATCCGCTGAAATGTTACTAATAGCATTGGCTCCCAACGACTGGGCAGGCACCTGCGCCAGGGCGGCGAAGTCCCTTACCGACGCCTGACGAGACTCAATATAGCGCGACAAATCCGTCTCATCGTACTGACCGACCTTCACATCAGGGTCATCAAAGAACTGAGTATCAGCGACTGACTGGCGGAATGCTTGCATCTCATCTGCGGGCATCCAACCAATCACATAGCGCTGTTTGAACGCCGCGAAGTGCTGCGCCACTCCCTGTTCGTAGTTCGTCCGGTTGATGCGGTCCTGCAGGCCAATGAGATGCTCGACAATGCCGCGGCGCTCCTCCCCCTCGGCAAGCATCCGGTCCTGGTAGCGAACGATAGGGACCGCACCCATGTTATGTGGGCGGGCCTCCTGAAACACCAGGTTCGACGGCGAGTAGTAGGTCTTATCGAGCCAACCATCCACAGTCATCGGCGCATGCTCGATACCGAACCAGTACACGTTTTCTTCGTCGAAGAGCCGCATATGCCGGTCGCCAATCTCGAGCGCCAGCATCGGGAACTCATCCGTCGATGCCAGCCCTGGCAAGCCCAACGAGTCTGAATAGAACGCGACCATGCGCCGCGGCGAATGCACACCAATACGCAGCGCCCCGCCGCTGGCGGGCATCACCGACGCGTACGACGTCCCATAGGTCAGCGCCGCCCGATGCAGTCCAGTCTGCCGCGCCGACATCTTGTTACGCTGCCACCACGACCACGCCCGCGCCTGCTCACCATCCGCCGAGTAGAAACCGTCCACCTTCAGAGACTGCGAATATGTATCCACGACCAGGGCAATGAACGGGGCTACCGACATGCGCGCTAGTTCCGCATGCTGAGCACGATTCTTCGAGTTGAGCGCGGCGCCAACACGCGCCGAAGCCGCCTCGCTATCCCACGGCACCATGTACTCGTGAATATTGTCGAAAACACGGCGCTCGGCCACGTGCGTCGCCAAAAGCTCACGCGCCGCGCGCTCAACTTGACTCTTCCTCAACGCCCAGCCTCCTTCCGCCGCTACCGGCTCCTAAATGAAAAATGCTTTACCTGTACGCTGCCGCTTCTTCGACACCCCGCCGCGCTCACGCGCCAGGCGCCACACCATGCGCGCACCAATCATGCACACGCAGGCGTCAATCTTCTTCGACGACTTCCGCGACTCCTTACGCACCGTAATGCCATACCGCCCCTCATGCCGGCGCGCGTTCAGCACATGCTCCGTCAAGAGCGGATTACCGTCATGGGTGAATGAGTGCTGCATAATCTCAGCCTCTGCGAGCTCCGCAGCCGTTGTGAACTGGAAATCCTTACCGCGCATATCCCATGCGATGGGCTCCGGCTGCTGCGCACCCCGCGAGGTCGCCCATAGCTCGAGGCGGTCACGGTACCGCTCCGGCCACGCCACCTTTGTGAACGACTCCCACTCACGCACGTCCGCGTAGAAGCCAATGACGTTCCACGTAGCGAACGCAAAGTCAACGCGGTTGTCGACGGCCTGCACGTCCACCAGCGGCTTGTCCTCCGGCGTCGGTGCCTTCGGCTCCCACACCCCAATAGTGAAGATATGCCCGTCCTCCATGCGACACCCAATAAGTGCCGTGTGGTCATTCGACAGCGACCCGTCAAAGAACATCACGATGTCCTCGCCCGGCTCGACCCGAATATCAGGCCGCGCCATTTGCGCCCAGTCCTGCGGGTCGCACCACGAATCGGATGACGCCACCGGCCAGTTCAAATACTTACGTTTCGAATCATCCACCTGTGCCGACGGGGACCAGATACGCGTCATAATCGCGTCAATGTCAGACCAAGGGCAATCCGCATACACCCACTCGAGCGCAGAGCGTAGAGAATCAGCACTCCCCAGCTCGGTATCGTGCGGGGCTTGCCGCGCATCGTAAAGAATCCGCGACTCGTTCTTAGACCGCCCTGTCTCCTGCAGAACCCAGTCATTAAACGTGGACTCACCCGCCGAGTTAATGCCCGGCTTCCACGCATTCAACGTCTCCAACATACGAGAGCCAGACTTCGACAAGTTATCCATCAAAGTTGCGTGCAATTCTGCCCCACCATTCGACGGGGTCCAGTGCTCCAACTCGTCACCGATAACGAACGTTGACTCCGCACCTTCGGCGGTTGCTGCCGATGACGTGATGACTTCAAGCTTGCCTTCCGGCTGCACGAAAATCTGGGTCTTTCCAACGTCTAGGCTGTAGTCACGGTGCAGCGCCGGCGCGTTCGCGGGTGAAGCCATCGCGCGCACCATGCGCATCGTATTCTCTGTCTGGTCCAAGGAGACCGCGGCAATCTGCACCCACGGCATCGACACCGGCTTACCGGCCACGCCGCCAGGCACATCCGGGTCCCAATGGCCGAACCGTACTGGCGCTAATAGCTCAACCAGTGCCATGACTGCAGCGAACGGGGACTTGCCGGAACCTTTCGCCAGCCGGCGCGCCCCATGGTGAAACAACCAACGGCCATTCTCGTCCAAGGCGTAGAACCACAAGACGAAGCGCGCCTGCTCGCGAGTAAACTGCCACGCCTTACCGGCCCGAATGCCGTTGGGGTGCCGTAGGTACTTCGCAGCCCATGCCAACGCCTCATAGCCCAGCGTGTACTTCGGTAGGCCCTCGGGCAACGTCGCCAACCGCTCCTGCGGAGCAACCTCACCCATAAGGCCACCTCCTACTTAAACATCTCCTTGTACTGAGACATCACCGACGACGCCTCATCATCCACAGGACCAGCCTCCGCGGCCTGGAGCTCAACGCGGAGACGCCGGCGCTCCCCCTCCGTCGTCATCAACGACGCCGCAGCACGATTAAACTCGCCCAGCATCGACGCTTTAACCCCTTCACCACTATTAAGCTCCTGGCTCATAACCTCAGCCAGCAGGCGAGCAGTCTGCCAATCAGACGGTTCATAGAACCGCGCCTGGCCCGACGTCTTCAACGACCGAAACCAGTCCTTCATCAACGGATGCCACGACGGCGACACCCGCGGCGCCTTCGGCGCAGGCCGCGGCGCGTCATCTTTCACGACAGTCAACTTTGGCTGCGACTCATCTGGCTTATTGCGGCGCCTACGCTGGTCGCTCCTCTTCGGTGGTGGACCGGGCATCACGCATCACTTCCTTCAAACTCACCGGCTCACCGCATCGGATGAACCGGCCATACGAATACTTCTCAACGCTGCCATCGCCTATGCTCCGGCGAATCCCCCGAGCTTCCGCCGCCTCCACGAACACATGCAGGCCGCGCCCACTAACAGAACGCTCCACATAGACAATGGGCTCTGCGATTGCGTCGACAACGCTACGACCCCACGGCTTCAACACACCGCCCTCAAGCGCGTTGTCCAAGTCGTAGCAGCCAAGCCCGTCACCGAGCATGACACCGAAACCATCGCCCGCACCGCGCTGCGATTCTTCGAACGAGCACCAGGTGCCGGGATTGGTAGATGACGCCGGCGTGCCGGCGGGAGTGATGGGCCGTTTACCTTCCGCGCGCACCCACCGAGGGACGTCGGTCATAGCCGCGGGCACGGGCCGCTGACGACGCTTACGGGACACTGCCTGCCGGCAACGTGCCGAGCACGTCCGCCGCGCCGGGCCCTTCGATTTCTGCACCACATCACGGCCACAATTCAAGCACTTCACACCACCAATAATACCTGATGACCTGCGATTTGTCACAGGTAGCGAGGCGAGGAAACAAAGCGCCGTTTGAGCCTTTTAGACACCCAAAACCCGAAAAACTCCTCCTAGCAGCCACACCGCCCGCAAACGGCACCACAGCCACCACAACGGGCATGTAGCACCAGCCAGGGCAAATCCTGCAACCCGTACAGCTTTTCCGAGCCTATCCCGTCCGGCGCGCCCGACGCGGCAACCGAAGAGCCCTCCCCCACCCCTCAGAGTACTCCAGGATGCCGCCCCACGGGCAACCGGCGACGCATCCGCTTCACAGCGCGAGCACGGAACGCCTCCCTCTGTGTTTTCTCGCGGTGACAGCCCACGCACAGCGTCTGGAGGTTGCTGGGGTGGTGCGTGCCGCCTTGCGCGACGTTGAGGATGTGGTCAACCTCCAGGCGCTCGGTGCTTCCGCATTGGACGCATTGGTTGCCATCGCGGGTGCGGGCAGCTTTGCGTAGGTGGTGTGGTGCGCCGCGTGATGGGTTAGTCCACATGCTCTCACTCCCCCCTTTGTTCTTTGTGCCTTGTTCCAGTCGTGAGCTGGCGGCCTGCGCCTCGGTGTTGTTGCTCAGAGCTGCTCTAACGTTTCAATGCGTGATGGTTAGTTGCAGGTTGAGGTGGCTACAAGGCTTGGTGCCTTGCCCCGGTCGCGAACCGGCGGCCCGCATCTCAGGTGGATAGTTATGCAAAAAGTGTCCGCATTAGTGGGTTAGTGAGTCAGGCGACAAGACTTATAAAACGACAAAAGCCCGCTCTCAGGCGGGCTCTTACTACAGCGCAATCATATCATTTTATTTAGGTTCCTTGTCAAGTGGTGGCAAGTACTTACCGACGAGGTGCCGTTTCACTCGCGCTGACTTGAGTAGTGCTTGGCCGTGTTCCGGTGGGTGTGTCCATCGGTTGATGGTGCGGGCCTGGTCTTGTAGTTCTTGCATGAGGTCTTGTGCCCATGGGAGTTCTGTGAGTGGTTGTGCGTGGTATGCGATGAGGTGGCAGAGTCTGGGGGCTGCTAGGTCGCCGTCGTGTAGGCGGATGTTGATGCCGTCGATACCGAAGGCATTAAGACAGAGTTCCCGCAGGTTCTGCTCCATCTCTACATAGCGGTTGACCCATAGCCAGTTCCCCGGTGACTTCGGCCCCAGCCCTTTGATGCTGTTGCGGGTCTTGACCTCCGGCGGGTTGGGGGTTGTGTGTTTGAGGGCTTGCAGTTCTTGGTAGTGGGTGCGGAGTTCTCTCGCTAGGTCGCGGAGTTGGAACTCGTCAACGCTCATTGATTCTCCTGGTGTTTGGCTGCTGCGAGTAGGAATTTCGCTAGCGGTTTCCATTCGTGTGATGCGAGGATAAACACATCGTCGCCTGCTCTGAGACTGATGCGGTGTTGGCTGATGACTGTGGCGGTGAGTGCGCAGAGCGCACCGCTGCGGTCTTCGATGGTGGTTATCCGGGCCATTCGGTTGGCGTAGTGCATGGCTTCGTCCCACCGGTGAAATAGGTCGTAGTTGTTGCCGCCAACGTCTTCGACGCTCCACATGACGCCGATTTTGCGTACTTCCCACCGGCTCATGCTTCCTCCCATTCCCCTACCCAGCGGCGGGCTTTGCCCTCACCCTCACCAAACTTATCTAGCTTCACCTCAATACCGTTAGGCGGAGCATCGTAGTAGCTCATGCCACCCTCTGACAGTCCCTCGATGCTTACCGCGTTCTTGAGAATCCCGGGGTCTGGATCATCGTAGGAAACAACCACATGACCGTCCTCCCACTGCCCTGCTGGTGGTGTGCCGTCTGGTGTCCAGGCGCGGGGTAGGTCAGGGCGCGGGGTGAGATTTTCGGGGATGGTGAGGGTTCCTAGTTGGCCTTCATGGATTAGCTCACAGAATCCCTGGTGATTGAGGCTGTCGCCTACGTAGATTGCGAGGTTGGTGCGCTCGTCGGGGTCAGGAAAGTCGCACCACATTCCCCGGCACTGAGCTCTTTCCTGTGGAGTCATATCGGCGAGGGTTTTCATAGTTCCTCCTTCAGTCGGTCATAGATGGGTGTTACCTCCGCGTCGCGGTGGTTGTCTCCGTCGAGTTGGATTCTGTCGGCGTACACGGTGAGGTGGACGCGGTGGATGCCGGGCGCGGGTGTTTCCACGGTGGGGCCTTCGTCACTGTGTAGGAGCGGGATGCCGTCGAGGGTGATGCCGCGTGGGCTGACACGGATTCTGTGTGGCCTCATGCCGCCTCCCCTTTCCTTGGTTCGTCGCTTAGTGGGCCGACTCGATAGGTGTACTCGCAGGCGCGGACAAGTGTGGCCTGGCGCTTGCAGAGGTATGCCCAATCTGGGTGGGGGTTGGATGGGAACGCGGCCCATTCGCCGGTAGTTGTTTCCTTCACGGTCCAGCCATTGGCAGGTTTTGGGGTCATACTTCTTTCCATTCTGTGACGTGGCGGCGCATGCGGGTGCCGGGGGATACGTCGAAATAGTGCGGGTCTTCGGAATCACCGTTCCAGCTTCCGCGTGGGTGTGGTTGTGCGGTGATTATTTCGGTGTCCATCGCGGCGATAGTCTCCAGAGCTTGCTGCACCACAAATGGCGGGATGAATGGTAGGCGTGTGATGTACCCCAGCCAGTAGCGTGCGTCTTCCGGGGTCATTCCTCTCCCTCCTTGTGCTTGGCGGCTGCGAGTATCGTCCGGCCAATGGCGACTGCCTCCGGCGCGTTGAGCACTAGGCGGAAGGTCTTTTCTTGGCAGTCATGCCCAAAGATGACGATGTGCTCCCCCATGCGGCGAATGTCGCCTATGGGGCCGGGTAGGTACCAGACTGCGCCGCTTGTGCCCATGCCCCTAGACGGCTTAGGCAAATCCTCTGCAAGTAGTCCGGCCTCAGCGAGTGCATCTGCTATGCGGTAGTGGGCCGGGACTTCTTCATCCCGCTTATCGTTTTCCCGCATCACTATCAGGGTTGCGAGACCCTTGTTAGTTATGTGGAATCCTTTAATCGTCATGCTTGTGGCCATCCTTTCGGGTAGTGGGCGGCGGCGTGGATTACGTGGGCGAGGGCGGCGGCATCGTCGGGGTGGGCGCTCATGTTGCAGGCTGGGGAGTTGATGTATACGCCACCGGCGAGGTATTCCACGTGGACGGTGTCGTTGTGGATTCCGTAGCCGTGGAGTTTCCAGTGTGGCCAGCCTTTTCGGCTCACGCTGTCCGGTTCTGGTGGGTCTGGGGTGAGTAGCCCGGCCTGTGCGAGTGCTTCTACCGCGTCGTTCGGGTGGATGCGGAGGTCTCCGGGGCGTCGGGCGGCTTCCAGCACCGCGAGGGCACGGTCATAGTTTCCCATCGTGGACGTCCTTCATGTCGCAGGCGGCGAGGATTGCGTGGGCGGTTTCGCGGGCTTTGGTGGTGTCTGCGAAGCGGAGTTCGCCGGGGTCTGGATTAAGCTCCGCTGGTTCCCGGTCGTCGTCGGTTTCGTCGTGGATGACGTGAATAATGCCGTCCTCTAGGCTGACGTAGCCGTCCACCATGTGCCATTCTCGCTCCCCTGTGTCGAGGAAAATACGTGGCTCAGGCAGGTCTGGGGTGATTAGCCCATAATCAGCTAGGCACTCCGCGATACGGTTTGGGCTGTAGCCTTTCTTCACGCACATCATGATGACGCGAGCGGCCTGGTCTTGGTTATCCATCGTGGTCTCCTAGGATTTGGTCGATGTGGTCTACTACCGCCGCTGCGAGGTCTTGCTCTGCTGGTGTGCGTGCTGGGTCGATGCTCACGTCCTCCCAGACCTCACTGAGGTCGTGCAGCGCGTCCCTCAGGGTTAGTAGCTCTTGGGCTACCTCGGGGCCGAGGGCTACAAGGCGGCTAAGCTCCATCTCCACCCGCATCCCGTAGATTTCTTCATGCTTACTGGGGTACTCGTGGTAAATGCTGCTAGCTGCGGCACCCTTGTACGTCCATTGCAAGGCGAGGGGATTTTTTCGTTCCTCATCGAGTAGGCGCTTCAAGGTGCTGGTACTCAGGTCAGTCATTGGTCTACATCCACTCGTATCCGCTATCGGTCTCAGTGATTCCGAGCTGCTCGATTAGCTCCCCCTCCGTGTAGGTGGCGCTGCTTTCGAGGGCATTGGCAATTGCCCTCATACCATTTTGAATATCTTTACCGGTCAGGTCGTAGTAGTCTCCCCGTGCTGCTGCTCCGTAGGCATAGAGCGCCTGAATTGCTGCTTGTACATTTTCAGGTTTCATTTCTTGTCTCCTAGGTATCGGTTGAGTTTGTCGCGGAGCGCTGCCGCTTCTTCGCGACTCATGGTCAGGGTGGAGTACTGGCAGGGCGCGACTTCTAGGCGCACGTCAATCTCATACTCACGCCACACGCCGACGGTCTTTCTCACCTCCACGTAGCGTGGCTCAGTCATCCTGCACCTCTGCGAGGGTGTAGCGCCTGCCGGTCGGGGTGAGGGTTTCGGGTTCTACGGTCTGCCAAAGCATATGGCTTTCTATCGCACCTTTTCCTTTGATGCGTGTGATACGTACATCCCCAGACAAAGGGCCCTTTCCAAGCATGATTACTTTTCCGAAATCGGGGTGCTCTGCTTCTGCGAGGTAGTGCAGGTCATCATCCCACTCCACCTCGGCCATGGTGGGGCGCGGGAGCGGAGGGAGGGCGGCGAGGACTATTTTTCGTTGAATATGGCGGATGTAGTGGACATATCGGACGCAAGCACTGAAAGGGTAGTTAGTGCCCTGTGTGCGTTAAGGATTTGCTCACGGGTTGGGTTAGTCATTGGTGTGCTCCTTGATGTGTTGGTTGAGGCGTTGCCAGTCTTTGTCGTCGATTTCGCTGAGGACGCTGCGGGGCGTGGCTTGGCGGTAGTCGCATTCCTCGCGTACGTCGCGGGCGATGACATGCCGCGTGTTGTCGCTCAGGTCATCCCAGTTGCGGATGACCCAGTCGACGGTCTTGACGACGATGTAGGTTGCCCGGCCCCTCGCGTAGCGCACCGCACCGACGACCAGGAACTGGTCATAGGGGGTGAGGGTGATTTCTTCGCCCTTGTAGTGTCGCCAGCGGGGGTCGTCCAGGAGCTGGTCATCCTTGCGCATATCACGCGTCAGCTCGTCATACTCGTCACGATCAGTCATTGTTTTCCTTCCAGTGGATTGCGATTTCGGCACCGGGTGGTGTGGTGTCGGTGGCGTAGTGCTTGGTGGCGCGCAGCAGGGTCACGCGGCTGTCGTTGGTGAGGACGCCGGCGGCTTCGAGGGCGTCGAGGACGGAACGGGCCAATTTGTCGACGTCTGGTTTGACTGCTGGGGCGTCGTAGCGGGGTCGTTTGGGTTTGGGTAGGTGGAAGTGCATGTAGACGCTTACGGGGGCGTCTATCGGCTCGCTGGGCCTGTTTTTGGTGGCTTCTTGGGTGACGGCCCGCATCCATGCGGGGAGCTTCTTCGAGGACTCAATCATCCTGCCGTTGCCGACGTGACGCTTGGAGCCCTTCGGGGCGGGTTCGCCGTCTACGCGGAAAGTAATGATGTTCAAAATGGGGCCTCCTTTCGCTTGTGAGGGGTTGGGGTTGTGGTTTGGGGTGATTGCCCACTGGTGGCGTGTTTGTCCGTCTGTGAGGCCGCTGGGCCGCGATTTGAGCCTGTTTCGGTGTTGTGGTCGCAGCGCCATGCTTCCCCCGCCTCGTAGCGCATGCCGTTGTCGTCACACAGGTCGCACTCGTCGATAGCGCGGCGGCGGGCTTCCTTCTCAGCCTCAACCTTCCGGGCATCCTCCGCTTCGGTGCCCTCACGCAACTTTTGGCATTCGCGGCACGGCTCATCCACCCACTCCCCATCCGGGATGTGACGATGCTTCGGGCAACGAGTGCGTGCGGCGTGAGCCGCCGCTAACTCGTCCAAGTTCTGGGGAGGGGGGTTCGATTCATCCGACTCCGCACCATCGTCGGCGGCAGTCTGGTTTCCCCTTCTCCCCCGAACCCCCTCAACCCCTTCCCGCGTTTCCACCCTCTGCGAACGTCTAGAAAAGGTTGTGGTTGTGGTTGCGGTTGTAGGGCTAGGGTCAACGCTAGGGTCAACCGAACCCTTCGGTTCACCCTTAACCCTAGGGTCAATGGAGGGGTAAACCGAGGGGTCAACGCTAGGGTCAATGGAGGGGTAAACCGAGGGGTCACTGGAAGGGTCAATAGCGCGTTTCTTCAACAACGCCAACGCCTCATCAGACCCCCAACCCTTAAACTCCGGATGCTCCTCATGAAGCCTCCTAAGCTCCCAAACAACAACCCCCTTAATCGACCTAGACCCCACAGCAGCAAACTCACGCGCCATCGTCGTCGCTAAGTTCCGCTGCTTCATCAACCCGTCATGCCGCACAAAAGTACGCACCAGGAACTCGTCAGTGTCCTCATCGACCACAATGAAACGACCATCAATAAGCTCACAGGCGGCACGTTCAACATCCTGCCGAGTCCAGGACGCGCACATCCCAGACAAGCGGCCCGCATGCCAGGTACCCACGCCGGCGCGGTTCATGGTGGGGTGCGAGATGAGCACAAAATACAGCAGCTGAGCATTGTTACTCAGGTCGAGAAAAGCGTCATCATTCCAGATAGACAACTTAATCTGAGCAAAATCCCTCATCGTCGCCTCCTTCTAGTTCGCGAGCTGATTCCTCAATCTCACGAATGACGTTCCGGCAGCAGCCACAGAAGTACTGGAACTTTCGCCCCGCGGTGGCGGGTGAGTTCAATGCGACTTGAACGAGGTGTTCAATCTCGTCTTGGCTTATTCCCTTAGCGATGTAGTTGTAGACGATTTTCGCGTAGTTGAAGGGAAGGCTGTAGTCCAGGTGCTGCGGCCATACTGATAGGAAGAAGTCGCCTACTGCCTCAATGTTTTGGATGGTGTTGTAGCGCTTTTGGGCTGCTCGTTCGATGTTGTCGCGCCATTGCTCAGCGTCTTCGACGATTTCGGTTACTGTGTCGTCGTCGAGGCTGCGGTTCGCTTTACCGGAATTACAATCAGCGCAGGCGGTGACCAGGTTTTCGGGTTGGTCGGTGCCTCCGAGTGATGTTGGTACGACGTGGTCAACGTGGAGTTGCACGTCAGGGGCTTTGGAGCCGCAGTAGCGGCATGTGAATTGGTCACGGCGCAAGATTTCAAAGCGGAGTGATTTGCTTACCATCGTCTTCTCCTCCTTTCTCGATGGATTGGAATAGGTGGATGAGTGCGTCGAGGAATGCGGGCGAGGCGCAATAAAGGCCGTTGTCTTCTAGCCACACCCGCAAATCCTCACGCTGCTGGTGGGTGGTCACTTTCCGCTGCTTCCGATGCCGTTGGTGCCGCGTTGGGTGGTGTCGAGGGTGGAGACTTCGGCGATTTCGTTGGGCGTGATGGGGACTACTACGAGTTGTGCGATGTAGTCGCCGGCCTGAATGTGTTGGGTGGTGTCGCCGGTGTTGTGGAGGCTGATTTTGATGGGTCCGCGATACCCGGAGTCGATGATGCCGGTGCCGTTGGAGAGCACCAGGTGCTTCTTGATGCCTGTGGAGCTGCGTACAAACAGCATGCCTACATGGTCACGGGGTATAGCGACATGAACACCGGTATCTCCTACCCTGTGAGCGCCTACGGGCACGGTGAGGTCGTGTTTGAGGGCGAGGTCAATGCCGGCATCGTGCTTGTAGGCTTGGCGCGGGTGCGCAGCCCCCTCGTCGAGGGAGTAGTAAATCAATGCGGGTTCCTTTCGGGGTCGATGAGCACCGGCGCGGTGGCGGGCAGGATGAATCGGCCGTCCCTGGTTGCCCCATGTATGTAGTCGCCTTTCTGGGCGGCGTAGACGATGCGGTCGGGCACCAGGTCGGGGTCGTAAGCGTCGGGGTTGAGGACGACGCGGCAGGCCTTGTGGTGGGGTAGGTCTGCCGCTGTCATCTCCACGTAGGGCATCAATACTCACCTCGTCTGATGAGGGTTATGACGTGTGCGGCGGCTTTGGCTAGGTCTGCTGCCCCGAGGTCTTGTAATTCTGCGGGGGTTGGATCATCGTTGCTGTAGTGCTTGAGGTGGTCGATGTCGTCGGCGTAGGCGAGCAGCCTGTCTTCGAGCTGCTTCAGTTTCTCCTCGTAATAGGAGGCATCCAAGGCAGTCACCTAAAAAGGTGGTTCCTGGTCTTGGCCGGTGGGTGCGGGGTTGCCCCACGCCCCAGACTGGGCGGTCTGACCGTTCTGCGCGGCTTGGTTCCATTGCTGCTGAGCCTGCGAGGGCTGCTGTCCCTGGCCTTGTCCGCGTGGCTGGTTGTAGAAGCTGCTGGCAAGAAGTTCAACCTTGCTGCGCTTCTCCCCCTCCCTGGTCTCCCACGAGCGGGTAATCAGCTTTCCGGTGACGGCAACCTGGTCGCCCTTCTTCAGCTCAGCGGCGAGGTGCGCCCACTGCACAGGATTCTGATTCTTGGTCTCGTCCCAGATGGTGACGTCGAGGTACAGGACGCGGGTCTTCACCCATTCCTGCTTTTCCTGGTCGAACTTGTTGTCCGAGCTGGCGAGGGTGAAACTAGCGACGGCCTTACCGCTCTTGGTGAATCGCAGTTCGGCGTCACGGGGCAGGCCGCCGGTGATGGTGATGGGGTCAATCATCTACTTTTCCCCTTCCAGCTCGGACCAGCGGGTGCGGCACAGGTCGAGTACTTCGTCTGGTACTTCGCCGGATTGCTTGAGGTTAGCGGCGAAATCGTTGACCTGCTCCGAGGTGGTGAAGCCCTCCAGGGTTTCCTTCACGTCGTTGATGAGGTCACCGTCCACCACCTCCGGCTCCGGCTCCTTCTTGGTCAACGCCGGAACCGGTGCAGTCTCAGCCTTCGCCCGCACATCCTCACGAGTAGCAGTCATCTTGACCGGCGACTGCTCCCAATCCTCCTTGATAGGCATACCGCCGGTTAGGTGCGGAATCATACGGTCAGTTAGCTCACCAATGCACTTCCAATACAGCATCTTGGATGGGCGCGTCTCGTACTGAGCTTTATTGCCCTTAACGAGGCCTTCCTTGGTGGCGCGCTCGATGGTGTATCGGACTTCCATCTCCTGGCCCTTAGGGCTAGTCATGCGTACCGTGACGGCAGTAGGAGTGTCCTCGATGGTCTCTGCGATGTAGCCGTGCTGTAGGGCAATGGCAAGCGCTGCCTTGCCGTAGAGCGATGGGGTGCCGTGGACAACGTAGATGGACTTTCCGATGGACTCTGGTGGGATTCCTAGAGTGGCACCCTTGAGGATTGCTGCTGCCATGTCGTTCGGCTTGCCCTTGAATGGGCCTGCGAAATCAGTCCTGGCGAGCTGTTCCGCAATCTGCGATGCGGCTACCCATGATTGAGCCTGAGCCTGTAGCTGCTCAAGCACGTTGGTGTTGACTGGAGTCATTGGCGCGGGCTGAATGTCCTGCTGATTGGTGGTGGTGAGTTCGTTAGACATTGGTGTTCTCCTTGTTCTTTAGGGTGTGCCAGCGATTTTCAGACCTATCTCGGTGGCATTGGCGGCAGTATCGGGCGGTTGGTCGGGACGGGATTACCTTTGTGTTCTCCTCGTCATAGGGGTGCCCTTTTGGGCAGTGCGTTTTTCGTGCTTGGTGGTCGGTTCCATGCCCGCGCCGGTCAAGCATGTTGTTGGAGTGGGTATCCCATCTGAGGTTTTCAAGCCGGGCGTCTCCACGGTCGCCGTTGTTGTGGCAAGCTTCTTGCCCTTTTGGGCATGTGCCGACGAAAGCCAGAAGGACTAGCCTGTGCACTTTCGCAGTGATGACTTTCCCTGGCTTGCGCAGAATGACGATTGGATACCCAAGCCTGTTAGTTCCGGGTCTCAGGTTCCGTCCTTGGTAGGTGCGTAGCTGGCCATCGCTTCGCGTGACGGTGCGGGTCAGGCTGCGCACGTTTCCTAAGTTGCTGACCTGGTAGAAGCCTTCCCAATCTGGTATGTCACGCCACTCTTCGGCGTTGCTCATGGTTATTGCTCCTTGATGGTGAGTCGTGTTGACCCTGCGCGGGTTTTGGTGCGGAATTCGTTGTAAAGGTCGGGGTGGGCGGCTTTGAATACGCGGGTGTCGAACACCTTGCTTGGTTGTGTGGTGCTGACGGTGAGGTGGTAGCCGCCGTAGTCGCCGGTGTGCGAGTCGCCGGTCAACTCCAGGATTTCGGCCTTGAGGTTCGCGATGCGCTTCTTGCGGTCGTCTACCTCAGCGGTGAGCGTGGCGTACTGCGCGACTAGGGCGGTGACGTCATCAACCTGGTCTAGGCTGGTGATTTCGCCCATCCAGTCCGGTGTTGTGCCGTCGAGCCAGGCGAACCACTCCCCCGCGGTGTTCATCAGCTCTGCCGCAAACTTGGGGTCATAGGTGATGGTGCGGTGGTCGAGGGCGACCGGAACAAAGTCATCGTGCACCTCAACGAGTAAGGCACAGGCTTCTGCCCCGGTGTAGTGCATGTTTGCCTGAATCTGGCACCAGTACTGGTCCGGACACCAGTCATGCCAGCGCCCGCCCGTGAAGGGCCTGGAGCTGGTCTTAATCTCCCCAATGACCTCAAGGTCATCGCTGTAGAGGTCTGGCGTGCAGGACAGGCGCTCATCATCGGGCAGGAAGATGGTTTGCGGGTCCTCGTTGTAGGTGAGGCGCGTGTCCACTTCCTCAATCAGCACCTGGGCCAACAAAGGTTCACGAGCGCTCCCCCACTCCGTGTACTGATTGCCCCGGAACTTCGAGCCGTGTTCTTTCTGGTCGCGTACCTCGTGCCACGTCGCCGCATTCTTACTGCAATGCAGGCGGGCCAGCTCCGTCGAGGTCAACCGTCCCCGACGGAACTCCAGCCAATCCTCATGGTCGCCCGGTTCGTAGCGTCTCACTTCGCCCTCCTCTCGTCATAGCGGGACAGCGTCAAATCAGTCAGATTGAAAGCAATATCGGGGTCATAGCCCCGGTCCATAAAGTCCTGCATAAGGTTGTCGGCCTCGTCCGCGAGGGTGTCGAGATACAGCAGTTTGCTGCGTCCTATGCGTGGAGGCATCTTGTTTGGGGTGTTCATGCGGTCCTTCGTCGATTGAGAGTGCGTTTGGCCTGGTTGGCGTGGTATTTGCAGAGGCGGAATCCGCGTCCCCAGCCGAGGTAATCCCCGCCGGTCTGGTTGCAGCCGTCGTAGAGGCAGGCTTGTGTGCGTACGAAGTCAGCGGCGGCTTTCCTTGCTTCTTGCAGGGGGTGGAAGCGAGTGGGGTCTGGGATGTTGACCCACCATTTCCCGTTATGTGCCCAGGGTTGTGGGTGCTGGCGTGGTCCTCTGCCCCTTGGTGTTGTGGTCATAGTGTGGTGGAGGTCGTGGGCGAATTTGAGGGCTTGATGCCAGGAGGCGGCGGGGAAGGTGTACCCGTGGTGGTGGACGCACCAAAGACCCGTCTGACCCTTCCGGATGGTGGTGGCCACTGGTTTACATCCACACCGGAGGAATACTGATGAGTGCATGGAAGGCGAAGCCGGCGATGCCACCCATCAGGCCGGTGGCCCAGCACAAGCGGACACGCTTCGCAGCGATATCCTTCCAGTAGGCGATGCGGCGGGCGTCTGGTGTGGTGCGGGGCGGTCGTTTAGTGTGCATGTTTCTTTGCTTCCTTTTCTGTGAGGCGTGCGAGGAGGTTGGCTTGCGCGGCGGCGTCTTTGACGCGGCGGCGGGTGGGGCCGGAGAGGCGGGCGAGTTGGTAGAGGGCGTGGTATCGTCCCTCAATCTCGTAGAATTCTTTCGCTGCCTGGTCGAGCGGGATTTCAAACTTCGGCATTAGCCCCTCCGCATCATGTAGAAGCGCGGGGTGTAGGCGCGGTGACGGCGATGAAAAAAGTGAGTCAAGATGCGTTTCATGCTGCGTCTCCTAAACGTTGGTCAACGATGGTTCGGGGGAACACGATTCGGTTCCCGACCTGTATTGGGTGGAGTTCCTGAAGTTTCCCGGCGCGTGTGTGGCGCAGCAGGGTGCTCAAAGCGACGCCGAGCATTCCTGCTACTTCTTGCGCTGTGTAAGTCCTGGTAGACTGCATTGTGTTGTCCTTTCCTGGCAGCAGGCCCCCGCGTAGTGCCTAAACTTTTGTGGGGGCCGCTTTTATGTGTGGGGGTTGCAGGCTTGTAGTGCCAGGTAGAGGGAAAGTTGAACGACCTCGCCCCGGATGCAGCCTTGACGCTTGTCTCTCCTCCGATGTGATTAAGCGCTTGACAACCCTGTGCCCAGCCGGGGAGTTGAACCCCGGTGCTTCCAAGAACCAACCACCCGCCAATAGGCAATAAGTGATGTGTTCAAACCGTTCTGGGCTGGGTGCTTCGCCCGGGAGTCGAACCCGGATACCCGTGTGGGTGCCGCATTTTGAGTGCGGTGCGTCTGCCGATTCCGCCAGCGAAGCAAAGTATTTCTGTCGGCGCCGCTCGTTCCCTCCCAACCACGTTGGGGTGCCTACCTCACGGTTCGCCCCGGTCATCGCAATCTAAGAACCATGCTCGCGGGGCCGGTATCATCCGGCGCTCTTCACTAATTCAGTTTTCAGTCATCGCGGCCAGCCGGGTTCCTGCCCTATCCCCTGGGGCAGGAGGGTTCGGCGGCCTGGTGCCCGCGGGGAGGCTTGCACTCCCCCGCCTGCTAAGTCGGGCTATTGGATTAGGTAGGTGTGTTTTTCAAGGTGGTCTTCGATTTGGTCACGCCGGTAAAGGACGTGGCGGCGGCTGGGACGGATGCGGTCCCAGTTGTTGTTGCGGGCCCAGCGGCGCAGCGTGTCCGGGCTGCACCGCAGCAGCTCGCACGCCTCCTCCGTGCTGAGGTACTTAGAAGTGCTTGTCATAAGAGGTCCTCTTTTATGCGTGGTGGGTGCCGCAGTAGGAGCGGCCCCGGTCCAGCGGTGGGGTCTTAGTGATGCGCAGGTAAATGTTGAGGAAGTGCTCGCGGCCTTCTTGTGGTCGGTGCATGGGTGTAGACTCCTTTTTGAGAGATTGATTTTTCTTCTTGGCTCGGTGTTCCAGCACCGGGCCTTTTCGTATGTGCTTCACTTAATTCAGGGCGGTCTGCCCTAGAAAGTGAGGTGATGATGATGGATAAGGAACTAGAACGAGCCCAATTGCAGCTGGTGAAATCGATGTTCGACCAGGCAGCTATCTCTGTCAGTAGGGCCCGTTTCAACCTGGATCAGGCCGAGGCATCCAAGAAGGCAGCTGCCGAGAAGTACGACAAGGCTGAGGAGCTCTACCAGCAAGCCAAGACGTCACACAGCTCTGCCGAAGATGCCCTCAACGCCGCCGTTACTGCGTTTGAGCAGAGGTACGGAGAAAAGCCGTTCTAACCAGTCTCGTCGTCGTCAATTTTCTGCAGTTCTTCGTTTATTTTCTTTGCGTATTCGATAGCTGTTTTGGAGAAGGCGATTGACTTTTCAGCCAGTTCCTCCGGCGTTGCAGCGCCGGAGGTTTCCTTTTCGTTGCGAGTCATGCTGGTTCACCTCCCCTAAAAAGCTCGTCGGCGGATTGGATAACCCCGGCCTGCTTAAGCACCGCGATAGCTTCGGACACGCCCACCTGCTGTTTAGCCTCGACGCGTTCCTGCCCATCTGCCGGCCATTCCACCGGAGCGGACCGCTGCACAATCGCGATGTATCCCATCGAATTGAGCAGGTCCACCCGCGCCTTCGCAGATGACCGCGACTTATAGAACTTGTCGGTATTCGGCTCGAAATACTTGTTAGTTCCGAATCGCTCGATGTAGTCAGCGTCAGCAGTCCAGCCGACCGGGCAGGTCCACACCCCGCCTTCTCCGCGCTCATCGAAGGCTTCATATCGTTCAAACTCTGGATATTCGACGATGTGTGCGCGGTAAAGAGTGTTTTCTCGCATTACTTTCCTTCTTTCGGGTTGAGAATTTCGCCATATTCCTGCGATGCCTGGTAAATCCACTTCCAGGCAATGTCTTGTCCGGCTGGCGATAATTGCGGGGTGCAGTAGGAGTGACCGTTGTCGGCGACTCCTTTTTCGTTGCGCCCCCATCCGGCTTTGACTGCGCTGCGGGTCATCTGCCCAGCGTCGGTTCGGGCGCCGCCGATCAACATGGACTTGCGGGTAAGCAGTTGTCGGACAGAGCTTTGCTTAATGTCGAGACCTTTTAAGTCGCCCCATTGCTGTACTTCGCGGTAGAAGTCTTGGCGGCGTTTCCATTCCTTCACGCCGCTGTGCGCATCAGCTTTCGCAACTTTCGGCGCTTGTCGCTCGATGGTGGCGGTAGCTTTCTGCGCAATAGCCATCTGCTCAGCGGCGTTACGTGCCTCGATTGCTGCACGTTCCGCGTTATCCGCAGCGGCACGTAGCGCTTCCGCATACGTCTGCGGGATAGCCAACGCGGAAGACTTCACGCGACGCTCACACTCGATGAAATACTGGCGAGCCTGCTTCCCCTTCTCCGAACGCTGAATCATGGAAATCTCTTTAGCCATGTCCAAGCTGATGACGTGGTTGGTTCGCTCCCGGCTGCGTCCGAGGGAATCTTGTACCCGGTCATTTTTGACCGCGTAGTCTTTGCCCTCTTCAAAGCCGTATTCGACCATGCGCGGGAACCAGTGCCGGTATTCCGTCTCGACGCCGAGGAAGTCATAGAGGTCTCGGCCCATAACAGCCTGGGCGCCATCGTTGCTGTGAATGGGGATTAGTTCACTCATGGTGTAGTCTCCTAAGTAGGTTGTTTTGGCCCCGCCTTGTGCGGGGTTTTCTTATGCGGTTAGTGGTTCCAGGTCGTCGGCTACGAGGATTCGGTCTGGCCTAGCGCCGAGGGCTGCGAGTGCTTGGAGCACGTCTGGTTTGGGGGTTCGTGTGCTTAGTGCGCGCCCCCAGGTTGAGCGGGATACTTTGGTGCGCTGTGCTAGTTCCACGGTTGAGCCGATTCGGTTTAGTTTCTTGACGCGTTCCACTTCATCCAGACTGATTAAGAACTGAGCCATTTCCTTTCCTCCTTTCGCTTGGATGACTCAATAATGAACCACTTGCGCCATAATGTCAATGGTGTGATTCACTTCGGGGGTACCCATTTCTCATTTGTAAAGCTAGGCCCGGGTTGCGTGCGTCAATTCTGACGCACTACGATGTGGGTATGATTGATTACCGAGACTGGTACAAGTCCGTAACTGGACAACGCGTAACAGCAGAAGAAATCGGCAAGCTCATCGGAGCATCACGCCCGACCGTGACCCGCCGCCTCACCCAAGACGGACTCACCGCCGACGAAATAATCAAGGTCAGCCGAGGACTACGCGTAAACCCCATCGACGCGCTAGTAGACCTCGGACACATCACCGAAGCAGAAGCCATGAGCCACCTCGACAACAACGGCAAGCTCTTGGACACCGCCGAGGATGGGGAACTCGCTATTGAACTCGCACGTCGCCTCAACCCCGCGACACGTGCCGACGAAATCAACGAACTCGAACAGCGTCGCCGCCGCATGTCCGCCCCTGCTGATATACCTCTAGGTGCCGTCGCCTACAGCGGCCCGGATGAAGATGCAGAAAGGGATGATGCCTATGACGATTAGCGCGGTAGAGCTGCACCTCCTAGCGGAAAGCATGGGCGTGCAGCTACAGCGTCACACGGGCGGGTGCCCCGGCTGGTACGACCACCGCCGGCGGATAATCAGCACAAGGCGCGGCATGAGCATCCAGCAATACCGCAGCGTCCTAGCCCACGAACTCGGCCACGCACACTACGGGGACACCCCAACCGGCAACGGCCATTACGACCAACGTCAAGAACGTCGCGCCGACGAATACGCCGCCCGACTCCTCATCAACCCCCACGACTTCGAAGCCGCCGCAACATGGCACCACGGCCACCTCCCCGCCATCGCCGACGAACTAGAAGTCACCAAACACCTGCTACGCGTCTGGAAAGCCCACTACCAAACCAAAGCAGCCTGACCCCAAAAGGACAATTCCATCATGAACTCTAACCCTTTTTCTGAGTACGGCGCCCAGCCCACCCCTCCGCCCCATAAAGCGCCCACGTGGAAGAAAGTGCTTGCCTGGACCGCAGCAGCCCTCGGAGGGTTTGTCATCTTCGGAAACTTGTTTTCAGGCAGTTTCCGAGGAATCCTCGCGGGAATATGCGTCGGTCTAGTCTTCCTTTTTCCTGGGGCGTGGTACCTCATGCACGAACGACGTGAAGCCCACGGCGCCACTCCGTTAAAGCGCCACTGGTGGTGGATAATCGCAGCCTGCGTCGGACTCCTCATCCTTGGAACCGCCGTCTCGCCCGAAACAACAACTGAGCCAAAGGAATCAACAACCACCCCGGAATCCACCACGTCTTCAATGACGTCTACAAGCTCGGAGTCCGCACCTACCTCGACGACTAGAACGACTGAACCGACATCATCTGCACCTTCGCCTTCCATGGCGCAGGACCCAACGACCGAACAACCCGCACCAGCCCCCGCTCCACAAGAGCAACCGGAACCAGAGCAAAACACTCAAGTTCAGCAATTCGCTCCGGTTCCTGAACTTCAGGAAGAAGCGCCAGCACCTGCTCCGGAACAGCCAGCCCCGGCCTACTCTGGAGGCGGCACTTCCGGGTCGTGCGCCGACATCGGACACAAGGTATACCGCGGCGACGGTATCTACCTCCCCAAGCATGACAAGGACGGCGACGGCGTGGGCTGCGAATCCTACCCTGGCTAAACCCCGCGCTTACGTCTGATGGTGGACTAAACAGCCCATAAGGAACAGCCCCGTGGAGCTGTGCTCAACACGGGGCGCCCTAGGCCCACGGGGGGATGTGGGCCACCAGAAGTATAAGACAAGACCGCCCCTGGTGCTCGTCATGTGGAAGTGCAGCACCAAGGGCGGGAAACACAAGACCCTAACGGGCTTGGAATTGTCGCCCGGGGCGTTTTTCAGCCCTGGCTAACAAGGAGTGATTCTAATGGCTATTCAGAAGCGTATCAATAAGGCGGGTAAAGAGGTTTTTATCGCTCGGTGGCGTGACCCGTCCGGTAAGGAACGCTCGAAGAGTTTTCCTCGCGCACGGCAGGCGAAAGCGCATTTGCAGGATATGGAGCGTGCCGTTAGGCGTGGTGAGTACATCGAGGATACTGGTGTGACTGTCAAGGAGCTGGTACAGGAGCGGATGCAGCAGGCGGTAAATAAGTCCACGAGGAATGGGCGTGGCATGCTGCTGGCCAACCTGGGAGATTTGGGAGACATGCCAGTGCTGTCAGTGAAGCCGTCACACGTACGGGAGTGGATGAGCGTGCTGGAGGAAGGCAGACCATGGGCTGATGATAGGCCGCTGGCCGCCTCAACTATCAATATGCTGGCCGCGATTCTTCACGGGGTGTTTTCACAGGCTGTGCTGGATGATGTGGTGGGTAGGCATCCGATGCGTGGGGTGAAGATTCCACGTAAGGAGGTTGGTGCTGAGCGTGCGGACATTCCCACGGTGGAGGATGTGCAGGCTCTGATTCGTGCGGCGCGGGGTACGGGTGTGGGGCGTGCCCCGAATTTGACGTTGGCGGCGATGGTGCAGGTGGCGGCTGAGACGGGTTTGCGTGCCGGGGAGCTGTGTGGCCTGCGGGTGCGGAATGTGAATTTTCTGCGCGGTGAGGTGCATGTGGTGGAGCAGATTAATCAGCGCACGGGGGAGTTTGCCCCGTTGAAGACGGAATCGTCGCGGCGTGTGGTGCCGATTGGGCCCGGGACGGTGGCGGTGATTGAGGAGCAGCTGCGTAGGGCGCCGCGTGGCCCGGAGGAGACGGTGTTCTGTACGAAGGTGGGGAGGCCGTTGTCGTCGTCGAGTGTGTCATCCCAGTTTCGTAAGCTGGCGCGTGCTGCTGGCGTGGATACGACGTTTCATGGGTTGCGGCATTTTTATGCGTCGTCGTTGATTGAGTCGGGGGCGTCGGTGGTGATGGTGCAGCGGGCGTTGGGGCATGCGTCGGCGTCGATGACCCTGGATGTGTATTCGCACCTGTTTCCTGGTGCTGGTGAGGGGCTGCGCGGGATTGTGCCTCAAGTGCGGGATTTGTGCGGGATTTCTGACGGTGGTGAGGGGTCTTCTGATGGGGTTTGTGCTGGTAGTGGGGGTTAGTGTGGGGTTGGGGTTGTACTACGACTGCTAAACCCAGCAGCTAGGCCCTGACCTGCAGGATTTATTTCCCGCGGGGCAGGGATGTTTCGTGACTTCTGCCGTTTTCTTCGGCACCGACGCGCTTTCAGAGGTATATTCACTTCTGCTCTCTGCACTCTTGCATTGACGCGTTTCTCTCCCCGCGTGCGAAAGGTCTCTCACCCTACTCTCCCGCCCTCGTTTATCTGGGGCTGAAAGCTCTCTCCAATCATGAACAAGAACCCCTTCGAACAATCCCCCTTTGAGCAATCCCATCCCTTCGGTTCCCCCGATGGCCAGGCGCCCACCAACCCTTTCTCCGCGCAGGGCGACGACGGGACTCAGGCAGCCTCTCCTGTCACCCCACCGAAGTCGTCGACGCCGAATTGGCCCGCTATCGCAGCCGTTCTTGTCGGCGTGCTGGCCGTTGTAGTCTGCGGCGTGCTCTTTGCCAAGGACCGCAAGAACGACGCTGCGCAGGCCGAAAAAGACGTACTTGCGGAGATCGCAGTGGACGAGTGCGAGCCCGATGCGCTGCGCGAAGTATCGAAGTACTTCGGGGTGAACTTAGAAAGCGATGACCTGGATTTTACGACAACCTCCATCAATTCGGTCGAGCGTTCTGGGGATCGCCGCGTTACTATCGACGCCTCTGGAAACTATTCTGGCGTATTTGCCAGCTCGAATGAGGAAGTCACCTACCGCTGCACTCTCGCGTTTAGCCCTCAGGGCAGTGGAAAGGACCTGACAGTCACCAATGTGGAACAGACCTCCTTCATGATGGATGGTCCGGACTTTGAGTCCCTGACCTACATCGACGAGGCCATCGAGGAGCAACAGGCAGAGGCCGAGGCAGAAGCTGAGCGCGAGCGCGAAGAAGAAGAGCGACGCCGCGAGCAGAAGGCTGAGCAGGAACGTCGCGAGCGGCAAGCGGAACAGGAGCGCCGTGAGCGCCAAGCCGAGCAGGAACGCCGCGAGCAGCAAGCGGAGCAAGAGCGCCAGGCCGAGCGGGAGCAGCGTCAGCAACAGCAACGCCAGCAGCAGCAACAGCAACAACAACAGCAGCAGGCTCCGGCGCCTGCCGCTCCGCAATCGAACGGCATGGAATGGGCCACCATCGGCCCCTACGGTGGCTTCATGGGCTGCTCCCAGGCGCAGGGCATGTGGCCGTCGAACTCCACGGAGTGCTACCAGGGCGGCGACGGCAACTACTACTTCAACGGCATGCGCCAGGCGCGACGCTAACTGCGTTTAAGACGCTCACCACTCCTCGCCCAAACCGACGCTCGAGGCCCCCACGATGTGGGGGCCTCAGTCACGTTTTCGCCCCACAACCGTGCCCGGCACACGGCATTGTGGGACCCCTTACTGAGTGAGCCAATTTGGGGAAAATTCACCACACTATCGGGCACAACAATGCGGCACGGTTTCCGCCGAGCGACTACGCTGTCGGCGTGACTACTCGATTCCGCCAATTGCCGCCGCCTGGCCCCGCATGGGGAGGCAGCCTCATGGGCACCTCTATCGTCTCCCGGCTGCTGGTCGAAGAAGGCCTCAATTACCCCGCCGCGTTCTTCGCGGCGCTATCCTGCGTTGTCTTTGCGGTCCTTACGGTAGGTTTCGCGGTCTACCGCAAGCCCAGCTTTGGGCGGACCACCATGGCGGAATGGTCCATGTATTTCATCGGCATCCTGGCCCTGGGTGCAGCGCTCTCCGGGCTGACGGACAACGGCCTGTTCCGCCTCATCGGTTTCTGGATTGGCGGGCCCGTGACCGTTATCACGTGGGCCATCCAGCTCACGCGCTTCGACGGCAAGCCGCGGTTCACGTGGGGCTTGCCGCTGGTGGGGCCGATGATTTCCTCCTCGGTCGCCGGCTTCTTGGCCCGCGACTACGGGGAGTTCTACCACCTTCTGGGCACCGTGTTCTTCTTCATGTCCATCCTCACCGCAGTGCCCGTCTTTGCCCACGTGTACTGGGCCGCGTGGCACGGCAAGGTCGATCTCAGCGGTGCTAACTCCGCCACCGCCTGGGTTCCCCTCGGCGTGGTGGGCCAGTCCACCACCGCCATGCAGATCCTCTACCCCGGTAAGGTCTCCGTCCTCTACGGCGACGTGGCGCTCATCATCGCCATCCCCCTGGCCATCTATGCCATGACCTGCTTCTACCCCAACGTGGCGCGCTGGACGGCCTACACCCCGGCGTGGTGGTCCTGCACCTTCCCGCCGGGCACAGTGAGCATGGGCGGCCACCAGATGGCGCTCGTCAACGGCTCCGAGTGGCTCGACGCCATCGCCCTGAGCATCCCCGTGCTGCTGATCGTGCACTGGTCCCTGTGCTCTGGCCGCTTCATCAGCTGGGTCATCGAGGGCAGAAAGAGTTCAGCGACCAACCTGACCACAGGCTAGCCGCTGAGATTCTGAGGTTCTGTAGAAGGACTACTTCTCCGCGGTTACCCCGCCCTTGACAAACTGAATGGCCTGGCCCTGGCTGCCCAGGGCGAAGGTGGAGTCATCCACGGGGAAGACGGCCGGCTTGCCCGCCAGGATCTGCTTGACTTGCTGGGCGTCCTGCATCACGGACGGCTCACACGCCATCTTGGTTTCCACCATGTTGTCCACTACTACCGCGCCGTTCTGGTCCACCTGGTAGGTGCCGTTGCCGTTGTTGCAGCCATCGCTGTAGGTCAGGGTGCCGTTCTTTTCAAAGGTCACGAACACGGAATCATTCTTCTTGGCGGTGAAGGTGCCGTCGAGTGCCTGCTGAGCCTTGTCAGCCGGGAGTGCTTCCTGCAGGCCCTTGATGTCCTCGTACTTCTCCATCACTGCATTGTCCTTGTTGTCCTTGCCCAGCACCATGGAGCTGAGCTTTTCAATCTGGCCCGCGTCGAGCTTATCCAGGCCGCCCAGGGAGGACATCTCCTGCGCGCCGGCCGCGCCGGTGCCCAGGGCGCTGCAGGTGAGGGCGGCGAAGGCGGTAGCGACGGACAACTTCTTTGCGGTGTTCTTGACCATGTGTGTCATCATGGGACCACACTAAGCAGCGCCCCATGCCCGCCTCAACCGGATTCATGAGTCTTTACTGATATTGTGAGCCCTTCCCCAGCAATACACAGGCCCTTGTTATGCAGCCACTGACCTTTATTTCCCTCGACGCAGCAGTTCTCGGCGCGGTGCGCACGCTGCTGTCCGGGCTTCCGCGCGAGGGCATCTACCTGCGTCGCGGCACGCTCGTTCTGGAAACCTCCTACCTGGGCTCGGGCGCGCAGGACTTCTACGCAACGGCGTGGAGCTATGCGCTTTCTGACGTCCCCCTGCTCCACGCCCTGTCTTCTCGCGGGCGGCTGTTGATGACGCTGGGCGGGCGGGTCCTGGTAGGCGTCGACAAGCACCGGCCCTGGATTACCCAGGCAGACGTGGAGGATTCCATCGCCGGCGGCGAGGTGCACCTAGTGGAAGGTCCGGACGAGCTGGCCTATTGGTTGCGCTTGGTGTAGCCCATGCGTGGGCGGAAGCCCTGCGGGTGCTTCATCTGAGCCACCGCGTCAGCGATAATCATGCGGTGCCGGGCGCTTACCGACGTCGGCATCTGCCCCACCGAGAACCACCGCGCATCCAGGTTCTCTTCGTCGGAGATAATGGGGGCAGCCCCGTCCGCCACGGATACCCGCAGGGCAGTGTCCATAAACGTGCACTGGTCACCGTTCGGGTACACCACCGGGCCCACCTGCCCCACGCCCAGCAGTGCTTCGACGCGGCCATCTAACCCAATTTCTTCTTTGACCTCGCGCAGAGCGGTGGTGGTGATCTCCTCGCCCGGCTCGCAAATGCCGGAGATAGGCCCCCACGTTTCGTTGTCCGCGCGCTGGGCCAGCAGCACCGACGGCAGCTCCCACACCGCAGCACCAGTGGGGACAGCGCGCACGATGACCGCGGTCACCCCGGG
Source organism: Corynebacterium axilliensis (assembly GCF_046097495.1). Taxonomy (NCBI): domain Bacteria; kingdom Bacillati; phylum Actinomycetota; class Actinomycetes; order Mycobacteriales; family Corynebacteriaceae; genus Corynebacterium; species Corynebacterium axilliensis. The sequence goes on from NZ_CP175768.1 coordinate 1,089,544, forward strand.
CAGGAAGAGCTGGTCGTGCCCAATTTTCTCGCGCAGGGACAGGATGTAGTCAGGAGTCGGCATAAGCCCAATCCTACGTGCCTACAGGCCAGCGAGGATCTCCGGCAGGACAGCCTCGATGTCGGCGGCGACGGTAAAGGACATGTCCTGCTCCGGTGCCTCGGCACAGTCCGGCGCAGCGCCGCCCGCCGCGTCCGCCGCGTCTGTCTCGTCCGCTTCCCCCGTCGTCCCGGACAAGACGCCCACGATGCGGCCGTCCTCCGGGGTGCCCGGCGCGCCGTACACGGGAGCTCCCGAATCCCCCTGCCGGGAACACACCTGCGCCCGCGCGGAAACCGTATCGACGCTGCGCTCTCCAATGGTGAGCGTGCCGCGACCTTCTGCGTGTGTCAGCGGTCCGCACGTCTGCGCGGTGACGCGGCCTAGCTTGCACACCGAATCAGGCAGTTTCCCCTCCCCGGTGGCTATCTGGGTTCCCATCTCACGCGGGGTATAAAACTCCGCCGGGCGCGTGATCTCCACCAGGGCGAAGTCCAGTCCGTGCGTGTCTGGAGCGCTGAGATTGGAGTACACGACCGTGCCCACCGGTTCCGCGGGATAGGTGAATTCTCCCTCCGCGTTGCCCGCCCAGACGGTGTCCCCGGGCTCACCGCAATGGGCGGCGGTGACGGCGATAGTCCGGCTGCTGTCCAGCACGAAGCTCCACGCGGCCGTGCACAGGGAATAGTCGAAGTACTCCCCCGGGACCGGCTCCAGGGAGGAGATGTCCAGCGCGGCACCGGGCGGCACAGGCGAGTCCCCCGGGCCATATACCGGCGGCGGCGCGGGCGGGTGCGGCGAGGTCGTGCTTTCTGCTTGGGCCAGGTCCCCCTGCGGGGTGTCCTCCCCGGCCGTGCACGCCGCTGTGAGCGCAGGGGCCAACAGCACAACCCCGAGAAGGGACCTGCTAGTCATCCTTCTTCGCGGAATCGTTGCCCTGGTGCTTTTCGGCGGCGTTCTCTTTGGCCATCTCCGCCTGAATCTTCATATCGCGAATGAACTTCTCCGGGTCGAACTCGGTAAAGTACTCCGGACCCGAAAACTGCTCTTGCGCCATGGCTTAAACCTCCGTAGTGCTAATCGACGCCGACATGTAGTCCTTGACCGCCGCGGCATCATTGGGCAAGTCCTTGACGTGGCGCGGTGCGTCCATAATGCCGGCGAAGCGCTCGGGCACCTCCGGCTCGAAGCCCACTGCTTCGACGATGGTCTCCGCAAACTTCACCGGCAGTGCGGTCTCCAGGCACACAATCGGAGTATCCACCCCGTGCTCCTCCTTCGCCGCGCGGGCCGCCTTGATGCCGTCGGCGGTGTGCGGATCCACCAGGGCGCCGTACTTCTCGTGGACGTCCTGGATGGTGGCCAGGCGGTCCGCGTGCGTGGAGCTGGCGGAGAGGAATCCATATTCCTCCACCGCGCGGGCCAGTGTCTCCTGGTCCACGCTGAAACCACCCTCCTTGACCTTGGTGCCGAACAGGTCCGCAGTCCGCGCGGCGTCGCGTCCCAGCAGATCAAAGACGAAGCGCTCGAAGTTGGAGGCGCGGGAGATATCCATCGACGGCGAGGACGTCTTGTACGTCTGCGCCGAGGGGCGCGGGCGGTAGTTGCCGGTGCGGAAGAACTCATCCAGCACGTCGTTTTCATTGGTGGCCACGATGAGGCGGTCAATGGGCAGGCCCATCTGGCGGGCGATGTGGCCGGCGCAGATATCGCCAAAGTTGCCGGTGGGCACGCTGAAGGAGACCTTCTCCGTGTTGTCCGTGGTGACCTTGAGGTAGCAGTTGATGTAGTAGACCACCTGCGCCATCAGGCGGGCCCAGTTGATGGAGTTCACAGCACCAATGCGGTGTTCGGCCTTGAAGCTGGCATCGGACGACACGGCCTTGACCACGTCCTGGCAGTCATCAAAGACGCCATCGAGAGCAATGTTGAAGATATTGGGATCCTCCAGGCCAAACATCTGGGCCTGCTGGAACGGGGTCATGCGCCCGGCCGGGGTGAGCATGAAGACGCGGATGCCCCGGCGCCCGCGCATGGCGTACTCGGCCGAAGAACCGGTATCCCCCGACGTCGCACCCAGAATATTGAGCGTGTCACCGCGGCGGGCCAGCTCGTATTCAAAGAGCTCTCCCAGCATCTGCATGGCCATGTCCTTAAAGGCCGCCGTTGGCCCCTCTGACAGGTGGCCCACGTAGAGCCCCTCACCCAGCTCGCTGACGGGGACGATCTCTTCGTTGGCGAACTCGGGGTAGGTGTAGGCGCGCTGCGCTATGCCTTCCAGGTCCTCTACCGGAATGTCATCCACGAAGAGCTTGAGTACCTCCGCGGCCAATGCCGGGTAGCCGCCCTCTGCCAGAGTGTCACGCCACGCGGTCAGGGTGGCGTCCTCGATGCGGGGGTAGGTCTCCGGCAGGTACAGGCCACCATCGGGGGCGAGCCCTCCTAAAAGGATGTCCGTAAAGGCGGCCGGCGTGCGCTGGGTATCGCGGGTTGAAATGTACTTCACCCCCTGCATCATAGTTGTTGCCGCGTAAAGTATCAGCCATGTCTCAACCCCATCCTCGCGAAGTAATCACCACCAAATCCCTCTCCGTGTGGGTGGCGGCCATGCTGGTCTACATCGTGGCGATGGCGGGGCGCACCTCCTTCGGTGTGGCCGGATTGGAAGCCATCGAGCGCTTCGAGGTGGATGCCTCCCGCATCGCGGTGTTCACGTCTGTGCAGCTAGGCGTCTATGCCATAGCGCAGATCCCTACCGGCGTGCTCATTGATAAGTTCGGCCCCCGCATGCTCCTCGTCGTCGGCTCCATCATCATGGGCATAGGCCAAGTCATCCTCGGCTTTACCTCCAGCTACTGGGTGGCCATCGCCGCGCGCATATTAATCGGCGCGGGCGACGCCACGGCCTTCCTGTCCGTCATGCGCATCCTGCCCTACTGGTTCCCGCTGCACCGCACCCCGATGTTTACCCAAGTGACCTCGTCGCTGGGCCAGCTGGGCCAGTTCATCTCCGCCATCCCCTTCTCGCTCCTTCTGGGGTGGGCCGGGTGGCCCACCGCCTTCGTGTCCCTGGGCGCGGTGGGAATTCTCATCGCAATTGCCGCAGCGGTAGCAGTGGCGGATTCGCCGGAGGCCCTCGGCATCGTGGAAGAAGAGTCAGATTCCGGGGAGTCCGGGGATTCCTCTGCGCCGTCACCAAGCTTGGGCGCACTGATGGGCCGGGTGCTGCGCTCCCCCGTGGCCTGGCAGGCCTTCTTCATCCACTGGGTGGGCTTGGGTGCTACGAATGTCTTCGTCATGCTCTGGGGCATGCCGATGATGACCGCAGGCCTGGACTTTTCCAAGCCCAAGGCCGGCTGGGTGCTGACCTGGTTCAGCATCTGCATGGTCCTCGTCGGCCCGCTGCACGGCCGAATTTCCTCCCGCGCCAGCGGCTACCGGCCGTGGCTGACACTCGGCTTCGTGGCCTTCAACATCACAGTGTGGTTCTGGTTCTTTGTCTTTGGCGGCAGCTACCTGTCGCTTTTTATCCTCATTGGACTAGTAGCCCTGTGCACCCCGGTGGCCAACTACGGCTTCGACATCGTGCGTGAAAACCTGGAGCGCACCGTCGTGGCAACTGCCACCGGGTTGGCCAATATGGGCGGATTCATCGCCGCCATGACCGGCGCGCAGCTCTTTGGCGTGGTGCTGGACCACGCGGGGCAAGACCCGGACTACGCCATGCAGGATTTCCGCCATGCCGCCTGGGCGGTGCTTGGTGTGTGGGTTGTGGGCATTGTCGGCGTGCTCGTCACCCACGTGCTGCGCGGCAGGACTGGGCGGCCGGGCCGGCGCGTGACCGTTGTCGAGCAGGTCTAGTGCCACGCCATCGCGCTCATCGCGGTCTCCATCGGCACCCCGTTAACGACCTCAAACACTCCTAGCCCGCCGCCGATGGGCACCACAATGGCGACGCTCACTGCGAACGCGGCCCGCAGGTACTCCACGAGTTTTCGACGTTTCTCCACCTCAACGCACCAACCTTTATCGTTTCGTTATCGTATGCGTGTGAGAGTAAGACCCGTACCTGCCAAGCGCATAGCTGGTGTCTGGCGGGTGTCTGCCAGTTGCGGATGAAGTAACTCTGCGGTCTATTCGGCGGGCGTTGATTCCCCAACAATGGGCCCCATGCGGGGCGACATGATTCCCGCATCGAAGGCAGCCAACGTGCCCTGCGCCTCCTCCTCTGTAAGAACGCCGCTCTTCACCGCAGATTCGAGCTCTTCCAGGAGATCCGCGCGCGATTGAAACTCATCCGAGGACATGGACAGAATTTCCCGCGGGATGGATTCAGAGGGGATTCCCAGGGACTCAGCCAAGGCCACAATGCGGTCCTGTTCCGCCGGATCACCGGAGTGGTCTACCGACTGATCCTGCGGCACCCCGCCGTTGATGGCCTCCTGGACGGTCAGCGCACCCGCGGACGGCTGGTGGCGGTGCGTGGCCCACCAGCCGGCAAGGGTCACCCCGGTCACCGCCACTGCCACCGCAATCCACACCGCGATTATGTTCTTGGACTTCACATTCACCACTCTAATGCGCTTTTAATAAACTGAGAATTAATCGGCAGAGTCGAAGGTGCCGAAGGAATGTCCGCGCGGGGGTTCGCGGCGCTCCGACAGGGCATCAATGATGGTCCGAATCGTGCTCTCCGCCACGGGACGGTCCAGACCGGAGCGGGGGCGGGGCTTGGGTTCAGCAGGGCTCACACGGGGCTTGGCCACGTCTACCCGGAGCACCGTGCCCTCCACGCTCACCGCCGCTGCTGGGTCGCCGTTGGCCGCGCGGGCGGCAGCGAGGAAAGCCCCAAGGTCCGCGAGGGTGGCATCGTTCAAGTCGAGGGAAAGGTTCAGGCTCATTGTCGTCTCCTTATGGCAGTGCGAGCAGTCTGCCTTCAAGGGTAGTAACCGCCCAGTGGATTGAACAGGTCTCAGCTGCAGAATCAGGGCCTGTTCCAGGGATAAGTCAGGGAAGTCCCTGATTTCTTCTGTTAGTCATGCTCAAAGGACTCCGACTCGCCCCAGAACACTTCATCCACCACCTTCCGCGCGTGGCGAGTGACCTTGAGGTAGTGCTCGAGGAAGTCCTGGTTATTATCCGGATCCCACCCCGAGGCGCCCGCCACCTGCGCCAACTGCGGGCCCGGCGCGGGCAGCTGATCGACGCGTTTGCCGCGCACCAGCACCAGGGCGTTGCGCGCGTCGGTGGCCAAGAGCCACGCCTCCCGCAGGTCGCGCACCTGCTGCACGGGCAGTACCTCGTGTTCTTCCAAGACGTCGAGCACACGCAGCGTTGACGGGTTGTGCAGCTCCGGCGCCTCGTGAGCATGCATCATCTGCAGCAGCTGGACGGTCCACTCGATGTCCGTCAAACCACCCCGGCCGAGCTTGGTGTGTGTATTCCGGTCGGCTCCGCGGGGCAGGCGCTCGTTATCCACGCGGGCCTTCATGCGCCGGATATCCCGGATGGTCTTCTCGCTCGCCCCGTTGTCCGGGTAGCGGAAGCCATCGATCATGTCCATGAACTTTTGGCCTACGTGTTCGTCGCCGGCCACGAATGCGGCGCGGAGCAGTGCCTGCATCTCCCACGATTCGCCCCAGCGCTCGTAGTAGCGCTTGTAGGATTCGATGGACCGCACCACGGCACCGGAGCGTCCCTCCGGGCGCAGCCCCAAGTCCACGTCCAACGGCGGGTCTCCTGAGGGCTTTGCTAGCCGACGCCGCAGCTTGTCGACGATTCCGATAGCCCAAGACATTGCCTCAGATTCGTCGACGCCCTCGGCAGGCTCTGCCACCACCATGACGTCGGCGTCGGAACCGAACCCGAGCTCCATGCCTCCGAGTCGCCCCATGCCAATTACGGCGATGCGCGCGAGGGGCTCCGCACCGTCTGCGTCGTTGCGCCATGCCCGAATTTCAGCGCGCAGTGCTGCCTCGAGCACGGCGTTCCAAATGGTTGACAGCTCGTAGCAGACCTGTTGAACAGGCAGAAGTCCCAGCAGATCTGCCGACGCGATGCGCGCTAGCTCCACGCGGCGCAGCGAGCGCGCCACTGCTACGGCCTTGTCCGGTTTTGCATGCCGCGAGGTGGATTTCACCAACGCCGAGGAGACCTGCTCCGGTTTTGTCTCCAAGAGCTTCGGTCCAGCGGCCCCGTCCGATAGCTGCTTGACCACGTCGGGAGCGCTGATGATGAGCTCCGAGGTAAAGGGCGAGGTTCCAAGAATCTTCATGAGTCTCTGCCCCACCACTCCTTCATCACGCAGCATGCGCAGGAACCAGCTGCGGTCATAGGAAGCCTCAGACAGTTTACGGTAGTTGAGTAGTCCCATGTCTGGGTCTGCTGTCGACGACAGCCATTCCATCAGTGTGGGCAGCAGGATTGCCTGGATGCGGGCCTTGCGAGAGCTACCGGAGGCAAGTGAGGTAAGGTGCTCAAACGCTCGATCCGGATGGCGGTAGCCCAGTGCTGCCAGCTGCAGAACCGCAGCTTCGCGGGAGAGCTTGAGCTCATCTGCAGACATCGAGGCCACGGAGTTCAACAGCGGGCGGTAGAACAGGCGCGAGTGCAGCTCCGAGATGCGCAAACGAATCTTGCGCAGGTGTTCCTTTAACCGGTCCGCGGCCGACTGCTGTCCTTGAGAATGGAAGCCTGAGTTGATGGCCAGCCACTTCATGGCGACCGCATCGTCTGCTGCTGGCATCGTGTGCGTGCGGCGAAAGCGCTCGAGCTGAAGTCGATGCTCGAGCAGCCGCAGAAATTCGTACGCCTCAATAAGCTGCGTGCCGTCTTCTCGGCCGACATATCCGGCGCGGACCAATGCGGCCAAGGCATCAACGGTAGCCAGCGGCCTCAGCGTCTCATCGGAGCGACCGTGGACCAATTGGAGAAGCTGCACCGCGAACTCGACGTCGCGCAGTCCGCCCTCACCCAGCTTGAGCTCTCTGTGGCGCATGTCTTTCGGCACATTGTCCAGCACACGGCGGCGCATGGCCTGCACGTCCTCCACGAAGGACTCGCGCTGCGAGGCGGTCCAGACCATCGGACCAATCGCGTCCAGATAGTCTTGCCCGAGTGGCAGGTAGCCGGTTTGCGGACGGGCCTTTAGCTGCGCTTGAAACTCCCACGTCTCGGCCCACCGCTTGTAGTAGGACACGTGGGAGTCCAGTGTGCGCACGAGTGCGCCCGACTTTCCTTCCGGCCGGAGGTTTGCATCGACCTCGAAGAAGCAGGCCGAACCTATGCGGTTAAATTCGGAGGCGAGCCGCGTAACCTTGGGCGTAGCCTCAGAACCCACGAAAATGACGTCGACGTCCGAAATGTAGTTGAGTTCTCCCGCACCGCACTTGCCCATCGCCATGACGGAAAGTTGGGCATCAAGCGGTTCATCGCCGTACACCACGCGGACCGCGCCCGCGAGAGCAGCCGTCAGCGCAGCGTCCGCCAGCGCCGTGGTCAGGCTCGTGACTTCGCGAAATCCTACGCGCGACTGCGGGCGGGATTGGCCTTTACGCGAATGGAAGGTGCCAGCCAGGTCGTGTGCAGCGATGCGCATCATCAGTGTGCGGTAGACGTTCTTGAGCTGCGCTTTGTGGCCCCCTTCTGCTGCCCGGTACGTGCCGGGCGTCGTGAGGTCTGCAGAGGCGGTATCTGGCCGCTCTGGGTCCTCTGCGAAGGTCGCCGGCTCAGCGCCCACGGTGCTCAGGAGCGTATAGAGCATCTCCGTCGGCGTGGGCAGTGCACGCTGGAGCTCGGTCCAGGTTTCCGGGTTCGCGGCGAGGTGGTCACCGAATGCAGACGAACCACCCAACAATGCGATGAGACGGACTCTAAAGGTTTCGTCCTCTCGCATCGCGGGCCCAATTTCCGGCGCCCCCTCCAGGACTCGGATGAGAGTGTTGAGGGCCATATCCGGATCACCTGTAGCCGCGAGTGTCCACAACAGGTCCAAAGACTCCGGGTTATCCCACCCCAGACGGGCTAGGTCCTCTGCTGCAGTGGGGCGTGTGAGGCCGAGTGTGGCCGGTGACGGTACCGATACCGGGCGCATGCTTCTCCTAGAAGTTCAGGTTGTGGCGTAGCTCGAAGGTGGTGATCTGCTGCTGGTATTCGTGCCACTCGTCCCACTTGGAGCGCAGGAAGTACTCAAAGACGTGCTCACCAAGAACCTCAGCCATGAATTCCGAACGCTCAAATTCTCTCAGGGCTTGGTCCAAACTCGTGGGAAGGTCCTTATAGCCCATCGCGCGACGCTCGCGTCGGGTCAGCTGATGGACATCGTCTTCCGCCGGGTCCGCAAGCTCATAGCCTTCCCGGATGCCTCGAAGCCCCGCGGCAAGAAGTACCGCATAGCCAAGGTAAGGATTCATGGCCGAGTCGAGCGAACGAATCTCTACGCGACGCGACATTTCCTTAGACAGGCGGTAGGTGGGAACGCGGACCAACGCTGAGCGGTTCGACACTCCCCAGGTCACCGACCCCGGCGCCTCGCTGCCGAACATTAGGCGCTTGTAGGAGTTGGTCCACTGGTTCGTAATCGCAGTCATCTCCACCGCGTGCTCAAGAATGCCGGCAATGAACTGCTTCGCGGTCTCGGACAGCGAGAACTCGTCGTCGGGGTCATGGAAGGCATTCGAATCTCCTTCAAAGAGGCTCAAGTGTGTGTGCATGCCAGAACCGGGCCGCTGCTCAAAGGGCTTCGGCATGAAGGTGGCATGGACTCCCTGATGGGACGCAACCTCTTTAATGACATACCGGAAGGTCATGATGTGGTCCGCCATCGTCAACACATCCGCATGCCGCAGGTCGATTTCCTGCTGGCCCGGCGCGGTTTCGTGATGGCTGAACTCTGTCGCAATACCCATCGATTCGAGGGCGAACATGGACCTGCGCCGGAAGCTCGGTGCATTGTCATGCGTGGCTTGGTCGAAGTAACCACCGTTATCGGTTGCGACAAGGTTGTTGAAGTCCCGAGTGTTTTCAAGAAGATAGAACTCCACCTCAGGAGAAGCCATACACGTAAAGCCGTCGTTGGCTGCTTCCGTTACCTGGCGGCGCAGGATGTGGCGGGGATCGACCATCGAAGGCTGACCATCAGGCTGCGCGATGTCACAGAACATTCGAGCCGACATGAGCTCCGGCTCGTCCTTGTCGAAGGGCATGATCTGGAAAGTAGAAGGGTCCGGCATGGCGATGGTATCCGCCTCCGAAATACGGGAGAACCCTTCGACAGATGAGCCATCGAAACCCACGCCTTCTTCAAAAGCGGATTCCAGCTCCGAGGGACTCATGACGACGGACTTCAGGGCCCCTAAGATGTCAGTAAACCAAAGGCGAATAAAGCGGACATCGCGTTCTTCGACCGTACGGAGGACGAATTCGTGCTGACTGTTCATGCCCTAAACCCTACCGGCGAGTGACCATGCCAAGCGTTGAGTTGCCGCTAATTGCCCCCGCTTCGCCGATCATTTTCCCAGCTGGCAAAAGTATCTCGGGGGCAAACATTTTCGAACCAGATTCAAGCGCGACTGCAGGCATGATTCAATGGCAGCACAACCGAACATTTGTACTAACCGAACAGAAGGAATCATGAACTCTTATCACGAAGCCCTCAGCCAACGAAGCATCGAAGTTGTCATTCGCACGGCGCAACGTGGATGGTCTCCACGGGACTTACTCCATGTGCTGGGAACTTATTGCCACCCCATCATCTACCGGGCTGCCGGCCAGGTGCCGGCGCACGTTACGTCTACCGTCTTGCGCAAAGACTGGCTCACGCTCGAGCCACCTACTTCGATGGCGATGACTACTGAGCAACTGGTTGAGTTCCTCCAAACCATCAACCGCCTGCCCCGATTAAGTGATGTTGAGGCACTAGTTGCTGAGAAGCCGGAGGCAGCTTCCCGAAAAGGCAAGGCTGAACGCATCCGGGAAAAGATCAGCGGCCTGTTGAAGAAAGCAGAGTCAACTCCTTACGAGGAAGAAGCTAACGCCCTCATTGCCAAAGCCCAAAGCCTACAGAACAGATACCGCCTGGAGGACTCTGCCGGCATCTCACCCACTGCATTTGTAAGCCGTCGAATTCACATCAGTGCCCCGTACATCAATCACAAGTCCACGCTCCTCAGCGTCATCGCGGACCGGAACGGTTGCTCTGCTCTGCAGGTTCACCCAAAGGGAATTGTCGGCGTCTTCGGCACAGAAGAAGACGTACAGCACGTAGTCGATCTCTTTGGGTCGCTACAGCGACAGTGCGATTGGCATATGCACCACGGTGACCACGCATCCACTGCCCGCCTGTCCGGAAACCTCGCGTCATTCCGCCGTAGTTTCATCCTTGCCTACGCTGCAAGGATTGGAGAGATCCTCGATTCCACCAACAACAGTGCGCCACCAGCTAGCGAATCGATGGCTCCCGATGGTTCCTCCGCGGACGAACATTCGCTGATGCTTATGGAGAAGAATTTGTCTGTACTGGACCAACGACGACGTGACGCCGAGGCTGTGAGGGATCTCTTCTTTCCTAATGCCCGCACAATGTCGCTGTCGATGGGCAGCCGCATAGGTATGTCAGCAGGCACAACAGCCGCGGATAAGTCCCACTTGGGAGGTGATTCAGCTGGGGTGAATGGCCGCCGCCAGCTTACGGGCTAGTCGCCCACCAGCTACCCCCACTGGCTCCAGTAGCCGGGTAAGCTACGTAGAGAAATGAGGGCTATATAGCCCTCCTCCATCTCCCCCGACGAAGGTGTGTGTATGTCTCCGAAGACTTTTCTAGAAGTCGAAGCAAAATTCGCCGTGGCCGATTCCACCCCGGCCCCTGACCTGACTCGCCTTGAGGAAGTCACCCGCGTTGCGGAAACCCGCCACCACTCCATGTCTGCGATTTACTACGACACTGAGGATCTTCGCCTTACCCACGCAAAGATCACTCTGCGTCGACGCACCGGTGGAAACGATGACGGTTGGCACATCAAGGTGCCAGGTGCTGCCGGCCGCACCGAGATTCGCGCCGAACTCGGCGAGCCCGTGGACGGCCGCTACGAGGTACCCGAGGAGCTGGTCCGCGAGGTACGCTCCGTTATCCGCAACCATGCCCTAGAACCAATTGCCCAGGTGGACAACAACCGCACGGAGCTACTCCTGGTGGACTCCGCAGACCAACCGGTTGCTGAGTTCTGTGATGACCACGTCACTGCGTTCTCCTTCCTCCCGGGTGGCTCCCAAAGCGCTTGGCGTGAGTGGGAGGTTGAGCTTGCTGGCTCGCTTCCGGGCACGGAGGAGGGCAGCGCTTTCTTGCGCAAGGCCACTTCGTTCCTCATCAGCTCTGGTGCGCGTGTTTCTTCTTCCCCGTCGAAGCTGAAGTCGGCTTTGGGTGACTCGATTAAAAACGTGGCACTTCCTCCGGCCCTCGCTGAGTCAGACGTGGACCCGGATTCCGCGGCCGCAGCCGTCGTTGAAGCTCTCAAGGCGAACCGCGACAAGCTCGTGGACTATGACCCGCGTGTGCGCCGCGACGAGTGGGACTCCGTTCACCAGATGCGCGTTGCTACCCGTGAGCTTCGCAGCCATCTGCAGACCTTCCACGGCATCGTGGTTGGACCGGAAATCGAGCGCATCGAATCGGACCTCAAGGAGCTCGCCAGCATGCTCGGCGTGGCTCGTGACGCCGAGGTCGTAGAAGAGCGCTGGCAGAACCTCCTCGCTTCGGAAGACTCCGACGTTCTGGATGAGGCAACCCGTGAGCACCTCGCGCACGATATGGGCCGCGACTACCGCCGCGCCCACCGCCGTGTCATTGCCGCACTGGATTCCAACCAGTACCTCGATCTGCTCGATGCATTGGACTCTTTCCTCGCCCACCCGCCGGTGGCTGAAGAAGCTGAGTCCGATGCTCCTGAGTCAGAAGATTCTGATGCCCAGGAACCGGCCGCTGAGGGCAACGCCGAATCGACCAGCACCGACAACAAGGCGCCAGCGCCGGAGAAGAAGTCGCGCGCGAAGCACGCCAAGAAGGACGACGACGAGCTGCACGACCTTGACACCGTCATGGCCCTGCACCTGCAGCAGGCCTACGAGAAGCTGGTCAAGCGCCACAAGAAGGCAGTGTCGAATTGGGATAACTCTGAGCTAACTCTTCATGAGCGCGAGGATTACTTCCACGACATGCGCAAGGCGGCGAAGAAGCTGCGCTACGCCGCTGAGGCCGCCGGGTCTGCTACCAACCTCAAGACGAAGAACCTGTACAAGGCGTGCAAGCAGATGCAGTCCGTCTTGGGTGACTTCCAGGACTCTGTGACTTCCCGCGATAAGCTGCTCGAGCTCGCAGAGACGGCACGCCGCCGCGGTGAGGACACCTTCGGGTACGGCCTGCTATACCAGCGCGAGCGCGCCATCGGCTTGGAAGCACTGGACGCCTATGCGGAAAGCTTCAAGGCCATCAAGTCTGCGTTCAAGCCGCTGCGCAAGAAGCTGCGCTAGCCACCAGCTGCTCGTAGCCAGACCCACCTGGCTGAGCAGTAGCACTGGCCCCACCGCACGAGGTCGCCCCGCACTCTGTGTGCGCGGCTACACCTGGCGGTGGGGCCAGTAGGTTTTTGAGAGGACGCTTTAGTAGTTGTCCTCAGCTTCATCCTCGGCATCGGCCTGAGCAGTGCGTGCCTTCGCAATCTCAATGGCGTGCTCGGCCTCCTCGCGGGAATTGTAGGGGCCCATGCGGTTCTCCCACCCGGAAGTCTTGCCCTGGGAAACTTCCCCGGTAGAAGGGTCGTAGAACCACTGGTTCTCAACGTCGGCCATTGTCATCTCCAATCTCTGTGTGTCAGTAGAGCCGAGTCGCGCCGTTAAAAGGTGCGACACCGGACTGCGCGGGTCGCGCTGTGCGCGCCCCGCGTGCTGCAGTGTTACCCCACACTACAGACGCCCTCCCCGGCGCGCCCGCTAGAATGGACGGGTCACTCTCTCGGGCACACCTGTAGAGAATCCCTCGCCACCAGCAAAGGAGTACATTCCCTATGCCCTTGTGGACCGCCCCCACCACCCCGGCCGCCGATCGCGCCCGCGCCGAGCACACCACGATCACTGGTGCAGCACCGGCGCACGTCGCCAGCGCTCCTGCCACATGGTCGCTCATCGGCGAACACATCGACCACTTCGGCGGCGTTACCATCATGGGTCTCAACGACATGCGGGCCGCCGTCGCCGTCGGGCCCCGCACCGACGGCACCGTGCGCGTGCACTGCCAGCATGCCGACGGCACCACCAGCGAAGAAACGATCACCTTGGACCAGGTGTCCGCGCTGGCGGCCGAGCAGCAGCCCACCGTCGATGAGGAAGGCCAGCCCATCGAGCCGCCCGCCCCGCAGGGCGGGCTGGCCGCGCGGCTCGGCGGGATTATCCACACCATGATTAATCGCCAGCTGCTCACCCGCGACACCGCAGGCGCTGACATCACGGTGGTTACGGACATCCCGGCCACGGCTGGCCTGGGCGCGGCGGCCGCGATTGACGTCGCCACCGCCCTGGCGCTGCTGGGAGATGCCGACGATCCGCACGACGCGCCCCTGCGCGCCCGGTTGGCGGAGGTCTGTGCCCAGGCTGTAGGCACTTTCGCCCACTACCCGGCGTTGCGCGCCCGCCACTCGGCGGCGCTGCGCGGTACGGGGGATGCGATCACCATCATCGACTATGCCGATGGCTCCGTCACCCAGGCGCCGCACGTGGTTAACCAAGAGGTGGCCGCCTTCGTGCTGGCGGTGCCGGGTGAGTTCGATTCGGCGGAGGCGGTTGCTGATATCCGCGCGCGCGAGCGCTTCGTGGATAAGGCCTGCGTGGCTTTTGGCGCGGAGTCTTTGCGCCTACTGCCTGACGCCCCGCAGCGCGTCCTGGAGTGGCTGGCTGCTGTCCACAAGGTGCATGGGCCCGAGAACCAGCCCACCATTGCGCAGGCCACGGCGTGGCTTAACTTCTATGCCGAGGAAACTGAGCGGGCCCAGGCGGTGGCACGCGCGTTGCGCTCGCGCCGCGGGGCGGAGCTCTTCCCGCTGCTCACGCAGTCCCAGTCGGCGCTAGCCACCGTCTACGGTTTTGACTCAGCGGAGAAGCTGGCGGAATTGGCCACCGCCCGCGGGGCGCTGGCGGCGCGTTCTGCCCATGCAGGAACGTCGACGGCGGTGATCGCGTACGTGCCCCACACCAAGGCACACAACTTTGCGGCTGATCTGGCTGCGGACGGCCTTCTGGTGGTGCCGATTGCCGCAGGCACCCCGGCTGTCACGGAGGGCTAGTCGGCCGGCCAGGCAAAGAGCACGTCGCGCTTGGCCACCTCGGCCTTAACCAGGGAGACGGTGGTTTCCTGGCCCGTTGCTGGCTGGCCCACGGCCTCCCCGATGACGGGCGGCTCGAGGACGAAGAGGCGGGCCTTCTCGCGCTTCGGCCCGCCGTCGACCACGACGGCGTCGAAGTTCGTGCCCACCCAGGGCGCGAGCACGGTGGCCTCGGTGAGGTTGAGGCATGCTTTATCCACCTGGGAGGCCAGCTGCGAGGTGGAGCGCATCGTGGACACGACGTCCCCGGCGCGCTCGCGCACCCATTCCGGGACCTCGTAGCCGCCGCTGAGTGCCAGGCACACCTCGGTGGCGAACCGGTCGACGAGGCGGCGCAGGGGCGCGGTGACGTGCGCGTAGAAGCCGCCGATGCCGGCGTGTACCTCCGCCGGCGCATCGTCCAGCCACACGTAGTCCGCGCCGCGCAAGAGGCGCTGTGCTTCGCGCATAATCGCCATTCCGCGGGGTGAGTCCGCGTCGACGGAGTGGAGGAACTCGGAGATGGACTGGCCGTCGAGCGAGAAGCCCAGCGCCTGCGCCTCGGAGCGGAACTCCTCCTCGGCCTCCGGCGTGGCGGCGGCCAGGGTGCGCAGGAATCCAATACCGTGGCGCTCCATGAGCTGGCCGGCGCACATGCCGGTCAGCAGGGAGATTTCTGAGTTGAAATCCATGACCTCGTAGCGCGGCTCGATGATGAGCTCGTAGTGTCCTGCGCCGTCGTCGGTGGTTTCGGAGACCCGCTGCGAGGGCACGCGCAGGTTGATCGCCTCGCGGCGCAGCGAGGAGGCCTGGCGCAGCTTGCCCACCTGCGGCAAAAGCGCGATGGAGGAATGCAGGCTGCCGTTTTCCAGATCCTGGTGGACCTGGTCGTAGTCCAGGCGCGCGCGGTTGCGCACCAGGGCGCGCTCCACCTTAAAGTCCTCCACCTCCCCTGCCGAGTCAAGGTCGAAGGTCCAGAGGACGGCGGGCCGGTCGACGTCGGCAAGCAGCGAAGCCCTATCCTCGGACAGCTGCGCCGGGTGGAGGCGCGCGGGCTCGTCCGGCAGGTAGATGGTCTGCCCGCGCTTGAGGGATTCCTCCTCCAGTACGGAGCCGGGCTCCACGAACGCGGCGACGTCCGCGATGGCGTAGTGCACCCGGTAGCCGGCCCCGCGCGCCTCAATGAACACCGCCTGGTCCAGGTCCTTGGAGCCGGCCGGGTCAATGGTGACGAAGGGGATGTCCCGGGCGTCGCGGCGCGACTCCGCGTAGCGGTCGTGGGCGGCTGCGGCGTGGGCGGTCACGTCCGCGGGAAAGTCGGTGGGAACGGAGAATTCCTCCGCAATGGCGCGGAAATCTAAAGGGGCGGCATACAGCTTCATGCCGCCCCATTGTTCCAAAAATTATGCCGGTGGGAGCGAATGAGCCAACCTATAAGCCGGATTCTGTACCGCGCACGTAGCGCGGCGGTAAACATCCATCCAGGCCAACCGTTGCCAGTTGGCTCAAGCGGCTACCTTCAGGCTTCAGCGAGCAACCTACTACGCCTGATCGGGCCCGCAATCGTGGCGGGCCGTGATGCCTTGCTCCCAGTGGGGTTTACCCAGCCACCGCCATCGCTGACGGTGCTGGTGCGCTCTTACCGCACCCTTTCACCCTTACCGCTTCCCCACGCCGCGCCGAAGCGTAGCGGAGTGCGCGGCGGTCTACTCTCTGTTGCACTTTCCCGCGGGTCACCCCGGGTTGCTGTTAGCAACCACCGTGCTCTGTGGAGTCCGGACTTTCCTCGGCCCGCGCCTAGCCCCGCGCTGGGGGCCGGTTCGCAAGGACGCGTTTACCCGGTCGGCTCATTCGCTCCCGCTAGTTTATCCCAGTGCGCTCAAATGCCCCACATCGTTGAATCGGTGCAGGGTGCTACCGCCGTCAAAGAATTCGACCTCGCTGAGGGAGGCCAAGCCCAAGAACAGGTGGAGCGGGGTCTGCGGCCCGGCGTCGAGGGCCTGGCGCACGAAGGACTTGATGGGGTTGACGTGGGAGACCACGAGCACCGTCTTGCCGGCGAAGCGCTCCTCCAGCTCGCGGCGGGCGGCGCTGACACGGCGGTGGACTGCGCGCAGGGACTCCCCGCCCGGGCAGGCCACGGAGGTGTCCTTGAGCCAGCGGGCGTGCAGCTCGGGGTCGGCGGCCTCGGCCTCGGCGAAGGTCTTGCCTTCCCAACGTCCGAAGTCGACCTCGATGAGCTTGTCCACGGTCTCCACCTGCAGGTCGCGGCCCTTCACCACCGCGGCGGCGGTCTGCTGGCAGCGGCGCAGCGGGGAGCACACGACGGCGTCGATGTGGGTCTCCGCCAGCGCCTGGGCGGCGGCGAGCGCCTGCTTCTGCCCCAGCTCCGAAAGCTCCGGGTTGGCGTGCCCGGAGTACTGCTTGGCGGCGGACATCGGCGTCTGGCCGTGGCGCAGCAGGATGAACCGGGTTACCGGCCCGGTCTCGCGGCGCCAGTCGGAGGCATTCCAGGTTCCCTCGGCGGGCTTGGCGGAGGAGAGCGGTGACGCAGTGCTTTCCGACGTCTCCCCGGCCCCCACCGCCGCACCGGCGGTATCTGCGGCGTCGGCAGCATTGGTGTCAGCACCGGCGTCGTCTGCGCCGAGGATGCCGACGGGCTCGCCCTTGGCCGCGGCGTCCATCGCCACGTTGGACAGCGCATCCGCCACCTTGTTCTTGGCGCGCGGAACCCACTGCAGGCTGAAGCTGCCGATCTGGTCCAGCAGGCCGCGGGCCTCAATCGCGAGCTTTTGCATGTCCGGGTGCTTGATCTTCCAGCGCCCGTTCATTTGCTCCACCACGAGCTTGGAGTCCATGTAGAACTCCACCTCGTCAGCACCCATAGCCACGGCGGCCTCCAAGCCGCGCAGGAGGCCGTGGTATTCGGCCACGTTATTGGTGGATTTTCGGCCTACGACGTAGGCGATTTCCTTGAGCAGCTGGGAGCGGTCGGCGTTGTAGACCGCGGTGCCGGAGCCGGCGATGCCGGGGTTGCCGCGGGAGCCACCATCGGCGAAGATGACGAGCTTCATGAAGCCGGGCGCACCAGGTAGGAGCCGCAATCGCCGCACTGCGGGAGGACGTCGGCAGGCGCGTTGCGCACCGCGTTCTGCTCCGCCGGGGGCAGCACGATGAAGCAGCCGCCACAGGCCCGGCCGGTAAACGCCGCGGCACCCACGCCGTTTTCCTCGCGCACGGTCTCGTACTCCTCCACCACATCGGCCGGGAGCTGCTCGCGCAGCTCGGTGATGCGCAGCTGCGGGTCGGGGCGGTTGTCGGCGGCCTCCTGGGCGGCCTCGGCCGCACGCTTGAGAACCTCCAGCTTGCGCTCGGAGTCGGAGAGCTTGGCGCCGTGGACGTCCAGGTTGGAGCGCAGGGCGTGGATCTCGTTGTGGGCTTCCTGCAGCTCGCTCATAAGATCCGCGATGCGGGACTTGGCCGCGTACAGGTCGTGCTCGAGGTCCTTGCGCTGCTCGGGGTCGGTGGCCGCACCGAGCTGGGCCTTGTCGTCGCGCTCGCGCTGGCGCAGCTTGCGCTCGTCGGCCTGGATGCGCAGGATCTCCATCTCCATGTCGTCGACGGCCAGTTGGGCGGAGCCGGAAGCGTCGACAAGCCGGGCGTGCTCGACCTGTGCCTTGTCGTACTCCTCCTGCTCCGGAAGGACAGCGGGCCCGCCGAGCGCCTGGGTGCGCTCCAGTGTGGCCAGCTCGAGCAGTACGGGCTGCAGATGCGGTGGCAGTTTCATTTAGTTCTCCTTATGCGCAGAAATCGTCCATGGGTCGGTGCGGACATCGATGATCTCGGTGTTCACGCGCAATGCGTCCTCCACAATATCGCGCGCCTGGGCCGTCCAGGGAAATTCGCTGGCCCAGTGGGCGGTATCGATCACGGCCGGGCCCTCCGGGTCCATCAGGTGCGCAGCCCGCATGTGCTCATCCACCGGGTGGTGGCGCAGGTCCGAGGTCACGTACACGTCCACGCCCAGGGCTGCTGCCTGATCCAGGAAGGAGTCCCCGGAACCGCTGGAGACCGCCACCTTCTTGACCATGCGCTCCGGGTCGCCCGCCGCGCGCACGCCCCACACGGTCTCCGGCAGGGCGTCGGCCACGCGCTGGGTAAACTCGCGCAGCGTGATGGCCTCCGGCAGCTCTCCCACGCGCCCCAGACCCAGCGCGGTCTCCAGGTCCTCGTAGGGCTCCACCGGCACAATTGGCCGCCCCGGCTTAATCCCGACCAGCTCCGCCAACTTGTCGTTGACGCCGGGCCGAGCCTTGTCGGCGTTGGTGTGGGCGGCCAGCAGCGCCACCCCGCCTCGGAGAAGCGTGTGGATGACCTTGCCCTTCGGGGTATCCGCCGCCACGGAACTCGCCCCGCGCATGAGCAGCGGGTGATGCACCACCAGCATTTGTGCGCCCAGCTCCACCGCCCGGTCTGCCACCTCCTGGGTGCAGTCGAGGGCGAAGGCCACGGTGCTCACCTCGGCGGCCGGGTCGCCGCAGACCAGGCCGACGGAATCCCAGGATTCGGCGAGCTCCGGCGGGTAAGCCTCATGGAGGACGCGGCGAACCTCGCCGACGGTGGTGTGCTCTGCCATCTGAAAAGCTCCTTTGTAACCTTGGGTTTCACGTCATTCGTGTCGCTGCTATATCCTAGCTTTCGTTCGCCAGCGCACCCTATATCTTAAGGAGACTCCCGCATGACGCCTCCGGAGAACAACAACCAACTCCACATTGTCTTCGTCTGCACGGGAAACATCTGCCGCTCACCCATGGCGGAGATCATTACGCGCGATGCCATGGAGACCGACATGCTCGATCTTCTAGCTCGAGTCTCCTCGTGCGGCCTGGGTGGCTGGCACGTGGGCCAGGGCGCGGATGAGCGCGCGGTGGCGGAGCTGCGCCGCGGCGGCCACGACGGCGCCAGCCACCGCGCCGCCCAGTTAGGCGCGGAGCATATGGACGCCGACCTCTTCGTGGCCATGGACACCGGCCACCGCGAGGCGCTGATAGAGCGCGGCATCCCGGCAGAGAAGGTGCGCCTCATGCGCAGCTTCGACCCGAACTCCCCGGAGGACGCCAGCGTCGAGGACCCCTACTACGGCACCGAGGAGGACTTCACCCGCACCCGCAAGGAGATCGATGCCGCGGTGCCGGGCCTGCTCGCGTGGATTCGCCAGCAGCGCGACTAAGCTGAACCACATGCTCAAGACGTTCCTCAAGCCCGGGTGGGTGCTCCTGCTCCTCTTCGTCGTCGCCTTCTCCTACTTCGCCTTCACGGTGTTGGCACCGTGGCAGCTGGGCAAGGACGACAAGATTGTGGAACGCAACCACCTCATCGAGGAAGCCTACGAGTCCGACCCGCAGCCGGTGCAGGACGTCTTCTCCGCCGACGGCTCCCTGAACAAGGAGTGGACCCGTGCGGAGCTGACCGGCCACTACCTGCCGGACCAGGAGGTGTTGCTGCGCCTGCGCCCGGTGGATTCCGCCCCTGCCTTCCAGTCCCTCGTCCCCTTCCAGACGGATTCCGGCATGACCCTGCTGGTCAACCGCGGCTGGATGCCCACGGATGAGGGCAACACCGTCCCCCACATCGACAAGGCTCCCTCCGGCGAGGTCACCATCGTGGGCATGGCGCGCTACGACGAGCCGCAGCACGCCACCGCACCTACGAACCAGCAGGGCTACGAGCAGGTCTACTCCATCAACACGGAGCAGATTGGCCAGCTCACCGGCACCTCCTTGGCCCACGACTACCTGCAGCTCTCCCCCGACCAGCCAGGCGAGCTCCACGCCCTGCCGGTGCCCAAGCTGGACCGCGGCAATCACCTCTCCTACGGCTACCAGTGGATTGCGTTTGGCATCATGGCGCCGCTGGGCCTGGGCTACTTCGTGTGGTCCGAGATCAAGGAGCGCCGCCGTGCCCGCGAGGAGGAGGCCGCGCTGGCCAGCGCCGCCGCGGCTGTCGACGGTGCCCCCGCCGAACCGGCCCACCCCGCTGGCGACGCCACCACCTCTGCGCCCGAGTCCGCGGTTTCTGCGGAGACCACCGACCACACCGACGAGTCGGCGCCGACTTCGGCCACCCCAGCCTCCCAGTCCCGCCGCACCCGCTCGCGCTACGGCTCCTCCAAGCCGGACTTCTACGAGAGGATCCGCGAGCGCGGCCACGAGCGCTTCTAGCCTCGGCCCCAAAGGGAACGATCATGAACGCGATTGCGTGGACGCGAGAAGCGACCGAAACCGAGATTGCCGAAGCCATCCGGCTATTCCACCGCCGCAAACGTCCAAAGAGTCGCTAGACATCACACCAATTGGCCTAAGCAGGATCGACACTCCCCACTAGAGCAAAAGCATCTTTCGCCCAAGCGCAAAGGCTTCCTTCTCATTCACGCCCGTCGCTACTAAATATGGGTCAATGCGGATACCGATGCCTCTTCCTGTGCTCGAACCAGGCCCAAATCAAAGAAGCCAAGAACAACAGTGGCGTAACCCACGCCAGACGATGCCACCAATGTGCTCCAAAGTATGATTCATCAGCACTTAGTCCGGCTAGATAATTGATTACAAGCGTTGCGATGAACAGCACTACAACGACAGTAACGCTCCACCAGTAGGCTGCGCTTTTCTGTTTACGCGTCAATGCCATCCTCCTCAATACACGCTTGCTGTTTAGCGCGGGTTTGTGTGGTTAGTCGTCTCCCCCCACCCAGATTACATCGTTCGTGGGGTTGCCCGCAAATCGTGGACACGTAGTGGAGCTACCTAGTGGTTAGGCAGCTATTTCTTTTCTGCTGGTGGTTAGACCAATGTGGTTCTCGAAGTCGACGGGGCTTGCCATCCCGAGTGCGGAGTGTCGGCGCCGGCGGTTGTAGACGACTTCAATCCAGTAGGCAACGGCCTTGCGTGCGGCATCACGGGTCGCCCAGCGTTTACGGTCGTAGAACTCGGTTTTAAGCGTTGACCAGAATGACTCGGCCATCGCGTTATCGAAGCACACACCGGTACGCCCTACGGACTGAGCAATGCCCAGGTTGCGGCAAACTTCCCAGAGCTTCTCGCTGGTAAATTGCGTTCCGCGGTCAGCGTGAAACACTAGCCCGTCAGGCACGTCACCGCGCAGCGTATGCGCCATTCGCAGGGCCCGTTCGACCAGGTATGTATCTTGAACGCTATCCATAGCCCAGCCCAGTACCCTGCGGGAATGGCCATCGCGTACCGCGCACAAGTACAACCAGCCTTCAGCAGTGCGCAGGTAGGTAATATCTGACATCCATACTCGGTTGAGCTCACCAGTATCAAACATGCGCTTGACCAGGTCAGGAAGCGTGGACTTACGCTTGGCTTGGATCGTTGTCACTGGAACAAAGGCCCGCGGTGAAATCCCTTCAATGCCCATCATGCGCATCCGTTTAGCCACAGTCTTACGGTTAAGCGCAATGTGGTAGCGCTCGGTAAGTTCTGCGGTAATCCGCGGAGCACCATAAACCTCATCGGAGTCCGACCAAATCTGATGAATCTTGCGGTCAACATCATCGTAAAAAGCTGCGCGATCATCGTCGCCGGATAGTCGCTTCTGCTGCGTATGGGTCCATTTGTAGTATCCAGACCGAGACACTTTTAAAAGCCGTGCCATGCGTTTGATGCTGTAGTTCGCCTTCTCCTGCTGCATCAATTCGAACTTTTCTGCTCGCGTTGCTTCGCAGCGAAGAAGGCTGTCGCTTTTGACAAAAACTCATTATCCATCTTGGCTTCCGCCAGCTCCCGGCGCAGACGAGCATTCTCAGCACGAAGATCAGCCTCGCTCATCCCATCTGATGCTCCACGGCGCTCACGCTCGAGTTTGACCCACCTGCCCAAAATTGTGGCTGATACGCCAATCTCCTTAGCCACATGAGCAATCGGGCGCCCAGACTCGATTACCAGGTTCGCGGCTTCACGCCGATACTCCGGCGTGTACTTCTTGCGCTGTTGACTCACAATGAACATCCTCTCCTACGGACACAAGATCCGCACAAATAGGGTGTCCACTACTCGAGGGTAACCTCATTCGGCTATTGTTCTAGGAAGTCCAACATCAGGACACCAATCCTCCAAGTTCCAACTAGGCTCAACTCGGGCGACGTGAGATAGCTGGTGACACGCAAACGAATTGGGGCGAGTGGTGCCCTTTTGAGGTATACCCCAACCGAACACTCATTCCGGAATCATACCAAGTGTTCGCAAGGGTTAAACCAGGCCAAACGAACACAAACGACACCAACCCTAGATTCTGACGAATACTCCACGGGCATTGCCGGCCAAATCATCGGCTACGCCAGCGTCGGCACTACCGACCAAACCCCGAACGCCAACGCACCCAACTCAAAGCAGCCGGAGCAGTCCGCATCTACACCGACCACCAAAGCGGCCTTCGCCCTAGAGCACCCGCGGGCGCCCTCCGGGCACGACGAAACCCCTCTCCGGCTTAACGGAAAGGGGTTTCATTTGGTGCGGCCTGAGGGGATCGAACCCCCGACCTACTGGGTGTAAACCAGTTGCTCTTCCAGCTGAGCTAAAGCCGCAGTGCGCTTAACGCGCTCGCACAAGATTAGCCTACGTGCGCCCGCGGCGACAAATCCGCTAGAAAAGCGGGCGATTTTAGGCCTTCTTGGTGTAGCCGCGAGCCACCAGGCAGGAACCCTGCCATTCGCCGAGGCGCTCCGCCTTGGTTTGCACCAGGCCCGCCAGCTGTGCGGATTCGGAGATTTCGCCCGGCTCCAGGTTGCCCGGCTTGCCAGCTCCCGGGGTCATCAGCCAGATGCGGCCGGAATCGCCGAGGGGACGGGAGGCGTCGACCAAGCCGTCCACCAAGTCGCCGTCCTCGGCGCGCCACCACAGCAGCACGACGTCACACAGCTCGTCGGTCTCCTCGTCGAGGAAATCCTCCCCCAGCACGTCTTCAATGGCCTCGGAAATCGTGGAATCACAGTCCTCGTCCCAGCCGAGCTCGAGGGCGATTTGCCCCTCCTCAATACCGAGCTTGGCGGCAGATCCGGTCACGTGTGAAGTTCCTTCCGATGGAGTCGTGGTTGTCATAGCGAGTATTTTAACGCCCGCCGTTCACTTTTTCGCGCCAAACCTCCCCCGAGACCACCCACAAGTGGACATTTTTCACTCGCAAAACACCTATGGGGGAGTGAGGTTTCTCCCCATTTAGTAGGCGCGTATTCTAGATAACGATCTTTGTACCACTATCCAGGAGGATTCAATGGCCGATTTGGACGCCGTCAAGGGTGACTCCAATTTTCCCATCGTTCGTGACGGTGTAGCTGCATACCTGCACGACTCCGACCCGGAAGAAACCCGCGAGTGGATGGACTCCCTCGACGGTTTGCTTGATTCCTCCGACCCGGAGCGCGCCCGCTACCTCATGCTGCGCCTGTTGGAGCGCGCGACCGCGAAGCGTGTACCTCTTCCTTCCCTAACGTCCTCGGACTTCGTGAACACTATTCCTACTTCTCTCGAGCCGGAGTTCCCCGGCGATGAGGAGCTGGAGAAGCGCTACCGCCGCTGGATCCGCTGGAACGCGGCCATCATGGTGCACCGCGCACAGCGCCCGGGCATTGGCGTGGGCGGCCACATCTCCACCTACGCGGGCGCTGCCCCGCTCTACGAGGTGGGCCTGAACCACTTCTTCAAGGGCAAGGACGATCCGTCCGGCGGCGACCAGGTCTTCTTCCAGGGCCACGCCTCCCCCGGCGTCTACGCCCGCGCCTTCATGGAAGGCCGCCTCACCGAAGAGGACATGGACAGCTTCCGTCAGGAGCACTCCCGCGGCGAGGGCAAGGGCCTGCCTTCCTACCCACACCCGCGCCTGATGCCGGACTTCTGGGAGTTCCCCACCGTGTCCATGGGCCTGGGCCCGATCAACGCCATCTACCAGGCACGTTTCAACAAGTACCTGGAGACCCGCGGCATCAAGGACACCTCCAAGCAGCACGTGTGGGCGTTCCTGGGTGACGGCGAGATGGATGAGCCGGAGTCCCGCGGTCTGCTGCAGATGGCGTCCCTGTACGAGCTGGATAACCTCACCTTCGTGGTGAACTGCAACCTGCAGCGCTTGGACGGCCCGGTGCGTGGTAACACCCAGATCATTCAGGAGCTGGAGTCCTTCTTCCGCGGCGCGGGTTGGTCCGTCATCAAGGTCATTTGGGGTCGCGGCTGGGACAAGCTTATCGACGCCGACAAGGAAGGCGCCCTTGTCAACATCATGAACACCACCTCCGACGGTGACTACCAGACCTTCCGCGCCAACGACGGCGCCTACGTGCGTGAACACTTCTTCGGCCGCGACGAGCGCACGCTCAAGCTGGCGGAGGACCTCAGCGACGACGAGATTTGGGCCCTGCGCCGCGGCGGCCACGACTACCGCAAGATCTACGCCGCCTACGACAAGGCGCTGAGCTACGCCGGTACCGGCCGCCCAACGGTCATCCTGGCCCACACCATTAAGGGTTACGGCCTGGGCCACAATTTCGAGGGCCGCAACGCTACCCACCAGATGAAGAAGCTGACCCTGGAGGACCTCAAGCTCTTCCGCGACAAGCAGGGTATTCCGATTACGGACGAGCAGCTGGAGGCAGATCCGTACCTGCCGCCGTACTACCACCCGGGTCCGGAGACCCCGGAAATCAAGTACATGCTGGAGCGTCGCAAGGAGCTCGGCGGCTTCCTGCCGGAGCGCCGCGAAAACTTCGACACGCTCACCGTGCCGGATTTGTCGAAGCTGCGCTCGGTGCGCAAGGGCTCTGGCAAGCAGGACGTGGCCACCACCATGGCGCTGGTGCGTACCTTCAAGGAGCTCATGCGCGATAAGGAGCTGGGCAAGCGCGTTGTGCCGATCATCCCGGATGAGGCCCGCACCTTCGGCATGGACTCCTGGTTCCCCACCCTGAAGATCTGGAACCCGCGCGGCCAGAACTACGTCCCGGTGGACCACGACCTGATGCTGTCCTACCGCGAGGCTACCGACGGCCAGATCCTCCACGAGGGCATCTCCGAGGCCGGCGCCGCCGCCTCCTTCACCGCGGCGGCGACCTCCTACGCCACGCAGGGTGAGGCCATGATCCCGCTGTACATCTTCTACTCCATGTTCGGCTTCCAGCGCACGGGCGATGCCTTCTGGGCCGCCGGCGACCAGCTGGGCCGCGGCTTCATCATTGGTGCGACCGCCGGCCGAACCACCCTGACGGGTGAGGGCCTGCAGCACATGGATGGCCACTCCCCGATTCTGGCGTCCACCAACCCGGCGGTGGAGGTCTACGACCCGGCCTTCGGCTACGAGATTGCACACCTGGTTCCGCGCGGTATCGAGCGCATGTACGGCGAGAACAACGAGCCGATCATGTACTACATCACCGTGTACAACGAGCCGGTCAAGCAGCCCGCCGAGCCGGAGAACCTGGACGTCGAGGGCCTGCACAAGGGCATCTACCACTACAACACCGCCGAGTCCGGCTCCCTGCCGGCCAACATCCTGGCCTCCGGCGTGGGCGTCTACGAGGCGCTGCGCGCCCAGGAGATCCTGGCGGAGCAGTTCGACGTGAAGGCCTCCGTCTTCTCGGTCACCTCTTGGGTGAACCTGGCGCGCGACGGCGCCGCCCGCAACAAGGAGGCGCTGCGCAAGGGTGTGGAGCCGACCGAGGCTTTCGCCACGAAGCAGCTCAAGGGCTTCGAGGGCCCGTTCGTCGGCGTGTCCGACTTTGCCACGGACCTGCAGGAGCAGATTCGCCCTTACGTCCCGGGTGACTACATCACGCTGGGCGCGGATGGCTTCGGCTTCTCCGATACCCGCGAGGGCGCTCGCCGCTTCTTCAACACCGACGCCGAGTCCATCGTCGTCGCCGTCCTCGAGGGCCTGGCCCGCGAGGGCAAGGTGGAGCGCTCCGTCGTGGAGAAGGCTGCCCGCGACCTGAAGCTGGATGACCCGACGGCTACCTCCTCCACGTCTGATGTCGAGGAGCAGTAGTTAGTCACTACTTGGGGCCCTCACTGATGGAAGCTTCCCCAGATCCCTCCCCCGGGTTCGAGGAGGCTCTCCGTTAGTGAGGGCCCTTTGCCTTGTCCACGACTGCCTCCAGCACACGGCCCAGGGCCTTAGAGACCTCGGCCGGCTCTTCCAGGATGACCATGTGCCCGGCGCCGTCAATGACGGTGTGGGCGGCCGCGGGCCAGTGGCGAGCGATGACCTCGGACTGGCGCTTGGGCGTGACGATGTCAGCGGAGCCCACAACGATTTCTCCCGGGATGTCCCGCAGCCGCGCCGCAGCGCCGAATTCGGAGTGTTCCACGAGGTCATCGAAGAAGCCGGCGTAGCTCGACATGGGGGTATCGAGCAGCATGGAGACGTGGAACTGGAGCTTGTCCATCTGGGGGAATCCCTGCAGCAGTGCGGCGAAGGCCGGGGCCACCACGGCGGCAATCTCGAAGCGCGCGCTATTGGCCTTTTCTGGCAGGCGCAGGCAGGCGCGGTACAGCGCCTTCATCAGGTGGGATTCGAGGACTCGCGCAAAGCCGGCCGCGGCGAAGCGCTGGATGGATGTGGACACCAGCACCATGCCGGCCACCCGCTCCGCCACTGACCGTGGGGCGCGGCGCAGCAGGTTGAGCGCGATCATGCCGCCCATCGAATGGCCCAGGACCACCAACGGGCCGTCGGCAGCGCGCTGCGCAATAACAGCGAGGACGTCGTCCGCCGCGCCGGCCACCGTGCACTCGGCGGGGGTGACGTGGGTGGATTGGCCATGTCCGCGGACGTCGACAAGCAGGCACCGCACCTGCGGGAAGTGAGCGCGCACGTCCTTGACCTGGTCGTAGAAGCTCTCCGCGGACAGGCAGTAGCCGTGGATGAACACGGCGGTGGCCGCGGCATCCTTCGGGCCGACCTCGTACCAGGCCACCTGTACCCCGTCGTGCTCGATGAAGCCTGAGTCACTCAGCCCAGTTAGCCCCGGCTCCGTGGTGAGATCATGTAGCTGAGAGTGGACCATATGCTCAACGCGGCGCTGGGCCGGGCGGACCCGGCGTGACCAGCTGCGCGCGATGGCGGAAGAGCGTGCTCGAATAACCATGACGATTCAATACTAGACTGAAGAACATGGCTAATGACCTCTCCGCACAACTCCACGCCAAATTCGGCGCCACTGCCCCAACCAGTGAGGAGCCCGCTGCCGATGCTTACGGCGAGCTGACCCGGCTCATCACCAAGGTCACGGGCGTTGACGAGGGCCTCGAGCGCGAGGCCCGCCTGGAGGATCTCGGGGTGGAATCGCTCGAGCGCATCGAGCTAGCCGTTCGCATCGAGGAATCCTTCGGGGTACGCCTTGATGAGGAAACCATGCTCACTCTTTCCACCGTGGGCGAACTTGCTGACTATCTGGAGGAACACTCGTGATTTCTTATCTGTCTGACATGGACGGCGTCCTCATCAAGGAAGGGGAGATGATTCCCGGCGCGGACAAGTTCATTCAGGCGCTCAAGGACAACAACATCGAGTACATGGTGCTCACCAACAACTCCATGTCCACCCCGCGGGATCTAGCCGCAAGGCTGCAGAACACCGGACTGGACATCCCGGCGGAGCGCATCTGGACCTCTGCCACCGCCACCGCCGCGTTCCTGTCCACCCAGGCGGGCCTGTCCACCGCCTACGTAGTGGGTGAATCGGGCCTGACCACCGCCCTGCATGAGGCGGGCTGGATTCTCAACGATACTGACGCTGACTTCGTGGTGCTGGGTGAGACCCGCACCTACTCCTTTGAGGCGATTACCACCGCGATTAACCTCATCCGCTCCGGCGCGCGATTCATCGCGACCAACCCGGACGTCACCGGCCCGGCACCGCAGGGTGTTCTGCCGGCCACGGGCGCGGTCGCAGCCCTCATCACCGCCGCCACGAACCGCGAGCCGTACTACGTGGGCAAGCCGAACCCGGTCATGATGCGCAGCGCGCTGAATAACATTGGCGCGCACTCGGAGAACACCGTCATGATCGGTGACCGCATGGATACCGACGTCAAGTCGGGCCTGGAAGCCGGCATGCGCACCATCCTCGTGCGCTCCGGTATCAGCGATAACCGCGAAATCCAGCGCTACCCGTTCCGCCCCAGCCACATCATCGACTCCGTGGCGGACCTGCCGGAGCGCATCCTCGATCCCTTCGAGCAGGACTAGCAGCGGACGCGCACGCGCGTTGCTTCTAGGCGCGCGTGACCGCGGCGTGAAAGCCGTACTCCCCTGCCACCAGGCCCACCGCACTATCGAGCGCGTCCAGCTCACTGGGCGTGCCGGTGATGACCTGGTGGCAACCAATTCCCGCGGGGGTGGTGCGCCCGCTGACGGGATCCCAACCGCCATCGCGGTGCCACCGGGTGCACCACTGCGCGGTCAGCGGGTCATCGCCCGGAACGATGAACTCACTTTCCGTGCGAATGCAGCGCGCCATCGCACGCTCGATGGCCGGGCGCAGAGTGCGGGGCATGCCCGAAATCTGCAGCACGGCAGTGCAGACCTCACCGCTAGCACGGTTCGGCCATTCTTCCGCAGCGCTGAGCACCGGCGGGTGCGCCGGCTGCGGGTGAACGCGAAGATTCACTCCTTGACTCCTTTGACATCAATGACGGCACGCCGGAAGGACCCGGCGCAAGACGAGCTTCGTCTTCCCCTACGAACTTGCCTTGTCATTTAGTCATCTCACGCCACATTGAGTGACAGTGAGCGTCAATGTGCCCACAATTTTCCCCCGCCACTTCCACCCCAACAACCCTCAACCTGCACTTAAGCCCCCGCTGCCTCAATCTGACGTTGAGACTTTCTCCGCCAATCGGCGCCACATGATTCACATCAGCAACACCAGTACTCCGCTACCCCAACAGTTGCACGGATTTATACTCCTCCGTCACCCCCGCTAGCAGCCGACGGGGAGGACAGCCCACCTAGCGACGCTGAAGGTCCTCCCACACCGCCGAGTTCGTCTCCGCCCACAGCGGCTTGCACCAGTCCCCGAAGTCCCTATCGGCCAGGGCCACCATGGCCCACTCGCCGGCCACCCACAGGTAGGTGCCGCTCATGCCGAAGTGGCCAACGGCATCCGCCGGCAGCGCCCCCATCCACTGCTCCTTATCCCCGTGAATCTCAAACCCCAGTCCCCACGTGCAGTCCTTGAAGCTGCCGTAGCCGGGCACGATGCCGCGCAGGCCTGGGAATTGCACGGTGCGCATTTCAGCCACCGTCTGCGCGGCCAGAAGCCGCGGGGACTGCACCTCCGCGGCGAATGCGGCAAGGTCCTCCACCGTGGAAACCAGCCCGTGTCCGGCGGAGCCCTCGAGCGTGGTGGCGCGCATCCCCAGCGGCTGGCACACACCCTCCGCCAGGTAGTCCGGAAACGCAATCTCGGTGGCGCGCTCAACTTCTTCGGCGGCCCACTCGTAGCCCGCCGAGGAATAGATGCGGCGCTGCCCCACCGGCTTCTGCGACTCCCGCGTATCAAAGCCCACTCCGGAGGTGTGCGCCAGGAGGTGACGCAGGGTGGAGCCTTCTGGACCGGCGGACTGATCCAGCTCCACAGCACCTTCCTCCACTGCCAGCATCACCGCATAGGCGGCCACCAGCTTGGTCACGGAGGCGACCGGGAAGCGGCGGGAGGTATCCCCCACCTGCTCCACTACCTCGCCGCGGTGCACTAGGGCACCGGCAACGGTATCGACGGGCCAGGACTCAAGGGAGGAAAGTGCGCTCATGCGCCCTAGCTTAACGGGCTTTAGCGCGGATCGATTCTCGCAGCCCACGCCGTCGCCATCACGGTCAAACTTGGACCGAAATCCCGGCTCCCCGTAGCGAATCGGACGATTGATGGCGTTCCACACATCAGTGCAATTCTTGTAGGCCGCCGCCGGGCGCGGTGCGGGAGCCGGAGCCGGGGCCGGGGCCGGCGCAGGTGCAGGCGCGGGTGCAGGGGCAGGAGCCGCCGGCGAAGGAATGACGCCCGGCAGCGGGTTCGGAATCAGCCCCTGCTGCACAGCCCAGAACGCACCACCGGCAGCGGCGGCGAGCACCGCGGCGGTAATGCCCACACCCAGAGCGATCTTCTCACCCTGGGAGGAGCCCTCCTGCTCGGCATCGGCAGGATTGGCCGCATCAGTGTCAGAGGGCGACTCCGCGCCCGGGGCCACCGCGCCGACGGCAGCGGCCGGCTCGGCAGCCTGCGCGGAGGCTGGGATGGTCATGGATAGCGGCAGGGAAACAGCAATGAGAGCGCTGGCAATCTTCTTCATAATTCTTAGTTATAGACCTCTCAGCGCCGAAAAGGAATCACGCGGTACCCCGGGGGTGGCCGCCACGTAAAGCACGTAACATCGAAGCAAACTTCACTTAACCGGCGAAAGAATTCTCCCGCCCCAAGTTGCGAGCCTCCCCCAAGCGAGAAACCTTTAGAGCTATGCGCCGCTCTTTCACTCGCCGCCGCCTCCTCCACGCCACGGGCCTGGCTACCGCCACGGCCGCCTCTCTTGCTAGCTCCGCCGCACACGCCGCGGATCCATCCACCTCCTCGGCCCTGGGAATGGTGGAGCCGCCGGAGGGCACCCCGCCCTTCCTCCACGGCGTTGCCTCGGGGGATCCGATCCCGGATTCGGTGGTGCTGTGGACCCGGGTGAGCCCCACCCCGGAGGCGCGCCCGGGCTCCGGGGCTGGCCCCGCGGTCACGGTGGGATGGGAAGTGGCCACCGATGAGGCCATGACGCAGGTGGTCCAGCGCGGCAGCGTGCAGGCCTCCGCGGAAAGCGACCACACCGTCCACGTGGACCCGCACGGCTTGCGCCCGGACACGGTGTATTTCTACCGCTTCACCCTGGATGGCGCGGTCTCCCCCGTCGGACGCACCAAGACCGCCCCGGCGCCGGACGCCTCCCCGGATTCGCTCACGTTCGGCGTTGCCTCGTGCGCCAACTGGGAGTCGGGCTTTTTCACCGCCTACAGTGACATCGCCCGGCGCGGGCGCAGCGGGCAGCTGGACTACATGGTCTTCCTCGGGGACTACCTCTACGAGTACGCCGCCGAGACCCACGCGGGCTTCGGCCCGGTGCGCCTGCACCACCCGGCGCACGAGATCGTGACGTTGGCGGATTACCGCACCCGCTACGGCCGCTACCGCACCGACCCGGAGCTGCAGGCGGCGCATGCCGCGCTGCCGTGGGTGGCGGTGTGGGATGACCACGAGATTGCCAACAACAACTGGTCCGGCGGCGCCGGAAACCACGACCCAGCCACGGAGGGCCCGTGGCGCGAGCGCCAGGCTGCGGCCATGCGCGCCTACTTCGAGTGGATGCCGGTGCGCGCCACGTCCCCCTCGGAGGCCGGGCACCTATATCGCTCGCTGACCTTCGGGGACTTGGTGGAGCTGACCATGATGGATCTGCGCACCTACCGCGACCAGCAGGTGTCCTGGAACCCCGTGGCCTTCAACGCGCAGGGCCGCACCATGCTGGGCTCGGAGCAGTATGACTGGCTGCTGAGCAAGATTGAGACCTCCCAGGCCGCGTGGAACGTGCTGGGCAATTCCGTCATGTTTTCCCCGCTCAACCTGGTCACCCTCCAGGACAATGCCACCACCCGGCAGGTCTCCTCGGCGCTGACCAGCAACATCACGGGCATCCCCGTCAACGGTGATCAGTGGGACGGTTATTCGGCAGAGCGCCGGGCGCTTATCGACGTCCTTCAGGCCTCCCCCGCCAACGCCCTCTTCCTCACCGGTGATATCCACACCGAGTGGGCGCACACCATTTCTAAGGGTGGCGACATCGTGGGCGCGGAGTTGGTGTGCGCGTCGGTCACCGCACCCAACATCAACGAGGCCCTGCACCTTCGGCAGGGCAACTCGGTGACCCGGCTGGCCCGGCAGATCCTCTTGGCCGGCAACCCGCACTGCCGCCACGTAGATCTGGATAACCACGGCTATAGCTACGTCACCATCACCCGCGAGGAGGCCCGGATGCACTGGCTGCGGGTGGAGGATATTCTCAGACCGGGCTCCCCGGTCCGAGAGGCCGTGGCGCTCACCTTCCGCCCGGGCTCTGGCTTCGTGGACTAGCGCGAAAGTCCGAGCGCAGGGCTACTGATCGGGCTACTGGGCGGCCGTCTGCGCGGTAGCTCCCGGCGCCGGGGTGTGCGTCCCGTCCGCGGCAGGCGCTGCCGGCGCGGTGGTGCGCTCCGGCTCCGTAACGTTCTCCTGGTCGTGGTTAGCCGTGGTCGCCGTGGTCGGCTCGGTCGGCGCGGTGGTGCCGGTGGGCTGCTCGGGCGCCATCGTGTCCGTCGGGGCGGTGGCCTCGGTGGTATCGGTCGCCTCCGTCGGTGCTGTTGGCTCCGCCGGCGCAGTAGAGGCCCCCGGCTCTGTGGCGGCATCTTGGCCCGGGGTCTGCGGCGCGGAGGACTCCGGGGCGTTGCCGCTAGACCAGCGCGCCGGCGAGAGCCAGCCAGCGCTCGTCCCATCCGGGTTCGCGGAGGCCAACAGCAGCAGGCCCACCGCGGCCACGCCGGCAAACAGCGCGGTGGTGGACGCCCGCACGCGCCCGCCCAAGGTCCAGAAGTAGTCCCACTTGGACTTCGGGGTATCCGCGCGCCAAATCCCGCGGCGCGGCTCGTCCTCCTCCTCGTCCTCGGCCGTCTCCTTAAAGGCGGGCTTGCCCGGGCCGTTGTCGCTGCTCTCGGTGGCCGTGGCGGTGGCGGCGGTCTGCTCCGGGGAACCCGTTGCCGCATCATCCGCAGCGCTGGCGAACACCTCCGTCGGGGCAGTACTCACGGAATTAGAAGGGGCATCGTCGGTGGTGGGGGCCGGGGAGACGTCGTCAAGCACGGCGTCCGCCGTCGGCAGCTTGTAGTAGTCCCAGAACGCCGCCAGCAGCGCGGAGCGGATGGCGCGCTCCACCGCCCACTGGCGCGCGGGGTTGACCTGCACCAGCACGCGGTATTTAACCTGCCAGGGCTGGCCCGCCGCCGTCGGCGCCACCAGGCCGGTGGCCGGCAGGACGTCGAGCTCGCCGGCGACATCCTCGCGGATATCCGCGCCGCGGATGGCGCGGTGGGAAATCTTCTCCACCTGGGAGGTGATCTCCGGCAGGGACTCGCCCTCGTGCACCGGGATGGCAATGTCCACCACGGCGCGGGACCACTCCTGGGAATAGTTCGTCACCACGCCCGCGGAACCATTGGGCACCATGACCACCTCACCGGTGGGCGTGCGCACCTTCGTCGTGCGCAGCGTCAGGGATACCACCGTGCCCTCCACGCCGGTCACGCCGTCGAAGCTGACGTAATCGCCCACGCCGAACTGCTTTTCCGACAGGATGAAGAAGCCCGCCAGGAAGTCACCGATGATCTTCTGCGCGCCGAAACCAACGGCGGCGGAAACCACCGTGGCCGGGATGGCCGCCCCCAGTGCCGGCACGCCCAGGTTGGACAGTGCGGCGAGCACCAAGAGGAAGTACGCCGCCGCCTGGGCCACGTAGACCAGCGCGCCGGCCAGCGCCAGGCGGGCCTTGGTGGTCTCCTGGTTCTCATCCAGCCGGGATTCGATGATGCGCACGGCCAGCCGGCCAATGCGCGGAATGAGAATCGCCGTGAGCAGCATCCCTGCCAGCGGCAGGGCGTGGTCCACAATGGCCTGCCACACGGCGAAAAGGTAAAACTTCAACATTGGCGCCAGCGTAGTCTCCCCCGCTGAAAACGGACTGGGAGACTACTTGCGCTGCAGGTTGTGATAATCTGGGATGGGCTTCCAGCTAAAGGACGCCGGCTGAATATCCGTGCCGTAGCCGCCCACCGCGTTCGGCGTCCACAGCGGGATGGCCGGCATGGCCTCCACCAGCAGGTCCTGGGCCTGGGAGTAGTACTCGCGCTCCTCGGCCTTCGTGCGCGCCTCGCCCGCCTTTTGCAACAGCTCGTCGTACTCGGAGCTGCTGAACCCGGACTCGTTGGCCGCGGAGTGGGAGGCAAAGAGCGGGCCTAAGAAGGTGATCTCATCCGGGAACTCGGCCTGCCAGGAGGTGCGGAAGGCACCGGTGATGTGGCGGGCGGTGACCTCGTGGCGCAGCTCCTTAAACGTGTCGAAGGGCTGCGGCTCCGCGGAGATCCCCAGGGTGGCAGAGATTCTGGTCCGTCACCGCGCGCACCCACGGCCCGTGGCTGCCATCGTTGTTGTAGGCCACGCTGAACGTGCCCTCAAACGGATCGAGCTTTTCTGCCTCGGCCCACAGCTCCCGCGCGCGGTCCGGGTGGTACTCAAAGAAGGACGTGTCCTGCGGCCGCGACGGCTCCGTGTTGCCAATGGGGGCCGAGAAGCCGCGGGCGGGTGTCGCGGTGCCGTGGAACAAGTCGCGCGTAATCTTCTCGCGGTCAATAGCCATGGAGAGTGCCCGGCGGCGCAGCAGCCCGGCCTCCCCGCGGAAGTTGGAGTCATTGGCGGGAATGGTGATTTCCAGAATCGAGGAGGTGGGCTGGTTCACCGCCCGCTCCCCCAGATCATCCTGGAAGGTGGTACGGCGCTCGTCCGGGATGAGGGTGAGCACATCCAGGTCATCATCAAGCAGGTCCTGGTAGGCCTTATCGACGTCGCGGTAGACCTTGAACTCGATGCCCTCGTTGCGCGGGGTGCGCGGCCCGTCATACTTCGGGTTGGGCACCACAATGAGGGATTTATCGTGCTCCCAGGAGGCCAGCTGGTACGGGCCGTTGCCAATCGGGTCCTCCCCGCGCTCGCTGAGCTTGTCCTGGTCTTCGGAGCGCATGGGGAAAAACACCGAGTACCCCAGGCGCTCGATGAACCCGGCGGTAGGCCGGGAGAGCTTAATGCGGAAGGTCTTCTCCCCCGTCACCTTCAGCCCGCGCATGGTGTCTTGGCCCTCGTTGTAGCCCTGGATGGGCTCAAAGTTATGGGCGGCCAGCAGGGACTGGCGCACCGCGGTGTTCCACGTGTCCACGAAATCCTGGGCGTCCACGGCGGAGCCGTCCGCGAACACCGCATCATCCCTAATCACCACGTCATAGGTGGTGTCATCGACCTGGGTGACGGATTCCGCCATGTCATTGTGCGGGTTGCCGTCCTTGTCCAGGTACATCAGCCCCGAATAGAGCAGGTTGATGACGGTCTGCCCCGGCACGTCGGCGGAATCCGCCGGGATGAGCGCGGTCTGCGGGTCAGAGGTGTCCGTGGTGATGAGGTCCAGCCCCGACACGTCCACCGCGTCGGGCTCCGTGGTGCAGGCACTGCTTGCCGACGCCACCGCGGCCGCCGTCAGCACCGCCACCACGCGCGCACGTGTCTTCATCACCTTCATCACCTGCCTTTAGCATTTAATCATCCCTTTTTTCGTACTTTCGCACAAGCTTCTCCACCAATTCATCGGTGAGCTTCTCATCCGACAAAATCAGGTCCAACATCTCGCGCGACGAGGACCCAGCCTGGTTCGGCTGGTCATAGGAATCACCGGTCAAGTCCACACCGAAGTCCGACTGGTTGTCCGCCTGCGATTCGGCCTGTGCCTGAGCCATCTCCGCGACTTCTTCGTTGAAGGAATCGAGGAACTCGGACGCGTCAACAGCCGCGTCCGCTCGCCGCTTGCCCGCCCGCACCTCGCGCTCGATGCGGCGCTGCAGGGCTTTCTCCATCTGGTTGTGCCGCCAGGAGCGCAGCTTCGTCGGCTCTAGGCGGCGGCCCACCGCACGCCCCTTGTTCTCCGCCTTGCGCGCCATGACCATGACGTGCGCGGCGGTGTCGTTGACCGGCGCCCACTCCTGGCGTGCTGGTACGCGCCAGCCCACCCAGATACCTAGCAGGGTCAGCACGAAGGAGACAATCGGGCCGAGGATGACGCCCCAGGCCAAGTCCCCGGAGGAGTTCGCTCCCAGCACCACCAGCGCGCACGCGACCGCCGGGATGACCGTCGGGGTGTTGTCACCAAAGACGGCCGGCTCGCGCCCCATCGCAATGTCACGGATCATGGAGCCGCCCGTGGCGGTGAACACGCCCATCATGATGCAGGGAATAAACGGCAGGCCGTACGCAATGGCCTTGAGCGCGCCTGTCGACGCCCACAGGGCCGAGACAATCGCATCGCCATGCGACTGCACATAATCCCAGGTCTTGCCCTTGAAGTACACGAAACGCGCAAGGATGGCGCCGGCGAACGCCAAGTACAAATACTCCGGCTGGCTCATCGCCGCCACCGTGCCGCGATTAATAAGCACGTCACGGATCATGCCGCCGCCCAGGGAGGAGAACATCGCGATGAAGAAGAAGCCCACAATGTCATAGCCGCGCTGGCGGGCCATGGTGCCGCCAATCATGCCCATGAGGAGGACACCGATGATATCGGACCAGTAATACAGAGACTCGATCAACGGGTCCATCTCAACACTCATGTGGGCTATAGTATCCGCC
Source organism: Corynebacterium axilliensis (assembly GCF_046097495.1). NCBI lineage: Bacteria > Bacillati > Actinomycetota > Actinomycetes > Mycobacteriales > Corynebacteriaceae > Corynebacterium > Corynebacterium axilliensis. The sequence goes on from NZ_CP175768.1 coordinate 1,126,437, forward strand.
CAGAATGAGCATCGCAGTGGTGGGGCCACCGGGGCTCGAACCCGGGACCAACGGATTATGAGTCCGTAGCTCTAACCGACTGAGCTATAGCCCCGCGTTTCCCCCATCCGAGCACTCGTACCGGCAATCAGTCAGCCACGACACGCCACGGGGGAGAATCCGCTCCCCGCAACATTAATCGGCGGGGTGAGGAAACAGCAATTTGCCATCGCCCTCGCTGCTTCCCCAACAACCCCCGCACGCACCCGCCCGACCTTGTAGCGTGGCCTGCATGAGGCTCCTCTCCTTCAGTGTGTCGAACTTCCGCAGCATCCGCGCCGCCCAAACGCTTTCTCTGTATCACCACTGGCGGCACTCCACTCCGCCGGAGGACGGCTGGGATTTGGTGAGCCAGCCGGTAACGGTGCTGGTGGGTCCGACGGCCTCCGGCAAGAGCAGCGTCCTGGACGCCCTGGACTTCGCGCTGCGGGCCATTGCCTCCTCGGCCACCTCGTGGCTTGAAGGTGCGGCACCCAACCAGTTGCCGCACAACCCCTTCCGCCTGGACCCGCGCACGCAGGCGCTGCCCAGTACGTTTGAGCTGGAGTTCGACGTCGCCGGGGTGCGCTACCTCTACGGCTTCCAATGGAGCTTTACCGGCGTCCACGCCGAGTGGCTGAGCAGAGTGCCATCCAGTAGGTGGTCGCCGTGCTTCGTGCGATCCCGCGGGGAGGAAACGCAGTGGACGCGGACGTTTATGTCCCGGGGAGACGTCGACAAGCTCGGCCCCCTGGCCCACACCGAGCTGATCCTGTCCGTGGGTCTGCGGGAGGAGCACCCCGTGCTCGCGCCGCTCGCGCGCGCCCTGGTGGACAGCGTGGCCTACCTCCCCCACTCCCGCGCTTCCCGCGGCAGCGCCGAGCGGCTCACTCAGCTCATGCGGGAGGGCACGCTGCGCCTGGAGGAGGCCGGCCCGATGCTGCGCGCCGCCGACCCCAATATTTACTACGTCCGTCTGGACCAGGAGCGCATCCCGGAGCACTCCTTCCGGCAGCTGCGCCCGGTCATCGCCGCGTTGAGTGGTACCGACGGCGCTGCCACGCTTGGCGACGCCTCCCTGGCCTACTCCGACGCCGAACTCACCTCGCTGCTGTATGCCGTGGTGGTGGAGCACCGCGGCGAGAACGCACACTACTGCCTGGGCATCCTCGATGAGTCCGGCGGCACGCGCGACTGGCTGGCCACCGCGCCCGTGCTGCTCAGCGTCCTTAGGCGCGGTGGCATCCTCGTTGCCGACGAGCTCGACGCCACGCTGCGCCCCGCCCTGCTGGACTTTATGATTCACGCCTTCAACGACCCCACCATCAACGTCCACGGTGCCCAGTTGGTGTTTACCTCCCACACCTACAGCGTCCTGGAGCGCGCCAGCGAGCTGGGCCTGGGCCCCAACGGCTTCTGGTCCGTGGACAAGACCGCCGCCGGCGAATCCCGCCTTACCCACGGCGCCGACGAGCGCCTGGCCAACTTCTCCTCCGCCCGCAGCACTCTTAGCCAGCGCTCCACCGCCGCCTCCCGCGCAGCGTTGGACGCCCTGCGCACGCTCGTGACTGCCGGCACCTGAGAATTTCGGATTTGCAGCGTACAATCATTGTTGCAAATTCCCTTGCACGAAAGGATTCAACATGACCGCTGTCTACACCACCGAAGCACTCTCCACCGGCGCCGGCCGCGATGGCCGCACCGCCGTCCAGGACTCCGACCTGGACTTCACCATGGCCGCCCCGAAGGAGCTGGGCGGCAGCGGTGAGGGCGCCAACCCGGAGCAGCTCTTCGCCGCCGGCTACGCCGCCTGCTTCCACTCCGCCCTCAAGATGGTGGCCAAGGACAAGGGCGCGGACATCACCGACTCCGCCGTCGGCGCGCGCGTGACCCTCAACAACGGCTCCGAGGGCTTCTTCATCAGCGTGGAGCTTGAGGTCACCATCCCCGGCGCGAACAAGGAAACCGCGCAGGCGCTTGCCGACGCCGCCCACGAGGCCTGCCCCTACTCCAAGGCCACGCGCGGCAACATTGACGTGAACGTGACCGTGGCGGAGGACTAGGTCCCTGCCGCAGCGGTGTGCTCGGACGGGCGCGGAAGCTTTCTCACGTAACGGGCGCATCGCGCTCGTTCCGCCCCGAGAAAGCCGCCAGCGCTATTTATCCTTTGCCCTTCTCTTGGCTTCTCTGCGCTCGCGCCGTCGAGCGCGCTTTTTCTTGCGGATGTCAACGACCCAATGCGGAACAAAAGGCCACGGAAGCGGAACTCCGACCGCTCCTGTGAATCCAACGGCTCCGATGACGAGAGCTGCCGTGAGCACTACCTTCAGCACCATGTGCACAAACTCGGGAGGATTAGCACTCGCGACCAACCCCGCGGCACCAGCAGCGCCCATAATGAGCGAGCAGTAAGGATAGATAAAGAGGACGCCGTCACTCGTCGCACCTATAGAGTCGCCAGCGTCGTACCACGACTCCGATCTGGGCTCCCTCCGCACGTCCCGGATGTAGTAGGTCCAGTAGAGCACCATGACAAGCACTGCCCCGGCACATACGAGCAGCCCGGTAATATCCTCGTCCATAGAATGGCCTCCTGCGGGTGCTTGATGCGGTATGTAATACGACGCTACCAACGCCCGCTGTGTAAGGCATGAGGTGAAAGCGAAATCTAGATGAAAGCACGCACCTGGCCCTAGGACACATTCATGTAATCAGGCTTTTGTGGTCCTTGCAGTCCGGCGAGCTTGAGGCTGCTTTCCCTTGGCGTGTCCGGCTTCCGCATCATCCACGCCACGTAGACTTCCTTACTTTCAGTCTGCTCACCATCGCGTCCATTGCCACCGCTAAGCTTGCCGACGCCTCTCCCGGTCCGTCAGCTCCATTGCAGGTAAATAGTCTCTGAATGGCAAGAGGTCCGTGAACAGCTTGCTGGATTCGGTACTCTTGTGCTGGCCGCGCCGTAAACTTCCGCCGCGTTGTCATTCAGCAGTTTGACCGAATCACCCGCGATACCGCTGACAAGCAATGAATCTCCGCAAACGTGCATGTCTTTCTCAGCGCAAAGATCGCTGCCCTTGTCACATACTTCGGAAAGAAGAGCACAACCATCGCCAGGCAGGGATTCACTTGAGAGAAAGCTAGACCTTTCACATACTTGACCAACTTCTATTAAATTGAGGCTGTGCACATTTGAAATCTTTGTGTCCGGCTCGGGGAAAGGCTAGCAGTGAGCAACGAAACGAGTATCGACGCCAACTTCCTTTGTGAGAAACGTCCCTTCTCAAACTCACAGATAGATAAGTTGGGGGAGTTCTATGCAGGAAAGCGCAGTACACCGCCGGATTGCCAAGAGGAAATTATTACCTGGTACGAATGGTTAAAAGACGCGGCGTCGAAGCTGGTTTCGCTTGCAGTTCGCTCCATAAAGGTCGACGGACGAGGACCTTTCGAGGTCGTGCAATCTGCCCGAGTCAAGACTAGGTCATCGATTGCAGACAAAATTAACAGAGGATCCCGGTTATCGGCGATGCAAGACTTCGCCGGTGTTCGATTCGATCTGGGCGCGACTCACTCCATACTTCTTGAGATTGCCCAGGTTATTGAAGTTTTAGTCAAGCAAGCCAATGCGGAGGTAACCATCAAGAATTACCTCTCGAATCCTCAGCGGGGATACCGCGCGGTACATGTTTGGGTTACGAGTAAAACTACCGGTCGCGTGGAAATCCAATTGCGCACCCAGCTACAAGCTGAATGGGCAAATACATTTGAAAAACTGGCAGATCTTACCGGCCGACGAATCCGATACGAAGATGACTACCGTCCTGCACATACCGTCTTACAATCTGTATGGGAAAACTTACTCGAAATCTCTGAAAATTTCTACAACATCGAGTCCGATCTGGAAGACGGATACGAAACAGTGCAGAGTAGCTTGCAGTCCATAGTCGCGACATCACGAGCCATCCCCGTAGACCCGCATATGCACAGAATCCGAGCTGAGTTCTATACGAATATGGCGAACTATGAGTTAAAATTAGCCGACACAGCCGAGAACAACACTGGCACCCTCAAAGCGCTGAGAAAACTACAGGACTCCCTTACTGACCTTCCTATCGAAAGCGAGCAGATTAATGACTGATTTCATAATCACGTACAGACGCAGCTCGGGCGAGTCCGTCATAGAGCAATTCTCGGACTCGGCTCAAGCTTTAAAGGAACGCCTCCGCCGCGAAGCAGCGATTGACGATCCTAACGTTGAGATTGCCCATATCTCAGCGCCTTCCCTGGAGTCCTTGAGGAAGTCGCATTCACGGTACTTCATGGGCAGCGTAGAGATACAAGGCGACCAGGTGGACGCGGCCTAAGCTGCGCCCACGGCCCTAACTATTTCAACCTGCGCCCTGGAGCTGCAAGCGTGCTACCGAACTTCAAATCTTTGGACCAAATTTTGATTTGTCCCTGATTTTCCCATCTACTCAAACGGAACAAACCCAGGGCTCTTCAATCGGCACCCAAAAGGCCAATTCTAACCGCACCGACACGCCGAGCCAGCCAAACATTTGGGCCTTAACCCGCAAAACTAATTGACCCTCACCTGCCAGTAGCCTCGGTGAGGGTCGAGCAGCTGTACGTGATGTAGGGCTGCTCCTAGCTCAAACTATTCCTCATGTAGCCCGATTCAGTCAAGAGATTCAGCGCTGATCCGCCTCAGCGCCGCTTTAGATACTCAACACGAACTGGATTTTCATCAGGTCCAATGGCCAATCAGGAGTCTTACGGACGGCGTGCGGCGTTCCGGCAGCCAGATCGTGCGATTATTCTAGGCAATACAACGTTGGACGGACAAGACCTTTAGCCGCATGCCGTCCTATAAACCAGTTCCGACGTACAAGGAACACGCACCATGACTGAACAGGAACGCCTCCAAGCGCTTGAAACCCGCGTTAGCGAATTGGAGTCCCAGGTAGCCCAGCTACTGCGGGCCCTCGGTCATGCTCCTTCACACCCGAGGCCTTCAGACTCACCGCCGCCGACTACCGTTCATTCTGAAAAGCGCTCACCGGAGCAGAAGATTGCGCTCTTCATGGATTACTTCTCGGGGAGGAAAGACGTCTACGCAGTGGCCAAAAATACTGCGGAGAAGAAGGCCTGGTACCCGGCCAGCAACGGCTACTATGACCGAAGAAACCCTGACCTGAAGCCATTGACGCCGAAGGTGATCGAAGGACATTTGCGCCGAGATAACCACTTCCACGTCGGGCTTTATCCATTGTGTACAGATGATAGTTGCCGGCTTTTGGTCTGCGATTTTGATGATGACGACTTCAAACAAGCCGCTCGTTCCTACGCCGAAGAATGCAAGAACCACGGCCTCGATGCGCTCCTAGAAGTATCACGTTCTGGGAACGGTGCGCACGTCTGGCTCTTCTTCGAAGAGCCCATTCCCGCCAGCCTCGCTCGTTCTGTAGGCATCGGGCTTCTTGCCAAGGCCAGCCCGGATTCCTACTTCTCCAGTTTCGACCGATTCTTTCCATCCCAAGACACACTGCCGGCGAAAAGCCGTGGCTTCGGCAACCTGATTGCCCTCCCATTAGCGGGCCACCATCGATCCGAAGGCACAACAGTCTTCGTCGACAATGATTTTCATCCATTGCCAGACCAATTCGAGGCTTTGGCAAGTACGAAGAAGTCAACGCTTTCCGAGCTCAAGAGAATCTACGCTGCGCTTCAGCCCGATCCCGAGACCTCCCTTCCTCAGGCACCCACTCGCGCAGAACTAAAGAAGCTCAAAGCCTCGGGAAAAGTCCACGTCACGCACGATTCACACGTCCACGTCGATTTATCAGGCGTCGACGCCACCACTCGTACAGCCCTGCGGCACCTAGGTGCTATTGCCAACCCACAGTTTTATATAAAACAGGCCCAGCGTTTCTCCACTTTCGGCACTCCACGGATCATCGTACGTTTTGATGAGAAGGACCAAGTCCTCACGCTCGACCGCGGCACGCTCGATGACGTCCTCGACATCTTGAAGACTGCCGGATATGCCGTCACCCGCCACGGGCGTACGCCCAAACCTCAACGCATCGATGCATCATTCGCCGGCGAACTACGCCCCTACCAGCATTCCGCCGTCAAACAGATGCTCAAGCACAAGTCCGGAATGCTCATTGCTCCTCCCGGCACCGGAAAGACCGTCATGGCGTGTGCAATCATCGCCCAGCGTTCGGTCCCCACCGCAGTGATAGTTCCATCGAGAGAGCTAGCTACCCAATGGCGCCAAGCCCTCAAGCAGTTCCTCCCGGAAGTTCAGGTTGGGCAATACTCAGGTTCCAAAAAGAAGCTCAGCGGAGTCGTAGACATTGTTACAGCTCAGTCCATCAGCCGTAGCGATTCCAAGACTGACTTTCTCTCCAGCTACGGCCACATCATCGTTGATGAATGCCACCGAGTCGGTGCCGCCGGATTAACCAACGTTCTAGCTCACCTCAACGTTCGTTTTATGCTCGGTATGACCGCGACACCGTACCGATCCGACGGCCTCGATAAGCTGCTTCCCCTGATCTGCGGCCCTGTCCGCCATACCGTCGAGCTCAAACGCCCCGGACGCCGCGACTACGTAGTCCACAACACCGAGTTCACTTACGACTCCCCTTACCTGTTCTGGCCCGACCTCGACACCGATCTGGCTGCCGATGAGGACCGCAACTGCCTCATCGCCGATGTCATCACTCAAGCAGCTCAGGATAAGCACACGGTCCTCGTCCTAGTGAAACGTCGCGAACACCTCGCGGCCCTCAACGCCCTGCTTGCCGACGCTCCCTTCCCCGTCCTGCAACTACACGGTGGTCAAAAGGCAAGCGAGAGGCAAGCCGTCCGTGAGCAGCTTGCCGCAACACCGCATTTCGTCCTTTTAGCCATGTCCCAGGTGGCTGGCGAAGGCATTGATCTTCCCGCGCTGGATACCCTTGTGCTCGCAGCACCAGTAAGCTTCCGCGGCGTTGTCATTCAGCAGGTTGGCCGAGTCACTCGCGATACCGATGACAAAGAGAGCATCTCTGCCACTGTGCACGACTTTGTCGATTCCAACGTCCCTGCCCTCGCCGCAGCCTTCAGAAAGAGAAGCTCGACCATCGCCAAGCAGGGATTCACTCGCATCGGATGCTAGAGCTACCCTATCCATGACCGATTCCTAATAGATTAGAGGCTGTGAGCAACTGAGATCCTTGTTGGACAGCCAGATGAATCAGAGCAGCGCAGTGGCTAAATTTGTAATCACTTACAACCGTCGCTCAGGCGAGTCTTTCATCAAAATATTCTCAGATTCGACTCAAGCATTTGAGGAACGCCTCCGCCGCGAAGCAGCGATCGACGATCTTGACGTTGAGGTTGCCCACATCTCAGCACCCTCCCTGGAGTCCTCGAAAAAAGTCTCATTCCCAGTATTTCATGGGCCGTGTTGTATTAGGAATCAATCAGCCGAGTATAACCAACAGTGACGATGAAGAGAATTCTCCATAAACTGCCCTTACTACGTGAATAGAAATTCAAACCAGTTCTCGGCTGTGTAAGCAATGACGTGGTCGGTCCGAATGCTTGGCGTAGCAGTTTCGTATTCCGATCACCGTAGCTTTTACTCCAAGAGGGCCTTTTTAAGTAAGCCACGTCAGCTCCTTACATGACGGGCACTCATCAGAAAGGCCGGTAAAAACCAGTGCGGGAACAGCCCGAAAGAAGCAGGACTACATTCAGCGGTATGTCTCAACCATGAAGCGTCATCCATGAACGGGCAGCGTTTCACCATCAAGTCATCTTCTGCCAAGAGAACTCAAGTCTTCCGATAGTGCATTCGTTACACGACAAGCCAGCGATACTCCGAGTGCAGTCCTACTAGCGCTGATGACTTTAAAGAACATAGTGCAGCTGCCGACTGCCAAAACTCGGCTACCCCGCCCTGTCTACGTTGCAAGGAACGCCGGTTCCCTCCTTCTATCCAGTTAGACTGCACCTATGGACGTTAACAACTTTGCCGTATATCCGCGCATCTCATCGATCCAGCTCCTTAACGAATCGATTGCACTCGGCGCAGGGAACCTAGTTGTAGTGGTAGGACCCAATAACTCCGGAAAATCACATTTTCTGGATCAACTCGAAGCAAGATTGGTCGGAGAAGACTCGGAAGTAACTAAAGAAAACGAGGGGCTAACAAAGCACCTAAGCATCGACTGGGGGCCGATCAAATCCTTCCAAGAGAGCGAATTTCGAGCTCTTGCCCGCGATGTTATAGGTCAAGAAAACAGATATGGATTTTTCGAACCCGAGGCGTTGCCGAACTTTAGAACACGAGGGACGACAACGCTTGAGGAGTTGATTTCCACTGTCGAGGCAGGCTCACGTCTGGGGGCATGGACAAGCTCATTCGTCCGTCGAGATGCCCCACTATCTCGAGTAAGCGAGGCAGATCCAAAACAGCTTAGCTCGGAAAATTCTTTTAGCAGAGTTTACCGCAACGAAAAACTAATTAAAAAAGTATCACATTACTTCAATCGAATTTTCCATGAGGATATCTCAGCCTACCTGGCAGACTCTGGACAGATTGCCTTCAAGATGGGTAAAGCGTTTGGATCATCTGGGTCATTTGAATCTGGTATGTCTCCCGAATACTTGAAGACACTCAATACAGCACCGAAATTATGGCGCCAAGGATTGGGAATGCGAAGCGTGGCTGGATTGCTAATCAGAATTTACTCAGACCCAAGGCCTATTGTTTTAATCGATGAACCTGAAGCGTTTCTACACCCACCTCAAGCAGCGGCATTAGGCGAAGTTTTGAAGGAAATATCAGTCAACGAAAAAAGACAATTTTTTTGCGCCACACACGACCGAAACCTATTGAGTGGAATATCAAGAAAGTCACAAGGAGCATTTTCGATAATCCGCCTTAATCGAGCGGGAGACCCCAACAGTAACATTTCACGCCAATTTGACTATACACTCGTGCCACCCGATTTTGATCGAAACATCAAGAATCACTGCCGCATTCGGCATTCTTCCATCTTAGAAGGATTATTCGTTGACGTTGCAATAATTGTAGAAAATGAGACAGACGCCTTATTCTATGAGGAATCCTTGGATTTCTATTGGCGTCAACAGGGTCCAGAAAGTATCTCCCGCCGGGTTACGCCCCACTTTGTTAATATAAGTGGAAAAAGTAACGCCCCATCTACTATAGAATTGCTAGCCCTCTTAGCAACGCCCGTGGTTGCAATTTTAGATTCAGATATTATCGTAAGCAAAAACGAGTTTAAGAAAACTCTAGAAAAACTAGGCAATGATGACCTTCAGAGAATTATCGAACTAAGAGAAAAAATGGAAAAAGCCGTAGCTGAGAGGGAACCCCTACCCGCTAAGACTGAAAAAAATTACAATAACAAATTGAGAGAGGTTTTTGCAGGCAAATTGAAGCATGTAACTCCAGAAAGCTACATGGCCCCACTGCTCCGCGAAATGAATCTCCTTCTCAAGAATTCGGGGTTGTGCCTTCCCCCAGAAGGCGAACTAGAAGATTTTGACCGTTCTATCACAGCCAGTAAAGCAAACTGGGTACGAGAAGCCCTAGATAAGAAGCTGCATGAAACGATGAAGGTGCAGAGTTTTATAAGCCGCGTTATCAGTGAATGTCATTATCAGCTTTCTCCAAACCAGAGCACTTCGTCCCTCTGAGGAAGTCTTCGAATTCGCGCTGTCTCGACGGACTACTTTAAAATGCTGTAATTTCCAACAGTTTCCATACAGTCCGCGCCTCGACTCCAGATTTAAGTTCTGGGTTTCGGGGCTCGATTGTGCCGAGATTTTACGATGCTCGAAATTGCCTCGACTTAGCAAGCACATCCAACTACTAGCGGACCAAATCAACGGCAACTGACCGTAGCGGCGACTGAATACAGCACCCACCTACCCCAAAATCAACGCCGCCGTCTCTCTCCCCCCGGCGGCACATCCTTCAGGCACATCCTTCAACTGACAGCTCTTAATGGACCACGACGCCAGCCCAAGCACAATCCAGACCACCAGCGCGATGAGCGGAGCAGTCCCCAGCACACCAGGCGAACCCGGAACGAAGAGCAGCGCCAAGAACCCGACGGAGAGAATGCATCCAGCCAGCGCGAAGTACTCGTAAGACTTGCTCGGCGCAATCGGCTTGGCCATCCCAGGAACCTGTCCGGTACGTGCAATCTTCCGTGCACAGAAGCACGTATAGAAATACGCCACCGTGATGCCAGCACTGGACATATCGACGACCCACGTCAAGGCCGCGCGCCCAAACCACGGGGTCACCAAGCACACAGCGCACACCAAGAGAATTGCATTGCGCGGTGCTCCTTGCCGTTTAGTTCACATAAACGACTAGAGACCAGGTTGGCGCGACCAAGGGTAAACAACACACGGCTTGCTGCAGTAAAGAACCCATTAAGTCCAGTCAGGACGCCAGCGCTGACAGCCACGACCATGAGTACCAGACCTGCCGGCCCCATTACCTCACTGATGGCTGCAGCCGACGGCCAGGCCTCCTCTTCATAGGCAAAGTGGTCGGTTCCCACAGCGATCGAGGTCACGAGGATCATCGCCAAGTAGATCAAGGCCGCCGCAATAAGTCCCCGCATCAAAAGGCCCAATGCCTTCTTTGGCGAGAAACTGAACTCCCCCACCAGCTGCGGGATAGAATCAAACCCCACGTAGGCCCATGGGGCAAAGGCGATGATGGTCACAATCGCCGCCACCGGTGGGACGGACCTGACCCCCGTTAGGTAGACACCTGATATCCAGCCCGGTTGGGCTGGGAAGAAAGGTAATCTACCACCATGCCTAGGTACTCCGAACAGTTCAAACGTGATGCTGTGGCCCTCTACGAAAACAATGAGGACCTCTCACTTCACGCGGCTTCAGCAGAGCTTGGAGTCAATCGTTCCTCACTTTTCTCCTGGCTTAAGCAGTACGGCACCGGCAAACGTGCCCGCACGAAGACCTTGCGCGATGAGGCTCAGGCGACGACTGATTCTGAGCGGATCCGCCAGCTAGAAAAAGAAAACGCGAAGCTGCGCGAAGAACGCGACATCCTGCGCAAGGCCGCGAAATATTTTGCCGAAGAGACACGCTGGTGATCCGCTTCCAGTTTGTCTATGACCACCGAACCGAATACTCGGCTCACACGGATGTGCCACGTGTTAAAGCTCAATCGCTCCTCGTTCTACAAATGGGCCAACACTCGCGATAAACGCAGGTTAAAGATGTGCTCTGATGCTCTTATTGGCGCAAAAATCAAGACCATCTTCGATGATGAGCACGGGCTTTATGGTGCTAAACGCATCGCTGCAAGCCTCAACAGTGATACGGATTTCGGCCCGATCAATCACAAGAAGGTCGCACGCATCATGAAATCCATGGGGCTAAAAGGCTTTACCAAACGGCGTCGATGCATCACCACCAGGCGCAGGCCTGGTCACCGAGTCATGCCAGATTTAGTAGGCCGCAAATTCACCGCTGATAAGCCGAACCAGGTCTATGTAGGCGATATCACCTACCTGCCGTGTAAGGGCGGCAAGAACATGTACCTAGCCACAGTCATCGACGCCTACTCGCGCAAACTCGTCGGCCATGCACTCTCCGATCACATGCGGGTATCGCTGGTTATCGAGGCTTTGTCTCATGCCAGCAAGGTTCGCGGAAGCCTTAAAGGGGCAATTTTCCATTCTGATCACGGCAGCGTGTACACCTCACAAGCCTTTAGGGACCACTGCGCCCAGCTTGGTGTACGCCAATCCATGGGAGCGGTGGGAACGAGTGCCGATAACGCCCTGGCAGAATCGTTTAACGCCACCCTAAAGCGTGAAGTTCTGCGTGATCGGAAAGTCTTTGACAATCCCATCATCTGCCGCCAAGAAGTCTTCCGGTGGTGCATGCGCTACAACACGCGCAGACGGCACTCCTGGTGCAATCTTCTAGCCCCCGATGACTTCGAAGCACTCACATCAGCTACACTGACCCAAGCAGCATAGCTAACCCCCGACGTGTCTACTTTCCGGGGGCCAGGCCCGACCTCGACTGGGAAAGCGGGGGCAAGCTCGGGACGCTCAGCGATGTAATAAATCACCATCGACGCCACGATGACCACCACTGCCACAATCAAGAGCACGACTGCAAAGAACTGGAACTGTCCTGAAAAGTGCTGCGCCCTTGGTGTTCAACCACGCAAACAAAATGATAAACAGCGAGCAGATCGCTACTTCGGGCAAATAGATGGTCCAACCAGCGACGCTGCAAAGCGCCCCGCGTTACCAATTCAGGAAACGTGACACGGAAGACGAGCGTGACCGCCGACGCATTCAACGCGACGACGCACGAGTACCGCAGTGTGAGCGCCCATCCCGCGATAAACTCATGAGTCCGGCCGAGCGCCGCCATGGCGAACGACACGCCGCCACCAGTCAGCGGCAACGCGCGAATGGTAAAATCGTAGCTCAAACCAATAAAGGCAATCATCAGACCACCAATGACAAAGCCGATGACCATTCCGGCAAGCCCCGCCTACTGCATCCAGTCGCACGGCAGAATATAGGCACCCCAACCGATTGCCGCACCCACCGCTGGGGCGAAGCCCCATGAGGGTTTCAACGTGTTGCCGCAGTGTAGTCTTCTCCGGCGGCTGGCTTCATCCCAGACCATTCACCGACTGCGCAGGAGCTTGCCGACGCCGACATTCCCAAGGAGAATCTGACAAGTCTGGAGATCACTAATTAAGCGCGCTACAGACCTAAAGATTCGGGAGTGCGATACTAATCGCTACCCCAGCTCAGGTCGGTACTTCTCCATGATCGCCTCTAGGTCGCGGAACAGTGCCGGGCCGTACTTCGGGTGGCGCAGGCCGAACTCGACGCTGGCTGGGATGAAGCCGGCTGGGTTGCCCAAATCGTGGCGGATACCGTTGTGCACGACGACGTGCACGGGGTGTCCCTCGGAGATGAGAAGGTCAATGGCGTCGGTAAGCTGCAGCTCCCCGCCCTTGCCTGGTTCGATGCGGCGCAGAGCGCCAAAAATCGCCCGGTCCAGCAGGTAGCGGCCGGTCGCTACCAGATTCGACGGAGCATCCTCCGCGGCAGGCTTTTCCACCATGCCTACAACCTTCTTCACGCCCTCCTGGTCAGTGTCCTCAATATCGAACACGCCATAGTTCGACACGTGTGCCGGGTCCACCTCCACCGCAAGCAACACGGAACCACCACGCTCTTGGCGAACACGAATCATCTCGCTCATGGCGACGGTGGGCTCAATGACGTCATCGGGAAGCATGACGGCGAAGTAGTCTTCATCGTCGTCCAGCACCGGCTCAGCCAAGCCAACGGCATGACCCAAGCCCAGAGGCTTTTCCTGGATCACAGCAACGGGATGGATAATCTGGGCTGCACGCTCGACCTTCGCAGCCTGCTCGTCCTTGCCGCGCGCGCGCAAGATCTCAACAAGGTCCGGGAACTCGTCAAAGTGGCGAAGCACCTCTTGCTTGCTTGGCGACGTCACAATGGCCAATCGCGTTGCACCTGCCGTGGCTGCTTCCTCCGCAATCATCTCGATTCCGGGTGTATCGACCACTGGGAGGAGTTCCTTTGGAACAGTCTTCGTGGCGGGCAGGAAGCGAGTGCCCATGCCAGCTGCAGGAACAACGACAGATTTAAACATCAGATCTCCAGAAACTAGTTAAGAAATTGGACCGATAGCGCCGAATTAATCTCGGGCGTAAATATCTGCGGTCACGATGGATGCCTCAGAAGCCTTCAAAGTATCGTCCAAGCGATTCGCCAAGATGACGTCGGACTTCTCCTCAAACATGGTGAAGTCATTGATTACGGGCATTCCGTCAAAAGCTTCATCATCCAACGTCGGCTCAAAGATGACAACGTTGACGCCTCTGTCTTGCAGCATGCTCATGACGTCCTGGATAGCGGACGACCTGAAGTTATCCGAGCCAGACTTCATCGTAAGCCTATAAATGCCAACGGTAGAAGGGCTCTTCTTCAGAATCTGCTCGGCGACGAACTCCTTTCGCAACGAATTGGATTCGACGATGGCAGAAATAAGAGTCTGGGGAATGCCCTTATAGTTCGCAAGCAGTTGCCGCGTGTCCTTCGGCAAGCAGTACCCTCCGTAGCCGAAGCTGGGGTTGTTGTAGTGAGAGCCGATTCGAGGGTCCAATGACACACCGTCAATAATGTGCTTTGTGTTCAAGCCGTGTGAAGCGGCGTACGTGTCAAGCTCGTTGAAATAAGCAACTCGCATTGCCAAGTACGTGTTTGAGAACAGCTTGACGGCCTCTGCCTCAGTCGTATTGATGATTAGAGTTGGAACGTCTGGTTCCAAAGAACTCGTTGCCAACAGTTTGGCAAATTCAGCCGCCTCATCCGAATGCGTAGATGCACAAATAATTCGCGAGGGATGCTGGTTATCGTAAAGCGCCCTCCCCTCCCTAAGGAATTCAGGGCTGAAAACCAACTTCATCGTGGGGTGCACTGACTCCATGCGCTCAGTGAAGCCGATGGGGATCGTTGACTTGATAACCGTAGTTACGGTCGGGGCAATATGCTCAATCTGGTTAAGGACGTCCTCAACGCTGCTGGTATTGAAGAAGTCATTATCAACATCATAGTCGGTTGGCGTCGCGATAATTGCAAACCGTGCCCCTTCCAAGGCCGCTTTGGCATTCGTGACGGCAGTCAGTTTCAGATCGCTTCCCTCGAAAGCATCTTCGATTTCGGTATCTGCAATCGGAGACACGCGGCGATTTACGAGCTCGACTTTTCTTTCGTCAATGTCAACGGCACAAACGTCGTGATCTTTTGCCAGTAGAACCGCGTTCGCAAGCCCTACGTATCCCAGACCGAATACTGCAATCTTCAATTTCCGACACCTCTATTTTTCAATACCAGATTCAAGTAAAATTACCTGTGAGCTCAATGGCAAGTCGCCGATAGGACTATAGCCTTATCCCACTCATGACACAATTCACACTGTCAAGTTCGAAGCCACTATTTCGGGGCCGAAGGAGCAATTCTGGGAAGCTTCTCCGGGGTGGGCCCGCCGTTAAAGACATTGTTGTAGCAATTTGAAATATGCCCAACATCAAGGGCTTGGACACCGGACTCTGAAAGCTTGGATGCCAAGACAGTAGCCGCTGCTCCCAATGAAATAAGAACCAACGAGTCTTTCCGCCCCCGTAACTCACTGACAAGTCTAGGAATGTCTTTATAGGCGTTAACAGGTTCGGATTCTAGGAGTTCGACCTTCTTTACATTGTCAAACAACTCGGGAACAAGCTCGAACCTAGACCGTCGCCCGGCGACGACTACTACTTTTCTTCCGTCCCAAACTGACCGCCACGCGTCCACGAGTCCTTGCTTCTCTTTCCAGAACGCAGCCGAACGAGTTACGTAGGCAGATCCATATACTGTCGGTTTTTGAGGCACTAGCTCCCGCATGTGCGGCCACACCTCCACGAACACCTTGTCCCAATGCTCGTTTCGCCAGAACGGCGACATACCGACTAGCAGACCATCATTAAGATTTAGAAGGATCTTGTCGAGCTCTTTCCGAAGGATTGAACTATTCTCTTGAAATCCAAGGTTAAAGTCAGCTTTGGACGCAAGCAACATTTCACCGTCACCGAATCGGGCGAAACTCAAGCCCTCATCACGAATTTTTGCGAGAGTTTCTTGGTAGCCTAACGTGCTTTGGCCAATCCAAGAGTCAAATTCGTTCCTCCACCGTTTTGCCAAGGAACTGTCCTGCGGAAAATACTCTTCACTTTTGGGCATCTAGATTTTCCCTCCGGAAATAGAATGGTTGGGGTTGCTCAATCGCTCAACTTCTCCGTACAAAATGACAGTTGTCACAAATCCTAAAACTGGGGCAAACTGCTGATTGCCTTTTAATATTTCGGCAATGCATTCATCGGCCTTGTCCAAGAAGGTAGGTGGAAGCAGCCCAATTACCTTCGGCTTAGCACGATAATACATTTCTGCTAACCGATCATGCTGTCGAGTTTCTAGATTTGGAGAACGCCCTGGAATTTCGGAAGGGGCTCCATGTACTTGGCCGCCTTGAATGTATTGCTGTCTGATGGAAACTCTAGTCAGTGCCGACTTTTGCTCACTTGTCCAATTCTTGCTGGGCTTATCGAATTCAAATTCTGCCAGTTCAGGATCAAGACTGAACATCGCATCCGCATAAAACTGCGAGCGCTCGATAGCCGTAATCGGCAACAAGGTCGCAGCTTGGTAAAGAGCACGAGAACTAAGCGGAGATAAGGCCGCCCCCCTCAACGCTGGTCGGCCGCCGTGGATACGATTGCGGAATAAGCTGTAATGGCGGACCCGAAGATCACCGTCATCCGGAACCTCAGCTAGGGAATCAAGCGCAGCCGCTTCAAGCCCCTTGATCGCATCGTCCGAAATCCATTCAGTTCGGCTAGCTTTCATTTCATCCCCCAAGGAGGAGTTCTTATATATAAGGCGATACGCCGGCGAACAACCGTTTAAGGCAATCTCACCGCTAGACGGCAGAACCGGGTAGAACGTGCTATACACTCCCAAGTCATTGAGTCTCCAAAGCTCTAATGCATAGTCAACATCTGCTTCTACCCTCTTCTTGGCTGGCTTATTCAAAGCAATGCCGTATCGCTTCGCAATTTTGGTAGCGACTGCATAGTCTTGCTTCCAGCCCACCTGGCTCTTGAAGCGAACAGCCGCATCAAGATCGATATCACTGCCGGCGGCATTTACCAACGCTCCCAAAATAAGCCGAGAGTCTTGGCCGCCAGTAATATCACTCGAAACAGGCATCTCAGACTTCAAAAGGGTCCGCAGTCTCGAACACATTTCTTCAAGAGCGAACTGAAGTCCATCACTGTAACTCATGTTTGCCGCTGACGGAGCTAGACTCAAGACCTCAAGACGCTTATTACGATCGATCTCCAATTTTTGCTCCGCAGGAACTAAAGATATCTCCTTGAATACAGTGCGGAACGAGGACAACTGACCACCTATCATCGCGTTTCCACGCAGGAACCAAGACTGCAGCTGCGTGAAATCCTTCGTCAGGGACCAACCTGAGCTCGCTGCGTAGTCTGCTAATCCCATCATCGACCTACCAACGGCCCAATTGTTTCCGGAACGGTATAGGTAGACTTTTCCAAACCCAAAAAAATCAGTTCCAATAGAGATTTTTTCTGAGCCGGGAAGCACAGCGACGTATGCTCCATCTTCCCCCAACTCTAGCTGGGGGGCTTCACGGCTCTCTCCATCGCAAAAATAGAGGTCCGCCCCGACCCACGCGTACCCGAAACACGCTTTTCCTGGCAACGGAAGATTCGACGCAGCTAGCACAAGGTTGTCTCTCATACCCAGATACTATCGCACGATAACTACTTTTCCATTAGGAACCGCACATCGCAAAGTCGGAACTTCAGTTGAGCAGGTATTTACCGACTGGCGTCGAGTACGCTGCTATCGTAATTGGAAGGGCGCGCACAGCCCGACGAATAACGGGACAAGGGTAGAGTTCTACGAAGACCTTAAACAACATGCCAAGGTCTTGGCCCCATACTGCCAACTGGAATGAGTTCTAACAAACGATGAAGGAATCAGAAGACCGGCAAACAGTCCTCAATCTAGTGGACGCCACGGGACTCCGAGATCTTAACGCAAGATTTAGTTTCGTTAGCTATTGCACCAAACTATGGCAGAGAAGGAGCTTCATCAACGCTGATGCCCGTAGCCGCGCCCTAAGTTCCGGGCGCGAAACTTTCTTGGGCAACGTTTGGATCCTCCTCAATCCCCTGCTGCAAGTGCTCTTGTATGTACTCGTCTTCGGCATTGTTCTAAAGACCAACCGAGGCATTGAAAATTTTGTCGGCTTCCTGGTTATTGGAGTGACCTTCTTTGGCTTTATCACGCAGGGCCTTACCTCGGGTTCGGGTCTCCTTCAGTCGTCGAAATCTATGATTACTAGCTTTAGCTTTCCAAAGGCCGCAGTACCTCTCTCGAGGTCACTAAGAAACTGCTACGACACCATTGTTCCAGCACTAGTAGCAGTCGTTATCGCATTGGCATTCGAACCTAGCTTCAGAATCTCATGGACGCTCCTACTAACGGTACCCATTTTCGGACTAATGACGATTTTCTCAACGGGCCTAATGTTGATCGCCGCGAGAATGACAGCGTTCATCCCAGACACAAAGAGCCTTTTTAATTTGGTTAATAGAGGGCTCTTTTTCTTATCAGGAATCTTCTTCTCGGTCGAACGATTTAACGGCCATGTCTTCGTACAAAACGTAATGACATACAACCCGGTGTATCAGTACTTGACGGCCATGCGCGAGGTGGTTATGTCCCAAACTTCGCCTTCACTCGGCAACTGGGTGTATATCACACTGTGGGCTTTTGCAACTTTCATCCTCGGTTTGGTCTACTTTTGGGGAGGAGAAGAACGATATGTTAACCATCTCTAATCCAACCATTGTAGCTAGAAACGTAACCAAAGAGTACCGTTCTCGCAAGACCCTATTTGGCAAGTCGCCAGCACCGGTTACCGCTCTTGACGACGTATCCCTTGTGGCTTCCAAAGGAGAGTCCATCGGTCTAATCGGCAAGAACGGTTCCGGAAAATCGACACTTCTGAAGCTTATTGCCGGTGGCGAAAGACCAACTACCGGCGAAGTACGAGTGTCTTCTCAGCCGACATTGCTCGGAGTCTCGGCTGCCTTGCAATCCCAACTATCCGGTATGAAGAACATTGAACTGGGCCTCTTAGCCATGGGACTTTCTCGGTCCCAAGTAAGAGAGCTTTCACCTCAGGTTGCTGAGTGGTCCGACATTGGTGAAGCGATTGAGCGTCCAATGAAGACATACTCCAGTGGTATGCAATCAAGGCTTAAGTTTGCTATTTCTACCGCCGTGAGACAGGAAATTCTGCTGGTAGACGAGGCTCTCTCAACAGGTGACGCAACGTTTAAGCAGAAGGCCCAGGAGAGAATGGAGAGTTTTATTGAAGGCGCCGGTACGGTTTTTCTTGTAGCCCACTCTTCAAGGACGATTGCACAATACTGTTCTCGGGCCATTTGGCTACACAAAGGTCAAATCATCAATGACGGACCGTGCGAGGTAGTGAACCGCCAGTACGACCACTGGAGTCGACTTGTGTCCATGCGGGAATACGGAAAAGCAAGTGGCTTCATAGTCCGAATGAAGCGCGAGAATCCCCAGAACAGAATTCTATTTGATACAGAAGCAGCAAAATTTATGAAAGCCGAATAAAGTCAAGGAAGTTGGCCTCCAAGCTGTATTCACGAAATTTCATTTCTAAAGACGTTTTATTCTATACTTTGAGCTCGTATCCCCTACCATGTCGCCCCCTTCCCGCATCAGCACGAAATTTTCAATGCATAGCATTTGCCTGATGGTGCACTGTCCCATTTTCGAAGGTATTTGGTAGCTGCTCAGCTATTTTAGCCGAGCGGCAATCTGACCGATTTTTCCTCATATTGACTAGATTCGGGTCAGCCCTGAGTTGACCTCGCAATAATGCAGCTATTTGGTTTCACCCCGACCACAAACGTCGATTTGGAGCATCTCGTACCACGGGCCCGCGTAGTTGGTAGCAGCGTACTTAGTTCTGCTAGGGACCTTCCTTCATAGTGCATATCGGCGGAAAACAACTCCATGTGCCCCTCACAATCAGATGCCGCTTACTGGGTTGGCACACTCTCAGACAGCGTCGGAGCCGATTCAGCCGTATGCCGCCTCAACAACGGCCTATGAATGAATATCGGAGACTCCGAAACGTGCAAAACTACCGCCCTAGTAGAGGCGGGCGAATGAAACAAATGGGCGAGTCGACGCACCTCGGCCCAGTACCAACGACCCAGAACACGTCCGTACCAAATCCCCAGAAGACTGGTTTCCAAACCTCGCATCTGACATGCTACTTCCTCCAATTGCTCCTCGTTCAAACGTTTAAAATCGAAAGCTGCAGAGCGCTACTGTCTAGCTCACCAGCGACGGAATTTAAATTCAGACCAAAACATAAAAAGTTGAGTTTAAGAACGACTACAGTAGTCGCCCCAAAACTCAACTTCTAAACGCTAGCTGAAACAGCGAGCTGACTGGCACGAGCGAGTTAAACTCAAGCAAACGCTCCTACATTCACTGTGCGCTCTGTTCCCCGGGTTGAGCGTAACGATGCAGTCGCTGGGCAAAGGAATCAATTGAGTACATCTCTTCGACCTTCTGACGGCCCTTTTCAACCTGTTCCTTATAGAGGTCCGGATTTCGCCAGTAGCGGTCGACTATGGCAGCTACTTCCTCCGGGCTACCGTAAACAGCACCATCGCCAAAATTCTTCTCCATATATGGCGGAAGAATTACTAAGCACCCGTGGGCCATAGCTTCAACAATCGACATGCCAAAGGACTCGGTGAGTTTGTCAGAGTGGAAGTAGGCCCAAAAGTCCACTCCCTTTAGGAACTCGTCTACTGGCACCTCGTCGAAGTCAAGAACCTCAGCTCCTTGTCGCAAGAGTCCTTGAGCTCCCTTGGACAGGTCAGTAATTCCACCCATTAGGCGAACATCGAACTTCTCATTTGCCGTGTAAGCTTTTTCTAGGTCCGCCTTCTTCGACGGCCACTTCAAGGCAGAATCTCGCGAGTGCCGCCCGAGAATCGGCTTGGAATTGAAGTCTGGGACGTGCACAAAGTTCTCGCTAACCGGCTGGGTAAATCCAGGCCAAAGCTCGTCTTCAAGTTCGCTCTTTCGAGTGACTCCCGTAGCCAGAGCAAAAGTCACGCCACTCTCGGCGTGGAAGTGCGGCTCCAAGCCAAACAATTTAACCGCGTTTTTCTTAACGTCTTCCAGGTCATAGGTGGCGCCTTTTCCACCCTTCAAAATCGGGGGATGATTTACAACAATATGAAGATGCTCTGCCCTAACGTTGGTAGAAAGACTATCCGCATACTGCAGGACAGAAGGATGTCGAACAACTAGTAGTGGCGTGGTAACCCGGTCATCCAGTGTCAAAACTTCAACGTTCTCGTGAAGCGCTACCTGCGTGGTGCGCTTAGTTACAGCAGGCTTTCCAGCGTTCAGAGGCGATGCCAAAAGGAGCATTCCAACCCGCAAGCCTTGATCTGCTGCAGCCTCGACCTCATTGAGTGTCAGCTGGGACGTTCCCCCGGGGAAGGCAAAATCGGTAGCGAAGATAACGTCGAACTTACCGTGGTCCTTCTTCCGATCGGGATCGATCATGTTCAACGGGTGTGCGAATTCAACATCCGCCCAAGACACATCCGGAGCTTTGTCCTCAAACGCATAACCATAAGAAGACTGGTAGAAAGTTCTCGCTGGATCGATGTAGCCACGAGAAATTTCGCCAGCAGTCAAGGAATGACTATGCGCACGGATGAACGCAAGTGGAACGCTCAAAACTGCAGGGATTGGCTTTCCGGTAGCGGCAACGACGCGGTCGCGGAACTCAGCGTCCGCAGACCGATTAATCGGATCAAAATCGCCAAAGTCTGAAAATACAGAGGCCCTGTACATAAGAGAGCCAAAGTACGGCTGATTGAAAACTGGATTATTGTTAATTCGAGTGAAAGCCAGTTCCTCCGTCGCTCGTGCATGGTAGATAATATTGCCGAGAGCGTCAGGAGTAGACATCAAATGCCCGACCTGAACTTGGATCTTTTCGGGGTGAGACCAGTCGTCATCGTCGTGGACTGTTACGAACTCTCCCTTGGCTACCTTTAGCGCAGTATTGCGTGCTTCATACGCTCCCTTATTCGTCCCCTGGTAAATCACCTTTACCTCAGGGTACTCTGCGCAAATTTCCTTCAGAGTTTCAAGGTGTTCGTCATCAGAACCATCATCAATCACGATGATCTCTAGATTCTTCCAAGTCTGTTGCACAAGGGACTTCAGCGCCGTGCCAATCAGGGATCCTCTATTGTAGGTCGGTACAAACACCGTTACGAGGGGCCCCTCGACCGTCCGAGCCTCAATTGTGGATTCAATAGAATCAAAAGGAGTCCTACCACTAGTAGGCTCAACTCTGATTGGGCTCAACCCGTCACGCGCGAAGACTGTATTGATTGACTCAGCCCAATTGTCCCAATTCGGCTCGTCAACTAAAGCACGGGCATTGGCGGTTAGTAGCGCTGTCTGCACGGGATCTTTGCGCCCTTGCGGAGAGTCCCGAAACTCTCTATGGGCCGCGCCTGCTCGTCCAAGCCCAGTCAGAACCTCCGCATAAATGTAGTAGTCAGTCTTACCGAGAGCCTTGGCGCCATGCATTCGCTTGACTGCGTTGAAAATCACTTCCGAGTCTTCAAGATCCCCGTAGCTCAAGCGTTGATTTGCAACAATCCGCGCCAAAGCAAGCAAAAACTTCCGGTTCCATGCTTTTGGTACTCGCGCATTCTCAAGCTTTCCAGCTCGGAGAGCGCGCAAAATCCGAAGGACATCGGCATAGTCATATTGGAGAGACGTTGCCGACCTCGCAAACACATCGCGCATATCCTTGCTGCGAGTACGGAGCGCAAAATGCTCCAGCTTGCCCGGAGCCTTTTGAATTCGCTCGGCATATTCAAACTTCGGCCCCACTCCCCCTGCAAAGATACGCGGGTCTACCGAGTTAGCGAAAGGGTGAACCTTTGGCTGCGCCGATTTATTACCAGTGTGCACCTTGGGATCAACGGGCGTCTCAATTATCACTTCATTGTTTGAAACGCTATCCCCTTTAAGCTCCCGATAAGCGGCACGAAGTCGATTGCGAGAGCCAGCAAGTTGAGGAGCGACCTTCAAAATTTCTTTCTTGGCTCTCCTCTTCGCCTTTACAGTCAATTCGCGGCGATTTTGCACTGGGAAACCTTTCATTTACAGAGAACTCGAACCATCTAAGCATACCAACCCTTCTGACATCAGTCACTAGGGTTTAGTTCCTCGATGCAAGAGATTCATCAGTTGTTCATAGACGATGTCAACGTCGTACCTTTCTCGGACCCATTCGATTGCACTATTATCCGGACACTCAGATGAGTGAACGATTCTTTCGGCCATCTCCTCTATAGAATCGCATATCCAATCCGATGGGTATAGCTCTTCGCTGCCCTCCCATCTAAAAATGGTTGGCGTCGCACCGGATGCTGCGCCTTCTGCAAGTCCTAGGTGAAATGATTCGTAGTCACTCATTGAAATGATGTTTCCAACACCTTTGTAGAAGCTCGGCATGTCCGAGCTAAAGCCCGAGAATTGTACTGCTTTAGACTCCAATAGTTGCTCGCCACGCATCCGCACGGTTTGCCTTTGGAAGAAGTCAACTTCCTCTTCTCGGAGCATCAGCCATTTAAGCTCCTCTGGCTTCTTTCCTTTAAGAATTAGGCGATACTCTGGCTCCCGTTCCCTGAGAGCAGCAATCAAATCCAAAGCCCTATCAAGCCGCTTTGCCATCGGAACATATCCCACCATGGCTACTGTCTTCTCGGCGCTCCGATCTTTAGGCAACGCAAGTCGGTGCGTATTGACAGCGTTGGGAATCACCAATGAGTTGTGCTCATCCACCATCCCTTTTCGCAACGCCGTTCTTCTAACATGCTCAGATACAAAGATGAACATGTCGACTTTGTCCTTCGGCACTTTCGCTAGGTATCCACCACGGACTTCTTGAGCGTGGACACGTACAAGTAGAAGCTGCCCTGGCCGTTTATTGCGCCCATACCAAACCGCGTTGCCCAAGCCCCATTCACAAAAGATTACGTCCGCACGTTGCAGTTGGTACATCGAATGCAACCAATTGTGCCTAGAGTGTCGGAACCACCTATCTATTGAAACATTCCATCCCTGCGAACGTACGGAACTGATGAAATTGTCCAAAAACTTAAAATCATGTCCCGCAAATAGTATGTTTTTCCGCGTCATACTTCCTCTAGTTAAAAATACCAGCTAAGTCCATAAAGTAAGGAGAAGCTTCAACTGAAGCGAGCGGGCCACGGAAAGCATCATGAGCTACTAAACAGATGACACAATCATCACTTCTAACGCTTGGAACGGTTGAAGTAAAAGTACAGTTCGGAATCATCGAAAGGTCTTGGTCAACATGACTCACATGGGGATCAACCAAAACAAACTCAATCGCGGGAAATTCTAAGGCTAGACTTGTTGCTACTACAACGGCGGGGGATTCCCTTACATCGCCCACATTGGGCTTGAAGCTCAGTCCAAAGAGGTAAACCTTTTGAGGTTTAATTTCCTCAAAGTGATTCAAAACCTTTTTAACCGTCCGTGTCGGCTGATAATCATTAACCGATCTTGCCGTCGCAATAAGCTTCGCGTTTTCCGGGTCAGCGGAAACGATAAACCAAGGATCCACCGCAATGCAATGCCCACCAACACCAATTCCTGGCCGCAGAATGTTAACCCTCGGATGTTCGTTGGCGAGCTTGATTACTTCACGAGCATCCACGCCAAAACTATCTGAAATGGTCGCAAGTTCATTGGCAAAAGCAATGTTTACGTCTCGGTATGCATTCTCCGCCAGCTTTGCTAACTCAGCAGCTTCGGCACTGGTTTCAAACACTTGCCCCGAAGTCACGTGCCTATAGTATTCAGCTGCGTGAGCCGTTGCTGAAGGGGTCAATCCGCCGACCACACGCGGATTTGATTCGAATTCACGAACTATAGCCCCCGGAAGCACTCTCTCGGGACAGTGCGCAAACTCTATGGCTTTTTCGATACTTAAGTCAGGGCGGATTTCATAGACAAGGCTTTCCACTTTGGCCGTAGTCCCCGGCGGAACAGTAGACTCCAAGATGACAAGATCCCCGGACCTAAGCACTGGTGCAATGCTTCTTACTGCACTGCTAATGAAAGAAAAATCTAGCTGTCTGTCCTGAGAAATCGGCGTGGGAACAGCGATAATGTGAACTTCCGCTTCATTAGCGTTACTTCCTGCTACTAGACTGCCGCTTTCATAGGCCTTGGTAAACTCTTCAAACAAGCCCGGTTCGTCGATATGAAGCGTTCCGGAATTGATCGCTTCAACCTTATCTAAATCTCGTTCGACACCTCTGACGGCAAAGCCCGCGTTGG
This sequence comes from Corynebacterium axilliensis, assembly GCF_046097495.1. Classification (NCBI taxonomy): domain Bacteria; kingdom Bacillati; phylum Actinomycetota; class Actinomycetes; order Mycobacteriales; family Corynebacteriaceae; genus Corynebacterium; species Corynebacterium axilliensis. Next base: position 1,151,636 of record NZ_CP175768.1, read on the forward strand.
CAAACATAACGGCAGTAGGCAATCCGATATAACCTAAACCGACTATCGATATGCGGCTACCTCGTACTTGCAAAATGCTCCCATCTTTCTTGTCTCAACTAGCGGGTTTCAAACTGCGCTGTTAGCGAGCGAAGCCAACGAACTCTGAGTCTTATACTCTACAACTTAGACTAATTAGGTTCAGAACCCCTCAAGATCGCGCTATACCGCTCACCGTTTGCCTCCCAGCTCCTTGACTCGAGCCAATCCTTCGGAGCGATAGGAGCATCACCCTCGAGTGCAGTAAGAATTCCTTCTGCAAGGGCACTTGGGTCCTCTGGCCTGACAAATACAGCGTACCCACCGGTCACCTCTCTCAGTGCCGGCAAATCTGAAACCACCACTGGAACACCTAGGGCCTGCGCATTCGTAGCCTTAATTGGCGTCACACGCCGGCATACCGCTGTATCTCGTCTTGGAACAGTAAAGACGTCGAGAGCCTCATACCAAGCCAGCGCTTCGTCCTGCGACTTACGTCCTGGGAACACTAGCCGATCTGCAAGTCCCAGCGTCTCAGCCAAAGACTTAATCGAGGCCAGAGATTCTCCGTCTCCGACAACTACCCCGCAAACGTTTGTTGGTAGATACTTTAAAGCGCGGACTAGATTATCGAGACCTTCATACCCAACAACCGAAGTTACCGACCCCACATACACTCTATCTACTTCTAGTCCAAGTTTCTGACGTGCATCTGTCTTTGCAAAATCGCGCTCTAGTAGAGCTCTGTCAATCCCGTTAGGTATGACCCAAATCTTTTGACTATCGATGCCACGATCTACCAATCCTTCTTTCGATACCTCGCTCAAAGTAATTACGCGTGAGGCCATTCTCATTGCCTCCTCTTCGTTCTTCCTAGCCGAGCAGTAGTAGTCGGACTCTAGAGCGAGGTGCTGGTCCTCGTTTGAGTGCTTGGATACCCAAGTCTCTTCAAGTTCCCCTCTCACCTCATAAGTCCAAGGAATACCTACAGCTTCTGCAGCCAATGAAACTACCTCAGCGTTTTCGAAGCCTGTTGTCGTTTGGAGGACATCGATGTTTAGCTCCAGACACAGGTCGACTAGTGCACGAACCGCATCACGCTTTTGCCTACCCTTTGAAAACGAAATGCAGCCAGGAACTAAACGATAGAAATCTACTCCACCAATTGAGTCACGCTGGGAAAAGCTAAGAACCCCGATTGACAATGGGTAATTGTAGCGAGTTGCTGCAAAGACTTCGATTTTGGAAGTTCTCTGACAATCGATGACCCGGCTGGACCGCTCGGTGTAACCCGAACGCGTAAAAGGCGAGCTATTCGTAAAATAGTGAAGTACGCGAATTTCACCCGACTTATTTACAATTTCTCGCGATTCTGCAATGTGACAATCCAGCAGTTCAAGTCGCCTTATCAGCCGGTATCTTTCCCAATACCCGATTGGGTGGATCAGAGAAACTTTTGCCGCTCGTTCTTCCGCAGCAGCGAAAAGCCGAAGATCTTCTAGGTGCGCAGTTTCGGGAGAAGAGCTACTTAAACTTCTGAATATCTTTTCGAAACTGACCTTCTTGATTAGAGGAAAGTTCTTCCCAGAAAAAAATCTGTCAGCTTTCCGTCCCAGCGATACTGGATCAAGAATTAGTTCAGTCACCATCAGGACGGCAAAGTTTGCTAGCCTCATCATTTCTTACAAAGACTCCAAAAGGTCGTATAGCTTTTTGGGCGAGTTGACTTCTCTTTCATGCTGAAGCCATAGTCTCGCACTATCGGAGATTTCAAGCTTTCCGGGGTCTTCGACCAATTCACACCACAAGGAAGCCAGCTGTTCGGGATTCTCTGGCTCGACAACATCACCAGCCTCTAGCTGTTTAATGAGTGCCGCAGCTTCCCCTCGCACTACTCCAGTAATATGCTTGCCAATTTCGAAGAATTCGAAAGTTTTCGAGGGCACTGCATACTCCAGACCTTTCCAGTCTGACAGGTGGACAAGAAGGGTATCTGCCCAACTATATAATGCCCCCAATTCGTCCGCCGGTCTGCGATCCAAAATAGAAACGTCTGCGGGGCTTTTTCTAACTAAGTCTTCAAGCTCAGGTCGTGCAGCGCCTGCACCAATGAGTCGCAACTCAACATTCACGCCTCGTTCTAGCGCCATTTCTGCAGCCAAGATTGTATTCTCTAGGCCTTGCGCTCGACCCAATGTACCAGCATAGAGAACCTTTAGCCCCGCAACTCGCTTCGAGTTTCCGCAACAAGAACTCACCGATCGTCGCTCTGTTTCATCTGCAACGTCGCTTCTTACCGGGAAGACATTTCGAAGCACTGTAACTGGTTTCGGTTGAGCCCGATTATGCACTAGCCGTTGCCGCATTTCCTTTGCAAAAAGACCAGAAGTAACCATTAACGCCGCAGCGTGATTCAGCGAGTAGTCAATGGCTTTAGCAGTCAAGAAGCTAATAAACTGGAGCGGCCCTTTTCTGAGCACTCGCTCTCTAAACGACCTTCGGCCCAACCCCTTGTTCCATTTATCCACTTCATTTAGTAAATCAGGCCAAGCATCGCGCAAATCGATAACATATGGCAAATTTAGGCTTTTCGCTCCCAGCATCGCAACTACTGCCGTAGGCAATGCAGGTACCGTTCCGATCACAACGTCCGGTCGGAACGACTTGATCTCTTTCCTCTTTGAAATAAATGTGAGCAATGATCCCAACGCAGCAACAGCTTGACTTATAGCTCGCATCGTCAATGAGTGCCCTGCGGGAAGGTAGAAGCACCTAAAAATCTTTTCGCCACTTGGACCAACCTCGACACTGTCCGAACTATTAAAGAGTTTGCCTATCCACGTCTTAAACGAGATCTTGCGCGCGTAGTGTGGAGGAGGGGCAATGACCAAAACCTGGTGACCTTTTCGGGTTAAGAGCTCGCTTAACCAAGTCCACCGCCTCTGAGGCACCCCATTCTCCGGGGCCCAGTACTGAGATACCACTACGATTCGCAAATTTAATTAGCCTTCCGCTTCCCAGGACACTTGGGAACGCACACAGGGTCAACAGTCCGATTATTCTGCCGTTCTAGAATTCGGAGCGTCTCTACGTACCAGCTACAGCCAGTTCCTGTCCTCAAGCGACTCACTTACCGTACTTACCCTAGCTTTGAAGAACGATTCAAACGAATCACTTGCACACTTTCCCTTCTTGAACAGGCGATTTGTGCACGAACAGAGTTGACCTATATAGTTACTTCTCGTTGCAGCGAGCAGCATTGACTGCCTTGCAACCCACACATATTCCTCCATAGCTCAGTTGGCAGAGCATTCGACTGTTAATCGAAGGGTCACTGGTTCGAGCCCAGTTGGAGGAGCAAAATTAGCCGCCTGTTCTCAGGCGGTTTTTGCGTTTTGCAGTGAGTCTGCGGAGCCCCCTACTGTTCACGGTTTCGCAACCTCCGCGCAAAGTTCTTCTTCTACCGTGGTGTGGTCTCCTATCCACCGTTTCTCACGAAGGACTTTTCTCATGCGTATTCGTGCTCTCGCCGTCGCTACTGCTGTTGCTTGTGCCGTCACCCCGGTGCCCGCACTGGCGGCTGATGGCTCCACCTACTACTCCACCAAGCAGCACTATGAGCCGCAGGGCTCCGAGTATGCCTCGGCCCCGGAGGGTTTCCACCAGATTTATACGTCCTCTGTGGGCCGCCACGGCTCCCGCGGGCTGTCCGGATTCAAGTACGACGACTTGGCGCAGCAGATGCTCACCTATGCCCAGGAGCATGGTCAGCTCACCGAGTTGGGTGTGAAGCTTATCCCGCAGGTCGAGGCCATGATCACCGTGAACAAGGAACTGGCCGGCGGCATCGGTCAAGAGCCCGGTTACGGCAACTTGACGGTAGTGGGCCGTGAGGAGCTGCAGGGTGTGGGCGAGCGCAATGCCCAGCGCAACGCCGCACTGTTGGAGGATATTGACAAGGAGAACCTCAAGGTCAAGTACATCTCCTCCGGGGCGGACCGGGCCAATGACTCAGGGTGGAGCTTTGGCCAGGCGTGGCTGGAAGAGGAGCCCGAGCTCGCAGACAACCTAGTAGATGGCATGAAGGACGGCCACGTCAGCATTGAGACGCGTACGGACCTCATGCACGCGCACAAGGACAAGAATTCGCCGTCCTATGAGAAGTATTCCGAGTGGAAGGACTCCGATGTACTGGAGGCCAAGGTGGATGAAGCCTACGCCAAGCCGGCCTCTCAGAACGCGTCGCGCACCCTTTTGCGCAAGATCTTCACCGAGGACTTCATCGCGGGTCTAGAGGATGGTTCCATCAGCTTTGTGGGGCGCGAGAACAAGGAGAAGTCGGTGGAGGGCATCGTGGATGCGGCGCTGCAGTTCTACAACCTCTACATCATTGCTCCGGCCCTGGCACACGAGGCCAAGACGCCGGCCGAAGGCTGGAATCTTGACCAGTACATGGATGATGCCAGCGGCCCGACGTTTGCCTACCTGCTCGACGTGGAGGACTACTACGAGAAGGGACCGGCTATTGCGGGGCAGACGGTGTCCTACGACAACTACGAGCCGCTGCTGAAGCACATGATTCAAGGTGTCAAGGACCGTGCAGCAGGCGGCGACGTGGCCGCCGAGTATCGCTTCGGGCACGCGGAGACCATCATCCCGCTTGCAGCGCTGCTCAAGCTTCCGGGCTCTGAGAAGGGCACGCCTGCCGGTGAGTTGTACTCCTGGGAGAACTCCGACTGGCGTGGCGACACGGTCTCCCCCATGGGCGCAAACATCCAATGGGATGCCTTCCAGAACGAGCGCGGAGACACCCTGGTGCGCATGCTCTACAACGAGAAGGAGATTGCCTTCCACGACGGCTGCGAGCCCATCGAAGAGGACTCGACGTTCTACACCCTCGACGAGCTGGAGGCCTGCCTGCCGCTGGGGGCAACCTCGGATCACTCCAAGGCACACCTTGAGCAGCCGAAGCACCAGCAGGGCTCGGACTCCAGCTCCCTGTCCTCCAGCGCCACCATCTGGGGCATCATCGCCGGTTTGATCGGTGCTATCGCTCTCGCCGCGGGAGCGGTCACCACCTATGAGCCGCAGATTCGGGCTCTGGCTAAGCAGTTCGGCATTCCCCTGCCCTTCTAGCCCCTTCTAACCGGCCTAGGCCGCCGACACCTGTGTTGTGGCGGCCTAGCGCTTGGTCACGTGCACGTCCACGCCCCCGAAGAGGCTGAAGCAGTTCACCACAATTTCGGGGGCGCTGGTGGGAAGGTCAGCGGGGTCAATCGCGCCGCCTTCAATGTGGATGTCGTGTCCGCCGAAGAGGCCGAAGCCATTCACGCGAACGCGGAAGCCTTCGGGCACCCACACATCTACCCCTCCGAACGCGGCCACAGCCTGGATGGTGGTGATGTTCTCTTTGAGGGCTGCACCGCGCAGGTCCACGTCGATGCCGCCGAAGACGCCTAGCGTGGTGTGGTGGGAGGCAATCGGGGTGCCGCGGACTGTGGTGCCGCCGAAGAGGCCGACGGAGAGGCTCTGCGCGCCGTGGACGGAAGGATCGACCTGTGCCAGCGAGCGCTGCACCGGTGTTGCTGCTGCCTCGCTGCTCTCGGTGAGCTCCTGTGCGGCACGTGGTGCCACTTCGGAGGTGCCGACGAGGATCCTGTCAGGGTCTTCCACCAGGTCCGCGAGGAGGTCGACGAGCTCGCCGCGCGTGGTAGCCGCCGTGCAGGCGGCGGAGCGCTCATCGAATTCTGCAACCTTGAGCTGCCCCACCGACAAGGCATCCGCCAAGACCTGTGAGGCCGTCAGTCGCTGCGTGTCCGTGCACTTAATATCCCGTGTTCCCATGCCCCTTATTCTACGCTGCGCGCTGGGGTTTTACCGGGGCTATGGGCCGGGGTGATTTAGGACTCCGCGGAAGGATCGAAATCCGGCAGGCGCTCGCCCACGCCGAGGAGTTCCGCGATGGCGGCGACCGCGCGGGCTGCGCCCTTGCCGTCGCCGTAGGGGTTCACGGCGTTGGCCATGGAGTGGTACGCAACGTCGTCATCAAGCAACAGCTTGGCCTCTGCCACGATGAGGCTGCGGTTGGTGCCCACCAGCTTCACCGTGCCGGCCACAACGGCCTCCGGGCGCTCGGTGTTCTGGCGCATGACCAGCACCGGCTTGCCCAGCGCCGGGGCCTCCTCCTGGACTCCGCCGGAATCGGTGAGGATGATGGTGGCTCGGTCCTGCAGCTTGGTGAACTGGTCGTACGGCAGCGGGTCCGTGATGATGACGTTGGGCAGGGACTCCACCTCCGGGAGCACGGCCTCGCGCACCTTGGGGTTTAGGTGCAGCGGCAGCGCGAAGTTGATGTCCGGGTAGGCCTCCGCCAGGTCCTTGACGGCGCCGCCAATTTCCTTCATCGCCTCGAGGTTCTCGCGACGGTGGGTGGTGACCACGACGAGGCGCTTGTCGGAGGCAGCGGCCTCCTGCAGTACGGGATCCTGGAACTCGGTGTCCCAGCTAGCCGCCTCCAGCAGGGCGTCAATGACGGTGTTGCCGGTGACCGCAATGTCCTTAGAGCGCACGTTCTCACGGCGCAGGTTCTCCATCGAGCCGGAGGTCGGCGCCAGGTGCAGCTCCGCGACCTGGCCGATGAGCTTGCGGTTAGCCTCCTCCGGGAACGGCGAGTGGATGTCACCGGTGCGCAGGCCAGCCTCCAGGTGCACAATCTTCACGCCGCGGTGGAAGCCTGCCAGGGCTGCGGCCATGGCAGTGGAGGTATCGCCTTGGACAATAAGCGCATCGGGTGCCACCTTTGCGATGGCGTCGTCGAGCCCCTGAATGGCACGGGAAACCAACTGGTTGAGGGATTGATCCTTTTTCATGAGATGGAGGTCTAACACAGGCTTAATGCCGAACATGCCGTTTACTTGATCCAGCATCTCTTTGTGCTGCCCCGTAGAAATAGCCACCGACTCAAATCGTTCATCACCATCAAGAGCCTTGATGACTGGAGCCACCTTGATCGCCTCTGGCCTTGTGCCATAGACGGTCAAAATCTTCGGTCGGCGCATTGTTCTCCTTGAAGAGAGGGAGTCGAATTAGACCAATACTTTCATGCCAAGAGCATCTCCGTGGCAGAACTCAATTGTTTCGACAGGATAGGGATTCGAAAAGCCAGTATATTAATCCGCCCCGCGATTCTTACGCAGTCACACGCACAGTCCCGTCTTCATCCACACTCACCTGCGCCCCCAGCGCCCGCACCAGGTTGATGCGCTGCCAGGAGCCGCTGTTGCCCTGCCAGTCCAGTGGTGTGCCCGCCTTGGTGGCGGTCTGGCGCAGGACCTCGGCGCGCTGCTCATAAGAGAGCTCCGGGTGGGCGGACGCGAGCAGGACCGGGGCGGCCTGGGGCACAATCATGGGGGCGTCGGGATGGTAGACGGTGGCCATGTCGTAGTCCGCCAGCGGGGCGTAGCGCTGAGCGGCCTCCTCTGCGGTGGCGTAGGAGGTGCCGGCTGCGGTCTGCTCCGCGGCCAGGGTGGCGATGTCCTTGCCGGTGCGCCACTGGATCTCCGCACGGATTTCGGCGGCGGCCTGGTCCAGGGCGTCGCGCATGCGCGGGTCGTTGAGGCGGTCGGCGGCCGCAGCCAGGCCGGTCATGCGCCCGCCCACGACGTCGAGGGGCGAGTGCACGCCCATGACCACGCGGTGGTTGCCGGCCTCCGCGCCGCGCAAGGCTAACTGTGGGCCAAACTCCGGGAGCATGTAGGCCATGAGCGTGGTGACCCACACTGCCTGGTTGGTGTGGCCGGAGGGGAAGGCCGGGGAATCCAGGTAGTAGTCCTTCTTACCGTCGTTGTAGCGGTGGATGCGGTCCGGGGCCTGCTGGAAAGGACGCGCGGCGCGGAAGTAGTACTTCTCCGCAAAGGTGGAGCTGGCCAGGCCCCCGGCGCGCGCCAGGTAGCCGTTACCGAGCAGGTACTCGGTCTTGGGCAGGCGGTGCTCCGCCAGGGAGTCACGGAAGGCGCGGCCCATCTCCGGCCCCAGGGCGTCGGAGACGGCTTCCATCACGCCGGCGGTATCCGCGGCGGCGTCGTGCTGCGCTCGGGCGATAAGCTGCGGATCGCCCGCGGCGGCATTGTTGACCGCCACCGCCTTGTCCAGGTCTTGGGCCATGAGGTCAGGGCGCTTCTGCACATCGTCGTAAAGCCGCACCACTTCCCAGTACACGCCGTACTGGTAGGAGGAGACATCGGAAGGAAAGCCGGCGATGTAGTCCGTGGTAAACGGGGTGGGCTGCGGGGCGCCGGCGTGCTGCTGCGGGGCGTCACCGATGCTGGAGCCGGTCATGGGCTCCACCAGGGCTGGGACGGTGAAGGGCAGCTCGGCCGCGTGTGCCGTCGCAAAGCTGGGCATGACGGTGGGGGCGCACAGTAGGGAGGCGCTGAGTGCCGCGGAAAGGGTGATTCTCCGGGCACTGGCGGAATCGCGGAGGGAATGAAGCATAAAGTAGGTCTTACACAACCTAAGTGGCCGGCGGGTTACAACGCGGTAAACGCTAGTCCTCCGCAGTGACAACGTCACTGGAATCCCCGGAGGCCAGCGCGCGGGCCTCCCCCGGCGCCAGGCTGGCGGTGAGCAGTGCCGCCATGGCCACGGCCGCCGGCACCGCGTGAGAAAGCTTCGAAGTATCCACGTATTTAACCTAACGTGACACACGCCGCAGCGGAAGTGCTTCGGTCACATTCGGTTGCCTCTCCCCGCCTGCCCTGTGCAGGCGCGCGAAAGACAGGTAGGGTGTGTGGGAGTGTTGTACGCGTTGCGCCGGCGCCACATGCCGGCTGTGAGAAGGGGATGACGGGTTACCCATGTACCAGTTTGTTATCGGTGCCGCCGCCGGATACGTCTTTGGAACCAAGGCCGGGCGCAAGCGCTACCACCAGATCAAGGGCGCCTACGAAAAGGCCGTGAACTCCCCGGTGACCAAGTCCGCGGTGAAGTCCGCGCGCAAGGCCGTGGCCAACCGCTTGGACCCGGAGCCGCGGATGCGCGAGCTCAAGGATTACAACAAGGGGAACCGCGGCAAGCGTGGCACCAAAGGTGCCACGGATGGAATGAAGGCGGACCGCATCTACGAGCCGGACGAGGATTAGAGCCCTCGCTGGGGCGTGAGTTATCTGAGTCATCGGGGTCCGCGGAAGGCGCGGTCATTGAGCTCGCGGCGGGCTTGCTCAAGGGCCACGAGGTCGGCGAAGAGTGAGTTATAGGACTCTTCGTCATCGGAGGGGCGCATGCGGCCCAGTTGGGCTTTGAGTTGGGCTACCTGGTCGCCCACGCGGGTTTCCTGCAGCCGGGAGAGCACAGAATCGGCGTAGGCCTCCAGATCGTTTGCGGGGTTGCCGCTCTCCCCTAGCTTGATGGGCTCCACTGCGAGCTCGGAGACGAAGTTGCGGGCGGTGAGATCGAGCATCTCGCCTGCCACCGCGGCCAGCCACTCCACCTCCGGCATGGCCGCGCCGGCCGTCACCCCACCCAGGGTGGCGATGGCACGGCGGACGGTGCGGTAGGCCTCGTTGGAGTAGGCGTCCTCCGGGATGCCGTCGAAGTAGCTGCCCGCCACCTGCGGGTACTGCAGGGCCAGCTTGAGGGCCTCGCGCTGCGGCCACAGGTGCGGCTCCCGCGGGCCCGGGATGTGCATCACCGGGGCGTTAGCCTGCGCGGGCGCAGAGGTCTCCTGCAGGCTGGCAAAGCGCGGGCGCTCCTGCTTCTTGGGCTTCCGGGCCTCCTGGCGGACCTGGTAGAGCACCTCTTCCGGGTCGGGCCAGCCCACCCAGCCGGCCAGGCGGCGGGCGTATTCGCGCTGCAGCGGCTGGTCTCGGATCTGGGCCACCACCGGCACCGCGCGGCGCAGGGCCTGCAGGCGCCCCTCGGCCGAGTCGATGCTAAAACTCGAGATCACGGAGCGGATGACGAACTCGAACATGGGGATACGGTCCGCCACCAGGTCCCGCACCGCGGCATCCCCGCGCTCCAGGCGGAGATCGCACGGATCCATGCCATCAGGGGCCACAGAGACAAAGGATTGGCCGGTGAACTTCTGCTCGCCTTCAAAGGCACGCAGGGCGGCCTTCTGGCCGGCCTCATCACCGTCGAAGGTGTAGATGAGCTCGCCATGGAAGTAGGAATCATCCAGCATGAGGCGGCGCAGCACCTGGAGGTGATCCCCGCCGAAGGCGGTGCCACAGGAGGCCACAGCAGTCTTCACCCCGGCCGCATACATAGCCATGACATCCGTGTAGCCCTCCACCACCACTGCCTGGTGCTGCTCGGCGATGTTGCGCTTGGCCAGATCCAGGCCGAAGAGCACCTTGGACTTGTGATAGAGCATGGTTTCGGGCGTGTTCATGTACTTGCCCAACTTGTCATCGTCGAAAAGCTTGCGTGCGCCGAAGCCGATGACGTTGCCGGAAAGATCCTTGATAGGCCACAGCAGACGCCGGTGGAAACGGTCAATGGGTCCGCGCTTGCCCATCTTGGAAATGCCGGCGGCCTCCAGCTCCTCAAAGGAAAAGCCCATGCGCAGAAGGTGCTTGGTGGCGGTGTCCCAGCCCTCGGGCGCATAGCCGCACTCGAAGTCATAAATAATTTCTTTGGAGAATCCACGGTCCAGCAGGAACTCACGAGCAGCGGCTGCCTGCGGGGTCTCCAGCTGCTGGCGGTAGAACTCGTGGGCGGCCTTGTTGGCGGCGATGAGCCGCTGGCGGGTACCCGGCTTCTCATCGCGCGCTCCCGTGCTGCCACCCTGGTAATTGATGTGGTACCCAATCTTCTGGGCCACCGCCTCCACGGCCTCCGGGAAGGAGACCTGCTCCATCTCCATGAGGAAGCTAAACACGTCCCCGCCCTTGCCGGTGGAGAAGCAGTGATAATAGCCGCGCTGCGGGCGCACGTGGAAGGACGGGGTCTTCTCATCCTTAAAGGGGCTCAAGCCCTTGAGCGAGTCATAGCCGGCGGGCTTGAGCTGCACGTACTCGCCCACGATTTCTTCCAAAGGCGCGCGTTCACGGATTGCCTGGATATCGCTCTCCGGAATTCTGCCTCGTGCCATGCGTACAGACTACCCCGCCCGCCGGACACTCAGGTACCCACTCTCGGGGTTGGACCATTCCCAGGTAACAACACCTCGCTGACGTGGGTTTTTCATTTCACAGTACGGGCGGACGGGATTTCATTTTCGTCCCCATACCTGCAATGATGTAGGGCATGGCCAAGTCTTCGCCCACAAGGAAGTCGCTGCCGGCACTCATCGGCGGCGCCGTTCTCGTCCTCGTCGCCGGCTACTTCGGCATCGACTTAGGTGATGGCTCGGGGGACCAGGGGGACGTCGGCAAGCACGGCAACCCCGACTCCCTGTCCACCTGCACCATGGACTCCCTGCCGCGGGAGGCTGCGGACACGACGGCGGACATCCTGGCGGGCGGACCGTACGAGTACCCGGACAATGACAACGCCCGCTTCGGCAACTACGAGGGCCGGCTGCCGCAGGAATCCCGAGACTATTACCGCGAGTACACCGTGGATACCCCGGGGCTGGACCACCGCGGCGCCAAGCGCATCATCACCGGCGGCGGCAGCGAGACCGACCCCGATGTCTGGTACTACACCGACGATCACTACGAGAGTTTCTGCAGCATCCCCGATGCCGAGCAGAAGGCGCAGAAGGCGGAGAGCTAACACATGGAACGCATTTTGATCACGGAAGAGATCCGCACCCGCGAGGACTTCTTCGGCGCATTAGGCCGCCTGCACGGCTGCGACGTGTCCGCGCCGCGCAACCTCGATGACCTGGCGGACTTCCTGCGCCAGGAGCACATCCGGACCATCGTGGCCTCCAACATGGAGCTGGCGGCGGAAGACTACACGCGCATCGCCACCGTCTTGCAGGACCAGGGCGTGCGCCTAGCCCGCTAACTGAGGAAACCGAAGAGCTCCGCGCTGCGCTGCGCCAGGCGCTCCAGGCGGGACTCCGTCATGGACGCGATCTGGTCAATGATGGCGCGGTCCCGCTCTAGGTCCGTCTCCGCCTGGGTCCACCACAGGGCGAAGGTGGCATCCAGGGAGCCCGGCGCGCCGGCCACCAGGTAGTCGTAGACGCGGTAGATGCGCTCGCGCTGGCGGTCCTGGCGGGCCAGGTGGGCGGGCTCATCCATGACGTAGAGAACGGCGATGGTTTTCAGCAGGGTGACCTCGGCAACCGCACCCGGTGGCACCACTAGGTCGCCGTGCATGCGGCCCAGCGCCCCTGCATTGGCCGCGTGGGTAGCGGTCACGGTGGCGCCCACGTAGCGTCCGACGAGCTCCGAGGTCATCTTCTTCAAGTTGGCGTAGTCCCGCAGCGAGTAGTCGAAGCTGCCGATGGCATTAATGACATCCAGCTGGCGCAGGCGGTCCGCGGCCTCCAGCAGCTCGTCGGCCGTGCCGCCAAAGGCCTTCGCGCCCTTGTCCGCCAGCTGGGCCAGCTCCACCAGATCCCACAGCACGCCTAGTGAAATGCGGCGGGAGATGATGCCATCCTCCACGTCGTGCACGGAGTAGGCAATGTCGTCCGACCAGTCCATGACCTGCGCCTCCATGGACTTGCGGTCGTCGTCGTGGCCCTGGCGCAGCCACGCCAAGAGGTCGGCGTCCTCGTCGTAGGCGCCGTACTTGCGGCGCGCGGAGCCATCGGGCGCGGTCTTGGTCCACGGGTACTTGCAGGCGGCGTCGAGGGAAGCGCGGGTGAGGTTAAGCCCGAAGCTGGTCAGCCCGCGCGGACCTTCTTGGACCACCTTCGGCTCCAGGCGGGTAAGGATGCGCAGGGTCTGCGCGTTGCCTTCGAAGCCGCCCTGGGCTACCTCGTTGAGGGCGTTCTCGCCGTTGTGGCCGTAAGGAGGGTGGCCAATGTCGTGGGTCAGGCCGGCCATGTCGCACAGGTCCGGGTCCAGGCCCAGGCCGGTGCCGATGCTGCGCGCAATCTGGCTGACCTCGAGGGAGTGGGTCAGGCGGGTGCGCGGGGTATCGCCGTCGCGCGGTCCGACGACCTGTGTCTTATCCGCTAGACGGCGCAGGGCCGCGGAGTGGAGCACGCGGGCGCGGTCGCGGGAGAAGACCCCGCGGTGTTCCTCAGTGGTGAGTAGGGCCGAGCCCTTCGGCGTTTCGGGGGCCAAGCGGGCGACGTCGTCGGCGGAATAGGAGTAGCTCACGCTTGTCCAGTTTAGGCGGAGTCCCCGATAACACGGTGGCGCAGCGCCTGGTTGGGGCGGATAATGCGCTCGATGCGGTAGAACGCCGCGCGCAGGCCCGCCGAGCGCTCCTGCCCCACCACGGTGCGCACGCCCAGATATGCCAGGCCGCCGAGCTCGTGGGCCAGGTAGCGCCACCACGGGATGGAGAAACGCGGCGAAGGATAATAGGGCGTGCCTAGCACGGTGGCGGCAACCCCCTCTTGACGCGCGATGAGGAAGGTGCGCAGGCGGTGGAGCGGGTCGGTGATGATGACGGCCTCTCTCACACCAAGTTTTTCGCGCGCGGCGGCCAGTTCGCTGCGGGTGTCGAGGCCTTCTTCGAGGGCGGTGACGTTGAGGGGGTCGTCGTCAAGCAAGGCTTTCGCCACCCCGGCTTCGGTGAACCTATCGCCGGGCAGCTTGCCGCCGACGGTGATGATGGGTAGGTCGTGCGCGGCGGCGTACTCGGCGGCGAAGCGGACGCGGCCGCTCAGGATGCGGGAGGGGCGCCCGTCGTATTGCGCGGCACCCAGGACAATAACGTACTTCACTGCCTGACCACTCTAGCGGTAAATGGGAAGGTATCGTGGTGCGCATGACTACTGCTGCTCGTTTTGGTCGCGCCGCCCTTGCTGCTCTTGTGTTGGGGTTGGCCACTGCTAGCCCCGCTATGGCTGCGGACTATGTTCTTGCCGTGCCCGAGGCGGCCTCCATTAAGGACAAGGTGACGGATGACGCGGGGGTGCTCTCGAGCTCGGAGAAGTCCGAGTTGGAGGACAAGATTTCCGCGCTGCAGCAGGAGCACCACGTGGTGATTTTCGTGGTCTTTGCCTCTTCGCTGCCGGAGGGTGCGGAGAGCTATGCGGGTGAGATTGTGAAGGCCAAGGGGCCGAACTCCGCGGCCTATGTCGTAGGCGTGGATGATTCCACCGTGGGTGTGCAGACGGGTAAAGAGTGGCCGCGCGGGCGCCTGAACGCGATGTACGACGCGGCCTACGCCAAGCTTGCCGACGGTCACCAGTACGGCCCCTCCGCGCTTGCGCTTGTCGACGCTGCCGCGTCCGGTTCTTCTTCTGGCTCAGCTGGTTCATCCAGCTCTTCTGATTCCGATGGTTCTGGTGGTTTGTGGCTGGCTGGCGGCGCGGGTGCCCTGGCGTTGGCCGGCGGTGGTATCGCGGTGGCGAACCGGCGCAAGACCAAGAAGGACTCGGCGGCCACGCTGGAGTCAGCGCGCCAGATTGAGCCGGGCAATACCGCACAGCTGGACCGGTTGGATATGGCTACTCTTACCAAGCTTGCGCAAGAAGAGTTGGTCTCCACCGATGAATCCATCCGCCGCGGCAAGGAAGAGCTCCACATCGCGGTGGCCGAGTTCGGCCCGGAGCGCGCCCGCCCGTTTAGCCGCGCCATGAGCCACTCCATGCAGACCCTGCAGAAAGCCTTCCAGCTGCAGCAGCAACTCGATGACAACCTGCCCACCTCCCAGGGCGAGCGCCGGCAGATGCTGGTGCAGATCATCTCCTCCTGCGGCCAAGCCGATGACGCCCTGGACCAGCAAGCAGCAGACTTTGCCCAGATGCGTGACCTGCTCATTAATGCCGGATCCAAGCTCGATGAGCTCACGCGCCGCACGGTCGATCTGCGAGGCCGCCTGCCGCAGGCTAGTGCCACGTTGTCGTCCCTTCGCGGGTCCTATTCGGAAGAGGCGCTCTCCTCCATCGCGGATAACCCAGAGATGGCGGAAGTCTCCCTCACCGAGGCCGAAAAACTCCTCGACCGCGGCCGCGAGCTTCAGTCCAAGCCGGCCGGCCAGCAAGGACCGTTGGTCGGTATTATTCGCGATTGTGAACACGCCCTCGAGATCTCCGACCGGCTCCTCACCGGCGTAGAGAACGCCGAGACCTCCATCGCCTCAGCCAAGGCAAACCTGCAGGCGCTCATTGAGGAAATCGAGGACGAAATCACCGAAGCCCGTGAACTCGAGCAGCGCGGCAAGGCTCAAGGCTCCCCGGCTGATTGGTCCGCCTTGGAAGAGTTACTTTCGCTGGCTCGAACTGCTGTTGACCAGGCTCGCGACAAGGGGAAGTCCGACCCCCTTGGCCAGTACACGGCGCTCACGGCAATCGATACCCAGCTGGATGAACAACTCGACACCGTCCGCGAGACAAACTCCACGCGTGAGCGCCAGCTCTCCCTTTACCGCCAGCAGATGGCTTCCGCGGAATCCTCCATCCAGGCAGCTGAGGACCTGCTCTCCTCCCGCGGGCGCGTCATCGGTTCTGAAGCGCGCGTGGCTCTGGCTGATGCCACCCGCCTCCACGCCCAAGCCCAGAGCGCCGCCTCCACAGACCTGCGCGCGGCCCTCAACTTCTCCCGCGATGCTGCCGCTGCCGCGCAGACCTCTCTTAACCGCGCCAAGAGCGATCTGGATGCTTACCGCCGCCAGCAGCAGCGCCGCCAAGCCACCGATGCTGCCGGCAATATCCTCACCGGCATGGTTATCGGCCAGATCCTCGGCGGTGGCAGCTCCCGCGGCCACGGTGGTGGCTTCGGTGGCGGATTCTCTGGAGGCGGCTTCGGCGGCGGTGGTTTCTCTGGTGGTGGCGGTGGCGGCTTCCGCGGCGGCTCCTTCTAGCCGCCCTCTCCGCTGCTCCTCTTCCTCGCCTTCTCCCCTTTTTCCGCCGGCGGCTACCCCAGCCGCCCTCCTACTTCTCTCCTGCCCCGCGCCTAGCCCTCGAAACCCGCGGCCCACACCCGGTATCTCGCAATTCGGGCGGTCCCATAAGGCAGCTCGCAAAAGGCGCCTTGCAAAAGGCATCTTCTAGAAGGCGTTTTTAACGCTAAAAACGCCTTTTACACCCTCCACATGGCGTTTTGAGCCCCAAAGACGCCTTTTACCAGATGCCCTCTGCGAGATGCCTTCTACCGGCATACCAAGCCGAGCAAACACACTCGGAGAGCTCCTCTTCGAAGACAAACTCCACTACTCGCATGTCGGTACAGGTCATATCGCGGAAGGTTCCTTTAGTTTGGTGCCTTTATTCTGGTCCCTTTGCCCAGTAAAGGGACCATTTATCAGACGAGAAGCTGCGTCACATGGTCCCTTTGTACTCATAAGGGACCAGAGTAGAGGGACCAAACTAGAAGGACCGTCTGTGGGAGAGCAGAAAGTAGGGCCGGTCAGGCAGCAAGAAGGCGAAGTGGACTTAGGCGGGCTGGCAGCTAAGCTCGCGAATAGGTTCGGCGCGTAAACGGGCGGCACCCCGGAAGGGTGGGTTAGGTGCGAAGGGGGCGGGTGGAGCCGTCGAGAAGCAGGCAGCAGTAGCTTAAAAAGGCCGCGTCGGTAGCAGGCAGCTCGCCCACCGCCACCTCCAGGTCGCGCCCGCGCGGCGTGGTCCGAGCGACCTCTTCGCCGTCGCGCAGAATGCGGCGGGAGCGGCGGAAGGGATTCGTGCGCTCCAGGCGGTACTCGCGGCCCTCGCACTCCGCGCGCAGCGTAGTGACGGTAAAACCGGCCTGCGCGGCCGAGAAGCCGGGGCCGCTCACAGAAAAGCGGCGCGCGCCTGGAGTGTGGTCGAAGGAAAGCTCCTGCGAGCCCACGCGCAGGCCCGCCGGCGTTATGCGGGCGAGGGTCTCACCTTCAGCGTCGACAAGCGCGTTGCCCTGCCACACCCAGCGCTGCATTACAGCAACACCGTAACCACAGCGACGATGGACAGCAGCACCAGTGTGACGATGATCGGGATGGCCATGCTGCGTGTCTTGGCCTCCAGAATCACGCGGGTAAACCAGCTCAGGCCGGCGACCTCGGAGTGGGACAGATCGCCCTCATCGTCGCCGCGCTCGCCGTCGAACTCCAGGATGGCCTTGCGCACGCCGGAGTTCTTGGAGGAGAACTGGGCCACCTTGTAGCCCTCGACATCCTCCACAATCCAGTCGCCGCCGGCCTCGTTGATGAAGGCGAACGTGCGCCCGTCCAGGGAGGCCTCCAGGCGCTTATCACGCTTGACGTTGCCGGCCAGGCGGTAGACGCGGTCATCCTCCAGGGTGATGGAGGCCCCCAAATCGTCGAGAGCCAAGCGCCAGTGGTCGCCCTCCACATCGGCGGAGCGCTCCTGGAACATGCCCAGGGAGGCCGGCCCCTCCTCTACGAGGAGGACGGGGTTCTTCGCGTCGGTGCGGTCCCAGCTGGTGTAGTGCATTAGCAGCCGATCAGTCGGGCAGCCAGGTACGCCTCAAGCTCGTCCAGCTTGACGCGCTCCTGCTCCATGGAGTCGCGCTCACGGACGGTGACGGCGTTGTCCTCCAGCGTGTCGAAGTCGAAGGTCACGCAGAACGGCGTGCCGATCTCGTCCTGACGGCGGTAGCGGCGGCCGATAGCACCGGAAGTATCGAAGTCCACGTTCCAGTGCGCGCGCAGCTTGTTCGCCAGCTCGCGGGCCGGGGTGGACAGCTCTTCCTTCTTGGACAGCGGCAGCACGGCCACCTTGATCGGGGCGAGGCGGCGGTCCAGGCGCAGGACCACGCGCTTGTCGGTGCCGCCCTTGGCGTTCGGAGCCTCTTCCTCGTCGTAGGCGTCCACCAGGAAGGCCATCATGGATCGTCCCAGGCCGGCGGCCGGCTCGATGACGTACGGGGTCCAGCGCTCGCCGGCCTCCTGGTCAAAGTAGGACAGGTCCTCTCCCGAGCCCTTGGCGTGCACGGACAGGTCGTAGTCGGTGCGGTTGGCCACGCCTTCCAGCTCGCCCCACTTGGAGCCCTTGAAGCCGAAGGCGTACTCCACGTCCACGGTGCGCTTGGAGTAGTGGGACAGCTTCTCCTTCGGGTGCTCGTAGAGGCGCAGGTTCTCTTCCTTGATGCCCAGGTCGATGTACCAGTTGTAGCGGTCATCAATCCAGTACTGGTGCCACTCTTCGTGCTCGCCCGGCTTGACGAAGAACTCCATCTCCATCTGCTCGAACTCGCGGGTGCGGAAGATGAAGTTGCCCGGGGTGATCTCATTGCGGAAGGACTTACCAATGTTGGCGATGCCAAACGGCGGCTTCATGCGCGAGGAGGTCATGACGTTCTTGAAGTTCACGAAGATGCCCTGGGCGGTCTCCGGGCGCAGGTAGTGCAGACCCTGCTCGTCATCGACCGGGCCCAGGTAGGTCTTGAGCAGGCCGGAGAAGGCCTTCGGCTCGGTCCAGTCACCCGGCTGGCCGGTCTCCGGATCGTTGATGTCCGCCAGACCGTTGGCCGGCTCGTGGCCGTGCTTTTCCTCGTAGGCCTCGAGGAGGTGGTCGGCGCGGTAGCGCTTACCGGTGTGGCGGGATTCCACCAGCGGGTCGGTGAAGACCTCGACGTGACCGGAGGAGACCCACACCTGGCGCGGCTGGATCACGGATGTATCGACACCCACGACGTCCTCGCGGGACTGCACCATGTGGCGCCACCACTGGCGCTTGATGTTCTCCTTGAGCTCGACACCGAGGGGGCCATAGTCCCACGCGGAGCGGGAGCCGCCATAAATTTCACCTGCCTGGTAGACCAAGCCGCGGCGCTTGCACAGGCTAACAACGGTATCGATGACGGATGCCATGGTAAAAGGGACTCCTTTGGTAGGGGACAGTCTTTTCAACGCGCACTAGTCTAGCGTGTGCCAGACAACAGCGTGACCTCGCCCCGTTGATTTTTCACACAGCGGTCTGCATTTTATACATTTCTATCGACTCATGCGTTATAGTATGTATATCTCTTTTTATCTCTCCATCTATAGATATGACTGAAGGTGAATGGCATGACCCAAGCCCCTACAGCACCCGCTTCTTTCGACTCTTTCGATGTTGACAGCGCCGCCACCGTGATTAGCGCTTTAGATTCACCGCTGCGCATCAACATCATCCAGCGCCTGGCTGCCCGCGATCACTACGTGCACGAGCTCGTCGCGGCTACCGGCAAGTCCCAGCCGCTCATCAGCCAGCACCTGCGCGTTCTCAAGCGTGCGAACATTGTGGACAGCGAGCGTCTTGGCCGCGAGGTCCGCTACACCTTGGCAGCGCCGAAGGTATTGCCCCTGCTTGCCGACGCCTCCTTGGCCACCTCTTAGCAGCCTCTCGCTATCCCTTAATGGAAGTGTATTGATAAACTAACCACCATGGCCATCCACGACAGCATCCCGAAGCTCGGTGCGCGCAACACCCGTCAGCGCACCGCCGTGGTCGAGGTTCTCCGAAAGCTCGACAAGTTCGCCTCCGCCAAGGACATCCACCAGGCACTCATCGATGGCGAGCACAAGGTGGGCCTGACTACCGTCTACCGCACCCTGCAGTCGTTGTCAGACATCGACGCGGTCGATGCCCTCCACATGCCCTCCGGCGAAACCCTCTACCGCCACTGCGATTCCGCGGACCACCACCATCACCTCGTGTGCACCGAATGCGGCCGCACCGAAGAGATCGACGGCGGTGCCGTGGAGAAGTGGGCCAGCCAGGTTGCCTCCGAGTTCGACTTCGAGCTCACCGGGCATGATGCCGAAATCTTCGGCATCTGCTCCGACTGCCGCGCCCGCCAGACCCAGAAGTCCTAATCCCCTACTTCTTGACGCCGCCGAAGCGGCGGTCGCGCCGCGCGTACTCCTCCACCGCGGCAAACAGAATCCTCCGGGGTGAAGTCCGGGAAGAGCTTGTCCTGGTAGATCATCTCCGCATACGCGGACTGCCACAGCAGGAAGTTGGACGTGCGCTTCTCGCCCGAAGGCCGCAGGAACAGGTCCACGTCCGGCATATCGGGGTCATACATCACCGAGCCCACGGTCTTTTCGTTGATGGAGCGCGGGTCCAGCTCGCCGCGGGCGGCCTGTTGGGCGAGTTCCCGGATACCGTCGACAAGCTCGGCCCGACCGCCGTAGTTCACGCACATCACCAGGGTCATCTTCGTGTTGTCCTTGGTGAGCTCCTCGGCGGCCTCCAGCTCCTTAATAACGGAGCGCCACAGGCGCGGGCGGCGGCCCGCCCACACCACGCGCACTCCCCTCTCGTTCAGCCAGTGGCGCTGGCGGCGCAGCACGTCGCGGTTAAAGCCCATGAGGAAGCGCACCTCCTCCTTGCTGCGGCGCCAATTCTCCGTGGAGAAGGCGTAGGCCGACAGGTAGGGCACGCCGAGGGCGAGGCAGGCCTCCACGACGTCGAGAAGCACCGCTTCTCCCCTCCGGTGGCCCTCCGTGCGCTTCATGCCGCGCTCCTCCGCCCAGCGGCCGTTTCCATCCATGACCAGCGCGATATGGCGCGGCAGGAACTCCTGCGGGATAGCGGGCGGATGAAGAACTCGGTTCGGGTCTGGCGTAATCACGCCCTACAGTCTACTGTTCCATGATCCCCAACGCGCCAACGCTTCGCTCAAGATGCCACTGCAGGTGCGCGCGGATGAGCCGATGCGCCTCCTGCGCCTGGGCATGCGTGGGCTGGGTGGGATGACCGTGGGCCAAAAGCCACATGTGGTGGAGGGTTTCCGGGTCCACCTCCGCAGCTCCCGGCGGGCGGCACTCGTGGCAGGCGGCCCCGCCCACCGCCGGGTGGAAGGCGTGGTGCGGGCCGGGGCGCTGGCACTGCGCGCAATCGAACAGGCTGGGCGCCCAGCCGGCGTGGGCCATGGCGCGGAGCAGGAAGGCATCGAGCACCTGCATGGGATCGCCGTGCTGAAGTTGGGTGAGGACGTCGACGCACGCCTCGTAGAGGTACGGGTCCCCGCCCGGATCGGCCACGGCGAGGCGCTCCGCGGATTCCAGGGCCGCACAGGCGGCGGTGTAGCGGTCGTAGTCCTCGATGATCCGCGCCCCGAAGTAGTCCACCGTGTCCGCCTGGGAAATGGTGTACAGATTGCGGCCCGGGTAAAGCTGGACGTCGAGGTTGACAAAGAGCTGCAGCCGCGAGCCGAAGCGCGACTTCGCCCGCCGCACGCCCTTGGCCACACCGCGCACCAAGCCGTGATAGCGGGTGAGCAGCACGATGATGCGGTCCGCTTCCCCGAAATCATAGGTGCGAATGACCAGGGCGCGGTCCCGGAAATTCTCCCGCATCTAGAAGCCCAGGCGGCCCAACATCTTCGGGTCAGACTGCCAGTTCTTCAGCACCTTGATGCGCAGGTCCAGGTAAACGTTCTGGCCCAGCAGCTGGATGATCTCCTTGCGGGCGGTGCCCACAATGCGGGTAAAGCGGCGGCCGTCCTTGCCCTCGATGATGCGCTTCTGGCCGGGGCGCTCCAGGTAGAGCACCGCGTGGACGTCGAGCACGCCGGGGCGCTCCTGGCTGGGCAGCATCTCATCCACCTCGACGGCCACGGAGTGCGGCAGCTCATTCTTCAGGCCGGCCAGGGCGGCTTCGCGGATAAGCTCCGCGATGCGCTCCGCCTGGGCCTCGTCCGTGACGTGGTCATCCGGGTAGAACTTCGGGCCCTCCGGCAGGTGGTCCACGATGACCTGGGTGAGCTCGTCCAGCTGCACGCGCTCGGTGGCGGAGACCGGGATGACCACGGCTTCCGGGTTGTTTTCACTCAGCAGCTCGTGCAACGCCAGCAGCTGCGCGCCGACCTGGCCCTTGGAGGCTTTATCGAGCTTGGTCACGATACCGATGATGGGGGTCTTCGGCGCGACCTTGCGCACGTTCTCCAGAATCCAGCGGTCGCCCGGGCCAATCTTTTCATCCGCCGGGATGGTCAGGCCGATGACATCCACGTCGGCGTAGGTGTCCTTGACCACCTCATTGAGGCGCTCACCCAGCAGGGTGCGGGGGCGGTGCAGACCCGGGGTATCGACCACGACGATCTGCGCGTCCTCCCGGTGGACCAGCCCGCGGATGGGGTGGCGGGTGGTCTCCGGCTGGTTCGCGGTGATGGCGATCTTCTCCCCCACCAGGGCGTTGGTGAGGGTGGACTTGCCGGTATTGGGGCGGCCCACGAAGGACACGAAGCCGGAGCGGAAGCCCTCGGGCGTGTTGGTGTACTGCGAATAGTCTGCGGCGTCAGCCTCGCCCTCGGCAGGCAGGTCCGCGAAGGCGGCGTCAAAATCGGTGCTCATATTGCTGTTCATCATAACGCACGGGTGCAATTTTCCCGCTCCCCCGCTGTGTGCTTGGTAGAAGGTCCTTCTACTCTGGTCCCCTATCTGTGTACAGGGACCATGTGTTGACCGATTTCGCGCGATAGGTGGTCCCTTTACGGTGCACAGGGACCACACTAAAGGGACCTTATGGTCAGTGCCGCGCTGGTGAACGGTCCGCGGAGGACACGGGATTGAGGGCATCCGCTAAATGGCATGTGCAAGAAGGCATCTTTGGGGTTGAAAACGCCATTAAGACAGCACAAAAGGCGTTTTCAACAGTGAAAACGCCTTTTGACCAATGCCTTGTGCGGGGTGCCCTGTGCGGGGTGCTCTCTGCGAGGCGCTGCTGGCCAGAGAAAAGCTAGAGCTCCCCGACGCGGAACTGCAGGCGCGGGTTGGCAAAGACGTCCTGGGACTGCACCAGCTGCAGCTCCTGGGTGTCGGCCTCGTAGGTGTTGTGCAGCAGGTCGTAGACGGAGGAGGCGGTGCGCTTGAGGGCCTCCTTGGCGTCGTTGGTCTCGGTGTAGTGGCCGGTGAAGAGCGCCGCGGTGACATCGCCGGAGCCGTTGCGCTTGACCGGCAGCTTCGGGGTGGCAACCAGGTAGGCGCGCTCGCCGTCGACGGCGAGCATCTCAATCTCGTCCTCGTCGGTGTCCGGGCGCTGGACCGAGGTGACCAGCACGGTCTTCGGGCCGATCTCCTGGGCCTTCTTCACCGCGGCTAGGGTCTGGTCCAGGGTGCCGACCTCGGAGTCGGTGAGGTAGCCCAGCTCGAACTGGTTCGGGGTGATGATGTCTGCCACCGGGACCACCTTGTCCCGCAGCAGCGGCGGGATCTCGTCGGAGACGAAGCAGCCGGACTTGGCGTTGCCCATGACCGGGTCGCAGGCGTAGAGGGCCTTGGGGTTGACGGTTTTGATGCGGGTCACCGCATCTACGATGGCGCCGGCGATATCCGGGCCGCCCTGGTAGCCGGACAGGATGGCGTCGATGCGGGGGAAGGCGCCGCGCTTTTCCATGCCGTCCACGATGGCCGTGACGTCATCGGCCGGAATCATCGGCCCGCCCCAGTCGCCGTAGCCGGTGTGGTTGGAAAAGTTCACCGTGTGAATGGGCCACACCTCGTGGCCGGCGCGCTGGAGCGGGAAGACGGCAGCGGAGTTGCCAACGTGACCGTAGGCAACGTGGGACTGAATGGAGAGGATGTTCATAGCCCTCCATTGTGCTACGCACAGCAGGACACCTCAACGTTGGGAGGGTTTAGATGCCGCCGCCGGGCACTTCCTCATCCAGCCGGGCGCGCTCGGCGGCATCCGGGAAGGCCTTCGGGCCAGAAGGCTTGGGCTGGTAGCTCACACCGCGGGAGTCCAGGTCCTCGTACCAGTCCGCCAGCAGCTCGTTCTGCAGGCCGAACATCTCCTTTTCCTCCGCGGCCGTGGTGTGGTCGTAGCCCAACAGGTGCAGGCAGCCGTGGACGGTGAGCAGGGCCAGCTCGTGGCCCAGGGAGTGGCCGGCGGCGGTGGCCTGGCGCTGGGCAAACTCGGGGCAGAGCACAATATCGCCCAACATGGCCGGGCCCGCCTCGGCGGCATCCGGGCGTCCTCCGGTAGCACCCGGGGTGAGCTCATCCATGGGGAAGCTCATGACGTCGGTGGGGCCCTCCAAATCCATCCAGCGCACGTGCAGGTCCGCGATGGTCTGCAGGTCCACGGCCGTCAGCGTGCACTCGGCGTCCGGATTGACGTCCAGGCGGCCTAGGGCATAGGAGGCGACGTCAATGAGCATCTCCTCGTTGACGCCCTCGAAGCCGGACTCGTTAATAAACTCGATGCTCACTTCTTCTCCTCCTGCTGCTCAGCAAACGTGTCGTAGGCGTCGACGATGCGGCCCACCAGCTGGTGGCGAACCACATCGGCGGAGCCCAGCTCCGCGAAGTGGATATCCGGCACGCCCTGCAAGATGCGGCGCACCAGGCGCAGGCCGGAGACCTGGCCGCCGGGAAGGTCCACCTGGGAGATATCGCCGGTGACCACGATGGTGGAGCCAAAGCCCAAGCGGGTGAGGAACATCTTCATCTGTGCCGGCGTGGTGTTCTGGGCCTCGTCGAGGATGACGAAGGCGTCGTTAAGCGTGCGCCCGCGCATGTAGGCCAAGGGCGCGACCTCGATGATGCCGGCCTCCATGAGCTTCGGAATCATCTCCGGGTCCAGCATGTCCCGCAGGGCGTCGTACAGCGGGCGCAGGTAGGGGTCGATCTTGTCGTTGAGGGTGCCGGGCAAGAAGCCCAGCTTCTCCCCCGCCTCCACCGCCGGGCGGGTGAGGATGATGCGGCTGACCTGCTTGGCGCGCAGGGCCTGGACGGCCTTGGCCACGGCCAGGTAGGTCTTGCCGGTACCGGCCGGGCCGATGCCAAAGACGATGGTGTTGTCATCGATGGCCTGCACGTAGCGCGACTGGCCCACCGTCTTCGGGCGCACGGACTTGCCGCGGCGGGAAACGATGTCCGCCGCCAGCGCCTGGGAGACGGACTCCGGCGCCTCGACCGCGACGAGGTCGAGCGTGTGCTTGACGGTGTCCTTGCTCACGGGGTGCCCGCGGCGCGCGATGGCCTCGAGCTCCTCCAGCACCTTCTTCGCGCGGGCCACCTCGAAGTCGGGGCCGCTGACGGTGACGGTGGTGCCGCGGGCGAACAGGTCGACGTCGACAAGCTTGCCCAGCACGCGCAGGTTATCGTCCGCCGGGCCTAGCACGGTGGCCAGGTAGGCGGAATCCAGATCGAACTTGGTGGTGATAATAGGCACGCCCAAAAGGCTACCAGCGCGCGGTCAGCGTGCCGATGCTGGCCAGCGCCACCATGCTTGCCGACGCCGTCCTTAACACCTCCGGCCCCAACTTGATCGCCGTGGCGCCAGCCTCCTGTAAGCGGGCTAGCTCCTCCGCGCCGATGCCGCCCTCGGGACCCACCAGCAGGTAGATGGTCCCCGGGGCATCGAGGTCGTCGAGGTCCTTGAGCCGGACGGTGGCGTCCTCGTGGAGGACCAGCGCGCCCGTGCCCGCGATCTCCTCGCACAACTGGCGCGTGCTCAGCGGCCCGCGCACGGCCGGGATGCGGGAGCGGCGGGACTGCTTGGCTGCGGCCAGGGCCGCGGCCTCCCACTTCGCCAGCGCCTTCGGCGCTTTCTTCGCATCCCACTTGGACACGCAGCGGTCCGCCTGCCAGGCAATGAACTCGTCCGCGCCGGCCTGCGTGGCCAGGTCGATGGCGAGCTCGGCGCGCTCCGACTTCGGGATGGCCTGCACCACGACCACGCGTGGGGCTGGCTCGGGGGTGTCCTCGATGGCGTCGACCAGCGCGGCGAGCGTGTCCTTGCCCTGCACGCTATTGATGGTGGCGGTGACGCGGCGCCCGGAGCCGTCGATAAGCACCAGGCTCTCCCCCGGTGTCATGCGCTTGACCGTCACGGCGTGGCGGCCCTCCGCGCCATCCAGCCCCACGGGCTCGCCGGCCGCGGCGTGGCTGAGATCCGGGTGGACGAAGACGGGCAGCGACATTAGCGGCGCAGCCTATCGCGCAGGCGCGTGAAGATGGACTCGCCGTGGTCGTCGCCGGCGCGGTGCACCTCGGCGCCGCTGTGGCCCGCCGTGCGGATCTTCTCCAGCGCCTCGCGGGTCTTCTTATCCAGATCGGTGGGCACCACGACGTCCACGTGCGCGTAGAGCTTGCCAAAACCATCGGTGCGCAGGCGCGGCATGCCCTTGCCGTCGAGGGTGATGGACTCGCCCGGCTGGGTGCCCGGCTTAATGTCGATGTTCAGCTCCTCGCCGTCCAGCTGCTCCACGGCACAGGAGGTACCCAAGGCCGCGTCCACCATGGGCACGCGCACCGTCATGTGCAGGTCGTCGGCGTTGCGCTCAAATACCGGGTGCGGCTCGGTGTGCACCTCTACGTAGAGGTCACCCGCGGGGCCGCCGCCGTGGCCGACCTCGCCCTGGGAGGCCATGCGGATACGCATGCCATCGCCGATACCGGCCGGAATGGTCACGGTGATATCGCGGCGCTTGCGCACGCGGCCATCGCCACCGCAGTGCCCACACGGATCGGTGACAATCTCACCGAAGCCCTGGCACTTCGGGCAATTGCGGGTGGTCATCATGTTGCCCAGCAGGCTGCGCTGGACCTCCTGAACCTGGCCCATGCCGCCGCAGTGATCACAGGTCACCGGCTTGGCCTTGGACTCCGAACCGGTGCCCTCGCAGCGGTCACACAGCACGGCGGTATCGACCTTGACCTGCTGCTTAACGCCGCTGTAGGCCTCCTCGAGGCTAATGGTGGTGCGCAGAAGCGCATCCTCGCCCGGCTGCACGCGCGAGCGCGGGCCGCGGGTGGCTCCGCCGCCGCCGAAGAATTCGGCGAAGAGATCGCCCAGGCCGCCGCCGCTAAAGCCGCCGTAGCCGCCGCCGGCCGCGCCGCGCTCCTCCATCGGATCGCCGCCCATGTCCACGATCTGGCGCTTCTGCGGATCCAGGAGAACCTCCTGGGCCAGGGAGGCCTCGCGGAACTTCTCCGCGGCCTCGTCATCGCCCGGGTTCACGTCCGGGTGGTACTTGCGCGCCAGCTTGCGGTAGGCCTTCTTAATCTCGGCTTCAGAGGCCGACTTTTCTACACCAAGAATGCCGTAGTAGTCACGAGCCACGTACTGTCATCCTTTTCTCATTCTCGTTACTGCTGTACTAAATAAGTCCGGCAGGCAAGCTTACTCGCCCGCCAAGATTTCGCTCACATAGCGTGCAACGGCGGACACCTTGGAGATTGTTCCCGAATAGTCCATATACGTCGGCCCCACCACGCCGAGGCCGCCGAGGGCCGCAGCCTGCGAGCCGGTGCCGAAGCCATAGCGTGTGGCCACCACGGAGGTTTGACGCAGCTCGTCGGCCTCGTTTTCCTCACCAATGGATACGGACACGTTGCCCAAGTCCGGCACGCGGGCCAACAGTTTGAGCACCACCACCTGCTCTTCGAGAGCCTCGATGATAGAGGGTAGCCCGTCCGGCAGCGCCACGCGCGTCAGGTTCGACGTGCCGGCCATAATAAGGCGATCGGAGGGCTGCTCCACCAGGGTCTCGATGAGTGTGGTGGCGGCTTTGAGGACGTGGGGGCGGATGTCGGCCGGGGCGTCGTTGACCAGCGCGGCCAGCTCCACCGAGGCATCCGTGAGCGTCTTGCCCTCCAGGGTGGTGTTGAGAATATCGCGCAGGCGCAGCGTCTGCTCCGGGTCGATGATGTCCGCCAGCTCCACATTGCGCTGATCGACGCGCCCATTATCCGTAATCAGCACCAGCAGCAGGCGTACCGGGGACAGCGCCACGACCTCGCAATGCTTGACGCGAGAGACCTTGAGGTTCGGCATTTGCACAACCGCGGCCTGCTTGGTCACCTGGGCCAGCAGCTGCACGGAGCGCCGCAGCACGTCTTCTAGGTCCACCCCGCCTTCGAGGAAGGTGAGCATGGCGCGGCGCTCTGCTGCCGAGAGCGGCTTGACGTCATGCAGCGTGTCGACGAACTGGCGGTAGCCCTTCTGCGTGGGCACGCGCCCGGAGCTGGCGTGTTCCTGGGCAATGAGGCCCTCGGCCTCAAGCACGGCCATGTCGTTGCGGATCGTCGCCGAGGACACACCCAGCTGGTAGCGCTCGAGCAGGGCCTTCGAGCCGACGGGTGATTGGGAGGCGATGTAGTCCGCGACGATGGCGCGCAGGACCTCTTGGCGGCGAGCATCGGTAGAGCTGGACATGTCTCTAAGGCTATCCGTTCTGGCGGGCGATGAAGTCATCAAAATTCGGCACGGTGTAGCTCACCCTTCCGTGCTCTGGGGCATAAATCAACCCTTTACTGATGAGCTTGGCCCGTACTGGACCTAACTTCTTCGTGTCTTTACCTAGGGTATCCGCGATATCTTTGCTCAAGATTTCCTCGCCACCAACCTTTGCCATCGCGGTCAAGTAGTCCCGCTCAGCTGGAGTAGCGCGGTCCCACCGGGCTTGAAAAAATCCGCGGTCCAACTGCTCAATCCCAAGCCGCGCGGCGCGACGAGCAGCATCATAATCCATAGGTGAGGTACGCGCAGTGCGCCACATTTGCGAACCAAACTCCTGAATGAAGTACGGATACTGCCCTGACACATCGGCTAGATACTCCACCGCTTCATCGTCGAATTCCACATCCTGCTTCCGCGCAGGTTCGCGGAAGGCAGCAATCGCGGCATACATGTCAAGTCTGCCGATGTGGTGCACCTCGAACATTCGCTCTGCGTAAGAGCGAGACTCTGCCAAAATACCGGGCAAGCTTGGAAGTCCAGCGCCGATGACGTAGAAAGGCAACCCCAGTTGCCCGGATTCATGCTGCGCAGAAATGAGCGCTTCGAGCAACTCCTCATCAAGGTCTTGCATTTCGTCGATGAAGATTCCTAAGGCTTTGCCCTCCTTGAGGAGCGTGGTGGTGACGGCCTCAACCACGTCGTGCAGATCAAGCTCAAGGTTTCCCGTTGCCGGCGGAATGTCTCCTATTTCAACTCCAAGGTCAATAATGTTGTGTCCGACCGAAAGTGAAAAGGATTTGACAGCCGCAGCAATATGGCGGAAGCCCTCAGAAACCTGGGCTTTTGTCCGGTAGCGCAAAGAGGCTTTTGCTAAACCCTGAGCAAGAGCTCGGCGGGCGCCTTCGCGTCCACGTGCCCCTTGCGAAGCCTCAAACTTGATTGTCAACCACTCCGCCTGGTCAGCCCTCCTTTTTAACTGGTTGAGCAGCACCGTCTTACCCACTCCACGCAAGCCAACGAGCAGCATCGGACGGCCAAGTAGTCCGTTCTGGACGCGCTTGACAAGATTGTCAAAAGCATGAAGGTCTCTCTCCCGCCCAGTAAGAACTGTCGGTGCGATGCCAGAGCCGGGAGTGTAGGGGTTTAAGGCGTCATCCATGTCGCCAATACTAGCAATATCGAGACTGACTAACAGGTTTCGCGACGTGGAGAAGGAAACTAACATCGACTAACCTCGCTATCAGGCTTCCCGACAGCAGAAGAAAAACTAATGGATTCCCGGCGGGGCTAATTCTAAGTCGCTATGCCTCCTCGGCCACGAGGAGGTCGGTAATGATGCCGTCGGCCAGCAGGCGGCCCGCCTTGCTCACGCGGAGGCGGCTTTCACACAGCTCGAGCAGGCCGCGCTCGATGAAACGCTGGGCTACGGGCTCGGCCGCCGGGGCGAGCCAGGAGGCGGGGATGCCCTCGCGCAGGCGCAGGCCCAGCATGATGCGCTCGGTGTGGCGATCAGCGTCCGTAAGCTCCTCGCGCTCCTTGATGGGCAGGCTCCCCTCCCCCACGGCCTTGATGTAGGTCCGCGGGTTCTTCACGTTGAAGAAGCGCTCGTTGCCCAGGTGCGAGTGCGCGCCCGGGCCCGCGCCCCACCAGTTGCCATCGACCCAGTAGATGCGGTTGTGCTGGCACTCGCCGCCGGGCTTGGCCCAGTTGGACACCTCGTACCACTCGAAGCCGGCGTCATCCAGGGTGGAGGAGATGGCCTCATAGCGGCGGGCCAGCACGTCCTCGTCCGGAGCCGGCAGCAGGCCCTTGGACACCTTGCGCGCCATGCGCGTGCCTTCTTCGACGATGAGTGAGTAGGCGCTGATGTGGTCCACGCCGGTTTCCAGGGCGCGCTCGAGGGTCAGGGCCACGTCGGAATCTTTTTCCGTGGGCGTGCCGTAAATCATGTCCAGGTTGACGTGCTCGAAGCCCGCGGCGATGGCCTCGCGCGCGGCATCGAAGGCGCGGCCCGGGGTATGCGCGCGCTCGAGCACCTGGAGCACGTGGGCGGAGGCGGATTGCATGCCCAGGGAGACGCGGTTAAATCCGGCGTCGAGAAGCCCGGCGAAGTACTCCGGCGAGGTAGACTCCGGGTTGGACTCCGTGGTGACCTCCGCACCCGGGGCCAGGCCGAAGGTAGAGCGCACCGTGGACAACACGCGCCCCAGGCCGTCCGCGCCCAGCAGGCTGGGAGTGCCGCCGCCAATAAATACGGTCTCGGCCGCGCGCCCCACCTGGGCGGCCGCCATCTCCAGTTCCCTGTCCAGCGCGTCCAGGTAGGCGCTGGTCAGGTCTCCTCCCAGCTCACCCGGCGTGTACGTGTTGAAGTCGCAGTACCCGCACCGTGAGGCGCAAAAGGGGACGTGAATGTAAAGACCGAATGGCGTCATGGGGAACAAAATAACTGACTACGGCGTTAAAGCGGTAGTCTAAAAAGCAGACTTTTTACCCCCGAGTTTTATAAAGAAAGGCCTCCCTACGTGGAACCTCCGAGTCGATGTCCCCACCTCCTTGCTAAGGCGGTGGGGTAAGCCATGGTGAACGCAATCCTCATGATTCTGGCGGGCTTTATCGTCATCGGCCTCATCATCGTGGCCAACGCCTACTTCGTGGCCCAGGAATTCTCCTTCATGTCGGTGGACCGCACGCAGCTGCGGCAACGCGCCGCGAGCGGCGATAAGGCTGCCGAACGGGCCCTGAAGATCACGCAGAAGACCTCCTTCATGCTCTCCGGCGCGCAGCTGGGAATTACGATTACCGGCCTGCTCATCGGTTATGTGGCCGAGCCCCTCGTGGGCCAGGGCCTGGGCATCCTCTTGGGCGGTGTCGGTGTGCCCACCGGCGTATCCGTGGCCGTGGGTACCGTGACGGCGCTGGCCATCTCGACGGTACTAACGATGCTCTTCGCGGAGCTCTTCCCCAAGAACTACACCATCGCCGCCCCGATGAAGACCGCGCTGTGGCTGTCGGCGTCGACGATGTGGTACCTGCGCCTCTTCGGCTGGCTCATCCACTTCTTCGAGTACTCCTCCAACGCCATCCTCAAGGTCTTTGGCATCGAGCCGGTGGAGGACGTCGATTCTTCCGCCACCACCGATGACTTGGAGTCCATCGTGGACGCCTCCCACGAGGCCGGCGATTTGGACGAGGACACCTACCTGGTGTTGGACCGCCTCCTGGACTTCCCGGAGCACGACGTCGAGCACGCCATGATCCCGCGCTCGCGCGTGGACGTCATCGAGCCGGAGACCACCATCGGTGAGGTCCGGGAGATGATGTCGGAGAACCACACCCGCTACCCCATCATCGATGATGAGCACAACCCCATCGGCGTGGTCCACCTGTACGACGTGCTGGGCACCGACCTGCCGCCGGCGACCGCGGCGCGCGAAATCATGCAGGAGCCCGTGGTGGTGCCGGAGCTCATGCCGCTTCCCGACGTTGTCACGGAGCTTCGCGACGCCGACGAGAAGCTCGCCTGCGTCATCGATGAGTACGGCGGCTTCGTGGGAATCGTGACCATGGAGGACTTGGCCGAAGAGATTCTGGGCGATGTCACCGATGAGCACGACATCGAGGAAACCGAGGAAATCACCGAGCAGGACGCCACGCACTGGCTTGTCGACGGCGACACGCCCATCGACGAGGTCGAGCGCGCCATCGGCCACGACCTGCCGGAGGGCGATTTCGAAACCGTCGCCGGCCTGCTCATCGCCCACGCCGGCACTCTGCCGGAGGAAGGCGAAGAGCTCGCCATCAAGCTCGAGGCCGAGCCGGACGACTGGGTCGAGGGCGATGAGGCCCCCACCCGCACGCTCAACGTGCGCGTCGAGGAGATCGACCGCCACGTGCCCTCCGTCCTGGCCCTTGAGCTGGTGGAGGAATTCCCGGAAGGAGAGGATGACTAATGACTGATTCCTGGTGGTTTAACCTCATCGTCACCCTGCTCATCATCGCGGCCTCCGCGTTCTTCGTGGTCATCGAGTTCTCCCTCATGGGCGCTCGCCGCAACCGCTTGGAGGAGACCGCGGAGTCCTCCGCCGCCTCGCGCGCGGGCCTGCGCTCCCTCAACGAGCTGACCATCATGCTGGCCGGCGCCCAGCTGGGCATTACGGCCGCCACGTTCGTCCTCGGTGCCGTGACCAAGCCGTGGGTCCATCACCTGCTCATGGCCCCGCTGGAGTCACTCGGCCTGCCGCTGGGCATTGCCGATGTCATCTCCTTCATCCTTGCCCTGTTCGTCGTCACCTTCCTGCACCTGGTGATTGGTGAGATGGCGCCGAAGTCCTGGGCCATCGCTCACCCGGAGACGGCCCTGCAGCTCATCGCCGTGCCCGCGCGCGGGTTCATCTGGCTCTTTCGCCCGCTGCTGAAATGGATCAACGTCATGGCGAACAAGCTGGTGAAGCTGGCCGGCGAGGAGCCGGTAGACCGGGCGGGCGCCGCCGGCTACGACGCCGACACGCTGCGTCACTTGGTGGAGCACTCCCGTGAGGCGGGCACGCTGGACGACGACTCCGCGGACCAGATCACCGGCGTCATCGAGCTGGAGGCCTCCACGGCCGCGCAGCTGGCCCGCGAGCACGGCTCCGAGATCCTGCCGCTGTCCTCCGACGCCACGGTGGCTGACCTCCACGACTTGGTGGTGCGCAAGTCCATCATGCGCGTGCTGGTCTACCCCCGGGATTCCCGCATCCCGCGCATCGTCCACGTCCGAGACACCCTGCTGGCAGAGCCGGACACCCCGGTGCTGGAGTTCTCCCGCCCGGCACTCGCCGTGGGCTCCTCTTCCACCGTGCAGAAGACCTTGGTCCAGATGCGCGCGCGCAACGAGCAGCTCGTCATGGTGGGAAAGCCCACCAAGGACAAGACGGTGTGGATTCTTACCTGGGATGACATCATGGGCCAGCTGTGGCCGCAGATTACGGAGCAGCTGGACCAGGCCACCCCGGCAACGAAGAACCCGGGAGCCTAAGCCTGCTGCCTCCCCCAGAGGCCAGCGCGTGACAGCGCGGGCCCCGACATAACGAAAAGCGCCACCGAGAGAGGGAATCTCGGTGGCGCTTTCCTTTTGTCCTTGTGTGTTGGCAACAAGGAAGTCTTATGGGGTGACCGCCTGCTAGGCGGTCGTGGCGGCCTGCTGCCGCTTGGCGCGCACACGGGCAACGACGGCGTCGATACGCGCGCGCTCCTCCAAGAACGGCGGCGGGTTGTGCCCGCGCATGGTGCGCACGAAGGCCGGGTGCGCCTCCACGACGGTGTGGCGCCAGGCCTGCACCGCGATGAGGGAGGACTCGCCTGCGCGCTTGTACAGGTTGGGCAGGGAGACCACGTCGAGGTTGCGGGCCACGGCATCGGTCTGGGCCAGGACATACTCCACCAGCTCGCGCAGGTACGCCGCCACCGTGGCGGTGCGACCGCGCAGGGTCTCTGCGAGCTCGGAGACCACTACGGGCGGGCCGGAGATGGGCAGGCCCTCCGCCAGCGCGCGGGCGGTGAGCTGCGTGGGCTCCTCCACGTCGTTGTCGCCGGAGGAGGCAGCGGAGATGGTGCCGGACTTCAGGCCGGACACGAGCGCCTGGCGCAGGCCGATGAGCTCGCCGACGCACCGCCCGGAATCCACCCGGGCGTCGTCGACAATGTCCCCCAGCTCGGCCAGGCAGTCGAGGGCGAGTTCGTCGTCCCAGTCCTCGATGGCCTCGATGAGGTGCTCGATGTAATCGACCACCTCATCGCCGATGTTATAGATTTCTTGGGTCAGCTCACGGTGGCGCAGCTCGGCTGCGATTCTTGTGCATAGGCTGCCCTTTCCGCGAGAACCTCTAGTTGAGGTTGAGAGTTTTTCTGACCCCGCTGACTCTATTAGAGATCCCCCGGGGACGGCTGCGCGACACTCCGAAGAAATTCACAGACTCCGTCCAGCCTTACTTCTTGCCGGCGTACAGGCGCTCAATATCCGCCGCGTAGCGCTGGGCCACGACGTAGCGCTTGACCTT
Source organism: Corynebacterium axilliensis (assembly GCF_046097495.1). Classification (NCBI taxonomy): domain Bacteria; kingdom Bacillati; phylum Actinomycetota; class Actinomycetes; order Mycobacteriales; family Corynebacteriaceae; genus Corynebacterium; species Corynebacterium axilliensis. The sequence goes on from NZ_CP175768.1 coordinate 1,185,830, forward strand.
GAGCGTCGGGGTCAGCTCGTTGCTCTCCTCGGTGAGGTCCTGGTCCAGGATGACGAACTTCTTAATGCCTTCTGCGTGGGACACCGTGGCGTTGACCTGGTTGATGGCGTCCTGAATATCGGCGCGCAGGCCCGGGTCCGCAGAAACCTCGCGGATGCCCTTGGCCGCGGAGATGTTGTGGTCGGCCTTCCAGCGCTTGAGCGCGTCCTCATCCAGGGTGAGCAGCACGCCCACGAACGGCTTGCCGTCGCCGACCACCATAGCCTGGGAGATCAGCGGGTGGGAGCGCAGGATATCCTCCATCGGGCCGGGCGAGACGTTCTTGCCGCCGGCGGTGACGATGAGGTCCTTCTTGCGGCCGGTGATGACCAGCTTGCCGTCCGCGTCGATCTCTCCCAGGTCGCCGGTGTTGTACCAGCCGTCGTTCAGCGCGCCCTCGGTGGCCTCCGGGTTGTTCCAGTAGCCGCTAAAGACGATGTCACCCTTGATGAGGACCTCGCCGTCCTCGTTGATGCGCAGCGTCGTGCCGCCCAGCGGCGGGCCGACGGTACCGATGGACTGATCCACAAAGTCCACGGCGGCGGCCGCCGCGGTCTCCGTGAGGCCGTAGCCCTCGTAGATGGTCACGCCGACGCCGCGGTACCAGTGCAGCAGCTCCTGGGAGATGGCCGAGCCACCAGAGATGCAGTACTTCACCTCGCCGCCCATGGCCTGGCGGATGGCGGAGTACACCAGCTTGTCAAAGGCCTTGTGCTTGGCCTGGAGGAAGCGGTCCGGGCCCTCCGGGGTGTCCAGGGCCTTGGAGTACTCGATGGCTACCTTCTCTGCCTGGTCAAAGATGGCGCCCTTGAAGGCGGAGGAACCGTGGGCCTTGGCGGAAGCACCGTTGCGCACCTTCTCAAAGACGCGCGGAACGCCGAGGATGAGGTTCGGGCGCGAGCGGGCAAACTCGACGGTAATGGTGCTGAAGTCTGCCCAGTGGTTCTGGGAGGCGCCGCCGATGGTCACGGCCAGGGATACCGCGCGGCTAAAGACGTGCGCCAGCGGCAGGAAGGTGAGCACGTGCGCGCCCGGCACGGCGATGGCGCCGATGGGGTTGGTGAGCAGGCCGCGGGCTTCGGCCAGCCAGTTGCGGTGCGTGAGCATGCAGCCCTTGGGGCGGCCGGTGGTACCGGAGGTGTAGACCAACGACGCCACGTCGTCGGTGTGGGTGGCCTGGATGCGTTCGTCCACTGTGGCGTCGTCAAGCTCGCGTCCCTCAAACTTCAGCGTGTCAATGGCAGAGGAGTTGATCTCCAGCACGCGGCGCAGCTGCGAGGGCGAGCCGTGCAGCTGCGGGGTGCCGTCCTCCCCCAGCTTGAGGTGCTGGACCAGCTCGGAGTGCTCGCGGGTTTCGGTGATGGCGAGCACCGCACCGGAGTCCTCCACGATCCACTGCACCTGGGACATGGAGGAGGATGGGAATACCGGCACGGAGATGGCACCCGCGGCCCAGATGGCGTAATCCAGCAGGGACCACTCGTAGCGCGTGGTGGAGATCAGCGCGATGCGGTCGCCCTGCTCCACACCCGAGGCAATAAGGCCCTTGGCCACCGCGTAGACCTCTTCCACGAACTCTTTGGCGGTGACGTTGACCCACTCATAATTGGCGGGGCGGGTAAACATCACGCCGTGCGGGCGCGCCTTCGCCGTATCCAGCATGGCGGTCAGGCAGGTCTCGCCCTCTTCGATGTCGAATTGCGCCGGGGTATGCGATTCATTCTGGTCGTTCTGGGTCACAGCTTGTGTCCTTTCCCACAAAAATTAATTCCAGCCCACTCTACCAACCGGAACCCCCACGCGTGGCGGGTTGACATGGCACAATTGAGCACCGTGACTACCCGAGATCTACTCCAAGAACTCGCCCAACGCCACGGGGTGGCGTGCGAGTACACCGCCCAGAACGGCCAGCCCGTCTACGTCAGCGAGGAAACCATTACCTATACGCTGCGGGCCCTCGGCGTTTCCATCTCTGACCGGCCGGATGACGAGGAACTGACGCAGGCTCTGTTCGAGGACTACCTCGCCCGCTCCTCCCGCCCGCTGCCGCCCTGCGTGGTGGCGCGCGAGGGCGCGGAAAAGTCCTTCCCCGTCCACGTCCACGACGGCGACCCGGTCTCCGTCACCATCACGTTGGAAGACGGCGCAACCCGCCCCACCTACCAGGACCCGAACGACGCCCCGGCTGCCGACGTCGCCGGGGTGATGTGGGGCGAGGCCAGCTTCCACGTCCCGGGTGACCTGCCGCTGGGCTTCCACACGCTCACGCTAACCTCCCCCGGAATCGGCGAGTACGAGTGCCCGCTCATCGTGGTGCCAAATCACCTGAGTACCGCCGATAAGTACCTGGAGCACCCGACTGCGGGCGCGATGGCGCAGCTGTACTCGGTGCGCTCGGAGAAGTCCTGGGGCATGGGTGACTTCGGCGACTTGGCCGAGCTGGCGGAGACGCTGGCTGAGACCTACGACTTCCTGCTGATTAACCCGCTGCACGCGGCTGAGCCGATCCCGCCGGTGGAGGACTCGCCCTACCTGCCCACGACGCGCCGCTTCATCAACCCGATTTACCTGCGCATCGAGGACGTTCCGGAACTGGAGCTCCTCAGCGCCGAGTTCCAGGATGACGTGGCGGAGCTCGCCGCCGAGTTCCAGCTGCGTAATCGTTCCGCGAAGGAGATTGACCGCGACTCGATCTTTGAGGCCAAGCTGCAGGTCCTCCAGGAGCTGTTTAGCCACGAGATGACCCCGGAGCGCCGGGTTGCCTTCTCCGAGTTCCAGCGCCGCGAGGGCGAGGGCCTGCGCAACTTCGCCCTGTGGTGCGCCGAATCCGAGCTGGAGCGCCACAGCGGGCGCCGCCACGCCCTGGACCTCGACGTCAGCGACTTGGCCGAGTTCTACGCCTGGCTGCAGTTTCTCTGCGACGAGCAGCTCAGCTCCGCCCAGCAGCGCGCGCTCGATGCCGGCATGAGCATCGGCCTCATCACCGACATGGCCGTGGGCATCCACCCCAGCGGCGCGGACGCGGTCAACCTCGCTGAATACCTCGCGCCGCAGTGCTCCGTGGGAGCGCCGCCGGACGATTACAACCAGCAGGGCCAGGACTGGTCCCAGCCGCCGTGGCACCCGGTGCGCTTGGCGGAGTCCGGCTACCAGCCGTGGCGCGATCTGCTGCGCACGATGCTGGGCAACGCCGGCGGCCTACGCGTCGACCACGTGCTGGGCCTGTTCCGCCTGTACTGGATCCCGCGCCACACCTCCCCGCTCAACGGCACCTACGTTAGCTACGACTGGGAGGCCATGCTGGGAATCCTGTTGCTCGAGGCCGAGCGTGCCGGCGCCGTGCTGGTGGGCGAGGACATGGGCACGCTCGAACCGTGGGTCCAGACCGCGCTGCGGGAGATGGGCGTGCTGGGCACCACCGTCATCTGGTTCGAGCACGCGGACGATAACCCGGGCCCGCGCCCGCAGGATCAGATCCGCACGATGGCGATGTCCGCCGTGGGCACCCACGATTTGCCGCCCACGCTGGCGTTCCTGCGCGGTGACCACATCGCGCTGCGCGCCCGCCTGGGGCTGCTCAACCGCCCGGTGGCGGAGGAACTAGCCGAAGACCGCGAATGGCAGGAGATTGTCAAGGACAACCTGCAGGCCTACGGCATGCTGGACAACCGCGAGGATGAGAACGACGTGCTGGTGGCGCTCCACGAGTACGTGGCCGGCACCCCGTCGGCCTTCACGGTGACCAACGTGGTGGACATGGTGGGCGACGTGCGTGCGCAGAACCAGCCGGGCACCACCAAGGACCAGTACCCCAACTGGTGCATCCCGCTGTGCAATACAGCAGGCGAGCCGGTGCTGTTGGAGGATCTGCCGCAACAGGAGCTGTACCAGCGCCTGGCGCGGGTGTCTACACGACCAGGCCGATAACGGCCACGACCACGACGAGCGTGATCATCAGCCAGAGGGTCGCGCTCACGTGGGATTTCGGGAGAGCGCGCTTGCGCTGGGGACGCTCGGGGTCCCACAGCCCTTCGCGGGGATCATTGTGAGTCATGGTCACTCATCCTAGTCTGTGGTGCGAGCGGGGCTGGTCTTCAGCGCGTCGGTGGGACTACTGGGCACGAGGCATGCCGCGAGGCGGTCAATGCCCCACATGAGGAGCCAGCCCAGCACCGTCGCGGCGGGCAGTGCCGTGACGGCCAGAAGCGCCATCTGTACCCATATGGGTGCTTGCACGAGCCATTCCATGCCCTCAGGGTAGCCTGTTGTCCATGAGCAGCGCACCTGTCGACATCACCTGCCCCGCCGGCACCCTGACCGGCCACCGCACCGGTGAGGTGAACTACTTCCACTCCATTGAGTATTCGCACATCCCGGGCGATTTCGAGAACCCCGAGCCCGCCGCCCCGCGGGATCAGGATGTGCGCACCCCGCACCCAGAGAAGGTGGCGCTGAGCATCACCGCGCCGGCCGCGGCCGCGCAGGCCCCGGTGGTGGTCTACGTCCACGGCGGGCGCTACGAGAACGGCAGCCACGAGGATCCCCGCGCCGACGGCACCGCGCTGGCGCGCACCGGCGCGGTGGTAGTGCAGCTGGGCTACCGGCTCAAGCTGCAGGGCTTGGCCCGCTTCCGCGACGATGAGCCGGGGCGCTACCGGGCCATCGAGGACCTGCAGCTGGGTTTGGAGTGGGTGCAGCGCAACATCGAGGCCTTCGGTGGCGATCCCACGAACGTGACGCTGGTGGGCCAGTCCGCGGGCGCGAATGCGGTGCTGTGGCTGGCGCGCCGCGATCACTTCCGGGGCGCCTTCCGCCGCGCGGTGGCGCTCTCTCCCGTCTTCCCCGGGAGGGCTTTGAACAGCGCAAGGCCGCGTTGCGCCAGGCCATGAAGACTCCGATCACGCGCTCGTCGCTGTCGCAGCTCAGCGCGGAGGAGCTCGATGCCGGGTACGCGAAGTTCCGCAAAAAGTACGGACTCGACATCGCGCTGGGCCCCACGCCGCTGGACTGTGCCGAGCTTGCCGACGTGCCCCTGGTCCTCACCACCACCCGCGACGAGATGTACGCCATCCCCGCCACGCAGAAGGCCGACCGCTCCCCCTTCCGCAGCCTCATCCTGCGCTACCTGGCACCGCGGGTCGGCTTCCCGCGCAACGGCTTCCGGCCGTGGTACCAGGTGGCGAAATTCCTCGACCCGCAGCGCCCGACGGGGCGGCTCATCGGGGACGCGCTCATCCGCCGCTGGGCGGTGGAGGCCTCGGAGAAGGCCCCCGGTACGACCTGGATGGTCGAGTTCACCCGCACCTCCGGCCCGGCGCTGCACTGCGACGAGCTCCCCCTCATCTTCGGCGAGAGCCCGCTGTGCACGTGGCTCAGTAACTTCGCGCGCACCGGCGAGCCGGGCTTTGAGGAGTACCGCCCCGAGCACACCATCTGGGAGTACAACCTCGATAGCGGCGAGCACCGCATCGCCCACGGCAGCCTAGACTACATTTCCGCGGCCTTCGCGCGGGACGGCGGGCTACTGTAGCAGCGCGCGGCGCAGCGGCTCTTCCGCTAGTTCTTCCACCATCCAGGGGCTAAACGCGAAGGGCGTCGCCGCCGCGGCAGCGATGAGCTTGTCCGCGTCCACCCACGCCACGGAGTCGACCTCGTCCGGGTTGGGCTGCGGGTCGCCCGCGCCCTCGAACAGGTAGACGGGGCAGAGTTCGTGCTCGACAATGCCGGAGGAGTCCACCGCGCGGTAGGAAAAGTCCGGCAAGACGAGACGCGGCTGGCCCTCCAGCCCCAGCTCGAAGCGGGCGCGGCGCACCACCGCCGCCGCCGTCTCCTCACCGGGGCCGGGGTGGCCGCAGAAGGAGTTGGTCCACACGCCCGGCCACGTCCGCTTGGACAGCGCGCGGCGGGTGAGGAGCACCTGGCCCTCGCGCACCACCCACGCCGAGAACGCGAAGTGCAGCGGCGTGGTTGTGGTGTGCACGGTGGCCTTGGGCGCGGTGCCGATAGCCTCGCCGTCGGGCGAGGCGAGGACGACGAGCTCCGTCATAGGTTGAGGTCTCCGACGTAGGAGACGTTGCCGATGCTAAAGCGCGCGTTCCACAGGTTTCCCGGCGAGACGTTGTAGAGGTACTGCAGGTTGGTCGAGGCCCCCGCGCCCAGCGGGTGGTCCAGGCCCGGCGCGGGCAGGTCAACGTTAACCTCGGGGTCGTAGGCAATCGGGGCCACCTTGGCCCAGCCACCGTTGCCGTCGGCGCGCTCCAGGGTGGGTTCCTCAAGGGCGTCGGCCGGCATGGGCACCTCGTTGAGGTTGTGGATCTTCACGGTGACCACGGTGCCGCCGGAGCCGGTGTAGAGGCCCTGCAGCTCGAATTGCACGTTGAGCCCTTCGTCCTTCACGGGCTCCGCCAGGTTTTCGGTCACCTCGTGGGTGTCCACGTCCTTGGCTTCAAACGTCGGCTGCTCCGAGCTGGAGACCACAATGTTGTCCTGCAGGCCTGAGTCCGGCGGCTGGAGGACGCTGCATGCAGACAAAACAACACCGCAGAGGGGCACGCACGCCACGGGGAGGTACTTCTTCACCGCGAATCCTTTTCCATTACTATCTTGGGCCACTACGTGGCACTGATTCGGTTCCTCCCTACCTTAGACCACGAGTTGGATATTCCCCGCAAGGGCGTATCATCGGCCGGCGATGAACTCTATTCTCCGCATCGTCCGCAGTGCCTCTGCCCTGTGGCCGTTTTATATTGGCGTCCTTGTGTCAGCGTCGGTCACCGCGATTCTGTCGCTGCTGACCCCGTTTATCATGCGAGAGGCCACCGACACTGTTGTGGAAGGCGGGCCCTTAAAGACGATCATCTGGCTCGTCGTCGCGCTCTTTGCCGCCGACGCCATCGGTAACGCCGTGAAGAACGTGGGCGGCTATATCGGCGACGTCATGGTGGCCCGGCTGCGCCAGATCCTGTCCACGCGCTACTTTGCCAAGCTGCTCTCGGTGCCGCAGGGCTATTACGACAACCAGGTCACCGGCACCATCATCGCGCGCCTGGACCGCTCCATTGCGAACGTCACGCAGTTCCTGCAGTCCTTCTCTAACAACTTTTTCGTCATGCTCATTGAGGCCGCGGCGGTGCTCGTCATCACCGCGGTGTACTACTGGCCGCTGGCTGTCCTGCTGGCTGCGCTCTTCCCCATCTACATGTGGCTGACCGCGCTGACCTCGAAGCGCTGGCAGAAGTTCGAGGCCATCAAGAACGAGAACATCGACGTGGCCAACGGCCGCTTCGCCGAGGTCATCGGTCAGGTCAAGGTGACCAAGTCCTTCGTGGCGGAGGCGAGGGAGCTGCTGTCCTTTGGCAAGCGCTACCGCACGGTGGTGGATACGACGAAGCCACAGTCGCGCTGGTGGCATTCCATGGATACCGCGCGCGGCGTGGCCATGGCGCTCATCTTCATGGGCATCTACGGCCTGATTTTCTGGCGCACGCTGGAGGGCCACTTCTCCATCGGTGACATGGTCATGCTGCTGCAGCTGGTGAACATGGCCAAGCAACCGGTGTTCATGATGAGCTGGATCGTGGACGTGAGCCAGCGCGCCGTGGCCGGCTCCAAGGACTACTTCAAGGTCATGGAGGAAACCCCGGAGCCAACGGTCAACCCGCAGCTCGTCGCCGCCGCCACGGCGTCGGATACCCCGGAGCTCGACCTCACCCCGGTGGAGCCGCTGCGGCCTGCCGACGGCCCCGTCTTCGCCTTCCAGGACGTGGCCTTCTCCTACGAGGCCAACAAGCCCGTGGTGCGCGACATCACCTTCGCCGCCCACGAGGGCCACAAGGTGGCCTTGGTCGGCGAATCCGGCGGCGGCAAGTCCACTCTGGTCAACCTCCTGCTGGGCCTGTATCAGCCCACCGCCGGCACGCTCACCGTGCTGGGCCACGACGTCTCGGAGCTCACGGCGGCGCGCCTGCGGGCGTCGGTAGGCGTGGTGTTCCAGGAGTCCTACCTCTTTTCCGGCACGATCCGGGAGAACATTGCCTACGGCAAGCCCGGCGCCAGCCTGGAGGAGATCGTGGACGTGGCCAAGCGCGCCAACGCCCACGGCTTCATCGAGGAATTCCCAGACGGCTACGACACTGTCATTGGTGAGCGCGGCCTCAAGCTCTCCGGCGGCCAAAAGCAGCGTGTGGCGGTGGCCCGCGCCATGCTCAAGGACGCGCCCATCCTGGTCCTCGATGAGGCCACCTCTGCGCTCGACACCAAGGCGGAGCGCGCGGTGCAGCAGGGCTTGGATGAGCTGATGAAGGACCGCACCACGCTCATCATCGCCCACCGCCTGTCCACCATCGCCGACGTGGACACCATCGTCACCTTGGACCACGGCCTCATCTCAGAGATCGGCTCCCCGGCCGAGCTGGCGCAGTCCGGCGGCATCTACGCGGAGCTGCTGCGCCTGACGCAATCCGCCTCCGCGGCGGACCGCCAGCGGCTGAAAAAATACGGATTTGTGCAGAACTCCGACGAGTAGGCTGGGGCGCATGCGTTTTCCTAGCTTGAAAGAACTCGCCGCCCGCGGCACCCGCAAGTGGACCGTCTACGACGAGGACGTCATCCCCCTCTGGATTGCTGAATCGGACTTCCTCACCGCCCCCGCGGTGAAGGAGGCCATCCAGGAGGCGGTGGACGCCGAGTCCTTCGGCTACACTCCCGCGCCGAAGGCCTCGCAGCTCAACGCGGCGCTGGCGGATTTTTATGAGGCGCGCTACGGCTGGCGCCCGCAGCACGTGTTTTGGATCGGGGACGTCGTCCGCGGCCTCCTCCTAGGCGTGCAGTACTTCACCGAAGGCCCCGTCGCCGTGCCGGTGCCTTCTTACCCACCGCTGCTGCAGCTTCCGGAGACCGCCGGGCGCGAGAAGATTGAGACCTCCTTGGAACTCGGCGATATCGAGCACGCCTTTAAGAATGGCGCCGGCTCCATCCTGCTGTCCCACCCGTACAACCCGCTGGGCATCGTCTTCGACGAGGAGTGGCTGCGCGGGCTGGTGGAGCTGGCGGATAAGTACGATGCGCGCATCCTCTCCGATGAGATTCACGCCCCGCTGGTCTACGACGGCCGCCACATTCCGCTGGCGTCGCTGTCGGACCGCGTCATCACCGTCACCGCCACGTCCAAGGCGTGGAACACCGCGGGCCTTAAGTGCGCACAAGTCATCCTGTCCAACGCGGCCGACGTGGACACGTGGAACGGCCTGACCGGCGTGGCCAAAGATGGCACCGGCACCCTCGGCGTGCTGGCCGCGGAGGCGGCGTACAGCAAGGGCGTGGACTTCCTGGATGAGGAGGTGGCCTACCTCAAGGACACCCGCGATTGGCTCCTGGAGGAGCTGCCGAAGCGCGTGCCGGGGCTCAAAACCTCCCACCCGGGCGCGACCTACCTGCTGTGGCTCGACTTTTCAGAGACCGCCATCGGGGATGACCCGAAGCCAGCCGCCTGGGTGCGCGAGCACGCCAAGGTAGCCCTCAATGAGGGCGTGACCTTCGGCACCGGCGGCGAGCACCACGCGCGGCTCAACTTCGCCACGTCCCGCGAGGTGCTGGAGGAAGCGCTGGACCGCCTGGAGAAAGCTTTCGCCTAAATATTTACATCTCACGTCATGGGCACTATCCTTTGAAAAATGTCCATAAATGACGCCAAGGCTGGCACTCGCTCCCCCATAGGCATCGTTGTCGTTGCCTCCCTCATGCTCTTCTCCATGTTCTTTGGAGCGGGCAACCTCATTTTCCCGCCGGAGGTAGGTGTCTCCTCCGGCACCAACTTCTGGCCCGCCACCTTGGGCTTCCTCGCCGCCGGCGTGGCACTGCCGGTCCTGGCCATTATCGCGGTGGCCATCTCCGGGCAGTCGGTGCGCGATATTGGCAACCACGGCGGCAAGTTCTTCGGCGTGGCGTTCTCCGTCATCGCTTACCTTGCCATCGGCGCTTTCTACGCGCTGCCGCGCACCGGCGCGGTGTCCATGGAAACGGCCGTCACCCCGCTGTTGGGCTGGGAGGGAACCTTCGCCAACGGCGCGTTCAACGTGGTCTTCTTCCTCATCGCGCTGGCACTGGCCTGGCGCCCGAACAGCATCATCGACACCCTGGGCAAGTTCCTGACCCCGGCGCTGGTCATCCTGCTCGTCGTCCTCATCACCGTGGCAACCACCACGAATCCCCGCATGCCGGGCACCCCGACGGAGGACTACGCCTCCTCGCCGTTCGTCACCGGCCTGTTCGAGGGCTACAACACCATGGATGCCATCGCCGGCCTGGCGTTCTCCATCGTCATCGTCAGCTCCCTGCGCTCCAAGGGCTTTTCTAAGCGCGGCGAGCTCCTGCGCGGCACCATCATCGCCGCGCTCATCGCCGGCGTGCTGCTCGCCTCCATCTACCTGGGCTTGGCGTGGATTGGGCAGACCATGCCGAACGGTTCCTCGTACGATTCCGGCGCTGCCTTGCTTGCCGACGCCTCCAATCTCACCCTCGGCACCGTCGGCCAAGCCGTCTTCTCCGCCATCGTCATCCTGGCGTGCATGACCACCGCGGTGGGGCTTATCTCTTCCACCTCGGAGTTTTTCGCCATGTTGGTGCCGAAGACCACCTACCACATGTGGGCCTGCCTCTTTACCGCGCTGTCCATCGCCTTCGCGTTCCAGGGCCTGGATACGGTGCTGTCCATCGCAGTGCCCTTCATCGTCTTCCTGTACCCGCCGGCCATTTCCCTTATCGCCTTGACCTTGCTGCAGCCGGCCGTTAAGCGCTGGGTGATCTTCTACTGGGCCTTCCGCCTGGCGCTGTGGGTATCCGTGTTGTGGTCGGCCGCCACCTCCCTCGGCGCCCCGCTGGACTTCTCCCCTGGTCAGAGCGTGGGCCTGGGATGGGTAGTTCCCACCCTCCTCGCCTTCATCATCGGCGTTATCATTGATGCAGCTACATCCGGGAGAAAGGAACCTTAAATGACCTCGCGCGCTAGCCTGTCCATTCTTGACTTCTGCACCATCTACGAAGGCGAAACCGCGGCCCAATCGATGGCGCGGTCGGTGGAGCTAGCGCAGCAGGCGGAAAAGCTGGGCTTTACCCGCATGTGGTACACCGAGCACCACAACATGTCCACCATCAGTTCCTCCTCCCCGGCGGTGCTCATCGCCCACATCGGCGCCAAGACGGAGAAGATCCGCTTGGGCTCCGGCGGCGTCATGTTGCCCAACCATGCGCCCTACGTCATCGCGGAGCAATTCGGCACGCTAGCGGAGCTCTATCCCAACCGCATCGACCTGGGCCTGGGCCGCGCCCCGGGCACGGACATGCAGACCTTGGGCCGCGCCCTGCGCCGCGATGGCCACGCGGCCGAGCGCTTCCCCGAGGACATCAAGGAGCTGCAGGGCTACTTAAGCGGCAAGTCCCTCGTCCCGGGCGTGCAGGCGGTTCCGGGCGCCGGTACCAACGTGCCGCTCTACATCCTGGGCTCGTCCATGTTCGGGGCGTCGCTCGCCGCCAAGTACGGCCTGCCCTACGCTTTCGCCTCCCACTTTGCCCCGCAGCATCTGGAGGCGGCGACCGCCTACTACCGCGAGAACTTCCAGCCCTCGGAGGCGTGCGCCGAGCCGTACGTCATCGCCGGTGTCAACGTCACTGCGGGTGACAACGCCGAGGAGGAGTTCGAGCGCGTGTGCTTCAACCGTGTGAAGGCCTTCGCGGGTCGGGGCAAGCAGCTGAGCGACGCCCAAGTGGAGCAGATCATCTCCTCCCCGCAGGGCCAGCAGATTCTGCAGATGCTCCAGTACTCCGCCGTCGGCGCTGCCGAGCACGTGCGAGAGTACCTCGCGGACTTCCAGAGCCTGTCCGGGGCGGATGAGCTGATGATTTCCCTGCAGTCCTCTAGCCACGATGCCGTGCTGCGCAACATGGAAACCCTGGCGCACGCCTGGGAGTTGTAATTTATTCGCAGATTTGCAACACTTTTTGCAGTCGATTGAATTAAAATTCACACGTATTAACGGAATCTATATAGAGGAGATCCACCGTGGCACTTCGCGGTACCCAGCAGCACAGTATTATCGCTGATTACCTGCGTAACCTCATTCGCGGTAAGGACCTCTCGCCGGGCGATTTCCTCCCCAGCGAAGCCGAGCTGTGCGCCCAGTTCTCCTCCTCCCGCGGCCCGGTGCGCCAGGCGGTCGCCGCGCTGCGCTCCGAGGGCCTCATCTCCTCCGGACGCGGCCGCCGCTCCGTGGTCCTGGGCCGCTTTACCTCCGAGTCCTTCGACTCCATCTTCTCCGTCACCCACTGGCTGCGCGAGCGCGGCTTCGAGCCCGGGGCCAAGACCCTGTGGATGGCCCGCCGCCCCGCCACCCAGGATGCTGCCAAGTTTCTCCGGATCAAGGAGGGCGACCCGGTGGTCTTTGTCCACCGCGTGCGCTCCGCCAACGGTTACCCCATTTCCATCGAGCGCATGTACTTCCCGCTCGACGTGGGCAACCACATCCTCAACTTCGACGCCGATAGCGGATCCATCCACGATCACTTGAGCGCCCAAGGCGTCGAGTTCGACAACGTCAACCGCGAGCTCTCCCTGACCTACGCCAGCGACGAGGATGCCGCGTCCCTCAACATCGATCCGGGCACCCCGCTGTGGCGCCTGCAGCTGGACATCTCCGACCACTCCGGCCACCCGGTCGAGTGCACTGAGATTCTGTACCTCGGTGACCGCCTCACCCTAGGCATGACCAGCGTGCGCGGCACCACCTCCCCGCTCGAGGTCAAGCTGTCCGCAGAATGAAGCGCCTCCCTGCCCTCCTCGGCGTCGTTGCCGCCGCAGCAGCGTTGAGCTCCTGCTCCGCCGGATCCACCGCTGTGGTCGACTCCGACTCGGACACACTCACGCTTGCCACCACCACGCCGGCGACCTCCCTGGATTTCACCACCGTCGGCGGTGCTGCCATCCCAGCAGCGCTCATGAGCAACGTCTACGAGACCCTCGTGCGCATCGCTCCCGACGGCTCCATCGTCCCCGGCCTCGCCGAATCCTGGGAGGAAGACTCCACGCGCTACACCTTCCACCTGCGGGATGTCTCCTTCTCCAACGGCGAGCCCTTCACCGCGCATACCGCCGCGTGGTCCATCAACGCCGTCAAAACCGAGTGGACCAACGGCATTAGCGCGCAGATGAACGTGGTAGATACCGCCACGGCGGTGGATGAGCACACACTCGTCGTCACGCTCACGCGCCCCTCCGCCGGCTGGTTGTGGTCCATGGGCACCGCCATCGGCGCAATGCGCACGCCCACCGAAGCCGTGGGCACCGGCCCGTTTAGCGTCGGCGGCTTCTCCCCCGGAGAGTACATCGCCCTGAGGGCCCGGGAGGACTACTGGGGCTCCCCAGCCGCCGAGGACGTCACCATCCGCTACTTCCCGGACTCCCTGACCGCAGTCAACGCTCTGCGCACCGGCGGGGTTGACGCCGTGTGGGGCGTGCAAAACCCGGAATTGCTCGACAGCCTGGAGGACTCCATTCACACCGCCGTGGGCACCACCAACGGCGAGGTGCTGCTGTCCATGAACAACCGCACCGCGCCTTTCGACGACCCCCGGGTCCGCCGCGCCGTGGCCTACGGCGTCGACCGCACGGCCGCCAACGACATCCTGTGGAGCGGACGCGCGCGCGATACCGGCGGCGCGCCCGTCCCTCCCACGGACCCATGGTTCAGCGGCCAGGACTACTACCCCTTCGACCCGGACCGCGCGCGAGCGCTCATGGAGGAGGCCGGCGCCGTCGGCACCCCGCTGACCGTGACCGTGCCCAGCCTGCCCTATGCGCAAACGCTCTCGGAGTTCCTCTACTCCCAGCTGCACGACATCGGCTTCGACGTCACCCTAGAAACCGCCGAGTTCCCGGCGGTGTGGCTGAACCAAGTAATGGGCGCCAAGGACTACCAGATGTCCCTGGTCGCCCACGTCGAACCGCGCGATATACCGACCATTTTTGGCAATCCGGACTATTACATCGGCTATGATTCCCAGCACGCCCGCACGTTGCTGCAGCAGGACGATATGCGCGGCGCCGTTGACCAGATAATGACCGATATGCCCGCCCTGACCATGATGAACCTGCCCAATATCGTGCTCTACCGCGACGGCCTGACCGGCCTGGAGCCCAACCAGATCACTGATGCCATCGAGCTGCGGGGGCTGAAGTGAGGCTCCTGCGCTTTATCGGCACACTATTTGCCGCCTCCGTTCTCATCTTCCTGCTCATGCGCGCGGTCCCGGGCAACCCGGCGCGCGTGGCCCTGGGGGTCAACGCCACCGACGAGGCCGTGGAGAAACTCACCCACTCCATGGGCCTAGACCGCCCGCTCATCGTGCAATACGCCGAGTGGATGAAGGGCCTTTTTACCGGCCACTTCGGCATCTCCTTGTCCTCGCAGCAGGACATCACCCCGCTGGTGCTGGACCGCGCCCAGGTCACCCTCCTGCTCATCGTCCTGGCCATAGCGCTCGCCCTGGCCGGGGCCATCCCCATGGGCCTGCTCCTCGCGCGCTTTCGCCTACCGGTCCTCAACGCCGTCACTCAGCTGGGCATCGCGGTGCCGAGCTTTCTAGCCGGCATCCTGCTCGTCGCGGTGTTCTCCGTGCACCTGGGCTGGCTGCCCGCCAACGGCTGGCAGCTACCACGCGAGGGGCTGAGCCACCTCGTCCTCCCGGTCATCTCGCTCGCGCTGGTGCAAGGGGCGATGCTCACCCGCTACGTGCGCGCCACCTTGGTGGAGGAGATGGACAAGGACTACATCCGCACCGCCCGCGCCATGGGCGAATCCCGCACGGGGGCACTCCTGCGCCACGGCCTGCGCAACGCCGCCCTGCCCGTCCTTACGGTCACCGGCGTGCAGCTGAGCACGCTGGTGGTGGGCGCGGTGGTCATTGAGAACGTCTTCGTCCTCCCTGGGCTGGGCTCAATGCTGCTCAGCGCGGTGTCCAGCCGCGACCTTATCACCGTGCAGACCCTCATCATGGTTTTCGTGACCTTCACCCTCACGGTGAACCTGCTGACCGACGCCGCCTATCGCCTCATCGATCCCCGGCTAAAGGAGGCGCGATGAAACCCGGATACGTCCTCGTCGCGCTCACCGTGGTCGCCGCGCTCATCTCACTGGTGTGGACGCCCTTCGATCCCAACCAGGTGAGCCCGGATCGCTTGGTCGGCCCCAGCTTGGAACACCTGATGGGCACCGACCGCTTCGGACGCGATACCTTTTCCCGCATCCTGGCCGGCGCGCAGATCACGCTACTCGTGGGCGTGGTGGCGGTGGCCATCGCCGCGCTGGTCGGAGTGCCGCTGGGCATTATCGCCGGCATGACGCGCGGCCGGGTCATCATGGCCGGCACCGACCTGCTGCTGGCGTTCCCGGCGCTGCTGCTCGCCATCGTCGCCGGGGCGGTGTGGGGTTCCTCCACGCTCACGGCCACCATCGCCATTGGCATCGCCGGCATTCCCTCCTTCATCCGCGTCACGCGCTCGGGCACGCTGCAGGTCATGACGCAGGACTACATCGCCGCGGCGCGCATCTCCAAGGTCCCGCCGGCGCTCATTGCCTGGCGCCACGTGCTGCCCAACGTCGCCGGCATCGTGGCGGTGCAGGCCTCGGTGTACTTCGCCCTGGCCGTGCTGGCGGAGGCCGGGCTGTCCTACCTGGGGCTGGGCACCGCCCCACCCACGGCGTCGTGGGGCCGCATGCTTCACGACGCCCAACCCCTCCTTTCCACCCATCCCCTCCAGGCCCTGTGGCCCGGGCTGGCCATCGCCGGCACCGTGCTCGGCTTTAACCTTTTAGGACGCCATGCTGACCGTTAAAGACCTGCGCATAGGCCCCGTCGGCCCCATCAGCTTTGACATTGCACCGGGCGAGCGCGTCGGCCTCGTCGGGGATTCCGGCAGCGGCAAGTCGCTGACCGCCTTGGCGATTATGGGACTTCTCCCCGAGAATCTTGAGGCCACCGGCTCCATCCAATTTGAGGGCCGCGAGCTTATCGGCATGCGCGATAAGAAGCTGCGCCAACTCCCCCTGGCCATGGTCTTCCAGGAGCCCATGACCGCACTGGACCCGCTGCAGAAGGTGGCGGAATACGGGCGCTTCCCCCACCAGCTCTCCGGCGGCCAGCGCCAGCGCGCGCTCATCCACATGGCCATGGCCCGCAATCCCAAGCTGCTCATCTGCGATGAGCCCACCACCGCCCTGGACCCCACCACACAAGCAGAAATCCTGGACGAAATCGCAGCCGCCACAACCGGCGACACCGCGCTGCTCTTCATCAGCCACGACCAAGACGCCGTTGAGCGCATGTGTGACCGAGTCATCCGCATCGGTGACATCACCACCCCCGACCTCAGCGCCCCGCCCACGCCCTCCTTAGGCGACCCCGTCATCACCCTCGAGAACGTCACCAAGACTTACCGCGGAGTCACCGCCCTCGATGATGTCTCGCTCACCGTGCGTGAGGGCGAGCGCCTCGGCATCGTCGGCGGCTCCGGCTCCGGCAAGTCCACACTCCTCAAGCTGCTCACCGGTCTCACCGAGCCCACCAACGGCACCGTCACCGTGACCAAGCCCTTCCACATGGTCTTCCAAGACCCAAAGAGCTCGCTCAACCCGCGCATGCCCGTATGGAAAATCGTGGCCGAAGGCGGCGGCACCCGCGAGGAGGCCGAGCAGATACTGAAGGAGGTCGGCATCGACGGCGCCGAGCGCTACCCGCGCGATTTCTCCGGTGGGCAGCGCCAACGCATCTCCCTCGCGCGTGCGGTCGTGGGCAAGCCCGAGATCCTGCTGGCCGATGAAGCCGTCTCCGCCCTCGACGCCACCTCCCGCGCGCAGGTCCTTGAGCTACTCCAGCGTGTCACGAAAGGCATGACGTTGGTGTTCGTGTCACACGATATGGACGTCGTCAAGCACTTATGCCCCACCGTGGCCATGCTGCAGGACGGCCGAATCGTGGATCGCGGCGACACGAGTAAGGTGTTATCCCGTTATGGAACACCCCCTGCCGCAACGCCCTAGCGCTCTCCAGCTGTTTACTGCCTTCAACACTTCCGCCCGCCGCTGGCCCGGTGCCCTGCGCGCGGCGCTGGCCATCATCATTCCTGGCTCGGTGGCCATCCTCATCGGACACCCCGACGCCGTGCTCTTGGTCTCCGCCGGAGCCTTCTCCGTCATCTACGGCGAGGGTCACCCCTACCGCACGCGGCGCCGCATCATCCTCACCGCCGGCGCGCTGCTCACTCTCGCGGCGACGGTCGGCTCCCTCATCGACGGCTTGGTCTTAACGGCACTGTTCACCGTGACCTTGGCCACGGTGGGCGCGTTCATGCAGAACGCGCTGCGTCTGCCGCCGCCAGGCACGTTTTTCATGGTGATGGTGGCGGGCGGTTCCACCATGCTACGCGGGATTTCACCATGGGAGGTCGCCGGGTGGAGCCTGGCAGGTGTAGCGGCCGGCTACGTGCTGGGCCTGTCGCCGCGATTCTGGGACCCACACGGGCCCGAAACGCGCGCGGTGGCCGCACTGGAGAAAGCCGCCGCGGCCTTCGTGGACTCCTCTTCGGATTTCCTGGCCAAGCACCATCAGGCGCAATCTGCCCTGTCCACCGCGTGGCAAGCGCTTGCCGACGCCGGCATCGTCCGCGGCGGCCGCATCCGCCGCGCCTCCCAGGCCTCGCTCGTGCATCGAGCCTTGTCCGCGCAGCAACGCATCGTGACCCACCACCAGCAGGTGGGCGGCAACTCAGACGACCTGTCGGATGCGCCGACCTACGTCGACCCCGACCGCACCACGATTCCCCACACCAAGCCCACGATGCGCTACCGCATATATCGGGCGGCCGTGGGCAATTCCCATGCGGTGGTCACGGCGGAAAAGATTGCGCTAGGTGGTCTAGCCACGGCATTCATTGGCTTGGCGCTGGGGCTCAGCCGCCCGGACTGGGGCGCGGTATCCGTGCTTCTACTCTTGCAGTGGGGACCGGACCGGGTGCCGGGCACGATCCGCGGCGTGCAGCGCATGCTCGGCTCGGTCTTGGGCGTGTGCGTCTTCGCGCTCATCGCCTCCTTCAGCCCGCATGGCTGGGCGCTGCTGCTGGCGTTGGCCGCCTGCCAGTTCTGCGCGGAGATTCTCGTAGTGAAAAACTACGCGCTCTGCGTTATTTTCTCCACCCCGTTGGCACTGCTCATGGGCAATTCCTCAGGCCACTTGGCGCAGACGATTGGCCAGCGCATGGCCGAAATTGGCCTGTCGGTGGTGGTGGCCATGCTGGTACTATGGCTGTGGAAGCCCAACGCGCAGATGCTCAACCACCACCGCTTGCAAACGCGCTGCTTCGAGGCCATGGCCGCCCTGCTCGGCGCACTGCTTATCAAGACCCCTGAGGAGGCACTGGCCCAGCGCCGCGACCTCCACTACGAGTTGCTCTCGGAGCGCCGCAGTATCCAGTCCCTGGCCACCAACCGCAGCGATATCGACCACTTTTGGCGCCGCCACACCGCCCTGCAGACAGCCGGCTATTTTCTGTTGGATTTCTGCGTGGTCAACCCGCTCTCACAACCGAGCCGCGCGGAGCTGGACACACTCATTGAGCACATCACCGAAGCGGAAACTCGTCGATGACCTCGTAGCGCGGCCCGCCCCCGCGGCCTTCCCCAAGAAAGGACTGCACCAAGCTGATGGTGCTGACGTCGAATTCCGGTCCGCGGTAGACACTCAGCGCGTGGACAGCATCCGGGATAAGCCAGGGGTCGCGCGTACGACGCCCCGCGCGGGCCAGCGTAAGATGCGGACGGGATGGTTCCAGCATTAGATGCTTCACACGGCCCGTAACCCCAGCCCACAGGACGTGTTTGTCGAAGGACCCCGCCCCGCTCAGACTCAATGTCACGGGCGCTCCTTCAATTCCGCGAAGCATCTCGCGGACCTCGGCGGCGTCATTGGGCTGATCCCCGAAGAAATCCAGCGTGATGTGCCAATTAACTGGATCGACCCACCGCAGCCCGTTGTCCTTTAGCGGGCGCACCGCCCGCACGAGATGCTCGCGCGCTTCCGCCGAGGGGAAAAGCGCGCTGAAGAGGCGAATCATCTCACCGTCAACAGAAGGTTCGGGTCCAGCACGTGCTCTTCCTCGCGCTCGAAGACGGCAAAGGCCTCCTCCAGCTCGCGGACATTCTCATCAAAATTAGGCAGCGACATGGCATTCCAATCGACGCAGAAATAAGTGCCCCCATCCTAACTCACAGCGCTGTCATTTCGCTCATCTGAGACAGATGGTGGCCGTGAACTCTCAAAAAGCCACCAGCCCTGCGGTCGGTCTCTATCCTCATAACATGCATCCTGGCCTGGTCCCCGGGATTGGCGTGGAGGACCAGCGCAACACCTTTGGCTTGGATAAGATAACCTTCTTCACCACCGCCGTCCTTGTCGTGGCCTTCATCATCTGGGGTATCAGCTCTCCCGATTCCGTCTCTGCGGCATCCTCCGCCGCGTTCTCGTGGGCCATTACCAACGCCGGTTGGCTGCTGAATGTCACCATGATGATGGCCATTGTCACCATGGCGTATATCGGCTTCTCCCGCCTTGGTCGCATCAAGCTCGGCACCGACGACGAAGAACCCGAGTTCGGCTGGTTCAGTTGGGTCGCCATGATGTTCGGCTCGCGCGATACCGACGGCCGCGGTGACGGATTCTGATTTCGACTCCTCCGCCCACCGCTATACCGACTGGTACCAGCGCACGGACGAAGAAGGTGAAAATGTAGACTACGACTTCAAGACCGATACCTGGTCCGATGGCTACGACCCAAACTCTGAGCAAAAGGAGAAATAGGTGGGCATCCCTGACGATGTCGTCCTCGACGGCTACACCCTCATCGAACAGCACGAAGTGGACCACGAATTCCTCATCCAAGGATCTCCCCTCGCCACGGCAACTCCCCTGCTTTTCGCGCTCACCCTCGCCGGCATGCTCCTCGTGGCAGCCAGCTTCTTCCTGCGCGGGCGCGGCCGCCTCCTCGCCGGGCTCCTGGGCGCGATCCTTACGCTGACCAAGCTGTGGTGGATGCCCATCGCACTGGCCCAACAGTTCAACGACAGCCAGGTCTTTGGCTACACGCTGAAGTACTACCCCCAGTACTGGCCGGCGGCCTCCATCATCGTGGTCGCCATCGCTATCATCGGCATCATTTCCGCCTTCCTCCGCCGACGCTAGCGCGATTCCAGCACCGCAATCGCAATGTGCACGCGGTTGGTACCGCCCAGCTTGTCCAGGATGTGCTTGATGTGGGTCTTCACGGTCGTCACCGACACGTAAAGCTGATCGGCGATCTCCTGGTTGTCCAAGCCCTGGGCCACGAGCTGCGCCACATCATTCTCGCGCTGACTTAAGCCCTCCAGCGGACAAGGCTCGGCCGCCGGCTCCGGCTCGGGCCGCTTGAGCGCCAGAAGGTTCTTCAGAGCTTGCGGGCTCAGCAGCTGCTGCCCCGTGGCCGCAGCCCGCACCGCGGAGACCAAGCCCTCCGGCTCGATGGTCTTGAGCAGGAAGCCCATCGCGCCGGCACGCAGCGCATCCACGATGAACGCATCCGTGTCGAAGGCGGTGAGCATGACCACCGGGATATCCGGAGCACTTGCACGCAGCTGCCCGGCCGCTTCAATGCCGTCCATAACGGGCATGCGGATATCCATGAGAACGACGTCCGGCCGCAGATCCGTCACGCGTGCCACGCCGTCGCGTCCGTTGCTGGCCTCTGCCACAACCTCGATGTCCGGCGCGCCCTCCAAGATGAAGCGAATGCCGCGCCGCAGCGCCTGTTCGTCATCGACCAACACCACTGAAATCATTCCGCGCTGCCCTCCTCCGGGAGTTCGAGGACCCAGGTGAACGTGGAGGCGTCGTCAAGCACTGTGAAGGTGCCTCCCGCCAGCCGGGCGCGCTCCTCCAGCCCCAGCAGCCCGTTGCCGCCGCCGGACTCAGGCTGGTGCGCCACCTTCTTGTTCTGCATCGTCACCTGCACCTTACCCTCCTCGTTGTCCACGCTGAGCGTCACCTTCTTCCCCGGCGCATACTTGCGCGCGTTGGTCAGCCCCTCCTGCACGGCGCGGCCCAAAGTGTGAGCCGCCATCGTGCTTAGCTTATCGACGTCCCCCTTCTCATATCGCACCTTGGTTCCCGCCGCGCGAGCGCGCTCGATGTGTTCTTCAATGGTGGCACGCGGATCCACGCGGTCGTCCACACGGAGGGCCTTGATAACCCCGCGCAGGTCCTCCACGGCGGCCTTGGCCTCCGACTGGATGGTGTCTGCCGCCTCTTGGATGCGTTCCGGATCGGCGTCCTTGCGGTAGCTCAGGCCACCCGCGTACACGGAGATGAGGCTGAGCCGGTGCGAGAGGGAGTCATGGATATCGCGCGCAATGCGGTTGCGTTCTTCCAAGCGCGCCCGCTCTTCGCGGGAGCGCAGCTGGTCCTCATTGAGTTCCGCCAAACTCACCAGCGTGACCTCGCGCTGGCGGCGCTGCGCGCGCACCGAGCCCGTAATCCAGGCAACGATAAGAAAGATGATTCCGAAGAACCCGTAACCGAACGCCGACAGGTAGCTCACGTTCAGGTAAGGCACCGCAATGATGGTTACATACGAGGCCACGAACACCGCCGTACCCGCCAGGGACCACCGCAGTCGGCCGCGCGAAATGAGCGAGATCAGCACCACCAGCACTGACAGCGACAGTGGGCGAAACCCACTTAGTACTAGGAGGAGCAGAGCCGCAATCAGCGCCACCGGGTGGCCGGGGTACTCCTCGTGGATGTTGCGCTCCCGCCGTGAGTGGTGCAGGGCGAAGGGCAGCAGAATCCACGTGACAAGGGTAGATAGAACCATGAACATTAAAACGTAGGCTTTCTGATCCGAGCCATCATAGCTTTCGAGTTCGGGGATCCACGCGGCCCCCTCCGCCACCACGCAGAGCAGAATGAGCAGCACCGTGATCCACAGTGGTCTCGTCTTTCTCGTCATGGTTGCCACGATAGTTCTCCCCGCGTTCCGGAAAATCCTCCCTGCGGAGGATACCGGTACCCCGGGCGCAGTTCATAACCTAAGCCGCATGAGAAGAACACGAATGTTGTATCATCTGCTCACCGCCGCTGGGCTCATGAGCGCCGCTTATAAATTCTCCCAAGGCGCCTTCGTACCCACGAGCGCGCTTGCCGCGGTAGCGTACATCGGCATAGCTATCGGCCTCACGCTGCTGATACTGCGCAAATACCCAGGCATTGCGCATGGCGTGGTGTGGGGCATCGCGGTCACCGGGGTCGCAGCTTCGCTCAACATGTGCATGGACCACCTCCTCACCCGCTTCTTCCCGGAGTGGCTGGTCGAGGCCGGTATCGCCCCGCTCCCCGAAGAACTACTCAAGTTTCTCGGCGTCCTCTTCATCTGCTCGTGCATCATCCGGCCCCGCCACTGGGCGGACTACGTTTTCGTCGGTGTGGCCGTGGGGATGGGCTTTAGCGTGAGCGAGAACGCCGTCTACTACGTCAACATGACGCTGGAGAACCTGGACTCCGATGTCAAGGGAACGCTGATGGGACTCCTTGCCCGATTCATCGCGAACCCGCTCATGCATTCCTTCTTCACTGGTATCGCGGCTTACGGGCTCTCTCGCAGGCAACCGGTGCGGTGGTTGCTCCTCGCCATGGCGGTGCACTTCACGGCCAATTTCGGCCCGTCTATCTCTATCGCGTTTGAGGACGCCATTTGGCCCGTCTTTGCCGCCCTCATCATTCTCATCTCCCTGTGGGTGGCCACGATTGTCAGCATTGTCAAGATCCGGAAAATCCTCCCTGCGGAGGATACCACCACGAAACCACAGCTCATAGGGTCGAACGCATGAAAAACACACTGATTTATTCCTGCCTCGGCGTCCTCGCCGCAGTACCGCTTGCCGACGCCCTCCTGCCCGACCCCACTCCCGAGACCACAGCCGTGGACGGTATCCCAGGGCTTGAATGCCCGGAGGACCCGTACTCCTCCTCGCAGACGTGGAACTGTGAGGGCGCGACCATCATTGCCGAAGAAGGCAGCTCCCCCCACGAGGTGGACACGTACCTGCCGCGTCAGCACCGCTCCTTCAACGGGACCAGCGCGCTCACCGACGCCCCCATCACCACCCAAGCACCGGAACTCTACCGCGTTGCCGACGAGAACGGGATCACGCTGGCGCACCCCGACGACCACACCATTTCCTTCCTCCACATCTACGGACCGAAGGAACGTGACTTCGCCGACCGAGTACAAGCGGACGCATGAGATACGTGTATTACCTGCTCACCCTCGGCGCGCTGGTCGTGTCTGCCTTCCACTACGCGGGCGAGCCCTTCCTGCCCGCAAGTGCTCTGGCCGCCGTGGTCTTCGCCGCCGTACTCGTCTCCCTCACGTTGTTCCTTCTGCGCCGCCGACCGGGGATTGCGCACGGCGTGGTGTGGGGCTTCGCGGTCTCCGGGCTAGCGGTGGAGATCAATACGAACATGACCCACCTCCTTGCCCGCGCGGGCCTGGACTGGCTCGGCGCTGCGGGCTATGCGCCGCTCAACGAAGAAGTGCTGAAGTTCCTCGGAGTGCTGCTTATCTGCACCTGCGTCATCCGGCCCCGAAGCTGGCTCGACTACCTCTTCGTGGGCGTAGCCGTCGGTATCGGTTTCACTGTGGGTGAGGACGCAACCGCCTTCGCGCGCATGACGGTGGACAACCTCGACTCGGATACCGCCGGCGCACTCGGTGCGGGCGTTATCCGCTTGGCGGCCAACCCGCTCTCCCACTCGCTATTCACCGGGCTTAGCGCCTATGGCCTATCCCAGAAACAGCCGGTGCGCTGGCTCAGTGCCGCAATCGCGGTGCACGTCACTATGAACCTCTTCCCGTCGCTAAGCACCGCGTTCGACAACGCCATCTGGCCCCTCCTCGCCGGGATGGTCGTCGTGGTCGCTGTGTGGGTGGCCACCATCTGGGGCGTTATCACGCTGCGGAAGAAGGCGGCTGCTAATCCACCTCTGTCCCCTGCACCGGTGCGCGCATAGCCTTCGTAGCCGGGGACGGGTGCGCGTCCTCGGCAGCGAGGCGCTCAAAGGCCACCGCCGCGAGCGCCGCGGCTTGATTACCCAGCACAGAATCATCGAAGCGCGCCAGCGGCGAGTGGTTCCACTCCCTCACGTGCTCCGGTGTATCCGGGTTCGCCGTGCCCAGCCACATGAAGGTGCCGGGCACCTGGGCTAAGACGGTGCCGAAATCCTCGGACGCCATCATCGGAGTCTCCATCGGCACGACGTTTTCGGCGCCGAACATCTCCGACCACAACGACACCGCAAACTGATTCTCACGCGGCGACGTCTTCGTTGCGGAGTAGAGGACCTCGAAGTCGACCTTCGCGGTACAGCGGTGGGAGGCGGCCACGGAGCTCGCGACTTCGATGATCATCTGGCGGACGGCCTCCACTTTTTCGTCGCGAAGCACGCGCACCGTCGCCCCCAGCTCGGCCTTGTCCGGGATGACGTTGACCGCGCCGTCGCCCGCGCGCAAGTTGGTCACGGTGATGACGATGGGTTCGTTGGCGTCGAAGCGACGCGTCAGAGCCACCTGCAGCGCCATCTGAATCTCCGCCAGTGCCGCCACCGGATCCACCGCGTCGTGCGGACGCGATCCATGCCCGCCCTTGCCGTAAACGGTGATCCATAGGTTGGAAGAGGACGCCATCATGGGGCCCGGCACGTGGTTAAACGTGCCCCGATCCTGCGGGCCGACGTGGAGACCGTACGCGGCGATGGGGCGCCGCCCGGCCGCGTCCAGCACGCCTTCCTCAATCATGGGTTTGGCACCGCCCGGGCCCTCCTCGCCCGGCTGGAACATAAAGGTGATATCTCCCATCAGCTCCTCGCGGTGGCGGCACAGCATCTTCACCGCGCCGATAAGCCCGGCCGTGTGGAGGTCGTGGCCGCACGCATGCATGTTGTTGTTCGTGGAGGCGAACGGGCTGCCGGTCTGCTCGCGCACTGGGAGGCCGTCCATGTCGGCGCGCAACAGCACCGACACCGGGCGCTCGCCGCGCTTGCCTCCGCGTAACACCGCCACCACCGAGCTCAAGTCGTGGCCCAGGTGAATCTCCAGCGGCAGGCCCTCGAGGGCCTCGAGCACCTTCTTCTGAGTGCGCGGCAGATGCAGTCCGATTTCCGGGTGCTGGTGCATATCGCGCCGGAATTCCTGCAGCTCCGGCAGCATATCGCGGCCCTCCTCCAGGAACACCTCACTGGCGCGGCGGTCCCCGAGCTTGGCGGAGACCATCGGGAGCGGGGGCAGTTGCTGGCGGTGGCGCGGTGCCATCTTCATGGGAAAGTCCTTTCAACGCTATGTCTCACCGAGCCTACCGACGCCCACCCCGCAGCACTAGCGTGTAGCATGCTGATGACGCCAACCCCAGTGAAGGAAATTCGATTCCCATGCCTCAGAAGGTCTCCACCCCTGTCGTCGTCGCGACCATCACCGCAGTAGGTCTGTTCTTCTTGGCGCTGCTCTACCTTGGCTTAAGCCGCTACTACAACGCGCAAGAGCTTCAGTCTCTAGTTGAGGGCGCCGAGGCCAGCGGGCAGGATTATTCCGTCGTCATCCATAGTGGCCTGACCGGCCGTTATTCCTTCAGCATCGACTAGCGGTTGCGGGGCTTCTGCCCTTGGCTTAGTCTTTGTGCCCATGGGGGTATTAGAAACCTACTTCCACTACCGCAACTCGGGGATGACGCTAGTGGAACACGCATCCAGCTCACCCGACAAGCTCCGCGCGCTCGGCGCCGATACAGCCGACGCGGCCGAGCTCTCACGCCTGCACCGCATCTACTTCGGCCCTACCCGCTTCACTGGTAAACAACGCAAAGCCCGCACCGCGGCCCAAAACAACGCCCACGGCCTGAGCACCCTAAACCTCATCGAGTCCTACGCCTCTCGGGTAAAGAAAGAACTCGACGCCTGGAACCTGCGCGCACGCCTGGCGGCCACACCAGCCCATCGCATCCGTGAGGTTGCCGTAAAGAAGCTTAAAGAGCTTAGGTCGAAACGCGAACACAAACCCGGGGTGCGCTTTACCTACCGCAAACAAGGCCCCAACTCCGTCACCATCACCGACACCCCAACAGTCATCGCCGATATCCGCGGCACCCTCGAATCCATCAACCCCACCAACCTGCTCGACGCTGCCACAACCGTCATCCTCGGTGGTAACACCGGCACCAAGCCTGCCGTGCACGCTCAAGTCGTCGTCACCCTGGACGAATTCGACCGCATAATTAACGGCGACGGCGACGAAATCGAACTCCAACTAACTAACGGCGGGCGCATGACCGGGGCCGAATTCCTCACCCATAAATTCGCCTCCATCGGGTATGCCACCATCGTCCACCCAGTAGAAGGACCCATCAACTCCTACCGAGTCGAGCGCCACGCCAACTGGAAACAACGCCTCACCCTCTGCGCTGAAACCCAAACCTGCTCTAGGCCCGGCTGTAACAAACCCGCTGATTACTGCCAGGTCCACCACATCATCCCCTGGCAAGCAGGCGGTGACACCAACATCAAAAACCTCACCTTCCTGTGTACGTACCACAACGGTATTAACGACGATGACCCACAAAGACCCACCGGACGAGGCTACGTATTCAGAATCCCCGGCGGCATCGAATACATCCCACCCTGGGGTATACCAATCACCGCCACACCCGAATACCACCAAGCGCTGGCCAGACTCACCGCCGAACAACCACCCGACCCACCACCAGGTACGGGCTAACCAACCACACCACACACCGACACCCGCCAACCACACCACGGTCAGCGGGCACGTCGGCGATCCCACACAACGATTCACGGGCTGCCCGCCGAGGTTAAGGGACCTTAAAGAGCGAAACCCGCCAACCAGAAGGAGGTTGACGGGAAACTCGGCGCGCGTGGGATAAGTGCCGAGCAGCGAGCGAAGAAAACCACCTCGTCGCGCACGCCCGCGCCAATCTGGCTCGCGCAGTGTGAAGCGCACAGCGCTAATGAAATGGGGTCCGCTAACGGAATGGGTGTTCTCGGTACAGGGCTATGTGCGAATCATGCTCCGGAAGTCCCGGTTTCGGACCCCAAGAATTCAAGCCCTAATGGCACGCAACGCACGGACTAGGTTAGGCGGTGAGAAGTGCGCGTCCGAAGAAATCCGACTCATCGCGCACACCTGGCAACGCATAGAAATAGCCACCGCCATAAGGACGGATGTAGTCCGCGAGCGGCTCGCCCTCAAGGCGCTTTTGCACGGTGATGAACTGGCGATCCAGATCCTGTTGGAAGCAGATAAACACCAAACCTACATCGAGGGTGCCATTATCGCGCACGCCGTTGTCGTAGTTGTACGCGCGGCGCAGCATAAGCTGATCCGCGGTCTCCGGAGTGCGCGGGTTAGCCAAACGGATATGGGCATCGGTAGGAATGACGTCTCCGTGATCGTCCAGGTAGCTTGGTTCCGCCCATTCATCGCCGCCCGAGAGCGGCCCGCCAGTGGCACGGTCACGCCCGAAAATCTGCTCCTGTTCCGCAATGGAAATACGATCCCAGAACTCCGTGTACATCGCAATAAGGCGCACCACCATGTAGCTTCCTCCCGCGGCCCACGCGGGCTCATCGGTACCGGCCCACACTAGGGTGTCGTTCTCCTCTTCTTTCGGGTTCACTATTCCATCCTTGAAACCCAAATGGTTACGTTGCGTGCCGGACGGGCGGGGCTCGTTCATGTATCCAGACTGGCGCCAGCGCACCGCGACGTCGCCGCGTGTGTGGCGCAAGATATCGCGCAGCGCGTGCAGAACGGTGTCGTGCTGGTTGGCGCAAATCTGGATGGCGAGGTCACCATGACAGAGTTTTTCTTGAAGCGAGTCGTCGGCAAAAGCTTCCATCGTGGATAGGTGCGCAGGTTTGTGCGAGCTGAGGCCGAAACGGTCATCAAAAAGAGACTCGCCCACCGCCACGGTAATGGACAGGTTGTCCGTAGGCAGGTCAGTTCCCAGCTCACCGGAATCATTCGCCGGGTAAGCAATACCATCGGGCGGGGTCTGGCCGCCAGTAGTGAGGAAGCGAGCGCGATCCGTTATGGTGCGCAGAAGGGTCTCCAAACGCGACACATCTGCGAATTGGATATCAAGAGCAATAACCTCACAAAACTTCTGTGGCGCCGTCACAATGCCCTCTTGGTGCTCGCCGTGAAAGGCGGCAACTTCCTCAAGGTCCTTACTCCTACCATTGTCCGGATTCGTCATCGGCTTGGAAGAACCGAAGAAGCTCGATTGCGCATTCGCCGTTGGTACGGCGACCGCCGCGGTACTCGCGGCGAGTCCCGAAAGAAAAGAGCGACGAGAGAAGTGAAACGGGCAGGTCATTAATCCATCCTTCGGACAACAGTCATGGTAGCTACCGGAGCGAGCAACTCGTTGGCGCTCGCAACCGCAGCTTGCAGGCGCAAACGATCCTTCTGGGACCACTCAGCAAAGGCAACGTCATACTTCGCATCGAATTCAGCGGCCAAAGCATCAAGTTCTTCAAGTTGGGCGTAAATCGGCGCCGTATCTAGCCCGCGGCCTTCCACCAGCGCACGTACTGGGTCGAGCATGAAACGAGTGGAGAGGACATTGGCGCGCAATGCCACTGGTAGCGCGTGGGCGCCGTAATCACGCTCGCCGCGCATATCGAATCGCTCAAATTCTTCCATCACCTCGTGGGTGCGCAGGCCATAATCGGGAGCTGGCACTGTAAAGTGCGTCTTTTCAAGGGTCTCAACTTTGGCGTGAACGGCGGCCACAAGGGCGTCGGCAAGCGTAGGCGTGAGGTCGGCGTCGGAGAAGAGCTGCTTTTCGACGCCCCCATACTCAACATCCTCTCCCGGCCACAGACCCGAATAGTTGTCAAAGGTGCGAAAGAACTCGTAGAACTCGAGATAGGCGGCCTGTGCATCGGTACGATTACCGGAATGCACAGCCTTACCCAAGGCATCAGCTTTGCTAGCAAGTTCGGGAAGGCGCTTCTTTTGTTGCGTTGCCTGTTCAATGGCGACCGCGGAAATCTCGCGATCCGTAATAGGCACCATCTTCGGAGCGTTCGTAAAGGTGGAGCCAGACACTGTGAAGCTATTCGACTTAATGGCGGAGTCGTTATGGAACACGCACGTCAGGTGGTACGTACCGTTCTGAAGCTTGGGGGTCCAGGCGCGCTGAGCAGGGCTGCCAACGCGCTCGAGGACCTGGTAGGCGTTACCCGCATCATCTGCAACGTAGACGGTGAGGGCAAGGCCGGTGGTGTTGAAGACCTTCCACTCCGCCTGTCCCTGAACGTCGTCCGGAGTCGGACAGTGGTACACGTCGCGCACATTGAGCTGCGGCTCCGGTTTCTCAGCAGACACCTTAGGGGGCGCATCGGAACGCGAAGAGCTGAGCCCGAAGGAGCTTTGAGCATCGGCGGTGGGGGTGGCGATGAGCATGACGGCAAGCGCCGCAGTGGTGATATGGAGGGTCTTCATGGGTTTGTCAGATTAGAACGGTAGCTTGATGCCGAGCTTGTCTAGGTCCAGGCCGGGGTGGCCGTTGATGAACCAACCAACGACACCGGCGGCAGCAGCGGCAAGCACGGCGAGGATGGCGAAGACGCCACCCTTGGAAGACTCGGAAGACTTGTCCTTCTTATCTTCGTCCTTCTTGTCATCGGAAGGCTTGGTCCCAGACTGCAGCTTGGTGATTTCCGGAACGCCGTTTTCGGTCACCTTCGGATCATTCATGCCCTCGACGACCGGCTTGAGGTTGGTGCCAGCGCGAGGGGTGACATCGACGTGTTCGATCGAGGCATAGTCCTTTGCCACCGTGCCGTCGGTCTCGTTGAGGAAAAGCTTTGGAGCTTTCTCACCGTTGAAGTCAAACATGTTGTTCAGCTCGCCGGCGCGTTCATCGAAGGCGATGCCACCCAAGCGGCCCAGTCCGAAGTTGTCCTGGATAAACTTGGTGACGGAGGTCTGCTCGGTGTAGGTCGAATCAACGAAGTTGGTCTTGGCATACGGGGAAACCACGATAAGCGGCTGGCGGGTACCCGGACCGCACTGACCATGCTTGTCACCGGCAACGCCGACCTTAGCAGCAGCCGCAGTGCAAATCTCGGAGTCTTGGTGTGGGTCATTGGAGCCGTTGAGGATCTCTGGTGCCTGGTGGTCGTACCAACCATCGGAATCATCGTAGGCAATAATCACAGCGGTGGAGTCCCACTCCGGGGAGTTCTGCAGCTCGTTGATGTAGTGGGTAATAAAAGCCTGTTCATCGAGCGGGTTGGAGTAGCTTGCGTGACCATCCTGGAAGTTCGACGCCTTAAGGTAGGACACAGCCGGCAGGTTGCCCTGCTTGAGGGCGGTGTCGAAATCCTTTAGATCGTACTGGTGGTTAGCCCGGTCCGTCTTGCCGATCATGTCATCGCTCGACGGCGCAAGGTGGTGGGGATTCGCCGTCGATGCATAGTACTGGAACGGCTGGTGGTGCGGGTTGTAGTCCGTCTGAGGATTACCGGTCAGCGTGGTGTGAGACGAGCCGCAGCGAGCACGGGAGGTATCGGTGGCCTCTTCAGTAGGACGGAAACCACCCTGGAACCAGCCCCACGTGACGTCCTTTTCGTTGAGCTGGTCGCCGATGTTCTTGGAGTGCATCGCGGTGACTTGGTTGGTGCCAGCGGAGGAACTGTTGGAGCAGTCATCGTACAGCGGATCCGGGTCTCCCACCACGGTGGCGGTCTTTCCGTCTTCCGAAACACCGGCCAAAGCGTGGTTCTCGCCATCTTTGATGGTCTGCTGCTCACCCGTGGCCGGGTCATGCATCGTGGCACCAGCAACGGTTCCTGCAATAAGGTTCAGCGCGCCCGGCGTAGATGGACCGAAAATAGTGGAGAACGAATTATCGTTCATGGCGAAGTTCTGCGCATAGTTCCACATGCCGGTAACGGTGTTGCCATCGTAGTAGCCCATGGTCAGGCCGGTGGTGCCGTAGGACTGCGGGTCATACTTGTCATTGTCTACAGACACAGTCTCAGAGAACTTGTCCATCTTTCCGCCATTGTAGGCCTTCTGCTCATCGGCGTAGTGGTGGTTCTGATCCGCAGTCACAGCCTGCTCCGGGGTGAGACGGAAAGGCTTAGTAGAGTTCGGGTTCTTATCTCCGAGCAGGTCATTGTTCTCCAAGTTGTTGACCTTCGGGGTGCCTTCCTTGGCCTCAAATTTCGGGGCATCCTTTTCACTGCTCTGCAGCTTCTCGCCGTCTTTATTGAGGGCATTAGGGTACGTTGCGAAGTAGTGATCGAAGGAAATATTCTCCGAGTAAATGACCACGACGTGCTCGATGGGGGTCGCGGGGGCAGCTAGGGCCGGGACGGTGGACGTGGTTGCAGCAACTGCGGCGCACAGGGCCACAGCACGAGAGCGAAGTTTCATGGAAGATTCCAACCTTAGATGAGACTCTTAGGAACAATGAGGTTGAAAGTGGCTGTGGCTCGCCAAATGAGTCATCGGTCGCTTTCATTCACAGCGGATTTAACGCCTACTGTGGCGTTTCCGCAACAAAAGAAAAAGGGCATTCCCGGAAAGAGAATGCCCTGAAAGGGCTGTATAGACCACCAATTTACCGTTCAGCGGACACGACAGCAGTTCATGTACAATTCATAGTAACTTTTCCTAATCGCTATCCGTGGACAGCGCCGCCACGAAGGCCTCCTGCGGCACCGACACGGAGCCGATGGACTTCATGCGCTTCTTACCGGCCTTCTGCTTCTCCAGCAGCTTGCGCTTACGGGAGATATCGCCGCCGTAGCACTTGGCCAACACGTCCTTGCGCATGGCGCGGATGTTCTCGCGGGCGATGATCTTCGAGCCGATGGCCGCCTGCACGGGAACCTCGAACTGCTGGCGCGGGATGATCTCCTTGAGCTTCTTCGTCATCTTGTTGCCGTACCACTGGGCGGAATCGCGGTGGACGATGGCAGAGAACGCATCCACCGGGTCACCGTTGAGCAGAATGTCCACCTTCACTAGGTCCGCCAGCTGCTCGCCGGCCTCCTCGTAGTTGAGGGAGGCGTAACCCTTGGTGCGGGACTTGAGCATATCGAAGAAGTCAAAGATGATTTCACCCAGCGGCATGGTGTAGCGCAGCTCCACGCGGTCCTCGGAGAGGTAGTCCATGCCGCCCATCTGGCCACGCTTGGACTGGCACAGCTCCATCGTCGGGCCGACGAACTCCTCCGGCACGATGATGGTCATCTTCACAATTGGCTCGTGGACCTCGTTCAGCTTGCCCGCCGGCCAATCCGACGGGTTGTGCACCAAGGACTCCTCGCCGTCTTCTGCCACCACGCGGTAGGTCACCGACGGGGCGGTGGAAATCAGGTCCAGGCCGAACTCGCGCTCCAAGCGGTCGCGCGTAATTTCCATGTGCAGCAGGCCCAAGAATCCGCAGCGGAAGCCGAAGCCAAGGGCGACGGAGGTTTCGGGCTCGAAGGTGAGGGAGGCGTCGTTAAGCTGCAGCTTCTCCAGCGCGTCACGGAGATCCGGGAAATCCGCCTGGGAGATGGGGAACAAACCGGAGTAGACCATGGGGTTGGGGTCGGCGTAGCCCTTGAGGGGTTCGCTCGCGCCATTCGACGCCCATGTAATCGTGTCGCCCACCTTGGTCTCACGCACGTTCTTCACACCCGTGATGAGGTAGCCCACCTCGCCCGGGCCCAAGCCCTTGCACTTTTGCATGGTGGGGCTGACAATGCCGACCTCCAGCAGCTCGTGGTTGGTGCCCGTGGCCATCATCGTGACCTTCTGGCGCGGGGTGAGCTTGCCGTCCATCATGCGGATGTAGGTCACCACGCCGCGGTAGGTGTCGTAGACCGAGTCGAAGACCATGGCGCGGGCAGGCGCGTCCTCGCCGAACTCCGAGGTCGGCGGCGGGACGAGCTCGGCCACCTTGTCCAGCAGCTCGGCCACGCCCTCGCCGGTCTTGCCGGACACGCGCAGTACCTCCTCCGGCTCGCAGCCGATGATGTTGGCGATCTCCAGGGAGTACTTCTCCGGGTCCGCCGCCGGCAGGTCGATCTTGTTGAGGACCGGGATAATCTCCAGGTCGTTCTCCATG
The DNA here is from genome assembly GCF_046097495.1 of Corynebacterium axilliensis. NCBI lineage: Bacteria > Bacillati > Actinomycetota > Actinomycetes > Mycobacteriales > Corynebacteriaceae > Corynebacterium > Corynebacterium axilliensis. The sequence continues at coordinate 1,219,141 of NZ_CP175768.1, forward strand.
GCCAGGTAGAGGTTGGCCAAGGTCTGGGCTTCGATGCCCTGGGCGGCGTCGACAAGCAAGATGGCGCCCTCACACGCCTCGAGCGCGCGCGAGACCTCGTAGGTGAAGTCCACGTGACCGGGGGTATCGATCATCTGCATGACGATCTCCTCCCCCGCGAACTCGCCGGAGCGCGGAATCCAGGGCAGGCGCACGTTCTGCGCCTTGATGGTGATGCCGCGCTCGCGCTCGATATCCATGTTGTCCAGGTATTGGTCGCGCATATCGCGCTCCTCCACCACCTGCGACAACTGCAGGATGCGGTCAGCCAGCGTCGACTTGCCGTGGTCGATGTGGGCGATAATGCAAAAGTTTCGAATCTGGGAGGGATCCGTAAACGTAGTGGCCGCAAAGTTTGAAGACATGAGTTTAGAATAGACGACATGTTTAGCTTGGCCCGCATTCTAGGCTTCGGACGCCCGGAGCCTGTCGACGTCGGCCTAGAGCACATCACCGGACGACTGGGCATGAACCAGAACGACACCGCCACGGAACCCCGCAAAGCCGCCGATATCCGCGTCGAATCCGCCGCCGCCCACCCGCGCAGCGTCTTCTTCACCCCGGACATGGACGGCCAAGCAGACTCCGGCGAGGTGGTGTGGGTCTGGGCGCCGTCCGACGGCAAACAGTCCCCGCCGCGCGAGCGCGCCATCCTCATCGTCTCCCGCACCCGCACCACCGTGCTGGGCCTGCTCATCTCTGCCAACCCGGGGCATGCCCACAAGGAGGAATGGCTGGACATCGGCACCGGCGAGTGGGACGAGACGGGCCGGCAGTGCTGGGTGCGCATGGACCGCGTGCTGGAGATCTCCGAGGAGCAGTGCCGCCGCCAGGGCACGCTGTTCCCGGAGCGCCGCTTCGAGCGCGTGGCTAACCGGCTGCGCTCGCGCTACCACTGGGCGTGATTTGGGAATTCGGCGTTTGGCCTGCTAAATTTTTGTGGATGCCGGGGCATGCTGGCGGTCAGGACCTTGGGTCCGCCTTCCTCGGTTACACCGATTCCTACGATTGCAAGAGGTATTTCTAATGGCAAACATCAAGTCCAAGCAGAAGCGCATCCTGACCAACGAGAAGGCTCGCCAGCGCAACAAGGCTGTGCGTTCCGCAGTGCGCACCGAGATCCGTAAGTTCCGCGCCGCCGTCGCCGAGGGCGACAAGGCTGCTGCCGAGAAGCAGCTGCGCGTGGCCTCCCGTGCGCTGGACAAGTCCGTGTCCAAGGGCGTGTTCCACCGCAACAACGCGGCCAACAAGAAGTCCGGCATGGCCAACGCCTTCAACAAGATGGCCTAAATGAAACCGCTCCTGAAGTGGGTGGGCGGCAAGCGCCAGTTGCTTCCCGCTATCCACTCCATGCTGCCCGAAAGCTACGACACGTACGTCGAGCCTTTTCTGGGCGGCGGGGCGGTTCTTTTTTCTTTGGCGCCTGAGCGCGCCCGGGTCAATGACCTCAACACCGAGCTCATTACCGTCTATGAAGTAGTCCGCGATGACGTGGACGAGCTCATTGAGCTGCTTCGGGGGTATCCGAACGAGTCGGATTTTTTCTATTCCATGCGCGCACTGGACCGCTCGCCGGAATTTGCGCACTTAAGCCGCGTGGAACGCGCCGCGCGCACCATTTATCTCAACAAGACGTGCTACAACGGCCTCTACCGCGTCAACAACGCCGGCCAGTTCAACGCACCGTTCGGCCGCTACGCCAACCCCACCATCTGCGACGAGCCCAACCTGCGGGAGGTCTCCGAGTACCTAGACTCCCACGACGTGGCCTTTAGCAACGGCGATTACGCCGCGCTGGAGGCGAACGAGGGGGACTTCGTCTACTTCGATCCGCCCTACGATCCGGTCAACCCCACCAGCAACTTCACCGGCTACCAGTCCGGCGGCTTCGGCCGCGCGGAGCAGATTCGGCTCAAGGAGACCTGCGATGCGCTCGATGCGCGCGGCGTGAAGTTCCTGCTGTCAAACTCGGCGACGGATTTCATCACCGAGCTCTACGCCGACTACCGCGTGGAGACCGTTAAGGCCACGCGCGCGGTGAACTCGGTGGCGTCGAAGCGCGGCAAGGTCAACGAAGTCCTCGTGCGCAACTATGCTTAACGACGACGCTTGGGACCGCGTCCTCCCCCACCTCGAGACCGAGCTGGCCACCTTCGGGTACGCGGTGCTGGAAGCGTCCACACTCAAGCGACTGTCCGGGCGCGAGCCGCGCCTTATGGCCAAGCACGACTTTTCTGCGGCTCGCCCGCAGGTTTTTCGGCAGCGCGGGTTGTCCATGCTGCCACTTCGCCGGGACGCCTACCTCATCGGCGAGTTCGACCTCTACGAGCGCTTCCCGGACGAGGCGGGGCCGCTGACATCGGTGCCGGTGCCGCGGCATATTTGCTCGATTGATTTTGAGCAGGTGACGTCGGAAAGCATGGCGTTGACTGTGGCGCACTTAAGCGGCATGCTCGAGGACTTTATCGGCTCCCACCTGGTGCCCACGGTCAGCGGCCGCATGTCCACGCAGCGGCTACCTATCCGGGTCGGCGGCCGCGACGTCGTGGTGGACCGCGCGCAGATGGAAATCGACGCCGGCTACGAGTCCGCCGAGCACCTGGTGCTGGTGGAGGCCAAGAACCGCCTGAGCCCCGACTTCAACATCCGCCAGCTCTACTTCCCCTTCCGCCGTTTCTCCCGGGCGCTGGACAAGGAGGTGGTGCCCGTCTACCTGGTGTATTCCAACGGCGTGTTCCACTTCTACCGCTACGCGTTCCCGGACCCGGCGGATTTTCGCAGCATCCAGCTAGTCGCCACCGCACGCTACGTCCTCGGCAGCACCGCGCTCACCCCGGCGGCGGTGCGCGACATCCTGGCGCACACGCAGGCGGCGGCCCCGGGCGTGCCCTTTCCGCAGGCCGATTCCTTCGCCCGCGTCATCAGTCTGTTGGAGAACCCGGTGGCCAAGGCGGAGATGCCAGAGACCTTCGGCTTCACCCCGCGCCAGGCGGACTATTACACCAACGCCGCACGCTACCTGGGGCTTAATCGCCTCGACGGCACCCGCGACGAGCGCAACCTCACGCTGGTGGAAGCGCTGGCCTCCCGGCCGGTGTTCCGGGAGATGGTGAAGCTAGTCGTGGACGCTGGCCGGCCCATCACCAAGGAGGAGGCCGAGTCGCTCATGCACACGGCCGGCTTGGGTTTGGGTGAGAGCACGCTGCGGCGCCGCGCGTCCACTGTAGCGGCGTGGTCGCACTGGCTGGCCGAAAGGCTGGGCTAGAGGCCAGCCCACACCAGGGCGCAGCCGGCGGCGATGAAGAAGACACCGGAGCCGATGTCGATCCACGGGCCCGCGGCCAGCAGGCGGCGACGCACCGCGGGGGTGGAAATCACCGTGGAGAGGAACACGAAAAGCAGGTAGGTGGACAGGCCCATGCTCAGCACCAGGGCCACCGACAGCCACAGCGGCGGATGCGGCGGCAGCAGCGGGGCGACGAGCGCGGCCAGAAAGAGCACGATCTTCGGGTTGGACAGGTTGGTCATCAACCCAGTGCGGAACACCTTGCGCGTGGAGCCGAGGCGTGCCGCGGCCTCCTCGAGGTCCTCCGGCGGGTGCTTGCGCTGCTCCAGCCCGCTGCGGATGGACAGCACGCCCATAAAGACAAGGAAGCAGCCGCCCAGGACCTGGATGAGGGACATCACCTGCGGGAAGACGGTGAGCGAGCACCAGAACAGCACGCCTACCAGAACGCCGGTGGCCGCCGCGATGGCGTGGCGGCGCGAGCGCGTGGCATAGCGGGTCACCAGGATGATGTCGGGGCCCGGCGCGGCCGCGCCCACCAGGTTCATCAGGATCAGGGCCGCGAACGCGGACACGCTCATGACAGGCGCTCGAGGAGGTCCTCGCGGCCGAACATGCGGGCCGAATCCAGCGCGTTGGGCTGGCCGGCATGCGCGTCGGCGCCGGCGTTCAGGAGGGCGTCGACCACCGCGTCTTCCTTCTTGAAGATGGCCCCGGCCAGCGGGGACTGGCCGCGGTCGTTGAGCAGGTTGACGTCGGCCCCTGCGGCAGCCAGCTGGCTCACGAGCTCGGCGTGGCCGTGGTAGGCGGCGAGCATGATAAAGGACTGGCCGTCCTGGTTCACCATGTCCACGTTGACGCCTTGGGCAATGTAGTCCAAGAGCGTGGCGTCGCCGGCGCGGGCGAGGTCGAAGAGCTTCGTAGCAAAGTCGCGGATCTCATCCATGGTGGGATAGTTTAGCGCGCCAGTTCCGCCACCCGACGCACAGCAGCCTCTACCGCGAATTCCTCGTCGCCACCTTGGCCTTTGACCGCGCCGTCGAGCTCCGCCATGAGGATGACGGCCTTGGTGAGGTTGTCTCCCGACCAGCGGCGCGCCACCGGCTGGGTGAGCTTGACCGCGTACGGCGCCATGCCCGCCTGCGCGGCCAGGGAGTACTGGTCCCCGCGCGCGCTGTAGAGCCGGGCGATGTTGCCCACCTTGTTCGCCAGCGCCGAGGCGATGGCCACGGGGCTCGCCCCCAGCTGCAGGGCGCGGCGGCACGTGGAGACCGCCGCCTCAACCTTGCCGGCCACCGCCGCGTCCGCGATGTCCCAGTTGGCCACCTCCGCCACGCCCACGTAGTACTGGTGCACGGCCTCCCGGGTGACGTTGCCGCCGGTGTCGAAGACGAGCTGCGAGATGGCGGAGGCGAGCTCGCGGAGGTCGGAACCGACGCCGTCGAGAAGCGCCTGCACCACGTCCGGGGTCGGCCGCACGCCGTGGGAGGCGAACTCGCGCGTGGCCCACGGGGCAAGCTCGTTGGAATACAGCGAAAAGACCTCGTGGACCTGGGCGGTCTTGCGCAGCGCGGCGATGAGCTCCGGCGGCTTCTTCTTTTTCTTCAGCGTCTTCGCCGTCACGGAGTACAGCAGCACCAGGGTGATACCGGGCATGGGGCTCACGCAGGCGTCGAGCAGAATGCGCGTGACCTCTTTGCCGGCCTTCTCCACGTCACTGATGACGATGCAGCGCTCGTCCCCAAACAGGCTGGGGCTGGTGGCCTCCAGGATTTCGCCCTCGCTGACCTCGGAGGCCTTGAGCTTGGTGACCTCGCCGTGTTGGATGGAGAGGCGGGCGCGCTCGGCCAAAAACTCGTCATCGCCGAGGATGAGGTGCACGGGGGCTGAAGACATGCCTGTCATCTTAGCAACGCCGCTACGACCCACCCGCCGAATAGCAGCACGGCCACGGGCCCGGCCTCCACCGTGGTAATCGGCATGGCAGCAGCCACCCCGTGGATCCAGTCCGCCAGCGGCTCGATGAGTAGTACGAGCGGGCGGCCCCAGCCCACCTGCGCGAGTGCTGCGGCGACAAGGCCCACCACCGTGATCACGGGGACGACGGGGGCGACGAGCACGTTGGCCACGACGGATACGACGGAGATGCGCCCGGTCATCAGGGCGATGAGCGGCATGGTGACGATGTCCGCGGCGATGGCCACCGCCACCGCCCGCGCCAGGATGCCGGTTCCCAACGCGCGCAGCAGCAGCGGCATGAGTGCGACGATGCCGGCGGTGGCCGCCACGGAGAGGGCGAAGCCGTAGTTGACGGCCAGGTCGCTGTCCAGGGCGAGCAGCGCTAGGACCCCGAGGCTGAGCGCGTGGAGCGGTTCCATCCTGGAGGAGTTGAGCACCGCCAGCAGCCCCACCGCACCGGCCACGGTGGCGCGCTGCACGGAGGGCTCCCACCCCACCAGGGAGACGTATAACGCCAACGCGCTTGCCGACGCCACCACCCGCGCCCGCGGCCCCCGCACCAGCAGCGCCGCCACGGTGCACACAATCGCCACGTTGGATCCCGACACCGCACTCAGATGCGACAGACCCGTATCCACGTAGAGCTGCTTGTCCTCTGGGCTTTGCAGGCTGGTATCCCCCAGCACCATGCCGGGGATGAGGCCGTTATCGCAGATGGCGCGGAACCTTTCTGCCACCCCGGCCGTCCAGCTGTGGGAGTGGGCCACGAGCTCCCCGCTGAAGACGGTATCCCCCACCCCGGGACGGTCCGCGGGCCCGGGGCGCCCGGTGACGGTGACGAGCGAACCGGCGAAGGCCTCCGGACGCTCGGTGAGGAAGACCGGCAGCTGCGCCGGGTATCCCGGCACGCTCAGGCGCACCATCCACCCGGAGGCGGTCTGGGTGGGATCCGCGGTGAGGCGGCCGGTGACCTCGGCGCCGAAGTGGAAGCGCTCGGCGCGCTGGGAGCGCACCGCGGCCAGCGTGGCGAAGAGCGCTGCGCTGGCGGCACAGAGGACGGCCTGCCCGCGGTGGCCTGCTCGCAGAAACGACCAGCTCACCACGACGACCAGGCCCGCCACGAGCCACGGGTGCCCCAGCAAAACCGCCAGGGTGGCAGCCCACGCCACCGCCGCGGCGGGCACCAGCCGCAGCTCCCTCACGGCCGGACCGAGTCCTTGAGCTTTTCGAACTTAGCCGGGCCAATCCCGGAGACGTCCATGAGCTGCTCTACCGAGGTGAACGCGCCGGCCTCCTCGCGGTGGGCGATAATCGCCGCCGCCGTCGCCGGCCCGATGCCCGGGAGCGCAGTGAGTTCCTCGGCCGTGGCGCTGCTCAGGGAGACCGTCTCGTCGGCAGGCGCCCCGCCGGGCTCTTCAGGGGCGCCGACGGTGAGCTGTTCGCCGTCGTTAAGCTTCTGCGCCAGGTTGAGCCCGTCTGTGGGCACCTTGGGCCGCGCCTGCTCCAGGGCGTCGTTGACGCGCGCGCCGGGTGCTAGCGTGACCAGCCCCGGGTTCTCCACCTCCCCCACTACCGCGACCACAATGTCCGCCGGCGCCTCGCTGCTCACGGCCTCGACCTCGTAGGGGTTGGGCGTACTCGTCCCGCCCAGCCACACCAGTAGGCCCGCGCCCGCGAGCCCCACCACCACGAGCGCTAGCCAGGGCGGGATTCCGCACACGCGGGCGCGGGTAGTCGACGGTGAGCAGGTCTTCCTCACCGGTGGGGCGGGCAAGGTCACGGAGGCGGTCAGCAATGGCGTTCATGCCCGCGACGCTACGCACGGCACCCACCGGCCGCGACACACACCGCGCCCGCCTGTGGATAACTTGGTGAAGGCGTCAACTAAAGACGACGGATACCCCGATAGCGCCCGGCCCGACGTGCACGGACAGCACGCTGGTCAGCTCCACACGCAGGAAGGAAGAATCCGGCAGCGCCAGGCGCAACAAGTCCTCCAGGCGGCGTGCGGCCACCTCGTCCTGGTTGTACTGCACCACCACGAAGGCGGGCTGGCCCTGCGCCCGGGAGGCCACCAAGTCCACCAGCTTGGTAAACGCCTTGGTCTGCGTGCGGGTCTTGCCCACCAACTCCAGCTTGCCGCCCTCTACCGACATGATGGGCTTGGTGGCCAGCAGGGCCGTGGACAGCATCGCGGTGGCCGCGGAGAGGCGCCCGGAGCGGCGGAGGTCCTCCGTCGAGTTGAGGTAGACCCACGTGTGCCCGCGCTCCAGGGTATCCACGGCGGCGGCGTAGCACTCCTGCAGGTCAGCGCCTTCCTGGGCCAGCTTCGCCGCCGCCATCGCCGCCGCGCCCATGGCCATACCGGCGGTACCGGAGTCGATGACGCGCACGGTATCCGGGAAGACCCCGGAGGCGGTCACGGCCGCCGACCACGTGGAGGACAGTTCCTTCGACAGGTGAATGGCCAGCACGCCCTCGTCACCGGAGCGCTCCATCTCCCGGCCGTACAGGGCGGCCAGCTCCAGGGAGGTCAGCCCCGAGGTGGACAGCTCCGCGCCGTCCTTGCCGTGGCTTTCCATCACGTGGAGGTCCACCACGCTAATGCCGAGCTCCTCCACGATGTCCGCCGGCAGGCCTGCCGCGGAATCGGTGACGACGCGAATCACTAGACGTCCGCCCCTGCGCCGCCGACGACGTGTCCGCCCATGTTCCAGCCGTCGAAGTACCACTGCGCGCGGTCCACGTTCTCTGGGGTAAATGCCAGCGGCGACAGGGGGCGTGCAGCGTCGAATTCGGGGCGGGCGGTCAGCTGCGACCAGTGGGTGTTCTTCAGCCCGGACAGGATGCCGTACTGGCGGTGCTCCAGGCCCAGCAGGTGGCAGGTCAGCGCCGAGATGGCGCCGCCGTGGGCGACGACGAGCACCGCGCCGTTGTCCCACTCGGGGTGGTCGCGCATGAGTTCATCGATAACGGGGCGCGCACGGTTGGCTACGTCCACGCGGCTCTCGCCGTGCGGCGGTGCCCAGGTGGGGTCGTGGCGCCACAGCGCCCGCGCGCCGGGGAACTGCTCATCAACCTCGGCGGAGGTCATGCCCTGCCACTCGCCCAGGTGGGTTTCGCGCAGGCGCTTGTCAGCGTCTACCGGGATCCCCAACCGCTCACCAATAATCTCCGCGGTGGTGCGGGCGCGGGTGAGGTCGGAGGCCACGATGGCTGTGATGTCCTTGTCCTCCAGCAGGTCCGCGGCGGCGCGGGCCTGGGCGTAGCCGACCTCCGACAGTTCGGTGTCGAGGTGGCCTTGCATCCGGCCGGTGGCGTTATACGTGGTTTGGCCGTGCCGGATGAGCAGGAGGCGGCGGGTCATAATTCGTCGTCTTCCGGCTCCGCCTGAGCCAGCGGGATCTCGTCGAGGGACTCGACTTCACGCAGGTTGACCTCGTTGGCCCACTCGCCCGGGCGCTCCGGGGTCTCAAGACCCGGGATGTCCAGCAACGGGCAGTCGTGGTAGAGGCGGTCCAGGCCGTAGAACTCGCGCTGGTCGTTGCGCTGCACGTGGACCACGATGGGACCGTAGTCCAGCAGTACCCAGCGGTTTTCGCGGTTGCCCTCGCGGCGCTTGGGCTCGAAGCCCTGCTTGGTCAGCTCGTCCTCAACCTCATTGACGATGGACGCCACCTGGCGCTCGGTATCAGCGGAGGCCAGGACAAAGACCTCGGTGATGGCGAGCACGTCGGAGACGTCGATAGCGGCAATGTTGGTGGCCAGCTTCTCGTTGGCCGCCAGGGCGGCGGTCTCCGCCATCTGGCGTGCTTCATCAGTAATCGACATGACAATCCCTATACAACGCGTTGGATGCGGACAACTTTAAGGACTCTAGTCTTACACGTTACTGCGAATTTTCCTATTCAGAATGGGGAAAGGGCGATCAGAGCGGCTTTTCCGGGCGCGGGCTATACAGGTGGTTCTTGGCGATGTATTGCACCACCCCATCCGGCACGAGGTACCACACCGGTTGGCCCTGCTCCGCGCGGGCGCGGCAGTCCGTGGAGGAGATGGCCATGGCGGGAATATCGATGAGCTCGATGTCGTCTTGCGAGTCCTGCGGCAGCATATCCTTGGTGAGCTCGTAGCCAGGGCGGGTCACGCCGACGAAGTGCGCCATCTCCAGCATCTCCTCCCAGTCTCGCCAGCTCATGATGGAGGCCAGCGAGTCCGCGCCGGTGATGAAGTACAGCTCCGCGTCGGGGAAGACGGCGCGCAGATCCCGCAGCGTGTCGATGGTGTAGGTCGGCCCCTCACGGTCGATGTCGACGCGGGAGACGGTAAACCGCGGGTTGGACGCGGTGGCCACCATGGTCATGAGGTAGCGGTGCTCGGCGGCGGTGACCTGCTTGTGGGCCTTCTGCCAGGGCTGGCCGGTGGGCACGAACACCACCGTGTCGAGGCGGAAGCGGTGGGCGGCCTCGCTGGCTGCCACGAGGTGGCCGTTGTGGATGGGATCGAAGGTGCCACCCATGATTCCGATGCGTTGCGGACTAGTCATGGGTGGTGAGTATAGACGGCTTAGCGGAAGCGCACCCCATCGACGAAGCGGCCGATGGCGTCATAGACCTGGTTATCCCACGGGTAGGCGCGGAAGAAGTAGTGGCTGTGGGAGCCACCGCTCGGCGCTGCGGAGTACAGGTTGTTGACGGAGAGGTCACAGACGCCGTCGGCAGGCAGGCAGTAGTTCACGCGGTTCGCCGTGGCGCGCGGGTAGGGCATGAAGCCCAACGGGCCGCCCGCGCCCTGGGTGTTGCCCACGACGGACGGATCGTTCCGGCGGGTCAGCGGGTCGCCGAAGGTCACCACGCCGGCGAGCTGGCCGCGGAGAGCCAGCTCCGCCTCGTGGTTGGCAATGACCATCGCGCCCTGGGAGAAGCCGGACAGGATGTACTGCGGGTGGCAGCCGGTGCCCGCCTCGTAGTCATTGATGGCGCTCATCACGCCCCGGCGGCCGGTCTCCACGGAGTGGGAGAACTGGTCCACGGCAGACACCGCGGTGCCAATCGCCGGCTGGGCGTACTGCAGCACCAGGCCCAAGACCTGGGCGGCGGTGGTGGGCAGCGCCACGTTCGGCACAGTGTACTCCGGATTGGTGGCCGGGTAGTACTTGGGCTCCAGGCCCAGCACGTAGACGTCCTTCATCACCGAGTTGCCGTCGTGGGTGGCCTGGTAGCGAGCCTCGGTGTTCTGCAGCATCATGCGGATGGACTCCGCCTCCCAGCCGTTGGAGGCGCGGCCGCCCTGGTTGGAATACTGCGTGGGGTAGATCTTGTCATTCTGGCCGGAGCCGCGGGCGGCCACGAAAACCACTGCGGGGCACTGCTCGTCTGCCTGCGCGGCGGGCGCGGAGACGGTCTGGGGGATGAACACGGCGGCGGCAGCAACGACAGCTGCGGCGGCGGTGGAAGCGAGGCGGGACAGCACGGGGAGGTTCACCAATCATTCTGTTTTTATTACCGCGCTACACACTACCCAGTGCACCGCGTCTGCGCACCACAACTGCCCCCGGCTGTCCCATTTAGGGGCGAGTCTGGCCGGTGCCCTGCAGGATCCACTTGGTGGATGTCAGCTCCGGCAGCGCCATCGGGCCGCGGGCATGCAGCTTCTGCGTGGAGATGCCGATTTCTGCGCCCATACCGTAGACCTCTCCGTCCGTGAACGCGGTGGAGGCGTTGAGCATGACCGCTGCGGCGTCGACCTGATTGGCAAAGGTGAGCAGCACGTCAGCATCCTGGGCCGCAATGGCCTCGGTGTGGCCGGTGGTGTACTCGGTGATGTGGGCAATGGCGCCGTCGACGCCGTCGACCACCTTGGCGCAGATGTCCATGGAGAGGAACTCCTCGCGCCACTCCTCGTCCGTGGCTTCCACGGCGTCCTGCACACCGAAGGCTTCGAGTTCCTTCACGGTGCCGTGGATGGTAACCCCTGCCTCCTGGAGGGAGGTGATGATGCGGAGCTTGGAAGCGTCGTCAAGCGCGGCGTCAATGAGCACGCACTCGGTGGAGTTACACACGGAGGTGCGCCGGGTCTTGCCGTTGATGACCATGTCGATGGCCTTGTCCAGGTCGGCCGATGCATCGACGTAGAAGTGGCAGTTGCCGGTGCCGGTCTCGATGGCGGGAACCGTTGCGTTTTCGACCACGGCGTTGATGAGGCGGGCGCCGCCGCGCGGGATCACCAGGTCCACCAGGCCGCGGGCGGTGATGAGATCCTGGACGGAGTCGTGCGTCTCGCACGGCAGCAGCTGCACGCCCTCGCGCGGAAGGTCGAACTCCGCGAGAGTGTCCTGCAGGAGCTCCACCAGCTTGGCGTTGGAATTCTTCGCGGACTTGGAACCGCGCAGCAGCGGCACGTTGCCGGACTTCAGCGCCAAACCGAAGGCATCCACGGTGACGTTGGGGCGGGCCTCATAGACCATGCCCATCACGCCGAGCGGCACGCGGACCTGCTTCATCTGGATGCCGTTGTCCATGGTGCGGCCCTGCAGGATCTCCCCCACCGGGTCCTGGAGGGAGGCCACTTGGCGCAAGCCGCCGGCAATACCCTCGATGCGGGCGGCGTCAAGAGAGAGGCGGTCAATGAGGGACTCCGACATGCCGTTGGCGCGGCCGGCTTCGATATCGCGCTGGTTAGCAGCGAGGATGTCCTCGGTGTGCACGATGAGGTTCTCCGCGGCACGGTTGAGGATCTCGTTCTTGCGCGGGGTGGGCAGCTGCGCGAACTGCGGCGCCACCGCCTTGGCGGCGCGGGCTTTGGACAGAACTTCTTCACGTTCAGTGTTGCTCATGCCATACCAGCGTACGGAAGGACCGCCGGCTTGTCAGGGATTTTTCCAGGTATGAGCGTTTTAGGCGCCGAGTTCCCGGCGGCGCTCGGCTGCGGCGCGTAGGCGCTCCGCGCGCTTATCCTTCTCACTGTCAGACAGCTCTTCGAAGAGCTTCTCGTCAGAGTCGCTGAAGTTCAGCACGCCGCGAACGCCCATGGAGGCAAAAGCACCGATGACAGGTGCGAGCCAGAAGTAGCCCCAGTCAAAGAGGAAGAGCCCCAGGAAGAAAGCAATCATAGCCACCGACCAGATGACGGCATCCGCCACCTGCACCTTTCGGCCGCGAGAGAGCATGTCCTCCAGCTCCGCCTCTTGATTGGTGGCGGGCGCATCCGCGCCTGGTGTCAGCGCTGGGAGGTCCTGGAAAAGCACCGCGATCTCACCACGCGTGCGGGCTTGGGCAGCCTCAGCTGTGCGCTGCTCGAACTCATCAGGTGCCAGCACGCCGTTGACAAAGTGCTGGCTCAACTGCTCCAAGGCCTCAGAACGCTCCGCATCACCAACGCGAATGTCGGGGTTCTCCATTAGTACCCTGCCTGCGGGTCCACGCGCGTGGGCAGCTCCTCCCCCGCCGCGAAAGCCTTGGCCACCTTGATGGTGTGCGCGCCAATCTTCTCGCGCACGGAGCGCTGCGTGTTGGCAATGTGCGGGGTAATAACCACGCGCTTATCCTTCCACAGCGGGTGGTCCTCCGGCAGTGGCTCCGGGTCGGTGACGTCGAGCGCCGCGCCAGCAATCTGCCCGGAGTTGAGCGCCTCCACGAGATCCTCGGTCTTGATGAGCGGGCCGCGGCCAACGTTGACGACGACGGCGTGGTCCGGCATCTGCTTGAATGCCTGCGCATCCACCATGTGGCGGGTTTCCGGGGTTAGCGGGGCGATGAGGACGAAGTAGTCAGCCTTGGGCCACACCTTCTCCACCTCGGCGATGGGATAAGTCTCGTCCGCGCCAGCGACCGGGTTGCCGGAGCGGTTGACCGCGATGATGCGCGGCCCAAAGCCGGAGAGCATCGTAATCAACCGCTTGCCAATGCCACCCGCACCGATGATGGCGACCGTCTTGTCGTCGTAGAGATAGGAGGTGTGCGCCTCCATCTCAGCATAGGAATCGAAGGTGCCGTTGACGCGACGGTGCGCATGCAGCTGCGCCAAGAGCAGCCCGATGGTGGATTCCGCCACCGTGTTGTCGTAGACACCGGCGGCGTTCGACCACGGCACACTGCTGCCCTTCATGGCATCGAGGACGTGGTCCACGCCCGCCGACGGGATCTGTACGAAGCCAATATTCTCCGGGAGGGGATCCGGGAAATCGGTGCCATCGCCGTTGTAGATGAGGAAGGAGGCGTCGCCAAGCGCGGCGCGCTCGAACCCCGCAGCGTCGAGCACCGCGATGGTCTCCTCCCAGGGCTTCGGTTCAATGGCGTACTTCATGCACTTCCTCCACTAGTATCCGGCGTCCGGGTCGACGCGCGTGGGCATGTCCTCGCCGCGCTCCCACGCGGCAGCGTTGGCGTTAAAGATAGCACCCATGTGGTGCTGGGCCACCTGGAAGGACGCCGCCATGTGCGGCGTGAGCGTGACGTTGGGCAAGTCATAGAGCGGGTGCCCATCCGGCAGCGGCTCCGGGTCCATGACCTCCAGGCCGGCGCCGGCAATCTGGCACTCGCGCAGGGCCTGCACCAGGTCATCGGTGACCACCGTGCTGCCGCGGCCGACGTTGACGAAGACCGCGGAGTCCTTCATGGCGCGGAAGATCTCGGCGTCGAAGTAGTGCTCCGTCGCCGCCGTCGCTGGCAGGATGCTCACCACAAAATCGGCCTCACCCCACACCTCTCCCGCACGCTCGATGGGCAGGGTCACGTCCGCGCCCTCGACCGCGCGGCCGGAGCGGTTGACCGCCGTGATGTGCACACCGAAAGGCTTGAGGTAGGCCATGAGCTGCTTGCCGATACCACCCGCGCCCACGATCACCACACGCTTCGGCCCCTGCTGGTCATAGAGCCAGGCCTGGGACTGATCCAGCTCGTGAGCTACGTCCCAGGTCTTCGCCAGCGCAAAGGCCTTGTGGTGATGCGCCTGGGACAGAAGAAGCCCCAGCGCCGACTCCGCCACCGGCTTGGCAAACGCGCCGGCGGAGTTGCACCACGGCACCCCGCCTTCCCGGATGTGTCCGGCTTCGATGAGGTGGTTGACCCCAGTGAAGCAGTACTGCACCCACTGGATGTTCTCCGGCAGGTCCGGCACCGCAGCCGGATCAGAGGAGGTGTTAACGAAGACCTCTGCCTCCGCCAGGCTGTCCACGCGCTCATGGCCGGCAGCCTCAATGTCCTTGGCCGTGGGTGCCCACTCTTCAGGGCCCATGTAGTAGCGCATCAGACGCGGGAGGCGAAGTTAGACAGGTAGTCGGCGTGGACCACTGGGCGGCGCAGCTCCTCCGGGAGCTCATCGGTGTGCTTGCCCATGAGGCGGCGCAGCGTGGTGGAGTCATAGCCCACCTCGCCGCGGCCGATGACCTGACCCTTCGGGCCCATGATGTCCACGATCTCGCCGGCGTTGAACTCGCCCTTGATATCGGTCAAGCCAATCGCCAACAGCGAGTTTGCGCCGCGCACGACGGCCTCCATCGCCCCCTCGTCCAAGCGCAGCGAGCCGCCGGCGTCCGCGCAGTACAGTGCCCAGAACTTCCAGGCGGACAGGTGGCGCTCTTCGCGGGTGTGGAAGACGGTGCCCACTGAGGCGTCGTCCAGCGCCTGCCCAATGTTGTCCGTCGAGGTCAACAGCACCGGGATGCCGCCGCGGGTGGCCAGGCGGGCGGCGGACACCTTCGTGGCCATGCCACCGGTGCCTACCTTGCCGCCGTCACCGGCCACGACCGCCTTGAGGTCCTTACCGGTGCGCACCTCCTCCACGAACTTCGCGTCCGGCTCCGCCGGGTTCTTGTCGTAAAGACCGTCCACGTCGGAGAATAGGAACAGCGCATCGGCGCTCACCAGATTGGCCACCAGGGCAGAGAGGCGATCGTTGTCGCCGAAATGCATCTCTGAGGTGGCCACGGTGTCGTTCTCGTTGACGATGGGCACCGTGCGCAGCTGGCGCAGGCGGTCAATGGTGCGCTGGGCGTTGCGGGCGCGATCGCGCTGGCCAAAGTCCGAGGCAGTCAGCAGCACCTGACCGATGGTGCGGTTGTAGCGGGCAAAAGACGTGCCCCACTCGTAGGCCAGGTGGACCTGCCCCACCGCGGCGGCGGCCTGCTTGGTAGCCAGGTCGTTCGGGCGGTGGTTCAGGCCCAGCGGGCCCATGCCCGCGGCCACCGCACCGGAGGAAACGATGATGATGTCCGAAACATTCATGCGGGCGCAGACCGCGTCCACAATCTTGTCGATCTTCTCCGTCGAGGTCACGAAGTCATCCCGCGTCAGGGAGGAGGAACCGATCTTGATGACAATGCGCTTGGCCTTCGAAATCTGCTCACGCAGCGGCGAGGAGAAACCGCTGGACTTGTCAGACAGTGGCGGGGTGGCCGGGTAGTCCATGTCCGGGGTCGGCCCCTCGAAAGGTTCGAGAGGGAGAGGATAGTCGGGCTGGTTGTCGTGTTCGGATGACATACCAGCGCAGTATACCGGCCTAACCCTGCCAGCGATCCCGGTTTGCAGACTCGCGGGTGACCTCTTCGTCCGTGCCGTAGTCGAACTCATCCACCAAGCCGCGGCGCGCCTGGGAGGCGCGCTTGCGCTCAGCCGCAGAGACGCGCTCGGTGCTCATGAGGCGGCCGTCCTGGCCGCGGCCCGCGTCGGTCGCGCGACCGCCCGCCATCGGTTCGTACTCGAAAGTAATGTCCCCGATGGTGACCGGGCAGCCGATTTCGGCGCCCATGCGGTGCAGCTCGTCCTCCACACCCGCCTTGGCCAGGCGGTCCGCCAGGTAGCCCACGGCCTCGTCGTTTTCGAAGTCGGTCTGGCGGAATCCAGCGGTCGATCTTGTCGCCCTCGACGATGAAGCCGCCCTCCACCTCCGGGTCACGGGTGACGGTGAAGTCCGCGAAGGACCCCTTCTTTTTCTTGCCCACGGCCTTGGGCTGGATGATGGTGTGGTTCTTGTCCGCCTTGACCTTCGGCTGGGCCTTACGGTGTTCCTTCACCATCTCCATAAGCTTGTACTTCAGCGGGTCCAGGCCCTTGCGGGCCACCGCGGAGATGATGAAGACCGGCCAGCCGTACTTCTCCTCCAGGTCACCCTTGACGAACTCCGCGAGCTCTTCGGCCTCGGGCACGTCCGCCTTGTTGAGGATGATGACGCGCGGGCGCTCCCGCAGGTCCCCCAGGCCGGTGTCCTGCTCCAGCAGGTCCTGGTACTTGGCCAGCTCGTTCTCCAGCGCTTCCACGTCCGACAGCGGGTCGCGCCCCGGCTCGATGGACGCGGTGTCCACCACGTGGGCGAGCACCGCGGTGCGCTCGATATGGCGCAAAAAGTCCAGGCCTAAGCCCTTGCCCTCGGCCGCGCCGGGGATGAGCCCCGGCACGTCGGCCATCGTGAAGGACTCATACCCCATGTCCACCACGCCAAGGTTGGGCTGGAGGGTGGTAAACGGGTAGTCACCGATCTTCGGCTTGGCCGCCGACAGCACCGAAATGAGCGAGGACTTGCCTGCCGAGGGGAAGCCCACTAGGCCAACGTCTGCCATGGACTTGAGTTCTAGGACCAGCTCGCGGGCCTCGCCCGGCTCGCCCTGCAGCGCAAAACCTGGGGCCTTGCGGGCGGCCGACGCCAGCGCGGCGTTGCCCAAGCCGCCGAAGCCGCCCTCGGCGGCGACGAAACGGGTGCCCGGCACGGTAAGGTCCGCAAGCATCTCGCCGTCCTCGGTGTAGACCACGGTGCCAGCCGGAACCTCGAGAATAAGGTCCTCGCCGCGGGCGCCGTTGCGCCAATCGCCCGCGCCGTTGCCGCCGCGCCCGGACTTCAGGTGCGGGCGGTAGTGGAAGTCCATGAGGGTGTGGATCTGGGTGGAAACCTCCAGCAGGATGTCTCCACCGTGCCCGCCGTTGCCGCCATCAGGGCCGCCCAGCGGCTTAAACTTCTCACGGTGGACGGACGCACAGCCGTGGCCGCCGTCGCCTGCCTGCAGGTGCAGAACCACTCGATCAATGAAACGTGCCATGACGGCTAGTGTACCGTCCAGCCTCTGACACCTTCGCGTGCCTCCCAGTGCCGCGCCACATCCTGTGCCGAAAGAACCGTGGGATAGACCGCCGCGAAAGACATGTACCCCAGGAAGTTATCGGGGCTTGTCGCCGGCCAGTTGTTGTTACCGCCGGTGTAGCCGTACCGGATGTAGCCCTCGTTGGCGCCGGTGAAGCGGTACAGGTCGGATGTAGAGACCTTCGCCGCCTCGAAGTCACCGTCGATGGCGATGGACAGCTCCTTGGTGGTGAAATTCCACGTCGTCACCACCTGGTGCCACTCGCCATCGTCAATGCGGCTGTAACTTTGTACCTGGTCGTAGACCAAGTCCGCGCCGAGCGGGGCTTTGCGGACTTGGAAGGCCACGGTGCCGTCGCCAAGCACCTGCACACGCCACACCGGGCGGTCGTAGTTACCAAAAATCGAGTTCACCACGATGGTGCCCTGTGCCTGCGACGTGCGTACCCACGTCTCCGTGGTGAACTGCGTAGGCATGGTCACCGGCGTCTGGGTGGTGTTGATAGTCGTGCGCGTCGACGACAAACCACTCTGGATCGCTCCACCTGTCGTCGCGTTGCCGCCCTTGAGGTACGCGTGCCCCGTGACCCCCACGCAGGGCTCCGTCGGGGCCTGCTGGCTGGTGTCCACGTTCCAGGACTGGTTGGGCCTGATCGCGGTACCGTTCGTGGCCGCCCACGTCGTTTTATCCAGCGAGTCATTCGTAGCCTGCGCAAAAGGCGTATGGAAGTGGTAGAGGTAGCCGCCGTAGTCCTCCGTGGAACGCTGCATCTCGTCGTAGCACGTTCCCTCCAGCTCGCCTTCCGCGGTGCCGGCGGAGTTCGCGGTGTTGGTCACCTGGGCGCTCCAGCTGCCCAGGGTGGGCCGCAGGGTAAGGCCCAGCACCGCGAGGATGGCCACCAGCACCGCGGTGAAAGCCAGCGGCAGGCGCTCATTCTTGGGCATGAGAGTCCTCCCTCAAGGCTCGACGGTACTGGGCATAAAACCACGCGAAGGGAGAGAGCACCAGCGTTAACAGCGCCAGCACCCACCGCCACGTGAGGACGGGAAGGGGGCGAAAGACGAAGTCGCCCTCGTCGTTCGGTGCAGAATCGATGGCGAAGGAATCCGTGCCGGTGGGGCTCATCACCGCGGAGTCCTCTCCCCCACCCTCGCCGATAGGGACGACGTGCACGGGTAGCAGGCCGGTGGAGACCACGTGTGCGCGGGCATAAGCCTCCTGCCCCGAACCATTGACCTCCATCCCCAGAAGATAGGCGCCCAATAGCGGCCGCAGCAGGATGATTCCGCAGGCCAGCCCCAGGAATGCTCCAATGTTGCGGTAGCGGCGGCGGTGCAGCTCATCCTCGATCCGGGAGGCAGCCAGCAGCATCACGAGCCAGCCCACGGCCATGCAGCCGGCCAGCCGGATTCCCCAGCCCAGCGCCGGGCAGGAAAAGACGACCTTGCCCACCAGGGACTCATCGGTCGCTGCCTGGGCGTCGGGGGCGCCGTTGAGCACGCCCTGGGTGATGGCGGAGTTGCCCAGCTTCTCGACGACCTCGTGGGTCCTCGTCCGCGCCCCGTCCCGCACGGTGACGGTGTCCCCTACCTCGACATCCGCGATGGACGCTGGGGTAGTGATAGCCAACGAGCCGACGGGCAGCTCAGTGCCCATCGACGGAGTAGTAAGGACGTGCGCCCGCACGCCCGCCAACCATGCCACGCCGCACGCGAGTGCGAGGACGAGGGCCACCGCTGCCGCGCCAATTGCTAGGCTTCGGCGGTGTTGGGTCATCGACGCCCTTAGGCGGACAGGGTCCACACCAGGTTCTGGGAGATCTGCTGATCCATGATCGAAGTATCAGTAGTCCCCTTCGGCAGGGTGACGGTGATATCGAAATCCTTCGTCGCGCCTACCGCCATGGGCTCAGCGATGTCGAAGGACTTGCCAGCCAGGGCGGTCGGGGTGGTGTTCTCCGCCAGGGTGGTGCCGCCAGTCTTGACGGTGACCTGCAGGACATCGCACAGACTGTTCTCGCCGGCGTCCTGGCCGGTGACCGTGCAGTCACCGAAGTTGAGGGTAAAGGCGCTGGCGTCGACCGAGCCGGTGTTCTTGAACTGCACGGTGGTGGTCTGCGTGTCCCCCGGGACCATCTTCAGGTTTCCACCGTACTTGTTGATGTCAGAGACGGAGATGGTGTTGTTCTCACCCTCGGCGGTGTTGTGGGTATTGGTGGGCTGGCCGTCGACGATCTGGGACTCGGACATGGTCAGTCCACCGGAGCCGGCGGTGTTGCCGCTGTTAGTGATCTGGGCGGAGTAGGCGCCCAGGGTGCCAGCCGCCAGGGAGGCAACGAGGGCAACGGAGGCGACGGAGGCCGGGACAATCCAGCCGGTGCGGGTGCGCTTCTTCTCTGCGAACATAGTGATTCTCCTTAGGACAAAGGGAAGGGTGATGGGTGCGGGGCGAGCCAGCCACTAGGCGGATGGCGCGATACCGAGGTACAGCACACGCACAGCGACTGTGTAGAGACGGTATGGAGGCTTCGTGTCGAAGCGTGCTCGCTGTTCCGAACGCAATACTACATCTGCGAAAATTCCGCCGTCAAGGCTGTGCGCTGGGCGTTTACCGAATCCCCGAAGGATTATGCAGTACACCCTTCCGCGCCATTTACGCCTGTTCGCTCCCCCACGCACACCCCCCGCATACACCCAATCCCAACAATTCCCACAACTCCGGCGAGAGCAATGCTGAGGACTCCCCTCGTAGCCTAAGTGGAGCCTAATAAGCCCACCGCCAGTACATGACACACACCACAAGGACGGGCGTATTTTATAACCCCTCCTGCACGACATGCATCGGCCTGCGCGCCGACCGACCCCCCGAAAACGCCACAGTCCCGAGCGCACGAAGCACTCGGGACTGAAGACTTAAAAAGGTTGTGCGCTTAGGCAGAAGCCTCAGCTGCGACCTCCTCGGCCGGCACGATGTTCACCATGCGGCGACCGCGCTTGGTACCGAACTCGACGGAGCCGGCAGCGAGAGCGAACAGGGTATCGTCGCCGCCGCGACCAACGTTCTCACCCGGGTGGAACTTGGTGCCGCGCTGACGCACGATGATCTCGCCGGCCTTAACCTGCTGACCACCGAAGCGCTTGACGCCGAGGCGCTTGGACTCGGAATCGCGACCGTTGCTGGAGCTGGAAGCACCCTTCTTGTGTGCCATGTGGTTTCCCCTCCTTCAGGGATGAATTACAGCCCGGTTAAGGCTTACTTGATACCGGTAATCTTCAGCGTGGTCACCGGCTGACGGTGGCCCAGACGCTTCTTGTAACCAGTCTTGTTCTTGTACTTGAGGATGTCGATCTTCGGGCCCTTGCCCTGCTCGACAATTTCAGCGGAGACAGAGACCTTCTCCAGGTCAGCTGCCTTCGACTTGACGGTTGCGCCATCGACGAGCAGAACCGGGGTGAGAGCCACGGAGGAACCCGGCTCACCCTCGATCTTCTCGACCTTGACGAGGTCACCTTCAGCAACCTTGTACTGCTTTCCGCCGGTCTTGACGATCGCGTACATAGAGGGCTACCCCTTATCTAAACTCGGCTCGTCAGCGGCTGGGTGACGCCACCGACGAATGGACATTGGACAATTGCGTCTAAACCGTGAGCGGCGAGGGGCGTGCGTAAACCGCGTCCGTCCCGTCCAGCGCGTTCATGGTCTAAACAGCGACTGTCAAAGACTACCCCGCGATGGGGCGAAAAGGCAAAACGCCCTATCTAGCGTGACCTGCGCCGCGCCACTCGGCGGCGTCCGCGTCCACCCTTGCGCGTAGTTCCGGAGCCCCGCGAAGCGGAGTTCTCGTGGGCGTCGCCGGAGTTGGCGTGAGCGGAGTCCCTGCGGGATTGCTCCGCGTGGGCCGCGACTGGCGACGTCGTCTTGCGCACCGCCCGGCGGCGCCCACGGCGGCGACCAGTGCGCGCGGTGGCGTCCTCCTGCTGCTCCTGCCGGGGCTGAGCAGGCTCGTCCTGCTGCGACTTCGAGTCCTGCTGGAAGTCCTCCGGGCGGGGGCGCACATCAGAGCGCGAGTTGCCGCGGGTGCGGCGCCGGCGGCGCGGGGACTTCTCAAACTCCTCCACTGCCTCCTCGTAGCTGCGCTCCGGGCGCTTCCTTTCAGCACCCTTCGCTGCCTTTTTCGGCGGCTGCTCAGCAGGCTTCTCCGCACGCTGTTGCGGAGCCTCTACTGCAGGTTCCTGCTCCGCGCGCTTGTCCTGCTTGCGCGACGTCCGGGCAGCCCGGCGGGGCTTGCGACCGCGCTGAGACTTCTTCGGCGCCAGGCTCTCTGCCACGGCGTAGCCGATGGACGCGCTGTCCGGGGTGCCGCCCTCGTCGTCGACGACGACGTTGGCCACAAGATCCTCCAGCGAGGTGTCCTCACTACGCCCCGATCCGCGGTCAGCGCTGCGCTCTGCCCGGCGATCTCCGCGGTTCTCCGCGGAGGGCTCGTCGTCCTCATGCTCGTGCATGTGGACGGCGGTCGGGTGCTGCTGCGGATCGCGCTGCGGCTTGCGGCGCTCCTTGCGTCCGCGGCGGTGCTGCGGCTTTCCGGTCTCCTCCTCCGGCTCCTCGTCCACCGGGTACTCGTGGATGATGATGCCGCGTCCGTGGCAGGCCTCGCACTCGGTGGAGAAGGTTTCGACCAGGCCGGTTCCCACGCGCTTGCGGGTCATCTGCACCAGGCCCAAAGAGGTGACCTCGGAGACCTGGTGGCGGGTGCGGTCGCGGCCCAAGGCCTCCTTGAGGCGGCGCAGCACCAGAATCCTGGTTTTCCGGCAGGACCATGTCGATGAAGTCGACGACGATCATGCCGCCCATATCGCGCAGTCGCATCTGGCGCACGATTTCCTCGGCGGCCTCCAGGTTGTTGCGCGTGACGGTCTCCTCCAGGTTGCCGCCGGATCCGGTGAACTTGCCTGTGTTGACGTCGATGACGGTCATGGCCTCAGTGCGGTCGATGACCAGCGTGCCGCCGGAGGGCAGCCACACCTTGCGGCTGAGCGCCTTGTGCAGCTGTTCATCGATGCGGTAGGCGTCGAAGGCGTCCTCGCCGCCGTGCTCGCGGGCGTCGTAGCGCACCACGCGGTCCGCCAAGTCGTGCGCCATGGAATCTACATAGGCGCTCACCGTGTTATAGGAGCGCTTGCCGTCCACGACGAGTGTGCTGAAATCCTCATTGAAGAGGTCGCGCACGACCTTGATGAGCAGATCCGGCTCTTCGTAGAGGGTTACCGGCTTGGCGCCCTTCGTGGCCTTTTCGTGCGCGGCGCGGGCGCTGATGTCCTCCCACAGGGAGTGCAGACGGTTGACGTCGGTGGCGATGTCCTCCTCCGGCACGTTCTCCGCCGCAGTACGGATGATGGCACCGCCATCGCCCGGAATAACGCGCTCCAGGATTGACTTGAGGCGCTTGCGCTCCGGTACCGGCAGCTTGCGGGAAATGCCTGCACTGCGCCCGCCCGGCACGTAGACCAGGAAGCGACCTGCCAGCGAAATCTGGGTGGTCAGGCGCGCACCTTTGTGGCCGATGGGGTCCTTGGCCACCTGGACCAGCACCTGGTCACCGGACTTCAGCGCGTTTTCAATCTTGCGGCCGCGCCCACCAATGCCCAGCGCGCGCCAGTCGACGTCTCCCGCGTACAGCACGCCGTTGCGGCCCTGTCCGATGTCGACGAAGGCTGCCTCCATCGAGGGCAAGACGTTTTGGACGCGGCCCAAGTAGATGTTGCCAATCTGGGAAGGATGCGACTCGGTGGTGACAAAGTGCTCGACCAGGAGGTCATCCTCCAGCACGCCGACCTGGGTGATGATGCCCGCACCGTCGGTGCGCTGCTTATCGCGCACCACCATGGTGCGCTCCACGGACTCGCGGCGGGCCAGGAACTCCGCCTGGGAGACGATGTGCTGGCGCTCGCGGCCCTTCTCGCGCAGCTCGGCGCGGCGGCGGCGCTGCGCCTCAATGCGGGTCGAGCCCTTGATGGCCTTCGGCTCCTGGATGACCTCCGCCCCGCGGCCGCGCGAGGTGCCGCGGCGCCCGCGGCGACGGCTGCGCGGCTCGTCCTTCGCGTTCTGCGTCGAATCAGCCGAATCATAGGACTCGTAGTCCTCCGCAGCCTCGGCATCACGCACAACGGCGTCCTCAGTGTCCTGCGTGTCCCGGCGCTTGCGCGACTTCGGGCTGGTGGCCTGCGGCGCCATGAAGACCGGGGCGTAGTCGTAGACTCCCGGCTCGTCTTCCGGCATCGGCGTGATGACCGGGGCTACCTCATCCTCATCAAAGTCATCGCCGGCCTCCACGAGGGCCTCGTGCAGCATCTCCGCGTCGACCTTCTCCACGATCTGGGAGATCTCGTTGTCGACGTTCTTGCGCACGCGCTCGCGCAGCTTCTCCTCATCCTCGCGCAGCTGCCCCGGCTGCCCTGACTGTGCAGACTGCTCCGGCTGTGCGGGCTCGTCCTGCTGCTGCGGCTCGGGCTGCTCAGTCTGCTCGGCCTGCTTGGTGTTCTTGGCCTTGGCCGGCTTGCCGTCCTTCTTCCCCGCCTTCGCGGTGCGCTTAGTGGCGCGCTTCGCCCGCTTCTTCTTCGTGGTCTTTGCCGGCTCCGCAGGCTTTTCCGTGTCGGACGCAGCATTCTCTGCTTCAGCGTCAGCGTCGGTACCAGCGTCAGCGTCCGTATCAGCGTCAGATTCCGCCGCGGTATCCGCAGCCGTTGTGGCCGCGGGCTGCGAGGCGGGCACAGTGGCGTCGATAAGCTGGCCAATCTCCTCCGGAGTCAGCGATGACTGCGCGGACTTTTTGATGCCGATCTGGGCGAACTGCGCCACCAGCTCCTTGGAGGTCACACCCACCTGCTTGGCCAGGGCGTAGAGGCGAGTCTTGGGCGCGAGGCTATCGCGGTCAATGCTGGCTACCGCCGCAGCCACAGTGGATTCAGTTGCTGCTTCTTCTTTTTTCTTGGATGCCATGCGTGGCTTGTCTCCTGACTTCTGCTCACCCCGGGCGCAGACTGCCGCCACACGGTGGTGAGACTTTAAAAATTCTCTATATTTCCTTATTCACTTATTTCAGGTACCTGTGCCGTCGATCGTGCACAACCTTTAGCTTAGGCCACTTGTTAGTATTGCCGCTATGTCCGAGGTTGAGCGCACAAACACACCTTCTAGCCCAGCTCTACGCGAATCTGCGCCGCGCACCGTAGCGCAGGCGCGGGCGCGCAACGAGATTGCGATGCGGGACATCGTGACTATTGCCGTGCCCGCAGGCATCGCCTCGGGCCTGCGAGCCGTGGACTTCCCGTATCCCTACGCCGTGCCGGTCTATGGGGTGCTCATCGTGGTGATGCTCTACGGAGCGTTCCGCACCTTCCGGAGCAAGCCCGCCCTCGTGCAGGCCGCCCAAGAAGAGTTCCGGGCGGGTGACTATCCGCTGCTGGCCTACCTCTTGCCGGTATTAGCCATCTGCTCCCCGATCATCACCGACATCATCGCCGCAACCGGAATCGTCGGTGACGTGTCCGTGAATCCCATTCTGATGGCCACCGGCCACGCCGCCTTTGCCATCCCCGCGTTTATCCTGGGCGGCCGGGCATTCGCCACCACGTCTTTCCGCGTGGGCAAGCGCCGCATCCAGGCCATCACTGACCAGGGAAGCCTGGACGGGGTGACGCGGGAGAGCCTGGACGCGGTGGAGAGGCACCCGGGGCCACTCAGCGGGCTCGTCGCTTCCGGCGCGGTTACGGGCAATACGGTATCTATTCCGGCGCTTGGCCGGCTGCTCGGGTACGAGGAAGGCCTCGAGGAAGAGTTCAAGGATCTGCAGAAGGCCGGCGTGGTGAAGCTGTCGGGGCTCATCTACGGCAAGGGCCAGCGCACCTTCAACGTCACGCTCACAGAGTCCGGGGTGCGCAGCATCAACGCCGCGCGGCAGCGCTAGCGCGGGAGGGTGTCATCTCCCGGGAAGAGTTTCGGCCCAATCCACAGCATGAGATAGACCAGACCAACGAGGACGGGGATCTCAACGAGGGGACCAATCGTTCCGGCAAGGGCTTGAGCAGACATCGCTCCGAAGGTGCCGATGGATACCGCAATGGCAAGCTCAAAGTTATTTCCTGCTGCGGTGAACGCCACGCTGGCAGACTGCGCATAGTTCATACCAACGGCCTTTGCCACGCCCAGCGACAGCACAAACATGCCCACGAAGTAGATAACTAGCGGCACGGCCACGCGCGCTACCGTGGCTGGCTGCTCCACAATGTGCTCGCCCTGCAGGGAAAAGAGCAGAACAATCGTGTACAACAGGCCGATCATGGCCAGGGGCGATACGGCTGGAAGGAAGCGGTTCTCAAACCATTCCCGCCCCTTTACCTTTTCGCCCCAGACGCGAGACAGCGCACCCAACAGGAACGGTATGCCCAAGAAGACGAGCACGGCTCTGACGATGGCCCAGAACGAAAAGTCGGCGCTCGTTGTATCCAGCCCCAACCAGCCTGGCAGGACACGAAGGTAAAACCATCCCAGGACGCCAAACATGGCCACCTGAAAAACAGAGTTAAGCGCAACCAGAACCGCCGTTGCCTCGCGGTCCGCACACGAAAGGTCCGACCACACGAGCACCATGGCGATGCAGCGGGCAAGGCCCACAATGATCACACCGGTGCGCAGCTCCGGCTGGTCCGCGAGAAAAAGCCACGCCAGGGAAAACATGAACGCAGGCCCCACCAGCCAATTGAGCACGAGAGACATCACCATGAGGCGAGCATCGGTGGCAATTTCCCGAGTCTTTTCATAACGGACCTTGGCCAAAGGCGGATACATCATGACGAGAAGACCAAGGGCGATCGGGATGGAAATCCCTCCGACTTCAACGGCCCCTAAACCGTGGCCAATTCCAGGGAAGAAGTGACCGATAAGCAGTCCAGCGGCCATCGCCAGAATGATCCACACGGGTAGAAAGCGATCAAGAAAAGACAACGTAGGGCGCTGTGGCATGGCCATATCTTACTCTTCCTTCACTATTGAACAGAGCGCTATACGAAGGTGTAATGTACAGCCCGTATTGATAGGCGTCAATATGACTGAGGTAGCAGAGATACCCTTATACTGAGCGCATGGCTTCCTCTTCCACGCCCGAGACCAGTGCGCCCGGCACTGAGTGCTGCTCCTTAAGCATGGGTCCACTCAGCGACGCCGAGGCGATGCATTTTTCGCAGCAATTCAAGGTCCTCGCAGACCCAGCCCGCCTTCGTCTGCTGTCCATTTTGTGCGAGGAAGGCTGCGGGCCAATGAGCGTCACGGAACTCACCAAGCTCACTGCGCTGAGCCAGCCCACGGTCTCCCACCACTTAGCACGTCTGCGGGAGGCCGGCCTGCTATCCAAGCAGCAATGCGGCCGCACCGTCACCCACCAGGTGAACAAAGACGCTTTTGCGGCCTTGCGCACGCTACTGTCATTCGACTAACCGGTACCCGATAGCAGGAATGACAAAAGCCCGAGCAGTTCATCATTCACTGCTCGGGCTTTCTTGCGCACAAGGCGCGGCGAACTTCTTTACAGGTTGGGGAACCAGATGGAGATCTCGCGCTCAGCGGACTCCGGGGAATCAGAGCCGTGGACGACGTTCTCGCCCACGGTCAGGGCGAAGTCGCCGCGAATGGTGCCCGGGGTGGCCTTCTCCACCGGGTGGGTGCCACCGGCCAGCTGACGCCATGCGGCGATGGCGGACTCGCCCTCGACAACGCCGGCAACCAGCGGCGCGGAGGTGATGAACTCGACGAGGTCACCGAAGAAAGGCTTGTCCTCGTGCTCGGCGTAGTGCTTCTTCGCGGTCTCCTCGTCGGCGACGCGCAGGTCCATGGCTACCAGCTTGAGGCCCTTGCGCTCGATGCGGGAGATAATCTCGCCCACGTGGCCGTTCTTGACGCCATCCGGCTTGATGAGAATGAGTGTACGTTCAGTCATAGGACACAGCGTACCTAAGACTTCCCGCGGCGTCGCGCAAAGCCCTCCTATGTGAGGCGCTGCACAATCTGCTCCGCGCGTTCGTGGCTGGTCCCACGGAACCACATCTGCACCTGCCGCACGGCGGTGCCGTACTGGCCGTTGTCGAGCAGGCCCTGAAGCTCCTCCTTGTGCCAGCCCTCCAGGTCCTCAAACTCCACAGGGCGCTGCTCGCTCTGATGCTTGAGCATGGCGACGACGAGGAAGATAAAGGCGGGAACGAGCAGCGCGAAGGGCAGGGCAAAGCCGCCGTAGAAGAGCTTGGCAAAGACTGCGGCGAGGCACAGGAGTGCGGAGAGACCGTAGAGGAGGTAGCGCATGCCCGCTAGTCTAGCGCGTCCAGCACCTGCGCCAGCCACATGCGGGAACTCATGAGCAGCCGCTTTGCCGCAGCACTATAGGGCGCCCACAACTCGAAAGCGTGCACTCCCCCTTCGATGACCTCGCACTCGGTTGGAACCCCGGCGGACTTCAGGCGCTGGGCGTAGTCCAGGATTTCGCCGTAGAAGAGCTCGCTGTGGCCGGCGTACAGCCACGCCGGCGGCAGACCGCTGAGATCCGCGCGGCGGCCGGGGACGGCGTACGGCGCGTCCGGGTTATCCCGCACGTAGAAGCGCCAGGCGCGTGCGTTGGAATCCGCATCCCAGATGACGTTGCGCTCTTCGGAGGCGGCGCGGTCATCGAGCATGGGACAAAACAACCACTGCCCCATCGGCTGCGTGCCTCCCTCGTCGTGCAACCGCTGGCACAGGGCCGCCGCCAACCCGCCCCCGGCGCTCTGGCCGCCGATGACGATGCGATCCGGGGACACGCCCAACTCGCCGGCGTGGGTCATGAGCCAGTGGTGGGCCCGGTGGACGTCGTCAAGCGCTGCCGGATACGGGTGCTCCGGGGCGAAGCGGTAGTGGGGAGCTACGACCGTCACGCCCACTTCCGCGGCAGTCTCCTTGAGATGCTTGACGTCCTGGCGGGGATGGCCCATGACCAGACCACCGCCGTGGATCCACAGCACCACCGCGCGGGGGTTCTCCGGCTCGTAGATGGTGGCGCGGATGTCCTTACTCTGCACGTGCCGAGTGCGCACGCCGTGGATATAGGGCGCGGGCCACAGCGCCGGCACCACGCGCCCGGCGTGGCGGATGAAGGGGTGCGTGGGATCGAACAGCGACATCACCGCCGCGCCCGCGCGCAGCTCCGGCCGAATGTACACGAATGCCTACTTCTCGTTGAGGTGCTGCGTGGTGAGGTAGCCGCGATCCATGCGGGCCACGATGACAGAGCGCATGTAGGCCGCCAGCGCCCAGAGGAGGGCGAAGATGATGAAGATGGTGGCCACGGACCAGTGGATCATAAAGCCCAGCACGATGCCGATGAGGTGCACGACGATCTCCACGCCCACAATCCACGGCTTGTTCATAAACGGGAAAGACGCCAGCAGGAGCACCATGAAGCCAATGACCACGCCGTAGTTGAACGGGGTCCACAGGGTGCCGTCGTAGAGCTTGTACAGCAACGGCAGGGCCAACACGAAGGTGATGAGCTCCATCGTCAGCGAGCTGGCCACGACCATGCCGCCGAACTGCTTGAGCGGGTCCTTGACCGGGGCCTGGCCTAAGCCCAGCGGGCCAATCTCCTCCTCGGGGACGGGCTTGCGAGAACTCATGCGGGCTCCTTTCCAAACAGGGCGCGGGCGTCACCGGCGGTGACCACCGAGCCGGTGATGATGATGCCGGAGCCGGACTGGACCTCGGCGTCTTCGGCCAGCTCGACGGCTTGGGTATAGGCGCTGGGCAGGTCGGGGTCGACGAAGACGCGCTCTTCGCCAAAGATGTCGCGGGCGAGCTCAGCCAAGTCGTAGGCGTCGCGGGCGCGGGGCGAGGTGTTCTGGGTGATGACCACCTCCGTGAGCACGGATTCCAGCGCCGTGAGGATGCCAGCAGCATCCTTGTCCGCGAAGATCGACACCACGCCGATGAGGCGGGCGAAGTCGAAGTCGCGGTCGAGTGCTGCGGCCAGCGCCTTCGCGCCATGCGGGTTGTGGCAGGCATCCAGGAAGGACGTGGGGCTGGTGCGCACGCGCTCCAGGCGGCCGGGGGAAACGGCCTTGGCAAAGCCGGTGCGCACGCTGGCGATGTCGATGGGGTGGCCCGACGACGCCCCGAAGAAGGCCTCCACCGCCGCCAGCGCCACGGCCGCGTTCTTGGCTTGGTGCTCGCCGTGCAGCGGCAGGAAGATGTCCTCGTACACCCCGCCCAGGCCCTGGATAGTCAACTGCTGGCCGCCGACGGCGATGCGGGATTCCAGCGCGGCGAACTCCGAGCCGGAGCGCGCCACGCCGGCACCGACGTCCACGGTGCGCTGCAGCAGCACACGCATGGCCTCCGGCTCCTGCTCAGCGATGATGGCGATGTTTTCGCCCGGGGCCAGGACATCGTCGGCGTCATGCTCGCGGGCCTTGATGATGCCGGCCTTTTCACCGGCGATCTCCGTGATGGTGTCACCGAGGTACTCGGTGTGGTCCAGGCCCACCGGCATCACGACGGCAACTTCGGCGTTGACCACGTTGGTGGCATCCCACGTGCCGCCGAGGCCGACCTCGACCACGGCGACGTCGATAGGCGCATCAGCGAACGCCGCGTAGGAAATACCCACGAGCACCTCGAAGGTGGACATAGGGATATCGGAGCGGGAGTCCACCATCTCCACATAGGGCTGAATCTCGCGCCAGATGCGCACGAAGTCGCGCGGGTGGATGGGGTGGCCGTCGATGCCGATGCGCTCGGTGACCAGCTGGAGGTGCGGGCTGGTGACCAGGCCCACGCGGCGGTGGAAGGAGCGCAGCAGCGAATCGATCATGCGCGCCGTCGAGGACTTGCCGTTGGTGCCGGCGACCTGGATGACGTGGAAAGAACGCTCCGGGTGGCCCAGGAGATCCATGAGCATCTCAATGCGCTCGAGGCTCGGCGCGATGACGGTTTCCGGGGCGCGGGAGTTGAGCTCCGCGGTGACCTGGGCCAGCTCCGCGAGTTCTTCCGGCGTGGCCTGCTCGGGCGCGGCCTCCTCGTAGTCTTCCTCGCCACCGAGGTTGAGGGTCAGGCCGGAATCGGTGATTTCCACCGGCCCGCCGTCGGTGCCCTCCGCGAGGGCGTCGACGATTTCAAACTCCTCGCGGTTCTTCTCCTCCGCCACTACTTGAGCCCCTCCAGGCGAGCGGTGATGCGCTCAACCTCTTCCTGGGCCACCTGCTGGCGGGTGCGGATCTTCTCCACCACGGCCTCCGGGGCCTTGGACAGGAAGGCCTCGTTACCCAGCTTCTTGCCGGTCTGATCCAGCTCCTTCTGGGCCTTGGCCAGATCCTTTTCCAGGCGCTTGCGCTCAGCGGCGACATCCACGGCGCCGGAGGTATCCAGCGTGACCTCGACGGTGGCCTGGGACAGGCGCACCTCGATGGAGGCAGAGGCGGTGAAGTCCTCGCCCGGCTCCGTGGTGTTGGCCAGGTTGCGGATGAGGCCTTCCTGGCCCTGCAGGTCGGCCGCGGCGAAATCAAGACGGCCCGGGACCTTCTGGGAGGGCTTCACGCCTTGATCGGAGCGGAAGCGGCGCAGCTCCGTGATGAGCTTGTCGGCGTCCTCGATGCGGCGCGCGGCCACCTCGTCCTTTTCTGCGCCACCGTTGGTGTGCTCCTGCGTCGGCCACTGGGCGGTGACGATGGTCTCCCCGCCGGTCAGTGCCTTCCACAGGACTTCGGTGACGAACGGCATGGTCGGGTGCAAAAGGCGCAGGACCACATCCAACACGCGGCCCAGGACGATCTGGGTAGTGCGTCCGGTTGCCTGCTCTTCGGCAGAAGCGGCGTCGAAATCGCGCGGGATCTGGGTCTTGGCAATCTCCAGGTACCAGTCACACAGCTCGTCCCACACGTAGTGGTAGAGCAGCTCGTTGGCCTTAGCAAACTGGTAGTCGTCCAGGTAGGCGTCCACCTTGGCGCGGACCTCTTCGGCGCGGTCGAGGATCCAGCGGTCGGCGTCGGTCAGCGCGGCGCGCTCCGGCAGCTCCGCCACGCCCGCACCGTTCATCAGCGCGAACTTGGTGGCGTTGAACAGCTTGGTGGCAAAGTTGCGGCCGGCCGCAGCAGCGTCGACCGCCAGCGGCAGGTCCACGCCCGGGTTCGCGCCGCGGGCCAGGGTGAAGCGCAGGGCGTCCGCGCCGTAATCGCGCACCCAGTCCATCGGGTCGATGCCGTTGCCCAGGGACTTCGACATCTTGCGGCCCTGCTCATCGCGAACCAGGCCGTGAAGGTAAATGTCCTTAAACGGGACCTGGGGGCGGCCGCCCTCGCCGTTGCCCAACAGCTCCGGGGTGGCCTGGGCGGCGTAGGTGCCGAACATCATCATGCGGGCCACCCAGAAGAACAGGATGTCGTAGGCCGTCACCAGCACGTTCGTGGGGAAGAACTTCTCCAGATCGGCGGTCTTCTCCGGCCAGCCCATGGTGGAGAAGGGCCACAGCGCCGAGGAGAACCAGGTGTCCAGGACGTCCGGGTCCTGCTCGTAGCCGGCCGGCGGCTCCTCGTCGGGGCCGACGCAGACGATGTCTCGTTCCACTTCGCCGGACGCACTTGTGCGCTCTGGCCCGTACCAGATGGGGATGCGGTGGCCCCACCACAGCTGGCGGGAGATGCACCAATCGTGCATGTCATCGACCCATTCGAAGTAGCGCGGCTCCAGCGCCGTCGGGTGAATGGTGGTATCGCCCTCGCGCACGGCATCGCCGGACATCTTCGCCATCTTCTTCACGTCCACGAACCACTGCAGGCTCAGGCGCGGCTCGATGGGCTCGCCGGAGCGCTCCGAGTGGCCCACGGAGTGGACGTAGGGGCGGATCTCCTTGACAATGCGGCCCTGCTCACGCAGCGCCTCGCGGATCTCCACGCGGGCTTCCTCGCGGGTGAGCCCATCGAACTGCGTGCCGGTGTTGGCGATGTGGCCGGTGGTATCGATGACCGTCGGCATGTCCAGGTTGTGGCGCTGGCCCATGGCGTAGTCGTTCGGGTCGTGCGCCGGGGTGATCTTCACCGCGCCGGTACCGAACTCCATGTCCACGTAATCATCGGCGATGATCTTCAGGCTCAGGTCATCGCGGAAGGGGTGCGGCAGCTCCTTGCCCACTAGGTCCGCGTAGCGCTCGTCGTCCGGGTGCACGGCGATGGCAACGTCACCCAGCATGGTCTCTACACGGGTGGTGGCCACGATGAGGTGCGGCTCGGCGTCGTCCAGCGAGCCATAGCGGATGGACACCAGCTCGCCCTCGACGTCCTTGTACACCACCTCAATGTCAGAGACGGCGGTCTCCAGCACCGGGGACCAGTTGACCAGGCGGTTGGCCTGGTAGATCATGCCGTCCTCGTACAGCTTCTTGAAGATGGTCTGCACGGCGCGGGAGAGGCCGTCATCCAGCGTGAAGCGCTCGCGGGACCAATCCACGGAGTCACCGATGGCGCGCATCTGGTTCTGGATGGTGCCGCCGTACTGCTGCTTCCACTCCCAAACCTTGTTAATGAAATCCTCGCGCTCGTAATCCCAGCGCTTCTTGCCCTCTTCTTCACGCAGCTTCGCCTCCACCTTGGTCTGGGTGGCAATACCAGCGTGGTCAGCACCCGGCAGACACAGGGTGGCAAAGCCCTGCATGCGCTTGCGGCGAATGATGGAATCGATCAGGGTGTGGTCCAGAGCGTGGCCCATGTGCAGCTGGCCGGTGACGTTCGGCGGCGGCAGGACAATCGAGTAGGGCTCCGCCTCGGAGGAGGCGTCCGGGGTGAAGTAACCAGCGCTTACCCAGCCTTCGTAGAGGTCCTTCTCCACCGCCTGCGGCTCCCAGGACTTAGGAAGCTGGTCCGCGCGATTAGTGCCAACGAGTTGCTCTTTGTTCTGATCAGTCACCCGCCCAACTCTACCCTGTACGTCAACCAGCCCCGCATGCCTGGCTAGAGTAAAGCCATGTCCCACATTTCTCCGTCACCGCGGCCCGCGCGGCTGCGTACCCGCCACTTCGCCCGCGCCAAAGGAGAATCCCGCCCCATCGCCTGCCTGACAAGCTATGACTGCATGACTGCCGGCATCTTCGATGAGGCCGGCGTGGATCTGCTGCTCGTCGGCGATTCGCTGGCCAACGTCGTCCTGGGGCGAGAAACCACGCTCTCACTCACGCTCGATGAGATCATTCCGCTGGCCCGCGCCGTCGTGGAGGCCACCTCCCGGGCGTTCGTGGTGGTGGACCTTCCTTTCGGCTCCTACGAGGCAGGCCCAGACCAGGCGCTCAAGTCCGCGGTGCGCGTTATGAAGGAGACCGGCGCGCAGGCGGTGAAACTGGAGGGCGGCGCGGAGCGCGCGGAGATTGTCTCAGCGCTGGTCGGCGCCGGCATCCCGGTGTGCGCCCACATTGGATTTACCCCGCAGCAGGTGCACGCGCTAGGTGGCTTCGTGGTCCAGGGCCGCGGGGAGGACGCGGAGCAGTTGCTTGGCGACGCTTACGCGCTCGCCCACGCCGGCGCCTTCGCCGTGGTCCTGGAGATGGTCCCCGCGGACCTGGCCCAGCAGGTCACCCGGGAGCTGCCGATCCCCACCATCGGCATCGGCGCCGGCGTGCAGACCGACGGCCAGATCCTCGTCTGGACCGACGCCTTCGGACTCGGCGGGGCGAAGGCCCCACGCTTCGTGCGCCGCTTCGCCGACCTGCGCAGTGCGCTCACGGCCGGTGCCGAGGACTACGTCTCTGAGGTATCGAACCGCACCTTCCCCTCCCCCGAAGAATCGTTCTAAGGACCACACCATGCAAATTCTCACGACCAAACAACAGCTGCGGAACTTTCGCGCAGACGTAGCCGGCACTGACGCCTCAGTCGGGTTTGTGCCCACCATGGGTGCACTCCACTCCGGGCACGCCTCCCTGGTGGAGCGCGCCCGGGCGGAGAACGATGTGGTGGTGTGTTCGGTGTTCGTCAACCCGCTGCAGTTCACCGACTTAGGTGACTGCGAAGACTACCGCGCCTACCCGCGCGACCTCGATGCCGATGCCGTCCTGCTGAAGTCCCTGGGCGTCGATGCGGTCTTTGCCCCCAGCGTGGAGGAGATGTACCCGGGCGGTACGCCGCGCATCTGGGCGCGCACGGGGGCGATGGGTGAGGTCCTCGAGGGTGCGTCGCGCCCCGGGCACTTCGACGGCGTAGCCACCGTGGTGGCCAAGCTCTTCAACCTGGTGCGGCCCGAGCGCGCCTACTTCGGACAGAAGGACGCCCAGCAGGTGGCCATCATCCGCCGCCTCGTGGCGGATCTTGACCTGCCGGTCGACATTGTCAGCGCCCCCATCGTGCGCGCGACGGACGGGGTCGCGGAATCCAGCCGCAATGCGCGCTTAAGCCCCGCCGAGCGTGCGCAGGCCACGGCGCTCTCCCGCGCGCTTTATGCGCTGCGCGACGGCGCTTCCCTCGAGCAAGCTCGCGCCCAGCTCGCTAGCTCCCCCGGAATCACGGTGGACTACCTCACCGTGGTGGATCCATCCACCCTCGAGCCCGTTGAGACACGCCACCGGCCCGCCCTCGCGCTGGTTGCGGCGGAGGTCGGGCCGGTGCGGCTCATCGATAACTTGGTGCTAGACCACTAGTCCTTGAGCAGGTGCGCGACGGCGTCGCGCTCGGCGCGCAGCTCCGCCACGGAGGCCTCGATGCGCTCCTTCTGGAAGTCGGTGAGCTCGAGCCCCTGGACAATTTCCCATTTGCCGTCGCGCGCGACGGTGGGGAAACCAGCAACCAGGCCCTCGTCCACGCCGTAGGAGCCATCAGAGACGATGGCCGCGGTGCGCCAATCCTCGGTGCCGTGGATCCAATCGTGCATGTGGTCCACCGCGGCCGAGGCCGCCGAGGCCGCCGAGGACTTGCCGCGCACGGCAATGATTTCTGCACCGCGCTTAGCCACCTTGGGGATCATTTCCTTCTCGTACCACTCCTGGTCCACCTCCGCGTTGGAGAAGGTCAGGTCTGGGAACTGGGAGGCGGAGTGATTACCCCACACGGCCACCTTGTTCAGCTCCGCAGTGGGCACGCCGGTCTTCAAGGAAACCTGGCTCAGCGTGCGGTTGTGATCCAAGCGCATGAGCGCGCTGAACTGGCTCGGGTCCAGGTCCGGGGCGCTGTTGGCGGCGATGTAGGCGTTGGTGTTGGCCGGGTTGCCCACGACGAGGACGCGGACGTCGCGCGCTGCGACGTCGTTGAGCGCCTTGCCCTGCACCGTAAAGATGGCGCCGTTGGCCTCCAGCAGGTCCGCGCGCTCCATGCCCTTCGTGCGCGGGCGGGAGCCAACGAGGAAGGCAGCCTTGGTGTCCTTGAATGCCACGTTCGGGTCATCGGTGACGGTGATGCCACGCAGAAGCGGGAAGGCCGAGTCATTGAGCTCCATGGCCACGCCCTCCGCGGCGCCGACAGCGGCCGGAATCTCCAGCAGCGCCAGCTCCACCGGGGTGTCCTGGCCGTACACGTCGCCATTGGCAATGCGCCACAGCAGCGAGTAGGCGATGTTGCCGGCGGCGCCGGTGACGGTGATCTTGACGGGGTGGGAAGAAGTCATAGGAAAATCCTTTCGGCGGGGTCTTCTACCCCCAGCCTAGTACCGTTTCGCTCTGCGATGGGGCGATAGTTCACCCCCAAATGAGTCGAGTTTTTAGCGCCTTTGCACTATCTTTAGACTTTTTCGGCATAGTTGTATGCGGCGGCATATCACCGCCTGCTTTTCACGTATACAAGGACGGGACATTCATGACCACTGAGACCACTTCGGCCGACTCCGGCTCTGTGGAGCACGTGATCGATGTTGCGATCGCGGAGTTTTCGGAACACGGCTATGCCGATACGAAGCTCGAAAGCGTCTCGAAGTTGTCCGGCATGTCCAAGCGCATGATCCACTACCACTTCGGGGACAAGAAGGGGCTCTACCAGCAGGCACTGGCCACCGCGGCCCAGCGCCTCAACCCGCCGGAAGGCAGCCTGGAGGTTAACTCTTCCGTCCCAGTGGAGGGCCTGCGCACGCTCGTGGATTGGATCTTCCGGCAGCACATCAAGCACCCGGAGGCCATCCGGATGCTGACCATGGAATCCTCCCACGGGGTGCTGGAATCCTCCCACCCGCTGGTGGATATTTCGGAGATTTCCCTCCACCTGGACAAGCTCCTCATGCTGGGCCAGGATTCCGGCGCGTTCCGCCCGGGCATTTCCGCCAACGATATCTTCACCCTCATCACGGCACTGTCCATGTACCGCGTGACCAACCACGCGATGATGAGCAACCTGCTGGATATCGACATGCACACGCATAACAACACCGAGGGCATGCACCGCATGGCTGTGGACGCCGTCCTGTCCTTCCTCACCGCCAACATCCCGGACATTGGCTTCCAGTCCTACCTCACGCAGAAGGAGACTGAGCTAGTCACCGAGCCCGCGCCGCAGGACATCTACGACTCGGATGCCGCGGACAGCCTCGACGTCTCAGCGAGCCTTTACGGCGAATAAGCGACATTCCACTGGCGAATCTTGCACTCAGAAGGCATCTTCACTGTGTGAAGATGCCTTCTTTGCTGCTGCGGTACGCGCTGATTAGAGTCCCAACGCCTGTCTAAGATCCGTCGATATCCGTGACAACCGGTCTTCGGCTCCTGTCCAATCAACAGCTCCCTCGCGTACTACCTCGAGGTAGCACTTCAGTTTGGGCTCGGTGCCCGACGGACGAATGATAACGCGGTCATTAGCCTCAGTTTCCAGCACCAATCCGGGAGTCGGGTCAAGGCCGTAGTAACCCTGAGACATATCGCTCGCACTAGTGACACGCGAGCCAGCCAGAGCCTGCGGTGGCGACTGCAAGATGTGCTCCAAGGTGGGAGCAATCCGTGTAATGTCGTCGAAGCGAAAGGTCAATGGCTTGGTCTTGTAGGTTCCCAACTCGGCAGCGAGCTCGTCCAGACGACCCTGCAAACTCTTACCTTCAGACTTCAGCTCAGCGGCCAAGCACGCTATGGTCACCGCAGCCGAAATTCCGTCTTTGTCTGCTACGGCTTCTGGATCACAGCAATACCCAATTGCTTCCTCGTACCCAAAAGTCAGTCCAGGGGTGCGGGCAATCCATTTAAACCCAGTGAGCGTCGTATGCCACTGCGCTCCACGCGCCTCCGCAATTCGCCCAAGAAAGCGGCTCGACACAACCGAATTTGCCAGCACTCCACCCTGGCAAGCCAAGTAGTCACCCAACAGTGCGCCCGTTTCATCACCAGTGAGCTGGCGCCAACTGTCTCCATCAGGAACAGCGACTGCGCAGCGGTCTGCATCGGGGTCCAACGCCACGATAATATCGCTCTGCGCTTCACGGGCAGCCGCGATGGCGCAGTCGAGGGCGCCTGGTTCTTCTGGGTTCGGGAAGGCAACAGTGGGAAATTCAGGATCCGGCTGCGCCTGTTGTGCCACCAGCTCAACCTCGCCAAAACCAACTGATTCCAGGGCCTGGAGCGCCAAGCTTCCGCCGACACCGTGCATTGGTGTGAGTGTAATGCGCAGCTGCCGTGGCCCGTCAGCCACACGTTGTTTGATACGCGCGAGATACTGCTCGCGCGTATCAACCTCTTCCACCACCCCAGTACCGTCGGCGACGTCACGGGACACCTCATCTGCAGCTGGGGCGGCCGCAATCGCAGCAGCAATTTCTGCATCGAACGGAGGGACAATTTGCACACCTTGTCCATCCCCCTTCACAACGCGGCCGCCGAGGTACACTTTGTACCCATTGTCCTGCGGCGGGTTGTGCGATGCGGTCACCATTACGCCCGCGTCGGCGCCTAGTTCTCGGACTGTAAACGCAGTGAGCGGAGTGGGGTTCTGCGGTGGGAGAAGCAGTGCATGTCCCCCAGCCGCGGCCACGACATTGGCAACATCACGGTGAAAGTCAGCTGAGCCATGGCGAGCATCGCAACCGACAACGATTTTGGGCACATCCACATGCTTCTTCAGCACATCCATAAGCCCTGCTGTCGTACGGATTACAACAGCCCGATTCATCTGGGACTCGCCGGGACCGATTTTTCCCCGCAAACCAGCTGTACCAAAGCTCAGTGGCCCCGCGAACATTGGACGCAATGCATCCTCGTCGCGCATATCAATGAGGGTCTCTATTTCAGCGCGAGTCACCGGGTCTGGGTCGTGCTCAGCCCATTTCCGAGCGGTATCCAGCACAGAGGTCATCTTAGGCCTCGAATCCCTCAAGCACAGCAGCGGAGGAAGACAGCCCTAGGCGCGTGGCGCCCGCATCGATCATTGACTGCGCCGCCTTGGCGTCACGGATTCCACCTGAGGCCTTCACGCCCAGGCGTCCTTCGACTGTTTCCGCCATGAGCTTCACTGCATGAACCGAAGCACCACCTGCAGGGTGGAAACCAGTCGAGGTTTTAACGAAGTCAGCCCCTGCACGCTCAGCGGCTTGGCAGGTGGCTACGATTTCGTCATCCTCAAGCACAGCTGATTCAATGATGACCTTGACGATGGTGGGAGCCGGCGCCGCATCACGCACAGCCTTAATGTCTGCCTCTACCGCCGCGTAGTCGTGGCTCTTGACATGGGAAAGATTGACCACCATGTCGATCTCTTCGGCGCCGTCTCCGATCGCACGGGCGGTCTCAGCCGCTTTGACCTCAGATTTCACGGCGCCGGAGGGAAACCCCACCACAGTAGCCACGTGAACTCCGGCAGGTACCTCAACAGGCAGTTGGTTCGGAGACACACAAATTGAATACGTACCTAGCTCACCTGCTTCCCTGGCCAAAGCTGCAACTTGGTCGGGAGTTGCCTCTGGCTTAAGCAGGGTGTGATCGATCATTTGAGCAACGTCGTTACGGGAAGTCATATTCTCTCCTTTAAATCGAAAGTGAATTAGCTGATTCGGTCGAGAATGATCGAACGCTCTACAGACAGGGGCTCATCGGTGATCTGGAAACCACTGTTTAGTACCTCCAAGGAGCGTTCAAAGCGATCCGGGGTCTCCGTGTGCAAGGTAAACAGCTTCTGTCCCTTGGATACCTTTTCACCCTTCGTGGCATGCAGCTCAATACCTGCGGTTGCCTGGACAGGGTCTTCCTTGCGTGCACGACCAGCACCAAGGCGCCAAGAACTTACACCAACAGCGAGAGCATCGAGTTCGGTCAGGTAGCCATCAGCGTCAGCTATGACATCATGCGTGTGGCTTGCCACCGGCAGTGTGGCATCGGGGTCACCACCCTGAGCCGTGATCATCTGCTTCCATTTATCCATAGCGCGGCCATCCTTAAGGGCCGACTCGATGTCCGCATCGTGCACACCGGCTGCCTCAAGCATCTCGCGCGCCAAAGCGACCGTAAGCTCAACGACGTCTGCTGGTCCACCACCGGCGAGTACCTCAAGGGCTTCCTCGACCTCAAGTGCGTTGCCAACCTTGCGCCCCAATGGGGTCGACATATCAGTCAACAAAGCAGTGGTCTTCGTGCCTGCATCCTTGCCAAGATCGACCATGGTTTGTGCTAGCTCGCGAGCCTGCTGTTCGTTCTTCATGAATGCACCGGAACCGACCTTGACGTCGAGGACCAAGGAGGAGGTACCTTCGGCAATCTTCTTGGACATGATAGAAGACGCGATGAGCGGGATTGCCTCCACAGTAGAGGTTGTATCACGCAATGCGTAAATCTTTTTGTCCGCCGGAGCCAAGCCAGCACCAGCGGCACAAATAATGCAGCCCGGGTCCTCCAAGATTTCCATCATGCGCTCATTACTGACTTCAGCCTGCCAACCCGGGATAGCCTCAAGCTTGTCCAAGGTTCCGCCCGTGTGCCCAAGTCCGCGCCCGGACAACTGAGGAACTGCAACACCGAAAGCCGCTACGAGCGGCGCAAGCGGAAGTGTAATTTTGTCACCAACTCCGCCGGTAGAGTGCTTATCAGCAGTCTTCTTCGACAGAGCTTCAAAGCTCATTGTCTCTCCAGAGGCAATCATCGCTTTCGTCCAGCGCGAAATCTCCTTACGGTTCATTCCGTTGAGGAAAATCGCCATGTTCAGCGCGGCCATCTGCTCATCGCCTACCACACCACGTGTATAAGCATCGATAACCCAGTCAATCTCATCTGAGCTCAATACCCCCTTGTCACGCTTGGTACGGATCACGTCAACTGCATCAAACTTCTCTGCCATAACAACTCCTTTTCTCGTAGCTCACATAGGCGGGTGCGAAATTCAACCCCTCTGTGCTTTGTCTCACATAAAATTCAGGCTTGTGTATCGCAACACGTCCCATTATTATCACCACTAGAACAGATGTCAACGAGGAGTTTTCTTTTTGTTCCTAACGCGTTGGAATAGCCACCTCCTCGCCTCGGACCGCAAGAAAGGACCGCATCACCATGAATGCGACAGCAATGCCAACAGACGTTGAGCTCTTAAACAAGGCGAGGGAGGCCGCCCACCACGCGTGGGCACCATATTCATCGTTCCCGGTCGGTGCTGCACTGCTTCTCGACGATGGCCGGGTAGTCACCGGCTGCAACGTCGAAAACGCCTCCAGCCCATTGGGGATTTGCGCAGAGCGCAATGCAGCCGCCCACATGATTGCATCGGGCGACACAACCGCGGACGACGGACACCTCCCCCAACTTCCCACGATTCGCGCTGTTGCCATCGTGGGCCTTAAGGCTGAACCGTGTTACCCCTGTGGCGCGTGCCGCCAGGTCCTGCGCGAATTCAATTGCGAACGTGTCATCGTGTCCGTAAACGGCGCACCTCGAAGCCTTGATTTCAGCGAAATCCTCCCCAATTCCTTTGGCCCCGAGGCCCTCTAGAAGAACGGTCTGATTTCATGGAACGCCTACAAGGTCTGTTGGGAATTCTTGCAATTCTCGCAGTAATTTATGTGTTTTCTAGTTCTCGCAAGAACATTAAGTGGCGCACAATCGGAGTCGGCCTTGCCCTCCAAATTGTCTTTTGCTTCCTCGTTCTTGCTTGGGAGCCCGGGTTCAAAGC
The DNA here is from genome assembly GCF_046097495.1 of Corynebacterium axilliensis. Taxonomy (NCBI): domain Bacteria; kingdom Bacillati; phylum Actinomycetota; class Actinomycetes; order Mycobacteriales; family Corynebacteriaceae; genus Corynebacterium; species Corynebacterium axilliensis. The sequence goes on from NZ_CP175768.1 coordinate 1,260,596, forward strand.
TTTGGAAGCGGTGTCTCACGGACTGACGAAGCTCACCGATTTTACGAATGAAGGTACATCCTTTGTTTTTGGTGGCCTACTCGGTGAAGACTTCATTTTCGCGCTCAACGTTCTCCCAGTAGTCATCTTCTTGGGCGCGATTATTGCTGCTCTCTACTACTTCCGTGTAATTCAGTATTTTGTTGAATACGTTGGTTCCGGCATTAAATGGCTCATGGGCACCTCCAAAGTAGAGTCGGTGTGGGCCACCACAGTAATCTTCCTAGGACAGTCTGAGGCCCCTCTCGTTATTAAGCCTTACTTACCGAAGCTCACCCGCTCCGAGCTCTATACCTGCATGGTCGGTGGCTTCGCCTCAGTTGCTGGCTCTACCCTTATTGGTTATTCGCTATTGGGCGCCCCGCTGGAATATCTGCTTGCGGCCTCATTGATGAACGCTCCAGGCTCCCTACTTATTGCCAAAGGACTCATGCCAGAAACTGAGGAATCCAACTTGGACGCCACGGTCAAAGACGTACGCGACAACGATTCCAAGAACGTTATCGACGCCATAAGTAGTGGCGCAATGGCTGGCGGTCGTATCGCAATTTCCGTAGCGTGCCTTCTCATTGCATTCATCGCTATGATTGCCATGCTTTCCGCCATTTTGGGCGGGATTGGCTCTATCTTTGGGCAAGACAACTGGTCCTTGGAAGGACTGTTCGGGCTTTTCTTCGCTCCAGTCGCATGGCTTATCGGCGTCCCATGGGATGATGTCACGCAAGTCGGTAGCTTCATCGGCCAAAAGACGATCCTCAATGAGTTTGTGGGCTACACCGCCTTCGGTGACAACATCGATCAACTGAGTGATAAGGCCATCATGCTCTCGTCCTTTGCTCTCGCAGGCTTCGCCAATATCTCTTCCATTGGCATCCAAATTGGCGCTATTGGTGGTCTTGTCCCCGAACGCCGAGGTGAAATTGCCAAGCTTGGCCCCAAAGCTTTGGTCGGCGGATTCTTGACCAATATGCTCAACGCCGCAATTGTTGGCGTAATTGTCGCCCCGATGGCGCTATAGTCCTTCCGAACAGAAAGAGCCTTCCTTTTGAGAAGAGGGAGGGCTCTTTCGGAGCTCTTACTGCTGTAATAGGTGGTTGGCCGTCTCCTTATCGATGACCACGTGCGTGGGCAAATTCATCCTCAAAGCCGTATCGATTGCCCTACTCTTCTGCAAACCTCCAGCAACCATTAACCGCTGAGGGACCTCTCTCAACTCAGACAAGGAAATACCAACCGTGCGCGCGTCCACTGCTGGTTCGGCCACCGTTCCCTCGGCAGTATAGAAGCGTGAACAGGCATCTCCAACCGCGTGGTGTTCCAAGGCTTGGATCTCCTGCTCACTGAGATACCCAAGATTGAGCAACAAGCTACTGCGCGAGACACCACCCACAGTAAAAACTGCGAGGTCAGCTTGGCGCCCCGCGTTAAGAATCGAAGAAATATGTCTATCTTTCTCTACGATCTCTTTCGCCACCGCGGAATCGAAGATAACGGGGAGCGGAAGGCTTATCGCTTCGGCACCAAAAGCAGAACTAACACGCTTCAGCGTATCCATATCATTTGTCACGCGGCTGGAGTGCGAATGTCCGCCTTTGAGCTGTACAACCTCAACTCCCGCAACGCTCTTGGGTTGTAAGTGGCGCGCGACGGAATGCATCGTATTTCCCCAAGAAATTCCGATACTCATTCCGTCATGAACTAGCTCATGAAGCATCTTCGCCCCGACCCGTCCCAGACCTTCTGTCAGCGTGTCCTCATCGCCACGAGGGCTATAGACGAGGCGAACGTCCTCAATCCCATAGCGCTCCATCAACCGCTGCCCCAGCTCGTCGCTGTCTTCGCGCGGATCATGAATCTCCACTGTAACGTAGCCTCGCGCTTTTGCATGCTGCAGGAGCTTAGCAACGGTTGGTCGAGAAAGCCCCATCTCCGATGCCACCTCACCTTGACTCATCCCCCCGCGATAGTAGAGTTTGGCCACTTGGAGTGATTGTTGATCACGCTGCTCCATGAAAGACTCCTCCTCTCCTCTTCTATCCTAAGGCTCAAAAAAATGACCGACAGATGCTCCACGGCACCGATCGGCCACTTTCTTCGTCAACGAATCTAGGCGGATTCCTTCGCCTCGTCCGAGTAGACGAACTCCGGCTCGCCCTCCCCATTCACACAGGCCTCGGTGATGTGCACGCTGGCGATGTCCTCGCGGTCCGGCAGGTCATACATGACCGGCACGAGCAGCTCCTCCATGATGGCGCGCAGGCCGCGGGCGCCGGTCTTGCGCTCGAGGGCCAGCTCCGCAATGGCGTCGAGCGCAGCGTCATCGAACACCAGCTCCGAACCGTCCATGCTGAACAGGCGCTGGTACTGCTTTACCAAGGAGTTCTTCGGCTCCATGAGGACCTTGACCAGGGACTCGCGGTCCAGGTTATCCACCGTGGCCACGACGGGAAGGCGGCCAATGAATTCCGGGATCAGGCCGAACTTCACCAAGTCCTCGGGGCGTACCTGGGAGAAGAGGTCCGCGGCTTCCATCTCCTGCTTGGTCTCCAGCTCCGCGCCGAAGCCCACGCCTTTCTTGCCCACGCGCTCCGAAATCACCTTGTCCAGACCCGCGAAGGCGCCGGCCACGATGAAGAGAATGTTGGACGTATCCAGCTGGATGAATTCCTGGTTCGGGTGTTTGCGCCCGCCCTGCGGCGGGATGGCCGCCACGGTGCCCTCGAGAATCTTCAGTAGGGCCTGCTGCACGCCTTCACCAGAGACGTCACGGGTAATGGAGGGGTTCTCCGATTTGCGGGAGATCTTATCCACCTCGTCGACGTAAATGATGCCGTGCTGCGCACGCTCCACGTCGAAATCCGCCGCCTGCAGCAGTTTGAGCAGGATGTTCTCCACGTCCTCGCCCACATAGCCGGCCTCGGTGAGGCTGGTGGCATCGGCGATGGCAAAGGGAACGTCGAGCAACCGGGCCAAGGTCTGCGCCAAGTAGGTCTTTCCGGAACCCGTGGGGCCCAGCATGAGGATGTTGGACTTGGCAATCTCCACGTCCTCCTCCTGCGCCTTCTTGCGGCGGTTCTCCAGGCCCGCGGCCTCCTCGGCCTTGATGCGCTTGTAGTGGTTGTACACCGCCACGGACAGCACGCGCTTAGCCTTGTCCTGGCCAATGACGTACTTATCTAGGAACGCCGAAATCTCCGAGGGCCGCGGGAGGCGGGTTTCCTTCTCCTCCTCGGACGCAGCCTGGGCGGCACCGAGCTCTTCCTCAATGATCTCGTTGCAGAGCTCAATGCACTCATCGCAAATGTAGACGCCGCCGCCGGCGATAAGCTTCTTCACCTGCTTTTGGCTCTTTCCACAGAAGGAACACTTGAGCAGGTCAGCGCTTTCTTGCATACGTGCCATGAAGCCCTTTCAACTCTCTTTTGGGTGCATGGTGGGGCACTTCTTGTTTTCGTCCCCACCGGTCTCATTCACACTCTAGTCAACGACTCCGACGCGAGTCTCATTCCCACAGAGTGGCGCGCCATTGAATTTAAAACCCCAGTTAATAGACATAGACAGAGCGGTTCATTAACTTACTGTCTAACCTTCCCCGTAAGAAAGAATTTCATGGATATCCGCGAACTCATTGACCGCTCCCCTATGGGCGCACGCCAGTGGCTCATCATCGCCATCGCCCTCTACCTCAACGCCCTCGATGGCTACGACATGGTGGCGATGGCCTTTGGTGCGGGCTCAGTGAGCGAAGAGTTTGCGCTGTCTGATTCCACCCTCGGCTGGTTGCTCTCCGCCGCCCTCATCGGCATTGGGCTCGGCTCGCTCTTTCTCGCACCGCTGGCGGACCGCCTCGGCCGCACCAAGCTCATTACTGTATCGCTGCTCATTGACTTAGCAGGCCTGGTTCTCACCGCTTTGGCGCCGACGTTTAGCCTGCTGCTTTTCTTCCGCGTCATCACCGGTATCGGCGTCGGTGGCGTGCTCGTGTGCGTCACCGTGCTCGTCAGCGAGTACTCCAACCTTCGCTTCCGCGGGCTCGCCGTCGCCATTTACGCCTCCGGCTATGGTCTCGGTGCATCCCTGTGCGGTGTCATCGCCTCCTCCTTCGACACGTGGCAGCCCATCTTCTGGGTCGGCGCCGCGCTCACGGTCGTGGCCCTTGCCCTCACAGTCGCCTTCGTTCCGGAATCTGCCGACTTCCTCGCTGCCCGCGGCCGGATGGATACAGTGCGCAGAATCGCCGCCACGCTGAAGCTGACTGGCGACGTCAACGTCCGCCCCCGCACCGAGCACAAAGCCTCCTACAAGGACCTCATCTCCCCGCAGTTCCTCCAGACCTCCATTAAGCTTTGGCTGGCGTTTAGCTTCATCATGTTTGCCTACAACTTCACCTCCCAATGGACCCCGAAGCTGCTCACCGCCGAGGGCCTTACCGCACAGCAGGGAATCCTGGGCGGAATCATGCTCTCCTTCGGCGGTGCCATCGGCGCCATCCTCTTCGGCCTTCTCACCACCCGAATCGACGCCCGTCCCCTCCTCATCGTCTTCAGCCTCATCTCCGCGGCGGTGCTCGTCGGTTTCATCACCTCCACCGCCGTACCAGGCCTGATGTTCGCACTTGGCGTCGGCGTTGGCCTGACCCTAAACGCGTGCATTTCCGGTCTCTATACGGTGACCCCGGAGGCCTACCCCTCGGCCCTGCGCACGACGGGAACCGGCGCGGCCATTGGCATCGCGCGCGTGGGTGCCACCCTCGCCCCCATCGCCGCCGGCTACCTCCTCGAGAACGGTTGGACGCCGACTGGCCTCTACACCCTTGCTGGAGCGACCGCAGTGCTGGCCGCGGTATCCCTCGTCGGCGTGCACGCCTACACCTCCACTACAACGGCAGCACCCCAGCCGGTGTCGGTCGGAGCCCGCGCTTAATGCCTCTCCGGTCTCGTTGCCGGTGAGCTCAGATGCTCGGCCCACCTGGAAAACATGTGATAAGCCCCGCCCCCGGAATCATCCGGGCGGCGGGGCAACGCGCTTTCTGGCGCGGCTGACTTAGGCGTTCAGCTTGCGGTAGTCAAAGACGGTATCGATGAGGCCGTATTCAACAGCTTCCTGCGCGGTGAGGATCTTGTCACGGTCGGTATCGATGCGCACCTGCTCCGCAGTGCGACCGGTGTGCTCAGCCAGGGTCTCCTCCATGAGGCGGCGCATGCGCTCGATCTCGTTGGCCTCGATCTCAAGGTCAGAGACCTGGCCCTGCGTGCCCTGCGTGCGCGGCTGGTGAATCAGCACGCGAGAGTTCGGCAGAGCGGCGCGCTTGCCCGGAGCACCGGCGGCCAACAGAACGGCCGCTGCGGATGCAGCCTGGCCTAGGCACACGGTCTGCACGTCCGGACGGACGTAGCGCATCGTGTCGTAGATAGCCATCAGCGCGGTGAACGAGCCACCCGGGGAGTTGATATACATCGTGATATCGCGGTCTGGGTCCTGAGACTCCAGCACCAGCAGCTGCGCCATGATGTCGTTAGCGGAGGTGTCATCGACCTGGGTGCCCAGGAAGATGATGCGCTCCTCAAACAGCTTGGAGTACGGGTTGGTGGTCTTGGATCCCTGCGCGTTCTGCTCAATAAACTCTGGCAGAACGTAGCGGGAAGAAGGCATCTGAAGGTTAGACATTGTATTAAGGCTCCTTGTTCCCTAGTTGCTGATAGGACCGTTGACGGACTCGATGACGTGGTCGACGATTCCGTACTCCTTGGCCTGCTGGGCGGTGAACCAGCGGTCACGGTCAGAGTCCTTGGTGATCTGCTCGAAGGTCTGGCCGGTGTGCTCAGCGATGAGCTCAGCCATCTCACGCTTGGTCTGCGCGAACTGCTCAGCCTGGATGGCGATGTCAGCTGCGGTACCACCGACACCAGCGGAAGGCTGGTGCATCATGATGCGCGCGTGCGGCAGAGCGTAGCGCTTGCCCTTGGTGCCGCCGGAGAGAAGGAACTGCCCCATGGAGGCAGCCAGGCCCATGCCATACGTAGCCACATCGCACGGCGAGTACTTCATCGTGTCGTAGATGGCCATGCCCGCGGTGACAGAGCCACCCGGGGAGTTGATGTAAAGCGAAATGTCGCGAGTGGGGTCCTCGGCAGACAGCAGGAGGATCTGGGCGCACAGCTTGTTCGCAATCTCATCATCGACCTGGGTTCCCAGGAAGATAATGCGCTCGCGCAACAGGCGCTCGTACACGCTATCGCTCAGATTCATACCCGTAGACGACGAGTTCATTGAAATCTTCTCAGACATTAGTGGTTCTCCTTCAAGTGAAGAATGCTTTAACTGGCCCCACCTTACCGGCATTCCTCTCAAACTTGGCCTCTGTTCGCTATGAGCGTTGGGACACAGCGCCAAAGGCACATACGGAAGCTGGGTTAACATTTACTCATGTCTGTTTCTGAGCTGTCCACCAGTACCCAGAACTATTTAAAAGCTATCTGGGGGCTAAAGGAATGGTCGTCCGAGCCCGTTACTGCCACACTTATAGCGAAACAGCTGGGACTCAAGCTCTCCTCGGTCTCCGATGCAGTGCGCAAAATGGCGAAGCAAGGGCTCGTGTCACACACGCCCTATGGCTCTGTGGAGTTAACCGAACTTGGCAGGCAGTACGCATTGGTCATGGTGCGCCGCCACCGATTGCTTGAGTCTTTTTTGGTTCAAGCATTGGACTACACGTGGGACGAAGTCCATAATGAAGCCGAAAATCTCGAACACGCGGTGTCTGACATGCTCATAGAACGTGTGGATAAGTTCCTTGATTACCCCACTAGGGATCCGCACGGCGATCCTATCCCTACGGTTGATGGACAGATCACAATCCCCAGTGCGCATCGCCTCACCGACAGCGGTGCACAATCGCAGGTGACCGTGGAACGCATTTCTGATTCCGACCCACAACTGCTGAAGTTCCTTGAAGAGCGCGGCATTGTCACTGGGGCTGTTCTTAGCACGCGCGAGGGAGCGCCCTTTTCAGATTCTCTCGAAATACAGGTGGCCGGCAGCACTCAGTGGGTAGTACTTGGACGCCCAGCTACCGACGCAGTGTTTGTAGCACACCACAACCTTTAGACCTTCCCCTTTGCATTAATCCTGCTCTCACCTGCCCTTTTCAAAACTACGTTAGACCGTAGTTGCAACTACGGCATTGCGTAGTTAGTCTTTTCGAATATCACCTATCCCACTTATGGCTAAGGCCAGGATGAGCAGGATTGCCATGTCAGACTCACCAGATTTGGTGTACTTTTCCAGCGTTTCAGAAAACACGAAAAGATTCGTCGAACGCTTAGATAGACCCGCGGTGCGCATTCCACTGCGCCCCAAGAAAACCGGGATGATCCAGGTTTCACACCCGTACGTACTCATCGTTCCCACCTACGGCGGCGGCTCGCTCAAACGCGCAGTCCCCAAACAGGTCATCGACTTCCTCAATGACCCAATCAACCGCTCCTTTATCCGGGGCGTTATTACCTCAGGGAATACCAACTTCGGAAGTGCTTACTGCGTCGCCGGACGCATCATTTCCGCTAAGTGCCACGTACCGGAGCTGTATCACTTCGAGCTTCTCGGCACCCAGAGAGACATTGCCGCCGTAAAACAGGGCCTTCACAAGTTTTGGGAGCAGCAAAAGCAGCTAACGATGACACCCCATTAATCCCCCACAAGATGAAGAACACATCCGCATCACACAGATTGGAAAACACAATGTGGCCTCTTGATGCCACCCCCACACAGACTATTGGCGCTACGCCCCGCACCGCTTCAGCAGACAATGCCGGCGGTGTCGGCAAGCGCAAGAGCTACCACGCACTCAACGCGCAGCTGAACTTGTTCGACGCTTCTGGAAAAATCCAGTTTGACAAGGACATTCAGGCAGCACAAGACTATGTCACGCACCATGTCGCTCCCCGCATGCATCAGTTCGATTCCACCAAGCAACGCTTGGAATGGTTGGTTGATAACGAGTACTACGAGCGGGATTTCCTTGAGCTTTATGATGACGCCTTTCTGTGCGCCATGTACGACAGAGCTCATCGAGCTAAGCACCAGTTCCGCACCTTCCTCGGCGCGTTTAAGTTCTTTACTTCATATGCACTGAAAACCTTTGATGGCTCCCGATTCCTAGAAGGCTACGAAGAACGTGTCGCCACCACAGCTTTATACCTTGCACAGGGCGACGAAGAGCTCGCAGAAAAGCTGGTGGATGACATCATGACCGGACGCTTCCAGCCCGCCACCCCTACTTTTCTCAACGCAGGCAAAGCCCAGCGCGGCGAAATGGTCTCCTGCTTCCTCCTGCGAATCGAAGACAATTTGGAGAGCATTGGCCGCAGCGTGAACTCTGCACTGCAACTTTCAAAGCGCGGTGGTGGAGTGGCCTTGTTGCTGAGCAATCTGCGCGAATCCGGAGCCCCGATCAAAAAGATTGAGAACCAGGCTTCCGGCGTAGTCCCAGTCATGAAGATTCTCGAAGATAGCTTCAGCTATGCCAACCAATTGGGCGCCCGGCAGGGCGCTGGAGCCGTCTACCTGCATGCGCACCATCCAGATATTCTTCGCTTCCTAGATACCAAGCGGGAAAACGCCGATGAGAAAGTCCGCATCAAGACTCTTTCGCTGGGGGTTGTTATTCCAGATATAACCTTCCAGCTGGCCAAAGAGAACAAAGATATGCATCTGTTTAGCCCGTATGACATCGCTCGCGAGTACGGCGTAGCCATGTCTGACATGTCCATCACCGAGTACTACGACGAGTTGGTTGCCAATCCGCGAATTTCTCACACGACCATTAAGGCCCGCGAGTTTTTCACCACGCTGGCTGAGCTTCAGTTTGAATCCGGATACCCCTACATCCTCTTTGAGGATACGGTCAACCGCGCTAATCCCCTCAAAGGACATATCAATATGTCCAACCTGTGTAGTGAAATCCTCCAGGTCAACACGCCATCCACCTACGGAGCTTCGGGTGACTACACCACCGTTGGCCAGGATATTTCCTGCAATCTAGGTTCGCTCAACATTGCGAAGGCTTTTGAATCGCCGAACTTCGGGGAGACCGTCGAAACCGCAGTGCGTGCCCTCACGAAGGTTTCAGACCTGACGAATATCGAAGCTGTTCCTTCCATCGCTCACGGAAATGCTTCCATGCATGCCATTGGTCTGGGCCAAATGAATCTCCACGGCTTCCTTGCTTCACAGCGTATTCCTTATGGCTGCGCCGAGGCACTGGACTTTACAAATATCTATTTCCTCACGGTGACCTACCATGCGCTCCGCGCATCCCATGCACTCGCGGTTGAAAAAGGTCAACGATTCACAGGCTTTGAAGAATCCACCTATGCCACTGGCGCCTACTTTGACAAATACATCGACCAAGACTGGGCGCCAGCCACTGAACACGTAAAACAGCTCTTCCATGAAGCAGGCGTGCAGATTCCTCAACGCGAGGATTGGCTACGGCTCAAGAATCAAGTGATGCGCGACGGCATCTACAACGCCTACTTGCAGGCAGTTCCACCCACTGGATCAATTTCCTACATCAATGACTCCACCGCGTCCATCCACCCAATTGCCTCCAAAATTGAAATACGCAAGGAGGGCCGCTTGGGGCGCGTGTACTACCCCGCGCCGGAAATGACCAACGACAACCTGGAGTATTTCGATGACTCCTACGCCGTGGGATACGAAAAAATCATCGACACCTACGCCATGGCCACCCAACACGTGGACCAAGGGCTTTCCCTGACCTTGTTCTTTACCGCTGATACCACCACGCGGGACATCAACAAGGCACAAATCTATGCCTGGAAAGCCGGAATCAAGACCCTCTACTACATCCGTTTACGCCAATCCGCGCTCCAAGGAACCGAGGTCGAAGGCTGCGTCTCCTGTGCTTTGTAGGAGCACGGTCCTCACCCTTGTCCACAACCATTCACTCAGAAAGAAAGAAGCTATGTCTTCAACATCGAATAGTGCTGAACTAACCAGCATTTCAGTTACTCCGCCGAGCTACCGGCATGATCCTTCAGCCCGCATCCGCGCCATCAATTGGAACCGGGTGAGCGATGAGAAGGATCTTGAAGTATGGAACCGCCTCACCGCCAACTTTTGGTTGCCAGAGAAGGTCCCGCTTTCTAATGATCTCCCGGCGTGGCAGAAGATGACACCCGAGGAACGCAACCTCACCATGCGGGTGTTCACGGGACTCACCACCCTGGATACTGTCCAGGCCACCGTGGGTGAAATCTGTCAGATTCAAGATGCCCGCACCGAACACGAGGAGGCCGTGTATACCAACATCGCCTTCATGCAGTCAGTCCATGCCCGTTCATACTCTTCAGTGTTTTCTACCCTGAGCAGTACAAAGGAAATTGATGAAGCATACCGCTGGGCGGTGAATAACGATCTTCTCCAGGCACGCGCCAAGAAAGTGCTCGCGCACTATTTTGGGCCGGATCCACTCAAACGCAAGGTGTCATCGACGCTGCTTTCCTCGCTGCTTCTCTACGCGGGTTTCTATCTTCCCTTGCACTTTTCTGTCCACGCCACCCTGACAAATACGGCAGACATGATTCGCCTCATTCTGCGTGACAAGGCAGTGCACGGCTACTACTCGGGTTACAAATATCAGCGCGGTCTGGAATCCACGACCCCGCTACGGCAGAAGGAGATGCATGATTTCACCATTTCTTTGCTCGAAGAGCTTTATGCACTAGAGCTGGACTATTCCGGCGAGCTATATGAGCCTTTGGGACTCATGGATGATGTAGCCGTGTTCGTTCGCTATAACGCCAATAAGGCACTCATGAATTTGGGCTACCCGGATTATTTCCCGCCCGAAGAAACGGAAGTGAACCCAGAAATCCTCGCGGCCCTAGCCCCCGGAGCAGATGAGAACCATGACTTCTTCTCCGGATCTGGTTCCTCCTATGTCATTGGTACTGCTGAAGAAACGAGTGATGATGACTGGGATTTCTAAGCCTTTTCCGCGACCAGACCAAGGAAGCTGGCTTGAGACCATCGCGCTGTTTGAAGCCATCCGCGAAGGAAACCAACCCGCAGCCATGCGGCTTTTGAATACATCCGCCGCACGAGAGGCCGTCCTCGGGGGGCTTCTAGGACTCATCGAACTGTACTTCCGCCATGAAGAAGGAGACAAAGTAGATGGCTTCCTCACCGCCGCCCACGCTGCCGGCCCACCACCGGCCTTTGGCTGCAAGCCTTTTCTCCCTTGACCACGTCTCCCTACACCCAACTAAGAAAGAAGGTTTACCATGACCACCCCACGTATCAGCGTTATCGTCGGCAGCCTGCGGCGAGGGTCATTTGCACGCAAGATTGCACACGAGGTGCTCACGATGATCCCTGAAGACTACGAGACAAACATCGTGGAAATCCGTGACTTGCCGCTCTATGACTTCGACTACGATGACCCCGCCGTCACGGACAAGCCCACTCCGGCTGAGTACACCACCTTTCGCGAGACCATCAAGAACTCGAGCGGGATCCTCTTCATTACGCCAGAGAACAACCGCACTATCCCCGCCTGCCTCAAAAACGCAGTGGACATCGGCTCTAAACCCAACTCAGATGTGGCGTGGAAGAACCTTCCCGCAGGTATCATTAGCCACTCTGTAGGCCGCATGGGCGGCTACAGTTCACAGAAGAACCTTCGCCTCGCCCTGTCCTACTTCGAAATGCCGCTCCCTGGTCAGCCCGAAGTATTTCTGGGCCAATCCCCCACCCTTTTCGAAGAGTCCGGACATCTCAATCAACGTACCGCAGACTTTGTCAAGGATTACGTTATGCGCTTCCTGCAGCTGACCGACGAGGCCTTTAGAGCCAAGAACGGCTAGCGGTATCCCCAGCCAACATCCATCACGCCCTCTACGAAGTACGCAAAGACTCCTAGAGGGCGTTCACAATGACACAAACCCCGGATTCAGGCTCATCCTTGAGTTACCTGAATCCGGGGTTTCATGCGCGCTCGCCACCACACATGTGGCAGCAGCGCGTTACAAGCGGGAGATTACTTCTCCTCGGAAGCTTCTGCAGCGTCCTCTTCTTCGATTTCACCGAAGTACTGGTCAACATCAACCTTGTTGCCGGCCTCGTCCTTGACGTCGACACGGCAGATGGCGATAGCCAGGGCCTTGCCGCGGCGGACGTCGGAGAACAGGTTCCCCAGCTGGTTGTTGGACTGCAGCTGCTGGATGAACTGGTTCGGGTCCATGCCGTAGGACTGGGCGGTGAACAGGATGTGATCCGTCAGCTCCTGCTGGGACACCTCCGGCTCCTCGCGCTCTGCCAAGGCATCGAGGAAGAGCTGGGTGCGCACGGACTCCTCGGCGGACTTGCGTGCCTCAGCGTCGAACTCCTCACGGGTGGTGCCCTGCGCCTCGAGCAGCTGTGCCAGTGCCTTCTCATCGTGGGCCAGCTGGCCCATGACCTGGTGCAGCTGAGCGTGGACCTGCTCGTCCACCACGGAGGTGGGGAGCTCAAAGTCAACGTCGGCAAGCGCGGCCTTGAGGACCTCGTCACGGATGGCGGCTGCCTGCTCGGACTTCTTGGTCTCCTCCACGCGGGACTTGGTGTCCTCGCGCAGCTCCTCGATGGTGTCGAACTCGGAGGCCATCATGGCGAACTCATCATCCAGCTCCGGCAGCTTGCGCTCCTTGGTCTGCTGCACGTGAACCTTGACGGTGGCCTCATCGCCCTCGTGCTCACCGGACTGGATGGTGGTGGTGAACTCGTTGTCCTCGCCGGTCTTCATGCCGCGCAGGGCAGTATCGAGTCCCTTCATCAGGCTGTCGTCGCCGATGCGGTAGGACAGACCCTCGTGGGAAGCCTCATCCAGGGCGGTGCCGTCAACCTCAGTGGTGATGTCGATGACGGCGAAGTCACCGGTCTTCATCTTGCGCTTGGTGTCCTTGAGCTCACCGAAGCGGGAAGCCAGGTCCTCGAGGGCCTTGTCCACGTCCTCGTCGGAAACGGACAGCTCCGGAACGGTCACGGAGAGGGTGGAGAAGTCCGGCACCTCGAACTCGGGGCGCACGTCAACCTCAGCGGTGAACTCGACGAAGTCGTTGTCCTCCAGCTTGGCAATGTCGATCTCCGGCTGGCCAATGACCTTGAGGTCATTTTCCGCCACAGCCTGCTCGTAGCGGGACGGCAGCATGTCGTTGACAACCTGCTCGAGGATCGGGCCGCGGCCAAAGCGAGCGTCGATAAGCTGGCGCGGTGCCTTACCCTTACGGAAGCCGGGGATGGAAACCTGCTGCGCGATCGCCGCGTAGGCCTGAGCGATTTCCTTGTCCAGCTCAGCGAACGGAACGTTGACGGTGAGCTTGACGCGGGTATCGCTCAGCTTGTCTACGGTGGTCTTCACGAGAAACTCTCCTGATTGTGATCGTTTAAAAAAATGAAAGGGGCCTGGATGCATTCCAGGCCCCCATACGTCGGGGCGACAGGATTTGAACCTGCGACCCCCTGCTCCCAAAGCAGGTGCGCTACCAAGCTGCGCCACGCCCCGTATGGATGGCCTCCACGCGTGGCCGCTACCCTCCGACGATGCGGAGTATCACGTGCCGCGCGCAGCTGCGCTTCATACTGGAGGCTAGTGTACCGATAGGCGCGTAAACACCCCAACACCGGCCCCCAGCTAGAGCCTGTTACCCCAGCTCATCGGGGAAATTGGCGGTTAGAAGTCGAAGTCGAAGTCAAACATTCCACCGTCGCCGCCGTCTCCCCCAAAGAGACCGTCAAACAACCCGCCGCCGTCGTCACCACCGGCATCGGCTCCGGCATCCGCGCCGCCCATGTCGCCGCCGTCCATGCCCTCGGCACCGCCCATGTCGCCGCCCCAGTCACCACTTTCGGCCGCTGCTGCGGAGTAACCCACGCCCGCCATGCCAGTAAACATGGCGTTAAACATCATGGAGTAGCCCATCATCCACACGCCGGTGGTCAACGCGTCTGCCCACCACGGGCGGGAGTACCAGCCGGCCGGCACCGGGCGGCCCGCAACCACACCACCCGGGTAGTAGTTCGGGGTTTGTGCAGATGCGCTTGGCGACGCCGTCAGGGTCTCACCATTAGCTTCCACCGTGCGGGTCTCCGTCACCTTGCCCGCCTGGCGCTGGCCCTCCAGCGGCGGCAGCTCCGGGCCGGGGTTCATGCCCATAATGTCGCGGGCGGCCGCCACGTAGTAGAGCCCCTCCAGCGCGGACTCGCGGGCCAGCTGTGCCTGCTTGACTGTGCTTGCCTGGGAAATCGCGGAATTGGCGGCGGTAAAACGCTCCGAGGCATCCGCCATGGCCTGCTGGGAGGCAGTGTCCGTGCCGCTGAGGTTCATCACCTGGCCACCCAGGCGCTCGATCCATCGCTTCGCGTCCGCATACGCATCGTCGAAGCGCTGGGATTCACGCACTTCCTTCTGCTTCTTCCCACTCCGGGAGGACAGGACTGCGGCGGCGCCACCGACAACAACAAGAATGAGTAACAAGGGGCCCACGAAAGCATCACATCCAATAGAGTTTTTGAGTACGGCTAATCTATCGATCTCAACGCACAACCGCAGCTTAAAGTTCCCATTTTCGCTTCGGCGCGTCCGTGCGCTAAGGTAGTGGGCACGCCGATTTCGGCGCGTGGGAATGTCGTATAGTGGCTAATACCTCAGCCTTCCAAGCTGAAGACGCGGGTTCGATTCCCGTCATTCCCTCCACGAAAGCCGCACTGACCACCCAATTTAGGTAGCTAGTGCGGCTTTAGAATTTTTAGATTCAAGCGTGCCGTCTCTACCCGTTTCCCATTCCTGACCGAACCGCCGCCCAGTAAGTCAGCGGGAGTAGCGCTACATCGAAAACTCTCCAACGCTTCTAGTCCTTGTCCTTTTTATTACGCCGAGAGATTAAGAACACGATTCCTACTATTGCCAATAGAATAACTAGTGGAATTAGCTCAATTACGCCGAAGCTCACTTTTTGTTCTCCCTATGGTTTCATATTCATACACACCCACGGAGAAGTTTCCCCGTTTTTGGTGTACCTACCACAAACATCGGTGTTTGCCTTGATGGTGTCAGTGTTCAAATTTAACGAAATGTAGCGGCCCGGGAAATAGATTGTGGGGAAATGGTGCAGCTTGACGAATTTCCATGGAGTTTTTAGATTAAAGACGCCGCGCCACCTTACCTGCGCGTGATTTGCATATAATCCGGCTCCATTGACATAGATAAACGCACGGGATCCGGCAATGGACCCCGAGCCAGACGTCTCTCCTAACGCGCTGCAATTTACAAAACTATCACCGGAAGGCACCTCCGCATACCGCCCACCAGTGTCGCTTTGCACCCCCTTGGCGCGTGGAGATAGCTTTCAGAAGTTACGGAAGCTACATCACCAGCCGACGCTAAGGCAGGACATTCGACAGCACAGATAGCACTAACAGAAAACCCCCACCGCTCCTCCAGTATTCATCTGTTCTATCTCGGAGCGCTAGACACACTTTCTAGCGCTCCCCTTCTGCACGGATGTCCATGCCCTGCGTAGAGTGGGCCGCATGACTGTACCTACTATCGAACTGCACGACGGAAACTCCATCCCCCAGCTCGGCTTCGGCGTCTTCAAGATTGACGCGGACAAGACCGAAGAGCTGGTTACTGAGGCCCTGAAGGTGGGCTACCGCCACATCGACACCGCCGCCATCTACGGCAACGAGGAGGGCGTGGGCCGCGCGATTGCCAAGTCCGGCATTCCGCGCGAGGAGCTATTTATTACCACCAAGCTGTGGAACGATCGCCAGACGGATGCGGCCGCAGCACTCGATGAGTCCTTGGCGAAGCTCGGACTCGACTACGTGGATCTGTACCTCATCCACTGGCCCTGCCCGGAGAAGGACACCTACGTCGAGGCGTGGAAGCAGCTCATTGAGCTCAAGAAGGCCGGCAAGGTGAAGTCCATCGGCGTGTCCAACTTCCAGCTGGAGCACCTGGACAAGCTGGAGACCCAGACTGATGAGACCCCCGTGATCAACCAGGTGGAGCTGCACCCCTACCTGCAGCGCTGGCGCGAGCTCGATGCCTTCCGCTCCCACAAGGTACAGATTGAGGCGTGGGGCCCGCTGGGCCAGGGCAAGACCAATCTCTTCGAGCTCCCGGAAATCACCGAGCCAGCCGAGAAGTACGGCGTCTCCCCCGCCCAGGTCATCATCCGCTGGCACCTGCAGAACGGCATCATCGTGTTCCCGAAGTCGGAGAACCCGAAGCGCATCGCGCAGAACTTCGACGTGTTTGGCTTCAAGCTAGATGAATCCGAGATGGCTGCCATCACCGACCTCGACCTCGGGGAGGAGGGCCGCGGCGGCCCCCACCCGAACGAGATGAACGACTAGCGCGAGCTTAAGCCTCCGGAACCTCCGGAGGAATGTTCGTGCGCTCGTATTCGGCGAGAATGTCGATGCGGCGCTGGTGGCGCTCGGCGCGGGACCATTCCTGATCCAGGAAAGCATCCACGATAGCCAGCGCCTCATCTTCAGAGTGCATGCGGCCGCCGATACCGATGAGCTGGGCATTGTTGTGCTCGCGGGCCAGGCGTGCAGTCTCCGGGGACCACGCCAGAGCGCAACGCGCGCCCTTGACCTTGTTGGCGGCAATCTGCTCGCCGTTGCCGGAGCCGCCGAGCACGATACCCAGCGAGCCCGGATCGTTGACGGTTCGCAGCGCGGCCTCGATGCAAAATGCCGGGTAGTCATCCTCGGCGTCGTACTCGTGGGCACCGCAGTCAATGACGTCATGGCCCTGCTTTGTCAGGTGTTCGGCAATGACGTTCTTCGTCTCGAACCCTGCGTGGTCTGCTCCTAAATAAACGCGCATGGCCCACATCCTACCGGTCAGCGAACACGCCCGCCGACCCGTTTTAGCAATAACTCAAAATTGATATGGTGGGGCACGTCTACTCCCCAAGGAAGGACCCCACTATGTCCATGAACACTCGTGTTTGTGTCCTTTACGTCGGCGCAATCCTTGTCGGCGCAGGTTTATTCGCCGCCGGTTTCTTCACCGACAACGTCTTCATTCTGCCACTTCTCTTGGCAGCAGTGATGACGCTGGCCCACCTCGGCGTGGGCCTGTGGTGGCTCCTACATAAGCCACGCACCGCCGGCGGAATCACCGCCAGCGTCCTCGCGCTACTTGCGGGTGCGTCGTGGGCCACGTGGCTAGCCGCAGCCTGGGAGGAATACCAGGCGCAGAGCTATCTGCCCATCATTAACATCGCGGGACTTCCCGCTTTCGTGCTCACGCCTATCGTCCTGGTCTGCGTCATCGCGGCGGCAATGCGCAACCGCACGCACTAAACCTGCGGGTCCTCCGTGCGGGAGCGCTTGAGCTCGAAGAAGTACGGGAACTGGGCCAGACGCACTGCGGCGTCGAACAGCTCGCCCGCCTCATCGCCGGTGGGAACGCGGGTAATCACCGGGCCGAAGAAGGCGGTATCGCCGAATTTCACCACCGGGGTGCCCACCTCATCGCCCACCTCGGAGATGCCGCGGTTGTGGAACTTCTTCAACATGTCGTCCATCTCGTCGGTGTTGGCGACGGTGGCGAAGTCGGCGGGCAGGGAGACATCGTCAAGCGCCTGCTCAATGATGGCGTCGTACGCGCCGAAGCCCTTCTTGCCGCCCTGGCCCTCGGTGTGGATGCGGGTGCCCATGGCGGTGTAGAACTCGTCGACCTTCTCCGGGGCCTCCACGGCAATCTTGGCGGCCACGCGGGCGGGGCCCCAGTTGGCCTCCATCATCTCCATGTAGCCTGCGTCCAAGTCACGGCCCTCGTTGAGCACGGACAGGGACATCGGCTCGAAGGTCACCTCAATATCGCGGACCTTTTCCACTTCCTTAATCCAGCGCGAGGTCAGCCACGCAAACGGGCATGAGCAGTCGAACCAAAAAGTTACGGATTGAGCCACAATAATCTCCTTTACTTGTGTGGTCTGTGGCACCCCACCCTAGGCGCGTGACTACGCTGGTGCAGAGACCCAGCCACCGAATAGGAGGAGATGCACCCTATGACCTCGATCAACCTCACCCGCGATGAGGCCCAGCAGCGCTCGGCCATGCTGGAGGTAAGCCACTACGACGTCGCCCTCGACCTCACCGGGGAGGAGTTCTTCACCTCCACCACGGTGGTGAAGTTCCGTGTGAAGGAAGCCGGCTCGACGTTCATTGACCTGCGCGGTGACGAACTCCTCGAGGTCCGCCTCAACGGCGCTCCCCCGCCCACCAGCGCTTATGACCCGACCTACGGCATCCCACTATCAGGACTGCAGGTGGCGGAATATGAGCTGAAGGTCGTGGCGAAAATCCGCTATTCCCGCACCGGTGAGGGCCTACACCGCTTTGTTGACCCCGTCGACGGCGAGGCCTACCTCTACACCCAGTTCGAGACTGCCGACGCCAAGCGCGTCTTCGCCTGCTTTGACCAGCCGGACTTGAAGGCTACGTACTCGCTGAGCTTTGAGGTTCCAGAGCACTGGACCGTAATCACCAACTCCCCCATCACGCGTGAAGGCAACACCGTGCGCGCTACGGTGGACTACCCGCTGTCTACTTATCTGATTGCGCTGTGCGCGGGCCCGTACGTGGGCGTAACTGACACGTGGGCTGGGACGTTGGCGGAGCACCCGGAGGGCTCTCCCGCACAGTCCGTGGAGGTGCCCCTGGGTATTTACTGCCGCCCGTCGCTGCTGGAGTCCCTCGACGCTGAGCGCATTTTCACCGAGACCAAACAGGGATTCGACTTCTACCACCGCAACTTCGGCTTTGCCTACCCCTTTGGCAAGTATGACCAGATTTTTGTGCCGGAGTTCAACGCGGGCGCGATGGAGAACGCCGGCTGCGTGACCATTCGTGATGAATACGTGTTTACCTCGAAGGCCTCGCATTACAAGTACGAGCGCCGCGCGGACACCATCCTGCATGAGCTGGCGCACATGTGGTTCGGGGACCTGGTCACCATGCAGTGGTGGGACGACCTGTGGCTCAACGAGTCCTTCGCCACGTGGTCCGCGGCCATCTCCCAGGCCGAGGAAACCGAATACGACACCGCGTGGGTGACCTTTGCCAACATTGAAAAGGCTTGGGCCTACCAACAGGATCAGCTGCCCACCACGCACCCGATTTCCACGGATGCTTCTGATATTGAGACCGTGGAGCAGAACTTCGACGGCATCACGTACGCCAAGGGTGCGTCGGTGCTCAAGCAGCTGCAGGCCTATGTGGGCCGCGAGAACTTCCTGGCCGGCGTGCGCCGCCATTTCCAGGAGCACCAGTGGTCGAATGCCACGTTCGGGGATCTGTTGCGTCACTTGGAGGAAGCTTCGGGGCGTGACCTGTCCTTCTGGGCGCAGCAGTGGCTCAAGACCGCGGGAGTGAACACTCTGGGCGTGGCATTGGAGACGGATGAGTCTGGCACCATCACGCAGGCCCACCTCACCCAGTCCGGCGAGACCCTGCGCACCCACCGCGTCGCTGTCGGCCTGTACAACCTCCAGGGTGAGAAGGTCGTGCGCACCGAGCGCATCGAGATGGATATCGAGGGCGCCGCCACCGAGATTCCGGAGCTTGTGGGCCGCGCGCTTTCCGACATCCCCTTCGTCCTTCCCAACGACGATGACCTGACCTACTGCCTCATCGATCTGGATGCGGGTTCTTTGCAGTTCTTGTTGGAGAACATCGAGAAATTCGAGGACCCCATGGCTCGCACCTTGTGCTGGTCCACCGCATGGGAGATGACCCGTGCAGGTTCGATGCGCGCCCGCGATTTCGTGGCGCTCGTGGCCCGCGGTGCGGAGGCCGAGACCGAGCTCGCCGTGCTCGAGCGCATCCTCTCCCAGGCCGCCACCGCCCAGTCCACCTACGCGGACCCGGAGTGGGCCAAGGAAGACAGGCAGCTTGCCCAGGCCCTCCTTGAAGGCGCGCGTACTGACGACACCGAGCGCTCCATCGTCTTCACCCAGGCGCTGGCGGGCATTGCGCTTGACGACGCCTCCCGTGCCTTCCTCCAGGACCTCCTGAAGACCTCCGCGGATGCGGGGCTGCGCTGGAAGGCGCTAACCACGCTCATTGCTGATGGCTCGCTTGCCGACGTCACCGGTCCCGAAGCCGCCGGCGCCGCCATGACGGCGGTGGCCGAGGAACTCAAGCGCGATAACACCGCGCTGGGCCACCAGGCCTCTCTCAAGGCCCTGGCTGCCGTGAACACCGAGGACAACAAGCGCGCGGTGTGGGACGAGATTGTCGCCGGCGAGCTGGGCAACCGCGACCTGACGTCCAAGCTGGCGGGCCTCACCTTCGTCGGCTCCGACGAGCTTCTGCCGAGCGCGGAGTTCTTCGACGTGGCGGAGAAGATCTGGTCGGCACAGTCCAACGAGATTGCCCTGACCACGGTGACAGGGCTCTTCCCGCGCTGGGATGTCAGCCAGGAGACCCTCGACCGCGCCGATGAGTTCCTGTCCCGCGACCTGCCCGGCGGCCTGCGCCGCGCGGTGACCGAGCAGCGCGACCGCACCGCCCGCGCCCTGCGCAACCGCGCCGTCGACCGCGGTTAAGCATTTCCACCCCGCAACCGGTGCTTTTGTTCCTCCGGTTGCGGGGTCCCTCGGGGTGCTTTAACCTCAGTGCCCATGGGGGTATTAGAAACCTACTTCCGCTACCGCAACTCGGGGATCGCGCTAGTGGAACAAGCATCCAGCTCACCCGACAAGCTCCGCGCGCTCGGCGCCGACGCAGCCGACGCCGCAGAGCTTGCCCGCCTGCACCGCATCTACTTCGGGCCCACCCGCTTCACCGGCAAACAACGCAAAGCACGCACCGCCGCCGAAAACAACGCCCACGGCCTCAGCATCCTCACCCTGATCGAGTCCTACGCCTCCCGGGTCAAAAAAGAGCTCGATGCCTGGAACCTCCGCGCACGGCTTGCCGCCACACCAGCCCACCGCATCCGCGAGGTTGCCGTAAAGAAACTCAAAGAGCTTAAAGCGAAGCGCGAACACAAGCCGGGAGTGCGGTTTACCTACCGCACACAAGGCCCCAACTCCGTCACCATCACCGACACACCCACCGTCATCGCCGATATCCGCGGCACCCTCGAATCCGTCAACCCCACCAACCTGCTCGACGCCGCCACAACCGTCATCCTGGGCGGTAACACCGGCACTAGGCCTGCCGTGCACGCTCAAGTCGTTGTCACCCTGGACGAATTCGACCGCATCATCAACGGAGACGGCGACGAAATCGAACTCCAACTCACCAATGGTGCCCGCATGACCGGGGCAGAGTTTCTTACCCACAAATTCGCCGAAATAGGCTACGCCACCATTACCCACCCAGTAGAAGGACCCATCAACTCCTACCGAGTTGAACGCCACGCAAACTGGAAACAACGCCTCACCCTGTGCGCCGAAACCCAAACCTGCTCACGCCCAGGGTGTAACAAGCCGGCCGACTACTGCCAGGTCCACCACATCATCCCCTGGCAAGCAGGCGGGCTAACCAACATCAAGAACCTGACCTTCCTGTGCGCCTATCACAACGGCATCAACGATGATGACCCGTCGAAACCCACAGGCCGCGGCTACGTCTTCAGAATGAAAGACGGAATCGGATACATCCCACCCTGGGGCGTGCCAATCACCGCCACACCCGAATACCAGGAAGCGGCGGCGAGGATCGCCGCCGAGAAACCACCAACCTAGACAGCCTGCACCCACCACAAACACCGAAACCCGCCAACCACACCAGGTTGACGGGTTAGACGGCGTGCCTTAGTCGAGGGACGGCGAGGGATCCTGGCCCAGCTCGACCTCCACGGAGGCGGCGTCGGGGCGCAGCGTTTCCTCCAGCTGTGCCGCCACCGCGCCGTCCGCGGTCTTGATGGTGCGGGTAATGCGCAGCACCGGCTGGGTGCGCCCCACGCCAAGCACCTTCTGCTCCTCCGTCCGCGCGGTCGCGGCCATGAGGGAATCACGCTTAAACACCGGTTTTAGCCCCAGCTCCGGCAGGAGCGTGGACAGCGGAGTCTCCAGCTGCTTCTCCGTAAGGTTCGGGACAAGGCTGTGCGGCATCAGCAGAGTTGAGGCCATGACCGGCGAGCCCTCGGACATGTGCACCGCCCGGGCCTCCCACACGCTGCTGCCCTCGTCGATGCCCAGCGCCGTAGCCAGGTGCCCCGGGGCCTCGATGAGGTCCAGCGAGAGCACCTGCACCGAGACGTCCAGCCCGCGCTCGCGCAACTGTTCAAGCGCGCTGCGCCCACTGGTCAGGCTCAGCGTCGGCGGAGTAGCCCGCACAAAGGTTCCGCCGGTGCGACCACGCTTGCGGTCGATGAGTCCTTCTATCTGCACGATGTCCAATGCATGGCGCACCGTCATGCGCGCTACGTTGTACTTCTGAACCAGCTCCCTTTCCGTGGGGAAGCGGTCGCCCGGCTGCAGCTCTCCGGATTCAATCTTGCTCCGCAGCGAGTCCGCGATCACCAGGTAGGCGGGGCGTCGGCGTTGAGAGTTTGACACGTCTCACAACTTAACCGCGCCCCATGAGTTTCGCATCTTGAGCGAGTAACTTACTTCCGCTGGTTCAGCTCGATGCGCGGGCGCACGCGAATCTCCGTAAGCTGCGTCGTCGGCCCAGCGTCGACGGTGGCGCGAATTGCCTTGGCCACCTCCACCGGGGCGATGACGTGCTCCGGGTTGTAGTCCTGCAGGCCCTGCAACATCGGGGTATCCGTCGGGCCCGGCGCGACGGTGGAGACGCGGATGCCGAGCTCGCCGAGGCGGAGGCCGTCGGCAAGCGCGTAGAGGGCGTGCTTGGTGGCGGCGTAAATGACGTTGTCCCCGTAGGAGTGGATTCCAGCGCCAGAGTTGATGAACACTGCAAGGCCCTCGGCCGCGCGCAGCGCAGGCAAAAGCCGGCGGGTCAGCTCGGCCGGAACGTGCACGTTGAGCTCCATCTGCGCGCGCCAATCGGCAGGACGGGCGCTGTCCACGGACTTCTTCTCCGCACGCGCCGCTGCATGCACCAGCACGTCCACGCGCTCGAGTGACGCGAGCTCGGTGGGAAGCGGTGCGTCGTCGAGAAGCGCCAGCAAGTCGATGGCCACCGGCACGATGTTCTCTGCCTCCGGCAGCTCCCCGGCACTGCGTCCCAGGGCGTACACGCGGTGGTCGCGCGCCAAGTCCTTGATGATCTCCGCGCCCATACCACCGGTAGCGCCGGTGACGACAGCAGTCTTCAACATGATTCTTCTCCTTCAGTTAACGGAAGCGCTTCGGCACGTCCGGCTCCCCCAGCGTCAGCATCAGGCGGTTGGCCCAGTTAAAGAACGCGGAGGAGTTGATGACGTCGATGATGGCTAGGGTATCGAATCCGGCCTCACTCAGGCGCTCCACGTGGGAGGCGTCGAAGGCAAACGGCGAGGCGGTCAGCGCCAGCGCCGCATCACGGATGGCGGACCACTGCTCCGAGCCCAGGTCAGCGGAAACGCCCTCCTCGAGCAGGCGGTCAATCGCCGCGGCGTCACCGCCTTCTTCCTTGGAGCGCTGCTGATGCACCGACGCGCAGTACTCACAACCGTTGAAGCGGGAGACCACCGTCGCAGCCAGCTCACGCTCGGCGCGGCCCAGGCCACCATCGGTGTTGTAGAAGATGTCCAGGTCCGTCTTCGTGCGCGCCTTGAGCGCGGCCGGGTCGCGAGCCAGCAGGCGGAAGTACTCCATGTCGATACGTTCGGGCTTAATCAGCGCGTCGCGCTGGGCGTCCGTGAACTCCTCCTTGGGCTGTGGCGGCACCCACGGCTTCCAGCCCAGCGAGTGCGCCACAAAGCCCTGCGGCTTCACGACGTCCGGCACCAACGTCCCCTTCCCCGGTTCCCACTCCGGGGTCTGCTCGGGCCGCAGGTTGGTCGTCTCCGGCGCGGACGGTGCGGAGCCAGCCAGCACGGACAAACCATGCGCCACGCGCAGCTGGAAGGCCAGGAAGCTGACCAGCTGACCCAAGGTCACGATGTCATCGTCGGACCAACCGGCCGCCTGCAGGTGACCAATCGCAGCCGGGGAAGCGTCCTTGGGGTGGAAGGTGAGCAGGTGGGCAAAGTCGAGGGCAGCCGCGAGCCGCGGGGCACCGTCGAAGAGTGTGAAGCCGCCGCCGGCGTACGGGCCGGTGGTTGTGCCGCGCTCAACCGCGCGGGCGATTTCTGCGGCGAGCTCCTCGGATTCCTCTGCCAGCAGGTCGGAGTAGAACGCGACGGCGGGCGCCGCCTGGTAAATGCCTGCAACAAAGGTGGCGATGGCGTAGCGCTCCGCGTAGCTGAACGTGCCGGGCGCTGAAGGCTCGAGGAGCGCTGCGAAGGAGGCCTGCGCGTTCTCCTTGGCTTCGGGGCGGCGGTCACGCAGCTGAGCTACGTCGCCGGCTTCTGCCAACAGGTCGATGATGTCTGCCATGAATTAATCCTTTCTTCTTCTGGCCCCAGGCTACAGACCCAGGTTGAGGTCGCCGGCTCGGTAGCGGGAGCCCGGGATGGCGTCGAGAAGCTGGCGGGTGAACTTCGATTGGGGGTTGCTAAAGACCTGCTCCGTCGGCCCGGATTCCACCTGCTTGCCGTGCGAGAGCACGGAGACGGTGTCCGAAATCTGGTTGACCACGGCCAGGTCGTGCGAGATGAAGATGTAGGTCAGGCCGAGCTCCTTCTGCAGGCTGGACAGCAGCCGCAGGATCTGGGCCTGGACAGTGACGTCGAGCGCGGAGACGGCCTCATCGAGGATGACCAGTTCCGGTTCCACGATCATGGCGCGTGCGATGGCCACGCGCTGGCGCTGGCCGCCGGAGAGCTCGCGCGGGCGGCGGTCGTAGTAGTCCGGGTTGAGCGCCACCAAGTCCAGGAACTCCTTGGCCTTGGCCTTCGCCGTGCCTGCACGCGCCCCCTTCAAGTTCCGCAGCGGCTCCGCCACCGTCTGGCCGATGGACTGCTTGGGGTCCAGGGAGCCGTAGGGGTTCTGGTAGACCAGCTGGATGTTGTTGCGCTCTTCGCGCAGGGCCTTGCCGCGCAGGCCCACGATGTCGCGCCCGCCCACGGTGATGGATCCGGCCGTCGGGGTGTTGAACATGGCGATGCTGCGGCCCGTCGTGGTCTTGCCGGAACCGGACTCGCCCACCAAAGCGTGGGTCGAGCCTTTGGCCACGGTGAAGGAGATGTCGTCGACGGCGGTGAAGTCGCCGAAGCGCTGGGTCAGGCCCTCCACGCGCACCAGCGTTTCGCGCTTCTCCACCGCGTTGCGGGTGCTGGTTGCACCCGCGTCGGCGACGGTGAGCGAGGGGGCGTCGGCAAGCAGACGCTTAGTGTAGTCGTGGCGCGGGTTCGTCAGCACCGTGGCGGCTAGGCCCTCCTCGCGCAGCTGACCAGATTCCATGACCACGACACGGTCGGCGCGGTCGCCCGCCACCGCGAGGTCGTGGGTGATGAAGAGGATGCCCATGCCCAGCTCAGCGCGCATATCATCGAGGAGGTCAAGGATGATCTTCTGCACGGTGACGTCGAGGGCGGAGGTGGGCTCGTCGGCGATGATGAGGTCCGGCTCGAGCGCCACCGCGGCGGCGATGAGCACGCGCTGTTTCATGCCGCCAGACAGCTCATGCGGATACTGCTGGTAGCGGCGCTCGGGCTCATCAATGCCGACGCGCTCGAGCAGCTCCAGCGCGCGGGCCTTGCGCTCGGCGGCGCTGCCGATGCCGTGGATGGACATCCCCTCCTCCACCGACGCGCCAATGGTTTTCAGCGGGTTGAGGGAATTGTTCGGGTCCTGCGGGATGAGCCCGATGCGGCGCCCGCGCAGCTCGCGCCACTCGCGGCGGCCCAGCGAGGTGATGTCGCGACCGGCGAAGGTGATGGTGCCGGCGTCGATAGTGGCGTTGGAAGGCAGCAGGCCGATGGTGGCCATGGCGGAGGTGGTCTTGCCGGAGCCGGACTCGCCCACGATGGCGGTCATCTGCCCAGGGTGGACCGCAAGGTTAACGCCTTGCACCGCCATCACGTCGCCGCGGCCGGTGGCGTAGGAAACGTTGAGGTCCCGCACGGTAAGCAGCGGCTGCGCTGCGTTCTTAGGTTCAGACATGTTAGGCCTCCACGGGGAAGTTTTGGGACAGGCGGTTGGCAGACCTCACCACGGCCACGAGCGCGATGCCGGGCAGGATGATGAGCCACCAGGCGGTGGCCATGAAGTCGCGGCCCTCGGCAATGATGAGGCCCCACTCCGGGGTGGGCGGCGGGGCGCCGTAGCCCAGGAAGCCGAGGATGGACAACTGCAGGATGGCGGTGCCGAACTGCAGCGTGGCCAGCGCGATGACCGGGGTCAGCGAGTTGGGCAGGATGTGGCGCAGCAGCACCGTCGCGCGGGTCGCGCCGGCACCGTAGGCGGCCTCGATGTACTCGGCGTTGGCCACGGTGATGACCTGGGAGCGCGCCAGGCGCGCGAAGGTGGCCACGGAGGTCGCACCAACGGCGACGGCCGCCTGCACGGAGCCGAAGCCCAGCACGATGATGATGGACAGCGACAAAAGGATGCCGGGGATGGACAGGAGCACGTCGACGACGCGCATGAAGATGGTGTCGGCGACGCCGCGCAGGGAGCCTGCAATAAGGCCGATGAGCGTGCCGACGACAAGCCCGACGGCTACCGCGATGAGCGCGCCCAAAAGGGACTGTCGCGCGCCGTAGACCACGCGGGCGTAGAGGTCGCGGCCCACCGCGTCAGTGCCCATGAGGTGGCCGTTTTGGCCCGGGGACAGCAGGGCGACGTCCGTGCCGGCGTACGGGTCGGCCGAGGTAAACAGCCCCGGCACCAGCGCGGCGAGGAAAGCCACGGCGAGGATGACGATGGCGACAATCGAGCCCGGCGCGAGCCAGGGATTGCCCTGCCCCGCCGCACGGGTACGGCGCCCAGACAGAGGGCGGGTCTTAGTGTGCATCATGCGCGCACCGTCCTTTCTTCAGAGCTGGCGGCCGTGCGGTCCGCAGTACCCTTGCGCAGGCGTGGGTCCAGCACCGGGTAGAGCAGGTCCACGACCAGGTTGATGATGATGTAGGAAGTCGCGGCGATGAGCACCACGGCCAAGAGCACCGGCGTATCGCGGTTGGCCACCGCCTGCGCGGTCATCTGCCCCAGGCCGGTGCGACCAAAGACGGTCTCGGTGACCACGGCGCCTCCGACGAGCTCGCCGAAGAGCAGACCGGCCATGGTCAGGGTCGGCAGCAGGGAGTTGCGCAGCGTCGTGCGCCAGAAGATCCACGACTCCGAGGCGCCGCGGGAGCGCACCGCCTGGACGAAGGGGCGCGACTGCGTTTCATCGAGCGAGCGAATGAGCACCTGGATAAGCGGCGCGGCCATGGGCACGGCCAGCGTCAGCGTGGGCAGGATAAGCCCCTCGACGCTGCCGGGCTCAATGACACGGATCCAGCCCAGCTGGAAGGAGAAGACCTGGATGAGCAGGATGCCGATCCAGAAGCCGGGCAGCGAGACCATGAAGGAGGGCAGGCCGCGGAAGAAGGTGGCCACCGCGCCCATGCCGGGCAGGGTGGCGATGAAGGCCACGGCCACGGCCACGATGAGCCCCAGGCCGATGGCGCAGGCGGCGAGGACGAGGGTGTGCGGGAGGGCGTCGGCAAGCAGCGTTGCTACCGGGGCACCCGACTGCGTCGAGTTGCCGAAGTGGCCGGTGAGGAAGCCGCCCAGGGAGGAAAAGTACTGCGCGATGAGCGGCTTATCCGCGCCCATCTCCTCCCGGATGGCGTCGATCTCCGTCTGGGACAGGCCCAGGGCGGGGTCGCCGAAGCGGGACTGCACGGCGTCCGACGGCAGCGCCGAGAGCAGCACGAAGGCCACCGTGTACGTAATGAGCAGCACGAGCAGCGCCTGCCCGATGCGGCTGAGAATCTGGCGGGTCGTCATTTATTTCTCCCCCTTGTCCGAACGATCGATCGAGACCTCGTAGAACCACGGGCGCGCTACCGACTCCGGGCTAAAGCCGGAGACCTCCGGGCGCACGGCGTAGACCACGGGCTCCTCGAAGAGCGGGAGCGCGTAGGCCTGCTCCGTGATGTAGTCCTGCACCTTCTCCACGGCCTTCTCGCGGCCTTCGGTGTCGGGGGTGTCCAGGACGGCGTCGAGAAGCTCCTGCAAGTGCGCGTCAATGGGCTCGCCCTGCTCGTCCTGGTTGAGGAAAGCATCGCGGTTGTTGATGCCGTAGAGCGAGGTGATGACGTCGTAGTCGGCGCGGCCCACCATCGAGTGGTAAATCTGCACCTTCTCAATGTCCTTGGAGTCCGCGTTCTGCGTGGACTGGTCACCGGCGTTGACCACGATCTCAATGCCCAGCCCGCGCAGCTGATCCTGCACCATAGTCATGACCTCCTTGGAGCGCGGCTGTGGCAGCGCGGTGTTCGTGCGCAGGCTCAAACGTTTGCCGTCCTTGACGCGGATGCCGTCGGGACCGGGGGTCCAGCCGGCTTCGTCGAGAAGCTGCTTCGACTCCTCCGGGTCAAAGGTGTAGGCCCCGGCCTGCTCCTTGTAACCCAGGCCGGTGGCCGCCACGGTGGACGTGGCCAGCGGGTAGGAGTCGGAGAAGAGCACGCGCAGGATCTCCTCGCGGTTCACGCCGTGAATGATGGCCTCGCGCACGCGCTTATCCTGCAGCAACGGGTGGTTGAAGCGGAAGGCGAACTGGTTATCCATGGAGTTCGTGCCGCGGGCGATGATGTTGATGCCGCGGTCCTTGAGCAGGGACTCCTGCGGAGCGGAGACCTGGCGGGCGATGTCGGCCTGGCCGGAAGTAACGGCGCCGGTGCGCACGGATTCCTCGGCGGCCAGGATGTAGTGAATGCCGTCGATGTCCGCGCGGCCCTGGTGCTTGACCGCGGGCGGGGCCCAGTAGTAGTCCTCGCGGGTCTTGAGGGTGAGGTCGGTGCCAATGGATTCCGACTCCACCACGAAAGGACCCGAACCGATGACGTTGACCGCGTTGCCGGGGCCAAAGCCCTCGTTGTCCAGGGCCAGGGTCGAATCAGACAGCAGGCCCGAGTTGTAGGAAGAGGTGGCCTGGAGGAAGCCCGGGGAAGGCTGGGTGAAGTAGAACTTCACGGTGTCCTTGTCCACCACTTCGCCGTGGTCGTAGTTGGCAATCTGCTCCGAGGTCGTCAGCGTGCGGGACTTGTCGCCGCGGCCGAAGAGGTCGAAGTTGGCCACCACGTTCTCCGCGGTAAGCGGGGAGCCGTCCGAGTAGGTGACGTCCGTGCGGATGTCGAAGGTGTACTCGGTGGCGTCCGCGTTGACCTTCGGCATGTCCGTGGCGATCCACGGGGAAAGCTCAAGGGTCTCCGGGTCCTGGTACAGCAGGCGGTCGGTGAGCTGGTTGACCACGCCGCCGTTGGGGTAGAACCCAGCCGCCGGCGGGTAGAGCGTGCGGAAGAATTGCGGCTCGAGGTAGGTCAGGACGTTGTCCTCCCCCTCCGGCCGGTCTGCGGCGCTGCAGCTGGCCAGCGTGGCGGTCAACGCCGCCGCGAGGACCGCAGCGAGTGAGCGTAGAGTTTTCACAGTAAGTGCTTTCACAAGATAGTTCGTTTACGTGTGCCTGGATTTAACACAACACATACCGAACGGTATTATTCCACTAGACAGAATAGTCTGAAAAATAGAGGTTGATTCTTTATGCCCTCCATCGCCATCGTCGGCGCCGGCCCGCGCGGAATTTCGCTGGTCGAGCGCCTAGCGGCGCACCTTAAGGCAGCGCCTTTGGCTTCTGCCCTCACGCTCCACATCATCGACGACGCCCCGCTCGGCGCCGGCCGCATCTGGGATACTGAACAGACCCGTACGCTGTGCATGAATACGCTGGCCGGCGCGGTCACCCTGTTTACGGAGCCGGACTCCACCACCACCGCTCCGGTGCTGGAAGGCCCCATCCTCTACGAGTGGATTCAGCTGCTGCGCGGCGAGCGCCCTGCCCTGTCCCCGGCAAAGCTCGCGCTGTACGACGCCCACCCGCCCCGCGCGGGCCTCGCCTCCTCCTTCGCCGACGAGCTCGCGGCCACCCGCCCCGAGTCCAACCCCTCCCGCGCCCTGTACGGCGCCTACCTGGAGTGGGTCTACGAGGTGGCGTTGGCGCAGCTGCCCGCCGACGTGGAGGTGGTCCAGCACCGCGCCCGCGCGCTGTCCATCGAGTCCGCGGAAGGCCAGGACACCATCGCGCTTTCCGACGACTCCACGGTCACCGCCGACGCCACCGTGCTGGCCTACGGCTGGCAGGTACCCGCCCTCAACTCCGCGGAGCGCGTCCTAGCGGACGCCGCACAGTCGGACCTGCACTGGGTGCGCCCGGATAACCCGGTGGAGCAGCCCGTGGGTGCCGTGCCCGCGGGCGAAAAGGTCCTGGTCCGCGGCCTGGGCATGGGCTTCTTCGACATCATGGCGCTGCTCACCATCGACCAGGGCGGTCAGTTCGTCGAGGACCCCTCCACGCGCTCCGGCCTGCGCTACGAGCCCAGCGGCGAGGAGCCGCACTTCATCGTGAGCTCCGGGCGCGGCTACCCGTACATCCCGAAGTCGGAGTACCACGCGCTGCCGCCAAAGGCAGCGCTGGTGCGCTTCCGGAAGGCCGTGCAGGAGCAGGGCTCCGAGCTGGACTTTTCCACCCAGCTGCTGCCGCACATCCTGCGCGATGCCTACGCCGAGTACTACGAGAACCAGGCGCGCGTTGCCCCTGAGGCACTGCAGCGCCCGCTCGAGGACATCATCGCGGCCATCGACGCCACCGCGGTGGACGCCGCGGACCTGGCCGGCATGGCGGACCAGCTCACCGCGGCCCTCGAGGGCTTTTCCGCGCTGCCGCTGGACCTGGCACACTGGGCGGACCCGCTGGCTGATTTCACCGGCGGCGACCTGACCGAGTACATCGCCGACAGCTTGGCGCGCGACATCCTCGAGGCCGTCGCCGCCGCCGATTCCCCGCTCAAGTCCGCGCTGTGGGCGATTTCTGCCGCACGCAAGCCGGCGTCCATCGCCGGTTCTGAGGGCCGGATGACGTGGGAATCCCGGACCAGCACGTACAAGGAGTTCATGGCGTTTGGCCAGATGGTGGGCTCCGGCCCGCCGCTGTTCCGCACGCGGCAGCTGCTGGCGCTTGTCGACGCCGGCCTGGTCACCTTCCTAGGCCAGCACCCCTCCCTGACCGCCGGCGAGCAGTTCACGCTGCGCACCGAGCACGGCGAGGCCTCCTCCGCCTGGCTTATCGACGCCTGGATGCACTCCCCCGACGTCCGCCTCGCCGGCGACCCGCTCGCGCTCTCCCTGGAGGGCCGCGTGCGCGCCTTCGTCGATCACGGCCACCCCACCGGTTCCCCGGAGACCACCTGGAACCGCCGCGCGGTCAACCCCGACGGTTCCGAAGATCCGCGCCTGCACATCGTGGGCATTCCCACCTACGCGCAGTGGCCGGATACCACCATCTCCCCCATGCCGGGCACGGACCCGCTCATGCTGCAGGAGACCGACCGCACGGCCGGCTCCCTCCTCGGCACGCTCTAGCCGCCGCGTGGCCCCGAGTCATTCCTCGGGACCACGTGCTATTTGCGTGCGAAGACCTGTTGCAGCGCCGCAACGCGGCTATCTAGTGGTGGAACGAGATTTTTCACGGTGAGGTGTGCGTTCTGCCCCTTGAACTCCCACACGTGGTGCGTAAACGCCGCAAGGATGGAATCCTTGTCGACGTCCAAAGATTCGTTAGCGTCGATATACGCCCCGATTACCTTTCTCCACAGCTGCGGGTCACGGGCGCAAATAATGTAGCCGTGCTTAGCCTCGTTAAGGAAGGCGATGAGGCATCTGAACACGAGCTCCTGAGACGGGAGAACCTGCCCCTTCTTGTTTTGGTTTTCAATGATCTTGGGGATGTCACCGGACGCTTTGGTCCTGTAGGGGAACATCTCCATGCGCACGATGTCGCCCGCTCGCTCACCCGATTCCGGGCGCTGGGGAATGACCTCATTCCAGGAAACTGGCTCCTTCTCTTCGCACTCATCGAAGAGGTAAAAGCGTGCGCGATCGAAATACCAGCCCTTGGTATCGGCAATATCCCAGGGCAAGCGCGCTTTTTCGAGGTCATCCGAGAACAGCGCCGCGACGTTGCCTTGGTCCCTGATGAAGGGAGTAAAGGCCTCTCCCCCATCTTTTGTATTTGCTACGCCTTCCATACCGTCTCGCGCCAGCCTGATGACGTCATTTCCGCCATATGCCGGATTCTTCAGCAGCCACAGGATGCGAATGCGCTCGATGCCGCCATCTAGCTTGACCGACAAAGATTCCGGAACGGTTCGCGTAAGACGCGCGGCCCCCTTGGAAGACCCCGCGCTAAACGCCGCTTTAGTTTCCTCGGTGCTCTCCGTGATGCGGTCATCCTCGAATTCAGCGCTAATGCGCTTCTTAAAGGCATCAGAAGGAGCAAAGACCGCGCCGCAGAGATACTCCTTGAACGTCGGCTCTTCGCGGTTAAGACTGTCGCCGTTGAGGCCATCTGCATCCCACTCAGCAATGGTGGCAAAGTCCTGCTCGTGCACGCAGGATTTCAGGAATGCTTCCACGTCTGCGCCGTGCGACGCGACGGTGGCCTGCGGGTATTTAGAGTGGGTTCCTTTGAGGAACTGGATAAATCCCTTGGTGGGCTCGTCGGAACCGCTCTCAAATGGAGCTGGAATCGCGTCGAAATATGACTTCCAGAATTCTCGCGCAGCCTCCACCTCGTCGTGGAAAGACCGCAGCTTTTGTGCTGTGTGTTCCATGGTGGGAATCCTAGCTAGTGGAGGGCGTCGAGGGCCTGCTTTAAGTCCGCGAGGAGGTCGCCGATGGACTCGATGCCCACCGAGATGCGCACTAGGTCTGCCGGCGGAACCAACTCGGAGCCCTCGGCGGAAATGTGCGTCATGTTCTGCGGGTGCTCGATGAGGGACTCCACGCCGCCGAGGGATTCGGCCAGCGAGATGAGCTTGGTGTTGAGGCACACCTGGCGGGCATGCTCCTCGCTGTGGAAGCGCACGGACATCATCCCGCCGAAGCCGCGCATCTGCTTCTTGGCCAGCTCGTGGCCCGGGTGCGAGGGCAGGCCCGGGTAGAGAACCTGCTTGACCTCGGGGCGGGACTCGAGGAACTCGGCCACGGCCTGCGCGTTGGTGCAGTGGCGGTCCATGCGCACCGCGAGGGTCTTGATGCCGCGGGCGGTGAGGTAGGCGTCGAAAGGCGAGGACACCGCGCCGACGTTGCCCTGGAAGTACAGCAGGCGCTCATCCACCTCCGCAGAGTTGGTCACCACGGCCCCACCCAAAACGTCGGAGTGTCCGCCCAGGTACTTGGTGGTCGAATGCAGCACGTGGTCCGCACCGAGCTCGAGAGGGTTCTGGAGGTAGGGCGTGGCAAAGGTGTTGTCGACGACAATCTGGGCGTCCGACGCAGCCTTCACGGCCGTGGCCACCGCGGCGATATCCGTGATGGTGGTCGCCGGGTTGGTGGGGGTCTCGAGCCAGATGAGCTTGGTGTTCTCCTTGATTGCTGCGGTCACGGCCGCGGTGTCGGAGGTGTTGACGATGGACAACTCCACGCCCCACTCCCCGTAGTCGTGGTGCAGCAGGCGGTACATGCCGCCGTAGGCGTCGTTGCCCAGAATGACGTGGTCCCCGGGGCGGACGAGAATGCGGATGAGCGTATCCACGGCCGCCATGCCCGTGGAGAAACAACGGGCATACTGCGCGTTTTCCAGCGCGGCGAGGGTCTTCTCCAGCGCGTGGACCGTAGGGTTCGCCACGCGGCCGTACTCGTAGCCGCCGCGCAGCTGCGCCAGACCGTCCTGCTGGAACGTCGTGGAGGCATAGATGGGAACGTTGATGGACCCCATGTGGGAATCGGGCTGGTAACCGGCGTGAATGGAGCGCGAAGAAAAGCCTAGGTTGTCAGTCATAAGGCACAATTCTAGACCAAGCGGTTCATTTCGGGTTTGATACGAAGGTTTAAATTCATCAGCCGTGTCTTTAGTATCGGGAGCCACACACTCCCCCCGCTTGAAAGGACGCTCTTCTACTGTGACTTTCCTACCCCTCTACGCTGCGGCCGACACCACCACGGCCGCCGACAGCATCTCCCGGTGGTGGCAGGACGACACTGTGCGGTCGTGGGTCGTCGCCAAGCCGCTGGGCATCCTCCTCATCCTGTTCATCGCCGTCATCGGCAGCTGGCTGCTGCGCCGGCTCATCACGAAACTGGCAGACAACAGCATCAAGCAGGGCCGCCTCACCTCCCCGCTTACCCCGCGCAAGCAGCACAAGGAAACGGACAAGGCCCTGGCCCGCACCCAGGAGGCGCGGCGCACCTCCCGCATCCAGACCCTGGCCGGGGTGGGCCAATCTGCCGTAGCCATCTTCGTGTGGGTATGGGCGGCGCTGGCCATCCTGGATAAGCTCGGCGTCAACGTGGCGCCGCTGGTGGCGTCGGCAGGCGTTGTCGGCGTCGCCTTGGGCTTCGGCGCCCAGGCCCTGGTCAAGGACTTCCTCTCCGGCATCTTCATGCTCATGGAGGACCAGTACGGCATCGGCGACACCATCGACTTGGGCAACGGCGTCTTCGGCGACGTCGAATCCATCTCCCTGCGCATCACCACCGTCCGCGACATCGACGGCGCCCTGTGGTACGTCCGCAACGGCGAAATCATGCAGGTAGCCAACCACTCCGACCGCTACTCCGTAGCCCGCGTCCAGGTGCCCATCGCGCTGAGCAACGACCCGACCCGCGCGCTTAACGTCATCACCGCCGCCGCCGACGACGCCGCCCGCGACGCCAACATCCGCGACTTCATCCTGGCCAAGCCCACGGTCAACGGCATGTCCGGCCTCGAGGTGGACCACATGTCCTACCGCGTCTCCGTCAAGACCCTCCCCGGCAAGCAGTGGGACGTCCAGCGCGCACTGCAGGCCGCCATCCTCACCGCCATGCAGGCGGAGGGGGTCAGCACTCCCTACCCGCGCGGCATGGCTATCTTTGATCTGGACGAGTCCGGCACCGGACTAACCAGGAAGGAAGAGTAAAAAATGCAGCCCACCAGCGTGTACGAAGCTATCGGCGGAATGGAGACCTTTGAGAAGCTCGTCGGCGGCTTCTACGCCCAGGTGCGCACTGACGACGTCATTGGCCCCATGTATCCAGACCAGGACTGGGAGGGCGCCGAACAGCGCCTGACCTGGTTCCTGGTGCAGTACTGGGGCGGCCCGCAGCTCTTCTCTGAGAACCGCGGACACCCGCGCCTGCGCATGAGGCACGCCCCCTACCCCATCGACGTCGCCGCGCACGATCGCTGGCTGGGGCTCATGGGAAACTCGCTGGCGCAGATCGATGAGGAGACCATCCCGCCGGCCTACCGCGCAATGATCTGGGATCACATGGAGCGGGTGGCGGCGATGCTCATCAACCGCGCACCTTAGAGGCCGAAGGCGTCCTTGACCGGCTGGGAGACCAGCTGCCCGTCACGAGTCATCAGGCCCGTGGTCAGGCCCGGGAAGCGGGCCGCCGCACCGTCGAAACCGCCGGCGGCCAGCGCCCGCATGTACGGCAGGGTGGCCGAGCCGAGTGCGCGCGCGGAGGTGTTAGCCACCGCGCCCGGCATGTTGGCCACGCAGTAGAAGAGGGTGTCGTGGACCTGGAAGGTCGGCTCGTCGTGCGAGGTCTTGTGGGAGTTCTCGAAGCAGCCGCCTTGGTCAATGGCGACGTCGACCAGCACGGCGCCCTTCTTCATGCGCTTGACCACGTCCTCGCGCACTAGCTTCGGGGCCGCCGCACCCGGCACGAGGACGGCGCCGATGACCAGGTCGGCGTCGAGAAGCTCGGCCTCCAGCGTGGCCGGGTCGGAGACCAGGGTGCGCACGCCGCCCTGGTACTGGTCGTCGAAGCGCTGCAGGACGTGCGGGTCAAGGTCGAGCACCGTGACCTCCGCGCGCAGGCCGTGCGCCATGGCCACCGCAGACGCACCAACCTGGCCGCCGCCGATGACCACCACGCGCGCCGGCTGGGTGCCCGGCACGCCGGAAACCAACAGGCCACGCCCGCCCTGGGTGGACAGCAGGTGGTGGGTGCCCTCAATCACGGCGAGGCGGCCGGCCACCTGGGACATCGGGGTCAGAAGCGGCAGGGTGCCGCGGGCATCGGTGACGGTCTCATAGGCCACAGCCGTGGTGCCGGCTTCCACGAGAGCGTCCGTCAGCGGGCGGTCCGCCGCCAGGTGCAGGTAGGTAAACAGCAACAGGTCCTCGCGCAGATAGCCATACTCGGCCTCCAGCGGCTCCTTGACCTTGACCACCATGTCCGCCGCCCAGGCCTCCTTGGCGGTGGCAACGATGGTGGCGCCAGCGGCCTCATACTCGGAGTCCGGGAACGAAGCGCCTGCGCCGGCGCCGGTTTCGATGAGGACCTCGTGGCCGTCGTTGATAAGCGTGCGAACCGCCGCCGGGGTGAGAGCTACGCGGTTCTCGTTGTTCATGATTTCTTTGGGTGCCGCAATGCGCATGTGCAGACTCCTTTGGGGGAAGAAAATTCAGTGCTACGAGGTTAGGGTAACGCACCCACCATTGTGGTTTTCTGGATTCAGATCGCGGGGGTAGCCAGCACTCACTACGATGAGGACAATGACCAGCTCAGTGAATTCTCTGCGCGATGTCCGCCGCTCCTTCCTCCCCCTGGGGTGGACAGCGTTCGGGGGTCCTGCCGCCCACCTGGGGTATTTCCGGACGGAGTTTGTGGGCCGCCGCGGCTGGCTGAGTGACACCACCTACGCGGACCTGGTGGCGATGTCGCAGTTCCTACCCGGCCCGGCCAGCTCCAAGGTGGGCATGGCGCTGGGCTATGGGCGCGCAGGCCTTGCCGGGATGGCCTATTCCTGGTTCCTGTTCACCTTCCCCTCGGCGCTTATCCTCACGGTGTGCGGCCTCGCGCTGCCGGGCAGTGGCGTGAGCTGGCTCGAGGGGGCGCTCACGGGGCTACTCGCCGCGGCGGCGGGCGTGGTGGTGCACGCGATTATGGGCATGGGCCGCAAGCTCCTGACCACAATTACCGCGTGGGCCTTAGCCCTCATCAGTTCTGTGGTGCTCATCGTGGCTGGGTCGGCGTGGCAGCTGGCTGTGCTGGCAGTGGCGGGCGTGCTGGGGGCGACGGTGTTGCGCCGATGCTTGCCGACGTCCTCCCAGCCCACCACCTCCGAGAAACTCCGCCCGGTACCCGCGGGCCTGGCGTGGGGCTGCGTGCTGGCGTTCTTCCTCCTGCTCGGCGGGCTGGCGGCGGCTGCCCCGCTCAGCGGCGGGTACCTGCTCACCCGGGCGAACGCCTTCTACCAGTCGGGGGCCTTGATCTTTGGCGGCGGGCACGTGGTGCTACCGCTGCTCGAGGATCAGTTCGTGGGCTCCGGCTGGCTCACACAGGAGGAATTCCTGGCCGGCTATTCGGTGGCGCAGGGCGTGCCGGGGCCGCTGTTTACCTTCGCCTCCTATCTCGGGGCGGTCGATGGCGGCCTTGGCGGCGCCGTCCTCGGCACCGTCCTCATCTTCCTGCCTGGCGCCCTGCTGACGCTGGCCGCGCTGCACTTTTGGGCGCGGTGGAGGCACCTGGAGTGGCTGCGCGGGGCGCTGTCCGCGGTGAGCGCGGCAGTCATCGGGCTGCTCGTGGCAGCGCTGTGGGACCCCATCCTCACCCACGGCGTCACCGGCTGGGCCACCGGGCTCATTGCGGTGGCGGCCGGTGCCGCCCTCTTTGCGAAGGCCCCGCCGTGGTCCGTTGCGGTGGGCGCCGCGCTCGCGGGCGCGGTACTGCTATAGCCGGCTAGAACAGCGACAGGCGCGTGGAGTGATAAACGCTGCCGAAGGGGGCGTCCACGCGCACCCAGCGGCCCTTGCCGGCCACGCGCAGGTGGCGGGGCACGTCCATGGGGGCGGAAAAGCCCGGGATGAGCCCCAGGTTGGTGCAGGCGAAGATCATCCGCATGGGGATTTCCACCTGTACGCCCGCAGCGTTGTCCACCGTGATGACGGTCTGGTTGAGCAGGCTGGACGGTGGGCCCATCGGGCCGGAGAACTCACGGGCCAGGCGCTGGCCCTGATCAGATAGCTCGCGCACGACAGCAACCGGCAGGGTGTCGATTTCCTGAAACCCCTCCGCCGGCGGCAGCGCGCCCGGCCACGAGGCATCGCGGGCAGGGCCTAAGTCGAGGTCCGCGGTGTTCTCGGTGTGGGGGGCCGAGAGGG
Organism: Corynebacterium axilliensis; assembly: GCF_046097495.1. NCBI lineage: Bacteria > Bacillati > Actinomycetota > Actinomycetes > Mycobacteriales > Corynebacteriaceae > Corynebacterium > Corynebacterium axilliensis. Next base: position 1,299,030 of record NZ_CP175768.1, read on the forward strand.
CGTCGCCAAGCGCCTGCGCGGAGACCACCGCGCCGTCGCGCCCTACCGTTCCGGTGATGCGGCGGGCGGCCACAACCTCGAAGGGAGTGGTGACAAAGACGTCGACGTGCTGGTCATCAAGCTGACGCAGGCGTACCGACGCCGCGGCATCCAGCCCCACGGCGCGGGCAATCAGGGCCTTGAGCCCTACCCCTCCGCCGGTGAGGGTGAGCGACTCACTCTCCATCATCGAGCTCGACCACTGCGTGCTCGAGGATGATTTGCCGCTCGTCCTCGCTGACCGGGCGCGGCATCTGCGTGTCCGGGTCGATGGTGACCTGGACACAGTCGATGACGCAGGCGACCTCGCCGTGGGCGTCCTTCACCTGCTGGCGGGTGGTAAAGGAGGTCTTACCCAGGCGCACAACGGTAGTCTCCACCGTCACCGTGCCGTGGCGGCCGTCCCACTTGATGGGGCGGAGGTAGTCGGCCTCGATGTGGCGGACAAAGGCCACCATGTTCAGCCCGCGGGAGTAGAAGTTGTGCATGGCAAAGGCCAAGCGCGCTTCCTGCGCCAGCTCGATGAAGTTGGCGTTCATCATGTGGCCGTACATGTCGAAGTCCGACCAGCGCACGTTCACCGTCAGCGCGTGGACGTTGTCCGTGGTCTCTTCCGACACGACATTCTGAGTAGACATTCCAGAGTCCTTCCGGTTTCTTCTCTTCCCCGGCTTTCCCGAGGCGCTCGGGGCCTAGCGGCTGAGCTTGCGGTGGGTCACGCGGGACGGGCGGGCAGCGTCCTCGCCGAGGCGCTCGACCTTGTTCTTCTCGTAGTCGCCGAAGTTGCCCTCGAACCAGAACCACTGGCCCTCGGCAACGTTGCCCTCCCAGGCCAGGATGTGGGTACAGGTGCGGTCCAGGAACCAGCGGTCGTGGGAAATGACCACGGCGCAGCCCGGGAACTTCTCCAGCGCATTTTCCAGGGAGCCCAGGGTCTCGACATCCAGGTCGTTGGTCGGCTCATCGAGGAGGATCAGGTTGCCGCCCTCCTTGAGCGTCAGCGCCAAGTTCAGGCGGTTGCGCTCACCACCGGAGAGCACCTTGGACGGCTTCTGCTGGTCCGGACCCTTAAAACCGAAGGCAGAGAGGTATGCGCGCGACGGCATCTCGTTCTGGCCCACGTGGATGTAGTCCAGGCCGCCGGAGACGACCTCCCACACCGTGGCCTCCGGATCGATGTTCTCGCGGTTCTGATCCACGTAGGACAGCTTCACGGTCTCGCCCACGTCGACGGAACCGGAATCCGGCTGCTCCAGGCCCACGATGGTCTTGAACAGAGTGGACTTACCCACACCGTTCGGGCCAATAACGCCGACGATGCCGTTGCGCGGCAGGGTGAAGGACAGGTCCTTGATGAGGACCCGGCCGTCGAAGCCCTTGGTCAGGTCCTTGACCTCCACGACCTTGTTGCCCAGGCGCGGCGGGGTCGGAATCTGGATTTCCTCGAAGTCGAGCTTCTTGTACTGCTCGGCCTCGGCCGCCATCTCCTCGTAGCGCTGGAGACGGGCCTTGTTCTTGGCCTGGCGAGCCTTGGATCCAGAGCGCACCCAGGCGAGCTCTTCCTTCAGGCGCTTCTGCAGCTTCTTGTCCTTGGCGCCGGCGACCTCGAGGCGCTCCGCCTTCTTCTCCAGGTAGGTGGAGTAATTGCCCTCGTACGGGTAGAGCTTGCCGCGGTCGACCTCACAGATCCATCCCGCGACGTGGTCGAGGAAGTAGCGGTCGTGGGTCACGGCCAGGACAGCGCCCGGGTAGGACTCAAGGTGCTTCTCCAGCCACTGGACGGACTCGGCGTCGAGGTGGTTCGTAGGCTCATCGAGCAGCAGCAGATCCGGCTCAGAGAGCAGAAGCTTAGCCAAGGCCACGCGACGGCGCTCACCACCGGAGAGGTTGGTCACCGGGTCATCGGACGGCGGGCAGCGCAGAGCCTCCATGGCCTGCTCAATCTTGGAGTCAACCTCCCACGCATCGGCGTGGTCCAGCTCCTCCTGCAGCTTGCCCATCTCTTCCATGAGCTCATCGGAGTAGTTGGTGGCCATCTCCTCTGCGATCTCCTCGAAGCGCTGCTTCTTCTGGAAGATCTCGCCTAGGCCCTCCTCGACGTTTTCGCGGACCGTCTTGTCGTCGTTCAGCGGCGGCTCCTGGAGGAGGATGCCCACGGTCTTGCCCGGGTCGATGAATGCCTCACCGTTGGAGGGCTGGTCCAGGCCGGCCATGATCTTCAGGATCGAGGACTTACCTGCACCGTTGGGGCCGACGACGCCAATCTTGGCGCCCGGGTAGAAGGCCATGGTGACGTTGTCCAAAATGACTTTGTCACCGATGGCCTTGCGCACGTTTTTCATCGTGTAGATGAACTCGCCCATGTTTCACCCTTTGCTTCTGTCAGGATTGGTAAATAACAGTACAAAGACTACATCACATGGGCGGCGGCGGTGCCCCGCCCTTTGTTCCCTCGGCCTAGGCCATAACCTCCTCCGGCTCGCGCTGCTCCTCCTGCTCCGCTGCTGCCCCGTTCAGGGCCTGCTGGCGGTCCGCAGCCGTGTCGTGCGGGGAGTCCCCCGCTCCCGGCTGGAGCGCCTCCGGCATCTCTTCGTCCGGCGCGGGCTCTGCAGGCTGTTCCGTGCCCGCGTCCGGCTGGCCGGTGGGGACCGTGTGATCGTAGTCCGGCACCGGCGGGTTCTCCCCCAGCCACAACGGCTCGCTGCCGTCCTCGCTATAGACCGCCGGGACCTTGGTGGAGGTCACCACCACGAAGCGGTTGAGGTCTAAGCCCACGTGGTAGGCCTTGATGTAGCTTCGTGAGCGCTTGGCGCCGTGCTGATCCTCCCAGCGGTCGGTCACGAGGGGGCCAGTCACCAGAATCGGCATTCCCTTGCGCAGGGAGCGCTTCACGTTGATGGCGCACTGGCCCCACACCTCGGCGTCGATGAAATTAAGGTCCAGCTCGCGCCAGAGGATGCCGCCGCCCTCCTTCGGCTCGGCGACACTGCGCGAGGATGCGATGCGAAAGCGGGTCTTGTACATGTTCTCACTGATCTTGGAAAGCTCCGGCTCGTGAGTAAGCCGGCCGGTGATGGTGATGGGGTATTGAGACATTGTGGTAGTCCGTTCTTTGTAGGTTGTCGTGGGTTCTGTGCGGTTTTAAGGAAACCTGTTCGCTTCCCTCACTTCGCATCTTCGCCGCCTTCTGCGGAACCCACAATGCCCCGCGCGCCAGCCTGTGGATAACTAGTTGAAGACGTCAACTAGAACCCCGTTTCCCCAGGCTGGTTGTCACACCCGTTACACGGACAAAGGACTACTACTGCTGACGGAAGCCCGTCTCGTCGCCTTCACTCATCTGCTTGAGCATGGCGTTGTAGCGCTCCAAGTCCGCGTCACCATCAATGTCGGCCTTGGCGTCGTGGCGGCGAGCCAGGGCGCGGTCCTCCCGCAGCCAATCAATGAACAGCTTGCCAAAGACCACCACCAGCGGGAATTGGCCGAAGCCCCACGCAATGCCGCCGCCCGTGCGCTGGTCCGTGACAAAGTCCGGGTTCCACGGCAGCTCCAGGGACTGATAAAAGTCCAGACCCAGGATGGTTTGCATCTGCATCAGGTACACGCCGGCAAACAGGTGCAGGGGCATCGAGGCGAAGATGATGAGCAGCCGGATGCCCGTGGGCGCGCGCCACGGCAGCGGGTCTGGACCGATCACCTCCCAGTAGTAGATGTAGCCCGAAATCAAAAACACCCAGTTCATAATGACGTGCCCGGCATGCTCCGAAATCGCCAGGTCGTAGAAGTTCGGGAAGAGGTAGAGCACGTACAGGAAGCCGAGGAACTGCACCAGGTTGACAGCCGGATGTGTGAGCACGCGGAGGATGCGTGACTTGGTGAGTGCCACGGCGGCGTCGTGAAGCGTGGGCTTGCCCGGAGCCCCCGGTTCGAAGGCCTCCATCACCAGCGTGACCGGCGCGCCCAGCACCAAGCAGAGCGGGATGGCCATGGAGAGGATCATGTGGACCAGCATGTGCATGGAGTACAGCGCCGGCATGTACAGGCCGATGCCATTGCTCATGATGAAGGTCATACCCAGCGCACCGAGCAGGAACCACGCGGTTCGCGACGCCGCCCAGGTAAGCCCGCGGCGCTTGAGACGCCACACGGCGTACAGGTAGAAGGCAGCGAGGACCAGCCCCAGGGTGCCGAACATGAGGTCAAAGCGGAACATGGTCCACACGTTGGTGTAGCTGGGGGCGTCGAAAAGCTCGTAGCCCAGCAAGATCTGCATGGAGTTCAGGTTCGGATCGCGCGGCGGCGGGGGCGGGGTGCGACCCATCGAGATGGCCACGCCCACGGTGGCGGCCATGATGAGAACCTCCACCACAGCGACGCGGACAAACAGACGCGAGGAGCGCTCCAGCTGCGGGATGGTCACGCGGCGGTGGACGAAGCCGATGGCGGCAAGCACCACGGTGAACACGAACTTGGCGAGTACGAGCAGGCCGTAGCGCGTAGCAAACAGGTCTGCCAGCTCTACGCGGATCAGCGCATTGACCACGCCCGTAGCTGCGAGCCCGACGATGGAGAAAAGGGCCACGCTCGAATAGCGGCGCACCGCCACGCCCATGTCGGGGCCGAGGCGCCGGCCGTGCGCGATGAGCCCCATGAGGCCGCCTACCCACAGCATGATGAACAGGAGGTGCAGCAGCAGCGAGTTGGTGCCGTAGTCATGGTCGCCGCCGGCTGCGGAGTGGCCCTCCAAGCCCAACGGCACGGTGAGCAGCAGCGACAGGAAGAAAGCCACGACCTGACCGGACCACGAGCGGGCGGCGAAGCCCACCACTGCCACGACGGCCGCAATGACGGCGGTGACGAGCCAGACTTGCGACGCCGCAATCTGGCCCACCGCCATGCCCATGAGCTCCGAGTTGAGGACCTGCCCCAGCGGCGTGCCGGTCAGGTCCGACATCACCAGTGGGACCTCCAGCAACGACACCACGCCGGCACCAAGCGCAGCCCATGCGCCGGTGCGGGCGGCCAGGTGACCGTCGACAGTCAGGCGTGCCTTATTCAGCCGCTCGTTATCCCCCTCCGGCACGGCGGGGTAAATCAGCAACGCGCTGGCCATGAAGGAACCCACGGACAAGGCCATGAGCATCCAGGCGACGGCACGGAAGAAGGGCAGGCCAAAGGTGGTGAGGCGACCAGGATCCGGGATTCCCAACGCGGCAAGGGAATCCGCGAGGAAGAACAGGGAAATGACGCCGCCGACAAGTCCGGCAAAAACGAGGAAAAAGAGATAGAGAAGGCGGGAAGACTTGGCCCTAGAAGGCGCGTGCGAGGGCTGCGCCACAGCCTCCTTCGGGGCCCGTGAGCTGGAGTTATCTTTTTCTTCGTGCATAAGGGGCAGTCTACCGCCAGCCTTAGATTCTTACCTAAATAGCAGCAAAGATTCAGCAATCGGGTAATATGCCCTTATGGACTCCCGCCAGCTGCAGTATTTCCGGACGGTCGTTGACCATGGGTCCTTTACGCATGCCGCGGAACAGTTGCAATTAACACAGCCTTCACTCAGCCTTTCCGTGCGCAGGCTAGAGGAACACCTCAAGGTCAAGCTCCTCTCCCGCGGTCGCGGTGGAGTAAAGACCACAGAGGCCGGTGACTACCTCTATGGAATCGCCACCTCGATCGACGCCCTGCTCAACTCGGCGGAGACGCGCCTGGCGGAGATGGCGGCCGGCACCGCCGGCTCCGTCACGGTCTCCTGCGCCCCGGAGTTCACCTGGCTGTTCATGCCGGAAGCGCTGCGTCGCATGCGGATGCAGGCACCAGAGGTAAGCATTTCCTTAAATGACTTAGACGCCTCATCCACGCTCAGCCGCGTCACCGACGGCTCCGTCGAAATCGGCATCGTGCTCACCACGGACGCAGCCGCCTTCGCACACCGTTACAACGACCGGGTATCCATCCACCGCGTCTGTGACATCGACTTGTGCGTGGCACTCCCGGAGCGCCTGGCGCACCTTCCCGAACCGCTCAGCCTCACCGCGCTCACCCAGGAGACGTGGCTGCTGCCGCCGCAGGTCCATGAGCTGCGCACTCTACCGGATGCCCTCGAGCGCCTGTGGTCCACCAATCCCGGGTACGCGCCCACCTCAACGCAAGAGGTCTCCTCGCTCCAGACCGCACTCCCCCTCGTCGCCGGGGACTTCGGCATCAGCCTCATGCCCTACACGGCCCAGACATTCAGCCAAGCCGGCGTTCACTTCCGCCGCGTCCAGGAACCGCTTCCGACGGTGCAGGCCTTGCTCATCCACCGCGCGGATCACGCCCTATCCCCGGCGGCCAGCACGTTTGTGGACGTACTCTTGAACACCGACAGCGCCGCGGCCAGTACCCCACTCGCGCACATCTAGGCGTTTCGAGGCGGCTGCCACCTGTGAGCTATGATGACTCGGTACGCCTCCATAGCTCAGCGGATTAGAGCAGTGGGTTTCTACCCCATGTGTCGCGGGTTCGAGTCCTGCTGGGGGCACGTATGGACATCACGTTAGCCACGTTTGAGCACGCCCCGGCAGCAGCGCTGCGCGGGGTGCGCTTTGCTAACGCCTGGGCGCCGTCGGAAAGCTATGCGTCCTCGCGCCGCGGGGTGCTCACCGGCCAGTACCCGCAGCGCGGCGCCACCACCCGCATCACGGATGTGTTCGCGGAAGCCGGCTTCGAGGTGCGGGAAGACGCGCGCCACAGCGAGTCCGCGCGCGTGTTCCGGCTCCTAGAGCAGCCAGACCCAGCCGCGCTCGAGACCCTGTCCGGCGTCGTCGCGGTGTGCTCGCTGTTGGGCGAGCCGGCCCCGATGTCCGTGTGGTGGCCAGGGGTGGCCGAGGAAGGCACCTCGCGTGAGCTCGTCTCCCCCATGGATATCGCGCCGACGCTGGCGGCCATCGCGGGGCTCGACGTGCGGCCGAACGCCCGGCTTTCCTTCGACGGTCTCAACCTGGTGCCGGTGCTGCGCTACGGCGCGTCCGGGCACGCGGCCCTGTTCTTCGATTACGGCGTGCGCATGCAGGACGCCGCACTCATTCACGGCACTGCAACGCCTGCCGACGCCCTCCCCCGCCTCCAAGACGAATGGCGCACGTGGAAGGACTTCATGGAGCTAGGGCCGCTGCAGTAGCGTTTAGGCCACTGGGATAACGACCCAGAGGATCAGATACAGCAGAATGCCGGAAAAGCCCAGCAGGGTGGCAACCACGAAAAGGATGCGCACCAAGGTGGGGTCAAGGTCGTAGGTCTCCGCGATTCCGCCGCAGACACCTCCGATCATCGTGTCAGTAGTGGAACGGGTCAGTCGCTGGTTGTTCATGTTGTCTCCTTTCACCACCTATTATTCAGAACCCTGGCGGCGAAAGCATCAGTGTTTACCCCTATGTTTCCCCGAGTTTCTTTCCACTCGTGCTCTACGCTGGGTGGAAACCTCCCTATGACAGAAAGGACGCCTGACACCATGGCTCACTCCCCCGGGCTGCCCGCCCCCACCCGCACCTCCTACGCGCTGCTTACCGGCGCCAGCCAGGGCATCGGCGCCGCAATGGCCCGCGACTTGGCTGCGCGTGGCTACAACGTCATCCTCGTCGCCCGCCGGCAGGAGGTACTCGAGTCCATCGTCGCCGAGCTGCGCGCGCAGCACGAGGTGGATGCCATCGCGCTGGCCGCGGACCTGTCCGAGACTGCCGACGTCTCCCGGGTCATCGAATTCATGTCCACCAAGGAGATCTCCATCATCGTCAACTCCGCCGGAATCGCTAGCTTCGGCGCCTTCATGGACCAAGACTGGGACTACGAGACCCGCCAGTTCGACCTCAATGCGAAGGCCGTGCACCGGCTGACCCGCGCGGCACTAGAGCAGATGCTGACGCGCCGCAGCGGCGCCATCTGCAACGTTGGTTCTGCCGCGGGCAACGTGTCGATTCCGAACAACGCCACCTACGTCTTCACCAAGGCGGGCGTCAACGCGTTCACGGAGGCCCTGCACTACGAGCTCAAGGGCTCCGGCGTGACCTGCACGCTGCTTGCTCCCGGCCCGGTGCGCGATGCCGTCATCCCGGAAGAAGAGCAGTCCATCGTGGATAAGGTGGTACCGGACTTCCTGTGGACCACCTACGAGTCCTGCTCTCAAGAGACCCTCGAGGCCATGGCCCGCAACCAGCGCCGCGTGGTTCCCGGACCCCTGTCCAAGGCAATGAACACCCTGGGCAAGATTGTGCCCACCCCCATCGCCGCGCCGCTGATCGGAAGCTTCTACTCCAAGATGGCCTAGCTATTGCTCGCGGGCGACGGCCTTCTGCGCGGCCTCCTGGCGCGCGAGCTTGCGCTCCACCCAAAACTCGGCGTTCTGGATGCCCAGCGCCTCCGGGTCGAACTGCGGGTCCTTGCCGGCCTTCTTCTGCTCGCTGTAGTCCTTGAGGCACTTGAGCGCCGGGACCTGGAGGAAAAGGATGGCGATGATGTTAAGCCACGCGGTAGCGCCCACGCCGATATCGCCCAGCGCCCAGGCAGCACCCGGAGTGGTCGTCGCGCCAATGACGACGGAGGCCACCAAGAGGATGCGCAAAAGCCACACCAGCGCGCGGCGCGCGGCCTTGTTCTTGATCCAGCGGTTGAAGTAGGTCAGGTTGACCTCCGCCATGTAGTAGTACGCCAGCACCGTGGTGAAGGCGAAGAACGCGATGGCGATAGCAATGAAGCTCGGGCCGAAACCGGCCAACAGGGTGTCGAGGCCGTGCTGGACAAAGCCGGGGCCGACCGCGACGCCGTCGGGAAGCGCGCCTGCGTAGCGCACGGCACCGTCCTCGGACTCGCCTTCAAAGACCTTGTACATGTCGGTGGAGATAATGATGAACGCGGTAGCGGAGCACACGAAGAGGGTGTCCACATACACCGCAAACGCCTGCACAAAGCCCTGCTTGGCCGGGTGGGACACCTCCGCAGCCGCCGCGGACTGCGGGCCGGTACCCTGACCGGCCTCGTTGGAGTAGATGCCGCGCTTGACACCCCACATGATGGCAGAGCCCAGCAGTCCGGAGAACGCCTGCTCCGCGCCGAACGCGGACTTAAAGATCATGCCGAAGACCTCCGGAATCTGGCTGAAGTTCACGCAGAGGATGATGATGGCGAACAGGATGTACGCGCCTGCCATAAACGGCACAACCAGGGAGGCAAAGTTGGCAATGCGCTTCACGCCGCCGACAATGATGATGGCCAGCACGCCCGCCAGGACGACGGCAGACCACCCCACGCTGATACCCCACGCGTTGTCCACCGCCGCAGCCACACCGTTGGCCTGGATACCGGGGAGGAAGTAACTCGTGGCCAGAATCATAGCGATGGCAAAGACGATGCCGTAGACCAGCATGAAGGGGCCGGCCTTGGTGTGCTTATAGGCCTTCTCGATGTAGTAGGCCGGGCCACCGCGGTACTCGCCGGTGTCCTGGTCCTTCTCCTTGTACACCTGCGCTAAGGTACATTCCACAAACGACGTGGCGGACCCCAAAAGGGCCACCGCCCACATCCAGAACACCGCGCCCGGGCCGCCGAACGCGATGGCGGTGGCCACACCAGAAATGTTGCCCACGCCCACGCGGCCGGCCAGGGAAATCATCAGGGACTGGAAGGAGGACACGCCAGCGTCCGAACTTTCGCCGTCCTTGATTTGCTTGATCATGTCCGGGATGCACCGGACCTGCAGGAACTTGGTCACGAGGGTGAAGTAGACGCCGGCGGCCAGGCAGAGGAAGACCAGCGCTGGTGACCAAATTATGGAGTTAAGTGTGTCGAGAAAGCCTGACATGGGTGGGTGACCATCCTTCTTTGAATGTGAGTGCCGTCACTATGCGGACTGAATCAATTGTGGCGCATCTCAACCCGGTTATGTGACGGTAATCCCAATCAATCTTCCACACGCGGACGCCGCGCTTGCCGACGCCTCCCCAAACCACCAGCTCACACCAGATCTCCGCAGCCAAATCTTTTCTTCCTAAAATTGGTCGTACAAAAGATTCGGCGTCGTTCGCGCACCCCCTCGCCTACCCCCGGCCACCGCGGCGTCCGGTGAGAACTGCAGGGAAACTATGGTGGAGTGCATGAGTGAAATTCCCGCCAAGAACGACCGCCTTGTCTGGATCGACCTGGAGATGACAGGCCTCGAGCCCGACCGACATGTCATCGTCGAGGTCGCCGCAGTGGTCACCGACGCCGAGCTCAACATCCTCGATGAAGGACTCGATCTCGTTGTCCACGCCTCTGAGGAGCAGCTCGGGGAGATGGATGACTTCGTCACCGCCATGCACGCGAAGTCCGGCCTGGACAAAGAAATCCGCCAGTCTTCGACCACCATTGAGGAAGCGGAGGACGCAGTACTTAAGCTCCTGCAGAAGCACTGCGACCCAAATCATCCCGCCCCCCTTGCCGGTAACTCCATCGCCACCGACCGCACGTTTATCCGCGCCTACATGCCCCGCCTGGATGCCGCACTGCACTACCGCATGATTGACGTCTCCACCATCAAGGAGCTGGCGCGCCGCTGGCACCCGCGCGCATACTTCAACCAACCCGACAAGGGCATGGCGCACCGCGCGCTGCAAGACATCATCGAGTCCATCCGGGAGCTCGATTTCTACCGCCGCAGCGTATTCCGCACCGACAACGGTCCCACCTCCAAAGAAGCAGAGGAGCTCAAGTCCACCACTACCGCCGACTACCAGGCGTTTTTGTAATTCCCAGCGCGTGAGTTAACCTGTATCTCGTTGCTTTTCAAGGCAACAATGGTGGCTGTAGTTCAGCTGGTAGAGCACCAGGTTGTGATCCTGGGTGTCGCGGGTTCGAGTCCCGTCAGCCACCCCAAAGTCACGCACACGCCGCGCAGCTTGGACATGTTCCAGCCGCGCGGCGTGTGCTTTTTGCTGCTCCGGTTGCGGGGGTGTCTCACCCTGCTTTAGTCTCTGTGGTCACGGGGGTATTAGAAACCTACTTCCACTACCGCAACTCGGGGATGACGCTAGTGGAGAAAGCATCCAGCTCACCCGAGAAACTCCGCGCGCTCGGCGCCGACGCCAGTGATGCCGCCGAGCTTGCCCGCCTGCACCGCATCTACTTCGGCCCCACTCGCTTCACCGGAAAACAACGCAAAGCCCGCACCGCCGCCCAAAACAACGCCCACGGGCTGAGCATCCTCACCCTGATTGAGTCCTACGCCTCTCGGGTAAAGAAAGAACTCGACGCCTGGAACCTGCGCGCCCGCCTGGCCGCCACACCAGCCCACAAAATCCGCGACGTCGCCGTAAAACGCCTCAAAGAACTTAAAGAGAAACACGAACACAAACCCGGGGTACGGTTCACCTACCGCAAGCAAGGCCCCAACTCCGTCACCATCACCGACACACCCACCGTCATCGCCGATATCCGCGGCACCCTCGAATCCGTCAACCCCACCAACCTGCTTGATGCCGCGAAAACCGTCATCCTGGGTGGTAACACCGGTACTAGGCCTGCCGTGCACGCCCAGGTCGTCGTCACCCTTAACGAACTCGACCAAATTGTCAACGGAGACGGCGACGAGATTGAGTTGCAACTCACCAATGGGGCGCGCATGACCGGGGCGGAATTCCTCACCCACAAGTTTGCAGAGATTGGCTACGCCACCATTACCCACCCAGTAGAAGGACCCATCAACTCCTACCGAGTTGAACGCCACGCAAACTGGAAACAACGCCTCACCCTGTGCGCCGAAACCCAAACCTGTTCCAGACCAGGCTGTAACAAGCCGGCTGACTACTGCCAGGTCCACCACATCATCCCCTGGCAAGCAGGCGGGCTTACCAACATCAAGAACCTGACCTTCCTGTGCGCCTATCACAACGGCATCAACGACGACGACCCCAACCAAACCCACAGGAAGAGGCTACGTATTCAGAATGCCCGGCGGCATCGGATACATCCCACCCTGGGGAGCACCAATCACCGCCACACCCGAATACCAACAAGCCCTCGCCAGACTAACCGCAGAACAACCACCAGGCGCAGGCTAAGCGCCTGCGCAGAGCCACAACGAAACCCGCCAACCACACCAGGTTGACGGGGAATTCGGTGATCGCGCTACACTGCGGCAATGATTGATTTCTCAGCCTCTGCCGAGGTGGTAGCCCCGCAGCTGCTCGGCGCGGTGCTTAGCCACAACGGGGTGTCAGTGCGGCTTACTGAGGTCGAGGCCTACCTCGGAGAGCGCGACGCCGCCTCCCATACCTTTTCCGGGCGCACCCCGCGCAACGCGGCCATGTTCGGCCCTCCCGGGCATCTCTACGTCTATGCCTCCTACGGCATCCACCGGAACGGCAACATCGTCTGCGCGCCCGAAGGAACCGGTCAGGGTTGCTTGCTGCGCGCGGGCGAGGTGATCGACGGCGTCGACAAGGCCTACGCCCGCCGCGGTGAGACCGACTTCCACAACCTCGCCCGCGGGCCGGGCAACCTGGGACAGGCGTTGGGATTTACGCTGGCGGACAACGGCAGCCCCATTCAGCTCATCGAGCGCCAGACAGAGCCCCGCTGGGTCCAAGGCCCGCGGATTGGCATCTCGAAGAACGCCCAGGCCCCTCTCCGGTTCTGGATCCCCTTCGACAAATCCGTCTCCCGGCGCCGCGGCCTTCCCGCCTAAGCAAATCCTTACTGGTTAGCCGTGGCGTTGCCCGCAGACCAGGTGGCCCAGTCCATGTTCCAATCGCCCAAGCCATCCAGCGGGTTGAGCGTCTCGCCACCAGTGTTGGACACCTTGACCACGTCGCCGCGCTTGACGGTGTTCTGGAACCACTCAGCCACCTCAGGCATGACGTTGATGCAGCCGTGGGACTGGTTGTAGCTGCCCAGCGCGCCCGCCGCCCACGGCGCCGAGTGAACGTAAATGCCGGAGTAGGACATCTGGGTGGCCCAGTTGACGTTGGTCCGGTAGCCGCCGGCTGCTAGCGACAGGCCGAAGGTCGTGGAGTCCATCGTCAGGGTGGGGTACTCATCGCCGATCACGTAGGTGCCGTTCGGGGTATCCCACTTGCCGTCGGTGCCCATGGACACCGGCACGCGGCGCAGCACCTCGCCGTTCTTAAACACCGACATCATCTTGGTGTTGTTATCAATCAGCGCAATGACGCGCTCACCAACCGTGAAGTTCGTCGAGGCGTCCTCGCCGCCGTAGGCTCCGCCGCCCAGGTCGCGCCCGTACAGGTCCACGTCGACGCTAACCTTGGTTCCCGGCTGCCAGAAGTCCTTCGGGCGCCAGCGCACCTCCTGGTTGTTGACCCAGTAGAACGCGCCCTCCACGGCCGGCTCCGTCTTCACCGTGATGGCTTCTTCGGCCGCTTTGCGGTCGGTGACGTAGTTGCCAAAACGCACGCCAATCACCTGGCCCACGCCTACCTCGGAGCCCGGCAGCGGGGACAGCGCGACATCCGACACGGCAGCGGCCTGCGGCGTCGAGAAGGTCATGGTCTTGTGAACGCCGTCTTTGTCAGTGGCGTCGATGGTGTAGGTGTGGTTGTAGCCCAACTCCTCGGCCGTGGTCCACGTCTTTTCGTCGTCGGATAGCTTTTCCTGCACCACGGTGCCGACCTCGTTCGTCATCGTGACGTCCTTGAGGCCCGCGGTGGAGGTCACCTTGATGGGCTCGGAGGGGTCGACGTCCTTGGCGCCGTCCTTCACGGAGAACTTCAGTTCTTCGGCCTTCTTGGCCTTTTCAGCCGCCGCGCTTGCCGACGCACTCGCCTCCACCGACGCGTCGGGCTGGGCACCTCCTTCCTGCCCCTCGGAAGCACCAATGGTGCACGCGGTGGTCATAGAAGTCAGCAGGGCCAGCAGAGAGAGAGTTACTGCGGGACGTGCAGAAGGGAAAAAGGATTGCACACAAACCCCTAGTTAGAGTTGAACGAAGGTTGTCAAGACAGTGCTCTAAGACTAGCCCGCGCAACACCATCGAAACCAGTTGACACCACCAACATCGCAGGCTTTAACCGATTCGTTATCGCCGGCGGCACGGACACCCCACCAACCCTTCGCCCAAATACCCCGAAAACGCGCATTCACCAGGCGATTTTACCTTTTTCCACACAGGGTGTTAAAGTTACTTCTCGTTGCACGGCAGGCGCTGAGAAAATCAGCAGCTAGTACGACAACGAATGCGCCATTAGCTCAATTGGCAGAGCAACTGACTCTTAATCAGTGGGTTCGGGGTTCAAGTCCCTGATGGCGCACAATATCACCCCTCACCTGTCAAGGTGAGGGGTTTCGTCGATCCTAACCCAGGATTTCGAGTTGCTGCGTCTTCGGACGCCACCACGCGGCCTGCGGCGCCGAGAACTCCTTGTGCCGGAAGGTGGAAATGTCGTCGAGGGCCCGCATGTAGTCGGGCATCATGGCCCGCGGCAACCGCAGCCCCATCGTCAGGTGCGGCGTCCATCGCGGACCCCTCCCCTCCGGGTTGGCGGCACTTATCCGGCGCGCAGCGGTTTCCAGCTCATCTGTGGTTTCTAGGAGCCACGCCACGGTCTGCTTACTCTTGGTACCAAAGACCACCGTGCCCACACGGCGAAAGGTCGCGGGCAGAAGCGGCGGCAGCAGCTCGCGGGCAAGGTCGACTACTTTCACGTCGAGCGCCGGCGCAAACGTCACCGTAATATGCGGGCGCTGGTGCTGCACCGGAAAACCGCGCTCCGCCAGGGCAGCATAGACCTCCCGGATGGTCTCTTCATCCTCCGGCGTGAGGTACAGCAGGAGGTTCTCGGGCGATTGTCGGCTCACATGGCCCGAGTCTAACTAACCTCGCGCAGCGCCACGACAGGCTGACCGCGGTGGTCCAGCACGTCCGCCTCCACGCCGTAGACCTCACGCAGGAGTTCCTCCGTGAGCACCTCCCCCGGCGTGCCGTGCGCGCGGACGCTGCCGCCGTGGAGCACGACGAGCTGGTCACACATGCGTGCAGCCAGGTTGATGTCATGTATAGCCACCAGCGCGAGGCTGCCTTCCTCCCGCGCCTTTGCCCGCACGCGGCCCAAGACAAAGAGCTGGCGGTGCAGGTCGAGGGCGGAGGTGGGTTCGTCGAGAAGCATGAGCCCAGGGGTGCCCACCAGCATCTGCGCCACGGCGACGAGCTGGCGCTGGCCGCCGGAGAGCTCGTTGAGATAGCGCTGCGCAATCTCGTCGAGCCCCATGGAGTGCAGGACCTCGGCGGTGCGCGCGACCGGGTCGTCGCACGCTTCCCGACGCGCCGCAATGAGCACCGTCTCAAACGCCCGCAGCGCCGCGGTGTGCGGCAGGCCCTGCGGCACGTAGCCGACGAGCTGACGGCGCCGCTGTCCACGCGGGGCCTGGCCGTCGACGCGGAAATCCACCGCCCCACCCCGCGCGCGGTGCACGCCGGCCAGCGTCTTGATGGTGGTGGTCTTGCCGGACGCGTTCGGCCCCAGCAGCCCCACCACCTGCCCGCCGCGCAGGGTGGGAAGGCTCAGCCCGTCCACCACCGTGTGCGAGCCATAGCCGGCAGACAGTTCGGAGATGGTGAGTTCTACGTCCACAATGCCCTCCTCCGGGTCATGACGATGGCGATGAAGAACGGCACGCCCAGCAGCGAGGTGACGATGCCGATGGGGATGACCAGCCCCGGCTTAATCACGAGGCTGAGAGCGTGGGCGGCGCACATCACCGCCGCGCCCGCAGCCATGGAGGCAGGCACGAAGTAGCGCTGATCCTCGCCCACCAGCATGCGCGCGATGTGCGGGCCGACGAGGCCGATGAAGCCGATGATGCCGGCGAAAGCCACGGTGGTGGCCGCGACGAGCGAGACCACGACGAGCACGATGACCCGCAGGCGGGAGGTGTTGATGCCGAGGGCGGTGGCGCGGGCGTCGCCAAGCCGCAGCGCCGTCAGCCGCCACGACAGCGCTCCCAGGATGGGCAGCGCCACCACGAGCACCCCCGCTAATACGGCGTTGGCCTGCCAGCTGGCGCGGGTGAGTGAGCCCATGGACCAGAAGACGATTTGCTGGAGCGCCTCGCTGGAGGAGCGGTACTGGATGAGTGCGAGCATGGCCTGGAAGAAGAAGACGAGGCCGATGCCGAGCAGCACCATCGTTTCGGACTTCGCACCGCGGATGACGGCGGCGACGACGATGATGGCCGTGGCTACCGCAGCGGACAGCCACGCGATAAGCGCGAGGTTAAACTGCGGCTGGGCCAGAAGCTGCCAGCGCAGCACGATGGCACTGGCCCCGCCGAAGGCCGCAGCGGCGGAGATGCCGAGGGTAAAGGGCTCTGCCAGGGGGTTATCCAGGATGGTCTGCATCTGCGCGCCGGCGAGCGACAGGCTGGCCCCGATGAGCAGCGCCATGACGGCCATGGGCAGGCGCAGGCTCCACAGGACGGTACGCGTTTGCTTGTCGACGCCCCCTGGGTCCACCATCCCCCGCAGCACCTCGGCCGGGGTGAGGTTGATGGCGCCGACGATGACGCTGACGACGAAGGCGGCGAGTGCGACGAGGATAAGGCCGGCAACGATGGCAATGCGGCGGCGGGTTACGCGGGAATGCTCGCGGGCAAGCGCCGCGGCGGCGGCCACGGGATCGGTGGTGCTCTCAGCGCGAACCGGGCGTGCGGTGGTCGTAGAAATGCTCATAACTAGTTGGTGCTAAAGAAGGTTCCGTCGCCGGGGACGGGCGAGTACTTCTCTTGGGCATCGGCCCACTCTTGCTGGACGTCGATGTCTGCGTAGTCCTCCGGGTGGAGCCACGCGGCGATCTGGAGGAGTGCCAGGTAGTTGAAGGGCGAGTTGTAGAACTGGTGCCACAGGCCGTGGAGGTTGTGTTCCTTGACGGCGGTGAGGTCCTCGAAGCCGGGCTGGACGCTGGCCAGCGTGGCGGCGCTGTCGTGAGCGTCCTTGTCGCTGATGCCGTAGCCGGCGGCCGCGAAGCCAGTGTGTCCCTTCGAGCTATCGACCTTGGCGGACCAGTCGCCGCCGGTGGCGATGATCATGTCGGGATCAGCGTCGATGACCTTTTCCGGGGTCAGGGCCCCGGATTCGCCGTCGATGATGCCGTCGGCCAGGTTCGAGCCGCCGGCGACGTTGACCAGCTCGGAGATGTTGGAGTCGTTCCACGAGCCGCAGCAGTCGGAGACTCCCGCGGCGCGCCACACGAAGGCGGTGGGCTTGTCGTGCGCCTTCTGGGCGCGCTCGCTCACCAGGTCCACAGTCTTCTGCCAGTCGGCGATGAACTCGTCGGCGCGCTCTTCGTGGCCGAAGATATCGGCGAAGATTTCCATGGTGGGGGCGGTGCTCTCCAGCGGCTTGGCGCGGAAGTCCGTGACGGCGTAGTCGAGACCGGCCTGGTCCAGCTTGTCGGTGAGCCCGGCAGTCTGGGAGGCCTCGTACTGGTCCATGGAGAGCACGATGAGGTCCGGGTCGAGGCTAATCAGCTCCTCCACGCTGACGTCGCCCTTGGTGAAGCCGCCGATTTCAGGCAGCTCGTTGACCTTGGGAACGGACTTTTCCAGCTCGCGGTAGTAGTCCGGGACGGTTTGCTTGAGGTCCGAGCCGATAGCCACGACCTTGTCCAGCGGGTCTTCCTTGTTGAGGACGCCGGTGGCGAAGACACTGCGCCCCTCGCCCAGGATGACGCGCTCGGGTGCGTGGTCCAGCTCCACCTGGCGGCCGGCCAGGTCTGTGAAGCTCACGGCACCTTCGGTACCCGTGGCCGCATCGTCACCGGCGTCGGCACCGTCGTTGCTGGAGGCGCAGCTTGCCAGCGCGGCGGCCAGTGCCGCCACCATGACGCTCGCCCCTACTACTCGCCCGGCACGCGGCCCGGGTGTCAACACGTGAAGCACGAATTCTCCTTCAGACTTTCGTTTGATGTTCTGTTCGGAGGTTCATCCTACACAATCAGGTAAGGCTACCCAAAGTCTCTATAGGCTAGGCAATAATTCTCCAGATGACCCAAGACACAAAAAGAACCCTGCCCTGGGACAAGTCCCCAGGCAGGGTGGTGCGTGCGCGGCGTCGTGCCGGCGCGCGGTGTCCTAGCGGCGCTCAGCCAGCAGGCGCTGCAGCTCCTTGATGTCGGACTTGCGGCGCTTGGAGCGGAAGACGGAGAAGGCGATGAGGCCCACCACGGCAGCGCCCACGCCGGCGAGCGCCATCTGCACGTTGCGGTCCTGCAGCTTATCGGTGGCGGCACCTTTGGCGTCGTCCACGAAGTTCTGCGGCTTGCTACGGTCAGCCAGCTCATCCAGGGTGCTAGCCAGCTGGCGGCGGGTGCGCTCGATGTCGCGCTGGATGTCATCAATGTTGCGTGCCACGTATATCTCCTGAGATTTTTGACTTCGTTTTTGCTCTAACGCCGACATTCTACATTGACCTTCACCTTCACCGCATGTCCACCCGTGCGAAGGCGACCTACCGTGTCCGGAGCACACGGTAGGGTGGGGAGCATGACTGAAGCACAACGACTTTCCGTGGGAGATTCCGCACCGTCCTTTTCCTTGAGCGACGATGCCGGCAACACCGTAAGCCTGAGCGACTACGCCGGCCAGCGCGTCGTGGTCTACTTCTACCCGCGCGCCAATACCCCTGGCTGCACGAAGGAGGCGTGCGACTTCCGCGATAGCCTGGAGCAGCTCAACGGCATGGACATCGCCGTGGTGGGCATCTCTCCGGATAAGCCGGAGGCCCTGGCGAAATTCCGCGTGGACCACGAGTTGAACTTCCCGCTGCTGTCGGACCCCGACAAGGAAGTCATGACGGCCTACGGCGCCTTTGGTGAGAAGAAGAATTACGGCAAGGTGGTCCAGGGCGTTATCCGCTCCACGTTCCTCGTGGAGGCCGATGGCACGATTGGCCAGGCCATGTACAACGTCAAGGCCACCGGCCACGTGGCCCGCGTGCTCAAAGCTCTCGACAAGTAAGAATGACCGTGGCGGTGGCGTAGTCGCCGTCGTGGCTGATTGATAGCGCGGTGGAATACTCCCCCAGCGAGCGCTCAGCACCGCGCGCTATGTCCCCGCGCAGCGTGAGGGCCACGCGCCCCCACCCATCGGGCTGGACTTCGATCTCTGCCCAGTCGACGTCCTCCTCGCCCACCACCGGCGCGCTGCCATACAGCGCCTGCGACCAAGCTTTGATGAAGGCCTCTTTGGCCGCCCAGCGCCCGGCTAGGTGCCGCGCTCGGGCCTGACCGTCTAATCCGCGAGCCTGGGCCACGCGCAGCTCGGAGGCGCTAAAGACCTGCTCAAAGCGCGTGCCTGGGGTGGCCAGCTGCTGGGCAAAGGACGGAATGTGCACTAGGTCGGTGCCCACGCTTATGCCACTCATGGGGCCTAATCCTACCGCCGCCTACCGCGCCAGCTCCTGCTTGAGCTCCTCCAGCTCGTCGCCGCCTGCCATCCACTGGGTCAGCTCTGGCAGGGTGACGTCCTCCTTGGCGGCGTCGACAGTCGCCTCGCCCACCGTCAGCACCACGAAGTGGTCCCCCACCAGGTACGCGTGCTGCGGGTTGTGCGTAATGAACACCACGCCCATCCCGCGCTCGCGGGCGGCGTCGATAAAGCGCAGCACCATGCCGGACTGCTTCACGCCGAGGGCGGCGGTGGGCTCGTCCAGGATGATGTAGCGCGCCCCGAAGTAGATGGCGCGCGCGATGGCGACCACCTGGCGCTGGCCGCCGGAGAGGGCGGAGAGTTCTACGGAGACGTCGCCAAGCACAATGCCCATGCTGGACAATTGCTCGTGCGTAATCTTCTTCATCTCCTCCTCCCGCAGGCGGCCCAAGGCGCCGGTGAGCTCCTGACCTAAGAAGAAGTTGCGCCACACCGACAGCGACGGCACCAGCGCCAAGTCCTGGTAAACGGTGGCAATGCCGGCATCCAGGGAGTCGCGCGGGCTAGCAAAGTGCACCTCTTCCCCATCGACGGTAATGGTGCCACCCGTGGGCGGGGTCAGCCCCGCAAGAATCTTGATCAGCGTGGACTTGCCCGCGCCGTTATCCCCCAGCACGCAGGTGACAGTGCCCTCACGCACGCTGAGGTTGATGCCGCGCAGGGCCTGGAAGTTGCCGAAGGTCTGGGTAATCTCGTGCAGCTCAATCATGCCTATCGCCTCCTCGTGAAGTTGGCCACCGAGGTGTTGGTGAGCACCGCGAAAAGCAGCATGGCACCGAGGAAGAACTTGAACCAATCCGGGTTCCAGCCCGCGTACACGATGCCCTGGTTGGTCATGCCGAAGATGAGCGCGCCGATGGCGGTGCCCACCGCCGTGCCACGCCCGCCGGTCATGGAGCAGCCGCCGATGACCGCAGCGATGATGTAGAGGAACTCGTTGCCAATTCCCTGGCCGGCCTGGATAGAGTCGAAGGCGAAGAGCGTGTGCATGCCTACGAACCACGCGGCGAAGCCAACGAGCATGAACAGCGCCACCTTGACCCGGCGCACGGGCACGCCGACGGCCCGGGCGGAATCGTCGTCACCGCCGACGGCGAAAATCCAGTTGCCCCAGCGCGTCTTGTACAGCACCCACGAGGCAAGTGCCACGAACAGGAGCCACCACAGCACCGTGGCGCGAATGCTCAGCGATCCCACGTGCACGGTGCCGGCAAAAACCACGCGCGCGGAGGGAAAACCTTCCATATCCGCGACGGTGGGGGTGGCCACCTGGCCGGTCACCAGCTTGGTAATCGCCAGGTTAAGCCCCTGCAGCATGAGGAAGGCGGCGAGCGTGATGAGGAAGGAGTCAATCTTGGTGCGGGTGACCAGCACGCCATTCAGCGCCCCGATGGCCAGCGCGGTCACGAGCGACAAGACCACGCCCACCCAAGAGTTGAGGTGAAAATTGTAATTGAGCATCGTGGCCACGAGCGCGGCCGAGGTCACAGCCACGCCCGAGGAGAGGTCGAACTCGTTACCAATCATGAGAAGCCCCACCGCCAGGGCCACAATTCCCAGCGTGGAGCTGGCATAGAGCACGGTGGAGAAGGCCTCCAGGGAGCGAAAAGCGGGGGCGACCGCCATGAACAGCGCGAAGATCACCACCGCGCCGAGCAAGCTGGCCAGCTCCGGGCGGCGGATGAGGCGGGAGAATCCGCTGCGGCGGGTCAGGCGGGTATCGCCTGCGCTTGTCGACGCCTCCCCGCTCATCGCAGCCCCTCCTTCGCTGCCTCCGAAATGGCGTCGACGTTGGAGGAGTCCACGAAGGACGGCCCGGTGTAGACCGGCCTGCCGCCACCCAGGGTGGAGCCGTTGCGGTGGGCCAGCCACAGGGCGTCGACGGCGAGATAGCCCTGCATGTAGGGCTGTTGGTCCACGGCCCACTGGATGGTGCCGTCCGCGATGGCGTCGACAAGCTCGGCGTTGGTGTCGAAGGTGGCGACCTTGGCGTCGGAGCCGGCATCGGCCACCGCGGCGGCCGAGCGCATGGCCACCGAGGCCTGTAGGGCCATGACCCAATCGATGGACTTATCCTGCGCCAGCTTGGCGTTGATGGTGGACTGCGCGGCGGTGAGGTCCTTGCCGTTGACGTAGAGGATGTCCACCTTCCCGCCGCGAAGCCCCTCCTTCACGCCGGCGCAGCGCGCCTCCTGTGAGGAGTTTCCCTGCTCGTGGATGACGCACAACGCGTGCTGGGCGCCCTCGGCCTCAAGACGCTCGCCAGCCTTGGCCCCGGCGACCTTTTCCTCTTGGCCGAAGAAGGCGCTCATGCCGTACTTCTGGTACTCGTCCATGCCGGCGTTAAGCCCCACGGTGGGGATGCCGGCGTCGGCGGCCTTCTGGGCGGCAGGCCCAATGGCGCCCGCATTCGGCATGGTCACAGCAATGCCGTCCACGCCGGAGTCGATGGCGGATTGCACCAGGTTGGCCTGGTTAGGGGCCTCCGGATCGGAGGAGTAGCGCAGCTCGACGTTGTCTTTGCGCGCGGCGTCCTCCGCACCCTTGCGCACGAGGTCCCAGTAGGTGTCCCCCGGCGCACCGTGGGAGACCATGGCGATAACGAGGCGTTCGGTGTCGACGCCACCGGCCAGCTCGCCCTCCGCGGTGGGGCGGGGTGCACCGCCGGTGGCGGAGCATCCCCCGATCGTGGCAGCGAGGGCCACTGCGAGGACAGGGAGGGCAGGTTTGATGTTGATTTTCACACCCTGCATGGTGCCCCAGCCCACGCACCCGCTTCAACCCAACCTGACCTGCTTCTTTATCGTTTCAGACCGCGCACGCTGGGGGTATCGGGAGACTTTTTACCCCCGCTGGGATGTACCTTCCGCACCCGGATCGGGTTCGAGGACGCCGCCGCGCAGGCGCGCGGACTCGCTGAGTAGCACCGCGGCCTCGCGCTCTGTGAGCGCGGCCGGGTCGCCGCCGCCCAGGTTGCGTTCGGCCGGCCGTTGGTACAGTGCCGGCCCGCCCCGCATGGCTTCTTCGAGGCGGCGCAGGCCCTGGTGCTCCCGCGCCGTGGCAGCCGCGCGCCAGGCCTGGGCTGCGTCCTTACCGCGCTCGGCCGCGAGTGCTGCGACGAAAGCCTCCGGGTGCACCAGCGCAATGAGCGCGGAGACGTGCCCGAAGCCCAGCGAGGTGAGCAGTCCAGCCTTCGGCGGGGCCGCGCGCAGGTCCAGCGGCTGGCGCAGCCACACGAGGTGCTCGTGGCGGCGCAGTGCTGGGTCCACGCAGTCCAGCGAGCGGTTCGGCGGCACGATGCCGCCGCGCAGGACCTGGCACAGGCCTGCCAGCTGGAAGGCCGCCGCCCCGCCCTTGGCGTGGCCGGTCAAAGCCTTCTGGGAGATGACGTAGAGCGGGTTGCCGGCGCTGCGCCCGAGGGCGCGGGCGAGGCGCTCGTGCAGGTCGGATTCGTTGGGATCATTGGCGCTCGTGGAGGTGTCGTGCTTGGACAGCACCGCGATGTCGTCCGCCGAAACGCCGAGCGCCGCCAGATCGCGGGCGAGTCGAGAATCTGCTCCCCCACGCGCCGCTGAGAGGGCGCCCAGGCCCGGCGCGGGGATGGAGGTGTGCGCGCCGTCGGCGAAGGACTCGGCAAAGGCCACCACGCCCAGGACCGGAAGGCCCAGCTCCGCGGCCAGGCTGCCGCGTGCGAGCAGCAGCGTGCCGCCGCCCTCCGACTCCACGAATCCGCCGCGGCGGCGGTCGTTGGCGCGGGAAAAGAAGCGGTGCTCGATGCCCTTCGCTTCCATCGCCGCGCTATCGGCGGTGGCCGCCATGTCGCCGAAGCCGGTAATGCCCTCCACGGATAGCGCGTCGATGCCGCCGGCGACGACGAAGTCCGCCTTGCGCAAGCGCAGCTTGTCCACGGCCTCCTCCACGGAGACCGCCGCCGTGGCGCATGCCGCCACCGGGTGGACCATCTGCCCGTAGCCGCCGACATAGTCTTGCATGACGTGCGCGGCGATGACGTTGGGCAGAGCTTCCTGGAGGATGTCGTGCTGGCGGGAGTGGGCCAGGAGCTTATCGACGTACAACGAGCGCAGCGCCTCCTGCCCCGCCATCCCGGTGCCCTGGGTGGAGCTCACCCGCGCCGGGTGGACGTGGGTGAGCAGCTCGGCCGGGCTCAAGCCCGCGGCGAGGAAGGCCTCGATCGTGCACACGAGGTTCCACAGGGCGAGGCGGTCGACGCTGTCCAGCATGTCCGCCGGAATACCGTAGACCGCCGGATCGAAGCCCTCCGGAATCTGGCCGCCGACAAAGCGCGTCATGGCCACCCGCCGCGGCACGCGCACTGCGGACCCGGCGGGCCGGGTGACCTGCCACTCAGCGCCACCGGATTCGACGTCGACGCGCTTCAGGGAAGCGCCCTCGCACCTGTCCACGAAGGAGCGTGCGGTGGCCTCATCCTCCACGGCGAAGGTGAGTGGCTTGTCCAGGTAGATGGTGGTCAGCTCAGGTGCGAGGTTATCCACCATGGGCAGGTGCGGGCCGAAGTCATCGTGGAAGCGGCGCACGCCGATGCCGGCGAGGACGTCGTCGTGGAAGCGCTCGTAGACGTCTTCCTCGGCTACCTCCTCGCCCTCCGGCGTGACCCAGACGGCGGACGAGGCGTCCCAGGTCACCAGTCCCTGGCTCCACGCCAGCTCCAGCACACCGGCGGCGGAGAGATCCCCGCCGACCTCGACCTCGAAGCGCGTGCGCGCGGTTCCCAGCGGCCCCAGCTCCCCTGCTCCGACGAGGACGACCATGTCCTCCAGGGATTGGGTGAGCCCACGGAAGTCGGGCCGGGTCCACTCCACGGGTGCGAGCGCGTTCGGCAGGGCCGTGACGGTGCGCGGCGCTGGGGTGAGGTCCTCGGCGGGCGCCGGGGGGACGCTGGCCAGCGCGGCGTCGCGGGCCAACGCAGCCAGGTCTAGGTCGGCCTCGGCCAACCCGCCGGTGAAGTCCATGCTAAGCGGCCCGTCGGCGGCGCGGAGGAGGGCCTCCTCGTCCGCGGCGCTATCGACGAGTTGAATCGCCATGTCCTTCGCCGAGTACGTGCTCACCCCGCGGGCCTCGACCTGCTCCACCAGCGGATCGTTGCCCGCCATGAGCCCGGTGCCGCGTACCCAGCCAATGAGCGCGTGGACCAGCGAGGTTCGCGCGCCCCACGCTGCCTGTTCGGAGTGCCAGCGCTGCACCAGGGCGTCGAAGGCCGCCTTGGCCTCGCCATACGCGCCGTCGCCGCCGAAGCGTCCGCGGTTGGGTGATCCCGGCAGCACCACGTGGAGGCGGTGGCCCAGGTGGGTATCTGCGCCCAGCGCGGACAGGCCCGCGATGAGCTTTTCTACCGACCACAGCAGCAAGCGCATCTGGGCCTCTGCTTCCGCACCGGAATCGGCCAGGGTGCCGCGCACGGGCGGGGCGGCGAAGGGGAAGAGCAGATCGGGCACGAAGGCCGGTTTGAGCAGCTCGGTCTTCCCGCCCACGGTGACCGTCTGCTGCGTGCCGATCCATTCCACCAGCGCGTCGATATCGGAAAAGGAGTTGAGGTTGGCTGGCACTACCCACAGCGCCGCCGTGCCGACGGCGCTGGTGCGGTAGAGCTCCTTAAAGAATTCCAGGCGGTCCTGGGTTAGCTGCGAGGTCGTCGCGATGACCGTCGCTGCCTCGGCGAGCAGCTCGGCGATGATCTCCGCGCCAATCGAGCCCGGCGCCCCACCCGTCACCACGGCCACCTGCCCGGCGTGCAGCAGGGAGTCGCCCGGCACCTCAGCATCCACGGCCTGGCGGCGGTAGCCCAGGTAATCGGCCATGCGCGCAACCTCCGCACCGGCTCCCAGGACGTCGAGGTCCGGTTCCTTTACGCCGGCCGCGGCAGCCCGAACGAGGTCCTCGCGGGCACTGGCCCAGCGGTCATCCAACAGCACCGCCTTCTGCGCGTCGAAGGCCGGCGCCACGCGCTTCGCCCAGTCCGAGCCCAGCTCAGTCTCCACGAGCTCGGCCAGACCAGTCGGGTTTTCCTCCTGCGCGGATTCCTCGCCCTGCTCGTCGCCGCGCCCCAGGGCCGCCAGTAGCGTGCGGGCGGAATCCTCCAGCGCGGACTCGAGCCTTTCCGTGTACGCCGCCAGCGCCGCGGAATCCACCGCGGTTGCGGTTTCCTTCACCACCCGGGTCACCTCCACGCCGGCGCGGGTGGCGGCGGTGGTCAGGGAGGCGTCGATAAGCGCATCCAGCTCCGTTGGGGTGGTGACTGCCGTGACGGGCAACGTGGCCAGCTCCCCGCCCCGCACGGAGGTGCCCTCGCGGCTGCCCAGCACGAGCTCCGCCACCGCGCGGTCCGCCCAGCCGGGGCCCAGGCCCCACTCGGCGCTCACGCGCTGGGCAATATAAGACGGCTTCTTCCCCGCCGGCCCGGTCGCGCGGCGCACGGCCTGCGCCACCTGCTCGGTGAGCACCGGCCCGAAGGCGTGATAGCCCGGCGCGCGCTGGGCCACGGTCTCCGCGAGCTGGTTAACCGGCATATCCGCCGCACCATCGATGGCGGGGATGCCGAACTCCACGCCTAGATCCAGCAGCAGCTGGTTGCGGCGGGAGGAAACCCCCTCCACGAGGGTCTCAATCGTATCGGTGGCCACCATCTGGTCGGGGCGCACCTTGGTCCACAGCGCGATGAGCATCTCCACGGCGCTCTGCACGCTCAGCGGCCGGTCAGCAACCTCCTGGCGCGGGGACTGAGCGCGCGCGGGTGCCTCTGCTGCGGGAGCCGGCGCGGGGGCAGCCGGCGCGGCGTCCGGAATGGGTGCTTCTTCCGGTTGCACATCCGCGTCCTCGGCGAAGACCCTGGCGCGGTCGCGCTCGGAGTTGCGGACCTCGACCCTCACCCCCGCGTACTCCGGCGCGCCCAGCGTCTGGCCCACCATGTTGGCCACGGTGGGGGCATGGCCTACTCCTACCTCGATGAAGCGCTCAATGCCCAAGCCCGCAAGCCCCAACGCGGTCCGCTTCCCACGCGGGGTGAGCAGCAGTTCCTGCGTTTCGATCCAGCGCACCGGGGAGGCGAACTGCCAGGACAACAGCTCCACCAGCAGCGTGCGCCCAAGCTTCTGCGGCTCCGCGGCGGCGGCGTCGAAATCCGCGAGGATGGCCGCGATGCGCGGGGAATCAACAACCTCCGCGATGGCCTCCACGAAGCCGCGCTCCAGGGCGAAAGGGCGGGCCACGAGGTTGGGGACGTAGCGCCCCACCAGCACAGACAGATCAATCTCCTGCGGGATGAGCTCATCCAGGTGGGCGCGGAAGTCATCCACGCCTGCCACCAGACGCGAGGAGTGGAAGGGCACGTCAACGCCGGGAATGGACACGAAGGCACGTGCGCCAGGCGCTCGGTGCTCGGCGGCGGCCTCAACGGCGCGAAGGCCCGCGGTGGTACCGGCGATGGCGTACTGGCGCCCGGCCACGTTGTAGTTGACCACTTCCAGGAACTCACCGGAGGTCGCCGCGATGCCGGCCACGTAGTCCTCAACCTCGTCGGCACGCATGCCCATCCGGTGCGGCCGCAGCGCGCCCAGGCCGTAGCGCGAATAGCCTGCGGCGTCGCGCTCCACCAGGCGGTCCATGGTGAGACCGCGAACGTAGACGATTTCCAGGACCACCTCCAGCGAGAGCACCCCAGCATAGGCTGCCAGGGCGTTGTACTCGCCCACGGAGTGCCCGCCGAAGGCCGCGGTGGTGTCTAGGACCCCCGCCTCCCTTAGCGCCGCCACCTGCGCGCAGCCCAGCGTGGCCATGGCCACCTGCGTGAAGTGGGTCAGGTACAGCACACCTTCGGGGTGGGAATACGCGGTGCCGTCGACCACCACGGTCTCCGGGTTGTTCCGCACGATCTCCAGGATCGAAAAGCCCAGGTGCTGCCTCGTGTGCGCATCGGCGCGGTCCCATACTGCGCGCGCGGCGGGCGAGGCGCCATAATCCGCCATGCCCATCCCGGGCGCCTGGATACCCTGTCCGGGGAAGGCATAAAACGTGCGCGGCGCGCTCAGTGTGGCGCGGGCGTCGAGCACCACCACGCCGTGGCTGGTAGCAGTGACGGAGCGGACCTCGCCGTGGCCGCGGCGCTTGTCGACGCCCACCCGGTGCGCCACCAGCTCCACCTCGCTGCCCGGCTGCACCGGGGCCAGCATCTTCGCCGACCACTGCAGGACCCGAGTGCCGTCGAAGGCCGCGGCCGCCTGCGCCAGCGCGGAGGTCCACATGCCATGCACGATGGGCCCGTTCTGCAACCCCGCCAGCGCCGCCGCGTTCGCGGAGACGTGAATGGGGTTATGGTCCCCCGTCACCGCGGCGAATGGGCGCAGGGATTCTGGCGCCATGACGGTGAGGCGGTGCCGGAAGGAGCGCGGGGTGTCGCGGACGAACGCCTCGGTCGTGTCAGCGTTCTCATCCACGCCGGGCACAGGCTCCTCGCCGGTGCGCCCGGGAATGAGGAAGCGCTCGCGCAGCTGGGCGGCATCTGCGTCTCCGCCCAGTGTCACCACAACCTCGATAACCCGGCCGGCAGTTGTGTCCCGTACTGCGCTCAGATCCGCGGTCACGGACAGGTCCAGGGGCGCGGCACCCGGCGCGGCCGCAGCGTCAAGCAGCGCAGCCGCGCCGTCCGCCAGCTCCAGCGAGTGCTCAAGGTGCACCAGGTTGAGCAGGCCCTCGACCACGGGCTCGCCTGCCCCGGCGCTATCGGCGTTTGTGCGGGCATCCGCAATGACCGCAAAGATGGCTGGCCAGGCAGCACCTACCAGGACGTCCGGCGCGGCGGGGCCGTCGACCACGCCGGCGCTGGTCACGGACAGGTAGTTCGCGATGTCAGAGGCGTCGAGGCGGGCGGTGACCGTGGCGCTGCCGTGGTCTACCTCCGGCAGGCGTCCGCCCGCGGCCTCGCGCGCGAGCTCCCGCATGGCGGAGGCTGCGTCCTCCGCGCTCACCACCGGCGAGGCCCCCGGCACGCGCGGCGCGGCAATGCGCACGCGCAGTGCGGCGCCGCCAGTCGCTTCGCGGTGGGCACCAGGGTCCAGCGGGACAGTGAACCAGAAGTCGGCGGAGTCTGGGTTCACCCGCTCCAGCGTCGCGCCGGGCAGCTCGAGGAGCAGCGGGTTCGGCTGTTCGCGGCCGGCCCAGCACAGGCTGGGGGCACGGCGGATGCGCTCCGCGGCGCTCGGCGCGGGCACGTCCAGGCCCTGGGGAGCAGAGTCGGCGACCCGCTCAGCGGCAGCCTGCTCGAAGCGCGCCAGCAGCTCCGCCACCGGCTCGTTGACGCGCTCGATGCCGGCCACGGCGGCGGTCCCGGGGATGATGCACACCTGGTCGGCGCTGTAGTGCTCGTTGTGGGCCTGCCACAACGAGTCCTGGCGGAAGCGGCGGCGCACGGAGGCGTCGATAAGCGGCACGAAGCTCGGCGGTTTGCCGGGGCCATCGATGAGTGTGATGAACCACGCGGCGTCCGTGGGGTGAAGGGCGGCGTCGCCGTAGAGCCCAGTAAGCGCGTCAATAGCGACGGCGGGCGCATCACCATCGACGGTGACCTGCAGGGTTATCTCGCCGTGGTCGGCCTCATGCAGGCGGGCCTCGGCGCGCGCCACCATCTGCTCGAAGCGTGTGCGCCACGACTCGTCCACCCAGCCGCCCAGGAAGGACAGCTCTAGGTAGCGCCCCAGCCACTCGGCATAGGTCATGGCGTCGAGGTCACCGAAGTAGGGCTTGCTGGTCTGCGCCAGCGCCGCACTGATCTCCGCGCGGCGGGAGGCGACGAGCTCCGCGTCGCCCGCGACCTCATCGAGCAACCGCCCGGCACGGGCGAAGGAATTGTCCAGCTCATGGATACTCGCCCCCAAATCGGAGCGGCCCGAGGTCACGTCCTCCTCCGTGGCGGCAACGAGCGCGCCCTTCACCGATTCGGACGCTATGGACTCGCGGGTAGCCATGGCGGCGGTGCCGACCATGATGGCGTCAACAGGCGCTGTAGGCAGGCCGAAGCGCTGCGACCACGCTCCCGTGAGGTACTCCGCACCCCGCGCCGGAGTGCCGATGCCGCCGCCGACCGCGAGCAGGACATTGGGGCACTGACGGATGTCTGCATACGTTGCGGCGAGCAACGTGTCGAGCTCTTCGGTGGAGTGGTGCCCGCCGGCGCTAGCACCCTCGACCTGCATGATGAGCGTGGCAGAGGTGTCGCGGGCGAGGGCGAGCACCTGCTCGATCTGCTCCACCGTGCCGGGCTTGAAGGCCACCCAGGGAATATTCTCCGCGTGGAGGCGCTCTATGTGGGCGAGTGCCTCCTCGTGCGGCGGGATGCCCGCGGAGATGACCACGCCGTTAAGGGGCGCGCCCGCGGCCCGCGCCCGCGGGATGGCTCGCTCCCCCACAATCTGGCGGCGCCACTGCGCGGCCGAGAGGTACAGGGCGTTGAACTGGACGTTGACCCCCGGATGGAGGAGCCCTGCGAGCCTTGTCAGGTTTCTATCCAGAATGGCGTCGGTGTGCTGCCCGCCGCCGGCGAGCTCCGCCCAGTGGCCAGCATTGGCTGCTGCGGCCACGATGTCCGGGTCCACCGTGGTGGGCGTCATGCCGGGCAGCATCACCGGGGAATAGCCCGTTACCTCAGTAAACCGGGTGGTCAGGCGGCCGCTCACTAGCCGCGGGGCGAAGTCGGACCACGCCGTCGGCAGCGCGGGCGCGCGGCCCGGCTCGAAGAGCTGCGCCTGGCCCTCAGCAGTCCCCACGGCTAGGGTTCCCACGCCGCGGCCGGCCACCGCGGCCCGCGTCAGCGGCTCGACGCCGCGGGTGGGGCCTACCTCCAGGATCCACTGTGCGCCGGCGGTAACAGCCTCGTCGACGCAGGCAGGCCAATCGACGGTATCCGTAAGCACCGCGCGCGCCAGCTCCCTGCTGAGTGCCGAATCGAGACCGATTCGTGCTACCCAGTGCTCCACCTGCTCCACCGCCTGCGCCAGGGCGGGGTGGTGGAAGGCGGCGTCGACGTCGAGGTCAGTGAAGGTTGCCTGCTCGTCTGCCATGCTGCGGCGCACGCAGGCAAGTTCTTCCGGGGTGCCCACGATGACGTGGCGGTCGCGGCCGTTGACAAGCCCGAGGCGGGCCCCAGCCGCGGCGAGTTCCTCCTGCGTGGCTCCGTGGACCGCCACCATCGGAGCGCCCTGCGCCGTGCGCACGAGACCATGGATCCGGGCAGTCGTCGTCAGCGCGGCGCCGATGAGGCGGGATAGGGCGAGGGCCTCGGCCGGAGCGGCGCGGCCGGACGCGACGGCGGCGGCAAGGCAGCCCTGGGAATGGCCGATGTTCAGCACGGACGCGGAAGCATCCAGCCCCTGAGCGCGGAGGGACTCCAGCACCGCGAGCTGCGCGGTGAGGATGCCCGGCACCGACACGGCTGGGGCGGTGAGGGCACAGGCAGGCTCGGCATCGGCCCAGGCGAGCGGTGCGAAGCCGTGCGGGCTGGCGGGGAGGAGATCGACGGCCAGCGGGGCGAGTAGTTCCTCCGCGTCGGCGAGGTACTCAGCCACGTGGGGCCGCACCCCCGCAGCCAGTGCCTCCTGGAGGGTGGGAAGCCAGGCAAAACCTTGCCCAGAGAAGGACAGCGCGAACGCGTTGTGAGGGATGTTCACGCGCTACTCCCCCAGGGCGCGCGCAACCCGCTGCGCGGCCTCCTCGAGTGCGGCCTCCGGCGAGTCCCCGGGCTGGGCGCTAAATACCTGGCAGGCGTGATCCGGTACTACCTCGGCTGAGCGGGTCAGTCCGCGCTCGGAGAGGTACTCGTCAAAGAACATATCGATACTCATACCGACAGTAGATTCTACCCACTAGGATCAATGCGTCATGGCCTCTCGTACCCCGTTCATTCTCGCAGCTCTCCTCAACGTGGTTGTCGCCGCGCTCGTGCTGTGCGGCATCGTCTTCTCCTCCCCCGCCGAACGCGCCGAGGCAGGCCCTTCCGCGGCCCCCAGCAACGAATCACCCGCTGCCGATGGAGAGGACCCAGACGCCGCACTTTCCGGCACCCCAACTCCCGCACCGCAGGCCGCAGACTCCCTCGCGACCCTGGATTCCCTCGCAGTCAAGGGCCGCGCACCGATGACCGGCTACGAGCGCGAACAGTTCGGGCAGGCCTGGTCCGACGACGTCACCGTGGAGTTCGGCCACAACGGCTGCGATACCCGCAATGACATCCTTCGGCGCGACCTAGACAACCTGGTGGTCAAGGAGGGCACCCACGACTGCGTGGCCCTGTCCGGCACCCTGCACGACCCGTACTCGGACGAGGACATTGACTTTCAGCGCGGGGCGGATACGTCGAGTGCGGTCCAGATCGACCACGTGGTGCCGCTTGCCGACGCCTGGCAGAAGGGCGCCCAGCAATGGTCACCGGAGCAGCGCCGCGACTTTGCCAACGACCCGCGCAATCTCCTCGCCGTGGATGGGCCCCTCAACCAGCAGAAAGGCGCCGGCGACGCGGCCACCTGGCTGCCGCCGCACAAGGCCTACCGCTGCGTGTACGCCCAGCGCATCGTCGACGTCAAAGCCGCCTACGGCGTGTGGGTGACCGAGGCCGAAAAGGACGCGCTGAGCCGCCTGCTGCATGCCTGCTAAGCGCAGGGCCTCCCCCGCTTCTGGAGGAAGGCCCTGCGTCTGAGTTGTCGTGCCTAATGCCTAGTGGTTGCCGTTGTTGTTCTGGTTGAGCTGGTTGCGCAGCTGGTTAAAGTAGTCCCGCGCGCTCTGCGGCTGGGCGCTGCCCTGCTGGGTGCCGGGGAAGTTTGGCATCTGGCCCGGGTTCTGCTGAGCGTGCTGCTGGGCCTGCTGAGCGTGCTGCTGGGCCTGCTCCAACGCCTCCGCATCGCGGCTGGCACGCTCATCGCGCTCGCGGCGCTCCTGCTCCTCGCGCCGGCGGCGCGCGTCGGCGAAGTCCTCGCGGCTGCGCTTCGCCTCCCCGGCGGGCACGGACGGCTTCGGGGCAGAGTTGATGGCGTCGGTCGACAGGAGCGTGTCGCGCATGCCGCTGAAGAGGTCCTGCATGCCACCCGGGTTCGACGGCATGTACAGCACGTTGGTGTGCGCCCGGTCCGCCACGTCCACCATGGCGTCGAGGTATTGAGAGACCAGCATGAGGGTCTCCGGGTTCTCCTCCACACCGGCGGCGCGCAGCAGCTCGTACTGTTGGGCAATACCCTCGACGATCTCCTTGCGCTGGTCAGCCACGCCGCGGCCCTGCAGCTTCTTGGCTTCGGCCGCACCCTCGGCCTCCTTGACCACGCGGATCTTCTCCGCCTCGGCCTGGGCCACCGCCGCCTCGCGCTCACGCTGCGCGGCGTTGATGGAGTTCATGGACTCGCGCACGCGGGAGTCTGGGCGGATATCCGTCACCAGGGTGTTGACGAAGTTCCAGCCGTAGGCAGCCATGTTGTCCCGCAGGCTCATCGCTACGTTGCGGGCGATGGTGTCCTTGGAGGAGAAGGAGTCATCCAGTGCCATGTTCGCCACCGAGGAGCGAACGTTGTCCTGCACGTAGGCCACAATCTGCTGCTCGTGGTTGGACAGGGTGTAGAAGGCTTGGCGCTCGCTGCCCTGAACCACCTCGTACTGCACAGCGACCGGAATCTGGACGAAGACGTTGTCCTTGGTCTTGGTCTCCACCATGACGTCGAGCTGGCGCACCTGCAGGTTGATCTTCGCTCGCACGCGGTCCACGAACGGCACCTTGAGGTGTAGGCCGGCGTGCGCGACCGTGACGAACTTACCCAAGCGCTCGATGATGGCGGCTTCCTTCGTGCGCACGATGTAGAAACCGTCGAAAGCCGTGACGATGATGAGAATTAAGAGGAGGCCGACGACGACAAGTCCGAACATAGACTACCCTTTCTGAAGATCTGTACCGTTAACGACAATTTTGCCACAACGTGAGCACCGCCACGACCTACCCGGCGCGCTGGGCATAAGGAGCGCTTAGTGGTCGTCGGCCAAGCGGAACAGCTCGCCCAGAATCCCGGCGCCGTCTTCGGCGATGCCGTTGTGCTGGAAGCGATTGGTCACCATCGGGCGCAGGTCGCGGTAGGTCTCCCCCGTGGCCAGGGAATCCTCGAAGGGCACGAAGACGTCGTCGAGGTAGACGGCGGCCGCAGCACCAAGCGGTGCGCTGCCAAGCACTTCGGCTTCGTACGGCGAGCTGCTCCACTCATGAGCGGCCAGACCTTCCGCGCCCTCCTTGAAGGGGCGCAGCGCTGGGTCCTCGTCGAATTGCCAGGGGAAGATGTGCTCGCCGGTCAGATACATCCCGTCCTCGGCGAACTCGGGGAACTCCTCGCGGATGCGGTGGGCCGCCCAGCCGGTCACGGACTGGCCGCCGACGCCGCCATAGATCGACTCGTGGATCGCGGCATAGAGCGGCCCGGCCTGGAAGCTCACGCGGCTTCCGACGCTGTGCAGAAAGTCCGAGCGCAGGCGCTTCTCCCCGCCCACGGTGCGGAAGGGCTCCTCCAGCAGGTAGGCCAGGTTGTCGAAGCCGGTGCCGCGGCCCAACTCGATGCCGATGGTGCGGAAGCGGCGGGAGGAGAGGCGCTCACCCGTGGGCAACAGTTCTTCCGAATTGTCCAGGTGGTGGATAATCTCTTCGATGCGTTCTTGAGCCCACGGGAACTGGGCATAAAAGCGCTCGTGGCGCACCTTGAGCTTGGCAAAGGTGGTCCGATAGAGATCGTCCGCGCCCTTGGTCAAGGTGGGCAGGCCACCGGTGAGGAAGGCGCGCCCGATGGAGTCCGGGAACATCGAGGCGTAAGAGGTGATGATGAAACCGCCGAAGGATTGGCCGAAGAGATCCCAGCGCTCCTCCCCCAAGTACTCACGCAGGCGTTCGGCATCGCGGACGATGTGGTCCTGACGCAGCTGGCCCAAGCGCTGCGCGGAGCGGTCCTCCGCTGGGCTGAGCTCGTCGATCCGGTGGCTGCGCCCGGTGCCGCGCTGGTCCATGAGGATCCAGCGGTAGCGCTCCAAGCCCTTGCCTAGGAGCCCGGTGGCGTCGGTCGGCCGCGGCGCGGGAAAACCCGGCCCGCCCTGGTTATAGAGCAGTGCCGGGTACTTCTCACCGCCAGGCGGGATGACCTCCCGCGCGTAGAGCTCGAAGGAGCCCGCCGCGGGGTCGTCGTAGTCCCAGGGGACGGTGAGGGTGTGTTCCTTGATGGTGTGGCCGAAGCGTTTCATGCCCTCTAGTAGACCACGAAACCTTCCGCGCGGAACGCATCCCGGATAGATTCGATGTCCTCCGGTTTGGGTGGCTTCGTATCCTCCAGGGTGTACGGGTAGCCCAACTCGTGCCACTTGTCCGCGCCCATGTTGTGGAAGGGCAGGACCTCGACGCGCTCGACGTTGCTCTTCCACCGGGAGACAATCTTGACCACGTTGGCGACGTTCTCGGGGGCGTCGGTAAGCCCCGGCACCACCACGAAACGGATCCACACCGGCTTGCCCGCCGCGCTGAGGCGGTCGCCAAAGTCGATGGTGGGCTGCAGCTCGCGGTGCGTGACCTTCTTATAGGTCTCCTCGTCGCCGGACTTCACATCCAGCAGCACCAGGTCAATGTTGTCCAGGTCCTCGTCGCGCAGGCGCGAGCCCAAGTATCCCGACGTGTCAATCGTCGTGTGAATACCTGCGTCGTGGATCTCCTTGAGCACGCGCCTGGCGAAGGCAATTTGGAACAGCGGCTCGCCGCCCGAGATGGTCAGGCCACCGCCGGAGGCCTTGAAGACCGGCTTGTAGCGCTTGATGCGCTTGACCACGTCCTCGATGCGCTCCAGCGTGCCCACCTTCATCTCCATCGTGTCCGGGTTATGGCAGTACTGGCAGCGCAGCGGGCAGCCCGACATGAACATGGTCATGCGGGTTCCGGGGCCGTCGACGGACGTCACCAGCTCCCAGGAGTGGACGAGGGCCACGTCACCAGTACGCCGCGCCTGCATCAACTCCGGGCGAGTAATGTCCTCGAGGTCGTTGACCGAGCCCAAACCGGCGGCGGCGCCGCGCACCTTGTCTCCCGCTTCGGGGGATAGGTGAACGACGCCGGTAATGCCATCAGCCATTTAGGAGCCCTGGTGGAAGGTACGGGAGATGACGTCGAGCTGCTGCTCGCGGGTGAGCTTTACAAAGTTCACCGCGTAGCCGGAAACACGCACGGTCAGGTTCGGGTACTTCTCCGGGTGCTCAACGGCGTCCTCCAGGGTGGACTTGTCCAGCACGTTGATGTTGGCGTGGTACAGGCCAGAGTTCATCTGGTGTGCCTCGCGGTTGGCCTTCATAGTTGCGAGACGCTCGTCAAAAGTGGGGGTTGCCATGATGTTTTCTCCTTCGGAAGAGATAGTTGCGTTTGGGGGGAGGATTATTCGGAGTCCATGATGAAGCCGGCGTCGAGGACGCCCACCAGGTTGGTGATGCGCTCCTCCGGCGTGCGGCCCAGGCCGGACGGGGTGATGGTGTTGGTCAGCGAGATGCCGTCAAGAGCGTCCTTGTAGTCCAACTTGCCTACCGAGAGCATGGAGGCGACCATGCCGTGGCTGTCCGCACCGTTCTCCGGGTTAGCGCCCGGCGCGAACGGGGTGCCCGCCTCGTGGCCGGATGGGAAGGAACCGGTGGCCTTGCCGTAGACCACGTTGGACGTAATCGTCAGCACCGACTGGGTGGGGATGGCGTTGCGGTACATCGGGATGGCCTTAATCTTCTCCATCACGGTGTGGACGACGGTGGCGGCGATGTCGTCGGCGCGGTCGTCGTCGTTGCCGTAGAAGGGGAAGTCACCCTCCGTCTTGTAGTCCACAATCAGGCCGGTCTCATCGCGCACCGGGTAGACCTTGGCGTACTTAATGGCGGCGAGGGAGTCCGCCACGATGGACAGGCCGGCGATGCCACAGCCCATGGAGCGCACGATGTCGGAATCATGCAGCGCCATTTCGACGGCCTCGTAGGCGTACTTGTCGTGGCAGTAGTGGATGATGTTCAGCGCCTCGACGTAGGTGCCAACCACCCAGTCCAGCATCTCTTCGTACTTCTGCCAGACCTCGTCGAAGTCCAGCGGGCCGTCACCCTCGATGGCCTTGTAGCCGTCGACGACCTGCTTGCCGCTGACCTCGTCACGGCCGCCGTTGATGGCGTAGAGCAGGGCCTTGGCGGCGTTGACGCGGGCTCCGAAGAACTGCATTTGCTTGCCGACGGCCATAGGGGACACGCAGCACGCAATCGCCGCGTCGTCGCCCCACTGCTCACGAATCTGGCGGTCCGACTCGTACTGAATAGAGGAGGTCTCAATCGAGATGTGGGCGCAGAATTCCTTGTAGCCGGCCGGCAGCTGCGGATCCCAGAAGATGGTGATGTTCGGCTCCGGGGACGGGCCCAGGTTGATCAGCGTCTGCAGCAGGCGGAAGGAGGTCTTGGTCACCATGTGGCGGCCATCGCTACCAAAGCCTGCATCGGACCAGGTTGCCCAGTACGGGTCGCCGGAGAAGATCTGGTCGTAGTCCTCGGTGCGCAGGAAGCGGACGATGCGCAGCTTGAGCACCAGCTGGTCGATGATCTCCTGGGCATCTTCCTCGGTGATGATGCCGGCGGCGAGGTCGCGCTCGAAGTAGCAGTCGAAGAAGGCAGAGAGGCGGCCGATGGACATGGCGGCGCCGTCCTGGGACTTGATGGAGGCAAGGTAGCCAAAGTAGGTCCACTGCACTGCCTCGTGCGCGGTCTTAGCCGGGCCGGAGATGTCGAAGCCGTAGGACTCCGCCATCTTCTTCAGCTTCTTCAGAGCCTTGATCTGCTCAGAGTGCTCTTCGCGGTAGCGCGCCCAGTGCTCGGAGAATCCCACGTCACCGACGGAGTGCTTGGCGGCTTCCTTCTCAGCAATGAGGTAGTCCACGCCGTAGAGGGCCACGCGGCGGTAGTCACCGATGATGCGGCCGCGGCCGTAGGCATCCGGCAGGCCGGTGATGATGTGAGACGAGCGGGCAGCGCGGATACGCGGGGTGTAGATATCGAAAACCGCGTCGTTGTGAGTCTTGCGGTAGCGGGTGAAGATCTTCTCCACGTCCGGGTCGACTTCCTTGCCGGCCTCGAAGATGGCCTGCTTGACCATGCGCCAGCCGCCAAAGGGCATCATGGCGCGCTTGAGCGGGCTGTCGGTCTGCAGACCGACGATGACGTTGTCATCCTCGCAGATGTAGCCGGCCGGGAAAGCGTCGATGTCTGTCGGGGTGTGGGTGTCCACGTCGAAAATGCGCTTCTTACGCTCGACGGACAGGTAGTTCTCCTCCAGGTGGTTCCACACGTTCTTCGTCTTCTCGGTGGGGCCGGCCAGGAAGGAGGCGTCACCGTCGTACGGGGTGTAGTTGCGCTGGATGAAGTCGCGGACATTAATGTTCTCGGTCCACGGGCCCGGCTCAAAGCCCTTCCAGGCTTCGAACTGTACGGACTGCTCGGTTGCGGTGGTCAAGTTAATGACTCCCTTCTTGGTTCACACGACGTCACAAAGGTTGTGTTTAGAAGGGCTTTTATGACGTGGGCTACGGAGGGTCCGGGCTGTCATCAACCCTTCTCTGCACACCATCCTAGGACGTATTCACAACAACCTCACATCGGCCATTTTGAGACCCACGCCACCATATCATGGGGTTTTAGCACCAACCTACTGGTTATAACAGCCATGGGTAACGGCCGTACGGTTTAACTCCGGGGGTGAGCCACCCCCTATCATGTCTTTTAACACATTAAAACCGGAGTAAATCCAAGATTATTTTTTGTGACGTGTCCGCGGCGCGCTCTAAAGTAAGTGCACAAAACGTCTTCTGCCCTGTCCCAAGGAGCTTGCCCGCGTGTCTGACACCGCCGCCGTACCTCACTCCCCACGTCCCACACACCCCGTTGATTCGGTCCCGCCCGCCCCGAAACTGGCCGCGCTCGGCCTCCAGCACGTGCTTGCGTTCTACGCCGGCGCGGTCATCGTCCCGCTGCTCATCGCCGGCTCCCTGGGCCTCGATGAGGCCACGACGATTCACCTCATCAACGCCGACCTGCTCACCTGTGGCCTGGCCACGTTGATCCAATCGGTGGGCGTCGGCAAGCACATTGGCGTTCGCCTGCCCATCATCCAGGGCGTGACCACCACCGCGGTGAGCCCGATTATCGCCATCGGCCTCAGCGCCGAGGACCAGGCCCTGCCTACCATCTACGGCGCCATCATCGCCTCCGGTATCTTCACCTTCCTCGCCGCCCCCGTCTTCGGGCGCGTACTCAAGTACTTCCCTCCCATCGTCACCGGCACAGTGCTGCTGGTCATGGGCACGTCCCTGCTGGCGGTCTCCGCCAATGACTTCGTCAACTATGCCGAGGCCACACCCACCGCGCGGGACCTCGCCTACGGATTCGGCACGTTGGCCATCATCATCGTGGTCCAGCGCTTCTTCCGCGGCTTCCTGGGCACCCTGTCCGTGCTCCTGGGCCTCGTCATCGGCACGGGCGTGGCGCTGGTGCTGGGGGATACTTCGTTCAACGGCGTCAGCGACGCCGACGCTATCGGCATGACCACCCCGTTCTACTTCGGCGCCCCGCGCTTCGACATCATGGCGATTCTGTCCCTCATCATCGTCATGATCATCACCATGGTGGAAACCACCGGTGACGTCTTCGCGACGGGCGAAATTGTGAAGAAGCGCATCAAGCGCGACGACGTGGTGCGCGCCATCCGCGCCGACGGCCTGTCCACCATGCTCGGCGGCATCATGAACTCCTTCCCCTATACCTGCTTTGCGCAAAACGTTGGTTTGGTCCGCCTCACCGGCGTGAAGTCGCGCTGGGTGGCCGCTTCCGCCGCCGGCTTCATGGTCATCCTCGGTCTGCTGCCTAAGGCCGCAGCCATCGTGGCCGCCATCCCCTCTCCTGTGCTCGGCGGCGCCTCCCTGGCGTTGTTTGCCAACGTGGCGTGGGCGGGCCTGCAGACCATTGCCAAGGAGAACATCGCCGACGGCCGCAACGCCGCCATCGTCACCACCGCCCTGGGACTGGCCATGCTGGTGACCTTCAAGCCGGACGTGGCCGCGGCCTTCCCGGAGTGGGCGCAGATTTTCGTCTCCTCCGGCATGTCCATTGGCGCGATTACCGCCATCCTGCTCAACCTGCTCTTCTTCCACGTGGGCACGCAGTCCGAGGATGACGTCAGCCGCATCGACGGCGCGGGGGTCTCCCTCAGCGAGCTCAACGCGATGGACCGCGAGGGCTTCGTCGCCGCCCTGCGCCCGCTGTTCAACAACGAGACCTGGCCGCTGAAGGCCGCGTGGGAGTCCCGCCCGTTCGCCGACGTCAGCCAGCTGCGTGAGGCCATCCAGGTGGCCGTGCTCACCGCCCCGGCCGAACAGCGCCGCGCCCTCATCCACGACTACCCGGCGATGGATGAGCTGCTGCTTGCCGACGTTGACACGGCGGCCACCATCTCCGCCGATCGCGGCTCGCTCGCGCTCGATGACTTGGACGATGTGCAAACGGAGCAGCTGGTCGACGTTGCCCGGGCCTACCGCGAGCGCTTCGACATGCCGTTCGTGGCCTACCTGGACACTAACGATTCCGCCGACCGTGTCATCGACGCCGGCGTGCGCCGCCTGTCCAACTCCGACGAGCTGGAGCAGCGCGTCATCTTAAGCGAAATCATCGAGATTGCCAACGACCGCTTCGACATCCTGCTAGCGGATGCCAACCCGGTGCGCGCGTACTGGGACCGCAAGTTCACCGAGGTGGAGTAACCGCCCTCAGGGCCTAGTGAAACTCCAAGGTGACCTGGGCTTCCGGGTCCACTCCGCGAATGATGCCCTCGTAGAAGGAACGGGCTTGGTCCTGCAGTAGCTCGCGGTTGTCGTTGATGTCCTCGCGCTTCTTGTCCGCACTGAGGACATCGGAGACGGTCGAGGCCGCATCCAGCGGCTGCGTGGTCCAGCTCAGCACGCCGTTATCCTCCACCGCGGTCTTGAACTCCTCATCCGTGTGGCCGATGAAAATGAACTGCGGGATCTCGACGGTATAGGCGTGCTCGCCGGACTCGGTGACGCGGACGTCCTTTCCTTCAATACCCAGCTTGGCCTTGTAGGAGTACTGCACAAACTGGGTGCGGTCGGTCCACGGGACGCGCACGCCCATGACCTCGCCGGCGGAAGACTTCTCCGCCAGGCCCTGAATGCCCAGGCTGAGGAGCACGACCTGCTCCTCGCGCTGCACGGCGTTGATAACCTGCGTGTTGGTGGATTCCACAGGGGCGCTGTAGATATCGTCCGACGAACGCAGGGCGTAGACGCCCAAGGCCGCGCAGGCCAACGACAACAGCACGACGACGGCGATAAGCGTAGTGCTGACTTTGCGAGGAGACATGACTATAGAGCCCCTTTCACGGCACGAAAAGACGCTGTCTAGCGTAGCGCGTGCCGCGTGTCCCTGGCTAAAGCTGGAACTGCTCCTTGAGCTCCGCGCGGCGCTTGTGCTCCATCCAGAAAGACAAGAACGGCACCACGCCGGCCAGGGCAGTGGTGATCAGCTTGCTCACCGGCCACAGCGCGCGCGGGCCCAGGATGAGGATGGATAGCAGGTAGATCATGTAGGCCACGCCGTGCGCCTGGGCCACCAGGGTTGCCCAGGACGGCATCTCCATGCCGACTCCGTACTGCAGGATCATGCGGGCGACGAGCACCAGCAGGAAGATACCGGTCACCGTGGCCGCGATGGAGAAAAACTTCAGCGGGCCGCGGATGCGGTCCTTACGGGCAGGGTGAATGCCCTTGGTCTGCTGCGCGGACTCGGTAAAGGGGGAATTCGCGGAGTTGCTCATTAGTTCTCCTCTTCTGTGCCGCGACGGCGGCGTTGGGTGTTCATAGCGTTGAAGGTCTCGACGTCGATCTGCGGGCGCGGGGGCAGGAAGTCCTCGTCGATCTTGGTGACCGGCTGGCGTTTCTCGGCCTGTGCGCTCTTGCCGCTGCCCGTGGCGCGCTGCGGCGCCTGGTAGTGGCCGGGCTCTGTGCCCTGCTCAAGGGCTTCATTCTCGGCGTCGATGCGCTCGTTCTCGTAGCGCATCGCCGTGCGGTAGGCGTAGACGACGAATACCGCGAACAGCGGCCACTGGAAGGCATAGCCCAAGTTCTGGAAGGTTCCCGAGCCGGAGCGGAAGCGCGTCCACTGCCAGTAGGCAAGGAACAAGAAGAGCACAACGAAGAAGGCGATGAGAACGATGTGCCACCATCGGACCTTCATCTTCTTTTTCGGCGTTAGGTTGTTGCTCACGGTACAACAGCCTACCCACCAGCCCCGCAAAAGTGGATTTCCGTCCGTGCCCTGCCGCCCTGTAAGCTGGTCCCCGTTGCCGCAGACGCATTCGCGTCGTGCGCGGCAGCACATAGTTTGCGCCCGTGGCGGAATTGGCAGACGCGCTAGATTTAGGTTCTAGTGTCTTATGACGTGTGAGTTCAAGTCTCACCGGGCGCACAATTTCAAACCCCGCGCGAGTTTTCCGTGCGGGGTTTTCTTTACCCCAGCCCTGCCCCCAAATGGTTTTAGTCATTTGGTTCCCCTCATCGGGCTCCTCTGGGGGCAAAGAAACCAGCTGAAGCACCGCAGAAGGTTCGTTTGAGGGCAGGAGAACCATTTGAGTAGAACCATGTGCGGAAGGGACCAAAGTTAAGGGACCACCTGCGATTCAGCTTCTGCATTTCCCTAGGTGGTCTTCGCAGAATGTGTGCAGATGGTCCTTCTTAACCAGCCCCGCTAGCGGATGCCGGGGCTTGCGGTCATGGCCCGGCGGATGCTTAGGCTTGGCCGGCAAGCGCCGCCAAAGGCTCGCGCAGCTGCGCCAGGGCGCGGCCGCGGTGCGAGACCGCGTTCTTTTCCTCAGGGGACATCTCCGCAGCGGAGCGCTGCTCGCCCTCCGGCTGGAAGAGCGGGTCGTAGCCGAAGCCGTTCTCACCCTGCGGCGCGGTCAGCAGGACCCCGGGCCAGCGGCCCTCCACCACGTGCTCCTGCCCATCGGGGGTCACGAGCGCGCACACGGAGACGAAGGCCGCCGCGCGGCGCTGCGCCGGCACGTGGGACATCTGCCCCAGCAACAGGCGGTTGTTCGCCTCATCGTCGCCGTGGCCGCCCGA
Organism: Corynebacterium axilliensis; assembly: GCF_046097495.1. Taxonomy (NCBI): domain Bacteria; kingdom Bacillati; phylum Actinomycetota; class Actinomycetes; order Mycobacteriales; family Corynebacteriaceae; genus Corynebacterium; species Corynebacterium axilliensis. The sequence continues at coordinate 1,341,737 of NZ_CP175768.1, forward strand.
CCAACGCGCAGAGAGCACGCCGGGCATGCCGTTGAGCTCTTCCACGGCCAGGCCGGAATCATCCGCAATCGTGGCCAGGCCAGTGTGCTGGACCCCGGCGCGGGCCTTGATGAGCGCGTTATCGGCAAAGGTGCGCCCGTCCTCGATCGGCTCCGGGTAGGCCTCCACCGCGGACAGCGGCAGCAGCTCGATGCCTTCAATCCCGGCATCGGCCAGGATGCGCTCCAGCTCAGCGAGCTTCTTCGAGTTATTCGACGCGACGAGAAGTTTTACCATCCCAGGGCCGCCTTTTGAACGTCGATAAGCTGGGCACAGCCCTCCTGCGCCACGTCCAGCATGTCATTGAGCTCCGCACGACCGAAGAGACCGTGCTCCCCGGTGCCCTGAATCTCCACGAAGTCTCCGCCTTCCTGCATCACCACGTTGAGGTCCACCTCCGCGCGGGAGTCCTCCTCGTAGGGCAGGTCCAGGCACACGTGGCCGTCGATGATGCCAACGGACACCGCCGCGATGGGATCCAGCAGCGGCTCGCCCGGAACCACGCCCTCCTCCTTGAGGTGCGCGATCGCATCGGCAAGCGCAACATAGGCGCCGGTAATCGACGCCGTGCGGGTGCCACCATCGGCCTGCAGCACATCGCAGTCCAGCTGGATGGTGTTCTCCCCCAGCTCCTCCAAATCCACCGCGGCGCGCAGGGAGCGGCCCACCAGGCGCGAGATCTCGTGGGTGCGTCCCTTGACCTTGCCCTTCATGGACTCGCGCGGCATGCGGTCGTGGGTGGCGGACGGGAGCATCGCGTACTCCGCGGTCAGCCAGCCCTCCCCGGAATCCTTCTTAAAACGCGGCACGCCAAACTCCACGGAGGCGGTGCACATCACGCGGGTATTGCCGAACTCCACCAGCACCGACCCAGCCGGGTTGGTGGTGAAGTTGCGGGTAATGCGGACGCTGCGGAGCTGGTCGAGCGCGCGACCATCGGCACGAGTGAAATCAGTCATGCCCCCTACCCTACCGTGGGCAGCTACAGCTCAAACTCCATCCCGGCGGCACCCAGGACAACCTCGCCGTCGAACTCGCGGGCCGCGGCCGCGAACGTGGCCGCCGCGTCACCCCACGGCTGCAGGTGGATGAGCACCAGCTTCTTCACCCCGGCCTCGCGGGCCAGGCGCCCGGCCTCCGCCCCGGACATGTGCATGTTCGGGGCCTTGCCCTCAGAGGTCTCGCCCCACGCGGCCTCGCACAGGAAGACGTCGGCGCCCCGTGCGGCTTCAACAAGCGCGGGTGCGTAGGCCGAATCCCCCGAGTAGCACAGCGTGGCGCCGCCCTTGGCCTGCTCCATGCGCAGGGCGTAGGCCTCCACCGGGTGAACCACGCGGTAGGGGGTGATGTAGACGTCATCGACCAACTGGCGCTCACGGTCCACCCAGGGGCTAAACGCAAACGTATCGCTCATATCATCCACACCCCCCGGATCATCCGAGGACAACCGCCCCAGGTGGGACTCCGTGCGCTGCGGGCCCAGGCAGAAATTGCGGGCCGGCGCCGGCGCGGTGGGGTGAAAGCGGCGCCATACCATCAGGGAGGGAAAGTCTAGGCAGTGGTCCGCATGCAGGTGCGTAAACACCACGTGGGCATCGCACGGATCCTGATGCTCTTGCAGGCGCGCGAGGGTGCCGGGCCCCAAATCCATGATGATGGACGGGGCAGAGTCAAAGGACACGAGGTAGCCAGAGGCCGGATTGCCCACGGTGGGCACCGAGCCGGAACAGCCAAGGATGGTCAACTTCATGCGTTCAATCGTTCCACGAAACTATAAGGCGTGCTGGATGTACAACGATTGTACATCCCCCGCAGGTTAAATCTTCGGCCCCAGAAAGCGCGCGGCTAAACGGGAAAACGCCTCGTGATCACCGGTGCTTTCGAAGGTGCGCACGGGGGTGTGCCCGGCCGGCGCCAGCATCTCGGTGTTGGTGAGGATGCGCATGACGTCCTTCGCCGTCTCCTCCGCGGACGAGACCAGGGTGACGTTGTCCCCCATAGCCAACTGGATTACGCCGGTGAGCAAGGGATAGTGCGTGCAGCCCAGCACCAGCGTATCCACCCCTTCGGCCTGCAGAGGGGCGAGATAGTTTTCGGCCACACCCAGAATCTGGCGGCCCGCGGTGATCCCGCGCTCCACAAAGCCCACGAAGTCCGGGCAGGCCACCGCATGCGCCTGAACGTTCGGGTTGACGGCAAAGAGGTCCTGGTAGGCGCCCGACTTCACGGTTCCTTCCGTGCCGATGACGCCAATCTTGCCGTTACGCGTCGTGGCAATCGCGCGACGCACGGCTGGGCGGATGACTTCCACGACGGGGATGTCGTAGCGCTCGCGGGCGTCGTGCAAAAACGCCGCCGTGGCAGTGTTGCACCCAATGACGAGTATCTTGCAGCCGCGGTCTACTAGTTCATCGGCGATGGCCGTGGACAGCTCACGGACCTGGGCAATGGGCCGCGGGCCGTACGGCGCGTGCGCCGTATCGCCGATATAGGAAATGGATTCGTTCGGCAGCTGCTCGATGATGGTGCGGGCCACGGTGAGCCCGCCCACGCCTGAGTCAAAAATTCCGATGGGTGCGCTAGCGTCCGGCATCAGTACCGCGCCGCCTGGGACGTCGTACGCACGCTCCGAATCGGGTCATCGGAGGTAATCACCATGCCCGCTACGACGCCGCCGATGGCGCCGAACAGGTGGCCCTGCCAGCTGACCCCCTCGTAGATTGGCAGCACGCCCCAGATCAGCCCGGAGTAGGCGAATCCCAGGACGAGGCCGGTGATGAACTGAATCAGCGAGCGGTTAAAAATGCCGCGCACGATGAGGTACGTCAGCCAACCATAGATCAGCCCGGAGGCGCCGATATGGGAGGTGCCCGGACCGCCAAGCAGCCACGTACCCACGCCCGCGATGAGCACCACGATGATGGTGACCTCCCACCACGCCTTGCGCCCCGACAAACCGATGAGGAAACAGAAGACCGCTCCGGGCACCGAGTTGCCGATGAGATGTTCAAAGTTGGCGTGCAGCAACGGCGCGGTGAAAATTCCCCAGATTCCGTTGAAGTCCAACGGGTGAATACCGAACTGGCCCAAGTCGTTGCCGAAGAGGACAGCATTAACAATCTGGATAATCCACTCGATGGCCAGGAAGCCCACGGTCAGCGCGGTGGCCGTCCGCAGGCGCCCGCCGCGGGTGTAGTTCCTGGAATCGCCCTTATTCACCGGTGCGTTCGCGGGGCGCCCCGTGCCGAAATCCGCGGGGGTCGAGCCCTGCCTATACGGTCCACTCGTTGTCATAATGCCTCCCACATTAGCAAGGCAGCAGTGCGGAGTACGTTTCCAAGCCCAGCCCCGGGGAGGCGCTGACTACGGCGTCCACGATGGCGGACTCGACGGCATCCGCGGCCGCGGCGCTGAGCCGGGCGAGGTCCTCGGGGCCGAGTACTGGTGCGGGGTTAGGCGCTGAACTTGTTACTGGGCTTGTCACAGGGCTTGACGACGCCGCGAAGAGCGTGTCCCCATCCAGCGGCGAGTGGGATGGGCGCACCGCCCGCGCGATGCCATCGTGGCCGGCCAGGGCGAGGCGCTTGGCCTGGGCTTTGCTCACCGGGGCGTCGGTCAGCACTGCACCGATCGTGGTGTTGAGGTGCGCGTCCGCCAGGCTGCGGGCTGCGGCGAAGCGATCAACGTCGACCGCTGGGCGCTCCGGGGCGCCGAACAGCCGGCCCGTGCGGGCATCAATGACTTGGCCCACGGGGTTTGCCACCACCACCGCGGCCACGGTGTACGGCGCGGCATCAACCAGCGCGCTGCCGACCCCACCGCGGATCTTGCCTGCGCACGCGCCAACGCCGGCGCCAATGCTTCCCGACGTCGCATCGTGCCCCGCCAGAGCACTCGCCAGGGCGGCGGCGCCATCGGCAGCCGTCGGGCGCTGCGGCCCGGCGAGCAGGTCAAAGATGACCGCGCCCGGCACGATGGGCACCCGCGGGCCCGGAACCTCGTCTCCGAAGACGGGGAATCCGATACCGGCCTCTTCCAAACCGCGCATCACGCCATCGGCTGCCGCCAGCCCGAAGGCCGAGCCGCCTGCGAGGACCAAGGCGTGGACGCGCTCGACGGTATTGTGCGGCTCGAGCAGATCCGTCTCCCGGGTGCCGGGGCCGCCGCCGCGCACGTCGACGCTAGCCACCGCGCCCTGCTCGCCGCAGAAAATGACGGTCACGCCGGTATCGTGCCCGGTGGCGTGACCAACGGAGAATCCCAGCTCAGAGATATCGCGCACGGAGGGCACTACTCCATGAGCGCGGTGAGCAGCGAATCCTGGCAGAAAGCCAGCCACTCCACCAGGGCATCGCGGTTGTCCTGCGCGTCCGGCTCCGGGGTTTCCCCCGAGGCCACATAGAGGCGCAGATCATTGAGCCCCGCCAGGAAAGCGTGGGCCTCGTCCTCACTCAACACCACCTCGACCCCGCCGGTGGGGCCGAGTGCGGTGTTCATCACCTGGAGGTTCTCCAGCTTGGCCCGGGCGATATCCGTTTCGTGCAAGGAACGCAGGAGCGAATTATCGCCGTCGTATTCCTCATCCCCTGGCTTCTCAAAGTCCGGGAACAGACGAGCCAGGGAGGGGTCCTCCGGGGCCTCGGTGTGGCCGGTGGGCATGTCCAGCATGTCCGCCAGCTCATCCTTTGGTGCGGACTGGGCGCGCGCGATGATGGCCTCCGAGACCGTGGAGGTGAGATCCCCCAGGACCTCTCGCTCCATCGGCTCAAAGACCGCGGTGAACTTGGCCCCTCGCATGAGGGACTTTTTCTTCTTCCAAGCCTGCATACGTTGTGTGCCTATCCCGCCTGCTGCATCGTTGCCCACAGGCCGGCGATCTGCAGCTTCTTCACGTCGGCCTCAATCTTGTCGCGCTCACCGGAGGACACCGCGGCCTTGCCTTCGGTGTGCACCTGCATCATGAGCTCGTTGGCGCGCTTTTTGTCGTAGCCCAGCACGGTCTGGAACACGTAGGACACGTAGCTCATGAGGTTGACGGGATCATCCCAAACGATGCACATCCACGGCAGGTTTTCGCTGGTGGCGACATCAACCTCAATGGCCTCATCCAGCTCCGGGGTGGCCATGGGCGAGCTCATCGTCACGCCCGCGGACGGAATTTGGTGTGCAATCATGTTCTCTAGCCTAGCTAGGCTAGCCAGAAATTTCTGCGTCGCATGCGGCTATACTGTCTGGTACATCCCCCCTTTCTTGATTCCCGTTTCCAGGTGGCCTCGATGAATTCCTCTTTCCTTCCTGACGCGGTGGCAGACTTCCTGGCCGGCCGCGCGCCGGTCTCGGAGGACTTGATCCATCTCCTGCAGCGCGTTGTCACGGTGGTGGCCATCGTGGGCACCCTGGTGGCGGCGATTATAAGCCTCAGCTCGCCCTCCACAGGCGGCAGCTCCCAAGACACCCCGGCGCCGCGCACGTGCGACTACGAGCTGCCAGATCGCTCGGTGCAGCGCGAACTCGAGCGGACCCAGACCGACCTCATGGAGGCGCTCAACGCGTGGCGCGCCGAAGACCAGCAAGCGCCCCTGCTGCCGTGGATCGACCGTCAAACCGCGGCCCGGGAGAAGGCCGAGTGCAATGCGGTTACCCATTCCGAGGAGCCTGCCGAAGAAAACATTCAGATGGTCCAGCACCATCTTCCCGTGGACCAGGCCAGTGCGTACGACTTCGTGGAGGCCTTCCGCTCCTCCCCCGCACACGTCAATGCGCTGCGGGATCGGCGCATGACCACCGCTGCCGTGGGCGTGGCCTACAGCGACGGCCAGGTCTGGGTAGTCATCCAGCTAGAGGAATAGGTATTCCTGAATTTTCCGTGGTGGCGAAGTAGCATCTGGTATGTGACTGACACCGCGAACCACGCAGCCGCCAACGTTCCCACGGATCGTTCGACCGCGCTGCTTACTGACAAATACGAACTCACCATGCTGCAGGCCGCGCTGCGGGACGGATCCGCACACCGCCAGGTAGCCTGCGAGGTGTTCGCCCGCCGCCTGCCCAACGAGCGCCGCTACGGCGTGGTCGCTGGCATCGACCGCGTGCTCCGCGCCGTGCGCGACTTCCGGTTCACCGCCCACCAGTTGGCGGAGATGGACTTCCTGGATGAGCAGACCAAGGAATACCTGGCCAACTACCGCTTCTCCGGCCAGATCGACGGCTACCGGGAGGGCGAAATCTACTTCCCCTACTCCCCGCTGCTCACGGTGCGCGGTACCTTCGGCGAATGCCTCATCCTGGAAACGGTCATCCTCTCCATCATGAACGCCGACTCCGCGGTCGCTTCTGCGGCTTCCCGCATGGTGGTGGCTGCGGACGGTCGCCCGATCATCGAGATGGGATCGCGCCGCGCCCACGAGTACGCCGCCGTCACCGCCGCCCGCGCGGCCTACCTGGCAGGCTTCCAGGCCACCTCGAACCTGGAGGCGGGCTACCGCTACGACATCCCGGTCTCCGGCACCGCCGCGCACGCGTGGACCTTGGCGCACGTCAACGAGGACGGAACCCCGAACGAGGAGGCGGCCTTCCGCAGCCAGATCGAGACCTTGGGCGTGGACACGACCCTGCTGGTGGATACCTACGACATCACCAAGGGCGTAGAGACGGCCGTCAAGGTCGCCGGCCCGGAGCTCGGCGGCGTCCGCATCGACTCGGGCGACTTGGGCGCGGTCACTCGTCGCGTGCGCAAGCAGCTCGATGACCTGGGCAACCACAACACGAAGATCGTCGTCTCCTCCGACCTCGACGAGTTTGCCATCGCCGGCCTGCGCGGCGACCCGGTCGACGTGTACGGCGTGGGCACCTCCGTGGTCACCGGCTCCGGCGCTCCGACGGCCAGCATGGTCTACAAGGTGGTCGAGGTAGAAGGCCATCCGGTGGCCAAGCGCTCCTCCTCCAAGAAGTCCCAAGGCGGGGCGAAGCGCTCGCTGCGCACCTACCGCTCCACCGGGGTGGCCGTCGAAGAGCTCGTGCTGCCAATCGACGCCGCGGACCCAGACACCGGCACCCTCAGCACGCGGGAGATGACCGTACCTCTCATGCGCGACGGCAACATCGTGGACAACCTTCCCTCCCTCCACGAATCCCGCGACTACCTGGCCCAGGCCATCACCACCCTGCCATGGGAGGGCCTGGCGTTGACCCGCGACGAACCTGCAGTGCCCACCCGTTTCGTTGGCTTCTCCCAGTAGCGCATCCGGGGGCGGCTAGACTGTCTCGCGTGAGTGACGAGCAGCCCCTGAACCAATCCACGCACGAGCTTCTCGCCGCCGCCGTCGACTCCCTCGGCGGCGCCCGGCGCGACGGCCAGGTACGCATGGCCACAGCGGTCACCGCGGCGCTGGAGAAGGAGCGCCACCTCGCGGTGCAGGCGGGCACGGGCACGGGTAAGTCCCTGGCCTACCTGGTGCCGGCCTTCCGCCACGCCCAGGCCACCGGGCATACCGTCATCGTCTCTACAGCCACCCTGGCCCTGCAGCGCCAGCTGGTGGAGCGCGACTTGCCGCGGCTTGCCGAAGCCTTAGAGCCCCTCCTCGAGCACAAGCCCACCTTCGCCATCATGAAGGGGCGCTCCAACTACGTCTGCCTCAACAAGGTGGCCCAGGCCTCCGAGCTGGAGAGCGAAGACGCCCTGCTGGATGAGCACGAGGTTTCCCGCCTCGGCCGCCACGTGCAGCGTATCTACGAGTGGGCGGAGGACACCGAAACCGGCGACCGCGAGGATCTGGAGCCAGGCGTGCCGGACCTGGCGTGGCGCCAGGTATCCGTGACCTCGGCGGAGTGTTTGGGAGCCACGCGCTGCCCGCACGGCGAGGGCTGCTTTGCTGAGCAAGCGCGCCAGCGCGCTGCCGACGTCGACGTGGTGGTGACGAATCACGCCCTGCTGGCTATCGACGCCGTGGCGGACATCAATATCCTGCCCGAGCACGAGGTGGTGATCATCGATGAGGCCCACGAACTGGACGGGCGCATCACCTCCGTATCCACCGCCGAGCTCACCGGCCGCGCGCTCAAGATGGCGGCCAACCGCGTCAAGGCGCTCGGCGCCAACGGCAAGGAGCAGCGCCTCAGCGAGCAGGCGGCGGAACTCACCCAACTGCTGGGCGAATTCTCCCCGGGCCGCTGGACCGACCTGCCGGAGGAAGCCAAGCAGCAGCTCATGGGCCTTGCGGACACGTTGGGCAGCTGCCGCGAGACCATCGCCCGCGCCCCCGAGGGCGAACAGGCGAGCGACCCGGAGAAGTCCGCCGAGCGCCAGAACCTGGCTAATCACCTGGCCACCATGGTGGAGGCCATCGCCCGCATCCTCGACGTGTTTGCTACGGGGGATCCCGCGGCCCACGCGGACGTGGTCTGGCTGGAGCGGGACGAGCGCACGAACACCGACACGCTGGCCGTTGCTCCCCTCTCCATTGCCGGGATGCTGCACGAGAAGTTGTTCGGGGAGCAGACCGTGGTGCTCACCTCCGCCACCCTGGCGCTGGGCGGGCGCTTCGACGCCATGGCCGCCCAGTGGGGCCTGCCGAAGGGCACGTGGGACTCCCTGGACGTGGGCTATCCCTTCGACCCGGCCCGCAGCGGCATCCTCTATACCGCCACGCACCTGCCGCAGCCAGGCCGCGATGGGCTCCCGGCGGAGACCGTCCAGGAAATCCGGGAGCTCATCATGGCCGCCGGGGGGCGCACCCTGGGCCTGTTTTCCTCCCGCCGCGCCGCGCAACAGGCCGCCGAGGAGCTCAAGCAGCTGATTCCCTTCGACATCTTCCTCCAGGGCGAGGACTCCATCGGGGCGCTGGTGGACAAATTCACCAAGAACGAGAACTCCTGCCTCTTCGGCACGCTGAGCCTGTGGCAGGGCGTCGACGTGCCCGGCCCCTCGTGTTCGCTGGTGATCATCGACCGCATCCCCTTCCCCCGCCCGGATAACCCGCTCATGCAGGCGCGCACCGAGGCCGCGAAGGCCGCCGGGCGCAACGGCTTCATGGAAGTCTCCGCCACGCATGCGGCGCTGCTCATGGCGCAGGGAGCCGGCCGCCTGCTGCGCTCCACCAGCGACCGCGGCGTGGTTGCCGTGCTGGATAACCGCCTCGAGACCAAGCGCTACGGCTCCTACCTGCGAGCCTCCATGCCGCAGATGTGGCCGACGACTGACCCGGCCGTGGTGCGGGGAGCGCTCAAGCGGCTGGTCGACGCCCGCTAAGGCCTCCGCAGAGCGCAGACGGTGGCGGAATCAGGCGCGACTTCGGTAAACCCAGCGTCGCGCACCACCACCGCCCCGGGGCGCGCGCAGGCGGCGGCGAAGTGCTCCGCCGAGACCTCGCGCACCGACAGCGGGAAGTCGCGTGCTGCCCACTCCTCGACCTCGTCGGCGCTCATCGCCGCAGCCAACAGCATTGAGCCGTGGCCCACCTGGGCTGCCGCCTTGCCCGCGCTCATGGCGAGGGAGGCGTCGACGTAGATCACGGGGACGTCGGCACGCGCCGGCCCCGGGGAATCCATGGGCAGGTCCGTATGCCCAATCTGCAGTTTGGCGATGAGCGAATCGACCTCACTGACCGCCGACGGCACAAACGCGCGTGCGCGGTCCGCCACCGTCGCCCCGGGCAGTGCCTGCACGTCGCGCCAGGCCTTGTTGCGCGCCCGGCGAGCCACCTTGCGGATGCGGTGGCCGTACCACTGACCCAGCGCCGCAGCAAAAGCTCCGTCCTGGCCCGCTCGGTCATCCAGACAGACCTTAACCACCGCGCGTGCCGCGGCCTGAAGCACCTCCGTGCGCGCCGGCGGCTCCTGCTTGGGAAGGTGCAGGGCGATCTGCATGGCCTGCACGGTCTCTGGCCGGTTCGGATCCTCGGGATCATCGCGCCAGCTGCGCTCGCTGCACGCCTTAACCAACCGGCGGTGGGCCTCTAGGAGGTTACTCACTGAGAACCTCCTCCATGGGGATGCCCAGAATCTGCAGAATTTCGTCCATGTAGGGGTAGTTCACCGAGGTATCGGCGACCTCCCGCAGCGCGGGCTTAGCGTTGAAAGCAATGCCCAGGCCGGCGGCGGAAATCATGTCGATGTCGTTGGCGCCATCCCCCACCGCGACGGTCTGCGACATGCGCAGACCCGAATCCGCAGCGAATTCGCGCAGGAAGCGCTCCTTGGCCTTGCGGTCCACCACGTCGCCGACAACCCGGCCGGTAAGCTTCCCGTCCTCGATCTCCAGCGTGTTGGCCCGCACGTAGTCCAGGTCGAGCTCGCGAGCCAAGTCCTCCAGCACCTGAATGAAGCCGCCGGAAACGACCGCCACGCGGTAACCCATGCGCTTGAGCGTGCGGATGGTGGTGCGCACGCCCGGGGTGAGCTGAATATCCACCGCGGTCTCCGTAATGACGGATTCCGGCAGCCCGGCTAGGACGCCCACGCGCTGGCGTAGAGATTCTTCAAAGTCGATCTCACCGCGCATCGCGCGCGCGGTGACCTCGGCGACTTCCTCCTCCTTGCCGGCATGCGCGGCGAGCATCTCGATGACCTCGCCGGTGATCAGGGTGGAGTCGCAGTCGAAGCAGATGAGCCGCTTGGAGCGGCGCTGCAGGCCCGCGCGCTCGATGGCAATATCCACGCCCTGCTCGGTGGCCAGGCGGGCGAGGGCCGCGCGAACCGCATCGCAGTTATCGCCGACAGTAATAAACAGCTCAAGGCCGTTAAGCGGGGATGTCGACAGCCCGCGAATGCGGTCAATGTTCGCGTCGTAGTTGGCCAGCTCCCGAGCCACCGCGGACATGTGGCTGGCGTTGAGGTGGCGGCCGAGCACCACGACCACGTGGGTGGAGCGCGGGCGGGAGGTCGTCTCCTCCTCGCACGGGGAGACCGTCACGTGCTGGGCGTAGATGCTCAGCGTGTTGCGCAGCCCCTTCTCCATGGCCTCCAGGCGGGCGGCGTCGACGCGAATGTATGCGGACAGGGAGAAGCGCCCGGAGAAGATGGCCTGTTCAACGTCGACAAGCTCAACGTTGTAGGAGCCCAGCACGCGGAAGAACGCCGCGGACACTCCAGGCCGGTCGGGACCCGAGGTGGTCACGACGGCGAAGGCAGTGCCGGGCTTCGGGTGTTCATTCTGAATATCCACGGCGTTCATTATCGCACGCAGGGACCGACCAGAGCCAAGGCACGCCTCAACGCCAAACGCCGCCTCCCCATCATCGCGAGTGGATGACAGGGAGGCGGCGGTTCAGGAGGTCTCGCTATCAGTGGGCGAGACTAGCCACGAAACTAGCGGGGCTTAGTGGGCCTGCTTGGCGTGGCCGTAGTGAGCCTCTTCGCGCATGCGCTTGACCATGTGCGGGTAGTGCAGCTCGAAGGCCGGGCGCTCAGAACGGATGCGCGGCAGGGAGACGAAGTTGTGGCGCGGCGGCGGGCAGGAGGTAGCCCACTCGAGGGAGTTGCCGTAGCCCCACGGATCGTCCACGGTGACGATCTCGCCGTAGCGCCAAGACTTGAAGACATTCCACACCAGCGGGATAACGGACGCACCGAGGACGAAGGAGAAGATGGTGGAAATCTGGTTGTAGACCGTGAAACCATCGGACGCCAGGTAGTCGGCGTAGCGACGCGGCATACCCATGTTGCCCACCCAGTGCTGAACCAGGAAGGTGCCGTGGAAGCCAATGAAGGTCAGCCAGAAGTGAATCTTGCCCAGACGCTCATCCAGCATGCGGCCGGTCATCTTCGGGAACCAGAAGTACAGGCCGGCGAAGGCGGAGAAGACCACGGTACCGAACAGGGTGTAGTGGAAGTGCGCGATGAGGAAGTAGGACTCCGCGAGGTGGAAGTCCAGCGCCGGGGAGGCCAGCATGACGCCGGTCATACCGCCGAAGAGGAAGGTGGACAGGAAGCCCATAGCCCAAATCATCGGGGTGTCCCAGGTGATGTGGCCCTTCCACATGGTGCCGACCCAGTTGAAGAACTTCACGCCGGTCGGCACGGCGATGAGGAAGGTCATGAAGGAGAAGAACGGCAGCAGGATGGCGCCGGTCACGAACAGGTGGTGTGCCCACACAGCCATGGACAGGGAGCCAATCGCCAGGACGGCGAACACCAAGCCGATGTAGCCGAAGACCGGCTTGCGGGAGAAGACCGGGACGACCTCAGAGATAACGCCGAAGAACGGCAGTGCGAGGACGTAGACCTCAGGGTGACCGAAGAACCAGAACAGGTGCTGCCACAGGATGGCGCCGCCGTTCGCGGAATCGTAGATGTGGCCGCCGAGCTTGCGGTCATAGAGAACGCCCAGTGCCGCAGCGGTCAGCAGCGGGAAGATCATCAGAACGATGACGGAGGCGGTGAACACGCACCAGGTGAAGACCGGCAGGCGGAACATGGTCATGCCCGGAGCACGCAGAGTCAGGATGGTGGTGATCATGTTGACCGCGGAGGCAATGGTGCCGACACCGGTGGCGCCGACGCCCACGATCCACATGTCCGCGCCGATGCCCGGGGTGTGGACGGAGTCAGCCAGCGGGACGTACATGGTCCAGCCGAAGTCAGCCGCACCGCCCGGGGTGACGAAGCCGAGCAGCATGACGATACCGCCGGTCAGGGTGATCCAGAAGCCGAAGGCGTTCAGACGCGGGAAGGCCACGTCGGGGGCGCCAATCTGCAGCGGCAGGATGTAGTTGGAAAAGCCCCACACAACCGGCGTTGCAAACAGCAGCAGCATCACGGTGCCGTGCATGGTGAACAGCTGGTTGAACTGCTCGTTGGACAGGAACTGCAGACCCGGGGTGAACAACTCAGCACGGATCAGCAGGGCCATGAAGCCACCGAGGAAGAAGAAGCTGAAGGACATGATCAAGTACATGATGCCCAGCTGCTTGTGGTCGGTGGTGGTCAGTAGAACCCAAGCCTTGGAACCGGTCTTGCCGTTGCCGGTCGGCTCAGGGCGTGTGGGCGCGACGTAATCGTCGAGCCGTGGCGCCACAGCGGTCATAAAATCCTCCTGAAGAACAAGTGCTTCGCCTCCCCACCGGCAGCGCGAATGCCCGCGCCGCCGACAGAACGGTGAAACACCTAGGTTTACTCGCCTTATATTAGGGCACCTAGCAGACAAATTTCCAGCGCTCTTCTATCTTCCGCCAATCTTGTTAACCCCGCCCACAGCTGCACCACGCGCTGAACTCCCAGCACGCGGGCCGCCCGCGCGGCCACGCTGCGCCCATACCGCACAACCCCCAGCGCAACGCGGTGATCCAGAACACAGCGACGGGGGTTACCCTCGCCCAAAACGCCGAAAACGCACCCCCTGAAAGAATCAACCTTTCGGATGATCTCAGAGGGTGCGTTAGGAGGGGCGTCGGCAAGCGCCGGCCCGTCACCACAGTGACAGGAGTGAAAACTGTTTAGAAATCCCAGTCGTCGTCCGTAGTCTCCTCGGCCTTACCAATGACGTAGGACGAGCCGGAGCCGGAGAAGAAGTCGTGGTTCTCATCGGCATTCGGGGACAACGAAGAAAGGATCGCCGGGGACACGCGCGTCTCATCGGCTGGGAAGAGTCCCTCGAAGCCCAGGTTGTTCAGCGCCTTGTTGGCGTTGTAGCGCAGGAAGCGCTTCACGTCCTCGGTCCACCCCAGGTCGTCGTAGAGATCTTCGGTGTAGTCAATCTCGTTCTCGTAGAGTTCGTAGAGCAGCTCGAAGGCGTAGCCCTTGATGTCCTCCTGTTCCTCGGCGGAGAGCTGCTTGAAGCCCTGCTGGAACTTGTAGCCAATGTAGTAGCCGTGCACGGCCTCATCACGAATGATGAGGCGGATGATATCGGCGGTGTTGGTCAGCTTCGCACGGGAGGAGAAGTACATGGGCAGGTAGAACCCAGAGTAGAAGAGGAAGGACTCCAGCAGCGTGGAGGCGACCTTCTTCTTTAGTGGATTGTCGCCCTGGTAGTACGACATCACAATCTTGGCCTTACGCTGCAGGTTCTCATTCTCCTCGGACCAGCGGAAGGCGTCATTGATCATCGGGGTGGAGGCCAGGGTCATGAAGATATTGGAGTACGACTTCGCGTGCACCGACTCCATGAACGCAATGTTGGTGTAGACGGCCTCCTCGTGGGGAGTCACGGAATCCGGCAGGAGCGAGACCGCGCCCACGGTGCCCTGGATGGTATCCAGCAGGGTAAGGCCAGCGAAGACGCGCATGGTCGTCTCCTGCTCCTTTTCCGTTAGCGTCTTCCAGCTGGGAATGTCATTCGACACCGGGACCTTCTCCGGAAGCCAGAAGTTACCGGTCAGGCGGTCCCACACCTCGGAATCCTTGTCATCCGGAACGGTGTTCCAGTTGATCGCCTTCACCGGCGCCTTGTGGCTGGCGATGTAGTCGTCGTAGTCGTGAGACACGCACGTCACCTCATCTTGCTAGTACGGGTTTGTTACCCCGCCATGGTACCCACTTAGCCCCCGCCGTGGGGCGACTCCCCACGCGTCCCCAGCCGGAGGCTGCGCGGATTTATACTGTCTTCTTATCTAGCCTGAGAGAGCACCAGATTCACGGAGGTTTCGCCACCTTGACTACCACGCAAGAGTCGTCCGCTCCCCTGCTCAGCACGGTACTCGATACCATTGGCGCAGAGATTGTCAGCGGCACCATCCCCGCCGGTGAGCGGTTCACGCTCAGTGACATCTGCACACGCTTCGACATTTCCCGCACCGTTGCCCGCGAGGCCATGCGCGCGCTTGAGCAGCTGGGCATGGTGGCGTCCTCGCGGCGGGTGGGCATAACAGTGCTGCCGCTGAGCGAGTGGGCCGTCTATGACTCCGCTATTATCAACTGGCGCTTGAACTCGGAGAAGTCCCAAGAGGATCAGCGCGCCTCCCTCAATCAGCTACGGCTGGCCATCGAACCCGTGGCCGCGGGGCTGGCCGCCCAGCAGGCCTCCACCGCGGAGAAGGCCGAAATCTTGGCGCTGGCGCAGCGCCTGCGCACGCTGGAGGTCACCCCCTCCCGCCGCGTGGGCGATGAGCTCGCCACGGATCTGCGCTTTCACACGATGGTGCTCCACGCCTCCGGCAATGAAATGTTTGCCGCACTCAGTCCGGTCCTGCTCTCCATGGTCCGCGGACGCTCCGTCTTCGGCTCCGCCAAGCGCAACCCGACGTCAGGCACGGCCGACCTGCACCTCAACCTAGCGGACGCCATCAACGCGGGCGACGCCGCGGCGGCCGAGCAGATTTCCCGCACCATCTTAGGGCTGGCGCGCCACGACGCGCCGCAGCCCGACGAACCTTAGAGCATGCAGGAAACGCAGCCCTCAATCTCGGTGCCTTCCAGCGCCATCTGGCGCAAGCGGATGTAGTAGAGGGTCTTAATGCCCTTGCGCCACGCGTAAATCTGCGCGCGGTTGATATCGCGCGTGGTGGCGGTGTCCTTGAAGAAGAGCGTCAGCGACAGGCCCTGGTCCACGTACTTGGTGGCCGCGGCGTAGGTGTCGATGATCTTCTCGTAGCCGATCTCGTAGGAGTCCTTGAAGTACTCCAGGTTGTCATTGTCCATGTGCGGCGCCGGGTAGTAGACGCGGCCAATCTTGCCTTCCTTGCGGATCTCAATCTTGGAGGCGATCGGGTGGATGGAAGACGTGGAGTTGTTGATGTAGGAGATCGAACCCGTCGGCGGCACCGCCTGCAGGTTGCGGTTGTACAAGCCGTGCTTGGCCACGTCGGCCTTGAGTGCCGCCCAGTCCTCCGCGGTCGGGGTGTGAATGGAGGACTCCGCGAAGAGCTCCTTGACCTTCTCGGTCTGCGGGGCGAACTCGGCCGGGTCGTAGCGGTCAAAGAACTCGCCGCTGGCGTACTCGGACTCCGGGAACTCGGTGAAGTACTCCCCGCGCTCGCGGGCCAGCTTGTTGGAGGCGCGCAGGGCGGCGTACATGATGGCGGCGAAGTAGGCATTGGTGAAGTCCAGGCCTTCCTCGGAGCCGTACTCGATGTGCTCGCGGCCCAGGTAGCCGTGGAGGTTCATCTGGCCCAGGCCGATGGCGTGGGAATCATCGTTGCCCTTGCGCACGGACGGCACGGAGTTAATAGCGGTCTTGTCCGCCACGGCCGTCAGGCCGCGAATGGCGGTCTCCACGGTCAGCGCGAAGTCCGGGGAATCCATGGTGGCGGCAATATTGAGGGAGCCCAGGTTGCAGGAGATGTCGCTGCCCAGGGTCTTGAACGTCAGGTCATCGTTCAGCTCGGAGGGAGCGTTGACCTGCAGGATCTCGGAGCACAGGTTCGACATGTTGATGCGGCCGGTCTTCACCGGGTTCGCGCGGTTCACGGTGTCCTCGAACATGATGTACGGGTAGCCGGACTCGAACTGCAGCTCCGCGATGGTCTGGAAGAACTGGCGCGCGTTGATCTTCTTCTTGCGGATGCGCGGATCCTCCACCATCTCTTCGTAGTGCTCAGTCACGGAGATGTCGCCGAAGGCCTTGCCGTAGACGCGCTCGACATCGTACGGGCTAAACAGGTACATGTCGTCGTTGCGCTTGGCCAGCTCGAAGGTGATGTCCGGGATGACAATACCCAAAGACAGCGTCTTGATGCGGATCTTCTCGTCCGCGTTCTCGCGCTTGGTATCGAGGAAGCTCATGATGTCCGGGTGGTGCGCGTTGAGGTACACCGCGCCCGCGCCCTGACGGGCGCCCAGCTGGTTGGCGTAGGAGAAGGAATCCTCCAGCAGCTTCATCACGGGGATGACACCGGAGGACTGGTTCTCAATGTGCTTAATCGGCGCGCCGGACTCGCGGATGTTGGACAGCAGGAGTGCCACGCCGCCGCCGCGCTTGGACAGCTGCAGGGCGGAGTTGATGGAGCGGCCGATGGACTCCATGTTGTCCTCGATGCGCAGCAGGAAGCAGGAGACCAGCTCGCCGCGCTGGGCCTTGCCGGCGTTGAGGAAGGTCGGGGTGGCCGGCTGGAAACGGCCGGTCATGATCTCGTCCACGAGGTGCTCGGCCACGGCGGTATCGCCGTCCGCAAGGAAGAGTGCGGTCATGGCCACGCGGTCCTCGAAGCGCTCGAGGTAGCGGCGGCCGTCGAAAGTCTTCAGCGTGTAGGAGGTGTAGTACTTGTAGGCACCCAGGAAGGACTTGAAGCGGAACTTAAACGCGTAGGCGCGCTTGAACAGGGACTTGATGAAGTCGAAGTCGTACTGCTGGACCAGCTCCGGCTCGTAGTACTTGTTGTCTACCAGGTAGCGCATTTTTTCTTCCAGGTCGTGGAAGTAGACGGTGTTCTGGTTAACGTGCTGGAGGAAGAACTGGTTGGCGGCCTCGCGGTCCTTGTCGAACTGAATCTGGCCATTCTCGTCATACAGATTGAGCAGCGCGTTAAGAGCGTGGTAGTCCAACTGCTCGGCGGGCTTCACGGGTTCGGCGACAGTCTTACCCAGTTGCGTAGTCACGGCGTTCACGGGCCTTTCTTCTTGTACGGACGGTGCGGAGAGAAGGGATATAAATAAGGAGAAGCGCTAGGCGCGGGGTTTTAAGCCGCGAGACCTAACGCGGCCGCGTTGGCGAGCAAGCCTTCGCGGCACATTGTGACATCTTCCTCGGTGCCGAGTAGCTCGAAGCGGTACACATAAGGCACCTTACACTTGGCGGCAATGACGTCGCCGGCCTTGCCAAAGTCGGTGCCGAAGTTGCTGTTTCCGCCGGCCACAACCGCGCGGATAAAGCTGCGGTTGTGTTCGTTGTTGAGGAAGCGGATGACCTGCTTCGGTACGGGCCGAGTGTTCTGCTTGCTTATCGACGCCCCTCCCCCGTACGTCGGACACACCAGCACGTAGGGCTCGTTGACCACGAGGGGTTCGTCCGTCAAGCGCAGCGGGATGCGCGCGCTGGGCAGGCCGAGCTTCTCGACGAAGCGGTGGGTATTTTCCGTGGCGGAAGAAAAATACACAACCAACATGGCGATAATTAGGCGCTGGCCGCCAGGGAGGACAGGGCCTTGATGCGGTCCGGGCGGAAGCCGGACCAGTGCTCACCGTTTGCTTCAACGACGGGAGCCTGGACGTAGCCTAGGGCCATGACGTAGTCGCGTGCTTCGTCGTCCACAGTGACGTCGACGGTGGTGTAGTCGAGCCCAGCGCGGTCCAAGGCCTTCTTGGTGGCGTTGCACTGGACGCAAGCGGGCTTGGTGTACAGGGTGATGGTCATGTGGTGGCTTCCTTCTGCTCTACTGCACTGCTCGCAACGTCAGGTTACGAGATAACTGTCGGAATAACTGGCTGGTATCTGACGGTTTACTGGAGGTTTCTCAGTTCGGCGAGGCGGTTCCGGACCACCTCCCGAGCAACATCAACGACACTATACTTTGTGCCGAAACACCGCAAGCGGCACAATATGTAGTAGTTACATGGCTGATATTCCCAGGTTGTAAGCCGCCGCAACCCCACATGTTGACACCCCGCTCACGCACCCGTCCCCACCGCCGTAACTACACGGGTGGTATTTCCTGCGCGTTTACGAAACGTTCACCTACTTTGTGACAAAATCCACAAACGGGGCGCGGCCCGCTCAGGCCTCGCCCCGTCGCTCTCCGGGCTCGTGCAGTCTAGCCGCGCACCGGCTCGACGCAGGTGCTGGAATCAGCCTCCTGGCCGGCCTCACGCGTCAGGCCAAAGAGCACCTGGCTCATCACCATGGGATCCCGCGGCAGGTCCGGGTGCTGCGGCTGCGCCCCGCACAGCTCTCCCAGGTCGATGTTGACCACGTCCGCGCCGTCGACAGCCGCGAGCATGGAAGAGGAATTCGGGGTCACGGTGACGTCGGCAGGCGAGTAAATCGACGTATACAGCGGCCCCGGTGCCGTATCCGGCAGCGTGTTGAGGTGCTCAATGAACTCCGCGCCGACCACCTGCTGGATGCCTGCAGAGCTCGCCATGAAGCGGGCGAAGTTCGGCATGGCCGCAATCACCTTTGCCAGCACCGTACCCATCCCGTTGAGCGTGGTGCCGTGGAAATTACCGCCGATGGCCACCGCGTGGGCAACGTGCTCCGGCGAGCCATACATCTGCGTGTAGGTCTTAATATGCAGGCCACCCTGCGAGTGGCCCACCAAGTTCACCTTGTCACTGCCGGTCACCTCGCGCACGTAGTCGATCTGCTGCGCAATCTCGCGAGCCGAGTCATCGAGGTCCGCAATCGCTTTGGTGCGCGGGTTGGCGTTCTGCAGCGTGACGTCGTCCGCGCCGTAGTCAAAGGCCCACACGCACATGCCCTGCTCCTGCAGGACCGGGATGAGCTCGTCCCACGTCGACGCGTTGTCCGACGTACCGTGCAGGAGCACCACCGGTTCGCGCACCTCGCCGCTGGGCGCACACGAGGGATCATTGATCCCCAGCGACGGATCGGCCAAGCTTTCAAATTCCACTTCCGTAGCCTGAGCCACCGGGACAGACAACCCCACTACGGCAGCGCACGCCGCCGCCACGAGACGCTTGTTCATTATTCTTCTTTCTTTCAACCACCTGCCGGGCCCCTGCTGAAGCCCGCGCGATAATTATATTCATTAAACCGCATCTGTCCAGGCAAGTGGGCATAAAAAATCCGCCTCCCCCAACAATGTGGGGAAGGCGGAGACGAGGAAACTCGTTTCTTAGCCCTGGCGAGCCTTGAAGCGCGGATCCTTCTTGTTGATCACGAAGACCTTACCGTGGCGGCGAATAACCTGGGCGCCCGGCTTCTTCTTCAGCGACCGAAGCGACTTGCGAACCTTCATCGGGCGCTCCTTTCGTTATGCGCAAACTTCATGCGAATGGTTAGTTCAAAGCACAGCCGGGCAAACGCCCAGCAATGACACGAGGAAAAATGTTACCCCACGCGCGCGCCATAACCAAAACACTCACCGTTCGGAGTAGCGAGAGCGCAGCTGCTTGGCGACGTCCTCGAGGCTCTCCCCCGCTGTTTCCGGCACCAGCGCCCGCGTATATCCCACCGCGACGAGCCCCAACACCGCGAAGATTCCGAAGGCCAGAGAGCCTCCCAGCCACTCGACGACCGGCAGGAAGAACTGCGCGACCACCCAGTTGCTCACCCACAGCGCCAGCCCGGCAATGCCCATGCCCACGCCGCGGACCGCGGGCGGCACGATCTCCGACATCAGCAGCCACGTCGCCGGGGAGACCGCCGCCTGCTGGAAGGCGATGAACGCCGCCATGCAGGCCAGCGACACCAGGGCCATGGCCGTGGACGTGTGGGCGAAGTGATAGGCCACGGCCAGCACCACGAGCGAGACCACGTTGCCGCTCAAGCCCGCGAGGAGCAGCCGCCGGCGCCCCAGGCGGTCCACCACACGCATGCCAACCACGCACGCGGCCACCGACACCGCGCCAATGACCATCGACGTGTACACCGAATTGGCGGTGGAAATGCCCACCTGGTTCATCATGGTGGGCGCGAAGTACACGATGGCGTTAACACCTGTAATCTGCTGGGTCAGGCCCATGAGCATGGCGAGCGCTATGGCCCAGCGCATCCAGCGGTGGCGTCGCGCAGCCTGCCATTCGCCTGTGCTCGGCCGCCCGTTGTGTTCCAGCTCCGCTCCCTGCGCGCCGACCCGGGCGCTCACCGCGGCGGCGTCGTCCGCGCGGCCCTGAGCTTTAAGCCAGGCCGGGGTGTCTGGGAGGAAAAACATGCCGAGCGCAAGTACGGCGCCCGGGACCGCGGCCAGCCCCAGCATCCAGTGCCAGCTCCCGCTAGCGGCCAGCAGCGAGTTCACCCCGTATGCCAGCAGCTGTCCGACGACGATCATGAGCGTATTGAGCGAGACCATCCGGCCCCGCACGGCCGCCGGAGTGATTTCGGAGATGTACATCGGAGAGACGATGGACACCGCGCCCACCGCCACACCGAGGAACGTGCGGGCGGCGGCGAGCTCAGTAGCCGAGCCCGACAGCGCGCACCACACAGACCCCGCCACGAAAATCAGTCCGCCGGCGATGAGCGTGCGGCGCCGCCCGATGCTGCCCGCCACGCGCCCGGCCACAAGCGCGCCGACCGCCGCGCCGACCAGCAGCATCGAGGTCACCAGCCCCTCCTCGTGGGCGGAC
Source organism: Corynebacterium axilliensis (assembly GCF_046097495.1). Classification (NCBI taxonomy): domain Bacteria; kingdom Bacillati; phylum Actinomycetota; class Actinomycetes; order Mycobacteriales; family Corynebacteriaceae; genus Corynebacterium; species Corynebacterium axilliensis. The sequence continues at coordinate 1,362,893 of NZ_CP175768.1, forward strand.
ATGCCGAATTCCGGCCCGACGAAGAGGAGGGCGCCGGACATCACACCGGTGTCGTAGCCGAAGAGGAGGCCGCCCAGGGCGGCTACCCCGGCGACGAGCACGACATAAGTATCACTGTTCACGAGTTCCCATTCTCGCAGGCGGCTACCATGGGCGTCATGTCACACGAATCCGCAGAACTGCAGCACGACATCATAAAAGCCCTGGGTGTCAAGCCCTGTATCGATCCAGCAGAAGAGGTTGAGCGCCGCGTCACATTCTTAGTTGACTACCTGCGCACCACCGGCGCGAAGGGCTTTGCCCTGGGAATTTCTGGCGGCCAGGACTCCACCTTGGCCGGACGTCTGGCGCAGCTGGCGGTCTCCCGCGTCGACGGCGCGCACTTCTGGGCCGTGCGGCTTCCCCACGGCGTGCAGGCCGACGAGGACGATGCGCAGATTGCCCTCGACTTCATCCAGCCCGACTACCGCCTCACCGTCAACATCGCGGACGCCACCGCGGCTCTCGACGGCGCCGTGGCCAGCGCCCTGCAGCAGGACTCGCTGGGAGATTTCAACCGGGGCAACCTCAAGGCGCGCCTGCGCATGACCGCGCAGTATGCGCTGGCCGGCGAGGTCGGCGCGCTGGTCATCGGCACCGACCACGCCGCGGAAAACGTCACTGCCTTCTTCACCAAGTGGGGCGACGGCGCTGCCGACATCCTTCCCCTCGCCGGGCTCAACAAGCGCCAGGGCGCGCAGCTCCTGGAGCACCTCGGCGCGCCGGAGTCCACGTGGAAGAAGGTCCCCACCGCGGACTTGGAGGACGACCGCCCACTGCTTTCCGACGAAGAAGCCCTCGGCGTCACCTACACCCACATCGATGATTACCTCGAGGGCAAGGCCGTGCCTGCCGACGCCCAATCGCGCATCGAAACCCTTTGGCACCGCGGCGCCCACAAGCGCATCATGCCGCCCGGCCCGCAATAATCCGCCTCCGGTTGCAGGCTCCCCTAGGGTGCTTTAATCTCAGTGCCCATGGGGGTATTAGAAACCTACTTCCACTACCGCAACTCGGGGATGACGCTAGTGGAGAACGCATCCAGCTCACCCGACAAGCTCCGCGCGCTCGGCGCCGACGCCAGTGATGCCGCAGAACTCGCACGCCTGCACCGCATCTACTTCGGCCCTACCCGCTTCACTGGTAAACAACGCAAAGCCCGCACCGCGGCTATAGCCCAAAAGCACGGCCTAGCCACCCTTAACCTCATCGAGTCCTACGCCAACCGCGTCAAGAAAGAACTCGACGCCTGGAACCTGCGCGCACGCCTGGCGGCCACACCAGCCCACAAAATCCGCGAAGTCGCCGTAAAACGCCTCAAAGAACTTAAAGAGAAACGCGAACACAAACCCGGGGTACGCTTCACCTACCGCAAGCAAGGCCCCAACTCCGTCACCATCACCGACACCCCAACAGTCATTGCTGATATCCGCGGCACCCTCGAATCCGTCAACCCCACCAACCTGCTCGACGCCGCCACAACCGTCATCCTGGGCGGTAACACCGGCACTAGGCCTGCCGTGCACGCTCAAGTCGTTGTCACCCTGGACGAATTCGACCGCATCATCAACGGAGACGGCGACGAAATCGAACTCCAACTCACCAATGGTGCCCGCATGACCGGGGCAGAGTTTCTTACCCACAAATTCGCCGAAATAGGCTACGCCACCATTACCCACCCAGTAGAAGGACCCATCAACTCCTACCGAGTTGAACGCCACGCAAACTGGAAACAACGCCTCACCCTGTGCGCCGAAACCCAAACCTGCTCACGCCCAGGGTGTAACAAGCCGGCCGACTACTGCCAGGTCCACCACATCATCCCCTGGCAAGCAGGCGGGCTAACCAACATCAAGAACCTGACCTTCCTGTGCGCCTATCACAACGGCATCAACGATGATGACCCGTCGAAACCCACAGGCCGCGGCTACGTCTTCAGAATGAAAGACGGAATCGGATACATCCCACCCTGGGGCGTGCCAATCACCGCCACACCCGAATACCAACAAGCCCTCGCCAGACTCGCCGCCGAGAAACCACCAAGCTAGACAGCCTGCACCCACCACAAACACCGAAACCCGCCAACCACACCAGGTTGACGGGGAATTCGGTGATCGCGCTAACGCAAGGCGTCGAGAGTAGCCTCCGCCGCCCGTCCGAGAGGGCCGTAGTACGCAGGCCCATGCGTCATGGAGTGCACCGCCAGCGGATGCAGCTGATGCATGGGCACCCACTGCTCGTAGTCCTTGGGTGCGCCGTAGCCGCGGAGAATTTCCTCATAGAACGGCGTGCCGAACAGCTCCAGCATGGCCAGGTCGGTCCACGGGTGGCCGCCATGCGCGGCGGGATCGATCATCACCGCCGAAGACTCCGTAAACAGCACGTTGCCCGCCCACAAGTCGCCGTGAATGCGCGCGGGCTGCACGTCCCAGTCGGCCGCCTCGATGGCCTCGCACGCCTGCTGCACGACCTCCTGCAGCCCCCGCGGCAGCCCACCGATGAAGGGAAGCACGCGCTGCTCGGCGTAGAACTCGCCCCACTGCCCGCACGGTTCACAGGGTTGCTCCACGCGCCCGATGAAGTTCGCCCCGTCCCAGCCCTCCGGTGGCGCGCCGAAGGCGGGCGCACCCGCCTCATGGACCGCGCGCAACGCGGCACCGAAGGAGCGGGCCGCGGACGCACTCGGCCGAGCCTGTACCACCCGGCGCGTGCTGATGGAGGTGGAGGTGTAGCCAGTGACGTCCACGACGACGTCGCCACGCGCCTGCGCAAGCCACCGCAACCCGGCGGCCTCCGCACCGGCTTGGTCTGGGCGGGACACAGTCTTGGTGAAAACATCCATGTCCCCCAGCATAGAAAAAGGCCGCCTCCCTGCAAGGAGACGGCCGTACGTGGAGCTAACGGGATTCGAACCCGTGACCCCCACACTGCCAGTGTGGTGCGCTACCAGCTGCGCCATAGCCCCAAAGATATTGAATTTTTAAGTGGAGCTAACGGGATTCGAACCCGTGACCCCCACACTGCCAGTGTGGTGCGCTACCAGCTGCGCCATAGCCCCTCATACGAGGTGCAACCTTCGCGGTTGCAACTCGTAACAATATATCGCCTCAGTTTTCACTCACCAAATCGCGAGTTAAGGCGCGGTATTTTTACACGCGCCTACTTGGCGGCAACGAGGTCAACCCACTCCATGATGGAGGTCTTGTCGTCCTCCGGAATGTCCTTGCCATCCTTGATGACGCGCGGCGAGGACACGCTGCCGGTGTCGCCCTCGAGCTTCTCGTAGTTCGCGGTCACCAGGGCGTTGCCCTTGCCCACCGGTGCGTCCTTGATGGCGGAGACGGTCTCCTCATCCGCGCCCAGGGTCTTGGCGGCCTCGGCGAAGTCGTTCATCTCCCACTTGTTGTAGACCTTGGACTGCTCATCCATGAGGTACTTGCGCAGGTTCCAGTAGAGCTGCACGTCGCCCGACTTGGCCACCTGCTCCATCGCGGCTGCTGCCTTGGAGGAGTGCCCGTCGTTGGACTTGATGCTCTCGATGCCGTTCTGGCTGCCGTCGAGGAAGTTGAGGGTGCGCACCTTTACGATGAGCTTGCCCTGCTCAATCTTTTCCTTCATCTGACCATCGGTCTCCTTGGCCAGATCGGAGCAGTGCGGGCAGGAGTAGTCCTCGTACAGCTCAACCTCGGGCGCATCCTTGGCGTCGGCGGCCTTGAGGGTGACGGCGTTATCACCAAAGGACATCTCCATGTTGACGTTCTCCTTGGCAAACCCCTCCAAGCCCTGCATGTTGGCGCCACGGTTTTGGTAGAAGATGAAGCCGAGCACGACGGCGATAATTACCAAGAGAACACCGATGCCCCACAGGAATCCGCTATTGCCCTTGGCGGTGGGGTCTTTAACTGTACTCATTGAACAACCTTGCCTTGTATGACGTTTATGGAACGAACGGAAATCCTACACACCCTACCTAGGGGTGCAGTGCGAACTTGGTGAATGGACGCTTGATGGTCCACACCATGAGGACAGAGTAGAAGATGTCGCGCAGCAGGGTCATCATGTAGTTCATCACCTGTGCGTCCTCGTCGGGGTTGGCGGAGAAGCAACCGCAGTCGATTCCCAGCCCGCGCAGCCACGCTTGGGCGATACCAATCATGAATAGGATCAGCACCACCTGGCCTACCCACGCCGACTGGCGCAGGAACAGGCCCAACAGCAGCAGCAGGCCACCGCATACTTCCAGCGGCCCGATCAGGTAGGACAGGTAGCCCGACCATTCCGGCGTGAAAATCTCGTAGGCCTTGATGTTCTGGGTTACGGCGAGCTGGTCCGAGAATTTGGACACGCCCGCTTTAATCCAGATGTATGCCATGTAAAACCGCGCGAAGGCACTGATAACGTCCAGTACCACGCTCATCTTCTTGTGTGCCACGCGGCTCACTCTAACAAACCCGGCCCGCGACTATTCACACGCCGGATTTTATTCAGCCTAGATGTAGCACAAATCTCTCCCGCTCACGGGTTATGCAGTGCTTGACGACGCCTACCCCAGCACCTCCGCGACCAAAGCCTGCGCCTCCTGCTGGACCTGCGCGAGGTGCTCTTCACCCAGGAAGCTCTCGGCGTAAATCTTGTACTTGTCCTCGGTGCCGGAGGGCCGGGCGGCGAACCAGGCGTTCTCCGTGGTCACCTTGAGCCCGCCGATGGCCGCGCCGTTGCCGGGTGCCTCGGTGAGCTTGGACACGATCTCCTCGCCCGCCAGCTCGGTCGCGGTGACCTGCTCTGGGGACAGCTTCTTGAGCACGGCCTTTTGCTCGCGGGTCGCCGGTGCGTCGGTGCGCGCATAGGCCGGCGCGCCGTATTCTTCCGCTAGCTCGGCGTAGCGCTGGGAGGGGGTCTTGCCGGTCACCGCGAGGATTTCCGCGGCCAAGAGGTCCAGGATGATGCCGTCCTTGTCCGTGGACCAGACGGTGCCGTCGAAGCGCAGGAAGGACGCGCCGGCGGATTCTTCGCCGCCGAAGCCCAAGGAGCCGTCGACAAGCCCCGGCACAAACCACTTGAAGCCCACCGGCACTTCGACGAGCTCGCGGCCGAGGCTTTCCACCACGCGGTCAATCATGGAGGAGGACACCAGCGTCTTGCCCACTCCGGCCTCACCCCACTGCGGGCGGTGGCTAAACAGGTACTCGATGGCCACGGCCAGGTAGTGGTTGGGGTTCATCAGGCCGGCGTCCGGGGTGACGATTCCGTGGCGGTCGGAGTCCGCGTCGTTGCCCGTGGCCAGGTCGTACTTGTCGCGGTTGGCCACCAGGGAGGCCATCGCGTCCGGCGAGGAGCAGTCCATGCGGATCTTGCCGTCGGTGTCCAGGGTCATGAAGCGGAAGGTGCCATCCACCTCCGGATTCACCACGGTCATGTTGAGCCCGTAATGCTCCGCAATCGCCGCCCAGTAATCCACGGACGCGCCACCCATCGGGTCCGCGCCGATGCGCACGCCGGCGTCCTTGATGGCCTGCATATCCACCACGTTCGCCAGGTCCGCCACGTAGGTATCCAGGTAATTGTGCTTCACGCAGCGCTCATCGAGCACTCCACTAACCGGTACGCGCTTGACGCCCTCGAGCCCGGCGCGCAGGTAGTCGTTGGCCTGAGCGGCAATCCAGTCGGTGGCGTCCGTATCCGCCGGGCCGCCGGTGGGCGGGTTGTACTTGAAGCCGCCGTCGCGCGGCGGGTTGTGGGAAGGCGTGATGACGATGCCGTCGGTGCCTGGGTTCGCCAGGATGGCGTGGGAGACGGCCGGCGTTGGGGTGTAGCGGCCGCGGTCGTCGACGCGGACCTCCAGCTCGTTGGCCAGGAGCACCTCGAGGGCGGAGACCATGGCGGGCTCGGACAGCGCGTGGGTATCGCGGCCGATGAAGATGGCGCCGGTCGTGCCCTGCTGGGCGCGGTAGTCCACGATGGCCTGGGTAATGGCCAGGATGTGGGCCTCGTTGAAGGCGGTGTCCAGGGCGGAGCCGCGGTGTCCGGAGGTACCGAAGGCGACCTGCTGGTCGGGGTTATCGGCGTCGGGGGTGCGGGTGTAGTAGGCGGTGACCAGCTCCGCGATGTCGATGAGGTCGGAAGGCTGGGCAAGTTGGCCGGCGCGCTCGTGTGCCATGGTGGGTCCTCCTAAAAGACGTGCCTAAAAGACGTGGATGTACCTTTAGCTTGCCTGCTTTGCGGAGGTTTCGCATCCCAATTAGGATGGTGTCCATGCCACAGACCATTCTCGTCGGCTGCGGGGCGGCGCTGGGTGCGCTGGCGCGGTTCGGCCTTTCTGCTCTCCTCGGCGGCGGTGCGCTGCCGCTGCTGCTGATCAACATTGTGGGCAGCGCGATCATGGGCTATGCCAAGCCGCCGGCCTTCTGGGGCACGGGCTTCTTGGGTGGGTTCACCAGCTTTGCCACCTTTGCGTACCTCACCTCTGGGTTTGAGCCCGCGCAGGCTGGCGGGTACGTCCTGGCTACCGTGGTGGGGTGTACAGGGGCCTACCTGCTTGGCGACGTCTCCCGGAGGCCCGCATGATCCTCATCTCCGCCCTCGCCGTACTGATTGGCGGGTTCTTAGGCGGCTGCGCGCGTTTCGCGCTAACCCGCATTCTCCCCTCCCCCGCTTGTACCTTCGCCGCAAATATCGCGGGTGCAGCAGCGGCCGGCGTGGCGTATGGATACGCCGCGAACACGGCCGCCCCCGAATTCTTTGTCCCCCTGCTGGCGGCCGGCCTTGCCGGCGGCCTGTCGACGTGGTCCACGCTGGCGAAAGAGCTCGGAGAAATGATAAAGGCCAAGCGCTGGTGGCGCTTGGCGCGTTACCTGTTCTGGACCGTTGGTTTGGGCATCGTGGTGGCCTGGCGCGGAGCCTGGGTAGGCTCCCTCCTGGCCTAGTCGGCGATGGCGTCGAGCGGCGGGGTCTTCGCCGCGCGTTGAGCCGGCCAGATGGCGGCGAGCACGCCCACGAGAGCCGAGCCGACGAGCATGATGATGAGCATCGGCCACGGGACGGTGGCGGAGTCGAGGCCGTCGTCGGCAAGCACGGCGATAAACGCCCAGCCCAAGCCGAGGCCCATGAGGATGCCGATGATGGCGCCGAAGAGCGCAATCTGCACCGACTCCACGGTGATCATCGTGCGGATCTGGCCGCGCTGCGTGCCCACCGCGCGCAGCATGCCGATCTCCTGGCGGCGCTCGATAACGCCGAGGGTGAGGGTGTTGATAATACCCAGCACGGCGATGATGACCGCCAGGGCCAGCAGCGCGTAGAGGATGGTGAGCATCTGGTCGATCATGCCCGCGGCCTCACCCGCGTACTCCTCGCCGGTGCGCACCTGCACCACCACGAGGTCCTTGACGGCCTCCTCCAGGTTGGAGCGCAGCGTCTCGAGGTCAAAGCCCTCGTCCGCGTTGACGCCCACCATGGTGATATCCAGCGACGCGGGGTCGAGGACCTCCGCGGCCGCCGACTGGGACACGGCCAGCCCCGGCAGCATCTGGAAGGGCTCGTAGGTGCCGAGCAGCTTCACCTGGGCGGTGCGGGACGGATCGGGGCCGGTGAGCTCGTAGCTGTCGCCGACCTTCCAGCCATTCTCCGCGGCCAGGTCCTTATCGGCAATGAAGCCTGGTTCATCGCCCGTTGCCAGGGAGCCGTCCGCGGCGGTCAGGTTAAAGACGTCATCGGCGTTGCCGTCGAGGACCTGGCTCATGGTCATCTCGGGCCCATAGTTCATGGAGGCCTGGCCGTCGACCGCCAGCGGGCCGGCGCTCAGAGCCACGACCTGGCCCGCGCCCTCGGTATCGCGGGCGCGCTGGGCCGTTTCGTTCGGCGTGGGGAAGCTGCCAGACGACGGCCCGGAGAGCAGGTAGTCAGCGCGAATGTTCTCATCCACGGCGTCGGAGACCGAGGCCTTCATGGTCGCGCCCAGCATGCCAATCGCCGTCACCAGGGCCACGCCCAGCATGAGGGCGAAGGCGGTGGCCGCGGTGCGGCGCGGGTTGCGCGCGGAGTTCGTGGCGGCGAGCTTGCCCACCGCGCCGAACGGCGCGCCCACGACGCGCCCGATGCCCGGCACAATCAGCAGCGAGATGGCCGGGCCGGCGAGGAAGAAGCCGACGATAAGGTCGAGCGCGCCCAGGCCGACGAGTGATGCGCGCAGGCCCGTGCCGCCGCCCAGGAACACGCCCAGGAGGGTAAACACGACACCGGCCGCGAGCAGCAGGCCGCCCAGGATGGTGCGGACCATCAGCGAGGAGCCCGCCGCGGACTCCGTGGTGCGCATGGCCTCCACTGGCTTGACCGCACCCGCGCGGCGCGCCGGCGCCCACGCAGAAACCACGGTGACCACCGCGCCGAGGATCAGCGGCACCACCACGGCGCTGACGCTCAGGCCCAGGCCGCCGTCCATGGGCATGCCCTGCGCCTTAAAGACCGCCTTGATGGCCGCCACCAGACCGATGCCGGCCACCACGCCGACCGCGGAGCCGACTAGGCCGACGAGCAGGGCCTCCGTCACCACGGAGCGCGTGATCTGCCCGCGGGACGCACCGAGGGCGCGCAGCAGCGCGAACTCCTTGGTGCGCTGGGCGACGATCATGGAGAACGTATTCGCGATGATAAACGTGCCCACGAGCAGTGCGATGAGGCCGAAGGCGATGAGGAAGTAGTTGACAAACTTCAGCGCCGAGGAGATCTGATCCGATATCTCGTCCGCGAGCTTCTGTCCGGACTCCGCGTCCACCTCGAAGGTCTGGTTGAGGTGATCCACCAGCTCGTCCGCGCTCACGCCCTCGGCCGCGGCGACCTTGAGCTGGGAGGAGTTGCCGTAGCGCTCACTAAACGCGTCGTTGGCCATCTGCAGGCTCAGGCTGGAGCCCTGCTCCACGGTGGGCTTGAACACGCCCACGACCTTGACCTCGTCGCGCTGATCCGGGTGGACCACGGTCAGCGTATCGCCCAGCTGGATACCGAACTTCTCCGCGGCCGAGTCGTTGATGAGGACTTCTCCGGTGCCGTTCGGCTCGGAGCCGTCGACAAGCTCGGCGGCCTCCCCCACCACCTGGTCGGCCGGGTAGTACGGCTCAACGCTCGCGGTGCCACCGCCGGTCTGGAAGGCCTCCGCATTCGCATCGGCCACCACGACGGTCTGGCTGCTCTGCATGTTCACCGCCCGCACGTCCGGATCGGCGGCGATGTCATCGCGCATCTTCTGATCCAGCAGCGGGCCGTCCTCCTTCTGACTGACCGCAGCGTCCACGCCGGTAAAGGCGGTGGACACGGCGGAGTCGAAGGTATTCGACAGCGAGTTGGTGAACATGAAGGAGCCGGAAATAAACGCGGTGCCGAGCACCACGGCCAGCAGCGTCAGGGCGAGGCGCAGCTTGTGCGCCAGGATGTTGCGCACGGACACCGTGCGCATCGTCGTCTTCGTGGCCATGCTCTAGCCCTCGATTTCTGCCATCACTGCGTGGATGGACTCCATGGTCGGGTTGTGCAGCTCGTTGACCAGGTGGCCATCCGCCAGGAAGACAACGCGGTCGGCGTAGGAGGCAGCCTTGGCGTCGTGGGTAACGATCACCACGGTCTGGCCGTCCTGGTCCACGGCGGTACGCAGAATGTCGAGGACCTCGGCCGAAGAATTCGAGTCGAGGTTACCGGTGGGCTCATCGCCAAAAATGATCTCCGGACGCGAGACCAGGGCGCGGGCACAGGCCACGCGCTGCTGCTGTCCGCCGGACAGCTCCGCCGGGCGGTGCGACAGGCGCTGCGCCAGGCCCAGGCGCTGAGTTACCTCGTCGAACCACGCCTGATCCACCTTCTTGCCCGCGATATCGGTGGGCAGGGTGATGTTCTCCGCCGCGGTCAGAGTCGGGACCAGGTTGAAGGACTGGAAGATAAAGCCCAGGCGGTCGCGGCGCAGGGTGGTGATGTCCTTGTCGCGCAGCTGCGACATGTCCGTGTCACCGATGAACGCCGAGCCGGAGGTTGCGGAATCTAGGCCTGCCATGGTGTGCATCAGCGTGGACTTGCCGGAGCCGGACGGGCCCATGATGGCGGTGAAGGTATTGCGCGCAAACTCGACGTTGACGTGGTCCAACGCGGTGACTGCGGTATCTCCTTGGCCGTACTGCTTAAACAAGTCGACAGCGCGGGCCGCGGCAGTCATGGTTGGGGTGGTCATGGACGTATTCTCCTTATAGATGGGGAAAGTAACGTCACCACCCTATCGTGCCCACGGTGAGTTGTGTGACGCATGTGGTCTAAAATATGAGCCATGCGCGCTTCTTTGTCCGCTCTGGAACGCTACGATCGCAGCGCCGAGGCCGCCGCGGCGCAGGTGATGCGTCACTACTCCACCAGCTTTTCCCTGGCCACCCGCCTGCTGCAACCACAGGTCAGGACGGACATCCGCAACCTCTACGCCATGGTGCGCACGGCCGACGAAATCGTCGACGCTGGCCTGCCTCCCCACGATGCAGCCGCGCTCTTGGACGCTTATGAGGCCACCGTGCGCGCCGCCCACACCCAGCGCTTCCACGCCGACCCTATCGTGCACGCTTATGCGCTCTCAGCCCGCCGCTGCGGCTTTGAGGATGCGCACGTGGCGCGGTTCTTCGCCTCCATGCGCTGCGATCTCACGCGCACCGCCCACACCCAGGCCAGCTTCGACGAGTACGTGTGCGGCTCCGCAGAGGTCATCGGTCTACTGTGCCTCTCCGCCTTCTATTCGGGCCGGCCTTACCCGCCGGAGCTTGACGACGGCGCACGGCGACTCGGCGCAGCCTTCCAAAAAATCAACTTCCTGCGCGACCTCCACGAGGACACCACCGAGCTGGGCCGCGCCTACTTCCCCACCGTGCCAGACCCGGCCCGTCTGACTGAGCCGCAGAAGCAGGAGCTCATCGCGGACATCCGCGCGGACCTTAAGGTGGCGCGGGCCGCCACGGCGCGGCTACCCCGCGGCTCCCGCACCGGCGTCGCGGCGGCTACCGCACTGTTTTCCGAGCTCACGGACCGCCTCGCCGCCACCCCGGCCGCCGATATCACCCACACACGCGTGTCCGTGCCCCCTGGCCGGAAGGCCATCCTGATCAGCCGCGCGGCGGTGGAGGCGCTATGAGACAGCACGTCGTTGTCATTGGCGCGGGCATCGCGGGACTCGCCACCGCCGCCCTGCTCCTGCGCGAAGGCTATGAGGTCACCGTGGTGGAGCAACGCCGCGACGTCGGCGGGCGCGCCGGCCGGCTGGAGATTGACGGTTTCCGCTTCGACACCGGCCCCTCCTGGTATCTCATGCCCGAGGCCTTCGACGAGTTCTTCCGCGCCTGCGGCACCTCGACCGCGCGCGAGCTTAACCTGGTGGACCTCTCCCCGGCCTACCGCATCTACAACGAGGACGGCGCCTACCTCGACGTCGAGACTGGAGTCGACCGCGTGGCGCAGCTCTTCGAATCCCTCGAGCCCAGCGCCGGTGCCCGGGTCCGCGAATACCTCGCACAAGCTACCGAGGTGTACGGCGTGGCGCTGCGGAACTTCTTGTACACCACGTTTGCGCGGCCTTACGAGTTGGTTCGGGGGGACGTCGCCAAGCGCCTCGGCACACTGGCGCTGCTGCTGGCGCGCTCGCTGAACCGACACGTGGCGGCGCGGTTTGCGGACTATCGCCTGCGGCAGGTGCTGACCTATCCGGCGGTGTTCCTGTCCACGGAACCGACCGCCGCGCCGGCGCTGTATTCGCTGATGAGCCACACGGATCTGGTGGAGGGCGTGCGCTACCCGCAGGGCGGGTTCGCGGCGGTGGTGGAGGCCATCGCTCGCCAGGCCGCGGGCGCGAACTTCCTGCTGGGGACTGCCGTCACCGCCATCGAGTGCGCGGAAGGAAGGGCGACGGGCGTCCTGCTTGACGGAGGTACCCGGCTGACCGCCGACGCCGTCGTCTCCGCCGCCGACCTCCACCACACCGAAACCGCCCTTCTGCCTGCGTGGGCCCGCACCTACCCGGAGCGCTACTTTGCGCGGCGCGACCCGGGCATTGGCACCGTTCTGGTCTTCCTCGGCGTGCGTGGTGCCCTACCCGAACTCCAGCACCACACGTTGCTGTTCAGCAAGGACTGGACCCCGGACTTCCGGGCGGTCTTTCACGGCCCGGAGCCCGCGCGGCCGCTGGGGGCGTCCGAATCGATCTACGTATCGAAGACGTCAGCCACCGACCCCACCGTGGCGCCGGAGGGCTGCGAGAACCTCTTCATCCTCGTGCCGGTACCGGCAGAAGAACGCTTCGGGCACGGAGACGCCTACGGGGCGGTGGCCTCCCCGCGCGTTTCTGAGATCGCCGCGGCCGCCGTGGCGCAGCTGGCCGACTGGGCCGGGATTACGGACTTGCAGGACAGAATCGTAGTGCAGCGCACGCTCGGTCCCTCCGACTTTGCCGAGCAGTACAATTCCTGGTCCGGCGGCGCGGTGGGACCGGCACATACGCTGCGGCAATCGGCGTTCTTCCGCGGGCGCAACGTCTCCCGGAAGCTCAGCAACCTCTATTACGCCGGCGGCACCACGGTGCCCGGGGTGGGCGTGCCCATGTGCCTCATCTCGGCGCAGAACGTCATCACTCGGATGCGGGAGCAGCGCTAGGCGTCGAGCTCCACCGAGGCCGGGGTTCCGTTGCGCTTGACCATGACAGTGACGGGGTGGCCGCCGAAGAGGTAGCCGTCATCGAACTCGACGGCCACGTGGCCGCGCTGGGGGACCTCGATGCCGGCTGGGCTGAGCGCGGCGTAGACATCCTCCGCCGTGAGCTCGGCGACGGGGCCAGGCCTGCTTTCCGACGCCGCCACGTCCTCCCGCCAGCGGTTAGCCGCGGCCAGAACCTTATCGGCCGCAAACCGTCTCGCCTTGTCGAGAGTGGACGCGGTGGCAACCTTGCCCAGCACCTTGAGTGGCGACTTGAACTTCCGGGAAAGGTTCTTGTGTTCTGCGAGGATCAGAATCCTCACCCTCGTACCAGATACTGATGTCGACGCCGAGTTCCTCCGCCCGCCCGTCGAACGTGTTCGTCGAGCGGTCGAGAACCAGCGGCCCCCACTCTGAGTCCAAGGCCACGGGCGCCGCGATGCGCGCGGTAAGTGCTTCCATCTCCGGATCTTCGCCGGCAGGGAGTAGATCCCAGATGTCCACGTAGTGCTCCTGGCGTCCTTCGTTGAAGTGATATGCGCCCCGCGCGCGGTAGACGGTAAATGGCGAGAGTTCTGCGATCTCGCGCGGATCCCACACGGTGTGGCCGCATTTGGTCTCGAAGAGCTGTGGGTAGCGCACGTCCACCGAACCCGTATAAAGCTCTCCGTCCGGCAGTACGCGCAGGGCCATACCGGGCATGCTCAGGAGCTGGATGTGCGTCCTGTCCTCCGAGTAGGGCGATTCGCTCTCCGAGCGCACCGGCACCTGGGAGACGATAAACAAAAACTCTGCTTCCGGGAAGCCCAGAACGGTGGTGATGATGTCGTTGTCGGGGAAGTCGCGATAGAGGGAAAGCATGAATCCAATATTATCCCACATAACCGGCTTATCGGTTGCTTGTGCGTAAAACGTGTTGAGGGCCCTAGACGGTGTGTTGTCTAGGGCCCTCGGGGGTTTTTGTATTGAGTTATTGTTTGTTGTTTGGTGTCGGCGGTTTCTTACTCTCCCACAACCTCCCGGTTGCAGTACCATCAGCGCGGGCAGGCTTAGCTTCCGGGTTCGGAATGGGTCCGGGCGTTTCCCTGCTGCTATTGGCCACCGACAAACATCCGAGGCATTCTGGCCGTGGGTGTTGTGTCAGATACTGTGTAGTGGACGCGAACACGGGCAGTGTGAACTGTGTCTTTATTCGTGTTTGTGTTTATTCCTCCAAACCCTTTTGGTGGGGTTTGGTGTGTTTGTTTTGGTCTATTAGTACCAGTCGCCTAAACACCTTGCGGTGCGTACAGTTCTGGCCTATCAACCCCATCGTCTTTGGGGGACCTAATAGTGAAACCTCATCTTAAAACAGGCTTCCCGCTTAGATGCTTTCAGCGGTTATCCCTTCCGTACGTAGCCAACCAGCGATGCCCCTGGCGGAACAACTGGCACACTAGAGGTACGTCCGTCCCGGTCCTCTCGTACTAGGGACAGCCTTCTTCAAGTTTCAACGCGCGCGGCGGATAGAGACCGAACTGTCTCACGACGTTCTGAACCCAGCTCGCGTGCCGCTTTAATGGGCGAACAGCCCAACCCTTGGGACCTACTCCAGCCCCAGGATGCGACGAGCCGACATCGAGGTGCCAAACCATCCCGTCGATATGGACTCTTGGGGAAGATCAGCCTGTTATCCCCGGGGTACCTTTTATCCGTTGAGCGACACCACATCCACAAGTAGGTGCCGGATCACTAGTCCCGACTTTCGTCCCTGTTCGACATGTCTGTCTCACAGTCAAGCTCCCTTGTGCACTTACACTCGCCACCTGATTGCCAACCAGGCTGAGGGAACCTTTGGGCGCCTCCGTTACATTTTGGGAGGCAACCGCCCCAGTTAAACTACCCACCAGGCACTGTCCCCAACCCAGATCATGGGCCAAGGTTAGATGCTCAATCCGATCAGAGTGGTATTTCAACAACGACTCCACACGTGCTGGCGCACATGCTTCGAAGTCTCCCACCTATCCTACACAAACCGAACCAAACACCAATACCAAGCTATAGTGAAGGTCCCGGGGTCTTTTCGTCCTGCCGCGCGTAACGAGCATCTTTACTCGTAGTGCAATTTCACCGGGCCTGTGGTTGAGACAGCAGGGAAGTCGTTACGCCATTCGTGCAGGTCGGAACTTACCCGACAAGGAATTTCGCTACCTTAGGATGGTTATAGTTACCACCGCCGTTTACTGGGGCTTAAATTCTCAGCTTCGCCACCAAAGGTGACTAACCGGTCCTCTTAACCTTCCAGCACCGGGCAGGCGTCAGTCCATATACATCAACTTAACGTCTTCGCATGGACCTGTGTTTTTGATAAACAGTCGCTTCCCTCTATTCTCTGCGACCCCACAACCCCAAACACTAGAACAAGTGCCGAAGTCGTGTGGTCCCCCTTCTCCCGAAGTTACGGGGGCATTTTGCCGAGTTCCTTAACCACAGTTCACCCGAACGCCTTAGTATTTTCAACCTGACTACCTGTGTCGGTTTCGGGTACGGGCCATACATCCACATCGCTAGAGGCTTTTCTCGACAGTACTAGATCACCAACTTCACCCCAATCGGGCTACGCATCACGCCTCAGGCAAAAAGTGTGCGGATTTACCTACACACCACCTCACACGCTTACACCAACAATCCACTAAGCGGCATGGCTACTACACTGTGTCACCCCATCACTTGAACCACACATCAGGCCCCACGACATCAACAACCAACGTGTTCAAAGAACACATCAGTCGTATCCGCGGTGGTTAGTATCAGTGCTTTATCATGGGCGCGGACATACGGGTACCAGAATATCAACTGGTTATCCATCGACTACGCCTGTCGGCCTCGCCTTAGGTCCCGACTCACCCTGGGAAGACGAACTTGACCCAGGAACCCTTAGTCATCCGGCGGGAAGGATTCTCACCTTCCAATTCGTTACTCATGCCTGCATTCTCACTCGCACACACTCCACGCCTCCTTACGGTAACGCTTCCACACATGCACGACGCTCCCCTACCCAATAACAAGTTATTGCCGCGGCTTCGGCGGTGTGCTTGAGCCCCACTACATTGTCGGCGCAGGACCACTCGACCAGTGAGCTATTACGCACTCTTTCAAGGATGGCTGCTTCTAAGCCAACCTCCTGGCTGTCTTCGCGATCCCACATCCTTTTCCACTTAGCACACCCTTAGGGGCCTTAACCGGCGATCTGGGCTGTTTCCCTCTCGACTATGAAGCTTATCCCCCACAGTCTCACTGCCGCACAACACAATTGATGGCATTCGGAGTTTGGCTGACATTGCTAAGATTGTAGTCCCGCTCAACCAACCAGTAGCTCTACCTCCACCAAGCTAATGCGACGCTGCACCTAAATGCATTTCGGGGAGAACCAGCTATCACGGAGTTTGATTGGCCTTTCACCCCTACCCACAGCTCATCCCCGCAGTTTTCAACCTACGTGGGTTCGCGCCTCCACAACCTCTTACAGCTGCTTCACACTGGCCATGGGTAGATCACCCCGCTTCGGGTCCAGGACATGCCACTCAAAACACCCCATTAGGATTCGGTTTCCCTACGGCTACCCCACACGGGTTAACCTCGCGACATGCCGCTGACTCGCAGGCTCATTCTTCAAAAGGCACGCCATCACACTAAAAAAAGTGCTCTGACGGATTGTAAGCACACGGTTTCAGGAACTATTTCACTCCCCTCCCGGGGTACTTTTCACCATTCCCTCACGGTACTAATACACTATCGGTCACACTGAGTATTTAGGCTTACCGGGTGGTCCCGGCAGATTCACAGCAGATTCCACGAGCCCGCTGCTACTCGGGCAACCCAACAACTTAAATGCTGAAGTCTTCAACTACGGGACTATCACCCTCTTTGGCAGGCGTTTCCACACCACTTCACCTAACAACAACACACAAGCACGATGATGGTAGTCACCGCACGTTGGGGCCCACAACACCGCACACACAACCCCTACCAAGTATCACATGCACACGGTTTAGCCTCATCCACGTTCGTTCGCCACTACTAGCAGAATCATATTTATTTTCTCTTCCTACGGGTACTGAGATGTTTCACTTCCCCGCGTAAACCCCCACAACAGCTATGAATTCACTGAAGGGTAACACCCCATAACAGGTGCCAGGTTTCCCCATTCGGACATCCTCGGATCAACGCTCAATTGACAACTCCCCGAGGCTTAACGCAGCCTTTCACGTCCTTCATCGGCTCAGCATGCCAAGGCATCCACCATGCGCCCTAAATAACGAACACACAACCAACACAAACAACAACCACACAAACAGTGCGTCATCATTCATGCCGGCGTGAACTACACAAAACACAAAAGAACAGAAATCACACAAACCACACACCCACCACAACAACCAACCAACAAAGGCCAGCCACCAATGGTGATAACAGCATGCAGTTTAATGCTCGCGTCCACTATACAGTTCTCACACAACACCCCACACAGGCCAACAACCACCAATCACAAAGTGGTCATTACATCCGTGTGGGTTACAACCAGGGGATAATGCCCCAGACACCCAACAATGCACCAAGTACTCTAAACAAAGGCGTTGATTGGCAATTAATCAATTGATTGCTTCTGGTTAAGGCGTATCTCCACCCGATTAAACAAAAGTGGCAGCAGAACAATCGCCTACTCAACCACCACACAACCACCACAACAACAACAAAAAAGAAGAGTGAAGATAGTGATGATTGCTTCAAGCACCAACTGGTGCGAAAAATAATGCTCCTTAGAAAGGAGGTGATCCACCCGCACCTTCCGGTACGGGTACCTTGTTACGACTTCGTCCCAATCGCCGATCCCACCTTAGACAGCTCCCTAAACGAGTTTGAGCCACTGGCTTCGGGTGTTACCAACTTTCATGACGTGACGGGCGGTGTGTACAAGGCCCGGGAACGTATTCACCGCAGCATTGCTGATCTGCGATTACTAGCGACTCCGACTTCATGGGGTCGAGTTGCAGACCCCAATCCGAACTAAGGCCGGCTTTCAGCGATTCGCTCCACCTCACAGTGTCGCTGCGCGTTGTACCGACCATTGTAGCATGTGTGAAGCCCTGGACATAAGGGGCATGATGATTTGACGTCATCCCCACCTTCCTCCGAGTTAACCCCGGCAGTCTCTCATGAGTCCCCAACCAAAATGCTGGCAACATAAGACAAGGGTTGCGCTCGTTGCGGGACTTAACCCAACATCTCACGACACGAGCTGACGACAACCATGCACCACCTGTACACCAACCACAAGGGAAACTACATCTCTGCAGCGATCTGGTGTATGTCAAGCCCAGGTAAGGTTCTTCGCGTTGCATCGAATTAATCCACATGCTCCGCCGCTTGTGCGGGCCCCCGTCAATTCCTTTGAGTTTTAGCCTTGCGGCCGTACTCCCCAGGCGGGGCGCTTAATGCGTTAGCTACGGCACAGAAGACGTGGAAGCCCCCTACACCTAGCGCCCACCGTTTACGGCATGGACTACCAGGGTATCTAATCCTGTTCGCTACCCATGCTTTCGCTCCTCAGCGTCAGTTACTGCCCAGAGACCTGCCTTCGCCATCGGTGTTCCTCCTGATATCTGCGCATTTCACCGCTACACCAGGAATTCCAGTCTCCCCTACAGCACTCAAGTTATGCCCGTATCGCCTGCACGCCCGGAGTTAAGCCCCGGAATTTCACAGACGACGCGACAAACCACCTACGAGCTCTTTACGCCCAGTAATTCCGGACAACGCTCGCACCCTACGTATTACCGCGGCTGCTGGCACGTAGTTAGCCGGTGCTTCTTATACAGGTACCGTCACAAAAAGCTTCGTCCCTGTCGAAAGGAGTTTACAACCCGAAGGCCGTCATCCCCCACGCGGCGTCGCTGCATCAGGCTTCCGCCCATTGTGCAATATTCCCCACTGCTGCCTCCCGTAGGAGTCTGGGCCGTATCTCAGTCCCAATGTGGCCGTACACCCTCTCAGGCCGGCTACCCGTCGACGCCTTGGTAGGCCATTACCCCACCAACAAGCTGATAGGCCGCGAGCTCATCTTGCACCGAAAAACTTTCCAACCACCACACTAAAGGCAGCTACTATCCGGTATTAGACCCAGTTTCCCAAGCTTATCCCAGAGTACAAGGCAGATCACCCACGTGTTACTCACCCGTTCGCCACTCGAGTACCCCTGCAAGCAGGAGCCTTTCCGTTCGACTTGCATGTGTTAAGCACGCCGCCAGCGTTCGTCCTGAGCCAGGATCAAACTCTCCACAAAAAAGGCCGTGAAAAGCCCAAACCTAACAAAAAAGAACAAACCAAACCACGTGACGCCAAAGCATCACACGGACTGGCATATCCAAAAATTACATAAAGAAAAAATCCAACCAACCCCCAACCCGACGGGGCAAAAAAGGAGGCTGGCCTAGTTAGAAGATTTTCAATCTACGCCCAAACAACTTATGTTATTTACAATGACGCCGCTTGAAAAAAGCGCCATCCGGCATACACCAACCACAACACGCATACAACGCGCCATGGCCAAAACAATCAAAAACCAACCAACACAAAAAAGTACATTGGCACACTATTGAGTTCTCACACATCATCCGCACACCACAATCAGTTAACCAACCGTTAACCTCTCGTTGGCGGCCCGAACTAACTTACACAACCAACCCAACGAAGTCAAACTCTCGAAAAAATTTGCACTTCATCAGTGCTGAACAAGCTGTCCAACGTCACCACTTGTTAACCTCTCGGCTACCTCGCGGCGACTCGAATTAATATACGCACACCCCCAACAAACAACAAATCGCCAGGCAAACCCACATTTTTCGCGGGCTCACATGGCGACGTCGTCAAGCACTGCGTCCTAGTACAGCTCTTCCTCCTGGGTGCGCTCGATGATGGCGCCCAGCGCTTGGAGGTTCTCCACAAAGTTCGGGTAACCGCGGTCGATGTGGAAGACATCGTGCACGGTGGTCTTCTCGTCCGCGCACAGGGCGGACAACACCAGGCCGGCACCGGCACGGATATCGGAGCTCCACACGTGCGTGGAGGACAACTTCTCCTGACCACGGATAACGACGTGGTGACCATCCACCTGGGCATCGGCGCCGAGGCGCAGCATCTCATCAACAAAGCGGAAGCGGGACTCGAAGACGTTTTCCGTGATGATGGTGGTTCCCTCGGCCACGGCGGACAGCCCGATGGCAATGGGCTGCAGGTCCGTGGGGAAGCCGGGGTACGGGAGAGTCTGATAATCCACTGCGCTCGGGCGGCGGTTCATGCGCACGCGGAAACCGTTGACGTAGGCCTCAATCTCGGCACCGGCGGACTTCAGTTTCTCCAGCGGCAGGTGCAAGTGCTTGGGCGCGATGCCGCCAACGGTGATGTCACCCTGCGTCATTACCGCCGCATAAGCCCAGGTGCCGGCCACGATGCGGTCACCGATGACTTCGTGCTCGGTGGGGTGGAGCTTTTCCACTCCCCTGATCGTGATAGTGGACGTGCCTTCGCCTTCAATGTCGGCGCCCATCTCCTTGAGCATCAGGCACAGATCCACAATTTCCGGCTCGCGCGCTGCGTTGTGCAGCTGTGTTTCGCCGTCCGCCAAGACAGCCGCGGTCAGGATGTTTTCCGTGGCACCCACGGACGGGAAGTCGAGCTTGATGCTGGCGCCGCGCAGGTGCTCCGCCTCAGCAACGACAGCGCCGTGCTCAATGCGGGTCTGCGCGCCGAGCTTTTCCAGTCCGGACTGGTGCATATCCAGTGGGCGGGAGCCGATCGCATCGCCGCCCGGGAGGGCCACCTTGGCGTGGCCGCACCGAGAAGTCAGCGGGCCCAGCACACAGACCGAGGCACGGAACTGGCGGACAGCGTCGAAGTCCGCATTCGAGTGCAGCTGGGCAGGGGTTGTAATGCGTACCGTTGCGCCCTCGAGGTCAACGGTGCACCCGAGCCCCTCGAGAACCTTCTTCATCAAGGGGACATCGAGAATTTCGGGGCAGTTGGTCAGCGTGGTGGTGCCTTCCGCCAAAAGTGCGGCAGCCATCAGCTTCAGCACACTGTTCTTAGCGCCATCCACCTTGACGGTGCCCTGCAGGCGCGCTCCACCGGAGACAATAAATTGGTCCTTCACGCCCACCTAACTTACCTATGATCAGGGCAGCGCGCCGATGCGACGGGCCGCGTTGACCGCCTCGTATCGGGTGTGGGCACCCAGTTTGCGCATGACAGAGCGCAAATAGGACTTCACGGTTTCGGCGCCGATTCCCATTTCCTCGGCCGCCTCGACGTTGGTGTGCCCGAGGGCCACGCACGACAAAACATCGAGCTCACGCGCGGAGAGCTTGGTGGACTGCTTGACGCGCACCGGGGAGACCATCTGATCACACAGAGCCTCGAGCTCCTTGCGCATGTCATCGTCGGAGACTCGGTTGGCCAGCATGCGCAGCTTGGAGTGCGTGGAGCGCACCTGCTCCCACTCGGCACCGTTCATCACGTGGCCGCGGGCAGCACTCCCCTTGCCACCGTCGGCGCGGCGCAGCGCGGAGTTGACCGCGAGGTCCTGCTCCAGGCAGCGGGCGGTCATCGTGACTTCCTCAATCACCTTGTCCCCCAAGCGCACCGGCGAGTGCACACCGACGTAGAGGACGCCGCGAATCTCGCGCTGCACCGTCACCGGAACGGCAACGATGGAGTGCAGGCCTTCGTCCTGAATATGACGATCGTTCTCATGGCTAATGGTGGTGGCGCGAGTGTAGTCAGAAACACCGACCGCGCGGCGGGTGCTGACGACGCGCCCGCCGACGCCCACGTTGGCGTCAATCACCAGGTTTTGCAGCGCCGGGGTGCGCAGTCCCACCCACTGGGTGATCTGCACGCGATTGTCCGGCAGCAAGGTTCCATACATCGTGACGGGGATGCCCGTGGCAGTCTTCAGCGAAGACAGCGCTGCGCGCACGGCCTCGTCGTCATCCTTGAGTCGATGCGGCTCCATGAGACTCTCTCTTACTCGGGGGTAACCATCAGGTGCACCCATACCCTCCATTTCGAACGGGGGTAGGCGAACACTGTTTGTGAAGTATAACCGGCCGACGGGGGTAATTCTAAATCGCGCCGCGCGCCCTGCGGCTGCAAAATCCCACACCCCATGCCCGAATGATCTGTTCAGAATTTATATACCACTTAGTCTACTAGCCAGGTGTAGAGTATGGGGCGTATTGCAGTATTAACTATCTAGAGGAGCACCCATCGTGGCTGTATATAACAACATTCTCGAGACCATCGGCGGAACCCCGCTTGTCCGCCTTAACCGCCTTACCGAGGGCCTCGGCGCCGAGGTGCTGGTCAAGGTGGAGTCCTTCAACCCGGCGAACTCGGTGAAGGACCGTATTGCCAAGGCTATTATCGACGCCGCAGTGGAGTCCGGTGACCTCAAGCCGGGCGGCACCATCGTGGAGGCCACCTCCGGCAACACCGGCATCGGCCTGGCACTCGTCGGCGCTGCTCAGGGCTACAAGGTCATCCTGACCATGCCGGAGACCATGTCGAACGAGCGCAAGGTCCTCCTGCGCGCCTACGGTGCAGAGATTGTCCTCACCCCGGGCGCTGCCGGCATGAAGGGTGCGGTCGAGAAGGCCAACGAGATCATCGCCGAGACCCCGAACGCCATCCTGGCCTCCCAGTTCGAGAACGCTGCCAACCCGAAGATCCACGAGGAGACCACCGGCCCGGAGATCTGGAAGGATGCCGAGGGCAAGGTTGACGCCTTCGTCGCCGGCGTCGGCACCGGCGGAACCGTCACCGGCGTTGGCCGCTACCTGCGCTCCCAGAACCCGGACACCTACCTTGTCGCCGTTGAGCCTTCCGATTCCCCGGTTCTGTCCGAGGGCCACGCCGGCCCGCACAAGATCCAGGGCATCGGCGCCAACTTCGTGCCGGAGGTGCTGGACCGTGAGATCCTCAACGAGGTCCTCACCGCCACCACCGAGGAGTCCGTCTCCACCGCGCGCAAGCTGGCTACCGACGAAGGCCTGCTGGTCGGTATCTCCTCCGGCGCCAATGTCTCCGCCGCCCTGAAGCTGGCTTCCCGCGACGAGTTCAAGGGCAAGACCATCGTGGCTGTTGCTCCGGACTTTGGCGAGCGCTACGTCTCCACCATCCTCTTCGAGGACATTCGCGAGGCCTAAGCTCTAGCTCCTATCTCTCTGTAATCTCTCCAACTTAATTTCAGTGGCGTCACCTGCTAGGGCGGCGCTACCAAGCGCCCGTTCTCCCTCGGGCGCTTTTTCTTTATAGATAGGATGGTGTGTATGCACATCTTGAGGACGATCCGCGAAGATCTCGCCAATGCCCGCGATCATGACCCAGCCGCGCGCGGCGACGTGGAAAATGCTGTGGTGTACTCCGGCCTACACGCCATTTGGGCACACCGCATCGCACACCTGATGTGGCAGCGCGGCTGGCGCGGTCCTGCGCGCATTCTGGCTCAAGTCAACCGGTTCTTCACCGGCATTGAGATCCACCCCGGAGCGACCATTGGGCGGCGCTTCTTCATTGACCACGGGATGGGGATTGTTATCGGTGAGACCGCCGAGATTGGGGACGGCGTGATGCTGTATCACGGCGTTACGCTCGGCGGGCAGGTGCTCACGCAAACCAAGCGCCACCCCACCATTGAGGACAACGTGACGATCGGCGCCGGCGCCAAGGTCCTCGGCCCCATCACCATCGGTCACGGCTCCGCTGTGGGTGCCAACGCAGTGGTGACTAAGGATGTACCCCCAGAGCACATCGCCGTCGGCATCCCGGCCACCAACCGCCCTCGTAAGAAGAGCGAGTGCATCAAGCTGGTGGACCCAGACTACTACATCTAGAGGTTGCCTTCGCGCGTGGTCAGCGGCTGAAATTCGGGGTTCTTCTCAATGAAGCCGGCGACCGCGCTGCAGGTCGGGATGACCTGGCGGGAGGCCGTAGAGTCATCCTCCAGCGCGGTCTGAATAAGCGGCTTGGACAGGCCCTGACCGCGGAACTTCTCATCGATGACGGTGTGGAAGAACTCGCGGGTGGCCTCGGTATCGCGGTACTCCGCAAAGCCCACCTCTTCCCCGTCGACGGTGATGACGAAGCGGGACTGATCGGTCTGGTGTGCAACTGAAGTAGACATACCACTATTAAACCAAAAGAACCCCCTCGCAAGGAGGGGGTTTTCTTGTGGCCAGAGCCAGGATCGAACTGGCGACCCCACACTTTTCAGGCGTGTGCTCTACCGACTGAGCTATCTGGCCAGAAGCCACACGTGACTTCGGCGACCCTGACGGGACTTGAACCCGCGACCTCCGCCGTGACAGGGCGGCGCGCTAACCAACTGCGCCACAGGGCCATTTTTAATTATCTCTTGTGCGCTGGGCACGAATAAGTACTTTACACAACGCGTAGAATACACACCAAATCAGCATGTCATCGGGGCTTTTCACCAAGTTGCGAGGCACGCCTTCGCACCACCGCTTTCCGGCCCCCACCGCGCAGCTATACCTAAAGCTTCCCACCCCTCACGGACACTGCCGGTGCGGCCACCTCAGCGCACGACAAAGGCCCCGGAGAACCATCTCTCTGATGGCGCTCCGGGGCCTTAACTTTGGCGACCCTGACGGGACTTGAACCCGCGACCTCCGCCGTGACAGGGCGGCGCGCTAACCAACTGCGCCACAGGGCCAAAGATATTAAATTCGCACCAACACGTAATTGTGTTGGTACCCCCAACGGGATTCGAACCCGTGCCGCCGCCGTGAAAGGGCGGTGTCCTAGGCCGCTAGACGATGGGGGCCCGTTGCCGTGGAGGCAACGTTGTAAAAATATACTGGAGATATCCTGAATTGACCAAATCGCCCCGTCAGAAAGGCGGTACACCATGGCTGACCAGCACGATACCTGCGCCTGTCACGAACCAGGCGTGCACGGCTACAACGCCGATAGCGAGCAGAAGGCGAAGTATCTGGCACGACTCAAGCGCATTGAGGGCCAAACTCGCGGCATCCACCGCATGATTGATGAGGACCAGTACTGCATCGACATCATCACGCAGATTTCTGCCGTCACCTCCGCCCTCGAGAACGTGTCTCTCGCGCTCCTGGAGGACCATATCGAGCATTGTGTTGCCGGGGCTGCAGCAGAGGACGAGAAGGTCGCTGCAGAGAAGCTAGAGGAGGCTATGCGCGCCATTCGTAAGTTGGGGCTTAAGGGACATTTCGTGTGGATAAATCGATGTGGATTCCCCGGGCAGCCTGGGGTAATGCGGTGATCTTGATTTTGAACTGGTTCCAACAGCCCGATCTGAGAAATCAACACCGGATAGTCCTAGGTCTGTGGTAGGAGGACTGCTGGCGGTGCGGTAAGGCCAATTCCTATGGCTAAAAGGAATCGGCCGTCGTGTGACATGTGCGGCCACGGACTGGTGAAGAACGGCAAAACCGCGGCAGGAACCCAACGCTGGCTATGCCCTCAGTGCAACGCATCATCGGTTAATACCCGGGTGCACACCAGCGAGATTCGGCACTTCAAAATCTTTATTGACTGGATTCTTTCCGGGGAATCCGCAGACCATTTAGCCACACGGCTTGGCGTAACAAGGCGCACGTTAACCCGGTGGTTCAAGATGCTGTGGTTTATCACCGTGCCAACCGCTACAGACCCCTATCGTGTCTATGACCAGGTCTTTATCGACGGCACCTACTTTCACAAGAAATGCCTGCTTGTAGCCTGCACCGATACACACGTCATCGCCTGGCATTGGTGCTTGCGGGAGACCTCATACGAGTACTTAAAACTGCTCGACAAAATCGCTCAACCACTCGTTGTCACCACCGACGGGGCAGGCGGAGCGCTCAAGGCGCTGCGCACTAAATGGCCCGACGTGAAAATCCAGCGCTGCCTAGTCCACGTCCAACGCAACACCTTTGCCGACATCAGCCGCAACCCGATTCACCCAGCCCATAAAGCAATCCGGAAGCTGGGCTACATGCTCGTCCAGGTACACAGCCTTGAGGACGCTGCACGGTTTACAGCTGCAGTCCACCACACCCGCATCACCTTTGGTGATTGGCTTAAACAGCGCACCTATCGCAGCACGGTACCTGCAGGCCAAGTACCGAAATGGGTCAGCCCCAACCAGAAATGGTGGTACACCCACCGCAACGCCCGCAGGGCTCTAAAGCGCTTAGAAAAGCTCCTCCACGAAGAACAGCTATTTGCCTTTCTCACCCCGCCTGAAGGTGTCACACACGATTTAAAAGCCACTACAAACCTGCTGGAAGGTGGCATCAACAAACAGCTCAAAGACTTAGCCGGAAACCATCGTGGCATGTTCGATGAGCATCAGCGCATCACCATGGACTGGTGGCTCTACACTCACACCGAAGACCCGGTAGCGCCGCTGGAGTTAGCCAAGCAACAAGACTTCGGACGCCAAGGAGAAAAGACAGCACGCGCGGCCTGGGCAAAAGAGCAACTTAAACGACGCGGCCACCCAGACGGGCGACCTGCCACATACGACACCGGCATCGACAACGAATGGAACCCCAGCTTAGGCATAAGAAAAGGCTGGGCCGGACGCTCCTAAATCCACACGAAATGTCCCTTAACGCGACACGCTGCAAATCCACACGAAATGTCCCTTAAGCCTAAGTTGGTCAAGAGCTAACCCGCCCACAAAACCACGTGCAGCCGCCCGAAGGCGGCTGCACGATGGGTGGGCCCTGCGGGGATCGAACCCGCGACCTGCGGATTAAAAGTCCGTAGCTCTACCAGCTGAGCTAAAGGCCCAATGCTCACTCATCCTAGTAGGTGGCAAGCAGGAAAGGAAAATGACCCTCACCCCTTAAGAAGACTTCCCGGGCGAGGGTCAGTGTCCAGCGGAGTTAGCCGCGCATGTCACCCTTCTCCATGAAGTTCACCTGGAAGTCGAAAGCCGTCTTCAGATCGTGCGGGGTGTGCTGGAACTTGTTCTCCTTGGCGCGGGTGAAGTACTCCTCCAGCAGCGGGCGGTAATCCGGGTGTGCCACGGAGATGACCTTCTCCACGCGCTCGGTCGGCGCCAGGCCACGCAGGTCGGCAACGCCATATTCGGTAATGATGACCATGGTGTCGTGCTCGGTGTGGTCGGTGTGCGACACGAACGGAACCAGCGCGGAGATGGCACCGTCCTTGGCCACCGACGGGGAGACGAAGGTGGAGATGTAAGCGTTGCGGGTGAAGTCGCCCGAGCCGCCGGTGCCGTTCATGATGCGGGAGCCGGAGACGTTGGTGGAGTTGATGTTGCCGTAGATATCGGCCTCAATCATGCCGTTGGAGGAAATCAGGCCCACGCGGCGGATGACCTCCGGGTGGTTGGACACCTGCTGCGGGCGCAGGATGATGTGCTTGGCGTAGCGCTCAGCCTCTGCATTCATCTTCTCTGCGTACTCCGGGGACAGCGCGAAGGAGGTGGCGGAGGCGACGGTCATCTTGCCAGCGTCGATAAGATCGAGCATGCCGTCCTGGATGACCTCGGTGTAGGCCTGGATGTTCTCGAACTTGGAGTCCAGCAGGCCCGCCATCACGGCGTTGGGAACGTTGCCCACACCGGACTGCATGATGAACTTGTCGTACTCGAGGCGGCCGGCGGCCACCTCACCCTCGAGGAACTCGATGAAGTTGGCGGCAATCTTCTCCGATACCTCATCCGGCGCCTTAAACGGGGCGTTGCGGTCCGGGGCGTTGGTCTTGACTACTGCGACAACCTTCTCCTCCGGGATCTCGATGTACGTGGTGCCAATGCGGTCGCCCGGGGAGGTAATCGGGATGGGCTGGCGGTTCGGCAGCTTCTCAATGCGGTAGATATCGTGCATGCCCTCGAGGTTCTCGGACTGCCACTCATTGATCTCGATGATGATCTTGTCCGCCGCCTCGATGTACTCCAGGTTGTTGCCCACGGCCGAGGAAGGGACGATGTTGCCCTTCTCATCAATGCGCACGGCCTCAATGATGGCCACCTGGAAGTCGCCGTAGAAGCCCTCTTCTACCTGCTGGCCCGAGTGGGACAGGTGCATGTCCTGATACAGGGCGGAGCCGTCGTTAAAGCGGCCGCGCAGAGTCGGATCGGAGTTGTACGGGGAGCGGAAGCGAATGGCGTTCGCCTCCGCCAGCACGCCGTCGCAGTCCGGAGCGGTGGAGGCGCCGGAGAAGACGTCGATCTTGAACTCCTCGCCCGCCTCGTGCGCAGCCTTAGCCTTCTCCGCAATGGCCGTCGGCAGCGCCTTGGGGTAACCCGCGCCGGTAAAGCCGGAGATGCCTACGCGGTCGCCGTGATTGACAAACTTTGCAGCGTCCTCGGCATTCATTACGAGCTTTGCAAACGGTGCGTACGCGATTCTCTCAGACATGTAATCCTCCTTTATGCACGGAAAGGACCTATATTACGGTCCTTCCCTGTTAGTTACATGCACCACAGTAGCGAATGTGCGGAGAATTTACCGCAATCTTCGCAATAGTGTGCACCCCCTCTCTATCCCCATTCCCCACACTTCCCGCGCGGCACGATATGCGCGTCACGCTCGCCGGCACCCCAATTTGCCACCCCACCCACTTACCGCGCACAATTGGCGGCGTGACTCTTGCAATCGGAAATATTCAGCTCAACTCGCCCGTTGTCCTCGCCCCCATGGCCGGCGTGACCAACGTGGCGTTCCGTGTGCTGTGCCGCGAGCAAGAGATTGAGAAGACCGGAACCGTTTCCGGCCTTTATGTGTGCGAAATGGTCACCGCGCGCGCCCTAGTAGAGCGCAACCCCAAGACCATGCACATGACCACCTTTGATCCGCAGGAGAGCCCACGCTCGCTGCAGCTATACACCGTCGATCCGGAGTACACGTACAAAGCCGCGAAGATGATCGTGGATGAGAACCTGGCGGACCACATCGACATGAACTTTGGTTGCCCGGTGCCGAAGGTGACGCGCCGTGGCGGCGGCTCCGCGCTGCCCTACAAGCGCCGTCTCTTCGGCAACATCGTGGCCGCGGCTGTTAAGGCCACGGAGGGCACCGACATTCCCGTCACCGTGAAGATGCGCGTGGGCATCGATGACGAGCACCACACGCACCTCGACGCCGGACGCATTGCGGTGCAAGAGGGGGCGTCGGCAGTCGCGCTCCACGGCCGCACCGCGGCACAACGCTATTCCGGTCACGCGGACTGGAACGAGATTGCCCGACTCAAGGAGCACCTGGCTGATACCGGCATCCCGGTGTTGGGCAATGGCGATATCTTTAAGGCCACCGATGCCCACGCCATGATGGAGCAGACCGGCTGCGATGGTGTCGTCGTCGGCCGCGGCTGCTTGGGCCGCCCGTGGCTCTTTGCGGAGCTCTCGGCGCACCTGCGCGGCGAGCCCGTCCCGGCCGAGCCCACCCTGGGCGAAGTCACGCGCATCATGATCCGTCACGCGGAACTGCTGGCGGAGCACGACGGCGAAGACCAGGCCAGCCGCGACATCCGCAAGCACATCGGCTGGTACCTGCGCGGCTTCCCCGTCGGTGGCCAGGTGCGCGCGGGACTGTCCCGCGTGAACTCCCTCGCCGATCTCCGAGAGCTGCTCGCTCCATGGGCGGATTCGCCGGCGCTTGCCGACGACGCCGATGGCGCCCGTGGCCGCCAAGGCTCCCCCGCCAAGGTGGTCCTGCCCGACGGCTGGCTGGACGATCCGGAGGATGCCACCGTACCGGAGGGCGCCGAGATTATGCACTCTGGCGGTTAAGAATTACCTCGACGCGCGCTAGACCAAAAAATGCGCTATCCTAACGGCCATGCGAGCCGCTTACCGCGAACAAATGGATAATTTCTCTCATGACCTCATCATCATGAGCGATAACGTTCACTCCCTGATGACCCTGGCATCCCAGGCCCTGGTGGAGTCTGCCTTGCAGCCTGCCGAGGAGGCGCTCTCCATGCGTGATGAGCTGGATGAGCTGCGCGCTCGCTGTGAGGACCGCGCCGTCTCCCTCTTGGCACTGGAGAACCCGATGGCCAAGGACTTGCGCCAGGTCATCTCCTCTATCTACATCGTGGAGGACTACTATCGCATGGGCCGCTTGGCACAGCACATTGCCGAAAGCGCCCGGCGCCGCCACCCCGAGCCCGTGGTGCCGAATGAGATCCTGGGCTACTTCGAGGAGTATGTGCGCCTGGTTCTGGAGATGTCCACCACCTTGCGGGAGCTCCTCGTCACCAGCGACCCGGAGCTGGCGCTGCGCCTGACTACCGACGACGACGCGGTGGACGATATCAACCACCACCTCCTGCGCCTGCTCACGCAGCGCGAGTGGGATGCCTCAGTGCGCGAAGCCGTGGAAACCTCCCAGCTGTCACGCTACTACGAGCGCTTCGCAGACCACTGCGTGTCCGCCGCCAAGCGCATCATCTACCTGGCCACCGGCTTGGCCCCCGAAGAGTACATTGCCAAGCGCGACGAAGAGCAGCGCGACGCCGAGTTCGAGTCCCGCATGGCGGAACTCGAGCGCCAGTTCCGCCACTAGGCACGAGCACTCCCCCTCGCCTTCTACGGCGTAAAAAGAGCCAGCCCCTCCTAGACCATTTACGGTCCGGAGGGGCTGGCTTTTTACGTATCCGCGCCGCGCCTGTCGGGCTTAGCCGAAGCGGCCGGAGATGTAATCCTCGGTGTCCTTCTTGGACGGGTTCTCGAAGATCTTGGTGGTGTCATCGAACTCCACGAGGTGGCCCGGCTTGCCGGTGGCCTCCAGGGAGAAGAAGCCGGTCTTATCGGACACACGGGCTGCCTGCTGCATGTTGTGGGTCACGATAACGATGGTGAAGTTCTCCTTCAGCTCGTGGATGAGGTCCTCCACGGCCAGGGTGGAAATCGGGTCCAGCGCGGAGCAGGGCTCGTCCATGAGGAGGACTTCCGGCTCCACGGCAATCGCGCGGGCGATGCACAGACGCTGCTGCTGACCACCGGAGAGGCCGCCGCCCGGCTTATCCAGGCGGTCCTTGACCTCGTCCCAGAGGTTAGCGCCGCGCAGGGACTTCTCGGCAACTTCCTTGAGCTTCTTCTTGTTCTTCTCGCCGGACAGCTTCAGGCCGGCAACGACGTTGTCCTCGATGGACATGGTCGGGAACGGGTTAGCCTTCTGGAAGACCATGCCGATGGTGTTGCGAACAGACACCGGGTCCACCTTGGGACCGTAGATATCCTGGCCGTCCAGGAGGATCTGCCCCTTCACGTAGGCACCCGGAATGACCTCGTGCATGCGGTTGAGGGTGCGCAGCACGGTGGACTTACCGCAGCCGGACGGGCCAATGAACGCGGTGACGGCCTTCGCTGGGATCTGCATGTTGACGTTCTGTACGGCGTGGAAGTCACCGTAGTAGATGTTCACGTCATTGAGCTCAAGCTTGGACATGAGTAATGCTCCTAGTGTGTAAGTAGAGAGTGGTTACGGTTACTTCTTGACCGAGAACTTCGCCGAAACGATGCGCGCGGCAATGTTGAGGACGGCGATGAGGATAACCAGCGTCAGCGCGGCACCCCACAGCTTGTCCAGCACGGCAGGCTGTGCACCAGACTTGTACATGTCCAGCATCATCAGCGGCAGGGAGGACTGTGCGCCCTTGAACGGGTCCCAGTGGATGGAAGACGTGGAACCGACCAACACCAGGACCGGTGCGGACTCACCCATGATGCGGGCCACGGCCAGCATGATGCCGGTGACGATGCCGGACAGGGCGGTCGGCAGAACGATGCGGGCGATGGTCTTCCACTTGGGAACGCCCAGCGCGTAGGACGCCTCGCGCAGGTCCATCGGGACCACGCGGAGCATCTCCTCGGTGTTGCGGACAACAATCGGGATCATGAGCAGCACCAGCGACAGGGCCACGGCCATGCCGGAGCGCTTGAAGCCAAAGATGGTAATCCACATGGCGAAGATGAACAGCGCCGCAACGATGGACGGGACACCGGAGAGGATGTCCACCATGAAGGTGGTCAGACGGCTCAGGAGGCCGCCCTTGGAGTACTCCACCAGGTAGATGGCGGTGAAAATACCGATCGGCACCGAGATGATGGTGGCGATGATGGTCTGCACGAAGGTACCGATGATGGCGTGGGCGGCACCGCCGCCAGCCTCGGTATCGAGAATGCCGCGCTGGGAGCTGGTCCACCACTCCGGCGAGATGACTGCACCGGCGCCGCGGGCGATGAGCTCATAGAGAACCCACAGCAGCGGGATCATGGCGATGATCATGGTCACCCACACCAGCACCGTGGCGACGTTGTTGGTGGCCTTGCGGCCGGCGGAGATATCCAGGAAGGTCGGGCCGGAGGAGGCCGGGACGGAATTGGTAGTCGTAGTCGTAGTCATTCTTCGTCCCTCCTTACTTGCTCTTCACGATGGAGCGGGCAATGGCGTTGACCAGGAAGGTCAGCAGGAACAGCATGAGGCCTGCGGCGATGTAGGCACCGGCGCGCATCTCATTACCAAACTCGGCGGCTGCCAGGGCGATGGCGGTAGCGAAGGTCGTACCACCGTCGAACAGGGAGAAGCGGAAGTCCACCAGCGGGGAGACGACCATGTAGAGAGCCATGGTCTCACCCAGCGCACGGCCCAGACCCAGCATGGAGCCGGCGATGTAGCCGGACATACCGAACGGCAGGACAGTCATGCGGATAACTTCCCAGCGGGTAGCACCCAGCGCCAGCGCAGACTCGACCTGGCCGGGAGGGGTCTGCACGAAGACCTCGCGGGCAGTAGCGGCGATGATCGGGAGGATCATCACGGCCAGCACGATGCCACCGGTCAGGATGTTGCGGCCAGTCGCAAAGTTCGGGGAGTTGTCGTAAACCTTGAACAGGAAGAATCCACCAGCCCAGGAGTGGATCCAGGTGTACAGGCCGGACAGCGCTGGGCCGAGCACCTGCCAGCCCCAGAGGCCGTACACGATGGACGGCACAGCGGCGAGCATGTCCACTAGGAAGCCCAGCGGCTTGACCAGTTTGGCGGGGGCGTAGTTGGACAGGAAGATGGCGATGCCGAGTGCGACCGGCATCGCGATGATGAGCGCCACGACGGAGATGAGCACGGTGGAACCGAACATCGTCGGAATACCGAACTTCATCGCGTCAGTGTTGGTGGTCTCCCAGCGCTCGCCGTAGGTGAAGAAGCCCCACAGGCCGCCCTCGTTGACGGCGAGGGACGGCACTGCCTGCAGGATCAGGAAGGCTGCGATGGCAGCGATCATCACCGTAATCAGCGTCGCGGAAGCGGTGGACAGGAACTCGAATACGCGGTCGCCCGGGCGCTTAACGCCGGACTTCACTGCGGGTTCGGTTGCTACGTTGGCATCGTTCTTCGACATTGCCGGCTGGGACGTAGCGATAACGTCCTCCTCGGCTGACGACGCCGTAGTGAGATTGTTGTCTGCCATGAGACTACGAAATCCTTTTCAACGGAAGCAATAAAAATATGTGACATGCCAGCGCCCCCAAAGCGCTCGTAACGGGCGGATTGGGGGCGAAAGCGGTGCTAGGCAGTGCGCCCAGCGGTAGCTATCACGCGCTAAGCGCTCTTACTGGATAGCCTCAACAGCAGCCTTCAGGCGCTCCAGGTGGTCGCCGGAGACCGGGATGAAGCCGGCGTTCTCCAGGTCCTCGTTCTGGTTGTCCAGGACGGTGTTGAAGAAGGCCTTGACCAGAGCGGAGGTCTCCTCATCGTAGCCAGCGGAGCAGACGATGTTGTAGGTGGTCAGGATGAGCGGGTAAGAGCCCTCGTCGTCGGAAGCGAAGAGCTTCTCGGAATCAACGACCATGTTGTGCTCGGAGCCGGTCTCCTTGAAGGCCAGGTGGTCCAGGGCAACGCCGACGGACTCGGAGGAGAGCTCAACCGGGCCGCTACCGAAGTCGATCTTGGCGATCTTGACACCGTCGCCTTCCTTCTGCTTTGCGTAGCCAGACTCCACGTAGGTGATAGCACCGTCGATGGAAGCAACCTGGTCAGCAACACCGGAGGAACCGTTAGCGCCCTCACCGACAGAGTCCGGGAACTGCTTGCCCTCGGAGTCCCAGTTGCCGGTAGCAGACTTCAGGAACTTCTGGAAGTTGTCGGAGGTACCGGACTCGTCGGAACGGAAGATGACGGTGATGTCCTTCTCCGGCAGGTCGGTGCCCTCGTTCTCTGCCTTGATGGCGTCGTCGTTCCACTTGGTGATCTCACCCTTGAAGATCTTGGCCAGGGTGTCGGTGGAGAGGTTGACCTCGGTGTCACCCAGGTTGTAGGCGATGGCGACCGGGCCGATGGTGGTCGGCAAGTGCCATGCATCGTTGCCACCGCAACGCTCCTTGGCGGCCTCGACCTCACCCTTGTCCTCCTTCAGAGCGGAGTCAGAGCCAGCGAAGTCTACGGTTCCACCGTTGAAGGCCTTGACACCGGCGCCGGAGCCGGAGGAGGTGTAAGAGAAGTTAGCGTCCGGGTAGGCCTCGAGGAAGGCCTTCTCGAAGACGGACATAGCGGACTTCTGAGAGGAAGCGCCCTCACCGGAGAGGTCACCGGCGACGTCCTGAGCGTCAGCGCCGCCCTCGGAGGAACCAGAATCGTTGGACTCGGAGCAGGCGACGAGAGCGGTAGAGGTAGCGGCGACGATGCCGAAGATAGCGGCGGTGCGCTTGAAGTTGCGAATCACGGGAAACCTTTCCGGTGCGGATACAAGAGAATGATTGTCCGAGGAAATCGCCTCACAAGTCGAGCACGATTAACTCACGGGTAGTAAAGCTATCCACGCCGGGTTAACCACACAGGGATCAAAAGATGAACACTCGGTAAACATGTACCAAAAGTGCGTGAGACTAGTCACTCCCAACGGTAGGGCGGGCCCACACGCAATGCTCTTCGGCCACCGTGAAGCCCAGTCGCTCGTAAGCCTTCACCGCCGGCTCGTTGTCTGCCTCCACGTAAAGGATGACCTGAGCTGCGTCTTTACCCTCACCTTTGTCCAGCATGCGCTGCAGGCCTGCCGAGAGCAGCGGCCCGCCCAGGCGGCGCCCGCGGTAGTCCTGCGCCAGGCCCACGACGTAAACCTCGCCGAAAGGTGGCTTGCCCTCGGCCTCGGTCTCGGTATGCCATTTCAGCCAGTGGAAGCCCGCCAGCACGGGATCGCCTTCCTGCGCGGTATCCCACAGCAAGAGCACGTCGGCGGGGTTAAACCACTCCGCCTCCATGCCGCGGTGCAGGCGCTGGAGGTCCCAGCCGCCCTGCTCCGGGTGCCAAGAAAAGGCCTCATTATTCACGCGTACCCACTCGGAGTCGACGCGCTCGCAGCCCCAGGCGGAAACAGAATCGGAGTAGTTCTCAATCCGCAGCTCGCCGTCCAGCGCGCCCTGCCCGGCCGCCGCACGAAGAGCCTCGCCCTCGATAGACATCACGAGCAGGCGGCGGACCACCGCCAGATCGTTGCGCTTCGCCAGCGCTTGGGCGGCGGGAAGGTTACCGTGCGCCCACAGCTGAGCGGGCGTGGGGAGGGTGTCCACTGCGACTGCGACAAGCGCCTGCCCCACTCCTTTCCGGCGGTGTCCCGGGTCTACGACCAGCTCCACCTGATCGCCATCCACGGCGGCAACGCCGCGCACCGCGCCGTCCTCCACGGCCAGGAAGTGGCGGTGCCCCAGGCGCTCATCGCACAGACCCAGGAGGAACTGCTCCGAGAGCGGATCAATCCCATCCTGCCCCGCTGCGGCCCGGGCGAGGTCCTCCGCGCGTTGCGCCAGCGCGGGGTTCGACGGCAATGCGAGTGTCTCAATCTCAATATTCATGCTTCCCACAGTACGTGCGGTAGAAATAGAGGGGTGACCGTCATCCATCTCAGCCGCAACGCCCTCCGCCTCGCCGCCGTCGCGGGCGTGCTTCTTACCGCATGGCTGGCGGATTCCGCGGTGGCGATGCATACCGAACACAGCGTGGCGCAGGAGGCAAAGGAATCCTCCCGCCTGGAAACCACCCCGAACGTCTACGTCGGCGGCGTGCCGTTTACTGCCGCAGCGCTGCGCAAGGAAATCCCCTACCTCGAGGTGAACTCCTCCGACGTGGAGGTACCGCGGCTAGGCATGGTCAATGCTTCCACCACGCTGCGTGATATCACGATCCAACCCGAGCAGCTCTTTAGTGGCGACCTGGAGGGCGCCCCGGTCTCGACGTACACGCGCAGCATCAGCCTCGATGGCGTGGCGCTAGGGCGCCTTTTGGGTATTACGGACCTGTCCATTGCCAACCCCGATGACATGTCTCCTGCCGGCGGCCCCTCCGCGGAGGCAGAACTGACCGGCACCCTGCCGGGAGACACTCACAAGTCCACCGCCACGGTGACGCTGCGCCTGGTGGGCCCGGAGTTCCGGATGAGCGTCTACGGCACCGATGACGAGCGCCTGAAGAAAGCCTTCGGACTCGTGCTAGACACCCGTTCGCTTCCGCTGCCCTCCCAGGCCACCTCGGTGAAACTGCTCGGCGGCTCCATCTCCTTCGAGGTGCAGCGCCGCAACATCACTCTCAAGACCACCCAGCTCTCCCCGCTGGAAATCGACGGCTCGGAGGAACAAGCGGTCCTGGATGCCGAGCAAAAGGCGCAGGACACCGCCAATGAGGTCGGCAGCGCCCCCACCACGCCGCCGAGCTGGAAGCAGAACCGACAGCAAAATTAGCCGCCGCGACACCTGCTATGCCGCGTTAACGGGCGGCCCTAATTAATGCGGACCAAGTCTCGCAGTACGGCGCGGAAGCTGCGCTGGGAGGCCGGGTGCGGATCAATGGGCGCGAAGACCTCCAGGGCCTGCGGGACGGACTCCAGGTGGATGTCGGTGAACTTCCCTTCCGATTCTCCATCTGCTTGGAAGCGGTGCGGCTTGGGGCAGCTCAGGTCCACTTCCGCCGCGTCCTCGAAATGCAAGGTCCGCGCGTCCGCCACCTTGTTGAGCCAGTGGCGGTGATCCACACCGAACAGGTGCAGCACGCCCACCAATCCGTCGAGGCCGTTGAGGTCCGAAACGCCGAAGAGCCCCAAGCCTTGATCGAAGGAATTGCGCGGATTGGTCACCACCGGAAGTGGGCCCAGGAAGGTCCACGGGTTGGTGTTGGAGGTGAACATGACCGGCACGTCCTCCGCCTCGAAGGTCTCCCCGGAGCGCGACACCGCACGCACGGAGATCCGCGGCGGGTGGACGCGGGCGCGCTGCAGGGCCTGGAAAGCCACGGCCAGATAGCGCAACGGTGTGGCCGAAAAGCCCTTCTCGCGGGCGCGGTCGACGCGGGCCAGCACGTCGGCGTCCAGACCGAACCCCGCATTGACGGCGAACCAGCGGTCGTTCCAGGTTCCCAGGAACACCTCGCGGCGAATGTCGCGCTCCAGCATGCGTGCCAACACGTGGGCGGCCTCCACCGGAGTATTGGGGAAGCCCAGCGCGCGCACGAAGACGTTTGCGGAACCAGTCGGGACGACTGCGAGCGCCGGAATGTCCTGCGGCGCAGGCCGCGACTCAGCGTTAGCCGGGCCAAGCAGGCCGTTGATAATCTCATTGACGGTGCCGTCACCGCCGAATACCAGAATGACGTCGAAGTCCTCGCGGGTCATGCCGCGGACCATGTCCTCGGCGTGGCCGGGGTAGTGCGTGAACTGAGTCAGCAGGCGGAGCCCCTCCACGTCACGGATGACGGGCAGCACCTGACGAAACAGGACCGAGTTCTGGCTCGTGGAGTTCGGGTTAGAAATAAGCAGGACTCGCATAGGCGCCCAGAATACTGGAACCGAGGTGGTTTCTGTGTCCTCTCCCCGACTACGCTGGGACAGCATGAGCGAACAGACTGCTAATGGAAATCACCCAGAAAACACCAAGATCGACGGCAACGAGGCCGTCAACCAGGCCGCCGAGGCGTGGAAGGACGCTGCTTCCCGCAATATCCCGACCGTGGCGGTAGCGGAGAATCCCCTCCCGAATGAGACGGCCAACCTGCGCCAGGGCCCGTCGCTGCATGACGGCCTTTTGGGACTCCTCCCCCTCGTGGGCGTCTGGCAGGGCGAGGGCCAAGCCCACAGCACCGACGGCGAGCAGTACTCCTTTGGCCAACAGCTCATCATTGCCCACGATGGCGAGAACTACCTCACCTACTCCTCCCGTACGTGGAAGATCGACTCCGAGGGCAACCCGGCCGGCCCAGACATGCGGGAGAATGGCTTCTGGCGCATCTCACCCAAGGACGAGATCGAGATGACCTACACCTCCTCCAACGGCATCAACGAGATCTTCTACGGCTCCCTCTTTAACGAGCGTGCGTGGCAGCTGGAATCTGCCTCCACCATGGTCACCGAGACCGGCCCGGCCAACCTGGGCCCGGGCAAGCGCATGTACGGTCTGATGCCGAACAACAACCTGGGCTGGGTGGACGAGCGGCTGGTCGACGGCGAAATGCGCCCCTACATGTCCGCCGAGCTCTCCCGCGTCGCGGGCTAGCCCACTTCTTCGGGGGAGTATTTAGCGGGCCAGTGCGGCGTCGATCAGCGCGCGAATCTCCTCCGCGTTGGCCGGCGCCTTCAATTTCACGCCATCCAGGCGGGTAACGCGCACCGCCGTGCGCACGGAGGAGACCAGCCACACGGAGTCCGCGCCCTGCAGGTACTCCACGGTCAGCTCCTTAGCCTTGCAGCGGAATCCCTGTTCAGCGGCATATTCAAAGAGCGCTGCCTGCGTGGTGCCGGGCAGAATTCCCTTGCCTGCCGGGGTACGCAGCTTCGAGCCTTTGACCGCCACCACCGTGGAAGTAGCTCCTTCCAGCACCTGGCCGGTCTTCGGGTCGGTGAAGATGACGTCTTCAAACCCGCGCTCGCGGGCCAGGCGCAGCGTGGCCATCGTCGCCGCGTAGTTGAGGGTCTTTGCCGGCAGTTCTTCCGCCACCTGCCACAGACGCGGCGTGCTCATGACCTTAACGCCGGATTCTCGCTGCGCCACGACGTCTGCGGGTATCTCCTGCACCGCAACCCAGGCGGTCGGCACGCCGGTGGCCGCGCGACCACGGGTGTACGTCCATGTACATTTGGCCTCCGCCTGCGCGTCTCTATCTGCCGCCGAGCCGGCGAAGAAGTCCGCGATGGCCAGCTCGGTCGCCTCCCGCCACTTGTGCAGCGGCGGCTCTGGCAGCTCAAGTGCGCGGGCGGACTGCGCGAAGCGCTCAGCGTGGCGCTCCAGGTTGGCGGCCTTGCCGTTGCGCACCAGCAGGGATTCAAAGATGCCATCTCCGCGTGTTACGGCGGCGTCGTCCCAGTAGACCAGCGGCAGGTTCGGCATATGCCTGCGCACCGATCCCCCAAAGGGCTCTACCACGTAGATGACCGGCTCTTTCTTGCGCTGAAAGCTCATGTACCCGATTATGCCTTACCATCGGTAGCCGTGAGTTATTCTTCGCCGCTACTTTCCCGCCCCGGCGCCGCTGAGTTTCAGGGCGCCACGCTTGTCGACGTCTCATCGGTCCCCTGGCACTACGGAAACCCTTTGGTGGAACAGCGCGCCGTGGAGTCCTCCTCCGCCATCGTGGACCGCTCCCATCGCCGCGTCATTGCGGTCTCCGGGTCGGACGCTGCAGGCTTCCTCAACAACCTGCTCAGCCAGAAGCTGGACGACGTCCCCGCGGGGTTGAGCGCCGGCGCCCTTGACTTGGACGTGCAGGGCCGCGT
Organism: Corynebacterium axilliensis; assembly: GCF_046097495.1. Classification (NCBI taxonomy): domain Bacteria; kingdom Bacillati; phylum Actinomycetota; class Actinomycetes; order Mycobacteriales; family Corynebacteriaceae; genus Corynebacterium; species Corynebacterium axilliensis. The sequence goes on from NZ_CP175768.1 coordinate 1,402,433, forward strand.
GCTGCATCAGATGGACCTCACCTTCACGGGAGACACCTTCTACCTCGACGTTCCCGAAGCGCAGTTCGAGTCACTCCTGACGTTCCTTACCCGGATGATCTTCTGGTCCCAGGTGACGGTGGAGGAAGCCGATATTGCCATCGTCACCGTGCTGGGCGCGCCGTTGCAGGCACCCGCTGGGGCCGTTTTCCAGCGCACCGTCGAATGGCTGGGCTGCCCGCGCCAGGACTTCGGCGTGCCGCGCGCAAAGCTCGAAGCGGCCGTGAACGAACTCGAAGCCCAGGGCGGCACCCTGGCAGGGCTCCTGGCCTACACCGCCGAGCGAGTCAAGGCCCGCGAGCCGGAGCTGGCCGCGGACCTGGATGAAAAGGCCATCGCGCACGAGGTACCGCACTGGATCCGGCGCAGCCCTGAGCACCCGGCCTTCGTCCACCTAGACAAGGGCTGCTACCGCGGCCAGGAAACCGTGGCCCGCGTGGAGAACCTGGGGCGCTCGCCGCGGCTTCTGGTGCTGCTCTATCTGGACGGCTCGGCTCCTGAGGCCCCGGAGTCCGGCGCCGACATCACCCTGGGCGGGCGGCGCGTAGGCCGCCTGGGCACGGTCGTGGAAGACTGCGACTTCGGCCCCATAGCACTTGGTCTGGTCAAGCGCAGTGCGCTGGGACAGGGAGATTCTGAGCATTGGTCCGGTGGCGGCGTCGGTGGAGCCGGAATCGATTCCGGTCGATGAAGGCCCGAAGGCCGGGCGCGCCGCTCAGGACCGCCTGCGCGGCCGGTAGTGGTAAATCGCACATGCCCCCATCGCCGCGGGGTATAGCACTATTTGCTCCCATTGCAGGGGGTAGTTCGGAATTTTTTCGTCACACAGGCTATTGTGTCTTACAGGAACATACACATATCTGATTAAGACGATGGGGCGGCCAAGAATCCCTGGTCCGCCCTACACACCTCAAGGGGGTCATGCACATGGGACGCGGACGCGCGAAGGCAAAGCAGACCAAAGTTGCACGCCAGCTGAAGTACAACTCGCCCGAGATGGATCTGGATTCCCTCCAGCGTGAGCTGGCCTCGCAGAATTCCCGGGGCGCGAATCGCTCCCACGATGAGGACGAAGACCCGTATTCGGAGTACGCAGACTACGCCGATAAGTGGGATTCGGACGAGTGGGATAAGGACGACGAGCGCTAGGCCCTTGAGGCTTTACGCTCTGGGCGTTCATCACACAGGCCGGCAGCCTTCCTCCCCTTTCAGGGAGTGGCTGCCGGCCTGTGGCGTAGTGTCAGCGCTTAGAATCCGGGGTGCTCACCGGTCATGAGAACGCGGGACTCGCCCTCGGCGGACTCGCGGACCGTGCCCAGCTCCCAGGCCTCGACGTGGCGGGCGGCCATCATGGCCAGCGCGCGCTCGCGGTCCTCCGGAGCCACCACGGCGATCATGCCCACGCCCATGTTGAAGGTCTTCTCCATCTCCTCCAGCGCCACCTTGCCCACGGAAGAAATGGTCTTGAAGATCTGGCCCGGCGTCCAGGTGGAGCGGTTCACCTCTGCGGTCAGGCCCTCCGGAATGACGCGCTCCAGGTTGCCGGCCAAGCCGCCGCCAGTGACGTGGCAGAAGGTCGACACCGCGCACTCAGAGGTCAGTGCCAGGCAGTCCTTGGCGTAGATGCGCGTCGGCTCCAGCAGTTCCTCTCCCAGCGTGCGGCCGAGGTCCTCCATGTAGCCGTCGAGCGGAAGCCCTGCCTGCTCCAGCAGCACGTAGCGCGCCAGGGAGTAGCCGTTGGAGTGCAGGCCGGAGGACTGCATGGCAATGAGGACGTCACCCTCGCTCACCTTGTCCGGCCCCAGCAGTTCGTCGGCCTCGACAACGCCCACCGCGGTGGCGGACACGTCGTACTCATCCTTGCCCATCACACCGGGGTGCTCGGCGGTCTCTCCGCCCAGCAGGGCCGCTCCGGCCTGGACGCAGCCCTCCGCGATGCCCTTGACAATGTCCGCGACCTTCTCCGGCACGACCTCGCCCACGGCGATGTAGTCCTGCAGGAAGAGCGGCTCCGCACCGCACACCACGAGGTCGTCGACGCACATGGCGACGAGGTCGATGCCAATCGTGTCGTGCTTGTCCATCGCCTGGGCCACGGCCAGCTTGGTACCCACACCGTCAGAACCGGCGGCCAGCACCGGCTCCTTGTACTCCCCCAGCTTGAACAGTCCGGCGAATCCGCCGAGGCCGCCCATGACCTCCGGGCGGGAGGCGCGCTTGGCGTGCGGGGTAATTAGCTCTACGGCGCGGTCGCCTTCTTCGATGTTGACGCCTGCTGCTGCGTAGGTGTTTTCGCTCATGTGTGACACGGTCCTTCTGGTGATGAAATCCGGGTGGGAACTAGTGGGTAGTGGAGCCCTGCAGGGTGCGCACGGCCTCCGCGTTGGGGTTGCCGGCGGGCAGGCCGAGCGGGTACTTGCCGTCGAAGCAGGCGCAGCACAGCTCGGCGCGCGGCTGCTCGGTGGCGGCCACCATCTCGTCGATGGACACAAACCCCAGGGAGTCCGCGCCGATGGCGGTGCAGATGGTCTGCGCCACCTCCTCCGGGTCGTCCGAGGGGTTGGCGTTGGCGATGAGCTCGCCCGGGGAGGCAAAGTCGATGCCGTAGAAGCACGGCCACTTCACCGGCGGCGAGGCAATGCGCACGTGCACCTCGGCCGCGCCGGCCTCGCGCAGCATCCGGATGAGCGCGCGCTGCGTATTGCCGCGGACGATGGAATCATCCACCACCACGATGGATTTTCCGTCGATGACCTCGCGCAACGGGTTGAGCTTGAGGCGGATGCCCATCTGGCGCTGGGATTGGGTGGGCTGGATGAAGGTGCGGCCCACGTAGGCGTTCTTCACCAGGCCATGCGCGAAGGTCAGGCCGGACTCGCGGGCGTAGCCCACGGCGGCGGGGTTACCGGACTCCGGGACGGGGATCACCATGTCCGCGTCGGGTGCCGGGTACTGCCGCGCTAGACGACGTCCAATTTCCACTCGCGTCGCATTGACCGACCGGCCCTTGATGTCCGTATCCGGGCGGGCCAGGTACACGTACTCGAAGACGCAGCCGTGGCGGGTCGGTTCCGCGAAGCGCTCGGAGCGAATACCGGTCTCATCGATGGCGACGAGCTCGCCGGGTTCGATTTCGCGGATGAATTGCGCGCCCACGATGTCGAGCGCGCAAGTCTCGCTGGCCACGACCCAGCCGGTGCTCAGGCGGCCCAGCGACAGCGGCCGCACGCCGTGCGGGTCGCGCGCGGCGTACAGGGTGTGCCCGTCCGTAAAGGTCAGGCAGAACGCCCCTTTGACGTCGGGAAGCAACTGCAGGGCCGAGTCGAAGACGGTGGTGTCCTCCGAGACGCCGTCGGCCAGCAGCATGGACAGGCACATCGAGTCCGACACGGACTCCTCGTGCGGTTGGATGAGCCCGCGCTCCACGGCCTCCGCACGCAGCTCCAGGTAGTTCACCAGGTTGCCGTTGTGCCCCAGGGCAATGTCGACGCCGCTGGGGGACGTGCCGAACATCGGCTGCACGTTGGACCATTCCTTGCCGCCCGCGGTGGAATAGCGGGTGTGGCCCACCGCCACGTTTCCGTGGAGCGAGCTCAGAATGGACTCGTCGAAGACATTGGAGACCAGCCCCATGTCCTTAAAAACGACGATGCGGTCCTCATCGCCCACCGCAATACCCGCGGCCTCCTGACCACGGTGCTGCAGGGCGAACAGTCCGAAGTACGTCAGCTTGGACACTTCCTCCCCCGGGGCCCAGACTCCGAAAACGCCACACTCTTCGCGGGGCTCCGGATCCTGGGTGGGATCCGTGGACAGGGGTGTGCTCTTGTTGGGGTCGTGTTCAGCTACCACGGCGCTTATCCTAGCGGTTCCGGTCTGCGAAAACTAACGGAATGATGGGCAACCACCCGGCGATCTCCTGGGAACGGGAGCCGGAGACCTCCACGCCCGGACGCGCCAGCGCGTCTTCCCAGCCCAGTACCCCCGTGGCCAGCTGGAGCCACGTCAGGGGGTCCATTTCCACCACATTTGGTGGGGTACCTCGGGTATGGCGCGGCCCCTCGATGCACTGTACTGCCACAAATGGGGGGACCCGCAGCTCCACCGAGTGGCCCGGCGCGTCCGCCTCCAGGGTGCGGGCGGTGCTGCGCGTGGCAAGGGCGAGGGCGGCGCGACCTGGTTTTTCTGTATCTTCGGGGCGCTGAATCCACTCCGCAATCGCCTCGACGGCGGCGCGGGTGGTGGCGGCGTCTACAGCCTTCTTCATAGTTAGACCACTCCCCCTGCTAGTTTGTTATCCATGTCACCAAGCCTTTCGGAAGAAAAGAATACTGTCCCTACCGGGAAGTCCCCGGCCATCACTCTGCGCTTTATGGCCGCCCCCACCGACCTCACCATCGCCGGCGCCCAAGGCATTGGCGGCGGGCGCGTCCTGGAGTGGATCGATAAGGCGGCGTATGCCTGCGCGGTGCAGTGGTCAGGGACCTACTGTGTGACAGCCTACGTGGGCCACATTCACTTCACGCGCCCGATCCCCTCCGGCCACCTCGTGGAGGTGCGCTCCCGCATCGCGATGACGGGGCGCTCCTCCATGCACATCGTCAATGAGGTGCTCTCCGCCGACCCGCGCGACGGCATCTTCACCCGCGCCTGCGACTGCCTGGTTATCTTCGTGGCCAAGGACACCGAAACGGGCAAGTCCGTGCCGGTGCCGGCCCTCACCCCGGAGTCCACGGAGCATCAGCGCGTGTGGGAAGCTGCGCAGTCCCGCATTGAGCTGCGCAAGGCCATCGAAGAAGAGATGGAAAAGCAGACTTATGACGGCCCCTCCGACGCCCCGCGCATGATCAACCGTTTCCTGGCCAAGCCCACCGACGTCAACTGGGGCGGCAACGTCCACGGCGGCACGGCCATGGAGTGGATCGATGAGGCGGCTTCTGCCTGCACGATGGAGTGGTCGGGCGAGCACACCGTGGCCGTGTACGCGGGCGGCATCCGCTTCTACCAGCCCATCCACATCGGTGACCTCATCGAGGTCGACGCCCGCATGATGCGCACCGACGCTCGCTCGATGCAGATGTCGGTGCACGTGCGCTCCGGCAACCCCCGCGGCGGCCGCGAACACCTCAAGACCGCCATCCACGCCACAGTCTCCTACATGGCTATGGACGCCGACTGGCAGCCGATGGCCGCCCGCCAGTTCATCCCCCGCACCGAGGAGGATAAGCGCCTGTGGGAGCACGCCGGTATTCTTCGCGGGCTGCGCGGCAAGTACTCGCCGAAGCCCCTGGTGGTGGCGCCGAAGCACCAACACCTGGACTAATGAGCTGCTAGGCCACAGGCTCCACGCGGGCAGCCACGTGCAGCGCGCTGGGGTCCTTGGCCTTCCGCAGCGTCATCTCCCGCGCCCCCGCGTAGCTAGCTGCGGCACCGCTAGCGCCAGCCGGCGCCACGTACACGCCTGTGGTGGCTGGCAGGATGACTGGCTTGTAGAAATCCGCGGTGATGCGGGTGGCACCACGCGTGGCGCCCTCGAGCACGGACAGCATCCGCGCGTGGGTGTACATGCCGTGCGCGATGGTGGCCGGGAAGCCGAAGAGCTTGGCTCCTACCTTCGAGACGTGAATGGGGTTCTTGTCCCCGGAGGCCTCGGCGTAGACGCGCGTGCCCTCGGGGCTAAACCTCAGTGTCGCGGTCGGGGCTACCCCAGCCTCCGGTTCCGCCGGGAAGTCGAGGAAGCGCTCCGCCTCCGGGCGGGTGGTGAGCTCCTGCGGGGTGTCCTTGGTGAACTTCGCGCCCTGGCCCAGAAAAGCAGAGGTCTGGCGCCAAATCTCTTCGCCGTCCACGCTGTAGGTGGTCACCATATCGATGACCAGGCCCTTGCGGTGCGGGCGGAGGTTTTCCGCGTGGACTGCGATGTCCAGTGCGTCATCGACGCGCAGCGGTCGCGTTTGCTCGATGCGGTTAGAAAGGTGCACAACCCCTAGCGCTGGGAACGGGAAGTCCTTCGCCGCCATGACCTTAATAGCCAACGGGAAGGCCAGGGCGTACGGGTAGGTCGCGGGCAGCTCGTTGCCCAGGCGCAGGCCGGTGGCCTGGCAGTAGCGCGCGAGGTGCTCTGCGTCCACGTGCACGCCGTCGACGCGGAAGGCGGTCTGCGGATTGGCGGTGGTGCGCTTCCCCGCACCCAGCCCCGGCACCGGGACCGCACCCACCATGAGCGTGCGGTAGAGGGCGGACAGGTCAGGAATCTCGTTGAGGGTGGTGTAGTTCATTTAGGCTCCCATGAGGTTCTGGCCGCAGACGCGGACGGTGTTGCCGGTAACCGCGGCGGAGGCGGGGGCAGCGAAGAAAGCGACGGTCTCGGCCACGTCCACCGGCTGGCCGCCCTGCTGCAGGGAGTTGAGGCGGCGTCCGATCTCGCGCGGGCCGGTCGGCATCGCAGCGGTCATCGCGGTCTCGATGAAGCCCGGGGCCACGGCATTGACGGTGGATCCGTTGTCTGCCAGCTCGTCACGGAGGGCATCTACCAGGCCGATGATGCCCGCCTTGGTGGTCGCGTAGTTGGTCTGGCCGCGGTTGCCGGAAATACCGGCCATGGAGGACACGCCAATGACGGCCGCGCCCGGCGCAAGAGAACCGGATTCGAGGAGGTTCTCAGTGATGCGCACAGGGGCCAGCAAGTTGACGGCTAGGACGGCGTCCCACTGCCCCTCGTTCATGTTGGCCAGCAGCTTATCGCGGGTGATGCCGGCGTTGTGCACGATGACGTCGATAGCACGCCCGTGACGCTCCTGCGCATGCTGCGCAATCTTGTCGGCGGCCTGCGGGTCGGTGACGTCGAGCGGCAGCGCGGTGCCCTTGACCTGGTTGGCAGTCTTGGCCAGATGCTCGCTGGCCTGCGGGACGTCGATACAAATGACGTCGGCGCCGTCGCGGGAGAGCACCTCCGCAATGGTCGCGCCAATACCGCGGGCGGCGCCAGTGACGACGGCGAGGCGGCCGTCGAGCGGCTTCTCCCAGTTGGCAGCTTCAGGCGCCTGCGCGTGGGCGGCAACGCGGACCACCTGACCGTCGACGAACGCCGATTTACCGGAGAGGAAGAAGCGCAGGGTGGATTCCACCTCCGCGGTGGCGGCCGGGTCCGCCCACACCAGGTTTACGGTGCCGCCCTTGCGCATTTCCTTCGCCAGCGAGCGGGTGAAGCCTTCGAGGGCGCGGGCGGCAATGCGGGCGTCGATAGTCTCGGCGGCCTCGGGGGTGGTTCCCACCACGACGATGCGTGCGCACGGCAGGAGGCTGCGCAGCTGCGGGTGGAAGAAGTCATAGAGCTCGCGCAGCTGCTCCGGGGTCTCCAGGCCGGTGGCGTCGAAGACCAAGGCGGCGCGCTTGGCCTCCGCCGTGGTGTCGATGATCTGGTAGTCCACGGCCAGCTGGGAGCGCAGGTACTCGGCCACGCGGGCGGTGCCGACACCGCCGATGACGATGGGGCCGTCGAGCGCCGGTTCACCTGCCTGGTGACGGCGGAGGGGGTAGCCCTGCGGCACACCCGCCTTGGCGGCAAGCGGGGAGTTAATGAGCTTCTCAGCGAGGGTGACGTGCGGCATGTGTGGTCGCAATCCTTTCTTGAATCTTCACAACCTTGCGAGCTTTGTTGCCCTGGTTGCAAGGTTAGTTAATTGAGTGATAGAACTAACACTATCACTTTAGTTGTGATGCGAAACTCTCAACGGGGTTCACTACCCCCTCCCACCGAGACGATTCGCGCTGAACCACTTGCGAAGGAGCCTTAATGACCACCCCCCAGCACCGCGTAGCCATTCTGGGCGGCAACCGAATCCCGTTTGCCCGCTCCAACAAGCAGTACGCACACGCGTCCAACCAGGACATGCTCACCAGCGCGCTCGACGGCCTGGTCGCGCGCTACGGGTTGCACGACGAACGCCTCGGCCTCGTGGCGGCCGGCGCGGTGCTCAAGCACTCGCGCGACTTCAACCTCACCCGTGAGACCGTCCTCGGCTCCGCTCTGGACTCCCGCACCCCGGCGCTCGACGTCCAGCAGGCCTGCTGCACCTCGCTGGCCGCCGCTATCCACGTGGGTGATGCCATTGCACAGGGCCGCATCTCCGCCGGCATCGCCGGCGGCACGGACACCACGTCCGATGCTCCGCTAGCCGTCAACGACACCCTGCGCCGCACCCTGCTGGGCCTGACCCGCGCGAAGACCGCTGCGCAGCGCGCACAGCTCATCGGCTCCATCCGCCCCTCCCAGCTCGCTCCGGAACAGCCGCAGAACGGCGAGCCGCGCACCGGCCTGTCCATGGGTGAGCACGCCGCCATCACCGCGCGCGAGATGCACGTGTCGCGCGAGGCCCAGGACGAGCTCGCCTTGGCCTCCCACCAGAACCTCCACAAGGCCTGGGAGGAGGGCTTCTTCACCGACCTGACCACCGGCTTCCTCGGCGTCAACCGCGATACCAACCTGCGCCCGGACTCCTCCCTGGAGTCCCTGGCCAAGCTCAAGCCGGTCTTCGGCAAGCGCGACGCGGAGCAGCACGGCGCCCAGGCCACCATGACGGCGGGCAACTCCACGCCGCTGACCGACGGCGCCTCGGTCGCCCTCCTCGGCTCCGAGGAGTGGGCCGCCGAGCACAACCTCGAGCCGCGTGCATTCCTCGTAGACTCCGAAACCGCCGCTGTCGACTTCGTCCACGGCCCGGACGGCCTGCTCATGGCACCGACCTACGCCGTCCCACGCCTGCTGGAGCGCAACCACCTCTCCCTGCAGGACTTCGACTTCTACGAGATTCACGAGGCTTTCGCCTCCCAGGTCGTGGCCACCCTGTCCGCCTGGGAGGACGAGACCTACTGCCGCGAACGCCTGGGCCTGCCCGGCGCGCTCGGCCCCATCGACCGCTCCAAGCTCAACGTCAAGGGTTCCTCCCTGGCCGCCGGGCACCCGTTCGCCGCAACTGGCACGCGCATCCTGGCCACCGCCGCCAAGATCCTCGAAGAAAACGGCGGTGGCCGCGCCCTCATCTCCATCTGCGCCGCCGGCGGCCAAGGCGTCGCGGCCATCGTCGAGCGCTAAGCAGACCTCACTCGACAGAACTCCCCAGAACGCAACGAAAAAGGAAACCACCATGGCACTCTCCAAGTCTTTCGACACCACCCGCGAGGCAGAGTCTCCCAAGGCTCCCAAAGCTGAAGCCCGCAGTCCCCGCCGCCTGCCCACCACAGCGAAGCCCGGCGTGGCGACGGAGCTGGGCGCGCTTCTCGACGGCCCCAATGCCTCCTTCCGCGACGACCTGCGCTCCTTCCTCAACAACCCGGAGCTCTTCCCACACCCGGAGCTGTCCCTGGAGCAGCAGCGCGAGCACACCTTCAACAACCTGACCAAGGTCCGTGACTTCGGCGGTTTCACTTACGGCCTGCGCCGCGCCCACGGCGGCGAGGGCAAGCCGAACCTGGCAACCTTCACGCTCGAGGGCCTGGCCTGGGTTGATGGCTCACTGGCCATCAAGTCCGGCGTGCAGTGGGGCCTGTGGGGAGGTGCTCTGGACCAGCTCGGCACCGAGCGCCACATCGAGTGGGTCAAGAAGGCCGCAAACCTGGAACTCCCCGGCTGCTTCGCCATGACCGAGCGCGGCCACGGCTCCGACGTGCAATCCCTGGAGACCACGGCCACCTACGATCCGGAGACCGACGAGTTCGTCATTAACGCCCCCTCCGATACCGCGGTGAAGAACTACATCGGCAACGCCGCCAAAGATGGCCGCGCCGCCGTCGTCTTCACCCAGCTGATCACCCCGGGCAACGAGGGCCGCTCTCACGGCGTCCACGCCATCATCGTGCCCATCCGCGATGAGAACGGCAACGAGCTACCGGGCGTTACCTTGGGCGACCACGGCCACAAGGGCGGCCTCGTAGGCGTCGACAATGGCACCCTGCGCTTCGACCACGTCCGCGTCCCGCGTGAGAACCTGCTCAACCGCTTCGCAGACGTCGATGAGAACGGCAAGTACTCCTCCCCCATCGAGTCCAAGAACGCCCGCTTCTTCACCATGCTGGGCACCCTCATCCGCGGCCGCATCGGCGTCTCCGGCGCCGCCGGTGCTGCCACCGAGGCTTCCCTCGACATCGCCATCCGCTACGCCAACCGCCGCCGCCAGTTCGAGGGCGCAACCGGCGCGGAGAAGCGTCTCATCGAGCACCGCCAGCACCGCCGCCGCCTTCTCATCCCGCTGGCCCGCACCTACGCACTGCACCTGCTGTACAACCAAATTCTGGAGCGCTATCAGGAGCAGAACGACCAGCACGAAGCCGGCACCTGGTCTGTCACGGAGCCGACCGAGGAGCAGAAGTTCGCCTCCCGCGAGATGGAATCGCTGGCTGCCGCCATCAAGTCCGCCCAGACACAGCACGCCAACCGCACCATCCAGGAGTGCCGCGAGGCCTGCGGCGGCGCCGGCTACATGTCCGAGAACCGCCTGACCACCTACCGTGCGGACGCCGACGTGTTCGCTACCTTCGAGGGCGACAACACCGTCCTCATCCAGATGGTGGGCAAGAACCTGCTCACCGCCTACGGCCGCGAGATGAACGACATGAGCCCGTGGGACACCGTGAAGTACGCGGCCTCTACCGCCACCGACGTGGTGCGCCGCCGCTACGGCTTCACCACCCGCCTGCAGGGCCTGGTGGACCGCGTGAACCCGTCGGAAGCATCGCTGTTCGATGCCACGTACCAGGCCAAGCTTATCGACGACCGCGCCCAGTCCGTCCTCTACTCCCTCGTCCGCCGCATCCAGCCGGCGCGCAAGGCGGATAAGGTCCAGGCCGCCGCCATCGTGGACCAGTGCCAGGACCACCTCATCGCCGCCGGCTGGGCCCGCGTGGACACCTTGCTCGTGCAGGCCATGATTGAGGCAGAGGAGCGCCTCGAGGAGGGTTCGATGGCTCGCCAGGTCTTCGAGCAGTTGCGCCACCTCTTCGTCTTCGACACCATCGTGCAGCACGCCGGCTGGTACCAGGAGCACAACCTCATCCCGGCCGGCCGCATCAAGGCCGCTCGCGCCGCCATCAATGACCTCGTCGATTCGCTGGCCCCGTGGTCCGTCGTGCTCGTGGATGCCTTCGGCGTCCCGTCCGAGGTTCACAACATTCCGATGCTGAACGAGGCCGGTGTGGATCCGCTCCACACGTAAGCAACGTTCCCACCGTTCAGAACGCACCCCGCTCGCGGGGTGCGTTCCCTGGTTTTTACCTATCCTGGCCTGACTTCGAGTCCCCTGGGCTAGGCCCTCGCCCCTTCCGCATAGTCCACGAGAAAACGCAGGAACTGCTGGGCGGGATCGGAAAGTCGGTTCTGTGAGCTCCACACGGCTCGTAGCGGACGGTCAAAACTAATACCAGCCACCGGTACTTCTACATACTCACCCGTCTGCAGCTGGGACGCGACCGCACGTCGTGCAATTATTCCAGGAGCTCCTAAAGCACCAATGGCGGTACGTTGCGCGCCCAGAGAGCCGAACTCTCCCGCCGGCGAGGCGAGCGTCCCCAGCACATTAGTGACAACTTCGCGGGTTCCGCTTCCTTGCTCACGCAACACCAGAGGCGTGGATTGCAACTCCTCTTTAGTCACCGCCGCTATCTCAGGGACCGATGTGGAAACTTCAGTACCACCTGATTGACGGGGAGCATTCGTTTCGGCCCAGCGATGTGCAGCAGGGACAACCACGACCAACTCATCATGCCCGACCACACGCTGATGGAGCTCATGCGCCACCCAGTTGCCTTCAACAATGGCTAGTTCGGCATTGCCTTGAACAATGTGATTCTGCGCCTCCCGGCTGTTGAGCTGACGCATGTGCAAATGGGTATGCGGGTAAGCACGCTGATAGGCTGCAGCCCAGCGAGGATAGTCCACTTCGGCGATCGTATGAGAAACCACTAATTTGACTTCCTCGGTGGGACTTCCGCCTACGGCAATCTCGAGACCCCGCGCACAGTCGTCCAGGGCACCGTGCAGACCTTCGAGCACACGAATGATCCGGCTCCCCGCCTCCGTGGGGAAGCTACCTGAGGCTCCTCGCCAAAAAATGCGTTGACCTAAGCGCTTTTCAAGTTTTGAAATACGCGTACTCACCACTTGCTGGGAGACCCCCAAGTGTTGAGCGGCCTTATTCATACCCCCATACCGAGCTACGCCAAGCACTGCATCAACTGTAAGCGCGTCGGGAACGTAGCCGCGCCGAACTGGAAAAAATCCATCGCTACCATTATTTCGCATGGGGTACATTCATTTATTGTAACCCCGCTCGGTTTGTGCGCTCTCCCGCTTCGTCACGGCAGTGCCTAGCCTGAAATCCATGCTAAAAATTCGCGATGAGATAGAACTCCCACCTCTAGGTCCTGCCTGGGCTGGCTCGCTCATGGGCCTATCAATCTCATCGACCCTCATCAACATTCATCTGACACCAGTTGTGGGTCGGCTGCCCGCCGCATTCATGCTTGGGATTGCAACCTCTCTAGCCCTAGCGCTCTTGATCGGCTTCTTGAGAAACCGCGTTCCTGGATTTCACTCCACTGAAATGGCATCGTGGGGTATGGCTTCAATGGGCATCCTCGCCTTGGGGAGCGCCTTCTCCGGTGTTTTCACTGCTTGGACAATCCATGCGCTGTGTTGGGGAGTGGGAACCGTTCTTGGCATCGTTACCTGCCTTCGATTTCTCCATTTCCTTCTTTTCACACGCCCCTCTGGGCCGGCATTTACCTGGGGATTGCCCCTCGTAGCACCCATGGTTGCCGCCACGTCCTCAGCGCAATTGACACCACATGCTGGTGAGTGGGCTTCGGTCGTCCACGGTATCGGCTTGGCCTGTTTTGTACTGGCCTGGACTACCGCGGTACCCACGTTTACCTTCGTCTACCTGCGCACTTTTCCAAAGCTTCCCACCAGCTTCGCCGCCACTGCTTGGATCCCGCTCGGCTTGGTCGGCCAGTCCACCGCAGCTGCGCAGCTACTCGCTGGTGACAAATTGCTCACTGGTGATCAATGGCGCCTTCGAGCTGCGGTCTACGGCGCTGCGATGCTCAGCCTCGGCGTCCCGTTAGCGGTTTATGCCATCACCAAACACTGGGGGGCAGTCCTGGGTAGCACTTCAATGTCCTACAACCCCTCGTGGTGGGCCAGTACTTTCCCTGTAGGCACGTGTTGCCTCGGTACTCATGCCTTGTCCACACAAAGCACTCCGCTGTCGTGGAACGTGGAATGGTTGGATGCGGTCAGCGCCGCCCTGCTTATTCTGCTTCTTGTTCACGTCATGTGGGCGGCCTTCGGTGCTGCCGCAATCACGTGGAGGAGAACTCGCAGCTCGTACCGTTAAGACTTATACACCCCTAGACCACAACCATCCAGATAGCCACCATGTGCACCACCGCGGCGGCAATCGTCGCGGTGTGGAAGTGCTCGTGGTAGCCATACCAGCGGGCGTTGCGCCCCGGCCACTTGAAGCCGTACATGAGCGCGCCCACTGAATAGACCACCCCGCCCGCGAACAGCAGCCACACCACGGCCGGGCTCGCGGAGTGCCATAGGTTCGGCAACAGCGGCAGAATGAGCCAACCCAATACCAGGTAGACCACCACATCCAGCCACCGCGGGTGATTGATCCACACCAGGTTCAGGACAACACCCATGATGGCGCCTACCCACGCCGCGGTCAGCATCCATAGCGCCTGGGTCGGCTCCAGGACGATGGCACACAGCGGCGTGTACGTCGCGGCGATAAAGACGGAAATGGTGGCGTGGTCCGCCCGGCGCCACCACTGCACCGCCCGCATGGTCACCCACGGCCAACGGTGGTACAGCGCTGAGACCGCGAAGAGGCCCACGACGCCCACGCCGTAGACCGTCACCGCGAGCCCCTGCCACCACGGCAGCGTCATCCACGCGAAAGTAATGAGCACGGTGGAAGCAATCACGGAAAGGATGGCCGCGAAGAAGTGTCCCCAGCCGCGCGTGAGTGGGCGCGGGCCGCGGTCCGCCATCCAATAGCTCCGCTGGATGAGCTGCTCCATGCTGCTGTCCTGGCGCACAGGGGCTTCTACAACGGGAGGTTCGTGCCTGGAGGATATGTGAGTACTGGGTGCGTTCATAGTGAGGGGCCTTGCCTTGCCGGAGATGCGGGTCATGCGCATAACGCATTTACCCCCAAAACTTACGTAACCGTAAATATACGGCTGCGCGCTACGGCAGACAAGGGTAGCGCGAAAGTTCCCACGAGATTTCCACCAATTTTTACAGTTCGCAGGCGTGAACAACGTAAACTACGCACATTATGTTTTCCTCTGCCTCAAGTTCTCGCCGCGCCGCGGCACTGTTCGCGGCTGCCTTGGTGGGGTTGGGGGTGGCGTCGGCAAGCACTGGCGTTGCTGCCGCCCAATCCAGCACCATCGGTGAGGTCTCCTCCCGCGCGACCAACCCGCAGCCCTGGCTGGGCAACCAGCCCTTCATCACCTCCAAGCGCCACGTAGGAGGCAACCACTGGGTGGTGGACGTGTGGTCCCCAGCCAACCGTGCGGTGGTGTCCAATAACGTCCTGCTTCCCCCGGGCGATCAGCCGCGTCCCTCCTTCTACCTGCTGCCCGGCGTGGAGGGCGGCCAGGCGGGCATGAACTGGATGACCCACTCCGATATCGGCCGGTGGGCAGTAGGCAAGAACGTCAACGTGGTAATGCCACTCGGCGGTGCCTACTCCCTCTACACCGATTGGAATGCCGAGGACCCAATCCTGGGAGTCAATAAGTGGAACACCTACATGACCACTGAGTTGCCTCCGCTTATCGACGCCGAATTCCACGGCACCGGCCGCGATGCCATCGGCGGCATTTCTTCTACCGGCGGTGCTGCACTCGACATCGCCGGCCACGCCCCGCAGCGCTACAAGGCCGCGGCCTCCTACTCCGGCTGCCCGGTGCGCTCCGGCGCGATTGGTTTCCCCACCTCCACCGCGATGATCGCCTACGGCGGCGGCTCCTCACTGAACGCGTGGGGCCTGCCAGGCTCCCCGCAGTGGTTCGAGCACGACCCCAACGCCAACCCCGGTCGCCTGCGCGACGTCGAGGTCTTCGTAGGCTCCGCCTCCGGCACGCCCGGCCCCATCGACGGCACCACCAGCCCCGTCCAGTGGCTCGGGCCCCGCGCGGTGGAGACGGTAGCCAACCAGTGCTCCGAGGAATTCACCCGCAACGCCCGTAATGCCGGGGTACGCGTGAACCGCTACTTCAGCCCCCAAGGTTCGCACACCTTCAACCTTTTCTCCCACCAGATGAAGCTGAGCTGGGACCAGACCATCGCCCGCGCGATTGGCGCCTAAATAGTAGCAGGTTGCCACTTCACTAAGGGCGCGATTCCCCAGCGCTGCCACAACCTCGGATGAACAACTAGACATTCAACGTGCACGTCTACCTGCAAAATGGGATTGCCGCATGTCAAGGTCCTGCGGTAAGATTCTGGTTAATAGTTCAGCCCGCCCGGTTTCCCTTCGGAAACTCGGAGTGGGCTGGATCTCTCATTCGCACCGTTTCGCCGAACCGATCCCCACAACTCTTCCCCTCTCTAGATTGGCTTCCCATGTCTTCATCGCTCAAGCCAGCAGCGACCATTGACGAGCATATTATTCGACTGCAAAGCCGTGGCATGAAGATCGACAGAGCTTTAGCTGAACAATGGTTTTCACACGTTAGCTACTACCGGCTTTCTGCCTATTGGTATCCAGCCAGACAATTCAATGAAGACGGAACTAGTCGTTCTAGTCAATTCGTCGATGGTACCGACTTTGCGCACGTCATCTCCTTATATGAAGCCGATAGGAAACTCCGTACCTTGATCCATGACGGCATGGAACGAATCGAAGTAGCGATGCGAACCAAGCTCGTCGAGCTACTGTGTACTCGACACCCCAATGATCCTACTTTCTACCTCCGCTCAGACGACTTTCGGCCAAACTTTGACCACGTGTCGTGGCTGAGTACAGCGTATGGACGACTTGCAAGGGCAAAGAAGAACGACGCCGTGAAGCACTACATTGATGAATACGGTGGACAGTATCCCATGTGGGTTGTGGCTGAAGTTCTCGATTTTTCGGACATTTCAAAGCTCTATGCAGGCTTAGGATCCAACGATCAACGATCGATTTCGGAAGCGCTGGATTTAGAAATCAACTTCTCTAGTTTGAATAGGAATCAGAAGCAAAGACTTGCGAAGAAGCATCCGCTGGCGAGTTGGCTCGAGCAGCTAACTGTCATTCGGAATACGTGTGCGCACCATGGAAGGCTATGGAATCGTTCATTCGCTCCGGCTCCAACTGAGGTTATCCGGAACGACGGAACCCTATTCCTGCTTCCAGAGAATCAGAGTGAAAGGCTATTTGGCGCTTTGCTTATCATGGCGCATTTGCTGAGGACAATCTCTCCCGGATCAACCTGGCCCAACAAAGTAGTGGCTTTACTAGACGAGCACTTCCTCACCAATCCACTTGTCGAAAAAGCCAGTATCGGTATTCCCAGCAATTGGGACGAAGAAACACTCTAGGTTGCGTTGGCCTCAGTGCGGGGGTTTAGCCAAAGAAGAGAAAAGCCCGGCCGAAGCCGGGCTGGTGCAGTGTCAATGCTGCTGAGCGGAACTGCGTGTGTTACTCCACGACGGAGTTCGCGCCGACGGCGTGACCGAAGAGGAGCGGCAAGGTAGCAGCCCACGCCTCGCGCAGGGCCGCGACGGCAATAGACTCGCCGCCAAGCTCCAGCTCGCCGGAGTCGGTGGTCTGGCCGACGACGACGGCCGGCACGCCGCACTCCTCGGCGCGGTGCAGCAGCGTGTCGACGCGGTCTGCGGTCGTGGCCACCAGCGCGCGGGAGGCGGACTCGGAGAAGGCCGCCACGAACTCATCCTCGTGCACCTTGGTGAGGTCCAGGCTCAGGCCCACGCCGGTGCGCTTGGCCATCTCGAACGCGGTGACCGCGAGGCCACCCTCGGAGATGTCGTGCGCGGCGGTCAGGCCCGCGTTGCCCACGAAGAAGTCCGCGAGGCGCTTCTCGTTGGCCAGGTCGACCTGCGGCGGCAGGCCGTTCAGGTTGTCCATGTTGGCCTCATCGGCGCTCACCTGCTGCCAGATGGAGCCGCCGAACTCGTCCTTGGTCTCACCCAGCAGGACGAGGACCTCCGGCTCCTCCACGCGGCCCAGGTGGTGGCCGATGGACTGGTGCACGTCGTCGATAACGCCCAGAACACCCACGACGGGCGTGGGCAAGAATCGGCTCCTCGCCGGTCTGGTTGTAGAAGGAGACGTTGCCGCCGGAGACGGGGATGCCGAGCTCCACGGCGCCGTCGGCAAGCCCATGCACAGACTCGCGGAACTGCCACATGACGTCCGGGTTCTCCGGGGAGCCGTAGTTGAGGCAGTTGGTGATGGCGACCGGGCGGGCGCCCGTCACGGCGACGTTGCGGTAGGCCTCCGCCAGTGCGAGGCGCGCGCCCATGTTCGGATCCAGCTTGGTGTAGCGGCCGGAAGCATCGGCGGAGACGGCCACGCCGCGGCCCGTCTCCTCGTCGATGCGCAGGACGCCCGCGTCCGCGTGGTGGGACTGCACGGTGTTGCCGCGCACGTAGCGGTCGTACTGCTCCGTGATGAAGTCACGCGAGCACAGCGCCGGGGAGGCCACGAGCTTCTTCAGGGCCGCGATGAGGTCCTGCTTCTCCACGCCCTTGAACTCCTGCAGTCCGTCCTGCCACTCCGGGCGGGCGTACGGGCGGTCGTAAACCGGGCCCTCGTTGGCAATGGTGTGCGCCGGGGCATCGACGACGACCTCGCCCTGGTGGCGGATGATGAGGTGCTTGCCGGTGGTGACCTCGCCGATTTCGGCACAGGCCACGTCCCAGTGGGCGCAGATTTCCTGGAACTTCTCCACGTTCTCCGGGGTCACCACGGCGCACATGCGCTCCTGAGACTCGGAGGCCAGGATCTCCGCAGCAGTCATGTTCTGAGCGCGCAGCGGGACGTTGTCCAGGTTGATCTCCATGCCGCCGTCGCCAGAGGCCGCCAGCTCGGAGGTCGCACAGGCCAGGCCCGCGCCACCCAGGTCCTGGATGCCCACGACGATGCCGGACTTGTACAGGTCCAGGCAGCATTCGATGAGGACCTTCTCCGCAAACGGGTCGCCCACCTGCACGGCCGGCAGCTTGCGCTCCGCGCCGTCCTCGAAGGTGTCGGACGCCAGCACGGACACGCCGCCGATGCCGTCTAGGCCGGTGCGGGAGCCGAAGAGCATGACCTTGTTGCCGGTACCGGAGGCGAAGGCCAGCTTGAGGTCCTCCACCTTCAGCGTGCCCACACACAGCGCGTTGACCAGCGGGTTACCCGCATAGGAGGCGTCGAAAACGGTTTCACCACCAATGTTGGGTAGGCCCAAGCAGTTGCCGTAGTGCGAGATGCCGTCGACCACGCCCGGCAGGACGCGCTTGGTGTCGGGGGCGTCAGCCGGACCGAAGCGCAGCTGGTCCATCACGGCAATCGGGCGCGCGCCCATGGCCATGATGTCGCGGACGATGCCGCCCACGCCGGTGGCCGCACCCTGGTGCGGCTCCACGTAGGACGGGTGGTTGTGGGACTCCACACGGAAGGTCACGGCGTTGCCGTCTCCGATGTCCACCACGCCGGCGTTCTCACCGATGCCGGCGAGGATCTTCGAGCCCATTTCCTCCGTCATGGTCTCGCCAAAGTAGCGCAGGTGCGTCTTGGAGGACTTGTAGGAACAGTGCTCCGACCACATGACGGAGTACATGGTCAGCTCGGCGTCGGTCGGACGGCGGCCGAGGATCTCACGGATGCGGGCGTACTCGTCATCCTTGAGGCCCAGCTCTCGGTAGGGCTGCTCCAGGTCCGCCTGCGTCGTGGCCTGCTCAACAGTGTCGTTGTGTACGGTCATTGTTACTCCTTGTTACCGTCGCCGCTGCTTTACGCGCCGACCTTGAGGGCGGACACAAACAAGCCCAGCCCGTCCGTGGACGGGCCGGTAAGAAGATCGATGGCGTGCTCCGGGTGCGGCATCAGCCCCACCACGTTGCCAGCCTCATTGGTAATGCCGGCGATGCCATTGACAGAGCCGTTGAAGTTATCGGTGTAGCGGAAGACCACGCGGCCCTCCTCCTCAAGGCGCTCCACGGTCTCCGCATCGGCCTGGAAGCGGCCCTCGCCGTGCTTGGCTGGGATGAGGATGCGCTGACCTGCCTCGAATTCGCGAGTCCACGCCGTGTCCGCATTGGCCACCTCCAGGTAGGTGTCCTCGCAGTGGAAGTGCAGGCCCTGGTTGCGGGTCAACGCACCCGGCAGCAGACCGGCCTCGGTAAGGATCTGGAAGCCGTTGCAGATGCCGAGCACCGGCATGCCCTGGTTCGCTGCGTCGACCACCGCGCGCATGACCGGGGCCAGCGCCGAAATCGCGCCGGAACGCAGGTAGTCACCGTAAGAAAAGCCGCCGGGAACCACGACCGCATCGACGCCGCGCAGGTCCGCGTCCGCGTGCCAGAGGGAGACCACCTCGGCGCCGGCGGTGCGGGCGGCGCGGGCCGCGTCGACGTCGTCCAGCGTGCCCGGGAAGGTAATAACGCCGATCTTCATTACTGGATGACCTCGTAGTCCTCGATGACAGTGTTCGCCAGCAGCGTGGAAGCGACCTTCTCCAGCTCCTCGGCGCTCACGGAATCATCGACCTCGATTTCAAAACGCTTGCCCTGGCGAACGTCGCTGACCCCAGCAACCCCCAGGCGCCCCAGCGCGCGAACGACGGCCTGACCCTGCGGGTCCAAAATCTCGGCCTTGGGCATGACATTGACAACTACACGAGCCATGAAAATTTTGCCTTACTGTGCGTGAGTATGGGTGCCCCGCCAGTGTATCCCGTGGGCGGGACAGAGTCGGAATCCCCAGGGGGTAAACAGGCACTAAACGCAGGGAGAATTCTTGGACAATCTCAGCTTAACCCCCAGCTCGCTCTCAGCATTCCGGTATCGCGCGGGCAGGTTTGCCGGTAGAAAAAGATGCGTTATCCGCTCACTACTCTCAAGGATCTCCTCATGCGTACTCAACGAATCGGCGCGCTCGCCATCGCGGCGCTCGTGTCCACCACCGTTATCGCCCCACAGGCCACGGCCGCGCCCGACGGCTCCGCGGCCGTCATCTCCGAAGTCTACGGCGGCGGCGGAAATAGCGGTGCCCCGTTCACCAACGACTTCATCGAGCTCTACAACCCCACCGATGCCGACATCGACCTCACCGACTGGTCCGTGGAGTACTTCTCCGCCAAGGGCGGCTCCGGTGGAAAGACCACGCTTAACGGTTCCATTCCGGCTGGTGGCAACTACCTTATCCAGGGCGGTGGCGGTGACACCGGTGAGCCGCTGCCCACCCCGGATGCCGAGGGCAGCTTGAACATGTCCGGTTCCAAGGGCTCGGTCAAGCTTTACGACGCCACCGGGGCCGAGGTTGACGTGGTGGGGTACGGTAAGGCGTCGATAAGCGAAGGCGCTCCCACCCCCAGCCTGAGCAACACGACCTCCGCACAGCGCAACGCAGCCGGCACGGACACCGACGACAACTCCGTTGACTTCAGCACGGGCGCCCCGACGCCAGCGTCTACCGGGGGTGAGGCGACCGCCCCAGCACCGGATCCAGATCCGACCCCGAGATCCGGTCGAGCCGGGCGCGACCGTGACCATCCCAGAGATCCAGGGCGCCGGCACGGAGTCCCCACTTAAGGGCCAGAACGTCACCACCCGGGGTGTTGTCACCGCCGTGTGGCAGGGCGAGAAGTCCCTCAACGGTTTCACCATCCAGACCCCGGGCACGGGCGACGCCGCACCCGCAGAGGCCTCTGAGGCTGTCTTCGTCTACACCGGCGGCACCGGCTTCTATCCAAAGATTGGGGAATCCGTCGAGGTCACCGGCTCCGTCGACGAGTACTACGGCCAGACCCAGGTGGTCCTTAACTCGGGCTCCGTCCTCGAGACTGCGCTCGACCCCGTCACCCCGCTCGCCATCGATGCCCTACCCGAGGGCGATGAGGCCCGCGAGAAGCTCGAGTCCATGCTGCTCAAGCCGGGCGTGCACACGGTGACCGATAACTACGGCCTCAACCGCTACGGCGAGTTGGGCCTGGCCCCGGGCACTGAGGCACTGCGCCAGCCCACCGATAAGTACGAGCCGGGCACCGACGACATGCACGCCCTTGAGGAGTCCAACGCGGCGAAGTACGTCATTCTGGATGACGGTTCCACCCGTGACTTCACCCGCGACGGCGCCTCCACCAAGCTGCCGTACATCATGCAGAACGGCTCGGATGTGAAGACCATCCGCACCACCAATCAGGTGGAGTTTGCCGACTCTGGCGTTATCTTGGGCTACGGCCACAACCAGTGGCGCTTCCAGCCCACGTCTCTGATTACCGGTGACTCCGCCACCGCAGACCTGCCCATTACCTGGGACCCAGCCCGCCCAGAAGCCCCGCAGGTGGCCGGCGATTACACCGTTGCTGCGTTTAACGTCCTCAACTTCTTCATCAACCTAGGTGAGGACAACGGTGCGAAGTCCTATAAGGACCGCTTTGGCAACGGCGTTGGCTCCAACAGCGGTACCTTCCGTGGCGCCTGGTCTGCCTCCGCATTTGAAGACCAGAAGGGCAAGATCCTCACCGCCTTGGAGGGACTCGACGCCGATGTCATCGGCCTGTCTGAGATTGAGAACGCCGCCAACACCGTGGGCGGTTCCTACGACGACGCCGTGAAGTACTTGGTGGGCGAGCTCAACGAGCGCGCGGGCTCCGAGAAGTGGGACTACGTCAAGGCCCCGGCAAACTCCGCGGCGGACACGGATGTCATCCGCACTGCGATCATCTACAAGAAGGACCGCGTCCAGCCAGTAGGTGAGGCCACCTTGCTGGAGGACGAGCGTTTCAAGGGCACCGCCCGCACCCCACTCGCTGCCGAGTTCGTGCCGGTGCAGGACAAGTGCGCTGCTGAGGGCCCCGATTCCTTCGTTGTTGTCACCAACCATTTCAAATCCAAGGGTTCCGTGGCTAACGGTGACGCCGATACCGGCGACGGCCAGGGCAACAACCCCAACGTGCGCAATGCCCACGCCCAGGCTGTCCTCGATGGTTTGTCCAAGCAGCCACAGTGGCAGGAAAAGGCCACCTTCGTCATGGGTGACTTGAACTCTTACTCCAAGGAAGACGCCATCTCCATCTTCCGCAACGCTGGCTACACCATCCCGGTCGAAGAGCTCAACCCGGAGTCTGAGTGGCAGGCCGTCGCCTCCTATCAGTTCTCCGGCCGCATTGGCTCCCTCGACCACATCCTGGCCAACAAGCACGTCGACGCGCAGGCTGCGCAGACCTGGAACATCAACTCCGACGAGCCGATTGCCATGGAGTACTCCCGCCGCAACTACACCGGCGGCGACGTCTTTGAGGCCGATAACCCCTACCGCTCCTCCGACCACGACCCGGTCAAGGTGGGCTTCAACCTCGGGCAGGTATCCCGTGACTCCGAGGATCTGAAGGACTGCGATACCCCACAGCCGCCGACCGAAGAGCCGACTGAACCTACCGAAGACCCACGTACTGTTGCCGACGTCGCCGTGCTTGACGACGGTACCCTCGAAATCACCTACACCGACGGCACAACCAAGAACCTCGGCAGCGTCGCCGGACCCAAGGGCGACCAGGGCGAGCCCGGCACGGACGGTCAGGATGGTCAGGACGGCGCCCAGGGCCCCAAGGGCGATAAGGGCGACGCCGGCCAGGACGGTACCGATGGCAAGGACGGCCGCGGAATTAAGTCCGTGACCACCAACGACAAGGGTGACCTCATCATCACCTACACCGACGGCACCACCGAGAACGCCGGCAAGGTCGTCGGCGACGACGGCGCTGCTGGTGCCCCGGGCGCCGACGGCACTGACGGCGCAGACGGCCCGAAGGGTGAAGACGGCAAGGACGGTCAAGATGGTTCTGACGGCCAGGATGGACGCGGCATCGACTCCGTAACCACCAATGCTGACGGCCACCTCATCATTACCTACACCGACGGCACCACAGAGGACGCCGGCAAGGTCGTCGGCGACGACGGCGCTGCTGGCACCCCGGGTGCCGACGGTACCGACGGCGCACAGGGCCCGAAGGGTGAAGACGGCAAGGACGGCGCTGACGGCCGCAGCATCGAATCGGTCCGCATCAATGACGCCGGGGAGCTCATCGTCACGTTTAGCGACGGCGCCGAGCAAAACGTCGGCCCCGTTGCCGGTGCCGCTGGGGCGGACGGAAACGACGGTATGGATGGCGAAGACGGCCAGGATGGTGCTGACGGCAAGAACGGCGCCGACGGTGCCGCTGGCAAGGACGGTAAGGATGGCCGCGGCATTGACTCCGTGTCCACCAACGACAAGGGCGAAGTCGTGGTGAAGTACACCGACGGCACCACCGATATCCTTGGAACCCTCAACGCCGAGAAGGGCGATACGGGCGCCCCTGGCCAGGACGGTGCTGATGGGCGCGATGGCGCTGACGGCAAGGACGGAAAGAACGGTTCGGACGGACAGGACGGACAGGACGGACAGGACGGTCGCGGTATCGAGTCCGTTTCCACGGATTCCCAGGGAAACCTCGTGGTGAAGTACTCCGACGGCACCTCTGAAACCGTCCGTGTCGGAGAGAAGCCGGCCGCTCCGAAGGGCGGCTCCTCACTCAGCCCGCGCTGCCTGCCTGCGGTCCTAGGAGTCAGCATCCCCGCGGCCATCGCCGCCCCGCTCGCCTTCCTGGGCACCGCGGGTGCTCAGTTCAACATCCCGGGCCTGGAGCCGATTCAGAAGCAGATTTCTGCCATGGTGGCCAACCTGAACATCCCGCGCGAGGCGCAGTACGCCGCCGGCGGAATCGGCCTGGTCGCCGCATTGGGCATCATCGCGGCTGCGTGCACACCGAGCGACTCCAAGTAGCCCGCTAATTAACCCTGCTCAAGCCCCTCTTCGGAGGGGCTTTTCCTCTTCCAGTTGCGGGGTCCTCCAGGGTGCTTTAACCTCAGTGCCCATGGGGGTATTAGAAACCTACTTCCGCTACCGCAACTCGGGGATGACGCTAGTGGAGAAAGCATCCAGCTCACCCGACAAGCTCCGCGCGCTCGGCGCCGATACAGCCGACGCGGCCGAGCTCGCACGCCTGCACCGCATCTACTTCGGCCCCACCCGCTTTACTGGTAAGCAACGCAAAGCCCGCACCGCGGCCCAAAACAACGCCCACGGCCTGAGCACCCTAAACCTCATCGAGTCCTACGCCTCTCGGGTAAAGAAGGAACTCGACGCCTGGAACCTGCGCGCACGCCTGGCTGCCACACCAGCCCATCGCATCCGTGAGGTTGCCGTAAAGAAGCTTAAAGAGCTTAGGTCGAAACGCGAACACAAACCCGGGGTGCGCTTTACCTACCGCAAACAAGGCCCCAACTCCGTCACCATCACCGACACCCCAACGGTCATTGCCGATATCCGCGGCACCCTCGAATCAGTCAACCCCACCAACCTGCTCGACGCCGCCACCACCATCCTCCTGGGTGGCAACACCACCGGCACCAAGCCCGCCGTGCACGCCCAAGTCGTAGTCACCCTCAACGAATTCGACCGCATCATCAACGGCGACGGCGACGAAATCGAACTCCAACTCACCAACGGTGCCCGCATGACCGGGGCGGAATTCCTCACCCACAAGTTTGCAGAGATTGGCTACGCCACCATTACCCACCCCGTAGAAGGACCCATCAACTCCTACCGGATTGAGCGCCACGCAAACTGGAAACAACGCCTCACCCTATGCGCGGAAACCCAAACCTGCTCACGCCCCGGCTGTAACAAGCCGGCTGACTACTGCCAGGTCCACCACATCATCCCCTGGCAAGCAGGCGGGCTTACCAACATCAAGAACCTGACGTTCTTGTGTGCCTATCACAACGGCATCAACGACGATGACCCGTCGAAACCCACCGGAAGAGGCTACGTCTTCAGAATGCCCGGCGGCATCGGATACATACCACCCTGGGGAGTACCGATTACCGCCACACCCGAATACCAACAAGCCCTCGCCAGACTAACCGCAGAACAACCACCAGGCGCAGGCTAAGCGCCTGCGCAGAGCCACAACGAAACCCGCCAACCACACCAGGTTGACGGGCTACTCGGCGTGCCTAGGCGTATACGAGGTAGTCAGCAGGGCGCGCGCCCGCAGCGGCGGCGCGGTCGGCGGCCTTGAGGAAGTCCGCGACCACCTTGCGGTCCTCCAAGTTGCGCCCGGAGATGGACAGGCGCACGGTATTGCCGCGCTGAGCGGAGCGCTCCGCGGCGCGGATGATATTGCGGCGCCACCACTTAGCCGAACCGAAGCCCTCGCCAAAGGACAGGTTGCGCGCTTGGTGCAGCTCCCCGCTGCGCAGGTCATGGATACCGCGGGTGGAGGCGGCAAAATCAAAGTCGAATTCCGGAAGGATCTCGAGCGTGCCCTCCGACATGCGCCAGCGCGGTGCCGCGAAAATCGTCGGCTCAAAGCCGATCTTGGCCATCTGCCGCGTGGCGCCCTTGAGGCGCAGGCGCGCCTCGTAGGCATCCAGGTTCGCAAACTCCGCGCGGCGCCCCTGCACCGCTTGATCGAAGCCGTTCAAGATAAGGACCCGTCCAGCATCGGCTTGGTCGCGCAGCCACGCCTGCGTGGACGCATCCTTGGCCAAGTGCCAGTTGCCGTCGATGTGCGGCGCCACCAACAACGACACCGGAATCCCAGCACTATCGAACTGCTTAAGCAGGCGCGCGGCCTGCTTCCGAGTGTCGTCGAAAATACTGGAAACGGAAACCAGAAGGTGGCCATGCATAAGGAAAATTATCGCACAGCCACGGCCCCGGCGCGCGCTGAGGGGGCGGCTATTCTTCCTTGCCCGTGGCCTGGTTGATGAGCCACGCGTATTCAAACGCGCTCTGCCGCCACTTGGCGTAGCGCCCCGACACACCGCCGTGCCCAGCGGCCATCTCAGTCTTGAGGAGGAACTCGCCGCCGGTGGCGGTGCTGCGCAGCTGCGCCACCCACTTCGCTGGCTCCACGTAGAGTACGCGAGTGTCGTTCAGTGAGGTCAGCGCCAGAATATTCGGATACTCCTGGGCGGAGACGTTCTCGTACGGAGAGTAGGAGGCCATGTAGTCGTAGACCTCCGGGTCGTGGAACGGGTCGCCCCATTCCTCCCACTCCACCACTGTGAGCGGCAGCTCCGGCATGAGAATCGAGGTCAGCGGGTCCACAAAAGGCACGTTGGCCTCGATGGCCTTGAAGCGATCCGGCGCCATGTTGGCCACCGCACCCATGAGCAGTCCACCGGCCGAGCCGCCCTCAGCCACGAGCTGCGAAGGCGTGGTCACCCGACGCGCGATGAGGTCATCGGCCACAGCGATGAAGTCCGTAAACGTGTTCTTCTTCGCCAGCATCTTGCCGTCGTCATACCAGGTGCGGCCCATCTCCCCGCCGCCGCGTACGTGCGCCATGGCAAAAATCATGCCGCGGTCCATGAGGGACAAACGGAAGACCGAGAAGTACGGATCCATGTTGGCCTCGTAGGAGCCGTATCCGTAGAGCAACGTCGGGTTCGGCTGCGTGCGGTCCAGGTCCGCGCGATGCACGAGGGACACCGGCACCTGCGTTCCATCCGGCGCCTCGGACCACACGCGGTAAGCCACGTAGGAGTCCGTGTCGTAGCCGCCCGGAACCTCCTGCTCCTTGAGCAGTGTGTACTCGCCGGTGACCACGCGGTAGTCAAAGAGCTGCGCGGGCTGGATGAAGGAGGTGTAGCTCACGCGGAGTACCGGCGCATCCCACTCGGGGTTGCCGGCCACGCCGACGGTATAGAGCTCCTCGTTGAAGTGGAGCTCGTTAAGGCTCGTCCAACCCTGACGCACATCCATCACCGCGGCACGGCCGATGCCGCCGCGGCGATAGCCCACGACGATCTGATCGCGGTAGCAATCCACGCCCTCAATGCGCACGGAGTCGTCGTGCGGCATGAGCACAGTGAGGTCACGCAGCGCGGGCAGCTCTGCAGAAACCGGACAGTAGCCGAGCTCAAAGTTGGGTCCGGTGACGTTGTGGGTGACCACCCAATAGTCGGTGCCGCCCACCACCGCATGGTCGACGTCATAGTCCACGCCGGTCTCGCGTTCCCACAAAAGGCGGAACTTGCCAGTCGGGTCCTCTTGTTCCAAGACCCACGCCTCACTCGTCGTCTTCGACCCAGAGACAATCATGAGGTACTTATCGCTGCGCGTGGTCCCGATTCCCAGGCCGAAGCGCCCGTCCTCCTCGCGCATGACCACCACGTCCTCCGACTGCGGGGTGCCCACGCGGTGGCGCCACACGGTGTCGGGACGCCAGGCATCGTCCACGGTGGTGTAGAAGATGAACTCCTCCCCTGCCCACACGGCACCGTAGAAGATGCCCTCGAGACGATCCTCCAGCAGTGAGCCCGTACGGAGGTCCTTGATGAACAACTCAAAGCGCTCATCACCGGCCACGTCCACCGAGTACGCCAGCAGATCCCCGGAATCGCTCACCGTGGAGGCACCGAGGGCAAAGAAGTCATGGCCTTCGGCGAGCGCGTTGACGTCGAGAAGCACCTGCTCTCCCTCCGGCGCACCGTCCTCCGGGATGGTGGGCGGGGTCCACGGATCGGAACCTTCCGATACCGGGATACGGCAGCTGTAACCGTATTCCTGGCCCTCCTCGGTGCGGCCGTAGTACCAGTACTTACCGCGGCGCTGAGGCACGGACATGTCCGTCTGCTTGATGCGGGACTTGACCTCAGTGAAGATGTTCTCGGTCAAGGTGTCCAGGTGCGCGGTTTGTTCTGCGGTGTAGGCGTTCTCCGCCTCGAGGTACTCGCGGGTCTCCGGGGCGTCCTTGTCGCGCAGCCACTCGTAGTTGTCCACGAAGCTGCGGCCGTGGAACTCACGGGTGACGGGGCGCTGGGCGGCGATGGGTGGGGTCATCTACAGGGTCCCTCCAGACAGGCGCTCGTAGGCCTCGATGTAGCGGGCGCGGGTGGCAGCGACGACGTCGTCCGGCAGGCGCGGCGGGGTGGACTCCTTGTCCCAGTCGGTGGAAGTTAGCCAGTTGCGCACATACTGCTTGTCAAAGGAGGGCTGGACCTTGCCTTCCTCGTAGGAGTCGGCGGGCCAGTAGCGGGAGGAGTCGGGGGTGAGGACTTCATCGGCCAGGACTAGGGTGCCGTTCTTATCGACGCCAAACTCGAACTTCGTATCCGCCAAAATAATCCCCTTCGCCTCAGCGATGGCGGCGGCTTCCGAATAGATGCGCAGCGTGGCGGCGCGCAGCTCCTCGGCGCGTTCGCGGCCGAGCTTGTCCACGACGGCGTCGAAGGACACGTTCTCGTCGTGCTCGCCCTGCTCCGCCTTGGTGGCCGGGGTAAAGATGGGCTCGGGCAGGCGGGAGGCCTCAACCAGCCCCTTAGGCAGCGCCACGCCGCACACGCTTGACGACGCCTCATACTCCCGCAGTCCCGAACCCGTCAGGTAGCCGCGGGCGACGCACTCGAAGGGCAGCATGTCGAGCTTGCGCACCACCATGGCGCGGCCGAGGACCTCCTCGGGGATGCGCTCATCATCGAGCGGCCCGGCGAGGTGATTGGGGAAGTCGATGGCGTCGAAGAAGAACTTCGAGGTAGCGGTGAGCACGCGGCCCTTGTCGGGGATGGCGGGCTCGAGGGCGAAGTCGAAGGCGGAAATGCGGTCGGAGGCCACCATGAGCAGGGTGTTGTCATCGATGTCGTAGATGTCACGCACCTTGCCGGAGGCGATGTGGGTGTAGGAAGAAAGTTCTGGACGCATGACATCCATCCTAGCCGCGTCTAGACTGCATCCAGACACCTCCCTATCCCCGGTCCCCGAGGAGTTTTGCCTGTGCGCACCCGCATGACGTCCCTTGTTTCCTCCGTTGCCGTCGTGTGCGGCGCTCTCTGCGCGCCCGCGGCGCAGGCAGCTGAGACTTCCGTGCGGGAATCCGCCCACGGCCAGTGGCTGTGCACGGTTGAGCCCTCCGCCTCCGACCGCGCCCTGGCGCGCGAGGTGCGCGAGAGCTACATCGACACCGTGCGTGCTACCTCGCAGCAGGTGCAGGCGCAGTTCCCGAAGCTGGACTTCTCCGGGTTCACCTCGCGGGACGTGCGCAAGGTGCCGGGCTACACGGCGACGGTGGCCGCGCTGAGCAAGGCCGGCTACACCGGCGCGGACATGCTCATCATCCTGGTCGGCGCGACGGCGCCGGAGGCCCTGGTGCAAGACGAGGACGTGCTCGTTCCGGAGGGGCGCGAGTACTCCCTCAACGCCGTGCTGCAACGCGCCGAGGACGGGCCCGCGCCGTTGCTCTCCAGCGGCACACAGTTCAGCCCCCAGCTCCGCCAGGCGCTGGAGGACAACGAGGACCCCACCGCGGTCAACGCCTTTAACGCCGCGCAGGCCGGTGCCTTCGAGCAGTGTGCGCAGGACCTGCGTGCACACGGTGCGAAGGAGGGCATCCAGCCGGTGCCGGAGCTGACCATCCCGGGCCAGACCACCCAGGAGCGCAGCTCCTCGACGGGTGCCGCAGTCCTCGGCGGCATGCTGGCGCTGGCCGTCGTTGTGGTCGGCGGCTACATGGTGATGAACGGGCAAGCCATCGCCCCGTTCGGTGGCTTTGAGGTGCCGGTCCTGCAGATCCCGGGGCTGGGCTAGTGGGCCAGCCCGAGGACCCCAGGGACAATGAACTGGAGCTTCTCGTCAGCGACGAGGGTGCGCTTCTCTTAGGCCCCGAGGCCGCCCTCGCGCAGCTCAGCGATACCGAGTCCGCGGCCGCGCCGCGCGCCGTGTCGCCCACGGCACTTCGCCGCGCCAGCCAGGCCCTGGGCTCGGCGGCCAAGGCCCGCGCGGAGTCCGGGCGCTGGCTCAAGCTCGACTCAGAGTCGGCCGACTATCTCAAGCGCCTGGGGGTAAAACCCGGCGAGATCCGCTCGGGCGTGGTCCGCGTCAAGGACCTGCCGCGGGCCGCCGCGCTCCCCCACCGTGGGAGTGTGCTCAAGCACTTAGGCTTCGAGAAGGCCGGCCTGCTTACGTCTGCGGCGCCGATGCTGGCGGCGTCGGCACTGCAACAGGCGGCCGTGGAAAAGCAGATGGCGCAGATGCAGGACTATTTAGAGCGCATCGACGAGAAACTCGACAAGGTGCTGCGCTTCCAGCAGGATTCCCTGGCCGGCGATATCGACGGAGTGGCGGAGGCCCTGGCGGAGGCGCACCTCGTGCTCGAGGGCACCGGGACGGTGACCGATACGCAGTGGAGCACCGTGCAGGGCCTGGCCACGGAGGTAGCCAAGCTACAGGGCCGCGTGCTGCGCTACCTCGGCGCGGTGGCGGATACCCTGGCGCGGTCGAAGACGTCCCCCGGCAAGGTCAAAGAAACCTTCCAGAAAACCAATTCCGAGGCCCAATTCTGGCTCTACCAGCTCGCCCCGGACCGTGCAGCTGCAGAACCAGATGTACGTGCTGCAGCTGGGCCGTGTGGACGCGGTGGAAGGAGAAGTGGCCGGGGCCTTTGCCGACGCCGTTACCGTCGCCCGCGATAAGCGCGCGCAGCGGCTTACCGCCAGCCTGTCAGCCATCGCAGGCAACGCCCATGACTTAGGCAGCTTCTCCACGCTCCGCCGGGCCGTGGACTGGAACTCCCCACGCGCCGTCGAGGAGATCAACCGCTTCTTTGCCCAGCTGCGAGCCTGGACGAACGCGGCCGACCTGCCCCTCGAGGGCATCGAGGACCTAGCCCCCGTGCGCCCCGTCGAGGCCGCACGCGAGCTCACCGCCACGGCGCGCGAGGCCGCCAGTGCGGCGCAGCAGCGCGCCGCCGCGGCCGGAGACACCGTGACGCACCGCGCCCGCCAGGCGTGGGGCGCAACGCGCGGCGCGCTGGAAGGTGCTGCCCGGGGCGCCATCGAGGGCGCCAGCAAGGGCGCCGCCGACGCCGGCACCCACAGCACAGAGGAGCGCTAGAGGATTTCGCCCGGCGTGTAGGCGGCGGCCTGCGGGTGCTGATCCGCCAGCGCCTTGATGCGGCCCAGCACGTGGGTGACCTGGGACTCGGCGGCGCCGATGAAGGCGTGCTTGTCCGCGAGGGCATCGGACAGCGCGGCGGCATCGAGCGGCAGGCGCTCGTCTGCAGCGAGGCGCTCCACCAGGTCCTGCTCCCCGCCGTTCTCGCGCATGTTGAGCGCCACGGCCACGGCGTTTTCCTTGATGACCTCGTGCGCGGTCTCGCGGCCCACGCCGGCACGCACCGCCGCCATGAGGATACGGGTGGTAGCCAGGAAGGGCAGGTAGCGCTCCAGCTCGCGGTCAATCATCGCCGGAAAGGCACCGAACTCCCCGAGCACGGTAAGGAAGGTTTCAAACATGCCGTCGATGGCAAAGAAGGCGTCGGGAAGCGCCACGCGTCGCACCACCGAGCAGAACACGTCGCCCTCGTTCCACTGCTGGCCCGACAGGTCCGCCACCATGGTGAGGTAGCCACGCAGGATGACCTGGAAGCCACACACGCGCTCGCAGGAGCGGGCGTTCATCTTGTGCGGCATGGCGGACGAGCCGACCTGGCCTTCCTTAAAGCCCTCCGTGACGGTCTCGTTGCCGGCCATGAGGCGAATCGTGGTGGCCAGGGAGGAGGGAGCCGCACCGAGCTCCACGAGCGCGGAGAGGGCGTCGAAGTCAAGGGAGCGCGGGTACACCTGGCCCACCGAGTTGAACACGCGGGAAAAACCGAGGTGATCCGCAATGCTCGTCTCCAACGCCGCCAGCTTGTCCTCGGAACCACCCATCAGATCGAGCATGTCCTGGGAGGTGCCCATCGGCCCCTTGATGCCGCGCAGCGGATAGCGGCCAAGGAGTGCTTCGACGCGCTCGATGCCGAGCAGCAACTCGTCGGCAGCCGAGGCGAAACGCTTGCCCAACGTCGTGGCCTGCGCGGCAACGTTGTGGGAACGGCCGGCCATCACCAGGGTCTGGTACTGCGCCGCACGCTCGCCAATGCGCGCCACGACCGCAATGGCCTTATCGCGCACGAGCTCCAGCGAGCGCAGGATCTGCAGCTGCTCGACGTTTTCCGTCAGGTCGCGAGAGGTCATCCCCTTGTGGATGTGCTCAAAGCCAGCCAGGGCGTTGAACTCCTCGATGCGCGCCTTGACGTCGTGGCGCGTGACGCGCTCGCGCTGCGCGATGGAGTCGAGGTCGACGCGCTCCACCGCGGCCTCGTAGGCGGCGATGGCCTCAGCGGGGATGTCGACGCCGAGGTCCTTCTGCGCCTTCATCACCGCAATCCACAGCTGACGCTCCAGGATGATCTTGTGCTCTGGGGACCAGATCTCTGCCATGTCGGGGGAGGCGTATCGGGTGGATAGGACGTTAGAAATGTTCTTCTTTTCAACCACGCCGCCATTATTCCACGCCGCGGGGCGTGGATGGAACTAAATGCTGATTTCTCCGCGGGCGGCACGCGCGCCGATATCCGTACGGAAAAAGCCGTCCTCGAGCTCGATGCTATCGAGCACCTCGTAGGCCGCCGCTCGCGCCTGGTCCAGCGTGGCGCCGTGGCCAAGGACGTTGAGCACGCGGCCGCCGTGGGAGACCACCGCACCCTCCTTGAGCGCAGTGCCCGCATGCAGGATCCGCGTCGGATCCTGCAGGTCCGGGGAGGTGATGACGTCGCCCTTGCGCGGGGAGGCCGGGTAGCCCTCGGCTGCCAGGACCACGGTGACGGCGAAGCCCTCCTGCCACTGAAGGGGCGCAAGCTCCGCCAGGTGTCCCGTAGCGGTAGCGTTGAGGACCTGGCCCAGCGGGGACTTCAGCAGGGAGAGCACGGCTTGGGTCTCCGGGTCGCCGAAGCGGCAGTTGAATTCCACCACGGCCGGGCCCTCCGCGCCCCACGCCAGGCCGGCGTAGAGCAGGCCGGAGTACGGGGTACCGCGGCGGACCAGCTCCCGGGCGACGGGGGTGCATACTTCGTCGACGATGCGCTGCACGCCCTCCTCCGGCAGCCACGGCAGCGGGGTGTAGGCGCCCATGCCGCCGGTGTTGGGCCCCTCGTCGTTGTCGTAGGCACGCTTGTGGTCCTGGGCGGGCAGGAGCGGCACGACGGTCTCGCCGTCCACGAGGCAGAACAGGGAGATTTCCGGGCCGTCCAGGAAGGACTCCAGCAAGACCGGGTTGCCGGCGGCTAGGACAGCGTCGACGTGCCCGCGGGCGGCGGCGCGGGATTCGGTGACCACAACACCCTTGCCGCCGGCCAGGCCGTCGTCCTTGACCACGTAGTGCGGGCCAAAGCGGTCGAGGGCGGCCTCGATGTCTGCCTCGGCGGCACCGGGCGCGATCTGCTCCGCGCGGGCGGTACGCACGCCGGCGGCGGACATGACGTCCTTGGCAAAGGCCTTGGAGCCCTCGATCTGGGCCGCGCTTGCTGACGGCCCAAAGACCGCAATCCCGCGCTCCCGCAGCGCGTCCGCCACGCCGTTGACCAGGGGCACCTCAGGGCCTACCACGACGAGATCCGCGGCGATGTCCACCGCGAGCTCCGTCATTCGTGCGGGGTCGCCCACCTGGGAGTACTCCGGGTGCACGGTGGCCACCTGCGCGTGCGCCGGGGAACCGGGCGCGACGTGCAGGTCGGTCACGGAAGGGTCTGCTTTCAGGCCGGTGAGCAGGGCGTGTTCGCGGCCGCCCGAACCGATAACGAGGATACGCATGCCGTCCATCTTAACGGGCGGTAGCCTAGGGGCCATGTCTTCCGTATTTACCAAGATCATCAACGGCGAGCTGCCGGCTCGCTTTGTCTACCGCGACGAGACCTGCGTGGCGTTTTTGTCCATCGAGCCCCTGCGTTACGGCCACACCTTGGTCGTGCCGGTGGCGGAAGTAGACAAGTGGACGGAGCTCGAGCCCGAGGTGTGGGCACACCTCAACAGCATTGCGCAGGAGATCGGCGGCGCCATCGCCACCGCCTTCAACACGCCGCGCGCCGGCTACGTCATCGCCGGATTCGACGTACCGCACACCCACATCCATCTCTTCCCTGCTGAGAAGATGGACGACTACGACTTTGCCAAGGCCTTCGCGGCTGATGCCACCGACCCCGCCGCCATGGACGAGGCAGCCGCCCGCATCCGCCAGCACCTGGGCACCGACGAGGACGGCCGCCGCAGCTAGGCCTCGGCCGACTTGGGCAGGCAGACGGTAAACACGGAGCCGCGGCCGAGCTCGGACTCCACGGAGATGGAGCCGCCGTGCTGTTCCACCAGCGATTTCACAATGGCCAGGCCCAGGCCCGAGCCGCCGGTGTCACGGGTGCGCGAGGTATCCGCGCGGTAGAAGCGCTCGAAAATGTGCGAGGCGTCCTCGGGGGAGATGCCCTTGCCGTCATCGGCGACGTCGATAAGCACGTGCTCCGCGTCGTCCCGCAGGGTCAGCGTCACCGACGCCTCCGGCCCGCCGTGGCGGATGCCGTTGGAGACCAGGTTGAGCAGGATTTGGTGCAGGCGGTCCGCGTCGCCGTCGACGATGGGGATGTCATCGGCGGCGTTGTTGACGTCGATGGTGCGCCCGGCAAAGGCCGCGTGCGCCGAGGAGCCCACGGACAGGACCAGCTCCAGCATGTCGACCTTCCGCATGTCCAGGCGCGAGCCCTCGGCGCGGGTCAGGGCCAACAGGTCCTCCACCAGCAGGGACATCCGCTTGGACTCCGCATCGATCTTTTCAAAGACAAACTCCGGGTCCTGTGTGGCGCCGGAGCGGTAGAGCTCGGTGTAACCGCGCAAGCTCGTCAGCGGGGTGCGCAGCTCGTGGGAAGCGTCACCCACGAAGCGGCGCATCTGCGCCTCCTTTTCCTGGGCGTTGACCACGGAGTTCTGCAGCTGGCCCAGCATGACGTTGAGTGCTGCGGCGAGCTGGCCCACCTCGGTATGCAGCGGCCACTCCGGCACACGTTTGTCCAAGTTGCCCGCCGCGATTTGGGAGGCTGTTTTCTCCACCACCCGCAGCGGCCGCAGCGCGCGGTGGATGAGCCCCATGCCCACCAGCGCGATGATGAGCAGCACCATCGCCGCGATGATGACCTGCACGATGGCTAGTCCCTTGAGGATGGAATTCTCCGTGGTCATGTTCTTGCCCACGACCACCACCGAGCCGTCCGGCTTCATCTGCGCCACCACGCGCCATTCGGTGTCATCCTGCGTCGAGCTCACCGACGTCGGCTCGCCGCCGATAAGCACGTCCTTGGAATCGGGGAGGTTCACCGTCGGGCCTGTGGACAAGATGGTGCCGTTGGGATAGTACGCAATGGCCACGTAATCCGTCGGTGGGCGGCGGCTGCGGTCCTGCGTGTAGAGGGCCTCGTCCAGGTTGCTGGCCCAGGAGTGGAGGGCGTCATTAAGCTCGGTGTCCACGCGGGTATAGAGCACGTTGCGCATGATCGACGACACTGCCAGCGCCGACGTGGCGAGGCCAATGCCGGACACCAGCACCATCAACACCAGCAGCCAGGTGCGCAGCGGGAGCGCCTTGGGGCCGCGCCGGCGCCGCTGGGGCGGCTCGACCGCGACGGCCGTGCCGGGGTCCGAGGATGCAGATTCGGGGTGGCTCATACTTGCCGAGCCTACGAGCGCGGCATGCGCAGCACATAACCCACGCCGCGGACGGTGTGGATCAGCGGGGTATCACCGGTGTCGATCTTGCGGCGCAGGTAAGAAATGTAGGACTCCACCACGTTGCCATCGCCGCCAAAGTCGTAGTGCCACACGTTGTCCAGAATTTTGGCCTTGGAGAGCACGACCTCGCGGTTCTGCATGAGGTAGCGCAGCAGGTTGAACTCGGTGGGTGAGAGCTCCACGATCTCACCGCCCTTGGTGACCTCGTGCGTGTCGTCGTTGAGTGTCAGGTCTGCGTAGGACATGGTGGCGCTGCCGTCCTGCTCTTCGGCGACACTGCCGCGGCGCAGGATGACGCGCAGGCGGGTGATGACCTCTTCCAGACTAAACGGCTTGGTCACGTAGTCGTCCGCGCCGATGGTCAGGCCGTGGATGCGCTGGTCCACGGAGTCCTTGGCGGTGAGGTACAGGACGGGGCCGTCGAGTCCTTCGCTGCGCAGCTTGCCCAGAAGCTCAAAGCCGTCCATGCCGGGCATCATGACGTCCATGATGTAGGCGTCCGGGTTAATCTCGCGCGCGATGCGCAAAGCCTCGTTGCCGGAGTTAGCGCTGTGCACGTCGAAGCCCTGGAACTTCAGGGATACCGTGAGCAGCTCTACAATATTCGGCTCGTCATCGACGACGAGTACCTTGACCTCTTTTGACTCTTCCATTGTCCCGCTTAGTCCTTTCTCCGCCGTGCTCCGGACACCTCACTGGGGCCGCCCAGGCGCGGGCTGACGTTCAGAATTCTCACTCAGAAAGAAAAGTATGGCACTGCGCCTTCCCAGCCTACTGAGCGGAGTCTGTACGTGTGCTGTGAACTCCGGAGGACGACGTCAGCGGGGGTGCTACTCCCACGCCACGGCGCTAAGGTCCAGACCCTCCGCCTTCGCCTGGGCCTCAATCAGCCGGCGCAGGTAAGCGGCATGACCGCGGTAGGCCTCATCAAAGCGCGGGTCCTCGCAGTACATGCGGGCCAGGATGACCTGTTTGGAGCGGGTGGCGGGGTACCACTGCGCGATAAACGCCAAGTGCTTATCGACGATTTCCCGCGCCTTCTCACTTCCTTCTTCCACTCCAGTTTCGGCGGCGTCCTCGAGCTCGCGGGCGAAGCTCTCGTGGTTCACTGCCACCTCGTTCCACTCTGCCGTTCCCATGTTCTCCGCGGTGGCGGCGCTAGCGGCCCACTCCGCGCCGTCGCCCCACTTCTGGCGGGCTTCCTCGTGCAGCTGCGGCCACTGCTGCCCCAGCTTCTCTACCTTCTGGCTCGCGGTGAGGTTCTTGTCCATCTCGGTCTCCTTGATTAGTCGGTTCACTGCCTGCAGCATCGCGTCGACGTCGGCGCGCCGCTTCTGCAGGGCTGCTTGCTGAGCGCGGAGGCGGTCCACGGCGGAGGCGGCGGGCGCCTGCAATAGCTCAGCGATGTCCTTCAGCTCGATGCCGACGCTGCGATAGATCACAATGTCCATGCCGCGCTGCAGGTCATCCTCCGTATAGAGTCGGTGGTCCCCCACTGTGCGCCACTGAGGGCTCAACAGCCCGATACCATCCCAGTGCCGCAATGTGCGGGTGGTGACCTTGAGGAGGGCGGCCACCTCACCGATGCTGTATTCGTTGTCGTCCGTGCTCATGACACGCAGCTTAGAAGTTGTCGTCGCGGCAGGTGCAAGGCGAGAGCTTTACGCATGACAAACCCCCGCCTGCCCACGGCAACACGTGTGCTCAGGGGCGAGGCGGGGGTATCGACCGAATGCGTAAAGGGCCGCTTAGAAGTCCTGCGGGCGCGGGATGTTGCGCAAGTTGGACTTTGCCATGGTGAGCATCTGGCCCACGCCACCGTCAAAGACGGTGCGGGTGGCAGCCTTGGAGAAGCCCATGAGCTGCTCGAAGGTCAGCGTCGGCGGCAGGGAGAGGGCGTTGGGGTCCGTCACGACGTCGATAAGCGCCGGCCCGTTGTACGCCAACGCCTGCTTGATCTGGCGCGGTGCGTCCTTCGGGTCCTCGATGCGGAAGTGCTTGATGCCAGCGCCTTCAGCAATCTTGGCAAAGTTGACGTGCTCGTGGTCGGTCTCGTGCTCCGGCAGGCCCTGGACCAGCATCTCCAGCTTGACCATGCCGAGAGAGGAGTTGTTGAACACGAACATCTTCACCGGCAGGTTGTGCAGCTTCACGGTGAGCAGCTCACCCATGAGCATGGACAGGCCACCGTCGCCGGAGAAGGTGATGACCTGGCGGCCCGGGTTCGCCGCCTGGGCACCGATGGCCATCGGCAGGGCGTTGGCCATGGTGCCGTGGCGGAAGGAACCGATCTGCTCGCGCTTGCCGTTGGCGGTGATGTAGCGCGCGCCCCACACGTTGCACATGCCGGTATCGACGGTGAAGATGGCGTCCTCATCGGCGTTCCGGTCAATGAGGTCTGCCACGTACTCCGGGTGGATCGGGGTGTGCTTTTCCACGTTGGAGGTGTAGGCCTCCACGACGTGCTCCAGCTTGTCGTAGTGCTTCTTGAGCATCTTGTCCAGGAAGGAGCGATCCTTCTTCTCATCGACGTGCGGGAGGATGTTCTCAATGGTGGCGGCAACGTCACCGGTCACCGGGTACTTGATGCGGGTGCGGCGGCCGATGTGGGAGCCGTCGATGTCGACCTGCGCCACGTTGTCGGACGGCAGGAAGTCGTTGTACGGGAAGTCGGTGCCCAGCATGATGAGCAGGTCGGCCTCGTGGGTGGCCTCGTGGGCAGCACCGTAGCCGAGCAGGCCGGACATGCCGACATCGAAGGGGTTGTCGTACTGGATGTACATCTTGCCGCCGAGGGCGTGACCAATCGGGGCCTTGACCTTCTCCGCCAGAGCCAGGACCTGCTTGCGGGCGTTCTTCACGCCGGCGCCAACGAAGAGCGCAACGGTCTTGGCCTCGTTGATGGCCTGGGTCAGGGCTGCGGCCTCGGCCGGGTCCGGGAAGACAACCGGGGAGCCGGAGGAGATAACGGAGGAGGTGAAGGTGTCATCCTCTGCCTCCTGCATGGAGACGTCACCGGGGATAACCAGCACGGACACACCGTTGCCCGCCATGGTGGACTGGATGGCGTGGTGCAGGACAACGCCGCCCTGCTCTGCAGAGTTGACCATCTCGCAGTAGCCGGAGCACTCCTGGAAGATAGCCTCCGGGTGGGTCTCCTGGAAGAACTTGGAACCGATCTGGCGGGACGGGATGTGGCTAGCAATGGCCAGCACCTTGGCGCCGTTGCGGTGAGCGTCGTACAGACCCTCGATGAGGTGGGTATTACCCGGGCCGCAGGAGGCGGCACAGACAGCGAGCTTGCCGGTGGTCAGGGAGTCCGCCTCAGCGGCGAAGGCGGCAGCCTCCTCGTTGCGAACGTGAACCCACTCGATGGAGGAGCGACGAACCGCGTCCACGATCGGGTTGAGGGAGTCACCCACGAGTCCGTAAATGCGCTCGACACCCTGGGCCACCAGAGTGTCGACAAACTGTTCAGCGTAATTACCTGCCATGTTTACCTAACCTCGATTTCTAACTCTGTTTCTTGAACACTCTCTAGTGTTCCCCTTCACAAGGGCATTTCGCCACCTTAACGCTCATTTCTCACGTTAAAAAATCTTTGTGACCTCAACAACAAACCGAGCGTTCCAGAGTTGAAACTGTAACGACCGTTCGCTATAGTTTCCGGCATGTCAGAGTCAGGAACGCCGCATACCACCCTGCCCCCGTCACAGCACGTGCCCGCCCGCGCCCGCACCTCCGCCGAGGCACTGCGCTCCTCTGCCCTGCGCCGCTGGTCTTTCTTCGGCGTCGTATCCCTCGGCCTGCTCATGATCGGACTGGATAACTCCATCCTCTACACGGCCCTGCCCACGCTCTCGGAGCAGCTGCATGCCAGCTCGCTGCAGCAGCTGTGGATCATCAACGCCTATGCCCTCATGATCGCCGGCCTGCTCCTGGGCACCGGCACGCTCGGGGACCGCATCGGGCACCGCCGCATGTTCGTCATCGGCCTGTGGATTTTCGGCCTGGCCTCACTGACCGCCGCCCTCGCGCCCGGCGCGTGGGAGCTGGTCGCCGCCCGCGCGTTTTTAGGCATCGGCGCCTCCATCATGATGCCGGCCACCTTGGCGCTCATCCGGCTGACCTTCGAGAACGAGATTGAGCGCAACACCGCTATCGGTATATGGGGCTCCATCGCCGTCGTCGGCGCTGCGGCCGGGCCGACCGTGGGCGGTTTCCTCCTCCAGCACTTCTGGTGGGGCTCCGTCTTCCTCGTCAACGTGCCCATCGTCATCCTCGCGCTCGCGCTGACACCTTTCCTCGCCCCGCCCAATGTGGCGAACCCGGACAAGCACTGGGATTTCCTGTCCTCCCTGTACGCGCTCATCACCCTGGCGGCACTGGTGCTGGTCATCAAAACCGCGGCGAGCTCCCACCCACACCTCCCGCTCATCGGCGGAGCGCTCGCCGTCTTCCTCCTCGGCGCCACGCTGTTTACCCGCCGCCAGTCCAAGCTCAGCGATCCGCTCCTCACCTTCGATGTCTTCCGCTCCCCCATCTTCACCGGCGGTGTCATCGCCGCGGGCGGCGCTATGTTTGGCCTCTCCGGGCTGGAGATGACCACCACGCAGAAGCTGCAGCTGGTGGACGCGCATTCGCCGCTCGAAGCAGGTCTTATCATTTCCGTGATCGCGCTGGCGGCACTTCCCATGTCCGCCCTGGGCGGTGCGAACCTCCACCGTTGGGGGTTCCTGCCGATTATCTCGGGCGGCTTCTCACTCATGGCCGCCGGCGTATCCGGTGCGGTGTGGGCAGGCCACCACGAGCACTTCGCGGTCTACCTTGCCTGCCTCTTTGCCACTGGCCTCGGGGCCGGGCTGGTCATGTCGGTCTCCTCCACCGCCATCATTGGTGCTGCGCCGGCCTCGCGCTCGGGCATGGCCGCGGGCGTGGAAGAGGTCTCTTATGAGTTTGGCACGCTGCTCTCCATCGCCGTGACGGGCTCTGTGGTCCCCCTCCTCTTCACCTCCAACGCCACCGAGGAGGTGCGGCAGGCCGGCATGGACGCGCTGCACGACCCCGCACTGCAGGAGACTGCTGCCGGCGCCTACACGGAGGCCTACCTGACCACCACCGCTGGGCTGGCCGTAGCCATGCTGGTCTTCGCCGCGCTCACCGCCTGGTGCTTCCGCACCAACCCGACCTCAGGAGGTGCTCATGCCGCGCACTAGTAAAAAGGAAAATGTTCTCGACGCAGCACTGGGCATCATCGAGCACGACGGCGTCCACGCGCTGACCTATGACTCCCTGGCGGCCGCCACGGGAATGAGCAAGTCCGGCTTGATTTACCACTTCCCCACCCGCCACGACCTGCTCGTGGACTGCCATCAGCTGTGCGCGCAGCGCTGGGAGGCGGAGCTGGTGGAGCTGTCCGGCGGCAAGATTGCGGACGAGCTCACGGAACGCGAGCGCTACCGGGCAGCGATTACGTCGATGGGCAAGCATGATCCGCTCATCGAACTGCTCATGACCATCCACGCCCAGTCGCACGCGGACTTCCAGGCGGTGTGGCGGGACGTCGATAGTCGCTGGCTTCCCAGCCCCGACACGGAGGATGAGTCTGTGCTGCTCGCGGCGGTGATTGGCAACGGCCTATGGGTCTACGACCACCTCACCGAAAGGCCCCTACCGCCGGGTAGGCGCCGCGCGCTTATTGACGTCGCCTTGGGCCACCTCACTACATAATTTGAGCTGGAGACGAGACTTGAACTCGCAACCTACGCATTACAAGTGCGTTGCGCTACCAATTGCGCCACTCCAGCACCGCGGATGATCCGCTACCGGAATGGTACCCGAGCCACCCCCAAGCAGAGAAAGCCGGGGCACATTACGCCCCGTGCGCAGCGCAAAAGCGCGCGGTCTCCCGCGCCTGTGAAGGGGGATAGTCACTGGCAGGTGCATAAATTGACGGCAGTTACTAAAGTGCTGGTTTACCACACCCAGAACTTGTAGAGGTCTTTCTTTTTCGTGTCTGTACTCTCCTCGTTGCGCCAGCGCCTTAAGAGCCGCTCGTCGCGCGTAGCCACCATTGACGCCGCCAAGGCCGCGCCGCCTCCCTCCCCGCTCGCCCCGGTCGACCTCACCGACCCCGCACAGGTGACGGGCGTTATGGAGATCGCGGCGCGCGTGGGCGAAATCCTCATCGCGGCGGGCACGGCCAACACGGACGCCCAGGCGCAGATCCACCTGGTGGCCTCCTCCTACGGTCTGCACTACTGCCATGTGTCGATCTTGATGAACACCATCACGATTCACACGTCGATGGGCACCGGCCCCCACCGCCGCAACCTGCACGTCTTCCGCGTCGCCCCGGGTATCGCGGTGGACTTCACCAAGCTCTCGGCCGTGGATCGCCTCATCCACTCCATCCACTCCGGCGCCACCCCGCCGGCGATGGCGGAAAAGATCCTTGATGACATCGACGCCATGCAGAACCCCTATTCCAAACCCACCATCATTACCGCGTGGGGAGCGATGGGCGGCTTCATCGCTGTCATGCTCGGCGGCGACCTGTTGGTCGGCGTGGTGACCTTCCTGATCACCATGCTGAGCATGGGAACAAACATGTTCCTGGCTAATTACCGCCTGCCGCCCTTCTATCAGAACATTGTGGGTGGCTTCCTCGCCGTGGTGCCAGCCGCCATCCTCTACAACGTGTTTGCGCAATTCGGCATCCAGATGCTTCCCTCCCAGATCATCGGTTCGGGCATCATCGTGCTGGTAGCGGGCCTTACCTTGGTGCAGTGTCTCGTCGACGGCATTACCCGCGCCCCCGTGACGTCCTCCGCCAAGTTCTTCGAGGCCATCATGGCCACCGGCGCCATCATCGCCGGCGTGGGCCTGGGTATTCAGGTGGCGGGGTGGCTGGGCTTTAGCCTGCCGCCGCTGGCCACACTGGCCCCGCCGGTCTATCACAAGATCCCACTGCTCGTGGTGTGCGGCGGAATCGGTTCTGCAGGCTTTGCGCTGGCCCTCGGCGCGCGGTGGTCTGAGGTCACCATCTCCGGGCTCACCGCTGCTGCCGGTATGGTCTTCTACTACTTCGTGGTCGTGCCCTTCGGCGTCGGCCCGGTGGTCGCCTCCGGTATCTCCGCCGTGGCGGTGGGCCTGGCCGGCGGTTTGCTCTCCCGCCGCTACATGATGCCGCCGCTTATCACCATGATTGTGGGCTATACCCCGATGCTGCCGGGCCTGACGCTGTACCGCGGCATGTACGCCATGCTCAACGAGCAGATTGTTACCGGCCTGACCAACCTGGCCAGCGCCCTGGCTATCTCCGGCGCGCTGGCGGCCGGCGTGGTCTTCGGTGAGCGCGTAGCGCGCCGCCTGCGCCGCCCGCAGTACTTCCGCCCCTACACCGCCTTCAAGCGCCTGGGCACCTTCTCCTTCTCCCGGGCGACCCGCCTGGCGCAGCGCGCCCGCATTCCGCGCGTACCCATGTCGCCCTTCGCCCCGCGCCACAACCTGCCGGCCCCGCCGCCGGAGTACGGCCCCAAGCCGCCGACCCCGGCCCAGCAGGCACGCTTCCAGCAGGGCGACGCCGTCACGGAACCCATCACGGACATGTGGCCGGTCACCACTCAATTCCCGGCCCAGCAACCAGCGCAGTCACCAAATCAAGCTTCAGCACAGCGCCCCACCTATACGGTCCCGGGCAAGCCCGCCCCCACCACCCCTCCGGAGCAGCAATAGCGTAGAATGTCCGGTCTGAAAGCTTTCACACGTCATTCCAGGAGGACTCCGTGCCACCCAAGGTCACCGATACTCAGCCCGCAGCTGATCAGACCCACGCCGTTGAGGAAGAGACCGCCCGCGCCGCGCGCCGCGTCGTTGCCACCTATGCGGAGGATTTCCTCGATGGCGTAACGCTTATGTCGATGCTGGGCGTGGAGCCGGAGGGCTTGGTACACCGCAAGGTGCTGGCGGAGCAGGCGGATGCCGCCCCGAAGAAGAAGTCCACCAAGAAGGCATCGAAGAAGTCCACGAAGAAGGCGTCTAAGAAGTCGACCAAGAAGGCTACGAAGAAGGCCTCCAAGAAGTCGACGAAGAAATCGACCAAGAAGGCCACGAAGAAGTCGACCAAGAAGGACTAGGCATGCCGGGCCGCACCAACAGCTTCGTCGTCGTGGCCAACCGCCTGCCGGTGGATTCTGGAGACCCACCCGGACGGCACCCGGGAGTGGAAGGCCTCCCCGGGCGGACTGGTCACCGCACTCTCCCCGGTTCTGGAGGAGCATCAGGGCTGTTGGGTGGGCTGGCCGGGCGTGGCCGATGCTGCCCCGGAACCCTTCACCACCGACAACGGCGTGCTGCTCCACCCCGTCCGCCTCACCCAGGAGGACTTTGAAGCCTTCTATGAGGGCTTTTCCAACGCCACGCTGTGGCCGCTCTACCACGATCTCATCGTCACGCCCGTCTATAACCGCGACTGGTGGGACACCTACCGCGAGGTCAACCTCCGGTTCGCCAATGAGGTCGCAGCTGTTGCCGCCGAGAACGCCACGGTGTGGGTGCAGGACTATCAGCTCCAACTCGTGCCGGGCATCCTGCGCCAGCTGCGCCCGGATCTGACCATCGGGTTCTTCCTGCACATCCCGTTCCCCTCCCCGGATCTGTTCCGCCAGCTGCCGTGGCGCGAGGAGCTGGTGCGGGGGCTTCTCGACGCAAACTTGATCGGCTTCCACCTCGAGTCCAACGCCCGCAACTTCCTCGAGCTGG
Source organism: Corynebacterium axilliensis (assembly GCF_046097495.1). NCBI lineage: Bacteria > Bacillati > Actinomycetota > Actinomycetes > Mycobacteriales > Corynebacteriaceae > Corynebacterium > Corynebacterium axilliensis. The sequence goes on from NZ_CP175768.1 coordinate 1,447,095, forward strand.
CGCGCACCCAGGGCCTGAGCGTCGAGGGTGAGGTCAGCACGCGGGAGGTGAACGCGCACATCGTGACCTCCAGCGGCCACCGCGTCGGCGTGGCCGCCTTCCCCATCTCCATCGCCGCGGATGACTTTGGCGAGGGGGAGACAGGGGACGTCGAGAAGCTGCGCGCCGAGCTGGGCAACCCCAAGCACATCATTCTGGGCGTGGACCGCCTGGATTACACCAAGGGCATCCTCCAGCGCCTCACTGCGTTCGAGGAGCTGCTCGATACCGGCGCCTTGGACCCGGCCGAGGTCACGCTGGTGCAACTGGCCACGCCGTCGCGCGAGCGCATCGACCACTACCGCGCCACCCGCTCCAAGGTAGAGGAGGCCGTGGGCCGCATCAACGGGCGCTTCGGCCGCCTGGGCGCTCCCGTGGTGCACTACCAGCACCGTTCCGTGCCCAAGGACGTGCTCCGGCGCTACTACCGCCTCGCGGACATCATGCTGGTCACCCCGTTTAAGGACGGCATGAACCTGGTGGCCAAGGAGTACGTGGCCAGCCACGGCGATGGCTCCGGCGCGCTCGTTCTCTCCGAGTTCGCGGGCGCGGCGGCGGAGCTGACACACGCCAACCTGTGCAACCCGTTCGACATCGAGTCGATCAAGCGAGCGCTGCTGTCCGCCATCAAGGGCCTGGATGAGTCCCCGGACACCATGCGCGAGCGCATGGCGGCTATGAATTCCCAGGTCCGCGAGCACGACATCGCGCTGTGGTCACGTTCCTTCCTGGGCGCGCTCGATTCCCAGGAGGAGCAGGCATGAAGCGCTTTCTAGGCCGCCTCGCGGCCGCTGCCCTGTGCGCGGGCGCGCTTTCCGGGTGCGGCGCGGACGACGCGGAGCCAACCGCGCCTGGCGACGACACCGTGGTGGGCAAGCAGTGGCAGGTGGTCAACCTGTACACGACGCCAGATGCACCGTCGGCGATTGCGAAGGACACCACGCAGGTGCCGCACCTGAGCTTTGGGGAACACACGATGGTCGGCTCCACCGGCTGCGTGCCCTTTACTGCCGATGTCTCCTTCCGCCAGGGCGAGAAGGACTCCACCATCTGGGACGCCGACTCCATGCACGTGGAGGAAGTAACCTACGAGGACGCGGCCGGTGGGCCGGAGTGCACCGGGTCGCCCCAGCGGGTGGATTTTCTCCTGCGCAATCTCATTGCGACGGGCAACGACTTTACCTTTGAGGTCAACGAGAACAACCAGCTGATTCTCACGCTGCGCACCGACGCCGTGGACTCCCCCATTATCCGCCTGGCCACGCTGTAGCCTGGGAATCATGATTGACTCCCTCGCCGCCGCCGAGCACCTGGCGGTTGTCTCTGATTTCGACGGCACGCTGGCGGCCTTCGCCCGCGACGCCTACTCCGTGAGCCCCGAGCAGCGCTCCGTGGATGCCCTGGCTGCGCTCTCCCAGCTTCCGAACACCACGGTGGCGGTGCTCTCTGGGCGCCACCTCGACGGTCTCAAGCAGGTCTTCCCGCTGCGCGAGCCCATCTTATTTGGCGGCTCGCACGGCGCGGAATCCTCGTGGGAGAACTCCGCCCTAACCCCGGAGATGGAGGCCCACCTGGCCAAGAAGGAGGCGGAGATCCAGGAGATCATCGCCCGCCACCCCGGCGCAGAGCTGGAGGTCAAGCCTTTCCAGCGGGTACTGCACCTGCGCGCGCTGGAGCTGCAGGACCCCGACGCGGCGGCGGCCGCCTACGCGGAGGGCGTGGCGCTCAGCGCCGACGGCTTCCCCAAGACCACCGGCAAGTGCGTGGTGGAGTTTTCCGCCACCCGCGCCACCAAGGGCACCTGGATTGAGGGACTGCGCGCCCGGGTAGGTGCGACGGCGGTGGTTTTCTTGGGGGATGACACCACCGACGAGGACGGGTTTGCCGTGCTCAACCAGCCGCCGGACCTGGGTGTAAAGGTGGGCGAAGGCCAGACCCACGCGCAGCTGCGCGTGTCCGACGTCCACGCGGTGTCGGACTTCCTGGAGCAGCTGGCCCGCGCCCGCGCGGCCCACGCCTAGCCGCGCCCCGGCAGAAGCTGCTCACCCCGCGGGCGTGCCACAGTGCGCCCGGGGTGAAAGGACGTGCGCAGCAGTTTGTGCGGCGGCTCGGCCGGTTGTGTCGCACGCCCGCCGCGGGCCGCGTCGCGGTCGATGAGCTCTGCCAGCATGTGGCCGGCGGCCGCGCCCTTCGCCTTGTTCGGCTGGACCACGGTGCTTAAGCCCACTGCGAGTGCAGGAGCAATGCCGTCGAAGCCGGTCACGGACAGCTGCTCGGGGACGCTGATGCCGTGATCGCGGGCGTAGGCCAGGACGCCGAGGGCCATCGAGTCCGTCGTGCACAGCACCGCCGTGAGATCCGGGTGCGCGGTGAGCAGCTCTTCGGCGGCAGCATAGGCGGTGCGCGAATCATTGATGTGGCGGGTAACCACGGGAACGCCCTCGATCCCCGCCGCACGCAGCACCTCGAGGGCGCCTTGGACGCGGGCGCGCTGCACGTGCATGTCCGCGGCAGCCAGCTGCGCGGGTGAGACCTCGCCGTCGTGGCGCTCGCGGTGCAGGCGGATGGACAGGATGCCGATGCGGGCATGGGAGGCGTCGATAAGCGCTTGCGCCGCGGGGGCAATCGCGGCGTGGTCGTCGATGCCAACGAAGGGCAGGCCCGAATCCGTGGGCTGGTCGCACACCACGACGGGCAGGCCGCGGCGCCGCACGGCCTCCAGGTACGCATCCCCCGCCGCCACGGAGTAGACCACAAAGCCGTCAACAGCGGCGGAGCTAACGAGCTGGGCCGCGTGGGCGTCGTCCGGCGCGCCCACCGTGTCGGGGCCGGCGGGAATGAGCGTCAGGGTGGTGCTCGCGCCTGCCGACGCCTCCGCCATCCCCGCCAAGAAGTCCACCGAGGCCATGTCCTCGAAGGCATAGGACAGGTGCTCGGTGAGCAGCACCCCCACCGAGCCTTGGCGGCGAGTACGCAGGCTCCGCGCGGTGGGGTCGGGGCCGGCGTATCCACGGGCAGCGGCCGCGGCGAGGATGCGCTCGCGGGTGGCGGGGGCGAGCTGGTCCGGGCGGTTATAGGCGTTGGACACCGTGGTGCGGGAGACCCCCAGTTCGGCGGCGAGGGAGGCCAGCGTCGTGCTGCGTTTCGACATGCCGGTAACCCTACCCGTTTTCAACTCATTACCATTTGGCAACCTTTTTCATTACGCTCTAGGATGATTCGCATGACCACATCTTTCTCACACCGGGCACTCCTGCGCCCCACCGCCGCCGTCTTCGCCGCCACCCTCGGCGCCGCAACTCTGACCGCCTGCAGCTCCGACGGCAGCAGCGCCGACGGCTCTGACGGAAGCTCCGATAAGGACACCATCCACGTCGTCGCCTCCACCTCCATCTGGGCTGATGTGGCCGAGGCCGTGGTGGACACCGCGCAGACCGACGTCAACATTGATGTCGAGGCCATCGTCACCGGCAACGGCGTCGACCCGCACCACTTCGAGCCCACCGCCGCGGACATTGCGAAGGCGAACGAGGCCGACGTCATCATCGCCGGTGGCGGCGGCTACGACGCGTGGCTCTACCAGGCCGTGGAGAACCAGGACGAGATCATCCACGCCCTGCCGCTGACGGAGCACCACCACGACCACGGACACTCCCACGACGAGGAGCACGAGCACTCCCACGACGAGGGCCATGAGCACTCGCACGACCACAGCCACGAAGAAGGCCACGACGAGGGCCACGACCACAGCCATGAAGAAGGCCACGAGCACGGTGACGTAGAGACCGTGACCATGGATGAGGCCAAGAAGATTGCCCAGGATGATCCCTCCCAGATCACCAACATCGACGGCAACGAGCACGTCTGGTACGACGCCGCGGCTATCGAGAAGGTAGCCTCTGACGTCGCCGACATGGTCAACGAGACCAACCCGGACGCCAAGGCTTCCGCGGACCCGCTGGTCAAGCGCGTGGAGGAGATTAAGCAGCGCGTCGAGAAGCTGCCCCAGCGCAACTACGCCCAGACCGAGCCGATCGCGGACTACATCTTCAAGTACACCGACAGCACCGACGCCACCCCGGAGGGCTACCGCAAGGCCACCGTCGCCGAGGGCGAGCCCACCGCGGCCGACCTCGCGGCCTTCCTGGAGGACATCAAGTCCGGCAAGATCGACCTGCTCGTCTTCAACCCGCAGACGGAGACCGACATGGCCGCCCGCATCCGCGACGCCGCGAAGGAACAGAACATCCCGGTGGTCGAGATTGGTGAAACCCCGCCGGAGAACACCAACTTCCTCGACTACTACGACGAGTCCGTCTCCGCACTCGAGGCTGCCAAGTAGTGCTCCTATCCTTTAACAACGCCGCAGTTGAACCGCTGTGGTCCCAGATGAACCTCGCCGTTGACCGCGGCGAGTTCATCGCCGTTTTGGGGCCCAACGGCGTGGGTAAATCCACGCTCCTCGGTACCATCCTGGGCACCCGCCAGCTCACCGCCGGAAGCGTTGACGTCAACTGCCGCGTCGGCTTTATCCCCCAACAGCGCATGTTCCCCCAGGACCTGCCGCTGCGCGCCCGCGATCTGGTCTCCCTATCGCTGGCGCACGGCGCCGTGCGCCACCGCCGCCCTGACCGCGGGCGCGTCGACGAGCTCCTCGCAGAGGTGGGCGCCACCGGCATTGCCAACCGCCGCGTGGGGCAGCTCTCCGGCGGCCAGCAGCAGCTCATCCGCCAGGCCCAGGCGCTGGCGAACGACCCCGAGGTCATCCTCGCCGACGAGCCGCTGCTCTCCCTCGACCCGGCCCGCCAACAGGCCACCGTGGCCAAGCTCGACGCATGGCGGCGCGAGCGCGGCACCTCCATTATCTTCGTCACCCACGGCATCAACCCAGTGCTGGGCGTGGTGGACAAGGTGCTCTACATCGCCCCGAACGGCCACACGTTTGGCGCGGTGGAGGACGTCATGCGCTCCGAGGTACTTTCAGAGCTCTATGGCTCAGACGTCACCGTTATCAACGTCGATGGAAGGCTCATCGTTGTCTAAGTTCTTCGAAGACACCCAGTACCTGCTGGGCGTCGATTTCGTGCAATCCTCCCTGATTGCCTGCGCCCTGCTGGGCATCCTGTCCGGCGTGATGACCTCTCTTATCGTGCTGCGCCAGATGTCGTTTTCCGTGCACGCCACCTCGGAGCTGGCTCTCATGGGTGCGGCCGCGGCACTGCTGTTCGGGCTCAACCTCGGCTTCGGCGCCATCGCCGGGGCCATCGTGGCGGCCATCATCCTGGCGGTGCTGGGCCTCAAGGGCCAGCAGGATAGCGCCATCGGCGTGGTCATGAGCTTCGGGCTGGGCCTATCCGTGCTGTTCCTGCATCTCTACCCCGGCAACGCCAACACGGCGATGACGCTGCTGACCGGCCAGATCGTGGGCGTTTCTTCTGCCTCCGTGTGGCTGCTGGCGGCCACCATGATCATCGTCGTCGCCGTGGTAGCACTCTTCTGGCGCCCGCTGCTCTTCGCCTCGGCCGACCCGGTCATGGCCCAGGCTGCCGGCGTGCCAGTCAAGTCCCTCTCGGTGGGCTTTGCCATCCTGGTCGGGCTCACGGCCGCGCAGTCGGTGCAGATCGTCGGCTCGCTGCTCGTCATGGCGCTGCTCATCACGCCGGGCGCGGCCGCGGTGCAGATAACCTCCTCCCCGCTGCGAGCAGTGGTGTGGTCCACGGTCTTTGCGGAGGTCGCGGCCGTCGGCGGCTTCGTGCTCTCCTTGGCTCCGGGCCTGCCTGTCTCGGTGTTCGTTACTACCATTTCCTTCGTCATCTACCTGGTCTGCCGTCTCATCGGCTGGCTGCGCGGGCGCACCGCGGTGCGCGATGACATTGCGGCCGCGCGCTTCCACCGCGAGCACAAGACTCCCGCGGAGGAGCACCACACCAGCACGCACGACGAAAACTGCGCGCACCCTGACTAAACTGACAGGCTGTGAAGGAATCCCTGGAACTTGATGGCCGCACCCGCACCTTTGTCACCGTAGAGCCGGATAACCCCACTGGGGAGCTGCTGCTCTTCTTCCACGGCTCGTTGCAGTCCGGCAGCGTGATGCGGCGGTTTACGGCGAATACGTTTGATGAGATGGCGCGCCGCACCGGCCGCGTCATCATCTACCCGGAGGGCGTGGACCGCCACTTCAACGACGCGCGCGGCACCCTGCCGGTCAAGGCCAGGGAACTGGGCATTGACGACGTCTCCTTTGCCCGCGTCCTCGTCGATCTCGCGCGGGAGCGCTACGGCATTGAGCGCACCAGCGCGTGCGGCTACTCCAACGGAGGCCAGATGGTGCTGCGCCTGCTTTTCGACGCCCCCGGGCTCCTCCACTCCGCCTGCGTCTTCGCCTCCACCCTGGGTGCGGGGGCCAACCACGCGCCGAGCAACCCGGATTCGGCGTACCTTCCCACGCCGGTGCTGCTCATGCACGGCACGGACGATCCGCTAGCGCCTTACGAGGGCGGGGTGGCCGGGTTAGATGCCACACAAACCCGCGGCGAGGTGACCTCCGCGCCGTGGACCGCGGCGCGCCTGGCGGATCTCAACCATGCCGCCGGGCCAGAGCGCACCCACCTTTTCCCCGACACCGTTGTCGACCGCTGGGAGCCGGCAGACGCCACCGGCGCGCCGGTCGAGCTCGTGAGCGTCGAGGGCATGGGCCACGTCATCCCGTCGGGCAACGAGCTGGACCCACGCCTGGGTAAAAACACGGATTCCTTCATCGCTGCCGAGCTCGTGGAGGAATTCTTCGGGCTCTAGACTGCACGTGCGCCCCATCGTGTCTCACTCCACTCAGCCCCAACCTCGGGTCGAGGCCGTTCGTAGGTGAGCGTCGAGAAGCAATAATTGTGGATTACCGACCAGTGCTTTGGCGATTCCTAGATGCTGTTTCATACCGAGCGAAGCATGCTCGCAGGAAACACTGTGGTGCAATGAAAGGCCTACAAGGGATAAAAGATCCTTCAGTTCATCATTCAGTGAACCTTGTTGTAGTGGTCGGCAATGTCGTTGACGATCGCGTAGAGGTCGCGTTCCATCGCGTAGGTTTTCTTTTCTCGCGTACTGACTAATCACACTTTCGACCCTTTGTTATCTAGAGAATTATTACGTCCCAGCGTGATGTTGCACACGTCTGTGCATGTATGCACTCTCGATGTCACGGTTTGCTGGCGAAGATTCTTCAAGTTACCCGCAGCTGAATCTGTGCAAGGTGAAAACTCTCAACCGAAAGGAATGCGTCACCATTTCAAATAAGACTATTTACATATCAGGAAAGGGTATTCTTATCCGGATCAGTCAATTGGCAACGAAATTATAGACTCGTGGACCGGAAAGGATAATGACTGGATAAAGCGCAAAACTGGAATAGAAAACCAATACAATTGTGCAGATTTGACTCACCTCGATGAATCTGGGGACGAAGCTGCACTATCTACAATTGAAGACGCGGGGCTAACGATTGATGATATTGATGGAGTTGTGTGCTCTACGAGCACTGCAACCCAAACAATCCCCGCGACCGCGTCGTTAATCGCACGGCGCCTAGGTATCCAGCGGCATGCTCCAGCGCTAGATATTAATGCTGTTTGTAGTGGATGGGCTTACTCAGTCGCCGTAGCTCAAGGCTTCTTGCCCTCGCAGGCAGAGCTAAAAAATATTCTTGTTGTTTCCACAGATGCTTATGTTCAGAAGATTGAAATGGTAGCGGTGTGGTGAGTATCTGGTAGCGCCTGAGTGAGTATCCGGTAGCGGTGTCTCACTCAGGCGTTGTTGGTGGTTATGCGTGGGTGGTCAGTCTCATGTTTGGTCCTTCGAGTGTGATGATCTCGGCGCCGGAGACGAGTCGGTTGAGGATTGACTCGGAGATCACGGTGTCGGGGATGGACTTGTACCACTCCTGCGGGGTGAATTGTGAGGTGACAATTGTTGGCACTTTGCCTTCACGCCCGGCGAGGATGTTGAGAATTTGGTGCGCGGTTGCGGCATTAATGGGTGTGGTGAGGAAGTCATCTAGGACCAGGACGTCGACGTCGTGGAGGTGTTGGATGAACTTCAGCCGTATGGGGTCATCGGGTTGTAGGACTGCTAGTTCGGCGGCGAGCATGTCGGTGCGGTAGAACCGTGCGGAGTAGTCGTTGCGGCATGCTGCTGTGATCAGTGCTTGGGCGAGGTAAGTTTTGCCGACTGAGGATTTGCCCAGGATGACAATGTTTTGGCCCAGGTGGCACCATTGTCCGTGAGCGAGTCTGCTGACTTGCTCGGGGTTGATGTTGCGGTCAGGTGTGCAGACCACGTTTTCAAGGCAAGCATCAAGGTTTGGCGATCGGGATGCTTTCAGCAGTTTGTTGATGCGTCGTTCACGCCTGGCCGCGACTTCTTTATCGAGTGCGTAAAGCACTTTTTGGGAAAACGTCCATGCGTCGAATGCGGGGTCGTTGGCGATGTCGATGACGCTTCTGCCGAAGGCAGTCATCCGCAGCGCGGTGAAGTCGGCCAGGACGGATTCATCAAGGAAGCGATCTGTTGGCGGGGTTGGTGATGACATGGGCTTTAGTTTCCTTTCTGAATGAGGTTGTCCATGCTGAACTGTTCTGCACCGCCGAGAAACGCGCCGGTGGTATCCCGGTCGGAGGGTGCTGTGCCGGTGGGCTGGTTGGTTGTGGTGCTGCGCGGGAGCTGGTCTAGACCGCGGGGCCGTGTGGCGTGTTCTTTGCGTACGACGGCCATCATGTTTTTGACCGCGGTATAGGACACCGCCGTCGGCTGTCGTCGTTGGCGGTCAGGCGCTGGCATGCCTCTTCCAGGATTGGTTTGTTGCCGTGTTTGCCCATTGACAGAACGTTTCTGCAGGACTGGTATGCCTGGGCCGGGATGGCTTTCGCCGCGATGAGTTCTTCGATGACCTTGCGTGTTGCCGGGCCGGTTTTGCTGGCTTCACGGTAAAAGTAGTCGCTTGTCCACAGTCCACGGGTGGAGTCCATTCCAGATGGAATGTGCTCATAGTCAGTGACATAGGCCCCACGCTTTTGCGAAACCCGGTGGGTTGCCACGGTTGTTCCCTGGTCAAAGACGGTCAAGACTTGCCCGGTGATGCGTACATCGACAGTGCGGCCAACAAGCTGGTGTGGGACGGAGTAGCGCACGGTTGAAACCGTGATATGGAAATCTGGGGCCACTTTCGCGCGCTTCCACTCGGTGTGTTGCCACGGGGTTGTCGGCAGGTCAGCAAGGAGATGTTGCTCGTGTTCTTCAAAGAGATCCCTGCGGCTTGACTGCTGACTGCGAAACGGCACGGAGGTATTGATCGCGTCGACTAAGCCCACAATCTTTCCGTTGAGCTCGTCTAAGTCAACACACTGGTGGCCATCGAGCGCGTGGATGACTTTGTGCGTGACGATCTTTACCGCAGCTTCCACATTCGCTTTATCCTTCGGCCGACGCGCACGAGTGGGAAGTGCTGCTGTGTTGTAGTGCTCCAAGAACTGCTGGTAGGTGTCGTTGACCTTCCGATTCCTATCGGCAGTGCTGATCGCGTTCGACGCCGTCGATGCGTTATCGGGTACAACAACCTGGCAGACCCCGCCGAAGTAGTCAAACGCTTGGCGGTGGGCATCAAGCCAGGACTGCTGCCGCTGGTCAACACACGCACAGGCAAACAGCATCCCTGAATACGGCAGCGAGGCGACGAAAATGCTGACTTTCTCACCCGGTGTGCCGGAAGGGGCGTACAGGCGCATTCTGGTCCCTGCCCAATCCACCTGCATCGTATGCCCTGGTGCGTGAGTGATCCGGGCGGTCAGCCCGGCCGCATCGACATGGGAGGCAACCAGCTGGCGGAACCGGTCGTAGCTGTAGTGCCGCTGGCCCAGCTGGGCGGGGGTGGTAGTGTAGCGAGCCCACAATACTTGCAGTGTCTGCTTCGCACGCCCTGTGCGTGCTTTAACGACCGCGTCAAAGTCAATCGGGACGAATTCGCCTTGCCCGCTGGTGCGTTTATCAACGAATATCTCATCCAGCTCGTCATTCGTCAACGCCGCGACCTGCTGGGCAGTGGTCAGGCCAAGGCTTCGCAGCGCTTGGTTCGCTCGGGAAATCGCGCGGTGCGAGCACCCGAGCTGGTCTTCAATCTGGCGGTAAGAACGCTTCCCTAAAAGCAGCGCCATCACCGCACGGTAATCCGTCATCAGCGGACTCCTTCCAGTACACGCCGCACCCGGATGGTGCGACTACCGGAAGTATCATCCCGAGCGCCCTGAGCTGCTACCAGATACTCACTAAAGCGCTACCAGATAGTCACGACACTGCTACCAAATAGCCGGTCGCAACAGCTTACTCGAAAATTATGAATCGAGATGACCCAACAACTATAACTCTATTTGGTGATGGAGCAGCCGAGAGCATTGTATCTTCGTCGGACGTGCTTCATAGTGTGCACGGTCTGAAAATGAGGAATGCAGCTGAAATGGCTGATGCGGTTAAGACGCAAGGAACTCTCACCACGACTTCTGAAGCAGGGGAATATGTGCCTCGACCGAAATTTTCGATGGATGGAAAGACTGTACTGACAACTGCCCATGAGGTTATTCGGCACACGCACGCAATCTGAATGTTCAAGATGTGAAGTACTGGCCAGCAACCAAGAAGTAAAGATCGCCATCCAGCTTTCTCGGCCCTGAATCTAGCATCCGGAGGTGTAGAGAAACTCACGCAACGACTGAAACGCCAGCGTCTGTGTCACGTCGCGCAGCTCAAGGAAGAACCCATCTTCTGTAATTTCAACAATCCGCGCACCGGGGATGGCTGCCACAATCGGCGAGTGCGTCACCACGATGAACTGCGCACCCGCCTCCGCGGCGCGATGGATTTCCGCCATGAGCGTCATCTGCCGCACGAGCGAAAGCCCAGATTCCGGCTCGTCGAGGATGTAGAGCCCGCGCCCATCAAAGGAACGCTGCACGACGTCCATGACGGACTCGCCATGCGACATCGCGGTCGAACCAACGTTGTAGTGCGCCTCCGCGCGCAGGAAGTAGCCGTCCTTGGGTGCGGTACCTAGCCGCAGGCTCGCCCACCTCCGGAGGGGATTGATGGGACCGGCGGAGCGCTGCACACCCCATATCCCACCGCGCTCAGGAAAGCCGTACTCGAAGGCAATGCCCTCGGCGAGCGTCGACTTTCCCACCCCGTTGTCCCCGGTCAGCACGGTCACCGGCGCACGCAGGTCCAGTCCTTGGCGTCGCAGCGCCACGAAACCAGGAACGGAGGACACCCACTCAGGTCCGTGGCCGCCGTCCAGCGCGGCATAGGCGTCGACATAGAAGTCTCTCATTCGCCCTCCCCAATAAGAAACGCGGCGGTCCCCAATGGATCGGCAAGGAACTCGCGCGCGGCGTGGACAGCTTCCGTCGCTTCGGGAGCGACGGGCGCAATCCCCTTGTCGCCGAACGTGTAGACGGTCGCGCCTTGCATGCTGAGGAAGACTGGCGAGTGCGTCGCGAGGATGACCTGCGCGCCCCGGGCGGCGAGGCGCTCGAGCTGCGTGACAACCTCGACCTGCCGGGGATAGGACAAGCCGTCTTCCGGCTCGTCGAGAATGATCATTCCGTCAGAATGGAAGCGTCTCTCGACGAGGGCGAGCAGACCCTGGCCGTGGCTGAGAAACGGCAGGTCACTGAGCGGATCGGGATTCTCCGGGCTGTGGATCTGGTGGTGATACTCGCTCAAGTTGAGGAAGGTCTCGCCGCGCAAGAAGTACACGTCGCGCGGGTTGTGCGCCCGCGAGCAGATGAGCCACTCGGGATAGTCCTCGTCGCCGGTGGCAAACCGGGCGTGGCGCGAGCCGCCCTCGGGATTGACCCCAAGCCCCACGGCGATGGCCTCGAGCAGCGTGGATTTTCCGGCGCCGTTATCCCCCACGACGACGGTCACGGGCGTAGGCAAACGCAAGGCGCCGCCGGGCAGCGCTGCGATGAGCACGCCCAGGCGGCGCATGTGTTCCGGCACGCCGGGCAGTCCCTCCCCAATAAGCTCCGGGGCGGGACGCACACTCGTGAGGAACATGGCGGCGAAAGCGTGAGCCTACTGCTGGGCCGCGCGGCGCTGTCGGGCAAACTCTGAGAGCACCGAACCCGCAGCAACGGAAGCGTTGAGGGACTCCACCCAGGCGGTCATGGGGATGGACATGATGGCATCGCAGTTCTCGCGCACGAGGCGGGAGATGCCCTTGCCCTCCGAGCCGATGACGATGACCACCGGGTCGGTGCCGCCGTTGTAAGTATCGAGGGTGTGCTCGCCGCCGGCGTCGAGGCCCACCACCTGGTAGCCGGCCTTCTGGAATTCCTGCACGGTGCGGGTCACGTTGGTCACCCGCGCCACCGGGAGGCGGGCCGCGGTGCCCGCGGAGGTGCGCCAGGCCACCGCCGTGACGGAAGCGGAGCGGCGCTCCGGGATGATGACGCCGTGGCCGCCGAATGCGGCGACGGAGCGGATGACCGCACCAAGGTTTCGGGGGTCGGTGATGTTGTCCAAGATGACGAACATGCCCGGCTCCTGCGCGTCGCGGGCGCGGTCCATGAGGTCGTGCACGTCGGCGTACTTGTACGGCGGGATCTGCAGGCCGATGCCCTGGTGCATGCCGTTGCCGGTCATGCGGTCCATCTCGTGGCGCTGCACCTCCAGAATCGGGATGTTGCGGGTATTGCACATGGCGACGGCCTCGGAGAGGCGGGCGTCGTTGCGCGTGCCCTGCACGATGTAGAGGGAGGTGGCCGGCACCTTGGCGTGGAGGCACTCGATGACGGGGTTGCGGCCCACGACCATCTCCGCGGTCTCCTTCTGGTGGCGGCCGGAGTTGCGGCGCTCGCGCTCCAGCTTCGCCTTGTGCTTAGCGTGGTAGACGCGGTCCTCCGCCTTCGGCGTCGGCCCCTTGCCTACCAGGCCCTTGCGCTTCTGACCGCCGGAGCCCTTGGTGGCGCCCTTCTTGTTGCTCTTGCGGATGCCCGCGCCGCCGCGGCCGTGGGTGCGTGCCATTGTTCTTACTCCTTATGTTGTCCTCGGCCTATGCCGCAGACGTTAGTCCGCCAGGGACCAGGTGGGCCCGTCGGCAGTGTCGGTGATGGTAATACCCGCAGCGGCCAGTCGGTCGCGCACGGCGTCCGCAGTGGCCCAGTCCTTCTCTGCGCGGGCGGTGGTGCGGCGCTCGAGCTCGGCCTGGACCAGGATGTCCAGCGCCGTGTCGGCGCCGCGTGTATCGCCACCATCTTTCCACTGTTCATCCATCGGATCAAAGCCAAGCACCGCGGCCATGGCGCGCACGGCGGCGGCGAGGCGCTCGGCGTCGTCCCGGCGGCCTTCGGCCAGCGCCTTATTGCCGGCGCGCACGGTGGTGTGGATTTCCGCCAGGGCCTTCGGCACCGCGATGTCATCGTTCATCGCGTCCTCGAAGCCCTGGGTCCACTCGCCCTTCTCGACGCCCTCGAACTTGCCCACGAAGTCCTCGATGCGGCGGTAACCCACCGCCGCCTCCTTGAGCGCCTCCTCGGAGTACTCCAGCACGGAGCGGTAGTGCGCGGAGCCCAGATAGTAGCGCAGCTCCACCGGGCGGACAATCTCCAGCATGTTGGCGATGGAGAGCACGTTGCCCAGGGACTTCGACATCTTCTCACCGGACATGGTCACCCAATGGTTGTGCATCCAGTAGTTGGCAAACTTGTCACCCGCCGCGTGGGACTGGGCAATCTCGTTCTCGTGGTGCGGGAACTGCAGGTCCAAGCCACCGCAGTGGATATCGAACTCGCCGCCCAGGTAGTAGGTGGACATGGCGGAGCACTCCAGGTGCCAGCCCGGGCGGCCACGACCCCACGGGGTGGGCCAGGACGGCTCGCCCGGCTTCGCGGCCTTCCACAGGGCGAAGTCCTGCGGGCTGCGCTTGCCGGCGTTGTCCGTCTCGCCCTGTTCCATATCCTCGACGCGGTTGCCGGATAGCGCGCCGTAGTCGGAGCCCTCCGCGGCGTTCCAGGCGGCGACGTCGAAGTAGACGGAACCGGCGTCCTCCCCCGCCGGGCCGCCGGGCACGGGGTAGGCAAAGCCGGCGTCGATAAGCCGCTGCATGTACTCCACCATCTGCGTGACAAAGCCCGTGGCGCGCGGCTCCACGGACGGCGGCAGCACGCCCAAGGTGTTGTAGGCCTTGGTGAATTCGCGCTCGTAGGTCGAGACCCACTCCCACCAGGGGCGGTTGTTCTCCGCGGCCTTGGTGAGGATCTTGTCATCGATATCGGTCACGTTGCGCACCAATGCCACGTCATAGCCCTGCGCCAGCAGCCAGCGGCGCAGGATGTCAAAGGCCACACCGGAGCGCAGGTGGCCGATGTGCGGCTGGGATTGCGGGGTGGCGCCACACAGGTAAATCGAGGCGTGGCCGGGGCGGACCGGCTCAAAGTCGCGTTGGGTGCGGGTGGCGGTATCAAAAATGCGCAAAGTACTCACCCGACCTAGTCTAATTGACCCTCCGGTGGGAATTCACCACGGCCGATGTCCCCGCGCGTCAGTACTAAGTGCCGTGCCTTTCCTTTCGACGGTGTACCCCATTTCTCGTAATACTTGCGCAGCGACCTCTTGATTATCGGCTACCGCGCCACGTAACTGATCATCCAGCCACTTTTCTCGGCTCTGCGCAAGAAAGCTTTTCCAACCGGGACGTGAACGAAAGCCACACTCCATAAAAAGAAAGAAAAAATAATCCTCCAGGGATACCCGGAACCGACGGCCGCCAATAGGAAAATGTATGTCCTCAATTCGGCCCTTCTTTCGAGGGTTTTTCACCCCAGAAAAGTTCTTCATGAGTGCGGGACTCAACAGTCCGGCCACCCCTGAGTGGTGAATGTGGGCCGTCGGAGCAGTGCGATTCTCTCGCTCATATTCGAAACGAACGCCTGGAGCAGTTCCTACACGCAGCTCGAATTTGCTCGACTTTACACTGAGAGATGATTCATCAGACGACAGGGACGTGTGAAAACGAACAACGGATTCGAAAAGGTCGCTATAGGAAACCTGATCGCTAGCCTGGCTTCCTACCCCATAGACCAACGGTGCGTGCATTTCCAACAATCCAGTGCCATCGTCTGGATTGAGATCTGTCCACACGCGGATGTCGGCAACTTCATTGAGGGGCAAAACCTTCACATGCACAGCATGCACCCAGTTGAAAAATTCCGCTGTCAGATGTTCCCCTAGTCCCCCCATGTGCACCGCCATTTAGCGTTCAAGCATCAGCTCTACGCGACGGAGTTCGTCATAAAGGTCGCGCTCTTCCGTAGAAAAACGGCCGGATTCTGCGAGCATGCGCAGATTTTCAGAACTAAGGTTCGCCCCAATGGCTACTTCTAAGGCATGCAGGAGTTCCCCATACCGAGCCCGCAAAGCTTCGGTATTCATAATTCGCATTGTCAATGCCATGGCAGCCTCCTTTCCCTTGACTTTACGTCAGGAGTTGGGGGCCTGCCAGACCACGGCGGTGGCCACGGCGGCGCGGCCCTCTTTGCGGCCGGTGAACCCCAGGTGATCCGTGGTGGTGGCGGAGACGGACACCGGCGCCCCCAGGATCTCCGTCAGGACTGCCTCTGCTTCCTCGCGGCGCGGGCCCATCTTCGGGGATTGCCCGACGAGCTGCGCGGCGGCGTTGCCGATGGTGAAGCCGTTCTTCTCCAGCAGCTCGCGGCACTCGCGCAGCAGCTGTGCACCGGACACGCCATCGTATTCGGGGCGGCCCACGCCCACGAAGGACCCGAGGTCGCCGAGGTGGGAGGCGGACAGTAAAGCGTCGACAAGCGCGTGCGCCACCACGTCCCCGTCGGAGTGGCCCTCGCAGCCATCCACGCCGTCGAAGAGGAGGCCGGCGATCCAGCACTCCTTGCCGGGCTCGATCTGGTGGGCGTCGGTAGCGATGCCAACGCGCGGGATGATGGGGTTAGTCACTGGGTACCTCGAAGATGGTCGGCTCGGCCTCGTCCGTCACGGCCTGCGCCAGGACAAGGTCGATGGGCGTGGTGATCTTAAACGCAAAGGTATCACCCTGCACCGTCTCCACGCGCTCGCCATGCCATTCCATCAGGCTGGCATCGTCCGTGGCGGTGAACTCAGGGTTCTGCTCCCAGTAGTCCAGGTTGGCGCGGCGCAGCGCGGCCAGGGAGAAGCCCTGCGGGGTCTGCACAGCGCGCAGGCGGGAGCGGTCCGGCGTAGATAGGACGCAGTTACCGTCCACTTCCTTGATGGTGTCCGCCACGGGCAAGACGGGGACGACAGCGGTGGCACCGTCGAGCACGCGCTTGGCGACGCGTGCGACCATCCCCGGCGGAGTCAGCGCCCGGGCGGCGTCGTGGATCAACACCACGGCGTCTTCCTCCGGGATGGCTTGCAGCCCGGCCCACACGGAGTCGGCGCGCTCGCCGCCGCCGTGCACGAGGCGAAGCGGGATGTCGGCGTCGACGCGCCCAAGAATACGCTCGGCAAAGTGCTCCATCGCCGGGCTGACCAGCACGATCACCTCATCGACCATGCCGGAGGTCACCATCGCCTGCACGGAGCGCTCCAGCAGCGTGCGCCCGCGCAGCTCGACGTAAGCCTTGGGCACATCCGCCCCCAGGCGCGTGCCCTTGCCTGCCGCGGCAACGAGTGCGATGACGCGGGGTTTAGTCTTCGTCGTCGAAGGAGAGGTCATCGAGATCGATGTCATTGTCAATGTCGGTGGTGATGGACTTGTCCTCCACCAGGCCGGCGGCGCGGTGGCGCTCGATGGTGGCGTCAATCTCCTCCATCATGGTGTCCGCCTTCTTCTCATCCACCGGGGTGGCCAGGGAGAGCTCACCAACAAGGATCTGGCGTGCCTTGGCCAGCATGCGCTTCTCACCGGCGGACAAGCCGCGGTCCTGGTCGCGGCGCCACAGGTCACGGACAACCTCAGCGACCTTGTTGATGTCACCGGAGGCCAGGCGCTCCTGGTTGGCCTTGTAGCGGCGGGACCAGTTGCCGGCCTCTTCGACGTCGACCTCGCGCAACACGGAGAAGACCTTCTCCAGGCCCTCCTTGCCCACGACGTCGCGCACGCCGACCATCTCGACGTTCTTGGACGGCACGCGCACTACCAGGTCGGACTGGTTGATCTGCAAGACGAGGTACTCGAGGGTCTCGCCACCCATCTCGCGGGTTTCGATCGCCGTAATCTTGGCAGCGCCGTGGTGGGGGTAGACGACGACCTCTCCGACCTTAAATTCCATTGCCACTCCTTTATTGAGTACCCATCGCGTGCCCACTGCGTGGGGCGTATATACAGGGAGCTTATTCTAGCACGCTGGCCTTTACCCCCGCCCCGGCGGGCACCGCCCACACGCTCTACACCACGAAGGCCACGCGGCGCAGCACGGCTACCCCCGGTTTACCCAAGAGGTTGGGGACTAACTGTGTGCTTTCCCCGAAGAGGGACTAGGCTAAAGCGTTGATAAGCTTTGTGATCGCAATTCTATGGAGGACACTCACAGTGCAATCCCTGAAGTCCGCCGCGCGCCGCGGTGCCATCATGTCAGTTACTGCCCTCTCCGTGCTGGCGCTGGCTTCCTGCTCGGCTGGCCACGTTGCACAGACCGCTGAGAAGGTCGCTGCTGTTGACGGCGCATCCGCCAGCACCGAGGACGGCAAGGTGGCCGTCCGCGACGTCACCATCCAGGTGGAGCCGGACAGCGGTGAGACCTCCCTGAAGTTCCTCGCCATCAACGAAGGCTACGAGATCGGCGATGTCACCTTGGAGTCCATCACCGTGGACGGCCAGCACGTCACCATCGAGGGCGCTGAGCCGATTGCCCGCGATCAGTCTCTGTACGGTGACTCCGCCGCCAACCTGGAGGAGCTGCCGAAGGACGAGAAGGACAAGAACGTCACCTACGTCACCACCTCCCTGAACAACGAGGAGTTCGGCTTCGGTGGCGCCCGCCCGGTCACCTTCACCTTCAACACCGGCACCATCGAGGTTGACGCCGCCGTGGCAGCCTCCCCGCTGCAGTCCGGCAAGTACGACCGCGACCCGGAGTCCACCGAGGGCTACACCGAGAACTAGTGCGTAGCCGCTTTCCAGCCGAGCTACCGCTCCCCACGCCTCCCCTTACCGAAGCCTGCTGGGCTTCGTGGGGAGGCGTTTCGCGTTTTTGCTGCTGAGCGGCAACTCTTGCCGGCGTGGCGTGCGTGTCCGAGGCACTTACTAGAGTGTTGGGCATGGCAAAGAAGGTTCGTCCCGTCCACACGTGTTCCGAATGTGGTTTCGTCTCGCCGAAGTGGCTCGGCCGCTGCCCCGAGTGCGGTTCGTGGGGAACGCTGCAGGAGACTGCGGCACAAGACGGCGGTAGTGCCGCCCAGGCCGCCGTGTCGGGGCGGCGGCCCACGGGGCTTACGCCGACCAGCCCGGCTGTGCCCATCACGAAGATTGGGGCGACGCAGACCAAGGCGATCAACACTGGCATCGGGGAGCTCGACCGCGTGCTGGGCCGCGGCATCGTGCCCGGATCGGTGGTGCTCATGGCGGGCGAGCCGGGCGTGGGCAAGTCCACGCTGCTGCTGGAGGTAGCTTCCCGCTGGGCGCAGCTCGGGCGCACCGCGCTCTACGCCACGGCGGAGGAATCTGCGGGACAGGTGCGCGCCCGCGCCGAACGCACCGGTGCCTTGCATGAGACGCTGTACCTCGCCGCGGAGTCCAACCTCGACGTCGTCTTCGGCCACGTGGAACAGCTCAAGCCCAGCCTCATCATCGTGGACTCGGTCCAGACCATGCATGCGGCCGGGGTGGAGGGCGTCGCCGGCGGCGTAGCACAGTCCCGCGCCGTGACCGCCGCCCTCACCACGCTGGCCAAGACCACCGGTATCCCGATTCTGCTGGTGGGCCACGTGACGAAGGACGGCAACGTGGCGGGCCCGCGCGTGCTGGAGCACCTCGTGGACGTCGTCCTCAATTTTGAAGGCGACCGCCAGTCCTCGCTGCGCCTGCTGCGCGGATTAAAGAACCGCTTCGGCGCCACGGATGAGATGGGATGTTTCGAGCAGACTTCGGCCGGTATTAGAGAGGTGGCCAATCCCTCCGGCCTGTTCCTCTCCCACCGTGGCAGCACCCCGGACGGCTCCGCGGTGACAGTCGCCATGGACGGCGTGCGCCCCATCCTGGCGGAGGTCCAGGCGCTTACCGTGGACCCGGTGGCGAAGAACCCGCGCCGCGTCGTCACGGGGCTCGATTCCAACCGCGTGCCCATGGTGCTCGCGGTGCTGCAGGCCCGCGCCGGCGAGCGCACCAACGACAAGGATGCCTACGTGGCCACCGTGGGCGGCATGAAGATCCAAGAGCCCGCGACGGATCTGGCGGTAGCACTTGCCACCTGGTCCTCCTTGCACGAGCGACCATTGCCACCCAAGACGGTAGTGATTGGGGAGGTGGGCCTCGCCGGCGAGGTGCGCCGCGTGCCCAATCTGGACCGCCGCTTGTCGGAGGCCGCGCGCTTGGGCTACCGCCGCGCCATCGTCCCGCCCGGGGAGGTCGAGGTATCCGGGATGCGCGTCACGCACGCCGCAACAGTCAGTGAGGCTATCGCGGCACTGAGCTAGGCGGTTGGCCTAGGCCGGGGTGTGCCTTATACCAAGTTGAAGGGCAGCGCCGCGGAGTAGTTCTCCCCGATGACGGTGTGCAGGAAGTACGCGCCTGGTTCTGCCTCGGGGCGGTCGGTGCACACACCGGGCTCGGAGCGCTTCCGGGACCAGTCCGCCTGGAAGTAGCGGGTCTCGCCCGTCTTGAAGGTCTGCTCGCCGGTCTCTACTGAGGCATAGCAGTCAGTATCCGCCCACACGCGCTCGTTGCTGCCCATCTTGTAGACCTCAAAGCGCAGCTGCTGCTCATCCAGGTTGATAGTGCAGTCCTTCGTGGTCGGGTTGAAGACCTCCATGTAGAACGTGGGCATCTTGCCCGCCGGGACGGTCTCCTCATTGGTCTTCGCCATGACCTTCAGGTCCTCGAGGGAACAGGTGGTCTTCGCCGGATCTACCGCCAACTTCTCAGGGTCAGCGGGCTGGTTCTCTTCCGAACTGGGCTCTTCGCTGGAAGGCTGCTCTGATTCGGAACCATCCTTCTTATCCTCGGACTTGTCCGCGGGCGCGGCGGCCTCCGGAGAACCCGACTCTGCGGAGCCCTCAGAGCTCTCCGGCGCCGCCGTGGTGCTGGTTTCCTCAGTCATGCTGGTGGATGCCGCAGCGGGCTGGGAGCCGTCCTGCTCTTCCTTCGAGCCGCCTAACAGCATGGTTGCCGCCGCGATCAGGACGACGACAAGCACCAAAATCGCCACGAGCGCGGCGATGCGGCGCCGGACATAGATTTCTCGCGGCAGCGGCTTCGAAGTGCGGGTTGGCTCAGTCACACCACCAATTTTAGGGTGCCTGGACGCCAACTCCTACCAGCCGCCCGCCGCGTGTCTCGCCTGACCGCGATGATCTGGCAGTGCGGCTACTGCACGCCGTGGAGGACCACGGTTTCGACGCTGGAGTCCTCAAGGAGGTAGCGCAGGCCCACCACGCCGAGGGTTCCCTCATCCAGCAGGCGGCGCGCGGCTGGGACATCAGAAACGATCTGGGACACCGTCTGCGCGGTGTGTTCCCGCTCAAAGTCGGCGGTCTCATCGCGGCTATCACGCTTGGCCACCAAGGCGGAGGCCGCCACCTTCTCAATAATCGGGCGCTGCAGGCCCTTGGGAAGCTCCCCGCCGGCGAGGAACCCGGACGCCGCCGCCACCGCGCCGCAGGACTGGTGGCCCATGACAACGAGCAGGTTGGCCTGCAGGTTTTCCAGAGCGTAATCCAGCGAAGCCAGCACCGCGTTATCCAGGATGTGCCCGGCGGTGCGGATGACAAAGGCATCGCCGAAGCCAATGTTGAACACGTGCTCAATCGGCGCGCGCGAATCCGAGCAGGACAGGACAATGACGCGCGGGTCCTGCCCCTGCGTCAGCCCGGCGCGCAGCTTGGCGTCCTGGTTGACGGCGATGAGGTTTCCAGTAACGAGGCGCTGGTTGCCCTCCTGGAGGGCTTCCCACACCTTCTGCGGATCTTGAGGTACGTGTCGAAGAGGCATGATTCACACTCTAGTCCCCCACCCCCTACACTGTGAGCCTTATGGATACCCAAGCTGTCGTGGAGTGGTTCGACGCCAACGAGCGGCCCCTGCCGTGGCGCCGCCCCGGGACCTCCGCCTGGGGTGTGCTGCTCAGCGAGGTCATGAGCCAGCAGACCCCGGTCGCGCGCGTGGCCCCGCAATGGGAGGAATGGATGCGGCGCTGGCCCACCCCGGCGGATCTCGCGGCAGCCTCCAAGGCGGACGTGCTGCGCGCGTGGGGCAAACTGGGATACCCGCGTCGCGCGCTGCGCCTGTGGGAGTGCGCGAAGGAGATTGGTGCGGGGGAGGTCCCCGGGGACGTCGCCAAGCTGCTGGCGTTGCCGGGCATCGGTGACTATACGGCCCGGGCGGTGGCGTGCTTCCATTATGGACGCAACGTGCCGGTGGTGGATACCAACGTGCGCCGCGTGTACGCCCGCGCGGTCGACGGCACTTTCCTGCCGCCCACCCCGTCCAAGCGCGAATTGGCGCAGGTGGAAGCATTGCTTCCGGAGGAGAACGGCCCGCGCTTTTCGGCCGCTCTCATGGAGCTCGGCGCGCTGGTGTGCACCGCCAAGAACCCGGACTGCGCGGCCTGCCCGCTGAAGTCCACGTGCGCGTGGCAGCTGGCGGGGTGCCCCGAGCCCAGCGCGGAGGAGACGGCGCGTGCGAAGAAGCGTGTGCAAAAGTTCGCCGGTACGGATCGCCAGGTGCGGGGCCTGCTTCTCGACGTCCTCCGGGACTCCCCTCACCCCGTCCCGCAGGCCGACCTCGACGCGGTGTGGCCGGACGCCGCGCAGCGCTCGCGCGCGCTGGCTTCCTTGCTGGAGGACGGCCTTATGGAGCAGGACGCGCAGGGCCTGTTTCACCTGCCGCACTAGGCCCGCCCGCCGGGCTGGGGACATGCGAAAAGTCAATGAGCCGCCCCAGCGTCCAGTCACGATCCGTCAGCAGGCGCGCGAGGATGAGACCGCAGCCGATGGCCGCCACAGCCATCGAGGCGGTGGCGAAGTTACTCAACGCCTGATCCATGTCGCCCACGTTGAGGTGGTAGACGGTGCGGAACATGGAGGTGCCCGGGATCATGATGACGGAGGCCGGCACCGTCGTGGTGATACGCGGCAGGTGCGCGCTCTTGGAGGCCACCGCGCCCAAAAGCCCCACGATGAGACCGCCGGCAAAGGCGCCGACGTAGCTCGTGGCCCCGACTCCGATGAGGATCAGGCGCACGAGGTTGGCCACCGTTCCCACCGCGGCCGCCACGAGCACCATCCGGCGCGATGAGTTAAAGAGGAACGCGAATCCCGAAATGCCCAAGAAGCTCGCCGCCGCGGCGGCGAGGTACCACACCGGTTCATAGTCCGGGATGCCCGGTTCCGGGGTGAGCTCCGTGGTCCAGCTGACCAGCGCCACGGTAAACGTGGCGGCGGTGATCACCGTCAGCGCGTAGGTCAGCCGGGAGAGCCCGGCCTCAAAGTCGAAGCGCGCCAGGTCAATGAGCGCGGAGAACAGCGGGAAGCCAGGAATGAGGAAGAGCACAGCAGCCACGTAGCCCGAGGAAAACTCCGAGGGGTCCGCCACCCCGGCGGCCGCCACGGCCTCGGTGGTGAAGAAGTACACGAGGCTGGCCACCGTTCCGGCCGCCACGATGCAGCCCAGCTGGTGCACGTGTTTGCCGTGCAAGACCGCGCGAGTGAGCTGGCCGCAGAAAGCGGCGAGGGCCACCAGCAGAATCGCCGGCGGGGTAAAGAAGTTCAGGACCGCAAACGAGGCGCACGCAATTGCCGCCGCCGCTGCCAACAGCCACCGGTTCCACCGCTTGACCACGTTGGCCTCGATGACGTCGAGCATCTCCGTGAGCTCTTCCGCCGTAATGCCGGCGTACAGCCGGTGGTGGGTCAGATCCTCTAAGGCCTCGATCCGGGAGGCATCCACCGCGGGGGAATGCTGCTGCGCTACCACCGTGCGGAAGTCACGGCCGCGGTGGAACGTACAGGTGATCTGTGTGACGCCGACGTTGGCGTCAAGGCGATCAAACCCGAGTGCGCGGGCGGCTCGCTTCATGCCTCGCAGCACGCGGTAGCCCGATGTGCCCGCCCCCATCAGCATCATGCCCAGGCGCAGTACCACGTCGGCCTCGTACCCCATGCGAACGTAGTCAGTGCTGGGGCGTGAGCTCATTAGCGCCAGCGCCCCCGGAAGTTCAGACCACCCGGCAGGTTAACCCACATGCCGCCACGAGAGTTGAAGGTGACTGGGCCGACCTTGGTCGACATCGACGCACCGGAGCCAGAGAGGTTCACCCAGCTGTTCTTTCCGGTCTTCTTGCGCTTGCGGAAGTAAATACCCATGACGGATAGCTTAGCGCGAGAAACTGCTGCGCCGTACACGAGAAAGATTTAGTATTGCCTCATGAAACTAGTTTCCCGCGCAGTCCTCGCAGCGGTGGCAGCGCTGACCACCGCTGTTGCTCCTGCCACCGCCGCGGCCGACCCCGGCGCTGTTACCGCCTCCCACCCCATCTCCCACGCTGCCGCGATGACGGGCGTGCGCGCGGAAAAGATCTCCTACGAATCCACCCTCATGGACGGCTCCCCCACCACCGTCACCGGAGTCATCTACGAGCCCTCCGCACCGTGGAACGGGCCGGGCGAGCGCCCCACCATCATCTTTGCCCCGGGCACCCGCGGGGCGGGCAATCAGTGCGCGCCCTCCAACGCGGACCAGGCAGTGGGCAACCTAGCTGTGGGCCCGGCCCAGCAGGTCACGCTCAACATGAACTACGAGTACGCCTTCTACCAGTACGCCACGCAGCAGGGCGTGCGAGTGGTCACCACGGATCTCGTGGGCCTCGGCACGCCCGGCCACCACTCCTACGTCAACCACATCGAGGAGGCACACGCGGTTCTCGACGCCGCCCGGGCCACCCTCCGCCACACGCACGCCCCCGCCAACGCCCCGGTCGGGTTCGCCGGCTATTCCCAGGGCGGTGGTGCAGCGGCAGCGGCCGCCGAGTACGCGGCCACTTATGCCCCGGAGCTCAACGTCAAAGGCACCTACGCGGGCGCACCTCCTGCTGACCTCTTTGAGGTCATGGATGCTGTCGACGGCTCCTCCATCGTCCACGTCTTGGGCTACGCCATCAACGGCTACGCCGAGCGCAGCCCAGAGTTCTACAACGAGATCGTCACTGAGATGAACCCGCGCGGCATGCACTACCTGGCCAGCGCCGCGGACGCCTGTATCGGCGATTCCATCGCAACGTGGGGTTTTACCCGTACCAGCCAGCTCACCAAGACCGGTGAGTCCTTCAGCGAGCTCATCCACCGCAAGCCAGTGGCCGCGCAGATGATGACAGAGCAGCGTCTGGGCCAACACCCGCTCAACGCGCCCCTGCTGGTCATGAATTCCCCCACGGATGATCTCATTCCCTACGAGCAGGCGCGCACCATGGCCGGAAACTTCTGCGCGCAGGGTGGCACCGTCCAGTTTGAGGCTGCCGACCCTGTCGATGTCTTCCGCACCGCCGGCGCGAACCACGCGCTGCCGATGGTGACCTCCATCCCACGCGGCGTGGACTACCTCCTCGACCGCTTCCGGGATGTGCCGGCTCCCACCAACTGCCAGGCTTCCTAAGGCCTAGTGCAAACCGTCCAACGGTGAGAATGGCTCCTCGGCTTGGATGTCATGCAACGGCACGCGCACCCAAGGCGAATCACTGTGTGCGAGCAGCTCGGTGAGCCGTTGCGATTGGTCCTTCATCGCAGCGGCGACGTCGGGCTCGCCGTCACTCGCCCAAACCATTCGGCCCCACCAGAAGCTTGCGGCAACGTCAGCCCACGACACGAAGTAGCGCTGCAGCGCCGCCACGGCTTTATCCGAAATCTGAAGGAACTCTTCTGGAGAGATCCACCCCAGCTCCGTTGCCGGGCCACCAACGTTGTGAATTCGGATAATGTCCCATGCGCGCGTAGTGGTGGGCAATGCCGGGGCAGCTGCTTTGGCAAAGCCATCCGAGCGCAACATCCTCACGAGGTAGCGGAACTTATGTTCACCACGACGCGGATCCGCACCTTGGGCAACAAAGAAGTCTTTGAGAAACTCGACCTTTTCTTCCACTTCCGCATCTAACTCGCGCTCAGGGACGTCCTTGACGGCGTATGCGAGGGGCAAAACCAAGTCATCTTCCACATGCTGGCCGCCTTCGAGCAGGGCATCAATGACCTGATGCGCCTCCTGAGCCCCGGTGACGCCATAGCTTTGCTCGAGGAATGCTTTGTACTGCTTGGCCGTCCTTGCATTGATGTCCTCCGCCCCTAGCGGGGTCGCAAACGCCTTATTGCTCTTGTACATCATTCCCCAAGAGTGGCGGCGCACTTCATCTTTGCTCGGCGCCGGTTCCGGCCACGGGAACTTCGAAAGGCGGTAGGTCCAAGTATCATCAAACTTTGCTGGCGTGAACGTTGAGCTCATACCCACACAACGTACCGAGGTTTCTGGCACGGTTCCGTAGCGATCCATCTATCACCCCTATGCTGGGGGTGATTTACGCCATAATTCAGAACATCCAGTCACAGTTTTTGATGTGTTGTTAGTCTCGTGTGCATGACAGGCCCCCAAATTGCATTGACAGACCGGCCAGATCTCGGTGCCGCACTTAAACGTGCTGGTGATTCCGAGATTGTGCACGCTGCCGCCGCAGCCGTTGTAGAAGGCCTTGGTGTCGACGAGATTGTGCTGGAAGCCGCCGCCACGAAAGCAAGTGGGGTGGATGGTGCTGCGTTTGTCACCAACCGCAGGATCCTCGTGACCGCCGATAAGAAGAATCCATCCCATTTTGAGTTCCTTGAACTTGACAACCTGGGCAACGTCACAGTTCTGCCTTACAAGGATGGCTGGGCCGTCGTGGCTCAGCTCTACAGCACGTACAAGATATGGAGCGGGTTCACGGAAAAGGCCGCGCGTCGCGTGCAGTTTGCCGCCCAGTGGGCCCTGACTGCAGGCAGGGAGGCACGAACGGAGGCCTCCCGCGCGGTGTCTTCGGAGGAGCTCTTTAAGCGATGGAAAGAAAACAAGCATCGCCTCAATCGCGACAGCGTGGAAGCGCGCGTTGAGTCGATGCACTCCCTGTATTCCGACATTGATTCACGGTGGTGGACTGAATAATGAGCAGACTTGCATACCCGGGTTCGCCCGATCACCTTAACGGGGCGGAAGACACATCACGCATCAAAGAAGGCCAGACAGTTGCAGATAATGGCTACCGCCATTTCATCAAGCACGGCTCACTACTAGACGCAGGCGCGTCTCCGAATAGTGCCATGGGCACCGCCTCACCCTCGTCGAACCCCACCGCGGGAACCACCACAGGAACCCACGCCAATGGCGCAAAGCAAGGCCTCAGCGTTAAAAAGCAGCTATTGCTCGTTCCGCTAGTGATCGCTGTGATAGTGGTGGTAGCGATTGGCTACGTTGCACTTAAAAACGCGCTCTTTGGTGATAAATCAGAGGAATCGGCTGCTCCCGAACAACCGGCCGCTGAGGCGCCTGCCGACTCTGGGGCTTCTGACGGTAGCGCTACCGGCGCGACCGGTGACGATAAGACTGGCGACACTCAAAGTGGCCTCACCCCTGCCGACCAAGCACCCGAGCCGATTGCTAACTTCGTGGAATTGTGCACGGATTATGAAGTGGTGTTCAGCTACTACGGCGCGGATAACTCCCCTGCCCCAGAAGCGAAGGGCACCAACTGTTCCGTAGATACTACGAAAGCACCTGAGGTTGGTTACGTAGTCTTCACCGATGACCCAGCCGCCACCGCCGCCGTCCGTGACGGTAAGCCCGTCTTGGACGCCGCTGAAATTTCAGCAGAATCAACGCGCGGTTCCACATTCAAGGCACAGCGATTGGAAGCCATCTTCACTGTTCAGGAAATCCTCCCTGACGATAAGGGAATCGTTGAGTACATGATCAAGAGTGATGACCCTGAGGTGGCAAAGAAGTCACTGGTAGGCCTCGGCGTGGCCAAGTAGAGCCAGAACGGGCACTTTTACCCGCCGCCTTCTTTTTTCATTTTATTGTCAATAAGCACCGGCGGCGATAGGCTGAGTGCATGGCACACAAGCATCACGACCACGATCACTCCGGCACACCGCTACGCGCACTCCTCATAGCGCTCAGTATTACCGGCATCGTCTTCTTCGCGGAACTGATCGGCGGCTGGTTGGCTGGCTCAATGGCGCTGATGGCGGATGCGATGCACATGCTTTCCGACGCCGCGGGCCTCATCATTGCGGTGATCGCGGTGCTAGTGGGTCGGCGCCAAGCATCAGCCCAGGCCACCTACGGCTACCGGCGGGTGGAGGTACTTGCGGCGCTGGCAAATGCGGTGATGGTGCTGGCGATCTCGGTGTGGATTGTCGTCGAAGCTGTGCGCCGCCTACAGAACCCGGCCGAGGTGCAGGGCGAGGCAATGCTGCTCATCGCGGTGATCGGTCTCGTGGCAAATGCACTGTCGGCGTGGGTGCTCCACCGGCACCGCGAATCTTCAATCAACGTGGAGGGCGCGTTCTTGCACGTGCTGGTGGATTTGCTCGGCTCGGTCGCAGTGATTGTGGCGGGCATCGTGGTGCTGACCACGGGGTTTGTGGCGGCGGACGTGATCGCCTCCCTCGTGATCGCGGCGATGGTGCTCCCACGCGCGTGGCAGCTCATGCGGTTGTCGGCGAGCGTGCTGCTCGAGCAGGTTCCGGCAAACTTCGACGCCAGCGCGATCGAGCCCGTACTGCGTCGGCTCGAAGGCGTTGCCGATATCCATGACCTGCATCTGTGGAGCCTGGACGGAGTCAACGTTCTCACGACCGTGCACATCGTGCGCGACGGCACCGTCGACACCGGTCCACTGTTGGATGCCGCCCAGCACGTCCTGCGCGAACACGGCATCGAGCACTCCACCATCCAGATCGAACACCCGGAGCACGAATCCCACGAGACCGTGTGCTGATTCCTTTTTGATAGTGGGCAGGCCATCCCGCCCACCGGTCACGAAAAAAGGCCCCGAATCGCACGGAGTGTCACTCGCATGCGGTTCGGGGGCTAATCCTTATGGGCCCAGCGCGGGCCCAAGTCAGCGCTTAGAGCGGCTGGCCAGCACCGGCACCAGCCGGCGGCGGGTTGCCGTCATCACCATCGTCATTGTGGGACTTCGACGCGGAGTCGCTACCAGACTGGTCCAGCACGTCCGGGCTCACGGAGTCCGGACCGTCAGAAATCGGGCCGTTGGCGTCGGTATCGATCTCGGTGGCGAGCTCCTCATCGGCCTCACGCACCGCGGTCTCCTCCAAGTCATCCTCGAAGGTACCTTCCGGCAGCGGGCGCGGACGCGGGGTGAAGGTGAAGGTAGCCGAGGAGTTGTCCTTGGACTCACCATCCCAGCCCTCAACGTCCACGGTAATGATTTCACCGGCGCCGATTTCGCCGAAGAGGATCTTCTCGGAGAGCTGGTCCTCAATTTCGCGCTGGATGGTACGACGCAGTGGACGGGCACCAAGAACCGGGTCGAAGCCGCGCTTGGCCAGCAGGTCCTTGGCCTTCTGTGTGAGCTCAATGCCCATGTCACGCTCGGAGAGCTGCTTCTCCACGCGTCCGATGAGCAGCTCGACCATCTCCACAATCTGCTCCTGCGTGAGCTGGTGGAAGACCACAATCTCGTCGATACGGTTCAGGAACTCAGGGCGGAAGTGCTTCTTCAGCTCATCGTTGACCTTGTTCTTCATGCGCTCGTACTGAGCGTCCGAGTCGTTCTCCGAGGAACCGGAGAAGCCCAGGCCCACAGCCTTCGAGATGTCCTGAGTACCCAAGTTCGAGGTAAAGATGAGGACCGTGTTCTTGAAGTCCACGATGCGCCCCTGGCCATCGGTGAGGCGGCCATCCTCCAGCACCTGCAGGAGGGTGTTGTAGATCTCCTTGTGGGCCTTCTCGATCTCATCGAACAGGACGACGGAGAACGGCTTGCGGCGGACCTTCTCGGTCAGCTGGCCGCCCTCTTCGTAGCCCACGTATCCCGGAGGAGCACCGAAGAGGCGGGAGGCTGTGAAGCGATCGTGGAACTCACCCATATCGATCTGGATGAGGTCATCATCCGAACCGAAGAGGAAGTTAGCCAGGGACTTCGACAGCTCCGTCTTACCCACACCGGACGGACCGGCGAAGATGAAGGAACCGGACGGGCGGCGCGGATCCTTGAGGCCCGCGCGGGTACGGCGGATGGCACGGGAGACGGCCTTGACGGCCTCGTCCTGACCAATGATGCGCTTGTGCAGCTCCTCCTCCATGCCCAGGAGGCGGTTGGATTCCTTCTCCGTGAGCTTGAGCACCGGGATGCCGGTCCAGTGCGCGAGGACCTCAGCAATCTGCTCCTCGCCCACCTCGGCGATCTCTTCCAGGTCACCCGAGCGCCACTGCTTTTCCTTCTCGGCGCGCTCTTCACCCAGCTTGCGCTCCTTATCGCGCAGGCCGGCTGCCTTCTCGAAATCCTGCGCGTCAATCGCAGCTTCCTTCTCCTTGCGGACCTCAGCGATGCGGTCATCGACCTCACGCAGGCCCTCCGGAGCGGTCATGCGCTTGATACGCATGCGGGCACCGGCTTCATCCAAGAGGTCCACTGCCTTATCCGGCAGGAAGCGGTCGTTGATGTAGCGGTCCGACAGGGAGGCCGCGGCCTTGAGTGCCTCATCGGTGTAGGAGACGCGGTGGTGCGCCTCGTACTTATCGCGCAGGCCCTTGAGGATCAGCACGGTGTCATCCAGGGAAGGCTCATCCACCTTGACCGGCTGGAAACGGCGCTCCAGGGCGGCGTCCTTCTCAATGTGCTTGCGGTACTCATCCAGGGTGGTGGCACCGATGGTCTGCAGCTCACCACGGGCCAGCTTCGGCTTCAGCAGCGAAGCGGCGTCAATGGCGCCTTCTGCGGCACCGGCACCGACCAGGGTGTGAATCTCATCGATGAAGAGGATGATATCTCCGCGCTGGTTAATCTCCTTGAGCACCTTCTTCAGGCGTTCCTCAAAGTCACCGCGGTAGCGAGAGCCCGCCACCAGGGAGCCCAGGTCCAGGGAGTACAGCTGCTTATCCTTGAGCGTCTCCGGAACCTTGCCGTTGACGATGTCGAGCGCCAGGCCCTCGACGACGGCGGTCTTACCCACGCCCGGCTCACCAATGAGCACCGGGTTGTTCTTGGTACGGCGGGACAGCACCTGCATGATGCGCTCCACCTCAGACTCACGGCCGACGACCGGATCAAGCTTGCCGTCCTTCGCAGCCTGGGTGAGGTTGCGTCCAAACTGGTCCAGGACCAGGGAGTTGGAGCGCTCGCCAGACCCACCCGGTGCGGTGCGACCGCCCTGGCCGGCACCTGCACCAGCGCCCACCGGGCCAGAGCCCTGGGACTGGCCGTTACCTTCGCCCTCGCCGCCTTCGTAGCCGGAGAGCAGCTGGATAACCTGCTGGCGCACGCGCGGCAGGTCGGCACCCAGCTTGGTCAGCACCTGGGCGGCCACGCCGTCACCCTCACGGATGAGGCCGAGGAGCAGGAACTCGGTGCCAATGTACTTGTGGCCCATCTGCAGGCCCTCACGCAGAGAGAGCTCCAGGACCTTCTTGGCGCGAGGGGTAAACGGAATGTGGCCGGTGTGCGGCTGGGAGCCGTGGCCGATGATCTCCTCCACCTCACGGCGGACGTCCTCCAGCGAGATGCCCATGGATTCCAGGGCCTTGGCGGCAACGCCCTCACCCTCGTGGATAAGCCCCAGGAGGATGTGCTCGGTGCCGATGTAGTTGTGGTTGAGCATGCGTGCTTCCTCCTGCGCCAAGACGATGACGCGGCGAGCACGGTCAGTAAACCTCTCGAACATTACCTCTACCTTTCGCTATTAATGTGTCACCCACTCTAACGCGCGCGGACGACACTCCTTCCACTGTTTTCCTTCCCACCGGCCCCAAACCCCACTAATTTCCCCGTTTTAGCTGCTCACAGCACTGTACGCCGGTAGCGAACAGGGCCAGCGCGATGGTCAGCATCCGGAGAGCACTTCCCCACTATTGGCTCAAATTATGGCCACCCCTGATACTGTTAATGGTGCTTTTCGCCCCTACCGAAGAGCTACCCACTCTCTCACCTAAGGAACTGTCGCGCATGCCTGTCAACGTCAAATTTCTCAATGATCTACCCCAAATCCTCGGTGTGGTTCTAGCCCTCCTGAGCTTGCTAGGGACGATTCTAGGTATCACCAGCGGACACGACGGGGGCATCAGCTCGTCGTCTGGGCCAAGTGCCACGCCGGACAGCGTGGTGGCGTCCCTCAACGACTACCGCGCTGATCACAACCTGCCCGCTGTGGAGCACCGCACCGATATGGATGCGGTGGCGCAAGCCTGGGCCGAGCGCATCGCGCGCGAAGAACGGCTCTATCACAACCCGAACTACACGGCGCAGAGCCCTGACGGGGTCTACATCGCTAGTGAAAACATTCTGGTGACCCAACCCGGCGCCTCCGCCGACCGGATCATCCAGGATTGGCACGAGTCCCCGGGTCACCGCCGCAACATGCAAGACCCGCGGTGGACAGTCGTCGGCATCGGCATCGCGCAGGACCGCAGCGGTAGGACCTGGGCGGTCCAGAACTTCGGCGTCACGAGCCTGGCGTCGTTCTTCTAGTGCCCTTCGAGCTTCCCTCTAGTTTCTCCGCCTCCCCTGCAACACCCGTGCAGTAAACTTACTGCTGTTATATCAGCGAGGGAGGAGTCGGTCACGATGCAACCACACCACGGCGCCCTGCTGGTCAATGACCTCATTGGCCATACGCGCCTCCTCGATGTCTCCGAGTCCGCCACCCTGGGCCGCCAGGGCGATATTCTCCTAGCCTCGGACGATCCTGCTATGCACCGCACCTTCCTCCAGGTGTGGTCCAACGGCGCGCAGTGGTTCATCAAGAACATCGGCGGTTTCATCGCCGCCACCATCCAGCCGCCAGCCGCGTGCGGCTACGGCCGGGCCATTGTCAGCCCCGGCAGCATCGAGGTCCTGCACCCGGGCACGTCCACGGTGTACTTTTCCACCGCCACGATGAACTACGAGTGCGAGCTCACGGTGATGCAGCCCCTGCGCAGCCCGGAGCCCAGCCTCCCGCCGGACGGGCCTTTTACCACCCACGTCTTCGAACCGAACGAGGAGCAATGCCTCCTTCTCAAGGCCTTGGCCCAGCCCCTGCTGGACAATCCGGCCGCGGAGCCGCGCGTGGCCGTGGGCACCCAGCGCGAGCTGGCGGAGTCTTTGCACTGGACTGAGAAGAAGGTGGAGCGCAAGATTCAGACGCTGGCGGAAACCTTGCAGAAGCTGGGTGTTCCGCAGTTCCAGCCGGGCCAAAAGATCTCGTGGCGGATTGTGCTAGCGCAGTTCGCGGCGGCGCACCCGCAGTACTACGCCCACCTGTAGCACCCCCATATAAGCGAAGAGAAATATCTTATTCTCTTCTAACTACAACACGCATGCTGTTATTCTTTGACTACTTCTGTTTCTGCTTCTCACCGCTGCAAGGATTAGTCGCTCCGCATGTCCGCCTTAGCTTCCCTGCGCCTGCTGGCCCCTGTGGGCCTAGCGCTGGTGACGCTTTCCGCGTGCAGTCAGACTGCGGAGAAGGACGCGGCCGATGATGCCCCGAAGTTTACGGTGAGCGGCACCACCACTCTGTCGGCCCGTCCGGCATCAGGAGGCAGCCCCACAGACCCCAGCCCGGAACCTGGGAACGCCTCCCACCTGCGCAACGAGGACGGCACCTACAAGCTCACCGAAAAGCTCCCAGGCCCCGGGGCTGTAGACGAGATCGTGGCGAACTACTCCGGGCTGGAGAATTTTGGCTACCAAAACCTGCGCGCAGAGCTGGATAACCGCGGCTTCGATTCCGTGGTCAGCGGTTCCGCGCCCACCGGGGTGCTGCAGTGGGCAGTCGGCGGCATTTTGATTCTCAACACCCAGGCGTTGAACTTAAGCGGCGACGAGGCAGATTTGGAAAACAACGCCGAATGGCACGTCGCGGTGCTCGACACCGACGGCCACAACCACCTCAACCAGTCCGAGGATACCGAGTTCACCTGCTCCTTCGGCGTGTGCACCCTGGCTGCTGAGCTGCACGACGCAGGCAGCTTCAACGCCGAAATCACCATCCGCCAGGCCGGATACGAGCCGTTTGTAATCCGCCAGCCCATCCTCGTCGCCGAGTAAAACACCATGACCGCCCAACCCACCGCCTCCGGCTTGCCCCTGGATCTGGAGCCCGAGCTCACCGCCAAGGGCTATTCACAGTTCCACCAGATCGGGGCCGGCGGCATGGGCACCATTGTCTATGCCCGCAAGGAGAGCCTTGACCGCGAGGTGGCCATTAAGGTCATTGCCCAGCACGCGGCCGGCGACCAGGAAGAGGTGCGCCGGTTCATGGCGGAGATGCGCACCGTGGCAGCACTGGAGCACCCGGCTATCGTGCCGATTTATGACGGCGATATCACCCCGGGCGGCGTGCCGTACTTCGTCATGAAGTTTCTCTCCGGCCCCAGCCTGGAGGCACTGCTCAACCGCCGCATTCTGGAGGGATCTAAGTTCACGGTGGAAGAAACCGTGCAGGTGCTCCGGCCCATCGCGGAAGCACTGGACTACCTGGCGGATCTGCCCTCACCGGTGATTCACCGCGACATCAAGCCGGCGAACATCATCGCGGATGACTGCACCGTGATGCTGGCGGATTTCGGCATCGCCCTCAACGGCGAGAACACCCGCCTAACCCGGGAGGGGCTGCGCGTGGGCACGGATGCCTACATGGCCCCGGAGCTCTACCCCACGCAGTTGGCGCAGCAGCCGCCGCAGCCCACTGCCGCGAGCGACCGCTACGCGCTAGCACTCATCGCGCTGGAGATGCTCACCCTGGTGAACCTGCGCCGGGCTACCAGCCCCCAGCAGTGGGCGCACAGCCGCGTTATCCCGCAGCTGGCCGCGCACAACCTAGCGGACAGTGATGCCCCGCGGGCCGCAGCGCTCAACGCCTTCTTCGCCACCGCGCTGAACCCAGACCCGCAGGCCCGCTTTGCCACCTCCGCCGGGATGATTGAGGCGCTGGCAGGGGTCGGTGAGGTGGGGGCCGGGGAGGCGTCGCCAAGCACTGCATCCTCCGTACCCGTCTCCGCCGCGGAGGCAGGCCACAGTTCCCAGCGCCGGCGCCTTACCCTCCTCGACGGTGCTCTGGCGGCGGTGCTGTGCCTCGTCGGAATCGCCGGCATCCTGGGGCTACGCGGGGCCGGGTGGGACGAGGAAGATTCCACCCTGGCGCAGGAATTCCCTAACCTGCTGCCTACCCATCCCGGCCGCGGGCCGTGGAAGAACCTGGACTGCCGCCCCGTGGAGCCGGAAGAGGGACAGCGCTCGCGCATCCTCTGCGAGGGTGGGGACTTGACCCTCGTGGCCGCGGACTTCGGCACCGAGGACAGCCGCAACGAGATTCTGCCGAGCGTGATGGAAGAGCTCATCAGTGAGGCGTGCACCATCACCTCCGCAGAGATCCCCAACCAGCCGGGCACGTGGGGTGTCTACCCCACCGGGGTGTCTGCGCGCTTCGCTTTTGTCCTTGCCGGACCGGACGCGGAGCAAGCCCGCCTCAGCATTCCAATTTGTTGAGGTTAAAGGGCTGTCCCGGGGTTGTCTCCGGCGCTGATTCACATAAGATGTCAGTAGCACTCGAGCATTCGAGCACCCGGCCGCGCGCCCCGCTGCCTCTCCTGCACGTCCCCGCCTCCTATCTCCCCCAAAGGATTTCCCACCGTGTCTTTGCTTCCCCAGTTCTTCACCACCCGGCACCAACTGCGCGAAGTAGCGGTGCTGGACCAGGGCTCGGAATCGTCCCTCTTCCTCGTGGAAAAGCCCAACGGCGAGCAGCTACTGGTGGAGCTGTTCAACGCCCAGACCCGCGGCGCTGTGCAGGAAGCACAGAATGGTAACCAGCCCCAGCAGCGCTACATCGCCCCACTAGACGGCGGCGGCACCACGGACGAGGGCCAGGAGTTCCTCGTGCGCCGCAGCATGCCGGGCGAGCAGCTGTCTAACTACACGGCGTCGGGAGTAGGTGCTCGCCACCTCTCCCCGCGCGAAGCCCAGTCCGTCTTCGGTGCGCTGGCCCAGAGCGTGGACTTCCTCTTGGAGCGCAACCAGGCCGGCTACGCGCTGCGCGCGCTCAACCCGCGCCGCATCGTTCTCACCTCCAACCGCTCCAGCGGGTACTTCGCGGCGGTGGGCCCGGTGGCGCACGACGCGTCCTCGGAGGAGGTTATCGACCGTTTTGCCCAGCTCATCTCTGCAGCCTGCCCGTCTTTCAGAAACGGCGGGAACTATTCCAGCGCCGCTGCCGTCGTCGAGGCCCTGCGCACCGGCCCCACCCAGCAGCCCCACGGCTTTGGCCAGGCGCAGCAGCAGTCACAGCCGCAGGCACCACAGCAGTACATGCCGCCGCAGCAGCAGATGCCGCAGCAGCAACAGCAGAGCAGCTTCGGACACCCGCAGCAACAGATGCCGCAGCAGGGCTACGGCCAGCAGCAAGGTTATGGCCAACAGCAGAGCTCTGGCCAGCAGCAGTACTACGCGCAGCAGGACCAGAAGCCCCAAGACCAACAGCTACAGGGCACCGCTGAGCCGGCCAAGAAGAAGTCCAAGACTCCGCTCATTGTCGGCAGCATCCTCGGCATCCTCGCACTCATTGCGGTGGCGGCCGCGGCATACTTCTTCCTGTCCAAGCCCTCCTGGAGCGACGAAGAGCAGAAGTTGGCGGAAGCCTACCCGGAGTTGGTGAGCGACCGTCCGGACGGTCGGGCCTTTGCCGATGCCAAGTGTTCCTCCCGCGAACCGGAAGAGGGCCAGACCGCCAAGATCACGTGCGTGGGTGAGGACTTCTCCTACTCCGTAGCAGGCTACGAGGATGTGGATCAGCGTGCGGCAGCCGGGCCCGATACTGAGGGCGAGAAGCTCTCCAACGGCCAGTGCACCATGCGCAAGTACACCGTGTCCGAGGACGACAACACGTACTACCTCGCCGTAGAGGATTCCCCGAACGCCCTCCTGGTGTGGGGCGAGGCTGCTTCGGAGCAGCTCTACACTCTGCCCGTGTGCTAAACCCGCCGGGCTAGTCCACCCGCTTGAGCAGCGGGGAGATGACTGCAATAGCAATTCCGGTGATGCCGGCAAAGAGGAAGGCCCAGTGCGTTCCCTGCGCCGTGGCCGCGGCTGGGCTCAAGCCCGCCTCGGTGCCGGCCACCGTACCGCGGGTCAAGAAGACCACGAGGAACGCCGTGCCCATCGCGCCGGCGAGCTGCTGCAGCGTATTCATGATGGCGGAGCCGTGGGAATACAAAGTATCCGGCAGCGAGGACAACGCGGTGGTCATCAGCGGGGTCATCATCAGGCACATGCCCAGAGAGAACAGCACGTGCATGCCAACCACCATCCACAGCGCGGATGATTCGCCCAGGGTGGCCATGAGCCAGAGGCTCGCCACCATGAACAACGAGCCGGGGATCATCAAGGGGCGTGGGCCGTACGCATCGAATACGCGCCCCACAATCGGGGACAAAATGGCCTGCAGAATACCGCCGGGCATGACGGCAAGGCCGGTGGCAAAGGCGGTGACCCCCAGGGTGGTCTGCAGGTAAATCGGCAACACCGTGACCATGCCCAGCATCAGGCCGAAGGACAGAAGCATAACCAGCACGGCCAGGGTGAAGTTGCGTACCAGGAAAGGCCGCAGGTCCATCAGCGCGCGGTCATCGCGGGCCAGGCGCTGCTGGCGCAGGACGAAGATCACCAGCGCCACCGCGCCCACGGCGGTCACTGCGATTTCCACCACGGCGCCGCCCTCCAGCATTTTCTCAATCGAGGACAGCCCGTACACCAGCCCGCCGAAGGCGAGCGCGGAGAGAATCACCGACGCAACGTCGAGTGGCGTGTCCCGGTTTTCACCCACGTTGCTCAGCCGCCACAGGCCCGCAAGCAGGATGAGCACCATGAGCGGCAGCATGGCCCAGAAGATGACGTGCCAGGTGAAGTGGTTGAGGATTGCTCCGCCTACGGTCGGCCCCAGAGCCGGGGCCACCGAAATCACCACGGAGATAATGCCCATCACGGTGCCGCGGCGCTGCGGCGGGACCAGGGTCATGGCCACCGTCATAAGCGTGGGGATCATCAGCGCGGTGCCGCCTGCCTGCAGCACACGGCCGATAAGCAGCACCACAAAGCTCGGTGCCAGCGCCGCAACGACCGTGCCGACGAGGAAGAACCCGGAGGAGGCGGCGAAAATCTGGCGGGTGGTGAGCCGCTCCAGGAGGAAGCCGGTGGTGGGAATCACCACCGCCATCGTGAGCATGAAACCAGTCAGCAGCCACTGCGCGCTGGTGGCGGGAATCCCGTAATCCGCCATGATGGCCGGCAGCGCCACGGAGAGCGACGTCTCATTGAGGATCATGACCATCGCACCCAGCACCAGGACGCTGAGGTTGATAATCACCTTCGCGGGAATCTCTGCGGACATGCTCGACACGTCTCCTTTCCTTACCTAAGCAACCTGCTTAGAGTAGCCGTCCTCGCGGCCACGCGCCACAGCAACCCAGCGGGTGCCACTCCCCAAGAATCCCCCGTCAGGTCGACCGAAAATGGGAGGCTATAGGCCATATCGCCCGCTAGAGAAAGGCCAACCGGATGCCGCGGGATCTCCTCCTCACCAGCCCCGACGGGGACAGCGCTGTCGTGCGCCCAGGGCAGCAGGTGGTGGCCGGCCGCGCGGGTGACTTTCCTTTGGCCCCCGATGATGCCGCAATGCACCGCCACTTCCTGCGCTTCTGGCAGTGGGAAGAGGACTGGATGGTGAGCAACGTGGGCAACTTCCTAGCCGCGGAGCTATCCTCCCCGCTCATCCGCACCAACGGGCCCATCCGGCTGCTCCCCAACTCCACCACGGCCATCCCGGTGGGCACGTCGATGCTGTGCTTTACCACGCCCTCCGGGTCCTACGAGCTCACCGTCGCCTACACCTAGACAATTGCGCCGCCTGCTGGCGGCGCCCGTATCGCTTAAGGCAGCCGGGCGATGGTCTCCGGGGTCAGGAGTACGACCAATCCCCCGCTGTCCAGGCTGCAGCCAAGAAGACGGTTCTCCGGGATATCCTCCCACTTCTTCGGCGCGCCCGTACCGCACGTCCCGCCGTCGAGGGGGATGATGCCACGGCTTCCGCCCTCGCCCGGCGCGGCGTCGTAGTTCGTGTAGTCCTCAACCAGCTTCATGGCATCGTTACAGTTGGTGCCGTCCTGTTGAACATAAAGTGCGCCGGACTCACCGGACTTCGTGTCCACGGTCCCACAGATGGTGCCAGTGACTGCTTTTCCATCCGCACCCGGCTCGGCGGGGTAGGTATCCGAATAGAACCGTCCGTCGTCCTTGATGGTGAAGTAGTGGTCTTCGAACTTCATCGTGATCTCATTGGCACTGGGTGCTTCGATTATCATGCCCGCGTAGGAGACCTTTTCACCCTCGTTCAGGGTCTCTGCCTCCAACTCGTGGAACTTGGGCCAATAGACGGGGTGGAATCCGCGCTCAATGGTGTAGAAAACGCCGTTGGACTTCCACGTCTCATTGTCTGGCTGCGGATCAATGGGCGGATCCGCAAAGTCCACCATGCACGAGGGCGTCCTGCCCTCCTCATAGAAGGTGCACTGGACGCGCCCGTCTTGGCTCACCAGCGCTGGAATGCCCTCGCCTTCCTTTCCTCCCGGGAAGAAATCCTTGGGCTCGCGCTCTTTGAGCTCAACGGGCTTAGTGCTCACCGAGTTCTCCGAGCTCTCCGAGGCCTCCTGAAACTTCGGCTCATCGCCGGCGCCATCGCCACCCGCGGAGCAGGACACGAGCGCCAGGGAGAACGTCACGGCTGACAGACACGACGCAAGTTTTTTCATGCACTGCATCCTTTAGAGAAGGTTCTTCATGTTCTCGGGTGTGAGGACAACTACCGAGCCACCACTATCCGGGCTGCAGGTAAGAAAGCGGTATTCGACTTTATCTCCCCACACCTTCGGGGCCTGCAATCCACAGGTCCCGAGCTCCATGGTCATTTCGCCGCGGTCTCCTCCCTCACCTGACTCCCAGTCGTCGTTCACATACTCCTCGAGCAGCTTCATGGCGTCATTGCAGTTCGTGTTGTCTTCTTGCACGTAGACCGTGCCGCTAGCATCACCACGAGTAGCGCTCTCACCGCACACCGTTCCGGTGTAAGCAATGCCGTCGGCACCCGGCTTCGCGGGGAAGGTATCCGAGTAGTACTGGCCATCATCCTTCAGGGTGAAGCTATGGTCGCCGTTCTTCACCGTGAACTCCTTGGCGCCGGTGGCTTCAAATGTCGTATCGCCGAAGGACACCTTCTCACCCTCGTTGAGAGACGCGACCTCAGTGGGTTGATAGAACTCGATGGCCCACACGGGGAAGAACCCACGCGCGTTACGGAAGCTCACCGCGTTGGACTTCCAACTTTGCCCCACCGGGCTGGGGTAAATCGGCGGATCCGCAAACTCGACCTTGCACATGGGCCCCTCTGCTTCCTCGTAGATAAGGCAAATAGAGCGCCCATCGGGGCTCTTAACCGCCGGAATGGGATTTGGAATAGTCGCCAGATCTCCGCCCGCCATGAAGTCCTGCGGATCGCGCTCCTTCAACCCGGTCGGCTTGTCCTCCTTCGCCGACTCGTCGCTGCTCTGCGCCGCTTTGTCGGAGGAGCTGCCGGATGCGGAAGCAGACTCGGAGCTAGCAGCATCAGCCGAGTCCTGCTGGAACATCGGCTCGTCGCCGACAGGCTCACTGGACGAGGAGCAGGACGCCAGGGTACATGCCACAAGAGAGGCGGAGAGGACAGAAAGAAGCTTCTTCATACAGAGCATCGTTCCACGAATCGGTCCCACGCGCGAGCACTACCGAGTTTTCCTCGGTCACAGGGGCAAGACCAAACGGTGGCCTAACTTTAGAGATTGGCCACCGCCCCTCGAGCCATCAATACGGCATAAGATCCGGGACGTTTGGTTTGTCAGCATTAAAGAGAATAACTCTGCTTGTTCCGGAAAGGTCCCGGCACTTGAGGCGCCGAGCATCCGGATCCGGCATTTCAAGCATATCCGGCTCAGTTACCGAGCACTTCCACCCATCGACTTCCAGGATTCCACGGGAGTTCATTTCCTCCATCGTCCACTCATGGTTGACATACTGGTCGAGGACATCCATGGCCTTCCGACAATTAGTGCCATCCACCTGGGCATACACTTTCTGTCGACCCAGTTTGCCAGCTTCGAGCTCCCCGCAGACGGTGCCGACTTGTCCATAGCCGTTCGAGTCCTGTTCAAAGGGGTATGTATCTGAGACAAATTCGCCCTTGTCATTAACAGTGAACTGATGCCCCTTGAACGTGACAGTGAATTCTCCTTCGCTCGGGGCCTCAAAGGTCATGCCTTCGATGTCTACCCTCTCTCCGGCGTTAAGGGCGGTAGTCGGGACGGCATCGCCACCATCGACCAAAGATGCGGGGACGAACCCCACCTTTTCGTCGTACGTCACAATATTCGCCTTCCACGGCAGGTTTTCAGGATCTGGAAGGATTGGTGGACTGTCAATCCCCAAATAGCAGGACGGTTTTTCAGAATCTTCATACAAACCGCAGCTCACCTTGTTGTCTGGACTTGCGACGCCCCAGGCAACCGTGCCGGACTGTTCGAACCTGAAACCGGTAGCCCGGAAATCCTCGGCATCGCGCTCTTTCAGCTTCGAAGATTTTCCCTTGGACGAGGAGTCGGATTCACTGGACTGTACATCGCTCGATTCGTCAGCGCTGGAGTCCACCGACGTACTTTCGGCACCGGACTCCGGCACGCGCTCAAACGTTGGGGAGGCCTCGGTTCCTTCGTCGGAGGAACACGCAACCAGACCGGCCGCCAA
Organism: Corynebacterium axilliensis; assembly: GCF_046097495.1. NCBI lineage: Bacteria > Bacillati > Actinomycetota > Actinomycetes > Mycobacteriales > Corynebacteriaceae > Corynebacterium > Corynebacterium axilliensis. The sequence continues at coordinate 1,488,392 of NZ_CP175768.1, forward strand.
CAGAGGCAGTGAGAGTAGAGAAAGTAGCTTTTTCATGCTTTGCATTCTTCCACGTGAGCTGGCAGCAGGCTGATCGTTGGCGCGATGGGGGTATAAGAAATGCCGCCAGCCTCCCTAGGGCTGACGGCTTGTGCGGGCGTGGAGGACTACTTCTCCGGCTTCACAATCGGGAAGAGAACGGTCTCGCGAATGCCCAGTCCGGTCAGGGCCATGAGCAGGCGGTCCATGCCCATGCCGGTGCCGGCTGTCGGCGGCATGCCCTGCTCCATGGCGGCCAGGAAGTCCTCATCCAGCACCATGGCCTCGTCGTCGCCGCCGGCGGCCAAGCGGGCCTGGTCCTCAAAGCGCTCGCGCTGGATGACCGGGTCAACGAGCTCGGAGTAGCCGGTGGCCAGCTCAAAGCCGCGGACGTAGAGGTCCCACTTCTCGGTCACGCCCGGCTCGGAGCGGTGCTGGCGGGTCAACGGGGAGGTCTCCACCGGGAAGTTCTTGACAAAGATGGGGCCCTCAAGCTGATCCTCGCAGAGCACCTCCCAGATTTCTTCCACCAGCTTGCCGTGGCCCCAGCCGCCGTTCTTCGGAACCTCGAGCCCGATGACGTCGGCAATGCCCTTCAGCGTGTCCACATCGGTGTCGATGGTGACCTCCGGCTGGCCCGGGAACTTGCGCTGCAGTGCCTCGTTGAGGGACGGGTACATCTCGATCTCTGGCCATTCCTCGCCGCCGAAGTCGTACTCCGTGCCATCCGCCAGGGTGACGGTGGTGGAGCCGAAGACGGCGCGCGCCACGGCCTGGATGGACTCGCGGGTGGTGCGAGCGCAGTCGTTGTAGTCACCCCACGCGGCGTAGGTCTCCAGCATGGCGAACTCCGGGGAGTGGGAGCGGTCCACGCCCTCGTTACGGAAGTTGCGGTTGATTTCAAAGACGCGGTCGATACCGCCCACCACGGCCCTCTTCAGGTACAGCTCCGGGGCGATGCGCAGGTAGAGGTCAATATCCAGCGCGTTGGAGTGGGTCACGAACGGGCGGGCAGCCGCGCCGCCGTGGAGGGTCTGCAGCATCGGGGTTTCGATCTCCACGAAGCCCTCGTCCTCCAGGTAATTGCGCAGCGCGCGCATGACCTTGACGCGGGTCATGGCGTTCTTGCGGGCCTCCTCGCGCACGATGAGGTCGTTGTAGCGCTGGCGCACGCGGGTCTCCTCGTTCATGTCCGCGAAGGACACAGGGAGCGGGCGGAGGGACTTCGCAGCCATGGTCCACTTCGTGGCCATGACGGACAGCTCGCCGCGGCGGGAGGCAATGACGCGGCCGCGCACGGAGATGAAGTCACCCAAGTCAACGTCGGACTTCCAGGCCGCCAGGCGCTCCTCGCCCACCTCGGCGAGGGACAGCATGGCCTGCACCTGGGTGCCGTCGCCGTCCTGCAGGGTGGCGAAGCACAGCTTGCCGGTGTTGCGCATGAAGATAAGGCGGCCGGCGATAGCCACCTCGACGTCCGTCTCGTCGCCGGCGTTGAGGTAGGTCACGCCCTCTTCGCCAGCGGGCTGCTCGTCCTCAGCCACCACCTGGAACTGCTGACGCAGGTCCTTCATGGAGATGGTGCGGTCCACGGTCACCGGGTAGGCGTCGGTACCGGATTCCAGCAGACGGGTGCGCTTCTCACGGCGGATGCGCAGCTGCTCGGGGACGTCGGTTGCTTCAGTAACTGGGGTATTCTTCTTCTCGCTCACGGTTGTCTAGGGTAGTCGATCCCCATATGCTGGCGCGATCCCGGTTTACAGACTGTTCACCCAGCAGACACAGTCATTCAACCGCGCGGCCACCTTTGCAGTATTTACTCAGAACGTCCGTTGCGACATCTCAACGCAACCCATACCGACGAATTCTGGAGTACACCCACATGGCACTCAACGGCCGCAATCTCTTGACCAACATGTTCGCCTCCTCCCGTTCTTCCCTTACCTGCACCTACAAGTGCGGTAATGCCTGCTTCGGTGAGTGTGACAACCCCTCCGATAACGCTTACTTCGGTGACCAGTTCTCCCGCCGTACCGCGCTGCGCGCCGGCGGCCTGGCCGTCGTTGCAGTCGGCGGCTCCTCCGCCCTGGCTGCCTGCTCCGCCCCGGAGGGCGAGGATGCTGCAGCGGGTTCCTCCGCCGCCGGCAAGACCTCCGAGGTCGGTTCTTCCGACATCGAGCTGACCTCCGCGGAGGGCATGAAGTTCGAGAAGGTTGAGCCGAACACCAAGGATGAGGTTGTCATTCCGAAGGGCTACGAGCAGTCCGTGCTCATCGCCTGGGGTGACCCGGTCATCGAGGGCGCTCCGGAGTTCGACGTCAACAACCAGACCGCCGCTGATGCTGAGAAGCAGTTCGGCTTCAACAATGACTTCGCCGGCCTCATCGAGCATCCGGACAACAAGGACCGCCTCATCTACGTCTGCTCCCACGAGTACACCACCGAGCCGATGATGTTCCCGGATTACGATCCGGAGAACCCGACCGAGGAGCAGGTCAAGATTGGTTGGGCCGGCCACGGCCACACCATCCTTGAGGTTTCCAAGTCCAAGGATTCCGGTGAGCTCAAGCGCGAGTTCGGCCCGCTCAACCGCCGCATCACCGCCACCACCCCGTTCACCCTGGTCGGCCCGGCCAAGGGCTCCGACCTGGTCAAGACCTCCGCTGACCAGAAGGGAGAGAAGGTCCTGGGCACCCTCAACAACTGCTCCGGCGGCATCACCCCGTGGAACACCATGCTCTCCGGCGAGGAAAACTTTGACCAGTACTTCGCTGGTGGCGACATCAAAGATGACACCGCCAAGGAGTCCCTGAAGCGCTTCGGCATCAAGGAAGGCCCGTCCCAACGTAAGTGGGAGAAGTACGATGACCGCTTCGACGTCACCAAGGAGCCGAACGAGCCGAACCGCTTCGGCTGGCTGGTAGAGATCAACCCGCTGGACCCGAAGTCGACTCCGATCAAGCACACCGCAGTGGGCCGCTTCAAGCACGAGGCCGGCAACATTCACATTGCCAAGGACGGCACCGTGGTGTGCTACTCCGGCGATGACTCCCGCTTCGAGTACATCTACAAGTTCGTCTCCACCAAGCAGTACAAGGAAGGCGACATTGAGCACAACCTGACCATCTTGGACCACGGCACCCTGTACGTGGCCAAGATGGAGGGTAACTCCCCGGAGAAGGAAATCGATGGCTCCGGCGTCCTGCCGGAGGACGGCGCCTTCGACGGCAAGGGCACCTGGGTCAAACTGCTGACCTCCGACACGGAGAACAACAAGTTCGAGTCCCACGTCGACGGCATGTCCGCCGAGGAGGTCGCCGTCTTCACCCGTGAGGCCGCCGACAAGGTGGGTGCTACCAAGATGGACCGCCCGGAGGACGTCCAGGTCAGCCCGAACAACGACAAGGTTTACGTGGCCCTGACCAACAACTCCTACCGCGGTGCTACCGGTGAGAACGCCAAGAAGAACAAGGAAGACGCCAAGGAATGGGCTCCTATCAAGGAGAACAAGAACGGCCTCGTCATGGAGATCGAGGACGATCACGCGGGCGAGGAGTTCACCTGGAACCTCTTCCTGGTCTGTGGTGACCCGAAGGAAGCCAACACCTACTTCGGCGGCTTCGACAAGGAGAAGGTCTCCCCGATTTCCTGCCCGGATAACCTGGCCTTCGACAACCACGGCAACCTGTGGATCTCCACCGACGGCAACGCGCTGGATTCCAACGACGGCCTCTATGCCGTGACTACCGACGGTGAGACTCGCGGCGAGCTCAAGTGCTTCCTCACCGTCCCGGCGGGCGCTGAGACCTGTGGCCCGATCGTGGATGACGAGCGCGTCATGGTCAACGTCCAGCACCCGGGCGAGGCGGACGACGCCAAGTTCGACGAGCCGGCCTCCCACTGGCCCGACGGCGGCAACTCCACCCCGCGCCCGGCCGTGGTGGTGGTGTGGAAGAAGGACGGCAACATCGGCACCGAGTAGACGCCGAGCCGCACTTGGCCTAAGCCGAGCGTAACTGGGCTTCGAGCACGTCCTGCGCGAAGTCCCACAGCGGGGTTGTGACTCCCGCCTTGACGCCCATGCGTCGGATAGCACCGACCTGGGCGTCTAACTCGTTAGGCAGGCCGGCTTTGATATCGCGCTGCATCGAGGACGTGTTGTCCGGGTGCTGCTGGCGGGCGAACTCCATGGTCTGCTCCACCACGTCGGCCGGCAGGTCCACGCCCATGCCGCGCCCAGCGGCCTCGACCTCTTTCATGAAGGCCTCCAGCTGGCCCGGGATTTCCTGGCACAGGTAGCCGATGGGCTTGTCGACGACCGCGCCCAGGGTTCCGGTAGAGGTCACGAACATGGCCTTCGACCAGACGTCGACAAGCGCTGCGTCGTGGAACTTGCTGGAGGCTCCGGCCTCCGTGAGCGCCGCCGCCAGCTCCTGGCCAGTACGACGCAGCGACCCCGGCGCCTCCGCGCTCAGCGGACCAAAAGCCAGGGACAGTGGCCCCGGATTGCGCCTGATGTGGGCCGGGCCCACGCGCGTGGCGTAGACGCGGGCCACACCGGCAAGGATATTTTCCGCACCGAATTCCTCGGCCGCCAGGTACGGAATTTCCACTGAGTTGTGTGTGGTCACCACCGGAATGCCCTGCAGGGCCTCCCGATCCTCAGCGCTACCAAACGTCTCATTGCCCGGCAGCGCCTTGGTGGCGATAATCGCCACGTCGAGCCCGCCCAGCAGGTCCCCCACCTCCGCGAAGGAACGCGCACCGGGAACCTTGATGATCTCGGTGGTGGTGGGCTCACGGTGGGCGTCAACTAACGTCACGCCCGTCTCCTCCAGCGCCTTGAGGGTCTCGCCCCGCGCGACGAAGGCGACGTCGTGGCCTGCTGCTTTCAGTATTCCGCCGAAGTATCCGCCGATGGCGCCGGCGCCCAGAATTCCAATCTTCATGCCCTCCAACCTAGCGGGCCAAGCCGGGTGGGGCGGGAGCTTTTATTCCTGTTGGTCCAGGTTCTTGAACCCGATGCCCAGCGGCACGCCGGCGTTATCGGTCAGCCGCACCCCGCCGATGGTGGCGGCGACAAAGAGGCGCGCCTCACCCTCCGCGGGCGGTTCTTGCAGGTCGCGGCCGCGCAGCTCGACGTACTCGGGCTCCACACCCGCAGCATCCAGCACCTCGCGCGCGACGCGCACGACCTCCTCGGCCCCGGATTCCGCGGCATAGGCACCGGCGGTAAGTGCCGCTGACAAGGCGCTGGCTTGCTCGCGTGCTTCGGGTGCGACGTCCGCGTTGCGCAGGCTCATCACCACGCCGTCCGGCATGCGCACCGGCGGCACGCCCTGCACGCGCGCGCCGATGTTGAGGTCCGTGAACGCCTGCTGGGTGGCCACGAGCAGCTCGTAGTCCTTCTCCCCTATCACCACATCACTCGGGCCCAGTGCACAGGTCAGCGCCACAATGCGGGTCATCTCCGCGCTGACGTCTTCCATTCCGTGGTCGGGTGCAAGGATCCGTGTGCGCTGGCTCTGCTCGCTATAGCGCCACACCACGTCGACGTCCTTAAGTGCAGCGATGTCCGTGTCCGGTTCCACTGCCACGACGACCACGCCGCCGCGCACGCGCCGCGCCGCCTGCACCAGGGCCAGGTGGCCGGCATGGATGTCACGGCCCAGCGGCACGAGCACCACGCGCTTGCCCGTCTTGCGGTAGGCACTGCCCACCATGCGGATGCGCTCGATGTCGTCGACTAGGAGTTGCTCTGCCACGGCGCTTCCTTTCTTACTGCCCACAGTTCCAGTTCTTCCATATTCTTCTTCTCACCCACCATGCGGGCGACGTCGCGGTAGTTGCGCGCCATGCCCAGCTCCACGGCGGCGGGGTAGGCATCGATGATGTCTCCGGCATCAAGGTCGAAGGAGCTGCCCATAAAATCTTCGATAATCCCCGCCTTAAGCGCCGCCCACACACTGAGTTCACCGAGCATCTCCGCGTAGTACAACCGCGCGGCTCGCTCGGCACGTTGTGCCTCCGGCACCGTTTCTGCGGTCTGGTGAATTTCCGAGAGCAGCAGCCCAATGACGGTTTCTGCCACCTCATCGAGGGTGCCCACCGCATAGGAGTCGCCCAGGGGAGCTGCGGCAATCGTCAGGCACCCGCGAGTCTCCAGCTCGTCGAGGGCTTCCACCCCGGCGAGCAGTGAGGTGTGGATGACAATTTGCTTGGGACGCACGTGCTTTTCGACATCCCCCACAGCCGCCTCCAGGTCCCGCGCCGTCGCGGCAAGAATCAGCGCATCGAAGCGGTCCAGCTGGGCGGGGTCCTCAAGGTATTCGATGGTGTGACCGGCCATCTCCAGACGGTGGGCAAAGTTGATGCCGGCCCGGGAGCTACCCCACACCGCCACGCGCATACGTGGTGCCGGCATCCTACTTCTCCTTCTTGTCCTTCTGGCGCTTCTTCATCTCCGCCATCAGCTCTGCCACAGAGACCGCACCGTCGCGCTTCTCGTCGCTGCGACGGCGACCGCGGGAGGTCTCAGCCGCGGCGCTGCGGGCGCCGCCGACTGACTGCTGCCCCTGGTGCTGCGCCTGCTGGGAGGCCGGGCGCGGCACGGCCTGCTTCTGCGGTGCATCCTCCTCCGGCTTGCGGTGGCGGTGGGGCGCTGCGGAGGATACCGATGCCGCCGGCGACTTCGGCGATGCAGCCTCGGACGCGCCCTGGTTCCAGCGAACGGCCTGGAAGCTATCGGTCTTGAACTCCGGCTGCTTTGGCTGCTGCGGCTGCTCCGACTGCTTCGGCTGTGCAGACTGTGCAGGTTGAGCCGGCGTCGTCGTTTTAAACGACGGCGCGGCAGGCTTGTGCGGCTGCTGGGGCTGAGTCTGCTGGGGCTGACGCTGCGAAGGTTGCGGCTGCGGCTGGGACTGCGCGGGCTGCTCCTGCGGCTGCGCCTTGGGACGCGGTTGCTGGGCCTGCTGGGTCGGCTGGACCGGCTGGGGCTGCTGTGCGGTCTTGGCCTGACCGGCACTGTCCGCGAGCAGACTGTCGAGCGTGTTGTGCGTCGGGTGCGTGGGCTGGGAGCCCAGGCGGCCCGCCACAGCGTCGGCAGTAGGGGCACCGCCGGACTTCTGGGTGAAGTTGGACGCGGCGGAGTCACCGAAGTGTGCCGCGCTATCCGCGCTGCTGGCCTTGCGCTCCAGCTCCTGGATGCGGCGCGCCTCCGCATAGAGCGCAGCCGGCTCGTAGACCCACTCGCGGCCGGAGAGCTCCTCAATCTGGGAGCGGATGGACTCCAGCTCCGCGCGGATGTCCGCGAGAACCTTGCTGTTATCCGCCGGTGCAGCGGCCGCCGCCTGCGTGTGGGAGGACGCCGCGTGCGCGCGCTCCACGGCCAACAGCTCGGTGGCCTCATGGGCCTGGCGGCGGTAGCGCACCACCAGGAAAAAGCCCAGCGCCGCGGCCCACAGCGAGGCCAACAGGGCAATCTTCAGCGCGTTCGCCGAGCCCGAAATGAGCATCACCAGGCTGGCAATCACCGCCAAGATGACCAGGATGATGAGGCCAATGGAACCGGCATCCGCCTTGGAACCGGTAGCGGAACCAGACGAGGGTTCCTGCCGGGATGCCGGCGCCGGTGCGTGCTGGGGCTCAGGTGCTGCGTTGTGCGGGCTCGTCATGCCCACTAACTTACCGCCTGCGCCCCATCAGGTGGAGGTGGAGCCTCACAGTGTCGCTCGAGGACCACGCCGGCCACGCACATCGCGGCCCCGCCCAGCGCGGAGGACACTACACCCGCCACATCCCCGGACGCGGCCACTAGTTCGCCCGCCTTCGGGAGGACGTAGACCGCAATGCCAGCATAGGCACCACCCACAATCGCGCCCGTCCACGCCGAGGCCTTGCCCACGAGCAGGAACTGGGCAATCGTCATCGGGTTGAGCTGCGAGTTATCCAGCCCGATGCCATGCTCATCGTTCTTGGCGGAGCGCACCTTGAGGATGAGGAGGACGCACACCAGGGCCATGGCCCACAGGGAGATAGACACCGTCGCCGGGATGGCCAGCATGGAGCCGTAGAAGCGCGCGGTAAGGATGGCGGCCGCCGCGGCCACGAACAGGGCGGTGCCCACAAGCGCGCTTAACGACGTCCTCGTCATCGCCTACCCCACTTCCTTCACCGCGGCCACCTCAGTGCTGTCTAGGCTAGCGATAAGTTCACTCACCGGGGTGCCGTTGAGCTCCGCGTGCGGATTTGCGGCCAGCCACGGCACGAGCACGAAGGCGCGCTCGTGGGCATAGGGGTGCGGGAGGATGAGCTCCGGGTCTTTCGAGATCACGCCGTCTACCTGCACGATATCCACGTCCAAGGTGCGCGGCCCCCAGTGGCGCACGCGCACTCGCTCGGCGGCCTCTTCCAACTTCTGCCCGCGGCGCAGCAGCTCCAGCGGGCCTTCCTCCACGTCCACAATGAGTACCGCGTTGAGGAAATCTCCTTGGTCTGTCACTCCCCACGGCGGGGTGGCATAAACCGGAGAGGCGGCGACGGTCTCTGCGGCAAACTCGTCGAAAACAGTCTGCAGCAGCGCGCGGCGATCCTCCATGTTGGAGCCGATGGACAAAACCGCGCGCATTAGCCGGCCATCCGCTTGCGGGAGCGGCGCGCCACCACGGCTACATCCGCAAAGGTGCGCGGGATGGGCGCCTTCGGCTTGTGAATGGTCACCTCGATGGCGTGGAGAATGTCGAAGCGTTCCATCGCGGTCTCGGCAACCTCCGCGGCGACCGTCTCGATGAGGTCGCGGGAGGGGCCTTCGACGATGCCCGCGGCGACGTCGGCAAGCTCGGCGTAGTTGACCGTACGGTTCAGATCATCCTCAATGCCCGCGGTGTCCAGCCAACACGTCACGTCCACGAGGAAAGGCTGCCCGGTCTGCTTCTCCTCCTCGAAGACGCCGTGGTAGCCAAAGCACTCCAGGCCGGTGAGCTCAATGCGGTCTGCCATGGTTTTAGGCCCTCCCCAAAGACGTCGAGACCACGGTGCCGCCATCGGCGCCGTTGGCGTAGCTGCCGGAAGCATGCGCGCCGCCGGTGTAGGCCGCGCCCGCGTTCCAGGCGGCGGCCACGTCCACTGCGTCGCGGGAGACGTCCACCTCGTGCACGCGCACGCCCCACGCGCCCATCTGCGCGGAGATGGCGGTTACGGCCGCGGTGGCGGGATCCGCCAACAGCGGACTGGACTCCGCCCCGCGGTCCTCCCGGATGGCGGCCAGGAAGCGCTTGCGGGACGCACCCACGAGCAGCGGGAACTCGCCGTCCAAGAACTCCGGCAGCGCCTGGAGCAGCGCCCAGTTATCCTGCGGGGACTTGGCAAAGCCCAGGCCGGGATCGACCACGATGTTGTCGTGGGTAACGCCGGCGGCCAGGGCGGCGTCGGCCAGCGCGGCCAAAGACTCATGCACATCGCGCACCACATCGCCGCCATGGTCCGCCACCCCGGCCGCACTACCGAACTGGACGGTGCGCCAATGCATGAGGCACACCGGCAGGCCAGTAGCGGCCATGGTGCGATACATGTCCGGGTCGGCGGCACCACCGGAGACGTCATTGATCATGTCCACGCCGGCCTCCGCGGCCGCCGCGGCAACTGCGGCCCGCATCGTATCCACCGAGGTCTTAATCCCCTCCTCGTGCAGCGCCTGGATAACCGGCACCACGCGGCGCTGCTCCTCCTCGGCGGCCACGCGCACCGCGCCCGGTCGAGTAGACTCACCGCCGACGTCAATCATGTCTGCGCCGGCGGCCACCAGGTGCCGGGCGTGCGCAATGGCGTCATCGACGTTGATCCAGCGCCCGCCATCGGAGAAGGAATCCTCCGTGACGTTGACAATGCCCATGACCAGCGTGCGGCCCGGGACGGAGAGGTTGCTGACTGCCATGGTGGAAATTAGCTCCTAATCAGGCTCATGACCTCCGCACGGGAGGCCGCGTTCTTCTTGAAACCGCCGCGCACCGCAGACGTCGTGGTAGTCGCCCCCGGCTTGCGGATGCCGCGCATGGCCATGCACAGGTGCTCGCACTCGATGACCACGATGACGGACTGGGCGTGGAGGACCTCCACCAGGGCGTTGGCGATCTGGCTGGTAAGCCGTTCCTGCACCTGCGGGCGCTTGGCGTACATGTCCGCCAAGCGGGCCAGCTTGGACAGGCCGGTGACGTGGCCGTCTGGGCCCGGGATGTAGCCGATGTGTGCCTTGCCATAGAAGGGCACGAGGTGATGCTCGCACGTGGAGTAGATGGGGATATCACGCACGAGGACGAGCTCCTGGTGCTCCTCGGCAAAGGTCTTGTGCAGGACCTCAGTTGGATCCTGGTGCAGGCCGGCGAAAACCTCTGCGTAGGCGCGGGCCACGCGGGACGGGGTTTCGCGCAGGCCCTCGCGGTCGGGGTCCTCGCCCACGGCGATGAGCAGCTCGCGCACGGCGGCTTCCGCGCGCTCCTGATCAAACTCGCGCTGCGCCGGGATGTTATCGCTCATTGCTGCGGCCGTCCTTGGGGGTGATGTCGTTTGTGTACGGGTTGTTGCGGCGCTCCGCCTCGCCCCAGCCGGGTGCTCCCCAGCCGTTGCTGTCCTGGGTGCCCTGGGTTTCTGTGCTGCCTGGGCTGTCCGGGCTGTCTGGTTTGGCGTGGCGCCCGCGCCGCCCCGGCTGGCGCTGCGGCTCCGGAGCATCCACGACGCGCGGAATCTCCTGGGTCTCAGCGTGGCTAAGGCCGCCCTGGGCGTGGTGCAGTTCCTGTTCCGGGACCTCCTGCTCGTGGCCGGCCGCGTCGGTGACGGGCTCAGCATCCTGCTGGGAGGCGGGCTGGGCGTCAGCGTGGGCGTCCGGTTCGCCAAAGAAAGTATTGCCCTTGTCCGGGTCCACGTTGTCGCCGGCATGCTGGCCAAAGCTGAAGCCGATTTCCTCCGGGGTGGCGTTCGGCGCCGGCTGCCCGTTCTCCTGGGCGGCGAGGCGACGTTCGCGGGCGGCCCGGGAGGCGTCGAGAAGCGTCATGCGCTTCGGCAGCTCCTCACCGCGCTCCTTGGCCAGCTCCACCGGGGTCTTCACCGGCTCGCGGCCGGCCTGGCGCGGGAAGCGATCATCCTCGTGCGGGAAGACATCGAAGGCCTCGCGCGGCTCGATGCCCTCGAAGATGCCCTCCAGATCCGGGCGACGCAGGGTCTCCTTCTCCAGCAGCATCTCCGCCAGCTTGTCCAGGTAGTCGCGGTTGGCGGCCAGAATATCGTAGGCCTGCTGGTGCGCGCGGTCGAGCAAGTAAGCCATCTGCTCATCGATCTTGGCGGCCACGGCGTCCGAGTAATCAATGGATCCGCCGCCGCCCATCTGGCTAAAGGGATCGCCCTGCTCCTGGCCGTACTTCACGGTGCCCAGGTCCGGGGAGAAGCCGTATTCGGTGAGCATGGAGCGCGCAATCTTCGTCGCGTGCTCAATATCGGAGGACGCACCCGTGGTCGGGGCGCCGAAGACGAGCTCCTCCGCGGCGCGTCCGCCCATGGCGAAGACGAGGCGGGAGAACAGCTCGTCGCGGGTGTACATGCCCTTGTCGTCTTCCTGGGCGGTCATGGCGTGACCGCCGGTGCGGCCGCGGGCCAGGATGGTGACCTTGTACACGCGCTCAATGTCCTTGAGCGCCCACGCGGACAAGGTGTGGCCGCCCTCGTGGTAGGCGGTGACCTTCTTCTCATGCTCGGAGATGATCTTGCCCTGGCGGCGCGGGCCACCCACCACGCGGTCGGTGGCCTCCTCCAAGGCGTCGTAGGTAATGACGTTGCCGCCGATGCGCGCGGTGAGCAGGGCGGCCTCATTGAGCACGTTGGCCAAGTCCGCGCCGGACATACCGGCGGTGCGCTTGGCCAGCTGGGTGACATCCACTTCCTTAGCCAGCGGCTTGTCCTTGGCGTGCACGCGCAGGATCTGCTCGCGGCCGGCCAGGTCCGGGTTGGTCACCGGGATCTGGCGGTCGAAGCGGCCCGGGCGCAGCAGCGCCGGGTCCAGGATGTCGGGGCGGTTGGTGGCGGCGATGAGAATAACGCCCTCGCGGTCACCAAAGCCGTCCATCTCCACGAGCAGCTGGTTCAGGGTCTGCTCGCGCTCGTCGTGTCCGCCGCCGGTGCCGGAGCCGCGCTGGCGGCCCACGGCGTCGATCTCGTCCACGAAGATAATGCAGGGGCTGTTTTCCTTGGCCTGCTTGAACAGGTCGCGCACGCGGGAGGCGCCCACGCCGACGAACATCTCCACGAAATCAGAACCGGAGATGGAATAGAACGGCACGCCGGCCTCGCCCGCCACGGCGCGCGCCAGCAAGGTCTTACCGGTACCCGGCGGGCCGTAGAGAAGCACGCCGCGCGGGATCTTCGCGCCTAGCTCGTGGTAGCGCTCCGGATCATCGAGGAAGTCCTTGATCTCCTGCAGCTCGTCCACGGCCTCATCCGCGCCGGCGACGTCCGCGAAGGTGTTGGTGGGCATGTCCTTCGTCAGCTCCTTGGCCTTGGAGCCGCCGATGCCGAACATGCCGCCCGCGCCCTGCTGCATGCGGGACATCATCCAGAACAGCAGCGCGAAGAGCAGCAGCATCGGCAGCAGGAAGCTCACCATGGAGCCGATGAAGGAGTCCTGCGTGACCTTGGTCTGGTACTTCTCCGCGCCGGAATCCTTCACAGCGTTAAAGACCTGCTCGGAGGCGCGTGCCGGGTACTTGGCAATGACCTCTTCCACGCCCTCTTGCTTGTCCACCGTCACCGGATTCTTCAGCTTGAGGCGCAGCTGCTGCTCGCGGTCGTCGATCTGCGCTTCCTCGACGTTCTTGTCCGTCAGCTGCTCCATGGCTACCGACGTCTCCACCTGCTTGAAGCTGCGGGCATCGTTGGTGAAGAACGTGAAGGCGTACAGCAGGATGAGGACCAGGCCCGCCAGCGAGCCGTAGCGGATGATGTTCTTGTTTTTCATTAATTACCTTGCAAGTATGCGGCTGGTGCCGAACCAGAACGTCCTAAACTTATGCGCGAGCCTAAGCCTGAGAGCTGTAGACCGACGGGTGCAGAGTACCGACCCAGGGCAGGTCGCGGTAGCGCTCGGCAAAGTCCAAGCCGTAGCCCACGACGAACTCGTTGGGGATGTCAAAGCCGACGTCGAAAAGCTCTAGCTCCGCCTTGACCACCTCCGGCTTGCGCAGCAGGGTGACTACCTCCAGCGAGCGCGGCTGCCGGCCCTGCAGGTTGCGGATGAGCCAGGACAGGGTGAGGCCGGAGTCAATAATATCCTCCACAATCACCACGTCGCGCCCCTCAATGTCACGGTCTAGGTCCTTGAGGATACGCACCACGCCGGACGAGGATGCGGAGTTGCCGTAGGAAGACACCGCCATGAACTCCAACTGGGAGGGGATGCTCAGCTTGCGGGCGAAATCAGTGAGGAAGAAAACCGCACCCTTGAGCACGCACACCAGGATGAGATCCTCCTCCGTGTTGCGGTACTTCTCAGAGATGCGATCCGCCATCTCCTGGATGCGCTCCTGCAGATCTTCCTCCGTGACGAGGACGGCTTCGATGTCCTCGCCGTAGGGGTGTGCAGGGACGGTGTGATTATTCGTGTCGTGCACGCGCGTGCTCCTTTGTTGACCGAGGCAATAGTGACAGTGTGCCACCAACCCGCAAGACTTCCAACCTCCGGCCATCGCCATCGGTCCCCGGCACCGCCACGCCACCCTGGCCATGCCAATCCACGCATAGGTTGTCCACGCCCTGCACGGCCTGGCGGGTGACTTCCACGCCCTTCTCCCGCAGCCAGGCGGCGATGGCGCGGCGGCGCTGCGGCTCGGGAAGCTGGGCCAGTTCTGCGCAGCTCGCAGTAGGCGGGGTGCGCAGGTAGGCGTGGTCCAGCGCGGCGTCGTGGGCCGCCTGGGCCAGGGCCGGGACGGGATCGCCGCCCACGATATCCGCCAGGCGTGGGAGGATATCGCGGCGCAGCGCCACGCGCCGGAAGGTCGGGTCCTGGTTCTGGGGATCGTGCCAGACCTTAAGCCCCAGCTCGGCGCAGGCGGCCACGGTCTGGGCGCGGCGCACGCTGAGCAGGGGGCGCAGCACGCGCACACCCTCCACCTCGGCGCGCTCAAGCATTCCGGTCACCCTCCCCCGCAGCGCGCCCAGCAGGAGTGTTTCGGCCTGGTCGTCGGCGGTATGGGCCACGGCCACCTCACCCCAGTCGGCGAAGGCGCGGTAGCGCGCGGCGCGGGCGGCGGCCTCCAGGGAGCCATGCTTGGCGACGTCCACCCGTACCACCTCCGCGGCAGCCCCCATCCCCCTCGCTTGCTCGGCAGCCCGGCGCGCCTGCGCGGCCGAGCCAGATTGGAGACCATGGTCAACGCACAGCGCGGTGACCTCGTGGCCTTCCGCCACGAGAGCGGCGGTCAGCGCCAGGGAATCCGCGCCACCGGAGAGCCCCACCGCGATCGGCCGGGGCGCATCCCCCACGACCGCGCGGGCAGCCACGCGGCAAGCCAAAAAGTTGGGGCTGCGCCGGGGCCAGAAGGGGGTTCTAGAAGTCATGGAGCGCGGCAGCGAGAGCGTCCTGGGCCTGGCGGGCGGAGTTGACGTCGCCGTCGTTGACCAGGAAGGCGAAGGCGAAAACGTTTCCGGACTGACCCTGCGCGGTGCCGGCCAGGGCCGAGGTGCCGGTCAGCGTGCCGGTCTTAGCGCGCACGAAGCCGCGGGCGGGCGAGCCGGTGTAGCGCTGGTAGAGGGTGCCCTCGCCGCCGGCCAGCGGGAGGTAGCCCATAAGCGGGCGCAGGTCCTCTTCGCTGGCTGCCTTATCCAGGATGTGAGCGAGCAGTCCGGCGGTGATGCGGTTGTCGCGCGAAAGGCCCGAATTGTCCTTAATGGTAATTCCGGCGGTGTCGAAGCCGTGGCCCTGCAGCACGTCGAGCGTGGCCTGTGCCGCGCCCTCGAAACTGGCTTCCTGGTGCTGGCTAAGCGCCACCTCGCGGGCGATGGCCTCCGCCATGACGTTGTCCGAATCCTTCGCCGCCTCCTGGGCGCGAACGGCCAGCGGCTCCGAATCGGTGCTGGCGAGGCTCTCCGCGCCTGCGGGTGCGGTGGCCATGTCCGCCTTGTCCGTGCCCAGCCGCCCGGCCAGGGCCCGGGCCACGTCGAGTGCCGGCTCGTGGGAGCGGGGGACATCGCCCGTCTTCTCCCCCAGGCGCCCGCCGTAGAGCATGGCCGGCTGGATGGGGGCGACGTAGCCGCCATCGATATTGTCGTCGTCCCAGCCCGGCGCCTGGTCGGGGCCGGACCACACGGACGTATCGATGGACACGCGCTTAACGTCTCCCGCCTTAGCCTTGATCTGCTCTGCCAGATCGTCCAAGCGCTCGTCGGTCAGCCAGACATCGCCTGCCGCCTTGATGACCACCTCGCCGTCCTTCTCCCCGCGGACCACCTGGGTGGTGATGGTCTCCTCCTCATCGAGGGCCAGGGTGGCCGCCGCCAGCGTGAGCACCTTGGTGGACGAAGCCGGGGTCAGCGGCTTGGCGGGCTCGCGCTCCCACACCACCTCGTGGGTGCGCGCATCAATAACCTGCCCGCCAAAAGTAGCCAGGGCCTTGTCCTTGCCCAGCTCATCCAAGCGCGCGGTGAGCGCTGCGGCGTCGTACTGACCCGCCTGTGCCGGTTCCACCAGGGTCTCCGGCGCATCCTGCGCATAGGGTTCGCCGTGGTCCAAATGATTGTAGGTGCGCTGGATCTCTACCCCCAGCGCCGCCGTTGCCGCCACGACTCCGGCCGTGACCACGGCCGCGACACTCCACCACACTTGCTTCGCTTTCATCGCCCTTTACCCTAGCGCGGTAGACTGAGCGGAGCACGTAGCAACCTATAAGTTATGGAGGAATCAGCCGTGAGCGTTGAAGTAACCATCGAGATCCCCAAGGGCTCCCGCAACAAGTACGAGGTCGACCACGAGTCCGGCAAGGTCTACCTGGACCGCTACCTGTTCACCCCGATGGCCTACCCGGCTGACTACGGCTTCATCGACCACACCCTGGGTGAGGACGGCGACCCGCTCGACGCACTGGTTATCCTCCCGGAGCCGGTCTTCCCGGGCGTTGTGGTTGAGGCTCGCGTCGTCGGCGTGTTCAAGATGACCGATGAGGCCGGCGGCGACGACAAGCTCCTCGCTGTTATTGATGACCCGCGCTGGGAGCGCTACCAGGACATCAACGATGTGGAGCAGCACATCAAGGACGAGATCGAGCACTTCTTCGTCCACTACAAGGACCTGGAGCCGAACAAGGAAGTCTCCGGTTCCGGCTGGGGCGACAAGGCTGAGGCAGAGAAGATCCTCGAAGAGGCTAAGGCTCGCTTCAAGTAACTCACGTTTCTAGGGACGTTTCAATCAAATAGGGCCCAAAATTCGGGGGTTTGAGAGGCCCTAGTTGATCGAAACGTCTTTTTCTTTGTCGCCGCGACAGTACCCGATACATAACGTACGATTCGATCAAGTAGGGGGGCCGAAAACAGCGGTTTCGGGGGGCTTATTTGTTAGAACCGTACTCATCAGGGGCACATGGAGATTATCGAGGGACGCGCAGGCACTCGCCGCGCAGCTAATGGCCAGGCAATCAAGATTTGTCGCGGTCTGTATTTATCTGCGGAGCCAACACCGCGCCAACTCGCTGAAATCGTCTCAAGACGCTGGCCAGACTCAGCTCTGGATGGTTATTCCACCGCTCAGAACTATCTTGGTCAAGAGCTGACTTCTCCGCTTCAGTTCCTGCGCGCAGGAACGATGGCATCGAGCGAGTTCTTTCGCAGTAGGCGGGCGCGGCCCAAGGCGCTGGGCAGCATGAACGGGGTGAACGTGTGCAGCCCGCTGCAGTGCATTGAGGCGATGGCACAAGAGGATGCCGTGGCCTTCATCGAGGCATTCTTCGCCGGGCCACACGGGCGCTCGCGCATCGAGGCCGAACAGCTGGACTTTCACCGCCTGCCCCGGCATACGCGTGAGGTTCTGGAGAGGGCCATCGTCGGGGCGGATAGTAAGCCGGAGCGTGACCTCACCCGGGGCCTCGAGCCCCACGTCACAGTCCGCAACAACGTGCGGATTGGACCTTATCGCTGGGACCTGCTCCTAGAGGAGCACAAGGTGGCCATCGAGGTGGACGGCTACGCCTATCACAAAGGCGAGAACCGGCAGCGTTTCGAAATCGACCGCCAGAAGCTTAACGACGCCGTCCAGCGCGGCTACCTGCCCCTCCACTTCACCGCCGCCACGATTGAGCACCACCTCGACGTCGCGGTTCACCAGGTCCTCGCGGTCATAAAAGGGCGGGGCGAGTTCGTTCCTCCACCGTGGAAGTGGCACCACTACTGGCGGTGGGAAGGCGAACGTTGGGCCAGCTAGCGTTGCGGCGTACTAGCCACACTGGGAGGCAAGCCAGCCGTCGAGCTCGGACTCCGGGGCATCTGGGGCGATGGGGTCCTCGGCGAACTCCTCTCCCGTGCGCGCCTTGTCCTTGGCGGTAGTGAGCATGAGCGAGCGGCCGTCCGGGTAGTCCAACACCACGTTGGCGGAGGCGTAGCCCGCGGTCGGCTCGCCGAAGGTGCGCACGTTGTCCAAGCCACGGAAGGCCAGGAGGGTGGCTTCGGCGGAGGAGGCGGTGTCGGCGTCGGTAATTACGGCAACGGGGACCGAAAGCTTGCCTCCCGTCGTGGTGGTGGGGGTGCCGCCGCCGGTGACGGAGTTGCCGTCGATGGTGACGTCAGTATTGCCCATGCGGCTGACAAAGGAGAGCGCGGTGCCGTCCGGCAGCAATGGGCTTAAGCCCGCGTACATGGGGCCCATGTCCCCGCCGCCGTTGCCGCGCAGGTCCACCACGGCAGCACAGGCCTCCGGGTGGGCGGTCAGGCCGTGGGCAAGTGTGTCGGCGTAGGCCTGGCCGTCGGCGTGGCGGCCAATCGACGGCACGGTGGCGCGCAGGACACCGTTCTCAAAGTCGACGGAGGGATCGGTGCCCTCGATGGCCTTTTCTTTTTCGGTGCTAAAGACGTTGGAGTGCTTGCCACCGGCGGCGTCAATGGCGGCATCGAGGAGATCCGGGTTCGTGGGGTCCTCCTTAAAGGCCTCGCGGGCGCGCTGGAATTCTTCGCTTTCGCCGTAAATGCCGGTGAAAGCTGCGGTGTCCACCATCGCGGTGTTGATGCGCTTTTCGCTGGCGTTGAAGAGGAATACGGGTTTGCCCGCAAACACCCCGCCATAGGAGGGGCCGAAGAAGTACACGGCCGCGACCACGGCGATGAGAGCAACGACGAACAGGCCACCGAAGATTTTCAGTACAGTTTTCATTCTTTTCGCCGTCCCGTGCGCAACACGTAACCGCGGAGAGGCTCCACAATCACGATGGCAAGGAGCGTAACCAGCCAGCCCACTGCCAAGAAGCCGAAGGCCATGAGCAGGCGGGCGAGTACATTGACGTCGCTTGACTCGACGCTGGAGAAGAACATCAGCGAGGCAATCCCGCCGCCAAAGAGGAAGCCGAAGAAACTCAATCCCACGACGGGCCCCATGACCGCAAGCGCGCCGGACCGGAACTGGAAGCCACGCGGCACGCCCATGAGATCCAGGGAGCGGATGAGCTCCTTGTCCTCAAAAATGCCGGAGACCTGCCCCAGGATGATGGACATGGTGGTCAGCGTGAAGCCAAAGATGAGGGTCAACACGACACCGGTGGAGATGTCTTTGAACACCACGTTCGTTCCGGGGTCTTCCTTGAGCGACAGAGCCAGGGCATCGGAGCCCAAGGGCGCGGTAACGAGGAATCCCGCCAAGTAACCGAAGAAGCCGATGGCAGCACTCCGCCTCCACGCGGGGCGCGCATTACCCGCCACGCGCTGGCAGGCCACGAAGTGCGCGGTACCCGGGAAGAGGGACAAGATGTGCGCGCCGAGCTGCAGGATGAAGGGAGCGATGAGGTTGATGCTCATCAGCATGCCGAACATAACCACGATGACCATAGCGGTGGGCGGGCCCGCCTTGCCGAAGAGGAAAGCCCCGCCGACCGCCACGATGACAAGGAAGACGATGGCGCGCCACCAGCGGTAAGCCGCGGGCATCTGACGCTTAGCCACGCCCAGCGGGCTCACCCGCACCCGGCGCATGCCGACGAGTGCTGCACCGATGGCCAGCAGAAAGAGCACGCCGGCCACGGCCAGATAACCCCACCAGGGCAGCAGAATCTCAGGCAAAGAAATGGAGCGCATCTGGAAGTCCAGCTGGGTGAAGACCGGCGCGATGAGCTGGCTGATCAGCCCGCCGAGCACGATGCCAATGATGGCTTGCAGGCCCGTCTCCACGATGGCCATGCGCTCCACCTGGCGGGAGCTCAATCCCAACAGGCGCAGGGTGGCCAGGCGCTGCTCCCTGCCTGAGGCGCCGAGGACAGCGGCTTGGGCTGTGAGGTTAAACAGCGCCGGAAGAATGAAGGCGCAGGCCAACAGGGCCAGAGCAAACCACGAATACAGGAAGAACTCAATCTCGTTGCCGAAGGGCTCCTTGAGTGCCGGGGCGGCGTCCTCGACGTGCTGGGCGCGCTCCCAGAACATCCAGGTGCCACCCGCAACGAGGAAGGCAATGGCGGAACCAATGGTCAGGCTCACAATCGCCAGCACCGAGACAATTCCAGTACCGGAGCGCGCGCGTATCGATTCGCGCTGCAGGTCAAAGACCAAGGTTGCGGTGTTCATCGAATCACCCCAAGGCGGCGGTCGTCGTGGATGATGCCATCGCGAATCTCCACGCGGCGCTGCATCCAGTCGGCCACCTTCGGGTCGTGCGTGACCATGACCAGGCTCGCACCCGACTGGCGCACGATGGTGGTGAGCATCTGCATGACCTCATGGCCGGTGGACTGATCCAGCGCACCGGTGGGCTCATCGGCAAAGACCACGCCCGGATTGGCCACCAGCGCACGCGCAATGGTCACGCGCTGCGCCTGGCCGCCGGAAACCTGTGCCGGGCGGCGGTCCGCCAAATCGCCCAGGCCCAGCTGGTCCAACAGCTCCAGTGCTCGCTTG
Source organism: Corynebacterium axilliensis (assembly GCF_046097495.1). Lineage (NCBI taxonomy): Bacteria > Bacillati > Actinomycetota > Actinomycetes > Mycobacteriales > Corynebacteriaceae > Corynebacterium > Corynebacterium axilliensis. The sequence goes on from NZ_CP175768.1 coordinate 1,508,525, forward strand.
CGGGCGGCACTCCGCCCCATACCGTTGAGCATTGCGGGCAGCGCCACGTTGTCGACGTTGCTCAGCTCCGGCAGGAGCTGGCCATCTTGGAAGACGAAGCCGAAGTTGCGAAGGCGGAGGCGGGAGCGGGGGGCGTCGGAAAGCGCGGAGAGCTCCTCGTCCCCGTAGCGCACGCTACCGTGCGTGGGGGTGAGCACGCCGGACATGCAGTGCAGCAGCGTGGACTTGCCGGAGCCGGACGGCCCCATGACGGCCACGAGCTCGCCCGGCGCGATGTCGAGGGAGATTCCGGCGAGCACCGGGCCGCCGCCGAAATCCTTGGTGATGTCTGTCAGGGAAAGTGTTTGTGCCATGTCTCTCATTCCACCGTGAAGGGCCCGCGGAAAGAACAGCCCTAGCGTTGCTCTTTAAGGTAGTGCCAGCACTACCCCTGTAGTTCAGGGCGCCCGTTATGCTGTGAACCGTGTTCCGTAAAAAGCCCCAACCCACCACGCACGAGCAGCAGCAGGCGCAGCAGATCGCGCAGCTCACGGCCTCGCGCCGCGCCATCGCGGACGCCTACGAGGTCGAGCGCGCCCGCATCGAACGCGACCTGCACGACGGCGCGCAGCAATACCTCGTGGCTGCGAGTATGAAGTTGGGCGAGGCGCTTCTCGACGCCCCCTCTGACCTCACCGAGCTGCTCACCGCCGCCAAGCAGGACGTGGACCGCGGCCTGAATTCCCTGCGTACGACGGTGCACGGCATCCACCCACAGGTGCTGCAGGACCACGGCCTGGTCGCCGCGCTTGCCGACGCCGCCTCCTCCCACGGCCCCCACGTCAGCGTCTTCGCTCCGCATCCTTTGCCTGAGCTCTCCGCCTCCGTGCTGGCCTGCGGCTACTTCTTCGGCACGGAGGCGTTGACCAATGCGGCAAAACACGCGCCGGGCGCGCCGGTATCTGTTTTAGTGACCGCGGATGCCTCCTTGAAGATTGCGGTGGTGGATGAGGGCCCCGGCGGCGCACAGGTCGTCCCCGGGCACGGCTTGGCGGGGATGGCCGAGCGCCTCGCTGCCTTCGGCGGAGAAATGACGCTGTCCTCTCCCCCGGGCGGGCCGACCCGGGTGGCCGGGTCCATTCCCCTTCTTCTCGATCGCGGACAGACAGGAGTTCACCAATGAGTTTGAGAATCGTCGTGGCGGATGACTCCGCCATTCTGCGCGAGGGCCTGGCCGGCCTGTTGGAGCGCCGCGGGCATTCTGTAGTGGGCCAGGCGGACTCCGCCCCGGAGCTTGAGGCGGTGGTGGATAAGCTGCGCGATGAGCTTCCGGACATCGTCATCACGGACGTGCGCATGCCGCCGGGCATGGGCGACGATGGTTTGAAAGCCGCCGTGAACTTGAGAAACGCCTACCCGGGCCTGCCCGTTATGGTGCTGTCCCAGTACGTGGCCCCTGCATACGCGGTGGAACTTTTCGACTCCCCCGAGGCTGGCACCGGCTACCTTCTCAAAGACCGTGTCTCCGAGGTTCGCGACTTCCTGGCCAGCCTGGACGTGGTGGCCCAAGGCGGCACCGTCATCGACCCCACCGTGGCGCAAGCTTTAATGAGCTCCGGGCGCAGCGGACTGGGCGAGCTCACCCCGCGCGAGCGCGAAGTTCTCGAATTGATGTCGCGCGGCAAGTCCAACAAGGACATCGCCGCCGAGCTCGTCCTTTCTTCCGCCGCGGTGGCCAAGCACGTCTCCAACATCTTCACCAAGCTCCGGCTGGACCCCAGCGAGGACAACCGCCGCGTGAAAGCCATTCTGGAGTACCTCTCCGCGCACCGCTAAAATACACCGGCCAGCGAGGGGCCAGCGCCGTGTAAGTCCCTTTGACCCCATGCGCCCCACAAGAACCGCCGCGGGCCACCCGCACGACGCTCACGGTAAATAGAGCGCGAAAATCCGCGCCATTTTCCGGCGCTATTTACCGTGAACGACATCGCCTCCTCACACGAACATCCGGTGCCACATCCACGGCGGGTCTAAATAGCGTCTGTTCCCTCCCGCGACCCCGCGCACCTGCTCCACCACCTCGTCGATATGGTGCTCGATGGTGGTCGCAGTGAAGTGCAGAGGCGTATACCCCCGATGCACAACGTCATTAAGTTTCTGACGATCAAGCTCGAATTGCCGCCGGTTCTCTCCCCGGTGGTAGGCGTAACCGTCAACCTCGATGGCAATCTTGCAGTCCTCCAACAAAAGATCCCAGCGGTAGGGCCCAATTTTGACGTTGTTGCGCACCTTAAAGAAGGGCTCCAAAGCACGAGTTAAAGCTTTCTCTGGGACGCTATCCGCGCCGATCACAGCCTTGTCCAGCGCGCGCCGGGTGTGCTTGGGAAACCGCCGAAAGTCCATGGCAAGCAGCCTTAATCTGCTTTCCGCATCACCGCCGGCGAAAAACTTCTCCAGAAACATCACCGCATGCTTCTCCTCCATGGCTTCCACCGCCTGCAGCGGATTACACACATTAATGCCGTCGTACAGAAAGACGCCCTTCGGCTGCGCACGGCGGCATACAAAGTAGCGCGTGTCCTCCAGGCCCTTCTCACGAATGAGCTGCAACGGAAATTTGGGTTTTCGCCCGAGGAAAATCATCCCCGCGGAATAGCCATCCAGTGCGCAGTCCGGCCAGTGTTTACTGACTACCTTCGCCAATTCCAACGGCGTTGGTTCACTGGGCAGGTAGAGCCCCCGCGTGATTTTTACTGCTTCCCCCTTGGCCGCAGCTAGTGGCCCAGCGCGGCCAACAATTTTCTCCATGCAGTCCCCTCCGATTGAAAGCCCCTCCCCCGTGCTGCTCACAATAAAGTGCCCCTTAAAAGCCCGCAACCGCAGAAACGTAGATGAGCTTCGTGCAGCGGCCTGGGCAGGCTTACCCCGCGCGAGATCCTCGGTTCATCCCCACGGCGAGTCCAGCAAGGGCATCTCCGCGCACCGCTGGCGGGTCATTCTCTACGCTCACGGTAAATAGAGCGCGAAAACCCGCCATTTTCCGGCGCTAATTACCGCGAACGACATCGACTCCTCGCACTACCCGACGATTTAAGTGCCACAGCCAAATCCGTGGCTTACACCTGCGTGCTCTCCGCCACAACTCGTTCTTCAACACGACGAGTCACGCAGTTCTTAGCATCCCAATTCTGAGCAGTCGGGGCCTAACTTTCTGGCCGGTTTGTGCTCCGATTCAGCAGAATGCGAGAGCAAACCTTCACAAGGTTGAGATTCCATAGTCGGGCCTCATCGACCATAGCGAATTCGGTGGTGTCCTCATTCGAGATGTCCACTTCGATGGTGACGGCATTGTCAGCGGAAGAAATAATGGTGTAGTTAAGCCCTTCCAGCCTGTCAATTAAGGTAGTGACCGCTTCGCTAGTCGGGGAGGCCGTGCCCGAAAGCGAGGTAGCAATATCAACGAGCTCCTTTTCCTCGGGTACCTCATCACCACTGTCAATGAAGCAATATTGCTGAATCGGCGATCCATCCTCTGCAGGGGCGATGGAATGATCTTCCGCTGAACCAATTTTAGTGAGAGTAAGCGTCCCCGTGACGTCCTCAAACGCTAGTTGCTCGCGTGGACTGCGGTTGTTGCAGGCAAAGTGGATGGTGTCGCCGTCCCTCTTGGTGATAACAATCCCAGCATCACCAGTCATGTATTCATACGCGGGTTCCGCACCTTTCTTGTAACTATGGAGGTATTCGTTGAAAACACTGAGTCTGCCCGATTCTTGTCCGGTTCGAAGGAGAAAGCTTGTGCTATTGCTAACGCCGTCGGTGAGACGAATACTGTTTTCTGTCTCATCATCAGAAAGAACGAACTCAGCGTGAAAAGTCTTAAGCCTCATTGCAGTGGGCACCGTTCCTTGGCGAACCGCAAATTCGAGGTTCACAATATATTCGCTGTGAGGCTCGAGGTCCATACCGATACGGCTTTCAATGGTGATGCCGTCGATTTCAAGCGTGCCTTGTCGAAGCTCGGTACGCATTTCTGTCAGATCTTCCATTTAAGAGTTTCCCCTTCAACGTAAATGAGTAGTGAAAAAGTGGTGGAACACCCGCTTTCGCTATGAAGAGAAGGCCGAAACACCGGATTCCTATGCCGCCCAAAGTACATGCCCGAAATCTCATACGTTCGGCCCATTGGCTTGTGCGGCCTCCATCCTTCACGGGTTTCGTCGATTGTTCTGTTCCAGCGCACTCCCAGCAGCCGCTCAGGCAGATGTGACCCAGGTCGCCTACGATCGCTTTCAGCCTCAGAACAACGACAGGACCACCACCCTGGAAGGAAGCCACCAATATGGAGCTGCAGCTCAACATCGTGCGCTTTAAGCAAGAAACGATTGCTGACCATGACTATTTTCTGGAGTTGATACAAACAGAAGGGCTGGACTCCTTCCGGAAGCCAGATCCAGAAATGGAAGAGGCATCGGCGGCACTTTCCAAGCTCTTTGGACAGGAGCTTCCCGCGCATTCAGCCATCACGGTCACGATGGATTCAAGCGATGTAGAGCTCCAAGGACAACTAGATTTGTTGGCGTATCAACACGGCTTGGTGGTCTTCATTGGGACCACAGACATCCTCTTTAACGCGACTGGAATCCACGCAAGCAGCGATGGCCTTTCCTTCATCAGGAATTGCATGGGAACTACGTGGCGACAGGTCAGCAGACCTATGCTGGATCGCGCCTTTGAAGACGCACTGCGCCTGCCAGTGTCCGAACAGACGTGGATTCAAGTAATCAACCTCGGCGCGGACATACGAAGCTACGGACACGATATGTCCATGCGTTTGCTCGCAAGCGGTCAGTTCGAATTGATGTGGGCCAGCCTTCCGCCAGAGGCCACGGAACCAGTATTCCGCAGGCTCACTGTCGATACCTATGAAGAAGCACGAGAGCTTCTGCTTTCCTTTAGTGATCACAACCCAGTGATCGAAGAATTGGCGTGGGAGCCGCTGCTTCCCCCAGGATCGAAACCCATCTTAGATCTTTCAGCCCGCCACGAGATGCCGTGGCGCCGGCTGGACGCAGTGAAGGAGCTCCCCGCAGGGGTGATGGTCCACCTGCACAAATGGCCAACATTTTCCCTGGCCTACGGCCGCAATGCGCAGGGGCAGTGGACCGCGAAGGTTTACGATAACCTCGGCACCGACAATGTGCAGACCTTCGACATCGCAGACGAGGTCATCGCAGTGGCGGAGCACTATTTAGACGGCAACGGCGAGATGATTTCCACAGTCTTCCCGGACTCTTCCTTGTCGGATCCGGCGCCGTACACCACTGTCACCGCAATGGAGCTGCCAGAGCGCGAGGAGCAGTGGACTGAAGCATCAATATGCATGATGCACCGCATCCGCGCTGACCATAATGACGAGCCCAGCCCCCGGATGCAGAAATACATTGAGAGGATTAACACAAAGCTCGGAAACGAAATCCTCCTCGCTGAGGAACAGGTGGAGGCCCAAGCACTTACTCGGCTGCTCATCCCCGCTGACGTCAGGACGGTCACGATCGAGAGGCTTACTCATCTGGCACAGGACTATGGCATTTCGCTTGTTGTCGATGATTCCCTGGCGCTGTATAACCCGTCGGGCAAGCCGTTTCCAGGGGCCGAGAGCTGCCAGTTGAAGCTACTCGCGGATAAGTTGTATGTGAACACTTGGGAGGTGGCTACGTCCTCCTCCGTACTCGAAGCTGGGCTTCGCCTCTTCACAGGATGGAGACTTGAGGTTCGATCCGGAAGTCAGGTGGACTTCCAGGAGCGTTATACCTTGGAAACCACCTACACGGGCGACAACGTTTCGCTTGACCTTGTCACCCCCGACGGGAACCTACACGAAATCTCTTCCATCCCATTGCCCCTTGCTCTGGATGCGATGGTTGAATTCACCTACTCCCCAGCGCAATTGGTGGACAAAGTGAATTGGCAAGATCAGAAGTCTTCCTCAGATATCCCTGAGGAAGAGCGCTTCATGGTCAATGCTACGGTATTCGGCTCAGCTGCATATCTTTTCAACGATGACCTTCTCGAAGCAGTTCGCCAGGACGGCTTCCCCGAAGTGGGAGCGTGGGTAGCGGCCTTTGATCGAATAGTCTCGGGCGATTACTGCCAGGTCGACCGCGTAGAACCCTCAGAAACAGGGGCAGCGCGCTACCTCGTCGAATGGGGCCACAACAACGGCGAGGAGGAAAACTTCCAGATGCTCCTTGAGGACATCGACGAAGCCTTGTCCCTCCTTGAGCGATTTGTGAACGGCGACCGCGCAGAGTTTGAAGCCCTTCCCTGGACGCGGCGAGTGGAGGAACAGCACTAGGCCCAACGCGTGACTAGGGTATGGGGCATGAGAAACGTAACACCCCAGGAAGTACCAGAGAACGCCCAGCTTATCGACGTCCGCGAGGACCACGAGTGGAACACCGAGCACGCCCAGGGTGCTACGCACATCCCGATGGGAGACCTCGTCGAGCGCATCGACGAGATTGACCCGGACCAAGACATCTACGTCATCTGCCACCTAGGCGGACGCAGCATGCAGGTGTGCCAGTACTTGGAGCACACCAAGGGCTGGGACGTCATCAACGTCGACGGCGGCACGGATGCATGGAAGGCCCAGGGCTGCCCCATGGTTTACCCCAACCAGTAGTGGTACCATTTTCGGTACCATTCAAGTGTGGTATCCAAGATACCAAAGATCCTCACAAATAGGCACTTCATGAACCTCGCAGACAAATACACCTACCAAACCGCTTGGTCCGAAGAAGACGGCGAATTCGTTGCCACCGTCCTAGAGTTCCCCTCCCTGTCATGGCTCGACGCGTCCGCAGCCACCGCAGAATCCGAACTGCGAAGTGTCGTCGAGGAAGCGCTAGAAGATATGCAGCGCAACAATGAGCAAGCCCCAGAGCCGTTTGGCCAGCGCAGCTTTTCGGGGAAGTTCAACCTCCGTATCCCACAATCGCTCCATCGAAACCTGACCATCGAAGCCGAACGAGAGGGCGTGTCCCTCAATACTCTCATCGTTCAGAAGTTAGCCTCGGCATAAAACTAGTGGGATGCCACCCATGATTTAGGATTTCGACGGTAGGCGGGATAGAATCATCGGCATGTCTTCATCAAATTCTGTTGCTATCCCGACCGCTCTGCTGGAATCCCCGTCCTTCCAGCTGGAACGCCTCCGCCGCCGCACCCGCGATGGCGTTGAGGCTGCCCTGCAGACCAAGCAGACCACCCTGCGCGAGTACTGGGTGCTCACCTGCCTCGTGGAAGAGGCCGCGTCGTCCCAGTCCGCGCTGTCTGAGACCCTGGCCATCGACGCCTCCGATATGGTGCGCCTGCTCGATTCACTGGAGTCCCGCAACTGGGTCAAGCGCGAGCGCGACGCCAAGGACCGCCGCCGCCAGATCATCGCCTCCACCAAGAAGGGCGTAAAGGCCCACAAGGAGCTGGCGGAGCTCGTCGCCGCCGCCGAGGACGAGGCCCTGGATGAGTCCACCAACAAGCAGCTCAAGCACCTGCGCAAGCTGGCCAAGGCCATCATCGCCGCCGACGCCGCGCAGGATAGCCACGATGGCGCTGCCGAGACTGGGGCCGATGCGTAAATGACAGAGCCCGATACACACGCAGCGACGAACCCCATACCGCCGCAGTACCTCCTCGGCTCCGAGGCCGCGCCGGAGCGCACCTTGTGGGACATCGTGCGTACCACGGCGGAGCACTACCCGGACGCGGCAGCGCTCGATGACGGCGAGATCCTGACCTACGCCGAGCTGCTTGCCGACGTCTCCGCGTGGGCCTCCGAGCTCCACGCTAACGGTGTGCGCCGCGGCGACCGCATCGGCATCCGCATGACCTCCGGCAAGCGGGAGCTCTACCTGGCTATCTTGGCCACGCTCGCCGCCGGCGCCGCCTACGTGCCCGTCGACGCCGACGACCCGGACGAGCGCGCCGAGATGGTCTTTGGTGAGGCCGACATCGACGGTGTATTCACCGACGAAGGTTTCCGCATGGTGCGGGAAGGCGGGCCGCGCATGGCGCGCCCCACGTTCGACGAAAAGGACGATCGAGACGGCGCACTTTTCGAGGAACCGCGACCCGAAGACACCGCGTGGATCATCTTCACCTCCGGCTCGACGGGCAAGCCCAAGGGCGTGGCGGTAAGCCACCGCTCCGCCGCCGCCTTCGTCGACGCCGAGGCCGCCCTCTTCCTGGCCGATAGCCCCCATGGCCCGCTGGGCCCCGACGACCGCGTGCTGGCCGGCTTGTCTGTGGCCTTCGATGCCTCCTGCGAGGAAATGTGGCTGGCCTGGGGCCACGGCGCCTGCCTGGTTCCTGCCCCGCGCTCCCTGGTGCGTTCCGGCATGGACTTGGGCCCCTGGCTCATCCGCCGCGACATCACAGTGGTCTCCACCGTGCCGACCTTGGCCGGCCTGTGGCCCGCGGAGGCCTTGGACAACATCCGCCTCCTCATCGTCGGCGGCGAGGCCTGCTCCCAGGAGCTAGTGGACCGCCTGGCCACCGAGGACCGCGAAATGTGGAATACCTATGGCCCCACCGAGGCCACCGTCGTGGCCTGCGCGCAGCGCATGCTGCCGGGCCAGCCGGTATCGATTGGGCTGCCGTTGAAGGGGTGGGACCTGGTGGTCGTCGACAAGCATGGCGTCCCCGTGAACATCGGTGAGGTCGGCGAACTCGTCATCGGCGGCGTGGGGCTGGCTGCCTACCTGGACCCGGTCAAGGACGCGGAGAAGTATGCGCCGCTGGAGTCCATGGGATGGGAGCGTGCCTACCGCACCGGTGACCACGTGCGCCTGGAAGAGGACGGCCTGTACTTCGTGGGCCGCGTCGATGACCAGGTCAAGATTGGTGGCCGCCGCATCGAGCTCGGTGAGGTGGAAGCCAACGTCGCCGCACTGCCGAACGTGTACAACTCCGCCGTGGCCGTGCAGAAGACGCCGGGCGGCGAGTCCGTGCTCGTGGGCTACGCCTCCCTAGAGGACCCGGACCTGGGGTTTGACCACGATGCCGCACATGAGCGCCTGGCGGACACCATGCCCGCCGCCCTAGTGCCGCGCATCTGCGTCATGGAGGAGCTGCCCGTGCGCACCTCCGGCAAGGTGGATAAGAAAGCCCTGCCGTGGCCGCTGCCCGGCGTGGGCGTGGAGGCCGCGGGCCTCAACCCGACCGAGCAGTGGCTGGCGGAGCTGTGGGTCGAGACCCTCGGTGTCTCCGTCGACGACGTCAATGCTGACTTCTTCTCCCTCGGTGGCACCTCGCTGGCCGCCGCGACGCTGGTGGGCCGCATCCGCGAGCGCTTCCCCACCGTGGCCGTGCGCGATCTCTACGACCACCCGCGCCTGGGTTCGCTGGCGGAACAGCTCGCCGGGACTGAGTCTGTCGAGGACGCCGGTCCTATCCGCGAGGTCAAGCCCGTGAGCGTGGGCACGCGCATCGCGCAGACCCTGATTCAGATCCCGGTGATGACCGTGGCCGCCACCAGCTGGTTGGCCTGGCTGTTGCTGGGGTCCAACGTAGCGAACCTGCTCGGCGTGGACTGGTCACTGACCACCCCGTGGTGGCTGGTGGCTATCCTCCTCGTCGTGTTCGTCACGCCTATCGGGCGCATCCCACTGGGCGGTTACGGCGCGCGGCTTATCACCGCCGGCATCACGCCCGGCGAGTACCCGCGCGGTGGCGCTACCCACCTGCGTGTGTGGGCGGCGGAGCGCTGGGCCAACGCCACCGGTGCGAGCTCCCTGGCCGGTGCTACCCGCGTCAACAACTACGCCCGCGCCCTGGGCGTGAAGATTGGCCGCGGCGTGGACCTGCACTCGCTGCCGCCGGTGACCGGCCTGCTCAAGTTGGGAAAGCACGCTGCCATCGAGCCGGAGGTCGACTTGTGCGGCTACTGGCTGGACGGCGACGTCTTCCACGTCGGCGCTATCGAGGTCAAGGAAGGCGCGCGCGTGGGTGCGCGCTCGACGCTGCTGCCCGGCACCGTCGTGGGCAAGTACGCCCACGTGGAGGCCGGCTCCACTGTGACCGCGCGCAAGAAGATCAAGGACGGTCAGCGCTGGTCCGGCTCGCCGGCGATGAAGGTGGGCCGCTCCAAGCACCGCTTCCCGTCCCACGCCCCGAAGCGCCGCCCGCTGTGGGTGCCGGTGTACGACGCCACCGCGGTGCTGCTCGCGCTCCAGCCCATCGTGGCGCTGGGCGTTGGCGCTGCCGCGGTGATGGAGCTGGTGCAGCTTACCGACGGCTCCCCGGCGATCGGCGCCATCTTCTTCGCCCCGGTGGGCGCGCTGGTGGCGTTTGCCACCTACATGCTGCAGACCTGGCTGGGTGTGCGCGTGCTCTCGCTGGGGCTCAAGCCCGGCATCACCGCGGTGCGTTCCTTCGCGGGCTGGCGCCTGTGGGCCATCGAGCGCCTCATGGATGAGGCCCGCACGAAGCTCTTCCCGCTCTACGCCTCCCAGCTCACCCCGACGTGGCTGCGCTCCCTGGGCGCGACGATTGGAAAGGACGTGGAGATTTCCACCGCCGTCATGGTGCCGAAGTTCACCGAGGTCAAGGACGGCGCGTTCCTGGCGGACGACACCATGATTGGCGGCTACGAGCTCGGCGGCGGCTGGATGCTCGCCGGCGAGTCCAAGGTGGGCAAGCGCTCCTTCGTGGGCAACTCCGGTATTACCGGCCCGGGCCGCAAGCTGTCGAAGAACTCACTGGTGGCCGTGCTCTCCTCGACACCGAAGAAGACCAAGGCCGGCGCGAACTGGTGGGGTTCCCCTCCGGAGCGCATGCGCCGCGTGGAGGCGCACGTGGATGGCGTGCAGGGCGAGTCCCTCACCTACTCCCCCGGCTTCGGCGTCAAGGCCGCCCGCGGTCTCATCGAGACGATGCGCCTCTTGGCCCCCATGGCCTCGGCCATGCTGCTGGCTGGCACCCTAGTGGCGCTCTACGCCCTCGCGGACTCCCTGGGCGTTGCGCTGACCTGGTTGCTCGGCGGACTGGTCCTCATGGCCGCCGGCGCCATCTCCGTCGCCGTCACAGTGGCGGTGAAGTGGATCTGCGTGGGCAAGCACACCCCGGGTGATCACCCGTTGTGGTCGGCCTTTGTCTGGCTCAACGAGCTGCAGGATACCTTCGTGGAGGTCCTCGCCGCGCCGTGGTTCTTCAACCACACCGCCGGCATGGGTGAAATCAACCAGGGCCTGCGCGCGCTCGGCGTGCGAATCGGCCGGGGCGCGTGGATTGACTCCTACTGGTTCCCGGAGACCGACCTCTGCGCCGTGGGCGCGGGTGCCTCCGTCGGCCCCGGCACCGTGGTGCAGACCCACCTGTTCCAGGACCGCGTCATGAGCCTGGACACCGTGACCATTGAGGCCAGCTCCACGCTGGGCTCGCACTCGGTGGCGCTGCCGGCCTCCCGCATCGGCACCGCCGCCACCGTGGGCCCAGGCTCCCTGGTCATGCGCGGCGACCAGGTGCCCCGCAACTCCGTGTGGCAGGGCAACCCCATCGAGCCGTGGAAACGCTCATAGAACCTTCCGGCTAAGCCCCAGTAGCCCCCGCTTGTCGATGTTTGCACCCCCATACATCGTTAAGCGGGGGTTTATGTTTCGCCACCATCGTGTGACCGCGAAAAAAGTCCAGCGTCCCTACCACCTGGGTGTTACTCTGAGAACGAAACTGAAACATTAACAAACCGTTCGCGGTGATACGAGGCTTTCGGTTTCATGCTGTCCCCCTCTAACTCACAAGGAGTTTACAAACAATGATCAGCACGATCCTGTCCTCTTACGGTCTCTACAGCATTCTCACTCGTCTGGGCCAGATGGCAGAAATCCCGGCCATCGAGAACTTCGTACAGTCCTTCCACGTCTAGAATTCCCCCGCGTTCCAATCTAACTCTTTCAAGGAGACATTTATTATGGGCACCGCAGCAACCATCATCACCTCCATCATCGGTTCCTTAAGCGGAGCCGTTACCCTTGGGCTTTCTTCCTTTGGCCTGTACGACCTCCTGCTGGAAACCGGCCACATCGCGCCGATCGCTCAGATTGAGGCCCTCTTCTAAAACTGGCCAACGCCAAATGCCCTAGCCCCACAGTGGGGCTAGGGCATTGCTCGTATTCGGGGACAGGGCCAGGGGTTATGGGTTAGGCCCTTCCCGCAAAACGTAGGTCCTAATCGTCGATCTGGTCGCGACCGCGCTTGACAATCTTGTCATCCACCTGGCCCACCAGCTCGTGGTCCTTGCCCGTGTACTCGAACTTGGAGAGCACGTAGCGCATGGCGTTGATGCGGGCGCGCTTCTTGTCGTTGGACTTAATGGTGATCCACGGCGACTCATCCGTATCGGTGTAGCGGAACTGCTCTTCCTTGGCGCGGGTGTAATCGTCCCACTTGCCCAGGGACGCCAGGTCCATCGGGGACAGCTTCCACTGACGCACCGGGTCAATCTGGCGGATAGCGAAGCGAGTGCGCTGCTCCTTGCGGGTCACGGAGAACCACAGCTTGGTCAGCGAAATACCGGAGCCCAAGAGCATGTTCTCCAGCATCGGCACCTCACGGAGGAACTCCGCGTGCTGCGACTCGGTGCAGAAGCCCATGACGCGCTCGACACCAGAGCGGTTGTACCAAGAGCGGTCAAAGAAGACGATCTCGCCGCCGGACGGGAAGTGCTCGATGTAGCGCTGGAAGTACCACGAGGTAGACTCACGCGGGGACGGCTTCTCCAATGCGACGGTACGGGCACCGCGCGGGTTCAGGTGCTCGTTGAAGCGCTTGATGGTACCGCCCTTACCGGCGGCGTCACGGCCCTCAAAGATAATGATGTGGCGCTGGCCGGTTTCCTTGGTCCAGTTCTGCCACTTCAGCAGCTCGATCTGCAGGGCGCGCTTCAGAGGGTCGTACTCCTCACGCGTCATGCGCTCCTCGTACGGGTACTTCTCACGCCACGTCTCCACGGGCGAGCCGTCCGGCATGATTAGCGCCGGGTCGTCTTCATCAGTGTCATCAACGACGTAGCCGTCGGTCTGTGCAAGGTCGATCTCGGGGAGTTCGTCGTCTTTAATATCAGCCATGCCGCTAATTCTAACTGTGAACCACAGATCTGGCGCGCTAAATATTTCCGGTGGATCCCAATTCACCCCCACTTTCGGAGCCGTGGCAGACTACGGCGGAATTTACCGGTTTTGGATACGCGAAACCCCGCTGCCCAAAGCGGGTCAGCGGGGTTAAGGCTTAGTACTGCGTGAGCAGTGCAGTCTTACGGCAGCAGGCCGATCAGCTTGGAAGCGCCGGTAGCAGCGTCGCCGAGACCGTAAAGAACGTTAAGGATGACACCGAGAACGCCGGTGGAAGAAAGGGTACCCATTTTAAAACTCCTTGGGATTGAAAGTATGAAGTGGTCTTATTACGCCGTTAGGCGAATGTTCTTACTTGGAGGACATCCAGTCGAACTGCTCGGTCTTCGGAGCAGCCTCGAAGTCGTCGCCCAGCTGGACAGCGCCAGCAACGGTGTCGAAGGCCTTAGCGAAGCCGGTGAACAGCTTCTTGATGCCCTCGGCGAAGGTGCCGAAGTTGCCGAGCTGCTCGCCAATGAAGTTAAGATCCATTATGGTCTCCTCATGTGAAGTCCGGGTAAAGAATTTGCCCGGAGGGGTTTGCGGTTTGCAGACACCCTCTGCGGGCGTCACAAGACGTAATTTTGCCACACCTGCCCAACATTGCAAGCCCCAACGCCCAATTGTTGTGCCGTGATTTTTGCCGCTAAAGCACCCATAAAATAGCAATGTAATGTTAACCAAACGTTAACCTAACCAGCAGAAACGCCTTTAGCTGGTAAAACGCGGCTGTGTCGATATAATTTCACGGAATTCTTTGGCTCATACGTAACGCGCACCCCAGCGCCGACGATGATTATGTCTTTACAGGCTGAAAATTGAACCCGAAGTTTTCGGGCACACTCCCCAATTTACCCCTATGTGGGGCTACTTTTCCCGCCCGGAAGGTTTCAAGATCGCAACAGCTCCCCACGGCACCGCCGCGGGGAGCTGAAGTTCTGCTATGGGTACGAGCGCTTAGAAGCCCATGCCGCCCATGGCGTCAGCATCCGGCATCTGCTGAGCACCGGCCGGCTCCGGCTTGTCAGCCACAACCGCCTCGGTGGTCAGGAACAGAGCCGCGATGGAGGCCGCGTTCTGCAGAGCAGAGCGGGTAACCTTCACCGGGTCGTTGATGCCCTCAGCCATGAGGTCCACGTACTCGCCGGAGGCAGCGTTGAGGCCCTGGCCAGCCGGCAGGGACGCAACCTTGTCAGCAACCACGCCCGGCTCCAGGCCAGCGTTGTGCGCGATCTGCTTCAGCGGTGCGGACAGCGCCTCGCGGACGATCTTCACGCCGGTGGCCTCGTCACCGGTGAGGTCGGAGAGGGAATCCAAGACGTCGGCAGCCTGCAGCAGGGCCACGCCACCACCGGCGACGATGCCCTCCTCCACGGCAGCCTTAGCGTTGCGCACAGCGTCCTCGATGCGGTGCTTGCGCTCCTTGAGCTCGACCTCGGTAGCAGCACCGACCTTAAGGACTGCAACGCCGCCGGCCAGCTTGGCCAGGCGCTCCTGCAGCTTCTCGCGGTCGTAGTCGGAGTCGGAGTTCTCGATCTCGGCGCGGATCTGCTTGATGCGGCCGTCGATCTGCTCCTGGGAACCGGCACCCTGGACGATGGTGGTCTCATCCTTGGTCACGACAACCTTGCGGGCTTGGCCCAGGTACTCGATCTCGGCGGTCTCGAGGGAGAGGCCGACCTCCTCGGAGATGACCTGGCCGCCGGTGAGGATAGCCATGTCCTGCAGGGTGGCCTTGCGGCGGTCACCGAAGCCCGGTGCCTTAACAGCCACGGACTTGAAGGTGCCGCGGATCTTGTTGACCACGAGGGTGGACAGAGCCTCGCCCTCAACGTCCTCGGCGATGATGAGCAGCGGCTTGCCGGTCTGCATGACCTTCTCCAGCAGCGGGACGAGGTCCTTGATGTTGGAGATCTTGGAGGAGACGAGCAGGATGTACGGATCCTCCAGGACAGCCTCCTGGCGCTCCATGTCGGTGGCGAAGTAGCCGGAGATGTAGCCCTTGTCGAAGCGCATGCCCTCAGTAACCTCGAGGTCCACGCCGAAGGTGTTGGACTCCTCCACGGTGATGACGGAGTCCTTGTTCACGGAGCCGTTGCCCACGGTGTACATCGCCTCAGCGATCTTCTCACCGATAGCCGGGTCCGCAGCGGAGATGCCGGCGGTGGTAGCGATCTGCTCCTGGGTCTCTACTTCCTTGGCGGAAGCCAGCAGGGAGTCCACAACCTTCTTGGTAGCGGTCTCGATGCCGCGCTTGATGCCCATCGGGTTGGAGCCGGCGGCGACGTTGCGCAGGCCTTCGCGAACCAGTGCCTGTGCCAGGACGGTAGCGGTGGTGGTGCCGTCGCCCGCGACGTCATCGGTCTTCTTGGCAACTTCCTTAACCAGCTCAGCGCCGATCTTCTCGTACGGGTCCTCGAGCTCGATCTCGCGCGCGATGGACACACCGTCGTTAGTAATGGTCGGGGCGCCCCAGGACTTCTCCAGGACGACGTTGCGGCCCTTGGGGCCGAGGGTGACCTTGACGGCGTCGGCCAGCGTGTTCAGACCACGCTCGAGGCCGCGACGTGCCTCTTCATCGAAGGCAATGATCTTTGCCATGTGTTTGTGCTCCTTAAGCTTTGTTGAGGACGACACTCACGTCGGATCTATGACGGACGCCCGCGACGGCACGGCTGGCGAGTGTTCTCCAGCCCCAACCACATAGATGACTCTGATTTATTTCTGGCACTTGCCAAGCGGAAGTGCTAGCGACCATTCTGGCACTCTCCCCCACCGACTGCAAGGTTCAACACGAACGCTATAAGCGAACGGGCGGTGCTTGCGCACCGCCCGCGACTACCTCCGCCGAACAACCGGCGTGGGTAAGTAAGTAGGTATGTGAGTTAAGGGAATAAGAAAGGTTGCCCTACTTCTCCGCAACCGCCTTCTTCGAGGTCCACTTGTAAGACACCGTGATGGCGGCGATGAAGAGCACAACACCGATCACCTTGGCAGAGGTTCCGCCCTCGAAGATTTCCAGCGGGGAATCGCCGCCGGAGGCCGCGATGATGGCCGCGTTGACCACGCCGAACAGGGACTCACCCACGATGAGGCCGGTGGCCAGCAGCGTGCCCATGCGCTTGACAAAGTCCGGGTTGGACTGGCGGGCCGACCAGCGGTTGTACACGTAGCCCAGGATGGCACCAATAGGCACCACGATGGTGATGGCGGCCGGCAGGTACATGCCCATGCCCACGGCCAGCGGGGACAGGGAGTACTTGTCCGTGAACTTGCGCAGGCACTCATCGATCACGATGATGACGGCGCCAATCGCCGCGCCTAGGCCGATGAGGTCCCACGGCAGAGAGCTATCGAAGATACCGGAGGCCACCGAGGACATCAGGGCTGCCTGCGGGGCGGCCAGGGCATCCTCGCCGGCGCCCTCCATTCCCTGGAAGCCGAAGCCGGTGAGCATGATCTGCAGGATCGGCGGGATGACCAGGGAGCCGAAGAGGACACCAATGATGAGCGCGACCTGCTGCTTCCAGGGCGTAGCTCCGACCAGCTGGCCGGTCTTGAGGTCCTGAAGGTTGTCGTTAGAGATGGTGGCGATGCCGAAAACAATCGCCGCGGTAAACAGCGTGTAGGCCACGAGGGACAGCGGCTCGGCGTCAGTGCCGCGAGTCACCAGCGCGATGATGAGCGCGGCGACGATGACGGCGATAATGCCAATGGAGGAAATCGGCGAGTTCGACGCACCGATAAGGCCCGCCATGTAGCCGCACACCGAGGCGATGACGAGACCCACCAGCAGCGTAAAGAGCACAGACACGGTAATGAGCACCGCCATGTGCTCGTGAATATCGGTGCCGCGCACGAAGTTCCACAGCAGCAGGCCGATGGGGATCATGAGGGCAACGATGGTGCCAATGACGTAGGGCGCCGGAATGTCGCGCTCCTCCACGTCCACCTGCTGGCCGCTCTTGCGGTTGCGGGAGGAAGCGAAAGACTCCGCCATGCCCTTAGCAATCGGACCGGCAATCTTGATCAACGTCCACACGGCCGCAATGGCCATGGTGCCCACGCCGATGAAGCGGATGCGGCCGGAGAACACGCTATCCACGGTGTCCATAAGGGTGGCCGGATCTCCCAGGGCCTCACCACCGGTGAGGATGGGCAGCAGAATCAGGTAGGAGATGACCACGCCGACGAGCATGGCGATACCCACCGCCAGGCCCACCAGGTGGCCCACGCCGATGAGCGCCAGGGACAGCGAGGAGCCCAGGGTGGTGGCACCGGAGCCGAGCTTGAAGTACGCCGCGACTTCCGACGCCGCCGCCTTCATCGCTGCCAGCAGCGCCATCACGGCAGACAGGATGCCGCCGAAGACGATGACGTGCAGGCCCTTGGCGTTTTCCTCGTGGGCAACATCGCCCTCCACACCGGAGCTATCGCCCACCTTGAGGACCTCGGCCGCGGCCACGCCCTCCGGGTACGGCAGGTCGGAGCCGGTCACCAGGGCGCGGCGCAGCGGGATGGAGTACATCACGCCCAGCACACCGCCGATGGCGCACACCGCCGCGGTATCGACGAAGGAGAAGCCCTGCCAGTAGCCCACCATCACCAGGCCTGGGAGCACGAAGATGATGGCGGACAGGGTGCCGGCGGCCGATGCGATGGTCTGCACAATGTTGTTTTCCTTGACATTGTGACCGGCAAAGCGGCGCAGCACGGCCATGGAGATCACCGCAGCCGGGATGGAGGTGGCGAACGTCAGACCCACCTTGAGGCCCAGATAGACGTTGGCCGCGGTAAAAATCAGCGTGATGAGTCCACCGATGATGATGCCGCGCAGCGTGAGCTCGCGGAGCGTGGACTGGGAACCTTCGGCGGTGGTAGTCGCCATGTCAGGTCCTTTCTAATGCAATATGGAGTGAACCTTAGAAAGTCTAGTATGCCGCGGCCGCTACACCTAGCCAGTAGGCCCGGCGCCCAGCCCGCACAGGGTACGTTGGAAGCCATGAGCAACATTTCTGAATTCATCGCTTCCGACCGCGAGAACATCTTTAGCCAGCTCAAGGAGCTGGTGTCCTTCAACTCCGTGCACAACGAGCCGGGCTTGGAAGACCAGACTGCCAAGGCCGCTGAGTGGGTCAGCAACGCCCTGTCTACTGCGGGCCTTGAGCCGCAGTCCATCACTACTGCCGATGGCTCCACCGCCATCCTGGCCACCCGCCCGGGCAAGGAGGGCGCGAAGACGGTGCTGCTCTACTCGCACTACGACGTTGTCCCCGCCGGCAACCCGGAGGCGTGGGAGTCGGATCCGTTTACCCTCACCGAGCGCAATGGCCGTTGGTACGGCCGCGGCGCCGCTGACTGCAAGGGCAACGTGGCCATGCACCTGGCGGCCCTGCGCGCCCTAGATGCGAATGGCGGCACCGACCTCAACCTCACCGTCCTCATCGAGGGCTCCGAGGAGCGCGGCGGCGAGGGCCTGTCCGCACTCATTGAGGAGCGCCCGGAGCTGTTCGCTGCCGACGCCATCCTGATCGCCGATGCCGGCAACGCCAAGGCGGGCGTGCCGACGTTGACCACCTCCCTGCGCGGTGGCTCCCAGATCAACGTTAAGGTCTCCACCCTCAACTCGGCGGTGCACTCCGGCCAGTTCGGCGGCGCGGCTCCCGACGCCGTCAAGGCTCTCATGCGCGCGCTGGACTCCCTGACGGATGAGTACGGCCGGACGACTATCGACGGCGTCGATTGTGACGGCACCTGGCCCCTCGCCGCCGGCCAGGACACCGCCTACACCGAGGAGGACTTCCGCGCCGACGCGCAGATGCTCGACGGCACCGAGGTCATGGGTGCCCACGACCCTGCAGGCGCCACCGCCATCGCGGACCTCATCTGGGCCCGCCCGGCCATCACCGTGACTGGCTTTACCTCTACCCCGGTGGCAGAAGCCGTCAACGCGGTGCCGGCAACCGCGGAGGCCAACCTGAACCTGCGCACCCCGGCCACCATGGACCCGCAGGCCACCGCGGAAGCCGTGGCAGAGCACCTCAAGCAGCACGTCCCGTTCGGCGCACACATCGAGGTCACCATCCTGGAAGCCAACCTGGGCTTCGAGACGGACCCGGAGAAGCCCGCCGTAGCGTTGCTGGGCCAGTGCCTGGGTGAGGCCTACGGTTCCGAGGCCATCACGCAGGGCATGGGCGGTTCCATCCCGCTGACCGTGGAGTTGCAGGGCAAGCACCCCAGCGCTGAGATTGCTCTGTTTGGTGTGGAGGAGCCGCAGGCCACCATCCACTCCGCCAACGAGTCCGTGGACCCGAACGAGATTGAGAAGATTGCCGTTGCGGAGGCGCTCTTCCTGCAGCGTTTCCAGTAACGCGCTCTGCACAAACTCTGCGCCCACACCGCATCCGCCCAGGAGCCGCCCAGTACCTGCCAGGTATCTGCTCGGTATGTGCTCGGCATCCGGCCCTGCGGAAAGTCTGTAGGCGCACCATATATAACTGTATGAACCCAGAATGTGAAAACCGGCTTTCCTGTCTGTACTGTGAGCACTAGTACTTCCTGCTCATTCGTGCAGCGGGATTAGCCGGTTTTCAATTTTGCAAAGGACGCCCCTACTAGCACCGTGCTCATCCTTTTTTGCGCCCTGGTTCTTACCACCATCGCCGCTCCGTTTCTCATCTTTTCTCTCGGCCGGCGGGCCTTTGGTCTGCTCGCAATGGTGCCCGCCGTCGGTTTCTTTTGGGTGCTGCGCCAGCTGACCGAGGGCACGCTACGCGAAGGCCATCAGCTAGCCTTCGACGCCGAGTGGATGCCCGCCGTCCATCTGGACATCAGCTTCCGCATGGACGCGCTCTCAGCGCTATTCAGCCTGATCATCTTGGGCGTGGGCGCGCTCGTGCTCATCTACTGTTGGGGCTACTTTGACCACTCGCCGCGGCGTCTGGCACTATTCGGCGCGCAGATGGTGGGCTTTGCCACCGCCATGTACGGCCTGGTCATCTCGGACAACTTCCTGCTGCTCTACGTCTTCTGGGAAATCACCTCCTTGCTGTCCTTCCTCTTGGTCAGCTACTACGGCGAGCGCGCGTCCTCCCGGCGCGCCGCGCAGCAGGCGCTCATGGTCACCGTGTTGGGCGGCTTGGCCATGCTCATGGGCATCATCCTGCTCGGCCGGCAGACCGGCGCGTGGTGCTTTACTGACATCGCCGCCGCCGAGGACCTAGCCAACACCCCATACCTCACCGTGGCCATCGTGCTCATCCTGTGCGGTGCGCTGTCCAAGTCCGCGATCGCGCCGGCGCACTTCTGGCTGCCGGGCGCCATGGCCGCCCCGACCCCGGTCTCGGCCTACCTGCACTCGGCCGCGATGGTGAAGGCGGGTATCTATCTCGTCGCGCGCCTGGCTCCCTCGGTGCACGAGGTCACCACCTGGCACCTCGTCGTCGTCCCGCTCGGCGCGTTCACCATGCTGCTGGGCGGCTGGATGGCGCTCAAGCAGCGCGATCTCAAGCTCATCCTGGCCTACGGCACGGTCTCCCAGCTGGGTTTTATCACCGCCGTCATTGCCATCGGCTCCCGCGAGGCCATGCACGCGGGCCTAGCGCTGACCTTTGCGCACTCGCTGTTCAAGGCCGCGCTGTTCATGATCGTCGGTGCGATTGACCATACGGCGGGAACCCGAGACATCGGCAAGCTGGCGGGCCTGGGCAAGCAGAAGCCGGGCCTGTACATCCTGGCTATCCTGCCCGCGATGTCGATGGCGGGCGTCCCGCCGTTGCTGGGGTTTGTGTCCAAGGAGTCAACGCTCGAGGCCATCATGCATGAAGAGCTCTTGGTGGGCATGCCGCGCAACCTGCTGCTCG
Organism: Corynebacterium axilliensis; assembly: GCF_046097495.1. NCBI lineage: Bacteria > Bacillati > Actinomycetota > Actinomycetes > Mycobacteriales > Corynebacteriaceae > Corynebacterium > Corynebacterium axilliensis. The sequence goes on from NZ_CP175768.1 coordinate 1,529,535, forward strand.
CGGCCGTCGTAGCCGGCTCCGCGCTGACCATGGCCTATGCGCTGCGCTTTTTGTGGGGTGCGTTCTCCTCCAAGGGCCAGGAGGAGCCTTCCGAGGCCGTAGCCGCCATGCATCCGGTGGCCCCCTTCCTGTGGCTGCCGCCGGCGGCGCTCACGCTGCTCACCATCTTCTTCGGTGTCCAGCCCACCCCGCTGGATCACGGCATTACCCAGCACCTGGACAACACCTTCGATGTCGAAAAGGGCTCCCACCTGGCGCTGTGGCACGGCTGGACCGTCGCGCTGCTGCTCTCCGCGGTGATCATCGCCGCCGGTGTGATCCTGCACTGGCAGCGCAAGGCACTGGCCAAGGCTCAGTTCGCCTACCCGGCGCTGGGTTCGGCGGACAAGGCCTACGACGCCGTCATTAACTACCTGCGCCAGCTGTCCCTGCGCACCACTGCCTCCACGCAGCGCGGTTCCCTGCAGCTGAACCTCACCATCATTTTTGCCACGCTCATGGTGCTGCCGGTGGCTATGCTCATTCGCGGCGACCTCACGGATGTGCACATGATTGTGGCCGACAATCCGTGGCAGGCTATGGCCGCGGTCGTCATCATCATCGCGGCGGTGACCGCCACGGTGCTGGATAACCGCCTCTCCGGAGTCATCCTCGTCGGCACCACCGGCTACGGGCTGGCCTTCATCTTCGCCCTGCATGGTGCCCCGGACCTGGCGCTCACGCAGCTGCTGGTGGAGACCATCGTCATGGTGCTCTTCATGCTGGTATTGCGCCGCATGCCGGCCTCCACCGAGTGGAAGCAGGACCCGAAGATGGGCCGCCTGCGCGCCTGGCTGGCCGTGGGCCTGGGTCTCACGGTGACCATGGTGGGCATGTTCGCCGTCAACGCGCGGCGCGAGGAGCCGATCTCCCAGTTCATGCCGGATCTGGCCAAGGAGATTGGCCACGGTGCTAACACCGTCAATGTGCTGCTAGTGGACCTGCGCGCGTGGGACACCTTCGGTGAAATCACCGTCCTTATCATCGCCGCCACCGGCATTGCCTCCCTCATCTACCGCACCCAGTCCTTTACCCGCGAATCCCGGCGGCCCACCTTGCGCGCCACTGGCCGTCGTTGGCTGGCCGCCGGGGCGGAATCGGAGAAGGCACTCAACCGCTCCCTCATGGTGGACGTGAGCACCCGCCTGCTCTTCCCGTCCATGATGGCGCTGTCGCTGTACTTCTTCTTCTCCGGCCACAACGCACCGGGCGGCGGCTTCGCCGGCGGTCTCGTGGCCGCCCTGGCGCTCATCCTGCGCTACCTGGCCGGTGGGCGCGCGGAGCTGGAGGAGGCGCTGCCTATCGACGGCGGACGCACCATGGCCGTGGGCCTACTGTTCTCCCTAGGCGCGGTGGTCACGCCGATGTTCTTCGGACACCCGCCGCTCACTACGGCCTACACCAAGCTGCCCATCCCGCTCATCGGCGATGTGTCGCTGCCCTCGGCGCTGATTTTCGACGCCGGCGTGTACCTCATCGTCGTCGGCCTCACCCTCTGCGTGCTCTCCTCCTTGGGCGCCAAGCTGGATGAGGAAGAGGACATGCGTAAGCAGCGCGCCCGCGACCGTGCCCGGTCGCTGGCCCGACGCAACCAGGAAAAGAAAGCGGCGAATGCCACGAACTCTGCACAGTCCAGTGCCCGTTCCACCGAAGGGAGCAACGCCTAATGGATGCTAATCTCATGCTCCTGCTGGCCGCAGGAACGCTCTGCGGCGCAGGTGTCTACCTCCTGCTGGATCGCGCCATGACCAAGATGCTGCTCGGCATCCTGCTGCTGGGCAACGGCGCCAACCTCTTCATGCTGATGGCGGGCGGCCGAGCGGGCTCGCCGCCTATCGATGGCCGCACGTCCGCGCCCTACGGCGAGGAAATCGCCGATCCGCTGGCGCAGGCCATGATCCTCACGGCCATCGTCATCTCCATGGCCATGACCGGATTCATCCTTACCCTGGCCTACCGCCAATACCGTTACCGCTCGGCCGACGTCATTGAGGACGACACCGAGGACACCGCCATTGCGGCCATTGCCTCGCGCCCGGGTAACGCCGCCGCGGCGCCGGACCACGATGCATCCAGCGACCCGTCCACCGGCCGCGCCACCAAGGCGGGCGACAAGTTTGGCCCCGAGTTCTTCGAGGCACCGGTGAAGGAGGCCAACGATGACTGAGACCATCCAGCCCGTCGTTGACGCGCTGCTGCCCTACATCAGCTACCTCATCCCGCTGCCGATCATCATCCCGGCCATCGCGGCGGCCCTGGCCATCCTGTGTGCCCGCAGCGCCACGGCCCAGCGCCAGATCGCGTTCTTCTCGCTGCTGCTGCTCGCGGCGGTCAACGCCACGCTCATCTTCATCGCGGATACCACCGGCATTCAGACCCTGCAGGTCGGTGGCTGGGACGCCCCGGTGGGCATCACTCTGGTGGCGGATCGGCTGTCCACGGTGATGCTCTTTACCTCCTCCGTCGTGCTCTTCAGCGTGATGTGGTACGGCATCTCCCAGGGCGTGCGCGACGGCATAAAGGACGAGCCCGTGGCGGTGTTCCTGCCCACTTACATGCTGCTCACCATGGGCGTGAACGTGTCCTTCCTGGCGGGCGACCTGTTCAACCTCTACGTGGGCTTCGAGATCTTCCTCGTGGCCTCCTACGTGCTGCTCACCCTGGGTGCCTCCCCGGCCCGCGTGCGCGCCGGCGTGGGCTACGTCATGGTGTCCATGGCCTCCTCTCTGATCTTCGTGCTGGCCTTGGGCTACGTCTACGCCACGGTGGGCACCATGAACATGGCGCAGATTGGCATCCGCATGGAGGACGTCCCGGAGGGCACGCGCACCGCAGTCTTCTCCGTCCTCCTCATCGCCTTCGGCATCAAGGCGGCCATCTTCCCTCTGGACGCGTGGCTGCCGGACTCCTACCCCACCGCGCCGTCCCTCGTCACCGCGGTCTTCGCCGGTCTGCTGACCAAGGTGGGCGTGTACGCCATCATCCGCGCGCGCACCTCCATCTTCACCAGCGGCGGCTTGGACACGCTGCTCATGTGGGTGGCGCTGGCTACCATGCTGGTGGGTATCCTGGGCGCGATTGCGCAGTCCGATATCAAGCGTTTGCTGTCCTTTACCCTGGTCAGCCACATCGGCTACATGATCTTCGGCGTGGCGCTGGGCACCGCGCAGGGCCTGTCGGGCGCCATCTTCTACGCCGTGCACCACATTCTGGTGCAGACCACGCTCTTCCTCGTCGTGGGCCTGGTCGAGCGCCAGGCGGGTACTTCCTCCCTGCGCCGGCTGGGATCGCTCATCTACAGCGCGCCGCTCATCGCCATCCTGTACTTCATCCCGGCGATCAACCTGGGCGGCATCCCGCCGTTCTCCGGCTTCCTGGGCAAGGTGTTGCTCCTGCAGGCAGGCGCAAACGAGGGCTCGTGGCTGTCGTGGGTTCTCATCGCCGGCGCGATCATCACCTCCCTGCTCACGCTCTACGTCATGATCCTGGTGTGGGCCAAGGGCTTCCTGCGGGACCGCGGCGACGCCCCGGAAGGCCACCTGGCCATGGCCCGGCCCTCTACTCTGGGCGAGGTCACCGAGTACGTCGAGCTGGATGAGCGTGCCGACGTGGGCCGCCTGCCGTTCGGCATGCTGGCCTCGACGTCACTTTTGGTACTCGCCTCCGTCTCGATGACGTTCCTGGCCGGCCCCATCTCCGCGGTGACGGGCAGGGCGGCTACCTCGGCGCAGGATGGCTCCATCTATCGCTACGCCGTGTTGGGTGACAACGCCGACAATCCGACTCGCCACTTGGATCCGAAGGACCGCTACGACGGCGGCGCGGACTCGCTAGAGCACCGCGGCGGTCCGGAGTCGGAGCCGGGGACCACGGAGGCGTCGCCAAGCACTGCACCCTCCACCCCGCCGTCGCAGTCCTCGCCCCCGCCGCTGCCCACCAGCGTGGGCACTGCCGAAAAGGAGGTGTCCCGATGAAGCTTTCAGGAGTAAAGCACCGCTTCCGCCCGTGGTTCATCGTGTGGCTGACCATCATGTGGTGCCTGCTCATGGGCGAGCTCACCGTGGCCAACCTGGTCGGCGGCCTGCTGGTGGGCATCTTTATCGTTTTCGCGCTGCCGCTGCCGGCCATGCCGGTCTCGGGCATCTCCATTAGTTGGGGCCGGCTGGTGGCCTTCGGCTCGCGCTGGTTTGTGGAGCTCATTCACGCCTCCCTCAGGGTGGGCTGGCTGGCGGTGCGGCCCAAGCCGGTGCCGAAGACGGCCATTATCCAGATGCCCATGCGCGTGGAGAATGAGTTCATCCTGTCCCTGGCCGTGAGCCTGTACAACCTGCAGCCGGGCGGCACCATTTCCGATATCGATATTGCCAACCGCATGCTCACCATCCACCTTTTGTCCGCCGACTCTGAGGGCGACCTGGAGCGGGAAACCGCGGCCGTGCGCCGGCTGGAGGCGGACATGATCGCCATCTTCGAAAGGAGCCATTCCTGATGGATACAGATGTCTACAACATCTTCCTCACCGTGGCCGCCGGCATCCTGGTGGTAGCGTTTCTCATCACCACGTGGCGCATCGTCGTCGGCCCCAACTCGCTGGACCGCCTGGTGGGCGTGGACGGTTTCGTAGCCATGGCGCAGTGCGCGATGGCTACCTACATGTGCTGGACGCTGGATACCACGGTGTCCAACGCCATGCTCGTCGTGGCGCTTCTGGGCTTTATCTCTACCGTCTCCGTGACGCGCTTTAGGAAGAGGGATTCATGAGTTACGAATTTATTGCTGATGTTGCCTCCCTGATCCTCATCTTCGCCGGCTCCCTGCTCATCCTGACCGCCGCCGTGGGCATGGTGCGGTTCCAGGACACGATGTCGCGCGTGCACGCCATCTCCAAGCCGCAGACCACCGGGCTCATCTTCACCATTGTGGGGGCAATCATCAAGGTGACCGGATCTCAAGATTTCAGCGCGGCTGAGCGTGGCGATCTGGGCATCCTCATCCTGCTGGTACTGTTTGCAATGATTACCAGCCCGGTGACCGCCCAGAGGACCTCCCGCATCGCGCGCCGTGAGGGCCTGTACGGCACGCCGGAGTCGATGTCGCGCAACGAGAGACCAGCTACGCGCCCGCTGCGCCGTAAGAAGGATTAGCACCAAGGAGGATCCGCCGTGAAGAAGCTGTATGGCGCGACCACCATGTTCGCCATACTGGCCGCACTGGTTGCGGTGATGGCATACAAGTTCAGCCAATACGATGGCCCTCACGCCTTCACCTTCATCCTCCCCTTCGACCTGTCCATCTACCGGATGGCGGGCCAGGACCTTCTCGACGGCGGCCTGCTGTACGACGCCCCCTATATCTTCAACTTCCCCTTCACCTACCCGCCGTTTGCCGGCGTGCTCTTCATGGTGCTGCCGCTGTTGAGCAAGGACGTCCTCACGGTCCTGTGGCCGGCGCTCATGTTCGCCGCGCTGCTGGCGATCATCATCATGATCTTCCGCGAGCGCGGGCTGAAGATGACCCCGGCCGCCTGCCTCATCGCGGCGCTGCTGACCGCCCTGACCCCGGCCAACGAGGCGATTCACGGCTCGCTCTACTACGGCCAGATCAACGTCTTCCTCATGCTGCTCGTCGCCTTCGACCTGCTGCCCATCAAGCGCCGCTTGCCCGGCGTGGGCATCGGCCTGGCTGCCGGCATCAAGCTCACCCCGGCCTACATGGGCCTAGCACTACTCTTTGAGAAGCGCTGGTGGGCGGCCGCGGGGTCTGTCATCACGTTCTTTGTCACCGTGGCCATCGGCTTCCTGGTGGTGCCGGACGCGCTCGACTTCTGGACCGATGCCATGTTCAACTCCTCCCGCGTGGGTGAGCACGATAACCCGGGCGCGAAGTCCCTGCGCTCCCTGATGTTCCGCCAGCTGGACATCGACGGCGGCTTCTGGTGGATCCTGGCGGTGGCCGTGGTCTTCGCCCTGACCTGCCTGGCGCTGCGCACCGCGTACCTGCGCGGCAATCGCTCCGCCGCCCTGGCCATCACCGGCCTGAGCACCTGCCTGGTCTCCCCGTTCTCCTGGTACCACCACTTCGTGTGGACCATCCCCTTCGGCATCTGGATCTTCGTCGAGGCCAACCAGGCCGTGGGCAAGCGCCTGTCGGGCACAGCCGGCGCCCAGCTCGCCGGCCTGGCGGGCGTGGCCGCGCTGGTGCTGGTGGAGCTGCCGTTTGTCTCCGTGCCGGTGTGGTTCACCATGTCCTCGGCCAACTTGGACGTGACCACCACCCTGCAGCCGTGGGCGACGTGCCTGTGGACACTGTCCTGCGTGGCCTACATTGCGGCCTACGCCGTGTGGGGATTCATCGCGCCGCGCCACCCGCAGGGCACGGCCGTTCCGGCGTCGAAGAAGTAGGCTGCCAGAGGCAGGTTTCGGCCGCCTACCTTAGAGTGGGCGCAGCTGCTCCATCTCGTCCGCGGTGGCCTTGACCACCTTCTGCCAGCTGCCGGTGTCCTGGAATAGCCGGCGCTGGCGCTCGTAGCCGGCGCCGGAGTCAATGATCTCCTGGACCAACTGCAGTTCCCGGGCGCAGCCGAGCTCCTGGGACAGCGGCGCGAGCTCCTCCAGCATGTCCGCCAGCTCGTCCTTGACCCAGCGCTCATCGGTCTCGCGCGAGGTGATGACCAGCGCGTCCATCCCGTAGCGCGCGCCGCGCCACTTGTTCTCCGCCACATGCCAAGGCTGCAGGGTGGGCAGGGTTTCACCCGCGTCGAGCAGGCGGTCGTAATAGACCACGAGGCAGTGGGTCAGCGCCACGATGGCGGAGAGCTCGCGGAGGTTCGAGGTGGCGTCGGAAATGCGCACCTCCACCGTGCCCCACTTGGAGGCCGGGCGGATGTCGAAGTGCATGGAGCCGGTGTGGTTGATGACCCCGGAAATGGCCTGGTCCCGCATGTAGGACTGCCACTGCGCCCAGTTCTCAAACTGGTAGGGCATGCCGGCTGTGGGCAGCTGCTGGTACAGCATGGTGCGGTTGGAGGCATAGCCAGTGTCGAGCCCCTCCCACGCCGGGGAGCAGGCGGAGATGGCCAACAGGTGCGGGTACTTCGTCATCAGCGCGTTGATGATGGGCCACACGTGGTCCTCGTGGCGGATGCCTACGTGCACGTGGGTGCCCCACAGCAGCATCTGCTGCCCCCAGTACTGGGTGCGGTTGATGATTTCGGAGTAGGCCGGCTTGTCGGAGACGGGGTTCTTCCGGAAGTCCGTGAAAGGGTGCCCGCCGGAGGCCCAGAGGCGCACGTCCATGGCCTCGGCCGCTTCACGCACTGCGCCTAGCGACGTCTGCAGGTCCCCCATCGCCTCCGGCACCGTGCGGCAAATGCCGGTGACCAGCTCCACGGTATTCTGGAGGAACTCCTTTTCCAGGTGGATATCGGGGTGGGCGGCGCGGACGGAGTCAATGAGCTCCGCGCCGCGCGGCACCAGATCCCAGGTCACTGGGTCAACGAGGGCTACCTCCCACTCGACCCCCAGCGTGGGCTCGGGGGAGCAGGCGAAGTTCTCTTCCGGAATGTTCACCCGTCCATCGTATCTGTCAGACGGATGAACTTAATAAGATTTTATTCCTTAAGCCTGCGGTACGGCCAGGACCACGACGACGGCGTCGCCCTTGGTGTAGTCGCCCTTCAGCTCGGCCGGATACGGCGCGAGGGCCTCGGCCGGGACACTGCCGCCGTAGTACTGCGCAGCGACTTCCTTGGCCAGGTTCTCCGCGGCGGCGTCGCCCTCCGGGAAGTAGATGGTGGTCTGCGGCGCCGTGAATACGTCACCGCTCAGGTTGCCTACCTCAGAAACCTTGAAGTTTTCGGACTTCAGGCGCTCGGCCTCGTCGGCGGCGTAGTTGATGCGGGCGGAGTTGTTGTAGACGTTGACCGGGATGTCAGCCTGCTCGCGGTTGCCCGCAGCGTTGCCGCCCTGGCCAGCCGCGCCGTTCTCCGCGGCCGAGTCCCCAGTCGAGTCTGCCGAGTCACCATCCTGTTCCTCGCCGGCGGCACCGTCCTGGCCCGGCTTGTCGCCGTCCTGGGCACCGTCCGCGCCGTTGCCGGCCTGGTCCTGGGAGCCGTGCTCGGCGGCGCTGCCCGGCTCGCCGCCCTCGACACCGCCGGTGGCGGGTGCGGACACGGTGGCGTCGCCCGTACCAGAGCCGTCGCCTGCGGCAGAGTCATCCTTGTCCGAGGTCAGCGAGTACAGAGCCCACATGCCCAGCATCACGGCCACGGCGATGAGCACCATGGCGACACCGCGCAGCGGCAGCTTGCCGGTGCCAGCGGAGGAGGCAGACGATGCCGGGGCTGCAGAGTTGGCAGAGTTTGTAGAGGCAGCGGCGCCACCCTTCGCCCCGGAAGCCGCCCCAGCAGCAGTAGCCGTGGCGGCCTCGGGCTCGGCGGGCTTCGCGGCGTGGCGCGGGCCGCGAGGGGTCGTAGAGTCAGAGTTATCTGGATTCACATTAGTCACACAGGCAACTTTAGTAGTCCCGGGCGCTACTCCGGTGCATTGTCCCGCGCGGCGCGCCGAACATCCTCACGCGCGTCCCGCAGCCGGCGCAGGCGCGCCACGAGGAGGGGGTAGGCGGCGTGGGCCGCGGGGACGTCGAGAAGCACGTTGAGGCGTTGGTGATAGCGCACCGGCGAGATGTCCAGGCGGGTGCGGATAGCCTCCTCCTTCGCGGCAATCTCCCGCGGGGCGTGGGACTCGAACTCCAAAATGGCGGCGTCTAGGTCTGACAGGGACTGCATGCCTAAACTGTAGGCCATGACTATTCGACCCATCGTGATCCACGGCGACCCGGTCCTTCACAATCCGACCGAGCCGGTGACCGAAGCCATCGACTCCCCCGAGCTCCAGGAGCTCATCGCGGACATGCACGAGACCATGGACGCGGCCCACGGCGTAGGCCTGGCCGCCAACCAGGTCGGCGTGAACAAGCGCCTCTTTGTCTACCACTGCCCCGACACCGACGGCCCGGACGGCACCGAACTGCCAGAAGGCGGCATGCGCCGCGGCTGCGTCATCAACCCCGTGCTGGAGACCTCCGAGATCCCGGAGACCATGCCGGCGGACGACGGCTCCGAGGACGAGGGCTGCCTCTCCGTCCCGGGCGAGGGCTTCCCCACCGGCCGCGCCGACTGGGCCCGCGTTACCGGCAAAAATGAGAAGGGCGAGGACATCACCATCGAGGGCTACGGCTTCTTCGCGCGCATGCTGCAGCACGAGACCGGCCACCTCGACGGCTTTGTCTACACCGACGTGCTCACCGGCCGCTACAAGCGCCAGGCCAAGAAGACCATTAAGCGCAACGGCTGGACCGAGGCCGGACTGACCTGGATGCCGGGCGAAGACGACGATCCCTTCGGGCACGAGGACTAAATGTCACGCATCTTCCGCTCCGACGCCGTCTCCGTGGGCGAGCGCGTGGTGGCCCGGCGCGAGTTCGGCGACGTCCACAGCGATGTCATCGGCCACGTGCTCAGCCTCGATCCGCTGGTCATCCGCCCGCAGGAGGTGGGCGGCTACCCGTCCTCCCTCGAGGCCGTGGAGATCCCGCCGGAACAGCTCAAGATTATTAAGCGACTCTCCCCGCGCACGGTGCGCAATTCCGACATCCGGGCCGCCGAGGTGGCAGCTGCGGCCGCCTCCCCGGGCGCGGAGCAGGAGTGGACCGCAGACGGCCAGTGGCTCATGCGCGCCAGCGATGGCACCACGAGCCAGGCCAACTCGGCCATTCCGCTGGGCCACTCGGCGGGCTTCCTGCCGGTGCCTATCGACGACATCGATGCCTTCTTTGCGCGCCATCACCTGCCCACCTGCCTCGCCATCCCAGAGCGCATTGGCAAGTCCGCCGAAAAACTCATTGACGCCGATCCGGGTGCCTGGGAGATGGGGCCGGAAATCCTGGTGATGGTCCGCGCCCTGGACCAGCTGCCCGAACCCGCGGGCGCGGCGTTCGCCGCCGACGCGCAGCCCGACCCCGCCTGGCTGGACCTGTACCACTCCGGCGGTCACACGCCGGAGGGCCTCGTGCCCCCAGTCGAAGGCACGGCCGTCTTCGCGCGCCTGCTGGCGGATACGGGCGAGACAACCGCGATTGCTCGGGGCACGCTCACCGAATCCGGCGACGGCACAGTGTGGCTGGGCCTGTCCGCCCTCACCGCGGCCGCGGACCAGCAAGATACGGGGCTGAAGGCGGAGTTGGCCGCACACCTTCTCACCTGGGGCCAGGACCACGGTGCCGAGAAGGCGTGGCTGGAAATCGAGGCGTCGGATAGCACCGGCGTACAGCTGGCTGAGGGGCTGGGCTTCCTGGAGCAACACCGTCACCGCTACGCCCGCCGCCGTGGTCAAGTAACCTAAGCGGCATGCGCATTGCCACCTGGAATATCAACTCCGTTCGCACCCGCGCCCAGCGCGCGGTGGACCTGCTGGCCAAGCACGACCTCGACGTGCTCTGCCTGCAGGAAACCAAGGTGGCCGATGACAAATTCCCCCGCCAGATTTTTGAGGACGCCGGCTACCACGTCACCTGCCACGGGCTGAACCAGTGGAACGGCGTGGCCATCATCTCCAAAGACCCGGCTGAAGAGGTCCAGACCTTCTTTCCCGGCCAGCCGGGCTTCCACAAGGACCCCGCCAAGGAGCAGAAGCGGGAGGCCCGCGCGGTGTCGGCGCGCATCCGCGGGGTGGAGATCTGGTCGCTCTACGTCCCCAACGGCCGCGAAATCACCGACCGCCACTACGACTACAAGCTGGAGTTCCTCTACGCACTCGCCCGCTACGTGGAGGACCACGCGCAGTCCAAGCTGCTGCTCACCGGTGATTTCAACATCGCCCCGCGGGACGAGGACGTGTGGGACATCCGCCCCTTCCGCGGCAAGACCCACGTCACGGAGCCGGAGCGCGCCGCCTTCCAGATGCTCGAGGAGGCCGGCCTGCAGGAAATCACCCGCCGCTTCACGGAGAAGGAGCGCTGGACCTACTTTGACTACAAGTCCCTGCGCTTCCAGAAGAACGAGGGCATGCGCATCGACTTCCAGCTGGCCACCGAGCCGCTCGCTGCCCTGGTCCAGGGCGCCCAGGTGGACCTGGTGGAGCGCGCCGGCGACAAGACCTCAGACCACGTCCCGCTCATCGCAGACTTCGATGTGCCCGACTTTGCCTCCGTGCGCTAGGACCCTATGAACTTAAACATCGACCTCTCCATGTGGCAGCTCGTACTGCTGATCATCGACTACGGAATCAAAATCATCGCCATCGGCGTGGTCCCGGAGGGCCGCCGCCCGTCCAGCTCCACCGCCTGGCTGCTCGCCATTCTGGTGCTGCCGATTGTGGGCCTGCCGCTCTTCCTCCTCATGGGCTCGCCGTACATCAACCGGCGCCGCCACCGCATCCAGCAGGAGGCCAACGAGCTCATCAGCGACGTCACCGCCTCCACCCCCAATCACCCCGAAGGGCGCCTGTCCCCCGAAGTCGAGTCCCTTATCCAGCTCAACCGCAACCTCACCGGGCATCCGGCGCTCATCGGCCACAACATGGGCCTGCACGCCTCCTACAACGAGGCGATTCTGGCCATGGCCCGCGCCGTCGACCGCGCCGAGAAGTACGTGCTCATTGAGATCTACATCCAGTCTTGGGACGAGGTCACGGACGTCTTCTTCCAGTCCCTCAAGCGCGCCCGGGAGCGCGGCGTGGAGGTCAAGCTGCTGCTGGATCAGATCGGCAGCTACAAGTACAAGGGCTACCGCACCCTGGGCAAGCGCCTGACCGCCATCGACGTGGACTGGCGCCTGATGCTTCCCCTGCAGCTGCACAAGGGCCGCTTCCGCCGCCCCGACCTGCGCAACCACCGCAAGATCGTGGTCATCGACGGCAACACCGGCTTCCTGGGGTCGATGAACATGATCAAGCGCCAGTACAAGACCACAGACCGCGCGTGGATCGACTACATGGTGGAGCTCACCGGCCCCGTGGTGACCTCACTGGCCGCGGTGTTCGCGGTTGACTGGTACCTGGAATCCGAGGAGCAGCTCTCCCTGGACATGCAGCCCTACGACGACGCAGTGACTGCCGACGCCAACCACCTCCAGCTCGTGCCGTCTGGCCCCGGTTACACGACGGAACCGAACCTGCGCATGTTCAACTCTGTGGTGCACCACGCCAAGGAAACGCTAGTGATGTGCTCGCCCTACTTCATCCCGGACGAGTCCCTGCTGGAAGCCGTCACCACCGCCTGCTACCGCGACGTGGAGGTCCACCTGCTCGTCTCCGCCAAGGCCGACCAGTTCATGGTCAACCACGCCCAGTCCTCCTACTACCAAGCCCTGTTGGAGGCCGGCGTGCGGATTTTCCAGTTCCCGGAGCCCTTCGTGCTGCACTCCAAGTTCATCCTGGCAGACCCCAACCTGCCGAACCGTGACCCGCTGTGCATGTTCGGCTCCTCCAACATGGACATGCGCTCCTTCGGCCTGAACTACGAGTCCACCATGCTCGTGGCCAAGGGCAATCTCATCGAGGACTTCACCCAATTGGCCCTCAACTACAAGCAGGTCTGCCACGAGCTCACCTTGGAGGAGTGGAACGAGCGCGGCCTATTGCGCCGCTACGTGGACAACGTCATGCGCCTGACCTCGGCGCTGCAGTAGCGCGGGAAAGGCGGGCAGAGGCTAGAAGCCCGCACAGCGACACGAAGGCGCAGGCCACCATGCCAAGCGCCATGGTGCGTGCCGCATTGGAGCCCAACCCCATGAGCGGGCTGATGGAACTGGCGAGCAGGGATTGGCCGAAGCCCATGATGGCGGACACGCTGCCGGCGCGGGAGCGCATCAGCCCGGTGGCCAAGGCGGTGGCGTTGCCCATGATGAAGCCGGTGGGCGCTATGCACGCGAAGAGCGCGATGAGGCTTAGCCACACCGGCGCGCCCGCGACAATGCTCAGCAGCAGGAGTACCGCGCACACCAGCACGCCTACCACGCCCACGCGCAGCATGAACGCCGGCGACTCCGAGTCCATGGCGCGGGAGTTGACCACGGTGGCGGCAAAGAGGCCAAGGGAATTCACGCCGAAGACCAGCGAATAACCCACCTCGGAAAAGCCCCACTGATTCTGCAGCACGAACGAGGACGCCGAGATGTAGCAGAACATGGCGCAGAAGCCGAAGGCCATGGTGACCAGGTAGCCCCACACGCGGGCGTTGGTGAGCACCGCCCAGTAGTTGCCCGCCATCGCTCGGAAGACGCCGGAGCTCGAGCGCCCGCCAGCGGTCTCCGGAACGACGACGATGGCCAGCAGGAGCTGCAGGGCATGCAGGCCGGCCAGCGCCCAGAAGATGCCACGCCAGCCCAGGGGCTCCGCCAGCACGCCGCCCAGGACCGGGGCCACCGCCGGGGCGATTCCCTGCAGCGCCATGAGCAGCGAATAGGCCTTGGCCGCCGCAGCGCCCTGAAGAAGATCCGGCACGACCGCGCGGGCGAGTACCACGCACGCCCCGCCGCCGAGGCCTTGGAGCACGCGGGCTGCGACGAGGACGAAGGCGCTCGGCGCCAGCGCCGCCAGCGCGGAGGCGGCAAGCGCCACTGCGGCGCCGAGGATGAGGAGACGCTTGCGCCCGACGACGTCCGAGAGCGGACCAATCAACAGCTGGCCGATGCCCATGCCGATGAAGAAACCGGAGATGGTCAGCTGCACCATCGAGCGGGTGGTGTCCAGCTCCTCCATAATTGCCGGCATGACCGGCAGGTACATATCAGTGGCAAAAGGCGCTGTTGCGGACAACAGCGCCAGGGATGCAAGAAGCGGGAGCGGTATCACGCGTCGCGCTTCTCCAACAGGATGACGCCGATAATCCACAGCACGATCGCCCACACGAAGAAGATGAGCGCGGAAATACCCGGGGAATCCCACGGCACGGTGTCCGGCACCGAGTTATTGAGCCACCGGTTCAGCGCGGTAATGGGCAGGTAGTCCACAATCTTCTCGCCCACGCGTGGCAGGAACATGATGGCGTTTTCGAGAGCCAGGTACCAGATGAGCGCCAGTGCCACAGCACCAGAGGTCTGGCGCAGCAGCAGGCCCAGGGCCTGACCGAAGAGCACGATGCCGAAGGCCTCGAGGGGGTAGGTCCACAGCATGCGCTTCGCGTTGTCATCGGAGAAGGGGCGGAAGGCCTCGGCCGCCGAGGCGTTTGTGGTGCTGTCCGCCAACACGAAGATATACACCAGCCCGAAGAAGGCGATGAGCGCGGCAATTGCGCCGTACAGGACCAGCTTGGCCACGGCGACGCTCCAGCGATGCGGGTTCGCCAGGTAAGTGATGGTTTGGGTCTTGTGGCTGTACTCCGTGGTGACGACCATGATGCCTTGGATCATCATGATGGGCACGCCCAAGAAGATGATGACCGCTCCCAACGTGCTGGCCTGAAGGGGGCTTACTCCGAGGACCGCTTCCTGGGCGTTCAAGGACATGATGAGTGTCGACAGCGTGATGATGACAAAGATGAGCCCGGTGGTCCACCAGAAGGCCTTTGTCGTGCGCAGCTTGGTCCACTCCGCATGCAGCGTGTTGATAAACATTAGCTCTGCGCTCCTTCCTGCGCGCCATCCGCGCCGAACTGCGTGGCGTGGTATTGCACGGACTGGTTCGTCCGCTTCACAAAGGCCTCCTCCAGTGAGGCGCGGTGCAGCGAGAGCTCCGAGAGCGGCACGCCGGTGGAGTACGCCAGCTGGCCAATGTAGTCCGTGGTCTGCTCCGGGATGACCAGCGTGGGCCGCTGCTCCTCATCGAGAGACTCGCTAAAGCCCACCCCGGCCTCCCGCAGCGCGGAGGCGAAGGCCGGAAGGTGCTCCGAGCGCACGGTGACAGAGGCGCTGGAGTTGTCTTTGACAAAGTCATACGTGCGCTGGTCCGCCACCAGGCGGCCCTGGCCAATGACCACGAGGTGGTCCGCGGTCTGCGCCATCTCCGAGAGCAGGTGGGAGGAGATGAGCACCGTGCGGCCTTCCGCTGCCAGTGCTCGCACCAGCGTGCGCACCCACCGGATTCCCTCCGGGTCCAGGCCGTTGACCGGCTCATCCAGGATCAGCACGCCCGGGTCCCCCAACAGTGCTGCGGCCAGGCCGAGGCGCTGCCCCATACCGAGGGAGAAGCCGCCGGCTTTCTTACCGGCAACGTCGGACAGCCCCACCAGTCCCAGCACCTCGTCTACGCGGGAGGTCGGAATACCGTTGGACTGCGCCATCCACTTCAGGTGGTTCGCGGCGGTGCGGTTGGAGTGGACCGCCTTGGCGTCCAAGAGGGCGCCTACCTCCCGCAGCGGATTGCGGAGCTCACGATAGGGTTTGCCGTTGATTCGCGCGGATCCCGCGGTGGGCTTGTCCAGCCCGAGGATCATGCGCATGGTGGTGGACTTGCCCGCGCCGTTTGGCCCCAAGAAGCCGGTCACTTGCCCCGGCTTCACCTGGAAGGTGAGGTCATCCACGGCGCGGACAGACCCATACTGTTTTGTCAGTCCGGCTACGTCAATCATGCCCACTAGCGTGCCACACCCGCCGGACACACGCGCGTTTTAGCTGTTCAGCTCCTCCCAGCGCGCCAGCACGCCGGGCAGCGCGGACCGAAACGGCCCCAGGAGGTTGAGGGCGTCCACGTCAGAGAAGGCAACCCAGCGCAGCTCGGTGGATTCTTCGTTCGCAGTCGTGTCCAAGCACTGCCCCGACACCGTCCGCGCCAGCACCGTGGTGTAGGTCCAGCCGCCGTCGAAAGGCCCGGCCGTCACCATCGAGTCGAGCACCTCGACGTCCGCGGCCGCGATGCCTGTCTCTTCTGTGGTCTCCCGCAGCGCCGCGTCCACCGCGGTCTCCGGCTTGTCCCGCGCCCCGCCGGGAATTCCCCACGTATCGCCGTGATTAGTCCACGCCGCGCGGTGCTGGAGCAGTACCTGGTTCCCCGCCACGAGGAAGAGCCCCGCCGCGCCAAACTTGCCCCACACCGGCACGCCGCCTGGGCCCGTGGCCCAACCGTCGCCGGAGAGTTCTGGGTTTACGCGTGTACACATGCCTCCAATCTATACCCACTTTTCCGTCAAGGGCGCTATCCTAAGGGAATGACCGGCCCGGCCACCGAACAGCGCGAGCACACGCCCGATACGTGGGGCGATCACTGGCTCGATGAGGTCACCGAGCCTGCAACTCCCGCCTTTAACCGTCCCACCCAGCTGGCCATGAGCTCCTTCGCCGGCCCGGCGCGCGTGTTGAAGCGTCTCTACAGCTTCGCCTCCACCACCCCGGGCAAGCTCTTTGGCGTCACCGTCATCCTCACCGTGGCCCTGGCCGCGGCGGGTTTTTCCATGGCGTCCTCCTCGGCCGCGCGGCACGACGATTTGGATACGCTGCTCTCCTCTACCGAGCCGATGTCGAACGCGGCGCACCATCTCTACACCAACCTTTCCCTGGCAGACACGGTGGCTACCACGGGGTTCGTGCAGGCCGGCGTGGAATCGAAGAGTAACCGCGAGCGCTATAACGCGGCTATCGACGCCGCCTCTGTCGCCGCCACCCAGTCCGTCGTCGGCAGCTCGGAGGAGGACGAGCGCGTGCGCGAGCTGGTTACCTTTATCCAGCGAGAGCTGCCCGTCTATACCGCACTGGTGGAAAAGGCCCGGGTCAACCACCGCGCGGGCAACGCGGTGGCGAACTCTTACATGTCCAATGCGTCGGCGCTCATGCGCACCCAGATCCTGCCCGCGGCCTCGGAGCTTTTCGCTCTGACCTCGGAGAAAGTCTCCCACCAGCAGCAGCGCCTCACCCGCCCGCAGTGGGTGCCGCTGTCCGGACTGGTGGCGGCTCTCATCTTCTTGGGACTGGCGCAGTGGTGGCTCTGGCGGCTGACCCGCCGCCGCCTCAACCGCGGCTTCGTCGCGGCCACGGTGCTGCTCTTTACCGCTTTGGTGTGGGCGGCCGGCGCCAACCTAGCCACGTGGGCCTCCGGCCACCAGGGGTTTGAGACCGTCTCGCGTCCGTGGGATTCCCTTACCGCCTCCCGCATTGAGGCACAGCAGATGCGCACCTCGGAGACCTTGGCGCTGGTCATGCGCTCCTCCCAACAGGACATGTCGGTGCACTTCGACTCCACGGTCTACTCCGTGGACCAGGCGCTGCGGGACTACGAGGCGGCGCTTGGCGACGACCCGGAGGTCACCCCCAACCCGGAGCTCATCCCGCGGGCCCAGCAGGCCGTGGAGGATTGGACCACCACGCACGACAGCTTCATGGCGGATCTGTCCGCGGGCGATTACGACTCCGCGTTGTACCAGGCCACGGCTATTGATCAGGACGGCGATCCAACCGCGGCCAGCGCCTTCAACGCCGTGGATAACTCGCTGGCAGCACTCATTGACCAAGCCCGCGCCGCCATGCGCAACTACCTGGTGCGGGGCCTCAACGCCATGACGCTGGTGTCCACGGGCGTGTCTCTGGCCACCTTCGGCGCCATCATCGCGGTGTGGCTGGGCATTCGTCCGCGTCTGCAGGAGTACCTCTAATGCGCGTACCCAGCCTTATCCCCGCCGTGCCAGCGCCAGCCACAGCCCGCGCCGCAGCCCCAGTCACAGTCACTGTCACAGCAACTGTCGCGCTCGCCGCTACCGTGCTGGCCGGCTGTGCCCCCTCGGCCCCGCCGCCGCCCCAGCCCATTGTCGCCCCCAGCGCCAATCTGGAGGCCACGCCCGGCCCGCCACTGCCGGAAGACGCCATCATAGAGCCCGCCGGCACGGGCGAGCCCGCCAAGGACAGCGGCGAAGAAGCGGAAGGTTCCTACCGTCCCGATGACAAGTCCCCGGAGGAGCGCGTGCCGGAGATCCGCAAGCGCGGCCGGCTCATCGTGGGCGTTGACCGCTCAAATAACCTGCTTAGCTACCGCGACACCGCCACCGGTGAGGTCCGCGGCTTCGAGGTGGACATTGCCCGGGAGGTGGCCCGCGATATTTTTGGGGATCCCAACAAGGTGGACTTCCGCTTCGTGGAGGCCTCGGACCGCTCGAAGGCGCTCAATGACCGGACCGTGGACATGGTCATCCGCACCATGACCATTAGCCCGGAGCGCCAGCGCGAGGTGGCTTTTTCCATCCCGTATATGAAGACGGATGCCCGCATGTTGGTGCTCAAGAACTCTGGCATCACCTCCATCGAGGACACGGCGGGCCTGACCCTGTGCGCGGTCAGAGGCTCCACCATGGTGGACGCCATCCGCCGGCACGCGCCGTCCGCGGACATCCTGGAAACGCGCGCGTGGGGCGACTGCCTCATGTCCCTGCAGCTGGGTCAGGCCGATGGCATCGTGGTGGATGACGCGCTCCTGGCCGGCATGCTGGCGCAGGATTCCTACACCGAGATCGTGGGCAGCCCCGTGGAGACGCAGAACTATGGGGTGGCGGTGCGCAAGCCGGATGCTGCCTACGATTCGCGCCCGCTCATCCGCCAAATCAATTCCACGCTGGAGCGCATCAGGGAGGACGGGACGTGGTCGCGGCTTTTCACCACGTGGCTGGGGGATTACATGGACAAGCCCACGCTGCCGGCCCCGAAATACCGCGCTGAGACGCTGCCGAGCACCACCAGGGAGGATGAGTAGCCATGACGCAGAGCTTTAGCGAAGACGAGCTGGACCACCTCACCCCGGAGGAACACGAGGACCCCCAGGACCGCGACGCGGCGGCTCTCGACGCTACCGCGGCCATCCCCTTCGACCCCTTCGCGGACGAGGACGGCGACGAGGACATCGACGGAGCAGGCGCCGAGGGCGGCACAAGGACCGACCCCCACAGCATAGAAGCCGCAGGCGGGGCCGACGCGTCCGACCGCACCGCGGCCGTTGCCTACGATCCCTTCGCGGACGAGGACGACACGGACGCCTCCTTCGTCCTGCCTAGCCCCGACCAGTCAGATGCCACAGCCGCCACGCAGCGTCCCGCGGGCGCAACCGGTGCCAACGCCACGCCCGGCGCTCCCAGCGCGGCCGATGAGGCCTACGAGGACTCTGACAACATCGCCGCGCTCATCGCGGAGCTGGGACAGCTGCGTGATCGCCGCAAAGCAGAGGACCCCTCCCGGGCGTCGCGCCGCCGGGCGCTCGATACGTTCCGCCAGCGCCGCTCCACCAAGCGCACCGACCGTGAGGTGGCGGACGGCATGGCCACCTTGCCCTTCGTGGTGCCCGGCAACCCGGCAGATGCCCTGGTGGACCCGCAGGACTCCCCCACCATCGCCCCGCCGCAACTGCAGCCGGGAGATATGGTGGCCGGCCAGTACGAGATCCTGGGAGTCTTGGCCCACGGCGGCCTGGGCTGGATTTACCTGGCCAACGATCATTTCGTCTCCGGACGCATTGTGGTGCTCAAGGGCATGCAGTCTGAGAAGTCCGCGGAGGAGACCGCCACGGCGGAGGCGGAGCGCGAGTTCCTGGCGGATATCACGCACCCGAACATCGTGAAGATTTTCAACTTCATCGATGATCCCCGCGTCCCCGGCGGCTTCATCGTCATGGAGTACGTGGGCGGGCCCTCGCTGAAGAACCGGCGCAACGGTCAGCCGGGGGATTGCTTCCCGGTAGACACCGCCATTGCCTACATCCTGGAGATTCTGCCCGCCCTGGACTACCTGCACGCCCGCGGGGTGGTCTACAACGACTTGAAGCCCTCCAACATCATCGTCACCGAGGACCAGGTCAAGCTCATTGACCTAGGCGCGGTGTCCGGCATCGGCGCCTTCGGCCACATTTACGGCACGCAGGGCTTCCAGGCCCCGGAGATTGCCACGCAGGGCCCGTCGGTAGCCAGCGATATCTACACCATTGGCCGCACCTTGGCCTGCCTGGTGCTCAAGCTGCCGGTGGAGGACGGCGTGTACAAGCCGGGCCTGCCCTCCCCCACGGAGGAACCGCTCCTGCGCCGCTACCTGTCCTTCTACCGCCTGCTGCTGCGCGCCACGGACCCGGATCCGAACAAGCGCTTCCGCTCCGTGGCGGAGCTGCGGGACCAGCTCTTCGGCGTGCTCCGGGAGGTCATCGCGCTGCGGGACGGAATCCAGCACCCCGCGCAGCACTCGGCCTTCTCCCCGCAGCGTACGACGTTTGGCACCAAGCACCTGGTGTTCCGCACGGACCAGCTCATCGACGGCATCGACCGCACCGTGCGCATCACCGCCCCCGAGGTGGTCTCGGCTCTTCCCACGCCGCTGATCATCCGCTCCGACGTGGGCGCCTCGCTGCTGCAGGGTTCTTCCTATACCGAGCCGCAGGAGGCTTTGGAGACCCTCCGCCAGGCCATGCAGACCCCGGAGTACGAGGAGTCTGAAGAGATTCCGCTAGGCGTGGTGCGCGCGATGATTGACCTGGGCTACATCGGCCAGGCCCGCGAGTGGCTGAAGTCCATCGAGGACCGGCTGGGCAACGACTGGCGCTTCCACTGGTATTCGGGCGTGGCGGAGTTGCTGTTGGATAAGTACCGCGCGGCCCAGGGCCACTTCGCCCGTGTTTTGGATATTCTTCCTGGTGAGGCCGCCCCCAAGCTGGCCATTGGCGCGGTCAATGAATTGATCCTTCAACAGTTGGGCTACTCAGAAGCAGCGCTTATCGACGCCGCAGTGGCCCGCGCCTGCGCCAACGTCACCACCTCGCTGGCTGATTTGCCGAGCGAGGACTTCGCGGAGCAGCCCGGCATCTGGGACCACGTCACCGAGGACCCGGCGCACCTGCGCTTTAACTCTTTGCGGCTCTACGGCATCGTGTGGGCGACGAACCCGACGACGGTCTCTTCAGCCTTCGGCCTGGCCCGCCAGCTGCGCGCGGAGCACCAGGTAGAGCTGGCCGTGGCCACCTTGGACCGCGTGCCCAACGCCTCCCGGCACCACCGCATGGCGCGCCTGACCACGATTCTGCAGCTCATCGTCCACGATCTCTCGGAGTCCCGCATCCGGCGTGCCGCGCGCCGCCTAGAGGAGATCCCGCAGAACGAGCCGCGCTTTCTGCAGATCAAGATCGCTGTCATCTCGGCCGCGCTGACCTTCTTGCGCGAGGCCGACCTTGACGCCTCGGCCTCCCCCAACGATCTCTTCGAGTTCCCCTTTACCCAGCGCGGCTTGCGCTACGGCCTGGCGGATACGCTGCGCGCGCTGGCCCGCCAGGCGCCCTTCTCGCGCCACCGCTACGCGCTGGTGGACCTAGCCAATAAGGTCCGCCCAGTCACGCTCTTCTAGCAGCCCCGGCGCGGGGAGGCCGCCGGCTAATACAGTCCTGCCTCGCGCGCCATGGCGGCAATGCCCGCAGCCTTCTGGGCAATCGCCAGCTCCTCGTTGGTGGGAACCACGAAGACCTTGACCTGGGAGTCCGCGGTAGAAATCATGCGCGGCTCCTTGGAGCGCACCAGGTTGGCTTCCTTGTCGAAGTCAATGCCGTACATGTCTAGGTTGTACAGCGAATCCTGGCGGACCTCGGTGTCGTTCTCGCCCACGCCGGCGGTGAACGTAATCGCGTCCACGCGGCCGAGCGCAATCATGTAGGAGCCGATGAAGCGGCGCAGCTGGTGGATGTAGATGTTGTAGGCCAACCAGGCGTCCTGGTCCTCGTTGTTGATGCGCTCACGCAGCACGCGGAAGTCGTTGACGCCCGCAATGCCCTTCACACCGGACTGCTTGTTGAGCAGGGTATCGATCTCATCGATGGACATGCCCGCCTGGCGCGAGAGGTGGAAGATGATGCCCGGGTCGATGTCGCCGGAACGGGTGCCCATGGCCAGGCCGGCCAGCGGGGTCAGGCCCATCGAAGTATCGATGGGGCGGCCGTTGCGAATCGCGGCCGCGGACGCACCGTTGCCCAGGTGGAGGGTGATCTGGTGCGTGTGTTTGGGATCGCGGCCGAGCAGCCCCGGCACCTGCTGGGAGACGAACTCGTGGGAGGTGCCGTGGAAGCCGTAGCGGCGAATGTCGTACTGCGAGGCCACGTCGTTGTTGATGGCGTACAGCGCGGCGGCCGGTGGGAGGCGGTTGAAGAAGGCCGTATCGAAGACTGCCACGTGCGGGATGTCCGGCAGCAACGAGCGGGCGACGCGGATGCCGTCCAGGTTGGCCGGGTTGTGCAGCGGGGCCAGCGGGATGAGGTCCTCAATCATGGACTCGATCTGGTCCACGATGAGCTGCGGCTCGCTAAAGAGGCGGCCGCCGTGCACGACACGGTGGCCCACCGCGATAACTTCCACGTCCGTCGGGCCCACGTGGTGCTCGTGCATGATGCTAAACGCGCGGTCGAGGCCGAAGGAATGGGTAGGAATCTCCAGCTCTTCCTTGTACTCCTGCCCGCCGGTCTTCACAGTCACCGCGCCCTGCGGCTCGCCCACCTGCTCCACCAGGCCGGAGACCAACGGGGTGTCGGTGGCGGAGCTTTCCGGATCCACCAGCTGGAACTTGACGGAGGACGAGCCCGAGTTGAGGACGAGTACGTACGCCATTTACTTCACTCCTGCCTGGGTTGCGGTGATGGCCACCGTGTTGATGATGTCCGGCACCGTGGCACCACGGGAGAGGTCATTGACCGGCTTGTTCAGGCCCTGCAGAATCGGGCCCACGGCCAAAGCACCACCGGTGCGCTGCGCGGTCTTGTAGCCGATGTTGCCGGCCTCCAGGTCTGGGAAGACGAAGACGTTGGCCTGGCCTGCCACCGGGGACTCCGGGGCCTTCTTGGCGGCCACGCCGGCATCACACGCGGCGTCGAACTGCAGCGGGCCGTCCACAGCCACGGACGCATCGATATTCTTGGCTGCCTCCACGGCCGCAGTTACCTTCTCCACGTCCGGACCAGCGCCGGAGGTGCCGGTGGAGTAGGACAGCAGCGCCACGCGCGGGTCGATGCCGAACTGGGAGGCGGTCTGTGCCGACACGATGGCGATTTCCCCCAGCTGCTCCGGGGTCGGGTTCGGGTTCACCGCGCAGTCACCAAAGGCCCACAGGCGCCCCGGCATGACCATGAGGAAGATGGAGGAGACCACGGAGGCTTCCGGCTTGGTCTTGATGATCTGGAAGGAGGGCTTTATGGTGTGTGCGGTGGTGTGCGCAGCACCGGAGACCATGCCGTCCGCCAGGCCCTTGTGCACCATCATCGTGGCGAAGTAGGACACGTCCTGCATGGTTTCGCGCGCCTGCTCCAGGGTGACACCCTTCTTCTTGCGCAGCTCCGCGAAGTCCGCGGCGAATTCTTCTGCCAGCGGGGACTCGAGGTGGTTGATGATCTCCACCCCGTCCAGGTCGATGCCCAGTTCCTGTGCGCGCTTCTCAACGTTCTCATCGCCCAGAATCGTCAGCTTCGCCACCTTGCCCTTAATGAGCTCACCGGCTGCCTCGAGGATGCGATCATCCTCGCCCTCCGGCAGGACAATGTGGGCCCCGACCTCGCGGGCCTGATCCAGCAGCTGCTTCTGGAACAGCTCGGCGCACATGCGCGGCTCAACGTCCTCCTGGGAGGCGAGGGCGCCGGGGATCGAGGAGACGTCGGTAAGCGCGCCCACCACGGTTGCTCCCACCGAGCGCGCGTGATCCAGCGCCAGCTCCGCGGTGCGGGCAGGCGCGTTAGAGATGAGCGCGAAGGGCAGGCCCAGGGCGGCTGCCGCCTTGGCGTCGAAATCCACGACGCCGGTTCCCTGGAGAACCAGGTTGCCTTCCGGGGCCTTCTCCAGGATCGTTCCGAGGTCCGTGCCCAGCTCATCTACGTGCGCGAAGGTGGCATCCAACTCGGATGCCACGGACTGGATGTCGAGGCCGTCGAAGCCGCGCCCGATGACGCTAACGAATGCGGAAGTGCGTGAAGACTTGGCGGTCATGTAGAACCTTTCTCTGCATGCAAGGCGTGTACCCGCGCTCACATTGTGGGCACACAGTGACAGTTTCAGAGTACTGGAGGCCTCCGCCAAACGCCGCTTCAGAAATCCGCGACATGCCCATTACGCACCCCCACTTGCCCGCTCAAGTGCGGGATCTCACAGGGCTTGCGCAGCGTGATGCCAGCGGCGTAAGCTCCCTATCAGGATTGTTACTTCGGGCAAGACCTAGGCTCCCCACTCGTTGCCGCGTGGGGATGGTTCGCTATGAACCATGACGGCCTAGGTCTTTTGTGGTTTTTATACTCCAGCCCGCTTACCCGCGAAAGGACTGACATGTCGACTGAAGTTCGCTCGCCAGCTGAAGCCATCATCGATGGCATCGGCGGAGCGGAGAACGTCACCTCGCTCACGCACTGCGCCACGCGCCTGCGCTTCGAGCTGGCCGACGCCTCCAAGGCAGATAAAGAAGCACTCGAGGCTAACCCCAAGGTCATGGGTGCTGTGCCGCAGGGCGGCCGCAACTACCAGGTGGTCATCGGCGGTGACGTCGCCACTGTCTACGACCAGATCATGGCTCTCCCCCAGATGAAGAACGCCGGTGAGTCTGACGGCCGCTCCAACGATGACGTCAAGGCCGCCGCCCGCGCCAAGTCCAAGGGCAAGTTGCCGTGGATGGATACCTTCTTCGAATACCTCTCGGATTCTTTCCGCCCCATTCTCGGCGTCCTGCTGGGCGCGTCCCTCGTCATCGCCTTCGCCGCAGTATTGGATGCCATCGGCGTCGTTGACTTCCGCGCTGAGGATAAGCCCGCCTCGTGGATTTTTGTCGACGCCATGTGGCGCTCCGTCTTCTTCTTCCTGCCGGTGATGGTGGCCTACAACGCAGGCAAGAAGCTGCGCATCGACCCTTGGGTTCCTGCTGCAGTCATGCTCGCGCTGTTCACCCCGGAGTTCAGCGGTCTGACGGACAACCCGGCTGTTCAGTGCGTCACCAACGAAACGCTGAAGGCTGAGCAGTGCTCCATCGATATCTTCGGCCTGCCACTGCAGCTGCAGGACTACGGCGGAAACGTCTTTGTCCCGCTCATCATGGCTGCCGTCGCCGCACTGTTCTACAAGGGCTTCCAGAAGATCATTCCGTCCGCGGTCCACATGGTCTTCGTTCCGTTCCTCACCCTGCTCTTCGTCATTCCGCTGACGGCCTTCCTCATTGGCCCGTTCGGTGTGTGGGCCGGTAACGGCATTGGCGCCGGCCTGTCCTGGCTCAATGACAACGTCCCGTTCGTCTTCGCCCTGGCCATCCCGATGCTCTACCCGTTCCTCGTCCCGCTGGGCCTGCACTGGCCGCTCAACGCCCTCATGCTGGTCAATATCCAGACCCTGGGCTACGACTTCATCCAGGGACCCATGGGTGCATGGAACTTCGCCTGCTTCGGCGCCACCGCAGGTGTTCTGGCTATCTCCATCCGTGACCGTGACACCGTGATGCGCCAGACCTCCGGCTCGGCCCTCCTGGCGGGCCTGCTGGGCGGTATTTCCGAGCCTTCCCTCTACGGTATCCACCTGCGCTACAAGAGGATTTACCCGCGCATGCTCGTGGGCTGCTTTGCCGGTGGTCTCACCGTGGCGCTGCTGACGCTGGGCACGAACGGCATTACGACCAACGCCTTCGTGTTCACCTCCCTGCTGACCATTCCGGTCTTCACCCCGATGGCCAAGTACGCCATCTCCATCGCCGTGGCGTTCGTCGTGGCCTTCCTGCTCATCTTCTTCACCGACTACCGCACCCCGGAAGAGCGCGCGGAGGCCAAGGCCGCCCGCGAAGCTGCCGAGAACGGCGAGGACACTGCACACACCGAAAACGCTTACCACGCTGCTTCCCCGGCCGCCGGCGCCGCAGCCGGTGCTGGTGCAGGCGCCGCTAGCGCTCACGCCGCAGACTCCGCAGACGCTTCGGCCGCAGCCGGCACCACCGCCGACATCGCTTCCCCGGCCGAGGGCGACGTGGTCCCCATGGCGGACATCGACGACCCGGTCTTCTCCGCCGGCACGCTCGGTGATGGCGTAGGAATCGTGCCCGAGAACAACGAGGTCTACTCCCCCGTGAGCGGCACCGTGATGAGTGCCATGAAGTCTGGCCACGCCTACGGCATCAAGACTGCCGATGGCGTCGAGGTCCTAGTCCACATCGGCATCAATACCGTGAAGATGAAGGGCGACGGCTTCTCCCCGGCAGTCAAGAAGGGCGACACCGTCCAGAAGGGTGAGCTGCTGGCCACCGTGGACTTCGACAAGGTCCGCGCCGCGGGCTACGACACCACGATTGTCCTGGCAGTGACCAACACCAAGGCCCTTGCGGCCGTCACCCCGGCGGGCCTCAAGCACGCCGCTGCGGGCGATACGGTCATTACCGCCACCCACTAAAGAACGCAGTCGCGCGCGTGCGCGAGCTGACCGACTAAGCTGGCACGATGTCTATCATCGTGGCCGGCTTTTGTCGTATCTGACAAACTTTCACCCGAACCAGACCGCAACAAGGAAGGTATTTCGTGCAACTGCTGCGCGTGTTTAACAACAACGTCGTGCTCGCGCGGCGCGGTACGGAGGACGTCATCGTCACCGGCCGCGGCATTGGCTTCCAAGCCCAGCCGGGCGCTGAGGTGGATCCGGCCAAGGTGGTCAAGGTCTTCGTCCCCGACTCCGGGCGCGACCCGGATCACCTCGCCGCCATGATTGCCGGCATCCCCGGCGAGTACGTGCAGCTCGTCATCGATGCCATGCACCGCGTCGACATGCCGGAGACTCTACGCAACAAGCTCACCCTGGTTGTGGCCATCGCGGACCACGTCCACGGTGCGGTCACGCGCGGCGCCGCCATCTCCTATCCCTTGGAGGCCGAGGTCCGCCACCTCTACGCCGAGGACTTCGCCCTGGCCAAGCAGCTGCTTGCCGCCATCAACGACGGCCTGCAGTCCCCGCTGGCCCCCGCGGAGGCCGTAGCGCTCACCTTGCATCTGGTCAACGCCGGTTTTGCCGTGGGGATCTCTCCGGCACGTACCGCATGACGGGTCTCATCCAGCAGATTCTGGC
Organism: Corynebacterium axilliensis; assembly: GCF_046097495.1. NCBI lineage: Bacteria > Bacillati > Actinomycetota > Actinomycetes > Mycobacteriales > Corynebacteriaceae > Corynebacterium > Corynebacterium axilliensis. The sequence continues at coordinate 1,556,562 of NZ_CP175768.1, forward strand.
GGTCATCGGTTCCCACGACGGCACCACATTAGACAGCGAGGACATCTCCGTCGCCCGCTTCATCACGCACCTGCGCTACCTGTTCGTGCGCATGGCGGAGCACCAGCAGTTGGATTCCGATGACCGCCAGGTGGCCACGGCCATCTCTGCCCGCTACCCCGAGGCGGGCGAGACGGCCCAGATCGTGGCCAACCTGATCGAGCTGCGCCTCGACAGCGCGCTCACCCCCGATGAGGTCTCCTACCTGGCGCTGCACATCGCGCGCCTGCAGGAGGCCTCCGTTTAACCCCCTTTAGGCAGCAGGAGCCTCAGCCGGGGCCTCAGCCGGAGCCTCAGCCGGAACGTCGCCCTCGGCGCCGTCCTCAGGAGCCTCCACCGGCGCCACCGGCTCCGCCACGGTGATGATGTTGTCCTCGTAGCCCAGCTCGCCGCCGACGAACTTACCGCCGCACGTGATGAGGACCAGGCGGTTCTCACCCTGCGAATCGTTGACTACATCGGGGAAACCGGAGCCCTTAGGCAGGCGGTACGGCGCCTCCGTCACGCGGAAGACGCGCTCCTCACCATCGATGAAGACGGAGAATTCCTGGCCCTGCTCCAGGGTGGTGAATTTCTCCGCAAAGCCGGTGCCCTGGCCTTGGTAGTTGATGTGGCCGGTAATGACACTGGAGCCCACCGGGCCGGCCGTGCCGGGCACTGCGGACGCCGAGTACCAGCCCAGGCGCGTCACATCGCGCGGCGGGACGAGCATGCCCGTGTCAGAAACCTGGATTGGATCCACCGCGGCGTACTCCTCACCGATGCCCAGGGACATGGCCTCCATACCCGGGAACTGGCCCGGAGCGGCGTCGACCTCACGGTCCTGCTCGCCGGAGTCATCCACGAAGGGGTCGGAGTTGGTCGTCGTCGGCGACGCCTCTGCGCTTACCGACGTCTCCTCGGCCGCCTCTTCCTCTTCCGCGTCATCCTTGCCGCCCAGCCCCACGATGAGCTGGATCAGGATAACCAGGACCGCCAGGGCTGCGACTGCCGCGAGGAGGAGCTTCTTGTTGCCGCCTTGCTTCTCATCACTGCCCACTGGGGTGCTTGCCCCGGTGGGCTGGGCTGCTGCCTTCTCGCCGGAAGCCTCGTTAGTCGCCTCGACAGAAGTCTCAGCAGAATCCTCAGCTCGATGCTTTGGCGTGTGCTCCGCCGGTTGTTCAGCCGACTGCTCAGCACCCGCGCCTTCTACTCTGTCCGGATCTACCGGGTGTGCGTTTCTATCCTCTTCGCCTGCCATGGCGCCTACTCCTAAATAGCTAGATGCTGCTTATTTTTCTTCTTAAACAATAGACGAGAAATCCCCTCCAGCGTTTTCACCCTGGAGGGGATTTCCTTATCTCAAGTTTGGCCCCAGCCTACCCCGGCCCATTAAGGGCTGGGCGGCGTGGTGGGCGGACTACTTGATGAAGTCCTGCATGCCCGGGTCGAGCTTGGTCGCACCGGACGGTACGGACTTGATGTCCACACGCTCGGCGTTGGACGGCAGCGGCTGGCCGGCGTCCTCAACCGGGTAGGCATCCTCCGGCGGGGTGGCGTCCAGGACGGTGACATCGCGGTCATCGCCATGGTCGCCGCCGCGGCCGTTGTCCTCGGTCACCTCGTTGTGGCCATTGCCACCATCGTGGTCACCATTGCCACCGTCATGGCCGCCGTTGTGGCCGCCATCGTGACCATCAGTGATGATCTTGACAATACCCAGGCCCGGGATGAGCAGCAGCCACCACGGCCAGTCAGACTTGCTGGAACCGCCGTTGCCCGGAGTCTTGGGCTTCGGAACAGTCTGGTCCTTGTCGTTGATGTCCTTGTGCTCAGCAATGTGGTTCGGCTTCTCCGAATCAGTACCCGGAGTCTCCTCACCCTTGTCATTGACCTCCACGGACGTCAGCTCCTCGAAAGCAACCGCAGCCTCAACCGGACCCTCAACATCATCGTTGACAGTAATGGTCACAGGCACCATACCCTTGGAATTCTCCGGGGTAAAGGTTGCCTCACCAGTACCCAGAACAGTCTCGCCGTCCTTCTTCAGAATCAGCTCGGCCTTCAGGGTGTACTCCTTGCCCGGAACCAGGCCACCATAAGTCACCTCATCAATGACCTTGGCACCAGCAACAACCTCATGGGAACCCTCAGCAAAGTCAGCATTCGTGGTAACCCACGGCTCACCCGGCTTATTCGCCTTCGAGGTAGTCACCGTAGTCGTCGTCTCAGAAGTCGGAACCTCCGGCTTGCCCGGCTTGGTGGTCTCACCAGTCGGCTCAGTGGTCACCGGAGTCGTCTCCTTGCCCGGCTCGCACGGTTCAGTCGGCTCAGTGGTCTCCTCGCCCGGCTGGGTCGGCTCAGTGGTCTCCTCGCCCGGCTGGGTCGGCTCAGTGGTCTCCTCGCCCGGCTCAGAAGGCTTCGCCGGAGTCGTCTCATCACCCGGCTTGCACGGCTCAGTCGGCTCCGTCGGCTCGGTCGGGTTCGTCGGGTTGGTCGGCTCGGTCGGGTTCGTCGGGTTGGTCGGCTCCATCGGCTCGGTCGAAGTCGTGGTCTCCTCTTCCTTCGGAACAGTCTGATCCTTGTCGTTGATGTCCTTGTGGTCAGCAATGTGGTTCGGCTTCTCCGAATCAGTACCCGGAGTCTCCTCACCCTTGCCGTTGACCTCCACAGAAGTCAACTCCTCGAAAGCAACCGCAGCCTCAACCGGCTCAGTCACAGACTCATCAACCGAAATCTCAACAACAACCTCACCCTTAGCAGCATCCGGCGTAAAGGTCTTGTGACCCTCACCCAGAACAGAAGAGCCATCAACCTTAGAAATCAACTCAGCCTTCAAGGTGTACTCCTTACCCGGGACCAAGCCCTCGTAAGTCACCTTGTCATTGACCTGCGCACCAGCAACAACCTCAGTTGCGCCATTAGCAAAGTCAGCATTCGTCGAAATCTTCGCCTTACCCGGCTTATTCACCTTCGAGCTAGTCACCTTAGTAGTCGTCGTCTCAGAAGTCGGAACCTCCGGCTTGCACGGCTTAGTCGGCTCGGTCGGCTCGGTGGTCTCACCGGTCGGCTCGGTCGGCTCAGTGGTCTCCTCGCCCGGCTGGGTCGGCTCAGTGGTCTCCTCGCCCGGCTCAGAAGGCTTCGCCGGAGTCGTCTCATCACCCGGCTTGCACGGCTCAGTCGGCTCCGTCGGGTTGGTCGGCTCCGTCGGCTCCGTCGGCTCCGTCGGCTCCGTCGGCTCCGTCGGCTCCGTCGGGTTGGTCGGCTCCGTCGGCTCCGTCGGCTCGGTCGGGTTCGTCGGGTTGGTCGGCTCGGTCGGGTTCGTCGGGTTGGTCGGCTCCGTCGGCTCGGTCGAAGTCGTGGTCTCCTCTTCCTTCGGAACAGTCTGATCCTTGTCGTTGATGTCCTTGTGGTCAGCAATGTGGTTCGGCTTCTCCGAATCAGTACCCGGAGTCTCCTCACCCTTGCCGTTGACCTCCACAGAAGTCAACTCCTCGAAAGCAACCGCAGCCTCAACCGGCTCAGTCACAGACTCATCAACCGAAATCTCAACAACAACCTCACCCTTAGCAGCATCCGGCGTAAAGGTCTTGTGACCCTCACCCAGAACAGAAGAGCCATCAACCTTAGAAATCAACTCAGCCTTCAAGGTGTACTCCTTACCCGGGACCAAGCCCTCGTAAGTCACCTTGTCATTGACCTGCGCACCAGCAACAACCTCAGTTGCGCCATTAGCAAAGTCAGCATTCGTCGAAATCTTCGCCTTACCCGGCTTATTCACCTTCGAGCTAGTCACCTTAGTAGTCGTCGTCTCAGAAGTCGGAACCTCCGGCTTGCACGGCTTAGTCGGCTCGGTCGGCTCGGTGGTCTCACCGGTCGGCTCGGTCGGCTCAGTGGTCTCCTCGCCCGGCTGGGTCGGCTCAGTGGTCTCCTCGCCCGGCTCAGAAGGCTTCGCCGGAGTCGTCTCATCACCCGGCTTGCACGGCTCAGTCGGCTCCGTCGGGTTGGTCGGCTCAGTCGGCTCCGTCGGGTTGGTCGGCTCCGTCGGCTCCGTCGGGTTGGTCGGCTCCGTCGGCTCCGTCGGCTCCGTCGGCTCCGTCGGCTCCGTCGGCTCGGTCGGCTCCGTCGGCTCCGTCGGCTCGGTCGGGTTCGTCGGGTTGGTCGGCTCCGTCGGCTCGGTCGAAGTCGTGGTCTCCTCTTCCTTCGGAACAGTCTGATCCTTGTCGTTGATGTCCTTGTGGTCAGCAATGTGGTTCGGCTTCTCCGAATCAGTACCCGGAGTCTCCTCACCCTTGCCGTTGACCTCCACAGAAGTCAACTCCTCGAAAGCAACCGCAGCCTCAACCGGCTCAGTCACAGACTCATCAACCGAAATCTCAACAACAACCTCACCCTTAGCAGCATCCGGCGTAAAGGTCTTGTGACCCTCACCCAGAACAGAAGAGCCATCAACCTTAGAAATCAACTCAGCCTTCAAGGTGTACTCCTTACCCGGGACCAAGCCCTCGTAAGTCACCTTGTCATTGACCTGCGCACCAGCAACAACCTCAGTTGCGCCATTAGCAAAGTCAGCATTCGTCGAAATCTTCGCCTTACCCGGCTTATTCACCTTCGAGCTAGTCACCTTAGTAGTCGTCGTCTCAGAAGTCGGAACCTCCGGCTTGCACGGCTTAGTCGGCTCGGTCGGCTCGGTGGTCTCACCGGTCGGCTCGGTCGGCTCAGTGGTCTCCTCGCCCGGCTGGGTCGGCTCAGTGGTCTCCTCGCCCGGCTCAGAAGGCTTCGCCGGAGTCGTCTCATCACCCGGCTTGCACGGCTCAGTCGGCTCCGTCGGGTTGGTCGGCTCCGTCGGCTCCGTCGGCTCCGTCGGCTCCGTCGGGTTGGTCGGGTTCGTCGGGTTCGTCGGCTCGGTCGAAGTCGTGGTCTCCTCGTCCTTCGAAGTCACAGTCTGAGCCTCATCCTCAAGATTCTTGTGCTCCGCAATCTTATTCGGAGTCTCAGCACCCGGAGTCTCATCACCATCAGCATTAACCTCCACAGAGGTCAACTCCTCAAACGCAACAGCAGCATCAACCGGCTGCTCAGCATTCTTCACAGTGATATCAACCGTGGTGGAACCACTACCACTCTCAGCAGCAGTGAACTCAGCCTCACCAGTACCCAGCTCAGTCTTGCCATCCTTGGACATCAACGTCGCATCCAAGTGGTACTTCTTACCAGCAACCAGACCCTCATAGGTCACAGTGTCAGTAACAACCGCATCATTAACAACACGAGACGAACCCTCAGCAAACTTAGCCTCAGTCTTAATCGACGGCTCCAAAGTCTCCTTAGAGGTAACAGTCTGCTTACCGTCGTTGGGATCCTTGTGCTCCGCAATCTTATTCGGAGTCTCAGCACCCGGAGTCTCATCACCATCAGCATTAACCTCCACAGAGGTCAACTCCTCAAACGCAACAGCAGCATCAACCGGCTGCTCAGCATTCTTCACAGTGATATCAACCGTGGTGGAACCACTACCACTCTCAGCAGCAGTGAACTCAGCCTCACCAGTACCCAGCTCAGTCTTGCCATCCTTGGACATCAACGTCGCATCCAAGTGGTACTTCTTACCAGCAACCAGACCCTCATAGGTCACAGTGTCAGTAACAACCGCATCATTAACAACACGAGACGAACCCTCAGCAAACTTAGCCTCAGTCTTAATCGACGGCTCCAAAGTCTCCTTAGAGGTAACAGTCTGCTTACCGTCGTTGGGATCCTTGTGCTCCGCAATCTTATTCGGAGTCTCAGCACCCGGAGTCTCATCACCATCAGCATTAACCTCCACAGAGGTCAACTCCTCAAACGCAACAGCAGCATCAACCGGCTGCTCAGCATTCTTCACAGTGATATCAACCGTGGTGGAACCACTACCACTCTCAGCAGCAGTGAACTCAGCCTCACCAGTACCCAGCTCAGTCTTGCCATCCTTGGACATCAACGTCGCATCCAAGTGGTACTTCTTACCAGCAACCAGACCCTCATAGGTCACAGTGTCAGTAACAACCGCATCATTAACAACACGAGACGAACCCTCAGCAAACTTAGCCTCAGTCTTAATCGACGGCTCCAAAGTCTCCTTAGAGGTAACAGTCTGCTTACCGTCGTTGGGATCCTTGTGCTCCGCAATCTTATTCGGAGTCTCAGCACCCGGAGTCTCATCACCATCAGCATTAACCTCCACAGAGGTCAACTCCTCAAACGCAACAGCAGCATCAACCGGCTGCTCAGCATTCTTCACAGTGATATCAACCGTGGTGGAACCACTACCACTCTCAGCAGCAGTGAACTCAGCCTCACCAGTACCCAGCTCAGTCTTGCCATCCTTGGACATCAACGTCGCATCCAAGTGGTACTTCTTACCAGCAACCAGACCCTCATAGGTCACAGTGTCAGTAACAACCGCATCATTAACAACACGAGACGAACCCTCAGCAAACTTAGCCTCAGTCTTAATCGACGGCTCCAAAGTCTCCTTAGAGGTAACAGTCTGCTTACCGTCGTTGGGATCCTTGTGCTCCGCAATCTTATTCGGAGTCTCAGCACCCGGAGTCTCATCACCATCAGCATTAACCTCCACAGAGGTCAACTCCTCAAACGCAACAGCAGCATCAACCGGCTGCTCAGCATTCTTCACAGTGATATCAACCGTGGTGGAACCACTACCACTCTCAGCAGCAGTGAACTCAGCCTCACCAGTACCCAGCTCAGTCTTGCCATCCTTGGACATCAACGTCGCATCCAAGTGGTACTTCTTACCAGCAACCAGACCCTCATAGGTCACAGTGTCAGTAACAACCGCATCATTAACAACACGAGACGAACCCTCAGCAAACTTAGCCTCAGTCTTAATCGACGGAGTCTTGGGAGCCGGCTTTTCAGAGGTTTCGGCGGTAGGCGTTTCGGTGCCCGGGGTCGGGACAACCGGAGTCTCGTTTCCACCACCATCATCCGGCAGACCCGGCTGATCAACTGGAATTACTCGCTGAACGCCACCCGAAAGCTGCACAGGCTTACCATCGGGCCCCTTCGGCACAATCACGGTAATAAAGCTATCTTCTGCTGCATGAGGAATGTTGACACTCGGATCAATCTCATACTTTGGCGGATCGAAGTCGCTAACAATTTTCAGACCAGTCAGCTGGGTAAATTCTTCCTTTGACCCGTTAAAGTCAGGGTAGTGCGTCATGCCCCAAGTGGACGGAATACCATAGCTTCCGCTTCGACCGGTAATTGTTTGGGCTGCAGCGGTCTTATCGGAGAAGTTTTTACCCACGAGAGCAGCCAGATACACGTTATAGTTCGCAGCGGCTTGCGCATCACCGGCATCAAGGGCTTCCTGCATCTTGGTAGCAACATTAAAAACCGAGTCACGATACTCGGTTACCTGAAGCTTTTCCGCATCCTTTTGCAGGTATGTGACTTTTTGGTTCAGCGGAGTAACCGCAACAGGGTCGATACACCAAGCCCAACCAACGTTACTTTCAGCGGAGCCTTGGTACCCCTCACCGACATCAGTGTTTGCACCAGCCCACACCAAGGCACCCCACTTAGTGTCAGTGCCAGTATGGTTGACGTCATTCGTAAGCGTGCCCAAGTCACTATTGGGCTCGAAGTCGGTAGGCTCCGCAGCCCCCGCCTTCGCCCAGGGAACGGTGACCATGGCAGCAATGACCGCAATGGCAGCAAGCACTGCGGTAAAGACCATCCCCCCCTCTCTGGAGATGTTCCTTAATCTACTCATCGTTTCCTCTTCGAGCGTTTCAAATACTTACAATTTTTTCTGCAGTTTGCAGACAGATCGCTGTTGTAATCTGAAATCTTTACGTGGTATTTCCGTTCTGACCTCCGGAAATTACCTCAGACTCTCGATTATCTCTTACAGTCCACTCAGTAGATTATCATCATGCACAGGAACCAGCAAGATTGTTGTTCCTCTATAGGGTCCACTTATATCGGCGTCTTTCGGGTAAATCCGCAGGTAAAGACTGTTGGTATCACCTTTTCCTTGCATATATAGAACACCCGTTCGCCACATGGTCCACTTTTTAACCCAGGGTTATTCTCATTAATATTCTTACCTCCCCCCCGCGCAGGACCCCAGCGCCCAGACGCAATTCTTAGGTAAGTTTTCAGTTTCAGCTGGGGTTTATTTATTCCACCGTCAACTAGTTATCTCATTCGGGAAACAAAGTACCCCTCTCTAATGGATTCGATCCCCATTAAAGGTTCACGCGCCCACAAAGTTGCGCCCGTAAGATCTGTAGAACGCATGTTCTTATTAATTCTTCACTGGACAGAGCTAGACCCCGCCGCATGCCGTCGGCGGCGTCACACACAGCGAAAAAGCGGCCACGCACCATTGCGTGACCGCTTAAAACCCCAGCGTACGTCCACCCCCGGGCAACTACCCCCGACTATAAATTCCGCTTATGTACTTCCCCGCTTAGTCGTCGGCGGAGCGGGTGAGCTTCGGGTCGACATCGATGACCGGTTCCCGGACCTCCAGGACCTCGATGTCTGGGATGGAGGTCCCCACCGGGTTTATAGCCTGCACATCGCCCTGCACGTTCTCACCCGGCGTGGGGACCACGTGTATCTTCGCGGCCGCCAGAGCGGCCCTGTCGCGAGCGGTATCGACGTCCTCCGCGGTCGTGGACACCATGCCCATGCGGCGGCCAGCGTAGGCGTCCGGCTTGCCAAAGAGGCGCACGTCAGTCTCCGCGTAGGAGAGGGCGTGGTCGAGGCCGGCGAAAGAGACGTCGGCAAGCTCGGCGTCTGCATGGACGATGACGGACGCACCCGGGGAGACCATCGTGACGTCGATGGGAAAGCCCAGCATGGCGCGCACGTGCAACTCGAACTCAGAGAAGCGCTGCGTGTAGCCCGTAAGCATCGCCGTATCCAGCGGACGCGGGGACACGGAGGAGAAGTACACGTCATCGCCGGCCACGAAGAGCTCCACGCCGTACACGCCGCGCCCGCCCAACTCGTTGGAGATGCGCGCGGCGACAGAGCGGGCGTTGGCCAGCGCGTCCTCGCTCATGGCCATCGGCTGCCAGGACTCCACCAGGTCACCATGCTCGTGGCGGTGACCTATGGGCTCACTGAACCAGGTGGCCATCTTACCCGTGGCCGGATCGATGGAGCGCACCGCTAGGAGCGTGACCTCATAGTCAAAGTCCACGAAGCGCTCCGCCACCACACGCTTGTGGTCCGAGGACACGCGGCGGACCATGGCCCAGGCCTCATCGATGTCGTCGGCGTCCCTGAGCAGGACGTGGCCCTTGCCGGACGTGGTCACGTCCGGCTTCACAATGCACGGCAACCCCAGCTCTTCCACGCCCGCGCGCAGCTGTTCCGGGGATTCCGCAATGGTGTACGCCGTGACCGGCAGGCCAATGCTCTCCGCCACCGCACGCACGCTCTCCCGCGACTGCGTGAGCTCACAGGCCCGCGCCGTGGGCACAACCACGGCCGGCGTTTCCTCCTCGATGCGCAGCAGCGCCTCCACGGAGGCGGACTCCACCTCCGGCACCACGTAGTCCGGGCCGATGCGCTGCACCAGCTCCCACACCTTGGCCGGGTCCCCGATGTCCGCGATGTAGCTAAAGTGCGCGAGCTGCTGCGCCGGCGCCCCGGCGTAGCGGTCCACAGCGTGAACTTCGAGGCCCAGGTTCTGGAAGGCTACGACGAGCTGCTTGCCCAACTCACCCGCCCCGAGAAGCAGCACCTTGGTGGCGCTTCCAGTCAGCGGGGTTCCGATATGGCCTGCAATAGTCATTCCCCGATTATTTCACACTTTCTACGCTGCACTGCTTGGCGACGTCCCCTTCCCTCCCCCAAACGCCACAGCCCCCTCCCCGCACCGTCGTTGTCGGTGTGGGAGGGGGCCGTCTAGCGCTCGGTTACCTCACGCTGGGCTTCTTACTTGGAAGAACCCTCAGAGGAACCATCCGAAGAACCAGCGCCCGGGGCACAGGCATCAGCGATAAGACCAATAGCCAGCGCACCAGCAGCAACCAGCGCGATGGAGCCTGCGTTGATGCCGAAGCGCTTCAGCTGAGCATCAAACGCAGCAGCCTGACCAGCCAGCGGGCCCTGGAAGATGCCAGCCTGCTTCTGCAGCTGAGTATTCAGCGCCTGAATCTGACCATCAATCGGTGCCATAAACTCCTTCAGACCCGGAATGTTGAGCTGGGAAGCCAGACCAACCGGAATCAAGAACAGCAGCGGAATACCAGCACCCAGGCCGGTAGCCAAGCAACGCTCAGACGAGCCCTTCGCCTGGTTGCCATCGCTCGGGTCGGACGGCTCCGTCGGGTCGGTCGGGTCGGTCGGCTCTGGGGCGTCAGTTCCCTTGACGACAACAGACTTCTCGTTACCTTCGGAATCCGTCACGGTGACCTTATCGCCCGCAGCAACACCTACCGCTGGCTTCAGGTTCCACTCGCCGTTCTTATCGACGTCTACCGGCTCACCCTTGAGCTTCTCCTTACCATCCTTGTCCGTGATGGTGACCGTGACCTCGGCGCCCGGCTTAGCAGTACCCGTGATGGTGGTATCCCCCTCGGTCACCGGGTTGATCTCCGGTACGCGGGTCTGGTCCTCTACCGGGACCTCCACCGTGGTCTTGCCGCCGTCCAGGTCCGGATCGGTGATGGTGACCGTAATCGGGCCCTCCACCTTCTCGCCCGGGGTGACGACCAGGTCGCCGTCCTCATCGATGCGGGCATCGACCTTCGCGCCCTTCTTATCGACCGCGGACACCGTCGTTCCTGCCGGGTTGGAGACCTCCACGCCAGTGGACTGCTCGGTGCCGTTCGGCTTCACCGTGGCGGGCTTATCCGCGCCCTCGACCGTGGTCTTCGGCTCCTCCTGGGAGGACTCGTCCTTCACGGTCGGATTGGTGCCGGCCTTGACCTCGTCACCATCGTTGACGCCGTCGCCATCAGTGTCGGCCTCATTCGGGTTCGTGCCGAGCTCGGTCTCCGTGCGGTCAGTCAGACCGTCGCCATCGGAGTCAGCCTTCGTCGGATCCGTCGGCTCGTTGTCGTACTTGCCGTTCTCGGAACCGTCCAGCTCCTGCTTGTCCGACAGGCCATCACCATCGGTATCGGCCTTAAGAGGATCAGTACCCTTCTCCTTCTCCTTGCCGTCCGTCAGGCCGTCACCGTCGGTGTCAGACTTGAGCGGGTCGGTGCCGTCCTTAACTTCCTGGCCGTCCTCGACACCATCGCCGTCGGAATCAGCCTTATTCGGATCGGTTCCGCGCTCCTTCTCCTCACCGTCGCTCAGCCCATCACCATCGGAATCAGCCTTGTTCGGGTCAGTACCGTCGGCAGCTTCCTGCTCATCGGTGACACCATCACCATCGGAATCCTTCGCAGGCTCCTCAGGGGTCTCCTCCTTCACGGTGGGGTTGGTGCCGGCCTTGACCTCGTCACCATCGTTGACACCGTCTCCATCAGTGTCGGCCTCGTTCGGGTCGGTGCCGAGCTCGGTCTCCGTACGGTCAGTCAGACCATCCTTATCGGAGTCAGCCTCGGTCGGGTCGGTCGGCTCATTGCCGTACTTGCCGTTCTCGGAACCGTCCAGCTCCTGCTTGTCGGTGAGGCCATCACCATCGGTATCGGCCTTAAGAGGATCAGTACCCTTCTCCTTCTCCTCACTATCCTTCAGGCCGTCGCCATCGGAATCAGACTTCAGCGGGTCGGTGCCGTCCTTAACTTCCTGACCATCCTCGACACCATCGCCGTCGGAATCAGCCTTCGTCGGATCAGTACCGCGCTCCTTCTCCTCACCGTCGCTCAGGCCATCGCCATCGGAATCGGCCTTGTTCGGATCGGTACCGTCAGCAGTCTCCTGCTCGTCGGAGACACCATCACCATCGGAATCCTTCGCCGGCTCCTCGGACGGGTCGGTCGGGGTCACGCCGCCGGTGTCCTCGGAACCGTTGTCGTCCTTGCCCTTCTCGTGGCCAGTGACCGGAACCTCCACGGTTGCAGGCTCATCCAGGGAGGGATCCTTCACCGCCACAGTAATCGGACCATCAACACCCTTACCCGGGGTAACGAGAATCTCGCCGGTGTCCGGATCGATCGTGGCCGGAACGGCCTTGCCGTCCTCATCCTTGGCGGTCACCGTGGTCTTGCCGGTCGGGTTCTCCACCTTCACACCGGTCGACTGCTCGTCGTCCGTCGGGTTAACGGTGTTTGGCTTGTCAGCGCCCTCGACGGCAACCTTAGGTTGCTCGGGAGCAGGCTCGTCCTTGGCCGTCGGGTTGGTGCCGGCCTTGACCTCATCACCATCGTTGGTGCCGTCGCCGTCGGTATCAGCCTTATTCGGGTCCGTACCGATCTCAATCTCGGTGCGGTCAGTCAGACCATCACCATCGGAGTCAGCCTCGGTCGGATCCGTCGGCTCGTTGTCGTGCTTAGTGTTCTTGGAACCGTCGAGCTCTTCCTTATCGGAGAGGCCATCACCATCGGTATCGGCCTTGGCAGGATCAGTACCCTTATCCTTCTCCTCGGCATCCGTCAGGCCGTCGCCATCGGTGTCAGCCTTGGTCGGATCGCTACCCAGCTCCTTCTCTTCACCGTCGCTGAGGCCATCGCCATCAGTGTCAGCCTTGAGAGGATCAGTGCCGTCCTTAACTTCCTGGCCGTCCTCGACGCCATCGCCGTCGGAATCAGCCTTATTCGGATCGGTTCCGCGCTCCTTCTCCTCACCGTCGCTCAGCCCATCGCCATCGGAATCAGCCTTGTTCGGGTCAGTGCCGTCAGCAGCTTCCTGCTCATCGGTGACACCATCACCATCCGAGTCCTTCGCAGGCTCCTCAGGAGTCTCTTCCTTCGCGTTCGGGTTGGTGCCGGCCTTGACCTCGTCACCATCGTTGACGCCGTCGCCGTCGGTATCAGCCTTATTCGGATCGGTGCCAAGCTCGGTCTCCGTGCGGTCAGTCAGACCATCGCCATCGGAGTCAACCTTCGTCGGATCCGTCGGCTCGTTACCGTGCTCGGTGTTTTTCGAACCGTCCAGCTCGTCCTTATCGGAAAGGCCATCACCATCGGTATCGGCCTTAAGAGGATCAGTACCCTTCTCCTTCTCCTCGCCATCATTCAGGCCATCGCCATCGGAATCAGACTTGAGAGGATCAGTGCCGTCGGTGATCTCGTCGCCATCGTTGACACCATCGCCGTCAGAATCAGCCTTATTCGGATCAGTACCGCGCTGCTTCTCCTCACCGTCACTCAGGCCATCACCATCAGAATCAGACTTGTTCGGATCGGTGCCATCAGCAGCCTCCTGCTCATCGGTGACACCATCACCATCCGAGTCCTTCGCAGGCTCCTCAGGAGTCTCCTCCTTCACGGTCGGGTTCGTACCAGCCTTGACCTCATCACCATCGTTGACACCGTCACCGTCGGTATCCGCCACGTTCGGGTCCGTACCGATTTCAATCTCAGTACGGTCAGTCAGACCGTCCTTATCGGAGTCAGCCTTCGTCGGATCCGTCGGCTCGTTACCGTGCTCGGTGTTCTCGGAACCATCCAGCTCCTGCTTGTCCGACAAGCCGTCACCGTCGGTATCGGCCTTAAGAGGATCAGTACCCTTGTCCTTCTCCTCACCATCCTTCAGGCCGTCGCCATCAGTGTCAGCCTTCAGCGGATCGGTGCCATCGGTGACCTCATCACCATCGTTGACACCATCACCGTCGGAGTCAGCCTCATTCGGATTGGTCCCGAGCTTCTTCTCTTCACCGTCAGTCAGACCGTCGTCATCGGAGTCGGCCTTGTTCGGGTCAGTACCGTCAGCAGCTTCCTGCTCATCGGAGACACCGTCACCATCAGAGTCCTTCGCAGGCTCGGAATTGTTGTCATCCTGGTCCTTCTCGTGACCATTAACCGCAACCTCAGCAGTAGCAGGCTGGTCCAGAGACGGATCCTCAACTGTCACGGTAATCGGGCCATCAACGCCCTCACCCGGCGTAACGAGGATTTCACCGGCCTCTGGGTCAATCTTGGCAGGAACACCCTTACCGTCCTCATCCTTGGCGGTCACAGTGGTCTTACCCGTCGGGTTCTCCACCTTCACACCAGTCGACTGCTCATCATCAGTCGGCTCCACCGGGGTCTTGGAGGACTCGTCGACAGCTACCTGCGGACCTGCCGGCTTATCATCCGCATCGTTCGGATCGGTGGGGGCAGGGTTACCGTCGGCGTCCGTGTTGTTGACCTCGTCGCCGTCGTTAACGCCGTCTTCATCACTGTCGGCCTTGGTCGGATTGGTCGACTCGCCTTTGTTCTTGGAGCCGTCAACCTCTTCCTTATCGGTCAGACCATCACCATCAGTGTCGGCCTTCTTCGGATCGGTACCCTTTTCGGCTTCCTGCTTGTCCGTCAGACCATCATTGTCAGAGTCTGCAGTGGCGTCCTTGACCACGAGCGGGAAGGTCTGGGTACCGGTGCTGTCGCCATCAGTGACCTTGACGGTCACGTTGTAGACAGCGTTGCCGTCCTCGGTCACAATGTCAGCGGTGTCCTTGTTATAAGCAGGGGTACCGGTGATCTTGCCGTTTTCATCGATGGCGATTCCCTCAGGTGCACCAACGAGCTCGTACTTGGGGTTGGACAGCTCCGCACCATCGGCGTTGGTGGCTGCGACCTGAATCGGGTCAATGGCCTCATCGGACCAGGTCTCTTGGCCTTGAATCTTGTCAACGACCAGATCCTTAGGAGCCGGCTTCTCATCACCAGCTGGGACCTGAACAACGATGGTGTCGGTGAATTCTTCGCCATCGATAGTAACGGTAACCGGCAGCTCAAAAACTTTAGCTGGAGCGCCTGGCTCCTGCTTCGGAACGGTGATGGTTGCAGCACCGTTCTCATCGAAGGTCACCTTTGTGCCGCCAGGTGCATTGGCGGTATCCGCCGTGAACTTAGATCCCTCAGGCAAGGTATCCACGGGCTCACCGTTGAGAGTCAGCTTCGGAGAAACCTTAGAGGTGGCGTTCTCGCCGTCCACGGCAAGGTTCTCCAGCGCTGGGTAGTCAACGCCGTAGGTCTTATCGGCCTCAGGAGTCTCAGGGTCGGTTGGATTCTCCGGCTTCGGTGCGTCCGCAGCCGTAACCTTTACGGTTGCCGGCTTCGACGGCTTCTTGCCATCCTCAGTTGCCACGGCCTTAATCTCGTCATCGGCCTTGAGCTTTTCGCCCTCAGGAATATCTGCGGTGAAGGTGCCCGGCTTGTCCGCATCCTCAGTAGCGGTGACTTCCTTACCAGACGGCAGGGTTACCTTCACCTCGCTGCCTGCAGGAGCCTCGACAGTGACCTTGGTCTCACCAGCCTTTACCGGCTCGATGGACGGGGTCTCGGTTGCTTCGGTCGGGGCATCCTTGGTGGCCTTGAACGTGCCACCCTTGGTGCGCTCACCATTCGGGGACTCCGCAACGAGCGTGTACTCCGTGCCCTCTTTTAATTCAAGCTTGCCGGATTTGAACTCGCCCTTCTCGATAGCTGCGGCGTCGTCAAGCGATGCAACGGCAATAGCGTCAGCAGCCTCATAATTAAGGTTGCCGTCTTCGTCTTCGCTCAGCTTCGCAGTCGGCACAGCGACAATCTTGACCGGTGCGGCGTCAGCATTCGTGACATCAAGCAGCGGGATGTCCTTGCCCTGAGTGTCCTTATCCTGCTCACGCTTAATGGTGCCCGACAAAGAATCGATCTTCGGGAGGACTTCCTTCTCACCCGGCTGCGGAGCAGCAGGCTTGAAGGACTTCGCGTCTACCGGATCGGTGCCATCGGTAAGGACCTCGACATCGTCGCGAATACCATCGCCGTCAGTGTCTACAGCCGACGAGTCGGTACCAAGTTCACGCTCGTAGTCGTTAGTGAGCCCATCCCCATCGGAATCCGCAATGTTGAGGAAGTCGGACTTGAGCGTGTTCCTCAGCAGCGTCGGCTCAGCACCGCCGTCTTGCTTTTCGTCGTTCGGCAGGGTCTTAGGCCACTTGTCCGTAAAGTCCACCGAGATCCAGGAGGTGGTGTCGATACGCTTACCGTACGGGGAATTGGCGAGGTTTTCCGCGCCCTCTTCAAGCTGGTACTCGATGGTAAAGCTGCCGGTGGCGTTAGACGGGAAACCCACGATGTTGCTCGTGTTGACCCACACTTGGTCCTTAGTCTTTGCGTCAATGTCGGTCCCGTGTGGGACGTAGGACAGTTCGGGGCGAGTTGCGGTAGTTGCGAGCCCTGTCTCCTTGTCGAAGTCCATCTTCCACTTCTTCGCGCCCTTAAGTGGATTGCCTTCCATATCAGACTTGTAGACCGTGACGTCGGTAATGTGCTTCGCTACATCAGGGCTGATGTACTCGTTAAGAATCCAGTTCCAGTACCGGTTGCCAGAGTAATCAAAGAACGAGAACGTGCCGGTGGCGGTGGACTTAATAGACCCGTTCTCCTGGTTGTACTTCAGCTGCTTAGTGATACCGTTGTTGCCGAACACACTCTCTCCCGTGCCCGCGAAAGTGCTTGAGGGAATGCCGTTCTTCCCCGCAAGCTGACTCTTGCTAACGAGGTTCACGTGCTGCACAGAGTTATTGAAGATTCGACCATCCTTACGGACCCAGTAGTAGTCAACCTGCGAACCCTCTGCCGGAAGGCCAAGATCCTCAATCTTCTTGCCATTCTTCAAGAAGATCTGAATATAAGAAGCATACGGGACACCAGATGCGCCAGGAAAGTTCCTAGTGTTTTCGAACTTCAGTCCCCACTCAGAGCCCTTCGGATCACGCTTGGTGAATGAACCCTGTTGGTCACCATTCTCACCCACCAGCTCAATGCGGGCGATCTGGGAGTAGAGGGCCTCATCACGGAATCGGATGTACTGGCCGTTCGCATCCGTATCCCCCTCCGGGGTCTTACCGGTATTCCAAATCGCCTTCCTTAGATGCGGAACCTTGAAGACGTACTGCGGGTTGTTTTGCTGTGCATTGGTAAACTCGGGCACAAGGCCGGCATAGAGAAGGCCGTCCTCCTCACCGTTGTCATTGATTCGCCCGGAAGCCGCCGGAATGTAGTTGCCGTCTGCATCAGTGAGCTCTGCAGCAGACGCCATGGCGGCCGTCTGCGGTGCAACAACAGGGTGAACGAACGGAGCAATCAGTGCGACAGATAGGACAGCTGCCGCGAAGGATGTACCGCGGCGACGGGCGCTGGATGTAACGCGCAAGCGCTTCTTAGACATACCAAGAAGTCCTTTCCTTAAGACTTGTAAGAGGTGATCACGCTAGGGACACGTGACCGCGTAAGTGGGAATCCGGCTTACGCTACCGAGAGCGACTCACATCTTCTTCCCCAGACAGAGGTCAGAGAATCCAGGGACCAGTAAGTTAACTCCCCTAATATGCTAGCCAGTTTGGAACTTTTAGGAAACCGCACAGCAAGCTTAAAAGCCCATCGAAACTATGCTTTCGAAACTATCGTTATGTAAACACCTGCAACCAGCACATATAACCCGCAATCATGACACGCCGAATATTTTGTGCGTTGGATCACATTCTCACATTTGTAACACCAGCCACAAAAGTGGTGCCCACATGGGGGTGTTTTACACATTGTGGACAGCGCAGCACCCTCGTATGCAGGGAAATCTCCTGCACCTACCTACAGTTGGACGTGAAAAATCCCCGACTCCTTGGTGCTTACTGGCGTACTACAGCACGGCACAGCTTCAAGAAATCAGGGATTCCAATAAATAAGTAATACTTATACTGCTCGCATGTCCGGACTACTGATCCTCCATGACATCATGGCGCACAATGGTCTGATCGCGACCGGGGCCGACACCGATGTAGGAAATGCGGCAGCCGGAAAGTTCCTCCAAGCGTAGGACGTAGTCCTGGGCCTTCTGAGGGAGCTCCTCGAAGGTCTCACAGCCAGAAATGTCCTCATCCCAGGCCGGCATGGTCTCAAAGATGGGCTCGGCGTGGTGGAACTCCGACTGGGTCAGCGGCATATCGTCGTAGCGCTTGCCGTCCACGTCGTACGCCACGCAGATCGGAATCTCGCCGATGCCAGTGAGCACGTCCAGCTTGGTCAGGAAGTAGTCCGTGAAGCCATTGACGCGAGTGGCGTAGCGGGCCACCACGGAGTCGTACCAACCACAACGGCGCTTGCGGCCGGTGTTGACACCAACCTCGCCGCCGGTGGTCTGCAGGTACTCGCCCCACTTATCGAAGAGCTCCGTGGGGAACGGACCGGCGCCGACGCGGGTGGTGTAGGCCTTGATGATGCCCAGGGAGGTCTTGATACGAGTGGGGCCGATGCCGGAGCCCACCGACGCACCACCGGCCGTCGGATTCGACGACGTCACGAACGGGTAGGTGCCGTGGTCCACGTCCAGCATGGTGGCTTGGCCGCCCTCCATGAGCACGTGCTTGCCCTGCTCTAGGGCCTTGTTGAGCTCGAGCTCCGCCTCAATGACCATCGGGCGCAGACGGTCCCGGTACCCCAGGAAGTAATCCACAATCTGATCCGGGTCGATGGCCTTGCGGTTGTACATCTTCACCAGCATCTGGTTCTTGATGTCCAGGGCGGACTCCACCTTCTGGCGCAGGATGGACTCATCGAAGATGTCTTGGACGCGGATGCCGATGCGCGCGACCTTGTCCGAGTAGGTTGGGCCAATGCCGCGGCCCGTGGTGCCGATGGCGCGCTTGCCCAGGAAACGCTCCTGCACGCGGTCCAGCGTCTGGTGGTACGGGGCAACCAGGTGGGCATTGGCGGAGATCTTCAGGCGGGAGGCGTTCGCACCGCGGGCCTCCAGGCCATCGATCTCATCAAACAGAGCCTCCAGGTTGATCACCACGCCGTTGCCCAGCACGGGGGTGGCGTTCTCCGAGAGGATGCCGGCGGGAAGGAGCTTGAGCTCATACTTCTCGCCGCCCACCACGACGGTGTGGCCGGCGTTGTTACCGCCGTTGGGCTTGACCACGTAATCGACCTTGCCGCCGAGGATATCGGTGGCCTTGCCCTTGCCTTCGTCGCCCCACTGAGCGCCCACAATGACGATCGCTGCCATCTTTTCTTGTCACTTCCTAGTAATTGAAGCCAAATACGCACCCACTTTACCCGCCCGAAGGCCCAAGGTGGGGAGTATGTGACGCTTAAGTCTTGTGCAGGTCTGTGTCGTCCGGCTTAATCTCGGAATCGTCGACCACGAGCGGCTCGTTGTTAGCACCGTGGGCGCTGAGGGTGTATGCGGTAATCATCATCGTTAGCTGCGTATCTTCGTCACGCGAGACCTTGATGTTCACGTAGCTGTCGTTTACGTCAATGTGGGTGCGGGTATCGCCGTTGGTGAGCTCGTAGGTCTTCCCCGAGGGCAGGTCGCGGAAGTCCGACTCCGGGATAGGCTCACTATTGGTGTAGCGTTCCAGCTCCCCGGAGTCGAGGTGAACTCGGAACAGGTCTAGGCTGATTCGGCCTTTCTCCTTGAGTGAGGCAGTGTCCTGCCATACCTCTCCGTCCTCGCGCACGCACTCCAGCAGCTGGGGCTGCTCGTCGACGAAACAGACCATGGTTAAGTCTTCAGTGCGGATGCGGAAGCTGGCCGGGACACTCAGGTGCTCGATCTCGCGGCGCGTGACCGCGTCGTACGGCAGAATCAGGCGCTTGACGTTCACTTCGGGACCAGTGGTCTCACCGCTGTGGTCCGGCTTTCCGTCCGGGCCCGGCGTGCCGACGTTTCCTTCCAAGCCAGCGAGGTTGTCACTGGGCTCCGATCTGTACACAAAGCCTTCTCCCTGCGGCGTGATGGTCAGGGACTCCGTAGTCACCATCAGGTACTCTGCCGAGGCCATGAGGCTACCGAAGAAGAACACGGGGACCTGCGCGGGCTCCCCTGCTACGTCTCCTTCCAGGACGATATAGCTGTACGGCTTGCACGGGTTGTAGCGGTCCTGCGCCACGGAGATGTTGTTGAAGGTCAGGCCCTCAATCTTGGCCTGGGAGTCTTTGAGCTCCACCTTCTCTTCCTTGAGCAGTGGGCCAATCCCCGTCTCCTCCAGCTTCTTGCCGTCGGGGCATTCCTCTTCGGTGGACTCGGTGGACGCTGCGGATTCGGTGGCACTCGGCGGCGCAGTGTCCCCTTCCGCGTCGAGGAAGGGGATGTCACTGGGGTCAGGGACACCGCAGGAGCTCAACGCAGCGGCCGTCACGGTGACAACGGCGGTTAGGGCGGCAAGGAAGTTCGTACGGCGTGGCTGCGTAGTGGTCTTAGTGGTTGTCTTCATGGAGGGCTTCTCCCCTGGTGTTAGTGGTCTGTGGAGATTCCAGTAGGGCTGATGTATTCATCCATCACGGATACGCCGGCGGTACCAAAGTCCCCCTTGATAGTGATGTGGGCGCCATCCTCTTTCACCAGCATGTGGCCTTGGACCCCGGCGCTATCGAAGATGTAGAACTTTCCCGGCTCTAGTTCCCGGAAGTTGCGCTCCGGTACCGGGCCGCCGTTGATAAAGCGCTCCAACTCCCCGGTTTCGCCGGACAAGGCGAAGTAGTCCAGCTCGGTGCCTGGCGCGTCGAGATCTTGCCACCGGCGGCCGTCATTGCGGAAGCACGAGAGCTTCTTGTCTTCTTTCGTGATGACGCAGACCATGTCCAAGCCCTTCAGGCGCATTCGCAGGGCCGTATCCCCCGCGAGCTTGACATGCTCCGGCGCCTTTCCCGGCGCTTCTTGTTCTTCCTGGGAGACGTCAAGAAATGTGTCCTTCTCCTCGCTTCCCCGGATAGCGGACGTGAAGTCCGCGCCCGCACCACCGGCGTCCTTGCCCACTGTGCCTTCGTAGCCAGCGAGGTTCTCGTTTTCCTCGGAGGTGAACTTGAAGCCGTCGCCCTGTGGGGTGATGTTCAGTGACGGCGAGGTGACCATCACGTGTTCCGGGGAGAGCATCTGGTCCTTGTGAAAGAAGACCGGAACGCGTACCTCGTCGCTGCCCACCGTACCGCGGAGGACCACATAGCTGTACTCGGAGCATGGGTCGTAGCGGTGCACGTCAAGCGTGGCGGACAGCAGCTGCGCGCGCCCTTCTTCCTCGCCTTCCTTGCCCTTGACCTTTAGCTCTGCCCGTTTATCATCTAGGACCCGCTTGAGCTTGGTTTGCCGGAGCTGTATCTCCAGGTGGCACTCCTCCTCACTCGTCGGGGCAGCCGCGGCGGCACCTTCGGGTACCGCGGAGAAGCCAGGTTCGCCGGCGTGTGACTGCGCTGCAGCCTCCTCTGCCGTCGAACCGTCTGCGGTATCGCGCGCGTTGTCATCGGCGGAACTACACGCACCCAGCGTGAGCGCCGTGACACACAGGACAGGAAGGAGGCAATGGCGAAGAGAAGTCATGTCAGAGTGCTCCTGGAGGTGTGGAGAGTACTGGCGGGGCTTGTGTAGTGAATGTTATCCCGGTGGTGTGATCTGTGCTACATGTGCGGGGCGATCTCCCCGGCTCTACAGGCCAACAGCTTCTGTGTCCCACCGGCCTAATATGATCCGGGTATGTTCTGTGTGGTTCTAGACTGCGGCGGCCAGCTGTCCGACGGGCCTGGTGGCCCCCTCGCGGAGACCGAGAAGCGCGGTATGACGGTCCGGCACCTGCGCGTGAGTGAGATACCCACGCGCCAGGAACTCAAAGAGCCCGATGCTTATGCCCGGGAGATCCTTCCGGAGGATCCCACGCCGTCGCTCGATGACATTGCCGCGCAGCCGAACGTGCGGCACCTAGGCAAGCCAGCACCGGCACCCCAGGCGCAGTATTTGCGCGAGCCGTTGCGCGTTATCGTGGCCGGCAGCGACGCCGCCTTGAGCGCGGTGCTCACCCGCATAATGCGCGGGGACTACCTATGGGCGGAGGTCGGGTTTGTTCCCACTACAGGAGCATCCACGGCGGCGACGAACTGGGGCCTGCCGGAGGACCCCGCGGCCGCGTGGGCGCTGGCCCTCGACGGCGCGGTGAAGCCGGTGCCGCTCATCCGCAATGATGCCGGCCTGGCCGTGGCCGGTTCTGCCACGATTGCGGAGTGGACGAACGAGCCCATCACGGGGGAAATCATCGTGGATGACGCGGTGCTGCTGCGCGCCGACCGGGACAGGCACACCTTTGGCGCCAAGCTCGTACCGATGGTGGAAGACCCCGGAATCCTCGCCGCCAAGGCGGTGTCACCCGTGGACGGCAAGACAAACGCGTCCAAGCGCAAGCGTGGCCTCTTGAGCTTCCTGCGCACGGACCCGGAACCGGGGCAGCTGGACCCTGACAGCGTGCTCACTGGGCGCGCGGTGCAGGCCGGCGGGCCGCAGCTGCGCGTGAGTGTTGATGGCGAAAGCGCCAAACGGCCGGTCACGCGCGTGACGTTCTACCGGCACCTGCGTGACTTGCAGGTGGTGCGGCCCTAGTCACCCTCCCAGACCTCCGGCGGGTAGGCCGGGTGAGCGGAGGTGGGCGCCAGCTGCGCCAGGGCGGACTCGCGGGACATGCCGCACACCATGAGAAGGTCCACGATGATGGACCGCGTCTGCGCCAAGACCGAATAGGCCGACAGGACGGGCTTGTCCCCGGCCACGTCCATAGAGCAGCGCGCGCCCAGCTGACGCAGGTGCTTGACCAATTCCGGCATCGCGTGCGCCTCGTCTCGGCTCTCCCGGCGGGAGGGCTGGTGGGAGTACAGGTCTGACAGCTCCATCATGACGTCGGAAAGCTCCATGATGAGTTCGATCTGCTCCGGAGAGACCGAGTCATGATCCTCCGCCAGCACCACCGCGCGGCGCGAGAGCACACGCGTGCCGCGCACGGCGTTGTCCACCGGGGTCAGGATGCGCTCCAGGGACTTCACCGTGCGCTGGGAGCCCCACAGAAAGGGCGAGAGCTTCGCGGTCTCCGCACCGCCCTTGGTGGCCGCGAGCATGCGGTTGATATCGCCCTGCGTACCGCGCACGGCGTTGCGGGCTTCGCGGATGCCGCTCGGGTCGCCGTCGGTAAGCCCCCGCGCCACGTCCGAGAGCACCGACGACGCCACGCCCAACACCTTCGAGACTTCCGCGCGGCCCTGCCGTAGCGGCGAGGTGGGAATGAGAACGATCATGGTCACGCCGATGACCGCGCCGATCACGGCGTCGATTGCGCGGTTAATGCCGCCCATTTCCTCCGGGGGCAGGATGGTGGCAATAAGGATGGCTGCGATGACAATCTGGTTGCTCACCAGCTGCGAGCTCGTGACAAAGGAACCGATGATCAGGGCTAATCCGATGATGATGGTCATGTGGATAGGCCCCGTGCCCAGGGCATCCACCAACCCGGTGCCCACCAGCACGCCGATGACACCGCCGACGGACATGTCGATGGCGCGGCTGAGGCGGTCACTGCCCGATAGTCCCAGGATGATGATGACCGCCATCGGGGCGAAGAAGGGCTGCTCGTGGCCGAAGAAATCGTGGGCCACGAAGAAGGCCAGACCGGCGCCCAGCGTACACTGCAGCATAAACAGCAGGCGGGTGCGCACGCGGGTGAACCGTGACTTGAGGGATTCGTTGGCTTGCCGCAGCTGCTCGCGCGTGGTCCTGCGCACGCGCGCGACGGCCGGCGTCTTTTTCGTCGATTCCTCTCCCGTGGTTCCCATGGTTTCAGTATTCTACGCGCACAGCGCTCAGTACTGGGCCGCGGCGGGACGAGGCTGAATAGAGACAAAGAGCGCGGTAGCCCTCCCGAACCTGGTGGTTCAGTCAGCTACCGCGCTCTCCAATCGTGCGGGGTTATAAGCGCCCGTCTTACTTGGAGACGGTCTTGCCCACGGAGTGCAGGTCGGTGCAGGCCTCAACCACGCGGTCAGCCATAGCCTGCTCGGCCTTCTTCATGTAGGAGCGCGGGTCGTAGACCTTCTTGTTGCCCACCTCGCCGTCGATCTTGAACACGCCATCGTAGTTGGAGAACATGTGGCGTGCGACCGGGTTGGTGAAGGCGTACTGGGTATCGGTGTCAACGTTCATCTTGACCACGCCGTAGCCCAGAGCTTGCTCAATCTTCTCCTTCTCGGAGCCGGAGCCGCCGTGGAAGACGAAGTCGAACGGCTGAGCGCCGTCCTCAAGGCCCAGCTTCTTGATGGCGGCCTTCTGACCCTCATCCAGAACCTCCGGGCGCAGCTGCACGTTGCCCGGCTTGTACACACCGTGGACGTTACCGAAGGTAGCGGCCAGCAGGTAGCGGCCCTTCTCGCCGGTGCCCAGGGCGTCGATGGTCTTCTCGAAGTCCTCGGTGGAGGTGTAGAGGTTAGCGCCGTGCTTAGCCTCGACGCCGTCCTCCTCGCCGCCGACCACACCAATCTCGACCTCGAGGATGATGTTGGCCTTGTGGGCCTTCTCCAGGAGCTCCTGGGCAATCTCCAGGTTCTCGTCGATCGGGATAGCGGAGCCGTCCCACATGTGGGACTGGAACAGCGGGAGCTCGCCGCGGTCAACGCGCTCCTGGGAGATGGCGATCAGCGGGCGCACGTACTCATCCAGAACTTCCTTCTGGCAGTGGTCGGTGTGCAGCGCGATGTTGACGCCGTAGTGCTTAGCTGCCTCATAGGCGAAGGCTGCGAGGGCCTGAGCGCCAGCAACCTTGTTCTTCACGGACAGACCGGAACCGAACTCGGCACCACCGGTGGAGAACTGGATGATGCCGTCGGACTCAGCCTCGGCAAAGCCGCGGAGTGCTGCGTTGATGGTCTCGGAGGAGGTGCAGTTGATGGCCGGGAATGCGAAGCCGCCCTTCTTGGCGGTATCAAGCATCTGGTTATAGACCTCAGGGGTTGCGATAGGCATGTAAATCCATCCTTTGGAGTTGCTGTGCAGTAAGCCGCGCCGCTCCGCCCGCTGGCGAAACAACACGTTCCAACACCCAAGTATGCCTGTTATTGTGGGTTTTTGCCGCCAAATCTATGTGAGGTGAGTCAAAGTGCTCGGTTTCTACCCGGCCGATACCACAACTACCTGCATAAACGGTGCCGCTAACTAGTTTTTGACTTATACTTCACAATTCGCGTGCAGGCCTCCAGAAGCATCCAACCGGACAACTGAACGGACAGATCCCGCTCCGCCACGCGGATAATACCCACCTTCTCCCCCAGCGTGGTGGGGCCAAAACCATAGTTGTGGGGCAGGCGCGCATCCGCAGTCCAGTCCGAGCCGAAGATGGGCAGGCCGTCCACCTCTAGGCGGTGCTCCCACACGGAGTCCGCCGAGGCCAGCACCAGGCGCGCGGCCAGCTTCTTCGTCGCACGGTTCGCCGGGGAATCGCCCGGCAGGCGCACCGCCACGTCCGCGAGGTAGCGCGCCAAGATACCTTTGAACAGGCCACCATCTCCGTCCCCGGTCTCCCAGTCGATGACACCGGAGTGCGTGGCCATACCCGTGGCCACCGCCTGGACCAGGCCGCGGATGCGGGTGGTGTAGTCCATCATGTCCGCGGCCAGATCGGCCTCGTGGATGGTGTCGATCTTCTCCACCGAGGTCAGCCCGGACTGCTCCCGCAGCGCCAAGACAATCTCCAGGCACGCGCCCAGCACCACTCCCTGGCAGTACGGGTGGATGGCGCGGACGACTTCCCGTCCATCCATGCGCATGCGGATGCCGTCCATGACAAAGCCGTCGTCATCGATGAGGTGGTCGTAGATCCAGTCCACGATGTGCCGGGCCTCATCCACCTTGCCCATGCGGGCCAGCATGATGGCGCCAGGGCCGTTGGAGGGCACGTTCATGAAGTTCTCGCCCTCGCGCCAGGGCAGCACGCCCAGCTGCTTGTCCACGCCGTCACGGATATTGAGCTGCAACGCGCCCAGCTTCTTGTGCGGGCGCAGCTTCTTCAGCTCGCCGGCGCGGGCCATGGCCAGGGCCATCCAGGCCTTGTCGTCGTAGTAGCGGTTCTTCGTCAGCGCGCGCAGGTTGCGCACGTGGATGCCCCGGATGGTGTTGGCAATAAGCGCGCGGCGCGCCTTAGTGTTCTTGCGCAGGGCGGCGTCCACCTGGCAGTCCAGGTAGTGCGCCTGCCACCAGTAGTGCCAGTGGAAAAACATGGCGTCTTTGCCGGTGGGAGGCCAGCTCACCACGGCGAGGTTGGTACGCGGCAGCCCCCACACGGCGTGCGCGTGGCGCTCATTAATGGCAGTCTCCGCAAGGTCGGCGCGGTGTGCCCACTTTTCTAACACAATTGTCTCATCATTCTGGAGCGCGATTTTGTTACCTAAAACGTAAACATATCCGGCAATGACTTACCAGGCTTTTGATAAATCCGCGTGCTGCCGGATCCACGCGTGCATGGCAATGCCCGCGGCCACGCCCGCATTGATGGAGCGCGTCGAGCCGAATTGCGCGATTGAGCAGGTCATCAGCGCACCTTCTTGCGCGGCCTGGCTCACCCCGGGGCCTTCCTGGCCAAAGAGAAGGAGGCAGCGCTCCGGCAGCTCGGCGGTTTCCAGGGGCACGCAGCCGGGGGTGTTATCGATAGCCACGACGGTCAGCTCCTGCTCCCCGGCCCACGCCATAAGCTTGGCCACGTCCTCGTGGTGCATCAAGTGCTGGTACCTATCCGTCACCATGGCGCCCCGGCGATTCCACCGGCGGCGGCCCACGATGTGGACGGTGTCTACGGCAAAGGCGTTGGCCGTGCGGACGACGGTGCCGATGTTGGAATCGTTCTCGAAGTTCTCAATGGCCACGTGGAGGGCGTGCCGGCGGGTATCGATGTCCGCGCGGATCGCCTCCCGCGTCCAATAGCGGTAGGCGTCGACGACGTTGCGTCGGTCCCCTTCCGCCAGCAGCTCGGGGTCGTACTTAGCGGCATCCACCCCCTGCGGCAGCGGCCCCTCCCAGGGGCCGACGCCATGCCGTCCTTCGTTCCACTCAGTGGGTCCCTTCGCCTCCTGCTCGGAGCTAGGCAAGATCCAGGTCCTCGAGTCCCAGCAGGTAGCGGTACTCCAAGCCCTCGGCGGCAATGGCGTCGCCGGCGCCGGTGTTGCGGTCCACCACGGTGGCCACGCCCACGACCTCAGCACCTGCCTTGCGCAGCGCGGCCACAGCGGTCAGCGGGGAGTTGCCGGTCGTGGTGGTGTCTTCCACCACGAGCACCTTCTGGCCTTCGACGTTGAAGCCCTCGATCTGGCGCTGCATGCCGTGCTTCTTGGCTTCCTTGCGCACCACGAAGGCGTCGATAGCGCGGCCATCCGCATGCATGATGGCCAGGCCCACCGGGTCCGCACCCATGGTCAGACCACCGGCAGCGGCGTAGTCCCAGTCCGTGGTGAGCTCGCGCAGCAGGGAGCCGATCAGGCGGGAGGCCTCGTGCTGCAGGGTCGCACGGCGCAGGTCAACGTAGTAGTCAGCCTCCTTACCGGAGGACAGCGTGACCTTGCCGTGGACCACGGCCAGCTCCTTCACCAGTTCCGCTAGGCGTTGCTTCTTCTGCTCATCCAGGCTCATCGCGCGCTCCTTCGTCTGTGGCTTATACGTCTATGGCTTGTGCCTCTTTAATCCGCCCCGTAGTCTACCCGCTCCCCCGCTCGGGGCCGTGCGGGGCCAGCTAGTCGAAGATGGACGGGCCGTTGTCCTGCCGGCGCGGCAGGCGCGCCCGGTCCTGCTCGGGGGTGGGGCGCTCGCGGCCATCGGCAATCGCGTCCACCTCGTCGGCTCCCAGGCTGGTGTGATCGATGGCGCCGCGGGCCTCGCTGGTGGTGCGGGACGGCATGGTCACTGGCTCGGTGGGGCGCTGAATGTTCGGCGCGCCGAGGCTGGCGTCCCGGTCCGGGACCGCAGTGGGGCCGGTGGGCTCGGGCTGCGGCGGGGCCGGGATGTCGCGG
The DNA here is from genome assembly GCF_046097495.1 of Corynebacterium axilliensis. Lineage (NCBI taxonomy): Bacteria > Bacillati > Actinomycetota > Actinomycetes > Mycobacteriales > Corynebacteriaceae > Corynebacterium > Corynebacterium axilliensis. The sequence continues at coordinate 1,584,494 of NZ_CP175768.1, forward strand.
CTGGGGTCGAGCTCATCCACGCGCAGGACCTGGGTGGCGGAGGAACGCGGGGGGAGGACCCGGGAGGCGCCGGCAAGCACTGCCAACGGCGCAAGCAGCGCCTCCCAGTCGGCCGAGCGGGCCTGCTTGGTGGTTTGGGCCAGGACCCACTCACCTTCCATCCACGCGGCCGTCACCGCGCTCGGCAGCCCGGCCAGGGCCGCGGTGACGCGGGAATCGATGAAGCGCTGGGCCACGCCGGCGTCGGAGGCCCAGATGTCGAAGCCCTCCAGCTCGCAGACTTGGACCAGATCCTCGGAGGGCGTCTCCACGGTTTCGCCGGTGCGGCGGGCGTCAATAACAATGTCGGAGGCCGCGCCGGTGCGCATAGCAGCCACGGGGATGCCTGCCATGTCGAAGAGCAGTGTCTCGTGGCCGCGGACCGTGCCCGCGATGATGTCCTTCGGCTCCGCGCCGCGGGCAGCCGCGCCGCGGGTCCACTCGTCCGCCAAGTAGGAGTCGTGCTTGGTGTAGTCCCAGCCGCGCTGCTGGCCAAAGGCCTTGCGCTCGCGGCGCGCGCTGCCGGGCACGAAGGAGTGCCGGGGGCGCGGCTGCGGCTCGGCTACTGGCTGTTTCTCTACTGCGGGTTCGGTTTGGGCCGGCGTCGGTTCCGTCGGCTCAGGTTCCGCAGGTGTCGGCTCCGGTACGGAACCCGGTTCCGGAGCCGCGTGTGGAGCGGGCGCGGGCTCGGCCGGTGCCGCCGGCGTGGCGGGCGTGCTCGGCCCGGAGTTGTCGGTCGGCTCAGCGTGAGCCGCCAGCGATGCGCAGGCAGCCGGCTCCGCGGGTTCGGCGGGCTTGGCAGGCTCGGCGGACGTGTCAGGCGCAACCGGGACTGAGGACTCGGCCGTCTCGGCCTCCGGGGCGGCGTCGGAGTCTTGGTCGGGTGCGCGGAGAGTATCCGTCTCGCCTGCGCGCTGGCGCTTGTCCAGGCGCAGCAGGACGAGGCCAGCGGCAAGCGCGGCGGCAGCGAAGAGTAAGAGTAGAAAAGCCATCACTGACCGACTCTAATGCCCCGCGCAGCGTTATCCGCGCTGGCACGCGGGGTGGACTAGACGTGCTCGCGGTCGCCGCGCTCAATCGGGTTGGAGCGGTCCGCACACCACTGGGACCAGCCGCCCACGAAGTGGCGCAGGCCGGTAAAGCCCACGTACTCCAGGACCGCAATCGCCAGGGACGAGTGGTTGCCGGAGCCGGAGTAGATGATGGCACCGTCGACGTTCTCCTTAGTCACGCCGTGCTGAGCCAGGATTTCCAGGATCTCGTCCTTGCTGCGCCACGTCGTCATGTCCTCCGTGTGGAACAGACGCTCCGGCAGGTTGACCGCGCCCGGGATGTGGCCGGCCTTGAGGTCAAGGTTCTCGCGGCGGCCGGCGAAGCGGTTGCGCGTGCGGGTATCCAGCAGCAGGCCGTCGTGGGCCTTGACGTCCTCCATCGTCGCGGTCGGCATAGAACCCGGCGCGACGGTAACGGTGGAGGTCATTCCCAGGTTGCCCGGGCCAGTCAGGGTAGCCAGGCGCTTCTCACGCCAGTGGGCCAGGCCGCCGTCGAGGATGCGCACGTTCTGCACGCCCGCCCAACGCAGGGTCCACCAGGCCCGGCCGGCGAAGAGGCCACGGCCTTCGTCGTAGACCACGACCTCGTAGTCCTCCCGCAGCCCCCAGTCATCGACCCATTCCTGGACCTTCGCCGGATCCGGCAGCGGGTTGCGGCCCACCTGGGAGCCGGGCAGACCGACGAAGGCGCTTGCCGCATCGCCATAGTGGGCGGTAGGGATGTGGAGGGAGGAAAATTGGTTGTAGGATTCCCCCTCCCCCGGGGCCCACAGGGAGGCCAGGATGGTGGTTTTATGGCCGCGGTAGATCTTGTCACGTAGCTCGTCAGGAGAGACCAAAATGCTCATGACCCTGATGATAGGGGCATGAGCTCAAGACCGCGCGGCGAGTGCCGCACAGTACTGCACGGCACTGGTCACGGCGTTCTAGGCAGAGCGCACGGCGGCCAGGTCGAGGCGCTCGCCGCCATCGGCCACGTCGACGTGGACGGTGTCACCATCCACGATGTCACCGGCCAGCAGCTTCTTCGCCAGCTGGTCACCGATGGCCTGCTGAATCAGGCGGCGCAGCGGGCGCGCACCGTAGGCCGGGTCGTAGCCGCGCTCCGCCAGCCACAGCTTGGCGGCGTCGGAGACCTGCAGCGTCAGGCGGCGGCCGGACAGGCGGTCCATAAGCCCCTTGAGCTGAATATCCACGATGCCGGACAGCAGGTCGGAGGTCAGCGGCTCGAACATCACCACGTCATCGAGACGGTTGATGAACTCCGGCTTGAAGTTGCGCTTGACCGCCTCCATGACCTCCTCCTTGGTGCCGCCGGCGCCCAGGTTCGAGGTGAGGATGATGACCGTGTTGCGGAAGTCCACGGTGCGGCCCTGGCCGTCGGTCAGGCGCCCCTCATCGAGCACCTGGAGCAGGACGTCGAAGACGTCCGGGTGGGCCTTCTCCACTTCGTCGAAAAGCACCAGCGTGTACGGGCGGCGACGCACCGCCTCGGTGAGCTGACCGCCGGCGTCGTAGCCCACGTATCCCGGAGGGGCACCGACGAGGCGGGCCACGGAGTGCTTCTCACCGAACTCGGACATATCGATGCGCACCATGGCGGATTCATCGTCGAAGAGGAAGTCCGCCAGGGCCTTCGCGAGCTCCGTCTTACCCACGCCCGTGGGGCCGAGGAAGAGGAAGGAACCGGTCGGGCGGTTCGGGTCCGCCACGCCAGCACGGGCGCGCCGCACGGCGTCGGAAACCGCCTGGACGGCCTCCTTCTGGCCCACCACGCGCTCACCCAGCACGGACTCCATGTTGAGCAGCTTCTCGGTCTCACCCTGCAGCATCTTGCCAGCCGGGATGCCAGTCCACGCGGAGACGACCTCCGCGATGGTATCCGGGGTCACCTCCTCCGACAGCATGGAGTTGGACTGGGCGTGGGCACGACCTTCGGCATCCGCCAGCTGCTTCTCGACGTCCGGGATGCGCCCATACCGCAACTCCGAGGCCTTCTCGTAGTCGCCATCGCGTTCCGCAATCTCCGCCTGGCGCTTGAGGTCCTCCAGCTCTTCCTTGGCGTCCTGCACCTCATCGATGGCCTTCTTCTCGTTAGCCCAGCGCGCTTTGAGCTCGCCGAGCTTCTCGCGCTCATCGGCCAACTCCTGCTGGAGATGCGCCAAGCGGTCCTGCGAGGCGGCGTCCGACTCCTTCTTCAGAGCCAGCTCCTCAATCTCCAGGCGGCGCACCACGCGCTCCAGCTCATCGATCTCCTGCGGCGAGGAGTCAATCTCCATGCGCAGGCGGGAACCGGCCTCATCCACCAGGTCAATGGCCTTGTCCGGGAGGAAGCGGTTGGTGATGTAGCGGTGCGAGAGCTCCGCGGCGGAGACCAAGGCGGAGTCCTGGATGCGCACGCCGTGGTGCACCTCGTAGCGCTCCTTGAGGCCACGCAGGATGCCCACGGTGTCCTCCACCGAGGGCTCGGCGGCGTAGACCTGCTGGAAACGGCGCTCCAGGGCGGCGTCCTTCTCGATGTATTTGCGGTACTCATCCAGCGTGGTGGCGCCCACGAGGCGCAGCTCGCCGCGGGCGAGCATGGGCTTGATCATGTTGCCCGCGTCCATGGAGCCATCCCCGCTAGCACCGGCGCCGACGATGGTGTGCAGCTCATCGATGAAGGTAATGATCTGGCCCTCGGAGGCTTTAATCTCATCGAGCACGGCCTTGAGGCGCTCCTCAAACTCACCGCGGTACTTCGCGCCGGCGACCATGGAACCCAGGTCCAGGCTCAACAGGGTCTTGCCCTTGAGGGACTCCGGGACGTCACCGGCGACGATGCGGCGGGCCAGGCCCTCCACAATCGCCGTCTTACCTACGCCCGGCTCACCGATGAGGACCGGGTTGTTCTTGGTACGGCGGCTGAGCACCTGGACCACGCGGCGGATTTCCTGATCGCGGCCGATCACCGGGTCGATCTTGCCCTCGCGGGCGCGTGCGGTGAGGTCGGTGGCGTACTTCTCCAACGCCTGGAACTGGTCCTCCGGGTTCTCCGAGGTCACCTTCGCCGCTCCGCGCACGGACGGGAAGGCCCCCTTCAGCGCGTCGTACGTAGCGCCGCGGGCGGTCAACAGCTCCGCCGCATCAGTCTTCGAACCGGCAATGGCCGCCAGCAGCACCTCGGTGGAGACGTATTCGTCACCGAGCTCGCCGGCTAGCTCCTGGGCGCGGGTAAGGACGTTGAGCGCGTCGCGGTTAAAGTTCGGGTTCGCCATGTTGGCGCCCTCGGCCTTCGGAAGGGCGTCCACAAGCTGGCGCGCCTCCTTCAGGACCGTCTCCGGGTCTACCCCCGTGGCCTTAAGAACCGGAGCGGCAATGCCGTCCTTCTGGCTCAGGATTGCTGCTAAGAGGTGGGCCGGGCGGATGTCCGGGTTGCCTTTCGAGGAGGCGTCTTGCAGTGCTTGCTGCAGGGCCTCCTGCGTCTTCGTGGTGGGGTTAAATGAGTTCATTATGGTGTTTCTCCTTCGGTATCGCCTACCCCTACCCTCTCCGAGGTATCCACGATGGAGGAGGGCGGAGGTGCTTCACCGACTATAACGCCACAGAACTTGAGTCTGTTCCACTCAATTAGAAGTTTTTACATCCCCACCACTTTTATTCTTGATAAGTAGGGACTCAACCCTGAGTTACTCGCCCGGCTTTGGCTGACCGGTCTTAGTTGACCGCCGCCTTCTGACCGTCGCTATTTGACCGGCTCGCGCACCAATTCGTACTCAAAGGAAGCGAACACGATGCTGGCCACCGCGTAGTAGAGGGACCACTTTTCCTCGACGTCCACGTTGCGGAACTCGCCCACGGACGCCAGGTGGCACATGCCGTTCGCGCCAGCCCACAGGGTGAAGTTCTTGATGTAGATCAGACGGTCCTCCGGTTCGTGCCCGGATTCGCGCACCGCCTCGCGGGAGTAGCGCATGAGCTGGCCGAAGGCCTCACCCATTTCGGTCTGCTCCTCGCCGCCCTCACTGAGCGGCACCACGGAGCCCGAGGCCGCCGCGATGCACGCGCTGTAGCGGATGGGATTGCGCAGCGCGTAGTCGAAGTAGGCTACGGCCACGCAGAGGAGCTTATCCAGCGCGGGCGCCCCCTCCGGGAGGCAATCGATGAGGTAGGTAATACGGGTGCTCAGCTCACTGTCCGTGGTCTGCTCCACGCGCTCACGCAGCACGAAGTCATTGTCCAGCAGGGAGGCCATGAACACTCCGGAGACCCCGAAGTAGTCCGCCACGTGCTCAATGGTCACCTTCTGCAGGCCGCCGCGGCCCGCCAGCTGAATCGCGCACTCCAGGGCGACCGCGCGCGCTTCCTCTTGGGGGAGCGCCGTCAGATCCTCCACCCCATCGACATCGGGCAGCGACGGCAGCGCAGCATCGTAGTCCTTCATCTGCTCGCGGAAGCGCTTCATGCGGGGCGCATAGTCCGGGAGCGTGCACGTTTCCGCAAGCCCGAAGAGCGTGCCGATGAGCGCCTTCGATACCTCCCGCAGGTTGTAGCGGCGCACCACCGGATGCTGGTGCCGCAGGACGCCGAGCACGCTCAGGTGCGCCATGCCGTGAATAGTGGCCCAGCTGCCCACGCTCAACTTGGCCAGGGTCTGCGGGCACACGTCGGGGCCCACCTCGAGCCCGGCCGAATCAGCAATCTGGACCATGTTGTCATAGATCATGTCCAGGGCTGCGTTGCCCGAAGGCTTACCGGTCAGGAGGGTCTGCCACTCGTTTTCAAAGACGTAGGCCTTTTCCTCAAAGAGGTAACGGAAGAGCACCGGCTCCCGCTCGGCGTATTCGTAGTAGGCTTCGCTGAAGGTATCCAGCTTGGAAAACAGATCCGCGTAAGCCGGATCCGCATCGAGGGTCTCCTGCACGAAGCCCACCTTGCGCTCAGAGACGTACCCAGGGATGGCAGCGAGAATCTGCTCACGGTCCGCAAAGACAGCGGTCACGTCAGCTGGCTCGATCTCCGCCTGCTTAGCCACGGAGTCAATTGTGATGGCGTCATCGCCATCGACGGCGCCAATATAGACGGCAGCCTCGAGCACAGCCTCACGCGGTGAGTCCTTATAGTGAATGTGCATGTAGATCCCTAAAAATTCGCCTTTGAGCCAGTCGGTCTACCCGCAGCTCAGACTGATAACTCTTAGAATCTTATCCCGAACAATGTATAAACAGCAACGCCCAAAGCTTGGAAAGCTCTCGCAGCCTCACCCTATAAGCCTTTGACGTGCTCTTATGCATTATTTATAGCAGGTATTCCTTAAAGCCCCGCAGAACATTCCACACACACCTCCCGCCACCACCTGCACTTAAGCACGCAGTGACGGGCGTTAACTTTTCTTGCTCTAGCTAAGAATTAATTAAGAATTCCAGCTCGGTTGTATACATGTCACCTTGTGGGGACGTGCTAGGACTTCTCCCCCACGTGCCCGATACCTTCCTTAAAGATGGTGCCGCGCGGTGGCATCATTCCAGTGAACTTGAAGACCAAGTAGATGCCGACGGAGATGGCCAGGGACGCCCAGCCGAAGCCAGCGGTGAAGCCGTGCATGACGGCCAGCGGGGCGATGATGGTCCAGGAAATCTCGAACGGGCCAAAGCCGATGTAGGCCATGCCGTATTCGGACAGCGTGCCGGACTTGAGCTTGGGGTCCACGATCTTGAGGATGGCAATACCCGTAGCCACCGTGGCGGTGGCCCAGCCCCAGCCGAAGATGCCACGCTCAATCCAGCGCTCACCAAAGAACTCCGCCGGGAACCACATGAGGAAGAAGATGCAAAAGACGGTGCCCAGTACGAAGAGCACCAGCAGCGCCTGCCAGTAGGCGGCGATGGCAGACGGCACGATGGCCGCCACACCGAAGGCGATGAGGTAGTCCGTGGCCGCGCCGGACACGGAGCTGACCGTGTCCTTATCCAGGTAGTCCTTCGCGCCAATGAGGTTCATGAGCGCGCGGAAGATAAGGCCCACCACCATGGACATGGCGAACAGCGGGATAGAGGCGTTCTCCCAGATGGAGGAGATGAAGTGGTTGATGCCGTAGGCCGTCATCACGGTCAGCCCGATGAAGCCGACGTGCAGGGTGATCGGCTCGATGGCGGACGGGTTCGTCGTCGCGCGACCCAGGGAGGGACGATCCTCCAGGCGGGAAATGTACCCGCGGCGCAGTTCCTCCGGAAGCTGCTTCGGCACGTGGGACACCTTGCCTTTGCGGATACCCCAGTTGCCGGCCACGATGCCGCCGATGATGGCGGCCAGCGTACCCACGGTCGCGGAGGTGAAGCCTAGGGAAGATGCCGCCTCCGCACCCACGCCCTCGAGCGCGCCGCCCACGGCAGCAGCGGTGCCGAAGCCGCCGGTGAAGCCGACGGGCAGCATCATGCCGAACCAGTCCGGGGTATCGAAGGTGGGCGCGAAGAAGAGGAGGCCCAGGACAATGAACAGGCCCCACTGGCCGGTGAACATCATGGTGGAGTAGCCCCACATGTTGCGTGCACCCTTGCCCATGCTGCCGCCCATCTCCATGGAGTAGGCCATGGAGGCGAAGACCACTGCGATGAGCAGCGAGGTGTAGTCACCCAAGTTGTCGGAGAAGCCGATCCAGCCCAGGACGTGTGGGCCAAGGATCAGGCCGAGCAGGCCCGCGGTGATGGGGGCAGGTAGGAGTAGGTCCTGGAAGACGAACTTGATCTGATGACGCAGAACGTTGCCGATCACCATGAGCAGGGAAATCCAGCCCACGTCGAGCATAATGGTGTACGCAGAGAATTCTTCCACGCGAATCCTTTCTTCCGGGCCGCACTGCGCACAGCAGGCAAAGCCATGTAGAGACGAGAGTCACTCTCGGGAGGGAAATGAACCAGAGATTACACTACAGCTTGTTGTCTGTCTCATACCCCCTTTCCGTAGCCCGTGGGTAATTGGACGCTACCCGCGAAGTCGCTATCGGGGCGCTAGGATAAACGGTTATGAGGGAACTGGGTGAACATCTGCGCAACCACGCCGAAGAGTACCGCGACGCAGTTCACAGCCACTTTTTCACCACCGTGGCCCAATCCCGGCAGATCTTCGCGCTGTCCATGTCGGATACCCACCCCTCCATGGCCCCGGCACTGGCGTGGGTACTGGAAAACCTGGAGGATGGCCAGATCCGGGGGGATGTGAAAGAGCGCCTGTCCCAGATGGGCCGCGACCACCGCCGCCACGGGTTCCCGCCGGAGGTCTACCCGCTCTTCGCGGACTCACTTCTGCATGGCCTGTCCGTACTGGGCCTGACGCAGTGGCAGCATTCTGTGGCCGCGCGGACTATTTCGCAGGTGTGCACCATCATGCAGGAGGCAGCACAGCGCGCCGATGTCTCCGGTATTGCCCCCGCGCACAGCGCCCAGGTGGTGTCGGCGGAGCGTCCGAATCGGCACACCGCGGTGATCCGCCTCGAGTCTGGCGTGCCGCTGAACTACCGCGCGGGGCAGCACGTGCCGGTTACCTCGCAGCTCACTCCGGGCACGTGGCGGCTTCTCACGCCCGCCGCCCCGGCGGAAGACTCCGGCCAATTGCTCTTCCACGTGGCGCTGGCGGGTGAGGCCTCCTCCATGTTGGCAATGGCCCGCCCTGGCGACTGGTGGACGCTGGGCAACCCCGCGGGCGAGCCCACCCGCGTCGGCCCCTCCACTACTCTCATCAGCTTCGGCACCGGGTGGGCAGGGGTGCGCGCGCTGCTTCTCGACGCTATGGCGGACCCCCTCCCGCCCGACCTCCAGGTCTTCGCGGTGGCCCCCTCCCCGGGCGAGCACTACGACACCGAGTTCCAGGCAAACCTCAAGGCACTACTGCCGCAGCTACACCTGCAGCACATAGTCCGCGAGGCGCACGATCCGTGGCTGCTCGGCGCGCAGCCTCCAGCCGCGGGCTTTGACCCCATTGTCTCCGCCGAGCCGATGGATCCGGTCCTTGAGGCTGGCACAGACCGAAACTTCGTCCTTGTCGGCCCGGCTGACCGCGTGGAGCTAGCACAGGCCGCGCTGGTCACAGGGGGCGTGGACCCCACCTCCATTAGCGCGCACAGCTGGCAGCGCGGGCACGAGTGGGCGGCGTCGGCAGCCGAGCTCGATGGCTGGGGCGCCGACTGGGAAGCCTGGGCAGAGTGGAAGAAATCCCAATGGTCCTAAACGCTCTGAGCGCTTAGGCATCGAGCACCGGCAGGGCTTTGCGGGTAGCAGCCACCGTGTCCACATCCACCTCGCCGTAGAGAATCTCCTCGTCGTAGCCGGCCTCGGCCACGCGGGTGCCGTCGGGAGCCGCCAGCACGGAATGACCAACGCCAGTAGGCCCGGAATCCTGCCCTGCCATCTCCTCCCCGCCCGGACGCGCTTGGCCCGCAGCCAGCACGTAGCTGGTGGAGTCCAGCGCGCGGGCGGTGGTCAACAGACGCCACTGCTCCAGCTTTCCCGGGCCGTCTGCCCAGCTCGTGGGAACCACAATGAGCTGCGCGCCCCGGCGGGCCAGCTCCTTGAACTGCTCGGGGAAGCGAATGTCGTAGCAGATAGCCAGCCCGACCGTGACGCCGTAGGCATCAAAGGTCACGAGGGAATCGCCGGCGCGCACGGTATCGGACTCTCGGTAGTTAAAGGCGTCGTAGGTGTGCACCTTCTCGTAGCCGCCCAGGTATCCGGGGCTGGCAATGAGCGCGGTGTTGGCCACGCGGTGGATGGTCTTCTCGCCGCGCTGCACGCTATCCGCGGGGGCGAACATGCCGGCCACAACGAAGACACCGAGCTCTTCCGCCAGGCCGTGCACGGCGGTGGCGAAATCCCCGTCTAGGCCTTCTGCGTGGGTATCCAGGCGCCCAGAGTCGAAGCTTTGGGACATCGCCTCCGGGAATACGATGAGCTGGGCGCCGTTGCTGGCAGCCTCCCGGATCTTCTCCAACACGAGCGACCGGTTCGCCTCCACGTCGCCGCTGCTGATGACCTGTACTGCTGCTACCTTCATGCGGCCCACGGTAGACGAGCCCGGGCTAGTTATCCACAGATTTCACCGCGCGCACCACGCGGGCCTTTACGCGGGCCTGCTCCTGCCGCAGGCTAAAGACCATGACCTACTTAGAGATTGATCCCGCCATCCGCCACCAGCTTCGCGCCCTGTATCACCACCACGCCCCGCGGTCTGTGCCCGCGCTCACCAGCCCACCCCGGACCGTCATGGCCCTAGCCCACCTGCACCAGCTGTGGGAGGCAACCCGCAGCGCGAGCGAGACCGCCCGGCAGGCCCAGCTGGAGGAGCTCGAGACATTCGTGGATGAGACCCATGGTCGTGATTCCGACCTTGCCGCACGGCTAGGGGCCGGTGCATGAGCACCGCCGCCTCCCTACGCGCCGAGTCGCACAGATTGGACTCTATTGCCGCTGAACTGGATAGATTCATAGATGACTCGCACCATGATTGGGTATCCCTAGCACTGTGGGGGCAGGCTGCAGACGCCGCACGCACCTCCCTTCGCCGCACCACCGATTCCCTACTCGCGCAGGCGCAGCAGATGCGCGCGGCTGCCGGAATTCTGGCACTGTACGCTCCGCTGCAGGAGCAGCTCGAGCGCCTGCGCGTCGATCTGACCGCTTGGGCCGGCCGCGCCGACGCCACCAGCGTGGGCCGTCAAGCAAGCCGGCTGCTGTCACAACTTGACGCGTTGGCTGACGCCCTGGATTGGGCCTGCGCCCGCCAGCTCACCGCCCTGTGCACCCCGGCACTGGCTGAGGTACCGAGCCGCCTAGAAGACTTTTCGGACCTGCCGCTGCCACAGCTGCACCAGGTGCAGCTCGCCATGGCCGGCGATAACGTGCGCGAGCTCGCCGCGGCGAACCCTGACATGAGCATCCTGGAGACCAGTCCCGGAAGGTTGGTTGTTCTCGTTGATCCTGAAGGCATCGGCACCCAGGCGGCGCAGGTGACCACCTTCGTCGGCGGTGTGGGTTCCTCCGAGCCAGCATCGTGGCCGTCCTCCATCGAGCGTGCGCGATCCCTCGCTAAGGCAACGGGCGGCCCGGCGGTGGCCTGGATTGGATATTCCGCTCCGCCCTCCTTGCCGTACGCCGCACACGAGGAACCGGCCCGCCGCGGGGCGGCGGAGCTCACCCGTTTTCAGCGCTCCCTGGGCCAGCGCTTTCCGCGGGCACAGCGCATCGTGGTGGGCTATTCCTACGGGTCCGTGGTGGTGGGCAAGGCCGCGCGTGAGGCGCCGGTGGGCGAGGACGTTGTGCTTGTAGGAAGCCCCGGCGCCTCCGCGGCGCACGCCCACGAGCTCCACGGCCGGGTATGGAGTGCTACCAACGCCCAGGACCCCATCGCCATTGTTTCCGGTCCCCTCGGCGGAATCCACGGCCCCAACCCGGCCGCCCCCGAGTTCGGCGCGATGTCCCTACCGGGGGCTAGCGGACGCCCTGGTGACCACGGTTCCTATTGGAAAGACCCCGCATTTCTGCGGGGTCTTGGGGAGGTGGCGCGGCTGCACTAAAAGTCTGCGCTAAACCTGCCAGTCCTGCCAGCCGTGCTAACAGTGCTAGCGGTCGCGGCGGCGGTTGCGGCGTGGGGACCACATGACCACGGAGGTCGAGCGCGGCACGTGCACCAGCTCGCCGCGGGAGGGCCGAGCCTGGCTGCGCAGCCGCTCGACCTCAGCCTGTAGTTCATCGCGCTCGGCGGCGAGGCGGTCACGCTCCGCTGTGAGCTCGATGATGGATTTAATGCCCGCCAAATTCACGCCGTCATCCTGCGACAACGTCTGAATCTTGCGCAGTAGCTCAATATCACTCTCGGAATAGCGGCGGCCACCGCCGGAGGTACGCGCCGGAGAAACCAGCCCCATCCGGTCATACGTGCGCAGCGTTTGGGCGTGCATGCCGGACAGCTCCGCGGCCACGGAGATGACGTACATCGCCTGCGGCTTCGCCGAATCGATCCTGTCCTTGCTCATCACACACCTCCTTCTAGCGCGCTACCGTATTCCCGGCCCAACCCTGGCGCGGGTCGAAGCCGGAATCCTTCTCCGCCTGCGCGTAGCTGCGCAGCGCAGAAGAGGCCGCAGCATCCAGGTTCGTCGGGACGGTGACCTGCACGGTCACCATGAGGTCGCCCGCCTTGCCGCCACGCTTGGCCACGCCGCGGCCGCGCACGCGCAACGTGCGGCCATCCGGGGTACCGGCCGGGACCTTCACCCGCACCGGCGAATCGAGGGTGGGCACCGTAATGGTGTCCCCCAATGCCAGCTCCGCAAAGGAGACCGGGACGGTCACGTGCAGGTCGTCGCCCTCGCGGGTAAAGACCTCGTCCGGCTTTACCGTCACGGCGACGAAGAGGTCACCGGACGGGGTGCCGTTGGGTCCTGCTTCACCCTGGCCGGCAAGGCGTACCTTCTGTCCATCGATAACACCGGCCGGGATGCGGACGGTGATGGAGCGGGTACGGTGCACCGTGCCGCTGCCATTGCAGTCCGGGCACGGATCCTCGACACGCGTGCCGGTGCCGTCACAGTCCGGGCACGGCGCCGAGAGCCCGAAGGTGCCGCGCTGCTCCGAGGTGAACCCAGAACCATCGCAGGTCGAGCACTTCTTCATCTTTCCGGACTTGGAGCCGGAGCCATGGCAGGTTGTGCAGGGCGCCTCGCCGCTGAGCTGTAGGGGGATGGTGGTGCCCTTGGCGGCCTCGCGGAAGTCGAGCGTTATTTGCGTTTCGACGTCGGCCCCCCGCGACGGCCGAGCTGCGTGGCCAGCACTACCGCCGCGGTTGAAAACGCTACCGAAGATATCCCCAAGACCGCCGCCTTGAGCCGATCCTCCAGCGGATCCTCCGAAGAGGTCCGAGAGGTCGAACTCTTGCGCGCCCGGTCCACCCATGTTCGGGGATCGAAACCCGCCGGGAAATCCGGCGCCTCCTCTCCGCCCAAAGCCGCCACCACGCATCATGGCCTTGAACTGGTCGTAGTCCTTGCGGTCGGAGGCGTCAGACAGCACGTCGTACGCCTCAGCCACCTGCTTGAATTTCTCCGCAGCCTCCGGGTTGTCCGGGTTCGCATCCGGGTGGTTCTCGCGGGCGAGCTTGCGGTAGGCGTGCTTAATCTCGTCGGCGGAGGCGGATGAGGAGACCCCCAGATCCGCGTAATAATCTTTGTCTGCCCATTCTGGCTTAGCATTCACTGGGCATCTCCTCCTTTCAGGAGCGTCGTTGTGACGTCAGGGGTAAGTAAGTTTTGTTGATAACTAAATAACTAAAGAACAGTGGCGCCAAGGACTGCAACGTCCTGGCGCCACCATCAGCGATTACTCCGCGCTTTCTGTGCTTTCTGCACTAGCAGAATTGCCGGAGCTCTCTGCGTGGTTCGAGCCGGCCGCGTCAGCCGGGTCGGCGATGATCACCATGGCGGTGCGCACCACGCGCTCGCCCACCTTGTAGCCACGGCGGACGACGGTGCCCACGACCTGCTCGCCACCGGAGGAGAGGTCCTGGACGGCCTCGTGCACCTCCGGGTCGAAGGGATCGCCCTCGGCGCCGAACGGCGCGAGCTGGTTGCTGTTCAGCGCGCCCTGGAGCTTGTCAGCGATGGCCTTGAGCGGGCCCTCGTTGAGGTCACCGTGCTGGCGTGCGAGATCCAGGTCATCAAGGATAGGCAGGAAGTCTGCCAGAACCTTGGCCTTGGCGGTCTCAATCACGGCCTGACGGTCGCGCTCGGTGCGGCGGCGGTAGTTGGTGTACTCCGCGTTGAGGCGCTGCAAGTCCTCGGTGCGCTCCGCCAGCTGTGCCTCCAGGGAGTTGTCCGCGGCGGCAGCAGCCGGGTCGGCGTCGGCCTCCTCGGCGATGTCGCTCGCAGCGTCATCCACGGCGGCCTCTGCCTCAGCGGTGTCGGCGGTAGCGGCGTTGACAGCGGCATCAGCCTGCGCGTCAGCGGCCTCGTCCGCGACCCCGTCGGCAGCAGCGGCCTCGGCGGCGGCAGCCTCCGCGGCGTCGGCGGAGGTTGCCTCAGGGTCGGTGTTGGCCGGGTTGCCCGGGTCCTGAGGGGAGGTCATGGTTTACTTCTCCTTGTTCTCGTCGTCCTCGTCGACAACCTCGGCGTCGACGACGTTCGGGTCACCAGCGGCGTCGCCGGCAGCAGCGCCCTCGGCACCTGCTTCAGCAGCCTGTGCCTCGTAGAGGACCTTGCCCAGCTCCTGGGACTCGGTGCCCAGCTTCTCCACGGCGGCCTTGATGGCCTCGATGTCGTCACCCTTGAGGGCCTCATCGACAGCGTCGGCAGCCTCGGTGACGCGGGTCTTCAGGTCCTCCGGCAGCTTGTCGGAGTTCTCCTCCATGAACTTGCGGGTCTGGTAGGAGGTGGACTCCGCCTGGTTGCGGGTCTCCTGCTCCTCGCGGCGCTTCTTGTCCTCCTCGGCGTGTGCCTCGGCGTCCTTGACCATGCGGTCGATCTCGTCCTGGGACAGACCGGAACCATCCTGAATCTTGATGGTGTTTTCCTTACCGGTGGCCTTGTCCTTGGCGGTGACGTGGACGATGCCGTTGGCGTCGATGTCGAAGGTGACCTCAATCTGCGGAACACCACGCGGTGCCGGGGCAATGCCGCCGAGCTCGAAGGAGCCGAGCAGCTTGTTGGCGGAAGCCATCTCGCGCTCGCCCTGGAAGACCTGAATCTGCACGGACGGCTGGTTGTCATCGGCCGTGGTGAAGGTCTCGGACTTCTTGGTCGGGATGGTGGTGTTGCGCTCGATGAGCTTGGTCATCACGCCACCCTTGGTCTCGATACCGAGGGACAGCGGGGTGACGTCGAGCAGCAGCACGTCCTTGACCTCACCGCGCAGGACACCTGCCTGCAGGGCGGCGCCGACTGCCACGACCTCGTCCGGGTTGACGCCCTTGTTCGGCTCCTTGCCGGTGAGCTCCTTGACCAGCTCGGACACGGCCGGCATACGGGTGGAACCACCAACGAGGACCACGTGGTCAACGTTGGACAGGGACAGGCCAGCGTCCTTGATGACCTGGTTGAACGGTGCCTTGGTGCGGTCCAGCAGGTCCTGAGTGATCTTCTGGAACTCGGTGCGGGACAGGGTCTCATCCAGGAAGAGCGGGTTCTTCTCGGAGTCAACGGTGATGTACGGCAGGTTGATGTTGGCGGACTGGGAGGAGGACAGCTCAATCTTGGCCTTCTCCGCGGCCTCACGCAGACGCTGCAGGGCCATCTTGTCCTTGGTCAGGTCAATACCGTGAGCGGACTTGAACTTGTCCACCAGCCAGTCAACGATGCGCTGATCCCAGTCATCGCCACCGAGCTGGTTGTCACCGGCGGTTGCCATAACCTCAACCACGCCGTCACCGATTTCCAGCAGGGAGACGTCGAAGGTGCCGCCACCGAGGTCGAAGACCAGGATGGTCTGCTCCTGCTCGCCCTTCTCCAGGCCGTAGGCCAGAGCGGCGGCAGTCGGCTCGTTGACAATACGCAGGACGTTGAGGCCTGCAATCTGGCCGGCCTCCTTGGTGGCCTGGCGCTGGGAGTCCTCGAAGTATGCCGGGACGGTAATCACGGCATCGGTCACGTCCTCACCCAGGTAAGCCTCGGCGTCGCGCTTCAGCTTCATGAGCGTGCGGGCCGAAATCTCCTGCGGGGTGTACTTCTTGTCATCAATGTCCACGGTCCAGTCGGTGCCGATGTGGCGCTTGACGGAGCGGATGGTGCGGTCAACGTTGGTGACCGCCTGGTTCTTGGCGGACTGGCCGACGAGGATTTCGCCATTCTTGGCAAATGCCACGACGGACGGGGTGGTGCGGGAACCCTCCGAGTTAGCGATAACGGTGGGCTCGCCACCTTCCAGAACGGATACGACCGAGTTGGTGGTACCGAGGTCAATTCCTACTGCGCGTCCCATGATGAATTCTCCTTGCTATGTGGGTTTGTCATTAAGTTGATTGTGCGCGACTCAACTTCTGCCGCGTCCACTGTCAGACACTAACAGAAGCAACACCCAAAGTCATCCAAACCTGAGCGCCGGTCACTCAACCTACACAACGGCACCCGCACCAAAGTTGTTCCCGATACGCTCAACTTTTTCTCCGCAGACCACAAAGGGGCAGTTCAAGCCGTCGATAAGCGCTGCCTTTGTGAGATAAAACACCCTTGCCTCGGTCTAGTCAGCGGCACCACTGGAACATATACTGTCCCAAGTTTCCATGTGATGTCTCACATCACTTCCCATGAAGTGGCTTGCCAAACACCCCACGTACCGCAGCAAAGGGGCGCACCGATGACAAGAACCCGCCGCGACGGCGACCGCCCGCCGGTCCGCCAGGCCTAATCCCCCCAGGCCCACCCGCAGAGTTACTCATACATATAAGGACACCGATGACGAACGCCACTACCCCCGTGCCCGAATCCGCTGATATCAACGCCGCGCTGATCGACGCCGCCGCGGCCCAGGCCCACGCCTGGCTCGCCGCCACCGCCGACGAGCAGGACCCCGCCACCGAGCAGCTCGCCGACTTGCTGCGCAACCCCGACGGCGTGGCCTTCACCATGGACTTCGTTGACCGCGTCATGCGCCCCGAGGACGACAAGGTGGCCGCCCAGGCACTGAAGTCCGTCACCACCAGCTACGATGCTTCCTTCCTGGGCCTCATTAACGGCTCCCTGGTGGGACTCGGCGGCTTCTTCGGCCCTATCCTTCCCAACCTGGTAATGCCGCTGGCACGCCTGCGCATGCGCCAGATGGTGGGCCACCTGGTCCTCGACGCGGAGGGAGAGGCCCTCAACAAGACCCTCGATGCCGCCGCCGACTCCGGCGAGCAGCTCAACCTCAACCTGCTCGGTGAGGCAGTGCTGGGCGACGACGAAGCGCGCTCCCGCGCCGAGCGCACCCTCAAGCTCATCGAAAACCCCCGCGTGACCTACGTGTCCGTCAAGGCTTCCTCCATGGTGGCCCAGCTCAACCCCTGGGACATCGAGGGCTCGCTGGTCCGCCTCAAGGAACGTCTGCGCCCGCTGTACGAGGCCGCCGCCAAGCGCGCCGATAAGGTCTTCATCAACCTGGATATGGAGGAGTACCACGACCTCCACCTCACGGTGCGCCTGTTCACCGAGATCCTCCGCGAGCCGGAGTTCATGAACCTCGAGGCAGGCATCGTGCTGCAGGCCTACCTGCCGGACACCTTCGACGCGCTGGTTCACCTGGCGGAGTTTGCCAAGCAGCGCGTGGCCGACGGCGGCGCGCACATCAAGATTCGCATCGTCAAGGGCGCCAACCTCTCCATGGAGCACGTCCAGTCCGAGGTCCACGGCTGGCCCGCCGCGCCGTACACCACCAAGGAAGAGGTGGACGCCAACTACTACCGCCTGCTGGATTACATCCTGCGCCCCGAGTTCGTTGGCGCCGTGCGCATCGGCGTGGCCACCCACAACCTCTACACCGCGGCCTTTGCCTACAAGCTTGGCACCGAGCGCGGCGTGCTGCGCATGATGGACTCCGAGATGCTCCAGGGCATGTCGCCCGCCCAGCAGGCGGCGGTGCGCAAGGCCTTCGAGGGCCGCCAGAATCCTCTACACCCCGGTGGTGCACCGCGAGGACTTCGATGTCGCCGTCTCCTACCTCGTGCGCCGCCTGGAGGAAAACGCCGCCCCGCAGAACTTCCTCTACGCCCTCTTCGCCCCGGAGGAGTCCGCGCTCCAGGACCAGGAGGCCGTCTTCCGCCGCGCCGTGGAGACGCGCTGGGATACCTTCGCCGGCCCGCGCCGCACCCAGAACCGCCTGGAAGAGGCCGCGAACCGCGCCGGCCGCCAGGCTGCGCGCACCGGGCGTTTTTCTAACGAGCCGGATACCGACCCGGCCCTGGAGTCCAACCGCGAGTGGGCCATCCAGGCGCTGAACACCGACCCCGGCGCGCACGGGGTGGAGCAGGTGACGGATGCGGAAGTCGTCGACAAGCACGTGCTCCGCGCCGCCGAGCTGGGGGCTGAGTGGGGCGCGCGCGACGCCGAGGACCGCGCCCGCGCGCTCGAGGCCGTGGCCGATGAGATTGCCAACCGCCGCGGCGAGTTCGTCTCCGTCGCCGCCTACGAGGCCAACAAGACCGTCACGCAGACCGACCCCGAGATTTCTGAGGCCGTCGACTTCTGCACCTACTACGCCCAGTCCGCGCGCCTGCTGGACAGCTACGCCGCCGAATTCACCCCGCACCGCGTGACCGTGGTGACCCCGCCGTGGAACTTCCCCGTGGCCATCCCCACCGGCGGTATTGCCGCAGCACTCGCCGCGGGTTCTGCCGTCATCATCAAGCCCGCGCCGCAGGTTGTGCACTGCGCGAAGGTCGTCGTGGACGCCTTCCGCACCGCGCTGGAGTCCCAGGGCCTCGACCCGGACTTGGTGCAGCTCGTCTTCACCGACGAGTCCGACGCCGGCCGCGCGCTCATCTCCCACGCGGACGTCGATGCCGTCATCCTCACCGGTGCCTCCGCCACTGGCCAGCTCTTCCGCTCCTGGGACCCGCAGATGAACATCATGGCGGAGACCTCCGGCAAGAACGCTCTCATTATTACCCCGTCCGCGGACCCGGACCTGGCCATCCAGGACCTGTACCTGTCCGCCTTCGGCCACTCCGGCCAGAAGTGCTCGGCGTCCTCGCTGGTCATCTTCGTCGGCGCCGCGGGCGAGTCCGAGCGCCTGCGCACGCAGCTTATCGACGCCGTCTCCACCCTCATCCCGGGCCCCGGCCACGACATCACCACCACGATGAACGGCCTGGCCGAGGCCCCGGGCGAGAAGCTTCTGCGCGGCCTTACCCAGCTGGAGCCGGGCGAGACGTGGCTCATTAAGCCACAGAAGCTCAACGAGGAGGGCACGCTGTGGTCCCCAGGCATCCGCGATAACGTGCGCCCGGGCTCCTGGTTCCACGTCAACGAGTGCTTCGGTCCGGTGCTGGGCATTATGCATGCGGAGACCCTCGATGAGGCTATCGAGTGGCAGAACTCCACCGGCTACGGGCTGACCGGCGGCATTCACACGCTGGACAACGACGAGATTGACTACTGGCTCGAGCGCGTCGAGGTGGGCAACGCCTACGTCAACCGCGGTATTACGGGCGCGATTGTGCAGCGCCAGTCCTTCGGCGGCTGGAAGCAGTCCGTCATGGGCCCGGGCGCGAAGGCGGGCGGCCCGAACTACGTGGCGCAGTTCGGCACGTGGGCCGATGGTCCGCTGCGCCCCTTCGACGCCGACATCTCCCAGCCGGTGGCCGCGCAGCTGCGAGGCTTTGAGCGCCTGGGGCTGTCCGACGAAGACACCGCCTGGCTGTGGCGCGCCGCCGAGCTGGACCAGCTGGCCTGGCAGCAGGAGTTCGGCCGCAACCACGACCGCGCCGGCTTGGTCTGCGAGGCCAACGTCTTCCGCTACCGCCCGGTGCTCACCCCGCTGCAGGTCCGCGTTGCTGAGGACGCGCAGCTTCGCGACGTCGCCCGCCTCGCCCTCGCCGCCACCCGCACCGGCTCCCCAGTACGCCTCAGTGCTACCCCGGACAAGGCCACTGAACTGCACGGGCTGGGCTTCGATGTGGAAGCTCTGAGTGCCGAGGCCTTCGCCCGCGAGGTCGCCGGGCTGGAGTCCGCACGCGTGCGCACGGTGGGTTCGGTGGAGCCTGGCGTGTACGAGGCAGCGGTGCAGTCCAACTCCGTGGTGCTGGACCAGCCGGTGCTGGCCGACGGCCGTCGCGAGCTCCTGCCCTTCCTCCTGGAGCAGGCAGTTTCGGTGACCATGCACCGCTTCGGCATCATCCGGAAGGTCAGCAGCATCCGCGCATAAGTAAGATCGCGCTCTCATGTGTAAAGATAGAGCGCATGAGTAACAACAACGGCGACGGTGCCCGCTCGGGCACCGACCCCCAGTCCTCCACCGCCGCGGCTTCTGGCGCGGGGCATTCTGCTGCTGCCTCTGAAGCGTCGACGGCGGAGCCCATTAGCGAAGAAGCCGTCCTCCACCCCTCAGAGACCGACGACAAGTCCCGTGTCCTCGGGCGCGACGCCATCTCCCTGGCCAAGGTGTGCTTGATCTTCATCATCGTGGTGGCAGGCGTCGGCCTGGCTGGCTACCTGCTGAAGTTCATCTGGGTAGGCCTGCTGCCGGTCATCCTGGCCATCCTGGTATGCACGGTGCTCTTCCCCGTGACCAACTGGTTGCGCGAGCATAAGTTCCCCCGCGCGCTGGCCTCCATCACCACGTTGCTGGGTTTCTTGGCCATCATCGGCGGCGTCTTCGCGGCGATGGCCCCGGTGGTCTCCTCCCAGGGCGCAGCGCTGGTCAGTCAGGCCGAGGACGGCTTGAATAAGCTCGTTGAAATGGCCAATGACCTGCCCTTCGATATCGATGCGGAGAAGATGCAGGAAGTACTTGATGACGCCATGACCTTCATCAAGGGCCAAGCTTCCAACATCGCCACCGGGGTGATTTCCGGTGTGTCGATGGCTAGTTCGATCGCCATGGCCCTAGCTATCATGCTCTTCGTCGCCTTCTTCATCCTCAAGGACGGCGACAAGTTCCTGCCGTGGCTGCGCACCTACACCGGATACTCCGCGGGCTGGCACGCCACTGAGCTGCTCACCCGCGTGTGGAACACGCTCTCTGGCTTCATCCAGGCCCAGGCGGCCGTGGCGGCTGTCGACGGCATCCTCATCGGCATCGGCCTCTGGATCCTTCAAGTCCCACTTGCTCTGGTTATTGGCGTGGTCACCTTCTTCGCCAGCTTTATCCCGGTCATCGGTGCGGTCACCGCAGGCGCCTTGGCCGTCATCATCGCACTGGTTTCCGATGGCCTCACCAAGGCTCTCTTGGCCCTCGCCCTCATCATCATCGTCCAACAGGTGGAGGGCAACGTGCTCCAGCCGATGCTGCAGTCCAAGGCCATGGGCCTGCATGCGGCCATGGTGTTGCTCTCCGTGACCGTGGGTTCCGCGCTAGCCGGCATCATCGGCGCCTTCCTCGCCGTGCCGGTGGCCGCCACCATCGCGGTGGTCTTCCGCTACCACCAGGAGATGGCCAGCCTGCGCGCCGGCGAGCTCGACGCGGAGAACATCAAGATCTCCACTACCGAGGGCCACGAGACCGTCATGGAGCTCTACGAGCACCTGGAAGGCAGCCACGCGCGCCACGCCTCCGCCTAGCCGCCCCACACAAAGGGCGCTGTGGGAGCCTTAGTCAGCGGTCACTGTGGGTCACTGTGCTGGTGGCCGCCGCCAGCTCCTCCGCCGCGCGGTCGAGCACCGTAGCCCAGGTGCCGTACGACTCCTCATTCGCGGTGTCGGAGACCTGCTTGAGCAGCGTGCACGGCACCCCAAACTTTCTGCACACCGCGGCGATGGCGTAGCCCTCCATGTCACACAGCTCCGAATCTGCAGCCAAACGCGTGCGGGTCTCGGTATCGGAGATGAAGGAATCCCCCGTGGCCAGCGTGGCCGTCGGCAGCGTGCCCGAGGTCTCTAGTTCGATGACCTCCGGCAGCAGGTAGCGGGAAATATCGCTGAGCACGTCGAGGTGGAAGTCGTGCTTGCGCACGTGGGAGACCTCGAAGACGCCGGCGAAATCGTCGCGCAGCGCCCCAGCGGTACCAATATTGATCACGCGCTCCGGCAGCGCTTCTGCCGACGCCAACGCGTTCGTCAGCTCAATCGCCGCCGGAACCGTGCCAATCCCCGTGATGAGCAGCGGCTCCCCCTCCGGGACGTGCGCAGCCTCCGCGTCCACCGCGGCAACGAACAAAGTGCGACCAGATAGATTCTCCATGCCTGTGACACTACCCGTGAAGAACAGTCCCCACACTCGCCACGAGGCCGCCAAGAACTTATAGGGTCGGGGCCACAGAAGGAGGAATCATGTTCACCCGAATCACCACCGTCGCCCTACTGACCATCCCCCTGGCCGCGTGCACGCCCGCCCAGCAGGCAGAATCGCCCGCCGAGTCGATGACGCCGGACACGCTGGCCAGCGCCCCGGCCCTCGAGACCACCACGTCCTCCCCTGCCGGCTCCACCCAGCCGCAGCCGGAGCAACCCGCCGCAACAGACACCGCAACAGACACCGCGACAGACACCGCAGCTCCCCAGGACTGCCACACCATGGGCGCGCAGGCAGCCTACGAATCAGGCATCGACACCATCCCCGCCTGGCACGGCCACGACTGGGTCCTGTCTGACTTCTCGAACTTCCGCCCCTGCGACGAGCTGACCTGGCTCACCCTCGGCATCGAAGACGGAACAGCGTCCTCGCCGTACCACATCATGCTCTTCCACTATGGCCACTACATTGGCACCGCCACCCAGGAGCCCCAGGGCTTCTATCCTTCGGTAACCCGAAAGAGCAGTTCCGAAATCGCTGTCACCTATCGTTGGCCGCGCGAGGGCGAGGCCAACGCCAACCCCACCGGCACCACCGAGGCCACCTTCCGCTGGGACGACGCGCAGAACAAGGTCGTCATGACGGGCGACGTCCCCCGGCACTAGCTAGTCAAAGTTCAGCGTCCGGTTCTTCTGCCGCAGCCGGATCGTGATGTTCTTTTGCGCCGCCCCTAAGGCGATCAGCTTCCCCGACAACGCCCGGGCCACCTGCAGGTCCGTCTCACTGGGTGGCTCCGCGGCAACGCTCGCCGTGGGCAGCCAACAATCGTCCGGATCCGGCGAGCCCAGGTGAATGAGGCGCTCGTGCTCGGCGTCGATCCAATAGCCCTCGGTGGCCATGTACCTGTCCTGCCCGCCATCGAAAGAATCGCAGCGCCACCCGCCCTCAGCCACGCGGAAGACGAAGGGGCAATAGCCCAGGCGGGAAGGCACGATGTAGGTGGTGTTGGGGCTAACCCGCCAATGCCCGCGGGCGGAGCTCCACACCTGGCGGTAGGTATCCGCCAGGCTCATGCCCAGGCGGAGACGCTGCTGGCGGTCGTCGTCAAGCCCTGCGCCCTCCACCCGCGTATCCAGCTCGCTTAGGTGCGTGGCGTCGGCCACATACATGCCCAGCCAGGCCTCCTCCGGCGTGGTGTAGGGCCCGGTGACGTCACGATGGAAGGACTCCGGGATGACTTTCTCCGCGTCCCGGGGCAAGCGCTGGCGGGTGGCGAAGGCCCACAGGCGCGGGTGCCCCATGCGGTAGAGCATCACCGTGGCCCGCGGCAGCCTATCGTGCGCCTGCTGACGAGTGAGGTAATCGCCCGCGCCGATGCGGCGCAGCAGCTGCGCGGCCACCTCGCCCTCCACCTGCTGTTCCACGCCCGGCGCGACCTCCAGGCCGGGCAGCTGGCTGAGCATCATCAAATCAATGATGTCTCCCACGTCAAAGACCTTGCTCAGCTCCGTCTGCGTATCAGAGCCAAAGGCCTCGATGTCGGCGTAGCCCAGGACCCCCGCGAGCCTGCGGAGCACGTCGGGTGACACGCTCACCCGGTTGCGCGTGGCGTGTAATTCTGCCGCGTTGAGGTTGCGCTCGAGTGCCATGGGGAACCTTCCTCGCTCATTTTTGATGTGAATTCTGGCCTAGCTTAAGACCACGCCCGACACGCAGCGACGCGCGCCGGGCGCCTGCTTTGGGAGGCGGAACGCCGAGGTAAGACGCTTATGGTCCACCGCGTAGCCGCGGCCCACCCTACCACCTGCGTGTCATCCCTAATCCCCACGTGCTACACCGATTTCTCTCACGACCGCGTTCACCAGCCCTGTCACCTGCCGATTCGGAAGTGAACCTGTACCCCGCGTGCCTATAGTGAGACGCGAATTGATTCTTCTCGCACCTTCTCTTCCACACCGCACAAAGGAGCACCACTAGTGAACGACAACAACCCCTCGGCGCACTCCACCGGCGCGGGCGCGCGCATCGCGCTGATAGTCGTCGCCGCCCTCGCCGTCATCGGACTCGTCGGTGGTGGGGCCTGGGCAGTCATGCGCAACGCTGAGCCCAGCGACGCCGAGAAGCCCGCGCCCAACTTCCATGCCCTTGAAGCCACGACGGAGCAGGTGGCCGAATCCGTCCCGCCGGCAGAACAGCCTTCCGCGACCACGCCGCACAGCACTCAACCCGCCGGCCCGTCCGAAGAAGAAAAGTGCACCAGTATGGCCGAGGCCCAGCTCAGCCAGTTTCGCAACCCGGTGGTGATGTACTGTGACGGCTCGTGGCTTCGCGCGGGCGAATACAGGACCGACCTGGTGAGACTGTACACGTGGGCCGACGGTGGCTGGCAGCGATACTACACTGACGGCAAGACTGTGGTGACCAACTTGTCCTGCTATGACCGCGGCACGCTCGAGGCTCAGGGCGCGCCGGCGGAGCTGCTAGACCAGTTGCTGCTGTGCGACGGCGACGCGGCCACGTCCACCGCAGAGACCACGTCGTCCTCGGGCGGCTGGTCCGAGAAGTGCGATGGGAGGTACATCCTCATCGTCGAATCCGTCCTTATCCCGCCGAACACCGAACCCTACTCCGCGCCGTACCGCGTCCAGCATCGCTACCCGGGCTCCGAGATTCTCCAGGGCGGGGCCTGTACGTCCCTGCGCGCTTGGTCTGGCGACAACATGATCGTCGCCGTGTACTACGACGCCGGCCACAGCGTGGACAAGGTCTGCGAGCTCAAGGCCCAGTACGGCGGCAACGCGCGCTCGCTCAACAACAACGCTGACTTCACCGACCCCTGCTAGCCCCCGCTGCAACCGCTACGCGCCTACCATTGAGCGTGTCAGCGCACAGCCTCTCTCAAAGGACAGCTCCCACCGTGTTTACCGCCCGCCGCACCCTGCCCACTGTGGCCGCCCTTCTTGCGTGCTGCACCCTGACTGCCTGCGGAGAACGGCCCGCGGGCACCGCGGCGCCGGACGCTGCGCCGGCCTTCTCCGCGGTCAAGGAACACAGCACCACGGAGCAGAGCAGCCCGGAACGCAGCTCGGAGTCGACGGCGCCCCAGACCACGACGGTGACGCAGACGGTGCGGCAGGAGCCGACGTCGGAAAGCACTGCGGCCGCGTCTGATGGCTGCGGCCCCGACCAGCAGGCAGCCTACGCCGAGGCGATGTCGAAGCTCGATCCGCTCCCCGGCTTCAACCGGCCCTGGCGCCTCGCCGATTCCGGCTATGACTCCTGCGCGGCGCTGTCTTGGATGACCGTCACCATCGAGGGCGCGACGGTGTCCTCGCCGTACCACATCCTCCTCTTCCACAACGGCGAGTACCTGGGCACGGGCACCTTCGAGGCCTACGGCTTTGCCCCGCGGATTAAGCAGGTGAACGATTCCGAGATTGCCGTGACATACCGCTGGCCGCGCGCAGGCGAGGGCAATGCGGAGGCATCCGGGACCACGCAGGCGGGATTCCATTGGGACGAGGACCTCCAGGAGTGCATCATGACCGGGGACGTTCCGCACTAATTTCCCCCTGTTTGTGGACGGTCACGCCTGGGACTACGCCTCACACGTTAAGGGACGCCTGCGCTTGGCGACGCCTCCCCCGACCGTCACCCGCACGGCACAGGAATGACATGCCCGTTGCCGCCAACTGGGGATTCAACCCCGAAATCGAGTCACTAATGGGCAAAAGTGGCAGGCGCAAGGCTATAGTGTGACACGGTTTCCTTGGAAGCCACTCATTCTCTGGTGTTCTCTCCCCGCCTCTTTGTCAATGTAAGGAGCTCTCTGGATGACTGACAACTTCCCTTCGGATGCGCCCACTCAGTACAGAGCTGTTCCTGACTCGCATCCAGCACCCGCTGCTCCCGCCGGTGCGGCCGGCTCGTCGGCCGCGGGGCGCACGATCTTCGCTGTCGTCGCTGTGATTGCGCTCCTCGCGCTCACCGCCGCGGTGACCTGGCTGGTCACCGCCCCCTCCCACCCGGAGGCAGCCCCGGACGACGCTGCGGCGTTCACGCAGATTAAGACAGGGGCGTCGGCGCAGAGCTTGGAAAGCACTGCCACCACCGAACCCTCGCCCGCCGCGAGCAACACTCCTGCGCCCGCCACCACCTCCGCTGCAGCACAGCCGGATAAGTGCGGCGCCGCGGCGGACGTTGTCCTCCGCCAGGTCAGCAACCCTGTAGGCATCATCTGCGACGGCGACTGGCTCTTCTTCGCCCAAGACAGGAGCACGTCCTACTACCTCTACTCGTGGTCAGGCACCGAGTGGACCTCCTACGCGCCGCACGGGCGGGCTGAGCCCTCCCACATCAGCTGCTGGGACCGCGGCACGCTGGAAAAAGACGGCGTGCCTGCGGAGATTCTCGCTGACATCCCGCTGTGCGCCACCGATGAGCCAGCCGGAGATTCTCCCGTCTGCGACGGCCGCTGGGTGCTCATCGTGGACTCGCTGCTCATCCCGCCGGGGCAATCGCCGCAGTCGGAAATCGACCGCGTGCAGGCCTACTACTCCGGCGCCAAGGTCATGCCGGGCTCTACCTGCAGCTCGCTGCGGGACGTCGTGGACGGCAAACAGGTCTACGCCGTCTACTACGAAGCAGGCAAAAGCGTCGATGAGGTCTGTACACTCAAGGCGCGGCATGGCGGCGGAAACGCCCGCTCCCTCAACAACGATGCCGACTTCACCGACCCCTGCTAACGCGAAAGGACGCAATGGCTCACCACAACCTCTATTCTTCTCTCGGACTTAACCGCCAGGCCGATTCGGCTTCCCTGACCGCCGATATCGACCGCCAGCTGGCGGAGGTGAGCCCCGGAGACGCGGCGAAGCGCGACGAGCTCGCCACCGCCCGCGAGATCTTCTCCGTCCCGTCCCGCCGCGCGGTCTACGACGAAGAGATTTCCGCCCCCTTCGGCGCGGACGTCGACGTCGCCCGCATCCGCCAGATCGCCGCCCTGCCCGCCGGGGACCGCGGCGTACAGGGCCCGCAGAGCATGGGGCTAGCGGGCCACTCCACGTCCGGCGTGCAGCTCATGCCGCAGTCCTCAAACGCCACTGGCGGCAACCAGTTCAACGTGGACCTGAGCTCCTTTTCCTTCCCCGTAGAGCCCTCCCGCCAGCGCTGCCAGTCCGTCCAGTGGTGCATCGTCTGGGGCCTTTTGGCCTTCCTCTGGATCATCTCCACCCTGCGCGGCCTGGGCGCGCTTTTGGAGGTCGGCAGCGCCAGCGGCGCCGAGCTGCTTCTCGGCGCCGATGACTACGCGGAGGATGCCAGCTCCGCTATCGCCTTCTTCTTCATGGTCGCCGGCGGCACGCCGGTCTACCTCATGATCGCGGAGTTCATCTGGTCCCTGCGCAAGACCCTCGGACGCAAAAAGGCCCCCAACGCCTAAAGCAGGCGCGGACTGCGCTTAGCGCAGACGCTGGCCGGCGAACCCAGCCGCCAGCGTGTTGCCCGTGGACTGGTCAATGAGCAAGAAGTTGCCCACCGCGCCACGCGCGGCGTAGTCCTCCACCGGCAGCTCCGCCTGAGTCTGGACGGTGATGTAGGCAATGTCATTCAGCGTGGCGGACTCTGGCGAGTCATGGTCAGCCACCCCGTCCAAATCCAGGACGCGGTCTACCGACGCCACACGAGCCTTGACCAGCGCGGTTCCGTAGCGCAGCTTGAGCATCTGACCCGGCGTGAGGTCCTTTTCTGTGAGCACCACCGCGGTGGCGGCGAACTCGCGGGTGGCCTCTGGGCGCTCGGAGCCAGCGATGAGGTCGCCGCGGGCGAGGTCGATGTCGTCGGCAAGCAACAGCACCACCGAATCCCCCGCCGTGGCGGACTGGCCCTCAGCCAGCGCGCCGTCGGCGGTATCAATGCCCGTCACCGTGGACGTGCGCCCGCCGGGCAGGGTCACCGTATCCCCCACCGAAATGGAGCCCGCCTTCACGCGGCCGGCGTAGCCGCGGTAATCGGAGGCGTGCTCACGGATGACGTACTGAATGGGGAAACGGAAGTCCAGGTCCTCCGCGCGGCCGCCCGTCACCGGGACAGTCTCCAGCACCTCGAGCACGGTGGGCCCGTCGTACCAGGACATGTTCTCAGAGCCCTCCACCACGTTGTCGCCCTTCAGCGCGGAAATCGGGATGGCCACCGAATCCGTAATGCCCAGACGCGCGGCGATGTCGTTGAACTCGGACTCGATAGCGCGGAACGTCGCCTCGTCGTAGTCCACCAGGTCGATCTTGTTCACGCCCAGAATCACGTGGCGCACACCCAGCAGCGCTGCGACGTTGAGGTGGCGGCGGGTTTGCTCGACAACGCCATGGCGGGCGTCGATAAGCAGCACCACCACCTGGGAGGTGGACATGCCGGTGACCGTATTGCGCGTGTACTGCACGTGGCCCGGCGTATCGGCCAGGATGAACGTGCGCTTGTCCGTGGCGAAGTAGCGATAGGCCACGTCGATGGTAATGCCCTGCTCGCGCTCGGCGCGCAGGCCGTCCACCAGCAGCGAGAGGTCCATGCCGTCAAAGCCGCGGTCGGCGGAGGAACGCTCCATGGACTCCACCTGGTCCGCGAGCACGGACTTGGTGTCATAGAGCAGGCGGCCGACGAAGGTGGACTTGCCATCATCGACGGAACCGGCGGTGCACAGGCGCAGGGTGTCGCGCTGCTTAAGCGCGCCAACATTCGGTGCGGGGGTAATCGTCATCAGAAGTAGCCTTCCTTCTTGCGGTCCTCCATAGCGGACTCGGACAGTTTGTCGTCGGCGCGGGTGGCGCCGCGCTCGGAAAGGGTCGACACGGAGATTTCGGCGAGGATTTCATCCGTCGTCGAAGCGGTGGACTCCACGGCACCGGTGCAGGACATGTCACCCACGGTGCGGTAGCGCACGGTGCGGGTCTCCAGCTGCTCGTCCTCGCGCGGCCCGCCCCACTCGCCGGGGGTCAGCCACATGCCGTTGCGCTTGAACACCTCGCGCTGGTGGGAGAAGTAGATGGACGGCAGCTTCAGGCCGCGGGCGCCGATGTACTCCCAAATATCTGCCTCGGTCCAGTTGGAGATGGGGAAGACACGCACGTTCTCGCCGGCCATCTTGCCGCCGTTGTAGAGGTCCCACAGCTCGGGGCGCTGGCGGCGCGGGTCCCAGCCGCCGAAGGAATCACGGATGGAGAAGATGCGCTCCTTGGCGCGGGCACGTTCCTCGTCGCGGCGCGCGCCGCCCAGGACGGCGTCGTAGCCGCGCTCCGCAATGGTCTCCACCAGCGGTACGGATTGCAGCGGGTTGCGGGTGCCGTCGGGGCGCTCCTGCAGGTCGCCGCGGTCGATCCAGTCCTGCACCAGGGCCACGTGGAGGCGGGCGCCGGTTTCTTCCACCAGCTCGTCGCGGAACTGGATGACTTCCGGGAAGTTGTGGCCGGTGTCGACGTGGATGAGCTCAAACGGCACGGTCGCCGGGGCAAACGCGCGGCGCGCCAGCTCGAAGACCACGACGGAGTCCTTGCCGCCGGAAAACAGCAGGCCTACTTTGTCGAATTGCCCGGCCACCTCGCGCAGGATGTGGAGGGATTCATTCTCAAGCTCGTGAAGGTGTGGTGAAAGAGTCATTATTCGTGCAACCCGCATTCTGTCTTGCCGTCGGCGAACACGCGGCCGGAGCGCGCGTCCTCGCCCTCGCCCACCGGGAACGTCAGGGGCGCGCAACCGATCGAGCGGTAGCCCTTGAGGGTGAGCGGGTGGATGATGAGAATCGTGTGCCTTGATGTAGGCGTCGGTGTCGTCGAGGTCCCAGGTGATAATCGGGGAAATCTTCAGCCGGCCGGTGCGGTCCAGGCTCAGCGCCGGGGCAGTGGCGCGGTGCTCGGAATCGGCGCGGCGCAGGCCGGTGACCCAGCCGACGTACGGGTCCATCGCCATATTGAGCGGCTCCACCTTGCGCATGCGGTTATACGCCGCGGTATCGCGCGCGTAGAGGCGCGGACCGTAAATCTTGTCCTGTTCTTCCGGGCTGAGAATCGGCAGGACCCTGACCAAGGGCAGGTCCGCATAGCGCTTCTCGACGTCTCCCGCCACCGCCAGCGTCTCCTCAAAGTGCCAGCCGGTGTCAATGAAGAGCAGGTCGGCGTCGAGCTTCGCCTGGTGGGCGAGCTCTGCCAGGACGGTGTTTTCCATGGACATCGTCACCGCGAGGCGGCCCGGCGCGTGCTCGGCGGCCCACTCGGTGATGGTCTCGGCGGAGGCGTTATAGAGCTTGTCTGCCCAGTCGTCGACGAGTTCTTGATTGCGCGCGGCCACGGCGGGGTCGAGCGGAGCGGTATCTCGCGTGCCCTCGGGGCTGATGCTGGGGTCGCGGTAATCGCCGCGGTCCAGCAGGTTGATCGGTTCGGTCATGGCACTTCACCTTATGTGCCTCAGGCGGTCGGCGCAGCCGGGCGGAGGCTCCACGTGCTGTGAGCTTGGCCGCTAGGGCGAATAAAAATTGGCCGATATGAACCGAGCGGACTAGATTTACAGACTAGATAGTCTAGAAAGTCCGAACTGAAGGGGTTGCCATGCAGCGTGTAGCCATTGTCGGGGACAGCCCGGCCGCGCTCTCCACCGCCGAACGGCTGGTTGGAGCCGGCCTGTGTGTGGACCTCTACTGTGAGTGCCCTGCGCCCTTCGGCTTGCTGCGCCGCTTCGCCGGGCTAGCCGGCGCCCAGGACGAATCGGAGGCCGCGCCGTGCCCCAAAGGCACCACGCCGCGCCTTAGGCTCATCGGCAATGTGCGCGTCGGCGACGGCCCGGACGCCGATATTAGCCACACGGACCTCAACCAGCTGTCCGCCTCCGGCGACCGCCACCTGGTGCTGCTGGAGCTCATGGCGCGCGGGGTCGCCGTCACCACGTGGGAGGGCCTGTGCCGTCCGACGGCAGAGGTAGAGGACTGGGAGGCCGTCGCCGCCCGCGCCCAGCGCGCCCCGGTCTGCTTCTAACCGTCCTCGCGCTTGGGCTTGGTGAGGTCCTCGAGGGTAGCCAGCCCCAGGGAGTGCAGAATCCCCTCGACCGAATTGATCTCGGCCTCTACCGCACGCAACCTGTCAGCTTGCGGCGCCGACAGCCGCCCGGACTTCTCCAGGTGTTTCAGGCGTGGATAGCGCCCCGCCAAGAGCGTTCCCCAATACACACGCAGGTCCAGGATCTCCTGGTTACCTGGCACTGGTTCGCCGTTGTGGAACGCTACGATGTCGCGAAGTTGTTGTTCAACCATGGACAAGTCCATATCGGCACCGGGAGCGCCCGCATCGGAGGAATATGTCTCCTCTCCATGACGCAACGGGCGTCGCTCTTCGTCGTAAAAGCGATGTAACGTCATGGCATCTGCTGCCAAAACAGGATCGTTGACCGCCAGAATGGGTGCGTCCTCGTGCCCTAGCAGCTGCCCGCGCGACATCCTGATAAACGTGCGCTGGTGCTCCATTCCCGGCGCGGTGCATTCCAACCCCACGCCATAGGATTCCAAATCTTCTTGTTGGAACATGTACCCCAAGTAGCGCGCGTGTTGATTGATGGCAAAGTCTGCGCTGGTAGCCCCCGGCAGGTGAAAATCCACCTGGCGAATGTAGCTGCGCACGCGCTCAATCTGTTCAGGGTTTAAGAAGAGGTCTTCATAGAGTGCTCGTGACATGGCGTACTCCTAAAGCATTTGCAGGCGGTCGTAGCTGTCAGTGTCTTCGAAGAAGCCACCGCGCCCGTTGCCCACTATGTCGAAACGGTTGACAACTTCGATACGGTCGAGCCACTTGGCAGAACGGAAACCAGTCGACGTCTCCAGTCGCAAGCGCATGGGTGCACCGTTCTTGATCGGAATCTCGCCGCCGTCATAGCCGATAGCGATGAGCGTTTCCGGTTGGCGCGCTTCCACCATGGGCATGGACTCGTAGTAGTACGAACCGCTGTAGTTATCATCGTCGCGGGTCATGTTCTGGAAGCTATGTACAACGACGTCGGAGGCCCCGTCCAGAGGTTTGACTAAATCCAAGAGCTGCGCCAACGGAACACCTTCCCACTTTCCCACAGAAGTAAATCCTTGGACACAATGGTGCACCGTATTCTGGGAATGCCCGGCCGAAAATCGGCGCAAGTCCTCCAAGGTCAGACGCATGGGCTTTTCGACGAACCCACCAATTTCAAGTACGTAGTCCTTCTCAAATCCGTTGCACAGGAGCGCCATGTATTCCTCGGAACCCGGCGGCATGCCCGAGGCCCTATGATGTGGCGCCTTGGTGACCTCTGAATCGGCATACACCCCGCGTTGGCGCGATGGCGCCTTGGCACGCAGAAACCGTGTAAAGGGGCGCACCACAGCGTTGTGTATCGCGGCGACTGTCATCGGGCGTTTGAGGGAGGTCTTCGTGGCCCAGATGTGGACGAAGACAATGAGCATAAGTCCCATCGTGAAAATGATGCCGCCAGCTACTGGCTTATCAGCGTGTCCGAAGACCATCTTGGAAACCTCGTGGCCGTAGCCGTGCATGACCACCATGCTCACGTGAATGAGAATGAAGACCAGGTAGGCAACAAGCCCCCAAAAGTGCAGGGTGCGAATGACCTGGCGGCCGCCCATTGCCTTGGAAATCCGAGGGAAGTGGTTATTGATGGCAGGCGACTGGAACATGCCGGTGAGAATCATCCACATAGGCAAGATGAGGACGACAAAGCCATAAGACAGCTGTTGGATGGCATTGAATGGGTAACCGTCCATCGCGCTGGGGATTTGGAAGCCTAAGTAGTGGACGAGATCATCCCAGGCTTGGGCAAAAACGCCCCAGTTTTCAGGCCAGTAACGACGCCACTGTCCCGTCGCTAGTAAAAGCCCCCAGTAGATAACCAGTAGGAGCAACCACCCCATCACCGAGATGAAGTGCCAGTAGCGGCCTTGTCCCAAGGCTCCATAGCCCGGAAGAGAGACGATGGGGCTGTAGTTTTCATACTCACCGGAAACCGGGAAGTACTTATGCTTGCGCTTCTGCTTAACAGAAAACTGGGCCCACTGTTTTCCTAGGGGCGTGTGGATCGAACGGTGCAGCTTGGGGAACGTTCCTAGGATTTCGATGCCGCTTCGGA
This sequence comes from Corynebacterium axilliensis, assembly GCF_046097495.1. Taxonomy (NCBI): domain Bacteria; kingdom Bacillati; phylum Actinomycetota; class Actinomycetes; order Mycobacteriales; family Corynebacteriaceae; genus Corynebacterium; species Corynebacterium axilliensis. Next base: position 1,617,609 of record NZ_CP175768.1, read on the forward strand.
TGAAAAGCGTAACGAAGAGGATATTGACAAAGTGTTCGATGCGTAGCCATGCGGGAAATTCAGTCAACATGATTAGTCCTCAAATCCTTGATCGTCCGGGTAGGCAACGAGCACGCCATAGTCCAGCGCCCAGTACAGAGCGAGGTAAGCGAGGCCACACAAGGCTGTTGTATTCCATGCGGCGGCCAGATATACATCGGCTCCGTTCCATCCCCAAGGCGGTGTGCCGGCAAGACCACCGACAAACAGAAGCAGCGATCCCACCGCGGGGATGAGCCCGAAGTCCCACACACGCCACGGCGTCACGGCGCCGAGGGCAGCGACGACGACGCACAAGACGACGAGGAGATAAAGGACAACTTCCTGCCCAGGGAAAATCAAGAATTCGGTCCGCGCCACGTACCAAGCAAGACCCCCTTGAAGGGTCATGATGGCCACTATCACGGCTCGGGTTAGCTTTGGCAGATTGAAGCGAAAATAGCGAAAGAAAGGTGCACGCTCTTTGCCCGGTTTGACGTGCAAAGAGATGTCATGAAGGTTTGGGTCGACCGATGTTGGTAAGGCGGACATGAGCTACTTCTCCTATCGCGCCAGCTGCGATCCGCAGGCGTGCTTCGCCCGTGACCATCGCTGGGCACTCGTGTCCAGGTGACTCGCTACCGTCACCTGCTGGCAACACCTGCCCTACCGGAGATTCGCAACGCTGGAGGCAGGCTGGAGCTTTTCTCAGCTCCCTAAACTTCAGTAAACCCCCACCCCAAGCATCAAGCGAATATGGACGGCCGTTCAACTAGCGCCCGAGCCCGCCAGCTGCAGTTTAGACAAGTGTTCACAAACCGTCCGTTTGTCCCATTTACCGCACGCGACGCGGCGGTGCTTAACTTGGCAATGTCGAGCTCAACGCCAATTTCTGCCCCCAATCCACGCGCTCAATTCGCTACGCGCTTCAGGGGCAGCCACGCTCCGGAGAAGCATCGATGTACCACCCATACCATTCTTGAAAGGACATGTTTTTCAATGTCTGCCATGGTCATTTTCGGCCTCATCGCCTCTGTAGCGCTGCTTTTCGCATTCGCAATGCTCAACCTTGGGAAATGGACGGTTGACGACTACCCGTACCAAATCCTCAACTTTATTGGCGCCGGCTTCCTCGCCGCTTCGGCCGCCACGCCCTTTAATGCCGGTGTGTTCTTCACTGAGCTCATCTGGTCCCTCTTCGGCCTGTATGGAATTATCCGCATCTACCGAGACCGCAAGAAAGCCGCCACCCAAGGCTAGAACCCGCCCGACCTGCTTCCACTTTTGACAGAAAGAAATACCCCCATGAGCTTCGCTTTCGAAATCGGCATCATCGCCGGCGTCCTGTTCGTCGTGGCCTACGGCCTTCTCAACTTCCGCGTTCTGACGGCCGATTCCCCGCTGTACCAATCCCTCAATTTCCTCGGCGCTACAGGATTTGTCTACACCGCAATTTCACCCTTTAACCCAGGACTGTTCATCGTTGAGGCGGTATGGGCCGTGGTTGCGCTGCTTGGCCTCTGGAAGATTTTCATGAAGAAGGAGCCAAGCCAGGCCTAATAAAGCCTTCTCCGCCCACATGCTGCCGACTTCCCACTGCTCAGTACATGCGAACACTAGACTGAAGGATCACCACACACAGGGAGCGAGATGTCTAGAGAAGGTACACAGCGCAGGGAACTCATCATAACTGCTGCGCTAAACACCATTGTCCGCGAAGGCGTCGCAGGACTAACCCTGCGTGCAGTCGCTGCAGAGGCGCATGTGGCGCTCGGCTCCATTGCCTATTATTTCTCTGATAAAGACGGCCTCATAAACGCCGCATTCCAGAGCTTCACTCACCGCTCAGTTACCGAGTTTCGAGAATTCTACGAAGGCGTCTCCACGCTCAAGGACGCTCGAGCCGCCACCGTGGACATGCTCTCGGCTACCGCCAGTTCACGCACCGATCTCATCCTAGGCAGCGAACTTTACGCACTATCGCTTCGCCGGCCACGCCATCGCATGATCCTCCTGGAATGGACACGTGCATGTCAGGAAATCCTCTCCACCTATTTTGATGAACCCACCACGCTGGTGCTTGACGCGCTTTACGAAGGAGCCATCCTCCATCACGCCATGCGCGTAGGGGAAACGTCGACTCAGCGGATCGCCCTCGCCGTTGAGCGCCTCACCCCACCGGAGACATTCATCTTGCACACCACGCGCGCGAGCTAGACGCACGGGCTAGCGCCCGCGCAACCACAAGGGATAAACTTGCGCGGTCACTGCACACTCCGCACGAATCGCTGGTTTATGGAACTCGTTCGCATACTGTTATCCCGCTCAAAGCCGTACGCCGGCTACGTCATCGCGGTTCTCATCCTCCAGGCGCTCTCCACCGCCGCCACGCTCTACCTGCCTTCGCTCAACGCGAAGATCATTGACCGAGGAGTGGCACAGGTGGACGTCGACTATATCTGGCGCACCGGTGGCATCATGCTCGCCGTGGCCTTCATTCAGGTCATCGCCGCCATTGCCGCGATCTGGTTCGGCTCGCGCACGGCGATGGGCCTCGGTCGCGACCTGCGCTCGGACGTCTTCCGCCGCGTTACCCGCTACTCCGCCGAGGACATGAGCCACTTCGGCACGGCCACCCTCATTACCCGCGGCACCAATGACGTCCAGCAGATCCAGATGGTCTACATGATGATCCTCAGCTTCATGGTCACCGCCCCCATCATGTCCATCGGCGGCATCATCATGGCTGTGCGCGAGGACGCCGGCCTGTCCTGGCTCGTGGTCGTGTCCGTCGTGGTCCTGCTGGCCGCCATCACCGCCATCATCCTGCGCCTCATGCCGCTCTTCCGCTCCTGGCAGGGCAAGCTCGACACCATGAACGGCACGCTGCGCGAGCAAATCGCCGGCATCCGCGTCGTCCGTGCGTTTACCCGCGAGGAGCACGAGGCGAAGCGCTTCCGCGACGCCAACCAGGACCTCACCGGCCTGTCACTCAAGGTGGGCCAGCTGTTCATCCTCATGTTCCCCATCATCACGGTCATCCTCAACGTGGCCACGGGCGCGGTCCTGTGGTTTGGCGGCCACCGCGTGGACGAGGGTCTGGTGGAGGTCGGCTCGCTCACCGCGTTCCTGCAGTACCTGCTGCAAATTCTCGCCGCAGTCATGATGGGCACCTTCATGGCCATGATGCTCCCGCGCGCCATCATCTGCGCTCGCCGCATCACCGATGTCCTCAACCACGAGCCCTCCATCACCGAGCCCACCCACCCCGTTACCCCGGAGCGCTCGGAGGGCGTGGTGGAGCTTGATAACGTCACGTTCCAGTACGCCGGCGCCGATGAGCCCGTGCTTCACGACGTCTCCTTTACCGCCACCCCCGGCACCACCACCGCGCTCATCGGCGCGACGGGCTCCGGCAAGACCACCGCGCTCTCGCTCATCCCGCGCCTCTACCTGCCCACGCAGGGCCAGGTGCTGCTCGACGGTACGAATGTGGCCGATATGGCCCGGGCGGACGTCGTCAAGCGTGTGGGCCTCGTGCCGCAGAAGCCGTACCTGTTCAGCGGCACCGTCGCCTCCAACCTGCGCCTCGGCGCCCCAGAGGCCACCGATGAGGAGCTGTGGGCAGCGCTGCGCACCGCCCAGGCGGACTTCGTCGAGGACCTGGACATGCACATCGCCCAGGGCGGCACCAACGTCTCCGGCGGCCAGCGCCAGCGCCTGTCCATTGCCCGCATGCTCGTCGCGCGCCCGCTGGTGTACCTGTTCGATGATTCCTTTTCCGCGCTGGACGTGCTGACCGACGCCGCCGTGCGCGACGCCATGCGCGACTACACCGCCGAGGCCACGACCATCATCGTGGCGCAACGCGTGAGCTCGATTGTGGATGCCGACCAGATTCTGGTCATGGACGCCGGACGCATCGTTGCGCGCGGCACGCACGAGGAGCTGCTGGAAAACTCCGATACGTACCGCGAAATCGTGGATTCCCAGAAGACCGCGGAGGTGGCATAAATGGCTGAGAAGCTCGACGCAACGCACAACGATCACGAGACTGCGGAGCTGGAGGAGAAGACCGGCGAGGCCGCCCCGCGCAAGGCCAAGGCCTTCTGGCCTTCCGCCAAGCGCCTCTTCGGCCTGCTCGCACCGTTCAAGGTGCAGCTGTGGGCGATTGGCGCGATGAACATCGTGTGCGTGGTCCTCGCCGTGGCCGCGCCGAAGGTGATGGGTAAGGCCACCGACGTGATTTTCTCCGGCGTGATTTCGCGCCAGATGCCGCCAGGCGTGACGAAGGACCAGGCTATCGAGGCGATGCGCGCCCAGGGCCAGGACAAGTTCGCGGACATGGCCTCCGCCATGGACCTCAACCCGGGCTTTGGCATTGACTTTGACAAGCTGGGCACGATTATCGGCATCGTGATCGCGATGTACGTGGTGTCCTCGCTGTTCCAGTGGTGGCAGGGCTACCTGCTCAACTCGCTGGTGATGAAGGTGGTCTTCGAGCTGCGCGAGCGCATCGAGGCCAAGATTAACCGCCTGCCGCTCAACTACTTCGATTCCAACTCGCGCGGCGACCTGCTCTCTCGCACGACCAACGACGCCGACAATATCCAATCCGCCCTCCAGCAGGCCATTTCGCAGCTGTTCTACAACCTGCTCATGGTCGTGGGCATTACGGTCATGATGTTTACCGTCTCGTGGCAGCTGGCGCTTGTGGCACTCTTGGCGCTGCCGCTCACGCTGGTCATCGTCGCGGTCATTGGTTCCCGCGCACAGAAGCAATTCAAGGCGCAGTGGAAGGCCACCGGCGATCTTAACGGCCAGGTGGAGGAGGCCTTCTCCGGCCACGACCTCGCCACCGTCTTCGGCCGCATCGACGCCATGACCGAAGAATTCGATAAGCGCAACGAGGAGCTCTTCCGCTCTGCCTCGCTGGCACAGTTCTTGGCCGGCATGATGATGCCGATCATGCAGTTCATCTCCTACCTGTCCTACGTGGTCATCGCGGTGCTGGGCGCGCTCAAGGTGGCTTCCGGCACTCTGACCTTGGGAGGGGCGCAGGCCTTTATCCAGTACTCGCGTGAGTTCAACCAGCCGCTGGGCCAGCTCGGCGGCATGATGCAGCAGGTGCAATCCGGCGTGGCCTCAGCAGAGCGCGTCTTTGAGTTCCTCGACGCCGAGGAGGAGACGCCCGAGCAGACCGGCTCCCGCCTGGGCGGCCGCGCCCAGGGGCTGGTGGAATTCGCGGACGTGGACTTCTCCTACGATCCCGCTTCCCCACTCATCCAGGACCTCTCCCTGCACGTGGAGCCGGGCCAGACCGCGGCCATCGTGGGCCCCACCGGGGCTGGTAAGACCACGCTGGTCAACCTCCTCATGCGCTTCTACGACATCGATTCTGGCACCATCCGCCTGGACGGCGTCGACACCACCGAGATGTCCCGGCACGAGCTGCGCTCCCAGGTGGGCATGGTGCTCCAGGACGCCGTCGTCTTCGAGGGCACCATCATGGACAACATCCGCTACGGCCGCCTCGACGCCACCGATGAGGAGGTCATCGCCGCGGCGAAGGCCACCTACGTGGACCGCTTCGTGCACGCGCTTCCCGACGGCTACGAGACGAAGATCGACCAGGACAGCGGCGCGATTTCCGCCGGCGAGCGCCAGCTCATCACTATTGCCCGCGCCTTCCTGGCGCAGCCGGCGCTGCTCATTCTGGACGAGGCCACCTCGTCGGTGGATACCCGCACTGAGATGCTGGTCCAGAAGGCCATGAACGCGTTGCGTGCGGACCGCACGTCCTTCATCATCGCGCACCGCCTGTCCACGATTCGGGACGCCGACCTCATCATCGTCATGGAGTCCGGTCGCATCGTGGAGCAGGGCACCCACGCCGAGCTTCTCGACGCCCACGGCGCCTACTACCGGCTCCACCAGTCCCAGTTCCGCGAGTCCTAGTCCACGCCGACCGCAATCACCGGGGCGGAGAAGCTATCCCCGGTGAGGTTTGCCAGCTCAAGGGTGACGTGGGTGAGGGAGACGTGGTCCATGAGGACGTCGGGAAGCGCAGCGTCCGATGGCAACCCCAGCGCCTCGCGCACCGCGTTGACGTCGGCGACGTCCACCGCGACGGTCACGGTGTCCGCGCCCGCCACCGCTGGCGTGGCGACCAGGCCGGTGGCCACCACGCGCGCGTTCTCCACGGTGGTCACCGCGCCACCGGTGGTGAGCAGGCCGTCGCCCGCGTTGCCCGGCAGCGTGATACCTAGGTTGCGCACGTCCAGGCGGTCCCCGGTCAGCTCCAGCACGCGCACCTCCCCGTCGCGCGTGGGCATGGTGCTCAGCGCCACGCCCACGTTGCCCCGCAGCGTCACCTCGTCCGCCGTCACGGTGGAGAAATAGGGCCGGGCGGGCGCGACCTGCGCGCTGACTGGCTCGGCAACGCTCAGCGCCCCGGCCGCCAGCACCATTGCGAGTGCTCCGCGCCTACGCATCGCTCGGCTCCCACGCAAGAGTCAGCGCGCCGCCGACGATGCCGAGCAGCGAACCGAGGAGGAACCCGCCCAGGTTCGAGGTGGGCACCGCTACCACCGCGACAATGATGCCCAAGACCCCGAGGTACGTCGCGGTAGCGGGCCGAAACCACGCGCCGAGGCCAAACATCACCTGCAGCGCGCCGATGAGCAGCGTGGACACGCCCGACACGGTGGAAATCATGACGAGCAGGTCCGAAATCTGCACCGTGAAGTAGGCCGGCATCGCAATCACGACGCCCGACAAAATGAGCAGCAGCCCCGGGATGAACGGCCGCCCGGCGCGCCATTCCTGAAACCGCGACTTATTCCGCGTCTTAGCAGCCACTGCTGCGGCCCCGCTCCACGGATACGCCCACGTTCTTCGCGGACAGGGTCTTCGCGCCGATGGAGGTAGCGCGGACATCGTCGGCAGTCAGCGAGACCTGCTTGGCGTAGAGGCCCCAGGTGCCGGGGTCGGCGGTCTGGGAGAGCTGGCTGGCATCGATGCCCACGTTGGCGTCCTGCATGACCAGCGAACCTTCGATATCTGAGGCGCCGACGAGGAGGTCGGTGGCCTCCACGCTGTTATCGCCCTTGGCCTTGAGCGCGAGCGTTGACTCACCCACCGCGGGCAGGTCGGTGGTGACATAAAGACACAAGTCCGAGGCCACGGCATGCTCCAGCTTCAGCCGCGCGGTGGGGACGTCCTCCTCGCCCTTCTTGTCGCTGTCCACGAAGAGCGAAAATCCCTCGCCCTCTAGATGGCGCATGTTGACGTTGAAAAACGTGCCCGAGAGCGCCAGGTTCGCCGTCAGACCGCCCTGTGCCACCGCAAACCCGGCCACGCCGAAAGCGGCGAAACCCGCCACAAGACCCGCCGCCGCCTTCGGAACACTGATTCTGCCCATAACGCCTCCTGAATTCTTAACCCTCAAAATGATAGCTGAATCCCAACTCCCGGATTTCACGCCCGAGGCCTTAAGGTAGGAGGCAGCATTGAGCCAAGCGATAAAGGAGCACGCATGTACGGCTGGGTTGCCATCGCCGCATCGATCCCGGTGTGGCTGTATTTCTTCTACCGAGTCGGGGTGCTCTTCCGCTTCATCCGCTCCGGCGGGCCGACGCAGCTCAACCGTTTCGACCGCCCCGTCGCCCGCGCGGGCCGCGTCATCACCGAGGTCTTCGGCCATACCCACTTTAAAGGCCGCCCGCTCGTCAACGCCGCGCACTGGCTCGTCATGGTGGGCTTCCTCTTCGGCATCGTCGTGTGGTTTGAGGCCTATATCCAAACCTTCGCGCCTGATAAGGGCTGGCCGTGGCTCAGCGACTGGCCCGTCTATCACTTCATCGAGGAAGTCCTCGGCATCGCCACGGTGCTGGGTATCGGTTTCCTCTCCGCAGTGCGCCTCAAGCTCGGCCACACTGAGCGCGGCAGCCGCTTCTACAACTCGCAGGTCTTCCCGGCGCGCTTGGTGGAAGGCATTGTGTTCATCGAGGGCCTCGGCATGCTGTTGGTCAAAGCCTCCACCATCGCTACCTACGGCGGTGGGTCGCCGTGGGCTGATTTCGTGACGATGCATGTGGCGGGGTTGATGGGGGCGTCGCCAAGCACAGTGCAGTTCTTTGCCCTAGTGAAGCTCCTGTCGGGCCTGGTCTTCATCGCGTGCATCGCGCGGTACTTCCAGTGGGGCGTGATGTGGCACCGTTTCATGGCGTTCTTCAACATCTTCTTCCAGCGCAACGCCGACGGTGCGAAGGCGCTGAAGTCCCTGCCCACCCCGGACCTTGAGGAAGACCTCACGCCGGGCAGCTGGAAGATGCTTCTCGACGCCACCTCCTGCACCGAATGCGGCCGCTGCCAGGACCTGTGCCCCGCATGGAACACCGAGAAGCCGCTGAGCCCGAAGAAGGTCATGATGGACCTGCGCCAGGGTGCCTTGGACAACTACAACCCGCATGAGGGGCTTAACGTGCTGGCGATGGCCGGCACGATTGATGATGACGTCCTGTGGGCGTGCACCAACTGCGGCGCCTGCGTGGACCAGTGCCCGGTGGATATTGAGCACATCGACCACATCGCGGACCTGCGGCGCTTCAAGGTGCTGGCGGAGTCCGATTTCCCGTCCGAGCTCACCGGCATGTTTAAGAACATGGAGACCAAGGGCAACCCGTGGGGCCGCAACGCCTCGGAGCGCCGCACGTGGATTGATGAGGCGCGTGCCGATGGCATTGAGGTGCCGATTATCGGCGAGGACGCCACGGATTTCTCGGACCTGGAGTACCTGTTCTGGGTGGGCTGTGCCGGTGTCTACGACGACCAGGGCCGCGCCACGACGCGTGCCGTGGTAGACATGCTGCACACCGCCGGCGTGAAGTTCGGCGTGCTGGCCACGGGCGAATCCTGCACGGGTGACCCCGCGCGCCGTGCCGGCAACGAGTTCCTCTTCCAAGTGATGGCGGAGCAGAATGTCGCCGCGCTTAATAGCGCCTTCGCCGGCGTCCCCACCGGCCAGCGCAAAATCATCACCACCTGTCCGCACTGCTTCAATACGATCCGTAACGAATACCCCGATTTCGACGGCCACTTCGACGTGCTGCATCACACGCAGCTGCTCAACCGCCTGGTGCGCGAAAAGCTGCTGGTGCCCGTGCCGCGCTCGCCGGAGAACCGCCGCCCTGTTACCTACCACGACCCGTGCTTCCTGGGCCGCCACAACAAGGTTTTCGACCCGCCGCGTGAATTGGTGGAGGCCACCGGTGCCTCCCTGGCGGAAATGGACCACAACCGCGACGAGGCCTTCTGCTGTGGCGCGGGTGGCGCGCGCATGTTCATGGAGGAGAAGCTGGGCACGCGCATCAACGAGTTCCGCTCGGAGCAGGCCGTGGCCACCGGCGCGGAGCAGATTGCCACCGGCTGCCCGTTCTGCAACGTGATGCTCACCGGCGGCGTGAAGTCGGTCGCCCCGCAGACGCAGGTATCCGACGTTGCGCTCATGCTTCGCGACGCCATCGCCCCCACCGGCGACCTCCCCGCCCCACGCGAGAAGGCCTTCCTCGAGACCCCGCGCCGCCTCTCCCCCGCCGAATCCGCTGCCCCGGCCTCTCCGTCCGCCCCTGCCGCGCCGGCTGCTCCCAAGTCCCCAGCGGCACCTTCCGCTGCTGCGCCCACGTCGCCGTCCGCACCACCCGCTTCCGCTGCCGCGCCCACGGCGCCGTCCGCACCACCCGCTTCCGCTGCCCCGGCCTCTCCGTCCACCCCTGCCGCTCCCGCCGCTCCAGCGGCACCCACCGCCCCCTCTGCACCTGCCGCACCGGCAGCGCCCTCCGCACCCAGTGCTCCCGCGGCACCGTCTGCTCCAGCAACCCCTGCGGCACCATCTGCACCGGCAGCGCCCACAGCACCGACGGCTGCACCCGCTCCCGGCGCACCCGCTGCGCCACCCGCGCCCGGCGTTCCTTCCGCACCGCCTGCAGCAAAGGCACCAGCCGCACCGTCCGTACCCAGTGCTCCGGCTGCACCCGTTCCCAGTGCCCCCGCTACGCCATCAGCGCCGAACGCACCATCCGTACCCAGTGCTCCGGCTGCACCGTCTACTCCTGCCGCGCCGAGCGCTCCGTCTGCAGCAACCGTCCCGAGCACACCAGCAGCGCCTGCTGTACCGTCTACACCGTCCGCGCCGAGTGCTCCCGCGGCGCCGTCTACTCCTGCCGCGCCGAGTGCTCCCGCGCCAACGACTGCACCCAGTGCTCCGGCTGCACCCGTTCCCAGCGCACCGGCAGCGCCCAACGCGCCCACGGCACCGAGCGCTCCGTCCGCGGCAACGGCCCCGAACGCACCAGCAGCGCCTGCCGCACCGCCCGCACCAGCCGTACCGAGCGCTCCGGCTGCACCGTCTACTCCTGCCGCGCCGAATGCGCCCGCGGCACCGAGTGCTCCGGGTGCGCCGGAAGTTCCGAACGCTCCTGCAGCGCCGAAGGCGCCGGGGGCGTCGGAAAGCGGGGGCACTCCGCCGCCTCCCCTGCCGCCGAAGCAAAAATAGGCGCAGGCCGCGCGGCGCAGGTACGCTCTGAACCATGCTTTCTGACGCGACCTTCGTCCTCGCTGCGGGCGAGAACGCTTACACGCCGTCGCTTGTCTCGTTCGCCTGGATTATGGCCGTGGCGCTGCTCGCGCCGCTGGTCTCCCACATCCTGGGCAAGAAGATGCCGGCCGTGGCCCTGCTCATTTTCTTCGGCATGGCCATCGGCCCGTCGATGCTGGACTTGGCCCACGAGGACCCCGGTATCGGCATGCTGAAGGAACTGGGCGTTGGTGCACTGTTCCTTCTCGCCGGCTTTGAAATCGACTTGGCCACGCTCAAATCCAAAGAGGCCGTCACGGGACTTTCCACGTGGCTCATCTGCGCCGTGGCCTGTGGCATCGGGGCGTACTTCCTCATGGATGACATCCCCGGCGCCATCGTTATGGCCATCGCCCTGACGTCGACGGCGCTGGGCACGATTACGCCGATGCTGAAACAAGACCAGCTGCTTGGCACGAAGGTCGGTGATTCTGTCGTCATTCACGGCGCGATTGGTGAGGTCGCCCCAATTACCGCTATGGCGCTGCTGCTGGGAACGCGGTCCACGCTGACCACCATGCTCATCCTGCTGGCGTTTATCGCGATTGCGGTGGCGGTGGCGTTGATGCCGATTGCCGTCGGCAAGCTCATGCCCTGGTTCAAGGACGCGTTCATCTCCGGGGCGGGGTCGACCAACCAGACGATTCTGCGCCTCATCATCCTCATCCTGGCGGTGCTCATGGCGGTGACGGCAGTCTTCGAGCTGGACATTGTGCTGGGCGCGTTCGCCGCCGGCATCATCCTGAACCGCATCATCCCGGACGAGTTCCACAAGGGCCTAGAAAACCGCCTCGACGTGGTGTTTTATTCCATGCTCATCCCGGTCTTCTTTGTTATTTCCGGCATGTCGATTGACTGGCACGTCATTGTGGAGGAGCCGCTCAAGGTCCTGGGCATCCCCGCGCTGATTCTGGTCACGCGCGGCCTGCCGGTGTTCCTGCGTGAGAACATTCACCACACCGGCTCCGACGTGGAGACCACCCGCGAGCGCATCCAGGTCGCGCTGTACGCGGCGACGGGTCTGCCGATCATCGTCGCGGTGATGACGGTGGCGGTGGACTCCGGCATTGTCGACGCCGAAACGGGCTCCATCTTCATCGCCGGCGGCGCGCTGACCGTGGCCATCTTCCCACTGCTGTCCACCCTGGTGCGCGAAAAGGGTTAGGGTTATATCTGTGACAAATCCCTACAGCATGCGGCTTTCCGACGCCGAACGAACCGACGCCGTCAACGATCTCGCCCAAGCGCTGGGTGAAGGCCGACTCAGCCTCGACGAGTTCGAAGAGCGCACCGACGCGGTGATGGTGGCGTCGACCAGGCGCGAGCTGGCGGCGGTCTTCATGGATATCCCCACCAAGGCCAGCAGTGAGCTCAAGGTGTACTCCCAGGGCGAAGTGGCCCGCGCGTTCGAGTCCACGCGGAAGCCGCGCCTAGCCACGGCCATGGTGGGCTCGCTCGGGCTCTTTTTCGGCGCGATTGCATCCTTTGCCGCCCTGTCCGGCGTCACCGCCGCGCTGACCGGAACGGGCCTGCTGTTTCTCATTCCGGCGCTGTGGATCATGCTCTACGTGGCGAAGGTGGGCCCGGAATCGTGGCACCGCCCGTCGCTGAGGCAGATTGAGCGCCAGCGCCGCCGAGAGCTCAAGGCCGCGACGGCAGAAGAGCGCGCGCAGATGCGGGCGTTGGAGCAGGCGCAGTGGGCGGAGAGGCGTCGGCAAGCAGGCGAAATCACCGGGGATGCGATGAATCTGGCCAAACGCAAGCTGGAGCAGTGGAACCAGAAGTAACATAGCCCACATGACTCAAAATCGGATTTTTGACCAATCCACCAAGCTGCAGGGTGTGGCCTACGATATCCGCGGTGAGGTGTCCGCCGAGGCGGAGCGCATGGAGCTGGATGGGCACAGCATTTTGAAGCTCAACACTGGCAATCCCGCGGTGTTTGGTTTCGACGCGCCCGATGTGATTATGCGGGACATGATTGCGGCGCTGCCGACCTCGCAGGGCTATTCCACGTCGAAGGGCATTATCTCCGCGCGCCGCGCGATTGTGACGCGCTATGAGCTGGAGGATTTCCCGGCCTTCGATCTGGATGACGTGTATCTGGGCAACGGCGTTTCTGAGCTCATCACGATGGTGACGCAGGCGCTGCTTAACGACGGCGACGAGGTCCTCATCCCCGCCCCCGACTATCCCCTGTGGACGGCGGCGACGTCGCTGGCGGGTGGTACCCCGGTGCACTACCTGTGCGACGAGGAGGATGACTGGAACCCGTCGATTGAGGATATCCGGGCGAAGGTTTCGGAGAAGACCAAGGCGATTGTGGTCATTAACCCGAATAATCCGACGGGCGCGGTGTATTCGCGGGAGGTGCTGCAGAACATCGTTGCGGTGGCGCGCGAGTATAACCTGCTGATTTTGGCGGATGAGATTTATGACCGCATTCTTTACGACGACGCGCAGCACATCTCGATTGCGTCGCTGGCGCCGGACCTGCTGACGATTACGTTCAATGGCCTGTCCAAGGCGTACCGCGTGGCCGGCTACCGCGCTGGCTGGATGGTGCTGACGGGCCCGAAGTCCCACGCGCGCGGGTTTATCGAGGGCCTGGACCTGCTGGCGGGAACGCGGCTGTGCCCGAACGTGCCGGCGCAGCACGCCATCCAGGTGGCCCTGGGTGGGCGGCAGTCGATTTACGAGCTCACCGGCACCGGCGGGCGCCTGCTCAAGCAGCGCAACATTGCCTACGAGCGGCTCAACGAGATTCCCGGCGTGTCCGTGGTCAAGCCGATGGGTGCACTGTACTGCTTCCCGCGCTTGGACCCCGAGGTTTATGAGATTCATGACGACTCGAAGCTCATGCTCGACATCCTGCGCGCGGAGAAGATCCTCATGGTGCAGGGCACCGGCTTCAATTGGCCGGCGCCGGATCACTTCCGCGTGGTCACGCTGCCCTGGGCGTCGCAGTTGGGGAATGCGATTGAGCGCCTGGGCAACTTCCTGGCCAGCTACCGCCAATAGCGCAGGTGTGCCCTGCCCCGCTCGCAGAGTCGAGCGGGGTGGAGTGGTTAAGGGTCGCCGCGGGGCGGGGCTGGCCCGGAGGGTGACGCCCGACGTGAACCGCCGGTGGCATCGGGGCTGGCGGTAGAGCCGGCTGAAGTCTGGCCTGTGGTGTCTTCGGCGTCGGGGAGGCGCTGGGCGCGGGGCGCACGGTGCGGGTGGAACGGCTCGCGCGGATCGCGGGGTCCTGGCGGCTGCCACTTGATTCGGCCATTCTCCCGGACGATGCGTCCCCGGCCGGGGAGTCCGTTGATGGCGTTGTGGTACTCGCAGAGCGGGGTGAGGTTTTCGGGGTTTGTCTCGCCGCCGTTGCGCCATTCGGTGATGTGGTGAATCTGGGCGTAGTCCGCGCCACACAGGCACTCGTCCCAGGCACACGTGGGCTGTTCACCAATGGCCATGATGCGCTGCTTCTCGGAGGCGAGGCGCTGGGTGCGAAGAAGTTCGACGGGGCCTTTGACGCGGTCAACGAGCATGACGAGGCCCTCCCCGGCAAGCTCGCGTTGGACAAGCTCGGCCCCAGTGATTTTCGCGCCATTGGAGAGCTGGATGACGATGTCCCCGAGGTCTGGCGCCGGGCCGGAGCCAGACGGGGTGACAGCGGACGAGCCAGGTGCGGTGGTCGCGGGCGGGGCGGGGTGGGAATCGGGGCGCGGGGTCGAAGGGTCACCGAGGCGGCCGAGGATCTTGGCGTATTCGGGAAGTTCCATGACAGCGAAGGTCTGGGCCACCGGTTTTGCAAGCCGCCCTTCACGAAATGCTGCGGTGAAGGACCCAACGGGATCGTCTTCATCAATGTTGGGGCGGAGATCCTCGATGAGTGCGGCCGGTGCAGTGAGGGTGAGCTTGGACAGTTGTTTGCCGCGGCGAATCTTGATACCCGGCTTCGGGGTGGGAGGCGGGTTGAGCTCGCGGATGCGAGTGCGGGCATAGCGGGCGACGGTCTTCTCGTCGCCGGCGATGCTGCACAGCTCAATGCGGAAATCCCAGGCCTCGCGCTGTTTCTTAAGGCGGCGGGCGAAGCGCTCGATGAGTTCAAGCGTGGGCAGGTCGTGGCCGTTTGAGCGCGCAGCGTCCACGGCACGGGCTTGCTTGCGGGTGTAGGAGGTGGGGGCAAAGTAGACGTCGTAAAGCGCTAGCAGGGACTGGGCCGCCGACTCCGGGCCCCACGCCCGCAGCTGGTCGAGGCTGAGCCCCGCAACGCCGGCGACGAGCTCGATGCCCGCCGCCTGGCTGCGAAGATGCGCTTCCACAAGGTTCATGCCAGCAACGCTAAACGCCCCACCCGCACCACACAACAGTGCCGCCGCCAGCCTGTGGATAACTTGTTGAACGCATCAGCATAAGTTTTCATTCTTATGACAATCGTTCACAATAGTAGGTATGACTAGCCTAAGCCCGTGGCGGGTGGGACTACTTGGATTCTTGGCAGTGGCAGCGCTCGCAACGGTAGCTGGCCTGTTTATTCTCCGCCCCACCAGTGCCTTGACCGAGCACACCAGCCCCGACTTCGCGTCAACGTATGCGCTCAACCAGCCGCAGGTTGACGGCACGGTGACGACTGTGGATAACCATTTGTGCAGCGACCCACACACGGGCACGGCCTTCGACGAGGCGCCACTCATCCCCGCCTCCGGCGATGACACATCCTGCACGCGCGTACTCCTTGACCTTACCTCCGGCGAAGACCAAGGCCGCATCACACAGCTCGTGTTCTATGGGGTGGCGGGCGACCCCACACTGAATCCCGGCGATGAGGTAATGCTGTCGCGCTCAGCAGACGGAACGTACGCCTTCGCCGACTACCGACGCGGCGGCAACCTCGCGCTGTGGGCCATCATCGCGGCGGTCATCATCGTCGGCTTTGCCGCGTGGCATGGCCTGCGCGCGATGGCGGGTCTGGGGATTAGCTTGGCTATCGTCTTGTTCTACCTCGTACCTTCACTAGTCGAAGGACACCCACCGCTGCCGCTAGCCTTGGCAGCCTGTGCTGCGATTCTCTTCCTCGTCGTACCGCTTGTCCACGGCGTGAACTGGAAGTCCGCCTCGGCGTTGGGTGGCGCGCTCGTGGCGTTAGGGGTTGCGGGGGCGCTGGGGTGGGCGTCGATAAGCAGCACGGCGTTGACCGGCGCAAGCTCGGAAGACAACCTCAAGTTGCTGCTCTACATGCCCGGGGTGCCCGTTGTGGGCGTGCTGCTGTGCGGGTTCATTGTGGGCGCGTTGGGCAGCCTCAACGACATCGCGGTCGCGCAGGCTTCGACCGTGCGGGAGCTGCATGCAGCCGACCCTTCGGCGGGGCCCGGAAAGCTCTTTGCGTCCGCGATGAAGGTGGGACGCGACCACATCGCGTCCGTGGTGTACACCATCGTGCTGACCTACACCGGTGCCGCGCTGCCGCTACTCATTCTCATTACGGCGGCGCAGCGCCCAGCGGGTCAGATCCTCTCCAGCGATCTCGTGGCAACGGAGGTCATGCGCTCGCTGCTGGGCGCCATGGCCTTGACCCTCGCGGTGCCACTGACCACGGCAATTGCGGCGTTTACGATGCCGGAAGGACACGGCCGAGAGCGTCAACAGTCCAGCCGGCGGCACGCCAAGCATCGACGTTGAGGACGTTGCGGCCATCGATGATGTGGCGGTTGGCCACGAGCTCGCCGGCCGCAGCCGGGTCGAGGTCGCGGAACTCCTGCCACTCGGTGGCGAGGATGACCAGCTCGGAGTCCTGCAGGGCGGCGTCGGCAGTCGGGGCGTAATTCAACGTCGGGAACACCTTCTTCGCGTTCTCCATACCCTCCGGGTCGTAGACCGTCACGGCGGCACCCGCCAGGGACAGCGAGCCGGCCACGGCGAGGGCCGGCGAATCGCGCACATCGTCGGAATTCGGCTTGAACGCGCAGCCCAGGACGGTCACGCGGTGGCCCAGCAGCGAGCCGTCGAAGGCGTGCTTGGCCAGGTCCACCACGCGGTCGCGGCGGCGCATGTTGATGGCGTCGACCTCGCGGAGGAAGGTCAGGGCCTGATCGGCGCCGAGCTCACCAGCACGGGCCATGAACGCGCGGATGTCCTTGGGCAGGCAGCCGCCGCCGAAGCCCAGGCCAGCGCCCAGGAACTTGCGGCCGATGCGCTCGTCGTACCCGATTGCGTCGGCAAGCTTGACCACGTCCGCACCGGCAATCTCGCAGATTTCGGACACAGCGTTGATGAAGGAAATCTTGGTGGCGAGGAAGGCGTTGGCGGAGACCTTGACCAGCTCCGCGGTCTGCAGGTCCGTGACGATGAACGGGGTGTTCTGCGCCAGCGGCTGCGCGTAGACCTCGCGCGCGATCTCCTCGGCGTGGGTCTCGCCCTCGCCAACGCCGAGGACGATGCGGTCCGGGCTGATGGTGTCCTTGACGGCGTAGCCCTCACGCAGGAACTCCGGGTTCCACGCGATCTCCACGCTGGTGCCCTCCGGGGCGAGGTCATCGGCCATCTTCTGCAGCTCCGCCGCCGTGCCCACCGGGACGGTGGACTTACCAAAGATGATGTGCTCGCCCTTCAGGCGCGGCACGAGCTCCGAAATGACGGACTTCACGTAGGTCAGGTCAGCGGCATAGGAACCGTGCCGCTGCGGAGTGCCGACGCCCAGAAAGTGCAGGTTCGCAAACTCCGCGGCGTCGTCGTAGCTGGTGGAAAACCCCAGACGGTCGGCCTCGATGTTGCGCTCGAGAACCTCCGGCAGGCCCGGCTCGTAGAACGGCACGCGGCCGTTCTTGAGAGCCTCGATCTTGTTGTCATCTACATCTACACCGAGTACCTCGTGGCCGAGCTCCGCCATACAGGCGGCGTGCGTCGCACCCAGGTAGCCGGTACCAATAACTGTCATACGCATAACCAGCCATTTTAGGCGCTACGCGGGCGGCATGCGCGACAGGGCAGAAAAGTTTAACGGAAGTTCAGATAGGACTTCGACGGTGTCGGCCCGCGCTGGCCCTGGTACTTCGACCCCAGCGCTCCGGAACCGTACGGCGCCTCCGCTGGCGACGACATCTGGAAGATGGCCAGCTGGCCCACCTTCATGTTCGGCCACAGAGTAATGGGCAGGTTCGCCGTATTGGAGAGCTCCAGCGTGATATGGCCGGAAAAGCCCGGGTCAATAAAGCCCGCCGTGGAGTGCGTGAGCAGACCCAAACGTCCCAGGGAAGACTTGCCCTCCAGGCGGCCCGCCAGGTTCGCCGGCAGGGTGAACTTCTCCAGCGTGGCGCCCAGCACGAACTCGCCTGGGTGTAGGACGAAAGCATCGCCCTCGGCCACCTCCACCTCGCTGGTGAGGTCCGGCATCTCCTGTTTGGGGTCGATATGCGTGTAGCGCGAGTTATTAAATACGCGGAAGAACTTGTCCAAGCGCACATCGATGGAAGAAGGCTGGACCATCTCAGCGTCGAAGGGCTCAACGCCCAGACGCTCGGGAACATCAGCGGCAATGGCGGCACGGATATCACGATCAGAAAGAAGCACGGATCATAGTCTACCTCCCCACTGGGGTATTTATGGCCTCAGGCGGCGGCAGTGCTAAGCTTTAGAGCGATGCACAACCTGCATTGCGCCGACGTAGTTTAATGGTAGAACTGCAGCTTCCCAAGCTGCTGGCGCGGGTTCGATTCCCGTCGTCGGCTCCACTTAATTTCCCATTTCATGGACTAATTTCATACCTACAGGATGGACCATGACAGCCCCGATCTTCACGCCCAAAACCACAGCGGAGTTTTGCGCTGAGCGTGAGCATCTACTCCAAGAGCTTGCGCCCCGCACAGTCGATGAACACCGCGAATTGCGCGCGATTGATCAAATCTTAACCATCGATGAGGCCACTCTGAATCGGTATGAAGCCCTGTGCTTCGTTATCGGTGACTAGACACAGAAACGATTTCTTTTAGATCTGCTTCTTCCCTAGTCTGAGGTTCTAAGAATCTCTTAAAACGCCCCACGTCAGCTCAGGGGCGTGCGGCAACAGACCCCACACAGGCAGGACACAATGGGCAAGCACGAACCAGTGGAAGTCAGGAACACACCCAAGAAAAAGGGCGTCAACCCCAACGCCATCATTGCGTTAATTCTGATCCTCGTCGGCCTCGGTGTCTTGCTCTACCCCGTCGTGGCCACGCAGTGGAACAACCACACCCAATCCCGCGCCGCGGAGGAATACGCCAAACTGGAGAAGCAAGCCCCGCCTGAGGTACTGCACACCGCGTGGGACGAGGCACAGGCCTACAATGCCCAGCTGGGCCACATCAGTGTGGAAGACGCTTGGACCACCACCGATGACGAAGACTCTCCCGAATACCAGCGCTACCGCCAATACCTGTCTGTATTGTCGGAGACCGATGCCATGGGCCGCATTGTTATCCCCTCCATCAATTCCGATCTGCCCATTTATCACGGCACCTCAGAAAAGGCACTTTCTCGCGGCGCTGGCCACCTCTATGGCACGGACTTACCTGTCGGCGGCGTAGGTGATGGTGAGGGCCGGCACGCAGCACTTTCCGCTCACACGGGCCTACAAAACGCCACGCTGTGGGACAACCTGACCAAGGTCAAGAAGGGCGATGCTTTCTACATCGCCGCCGGCGGCGAGAAGCTCAAGTACGAGGTGCACGATATTCGGGTCGTCGAGCCTGCGGACACCAGCTCGCTCCACCGTGAGCCAGGCCAGGACCTCGTTACGCTCATTACCTGCACCCCCTACGGTGTAAATACCCACCGCTTGCTCGTCACCGGCCACCGAGTGCCAATGGATCCGGAAGACGAGGCCGCATTCAACAGCTCTGGTATTCACTGGCAGTGGTGGATGTGGGCCATTCTGGCTGCCGCTGCCATCATCGTGCTTCTTCTCATCTACTGGTGGCGCAAATATGTGGGCAACGGCAAGGGCGCCGCGCTTGACGACGACCCGCAGGACTCCTAACCGACAATGAGCATGCAATAAGGCCCGCCCTTCCCTGGTTATTGGAAAAGCGGGCCTTTTCTAAAGTTGCCGCAAGCGGTGGTTCTATGCCGGGCGACGTCGCAAAGCGAGGCACCCTGCCGCGACAATCGCGCCACCAGCGAGCGCCCACAGGCCTACGCCCTCACCACCGGTCTTGGGCAGTGCACCCTTGGTGATGTCAGCGACCTGAAGGACGCCGATTTTCTTCACACAGTTGGCAGAGGTGTCAGATTCAGCGCACCTATTACTGGTGATCGCGGTCCCCCCGGAGAGCACCTTGATGACTGCATTGCCATTCTGATCCCACTCCGTCGAGAACTTGATCGGCGCGGGCAGCAGATTATAGCCGTTCGGTGCCTTGGTCTCGATGAGGTAATAAACGCCAGGGGCGTCCAAGCCTTCGAGCTTGACGCGGCCTGTGGTGGTGGTCGTGGACTGCTTCACCACGGGGTTAGCATCAGCGTTGACGCTGCCATCCGCGTTTAGCTTCAGGTTGCCGTTAGCATCACCGCGGTGGACGGTGAACTGCGCGCCGCCAAGCAACCCGTCGGTTTGGATCTCGTCCGGGTTGTCCGGATTATAGCTCGCCTTTTCGAGCAGGACGTCCATAGTTTCCTTGGTCTCCAGCGGGATACAGTCAGTATCCTTCCAGCCGCCTATTTCTGCCTCGTTCATGAGTCCAAAGTTGGGCTCGTGCAGGCCATCCTTGGTGTAGCAGCGGGTGTTTCCTGCAGGTTGGCTCGGGTACCCGGCGGGTACAGAGGTGCTGTCCAGCTTTGAACGATCCAGCTTGAAACGCACCGTCACCTCGTAGACATGCTGCCCTGTACTTCCGCCAACACCCTTGGATTTAGGTTTAATGATCTTCGGAGTGTCATTCTTGTTGAGTTCGTACGGACCGGCGCCCAGGTACGACTGCGGCTGGCTGGTCCTGTTGAACTCATCCTTGAAGACCACAGTGGCTCCAGTCACCGTGGCAGCACCAACGAACTTCGGGGTGTCCGTGAGCTTGCCGTAGATCACGTCGTTGGTGTCGAAGCCAGGTGCGTCCGGTGCCTCAACTACGACGTTGTACTTCGCAGTGTATTCATTCACTGCACCAAGAACAGGTTGCGGTGTGTTGTCGACAGCAACCTTATTCAAGCAGGCTTCAGTAGCAACGTTGTCATCTTCAGCCGGGCTCGACTCCCCGTCCGTGGCCTGGAAGGCCACCTTGTTGGGACTACACACCGTCTTGAGGTTGCCGTTCTCATCTTTTCGCACCGGCGCAGAGACGACATACTCTACCTTCGCGTGTCCGGGAAGGGTACCCACGTAACCCTTCATGTACCCCACCTCACCACTTGTGGCTGACGGCACGTCCATCCCGGCGTAAATGCCGCTCTCAGGTTTGATCTCATTGGGCCCCGGACCACGGCCGTTGACCACGGTAGATCCCGGACCAAAGCCCTCAAACTTTGCCTTGGGGTCGGTAGCGTTCACACCATAGTGAGTATCCGTTGGTAGGTATTCCCAGAACGTACCACCCGAGCTGGCATTGTCCGTAGTGTTTTCCACGGAGATAGTCCAAAAAGTCCGCACCTCACCGTCCACCACCTTGGTCTCGGAGCGTTGCTTCTTCACCGCAATGTTTGATTGCAGCGCTGGCGGCGGCGGAACTAGGTCGGAGGCCGCGTCCGTGTTAAATGAAGCAGGCAGGTTGTTCATTATGTTGACCAGCTCGAACTTCGGGCTATCATCATCTGGGTTGGTGATCTTTAGCTCAAAGCCCAGCTGATTCGCATTCGCACTACCCGAGCCAAAACCCAGGTTTCCATTGGAGTAGGTCCACGCCTTGCCCCAAGAAGCAGAGGGGTTCGAGATCGTGCGCCCATCCAAGGTCTTGATGCCGGTGAGATCCCAGGTCCTGATGTCGCCGGTCTGTGTGTCAATGCGTTCAAGGATAAGCTTGTCGCCTGCCTGAGCCTTACTCTGGAAACCCCACATATACTTCTGGGCTTGCGGGAGCACCGCCCAGTCCTCCGAGTAGGACTTCTGGCTTCCTAGCACGCGTTGAGCCGTGACTTTGTCGACGTCGACCTTATAAAGGTGACGGCTACCAGAAGTGGACGTGTTGCCCACAAAGAATCCCTCGCTGGTGTACACGCCAGCGTTGAGGACATCCCGGTCGCCGCTCGTTTCAAACGGGGTACCGGTACTTCCGGCCTTTAAAATAGGCCCAAGATTATATACTTCACCGGTTGCCGGATTGATCTGAAGGAGATTTCCTGCCGGGTAGCAAGGATCACCATTTCGGCCGCGAATCTGGCTCACCGCATAGAGCCAGTTATCACTCGAATCAAAGGCTAGAGCATTGTACACCCAGGGAGTGGACTCTCCCACCTGGCGAAAGTCTCGGCCTTGGTTGACTTGACGGCTCAGAATGGAAGTGTCTCGGCGAAGATCCTTAGGTTCACTGGTTACAACGTAGACAGGGCTACCGTCGGCAAATTCAGCTGGGGTGAGATCGCGCTTTGGCTGTCTGCTTGTAACCGGATCTTGG
Organism: Corynebacterium axilliensis; assembly: GCF_046097495.1. Lineage (NCBI taxonomy): Bacteria > Bacillati > Actinomycetota > Actinomycetes > Mycobacteriales > Corynebacteriaceae > Corynebacterium > Corynebacterium axilliensis. The sequence continues at coordinate 1,639,830 of NZ_CP175768.1, forward strand.
CACTCCTCTTTCGCAGGAACGGTGAAGGAAGCTGTAAACACTGTATCGGCTGGCCCGCGGTGAACACCCTTAAACTGAATCTGTGCGGTGCCACCAATAGTAATCTGCGGCAGGATGACTTGGTATTCCTTGGCGCTAATCCTTTTGTAGGTCACCTTCGCCTCATACCAACCTCCGTTGGCACCGGTGTAATAGATCGTCAGGTCATCAGGGTTAGTCGATAAATAACTGTTAACGCTGGATTTGAGGGTAACCACCGTGCCTTGCGGAATGGACAGCTGGCCGCCAAAAAGCTCACCGGCCGGAATCTTAAAGTTCGGGATATAGCGGCTTCCCTTGAGCACGTATCCATCGTTTACCATCGTGATGGTGCGGTCGCCTGCAGCGTACGGGGTAATGTTCGGCGCCGCCATCAGACGGGCTGGGGCCGCGTCAACGTCAGCAATATCAAGCGGCTCAGTCACCTCCGAAGGGGCTTCTAAGGCTTCGCTGGATTCAGGTGATGACGTGCTGGTAGTCTCCTCGGCTACTCCACGCACGTCGACGGACATCCCGCTCAGTTCGGATTCCTCTGCGACCGCTGGGATCTTCAGTGAGAAAGCTGCCCCTGCTGGCACGTCAGTAGAAAGGCCAGCGATTCGGAAAGTCACTGAAGAACTGGTTGATTTTACAACGAGGTTGTCTCCTTCGCGGACGGGGATCACTTCGCCGTCGATAGTCAGTGTGTAGGCCGAGCCGTCGAACTCCAGTCCTGCAGTCTCAACAGTGAATTCCAACTCCTCCACGGTTCCGGCGTCAACAAAGTGGCCTTCAAATGTTGCGGAGTCGCCAACAGTCAGGCTCAGTTGGTCTGCGGAATCGAGCTTGGTGCGCAGGGTTGTGGTTTGTGCTTCGGCGACAGCACCAACGATTCCGGGCAGAGCAGCCGGTGCAGCAACACCAACAACGAGAGCCAGTGCAGCAATGAACGCCGCAAGAGCACGCCAGCGGTACACAACCGGCTCGACCGGATGAGAATCTGTCCAGGACATTAGCGTCCCTCGCTTTCTGAATTCTTCCTACGGCTAGAGGCAATCATCACAAATCCAGTGGCAATCAACGCCAACGCTGCGGCCACCACACCGAGTACTTCTGCGCCGGTCATTGCCAATGAGCCGCCATTCCCTTGCGAGCGGTTCGGGGAATCTGAAGTTGTGTTTGTACCAGATTCCGGGTTGTTAGGTGGCGTTGTCCCAGGCTCGTGCGGAGTCTCTCCTGGCTTCGTCGGTGGTACCGGGGGAATCAACGGAGGGAACACCGGCGGAAACTTTGGTGTTGTCCGCGGAGTACTCGAGGTTGTCGATGGAGTATTCGGAGTTGTCGGGGCCGTGGGGGTCGTCGTCGGCGTCGGCGTTTCACCCGGTTTGTGGGTCTTGGCCACAATCACTCCTGGTACTGGTTTCGGGTTATCTACCGCCGTATGGAATGGAACCGCCACCACAAACGGGTTTATCTCTCGGTAGGAATCATCCGGCGCTGTAGACGTCACCACATAGAAGCCATGAGCTAGACCATCAAACGTCACCTCGCCGTTGGCATTGGTGACCAGATCCACGTGCACATCGGTGCGCCAATCACGAACCTCGTCGAGATTCGCGTTCCGTACGCGGGCTGCGTCGTCAGCGTTGGTCGGGTCCAAGCCGGCAAGCCGGTCCAGATGAATTGTGACACCTTGGATTTTTCCCGAGGGCGGCTGGCCATCGTCGTTGGGATTGCCTTGTGTCAGCCGGATTGTCACTGTATCCGTAGCCGAAGTGCGTTCCGCACCAGTGGACTGCTGCCCGGCAACCTGCACCGCTTCTGCAGCAACGACGCCCGGCCCTGCGAACGCAATCGCACACGCTACTCCGACGGCAGCCACTCGGGCCGACCATGCATTTGTCAACCTCTTCATCGCCTTACTCCCGCACGCTACTTTCCTTATTAATAACTTCTTGCGCCCCGGTAGCCGCCTTCTGGCGACGCAGCCACCACACCAGCCAACACCCAATGACAATCACCGCAGCCAACAGCGCGTACATCCACCACTGCCAGCCCGGTCCGTGGGAGGCGTCGAACACCGACTCCTCTCCCGGCTCCAAAGGAACCTGATGGCCACGCACCAGCAAGCGATGCGTGTTGATCCCGTACGGGGTGCACGTAATCAGTGTGACATAGTCCTGATCAGCGACTGGCCGCAGACCATCAACCTCGCTCGGCAACACCACTTGGATGTCGTCCACGACGTATTTCAATTTGTGGCCAGCAACCTGAATGTAGAAAACATCTCCCTTGGAAGCCGAATCAAGGTGATCAAACATTGTCGAATTTGCCAGACCCGTATGCCCCGTGATGACGGAATGGGTTCCTGGTCCGCCGACCGGCAAGTCAGAGCCATATAAATGTCCTAGTCCACGCTGCAGCGTCTTATCCGCGGTGCCGTGAAACACCGGTAAATCAACGTCTACGGCTGGGAAGACAAGGCGAGCCATCGCTTCGTTCTCGCCCAACTGCTTCAGATAAACCTCATAGTCAGGATTGTCTTCCCCGATACGGTTCAACCACGGATCCAAGATCGGACCCGAAGTCTGTTCCTCGTTGTACGCATGCGCAGCATCCCATACAGAGTCCTGAACCTGCACCGGCGTCTCTTTATCCAGTCGCGCATATTCCTGCGCCACTCTTGAGGCATTCCAGTTGTTCCATGCAGTCGAGACCACTGGGTACAGCATCACCAACAACCCGACGACAACTACCACCGCCGGAAGAACGAGGCCTCCACGGCGCCTGTGTCGTCGGCCAGTTTCTTGGCCTACCACCGAAGTCAACGACCCGCACCACCCAAAACAATGCCCCACGCGCTAGCACAGCGCGACCGGGATTACAACGAAAGAAAAAGAAGGGGACCAAAGTTTATATCTAGTCCAGTCCCCTTACTGGATCGAGCGCCCTACTTTTGGTTACCCGACCCGCAGCGCAGACCATCATGGACAGTCTGCACCACCGGAACTACGCCCGGCTATTAGTTACGCGCGGTACGACGAGCAAACCAGGCACCAGCAGCAACAATCGCTGCGCCAATGGCGGCCAGGATGCCCACACCGGCGCCACCGGTCATCGGCAGATTCGGGGTGTCCTGCTTAATGTTGTCGATCTCAGACACGAGGGTAATCTTGTCGTCACCGTTCAGTTCACCAGTCTTCGCGATGTTGTCGCGGGTGAAGTCAATCTCAGTAACGTTTTTCTCCGGCAGCGCATAGCCGGCCGGAGCCTTGGTCTCCTTCAGACAGAACTTCTTCACGTCGGTGACCTGTGCGTTGTCCGCAAAATCGGTGACATGCAAGCCATCGATAGTGATGGTGCCGTCCTCACCAGTGGTCCACTTGTTCGCGCCGTTTACCGTCAGCGGGTTCTCGAGCTTATCCTGCGCGGAAACACATCGGTAGAGCTCGAACTCAGCACCTTCCAGGACTTTACCGGCTTCCTTACCGTCCTTCTTCACGACCTTCAGCTTGCCGTGGTAGGTGACGACCTCGTTGGTCTTGTTCTTAACCTCGTTGCCGGTGTTCGGGTTGTTGAAGATGACGTCAGCCTGGTTCTTCAGCTCGGTGGTGTCGCCAACCTTATTGCGCTTAACCTCGAAGGTCAGAGACAACTTGTCACCGGACTTGACCTTGGCAAGGCCCTGCTCGGTGAGGGTTACAACAAGCTTGTTGCCGTTAGCCTTCGGGTCATTGACCGTGTAGTCACCCGCAGTGAGAACCGTCTCACCAGCCTTAACCTCAGTGACTTTCTGGAAGTCAAGGCGCTGATCCAGCTGATCCTCGAAACGGAAAGCAGTCAGGCTCTTACCTTCGCCCCAAGTCGGGGCATCCGCATTGATGGTGTAGGAGTACGCGTCCTGGATGTTCTTATCTGCATCCTTGACAGTCTTCTCGGTCTTGGTTTCCGTGTTCTTCGGGTATGCGATGACGTCGTAGTTCCACGCATCGGAAGCCTCATTGACCATCGGCACCGACACGATGAACGGAGCACCAGAAACGATGCCGGCGGGGGCTTTGGTCTCCTCAACCAAGTAGATGCCCAAATCCAAGTTCTCGAAAGCCACCTTGCCGTCGGGACCGGTGGTCTGATTGAAAGTTGTATCGGTCTCGTGGCCCTTGGCATCGGCAGCGTTCTGCGGGAACTTGGTCCAATCACCCTTCTGCAGGTCATAATCCAGCTTGGTGATCTTGTAGGTCACATCCTGAAGCGCCTCGCCCGGAACATCTTGCATTTCCTTACCGGTAGCACGCGTCGTCGACTCAGCACCCTTCTTCTTGTAGAGGGTGATGGAGCCCTTCTTGGCAAAGTCGATGTTTGCCTTGTTCACGGCACCCTGCTCAGTGCCAGCGTTCTCCTGGGCCAGTGCACCCGGAGCGGAGATACCCAAGGAGAGGCCAACGATTGCAGCGAAGGTAACCGAACGAGCGGTACGAGAGATCTTGTTCACGAAAACTGGTCCTTTACACGAGTTATGAAATGAGGCACCGCGCCCCATTGGCTGTGTGCAATCCAATCCCCACGGTTCACGCACCATGATCCGACTCAGTATTTAGAGTCTTTCACCCCGCCTAGGCCAACGTTCTATCGAAAAAAGTAGCTGCACAGGGCTCAAGACTCAGCTGACGATAGCCTGTGGATTGCATAACTGAATTCTACACTGAAAGCATAAAGAAGGCATCGCCGCCACAACCTCTCACACCAGTCTGCGAGAAATTCCCAGAATCCGGCCATCCTCACCTTGGAGAAGCTGTCAATATAGCAGGTCACATGAGTTTTGCGGGTAACCTGCCAGGCTTAGGTGCACTTCTATAAAACGCGCCACACCGTCCAGCGCGGGGGTATTTTAAGCCAATCTTTACACCCGTCACACAGGAAACAGCCATCCCTTAGAGCGAAGGTCGAGTGCCACACCTGTCACGGCGACGTCCGAAAACCATAAATTCGCCAAATAACGGCAGGAAGCCCCGAACAATTAGGAATCTTCACCCAAAGCGGACGCGGCACGAAGCAGCGCCGCATAAGCACCGCCGCGAGCCAGCAGCTCAGCGTGGGTGCCGCGCTCGGCCACGCGGCCGGCATCGAGGACGACGATCTGCTCTGCATCGCGGATGGTGGACAGACGGTGCGCAATGACCAGGCGGGTCGCATCCGCGCCAAGGACTGCTTCCTGGATAGCGCGTTCGGTTTCGTTATCGAGGGCTGAGGTGGCCTCATCCAGGATGAGCACCTGGGGTTCGCGCAGCAGCGTGCGCGCGAGCGAGAGGCGCTGCTGCTCACCGCCGGAGAAACGATAACCACGCGAGCCCACGAGAGTATCGAGTCCCTCAGGAAGCGCGGCAATGACCTTATCCACGCGGGCGGCCTGCAGCGCCAGCCACATGTGTTCCTCCGACGCATCAGGCTGCGCAAAGAGGAGGTTCTCCCGCACGGTGCCGTGAATCAGGTAGGTTTCCTGGGAAACCACGCCGATGACAGCCGAACGTTGATCGGCAGGAATGTCGCGCAAGTCGACTCCACCCAAGAGCACGGAGCCTTCCGTTGGGTCGGCCAAGCGCGCCAGGAGCGCGGCCACCGTGGACTTGCCGGATCCGGTATGCCCCACAAGTGCGGTGGTGGTGTGGGCGGGGATGGACAGGGAGACCTCGGAAAGCGCGTCGGTGTCGGTGCCGGGGTAGCGGTAGGAAACGTGCTGGAGGGTGAGGGAGGCGTCGGCAAGCTGCGCGGGCTCGGTGACCTCATGAAGCTCGGGTTTTAAGTCCAGGTACTCAAAGATGCGGCTAAACAGCGCCATCGACGCCACCCACTGCGCGCCCACATTGAGCAGGCCGGTAATCGGGCGGAAGATTTGGGTCTGCAGCGTGGAAAAGGCAATCAGCGTGCCAATCGTAATCCCCGGGCGCAGGCCAGCCACCAGGTAAATCAGCGCCGGCATCACGCCGAAAATGATCTGGGTCAGCGCCATGCGCCAACGCCCGGCCAGCTGTGATTCCAGCTCCAAGCGGATGAGTGAACGTGAGGTTGTCTCAAACGTGTCATACACGCGCCCCTGCGCGCCCAATGTGGCCGCCAGGCGCATGCCGGAAACAGAGAGATTCTCCGAAATGGTCTGCTGCAATGTTGCCTGCGCGCGAGAGTTTTTCTCCATGAGGCTGCGGCGCAGGATGGCCGCGCGGCGCGTCAGCCACACCGCGGGCGGCAGGACAATCAGGGAAAGCAGGGACAGCGTGGGCGATAGAGCCACCATGGCCACCAGGGTGGCCACGGTCATGGTGAGGTTGCTCGCCACGGAGGTTGCGGTGGTGGTGACCATGCCGCGCATGGCCGCGATGTCATTGGTCAGCCGGGACTGGATCTCCCCGCCCCGGTTGTTGGTGAAGAACTGCAGGGACTGTCGCTGCAGGTTGGCAAAGACCTGCGTGCGCAGCTCGTGCATGATGGTATGTCCCACGCGCGCGGAGAGAAAGGACTGGACCACGCCGATGGCCTGGGAGACCACGGTAACGGCGAGCATGCCGCCGACCAGCCACAACAGCAGAGTGGTGTCGTGGTTGGGGATGGCGTCATCGACAGTGCGGCGCACCAGGAAGGGCTGCACCACGGTCAGCCCCGAGGTGGCCACGATGAGCGCGGTCACCAGCAACAGGGTGCCGCGGTGGGCCGAGAACAGCCGGGCCACGCGGCGGAACTTCACCGGATGCTGGGCTAGCTGATCGACGTCCGCGGGGTCCTTCACCGCGGTGTGCATCGGCCGCGTCATGGCTTAACCGCAGGTGACAATCGGCTGCGGGTCATAGACCGTGGTGGTGGTCTCCCGGGAGAGCTCCTTGCCGGAGAGGTCCTTAATCACGCGCGTGTCCGAGGTGGTAAAGCCCGGCGCGCCGCCCGACGGCGAGCAGTCCTCCTTCACCGTCATGCGCTGCGGATCCGTCTTGGCCCAGCGGCCGTTGTTGATGGATTGCACGTCCACGGTCTTCACGCCCTTGAAGCGCACGGTGATGTCCTTGCCATAGCTGGTCTCAATGCGCACCGGGTGATCCGAGGTGTTGGTGAACTGCAGGTCAATCGCGCCCTCGTAGACGGTGGCCTCGCGGCCGGCCGGGTAGCGCGAGATGTAGTAGGAGTGCGGCGTATGCGCGGTGTCCTCCATGCCGGCGAAGTACGCGGCGTTGTACAGCGTGGTGGCGAATTGGGAAATGCCGCCGCCCACCGCGGTACCCGCGTGGCCGTCAATAATGATGCCGGATTCCACGTAGCCCTGCCCGGTGCCGCGGGGACCGGTGTAGCCGTTGAGGGAGAAGGTCTCCCCCGGGTTGACCACAGCGCCGTTGACCTCTTGGGCCACCAGGCGGATGTTGGTGCCGGAGGCGCCGGAGAAGCCGCCGGTGGAGAACTCCGAGATGGTGTCGTCGAAGGTGGCCTTCTCCGCCATCTCGGTGGTGAACTTGGCCGGGTCCGGCTTGTAGTCGGCGTCCCACTCGCGGTCGTCCTCGGAGGAAACGCGCTCCTCGAACTTCTCCAGGGTCTTGTCCCAGTCGATGATGGAGCCGTCGACAGAAGGCGTGACCTGCTTCTTGTTGCCGCTAAAGGAGATCTTGGCGTTGGTGCCGGGGACCTCAGAGCCCTGCATGCGCTCCGCAAAAAGCTCGCGGGCGCGGTCCTTGTCCACCTTGAGGCGCAGCTCGCCGTCCTCGGCGGCGATGGTGACGAACTGGGAGATCTCCGGCTTGCGCAGGGTGCCGGTGGTGTTGTTCTCACCCTTCAGGGTCAGCGGGTTATCCAGGGCGCGGGCGGCATCACCCGTGCGCATGGCCTCAATCGCCTCGTCATTGATGCGCGGCTCCACCACCATGGGCGTCACGTCCACGCCCTCCGGATCCAGCCAGTGGTCCACCACCGCGTTGTGCAGGGTGCCCTGGTCCACGGCCTGGCCCAGCTCCGGGGCGGTTTCCTTGAGAGAGCCATTGATGAGCTCCAGGTTGCCGTCCTTGGGCTCGATGCTCAAGTCCTTGCCCACACGCTCAAGCTCGCCGCCCAGGGCCTGCTCGTCCACGTCCACTGCCACCGGGATCTCCTCGGTGGGCTTGATAAAGCTGTAGAGGCGCGCGAAGGGGTTGAGGGAGGCATCCGGGATGCCGTCCACCGCCTTCTGGTAATTCAGCGCCAGGCCGGAGTCCTGCGGGGTGAACTGGGTGCTCTTCTCGCCGGAGCGCACCTCCACCGGCTGGGAGGCAACATCCCCCAGCTCGTCTTCGAGCTTGCTCACGGCAGCGGTGCGCTCCATGCGGGAGATGTCGACGCCGCCTACCGACGTCGCGCGCGGCACCTTGTGCTGGTTAGCCAGAACGTCCCAGGCGTAGGCGATGCCCGCGATGAGCACGAGGCCCACGAGCACGCCGAGGGTGACCTGCAGCCCCCTGCGGCTGCGCTCGCGGCGGTGCTGGCTGTGTCCGATTGACTTTTTCACGAGTATGACACTATCGCCCAAGCGCGGGTTTTTACTAGTCGGAGCCCATCTGGCGCACGGCGTCGTCGAAGCGCGCGCGGTCGATGGAGCCGTCCTCCACGGCCTGCACGACGGCGTCGATCACCGCCTCGACGTCATCATCCGTCGACCACAGCGGCATGTCCGCGCCGGCGGCGATGGCGGCAGCGACGGCGTCGGGCACCCCCAGGGTGTCGGAGATGGACGCCATTCCTCCCAGGTCATCGGTGTAGATGGGGCCGTTAAAGCCCAGCTCCTCCCGCGCTAGCTGGTAGGCCTGCGGGTTGATGGAGGCGGGCTGGTCCCCCAGGCCCGGCACCACGAGGTGGCCCATCATGAGCGCGGCGTTCGGCGCGGCCGGGATGGCCTGCTGGAAGGGGATGAACTCGTGGCCGGCCAGCTCCTCCAACGGCGGGGTGACGGCCTGGCCTAGGTGCGTGTCCCCGGAGGCGCGGCCGTGGCCCGGGAAGTGCTTGAACACGGCCTTCACCCCGGCGGTGTCGAGTCCGCGGGCAAACGCCGCGCCGTACTCGCCGGCCTGGGCGGGATCGGTGGAAAAGGCGCGGTCCCCCACCACCTCGAGGTCGCCGCCGTCCACGTCCAGGACCGGGGCGAAGTCCACCGTCAGGCCGTGGGCGCGCAGGCTCTGACCAATCTCGCGGGCCAGGGCCTCGACCTCCTCCGGGCTCTTCTCCGCGGCCATGGCCTGCGGGGAGGGATAATCCCCCAGCACCTCGGAGAAGCGCTGTACCCGGCCGCCCTCGAAGTCGATGGAGGCCTCGAAGTCGCGGCCTATCTCCTCCCGCAGGGCGTTGAGGCCGCGGGGGCCGTCGCCCAGCAGCTCCGGGTCGGCCCAGCTGGGGATGAACAGCCCGCCGACGCCCGCCTCGAGTTTCGCCTTCGCGTCGTCGTAGTTGAGCGCCGGCGGCATGAGCAGGGAGGCGGCCTGGGCGCGCACATCCTGCTGCTCGGGCGCGGGGCTGGCCGGGGCCGCGCTGCTCGGTGTGCTTGGTGTCTCTGCGGACGCCGCGCTTTCCGACGTCACCGGGGCCGCCGGTGCCGCCGAGGAGCCTCCTTCACGCGCCGGTTCCTGGCCCGCACATGCGGAAAGCGCGCAGACCGCGGCGAGGACTGGGACGAAGCTGGCTTTAGTCATACCCACCAGTGTGCCTGAAGCGCCCGCGGCGGCGACACCCGGTTGTTAGGATGGTCACATGAGTAACGGAGAGACCATGCTGATCGCATACGACGGCTCCGCCCGCGCCGACCGCGCCCTGGACTACGCCGCACACCTGCTGCGCCCCACCCACGTGGAGATCCTCACCGCGTGGGAACCCGCCGCCCGCCAGGCCGCCCGCGCGGTCAGCCGCAGCGGACTCAACCAGGCGCCGAACCCCGAAAACGTAGAGGACGACCCCGCCTACGCCGAAGCGCTCGAGATTTGCCGCCGCGGCATCGCCAAGGCCGAGTCCCTGGGACTAAGCGGCCACGCCCAGCTGGTGGAATCCGTCTCCACCATCCAAAGCGCCATCGTGGACGCCGCCCAGGAACTCGACGTGGACGTCATCGTCACCGGCACCCGCGCGCTCACCGGCTTCCGCTCCCTGTGGAACAACTCCACCGCCGAATACATCGTCCGCAACGCCGGCCTTCCGGTCTTCATCGTGCCCCCGGAAATTACGGACGACGCCGACGAGGACTAACTACATTCGGCCACCTGCCTGCTATGATCTGCGGTCATGGCCTTCGATTCCGATTCCCTGAACAAGCGCACCCTCGGCCCCGCCCTGGGCAGCGCCGTCGTCGGCGTAGCGCTGGGAGTCGTCACCATCCTGGGCATCGCCCAGTTTTCACAGGCAGACGCCGTGCCGGGCGATAGCTCCGTCTCCGCCTCCGACGCCGTGATGGGCGGACCCGAGTACGGCTCCCGCGACTAAGGTGCGCGCCCGCCACGCGCACGCCGGGGGCTTAATCCTTGTCGCCCTCGTGGTGCTGGCGCAGCCCTGGGGGCTGACCGCCGCCGACACCAAACACGATCTGGCGGCCAACCCGGCTGGCTTCTTGGCCGGCGCCCTGCATGCCTATACCGATACTTTTACCCTGGGCCAGCTGCAGAATCAGGCCTACGGCTACCTCTTCCCGCAGGGCCTGTTCTTTCTCATCACGGACCCGCTGCCGGACTGGATAGCGCAGCGCCTCTGGTGGTTCCTCGTGCTGGCGGTGGGGTTCGGGGGATTCTTCCGGCTGGTCCGCGCGGTGCTGCCCGCCGCCCCCGCGCGCGCCGCCATGGCGGGCGGGCTGCTCTTCGCGCTCTCCCCGCGCACGCTGACGACGCTGGGCGCGATTTCCTCGGAGACCTGGCCGGTCATGCTCGCGCCCTGGGTGCTCCTGCCCTTCCTGCGGCCGGGCCGGCTGACGTGGCGGGACGCCGCGCCTGCCGTGGTGGCGGTGGCGTGCATGGGCGCGGTCAACGCCACGGCCACGCTGGCGGCCTGCCTGCCCGCGGGCCTGGTCCTGCTGTGGCGCCGGGCGGGCCGGGCCGGGCTGGCCTGGCTAGCCGGGTGCGCTGCGGTGTCCGCGTGGTGGATTGTTCCGCTACTCATCTTGGGCCGCTTCGCCCCGCCGTTTACTGAGTTCATCGAGTCCGCCCGGGTGACTACGCGGTGGCTCAACCTGCCGGAAATCCTGCGCGGTACGACCAGCTGGGCACCGTTCGTGGACACCGAGCGCGTGGCCGGCAACGCCCTGGCCACCGAGCCGGTATTTGTGCTCTTCACGGTCGGGGTCGCCGCCTTGGGCCTGGTGGGCCTGGCGCGCCTGCCGCGCGTGTGGGCATTCATGCTGCTCGTCGGCGTGGCCCTGCTGGGCACGTACGCCGCCTGGTACCTCGACGCGCTGGACGGGCCGCTGGCCGCCCTGCGCAACGTGCACAAGCTGGACCCGGTGGTGCGCATCCCGCTGCTGCTCGGCGTGGCGTGCGTGGTGGCGCGGGTGGGGCTGCCGCGCAGCCTGCATCCCACCCGGCGCCAAGCCGCGGGCCTGCTGGTGTGCCTGGTTGCCGCCGGCGCGACCGCCCCGGCGTGGACCGGCCGGCTGCTGCCCAAGGGCGCGTACGAGGAGGTCCCGGCTTATTGGCAGGAGGCGGCCGACTTCATGAATACGCTAGATACCCGCGTGCTCCTCTACCCGCCGGCCTCCTTTGCCCGCCAGGACTGGGGCTGGACGCGCGACGAGCCCGCGCAGCCACTACTCACCGTTCCCTGGGCGGTCCGGGACGCCGTGCCGCTCGTCCCACCCGAATCCATCCGCGGGCTCGACGGCGCGATGGCGCAGATTGCGCGCGACCCAGACTCAGCGCCGGCGGTCCTGCAGCGCCTGGGCATCGGCGCGGTGGCGGTGCGCCACGACCTCCTCTCCGCGCCCTCTGCCCACATCCCGGGCGAGGTCCACCGCTTCGGGGAGGTCGACGTCGTGGTCTTCGATCCAGAGCTGTCCATGAACCTGGCACCGGCCGACCCGCCGCGGGTGGCCGGCGGCGGGGAGTCGCTCGCGCTGCTTCATGGCCCGCACGAGCTCGTCTCCGCCGACGCCGACATCGTCACCGACACGCCCGCCGTGCGCGACCGCAACTACGGCACGCTCTCCGGCCCGGCGTCCGCACCGCTGGCCCCCTCCGATCCTTCCACGGTGCGCAATCGCCTGCGTGACTACCCTTCTGTCGGCCCGCTGACCCAGGTGGTAGAGCACGATGGCCGCGTGACGGCGTCCTCGTCTGCTGCGGATGCTTCTTCCTTCGGCGGGGCGGACCCGGCGCGCTCTGTCACCGCGGCGGTGGACGGCGAGAACTCCACCGCGTGGTGGCCAGCCCCCGGTGATTCCGGCTGGTTGGAGCTGCATGCAGAGTCCACCTGGTCCTCGCCCACGCTGCGGTTGATGACCACCGGCACGACCGAGGTCACCATCTACAACGGCGAGTCCAAGGTCACCGTCACCCTGGAGGCCTACCGCGCCCGCGATATTCGGGTGCCCGGCGCGCATGCCTCCACCATCCGCATCGTGCCACAGCGCCGCACCGGCGTTGCGGAGGCCGCCATCGTGGGCCAGCCCTCCCCGCGCCGCCTGGTCACCGTCCCCGATACTTCCCCGAACGCGCGGCAGTTCCTGTTCCAGCAGGACCACGAAGATGTTCTGATCCGCTCGTTTACCGCGCCGCGCGCGATGACGGTGCGGGTGTCCGGCACGAAGCCTGTGCTTATCGACGCCCACCGCCACGCCCCCGGCGCCACCCTCAACCTTTCGGCCGGCCCGCACGTCGTGCGCACCACCGGCGACTGGGCCGCGTTGACCGATACGTCCTCCTCCCTACCGGATCCCCTGCCCGCGTCCGAGCCTCCCGCTGCAGAGGCCCGCGGCTACACCCGGCTGGCCGCCGGCCAGTCCATCGCGCCCGCCGACCACGACCGCCTCCTTGTTACCGGCCGCACCTTCAACGCGGGCCTGCGCGGCGAGCTTGCCTCCCCCGGGGCCGATCCGCTCTCCCTCGAGGCACAATCCATCGACGCCGACACGCAGGCCTTCCTCATCCCCGCCGGTGCCGGCGGCAACTTCCGCATGTCCTTTGCCGCGGACCGCGCCTACCGCGCGGGCCTGGGCTTTGGCGGCGCGCTCGCTGCGCTCACCACCGCTTTCTGCCTGCTAGTCATCTCACGCCGGCCGCGCCGCCAGCCGGCACCGCACGATGCCGCATCGCCCGCCGCGGCCCGCATCCTCCTCGCTGTTGTCACCGCCGCGACCGCGACCCTGGTGGCGGGCTTTCCCGGCCTGGCCACCGCCGCGGCGGCGTGGGCCATCGCGCGCTGGACCACGCTGCGCGCCGACTACCTGGCCGGCGCGCTCACCCTGGCCGCCGGCGCGATGCTCGCCCGCGCGCCCTGGCCCGCCGACGGCTACGCCGGCGACTCGCCCCTCGTCCAACTTCTCTGCGTCGCAGCCATCACCTGCGCCTGCCTCCCCGCCCCGCCGCACACCAATCCCTAGCTCGCCGTACATGGTTGCCCTCAAAAGGCACTAGCCAAAAGGCGGCTTTGGGGGGGCAAAGAAACCATATACCCCGGCATAAAAGGTTTGTTTGGGGGCAAGGAAACCTTTTGACTAATGCCTTTTAGAAAATGCCATGTGCGAGCCCCCGTTTTACGAGCCCGCTGAGCCGCCGGACCCCGCGAGTAGCGGCTAGGGAGCGGATGAGGTCGCGCCCGGGGACCTCCACAAGCACGTAGGTCGCCGCCGACAGCGCGCAGCTGACCACCACGGTAAAGGCGGCCACCACCGCGAAGTCTCCGGCCGAGCCAGTAAACGGGTCCACGCCCAGCAACGGGAACGCGATGGCCAGCACCGCCACGTGCCACAGGAAGACACCGTAGGACCAGCGGCCCAGCGCGCGCATGAGGGGCGCGGCCAACCAGCTTTCACGGGGAGAAAGCGCCACCGGCACCACCACGCAGGCCCCGCACACCGCGCCTGCGGCAATACGCCGCGCAAACTCGTCCGGAGCGGGGTGCACCAGGCCCTGCGGGCCGAACCACTCGCGGCTAGCCAGCCACACGCAGCCCGCGGCCACCGCCCAGCACACCGGGCGCACGACGCGCCCGGCGCGCAGCCGCACCTGCGCGGCCTCCGCCTCTGCGGCCAGCATGCCCACCGCGAACCACGAGAAGTACGCCGGCGGCCAGATCTGCGTATTGACCTGGCCAGACTCAAACCCCGCCACGAAAGGCAGGAAACCCCAGCCCAGGCTCAGCACACCCGCGCCGGCGATGAGCAGCACCCGCCCCCGCGCGGAAAACCGATCCAAGGCCCACGCCATAAGCGGCAGCACCGCGTAGAAGGCGAACTCCACGCACAGCGACCACAGCTGGGTCAGCCCGGGTACTAGCCCGTCGGCGATGTAGAGCTGCGTGCCGGTGAGGTTGGTGAGAAGTTGGGGGAGGGTGAGCGGGGAGGCGTCGGGAAGCAGGGCGAGTACTGCCACCACGCACACCACGTAGAGCGGGGCCAGGCGGGCCACGCGGGAGAGCGCGTACTGGCCCACGGTGTGCGCGTGCCGCCGGCGCCACAGCAGGAAGCCGCTGAGCACGAAGAAGACCGCCACGCCGTAGTCCAGACGCTCGGCCCAGGCCCAGCCGGTGGCCGTCTGGAAGGACACGTGCGTGATTACAACAGCCAGTGCTGCCAGCGCACGCACACCTTCGAGCTCGGGGAGAAAGCGCATGGCCTACTACGATACTATTTCTGCAGTAAATCCCCCTCTCGACCGATCGGAGCTGACGTGTTCCTTCGCTCCCGCATAGCGCAGGTGACGATTGCCGCCGCGGTCTTCCTTATCCTCGGGTCCATCCTGCCGCCGCTCTACAACAACCAGGCGCGGCCGCTAGCCACGGACCTGAACCTCGAAGTCCGCGCGGAGCAGGACGGCACCACCTACACCCGCCACACCACCACTTCCCCAGCAGAGAAGGATTCGGTAGCGCGCGCGACATCCACCGTGGAGCTGGCCCAGGACGGGAAAACCATCGTGCGTATTAGCGAAGATTCCCTGCTCAACCGCGAGTCCACGTACCCGGTGGCCGGGACCAACACCACGCAGAGCATCGCCATCCCGGAGCTGGGCGTGGACAGTGCGGACAAGAAGGTCGAAAGCGAGGGCATGAGCTACTTCTTCCCCTCCGGCGCGGAGCAGCGCTCCTACCCCTTTTTCGATCCGCTCACGCAGGACTCGGCGCCGATTGATTTCCTGCGGGATGAGAAGCTGGACGGCATCCCCACCTATGTCTTCCACCAGGAGCTTCAGCCGGCCGCGCTGGCGGATGTCTTGGGCACCGACCAGCACCGTTCCGGCCCGGCGAGCGACTTCTACTCGCCGGAGTCTCTGCAGCGCTTCGATCTCAAGGCGAACTCGCACGTCATCCTGGAGCCCTTCTATGCGGTAAGCCGCACGGTGTGGGTGGAGCCCACCACCGGCACGATTGTCAACGAGGAGGAGCACCCGCGCATCTTCTGGGCTACCGACGCCGCGCAGGCCGAGGCCATGGTCGCCGCCGATGACACGCAGGAGCGCGCGCTTGTCGACGCCCCCCTGGCCTGGTCCACCGAGACCCGCACCGAGCGCCTCGACGCCGTGCGCCAGGTCATCACCACGGTGAAGATGCTGAGCATCGTGGGCTGGCTGGGCAAGACCGTGGGTGTGGTGCTGCTGGCGGTGGCGGCCGCGATGTACATGCGCCGCCGCGCCCAGGACGCTTAAGGATCCGATGTCCGTGTCCTCCCGCGCAGTGCGCTGGGCTTTAAGGCTCTGGGGTGTCGTACTCGTCGCCGCGGTGTGCTGGCCCTTCCTGCTGCCGGGCGAATTTCTGTGGCGCGACATGGTGCTGCTGAATCACCCGGCGTTGAGCGCCTCCGCCTTCGGCGCCGGCGACCTGCCCGCCCGCAATGCGCCGCAGGACGGCGTGCTCGCGCTGGTGGGCGGGGCGTGGCTCGCCAGGGTTTTTATCCTCGGCGCGGCGAGCGCGTCCGCGTGGGCGGCCTGTTGCTGGTCGCGCAGCAGGGCCCAGTCGAGCCCGTGGGCGGCAGCCGCCGCGATGGCGTGTGCTGTGGCCAATCCCTTCGTCATCGAGCGCCTCCTGCAGGGCCAGTGGTCGCTGGCGGTGGCGGCGTGGCTGGCGCCCGTGATCGCGTGGGGTTGCCTGCGCGGTCGTCCGCGCGTGGCGTGGCTGGCGCTGTGGGCGGCGTCCTTGACGCCCACCGGCGGGCTCTTCGGTGGGCTCCTCGCGGTGGCCTGTGAGCGCGACGGGCGCCGTCGGCAGCTCTTCGCCGGCGGTGCGGTGCTGCTGTGGCTGCCGTGGTTGGTTCCTAGTCTCCTCGGTGGTTCCCCCACCGCCCCCGGGGATCCCGCCGCCCAGGCCGCGGCCTTCGCCCCGCGCGCGGAGGCGCACGTGGGCACGGTCGGCTCGCTGCTCGGCTTCGGCGGCATCTGGAACGCCGCGGCGGTGCCGGCCTCCCGCGAGCACGGCTTCGCGCTGGCCGGGCTGGCCGTCGCCGCCCTGGCTATCGTCGGCGCGGCCCGGCTTCCCCGCCGGGAGCTGCGCCCGCTCGCTGTCCTGGCGGTACTTGGCATGGGCCTGGCCATCCTCGGCGGGCTTGTTCCCGGGGCCACCGCCATCGCGCTGGAGTACATTCCCGGCGCGGGCCTTCTTCGTGATTCCTCCAAGCTCACAATGCTGGCCCTACCGCTGGCGGTGGCGGGCATCGGAGCCCTGCGTCAGCTTCCGGCGACGGTGGCCCTCTGCGCGTGCCTGCTCCAGGCCCCGGATGCGCCGCGGGAGCTCGCCGACCTGCGGCCGCAGGTCACCGGCGTGGACCGCCAGCTGGTAAACAAGCTCGACGGGCGCCTGACCTTTTTTGCTGACCGCCCCGCCATGGTGGAAGTCGATGGCGGCATTGCCCTCGACCCCTACTCCAAGGCGGCCAACAAGCTGGATTCGGGCGCGCTCACCGTGGACGGCAGGGTGGTGGATGAGCCTTCGACGCGCTACGTGGCTGCCGCGGCGGCCTGGGAGGAGCGCGATCTGGGCAGGTTGGAGCAGCTGGGCGTCGGCGCGGTGGTCGAGGACGGCCGCATCGTTGCCACCACCGCCGCCGCACCCGAGCCCGCGCCGTGGGGGCTTAGCGCCGCCTGGTGCGCGCTTCCGCTTGGAGCAGCTCTTCGAAGCGGGCGCCGGTGGCCTCCCAGGAAAAGGTAGCGGCCAGCGCGCGGGCGGCGTCGCCAAGCTGGGCGCGCAGGGCGGGGTCCTCAACCAGCGCCCGCACCGCCTGCGTGAACTCCGCCTCGCGCTGGACCAGCAGGCCGGTCTCGCCATCAATCACGCTGTCTTGCAGGCCAAACACGTATCCCACTGTGGGCACCCCATGTTGGGCCGCCTCCATGACTGCCAGCCCCCAGCCTTCTTTTCGAGAAGGCATGAGGTGCACATCGGCGCGCGCCAGCAGGGCGTGCTTGTAGTCCTCGGTCACCTGGCCCCGGAAGCGCACGCGATCCTCCACGCCGTGGGCTCGGGCGTACTCGCGCAGGTGAGATTCCCACCAGCCGGAACCGATGACGTCGAGAAGCGCGCCCGGAATCCTCGCCACGGTGTCCATGGCGTGCTCAATCTGCTTGTGCGGCACCAGGCGGGACAGGGTGACCAGGTGGACATTGGCCTCGCGCTCCAGGGTGGGCACGTGCTCCGGTAGGGGATCCACGCCGTTTTCAATGATGTGCGCGCCGTTTATCCCCAGCTTCTCCAGGTCGCGCTTCGAGGCCTCCGAGACCGTCACCCACGTGTTCTCGCGGTAGAGCGCCGGCACCACGCGGGATTCCAGGAACCAGCCCAGCCGCGCCAGCACGGGCCCGGCCACCGGCCACTGCTCGCGGTGACAGTGGTGCGTCAGGATGACAACAGGCGCGCGGGTGGCCAGGCGGGCGAAGAAGGGGATGCCGTTATGGGTATCCACCACCACGTCAACGCCGCGCATGTCGCGCCCGCCCAGCAGCAGCGCCAACAACGCGCGCGGGTAGACGCTGAACTTGGCCCCGGCGCGCGAGTAGAGCACGCCGTTGCGGCGCTCGCGTTTGGCGGCATTCATGTGGCGCGCGGTGCGGAAGACCACCTCGTGGCCGTGGGCGGCGAGGTACTCGCCCACGCGCTCCAGGTAGCGCTCGGAGCCGCCGCCTTGCGGGTGGGTGGAATCGCGCCAGCACAAAAGAAGGATTTTCATGTCGAGGAACTAGCCTAGTGGGTTATGAAACACACCCGGGCTTTCGCCACCCTGCGCCGTTCCTGGCGGCTGCTGCGCTCCTTCCGCTTCGAGCAGACCCAGCCCGCGGTGTTCTATGGCGGTCTGGCGGAGGACACCGCCGCGCTTGTCGACGCCCTCTCCCGCGACCATTCTTTGTCCCTCACCGGCGCGCGCGTGCTCGACGTCGGCGGCGGGCCCGGCTATTTCGCCTCGGCCTTTGCCCAGCGCGGGGCCAGCTATGTCGGGCTGGAGCCGGACGTGGGCGAGATGGCCGCCGCCGGCATCGAGGTGGCCCAGGCCGTGCGCGGCGACGGCACCCGCCTGCCCTTTGCGGATGGCACCTTCGATATCACGTACTCCTCCAACGTGGCCGAGCACATCCCCAACCCGTGGGACATGGGTAAAGAGATGCTGCGCGTGACCAAGCCCGGCGGGCTAGTGGTCTTGAGCTACACGGTGTGGCTGGGGCCCTTTGGCGGGCACGAGACCGGCCTGTGGGAGCACTACGTGGGCGGTGAGTTCGCCCGGGACCGCTATACCCGCCGCCACGGCCACCCGCCGAAGAACGTCTTCGGCACCTCGCTCTTTGCGCTCTCCGCGCGCGAGGGCCTGGACTGGGCGCGCGGGGCCAACAAACGCGGTCCGCACACGCTACTGGCTACCTTCCCGCGCTACCACCCGGCCTGGGCCTGGTGGGTAACAAAGGTGCCGGTGCTGCGCGAGTTCCTCACCTCCAACCTGGTCCTGGTCCTGCGCGCCTAAAACGGCGAAAGCTCCCCGCCGTTGAAGCGGGGAGCTTATAGCTGCGTGAGGCTAATTAGCTGGCAGACTCAACGCGCTCCTTGAGCGCCTTGAACTGATCCCACACCTCGGACGGGACGCGGGAGCCCAGGAAGTGCAGGTACTCACTGTTGTCCTCCATGTCGCCGGCCCAGTCGGCCGGGTTGACGGCCAGGGCCTCGCGGACGTCCTCGATGTCGAAGTCCAGGCCGGTGAGGTCGATGTCCTCCGGGCGGGCGGTGTGGCCCACGACGGTCTCCACGGCCTCGACCTTGCCCTCGATGCGGTCCACAATCCACTTGAGCACGCGGGAGTTCTCGCCGAAGCCCGGCCACAGGAAGCGGCCGTCCTCGCCGCGGCGGAACCAGTTGACCAGGAAGATCTCCGGCATGCGCTCGCCGCCCTTAACCCCCATATCCACCCAGTGCTGCAGGTAGTCACCGGCGTTGTAGCCCATGAAGGGCAGCATGGCCATCGGGTCGTGGCGCAGGGCGCCCACCTTGCCCTCGGCGGCCGCGGTCTGGCCGGAGGAGAGCAGGGCGCCGATCATGGTGCCGTGGTTCCAGTCGAAGGCCTGGGTAACCAGCGGGACGGTGTCCGCGCGGCGGCCGCCGAAGAGGATGGCGTCGATCTTAACGCCCTTCCAGTCGTCGTACTCCGGGGCGGCCGTCGGGCACTGCGAAATCGGCACGCAGTAGCGGGAGTTCGCGTGCGCGGCCTTGGTGGTGGACTCCGGGGTCCAGTCGTTGCCGTGCCAGTCGATGAGATGCTCCGGGGCCTCGCCCATCTCCTCCCACCAGACGTCGCCGTCGTCAGTCAGCGCCACGTTGGTGAACAGGGTGTTGCCCGGCTCCATGGTCTTCATGGCAATCGGGTTGGAGTCGTAGTTGGTGCCCGGCGCCACGCCGAAGAAGCCGTTCTCCGGGTTGACGGCGTAAAGGCCGTCCTCGCGCAGGTGCATCCACGCAATATCGTCGCCGACAACCTCGGCGGACCAGCCCGGAATCGTCGGGGTGATCATGGCCAGGTTGGTCTTACCGCAGGCGGACGGGAAGGCGGCCGCCACGTGGTACTTCTTGCCCTCCGGGTTGGTGAGCTTCAGGATGAGCATGTGCTCTGCCATCCAGCCCTCTTCCTTGGCCATGACGGAGGCGATGCGCAGCGCGTAGCACTTCTTGGCCAGGATGGCGTTGCCGCCGTACCCGGAACCGTAGGACCAGATTTCCTTGGTCTCCGGGAACTGGGTGATGTACTTGGTGTCGTTGCACGGCCAGGCTACGTCCTCCTGACCCGGCTCCAGCGGAGCGCCCACGGAGTGCAGGGCGTGGACGAAGTTACCCTCGTCCCCGATCTTGTCCAGGGCCTGCTTGCCCATGCGGGTCATGATGCGCATGGACAGGACCACGTAGGCGGAGTCCGTCAGCTGCACGCCCAGCTTCGGGTCCGGGTCGTTGATGGGGCCCATGCAGAACGGCACCACGTACATGGTGCGGCCCTTCATGGAACCACTGAAGGCCTCCGTCATCTCTTCCTTCATCGCCGCCGGCGGCGCCCAGTGGTTGGTGGGGCCGGCGCCCTCTTCGGTTTCGGTGCAGATAAAGGTGCGGGATTCCACGCGGGCGACGTCCGAGGGGTTGGAGCGGGCCAGGTAGGAGTTCGGGCGCTTTTCCTCGTTGAGCTTGATCAGCGTGCCCTTCTCCACGAGCTCACCAGCGAGGCGGTCCGCTTCTTCCTGGGAGCCGTCAACGAACACGACCTCTTCCGGCTGGAAGAGCTCGACGCTCTCACTAATCCACGAAATGAGCTTCTCATTCTTCGTGGGCAGTTCACCTACAAGGCCTTTGATTGTTGCGGTCATCTCTCATTCTCCTGAGGTCGGTGTGGCCGGGTGCTCACTCGCGCCAACAAGGTGGTCTCCCCCATCGGCGTGTCACCATCCAGAGTATCGCCACTGGTCCTATCAGATGGTGTAATACGGGCCACGGTGGTTATATCCACCCTGGTCGCACCGCCTTCACCAAGCGCACGGGCCTGTGAGATATGGCACGAGGCGGATTTTATCACCCCTCAACGGGGGCATAAATCGATCATTTCTCCACGCCCGGTTTGTCGCGTTCCTACCCCTACATCCTTTATTCGGGCACCGTTCCCACCCCGCTGGCCGCACCCGCTGCGTACTCGCCCGCCCGGGCACCCGGCGCGGCACGTTGCTCCCCACCCCTGCTTAGGGGAACAATGTATCCCGATGAATAGCGCAGACTCTTCCCCCACCCCGCCGGCCGCCGAGATGCCGCACGGCCGCGGCCTCCAGACCGACTTCAACGCGGAGTTCAACAACGACCTGGACTACCCGCGCCTGGGCAACGTCACCTTCCGCCGCGGCACCCTCACCGATAACCAGAACGCGCTCTTTGAGGAGCACTGGCCCGAGCTGGGGCGCATGCTTGCCGACGAACCCCTGGACATCCCCGCCTGGTTCGGCCGCGACGGCGCGAAGACCATCGTGGAGATCGGATCCGGCACCGGCACCTCCACCGCCGCCATGGCGCCGCTGGAGAAGGATACCAATATCATCGCCGTTGAGCTCTACAAGCCCGGCCTGGCCAAGCTGCTCGGCTCCATCGTGCGCAATGACATTGACAACATCCGCATGGTGCGCGGCGATGGCATCGAGGTGCTCATGCGCATGATTGCCCCGGAGTCCTTGGACGGCATCCGCATCTTCTTCCCGGATCCCTGGCCCAAGGCCCGCCACCACAAGCGCCGCATCATCCAGTCCGGCACGCTCAACCTGTTCGCCTCCCGCCTCAAGCCGGGCGGCGTGCTCCACGTGGCCACCGACCATGCAGGATATGCCGAGTGGATTAACGAGCTCGTGGAGGTCGAGCCGTCCCTCGAGTACAAGGGCTGGCCGTGGCCGGAGTGCCCCATCCTCACCGACCGCCAGGTCATCACCAAGTTCGAGGGCAAGGGCCTGGACAAGGAACACGTCATCACTGAGTACCTGTGGGAGAAGAAGTAATGGCCGGAACCTATCTCCTGGTGTGGGACGCACCGAACATGGACATGGGGCTCGGCGCCATCCTGGGCGGGCGGCCCACCGCCGCCTACCGCCCGCGCTTTGACGCCATCGGCCGCTGGCTGGTGGAGCTGGCCATGGACAACGACGCCACCCCAGAGGCCGCCGTCTTCACCAACGTCAGCCCCGGCGGCGCGGACGTCATCCGCCCGTGGGTGGAGGCCATCCGCAACGTCGGCTTCGCCGTCTTTGCCAAGCCCAAGCTGCACGAGGACGACGACGTCGACCCCGACATGATCGAACACATCAAGGCCCACCGCGAGGACCTCTCCGGGGTCATCGTGGCTTCTGCCGACGGTCAGAACTTCCAGCACCTGCTGGAACAACTCACCGCCTCCGGCCTGCCCACCTGCGTCCTCGGCTTCCACGAGCACGCCTCCTGGGCGGTGACCCACCCGGACATCGAGTTCGTCGACCTCGAGGACATCGAGGGTGTCTTCCGCGAGCCGCTGCCCCGCGTCAACCTGGACAACCTGCCCCCGGGCGGCGCGTGGCTGCAGCCCTTCCGCCCGCTGTCCGCGCTCGTGTCCCCGGCCTCCCCGCGCCCTCACGCCCCCGAGAACCGTTAGGAGAAGCATGTTTTACTCCTGGGGCCGTTTTTCCTACGCCCACCGCAAGGCCATCCCACTGGTCATCGTCGGCATCATCCTGCTGCTCTTCCTCGGGTTCGGCAGCCGCCTGGGAGACCGGATGAGCCAGGAGGGGTGGGAGGACCCGGCGGCGGCGTCGACAAGCGCGGCGCACATCGAGCTCGAGACCTTCGGCCGCGACAATTCCGGCGACGTCATCCTGCTTTTCGACGACCCCGACGCCCACGCCTCCGAAGCCACCGCCTTCCTGGATGAGCTCAAGGCGCAGCACCCGGAGCAGATTGACTCCGTCACCAGCTACTTCGACAAACGCAACCCCAACCTCATCACGCGGGACCACTCCACGGCCTTCGCCGCCATCGGGCTCAAAGGCGACGGCGAGCAGACCCTCAAGGACTTCCGCGCCATCGAGGATTCGCTACACTCTGCCGACGTCCCCGTGCAGGTCGCCGGAGCGACCGCCGTGGCCGATGCGCTGGATGAGGGCATGGCCAAGGATATTTCCCGCGCCGAGAAGGCCGCGCTGCCGCTCGTGGGCCTGCTGCTGCTCGTGGTCTTCGGCTCCGTCGTCGCGGCGTTCATGCCGCTCGTGGTGGGCGGGCTGTCCATCCTGGGCTCCCTCGGCATCCTTTCCATCCTGGCGGGATTCCTGCAGGTCAACGTGTTCGCCCAAGCCGTCGTCACGCTGCTGGGCCTGGGCCTGGCCATCGACTACGGCCTGTTCATGGTCTCGCGCTTCCGCGAGGAGCTGGACAAGGGCCGCAGCACCGAAGAGGCCGTGGCCACCACCACCGCCACCGCGGGCCAGACGGTGGTCTTCTCCGCCGCCATGGTGGCGGTGTCCCTGTCCGGGCTTTTCCTCTTCCCCCAGGCCTTCCTCAAGTCCGTAGCCTACGGCTCCATCTCCGCCGTGGGCTTGGCCGCCCTGCTCTCCGTGATGGTGCTGCCCTCGCTGTTCGGCATGCTCGGCCCCAACATTGACAAGTGGTCCGTGCGCAAGGCCTCCCGGCGCGGGCGGCGCATCGAAGACTCCTGGTGGTACAAGCTGCCGCGCTGGGCCATGCGCCGCGCGGGGCTGATGACGGCCGCCATCTGCGCCCTGCTCATCGCGCTCACCCTGCCGGTGCTGGGCGTGAAGTTCGGCGGCATCAACGAGTCCTACCTGCCGCCGGACCAGGAGGTCCGCGTGGCCCAGGACCAGTTCAACGATAAGTTCCCGGCCTTCCGCACCGAGCCGGTCAAGCTCGTGGTGAAAAACGCGACGAACCAGCAGCTTGTCGACGTCCTCATGCAGGCCCGCTCCATTCAGGGCTTCACCGAGCCGATGGGCCCGAAGTCCAAGACCGTGGACGGCACCACCGTCCTGGGCGCGGGCATCCAGGACCGCGAGGACTACGGGCGCATCGTCCACGAACTCGAGAGCATCGAGGCACCCGAAGGCGTGGAGCTCTACGTCGGTGGCACGCCGGCGATGGAGGTCGAGTCCCTCGACGCGCTCTTTGACACCCTGCCGTGGATGGCCCTCTACGTCGTGCTGGCCACGTTCATCCTCATGGCGCTAGTCTTCGGCTCATTTATCTTGCCGCTCAAGGCCATCTTCATGACGCTGCTCTCTCTGGGCGCGACGCTGGGCATCCTGACGCTCATGTTCGTCGACGGCCTGGGCTCCGGGGCGCTCAACTACACCGCAGGGCCCCTCATGAGCCCGATCTTGGTGCTCATCATCGCCATCGTCTTTGGTCTCTCCACGGACTACGAGGTCTTCCTGGTCTCCCGCATGGTAGAAGCCCGTCGCCGGGGCGCTTCCACAGACGAGGCCATCGCTGCGGGCACCGCGCACACCGGCGGCATCATCACTGCGGCCGCACTCATCATGATCGTCGTCGCCGGCGCCTTCGGCTTCTCCGACATCGTGATGATGAAGTACATCGCCTTCGGCATGATTTTCGCCCTGCTTATCGACGCCACCATCGTCCGCATGCTCCTCGTCCCCGCCGTCATGCACCTGCTGCGCGAGGACAACTGGTGGGCACCGCGCTTCCTGACGCGGATGGCGTCGGGGCTGGGCGGGGAGGCGTCGTCCAGCGCTGCACCCGCAACCGACACCGACGCCCCCGCCCGGGGCTCCCGCAGCGTCGACACCGACGACGAGCTCATCCCCTTCACCGAGCTTGCCCGCCGCCTCAACTCCGCGGATAAACGATGAACAAGAAATGGCTCACCTGGGGAATCTCGCTGGTCATCCTGGCCGCGCTGGCGTGGTTCTTCCGCGACCAGCTGGACTTCATCACCGAGGGTCTGCGCCGCCTGCGCCACGCCGAGCCGCTGCCGGTGGTGCTGGTCGTGCTCTTTGCGCTCGGCTCCATCGCCGGGATGGCGGAGGTGATGAAGCGGCTCATCGGCGCCGGCGGCGTCAGGGTCCCGCTGCGTGAGACCTACGCCATCACGCTGGCCTCCAACGCGTGGTCCACCACCCTGCCGGCTGGACCGGCCTTCTCCGCGGTGCTCACCTTCCAGGTGCAGCGCCGCTGGGGCGCGTCGGTGGCGCTGTGCAGCTACTTTTTGTTCCTGTCCTCCATCGTCAGCTCGCTGTTCCTCGCCCTCATCGGCCTGGGCGGGGTGTTCTTCCTCAACGCGGATATGGCTCTAGGCTCGCTGATTACCACGGTTGTGCTCATGCTCGCCGCACTCGGTGGCATCTTCTGGCTGACCTCCCACCCAGTGACCCTGGAGCGCTGGCTGCGCACGCTGCGGCCCGGGCCTAAGCGGGATCGCGCGATCCAAGAGGTGCGCAACCTCGGCGAGGTCCACCTTTCGCGCGGCTCCTTTGCCGTGGTTGCCGGGGCGTCGCTGGTGCACCGCCTGGCCGATATGGCCGCCTTGTGGGCCTCGGTGTGGGCGATGACCGGCGAGATTCCGTGGCTGCGTGCTGGTGCGGACGACACCACAATTGCCGGTGTGGCCTTGGCTTTCCTCGCCGCGAAGCTGGCTGGGTCCGCGCAGGTCACCCCCGGTGGTCTGGGCACGGTGGAGGCCGCGCTCATCGCCCCGCTGGTGGCCACCGGCCTCACGGTCGTGCACGCCACCTCCGCGGCCATCATCTACCGGCTTATCTCCTTTGCGCTCATCACTATCATTGGGTGGGTCATCTATTTCGCCCACTACGCCCGCGATGGCTTTTCCTACGCGGCGCTGAACCAGAAGGAATCCTAAATGCGCGTTGCCCCGCTTATCGACGTCCTCGCTCTCGCCCTCTTCGCCATCCTCGCCCGCCTGGCGCACGGTGGTCTGAGCTTTAGCTCGTGGGTGGATGCCTTCTGGCCGTGGACCGTGGGCGCGCTCGTGGGCTGGGTCATCATCATGGCCACGAAGCTGAGCGGCCTGTGGAAGGAAGGCGTCGTCGTGTGGCTCAGCGCCATCGTTGGCGGTATGGCTTTGTGGATGCTGGTCAACGGCCGTCTGCCGCACTGGTCCTTCCTCATCGTGGCCACCGTGATGTCCGCGCTGTTCTTCTTTGGCTGGCGAGCCATCGCAGCCTTTGCGTCCCAGCGTTCCTAATCGCTCACGGTAATCCGCAACTTACCCATTGCGCTATCCAGAATATCTTCCGGGTCTTCTCCGCTGCAGGCATGCGCTACGAGGCAACCAAGTCGCTCTGTTGAAGAGCTCGCACTCCCCACCCTTACACCAGGTTCCGCTGTGCAATAGCCGGCAAGGATTCCTGGTTCCGATAGCGCCTCCTCGACCCCACTAACGGCTGTGATGGTGCCGGAAGGGACTTGGATATAGCGAACAGCGCTACTGTGACCATCGCGCCGTTGAGGAAAGACAAATCCATCGTTAAGAGCGTTTTTTCTACCGTGCTGGCGCAAAGCATCTGCAATGAGAGGATCAAAAATGTTTGCACCGTGCACAGAACTGACAAGTAGGTGAATGAAGTCGCCGCCTGGGCGCACATGCCCTTCACCTAAGACCACCCCCTGGCCGTCCACCCACCAGCCCTCGACATGAAAGAGCCCCGCACTTAATCCCCATGCATTAAGGGCAGAAGTGACGGATGCGGCTATCTCTTCTTCATGATCCGCAAGAAGGACGCTAGGGTAACGGTGGCCGATTTCCACCACGCCCTCAAGCCGCTTATCAGTGATACCGACTACGACAGGTTCGGAGGCATAGAAGTACCCCTCCGCTGAAAACTCAGTGCCTTGGACGAATGTTTCGACGAAGCCGTCCGACAGTGTTCGGAGCGCCTCCCTCGCACTCTCAAGTTCGGTGTGAACACTCACTCCAGCACTACCTGATCCGCTGCGGGGCTTCACGACCCAAGGACCTGGTATGTCTCTCGGATCCTCTGCCGTCGCTGGTTGTTCGAAGCCAGCATCGCGCAAGCATTGACGAGCCTCATCCTTCCGCTTCAATCTAGCTACGCACTCTGGAGCGTTACCACAATCGTCGAGAAGAGCGGTCTGATATGTGTAGTCTTCGCGGAAGCATACGTAGCCTTCACAGTCACTGTATCCAGTTGATTCCTTCCGAGCGAGCGCTTGGTCGAGGTTCTTCCCGTCTAATTCGATGAGCTCTACGCCTTGGCGAGCAGCGGCATCTCGAAGCATGCCTAGCTGATGATGACCGTGCGGCATCCGAGGGAATGCCCCAACCAAGCCGATTCGCTGCTTATTCAACGACTACCTCCACTTCCCGAAGTCTCGATTCAAAAGCTTCTATCTCTCTTCGGGACGACGCCACCACTACAACTTCCGCAAGGATTGAACTCAATGTGTCGGCAGGGGGTTGCGTAATCACATCGCCGACGTGCACGTGTTGTTGGGATTCTACGACGATAGGAGCTGTAGGAAGCTGACCCATAAATTTAAGTATTCCCTCTTTTTCGGTATGTAGCTTGAGTGTTGCCGCCACATAGCCATCGCGAGGCACCGCAAATGAAGGTCTTTGCCCCGTTGCAATGCGTACCAAATCGCGAGCGAAGGATACACCAGTTACCTGCGGTACCAAGTGGGAGGCAATGTAGTCTCCACCTGGTCGAGCAGCAATCTCGACCAACTTAACTGTTGATGTTCTAGCGTCAAAGAAGAATTCCATGTGGAACGCACAATTATTGATTCCGAGGGCTTTGATTGTCGCTTGCAGAAGCGGCTTCACCGCATCCTGAATTCCCTCTACGGCCGATGGAAAAACCTGTCCAATCTCCAATCGAAACTTAGCTGTAGTCGTTTTATCTGTCACGCCTATGAGATGAACGTCCCCTTCGTACACATATCCCTCGGCGCTATGTTCACTTCCGGTCAGTAACTCCTCCACTACCATCGGGCCGCCCCATCGGGACACCGCAGCCGTGACTTCCTCCGCCGTATGGCACAATGAAAACCCTCGAGACCCAGACGCATCCACTGGCTTGACCACACACGGGACCGTGATTCCTGCACTCTCCATTACCGATTGCGCATTATCCCCCGGCTCAATCAACGAAAACGAAGGAACCATCCGCGGTGCGATACTTTGCACGGCCTTTCGCATCTCAAATTTGTTCCGTGCCTTCAGAGCAGCGGCCTGCGATGGTGCAGGAAGGCCGAGTTTATCGGCAAGCAAGGACACCGTTTCTACATCACGATCGCTGAAAGTGACAACTCCACGGATGTCGTAGCGGGATGACAACTCATCCACTGCTGCAGTGACAGCATCTTGGTCATTGGTATCAAGCTGCACTGTCTCTACGATGCCGGCAGGTCGAACTTCCTTGTCAGTGAGAAGCACCGCACCTTCAGATGCTTCGAATGCTGGTGTCCATTCCGCGGCAGTCCTCCGGTGATTGAGGTAGAGGACTACATCGTTGGCCATGTTGAAACGAACCTGCGATGCGCGGCGAACTGCGTCCGCACGCGTATCAGCTTCCACGAAACCTACTCTGTCCCACGAGCATGCTAGTTCGGAGACCCAGGTATTCGGTTCGACTGTGATAACGCACTGTCCCGTTGGATCTTCAATGCTCCGTACCAAACCCCGCGGTGCATGAATGAAGCGAATAGCTGCTGAAGAACTAGGTTGTTGTGGCACTGAGACCGCATATTGGCACAGTGCACGTGCCCACTGCTCATAGAGATTTACTCCCCACGCCCGATCAATGAGAAGCATGATTCGGTCGCCTGGTGGGCGGCCTGCACATTCAATGGGTGTGGTGCCCTTGAATTCGGCATGAAGTAGAGCGGTCTGTACCCCCAACTTCGACACCAAATCCCGCATGGCCTCCTCCACCCCAGGATTGTGCTGTCCTACTTCGTGTCCTAATTCCACGGCACCGCTAGTCTCTTTGCTCGTAATGTTCAGGAACACCACATCACCATCGACTACGAGGCATTCGGCCGACGTCTCATCTCCCTCTATCAAGCTCTCGCAAATGTAGCGAGTATCCCATGGTCGGCCCGCTTCCTGGCGAGGTTCGCGTGCGGTCGACGTATGAGTCCACGCCTTCGAAACGTCTTCAGATGAACGAATGATTGAGACACCAAGTGAGGCTTGACGGTTCGCTGGCTTAATCACACAGGGCGGCTCGAAGATGTCGCTTTCGCTCTTGACCTCAGTCCATTGAACTCCGCCCACACAACGGCGGAACGCAATTTTATCTCGCAAGGGAGCATCTTCCCCTGCATGCGGCAGGCCCACGGCGCGAGCTGCAGCATTAGCGGCGCCCACGGCATACTCCAAGCCCGGCACGATGCCATCGACATGCGTATCCTTTAGAATCTCACGGATACACTCGATGGCTGCAGGAGAATTGTTCTGGTATTCGCACCATTCCCACCGTGAAAGAACAGATCGAATTCGAGGATCAGTAGATCGCTTTTCGAGTCCCTTCTTTTCATACAGTGAACGCTCCTCCACCACGATGACGCAGAATTCTGTGTCTGCCTTGGCAAGAGCGCAAAGGGCCTCGTGATTATAGCCAAACATCACTAGCGTCAGCGTTCGAGGAGACCTGCCGGAACCATCTGCAAAGCGTTCGTTCAATTTCATATTCATCGCCTTCTCATTGATCTGTTTGTTGGTTTGTCAGTTCTCATTGTCAATAGCCGCGCTCTCAATGCTTAGCCGAGGATGGAACCTTGTCGCATTGTTTAGCGTCATGTTCTCCACTCATTAAGCGCACAACAAAGCAGCAGACAATAAGCACGGCAGCAGACAACGCAATCCATTGAGGAGCAACGATGACACCGAGCCCAAGACCGATTCCTTCCCCAGTGGCAACCACTAACTGTCGCGCCTGAACCGCTTCTAAAGAACCAGTCATTGGTAACGAAAGAAGCGCTGCATCCACTAGCGGAATAAAAAGAGTCTCCGCGAAAGAAAAAATGATGATCCCAAGAAAAGGATTGATTTTCACCGCGACCAGGGCAATTACAAAAACTAAAGGAGAAACCAGCACCAACGTCTGATTCGATAGTCCGCTGTCTCGTGCTTTCTTAATCAATCGCGTGCCCAGAGGCTGAAGCAGCACCACCGAAAGGGCATTTACCGCAAATACCGCTCCTCGGATGACGGGCGACGTGTAATGCGCACTGACTGCTACCGCTATGGAAGAAAAGAGCTGACTATAAAGCATGTACCCAACCACCACGCCGAGAACAATCCATCGCACAGTTGCCTTGCCTAGGGGCTGAATTACTCTACGCACAAAGGAACCCCGGACATCAGCTTTCCGAGGTCTTAGCTTGTATGACAACGTCAACGCCGGTACAACTGCAGCGGCCAAGTAGCACGCAGCGGTATAAAAAAAAGATCACATTCGACGTCGATGCGAACAAGACATTGCCGATGACTGGCCCGACCGCTGCCGAGACGTTCACCGCAATATTGATCGATCCAAAAATCTCTAACTTAGTCGTCTCAGATGCTTCGGATTCAACAAGGTAGTGCCGAATACTCGATCCATTCATGTTTATTCCTGCTCCAGCCAAGAGCAAGGCAACGACGAGTAGCGGCGCATTGGGCTGCAGACCGATAACAAAGAAAGAAACTGACGCAGCAACTAAGCCGATCTGCATGGCCGCAGCGAAGGGGAGCAACCGTAGGAGTCTCCCCATCACCAAGGTTGATGCTCTTACCGAAATGCCAAAGGCAGCCATCGCACAACCAGCGATGAACGGAGAAAACTTATCGGGAAGCCAGAGCGCCAGAATCGGCATCACAGCGAAGTAGCCGAGATGCGACAGAAAATAGTCAACCACAAAACTATATCGAGTCAGCCGCGTCACACGTGCGTCAACAACCATTTGCTATCCCATCGCCCAGGGATTCAGGTAGCCGACAGCTATCAGCGGAGTGCCCAGCCGCAGATGATTGCTCTAACAGCGCGCTGACTTTTAACGCTACCGCCATAGGGCGATCTCCCTGTCTCTCCCAACAAAATCCTGATAGTGAGCTACCTTACATCGAGCTTCGTATAGTGTCTTCTGTTACGCGAGATCTTCTTTATTTATTTTGAGCAAGCCATGGATTGAGATCTTCCAAAAGACCAAACAGTGGCACCTCCGAATTGTCTTGAGTTCGCCCTACATAAGCCCAACGCCGTCGTGTTCACCAGAAGCCGCCCATTTAGTGCAATAACGAAGCACCCCTCCGCAGGGCTCCTAAGGAGCCCTGCGGAGGGGTGCTATTCGTGTGGGACTTACTTCGAGCTCAAAGAGGAACCGGAAATGCTAACGCCAGCCTGGTTGAGCAGCATGATAACGAGGTTGATGAGGTCGCCACCAAGGTCAATAACACTAGAGAGCATGAAAATTCTCCTTTATTCGATTACCTAGACTTTATGTCTATCGTGCACGGATGCCCTTGACGTTACGCCCCTGCAGGAAAACGGGCATACAGTCTGGGGCACAACCGGCGCTAGAGCGGGGAGATGGTGTGCTTCTTGGGCAGATCCTTCTCCTGCTTATCGGCCAGCTGGCGCAGCGCGCGGCGCAGGGCTAGACGCGACTCGGAGGGCTTAATCATGCCATCGAGGTAACCGCGCTCCGCAGCAACATAGGGCGCGGTCATGGTCTCGTCGTAGAAGTCCATGAACATCTTCTTCGTCATGGCGCGCTGCTCCGGGGTCTCAGCAGCCTCCAGCTGCTTGCCGGCAATCATGACCACGGCGGCGGCCGAGCCCATCACGGCGATCTGGGCCGTCGGCCACGCCAGGTTGATATCACCGGTGAGGTTCTTCGAGCCCATCACGGCGTACGCACCGCCATAAGCCTTGCGCACGATGAGCGATACCTTCGGCACGGTGGCCTCCACCACGGCGAACGCGAACTTCGCGCCGCGGTGAATCAGACCAGCCTTCTCCTGGTCCACGCCCGGCAAGTAACCCGGCGTATCGACCACGAAGACCAACGGAATGTTGTAGGCATCGCAAATGCGGATAAAGCGCCCACCTTTATCGGCGGCGTCTGCGTCAATGCAGCCCGCCGAATGCATCGGGTTATTCGCCACAAAACCCACGGCCTTGCCATCAATGCGGCCAAAAGCGGTAATGACGTTGGGGGCGTAGTTTTCCTGAATTTCGATGAGCTCGTCATCGTCGCCAAGCTGCGTGAGCAAATCCATCATGTCATAGCCGGCGTTCGTGTCATCCGGCATGAAGGAATCCAGCTCGGTGTCCTGGGCCACCTCCTCATCAGTAGGCGCATCAAAGACAGGCGCCTCATCGAAGCAGGTCAGCGGCAGGTGGTCGAGCAAATCGCGCACCAGGTCGAAGGCATCATCCTCCGAGGGCACCACGACGGAGACGTTGCCGTTGAGCTCCTGCTGACGCGCGGAACCGAGGTCATGGGAAGAGATCTCCTCACCTGTGACCTCCTTGATGACGTTCGGACCCGTCACGTACATCTCCGCCTCACCATCGACGGCGATGATGAAGTCCGTGGTCACCGGCGCATACACCGCACCACCGGCGGACTTGCCCATCATGATGGAGATCTGCGGGCTGCGGCCACTAAGCGGCAGCTGGCGGCGGGCAATCTCGGAGTACATGGCAAGCGAGGTCACCGCATCCTGGATGCGGGCACCACCGGAATCCTGGATGCCGATGACCGGGCAGCCAATCTTGATGGCCAAATCCATGATGTCGGTGACCTTCTTACCAAAGGTCACGCCCACGGAACCGCCGTAGACGGTCTTGTCGTGCGCATAGATGCACACCGGGCGGCCGTTGATGCGGCCGTGGCCGGTGACCACGCCGTCGGAGTAAATCGCATCCGGGTCGCCGGGGGTTTTGCCTAGGGCACCGGTTTCGACGAAAGAGCCTTCGTCGAGAAGCGCGGCGATGCGTTGGCGCGGCGTCGAGCGGCCGGCTTCGTCGCGGCGAGCACGGGAGCGCTCGCTACCGGGGTCTTGGGCGCGCTCGAGGCGCTCGCGCAGGTCCGCCAGCTTGTCAGCGGTGCTAGTCACTTGCGAATCTTCTCCTCGATCCATTCCTCCATGTGCTTGCCCACGATACCGATTGCCGGCTCATCGGGAACCGCCAGGTGATCGCCGGGCAGCTGCACAATCTCTAGATCCTTCACGATAACGCCCCAGCCGCCGTCCGGGTTAATCTCCGCATAGGCCGGCTCGAGCTCGATGGCGCCGTCATGCATGCGCTCGGAGCGGAAGAGCAGCACCGGCACGCTTACCGACGCCCACCTTTCCATATCCAGCTTCCCCAGAATCTGGTTGTCCACGAAGGACGCGCGCTGGTGCTCGAGTACGCCGGCGGACAGGCCGTGCTCGGAGGCGTCGGTGGAGGTGAGGAACTCGGCGAGCATGGCCATGAGCGCATCTTCGCCGACGGTTTCCAGCATCTCGTAGGGCGGCTCGAAATCAAGGCCGTAGGTCTTCTTGGCAAAGGCGGCGTAGCGGCCCCAGCGGGCCTTGGTCTCCTCGAGGGAATCGGGCGCCGGGTGCGCGGGCTGGGTGGTATCCAACAGCGCGATGAAGGCGACCTCGGCCGACTCCTCACCGCGGGAGCTACGCTCCTGCAGCTGGTAGGCCACCTCGTAGGCCAGCGCACCGCCGAAGGACCAGCCGCCGAGCACTACCTTGCGGCCGCGAGCGTAGCGCAGGATGTCCTCGATGTAGGCCGCGGCGCGATCCTCCAGGCTGCCCTCGATGCGCTCGACACCATAGACTGCGACGTCGGCAGGCAGGCGGCGGGTCAGCGGCTGGTAGACCACGGTGGTGCCGCCGGCCGGGTGGAACATGAAGACGGCAGGCCCATCGGCCTCCCGCAGGACGCGGATGTTGCCCTCGACGTCGGTCTCCAGTCCCCGGCGGACCATGTCTGCCAGCGGCTCCAAAGTCTCGGCGCCGCGCACGTCCGCGGTGGTGACCTCGACCCCGGCGCGCTCGGTAAGGCGCTGGGCAATCTGCTGGGCCACGTCCTCGGACACTTCCGGCAGCGCGGAGGTCACGCCGGCCGCGGCCTTACCAGTGAAGGTGGCCCACGTGCCGAAAACCATGCGCTCGGAGGCGTCGCGCGGGGCCACGCCCACGCCCTCGCCTTCGCGCTCACCGTCGTCGGCCTCGTCCGCAACGCCCTTCGCGCTCACCGTGGAGGCCTCGTCGGCGGAGTCCTCGCCCTCGGTGAGCGCGGAGGGCGCGGCGTGTGCGGTAGCGGCGTGAGCGTCAGCGGCGTCGGCCGGCGGGCCGGAGACGGCGGTCTCGACCATGGTGATGACGTCGGCCAGGGAGGCGTCGCGAAGCGCCTGCACCTGCAGTGGCGGAATCTGGAAGTCGTTCTCCACGCGGTTCTTGATGCGCATGCCCATGAGCGAATCCAGGCCCAGGTCAATGAGCGGCAGCTCGCGCGGCAGGTCGGAGACGTCGTAGCCCATGGACTCGGAGACGATGAGGGAGAGGCGCTCCTCCACGGTCTCCTTCTCCGGGTCCCAACGCACGGCGTCAACGCCCACCTCGGGGTCGGCGAACTTCGGCGCGGTCACGGCCTGCTGCAGGCTCGGCTCGGGATCGGCGGCAGGCGCCGCGAGGTTGAGCGTGGAGGCAAAACCCTCCGCGATGAGCTTGGTCGTCGCACCATCCACGAAGTGCACCGCCACGGACAGCCCGCCCAAGGTGCGGCGAACAACGGTGGTGACCTCGCCCTTCGCGGGCAGGTCCGCGTGTTCCTCGCTGGCGGCGATCTGCGCGCCCGGCTGCACGGCCTCGGCCGCGGCCTCCAGGATGGCCAGGGCGCTCGGCGCCTGGTCCGCGTTGGTGGAGAAGGCCACGGTGCCGTCCGGGAGGGTAACGCGCGCGCCCGGCAGGCCGGAGATACCGGCAGAGGGGCGAGCGTTGGTCCAGAAACGCTGGCGGCGGAACTGGGTGTGCGGAACGGCGACCTGCGCACCGGAGCCGAAGACCTTGGTGTAGTCCACTGGGGCACCCGCGGCGTAGAGCTTGGACAGCAGGTCCAGCAGGGACTCGGTGGGGTCCACCTTGCGCTTGAGGCTGTAGAGCAGCTGCGCATCCGCCTTGCCCACGGCGAAGGCGGTGGACATCAGGCCCATGAGCGCAATCGGGTTCGGGGAGATCTCCACAATCTGCGTGTGGCCGGCGTCGAAGGCGGACTCGGTGGCGTCCTGCAGGTAGACCGCGTGGCGGGTCATGCGGATCCAGTAGTCCTCGTCGTGCACCACGGCACCCGGGCGGTAGGCCTTGCCACGGTCGACGGAAGAAAACAGCGTGGTGTGCAGCGGGCGGGCCTCAATGCCGGCGATTTCGGCATACAGCTCACCCAGCAGCGGGTCCACGGCGGAGGTGTGGCCGGCGGCCTTGACGTTGAGGGCGCGGGCGAACTTGCCCTCGCCGTCGAGCTTCTCCACCAGCGCGAGGACCTCCTCGCGCGGGCCGCCGACGGTGGTCATGCCGGGGCCGGTGTAGACGGCGGGCTCGATGTTTCCCGGTAGAGCGTCGATGTCGTCCGCGGAAAGTTCGACGACGGCCATGGCGCCCTGTTGGTCGTCGGAAAGCGAGGCCTCGCCCTCCCCCATGAGGCGCGCGCGGTGGCAGGCAATGCGCATCGCGTCCTCCGCGCTGATGCCGCCCGCGGCGTAGGCGGCACCGATTTCACCCATGGACATGCCGATGACACCAGCCGGGCGCACGCCGAACGTAGCGAGCAGGTCCGTCAGCGCGATCTGGATGGCGGTGATTGCCACCTGCGCGGTTTCGGTGTTGTAGGTCTGGGAATCATCGTGGACGAGCTCCAAGATGGACCAGCCGGACTCGTAGGCCACGACGGCGTCGAGCTCCTCCAGGCGCTGCTTGAACAGCGGCGAGATCTCAATCATGTCCTTGGCCATCTTGCGGTGCTGCGAGCCAAAGCCGGAGTACATGAAGACGGGGCCGTGGACGGAGGGCGAATCCGCGGCGGCGATGCCGACGGACACGGTGCCCTCTGCCACCTGGCGCAGGCGCTTGACGGCTTCCGCGCTGGACGACGCCGTCACGACCGCCCGGGAGCGGCCATGGTTGCGGTGGGACAAGGTACGGGCCACGGAGAGGAGGTTGGGGTCCTCGGACTCGATGTAGTCCGCCAGCGCGGCTGCGGCGGCCGCGCGGCGCGAGGGCAGCAGGCCGGAGACCGGCAGGGCCACCGACTGGCCCTCGCCGACGGCCACCTGCGGGGCATCGGTGTGGGTCAACCCGCGGTAATCGGTGAGGACCACGTGGGCGTTGGTGCCGCCGAAGCCGAAGCCGGAGACACCGGCGACCTTCTGGCCGGAGTACTCGGGCCACTCGCGCGGGTCCTCGACCACTTCGAGGTGCTCGGCGTCGAAGTCGATATAGCGGTTGGGGCCGGCGTAGTTGATGCTGGGCGGGATGACACCGTGGCGCATACCCTCGATGACCTTGATGAGGCCGACCACGCCGGCGGCGGACTCGGAGTGGCCGATGTTGGTCTTGGCGGAGCCCAGAAGGGTCGGGGTGGCGGCCTGGCGACCCGGGCCGAGCACGCGGCCCAGCGCGGTGGCCTCGATGGGGTCACCCAGGATGGTGCCGGTGCCGTGGGCCTCGACGTAGTCCACGTCCTGCGGGCGGATGCCGGCGTCGGCGTAGGCGCGCTCGAGGACGTCGACCTGCGCCTCCGGGTTCGGGGCGGTCAGGCCGTTGGAGTGGCCGTCGGAGTTGACGGCGGAGCCCTTGATGACGGCGGCGATGGTGTCGCCGTCGCGCTCGGCATCGGCCAGGCGCTTGAGCACGAGCACGCCCGCGGCATCCGCGCGGACGATGCCGTCGGCGTCGTCGGAGAAGGCGTGGATAGCGCTCGTGGGCGAGGTAACGCCCAGCTCGCTAAATCCAATGGAGGCGTGCGGGGCGGACAGGATGTTGATGCCGCCGGCCAGGGCCACGTCGGCCGCGCCCACGCGCAGGTCCTTGACGGCCTGGTTGACCGCCACGAGGGAGGCGGAGCAGGCGGTGTCCACGTTGATGGAAGGACCGCGCAGGTCGAAGGCGTAGGACAGGCGGTTGGCGATGATGGCAGAGGACGTGCCGGTCATGGCGTAGGGGTGCATCTCCGCCGGGTCGGCGGTGATGAGCATGCCGTAGTCGTTGTTGGTGGAGCCCATGTAGACGCCGGTGGCGGTACCGCGCAGCTGGTTGGCAGGCACGCCGGCGTCTTCGAGGGCCTCCCAGGCCACCTCGAGGAGGATGCGCTGCTGCGGGTCCATGTTGGCCGCCTCTAGTGGGGAGAGACCGAAGAACTCGGCGTCGAAGCTCGCGATGTCCTCAATATAGCCGCCGTCGGTGTTCTGCTGCTCCATCTTCTCGCTGGTAACCGGGTCGGCGGAATACTCCGACCAGCGGCCGACGGGCAGCGGGCCGGTGCCGGGGCGGCCTTCGGCGAGCATGTCCCAGAACTCGGCGACGTTGTTGGCACCCGGGAAGCGGCCGGCGTAGCCGATGACGGCGATGTCGCCGCCTTCGATAAGCGGCGCGCGCGACTGCCCTGCTGCGGCCTGCGGCGCCTCGGAAGCCGCGCCGTTGACCAGGCGGTCCGCCAGCTGCGCGATGGTGGGGTACTCGTAGGCCACGGTGGGCTCGAGCTTAATGCCCAGAAGGTTTTCTAACTCGCCGGAAAGGACCACGGCATCGCGCGAGGACAGGCCGAAGTTCTCCAGCGGCTTGGTGTCCGTGATTTCCTCTGCGGAGAGGCCGGTGGTCTGCGCAACCCAGGTGCGCAGCCAGCCACGAAGCTCTTCAACGGTCATAAATCTCTAGCTTTCTAACGCGGACAAAGTGCAAGGTTGTCGATTTTACGCAGCACGAAGGCGCGTGTGCCGACACGTATATACGGGTTATCGAATGATTATCCCACTTTGTTAACTTCTGCTTCATAACCGACATACCGTTAAACTCCCCGACCTGCGAAAACCTCCGCCCGGAAGAGGACGGAGGTCGGCGCGTGAACGGAGGTCTTAAGAGGCTACGAGGCCAAGTACTCCTTCTTGGCCACGCGGCGGGCGATCTTGCCCGAGGAGGTGCGCTTAATCTCGTTGGCGTTGAACCACTGAATGGCCGCCGGGGTCACACCGTGGTGCGTGGACACGGCGGAGCGAATGGTCTCGGAGGCAGCATCATCCTCGGCGGGGCTGGCACCATCGGCGCGCTCGATGAGCAGCACCAGCTCCTCGGTGTTGCTGCCCTCGACGGAGAAGGCCGCGATGGAATCAGCGCGCACGTGCGCGGAGGCCTCCTGCACGGTGCCCTCGATATCCTGCGGGTAGTGGTTGCGGCCGGCCACGACGATGAGATCCTTGAGGCGACCGGTGATGTAGAGCTGGTTGTCCACGATGACGCCCAGGTCACCAGTGGCCAACCAGTTGCTGTCTGCCGGGGCGTCCGGCACGCGGGTGCCCTCCGCCAGGCGCTCACCCAGCGAGTTGTGGAAGGTAGAAGCAGTCTCCTCCGCGCGGTCCAGGTAGCCGGCGGCGCGGTTGTCGCCGTGGAGCCAGATTTCGCCAATGTGGCCGTCGGCAAGCTCGGCTCGGGTTTCCGGGTCCACGATGGTCAGTTCCTGGGACACCACGCTCTGACCACAGGAGGCGTAGGCCACGGAGTTCTCGGACTTCTCCACGATGACGGCCTCGCCCTGAGCCAGACGCTCGCGGTCGAAGTGCGAGATGAGCGGGCGCTCCGGGGTCTGCGGGGTGGAGACGATGAGGGAGGCCTCCGCCATGCCGTACGACGGGCGCAGGACCTCGCGACGCATGCCGTACTCCTCCTTGCCAAAGGCCTCCCAGAAGGAATTCACCGCGGACTCCGTCACCGGCTCCGAGCCGATAATGATGCCGTCGACGTTGCTAAAGTCCAGCTCCTCGCCGGCCGCGGGCGCGCCATAGCGAGCCGCGAGCTCGAGGGCGAAGTTGGGGACCACGGCGTAGGTGCCCTTGAGATGGGAGTCAATAGGCTGGCGCTTGATCTGGTCGATCCACCGTTTGGGCTGCTGCACGAAGTCACGCGGGGTCATGATCTCCAGGTTGAGCCCCAGGATGCTGGCGAAGACCGCCAGGATGATGCCCATATCGTGGTGCATGGGCAGCCAGGAGACCACGCGTGCCGGCAGCTCAATCTTCACCGAGGTGAAAATCTGCAGCACGTTGGTCATGATGTTGCGGTTGGTGAGCAGCACGCCCGCCGGGGTACGGGTGGAACCGGAGGTGTACTGCAGAAAGGCCGGGTGATCCACCGGGTCGGTCTCGAGGGCGGCCACGGCCGCCTTGCCCTCCTCCGTCTCCAGCGGATTGACCCAGCTAGCAGCCAGGGTGTCCGGCAAGGAATCAATCGAGATGATGCGCGGGCGCTCGGCGGCCGGGCGGTCCGCAAAGTAGGCGCGGTTGGCTGCCGCCGAAACGTTGTTGGTGAGCACGATGGGCGGGTTGGCGTCCCCGAAGACAGCCCGCAGGTGGTCGGTGTGGCCCGGCTCGTTCGGGTCATAGAGCGGAATCGGCGTCATTCCGGCGTACAGGGCGCCGAGGAAGCCAAAGACGTACTCCGGGGAGTTGCCCGCCAGGATGGCCACGCGGTCCCCCATCTGTCCCACCTGCTGCAGGCGCGCTGCCACCACTTTGATGCGGGTGTTGACCTGGGAGCGGGTGACATCGCGCGGGGTGCCCTCCGGATTGTCGCTGTACACCCACTGGCGCATGACCGGCCGGTCCGGCACGCCCGCCTGCTGCTCCATGCCGTAGATGTGCTCCGCCAGGCCTGCCAGCGTGAGGTGCGGCGGGAGGGCGATAGCACCCTGGTCATCGAAGAACTGGCCAATCAGGGCTTTGAGATCCATAGCGAGGAGACTCCTTCGTTGTTAGCGGGTGTAGATAGCTCGCGTACTTTTGACACTGAAAATATCAGATGCGAGTGCCAGATTGTTACAGGGCGCGTTAAAAAATTGTCGGCGCCGGTGCGCTACTGGGCGTCGATGACGTCCTTCGCCCACTGCGTGACCCACTGGTTGGCCGTCGTGCCCTCGATGACGTTGGGGTTGGAGGCGTACATGGCGTGCACCCCGTTGGCGTCGATGAGGTCCTTGGCGCGGCCCAGTCCGTTGCCGGCGTCATGCGGGGCGTCACAGATGGAATCGTTCGGCGCGCAGATCTGGAACGTACGCTCCGCCAGGGAACCAAAGCCGTTGGGACGCGCGCCGCGCATGGTAGCACCCGGCACGATGCCCTGGATGAGCGTGGACACCGGCTGCAGCGCAATCTCCGCGCCCACGCCGCCGACCTGCACGCCCGAGTTCACACCCACGCCGTCTTCCCGGCGACCGTCCGCCACCAGCGCCACGCCCGCCACGGCATCCGCCGGAATGGGGCCGTTGTCACCGCCGATGCGGTCCGCCACGTCGCCCACGATGACCGCGCCCTGGGAGAAGCCGCTGAGCAGGAACTTCGTGTTCGGGCAGACCTCGTGCATGTGGGTCAGCTCGCCCTCGAGGCGCGAGGTGCCCTCATCGCGGGACTCGTCGTAGCTCATCTCCTGCTGGGCGTTGATGTTCTTGAACTGCGCGGTGTACGGCAGCGTCCACACCTTGACGTCGCCCGGCGCGTAGGCCTCCTTGAGCGGGTTGGTGATGGAGAGCATGAAGGAGTTCGGGTTCGCGGTGGGGTTGATGGGGTCGTCGTCCGGCGCGGACTCCCACGTGCCCGGCGCGGAGATGAACTCGACGCGCGGGCAGGCATCGTCCTGCGGCGGCTCCGGGTTATCCTCACCGCCCGGCACCTCGCCGCCGGGGGCTTGCTCGGTGGGCGTCGGGTCCGCGATGACGTCCGCCGCGTCGCGGTTCTGCAGGAAGTGGACCGCTCCCCCGCCGATGATGGCGAGAACAACGACGACGGCTAGGACGGTAAGTGTTTTACGCATAGGGGAATGTGTACCTTAAAAAGGTGCGGGATCCCCTGAGGGATCCCTGGAAAATTACTGGGCGCAGAGCGCACGGCCGCGCTCGGTGATGAGCTGAATCAGCTGCTCGTGGCTGAGCTCGCTGCGGCCCTGTTCGATGAGCTGGCCGGCCACCGCGGGGACGGTAACGCTGTCGCCCTGGCAGGCGGCCTGCGCGGCGCCAACGAGCTGGTCCTCGACTCCCTCGGTGTTGACGCCGCCCTTCGTCACGGCGTCGAGGAACTCTTGGTTCGGGCCGCCGGACGGGGAGGGCGAGGGGATTTCGGAGATCTCGCGGGCGCCGCGGTCCTCTGGCTCGTCGCTCGGCGCTGCGCTGGACCCCGCACTGGAGGAGGACCGTCCCGCGGACGCCTCAGACGAGCCCGCAGAGGCACTGCTTGCCGAAGCCGCCGTGGAGCGCTCCAGCGGCGCGACCGACGTATCGGTAGCGGTGGAATCATCAACGGTGGCGGAACCGCCGCAGCCGGTGAGCAGCGCGCCGGCGGCAAGCAGTGCCGCGGCCGCGGGAAGAAGGCGGGTGCGCATGGCTTACTTCTTGTCCGCCTGGACGTTGCCCATGACCTTGCGGATGACGCCGTGCTGGAAGGTCTGGGTCAGACCGCCGGCGGCGATCTCCGTGTAGTCCTCGGTGGGCCAGCCAAACTCGCCCTGCTCATAACCGCGCTTGCCCCACTCGTCAAAGATATCGCCCTTGAGGATGTAGTGCGCGCCGGAGTCCATGGACCAGTAGATGTTGCCGTGTTCGAACTCCTGGAAGAAGCCGCCGTTGACGGCCTTTTCCTCGCCCACCGGGTAGCCCAGCGGGGACTCGGCGGCGTTGAGCTCCTTGTACTTGGCACCGATAGCACCGTGTACTACGTGGAAGGAGCCGTCCGGGTTGTGGGTGAGCACGCCCTCCTGGAACTCCTGCACGACGCCGTCGCCCACCTTGCGGACGTCGGACGTCGGGTACTTGAGGTCACCCATCTCGAAGCCGTTGTTACCCCAGGCGTCGTAGAGGTCCTGCGGGATGGGCCAGGCGCCGGTCTCCGGGGTCCAGTAGATGGAGCCGTGCTCAAAGCGCACGAAGCGGCCGTTGCCGTCGAGGGTCTTCTCCTCGCCGGAGGTGGGGAAGCCCAGCCAGGAAGTCGGGCCGCCGATCTCGGAGTAGCGAGCGCCGATGCGGCCGACTACCGCGTGCGCGCCGGTCTCCGGGGACCAGTAGGCGGTACCGGCCTGGAAGTCCTGGGCCTTGCCGCGCTCAGCCACGTCGTACTCGTTGTTGACGCACTTGCCGATAATGCCGGACTTGGTGGCGTCTGCGATGGCGCCGACCGGCGTGCAGTCCGCGCCGCGGTCGCTCTCGTCCAGACCCAGGGCGTCGGCGATGTACGGCCAGGCCTCGGTCATCTCGAACTGCCAGTACTCCCAGCTGTGGACGCCGGACGGGCGGAACTTCACCACCGGCTCCACGCCGGCGCGCTTGGCGTAGTCCACGAAGGTCTGGGTGGACATGCGGGAGATGGCCTCCAGGCCCACGCCGGCCATGTTGGCCTGGCCCTTGGCCACGGAGCCGATCTGGCCGTAGTCGTCCTTGCCATTGCCGGCGGAGACGTAGACCTTCATGTCCTTGAGGTTTTCAATGCCCAGCTTCGGATCGTGGTCGATCCAGTCCTGGGAGTAGGGCTCGCCCCACATGTTGGAGGAGGTGTATCCGCCGGCGTCGGCCTGCGCGGCGGTAATGGCCTCCGGCATGCCGGTCGTGGTGGTGTCCAGGTAGCCGGAGAAGGAGCCAACGAACTTGAAGGCCCACGGGTTGCGCTCCGCCAGGTTGATGGCGGCGGTACCGCCCATGGAAATACCCGTCACGGCGCGCTCGCCGTTGGAGCGGAAGGCCTTCTCCATCACCGGGATGAGCTCGCGGGTCAGGAAGGTCTCCCACATGTAGTGCGTGCCGTTGTCTTCCTTCTGCCAGTCGGAGTAGAAGGAGGACTCGCCACCCACCGGCATAATGAGGTTGACGTTGCGGTCAGCGTACTGGGACAAAATGTTGGTCTCGATGGTCCAGCCGGACTCGTCGTCGCGGGCACGCAGGCCGTCGAGCGCCCAGACCTCTGGGAACTTCTTATCCGGCTGGGAGTACCAGTCGCGGGCGAGCTGGATCTGGACTACCTGCTCCTTGTCCGGCATGGCGGCGGACTTGATGTAGACCTTGAGGAGGCGGTTGGTCAGGTACTCCACGCGGGAGACCTCCACGCCCTCCGGCAGCCCTTCGATGTCCGGGTACTCGGTATCGATGGGGGTGCGCTGCGGCGGATCCGCCGGCGCGAAGGAGTCGGAGAAGTTGGAGCTGCCCAGCATGTCGGTCAGCCCCTGGCTCGAGGCATCCGAAGACTGCGCGTTAGCCATAGGCAGCAGCGCCAGGCCAACGGCGACGGCAGTGGGCAGTGCGGCGATGGTCAGGCCCTTGCGGGCGGCAGACGGGGAACGCAGGCCGGCCTTAGTGGACCGGGAAGACGCAGTTTTCGGCATTGAACATTCCTTGCGAGGTGTCGAGTAGGGGGCGCGCTGCATCGAGCGGGCTCCGCAGGTTCCCCTCCTGCGGAACTCGCTGCACTGCAGACGCGGTGAGCGGTCTATCGTGAACTCAAGTTTAAGTTGAACTTGAGACTTTTTCTAGAGGGACACGCCCAGACTATTTTCCCTACACACAACAAAAAGCCGGCCCCCTCTCCTCCTTCCGGGTGGGAAGGAAGACAGTGGGGCCGGCCGGTGCTCTGCAGGCGCAGAAGCTTTTACCAGGCGTTCATCACGTTAAGAACCTGCGGCTTGGTCATCTCCAGCTGGTAGCCAAACTGCTCCCAGTTGTGCAGACCCTGCGGCGGGTAGCTGGTCTGCAGGCGCACTCCCGACGCACGGGCGCGCATCTCCCAGATGCGGGTGGAGGCGTTGGAGAAGAACTCCAGCGCCGAGCCGGCGGCGATGTGCTCCGGCTTGTAGCGTGCGTTATCGATCGGGCCCGGCACGCCCGACGCCGCGGAGACGAACACGTCGGTGCCGTTGGCGGCCAGCTCGGGGATCAGGTTGAACGGGTCGTTGCTAAAGCGCTTCGGGCTGATCAGGGAACCGTACATGGCGTTGATGTTGAAGCCGCCAGCGTCGAGAAGCGCGAGGCGCATGAAGGTCTGCGCGCCCGGCAGCGTGGTGGTGAGGAAGCCGGAGTAGGACATCACCTGACGGAACTGCTCCGGGTGCTTGCCGGCCAGGGTGATGGCCGCGGTGCCGCCCATGGACAGGCCCGCGAGGGAGTTGTTGTTGCGGGCCACACCGAAGTTGGACTCCAGGTAGGCCGGCAGCTCCTGGGTTAAGAACGTCTCCCACTTGTAGTTGACCGGCTCCACCAGGTCATAGGTGGCCGGGGCGTTCCAGTCGGCGTAGAAGGACGCCGCGC
Organism: Corynebacterium axilliensis; assembly: GCF_046097495.1. Taxonomy (NCBI): domain Bacteria; kingdom Bacillati; phylum Actinomycetota; class Actinomycetes; order Mycobacteriales; family Corynebacteriaceae; genus Corynebacterium; species Corynebacterium axilliensis. The sequence goes on from NZ_CP175768.1 coordinate 1,684,523, forward strand.
CGCCCACCGGCATCACCAGGGTAATGTTGTGGTCCACGTAGGTGTTCGCCGCGTTGACGTCGTTGACCCAGGCGTTCGTGATGTCGGTGGCACGCAGGCCATCCAGCAGGTAGAGGCCGGCGTTGCCGCCGTTCTTGGCCGGCTGGATCTGCACCGGGATGTTGCGGCCCATGGCCGGGGACCAGACATCACACCGCTGGACCCAGTAGCCCACGCGGTCCCACTCGCAGGCGCCGGTGGAATCCCCACGCAGCCAGTCGCGGTGAGCCGCGGAGGCCTCCTGGGTTCCGGCGGTAACGGCGAGGCCCATCGCCACGGCGATGGCAACGAGGACGGTCACGACGCGCCCGCGGAACGCGGAGCTAGCTGCGCCTGCTGTGCTTACTGCGCTCATTTTTCTCCTTAACGTATGTACTGACACTTCCATATCGCCAACACGCCAGCGATTGTTACAGTTCAATAACTAGAATCCTGGTTAGCGTATCCCATCGGCGCGCGTTTTGTCTCCTCCGCGGGGACAAGGCCCCCCTACCCCACGTAGTGCGCGGGGTCCGAATCGAAGGTCAGGGTGCGGCCCTTCGTCAGGGAGAACTTCAGGTTATCCACAAACCTTTCCCAGGTCAGTGGGGCGCTGTAGGAATCGCGCAGTTCCTTAAAGTCTTCGGTCTGCAGCGCCTCGCGCGCCTTGCGGACCTGCTCCTTGTCGAACCACGGGGGCAGATATTCCACATCCGAGCCGGTTTGGGCCGCCTGCCATTCCAAGCCCAGGGACTTGTCGTGGCCGATGCGCCCGTTCTCCTCGCGCGGCATGCGCGCCGACAGCGGCGTGGCTAGGCCGACGCTGTCGTAAACCCGGACGTCGAGAGGCGCGTTCATCGAGGTCATGCCCAAGTTGATGAGGTAGAGCGTGGGCGGCTCCGTGCTGCCCTCCGCGCGCGGCACGGTGAGCCAGTTGAGGATGTCGCGCTCTTGATCCTCGACGTAGATGGTGGCGAAGGCGTCGCCGGCGGAGAGCTTCTGCGCGGCGTCGGTGTAGCCGTGCATAAACTTCATGTTGAGGTAATCGTGCGCGGAACGCGGCGGGTGGCCGGGCTCGCGGCGGGTGGCGTAGGTCCAGAAGTCACGCTCGTCCACGATGTTGAGCGGCTGCTCGTAGGCAGTCCAGTCCGTCGGGTGCCCGCGCAGGATGATGACCAGCGCCCACACCGCGCAGGCGGCCGCAGCCAGCCACGTGACCAGTCCCTTAAGCGGCAGAACGAACACCGGCAGCAGCGCGGCGAAGAGCGGCAGGAGCAACATGCGGCCGTGCATGAAGTCACCGCCCACGCGCAGCACGTAGACGGTGTGCACCGCGGCGGCACCGAGCATCAAGTACGTCACGGCCGCCGGCGTGCGCAGCCCGGCCGGGCGCAGGTGCTCCCGGAACGCCCATACCCCGGCGCCGAGGAGGACCAGCACGGGGAGGTACAGGGCGTAGGGTCCCACGAAATCGGCGAGGTAGTTAAAGCCGCTACCCCACGCGCTTGACGACGCCGACTTGGCCACCGCCGTGTGCGGCGTCACCAGGCCGTAGTAGCCCATCCGGAAAATCTGGTACGCCAGCGGGATGGGCAGCGCCACCGCCAGGATTCCCAGCCAGGCCTTCCAGGAGCGGTGCGCCGCCAGCAAGAGCAGCCCGGCCAGTCCGCCGTAGAGGGCGAATTCCGGGCGCACCAGCCAGGACAGGCCGGCCCACAGCGCCAACCAGTAGGTGATCTGACCGCTGGTGCCCTCGGCCCAGCGCTGCAGCAACACCCACAGCACGGCCAGGTAGAAGATGGCTAGGCCCCACTCCAGGCCGGAAGTGAAGAAGTCCCGCGCCGGCGGCAGTGCCAGGTAGACCAGCGCGCCGGCCGGCGCCACCAGCGGCATGGTAGTCGCGGCGTGGCGCGAGGTGTACTCCTCCGCGTCCGCCTGGGAGCTGCGGAAGAGCGAGCGTGCGGTGCCCCAGGCGCCCAGCATCATCGCCGCAATAGACAGCAGCAAGCCCAGGTTGACCGCGATGGCCTCCAGCGGGGCGTTCGTTACCCAGCTGACGAGCAGGATGAGGTACTGCCACAGCGTGGAGGTGTTGGCTTCCACGCGCTCGCCCACGTTGAAGACCGGACCGTTGCCGGCTTCGAGGTTGCGCACGGTGCGCAGGACGATGAGCCCGTCGTCAGAGATCCAGCGGCGGACGAACCCGCCCCAAAACGAGAAAACCCCGATCACGAGGACCGAAGCGAGCGCGCTGAACGCTGCCAAAGTACGAGAATCGGGTTTTCGCATGGGGAGTGAGTTTAGCACTGCGGGTGCGATTGTTTATTATCCAGCAATCATCGGCATGACGTAGACCGCCATGGCGATGCAGGCCAGCCACAGCAGAGCCAGGATCTGCAGGACGCGATCCTCCAGCGCAATCTCATCCGGGGCGCCGCCGTTGCCGCGGTCGACGTCCGCGGCGTAGCGCAGGATGGCGATGGTGAACGGAACCATAGAGACCTGATACCACACGCTGGCCGGGCCTTCGGAGTCGCTGGAGAGCTGGAAGCCCCACAGGGAGTAGGACATGACCACTGCGGTGGCGGCCAGCGTCCACACGAAGCGCAGGTAGGTCGGCGTGTAGCCCTCGAGGGACTTGCGGATCTTCGCGCCCGTGCGCTCCGCCAAGAGAATCTCGGAGTAGCGCTTACCAGAGGCCATGAACAGCGAGCCAAAGGCAGCAACCAGCAGGAACCACTGGGACAGCTCGATTCCTGCTGCCACACCACCGGCCATGGTGCGCAGCATGAAGCCGGAGGACACCAGGGCGATATCGATCACCGGCATGTGCTTCCAGCCAAAGCAGTAGCCCAGCTGCAGGCCGATGTAGATGGCCATGACCACCGCCAGATGCGGGCCCGCGGTAGCCAGGAAGGACAGGCCGATCGAGCCGAGGATGAGCACCGCAGCCATGGCGTAGGCCAGGCCCACCGGCAGCACGCCCGCCGCAATAGGGCGGAAGCGCTTGGTCGGGTGCGCGCGGTCCGCCTCCACGTCGCGGGCGTCGTTGATGAGGTAGATCGACGACGCGCCCATGCAGAAGACGATGAAGGCCAGCAGGACGTCGAGCAGCACGCGCGAGTGGAACAGGGACTCCGCGCCGGCGGCCGCGGGGGCAGCCAAGACCAGGACGTTCTTGACCCACTGCTTCGGGCGCAATGCCTTGACCATGCCGTCGGCCAGGTTCTTCGGCGGCTTGCGCTTGCGTCCGGTATCGATGCCGGAGGTGTGCGGCTCGGAGTGGAAGACTTTCTGCTCGCCGTCGTCAGTGCGTGAAGTGCTCATCGGGTCTTCCTTTCATAACGGTGGAATGCCTCGGCGGTGGCCGCACCCAGCAGGGCGCCGAGTGCCGTGTCGGACGGGTAGTGCACGCCGAGCACCATACGCGAGGCCATCATCACCGGCACGCCCAGCAGCGGCGCCGGCGTGCCCAACACGTGAGCGGCCCCGACGAGGAACGCGCTTGTCGACGTCGCGTGGGAGGACGGAAACGACAGCTTAGACGGCGTTTTCACGCCGACCTTCACGTAGTCGTAGTCCGGGCGCTGGCGACGCACAATGCGCTTGATCACAACGCTGGCCGCGTGGGCGCTGAATGCGCCCACACCGACATAAGCCCACTGGCGGCGGGCGGCGGGCTTCGCGTAGTTCACGCCTGCTCCTAGCGCGGACAGTGCCATCCAGCCCAGGGCGTGCTCGCCGATGTGGCTAAGGCCCCGGGCGGTGGGCAGGACGCCGGGGGCGTCGAAAGCCACGTCCTGTATCTTTTCCAGAACGTGGGATTCGGCGACGGAAAGCTTACTGGGCATCGAAGACCTTTCGCCAGGACTCGCGGGAGGTCAGCTCCGGCAGGGCCGCGCGGTACTCGGCGCGCAGGTCGTCGAAGTTGTCCTCGATCTCGTTGAGCAGTTCGCGGGTGGAGGTGACTAGTTCCTTGGCCAGCTCGCGGTCGCGCTTGCGGAAGGCCACGCCGGTGCCGCCCGCGGTGGAGACGGTGGCGGAATCCACGCGGGAGAGCGTGAACCAGCGGGCCTCCTCCGGGGTGAGGTTGAGCTGCGGGGCCTCGTGGTGGGCGCGGTTCTCCTTGCTCACCAGGTGCTTGGCGGACTTGATGAGCCACGGGATCTTCTTGATCTTGCCCAGGCGGCCGCCGATGTTGCGCGTCGGAACGCCCGGCGCGCCAGTGGCCGGGGGCAGCTGGTCGGCGGACTCGATGATGACCGCGTCGGAGTAGCCCTTGCGGATCTCCGCGATGCGCGGCAGGGAGGACTCCAGGATGTCGAAGAGCTGATCCGGGCCGGCCAGGAAGTCCTTCATGGCTTCTAGCTGGATGGCCATGGTGGAGTACTCCATGCACATGGTGTGCTTGAGCGTGGACTTGAAGATGGACTTGGTAATCCCGCGCGCATCGCCCTCGTGGTAAAGCGCGGCGACGATGAGGCGGTTGCGCAGGTGGAAGTAGGCCTGCCAGTCGATGGCATCGTCCTTATCCGCCCACGCCATGTGCCAGATGGCCGCACCCGGCCACGTCACCGTGGGGAAGCCGTGGGCGGCGGCGCGCAGGGAGTACTCCGTGTCGTCCCACTTGATAAACAGCGGCAGCGGCTGTCCGTTGGTCTCCGCCACGACACGCGGGAAGAGGCACATCCACCAGCCGTTGTATTCCACATCCACGCGGCGGTGCAGCGCGCGGGAGTCGTACTTCTTCGGGTCCAGGTGGGATTCGCGGGTGCCGATGGCGCGCAGCGGGTACTTGGCAAAGTCGTGGTCGTAGACCGCATGCTCGGCCGCGCCCCACATGAAGTCGGCGCGGTTGACGCGCTCGCCGGTGGTGCGCAGCTGGGAGCGTTCCTGCAGGTTGAGCATCTCGCCGCCCACGATGAAGGGCTTGGCGGCGTAGCGCGCTACCTGCACCGCGCGCAGGATGGAGTCCGGCTCGATGGCGATGTCATCGTCCATGTAGAGGATGTAGGGCGAGTCGGTATTCTCCAGCGCTTCAAACATGATGCGGGAGTAGCCGCCGGAGCCGCCCAGGTTGCCCTGGCGGAACTCGCGGAAGCGCTCGCCAAAGTGGGCCACAGCCTCGTCGTAGCCCGGCTCATCCGCCGGATGCTGGTTGCCTTGGTCCGGCATGAGGACGTAGTCGATGATGCCGTCCACCACCGGGTCTTCCGCCAGCGCCTGCAGCGCCGCGACGGCATCCGTCGGCCGGTTGAAGGTCGGGATACCCACGGCCACGCGCTTGTCCTGCGCCGGGTACTCGCTGCCGTCCGGGAGGATCTGCGGCTGCGGGGCGTGGGGGGCGGCCCAGGAGGCGTCGGCAAGCACGGTGTCCTCCACCGCCGCGACGTCGAACCACAGCAGGCCGCCGTCCTCGAAATTCTTCAGGGGCAGCTCAAACTCGTGGTGGCCGGTGGTCACCACGTGGTTGGCCACCGCAATGCGCTGGCCGTCCTGCTTGGAGCGGTAGAGGGAAATATTGGCCTCGCCCTCGACGTCCATGACCAGCACGATGGACTTCAGCTGGGACCAGCGGCGCCAGTAGGCGGCCGGGAAGGCGTTGAAGTAGGTCTCGAAGGAGGCTTCCTCACCAGCCGGGATGGTCACGGAGGTGCGCCCGCTCCAGCTTAGGCGCTCGCGGTTGCGCTCCGACTCGATCAGGTAGAGCATCTGGACGTCGCTCGGCTCGCCGCGCTTGGGCAGCAGGATGCGCTGGACGGGTTCTAGTGCTTCGCGCGCAGCAGAATTGTTGGCAGTCACGATATCTTCGGTTCTCCACACGGTTTTCGACAGTATTCAGAAACCCAGAATAGTGGTTTGTCGGGACAGCACTGAGATCCCACGCGGCGGAAAGCTAAGCCGTGACGGCGGCATGCTCCTCGATGGGCTCGATGCCCAGGCGGTTGAGCATGTAAAGCACGCGGGCGCCGAGGTCTCTCAGCCAGCTCGCGGGTCTCCTCTACGGTTTCTACCGTAGCGATATCCCAAATCTTGATGTCCTTGCCGACTTCGTGCGGCGCCAAAAGGAAATCGACCTCGATGGTTACGAACTCATGGCCGCAATTGTCAGAGGCTCAAGAGAGTGTCGAATCGGAGGGAGATTGAGAAAGTAGAGAACAATACTGACTAATTTTTCGCTAACTGACAACTATTAACTCTGTACAATAAGAAGGATACTCCTCATAGCAACACATGATCAGAGTGTCTTTCTTCCTATTTCAGTCAGCTCAAAGAGTCGACTTTAGCGAACCTCTTCCCAACTGCTCCCCAAGTGAGATAAACGCCGGTACAAACAAGAAATGCTGCAAAAAGAACGCCAGCAAGGGAAAACGAAACCTTCAGAGAAATCCCCGCCATCACATGCCCCAATGAGGAACCAAGGATAGCCAGATGCAATGTAGAACTCAGCACAGCGAAAACTACCGACAAGGCCATTGACAAAGTCAAGTAGCAAAAAGGCAAGCCGATGAACCGTGCGACATTGATCATCGGAGTTGCAACACCAATTCGCGCGAGCCGCTCAGTGGTGACTTTAATCTGGTCCACCCCCGCGAAAAAAGAAAAAACAGATAGCAATCCAACGAATAGCAAGGGAAGACCAAAGATGATAAGAAAATCCCAGTCTTGAATGCCCTGGCCAAACTGCTCTAATACCAGCACCTCTGTCTGGGAAACCGACAACACAATAGCGGGAATGCCAAGCACGTAGCACAACGGGAGAACTATCGCCTTTGTCGCTGAATGAAGCTCGGCCGAAAGAGCACCAACTATTGAAACACCCGCAGCAATCTTCGAAAAAGACGCCAATAACCTTTCAAGAGAGACAACTACAAAAAGCACTGTTCGACTGCCCACCCGCGGAGTTGACAACCTATATAGGAACACCCCCGACGAGGTGACGAGAATCCCCTCGTCGCTGTCGGACGGCGGTTTCCCGACCGGTGGCCCGGCCGCCGGCAAACCTCACCCGCGGCCGCCCGAGCCCTGTCCATGGCCAAGCCCGGTCTGGTGCCCCCGGCGCCAACGACTTCCGGTGCCGCCCCGGGACGGTGAATTGCCCGTCATCCTCATTCCCGGGACCGGGTCGTCGAACAGCTCATCGGTACCGGTGCCTCGAACCACGGGCCCCGGGTGCACAGCGCAGCCGATCGCTTTGACGTCCACCCCGAGATGCGCCACGGATACTCCCGAAACGCCGGCAAAACGAACGCGCTTGCCTGGGAACAGCAGAATCTCCGGTTCCATGCTGCTGAATGAGCTGACCATCGGCGACATCACTCGACCGGGCGTGCGGTACACCTTCCTGGGCACGCGGCACGACAATGCCGTGCTCCCCCACCAAAACTCCTTCGTGCGGGAACCCGGCGTCACCAACATCACCGCCCAAGACGTGTGCCCCGCCCACCGCACCGAGCACTACGGCTTCAATTACGCCCCTGTCGCCCAGGGCATCGTCGAGGACCCGCTGACCGGGACGGCGTGGCGGGACCACTGCACCGGTACCGGACCGGAGCGATAGTCCTCGACGGACGAGGATCAGGCGCCCGGGGAGCCTCCCGTCCGGCACGTCCACGACTCGGCGTAGCGGCCGCCCTTCGCCAGCAATTCATCGTGCGTGCCCCGTTCTGCGACCGTCCCGTCCTCCGAAAGCACGACGATGAGGTCGGCATCGCGGACGGTGTGCAGGCGATGGGCGACGACGATCACGGTGTGATCGCCGCGCAACGCTTCCATCGTGCCGACAATCGCCCGCTCAGTGGCCGCATCCAGCGAGGACGTCGGCTCGTCGAAAAGCACCACCGGGGAATCCTTCAGAAGCGCCCGGGCGATGGCGACGCGCTGCCGCTCGCCTCCCGACAGCAGCGTCCCCTCCTCCCCCACCGGGTTATCCCACCCGGAAGGCAGCAGCTCCACGATGCGGTCCACCCCGGAACGCCGGGCGGCCTCGCGCAAGCGGTCCCCGTCACCGGGCCTGGAACCGAATCCGGGGTCGGCGAAGACCACGTTGTCCCGCACGGACGCGTCGAAAAGGAATGTCTCCTGGAACACCGGGGTCACCAGCGAGTTCACACCGTCGGTGCCGATCCGAGGCAAGGGCACCCCGCCAATGAGGATCTCCCCCGAGTCCGGATCATGAAACCGCGACAGCAGCCGCATGACCGTCGTCTTGCCCGCCCCCGACGGTCCCACTACGGCAACCAGTGCTCCCTGAGGTGCACGGAAGCTGACGCCGTCGAGAACCTTCTTATCCCCGTACCCGAAGCTCACGTCGCGGAACTCCACGTCATGCCCGTCGGGCAGCTCCGGTGCGGCAGGTTCGGGAAGGACGGGGATTGCCCGCAGGTCACGCAACGCAGCCAACGTGTTGCGGCCCGCACCGAACCCGCCGGACAACGCTCCCGCCGTGGTGATCGGTCCGGTGAACTGGACGAGCACGATGAGCATCGGCGCCAAATGCGTCGGCGCCATCCCACCCGTCGCGGCGACTGCCACGGCGACGATCACCGCCGCTGTGAACACCGCATGGACGACCGAACCCAACCGTCCGATGGCCGCCCCCTGCGTCGACGTCGCCTTCGCGAACGCATCGTGTTGGGCCCGGATCGCCTCATCCACCATCGCATCCGCCGCCGAACCGTCGCCCGCGGCGCGAATCGCCTGCTGGCCGCGGGTGAACTCGATCAGCCTGCCGGAGACGGCAGCGACGGCATCAGCATGCGCTTCGTCCGACTCCCCGCCGACTCGGCCAATGGCCCGGTAGGCGAAGAAGAGCACCGGCGCCGACGCGACGAGAACCAACCCGACGCGCCAATCCACCGCCAGAATTCCGAGAGCGATGACGGTCGGCGCAACCACAGCAGCGATGACGGGCCGCAGGATCACGTGCGGCACGGACGCCGCGAACGCTATGCCCGAAGACGCCATCTCCGAAAAGCGGCCGGCCGTGGACTTGGTGACGTACCCGAGTGGCAACGTCAGCACGCGTTCGCCCAGGGAACGCAGCAGGGACGACAGCACCGCTGCGGAATTCGCCCTGCCGACCGTCCCCGCGGCGAGGGACAGCACCGCATGGGCGGCCGCGAGGCCGGCGATGACGCCGGTGAAACGCCACGCCGTCGCATCATCTCCCACGGCCAGAGCCGACAGCAGCGGCAGCAGCGCGACGAACGCCGCTCCCTGTGCCAGCGCGGCAAGCGCGGCCAACGCAATGAGCCACGCCAGCGTCATCTTCGAGCGCCGATCCGTCATCGACCACAAGTCCCGGATCATCGGTTCCCTGCCTTTTCATCGTCTGCTTCAGTGCCCCGCGGGGCGGATGGTTCGTCGTCGAGCGCGAACGCGCGCCACAGATCCCGGTAGCGGCCACCGCGCGCAAGCAACTCGTCGTGGGTGCCCGCCTCCGCGACCGCTCCCCCATCGAGAACGAGGATGCGGTCGGCGTTGCGGATCGTGCTCAATCTGTGCGCAATCACGATCACCGTCCGCGAACGAGCCAAACGCTCGATTGCGGACTGAATGAGGGCCTCGGAAGCCGGATCCGCGTAAGCGGTTGCCTCGTCGAAGATGAGCACCGGCGCGTCCGTGACAATCGACCTCGCGATGGCCACGCGCTGCGCCTCACCACCGGAAAAGGTCACGTCGACGTTGACCACCGAATCCAGGCCCTTCGGCAGCGCCGCGATGACCGTATCGAGGTTCGCGAGCTTCGCGGCCGCCATGATTTCGCCGTCGGTGGCGTCTCTCCTGGCCAGCCGGATGTTCTCCCGCAAGGGCAGGGTGAGCAACTGCGGATCCTGGAACACCACCGACACCGAACGGTGCACGTCGCGCACGGCGATGTCGCGAAGATCGTCGCCGCCCAGCAGCACCGAGCCTTCGACAGGGTCGTGGAAACGCGCCAACAGCCGGGCGACGGTGGACTTTCCGGAACCGGAGGACCCCACCAGCGCCGTGAGGGTCCCCGGTTCGAACGTCGCGGACATCCCGTCGAGGACCCGCGGCCCATCCCCGTAGGAGAAGACCAGGTTCCGAACCTCGAGCGCGCCTCCGTGCACGGGCACCGGCTCGGCGGACTCGGTGATCGGCGGCGTGCCCAGCACCTCCGCGATGGACTTCAGGGCGGTGATCCCCGCGATGATGGGTTCGGAGTTCATAGCCACCCTCACGATCGCCGCGGAGAGTCCAAGGCCGAGAACCAGCCCGGCGACGAGCCCCTCCGGTTTGCCGCCCGCGGTGTCCCTCAAAGCGAGGCCGGCGCCGCACACCACTGCGAGGACCGTGATCGGGGACGTCACCACGTCGATGAGCCCGAGATAGATGTTCGACTGCCGGGACCAGGCGGACCACGCGCGGACGAACGACGACGCCGCGGCATCGTAGCGGCCCGCGCCCTGGCTGGCGCGTCCGAAGGACTTCATCACCGGGATGCCGCGCACCAACTCGATGACCGCAGCCGTCACTTTTTCAGAGGCTCGTTCGTAGTCGCGCTGAAGACCGGCTCCGCGCGAAATCATCACGCCCATCAGGGCGAAGGTGACCAGCACCGGGACGACCGCCACCGCCGCGATCCGCCAATCGACCGCGACGAGCGCAATGAGGGAAAGCAGGGGAACCAGCACCGCCACCACGGTCTCGCCGACGGTGTGGCCCATGAGCTGGTGGACGGCCGCGACGTCCTTCTCAACCGACCCGATGATCCCCGACGAGCGCCGGGCGTCCAGCCAACCCAGCGGCAGCTTCCGGATATGGGCAACCAACCGGCGCCGGAGGTAGAGCTGCAGGTCGTTATCCGCCCGGTGCGAGAGCATGCCGGCGGCGCCGTCCGCAGCCATTCGCACCGTCGCGGCGACGACGATGACAACCACGGCCAACCACGTCCGATGCACCGGGGCCTCCGGGTACGTCATCGCGATGTCGATGATGCCGACCAGCGAAGCGACGGTAGCCACCGACGACAGGACGGACAACGCGACCACCGCACGCATCCGGGTCCGGATCGGGGCGAGCAGCGACCACGGGCCGACGGTCCCGTCCACGGCGCTCACTTCCCCGCCTCCCCGATCGCGCTTTTCTTCGCGAGAGTGCAGAAATACACCATGCCGGCGCGTGAGGCTCCGTCCAGCTTCAGCCCGTTGGCTTCGGCGAGGTCCTCGAGCTCGCTGCCCCGGAACACCCGGTGGCCCATCTTCGCCATGACGGCCATGTCGACCCGCTCGTTCACGTCGGGATCCTCGACGAACGTCTGCACGTAAGCGATGCCGCCGTCGGCGAGCAGCCCGGAGACCCTGCCGAGCGCGGCTCCCGCATCCTTCATTTGGTGGAGCGCGCCAATCACCCAGCTTTCACAGGCCCCGCCGGGCTCTCCCGCGAGCGGCGTGAGGATGTCGGCAACGTGGAATTCCGTCCGGGCCCCGAGCCCGTCGGCGGCGGCGCGTTCGCGGGCGATGCGGATCGCATTGGGCGACAGGTCGTAGCCGACGATGTTCGCCCTGCGATAGCGAGACTCAGCGGCGAGCGTGCGGGCGAGCCACCCGGTTCCACAACCGAGGTCGAGGACCCGGGCCGGCGCATCCGGCCCGGGATCCAGCGCACGGAGCTTCCGGTACACGGCGGCGGCGTCCATCGGTTCGCGCGCATAGCGGCTTAGGAACCTCGGCTGGACCTTGTCCTCGTAGGCCGCGAGGAGCCTGCGGTTGTTCTGGACGATCTGGGCGATCGACTTCATCTGGTTCTGTCTCCGGGTGTGTGGGCCGCGTCCACGCGGCGGTTTCGGGTTAGATGCTCGGATTCGCGGGCCGTCATGCAGACTCCCCCGGCCTCGTTTTCACGGCGATGCCCCACGCCGCGAGCACAGCGATACCAAAGAACCAGGCCGCGCAGACCACCAGACCCGCAGCCCCGGTGCCGTTGACGGCCTCGCCGGCCGCGGATACGGGGGTGTGCCCGGCGATTCCGCGCAGGAGGGGACGGAAGTGGTCGGCGGGCATGAGCACCGTGTTGACGAACATCGCAACGATGATTAACGGGATGAGGGCCACGGATCCCTGGGGGCTGGTGATGGAGAACGCGATGTACGTGCCGGTGCATGCGGCCGCCGCGGCAACCATCGCGCCGGTCACCGTGATCCTCCACCACCAGGACACCTCAGGGGGGCTGTCGGAAAGCAAGGCGGCCACCGCCGCGACGACGACCGTCATCGCCATGATCCGGATAAACTCGGCGATGATCCGTGCGGTCGGCACGGCCGCGTACGGTGCCGGCATGGTGATCAACCGCTCGTGGAGGCCATTGCTGCGTTCAACGAACACAGTGGACGATCCCGTGATGGCCAAGATGAACGCCCACGTCGTCACGACCAGGATGACCGCGTTCGGGAGTTCGAACTCTCCGGTGAGCTGCCTGACCAGGCCACCGAACATGCGGTTGACGATGAACAGGTACACGAGCGGAGCAATGAACGTCATGAACCAGAAGTCAGGGCGCCGCAGCCAAGTGTGGACGATGCGCCGCAGATGCACGAAAATGGCGTCGATCATGATTCGCTCCTCAAGGTGAACCGGCGGATGAACAAGACGATTCCGGCGACCGCCGCGACACCGAGCCACAGGGCGGCCTCTTCCCCGGCACTATCCGGGAAGGCATCCGGGGACGCCGCCCTGATCACCTCGATGATCGGCGAAAACGGCATGTGACGTACGACGTCGCGCAGGGAGCCGTCCAAAGCGGTCGCCGGAATGAACGCGGTGGAGAACATGAGCAGCAGCATTTCCAGCGCCTGGATCGATGAGGCTGTCGACACCGGGGCGGGCACCATCAGGATCACCCCGTCCGTGACCAGGGACAGGACCGCGGCGGCGAGCAGTGACCACAGGACTGTCCACGCGACGTCACCGAGAGCCATGTCGAGGCCGCAGGACCACGCGACGACCAGCAGCGCCGCGATCGACGCGGACATCCGCAGCACATCGGTGGCGAGCCTGCCGGCGACATAGCCGCCTGTGGCCCCGGGCAACACGCGCACGCGGTCAACGAGCCCGGATTCGACGTCCTGTCCCACCGCCATCGCCGACGCCGCGGCGGTGAACATCGCCGCCTGGAACAGGCAGCCGCCGAGCACGAAACGCAGGTACCCGAAGCCGGATTGCCCTGCCGAGTACCCAAACACCGCGTACAGGCACAGCAGGAAGAGGGGAGGAACGACGAACATGGAGATCAGCGACGCGGTGTTGCGTCGCAACAGCAGCAGATCCCGACGGAGGAACGCCGCGACCGACGTCGCACTCATCGCGCCGCACCCCCTGCGTTCATCGATATGAATACCTCGTTGAGGGTGGGCGGCGACACGCTCAGCGAATCCGGCAACGCGTCCGAGGCCTCCATCGCCTGCGCCACCGCCTCGAGGACCTGCGGTCCGGGGTCGACGTCGAGGGACACCGACTTCCCCGCGACGCGGGCGCCGTCCAGGCACGTTCCTCCGAGGCAGCGGGCGAACGCCTCCGCCTCGGCGGTGGTGGCAAAGGACACGCGGAGCACGTGCGACCCGAAGTCGCGGCGCAATTCCTCCGGCGTTCCGCTGGCGACGATGCGGCGGTCCTTGAGCAGATGGACGTGGTCTGCCAGCGCCTCCGCCTCTTCCAGGTACTGGGTGGTCAGCACCAGGGTCATTCCGTCGTCCCGCAATTGCCGGATGAAGCCCCACAACTCTTCGCGGCTGACCGGGTCCAGCCCCGTCGTGGGTTCGTCGAGGAACAGCAACCTGGGCACGACGCACAGCGACGCGGCGATGTCGAGGCGGCGCCGCATGCCACCCGAATAGGCCGACGCCAGCGTCGAGGCACTGTCCGCGAGCGAGAATTGCGCGAGCAGTTCCGTCGCGCGGGCGGCCGCGTCGGCGCGGTCGAGTCCGCGCAGACGCCCGAAGAACTCCAGGTTCTCCCGGCCGGTGAGGTTCTCGTCGATCGCCGCGAATTGGCCGGTGGTGGCAATGGCGGCGCGCACGCCCGCCGGATCCTCTTTCACATCGCGCGAGAAGATGCTCACCTCGCCGGAGTCTGCGGTGATGAGCGTCGACAGGATTCGGATGAGGGTGGTCTTGCCTGCGCCGTTGTGGCCAAGGAACGACACGATCGACCCGGCGGGCACGGTGAAACTCACGCCGTCGAGCACATGCTTGCGCATCCGGGCGCCGCGCTTTCCCTTGCGCCCGCCGTCCGGCGGAGCACCTGCCCCGCCTTCGGGCGCGGTGCCGGCTGTGCCCGCAATCGGGTAGCTCTTCGTGAGGTCGCGGACGACGATCGCCGCACCCCGTTCAGCTTGATCCGTCATCGTTTCTCCTTTTCTTTGGTGTCGCAGTGGGCCGCTGCCGGCAGTGGCCCCGTGGTCGGGTTGTCATGCGGCGTTTCGATATGGATGCCTGCATCGCGGGCGAAGGCGAGGACCGGTTCGAGGAGCCGGGGGTGGCTGACGAGATCCCGGCACCCCGGCGCGACCGGCTTCCCCGCGACCGACGCAACGGTGGCGGCAATGGCCGCGGTCATTTTGTAGGAACCCGGGCCAGTTGCCCGGACGACGGTTGTCTCGGCCGCCGACCCCGCATCGCCCGCGCCGGCGGAGGACAGTGCGATGACCAGCTCGGCGGGTTGCGGAGTGCCGTTCGCCCGCGCCTTCCGCGACGTCACGGCCGCCCCGAGACGGGCGAGCAGACCGGAGACGACGGGCATCGCGTACAGTCTCGACGTGCGGATCTTCTCCACCGACTCATCGGGGAGAGCATCGAAGGCGACGTGATAGGAAAATCCGAGGATCGAGGGGCACACCCCGCGTACGACGTCGATGTCCGGGCATTCGTAGCCGATTCCGCTTTGCGACGACACCAGGTTGCGCCGCACTTCGACGATGGCGCCGCCGAGCATCGCGCGGTATCCGCCGCGAATGGTCCGGAACATCGACTCGACCGACGCGGCCCCGGATTCCTGGTCGGCGCCAATTCGCAGATCGACCCGCACATCGCGGACCTCTTCGGTCCCCGCAGCGCAGGCCCCGAGCATCAACAGGGCCGTCGACAAGCCCGGGCACAGGCCGAACCCGGTGAGCACGGGAACCCCCTCCCGCCGAGCATCCCCGTCGAGGGCCATGATTGCGCGGCGGGCGTCGATCGAATCGTTGACGTCGATGTACCCGGTGCCTGAGTCGATGCAAGCACGGGCGAGTGAGTCTGCATGCACCTCGAACGGGCCGATGCCGGCTTCGGCCAACCGAGTCGCAGCCGCCACCGCCTCCGCATGGACCCGGCCGTACGGGACGAGGACGTCCCGCCGATTCTCGACGAAGGTGATCCCCTTCTTCGTCTCATCGGCCTTGTCCCGAAGCACGTCGCTGATGGTCGGGATCGTGTTCACTGGTACCTCTTTCGGTTGTCGGCGCCATGCCGGTGCCGGGCGGACCGGGCCCGCATGGCGCGACCCGGAGGATGTGTCTGAAGGGTTGAAGCAACTGGGTGGGGCGCGTCTCCGTACAGGCTCGGAAACGCTCGCGGGCTCGGGGCCCGCCGGTTCCGGGTGCCCGTCAAGTCACTGCGGACACAAGGGCCGCAACGAAGGCCGCGGCGGACGCTGCGGCCGCGAAACCGTCACGCACTCGCCAGGGGTGATCGGTGCGGAAGGTACGCCCCGGATGGCGGCCGAAGTTGCGCATCACCAGGGTCAGGGACAGCTTTTCGGCGCAGCGCACGGCGCTGACGAACAGGGGAAAGGCGATGCGCGCGGGCGTCGTCGCGCGAATGAAGCCGGAGCGGAAAGACTGCCCCGGTCGCATCGAGCGCAATCTAATCGCCCATGTCAGCTGGGGGATTTCGCTGCGCAGGAACGCCGCGATGCTCACCCCGGAAATCGCTATGGTGCACCATGTGTAGGGCACCCGGAGGCGTTGTACCATGGCGTCGAAAAGCTCCTCGACGCGCATACACGCGGAGACCAGGACCGTCCCCGCAAACACGGCCGTCAGTAGCAGTCCGTGATGGATGCCGTGGCGGACAGCCTCCGCCGGATCCCCACTGCCGTAGAACTCGGAGCGCCACCCGAGCAGGCCGAAGAACACCCCGATTAACAGGACGAGGAGGACCTTCCCCGCCGTCGCCCGAACGTCACGTTCCGCGATCGCAGCGAGTGCGAGGAACGCGACCCCCGTCAGAGCGAGAACGGCGTCTCCGCCGGAGAGCAGCCCGGCGACGAGGACGAGCATCACCGCCGCGACAATCGTGATGGCGTTCAACCCCGCGCGCCTTCGAGCGGCGGATCCACTGGTCCAGGGGCTTTCGTCCAAGGACGTCCGTGCGCCGGCCGCGGGCAGTGCGCGATCCCGCCGGGACGACTCCGGGGAAGCCGGCACGTCGGCTGCGGGACCGGACCAGGCGACCTTCCCTTCGGCGACGATGCTCGCCCGATCCGCCCACGTTCGCGCAGCACGGCGGTCGTGGCACGTGAACACAACGGTTCCGCCGGCCCCTGCGTATTCCGCTAGGGCATCCAGTACGATGCGCGAGCTCGGCGAATCCAGATGCGCCAACGGCTCGTCGAGAAGCAGCAAACGGCGATTGGCCGCCACCGCCAGGAAGATGCCCAACCGTCTTTTCTGTCCGCCCGACAGGACGAACGGCGAGACGGGGTCAAGTGCCCGGGGGCACAAGGCTTCCCGCAGTTTCCGCAGCTCATCGGCGCCGAGTGGTCCGTGCGGGTCCGTGCCGGCCAGCGCGGAGTCAATTTCCGCGGCGACGGTCGCGCGGGTGAACTGGTGCTCGGGGTTCTGGAACGCCAACGACGCGAAGGCGTCGGGGACGCGCCGGGCGGACGCGCCGTCAATCCGGAGGCCCGCTCCCGCCTTCATCTGGCCCGACAGCACCGCCAGCAAGGTGGACTTACCGGCTCCGTTGGCACCGACTAGGGCATGAATCTCGCCCCGCTCCAGTGTCAGATCGGCCCCGTTCAGGATCCTCTCCCCGCCTCGGGCCACGTGGGTTCCGGTCAAGGCCAGCAGTGGAACGGCCTCCGCCTCCGATTCCGGATTGGGACGGTCCGGCACCCCCGTGCCCGGCGTACTGGCGTCCGGCGTTCCGGCGGTCGCGGCCGTCGTCGCAATGCCCTTCACCGCGATGCCATCCGGCGCTCCGTGGGCGGCGACGCTCCCGTCCGCATCGAGGATCGTCACCGTGTCGACCCACCCATCGAACGGGCGGAGGTCGTGCTCGATGAGCAGGATGACGCGCCCCGGGGCCCGCAAATCACGGATGGCGGCGAACAGCGACCGGCGACCGTCCTCGTCGACGTGGGCCGCGGGCTCGTCGAAGATCATGACCTCCGGCGCCCTGGCCACCGCACCGGCGATGGCCATCCGCTGGCGTTGCCCGCCCGACAAAGCCCACGGATCCTTCTCCGCGAGCTCTGACAGCCCGAGCCCTGATAGGGCCGCGGCTGATCGCTTGGCGACGATACCGGCTTCCACGAGGGAAAACTCGAGGGCCATGGCCACGTCATCTACGACTCGGAGCGTGAGCACCTGCGTCGCCGGGTCTTGCCCGACGAAGGTGACCCGGTCCCCGTCCACGGGGCGTTCGGTGCCGTCGGCATCGACGATGTGCACGAATCCGGCATGGTCGATGGGGATGTGCGAGGGAATCAGTCCAGCGATGAGGTGGGCCAGGCTCGTCTTTCCGCATCCCACGGGTCCCGTGATGGCGTTTATCGTGCCGAAATCGAAGGAGAGATCCACCATGTCGGGTGCCCATCGCCCATCGGCGTGCCGCACGCCCGCGCCCCTAACCCGTAACCGGGCCGGGGCCGTCCCGCGTGTCGCACCGGCGCACGCGGGTGCTCCGCCGGTCACCGGGTGACCCCGCGGCTGCGAAGCCCCTTTGCGACGGCAAAGCCCAGGACCAAAAACACCAAGCTCGATGCCAAGGCTATGGCGAAGCTGATCAGGGTCATGGGCGTGGTCGGCGAGTCGACGCCAACTGCGCGCGGGGCCATCGTTCCCATCAGCGCGGAGAACAACATCGCCGACGCCACGAACTGGGTACGCGTCCACCGCCGGTACAGGGTGACCATGAATGGAAGCTCGATGAGCAATCCTTCCATGATCAGCGCCCCGATCGCGGCGACGCCGAACGGGGTGGTCGCCGCGGACACGACGCCCATGGCAAGGCACGCAATGAGGCTCGCGCCAGGCTTGCGGACGACGATGAGGGGAACGACGCACTGCAGGAACCACAACCCGAGCGTCGCCGCGACGAGATAAACGTGGGCGATGCCGGCGAACACCTGCAGGTAGGTCAGGGGCACGACGACGAGAGACCCCGCGACGCCGATCGCGGCGGCGACGAGCATATCGCGGGTGGATGGTCGGCCACCCGCTGCGACCGGTGCGACGTGTACCAACCGCCCGTCGTCCGTCTGCGACGCCACCGCGTCACCGTCGCCCGTCCCGTCCGGGCCCGCGTCCCCGACTCCCCCTCCGGAGAGGGGTTCTCTGGTCGATCCACGTTTTCTGTTCATCGTCGCCGCCTCGCTTCCGTTGCCGATTCCCGATCGGAACATAACTTGAAACAGTATTAGGTTAGGCAATCCTTATCCACTTATGCCAGACTCGAATTATTGACTTTGCCCCCGCTCCCCCCCATTACGTTGTTAGCAGTTCCACCTCAGGGCACCGAAGATTCATAGCCTGTCCACCCGATTGGGCTGGTTATGTTTATTTCCGGTCCCTCCGTCTGAAAGGACAGTGGAACTAGTCGCTGGCTTCGGTATGGCTTATTCCCGCCCCTGTCTGAAAATGATCCGGGGGTGATGCCGCCGAAGACAGTGACATCCTCAAACTGCTAATAGGAACCCGACCCAGCCCAGGTGGTATGAGGTCTCACAGTAATGTGGATGCCAGCGCAAGCATGTCCGACAACCCCAGCGATGAAGCTTAAATAGTCCAACTTCTAATTCATCGCTAGGAGGCATACACCCATGGCCTATGACTTCGTCATTGGCGTAGACGTCGGCAAATACTTCCACCACGCCTGCGTCCTCGATCCCCAAGGCAGGCAAGTCCTGTCCAAACGCATCAATCAGCATGAAGGCTCGCTACGCAAGCTCTTCGGCCAATTCCTCGCCAACAACGCCTCGGTCCTTGTCATTGTCGATCAGCCCAACAACATCGGCCGATTAACCGTCGCAGTCGCCCAAGACATGGGGGCAGATGTTCGCTATCTACCAGGGCTTGCAATGCGACACCACGCCGGCAACTCCAAGACCGATATACGCGACGCCTACGTCATCGCCCATGCCGGCCTTAACCTTCCAGATTCCCTGCGCAGTGTCGACCGCGTTGAGGAAGTCTTTATCCAGCTGATTTAGGCCGTGACAGCGGCATCCTCCGAGATGGGATCGATGCCCAGGCGGTTGAGCATGTAGAGCACGCGGGCGCCGAGGTCATCGGCCAGCTCGCGGGTCTCCTCCACGGTTTCTGCCGTGGCGATGTCCCAGATCTTGACGTCCTTGCCGGCCTCGTCGCGCGGGATCTCGCGGCCGAGGTAGACAATGAAGTCAGGGATAGTCACCAGACGCAGGTCCTCGACGTAGCGGTCCGGGTGCTCCGCCATGCCGCGCTCCTGGAGCACGTGGGCCATGTGGGAGTCAGGGTCGTTTTCCGGGTGGGCTACGGCGGCGTCCACCAGCAGCGCGTTACCGGCATACTTCTTCGTCAGTGCCACGGCGGCCTGCGCCAGCGCATGGTCGGCACCTGCCGAGAAACGCACGTGGATGCGGTGGCTGCCAAAATGCTCGCGCACCTCGCGCTCCACCATCACGGGGACAAACTCTTCTAAGGTTGCACCAGCTTCGTGCCGCTCGATCGTGGCATCGAGGAAGGAGTCAATCTCCTGCGTGGTGTGCTCGTGGCCATAATCGGCATGCAGGTCGTGGCGCAACGTATCGAAACGGCGGGCATTAGGGGAAGTCATCTCTAAACTCACTTTCTGTTCGCCTATTGTTAACCTGCTGTTAACTTTAATCAATCATTGAGCACCCGACAAGTTTTTTGTGCGGTGCCCCGGCCCCGTGCGCTGGCGAAACCTCCCAGAGAAAGGCCAAAGGCCCGCCGGGTGTTCCGGCAGGCCTTCTTGGATTGTTCCTTCTTCTTATCCGGTATCCGCGTTGCGCGGCTGCGGAGCTTGAGGTGTTCCTCAAGCCGCTCCGGGGACATCTTCCACATGCGGCGGTCTGCGCGCTTCTTTTTACGCTGGGCCATGCCGTCACCTCCTTCCATCGAGGTGTTTCAGCATACCGCGCCACGGGGACTAACCCGTCCAGGCCGCGCGCAACTGCCTAGTGGCCGCGCTCCTGCGTGATGGCTTGGCCATCACGGAAATAGGGGGCCAGCTTGTTATCGAACAGGCTCAGCGCGGAGGCAATGGCCATGTGCATATCCAGGTACTGGTAAGTGCCCAGGCGGCCACCGAAGAGGACGTAGTTCTCGCGGGCCTCAGCAGCAGCGAGCTTGCGGTAGGCTTCCAGCTTGGCGCGGTCCTCCGGAGTGTTAATCGGGTAGTACGGCTCATCGCCCTTCTCCGCGAAGCGCGAGTACTCCTTCATAATGACGGTTTTGTTGGCAGGATATTTATCCTGCCGCTCCGGGTGGAAGTGGCGGAACTCGTGGATGCGGGTGTAATCCACGTCCGCATCGTTGTAGTTCATCACCGGGGTGCCCTGGAAGTCACCGGTGTCCAGCACCTCCATATCGAAGTCGAGCGTGCGCCAGCCCAGCTCACCCTCGGCGAAATCGAAGTAGCGGTCCAGCGGACCGGTGTAGACCACCGGGGCATCCGGGGAGGCCGCGCGCAGCTCCTCCCGGACGTCGAACCAGTCGGTGTTGAGGGAGACGTCGATAAGCTCGTGCTCCGCCATCTTCTCCAGCCAGGCCGCGTAGCCGTCCACGGGCAGGCCCTCGTAGGTGTCGTTGAAGTAGCGGTTGTTGAAGGTGTAGCGCACCGGCAGGCGGGTGATATTGCCGGCCGGCAGCTCCTTCGGGTCGGTCTGCCACTGCTTGGCGGTGTAGTCACGAATGAAGGCCTCGTAGAGCGGGCGGCCAATGAGCGCGATGGCCTTCTCCTCCAGGTTCTGCGCCTCATCCACGGCGAACTCGCCGGCCTGCTCCTTGATGAGTTCGCGCGCCTCATCCGGGGAATAGTAGCGGCCAAAGAACTGGTTAATCAGGCCCAGGCCCATGGGGAACTGGTACGCCGTGCCATCGTGCATGGCAAAGACGCGGTGCTGGTAGTCGGTGAAATCGGTGAACTGGTTGCAGTAGTCCCACACGCGCTTGTTCGAGGTGTGGAAGAGGTGCGCGCCGTACTTGTGGACCTCAATGCCGGTCTCTGGCTCGGCCTCCGAGTAGGCGTTGCCGCCCAGGTGCTCGCGGCGCTCCACAATGAGCACCTTCTTGCCCAGCTGGGAGGCTGCGCGCTCGGCCACGGTCAGGCCAAAGAATCCGGATCCAACAACAATGAGGTCATATGCAGTCATGTCCACCAGCTTAAAGCAGCGCGCGTGAGCCCACCGACGCCCACACGCGCGGGCGTGTCACACCTCCAACAACATTGGCCACTGGCGTAACATCTGTCCCGTTATCTAACTCTTTGTGCCTCTCAGCGCAGACCCTAGGGAGAAACAGTGCACTTACGACGTCGTCTTGTTCCCGCGAAATCGCCGTGGTCCACCCCGCTCATCGCCGCCGTGACCTCCATTGCCGTGGTAGCCGCCGCGGCCATCAGCGGCCATGACATCCTCGAAACCCAGGAGACGGGCTCCGGCCCCATCGAGGTCGCCTCCGCGTCCGAGTCCTTCGGCGACGGCGAGACCGTCATGGTCGATGACCCCGCCATCGCCGCCCAGGGCGACGGCTCCGGCCCGCGCGCGGTCAAACAATTCCACCGCGACGATCCCTTCTCCTCCTTCGCCGTGACGTGGAAGGGCCAGCGCGACGTCGCCGCCTTCGTGCGCGCGAAGCAGCAAGATGGGTCCTGGTCCGAGTGGTACGACATGGACGCGAACGCGTACTCCAGCGACGACCCGTCCGCCACCAACGGCACCGAGCTCATCTTCGTGGGCGATACCAACGACGTGCAGGTCTCCGTCAACAACGTGGACTTGGTCACGGGCTCCAACCTGGATGACTCGTTCACGGAGACCCCTGTCGAAGACGCAGCGCTTGCCGACGCCCCCTCCCTCGCCGCCGCCGAAGCCGCAGCGAAGCGCTCCGAGAACCCGCTGCCGGCGCCGATCGCCTCGAACGTCGGCGACATCGCCCCGGTTGCAGACGCCGCGGACCTGAACAGCCTCGACGGTCTGGAGGCCGTGTTCATGGACGGCAACGCCCAGGCCGGGGAGGCCATCGCCCCTGCCGCGGACACCGACGGCATGCCGCGCGTGGTCTCCCGCGCCGGCTGGGGCGCGGATGAAAACCTGCGCTGCAAGGGTGCCGACTACGACGACGGCGTCAAGGCCATCGCGCTGCACCACACCGCGGGCTCCAACAACTACACCCGCGCGCAGGCGGCCGCCCAGGTCCGCGCCGCCTACACCTACCACGCGCAGAACCTGGGCTGGTGCGACATCGGCTACAACGCCCTGGTGGATAAGTACGGCACCATCTATGAGGGCCGTTACGGCGGCCTGGACAAGGCCGTGCAGGGCGCCCACATTGGTGGCTTCAACGAGAACACCTGGGGAATTTCCATGATTGGCAACTACGAGGAGGCTCAGCCCACCTCCGCCATGCTCGACTCCGTTACGGACCTGGCCGGCTGGAAGGCCGCCATCTCCGGCGTCGACCCGGCCTCCCGCGTCTCCCTGCGCTCGGGCGGATACCGCGGCGCGAAATACCCGGCCGGCTCCACCGCCACGGTCTACGGTCTCTTCGGCCACAGCGACGTTCACTACACCGCCTGCCCGGGCCAGTACGTCATCGCCCGCTGGCCGCAGATCCGCCAGGCGGCGCACGAGAAGTACTTGGCGCAGAAGTCGGGCTCAGTAAGCGCACCGTCGACCGACTGGTCCGACGTTGAGGACAGCGTGGATGCCAACACCGATGCCCCCGTTGATACCGGTGCCGCGGACACCCCACGCCAGGAGGCCACGTCCTCCATCGGCGATTCTGAAATCCCGGTCAGCACCATCACCGCCGTGGTGGGCCTGGCGGCGACGGTCTTTGCCATCATGCACAAGCGCTCGGAAACCGAGTTCGACCCGCAGCAGAAGGTCGGCGGACTGCCGGCGGAGAAGATTCCGGGCATCGTGACCAAGGTGCTGGCGTTGAGCAAGAACGAGGGCCTCAAGGCATCGTGGACCACGGTGCTCAACAACTTCGGCCCGGTCCTAGGCCTGGCCGTGGGCGGCCCGGATGAGACGTCCGGGGTAATTTCGCAGCTGTTCCAGAATGGAGTGGTGCTCTACTCCGAGGAGACCGGGGCGCACGCTCTGGTGGGTGAAATTGCCAAGGCTTGGGCGTCCGACAACAACGCAGCGCAGCTAGGCTTGCCGACGTCCGACGAGCACCCCACCGGCAACGGCAAGGAAATCCGCGTGAAGTTCCAGGGCGGTTCCATCGTCTTCGACCCGGAGACGCAGCAGATTCACGTCTACACGGACTAAGGCAGGCCTTGTAGCCCGTCAACCTGGTGCGGTTGGCGGGTTTCGGTGTGGCTCTTCGCAGGCTGTCTAGCCTGCGCCTGCACCCGGTGGTTTTTCTGGGGCGAGTCTGGCGAGGGCTTGTTGGTATTCGGGTGTGGCGGTGATTGGCACGCCCCAGGGTGGGATGTAGCCGATGCCGCCGGGCATTCTGAAGACGTAGCCTCTTCCGGTGGGTTTCGACGGGTCATCATCGTTGATGCCGTTGTGATAGGCGCACAGGAAGGTCAGGTTCTTAATGTTGGTGAGCCCGCCTGCTTGCCAGGGGATGATGTGGTGGACCTGGCAGTAATCGGCCGGCTTGTTACAGCCTGGTCTGGAGCAGGTTTGGGTTTCGGCACACAGGGTGAGGCGTTGTTTCCAATTGGCGTGGCGCTCTACCCGGTAGGAGTTGATAGGTCCTTCTACTGGGTGGGTAATGGTGGCGTAGCCAATGGAAGCGAATTTGTGGGTGAGGAATTCCGCCCCGGTCATGCGGGCACCGTTGGTGAGCTGCAACTCTATCTCGTCGCCGTCGCCGTTGATGATGCGGTCGAATTCGTCCAGGGTGACAACGACTTGGGCGTGGACGGCTGGTCTGGTGCCGGTGGTGTCATCACCCAGGAGGATGGTGGTGGCGGCGTCGAGCAGGTTGGTGGGGTTGACGGATTCGAGGGTGCCGCGGATATCGGCGATGACGGTGGGTGTGTCGGTGATGGTGACGGAGTTGGGGCCCTGTGTGCGGTAGGTAAACCGCACACCTGGCTTGTGTTCGCGTTTCTCCTTAAGTTCTTTAAGTCTTTTTACGGCGACTTCCCGGATTTTGTGGGCTGGTGTGGCAGCAAGGCGTGCGCGGAGGTTCCAGGCGTCGAGCTCTTTCTTCACCCGGGTGGCGTAGGACTCGATGAGTGCCAGGGTGGCTAGGCCGTGCTTTTGGGCTATAGCCGCGGCGCGGGCTTTGCGTTGTTTACCAGTAAAACGGGTGGGGCCGAAGTAGATGCGGTGCAGGCGGGCAAGCTCGGCGGCATCACTGGCGTCGGCGCCGAGCGCGCGAAGCTTATCGGGTGAGCTGGATGCTTTCTCCACTAGCGCGATCCCCGAGTTGCGGTAGTGGAAGTAGGTTTCTAATACCCCCATGGCCACAAAGACTAAAACAGGGTCAGACACCCCGCAACCGGAGGGTTAAAACCAGCGCTCCAGCACCTTGGCCACACCGGCTTGGTGGTGGGCCACGGTCACTTCGTCGGCAGCCGCTTTCACCTCCGCGTGGGCATTCTCCATGGCCACGCCCCGGCCGGCCCAGCTGAGCATCTCGATGTCATTCGGCATATCCCCGAACGCAATGATGTCCTCGCGGGCAATGCCGTGGTGGTCCGCCAACCACTGAATTCCGCGGCGCTTGGTGACGTTGGGTGCGGCCACCTCGAGAACGCCCTCCGTCATCGAATACGTCACGTGCGCAAGCTCCGGATCGATGTGCGGGGCAATGAGCTCATAGAGCTCCGGGGCCGAGTAGTCGGTATTGCGGATGAGCAGCTTCACCGCCGGGCGGGAAACCAACTCCCCCACGCTGACCACACCGAAGCCGTCGAAAAGCGCGTTGTCCGAATAGTGGGGCTCGACCACAAAGAGCTCCTCCACCGGGTCCAGCACGGAACCGCCGGCCCGCTCGGAGCCAAAGCCCACTCCCCCGAGGGGCTGGAGCACGGTGGTCGCCACGTCGACGACCTCCGTGAGTGCTGCCGGGGAAAGTTCGTGGGCGGAGAGAACGCGGTCCGCTGCGGCGTCGTACAGCACGGCGCCATTCGACGTCACACACACCGGCCGCACCGTGAGCTGCTCCAGCACCGGCATGATCCAGCGGAACGGGCGGCCCGTGGCCAGCGCGAACTCGGCCCCAGACGCCACGGCACGCGCCACGGCCTCGCGGTTGCGTATGGGCACCCGATGATTGCGATCGAGCAGGGTGCCGTCAATATCGCTGGCGATGAGCCGCGGGGCCGTGGTGGCGTCAATGGACATAGTGACGAGTCTACGTCAGGGCCAAGGAGGGGCTACTGGATGATGTCGTCGTCATCGGTGTCTTCCCAGTTCAGGGAACGCTTGATGGCGCGCTTCCAGTCGCGGTAGAGGGCCTCAACCTCTTCCTTGTCACGCTGCGGCTTCCAGACCTTGAAATCTCCCTGCTGGGAGCCCAGCACGCTGAGGTCATCCCAGAATCCGGAGTCCAGACCAGCAGCGAAGGCCGCACCAGTGGCGGTGGTCTCCACGTTCTTCGGGCGGTGAACCTCCACGCCGAGCATGTCGGCCTGGAACTGCATGAGCAGCTCGTTCATGGTCATGCCGCCGTCGACGCGCAGCTCGGTGATCTCCACGCCGGAGTCCGCCACCATGGCATCGGCGACGTCGCGAGTCTGGTATGCGGTGGACTCGAGGACCGCACGGGCCAGGTGCTTGCGGTTGGCGAAGCGGGTCAGGCCCACGATGACACCGCGGGCATCCGGGCGCCAGTGGGGGGCGAAGAGGCCGGAGAAGGCCGGCACGATGTAAACGCCGCCGTTGTCCTTAACCTCACGGGCCAGGTTCTCGATGGACGCAGCGTTCGGAATGAGCTGCAGGTTGTCGCGCAGCCACTGCACCAGGGAGCCACCCATGGACACAGAGCCCTCGAGTGCGTAGACGGGGCGCTCGCCCTCGCGCTGGAAGCACACGGTGGTCAGCAGGCCGTTCTCGGAGAACTTCGGGGTGGTACCGGTGTTGAGCAGGAGGAACAGGCCGGTGCCGTAGGTGTTCTTGGCAGAGCCCGGGCGGAAGCAGCCCTGGCCGAACATAGCTGCCTGCTGGTCACCCAAGATGGCGCGAATCGGCACGCCGGACAGGGAACCGCGCTCACGCACGGTGCGGAAGTCACCGAGGGAGGGACGGATCTCCGGCAGCATGGAGGTGGGGATGCCCATCTCCTGGCACAGCTCCTCGTCCCACTCCAGCTTCTCAATATCCATGAGCAGCGTACGGGAGGCGTTGGTGACGTCGGTGGCGTGCAGTGCTTCCTTACCGTGGTCGCCCTCGGCGCCGCCGGTGAGGTTCCACAACAGCCACGTGTCGATGGTGCCGAAGAGGAGTTCGCCGGCCTCGGCGCGCTCGCGTGCGCCCTCGACGTTATCGAGGATCCACTTCACCTTCGGGCCAGCCGGGTAAGAGTTGATGATGAGGCCGGTGCGGCGGCGCCACTTGTCCGCGCCCTCGTCGCCAGCGAGCTCCTTGCAGATCTCGGTGGTGCGGGTGTCCTGCCAGACGATGGCGTTGTACACCGGCTTGCCGGTCTTCTTATCCCACACCACGGTGGTCTCACGCTGGTTGGTGATACCGAGCGCGGCGATGTCTTCGACGTTGATGTCGGCGTTCGCCAGGGCCTCACCGACGGCGCGGCGGGTGTTGCTCCAGATCTCTTCCGGGTCGTGCTCGACCCAGCCCTTCTCCGGGAAGATCTGCTCGTGCTCGAACTGGCCGACGGCTACCTGCGCGCCGTCGCGGTCGAAGATGATGCAGCGGGTGGAGGTGGTTCCCTGGTCAATCGCTGCAACGTAGCTCTTGGTTGACATTGTTTTCTCCTTGTCGGGGTGGTTTTACAGGGCCATGGACAACAGGCCAACTGCCACTGCTGCCAGCAGGGGCGCGACGACTGGAACCCAGGCGTAGCTCCAGTTGGCGGTGCCCTTGTCCTTGATGGGCAGGACGAAGGCGTACATCAGGCGCGGGCCCAGGTCACGGACCGGGTTGATGGCGTAGCCGGTGGGGGTGCCCAGCGAGAGGCCCACGGCGACGACGACGAAGGCGACACCGAAGTAGCTCAGCGGGCCCAACTCGCCGCCGGTGGGACCGAAGGCAATGAACATGAGGAGCACGCAGGTAGCGATGAACTCGGTGACCGCGTTCCAGCCATTGTTCGGATGCGCTGGGTTGGTAAAGAAGATGCCGCCGGTCGTGGCGTTAGCGCCAGTGGTGTTGCCGGCATCGTCGACATTGTTGGCGTCGAAAAGCTGCTTGAATGCGGCCCAGGCAAGGAATGCACCAACCATCGCGCCCAGGATCTGGCCCAGGGCGTAATAGGGCACGAGGCTCCATTCAAGGGAACCGTTCACCGCGAGCATGAGAGTCACGGCTGGGTTGAGGTGACCACCGGAGGGGTCAGCCACGCTGGCGCCGACGAAGACCGCCATGCCCCAGCCAAGCGCGATGACGATCCAGTCTGCGCCGCGCGCACCCGAAGTGCGCAGGTTAACTACGGCGCATACGCCGTTGCCGAGCAGGAGCAGCAGCGCAGTGCCGATGAACTCCCACAGGAATGCATCCGTTCCGGTCATTGTGTTGTCCTTTCTTATCTGCCTAGGCCAAGGGCCCAGCGAGAGGTCGCTGCTCCCGCTGGGCCCTCAATTTCTTAGGCGTCTGCCTGGGTGGCGCGTGCGCTGCCCGCACGCTCCAGAATGTCATTCGCCTCGCGGTCCGTTAGGGCGGCCTCGGCGGCCAGCTCTGCCTCGGTGTGTTCGGTGAAGTGGGCGACCTCACGCTCGATGTCCGCGGAATCCCAGCCCAGCAGCGGAGCGACGAACTCAGCGATTGGGCGTGCCGCGGCGACGCCACGGTCAGCGAACTCGATGGCCACGCGGAGGCGGCGGCTCACGATGTCATCGATGTGCAGCGCGCCCTCGTGGGTGACGGCGTAGCGCACCTCGGCCCACAGGTAGCTCTCCGCGCCCGGCACTGGCTCGAGCAGGGAGGCGTCCTCGGCGGCGGGGGCCAGGACTTCGTGGATAAGCGAGCCGTAGCGGCCGAGCAGGTGCTCGATGTAAGTCTCGGAGAGGTTGTAGCGGCGGGCCAGCGCCGGGACCTGGTTGGCCAGGGCGTGGTAGCCGTCGGCGCCGAGGATCGGCGTCTTCTCGGTGATGGACTCCGCCACCTTGGTGCCCAGCTCCTTGGCGGCCAGGTCCACCGCATCCTTACCAATGACGCGGTAGGTGGTGTACTTGCCACCAGCCACGGAAACCATGCCCGGTGCCACGCGGGCCACGGCGTGGTTGCGGGAGAGGTTGGTGGTGGAGTCAGACTTGCCGGACAGCAGCGGGCGCAGGCCGGAGTAGACACCAACGATGTCCTCGCGGGTGATCTTATTGCGCACGCGCTGGTTGACCTGGTCCAAAATGTAGTCGATATCCGCCTTCGTCGGGGCCGGATCCGGCAGGGACAGGCCCTTCTCCCAGTCGGTATCGGTGGTGCCGATGATCCAGTACTCGCCCCACGGGATGACAAACAGCACGGACTTCTCGGTGACGAAGCACAGGGCGGCCTCGGCATCGAGGGCGTCCTTCGGCACGACGATGTGCACACCCTTGGAGGCGTGAACGGTGAACTTGCCCTCGGCGCCCGCCATGTCCTGAATCTTGTCGTTCCACACGCCGGTGGCGTTGATGAAGACCTTGCCGCGGACCGTGGTCTCACGGCCGGTCTCGAGGTCACGCACGTGGGCGGCGGTGATGCGGCCACGCGCATCCTTCTCAAAGCCGGTGACCTCGGTGCCGGTGCGCACGCTGGCGCCGTACTCGGCGGCGGTGCGCAGGACAGTCATGGTGTGGCGGGCGTCGTCGACCAGCGTGTCGTAGTAGCGCACGCCACCGACGACTGCGTCTTCCTTCAGGCCCGGGGTCACCTTGAGCACGCCCTTGCGGGTGAGGTGCTTCTGCATCGGGACACTCTTGGCGCCGCCCATGAGGTCATACAGGGTGAAGCCGCCGAACATCATGACACGCTCCCAACCGCGGTGGGTCAGCGGGA
Source organism: Corynebacterium axilliensis (assembly GCF_046097495.1). NCBI lineage: Bacteria > Bacillati > Actinomycetota > Actinomycetes > Mycobacteriales > Corynebacteriaceae > Corynebacterium > Corynebacterium axilliensis. Next base: position 1,714,114 of record NZ_CP175768.1, read on the forward strand.
AGATGAACTTCAGCGGCTTGACCAGGTGCGGGGCCAGGGTGGACATGTTGAGCTCGCGCTCCTTGAGGGACTCCGCTACCAAGCGGAAGTCAAACATGGCCAGGTAGCGCAGGCCGCCATGGAACATCTTGGAGGAACGGGACGAGGTACCAGCGGCGAAGTCGCGGGCCTCGAGCACAGCGGTCTTCAGACCGCGGGTGGCGGCGTCGACGGCAGCGCCGGCACCGACGGAACCCCCGCCGATGATCACTACGTCGTAGTCCTCAGTGGAGTAGTCGTTCCAGGTCTTCTCAAAGTAGTCGGGGTTGAAACTGTGGTTGCTCGTCGTGGTCATGGCTGACCGAGTCTCCTCTCTCGCTGCTCGCCCCTGCGCGGCGCCAGAAAGTCCTGTCCAGTTGACTAAAGCGCAGTTCAGAGCATCTGTTGCTCACCCTCAAAGCCGTGATTCTCACGCGGGGTGAAGAAGAAGTTTTCTCCCACACCCAATGGTATAGGTCACTGACTCAATGCCGGAAAGCACTTACTCACACGTAACCTCCACTCCCGTAAGCAGGCGTTTTCAGACATTTCCATAGGGAACACAAAAGAAAACGCACCCCCACCAAGGGGTGCTTATGGAAATTTCGGCGTACCGCTACGTGGGAGTGTGGTGAATCCCGCTACTTCTTTTGCTGCAGGCGCGCCATGGCCTCGAGCACCTCAGCCACGCCGAAACGCTCGGTCGAGTACGTCACCGCCTGAGCCGCCTTGACCACCTCAATGGGAGCGGTCTCCAGGGCCACCATGCGCACGGCGATGTCCTCGCCGCCCTCGACAAAGGCGTCATCCCCGGGCTCGTTGGCAAAGAACAGCAGGTCCTTGGGCGCAGCACCCATCTCCTTGACTACCGCGGCCAGTCCCTCTGCGGGGGAGGAGGCCGTGGCGACGATGCCCCCGGGGGCATCGTTAAGCTGCACTCCGTTAGCGCCCTCACTGCATGCGATGCGCCAGCGGGACTGGGGCACGTCCGCAAACGCGGCGTCGTCCAGCACGGTGCCCTGCTGCGAGATAATCACCAGCGCCTCGGCCTGCGGGTACACCCCAGCCAGGGCCTCGCGCAGGCGCTTCGACAAGGCGCCGTCCTCCATGCTCAGCGCACTCTGGTCCGCCACCAGGATGCGGGGTACCTCGGAGTATTCCGCCTTCACGCGGTGCGGCAGGCGTGAGACGATGAGCCGCGACTGCGTGGCGGCGGACAGCAAGCCCTGCTCCACCACGGAGCCGGCGAAGATCTCCTTGCCACTCGCGGTCATGGACGCCTGGGCCTCCGCCACGTCGGCCTTGAGCTGCGCTATGACCTCCGTGACCTTGTCCCGGCCCTCGTCCAGACCGCGGGTGGCCTCCTCCACCACGGAGTTGAGGTTGTCCTTGATCCACTCCAAGGTTTCCGGGGCGGTGCGGGGGCGGTCCTTGGATTTGGCCGCGGCGCCGTCCGTATTCGCGGCCGCTGCCGCACTGTCCGGCACTTCCGCGCCCTCCGGTGCGTCAGCCACGCCCGGCGCCTTCATGAGTGCCATCCGGTCCCGGACCAGCTCAATCGTGGCCTCGGAGACACGGTCCTTGAGGCTGGTCAGGTCGTCGCGCAGGCGGCGCACGCGGTAGCGCTCCGTTTCCACCGCGAAGTCCTTGGCTTCAGCCTCCTCCAGCGTCGGCGCCCCGCCGCCCTTGCGGGCCGGCACCCACTTCTCGCCCGCAGGCATGGGGCCGAACTCCGCCTCGTACTGCGCCCACAGGCCCTCCAGGGCCTCCTGCATGCGTCGGCGCACCTCCGCGATATCCGCGTCGAAGTCCCCGGTGGTGTAGTACGGCTCCAACGCCGTAATGAGGATCGGGGTGTGCGTGCGCCCCAGGTGCTTCTTCTGCCCCTTGGTCCACAGGCGCTGGGAGCCGAAGATGACCTGCGGGATGATCGGCACGCCCGCGCCGTGGGCGATGCGCGCCGCGCCGTTGCGCATGGAGCGAATCTCAAAACTGCGGGAGATTGTGCCTTCCGCAAACACTCCCACAAGCTCGCCGTCCTTGGCCAGCTCGATGCCCTTCACAATGGAGGCCCCGCCGTCAATGCGGTCCACCGGCACGTGGCCCATGACCTGGAAGAGCTGACCCGCCACGGGGGTCTTAAAAATCGAGGCCTTAGCCAGGTAGCGCACCAGCCGGCGCTTGCGGTACGCCAAGAACGCGCCAAAAAGGAAGTCCATGTACCCGGTGTGATTGCTCACGATCACCGCGCCGCCCTTGTCCGGGATGTTCTCTAGGCCGGACAGGCGCATCTTCAGCCCCTGCGCCAGGGTCACACCGCGACCCACATGCGTAATCTGCCGGTAGATGAAGTCGGTCACAACGCTCATGATGCTCCAGAACTCAGGGGGGCGAGGGAAAAGGCACTTAAGTATAAGTACCGGAAAATACTACTGGGAGTTTACGGGGTAAAGCACATCCTTGCCCACGAACGGACGCAGCGCCTCCGGGACCACCACGGAGCCGTCCGACTGCTGGTGGTTTTCCAGGATGGCCACCAGCCAGCGCGTGGTGGCCAGCGTGCCGTTCAACGTTGCGGCGTACTGGGTCTTGCCGTTCTCATCGCGGTAGCGGGTGGACAGGCGGCGGGCCTGGAAGGTGGTGCAGTTGGAGGTCGAGGTCAGCTCGCGGTAGGTGCCCTGGGTGGGAACCCAGGCCTCGTTGTCGAACTTGCGGGCGGCGGAGGAGCCCAAATCGCCGCCAGCGATGTCGATGGTGCGGTAGGGCAGCTCCATCGCGGCCAGCATGTCCTTCTCCATGCTCAGCAGCTTCTGGTGCATCTCCTCGGCCTCTTCGGGCTTGCAGTAGACGAACATCTCCAGCTTGTCGAACTGGTGCACGCGCAGGATGCCGCGGGTGTCCTTGCCGTGGGAGCCGGCCTCGCGGCGGAAGCAGGAGGACCAGCCGGCGTACTGGACCGGGCCGTTGGACAGGTCAATGATCTCGTCCTTGTGGTAGCCCGCCAGGGCCACCTCGGAGGTGCCAACCAGGTAGAGGTCATCGGCCGGCAGGTAGTAGATCTCGTCCGAGTGCTGGCCCAAGAAGCCCGTGCCCTGCATGACGTCCGGGCGCACCAGGACCGGCGGCACCATGAGCGTAAAGCCGGCCTCGCGGGCCTTCTGCGCGGCGAGCATGAGCATGCCTAGCTGAAGGAAGGCGCCGTCACCAGTGAGGTAGTAGAAGCGGGCGCCGCCGACCTTGGCGCCCCTCTTGACGTCGATAAGCCCCAGCGTCTCACCCAACTCCAGGTGGTCCTTCGGCTCGAAGTCGAACTCCGGCTTCTCACCGACCTCCTCGATCACCACGAAGTCATCCTCGCCGCCGGCCGGCGCACCTTCGACCACGTTGGAGATCTGGTACTGCAGCTCTTCGACCTTGGCCTCGGCGGCAGCCGCTTCCTCGCCGGCTGCCTTGACCTTTTCCTTCAGCTCGTTGGAGCCCTCCAGCAGCGCCGGGCGGTCCTCCGGAGCGGCCTGACCAATCTTCTTGCCAAAGGCCTTCTGCTCCGAGCGCAGCTGGTCCGCCTTCACAATCGCCGCACGGCGCTGCTCATCGGCGGCGAGCAGCTGATCCACCAGGGACGGATCCTCCCCACGGGTGATCTGGGAGGCGCGGACTACATCGGGGTTTTCGCGAAAAAACTTGAGATCAATCACGCGGACAGTCTAGCGCACGCCCTCCCATTGCGCTGGTAATAACCAGCGACTTATCATGGACGCATGGCGCCCCACATCATCACCGACGGCCCCGTGCCCAAGCACGCGCAGCTCCGGGACATCCTGTCAGAACTCTGCCGGACCACGCTCCGGCCCGGCGATATCCTTCCGGGCGAGCGCATCCTGGAGGAGACCTACGGCGTCTCGCGCATCACGGTCCGCCGCGCCATCGGTGACCTTGTGGCCGAGGGAAGGTTGCGCCGCGTGCGCGGCAAGGGCACCTTCGTAGCCCCCAACCCGCTGGTCAGCCATCTTCACCTCGCGTCTTTTTCCGACGAGATGGGCAACCAACAATTAGCGGCCTCCTCCCGCATCCTGCTGGGTGAGCGCGCGAGCGCCCCGGAGGAGGTGTGCGCGTTCTTCGACACGGAAGCCACCGTCGCCCACACGCACCTGCGCCGCCTGCGTTTGGGTGATGGCGAGCCCTATGCCATTGATGACGCCTGGTACAACTCCTCCTTCGCGCCCTCCTTGCTGGAAAATGACATCTATAACTCCGTCTACGCCATCCTGGATGAGACGTTCCAGGTACCCATCACGGACGCCGAGCAGACGGTGACGGCGATTGGTGCGGACGAGGAGATTGCCGCGCTTCTCGACGTATCAGCGGGCACCCCCTTGCTCCACATCACCCGCTTCGCGCGCTCCGGGGACCGGCCGGTGGAGTGGTGTTCCTCGGTGTACCGCACCGACCGCTACCACCTGACCACCCAGGTGACTCGCTCCGCGGAAAAGTAGGGTGCACAAGCAGGGAGCAGGGAGCCTCACAGCCGCGGCGGGTACTATAGGGGATCCTATGAGCACTTCTTCTGCGTGGCGTTCCGCCTCCGCGGTTCGCATCGTCCTCGTCGCCACCCTGGCCGCCGCTGCCTTCCTGGCTGCCTACGGGCTGGTCAACGACACTTCCGGCGACAGCACCTCCGCCGCCAGCAGCGAGTCTGCCTCGGCCGCACCGGACAGCGACTCGGCGGATCCGTCGGCGGCGCAGGCTAAGCCAGCGTCCTTCACTTCGGCGTCGGCAGGCGCCTGCCTGACGTGGTCCCTGGCCGCTGACGGCTCAGCCTCCGGCTTCGAGCAGGTCAGCTGCGGTGAGCCCCACCGCTTCGAGGTCTCTACCCGCGAGGACTTGAGCGCCTACCCCACCAGCGAGTTCGGCCCCAACGCCGAGCGCCCGGACGTCACCCGCCAAAACGCCCTGCGCGAGGAGCTGTGTGAGTCCCCCACCGTGAGCTACCTCGAGGGCAAGTGGGACCCCAACGGCCGCTACGACATCGCCTCCATTCTCCCGCCGGCAGAGGCCTGGGAGCAGGGCGACCGCACCCTGCTGTGCGGCCTGCAGACCACGGACGCCGCCGGCGTTCCGCAAGAGTCCACGGGCAAGGTGTCCCAGGTGGACCAGGCCGTAGTGGCCCAGCCGGGCGAGTGCCGCCGGGTGGATGACCAGAACGTGCTGACCACCGTGCCGTGTGCCGAGCCGCACCAGCTGGAGACTGTCTCCATCATCAACGTGGCACAGAAGTTCCCGGGCGGCTACCCCGCCGACGCGGACATGGATGCCTTCATCCAGGACACCTGCACCCAGAATTCCATGGACTACCTGGGCGGGGAGGAAAACCTGTACCAGTCCACGCTCAAGCCCTTCTGGGGCTCGATGTCCCGCGAGTCTTGGGACGCCGGCTCGCGCTCGGTGAACTGCTCCCTGATACACGACAACGCGGGATCCTTCTCCACCCTCACCGGCTCGGCCAAGGACGGCCGGGATGGCATGACCATTGACGGCGCCCCGCCGACCGAACAGCCCAAGCGCAACCCGCTGCGGGACCCGAACTCCCAGCCGGCGGGCGCTAGCCCCTCCGCCGCCCCGACGGCCGACGCGCCCGCGCAGTAGCACCATGTACGAGGTCAGCGAAGAGCGCTTCGAGGAGCTGGTGGGCGAAGCCCTGGATAAGATCCCGGACAAGTTTGTCCAGCGCATGCGCAACGTCGTCATCCTGGTGGAGGAGGAACACCCGGACAACCCCAACCTGCTGGGGCTCTACGAGGGAGTCATGCTCACCCACCGCACCGCCACGCACACGGGCTTCCTGCCGGATACCATCTCCATCTACCGCCGGCCGCTGCAGTCCATCAGCAACTCGGAAGAACAGCTGGCTCACGAGGTTATGGTGACGGTCTTCCACGAGGTGGGCCACTACTTTGGCTTCGAGGAGGACCGCCTCCACGAGCTGGGCTGGGGGTAGGTGCCCCGAGGCACCTACCGCGACCATCACGGATTAGACGTCGGTATCGGCCCAGCGCTTAAGCGTCCACTGGCCGAAGGGCTTGCCCTGCGGCTCCATGACGGTAAAGCGGCAGTTGGGCATGTAGCCGGAGTAGGCAAAGTCCGGGTCCACGCCGCACGCGTGGGTGGTGACCACGCGGATGGCCGCACCGTGGCTGACGACGACGACATCCTCGTCCTCCCCCAGCTCCGCCGCGATATCCTCCAGCACCGGCTGGTAGCGCTCCAGCACGTCCGCGTAGCTCTCGCCGCCAGGCATGCGGGCCTCCGGGTCGCCGTCGACCCAGCCGCGCAGCGCCACCATGTACTCGCGGTGGGTGTCTTCGCTGCCGCTCATCTCGTGCTCGCCAGCGAAAACCTCGTGCAGGCCCACGCGGACCTCCACGGGCACGTCGCGCTCATCTGCGGACTCAGCGTAGGCCCGGGTGGCCAGCATCGCCGTCTGCTGGGCGCGCAGGGCAATGGAGCACACGAAGCGCACGCGGCGGCCCGCGCTAAACTCCGCCAGCTCGCGGCCGACGTCTTCCGCTTGCCTGCGGCCGCGCTCGGTGAGCTCGGCTCCCGGCGGGCGGGTGTCCATGATGCGGTCAATGTTGGAGTAGGTCTGGCCGTGGCGCAGCAGGATGATTCTTCCGGTCATGCTGCCCAGACTATTGGCCGCTGCGCGCCCGCGCTACCCACTCGTCGGCCTGCTGCAGGCGGGCCAGATCCAGCTGAGTGTTAGGCGTGGCCGCCGCAGAAGGCCAGGAGCCGACGAAGACGACCTCCTCCGCGCGCAGCCACAGCGCCCGCAGTGCCTCAGCCACGGGCTGGTCGTCGATGTGCCCGATGAGATCTGCGTGGAAGCGGTAGGTGCCAAAGGCGGTGCGCAGCGGCCGGGACTCGATGCGGGTGAGGTCCACCCCGCGGTGCGCGAATTCCTGCAGGGCGCCCACGAGCGAGCCCGGCTCGTTGGGCAGGGTGAAGATGACGGAGGTGCGGTCGTGGCCGGTGCGCGCGGTGGGCTGTCCGGCCGGGCCGACGAGCACGAAGCGGGTGGTAGCCCCGTCCACGTCGGCGATATTCTCCGCCAACGTCTGCAGTTCAAAGACCTCCCCGGCGCGGGCCGGGGCCGCCGCCGCATCCACCTCGCCGCGGGCCACGGCCTGCGCGGCCGCGCCATTCGACGCCGCCGGGACGAACTCCACCCCGGGGAGGTTCTCCTCCAGCCAGCCGCGGACCTGCTGGTACGCCACCGGGTGGGTGGAGAAGGTCTGAATGTCCTGCACGGCCGTCCCGCGGGTCAGGATGGAGAAGGACACCGGCAGGTCCACCTCGCGGTAGATCTGGACCGGTACGCCTTCGGCCAGCGCATCGAAGGTGGCCGTGACCGGCCCGTCCACAGAGTTCTCGATGGCCACGCAGGCATAGTCGGCCTCCCCAGAGCGCACCGTGGCTAGCGCCTTCTGCGGCGAGCCGACGGGCAGGGGCGTGGTCTCCCCTAGGTCTGCAGCAAAGCGCTGCATCGCCGCCTCCGTGAACGTTCCGGCGGGGCCAAGAAATGCGACGGTGGTGCTCATGCAGGCAACCTTAGCCCACTAGACTGGGCCGGCATGGACGCTAAAGAGTTCAGCGTGGAGCAGCTGCGCGAGGATCTCGCGGGCTTGGGGCCTGAGGAGCACGGTTTTACCTACCTCGATCTGGAGCGCCGCCCGCAGCGCCATGAGCGTCTGAGCGGGTGGGTTCTCTCCGCCAAGGATCTCAATGACGTCGCCGGTATGCCCACCACTCACGGCCACGCCGAGCGCACGTATGTGGCCGCGGAGACGGATCCGTTCGTGCAGGAGCTTATCGACGCCGGAGCGCTCATCATCGGCAAATCCTCCGCCCCCGAGCTGGGCCTGCGCGTCGATACGGAGCCGGTGGGCCTGCCCCACCCGGATAACCCGCTCTACCCGGGGCACACGCCGGGCGGTTCCTCGGGCGGTGCGGCCGTGCAGGTGGCCCGCGGGCTGCTGCGCGCGGCGCACGCCTCCGACGGCGGCGGCTCCATCCGCGTTCCGGCGGCTGCCTGCGGTGTCGTGGGCTTCAAGCCCGCCGGCGAGGACCTCTCCGTGCCCGGGTTTATCACCCGCTCCGTGGCAGATGCCGCCACGCTACACGGCCTTACTCCCCGCACCCCGCGCGCCCGGGTTGGCGTGCTCACCGAGCCGCTGTTTGCTGAGGCCACCGTAGCGCCACACCTGCTCAACGCCGTGCGCGAGGCCACTGCGCGGCTGGAGGGCGCTGGCTTCGAGACCGTCGCGCTATCACCCTATCCGCAGGCGACTCAAACTTTCGAGGCCTTTCAGCACATCTTTACCCGCCGGCTGGCGGGGCTCGAGTCCGCCGCCGGCTACACGGAGTGGATTCGCGCCCGGGGCCGCCGCGTGAGCGATGCCCAGCTAGCTGCTGCGCGGGCCCACGCCGCCGCCCTGCCGGCGCTGCTGGCTGAGTTCTGGCAGGTGGACGCCATCCTCACGCCCATGCTGGCCTTCGATCCGCCCAGGCGCGGGCACTTTGTGGCGCTGGCACACCAGGAGAACTTTGACGAACAGACCCGCTGGTCGCCGTGGGGTTCGCTCTTCAACGTGGCGCAGTTGCCGGCGATCTCGGTGCCGTGGCCGGTGCCCCACCACCCGCCGGTGGGCGTCCACTTAGGCTCCGTCACGCTGGAGGAGTCCGCCCTCCTCGGGCTCGCGCAGGTGTTGCACCCATGACCGCATCACGCTCCCGCCTGCGCGCGGAAATCCTCATTGTCCTCACCATCACCTTCGGCATGTCGGGCGTGCGCGCGCTGCTGCGGCTGGTCGATTCCCTCCTCAACCCCGCCCCACTCAACGAGCAGTCCGTCACGCTCAACGCTTCGCAGTCTGCGACGACGTTGCTCGACCTCGCCTTTCAGCTGTGCAGCGCCGCGGTGCTGTTCGCCTGGGGCGCGCTCGTGCTCTACCTGACCTCGCTGCCGCCACGGGCGCGCTGGCGCGATGGTCTCCACGGCGCGGCACTCGCCGCGGTCATCGGGCTGCCGGGCCTGGCGCTGTACTACACCGCCCTGCACTTCGGCTGGACCAAGGAGGTGATTCCGGCCGCCTTCGACACGTGGATTGAGGTGCCGGTGCTCCTGCTCAAGTCCTTCGCCAACGCCTGGGCGGAGGAGCTCGTCGTGGTCTATTGGTTCATCACCCGGCTCAAGCAAACCGGGTGGGGGCTGCCCGCGGTACTCGCGGCCTCCTGCCTCCTGCGCGGTTCCTACCACCTGTACCAGGGGGTGTCGGCGGGGTTCGGCAACATCCTCATGGGCCTGCTCTATGGCTGGTACTTCCACCGGACCGGGAAGGTGTGGCCGCTGGTTATCGCGCACTTTCTTATCGACGCCATCGCTTTCGTCGGCTACGCCGCCATCGATGGCGCCTAGCCCGTGGCCGGGCCGCGGTGTGGCACGCCCGCTCCTTGTGAAAGCTGGGACGCAAGTGATTTCGCGGTACAGTGTTCCCCATGACTTATCAAGGACGCGATCCAGAGCGCGAGACGCGACGCGCCGGCGGAGCCCACGGCGATTCCCGTCGCGCGGGCTCGGCCGAGTCGTTCGATCCCAAGGATTACGTCCTGGGAGCGGACGGTCAGCCCTTGCGCGACCGCTACGGCCGGCCCGTGCGCCGCCGCCCCGCGTCCCCCGGTGCCGCGCAGGCCCGCCCGTCCGGCACAGCACGGCGCAGCCCCTCCCGGCCGGAGGAAACGCGCTTCGACGTCAACGCCTACATGGCGCAGCACTCGCCACAGCAGCGGCCTGCCCCGCGCCAGACCTACCGCTCCTCCGATAGCGACTACGCCGCGCAGCAGCGCTACCCGCGCCGCCCGGCCGAGGCGGCCGCCCCCGCTGCCCCGCCCCGCAGCTACAACCCAGAGGACCCCTCCCGCACGCAGCGCGGGCGCACAAGCGCACGGCCACATCGCCGACGCAAAAAGGTCAACCCGTTCAAGCAGGTGTTCGGCTGCGCCGGCTGGCTGGCCATTATCGCGCTCGTCTTCACCCTCGTGTTCACCTTCTGGACCGACTCGCGCCTAACCCGCATCGAAGCGCTTCCGGACGAACAGGTCCCCGGCACCTCCGGCACCAACTGGCTGCTGGTGGGCTCCGATTCCCGCCAGGGGCTGACTGAAGAGCAGCAGGCGGAGCTCGGCACCGGCGGTGACGTCGGCGTGGGCCGCACGGACACCATCATGCTCCTGCACATCCCCTCCTCCGGCAAGGCCAAGCTGGTGTCCATCCCGCGCGATAGCTACGTCGATGTGCCCGGTTTCGGCATGGATAAGATCAACGCCGCCTTCACCTACGGCGGCCCCCAGCTACTCGCCGAAACCGTGGAGCAGTCCACCGGGCTGCACATCGACCACTACGCGGAGATCGGTATGGGCGGCCTAGCCAACGTGGTCGATTCCGTCGGCGGCGTAGATATCTGCGTCAAGGAGCCCATCAACGATCCGCTGGCCGGCATCGATCTGCAGGCGGGCTGCCAGAAGCTGCGCGGCCCCGACGCCCTGGGCTACGTGCGCACCCGCGCCACCGCGATGGGTGACCTGGACCGTGTGCAGCGCCAGCGCGAGTTCTTCGCGGCCCTGCTGGACAAGACCACTTCTCCGTCCACCATCGCCAACCCCTTCAAGGCAATCTCCCTGGTCAACCACACCGCCAGCTCCTTCACCGTGGGCGAAAAGGACCACGTGTGGCACCTGGCCCGGGTGGCGTTGTCCATGGCCTCGGGCGTGGAGACGGAGACCGTTCCCATCGGCGGTTTCGAAGACACCGTGGTGGGCAACGTGGTGCTCTGGGACGACGCCGGTGCGCAAGAGTTGTGGGATTCGATGCGCTAAGGCGTGGCCTAAGGCGTCGACTGCCCATCTCGATCATTGAAGGCTCCAAAACCGCTGGGTTTCGGAGCCTTACGTGATCACCATGATCACTAGGTGCCTTCGCGGGTAGTGCGAAGGTACCGGTGAGACTAGCGCAGGGTCACCTGACGGGACTTGATGTTCTGCAGCTGCTTGCGCTCGTCGGCGTTGAGGTTAGCGTCGTTGGAGATCTCCTCCTCGAGAGCCTTGTTCACGCGAGAGAGCTCGGCCTCGTAAGAGTCGTGCGCGACCTCTGGCTGCAGGTCAAAGACCGGGGCGATGAGGCCGTGGGTGCGGAAGACACCAGCGAACTTGGTGTCCTCACCCAGGTTGAGCTCGCCGCGGGCGGCCACGCGGGCCAGGGCGTTGAGGAAGGCGTTCTCGTCATCGCACGGGCGCACCCAGCGGATGTGGGCCTTGCCGCCGCCGGCGTTAGCCCAGAACGCGGTGCCGACGAAGCCCTCTGCCTCCTGGCCCACCTGGTGGGACTCGATGACGGAATCGTTGGCACGCTGCATAGCATTGGCCATGTGCGGCGGCACCTGCGCGCCCTCCGGTATCCACCAGGAGAAGTCCTGGTAGACGTTGACCTCGAGCTCCGCGGATTCATCGAGAAGCTCGGTGAGCTCCGGCTGGGAGCCGTCCGCCGCGGTGGACTCCAGGCTGGAGCCCGGCGCGTTGTTCTTCACCCAGTTGAGAGCGAAGGCCAGGTCACGGCCTGGGTTGTGGGTGTGGGACTGCACCTGCAGGCCCACGTAGGCGTCGCCGCCGGACTGCTCGTCACGGATGAGCGCAGCGGAAGCGCCCGGGAGCACGGTGGCAACGTAGACGTCCTTGTCAAAGCCCTTAAGGGAGAGCTTTGCCGTCGCGGACGGCACGAATTCCTGCAGGGCGACGAGGGTAGCTTCAGCGGCGAGACCACCGTAGGGGCGGGCATCCTTTTCCAAAGCGGCGCGCTCGGCGGCGCGGGCAGCGAGCTTAGCCTGACGGCGGGACATGCCCTCCGGCAGCTGTTCGTTGTTCTTTTTCTTCTTGGCCATACCCAACAACTTACCCGGTTGCTACAGCTCGATGGCGTGTAGGGCCACTTCCGGTTGGTTGGTCGCCAGAATGTCAACCCCGTTGGCCCACGCCCACTTCATGTCCTCCGGCTTGTCAATAGTCCACATGTACGTGGGCACGCCATGCGCGCCGATAGCGCCGGGCTGGAGCTTGCCGCGCAAAATAGACATGCCCAGACCCGTGGGCTGAGATAACAGGACATCGGAGCGGTTGACGTGGCGCTCCCAATCGCGGCGCAAGTAGATGCGGTCCATGTGCGACGCCAGCGCCGTCACGCGGCGGATGGCGCGGTGGGAAAAGGAAATCATGTGGATCCGGGGATCGTCGATAAGCCCCGCGTAGCGCAAGCGCAGCACCATCTGCTCCTCCAGGATGTCGCCCTGCCCTGAGGGGTGCTTGGTCTCAACGTAGAGGTGGTGCTGGGTGTCCTGGAGCATCTCCAGCAATTCGTCGAAAAGCAGCATGCGCTGGCCGCCGCCGATATCCAGCCGCCGCAGCTCCTCCCAGGTCTTCCGGGACACACGCCCGGAGCCGTTGGTGGTGCGGTCCACCGTTGGATCGTGGTGGACCACGACCTTGCCGTCGCTGCTCAGGCGAATGTCACACTCCACGCCGTGGATGGGCAGCGCGAGTGCTTTTTCAAATGCAATAGGGGATAGCTCCGGAAACTTCCCGGAATATCCCCTGTGGGCGACAATCTTCACTAGCCGAAGATTTCTTCCTTAATCTGGTTCAGCGTCTCGTAGGACTTGTCGAAGCGCTCCTGCTCGTGTTCGTTGAGCTCGAGCTCAATGACGCGGTGAACGCCAGAGCGCTCAACGATGGCAGGGGTGCCCATGTAGACATCTTCCTTGCCGTACTCGCCCTGCAGGTAGGCGGAGACCGGAAGGGCGACAGCCTGGTTCTGAATGACCGCGCGGGTAATGCGGGCCAAGGCCATGCCGATGCCGTAGGAGGTGGAACCCTTGGCGTCGATGATGGTGTAGGCGGCGTCACGGGTCTCTTCGAAGATCTTCTCGATGCGCTCGTTGTAGCCCGGATCCTTCTCGGAGCGGCGAGCCAGGGAGACACCAGCGATGTTGGCGGAGGAGACGACCGGCAGCTCGGAGTCACCGTGTTCACCGATGATGTAGGCGTGGACGGAGGTCGGAGCCACGTCATCCATCTCAGAGAGCATGTAGCGGTAGCGAGCGGAGTCCAGGACGGTGCCGGAACCGATGACGCGCTCGTGCGGGAGGCCGGAAGCCTTCCACACAGCGTAGGTGAGCAGGTCAACCGGGTTGGAAGCAACCAGGAAGATGCCGTCGAAGCCGTTCTTCATGACATCGCCGACGATGGAGTTCATGATACTGACGTTCTTGTCTACGAGCTGCAGGCGGGTCTCGCCCGGCTTCTGCGCAGCACCAGCGCAGATGACGACCATGGAGGCGTCCTTGCAGTCTTCGTAGGAGCCCTTGGTCACGCGGGTGCGGGACGGGGCCCAGACAACACCATGGTTGAGGTCCATGACGTTGCCCTCGAGCTTCTTCTCGTCGATGTCGATGATGGCCAGGTGGTCAACGGTGCCCTGGTTGACCAGAGCGTATGCGTAGGCGATTCCGACATCGCCAGCGCCGATGAGTACTACTTTGTTTCCAACATGATTTCCCATGGCTCCTATTGTGCCCCCAATGTCCGAATTTTGCTCGGTTTGCGCCCGAACTCACAGGTTCGGTAGTCCGATCTCACATTCCCGATGCCCGATCAAACACCTTCTGCGCGCGCTTACTAAAGCTGGTTCAATGGCCCCCATGCGCCCCCTCGTCCGCAGAATCGCTATGAAGTCCGCCCAAAAGGCGCTTCACGCTGCAATTTTCGGTTTGGAGCTGGTCAGCGATCTTACTCCCGGTATGCGCATGACGGGTAGGAGACGTTTGCCACAGAACATGTGGCCCGGCCTCTTCGGCGCGGAGATTGCCATGTGGGCGGCGGTCTCTCCGTCGCTGTTGCCGCGCCCATGGTGGGTCACCGCCGCCAACGTGGCCATCGGCCAAGGCGCGGGGCACCTGGCCGCAACCACAGCGGCGTTTGCCGCGAAGCAGGCGCTGCGCTTGGCCGGGCACCGCCCACAGGACCACGTCGGCCCCACCGCCCGGCGCTACTCCTATTACGTACTGGGCGTGGGCACCTTCATCGTGGGCCTGTGCTCGCTGCGCAACCAAACCACGCAGGCACGGCTGGTGGGCAAGCTCAACGACCGTGGCCCGCAGTCCGCAGCGCTGGGCGCGGTGGTGGGCACCGCCGGCTACGGCGTGCTGCTCATCCTCGGCGAGGCCACCCAGCTCGCCGTCACCCAGCTGTCCTACCAGGTGCAACGGTGGCTGCCGCGCTGGGTTGCTTGGCCACTGGCCGGCGGCGCGGTGGGTTACGCCGCCGCCGTGGTCAGCGACCGCATGGTGTGGCGCCGCATGGTGCACGAGGCCTCCATCAAGGGGCTGGCGCTCAACAAGCTGGTCTATCCCGGTTCCTCCATGCCGTGGGAGCCGGAGCGCTCCGGCAGCCCATGGTCCCACGAGCCGTGGACGGCGGTGGGTTCCCAGGGGCGCGCCTTCTTGGACCGTGGCCCGCGCGCCCACGACATCAAGGAGGTCATGCACTTCGAGCGGGCACACGAGCCGATCCGCATCTACATCGGCCTCATCCGTGGCCGCGGCCCGCAGGCGGCCGCCCGCCAGGCGGTAGCGGAAATGGAGCGCACCGGTGCCTTCCACCGCGACACCATCGTGCTGCAGCTGCCCTCGGGCTCCGGCTGGGTCAACAACTACTCCGTGAGCGGCTATGAGTTCCTCACCCGCGGCAACTGCGCCACGGTGGTCGTGCAGTTCGACTACCTGCCCTCCATGTTCTCCTACTTGGTGGACAAGGATCTTTCTCGCACTTACGCGGCAGCCCTCATGTCCGCGGTCCATGACCACTTGGAGCTCCTCCCGGAGGATAACCGCCCCAAGCTCTACCTCAGCGGTGAGTCCTTGGGCTGCTACGCCATCGTGGAGAACTTCGACACGGTGGATGAGCTCCTCGCCGCGTGCGATGGCGCGGTGTTTACCGGGCCGCCGCGCATGACCAGCTTCATGCGCCGCCTCCACCGCGAGCGCGGCTCCCTGGAACGCCTGCCGCTTATCGACGGCGGACGCCACCTCCGCTTCGCCGCCGTCCCCGAGCACATGGAGCACGACGCCTTCGGCGAGCCCTACGGCCCGTGGCAGCGCCCGCGCGTGGCGGTGGGCCAGCACGCTTCCGACGCCATCGTGTGGTGGGACAGCAAGCTCATCTACGTCCGGCCCAATTGGATCCACGAGCCCACCCCGCCCCCGCTGCACGCCGATACCTTCGAGCACCTTCGCTGGTATCCCTTCATTACCTACTGGCAGGTGGCGTTGGACCAGATCAACTCCCTCAACGTGCCCGGCGGCCACGGTCACAACTACTTTGAGGAAACCTTCTGGTACTGGGATTCCGTGCTCGGCTCCCAGACGCGCACGCAGCTCACCCCGGAGCTAGCGGACCGCATGCGAGACTTCGTAGCCCGCGATCAGCTCAACAAGCCCTCCGACTTCCGCACGCAGGTGCGCAAGCAGCTCTAGCCGCACTTGATACCGGTGCTGTGGTGCGGGCAGTAGCCGTTGGGGACCTTGTGCAGGTACTGCTGATGCTCGTCTTCGGCCAGGTAGTACTCGCCTGCATCCGTCTCGCTGAGGAGGGTGACTTCGGTGGTGGTGGCACCAAAGCCGGCGGCGACTAGCTTGGCGGCGTACGAGTCCACCAGGTCCTGAATCTCCGCGCGTTCCTCCTCCGTCTCCGGATAGAACGCGGACCTGTACTGTGTGCCCACGTCGTTGCCCTGGCGGAAGCCCTGGGTGGGGTCGTGCGCCTCCAGGGCGGCGACCACGAGCTCGCGCAGGCTCACGCGCTGCGGGTCATAGGTGATCTGAACGGTCTCCGCGTGGTTGGTCATACCGCGGCAGACCTCAAAATAGGTGGGGTTCGGGGTGGTGCCGCCGGCGTAACCCACGGAGGTGGACTCCACACCCTCGGTCTCCCAATACATCTTCTCCGCGCCCCAGAAGCAGCCGATGGCCACGAGCAGGGACTTCTGCCCGTCCTTCCACGGGCCGGTAATGGGCGTGCCCAGCACCGCATGCGGCTGCGGGGTGGCCAGGATGGGCTCGTCGCGGCCGGGAAGCGCTTCTTCCGCGCTCACGAGCGCGGGCTCCGGTGTGTAGAGGAACATGCGTAGATTCTCCTTTACTTATCGTTGCCTCCCTCTTATACTCCCCCGGCCTGGCACCGAGCCAGCTTTTTGTTCACGGTCACGCCGCCATGCACGCTGCCGCACTCACCTCGGACAAAAATGACAAAAATATTGTGGCCAAATTCTCAATCTGCTCCTACCATGGGCCGCGAACCCAATAGAAAGGATGTCAACAATGGCTGTTTACGAACTTCCGGAACTCGACTACGCATACGGCGCGCTGGAGCCGCACATCTCCGCTGAGATCATGGAGCTGCACCACTCCAAGCACCACGCTGGCTACGTTGCTGGCGCTAACGCTGCGCTCGAGGCTCTGGAGGAGCAGCGCAACGGCGAGGCTAACGCTGACACCATCCGCGCGCTCACCAAGAACCTGGCGTTCAACCTGGGTGGTCACACCAACCACTCCATTTTCTGGAAGAACCTGTCCCCGAACGGTGGCGGCGAGCCCACCGGCGAGCTGGCAGAGGCTATTAACCGCGACTTCGGTTCCTTTGAGAAGTTCAAGGCTCACTTCTCCGCTGTTGCTACCGGCCTGCAGGGCTCCGGTTGGGCAGTTCTGGGCTACGACCACGTTGCTGGCCGCCTGGTTATTGAGCAGCTCACCGATCAGCAGGGCAACATCTCCGTGAACTTCACCCCGCTGCTCATGCTGGATATGTGGGAGCACGCTTTCTACCTGCAGTACAAGAACGTTAAGGCTGACTACGTCAAGGCCGTCTGGAACGTCTTCAACTGGGACGACGTTGCAGAGCGTTACGCTGCTGCCACCAAGTAAGGCTACTGCTTAGGCTTACTCACACCGCGCCGAGAGACCTCTCTTCTGAAGGTTTCTCGGCGCGGTTACTCGTTTTTGGGCAGAACCATTGTGGGCAGAGCCAAAGGAGTGCCGGCCAAGGAATAAGAAATTAACCCATCTTCGCACCGCTTGCTATGACATAATTCACAACACCTGCACATGGGGCAACGAATCACTTCTTAGCTGTTGCCCACAACTCTCTACAGGTGGTTGCCTTGAACTCACTCGTCCTCACGTTTATCGGAGTCGCCATGATGCTGGCGGGCTACCTCGTCTACTCCCGCTTCCTCGCCTCGAAGGTCTACCGCCTCTCGGAGGGCTTCTCCACGCCCGCCCACACCATGGAGGATGGCGTGGACTACGTGCCCACTAACAAGTACGTGCTGTGGGGCCACCACTTCACCTCGGTGGCGGGTGCAGCCCCCATCATCGGCCCGGCCGTCGCGGTGATCTGGGGCTGGCTGCCGGCCTTCCTCTGGGTCACGCTGGGCACCGTGTTCTTCGCCGGCATGCATGACCTGGGCGCGCTGTGGGCTTCCCAGCGCCACCGCGGGCAGTCCATCGGCACCCTGTCCGGGCGTTACATCGGCGCCCGCGGCCGCGCGCTCTTCCTCGTGGTCATCTTCCTGCTGCTCCTCATGGTCAACGCTGCCTTCGCCGTGGTGATTTCCAACCTGCTCATCTCCACGCCGTCCGCCGTCATCCCGACGTGGGGCGCCATCTTTGTGGCTCTGCTCATTGGCCAGGCCATCTACCGCTTCCGCTGGAACCTCACCGTGGTGTCCATCGTGGGCGTGGCCGCGCTCTACGGCCTGATGATCCTGGGGGACCGCGTGCCGCTGGCCCTGCCGGAGACCGTCCTGGGTATCCCGGACCGCGGCGTGTGGATCATCCTGCTCTCCGTCTACGCCTTCATCACCTCCCTCCTGCCGGTCTGGGTCCTGCTGCAGCCGCGCGACTACACCAACGGCCTCCAGCTCTTTGTGGGACTGGCCATCCTGTACGGCTCCTTCCTGGTCACCCGCCCGGAGGTCGTCGCCCCGGCCCTCTCGGACCATGTTCCGGATCAGACCCCGGGCATCTTCCCGCTGCTCTTCGTCACTTTTGCCTGCGGCGCCATCTCCGGATTCCACGGCGTGGTCAGCTCAGGTACGTCCTCCAAGCAGCTGGATAAGGAGACCGACGCCCGCTTTGTCGGCTACTTCGGCGCGGTGGGAGAGGGCCTGCTGGCGCTGGGTACCATCATCGCCACCACCTCCGGCTTTAAGACCGCCGCCGACTGGGAGACCGTCTATAACGAGTGGAACGCCGGCGGCGTCGAGGCCTTTGTCCAGGGCGGCGGCAGCCTCATGAACGAGGGCCTGGGGGTTCCCACCTCCCTGTCCGCCACCATCCTGGCCACCATGGCGGTGCTGTTCGCCGCCACCACGATGGACTCCGGAGTGCGCCTGCAGCGCATGGTGGTCTCGGAGGCCGCGGAGCTCATGGGCATCAAGCTCAGCGGGCTCGTGTCCACCATCATCGCCGTCGGCTGCGCCTTGGGTCTGACCTTCTCCACGGGTGTCGACGGCTCCGGCGGCATGCTCATCTGGCCGCTGTTCGGTACCACCAACCAGCTCATGGCCGGCCTGACGCTGGCCATCGTGGTGGTCATCCTCACCCAGCTGCGCCGCCCAACGTGGCCGGTACTCATCCCGCTCGTCTTCGTCACCGCCATGTCCCTGTGGGCAGCCGTCCTGCAGCTCAAGACCCTCCTCAGCGCGGGCAACTGGCTGCTTTTGGTCATCGACGCGGTCATTATCGTCGCGGCCATCTGGGTTATCGGTGAGGCCATCGCCGCCATCGGGCGTGCCCGCAAGGCCCCGCAGGTCACGTGGAAGGACGAGGACATCGAGCCGCCCATGCCCGCCCATGTGGGATAGGCTGCGGGCCCTCGGGCGCGGGCTGGATGAGTTTTACACCGCGCCCTACCGCCGAACCTTCGCCAAGGCTCAGCAGGAGGAGGACGATCTCTTTATGCTGCTCGTTATGTCGGAGGCCCTGGGCGTGCCGAACCCGGCTAGCTACTACACGCTGGAGCTCCTCCCGCTTGTCTACGAGGACGTCCACGCCTGGCACACGCGTATGGGCCTGGAGCGCTCACCACTGGACGGAATGTCATGCTGCTGACCCCCATCATCTTCTTCGGCGGCAAGGGCGGGGTGGGCAAGACCACCCTGGCCACCGCGACCGCGCTGCGCCTGGCCCGGACCGGCAAGCGCGTGCTGCTGGTGTCCACAGACCTGGCCCACAACCTGGGCCACATCTGGAACACCCAGCTTTCCGACGTCCCCACGGCCGTCCACGACCACCTCGACGTCATCGAGATCGACCCGGCGCGCGCGACCAACGACCACCTGCGTGACGTCGGCACGCACATGCGTCGCTTCATGCCGGAGCGGCTGCACCGCGAGGTGGACCGCCACCTGGAGCTGGCGCGGAACTCGCCGGGCACGCACGAGGCGGCGATGCTGGAGCGCATCGCGCAGCTGGTGGAGCACCGCGCGGACTACGCCCACATCGTCTTCGATACCGCACCGTCCGGGCACACCTCGCGGCTGATGGCGCTGCCGGAGATTATGGCCGCCTACACCGATGGTTTGCTGGCCCGCCGCGAAAAATCGGATAAGTTTGGCGCGGCACTGCGCGGGGTAACCTCGGCGGAGAAGTCCGTATCCGCAGCGACGCTGAGCCCCGTGGAGCGCCGGAACCAGGAGATTCGCTCCACGCTGCTCCAGCGCCGCCACCGCTTCGAGCACCTGCGGACAGCGCTGACCAGTGCTTCGACCACGTCCTTCTTCCTCGTGCTCACCGCCGACCGCACCCCGGTGCTGGAGACCACGGAATTCTGCGCAGACCTTCAGGCCAACGGTGTGCACGTGGGCGGCGTGCTGGTCAACCGCCGCACGCCCGTCAGTCAGGACGGGTTCCTGGCGCAGCGGCACGCCGCCGAGGACGAGGCGCTCGCACTCCTGGCGCAGAAACTACCCGGCCAGTCTGTAGTGGAGGTCCCCTGGCTGCCCTACGAGGTGTCTACTCCGCAGGCCCTGGAGGCGCTGGCTGAGTGCTTACCACAAAGTTCTTAAAGCGCTCCACCGGCGGGGCGTCGTCGCCCACCCGCCACACCAGGCCCAGCTCGCGGTAGGCGGCGGGCTCCAGCGGGATGAGGCTACCCACGTGCAGGTACGGATCATCCAGCGGCAGCAGCGCGCAGCCCAGGCCCGCGGCCACCAGTCCCGCCACGGTGGTAAGCTCCATCGACTCGAAGACCAGGCGGGGGCTGAAGCCGGCGTGGGCCGAGAGGTCGTCGAGAAGCATGCGCGTGCCGTAGCCGGGCAGCATGCCGATGAAGGCCTCCTCCGCAAAGTCCGCGAGGCGCACGCTGTCCCGGCCGGCGGCCCAGTGGCCCTCCGGCACCGCTAGGCCCAGGCGCTGCAGTTTGAGCTGGTGCCAGCCCACCTCCGCGTCCGTCACCGGGCGCGGGCCCACCAGCGCCAGATCGGAGTCCCCGGCCAGCACGCGGCTGACCAGCTCGCGCGCCGCTCCCTGGTGCAGCCGGATATCCACGTGCGGGTGCTTGGCACGGTAAGCCTTGAGCAGCTCCGGCACCATCCACGTGCCCAGGGAGTGCATGAAGTCCAGGCGGACGGTGCCGCGCTCCGGATCCATGAGCCGGGCCACCGCGTCCCGCGCTGCAGTCTCGGCGCTGAGCATCCGGCGGGCATGCTCGACGAAGGCCACGCCCCGGGAGTTGAGCCGCAGCCGCCGGCCGCTGCGCTCGAAGAGGCTGGCCCCCACCTCGGTCTCCACGCGCTGGATGCGTCGGCTCAGCGCGGGCTGGGAGAGCCCGAGGGCGTCGGCAGCCGCGCCCACCAGGCCGTGCTCGGCCACGGCAACGACCCCACGCACGTCTTCGACGTTCATACACACCTCGCATGGTTTTTGTTATTTCTGCACATTTTACACATAACTGCGGGGAGGCCATCCTGGATGCATGACACGAACCCGGCGCGCTACCATCGCCATGCTTTTCGTGGGCCTGGCCATCTTCTCCTGCCTCTACCCCACCCAGGCCATGCTGCCCACCCTGGTCGCGGAGATGGGGATGTCCTCCACCGAGGCCGCCCTGACCATCTCCGCCGCCACGGGCGCGCTCGCCCTGTGCGTCATCCCAGTCTCCATCGTCTCCGAACGCATCGGACGTGGAAAGCTCCTGCTTATCTCCACCATCGCCGCTACGCTCATCGGCATGCTAGTACCGCTGGCTCCCACCCCGGAGGTCCTCATCGCCACCCGCGCGCTGCAGGGCGCTGTCATCGCCGGCGCGCCGGCGACGGCCATGGCGTGGATTTCGGAGGAACTCGAGTCCGACTATGTCGCCCGCGCCATGGGCCTTTACATTGCCGGCACCACCATCGGCGGGCTCACCGGGCGGCTTATCCCCACCGGGCTGCTTGAGCTCACCTCCTGGCGGTGGGCCCTATTCGGCTCCAGCCTAGTCACGCTCATCCTGGCCATCCTGGCCTCCCTCCTGCTGCCCTACCAGCAGAACTTCACGCCTAAGGAAATCCATTTCCGCTCGGAGCTTTCCGCCATCTTCCGCCACGCCCGCGACCCGCGCCTGATACCGCTGTTCATCGTGGCCTTCGTGGCCATGGGCACCTTCGTGTCCCTCTATAATTTCTTGGGCTTTCGGCTCATCCACCACTTTCACCTCGCGCCCGGCCTGGCGGGCCTAGTCTTCCTCTTCTACCTCACCGGCACGTGGTCCTCGGCGCGGGCGGGCCGCCTGGTCTCCCAGCTGGGCCACGCCACCACTCTGCTGCTGTCCTGCGCGCTCTTCGCCATGGGCATCGCCCTGTGCGCTGGGCCGCTAGTGTGCGTGCTGCTGGGCATCGTGCTGCTCACCATCGGGTTCTTCGCCGCACACTCCACGGCCTCCGGCTGGGTGGGGCACATCGCTACCTACGACCGCGCGGAGGCCTCCAGCCTCTACGTTTTCTTCTATTACCTGGGAAGCTCCATCCTGGGTGCGCTGGCGGGCATGCTTTTCGACCTCCTCCCCTGGTCCGGCTTCATCGCCTTCTACACCGTCTTGTGTGTGGGCATCACGGGCCTGAGTTGGGCCGTGAGAAAAAACGGATAAACTCGGGTTTTATGGATAAGTGGTCGCCGCGCACATGGCATAGGAAGGCATCCCGCCCCGTTACCGTCTGGATGATGGTGTTCCTCGTAGCCGGTGCCACCCACACCCTGATCCCCAACTACCGCTGGGTGCTCATCCACCTCTTCACCCTGGGCATCCTCACCAACAGCATCCTGGTGTGGTCGCAGTACCTCACCGAGAAGTTCGTGCAGCAGCGCCTGCCGGAATCCGCCCGCCCCCGGCAGCTCGCCCGCATCTACCTGCTCAACGCGGGCGTCATCCTGGTCCTCCTGGGCCAGCTGCTCATTCAGGCGTGGGCGCAGCACTGGATTCTCACGCAGGTGGGCGCCACCCTCGTGGCCGCCACCGTGGCCTGGCACGGCGCCGTCTTGTTCGGGCAGTGGCGCCACGCAGAGTCGAAGCGCTTCCGCCCCGTCGTGGCCGCCTACGTGGCCGCGGCCTTCTTCCTGGCCGTGGGTGCTGTCCTAGGCGCCCTGTTGGCGGTGCATCCCGGCCAGCCGCGCCTGCTCATCGCGCACGTGGCCGCCAACGTCGGCGGCTTCGTGGGCCTCGCGGCGGCGGGCTCGCTCACCATTTTGTTCCCCTCCATCTGGCGAACCAAGGGCATCAACCCGCACATGCGCCTCAGCTTCGCCCTGCTGGGCCTGGGCGTCATCGGCGCCCTCGTCGGAGCAGCCTGGAACGTGCCCCAGGCAGGGCTCATCCTGTACTGCGCGGGGTGGGTGCTCAGCCTGCACGGCTGGATGAGCAACGCACTCACGGTCCTCCGCGAACCCCGCGGGCGCATCACCTACCCGGCGCTGTCCGTGCTGTGCTCCGCATTCTGGCTAGTCGGCGCCCTGACCTACTACGCGGTGCAGCACTTCTTTAACGCCGAGCCAAGGATCCCCATGCTGGCCCTGGTCATCGGCTTCGCGGCGCAGCTGCTCACCGGCGTGATGGCCTACCTGTTGCCCTCCACCATGGGCGGCGGTCCCGCAGCCGTGCGGGCTGGCCTGCGCGAGTTCAACCGCTGGGGCCTGGGGCGCGCCGTATTCATCAACGGCGGTCTGGGGCTGTGGCTCGCCACGTCGAACTCACTGGTCATGGAGGCCGCCTCCCTTCTGTGCATCGGTTCGATGGCGGTGCTGCCCGTCCTCATCGTCCGCGGGGTCAAGGCGCAGAAGGCGGTGCTGCAGAAGAAGGCGCAGGGCCCTGCCCCGGTAACCACCACCGACTGGGATCAGGCGTGGGTGGCCCTCGCCGTGCTCATCATTCTCGGCGGGCTCGGCCTGCTCTAGCTGGGAGTTTCGGGTTCCAGGTCTGGGGATCTAGAAGGTAGGGACCGGGATAGGGCCTAGGGCTCCAGCGGCGGCACACCCGGCGCGCCGGCGGACATCCATTCCCGCACGACCTGCGTGGCATGCACGTCGCCCGCGTTGTAGCGCAGAATCTTCGCCCGGGCAGTAGCGTCCCCGGCCACGGCGGCGCGGCGCGCGTTGACGGACTCCTCTCCATCGAAGTCCTCGGGCCACTCAAACCCCGCCACCGGAGCCACGGTCTTCAGGCCCAGTCCAGTGGTCCCCGCGAAGCTGCGCTTCACGTGGGCGAACAGGTCCACCCACTCCGCAGAGGAGATGAAGCTTTCCACCTCTGCCAGGTCCGGGTAGCGGAAGCGCGTGGCGGACCTGCGCATCCAGTGGTTCTCCCCGTGTGCGGAGTAGCAATAGGCGGCAAAGGTCTTGCCCGCAGCATGGGCCTGCGCGCGCACGTCCATGAGCCACCGCCAGAACTCAGCGAAGTTCTCCGCCTCGGCACGCCCGCCCAGCGGATCCCACGTCACGAAGGGGATGTATTCCCCGTTCAGGCGCGCGCCCCACAGGTAGGCGCCCTGGTCCATGTAGGCCTCCATGTCCACGTCGACCTCCACGTCCGCGCGGGGAACCGACATCGCCCCGCGGCGCAGCAGCGGGATGCCCTCGCGCCACGCCGCAGCGAGGGTGGAGGGGGCGCCCAGGGAGGCGTCGATAAGCGCCTGCACCGTGGTGATCCCCCGTTCCCGGTAGGGACGGGCCCGGTCCCCCGGCAGGAACAACGAGATGTCATCGCGGGCCTTCAGCTCCTCTTCGCACAGGGTCCAGAAGCGGCAGGAGGCACACTCCTTCACCCGGCGCGGGCCCGCCGGAAGCGGCTGGGCCAGGGCGGCATCGACGGCAAACCGGGAGGTATCCGTGACGAAGGCCTGGGTGCGGTCCTGCCCAATCGCGGCACCCCGCCCGGAGTTCAGGCTCGCCTCCGCCAATCCCCGGGCGGCCAGCGCTAGGCGGTAGCCGTCCACGGCGTGGTGCCGAATCTTGTACTTCGCCGGCAGGGGCTCGCTCAGACCTAAGCGGTGGGTCGGCACCACCGGGGTGCGGGCGTGCTCGTGCGGGCGGGCCACGCGGTGATCGGAGACGATGACGGGGCTGTAGTTATCGCCGTCGCGGACGAGGAGCTCCACCCGGACCATCCACTCACTGGTGGACAAGACCGCGTTGGTGATGTGGGTATAGCCGTAGGCCAGGGCCTCCAGCGTGGCCATGGCCCGCTCAAAGTCGGTGCCCTCGAGGTCAATCCGGCGGAAGCGGCCGGGGCCGGTACGGGGCACGAGCGCCAGGGCAGCCTCGATCGCCGCCGCGTGGCGCTCGGCGCGGGCTTGGCTGACGGAGGTCCGCGGAATCTCCGGATGCGCGCGGCGCTGCACCAAGCGGTAGCGGCAGCCCACGAGGTCCGTGGCGACGAGCACATCCTTCACACCAGGTGAGCTTAGTAGACCACCTTGCTAGAGTTGTAGCGAGACCCTAACGATAGATAACTAAAGGACGATTCCATGAGCATCCTGAAGAAGATCCGCAAGGCCCGCCGTGAGGCCCGCGCCGAGATCAAGGCCGCCAAGACGCGCGCAAAGGCCGAGGTCAAGGCCGCGGATAAGGCGAAGCACCGCCAGCAGAAGCTGCTGGCTAAGCAGGAGAAGGCACTCATCAAGTCCGAGGAGAAGGGCCTGAAGAAGCGCCGCAAGCACGAGTACAAGATGGCCCAGAAGGAACTTGAGCGCATCAAGGAAGGCCGTTTTAACAAGAACAACGTGAAGCGCTACGCCGGCGCCCTGCGCACCGCCGCCCCGCTGCTTCTGCCGCTGATCTACCGCGGCATCACCGCCGCGCAGCGCGAGATGGAGAAGAAGCGCGCCCAGAAGGCAGGCGTTACGGCCGACCAGCTAGCGTCCTTCTCCGGCCACGGTGCCCCGCTCAAGGCCCGCACCGCCGGCATCCGCAACTCCCTCAAGGAGGCCAACGTCCCAGTCGGATTCAAGCGCGACGTGAAGGAGCGCCTCAACGAGCTGGACTCCGCCATCGACAACGCCGAGTACATGACGGACCAGCAGCGCCAGCGCACCCACCGCTCCATTTCCGGCGAGATTGATTCCATCAACGCCGAAATCCAGGCCAAGCTGCAGGCCTAATCCCCCGCTAGCCTCTAGGCGCCGCGCCCTTTCGGGTGGCGGCGCCTGTGCCGTATTAGGGGCTATCTTTTCGGGCCACTTGTGTGACAACATTCGTTCTGCACGGCCTATTAATTCGTGAAATACCTACCCTGGGTTAAAGATTGGGTTAAAGCCGCGAATTCTATTGTTTATCCATATACAAAAATCAGAATTATGGGTTATAGTCGGTTGCTGAGGGGAGCACTTTTTAAACGTTTCCCTTAAACAAAATATCACTATATTCCTGCCTGCTTCCCCAGCGCACAGCGCCGTAAGAAGGCCGCATTGGGGAGGCCGCAGCACTAACGAAGGACACTATGGCGCGCCGTGAAGTAACCCAGTTCTTTGATGATCTTGATAACAGCCCGCTCACGGAAGAGCAGCTCACCGTAATCCGTTTTAGCGTGGACGGGAAAGAGTATCTCTTGGACGTTTCCAAGGAGAATGCCGAGAAATTCCACGCGGCAATGGACCCCTTTATTAAGGCCGCCCACCGCCCGGCAAAGAAGGAAACTCGCCCGTATAAGCCGGCCGATGTCCGCGCCTGGGCCGCCGCCCACGGCTACGAGGTGGCTGAGCGCGGCAAGATCCCCACCAGCGTCATCACGGCCTACCGCGAGGCCAACAAGATCTAGAGCACGCCCTGCTCGCGGGCGGCCGCCACGGCGGAGGTGCGGGAACGCACCCCCAGCTTGTCGTAGATGTGCACGAGGTGGGACTTCACGGTGGCCTCAGAAAGCATGAGCTCCACGCCGATCTCGCGGTTCGACGAGCCCGCCGCCACCAGCTTGAGCACCTCCAGCTCACGCGGCGTCAGGGAGGTACGCGGGGTGCGCACGCGCGTCATCAAACGGTCCGCTACCACGGGGGAGAGCGCCGAGTCACCCTCGGCGGCCGAGCGCACGGCGGCGACGAGCTCCGTCGGTGGGGCGTCCTTGAGCAGGTAGCCCACGGCACCCGCCTCGATAGCGCCGAGGATGTCCGCGTCGGTGTCGTAGTTGGTCACCACGAGCACCTTGGGCGGATTGGTCATGGCGCGGCGGATGGCGGCGGTGGCCTCCGCGCCGTTCATCACGCGCGTGCCTTCAATGCCCGCGCCAAAGCGCAGGTCCATGAGGAGAACGTCGATACCGCCTGCCTGCGCTGCGGAGACGGCCGCTTCAGCGGTAGCCACCTCGCCCACGACCTCGATGTCCTCGGCGCCCTCCAGCACGGAGCGCAGCCCCAGGCGGACGATCTCGTGGTCATCAGCAAGCAAGACCCTAATCACGGGCTTCCTCCTCCTCGGTACAGTGTGGACAAAATCCTAATCTACATCGTTATCTAAGGGCACACTAACTGAGACCGCCGCGCCCACGCCCGGGGTGGACTCGATAACCACCTCGCCGCCGAGCTCCTCCGCGCGCCGGCGCATAGCCGCTAGCCCAATGTGCCCGAGGCCGGCGGGCCTGCCTTCGACCGCCGCGACGTCGAAGCCCTGCCCGTTATCGACCACGTCCACCCGCACCTCGTCCGGCGCGTACGTCACCGTCACGCGGGCCTTGCTGGCGTGGGCATGCTTGACGACGTTTCCCACGGCCCCCTGCGCAATACGCAGCAACGCGGCCTCGACCTTCATGGGCAGCTGCTGCGCGTCCCCCTCCACGTCCACGCTGACGTCGACGCCGCCCGTGGCCGAGAAGTTCTCCGCCATGCGCCCCATGGCCGCGCCCAGCGACGTTTCCGACAAGGCCGCCGGCTGCAGCGCCGCGATCATCGCGCGGGCCTCGTGCAAGTTATCGGCCGCCGTGCGCCGCGCCAGCTCGATGCGCTCCTGCGCCTTGGGGATATCCTCCCCAGCGAGATCCCGGTCGGCGGCATGCAGCAGCATCTGGATGGAGGACAGCCCCTGGGCCAGGGTGTCGTGGATTTCGTGCGCGATGCGCTGGCGCTCCGCGGTCATGCCGGCCTCGCGCTCGGATTCCACCAGCTGCTCGCGCGTTTCCACGAGCTCCTGGTTCATCCGGCTCAGTGCTTTAAAGGCGTAGGTAATAGCGATGGTCACCAGCGCGGAGACCGCCGGCCCCATGATGCCGCCGAACGTCAGCCCGCCCGGTATCTGGACCACCACGGACACCACCGTGGCCACCACCACGCTCACGATGCCGGGCACAAGGTCCAGCACGTAGAGGTAGACAAAGAAGAGGGAGAAGACCAAGTAAATGGCTGCGGGCGCGACGGCCATGTCCGCCAGCCACAGCACCGTGAGGATGCCCAGCCACCCGTACCGGGCCACCTTGGGCAGCGCTTCCAGGGATGCCGACCCGCCGAAGTAGACCACGGCGAAGGCGACGAGCAGCAGAAGGTTGAGCACCCCCTGCCACAGCGGCAGGCGCACGGTGGTAAAAATCGCCACGACCAGCAGCGTGGCGGTGAGAATGTGAATACCGTTGCGCAACGCGTCCGAATCTACCGAGCGCTGGTCTAGTGTGGACGTCATGCGCCACAGCCTACTTCTTAGCCTCTCTGCCTGCCTGACCGGGATCGGTCTCGCGGCCGCCGGGTGTTCCGGTGAGCCCACCGATACCGCGCAGGACTCCGCCGCACCCTCCGCCCCGTCTGCGGAGGTCACTAGCGCTGCAGACGCCCCGGCCGGCGACGGCCTGCCGGTCGACGCCACCCCGGATCTCGCCACCGTCACCGACGAAGAGTGCCCCTACCTCGACAGCCAGTGGGTCGCGGACACCAACGGCCAGCGCATGACCCGCGTGGCCGTCGACCACCGCTTTGCCACCCCGGCCTGTGTGTTCTGGTCCTACCCGGAAGCTCCCCAAGCCTCCGTGATGGTGCGGGAGATGCCCAGCGTCGAGGAAGCCCGGGCGGTCGTGGACCACGCTGCGCCTGTCGACGACACCGAGATCGCCGAGTTTGAGGACTGGACCGGCGGGCGCGGTGTACTAGGGGAAGAAGCCGTCTTCGCCGTGCAGAAGGACACACATGCGGTGGTGGTGCGCTCGAACCAGCTCCAGACGCTCAAGCCACAGCTCATTGCCCAGGAGGCTATTTCCCGGCTGGGCCTCTAGCGCCTGCCGGGCTGTCTAGACGGCGACGTCGTTATACGGCATCACGGTCGATACCCACGGGAACACAACCTCCATGAGCAGGAAGAACACGGCCACGGCGAGCGCCACCGCCAGCAGCGCCTTGACCGCCGTCGGGCCGGGCAACAAATTCCACAGTGCGCGATACATTAGTTCTCCTCCAAGACTGCTGGGCGTTGCCCGTTCGTACTCTGCTTATCCTGCCGGTCAGTTTCCATGGCGTGAATGATCATGCGCTCCGCATTGGAAAACTGGGGGTGACAGGTGGTGAGGGTGAGCAAGCCCTCGCTGGGCTCTACCCCTGCCTCGGGCTCAATGCCCGGGATAGGGGCGAGCACTGAGACGTCGCCAGGCAGCGTGATGTGCCGCCCCACAACCTGCTGATATTCCTGCTTCGCGCGCTGCTCCGGGGAGAAGCAGGTGCCCTCGGCGCCGTCGATAGGCAGCACGCGGTAGGTGATCCACTCCGTGGCGGTTTCAATGACGACGGCGTCGCACGTAGCCAGGTTGCCCAGATCATTAAACGGCGCGCCCTTGCCCACGCGGTGACCCGCCACGGCGAAGTTGCCCGGCTCGCCCGGCATCTGCGTCTCGGTGTAGCGGCCCGGCCCGCGCAGCAGGTCGTCCTCGTTGGTGCCCTCCAGGACCGCGAAGGCAAAGTCAGAGCCGAAAGCCGGAACGTAGAGGCGGGCAAAGGCCTCACCCAGCTGCGGGGCGTGGCCCTGACCGCGCGGGTTGTGCCACTCCTCC
The DNA here is from genome assembly GCF_046097495.1 of Corynebacterium axilliensis. Classification (NCBI taxonomy): domain Bacteria; kingdom Bacillati; phylum Actinomycetota; class Actinomycetes; order Mycobacteriales; family Corynebacteriaceae; genus Corynebacterium; species Corynebacterium axilliensis. The sequence goes on from NZ_CP175768.1 coordinate 1,743,769, forward strand.
TCGAGTGCCTCGTTCGCCTCCTCCTGCAGGTGGCCGGACTCAATATTGGTCCAGTAGGACTCATAGAAGGCAAAGAGCAGCAGGACGACGCCGACGGTGAGCATGAGCTCACCGAGCACAGTGGTGACAAGGCGCGACTTTTGCGCAGCGGGCTGTGGCATGACCACTACCCTAATCCCTGTAACGTGTAAGTGCCCCATCCAGGACCGATAGGAGATGCCCCACCATGCTCGAAGTATTCATGTATCCGGTCTCCGGCATCATGAAGCTGTGGCACCTTCTCTTTGGCTCCTTCCTGGACGGTTCCGCAGCGTGGATTCTCACCATCGTCTTCCTCGTGCTCACCGTGCGCGCCATCATCGCGCCGCTGAACTGGATGTCCGTCAAGCAAGGCCGCATCGGCGCCCTCATGCGTCCCGAAATGACTGAGCTCAACGCCGAGCTGCGCCACGCCTCCACGGTGGACGAGGCCGTCTCCGTGCTGCGCCAGCAGCGCGATCTAAAAAAGCGCTTCCACCACAACCCTGCGCTGGGCTGCTTCCCCGTCTTTATTGTCATCCCGGCCTTTATGGGCCTGTACCAGGTGGTGCTCAACGTCTCGGGCTCCGCGAACGAGCCGGTGGGGATGCTCACGCTTGCCGACGTCTCCTCCTTCCGCGCCTCCACCGTCTTCGGTGTTCCGCTCACGGACTTTGCCCGCGAACACCACGACTTGGTGCTGCCGATGCTGGTGGCGGCGATCGTGTTTACCTCCCTCAACACGCTAGTCACGCTCTACCGCGGCTATCTCACCACGCAGTTCGATCAGAAGATTCCCCGGCGCCTGCTGTGGTTCATGGCACTCTCCGTGCTCATCATCCCCTGGATGCTCTGGAACGTGGCCTGGCACGGCCCCATTCCGGTTACCATCATCCTGTACTGGGGATGTTCCTACCTGTTCACGCTGCTACAAACGCTGACCTTTGAGACCATTTTGCGCCGTCACTACCCGCTGCCCGAGGTGATTCATGAGCAGCGCAAGGACAGCATTCGCCGCTGGCGCACCAAGGAACGCAAGCGCCGCAAGGCAGAGCAGAAGGCCGAGTGGAAGGAGAACCCGCAGGCCAAAGCGGAGGCCAAGGAGGCTGCACAGCGCCACTCAGCGCTCGTGGAGGAGGCGAAGAAGGTGCTTAAATCGAGTAATCAGCAGGAGGGGCCGACAGCAACTGAATAGCCAGCTGCTTGGCCGCAACCAGCGGGGCGATCTCGCGGGTCAGGCGGGCACCTGCCATACCGCCGTCTAAAAAGATGAGCAGCTCGCTGGCCTGCTGCTCGGAGGGGTAGCCGTTCTTGGCATTGAGCAGGGCGGTGATAGTGGAATGCATCCACGTGCGGTGCTCGACGCATGCTGCCACGATGCCGCGCTCGGCGTCGGTCTCCGGGCGCGGGTACTCGCCCGCCGCGTTCAGGAAGTGGGAGCCGCGGAACTCCATACCGGGCTGCTCTTCAATGGCTTTGTCAAAGAAGGCGAGGATCTTCGCTTCCGCGTCGGTGGAGTCCTTGGTGCGCTCCTGCCAATCAGCGCGGTACTGCTCATCCAGCGCCTCCACGTACGCGATAACAAGCGCATCCTTAGATCCGAACAGAGAATACAGCGACGCCTTAGCCACATCGGCCTCACGCAGAATGCGGTCGATGCCGATAACGCGGATACCTTCGGTGGTAAAAAGACGCGTAGCAGAATCCAGCAGGCGGCTGCGCGGGCTGGGGCGGTTGCGGCGCGACTTCTTCTCTGCCATTACTTTCTCCTCACATGACAAAACCGGTTCATCTACACAATATAGACAAACCGGTATGTATGCGAAATCTTACTTCTTGCGGCCGGTAATCGCGCCGACGATCCACAGCAGGATGCAGGCGCCCACGGTCGCGGTGATGATCATGAGGAACCAGCTATCACCCACCGACTTGTTGAAGATGGCGAGGATACCTCCACCAATCAGGCCGCCGATGACACCGACGATCAGGTTGGTGAGCAGGCCCTGATCACGCTTCATGATCTTTTCAGCGAGCCAGCCGGCGATGATACCGACGACAATTGAACCGAAGAATCCAAGACCGAGTCCCATTGCGGCACTCCCTTTCTTTATGTTTGTTGCCTTCATCAACCACTGTACACATAAAACCCAGAAAACGATTCGGTCGCAGCAACTTCACAGCGTACTGCGCCCGAATCGTTATTCTTGCTTTATGAGTTCGCTACACTACTCGGAGTCGGGGCGGACCACCATCATCGGGCACGGCGCGGACTGCAGCAGCGCGCGGGAGGTGGAACCCAACAGCATTCCCTTGAAACCGCCGCGGCCGTGGGAGCCGACGACCAGGAGCTGGGCGCCCTCGGACGCGTCAGTCAACGCGCGCACCGGGCGGTCGCGGGCGATGATCTTCTTCACCGGCACGTCCGGGAACTCCTGCTGGTGCTCGGCCAAGCGCTCCGTGAGCAGCTCCGCCTGCTCCTTCTCCACCTCAGCCCACTCCGCCTGGGCGGCGGACAGGCCAGCCAGAGAAGCCTGGACCTGCATGTCCATCCAGGTGTGAACCGCGATGAGCTCGGCGCCGCGAGCTTCCGCTTCCTTGAACGCGTAGGCGGTAGCCTTCTGGGAGACCTCGGAACCGTCGACACCAACGACAACCGGACCGTACTTCGTGGAATCGGTCACTTGGTTGTCCTCGCGAACAACCACGACCGGGCAGGATGCGTGGGAGACCACAGAGGCGGAGACCGAGCCCATCACCATGCCGGACAGGCCACCCATACCGCGGGAGCCCATGACAATCATGGTGACGTCCTGGGACATCTCCAGCAGCATGTCAATCGGGGAACCCTCCGCCACGGTGTGACCAATCTTGAGCTCCGGGGCCACCTTGTGGGCCTCAGCGCGCGCGGCCTCGATCTTCTCCAAGGTTTCTGCCTGAAGGTCCTCAAAGAGCTCCTTCGGCGGGACCATGCCCTCGGCGTAGAGGAACTGCGGCATCGTGTAGCTCGATGCGATACGAAGCGGAATCCCGCGCTTCATTGCAGTGTTAGCAGCCCAACGGACGGCGTTTTTCGACGCTTCCGAACCATCAACGGCTACGACGACAATGTCTTCCTTGGCCATGACCTTATCCTTTCGACGTGCTTACATCTCCAGTCTAATACCTATAGGCCGGCCTGTGGGGTGGTAGCAGCATCCGCATTAGCGGGGAAGAGGACGTTGTACAGGGTCACCGCAATGTCACGAATGACCGCACCGATACCATTGGAAAAGAAGTCAATGACGGGCGCGAGAATAGAGTTAAAATCCATGGGAGAAAGATTAGCCAAAAAACGGCGTGGCGCAACCCCACTTCCCATCCGCGATGGGCTAAACCCCACCCACGCACGCGTCCCCGAAGGCCCCATCACCGCGTGGGACTTCGTCCGCGAACTCATCCTCACCCAACGCCACCGGCACCCCGAGGACGACGACGCCGCCCTGCGCTCTCGTTTCGCTGCGGGCGAGGTGGTCCTCCAAGACGGAACCTCCCTGACCCCAGACAGCATTCTGGCCCCTAACGCCACCATCTACTTTTATCGGATCCCCGCGCCGGAGACCCCCGTCCCCTACGACATCCCAATCCTCTATGAGGACGAGCACCTCCTAGTCGTCGACAAGCCGCCGTTCATGGCTACAATGCCGCGCGCCCGTCACATCACGGAAACCGCCACGGTGCGACTGCGCCGCGCCACCGGCAACAACGAGCTCTCCCCCGCGCACCGCCTCGACCGCCTCACCTCTGGCATCCTCGTCTTCACCAAGGACCGCTCAGTTCGCGGCGCCTACCAGACGTTGTTCGCGCAGCGCCGAGTGTCCAAGACGTACGAAGCCATCGCCGCGCTTTCCGACGTCTCACCGGGCACCCTCTGGCGCTCCCGCATGGAGAAGACCCCGGGGGAGCTCCAAGGGCGCATTGTCGCGGGCGAGCCCAACGCCGTGACGGAGGTAGCCGCCGTGGAGCCAATCGACAAGGCACCGTACGAAGCCCTCCACGGACCGCTTCCGACATTGGCAAGATACACGCTCAAGCCGCACACCGGTAAGACGCATCAGCTACGCCTCCACATGCTTCAGGCAGGAATACCCATTATTGGGGACCCCATTTACCCCACCATCCTCCCCGCAGAAGCCGAGGACATGCGGATTCCCATGCACCTGACGGCTACACACATTTCCTTTGTCGATCCCTTGTCGGGAGTAACCCGGGAATTCACCTCACAACTACCGCTTGAAACCCATTATTTATTAAACCCTTAATATTCCGAACCGAATTGTTTTCAGCTCCCTGACACTTCTAAAATGGCATCTGAGGCAATCATCACACCAATCGAAACACTAAGATAGGCGCGCTATGAATCAAGTGTGAAAACCAACGGCCCACCTACTGCTGGAGCGGACATCGAAAGCACAAGAGAAAAGGCAGTCAACCCCAACTTCTGGCCAAACTCATAACTAGGCCTGTTATGTCCATAGGGTTTTTGGACATGGAGTCCGGTGTCTTCTTGGACACGGAATCCATGGAGTTCTTGGACACTTCTAGCGGTTTATGGTTATGGCCTGCGTTTCGGCCGGGGTTTGGATAGTTTCGGGTTCATCCGCGGTGGTTGGCGATGTTTCATTCCTTCAACGAGGTTGATGTTGATCTGGCCACCTGGTGGCCTGTGGCTCAACGTGATTGGCAGCGGCACGCTGAAGAGGAATTCACCGTCATGGGCCGTGTAAAACTCCGCAACGTTATCGGCTGTGACCGTGGAGTAGAGCCTGCGGTTTTTAAACCTCAGACCAATGTAGAGACCGAAGCCGCACACGCGTACAACGCCATCTTTGCTCACGCAGAGCTGGTCTGGGATGCCCCAATGGTTTGTTGAATTTGTCGTCGGCACCGTTAGTGTGGGGGTATCGGTGGAAGGTATGCCCTGCTGAGCTGCCATGTCATCGGTGCTGGCCTCGTGTGAAGTTGCCGCTTCCACGGGGCCGTTTAGCATTTCGGGTACAGCGTGTGGATTGTGAGCCTGGTTGTAGGCGACTACGCGGGCCCAGACCTGCTCAGGATCGAGTGGATGCGTAGGCGACGGTGCCTTGGGGAAGGTATCGAAAGCCTGGCGTGGTGTGATGTGCATTTTGCCGACCAGCAGTGATTGATGCCGTCGTCGCTCGTTGTACACCTGGCGATATTCAGCCAGATAGGCGTTGACCTCAGCAAGGCTAACTGGGTGGCGTGCATCGAGGAACTGGGTCAACGTGCGGTGAGAGCGCTCGTCTTTTCCCTGGGTTGTCGGGGCGAAACCAGCAATAGCAAGAACGCCTTGGCTGGCGAGCCAAGTTTCAGTAGCAGAGAGAAAACCACGGTGATAGGTGGCAAACGCATCGCCATTGTCGGAAAGGATTTCTTGGGGCTTGCCGTAGGCGGCGAACGCTGCGGCCAGCACAGCGCGCGCATCAGTACCGTTTTCTGGCAGAGCGAACGCTGTGGTTCCGACATCGAACCTGCTGGCATCATCGATAACCTGGTAAATCGTGACATGTGTGTGGGCGTGGTCAAAGAGGCGATAGACCAGTCCATCGATCTGCCAGAGTTCACCGACGAGAGCGCGGGCGAAGCGCTTATAGGAGCTGCGTGGCCGTTTGCGGGCGTTGGCATCAACGAATCCCAGCTCATGAAGCCACGAGGCGATTGTAGAACGCGACGGTGTGGAATCTGGACCTACAGTGTCGAACAAGAAGTAGTAGATCGACCAAGGCCCATAATCCAAGCCTTGCTCCATCAACTCCTGCCTGGCGTGGACGACTGCGATTTTGTCGGCCTCGTGGAATTTCTTAATCGGATTCTTCGGGGCAGTCGAATCCGGCACAATGCCTGCCCGACCCTTCTGCGCTATCCGGCTTTTGATGTTGTGGTACGTCTGCCGCGAGATTCCCAATTCTTTGCAAAACTGTGTGACCGTCTTGCCGTCACGAACGGGATCGAAATCTGCGACCTTTCTACGCTTATGCAATGGAATAGCCATCCGGCTATTCCACCGCCGCAAACGTCCAAAAAGCCACTAGACATCCCGTCCAAAAACATCCTGGACTCCGTGTCCAAAATGTCGCTAGACATCACAACTCATAACTAGGCCCACGCTAAGGCAGGGTAATTAGCGCAACGGCGCTCCAAACTATCCGCAACAGGGGGGCAATTCACTAACGATGAATCAGCGCTGAAGACGCAGTGGTTGATGATCTATAATATTAAAGACAACTGAGCTGCCAAGGGGCAAAGAAGGGCAAACGAGTCTCAGCGACAACCGCCAGACTTATGGAAGGAGCCCGAGTTGCCAGCTGGAAACAAGCCAGCAACCAAATGGCCGTGGCCTACCCCGACCACTTCGATAAGTACCTATAAAACTAGCCCCACACAGAAGCAACTTGACAAACTCATTTGGGATGTACCCCAAACATCATCACCGTCTCCATCCTCCCGCTCCATTTCTCATTATCTGAGTCCATGATCGGCAACTAGTGCGGGATGGGCTGCTAGTAAAGACTCCAACCGACTATGCGGCCAGAGCTCAATATTTGGGGCAACACCTTTTTCGTTGTGCTTTTCGGACCATTCGACCGCATCTAATGTAAAGGTCCCTGAGGTGGCAAAAACTAAAACTCGAACGATCGGCGGGGAAATTAGAGCCATATTTGCCACGTTGGTTGATATTTCTGACACACCTATTGATTTAGTCTTCCAGTGCTTAGCTTGGACGACCACCCGCTCAGTTCTTACACCCCCCGCTCCATCGTGAATAACGCGCTCACATGAGAGATCTCGACCCCTATCGGCTGCACGAGTGCGCTGTAACCATTGCACGTTCTGATGGTTTTCCAGGCTCCGGAGTAGGTCAAAAAGAAGCCGTTCGAAGCCTGCCTCATTGAGATGATCCCACGGCAACGCACTTGTCGCCGTTCCGGTCAACTTTCCAGTCGCAGCGAAACCTAGGTCCACATCCGGCACAGGCAGGGGATCGACACCTGTTAGTCCAGCAGCTAAAACATCTGATTTAACGCTAGGCCAGTCCATCTCTTGAATATCATACCAATCATGGCCCTGCCCAAAGTTTAGGTGGCGGTTTAAGTCTCCCCATCTGACGCTTTGTCGAGAAGTGTCCCCCATTAGCCGCTCGACCTCACAAAACGAGTCCGCTAAACGGTCCCGAACTTCCCCTGATAAGAGACCTCACTGGAATCTCGCTCCACGTCTTCCAACAACAACGAGAGGTCTGATTCAATCGAGACAACAAGCTGCTCAAGACGGTCACGCACTGCCATCCTTCGCGACCTATTAAGTTTGTAGCGATACTCTGCCAGATCTTTAGCCGGCTTTTCAATAGCAGCCCAAACCGCCAAAGGGGGCTCACCGAGTTCCGCATATCCCCAAAGCGCCTGTCCTAGCGCAACGATATCCGGCAGCTCATCGACAATAGTCCACCCCTCTATTGGAGGAAGCCCAGGTAACAAATCTTCCCACGCACGCCGCAAGTCTTCATACTCAGGATCAGTACTGACTGCAGGCCCTTGTGGCATAAAAGTCTTCGCCCGTTCCCACACATCATCGAGCTTCTTGAGATTAGCTAAACTTCGATCAAATATTGTTAGCAGTTCAGTTAAGTCCATATATTCAAGTTTGCCACGATATGATCCCTCGCGTCAGAAAACAAGTTTCCACAAATGACGTTTCGTTTACCTCAGATTCAACGAGGACTCATTTTGCAATTCTTCTCGCGCGGGTAAAACCCAAAAAGGGGACCGTTGAAGTGGTGGTGCTTCAACGGTCCCCTTTTTCGGTGTTGTATTGAGTTATTGTGTGTTGTTTGGTGTCGGCGGTTTCTTACTCTCCCACAACCTCCCGGTTGCAGTACCATCAGCGCGGGCAGGCTTAGCTTCCGGGTTCGGAATGGGTCCGGGCGTTTCCCTGCTGCTATTGGCCACCGACAAACTTCCAGGGCATTTTTCTGGCCGTGGGTGTTGTGTCAGATACTGTGTAGTGGACGCGAACACGGGCAGTGTGTGATTCACAATCGTGTTTGTGTTGTTAACACTTCCCTCTTGGGGGTAAGTGTGTGTTTGTTTTGGTCTATTAGTACCAGTCGCCTAAACACCTTGCGGTGCGTACAGTTCTGGCCTATCAACCCCATCGTCTTTGGGGGACCTTATAATGAAACCTCATCTTAAAACAGGCTTCCCGCTTAGATGCTTTCAGCGGTTATCCCTTCCGTACGTAGCCAACCAGCGATGCCCCTGGCGGAACAACTGGCACACTAGAGGTACGTCCGTCCCGGTCCTCTCGTACTAGGGACAGCCTTCTTCAAGTTTCAACGCGCGCGGCGGATAGAGACCGAACTGTCTCACGACGTTCTGAACCCAGCTCGCGTGCCGCTTTAATGGGCGAACAGCCCAACCCTTGGGACCTACTCCAGCCCCAGGATGCGACGAGCCGACATCGAGGTGCCAAACCATCCCGTCGATATGGACTCTTGGGGAAGATCAGCCTGTTATCCCCGGGGTACCTTTTATCCGTTGAGCGACACCACATCCACAAGTAGGTGCCGGATCACTAGTCCCGACTTTCGTCCCTGTTCGACATGTCTGTCTCACAGTCAAGCTCCCTTGTGCACTTACACTCGCCACCTGATTGCCAACCAGGCTGAGGGAACCTTTGGGCGCCTCCGTTACATTTTGGGAGGCAACCGCCCCAGTTAAACTACCCACCAGGCACTGTCCCCAACCCAGATCATGGGCCAAGGTTAGATGCTCAATCCGATCAGAGTGGTATTTCAACAACGACTCCACACACACTAGCGTGCATGCTTCGAAGTCTCCCACCTATCCTACACAAACCGAACCAAACACCAATACCAAGCTATAGTGAAGGTCCCGGGGTCTTTTCGTCCTGCCGCGCGTAACGAGCATCTTTACTCGTAGTGCAATTTCACCGGGCCTGTGGTTGAGACAGCAGGGAAGTCGTTACGCCATTCGTGCAGGTCGGAACTTACCCGACAAGGAATTTCGCTACCTTAGGATGGTTATAGTTACCACCGCCGTTTACTGGGGCTTAAATTCTCAGCTTCGCCACCAAAAGGTGACTAACCGGTCCTCTTAACCTTCCAGCACCGGGCAGGCGTCAGTCCATATACATCAACTTAACGTCTTCGCATGGACCTGTGTTTTTGATAAACAGTCGCTTCCCTCTATTCTCTGCGACCCCACAACCCCAAAGCACTCGCAAAAAGTGCCGAAGTCGTGTGGTCCCCCTTCTCCCGAAGTTACGGGGGCATTTTGCCGAGTTCCTTAACCACAGTTCACCCGAACGCCTTAGTATTTTCAACCTGACTACCTGTGTCGGTTTCGGGTACGGGCCATACATCCACATCGCTAGAGGCTTTTCTCGACAGTACTAGATCACCAACTTCACCCTCTATCGGGCTACGCATCACGCCTCAGGCTACACGGTATGCGGATTTACCTACACACCACCTCACACGCTTACACCAACAATCCACTAAGCGGCATGGCTACTACACTGTGTCACCCCATCACTTGAACCACACATCAGGCCCCACGACATCAACAACCAACGTGTTCAAAGAACACATCAGTCGTATCCGCGGTGGTTAGTATCAGTGCTTTATCATGGGCGCGGACATACGGGTACCAGAATATCAACTGGTTATCCATCGACTACGCCTGTCGGCCTCGCCTTAGGTCCCGACTCACCCTGGGAAGACGAACTTGACCCAGGAACCCTTAGTCATCCGGCGGGAAGGATTCTCACCTTCCAATTCGTTACTCATGCCTGCATTCTCACTCGCACACACTCCACGCCCCCTCACGGTAACGCTTCAACACATGCACGACGCTCCCCTACCCAAACAAAAATGTTTGCCGCGGCTTCGGCGGTGTGCTTGAGCCCCACTACATTGTCGGCGCAGGACCACTCGACCAGTGAGCTATTACGCACTCTTTCAAGGATGGCTGCTTCTAAGCCAACCTCCTGGCTGTCTTCGCGATCCCACATCCTTTTCCACTTAGCACACCCTTAGGGGCCTTAACCGGCGATCTGGGCTGTTTCCCTCTCGACTATGAAGCTTATCCCCCACAGTCTCACTGCCGCACAACACAATTGATGGCATTCGGAGTTTGGCTGACATTGCTAAGATTGTAGTCCCGCTCAACCAACCAGTAGCTCTACCTCCACCAAGCTAATGCGACGCTGCACCTAAATGCATTTCGGGGAGAACCAGCTATCACGGAGTTTGATTGGCCTTTCACCCCTACCCACAGCTCATCCCCGCAGTTTTCAACCTACGTGGGTTCGCGCCTCCACAACCTCTTACAGCTGCTTCACACTGGCCATGGGTAGATCACCCCGCTTCGGGTCCAGGACATGCCACTCAACACCCCATTAGGATTCGGTTTCCCTACGGCTACCCCACACGGGTTAACCTCGCGACATGCCGCTGACTCGCAGGCTCATTCTTCAAAAGGCACGCCATCACACTAAAAAAAGTGCTCTGACGGATTGTAAGCACACGGTTTCAGGAACTATTTCACTCCCCTCCCGGGGTACTTTTCACCATTCCCTCACGGTACTAATACACTATCGGTCACACTGAGTATTTAGGCTTACCGGGTGGTCCCGGCAGATTCACAGCAGATTCCACGAGCCCGCTGCTACTCGGGCAACCCAACAACTTAAATGCTGAAGTCTTCAACTACGGGACTATCACCCTCTTTGGCAGGCGTTTCCACACCACTTCACCTAACAACAACACACAAGCACGATGATGGTAGTCACCGCACGTTGGGGCCCACAACACCGCACACACAACCCCTACCAAGTATCACATGCACACGGTTTAGCCTCATCCACGTTCGTTCGCCACTACTAGCAGAATCATATTTATTTTCTCTTCCTACGGGTACTGAGATGTTTCACTTCCCCGCGTAAACCCCCACAACAGCTATGAATTCACTGAAGGGTAACACCCCATAACAGGTGCCAGGTTTCCCCATTCGGACATCCTCGGATCAACGCTCAATTGACAACTCCCCGAGGCTTAACGCAGCCTTTCACGTCCTTCATCGGCTCAGCATGCCAAGGCATCCACCATGCGCCCTAAATAACGAACACACAACCAACACAAACAACAACCACACAAACAGTGCGTCATCATTCATGCCGGCGTGAACTACACAAAACACAAAAGAACAGAAATCACACAAACCACACACCCACCACAACAACCAACCAACAAAGGCCAGCCACCAATGGTGATAACAGCATGCAGTTTAATGCTCGCGTCCACTATACAGTTCTCACACAACACCCCACACAGGCCAACAACCACCAATCACAAAGTGGTCATTACATCCGTGTGGGTTACAACCAGGGGATAATGCCCCAGACACCCAACAATGCACCAAGTACTCTAAACAAAGGCGTTGATTGGCAATTAATCAATTGATTGCTTCTGGTTAAGGCGTATCTCCACCCGATTAAACAAAAGTGGCAGCAGAACAATCGCCTACTCAACCACCACACAACCACCACAACAACAACAAAAAAGAAGAGTGAAGATAGTGATGATTGCTTCAAGCACCAACTGGTGCGAAAAATAATGCTCCTTAGAAAGGAGGTGATCCACCCGCACCTTCCGGTACGGGTACCTTGTTACGACTTCGTCCCAATCGCCGATCCCACCTTAGACAGCTCCCTAAACGAGTTTGAGCCACTGGCTTCGGGTGTTACCAACTTTCATGACGTGACGGGCGGTGTGTACAAGGCCCGGGAACGTATTCACCGCAGCATTGCTGATCTGCGATTACTAGCGACTCCGACTTCATGGGGTCGAGTTGCAGACCCCAATCCGAACTAAGGCCGGCTTTCAGCGATTCGCTCCACCTCACAGTGTCGCTGCGCGTTGTACCGACCATTGTAGCATGTGTGAAGCCCTGGACATAAGGGGCATGATGATTTGACGTCATCCCCACCTTCCTCCGAGTTAACCCCGGCAGTCTCTCATGAGTCCCCAACCAAAATGCTGGCAACATAAGACAAGGGTTGCGCTCGTTGCGGGACTTAACCCAACATCTCACGACACGAGCTGACGACAACCATGCACCACCTGTACACCAACCACAAGGGAAACTACATCTCTGCAGCGATCTGGTGTATGTCAAGCCCAGGTAAGGTTCTTCGCGTTGCATCGAATTAATCCACATGCTCCGCCGCTTGTGCGGGCCCCCGTCAATTCCTTTGAGTTTTAGCCTTGCGGCCGTACTCCCCAGGCGGGGCGCTTAATGCGTTAGCTACGGCACAGAAGACGTGGAAGCCCCCTACACCTAGCGCCCACCGTTTACGGCATGGACTACCAGGGTATCTAATCCTGTTCGCTACCCATGCTTTCGCTCCTCAGCGTCAGTTACTGCCCAGAGACCTGCCTTCGCCATCGGTGTTCCTCCTGATATCTGCGCATTTCACCGCTACACCAGGAATTCCAGTCTCCCCTACAGCACTCAAGTTATGCCCGTATCGCCTGCACGCCCGGAGTTAAGCCCCGGAATTTCACAGACGACGCGACAAACCACCTACGAGCTCTTTACGCCCAGTAATTCCGGACAACGCTCGCACCCTACGTATTACCGCGGCTGCTGGCACGTAGTTAGCCGGTGCTTCTTATACAGGTACCGTCACAAAAAGCTTCGTCCCTGTCGAAAGGAGTTTACAACCCGAAGGCCGTCATCCCCCACGCGGCGTCGCTGCATCAGGCTTCCGCCCATTGTGCAATATTCCCCACTGCTGCCTCCCGTAGGAGTCTGGGCCGTATCTCAGTCCCAATGTGGCCGTACACCCTCTCAGGCCGGCTACCCGTCGACGCCTTGGTAGGCCATTACCCCACCAACAAGCTGATAGGCCGCGAGCTCATCTTGCACCGAAAAACTTTCCAACCACCACACTAAAGGCGGCTACTATCCGGTATTAGACCCAGTTTCCCAAGCTTATCCCAGAGTACAAGGCAGATCACCCACGTGTTACTCACCCGTTCGCCACTCGAGTACCCCTGCAAGCAGGAGCCTTTCCGTTCGACTTGCATGTGTTAAGCACGCCGCCAGCGTTCGTCCTGAGCCAGGATCAAACTCTCCACAAAAAGGCCGTGAAAAGCCCAAACCTAACAAAAAGAACAAACCAAACCGCATAATGCGAACGCATCACGCACACACCACACGGACTGGCAAATCCAAAAATTACATAAAGAAAAAATCCAACCAACCCCCAACCCGACGGGGCACAAAAAAGGAGGCTGGCCTAGTTAGAAGATTTTCAATCTACGCCCAAACAACTTATGTTATTTACAATGACGCCGCTTGAAAAAAGCGCCATCCGGCATACACCAACCATGCTGCACATCCAGCACAACACAGCCAGAACAATCAAAAACCAACCAACACAAAAAAGTACATTGGCACACTATTGAGTTCTCACACATCATCACCACACAGTCATACAGACCATCAGTAGATGGAACGCAGTACTGCGAGTAAAGAAAATATTTGTTGTCAGGGCCTGTTTTCCTACCGCCACTCTCCAAGAACCTCAGTTCCTGTGGGGCGCTGTCGGTCGCGCTGACTCACATAAAGTTACACACGCACTTGAAAAAACACAAATATGCACCTCAACCAAGGTTTTTAGACCTTCGTTGAGGTGCCTTAAATCGCTACTTTTCGCGCTTTCTTGCGCCGACGTCTATTTGACGCCGAACCAGCCCATAACCCCCGGACTGAAGACGTCGACGCGCTTCGCCATCCGGCGATAGGCCGCGCCCCAGGCGAGGTAGATCACGGCCATTCCCGCGAGCATCCATCCCTTCGTCACGCCGGGAGTGAGGAGCCACGCACTGGACGCGGCGGCGATGATTCCCACCAGCGCCACCGTGTAAAACCACGTGCGCTTATCGGTAATGGCCAGGCTCAAGAGCCACGCTGTCGACGCAAGCCAGATGATGGTGGCTCCGACGAACTCGCCGCTCCAGGCAAGGGCTACCAGGTCGGCCAGGAGAGCCAGCGCCACCGGGATGGCCGTACACAGCAGTGTGGCCGTGGCCCAAGATTCCCGCGGCAACCCAAAGGTCACCGCGTCTTTCAGCGAGCTGCGCACTACGTCCAGCACCAATGGCACAACGGTCAAGGTGACAATGACACCCGCGATGCCTATGCCTTTATCCCACAGCTTGCTCACCGCGAAGGTTATCGCCGTTGCGATAACTACACCCATCGCAACCCACATCCACGCGCGAGCTTGAGGGCGCACCACAATCTGGGAGACCGGGGAGGCGGAGAACCATCCCGTTGAGGAATCGCCCTCGCTGCCGTCGATGAGCGAGCGCGTGTCCAGGCGCGAAGGCTCGAAGCGCCGCACCATACACAGCACCCACACCGCTGCGGGAGCGATGAGGACCCACCACGGAAATCCCCAGGGTGCGCTGACAAGCATGAGCAGGAACGCCAGCGAGGCATTGATCCGCCGATGCCCGTTCCAGACGCGCGTACTGAGCCCAAAGGTTAGGTAGCGCGAGAAGTCAGGCTGGACCAGGTAGAGCTGGAACGCCATAAAGAGTGAATACCCGATGGCCCATCCTTGCCCACGGTCTATTCCAAGCAGCGGCAAGACGACGATCCATAGGGCAAAGAAGAAGCTGATCCAGCTCAGCGCCATATGCCTATAGAGCTTCATCGCGTCTCCCCCAATGCTAGGACTGCCTGCTCGAGGGATACCTCGGTGGCGCGCAACCCCATTTCCTGGGCCATGTCGAAGACGTTGGCGGTGTGGTTGGGGCGGGCGTCGACAAGCGCGCGGTCTGCCACGGCGGAAGTTTCGCGCTCGAGCACCGGGAGTTGGAGGCGCCCCAGGGCCCGGTCGAGGGCCTCGGCGGGACCGGTGAGCTGGACGACGCCCTCAATGAACTCATCGATGGGGCCGGACAGAGGGTTCTCCCCCATCAGGGCCACGGTATCGAGCAAACCAGACAGTTCGTTGAGGTGATGGGTGGAGACAATGATGGTGCGCCCATGCTCCTCACGCAGGACGTCGTAGAAGACCTCGCGCTTGGCGGCGTCGAGGCCGAGATAGGGTTCATCGAGAAGCATGTAGGGCACTCCCGAGGCCACCGCAACGATGAAGCTCGCCGCCGACTTCTGTCCGCGGGATAGGCCCGAGTAGTTCTTCATGGGCAGCTCGAAGCGCTCCACCAGCTCCTCTGCGCGGTTCTGATCCCAGGACGGCCAGCGCAGGCCTGCCACAGTGAAGACCTTCTTCACATTCCAGCCCTCCGGCAGGGGGTTATCAATGCCCATGAGCACGATCTTGCCCAGTACTTTTTCATTGTCGTAGGGCGCCTCGCCGTCGACAGTGATGCCGGAGCCATCAAGCTGGCCAGCAATCTTGCGCAGCAAGGTGGTTTTGCCAATGCCGTTGGGGCCGACGAGGCCGTGCGTCAGGCCGTCGTCGAAGGTGAAGTGCGGGGTCACGATCATGAGTAGAGTCCTCGGCTTTCTGCGACTAGGTCTATGAGGTCATGGAGTTCCTGGCGGGTGTAGCCCAGGTGCACGGCTTCGTCGATAAGCGGCGCGGCGTACTCGGCCGCGAAATCGTGGCGGCGCCGTGCCCGGATCAGCTCGGCGGCACCAGAGGTGACGAACATGCCGATGCCGCGGCGTTTTTCCAGGATTCCCAGGTCCACGAGGAGGGTCAGGCCCTTGCGGGCGGTGGCGGGGTTGATGTTGTGGAAGGCGGCGAGCTCGTTGGTGGACGGCGCTTGGGCCCCTTCCGCGAGGGTGCCGTCAATCACGGCGTCCTCAATGAGCACTGCTATTTGGCGGAAGAGCGGTTGTGCGGAATTGTCCATGCACGCTCCCTGGTTGGTTGGTTACTCATGTAACTAACCATATAACCAGGCCCATATCCCCCGCAAGGGCTCCGCCCGAAAGGTCCGCGAACTGGGATTTTTCCAAAGGTTATCGACGTTTTGTGGCCAATGGGGCACACTGGATAACACCGGCCCTAGGCTGGGGACCTCACAGAAGTGACCAAAGAAAAATTAGTTAGAAACAATAGAACGGAATTTAGGAGCCATGCTTGAACGAACACTTGTCTTCGTTGACACCTCATACCTACTTGCAAGTTTCTATAACTCTTGGGAGACGGGTGCGCGAGCGCAGCTAGAAATCGATTTGCCCGAGGTCGTTAGCTCCCTCGGCTGCATGATTGAGAACCAAATTGGCAACCGGATCCACCGTCAGTACTGGTACGACGGCATCCCCGATACCGGCCCGCACCGCTACCAGCGCGCGCTGCGCGTGTGCGACGGCGTACAGCTGCGCACCGGCCAGCTCATTGAGTGGGGCGAGCGCCGCACGCAGAAGGCCGTGGACACGCGCCTCGTTGCGGACATGATTGTCTCCGCCATGCAGGGCCAAGTCACTGACTTCGTGCTGGTCTCCGGCGATGCCGACATGATCCCCGGCGTCCAGGAGGCCGTGAACAACGGCGTGCGCGTCCACCTCTACGGCTTTGGCTGGGACTCCATGTCCTCCGCCCTGCGCCACGCGTGCGATTCCACCACCATCCTCGATCCGCGCGAGGACTTCGCCGACGCCATGGAGCTCGAGGTCCTGGAGGGCCCGCTGCCGCCGACTATTCGTGAGCCCCGCGCTGAGGGCGCCGAGACCCCCGAAGCCACAGAGGGCCCAGGGAACCCAGAAACCCCACAGAACCCAGAGCACACAGACGCCTCAGGTGACGGCGCTGAGACCGCGGGTGAGGCGACCAACGCAGCGCTTGGCGACGCTTCCGGGGACACCGACTGCACCGAGCCCACCGAGGCGCAGGCCGCCTTCCCGTCCGCGCCCAAGCCGGGACCGGCCACCCCGTCCGCTGCTGCGCCCGCCGCTCCCGATGCCGCGACTGCCGCCGGCCCCAATGAGGCCGTGGAGCCCGCCGGTCAGGAGAGCGCTCCCGCGGCCCCGAAGCCCGGCGCGCCCGCGCCCAAGCCCGCCGCCCCGAAACCTGCGGCGCCGAAGCCCTCCATGATGGCCCCGCGCCGCAAGCTGCGCTCGAAGTACGTGCCGCTACCGGAAGAGGTGTGGACCTCCGCCGGCTTCCAGTCCCCGTTTGATGTGGGCCAGCAGTACGCATCGTGGTGGTTTGACAACGCCGCAAGCTCCGACCAGCGCGACCAGGCGCACCTGCTCTCCGGCGGCGGACTGCCCCCGGAGATCGACCGCCCGCTCCTGCAGTTCGCGTGCGAGACGCTGCACGAGTACACGCTGACTGAGACCCAGCGCGTCAACCTGCGCGATGGCTTCCACTCCGGTATCCGCGGCGTGCTCATTAACGTCCGCCGCCAAGACGGCTAGCTCTTTCCCCTAAAACACGTCGAGGGACCTTCCGCGCGCCTTACTCCCGCGCTGTGGAAGGTCCCTTCGTGCTCCGTGCTAGGTGCTCCGTGCGGGAACTACTTGTCGTCCTCGCCGGCCTCCAGCTCCTTGCTCTTGGCTTCCCCGGCCATCTCGGCACGAATCTCATCCAAGCGAGAGGTTGCGCGCATGTCGTGGCCGGCGGCCGCGATCTCCTGGATGCGGTCCCCGCCGGAGGCCTGATGCAGCTCCTGTGCGCCGAGGGCATCCGCGTAGCGCTTTTCAATCTTCGCGCGCACCGAGTCCATCGTCGGCGTGGAGTCATCCGGCTTGAGCTCGTTCATCGAGTCCATAGCCTCGGCGTTCTTCTCCTGCATCGCCGCCTGGTCCGCCTGCGCCCGCAGCTGATCCACCTGGGCCAGCTGTTCCTTAAGGCGGGCCTCGGACTGCTGCTGCTGCGCCTTGGCCTGCTCGGCGGCCTGGCTGGCGGCCTGGTACTGGCTCTTGACGCCCTCCAGCTCGTTTTCTACCGCGACGAGCTGGCTGGCCACGACCTCGGCGGCCTTGGTGTACTCGGACGCCTCCTGCGGATCCTTAGCGGCATCCGCCATCTCTAGGGCGCGGCGCGTCTGGTCCTGGTAGTCCTTCTGGGAGGTGACCAGACGGTTGAGCTGCATCTCCAACTGCGTCTTGCGGCCGATGATCTCAGCGGCGTGCTCAGAAATCTGCCGGTGCTGCTCCTTCGCGGCGTCAACGGCCTGCTGGATCTGCACCTTCGGGTCGGCGTTCTCGTCGATCTTCTGATCGAAAGAGGCCATCACGTACTTCCAGCCCTTGCTGAACGGATTTGCCATCGCCTTACTCTCCTTAGAACGTGGTCACTATAAAAATGCGCTTTCCTGCGAGTGTAGCGATACTCGCAGGAAAGCGCGCGAAGTGCGGGAAGGCCGCGGAAGGAAACCGAGGAAGACTAAGCCTCGCCGCCCTTCTGCTCCTCCACCTGGGCGCGAACCTCATCCATGTTGAGGTCCTTGACCTGAGAAATCAGAATCCTCCAGTGCTGCCGGCGGCATGGTTCCGGCCTGACGGAAGACCAGGATGCCATCGCGGAAGACCATGAGGGTCGGGATGGACTGAATCTGCAGCTTCACCGCGAGGTCCTGGTTGGCCTCGGTGTCGAGCTTGGCAAAGGTGGCATCCGGGTGCTCCTCGGAGGCCTTCTCAAAGACCGGGCCGAAGCGCTTGCACGGGCCGCACCACTCCGCCCAGGCGTCGACAAGCGTAATGCCCTCTCCGGTAACGGTTGCCTCGAAGGTTGCCTCAGTGATGTCGATGGTTGCCATGACTATCTCTCCCTTATCGCAATGACGTTGATTAGTAGGTTCGTTCTCACTCAACGGTACATGAGGCTGGATTATTCCTTGCCGGTATACCCCTAGGGGGTATATCATGGTCCGTGGAACACTTCCTACCAGAAAGGGGTCCTCTCATGGCCACCAAGAACTACACCGTCACCGGAATGACCTGCGGGCACTGCGAGATGTCCGTGAAGGAAGAAATCGGCGAGATTGCCGGCGTCACCGACGTCACCGCTGATCACGCCACCGGCGCTGTCACCGTCACCGGTGAGGGCTTTAGTGACGCGCAGGTCGCCGCCGCTGTCGACGAGGCCGGCTACCAGCTGGCCTAAGCACATCATGACCGTCAGCACACAGCCACAAGGCCCCCTCGCGCACCTCGACCTCGGCGTCACCGGCATGACGTGCACCTCATGCTCCTCCCGGGTCGAGCGCAAGCTCAACAAGGTCGACGGAGTCGAGGCCACCGTCAATTTCGCCACGGAATCCGCCTCCGTGAGCTACGACCCCGCCACAACCACGCCCAGCGACCTCATCGAGGTTGTCGAAGGCGCAGGCTATGGTGCCTTCGCCATGGGTGGTGAGGATGAGGGGAACTCGGCGCCCACTACGACGGAATCCGCCCGTGATGCCGAAGCCGCCGACCTGCTGCAGCGCACGCTCGTCTCCGGGGTGTTGTCAGTGCCGCTCATGGTGCTGTCCATGGTCCCGGCCCTGCAATTCCAGCATTGGCAGTGGGCGTGCCTGGTGCTCGCGACCATCGTCTACATCTTCGGCGGCGCGCCCTTCCACCGGGCCACCTGGGCCAACCTCAAGCACGGTGCGGCCACGATGGACACGCTCATCACCTTGGGCACCACTGCCGCGTATGCTTGGTCACTCTATGCCCTTTTCCTGGGCAACGCCGGCATGCCCGGCATGACCATGCACATGACGCTGCGCTCCAACAACGCCCAAATGGACCACATCTACCTCGAGTCCGTAGGCATGGTCATCACCTTCCTACTCCTCGGACGGTGGTTTGAGGTCAAGGCAAAGGGACGTTCCTCCGAGGCTTTAACCACCTTGCTCACCATGGGGGCGAAAGACGCCACGGTTCTGCGGGGAGAGTCCGAACAACGCATCCCTGCCTCTGACCTGCGCGTGGGCGACATCATCGTGGTTCGCCCTGGTGAGAAGATCGCCGCGGATGGTGTCGTCACCGCCGGCCACTCCGCAGTTGATGAATCTTTGCTCACTGGCGAATCTCTCCCCGTTGAGGTCTCCCCAGGCAGCCGCGTTACAGGCGCGACCATCAACGCCTCCGGCCGCCTCGAAGTGCGCGCCACGCGCGTCGGTTCCGATACCGTCTTGGCCCAGATGGGCAAGCTCGTCACCGATGCTCAGGCGTCGAAAGCCCCCATCCAGCGCTTGGCCGATCGCATCGCGAGTGTCTTCGTCCCCATCGTCATCGGTATCGCGCTGCTGACGCTCGTCGCGCACCTCTTTGTCGGCGGCATGGCCCCAGCATTCGTCGCCGCCGTCGCCGTCCTCATCATTGCGTGTCCGTGCGCGATGGGCTTAGCAACGCCCACCGCGATCCTCGTCGGCACCGGGCGCGGCGCCGAACTGGGAATCCTCATCAAGGGCCCGGAGATCCTGGAATCGACCCGGCAGATCGACACCATCGTGCTCGACAAGACCGGCACCATCACCGAGGGCCGCATGTCAGTCACGGAGGTAGCCCCCACTGCTGCAGCGAGCCTCACCGAGGATGAGCTCCTGCGCCTCGCCGCAGCCGTGGAGAAGGGCTCCAAGCACCCCATCGCTCGCGCCATCGTTGGCGCCTACGAGGGCGAACTACCGACCGCGGAAAACTATGAGGAGCTTCCCGGCCAGGGTATTGAGGCGACTGTCGTCACCTCCCGAATCCGCGTCGGCCGTCCGCCGGCTGGTTACCAGGGCACGGGCACGCTGGTCGGCGTCTACGTCGACGGTGACCTTGCCGGAACCATTGAGCTGCATGACCGCATCAAGGATTCCTCCGCGACAGCCATTGCACGTCTGAAAGAACTTGGTCTCGAGCCCTACCTGCTCACCGGAGATAATGCTGGCGCAGCGCGTGCCGTAGCCAGCGAGGTTGGCATCGACCCGTCAGACGTCCAGGCAGAGGTCATGCCCGAGGACAAGGTGGATGCCGTCAAACGCCTGCAGGCGGAGGGGAAGGTCGTGGCCATGGTGGGCGATGGCGTCAATGATGCCGCTGCACTTGCCCAGGCCGACCTTGGTATCGCCATGGGCGCTGGCGCAGACGTCGCCATCGAGGCTTCCGATATCACCGTGATGAACAACGATCTGCGCTCGGTGGCCGATTCTGTACGGCTCGCCCGACGCACGCTGCGCATTATTGAGGGCAATCTCTTCTGGGCTTTTGCCTACAATATTATTCTTATCCCCGTTGCCGCGTTCGGCCTGCTCAACCCGCTTCTCGCCGGCCTGGCCATGGCGTTTAGCTCCGTGTTCGTCGTCACGAACTCGCTTCGCCTGAGAGGTTTCACCTCAGCGGAGTAGATTTACTGTGCATGAACCAGCTTGACCATCGCACAGTCTCTCGCACCGAGCGGCTCGACCGCCTACCGGTTACTCCCAAACACAAACGCCTCCTCTTCGGCTCCGGCATCGGGTGGGCGCTCGATGCCATGGATGTGGGTCTCATCTCCTTCATCATGGCCGCCCTCGCCGTGCACTGGGGTATCACGCCCACCGAGTCCTCGTGGCTTGCCTCCGTCGGCTTCATCGGCATGGCACTGGGAGCGACCTTCGGCGGACTCTTAGCCGATAAATTTGGCCGCCGCCACATCTTTGCCCTGACTTTGCTGGTGTACGGCCTCGCCACTGGTGCGTCTGCCCTGACAACGAGCCTGACGTTGCTCATCATTCTGCGCTTCTTCATTGGGCTGGGCCTCGGCGCCGAGCTCCCTGTAGCCTCCACCCTCATCTCCGAGTTTGCGCCCCTGAAGGTGCGCGGCCGCATGGTGGTCCTACTCGAAGCCTTCTGGGCCGTGGGCTGGATTCTGGCGGCGGTTATTGGAACGTTCGTCGTGGGGGCGTCGGAAAGCGGCTGGCGCTGGGCCCTCGCCTTCGGCATGGTGCCGGCACTCTACGCCTTGTTCGTGCGCCTCCACTTTCCAGAATCCGTCCGCTTCCTCGAATCGCAAGGCAGCCACGAGGAAGCCGAGGAGGTCGTCGCGTCCTTCGAAGCGGAAGCCGATGAGGCCGACATCGACCACAGCACGCCCGCCCCGACCTATTCGGAAGAGGACGTCACCGCCACCAGCATCTGGTCGAAGAGCCTGCGCGGTCGCACCGTGGCGCTGTGGGCCATCTGGTTCTGTGTCAACCTCTCCTACTACGGCGCCTTCATCTGGATCCCGTCGCTGCTCGTGGCCGATGGCTTCTCCCTGGTGAAGTCCTTCAGCTTCACCCTCATCATCACCCTGGCCCAGCTGCCCGGATACGCCGCGGCCGCGTGGCTCATTGAGGTATGGGGCCGCCGCAGCACCCTGGCCACCTTCCTGGTCGGCTCCGCCCTCGCGGCGGGTCTCTACGGCATGGCTGGCTCCGAGGCCACCATCATTCTGGCCGGCTGCCTGCTCTCCTTCTTCAACCTGGGTGCGTGGGGCGCGCTCTACGCTATCGGCCCGGAGCTCTACCCCACCGCCCTGCGCGGCCGGGGCACCGGTGCGGCCGCCGGCTTCGGCCGCCTCGCCTCCATCCTCGCCCCGCTCATCGTCCCGCCGCTCGTTGCCGCCGGCGGTGTAGGCTGGCTCTTCGTACTCTTCGCCGCCGCTTTCGCCATCGCGGCGCTTGCGGCGTTGTGCCTCTCAGAGCTGAAAGGAAAGGCGCTTGCTCGCTAGGATTTCACTGCCCGCGTGGGTGGCCGTCATGGTCGCACTCACCACGCTCAAGCCCTTCTACCAGATCGGCTACCTGTGGAACCCCGACAAGCAACGCGTCCGCGACCTGCGCCTCGTGCCGCTCGACGAGTTTTCCGGCGGCACCTGGTTCGGCCCGCTCTTTGAATACGCAGGCAACACCGCCTTCTTTATCCCCTTCGGCATGTTGGTCTTCGTGTTATGCCGCTCCCTGCCGCGCACTACCGCGTGGGGCTTCGGACTGAGCCTAGCCCTGGAGTTTGTGCAATACTCCTTCGCGCTCGGGCGCACCGACATCGACGATCTTCTCTTCAATACCCTGGGCGCGTTCATCGGCGCCGCGTGCGCTCGCCTGTTCGGCGAGCGCTTCTTCCCCGTCTGGCGCTGGCTAGCACTCGCCGCGGCCGGCGTGTTTGTAGTGCTGGTCATCCTCGGGCCCCGGCTCGGGGACCCCGCCGCGGTGGTGGAATTGTAGTTCTCCCCTCGCCTTAGCCGTGGGCCATGTTGACGAACTTGGAGTAGTGCAGCTGGTGGGCCACCTTCACGGTATCGATGGGGCCACCGCGGTGCTTGGCCAAGATGATGTCAGCCTCGCCTGCGCGGGGATCATCGCGGTCCTGTGAATCCGGGCGGTAGAGCAGCATAACCATATCGGCGTCCTGCTCCAGCGAGCCGGACTCACGCAGATCCGCCAGCTGCGGCTTCTTGTCCGTACGGGACTCCGGGCCACGGTTGAGCTGCGAAATCGCAATCAGCGGCACCTCGAGCTCCTTGGCCAGCAGCTTAAGCTGACGCGAGAATTCCGAGACCTCTTGCTGGCGGGACTCGACCTTCTTGCCCGAGGACATCAGCTGCATGTAGTCCAGCACGATGAGGTCGAGGCCGTGCTGCTGCTTGAGCCGGCGGGCCTTGGAGCGGATCTCCATCATGGTGAGGTTCGGGGAATCATCAATGAACAGTGGTGCGTCCTGGATGCGGTTGAGCGTGTCATCGATCTTTGCCCAGTCCTCGGTAGAGACGCGGCCACCGCGCATATCCGTCAGCTTCACCTCTGCCTCCGCAGACAGCAGACGCATGACAATCTCCGAGGCGGACATCTCGAGGGAGAACACTACCGAGGTCTTGCCGTGCTGCAGGGAAGCAGAGCGCATGAAGTCCATGGCGAGCGTGGACTTACCCACGCCCGGCCGGGCCGCGACGATGATCATCTGCCCGGCACGCAGGCCGTTGGTGAGGTTATCCAGGTCAATAAAGCCGGTAGGCACACCGGCATCCACGCCGTTCTGCTGCAGGGAGGCGAGCTCATCGATGGTGGGATCGATGAGGTCACCCAATACGCGGTAGTCGTCCGTGTTCTTCTTCTGCGCCACGCCGAAGACTTCCTGCTGCGCGCGGTCCAGCACCGCGTCGACCTCGAGGTCCTCGGAGCCCTCAAAGCCCAGTTGCACCACGCGCGTGCCCGCATCCACCAGCTTGCGCAGCACCGCCTTCTCCGCCACGATTTCCGCGTAGTAGCGCGCGTTCGCCGCCGTGGGGACGGTGGCAAGCAGCGTGTGCAGATAGGGCGCGCCGCCGACGCGCTCCAAGTTGTTATAGCGATCCAGGCGGGAGTTCACAATCACCGCGTCGATGTCCGTGCCCGCCGCGTATAGATCAATCATCGCCTGATAGATCAGCTGGTGCGCCGGGTAATAGAAGTCATCCGGCTCGAGCTCCTCAATGACCTCCATTACCGTGTTGGGGCTGAGCAGCATCGCACCCAGAACGCCCTGCTCCGCCTCACGGTCCGCCGGCGGTTGACGGAACTCGCCGTAGCGCTTCGGCTCCTCCTGCCGGCGGAAGCTGCGGCGCGGTTCCTCCTCCGCAGGCTCGGGCGGTGGCGGCACGGAATCGTCATCAAAGCTGGCGTTCGTCATAGTTCATCGACCCCCAAATAACAGTCATTGTCTGAAGTACACATCAGTGTAGCCGAGCCCCGGACACTCCCCCTTGGGTATAACTCTCACAGTTATCCACAGCGGCCTGTGGAATTACCAGCTCATGGCGTCAGCCGTTTCCGTCGGCCGAGGTCAGCCCTGTGGATAACCTTTCAGGCCCATGACCTGCGATGATAAAACGCGCAGGTCACAGCATATTTTTGCAGGTGTGAAAAAGTGCACAAAATCCGTGGAAAAGTACGACTATTCCGCCGAAATTGCCACTACCAGCGGGTTAACTTCAAGCAGCGTGAGTAAACTCACCGTAAATTCGGCGCGGTTTTATCCACAGAATGTGGGAGTTATCCACAGGCAGCTGCCACGCGTCCGGGGCAATGATTCCACCTGCGTTAGGACCCCCGAATTCTGACTACACATGACTCAGGGCCGCACCCCTCTCACCACCTCACATGGTGGGAGGAGCACGGCCCTGAAGCCTTGCTGTTGTCAGTGGGTCACCGCGCACTGCCTCACAGCGCCTCACACACTGGGGCTGCGACGGCGACCGTCGTGCGCCTTAAATCTTAGGCAGCGACGACCGAGAAGTTCACCTTGCCGAGAACCTCAGCGTGCAGCTTGAGCTCGACTTGGTAGTTGCCGGTCTTCTTGACCAGGCCCTTGGGAAGCACAACAATGCGCTTGTCCAGCTTCGGACCGCCAGCGGCGGCAACGGCGTTCACGATGTCCTCTGCGGACACGGAGCCGAAGAGCTTGCCAGACTCGGAGGTCTTCACGGGGACGTTAACGTCCTTGAGCTCCTCCAGCTGGGTGCGGATTTCGCGTGCGTGATCCAGGTCGCGGATCGCGCGAGCATCCTGGGCGCGCTTGATGCCCTCGATTCTGCTTCTCAGCACCGCGGGTGGCAACGATAGCCAGACCGCGCGGAAGCAGGTAGTTACGTCCGTAGCCGTCCTTAACCTCAACAATTTCGCCGGGGGCGCCGAGGTTCTCAACGGCAGCGGTGAGGATCAGCTTCATGATCCCTGCCTTTCAATTGAGTTAAATGAATAATTGCGTGACAGTCTTAGAACGGGGGTTCTGCATCTGCACCGCCGAAGCTTCCCGCCTGGGGCGCCGAATTCCACGGATCATTGCTAGGAGCCGACTGCTGCTGTGACTGCTGCGGGGCCTGGGACTGGTTTCCGGAGAAACCACCCTGGTTGTTGCCACCGCCGTAGTTGTTGCCGCCGCCGTAATTGCCGCCACCTTGCTGCTGGCCGCCGCCGTAGTTGCCACCGTTGCCGCCGTTTCCGGACTTGCGGGTGACCTGAGCGGAAGCGTAGCGCAGGGACGGGCCCACCTCATCGACCTCGATCTCAAAGACGGTGCGGTTCTCGCCCTCACGGTTCTGGTAAGAACGCTGGCGCAGACGGCCAGTGACGATAACGCGCATGCCCTTGGTCAGGGTCTCCGCAACGTTTTCTGCGGCTTGGCGCCACACGTTGCAGGTGAGGAACATGGCCTCGCCGTCCTCCCACTGAGACGTCTGCTGGTTGTAGCGACGCGGGGTGGAGGCAACGCGGAAGTTAGCCACCGCGGCACCTGCCGGGGTAAAGCGCAGTTCCGGGTCAGCAACGATGTTGCCAACAACCGTAATGTTGGTATCTCCCTGAGCCATGTCTTTTACTCCTTAAATATTGGTTACGTGGATTCGCGAAGAAATGCTCGAAACCCAGTATCCGCTATTTGCTGTCGGTGCGCAGAACCTTGGTACGCAGAATGGAGTCGTTCAGGTTCAGACGACGATCGAGCTCGAGCACCGAGTGGGACTCGCACTCCAGGTCAACGACGGCGTAGATGCCCTCTTCCTTCTTGTTGATCGGGTAGGCAAGACGGCGCTTGCCCCACACATCAACCTTGTCGACTTTGCCGCCATCCTTGCGAATAGCCTCGAGGAACTTGTCCAGGGACGGGGTTACGGTGCGCTCATCCTGAGTGGGATCCAGAATGATCATGACTTCGTAGTGACGCACGGACCTCATCACCTCCTATGGTCTAGTAATTGGTATCGGCCATATCACCTTTGCGGATATGGCAGGAGGGTCTGTTGCGTCAAGCAACCCCCACACAGTACCGCATTGACCGGCGGAAAAGAAATCCGCGACTCCGGGCGCTAGCTGCGCATCGTGGTGGCGAAGAAGATGGCGCTGCCCGCGGGAATTACCGTGAGGAGCAGCAGCGCCAGCAGGCCCAGGACCAGGGGCCACGTCCGGTCCTCCGAACGCTGGTACAGGTAGTAGGCGCCCAGCACGCAGAAGAACCCCAGCGTGATGGACACGATGCCAATGAGGGTGAGGATCATCGCGCGAAGTCCCCCACCAGCGGGTCCCGCCCGCCGTGCGCGGCGCGCACCTTGTCCTCGGACTTGCCCCACATCTGGCGTAGGACCAAGACGCCGATGGCCACGATGAAGCCATCACGGGTCAGCACGGCCAGATCGAGCATTTCCTGCGGCAGGCCCTTGTTGTCGGCACCGAGCATGTGCCACATGAGGATGGGCCACACTACAGCGTCGGCAAGCGCCCAGCTCATGATGAGACGCCAGCGCGGCAGCGCCAGCACCGCCGGCACCAGCAGCCACAGGGAGTACTGCGGAGACCACACCTTGTTGAAGAGCAGGAACGCCATGACGATGAGGTAGATCATCTCGCCCACGCGCGGGGTCCGGGGTGCTCGCAGGCCCACCACGGCGATAGCCGCGCAGCAGGCCAGGAATCCCACGAGGGAAAATGTGTTGAGGAAGTCCGGCTCGAAGTTGATGCCGAAGATGCGGCTGAGCACCGCGTAGATGGTGGTCCACTCGGCGCCGCGCTCCTGATTAAGGCGGAAGAACTCACGCCACGCCTCCGGGTACTTCAACGCAATCGGGACGTTGACCACGAGCCACGCCAGCACCGCGCCGCCGAGCATCTGCAGGAACGGCACCCAGCGCCGGTTGCGGATGGCCAGGACGAGGAACGCGCCCAGGATGAACAGCGGCCAGAGTTTAAAGGCGGTACCGAGACCCACCAGCACTCCGGCGAGCCAGTTCTTGTGCTTAGTCACCGCGTAGAGCGCGCCCACCATAAACGCAATGGAGGGGATGTCCCAGTTGGTAAAGGCGTGGATCACCACGAGCGGACTCGCCGCCATGAGGATGGTGTCCCAGGCACGGTTGCCCGTCAGGCGGAAGACCATGACCACGGTGCCAATCCACACCATGGCCATGATGAGGGCGGTGAGCCCGAAGTACCAGCTAACCTCCGCCATGCCGAGCCACTTCACCGCCGGGTAGGTGGTGCGCGCCAGCCAGCCGACGCCGCCCTGGAACATGCCGGCGAGCACCGGGTACTCCATGTAGCGGGTCAGGCCGTCTTCCACCCACGAATACGCGTAGGGAAAGCCCGGCTCATCCAGGCCGCGCCCACCATAGAGCGGAACAATGTCGTTGTAGCAGAAGGAGGTGTACTGGCGGTTGCCGTCCCAGTTCAGGCTGATAGTCCCGTCATCGGCCGTGCGGCTTCCGGCGCAGGTGGCCTTGCTCAAGAAGCCACAAGCCAGGAAGGTCCACGCCAAAGTAATGACCACCCGCAGGGGTGACCACCAGCTGGAACGGGGAATGCGGGCGAAGCGCCCCAACGGCCCTCCCACGGCATCGACGGCACCGCGGGCCAGGGACTCGGAGGAAAGCGGGATTAGCTTCTGGCTCACCACGTGCTCCTATTGGTTGAGTAACTGATCTAGGCCATCGCCTATGAGTTCTTCAATGTTCGGCTGCTGTGGTTGCTCAGGCTGGGCCGGTTGTTCCGGTGCCGGGGCGGGGGCACCGCCGTTCTCTGCGCCGGCCTCTCCGCCGCCTTCGCCCTGTCCGTCCGTCTCGGGCGCGGGGGCCTCACCACCCTCAGGGGTGACGGCCTCCGGCGCCGCGGGAGCCTGCGTCCAGCTCTGCGTCTGGCTCGGGTCGTACACGTAGCCGGAGCCCCAAGAACCAACGCCGTAGTTGATGGGGTAGGCCTGCGGGAAGGTCTGCTGCTCAACGTCGGCAAGCGAGGTGTCCAAGATGGACTTCCAGATCCTCGTCGGAGCGTCGGAGCCGTACATGATTCCGCCGGAGCTGTTGTAGATAGCGGAGGTGTTGTTCGCGGTACCGACCCACACAGCGGTGGCCAGCTGCGGGGTGGAGCCGACCATCCAGGCGTCCTTGTTCAGACCGGAGTCACCCAGCTGGGTGGTACCCGTTTTGGACGCCGACGGGCGCCCGCCCGCCAGCGCACCGTTGGACCAGGCGGCAACCGGCCCCATGGCCTTCAGAACGTTATTGGCCACGTTGGCGGATACGCGGCGCTCACCGGCATCAGTCGGGTTCTCATAGAGGACCTCGCCGGCGGCGTTCTCCACCTTCTCCACGAAGTGCGGCTGGTGCCACACGCCCTGGTTCGTCAGCGTGGCCATGGCGGTGGCCATGTCGAGCGGGCGGGACTGGTACTGACCCAAAACCACGCCCTCAAACGGGGTGCCGCCATTCTCCGTCAGCGTCTTCTCAATTCCCGGCAGGCTGCGCGCCACGCCCAGCGCGTGCGCCATGTCCGCGGTGTCCTGCATCTTGTTGTCCAGGTCATCCTGGAGGCGCAGGAAGGATGTGTTGTAGGAGTTCTTCAGCGCCTCCGCGATGGAACAGCTACCGCAGCCGCCGCCGACGTTGTTTACTATCTGGGAGCCCGGCAGCTGGTACGGCGCGGAGGAGTAGTTGGTCTCGAGCCCAATGCCCTGCTGGAGGGCCGCAGCCAGCGCCATGATCTTGAACGTCGAGCCGGTCTGCAGCGGGGAGTTGGCGTAGTCCCAGCCGTTGGGATCATCGCCGCCGAAGTAGCCGCGAACCGCACCCGTCGCCGGGTCGATGGTCACTGCTGCCGTGCGGGCGTCGTCCTGCAGGGGCTCCAGCTGGGCGTGGGCGGCATCTGTCGACGCATTCTGCACCGTCATGTCGATGGTGGTGGTCACCTTGAGACCGCCGGTAGCCACCTGGTCCTCCGTGATGCCGACGCGGGAGAGCTCATCAATCACCTGGTTCTTGATGTGGCCGTAGGCGCCCGGCGCCTCGGAGTAAGCGGAGTACTCGGACGGATCGCGCGTCTGCGGGAAGGCCATCTGCGAGCGCTCGGCCTGATCCAGGTCTCCCATCTCCACCAGGCCATCCATGACGTAGTTCCAGCGCGCCTGGGAGTCTTCCTCATCGACCCACGGGTCGAGCACGGACGGCGACTGAATCAGCCCGGCGAGCATCGCGCCTTCTTCCACCGTGAGGTCCTTGGCGTCCTTATCAAAGTAGGCGTTGGAGGCTGCCTCGATGCCGTAGGCGTTACGGCCGAAGTAGACGGTGTTGAGGTAGGCGTTGAGAATCTCTTCCTTGGACCACTCGTTGGTCATCTTCACGGAGTAGATGAGCTCGCGGATCTTGCGCACGTAGGAGTACTCGTCGCCCACCAGCGTGTTCTTCACATACTGCTGGGTAATGGTGGAGCCACCGCCCGCGGTGCTGTCTCCGGTGAGCTTGCCCAGTACCGCGCGGCCCAGGCCGGTAAAGGAGAAGCCGGAGTTGGTCCAGAACTCGCGGTCCTCCGCGGCCAGCACGGAGTCCTCCACGTAGTCCGGGATCTCATCCAGGCTCACTTGGCGGCGGTTGCCCTCCGGCGGGACGAGCTTAGCCAGCTGGGTCTGGCCATCGCCGGCGACGATGGTGGAGACCTGGCTGGCCTGCACGTCCTTGGGGTCCGGGACGTCGTACTGCGTATACGCGTAGCCAAAGAGAGCCGCGGGGACGGCTACGATCACCAGCAGGGTGACGAGCACGATCCACGGCCACCTGCGCTTGCGGTGGCCAGAGCGCTTGGCCTTTGTCGGCGTCGCCTTCCTATGGCGCGATGGCTTTTTCTGGGACGTTTCCTTTTCGGTCACTGATCCGTGTCCTCATCAATCCTGTACAGAAACTGTAAATATATGCAGCTTACCGGGGTGAACTGGGAAGCCAAAACTACCCTAGAGCATAGACGGTGGCGGCCCGCAGCAGATGATTCCAGCGGCATGCCGGGCACACTTCTACGTCATGGACGGTAAATTCCAGCCCTTCAGCCGCAATGTCGGCGATTTCCTGCTCGCGGCGCGCGCTTCCAGCGCGCCGCCCCAGTGCATCGCCGTATACCCAGAGCGTCAGGCGCAGGCCCTGGCCGCAGATCGGGCACGCCTTGCGCATGTCCACGCCGTGGTGTTCGGCGGCGGCTCGGAGGAGAAAGTCCGCGTCACACAGCTCCTCCCGGCTCAGCCTTCCCGCGTGAAAGTCGCGTAAGTGCTGGGCGCGTTCCCACTCGTAGGAGACTTCGTTGCGGCGCTCCACATGCTTTGACGGTGAATTCACCCGGGACAGTGTAACGGCGCGCGGCTTGGCGATCTAGATTCCGGCAACTACTTCCCCACGCAAAAGCTAATTTTTTAGCGGGCGAACTACCGCCGCAACCCTTCAATCGCTACACTTATTTTTCATGAGTGAAGAAAACGTGGAGTCCCCCACCTCCTACGAGGAAGCCCTGGACGTCGCCCGCCAGATCCAGCCCTCCCTGAACAAGCTAATGCTGATTTTCCAGCGCACCACTGAGGGCACGTCCCTGACCACGTCGCAAGTGTCCATCATGAACCAGTTGCGCATGCGCGGCCCGTCACGTGTAAGCACCATCGCTCAAGCGGAGCTCATCCGCATGCCCACCGCCTCGAATGCGCTGTACCAATTGGAGCGCCACGGGTTTGTGGAACGCCACCGCGATGAGAAGGACCGCCGCGGCGTGCTCGTGGCCCTGACCCAGCTGGGCGAATCGGAGCTGACCATTGTCTCTCGCCAGCGCGCGGCGGCTCTGGCAGAGATTCTCCGCTGGCTCGAACCGGAGGACATTAAGGACGCTGACCTGCTGGTGAACCTGATCTCCAAGCTGGCAGACGTCTACCGCCCCATCATGGACGGCAAATAGACCTTTCAGGAGCCATTTTTCGGATTTTATTTTTCTGCCCGTAGGGGTTGATAATACTTAGGAAAACAACTCCGAAACTTTAGGTGAATGGCTAAGAAAATTCCGCGCCCGTCCGAGGCTTCTCTTCCTAGTGGGGTTCCGAGCACCCCAATCCGCATCCTCGTGTCGTGGAGCCCTAGCTCCGCGGGCACCGAGGCGATCGATTTCGCAGCGTGGCTAGCGCGCACCACCGCAGTGAAGATTCGGGTGGTCTCCACCATTTCCCAACCTTTTACGGTGACCTCCTTAAGCAAGCTCACCGGCTCCTACAAGATGTGGTTTAAAAAGGAGCGCGGGAAGTGCGAGGAGGCCGTGCGCGCGGCCCTCGACCACGCCGGGGTGGACAAGTCCCAGTTGGACAAGAACGTCTCCGTGCTGGTAGCCGGCCCCGATCGCCCGCAGCTGCTGGAGGAGATGGCGCAAGACTTTAAGGCAGACGTCATCTTGTTGGGCGCCAATCAATCGGCGCCGAAGGGCCGCTTCTTCTCCGGCTCCACGGCGGACGCCCTGCTACACTACTCGCCGCTCCCGCTGGGACTGAGCCCCCGCGGCATCAAGCTATCCAAGCACGGCGTCACCCGCATCAACTTCGCGTTTACGGATCGCGGCGTGGACGACGATCCGGCGCTGCTGCGCGCAGCATGCGTGGCCAACCACGCGGGTCTGCCGCTGCGCATCCTGGCGTTTTCTGCCAAGGGGCTTATCGACGTCCCCCTGGAATACTCCGATACCTTCCCTGCCGACGCCCCGAATTGGCGCGAGCACTCCCTCTCCCTCTTGGACCGCGCCCACGACATCGTCTCCGAGAACTTCCCGGAGCTCGACGTCACCACGGCCATCGGCAGCGGCAACGGCTGGGCCGGCGCGGTGGACTCGCTGAAGTGGAAGAAGGGGGACCTTCTGTGCTTGGGCTCCTCCCCCATGGGCCCCATTGCCCGCGTCTTCATCGGCAGCACCGCCACGGAGCTGCTGCCGCACGTGCGGGTTCCCGTACTGGTCAGCCCCACCAGCACGCCTGATACAGCCGCCGCAGACTAATCGTTAGACTGCACAGCATGGCAGCAGAGCACCCCGAGAACGACCTCACCTCAGACGAAGTCAGCGACGCGGATTACACCAACCTGCGACGCCCAGAGCCGCAGACGTTCGACGAGCTTGCCGACGCCCCCGATCCCCTCGACGTCGCCGCCGCGAACCGCCGCTCCACCCGCCAAGCGCTGTGGTTCATGGTGGGCATCATCGTGGCCTCCGCCGTCTACGCCCTCATCCTGGTCGGCGTTCTGAAGCTTACCGGCGGCGGCCAGGACTGCCACTCGGCGGAGCTGGCCGCATGGCTGTGCACCAAGCAGCAACGCACCATTTACGCCACCACCACGGTGGTGCTGCCCTTCCTGGGGATGATCGGCTGCGCTATCATCATGGTGCGCAAGCTAAAGAGCTACGTGCGCTGGCGCGGCTGGATGGCCATCTTCTGGGTGATGGTGGGCCACTTCATGCTCTGGTGCATCACCGACATCCAGATCCTGTTAGCCCCCGAGCTCTAGGACTCCTGCGCAGCCCGCGCCAGGCTGGCCGCAACCTCCGCGCAGTCCTCACGCCCGCAGTGCTGGGTTTCTACGTGCTGGATGCAGTCATCACAGATGAGCACCTGCTGCCGGCAGGTGTCCTCGTTGATGCAGTTGTGGAAGGTGTTCGTCCCCTTTCCGCAGTGCACGCAGTGGCCCAGCTGAATGAAGCCCGGATCCTCAAGGCCCTGGCCAAACTCGTGGTGCATGCGCTTGTCAAAGACGTACATGGAGCCTTCCCACAGCCCGTCGTTGCCGTACTTCTCGCCGTAGCGCACGATGCCACCATCAATCTGGTAGACCTCATTGAAGCCGCGGTTCTTCATCAGTGAGGACAAGATTTCGCAGCGAATACCGCCGGTGCAGTAGGACACCACCGGCTTA
This sequence comes from Corynebacterium axilliensis, assembly GCF_046097495.1. Lineage (NCBI taxonomy): Bacteria > Bacillati > Actinomycetota > Actinomycetes > Mycobacteriales > Corynebacteriaceae > Corynebacterium > Corynebacterium axilliensis. The sequence continues at coordinate 1,777,504 of NZ_CP175768.1, forward strand.
TCCTTCATCCAGTCATACTTGCCGGATTCCAGCTCAGCGATGAAATCGTGCGTGGTCTTCACGTCTGGGACGACGGCGTTTTTAAACTTGCCGATTTCCGCCTCCATGGCGTTGCGGCCGTCGAAGAAGACGACCTCCTCGCCGCGCTCTTCCACCAGCTTGTTAACCTCTTCGGGCTTCAGGTGCACCCCACCCCCGACGACACCGTTCTCATCCACTTTAAGCTCGCCCGGCGCGCCGAAGGCCACGATCTCCTCGCGCACCTTGACCGAAAGGCGCGGGAAGTCCTCCGCACCGCCCTCGGACCACTTGAACTCCATCTTTTTAAAGCCCGGGTATTCGCGGGTCTCGCGCACGTAGCGCTTGCAGGCGTCCATGTCGCCGCCCACGGTGCCGTTGATGCCGTGCCCCGAGATGAGGATGCGGCCCTTCAGTCCCAGCTTCTCGCACAGGGAGCGCTGCCACAGCATGATTGCGGTGGGGTCTGCGATAGGAGTGAAGCAGTAGTAGAGGAGAATCTTGCCGATAGTCACGCCGCCAATTCTAGGCCCCGCTAAGAGTCAAGCCCCAAAACCCCAGACCTGGAACCCGAAACATGCATTTCGGCGTCGCCAAGCGCTTGCCGACGCCCCACCACCCACCAGGGACTTTCGGGTTCCAGGTCTGGGGAAATGCGCGGCAGAGCCCTGTGTGGGGCATGCCCTGCGGGGCTTAGCGCTTCTGGTACAGCGCGCTCTTGCGAGCAAAGACCGGGTCGGAGGTCACGAGCACGCCCAGGTTGCGGAAGATGCCCTCATCCACAGAGCCCAGGATGGTGGTGGTGTGCACGTCGCAGCCCTCGAGCTCCTTGAGTGCGTCCAGCGCGCGGCGCGCGTTCTCGTCCTTCGCCGCCGATACCGACAGAGCGATGAGCACCTCGTCGGTGTGCAAGCGCGGGTTCAGCGAGCCCAGGTGCTTGGTCTTGAGCGTCTGAATCGGCTCGATAGACTCCGGGGACAGCAGGTGGAGGTCGTCGTCGATGCCCGCCAGGTGCTTCAAGGCGTTGAGCAGGGTGGCCGCGGAGCAGCCCAGCAGCGGGGAGGTGCGGCCGGTGATAATGGTGCCGTCGTGAAGCTGCAGCGCCGAGGCCGGCCCCTCGGTCTCCTCAGCCTTAGCACGTGCCGGCTCCACCACGGGGCGGTCGGTGGACTTGATGCCAGCCTTGGCCATAACCACGGCCGCGCGCTCGGACTGGGTGGAGTCCAGGCTGTTGCGGGCTTCCTCCACCAGCGCCTTGAAGTAGCGGCGGATGATCTCCTGTCGGGAGGCCTCGCGGCAGACCTCGTCATCGGTGATGCAGAAGCCCGCCATGTTGACGCCCATGTCCGTCGGGGACTGGTACGGCACCGTGCCGGTCAGGCGCTCCAGCAGGGACTTGAGCAGCGGGAAGGCCTCGACATCCCGGTTGTAGTTCACCGTGGACTCGCCGTGGGCAGAGAGGTGGAAGTGGTCGATAACGTTGGCGTCATTAAGGTCCACCGTCGCAGCCTCGTACGCCAGGTTCACCGGGTGATCCAGCGGGAGGTTCCAAATGGGGAAGGTCTCAAACTTGGCGTAGCCTGCCTGCACGCCGCGGACGTTCTCGTGGTAGACCTGCGACAACGCGGTGGCCAGCTTGCCGGAGCCCGGCCCCGGCGCGGTAACCACCACAAGGTCACGGGTGGTCTCCACGTAGTCGTTCTTGCCCAGTCCCTCTTCCGAGACAATAAGGTCGATGTTGGAGGGGTAGCCCGGGATGACGCGGTGGCGCGCCACCTTAAGCCCCAGCCGCTCTAGGCGCTCAATGAACGTCTCGGCTTGGCTGTTGCCGTCCTCGAGCTGGGTCATGACGATGTTGTTGACCAAGAAACCACGGCCGCGGAAGACATCCACCAAGCGCAGCACGTCATCTTCATAAAGAATGCCCAGGTCACCGCGCATCTTCTGACGCTCGATGTCCTTCGCGTTGATGCAGATCAGAATCTCCAGATCGTCCTTGATGCGCTCCAGCATGGCGATCTTGTTATCCGGGGTGAATCCGGGGAGGACGCGGGAGGCATGCATGTCATCAAAGAGCTTGCCGCCCATTTCCAGGTAGAGCTTGCCGCCGATTTCCTCCCGGCGGGCGTTGATGTGCTCCGACTGCAGTTCAATATATTTCTCACGGTCAAAACCGAGCGCGCGCCTCATCATGGGCCCTTCCGTCCAACAGGATAGTACTCAAGAAGTCTACAGCAGCACCCCGGCGTGGCCCGAACACCAAGGCCGCGTAAACTTTTCCCTATGCCTGAGGGACATGTCATTCACCGCCTCGCGCGCACGCTCAACGCCGACTTCCGCAGCGGCCCCCTGGCCGTAAGCAGCCCGCAGGGTAGGTTCGCCACGGAGGCAGCGCTCGTCAACGATTCCCGTCTCGCTCTTGCCGAAGCCTTTGGCAAGCACCTCTTTATCCACTTCGACGCCGCGGATCCACGCCACGTCATCTACATCCACTTGGGCCTCATTGGCTCCCTGCGCTTTGAGCCTTCCGCTGATGTGTGGGGCCAGATCCGCCTGCGAATCGACAACGGCACGAGCGCCGCCAACCTGCGCGGCCCACAATTCTGCACGCTCATCACGGAGGAGGACTACCAGGCCAAGGTGGCGAAGGTGGGCCAGGATCCACTCCGCGCCGACGCCGACCCCGATGCCCTGTGGTCCCGGGTGCACGCCTCGCGGCGCAGCATCGGCGCCCAGCTCATGGACCAGGGCCTCTTCGCCGGCGTGGGAAACATCTACCGCGCCGAGGCCCTCTTCCGTCAGGAGCTCTCCCCCTTCATCCCCGGCACCCAGCTGGACCGCGCGGAGTTCGACGCCGTGTGGGAAGACCTTGTGGATTCTGATGGACTACGGCGTCGAGCACGGCCGCATCGACACCGTCCGCGAAGCCCATACCCCGGAGGCCATGGGCCGCGAGCCCCGCAAGGATGACCACGGGGGCGAGGTCTATGTCTACCGCCGCGCCGGCCAGCCCTGCCATGTGTGCGGCACCGAGATCCAGGAGAAGGTGATGCAGGGCCGCAACCTCTTCTGGTGCCCCACCTGCCAGGGCTAGACTCTTCGGGTATGCGCCCTGCTTATACCGTTGCCACCGTCCGCGCCGCCGAGGAGCGGCTGCTAGCCCAGCAATCAGAGCCAGATCAGCTCATGCGGCTGGCTGCCGCGGCGGTGGCGGATGCGGCCGGCACCATGCTGGCCGCGCGCCCCGGCGCGGTGCTCATCCTGGCCGGCCCGGGCGGCAATGGCGGCGATGGCCTCTACGCCGGCGCGCTCTTGGCTGAGCACGGCGTGGAGGTTCACGCGCTAGTCACCGACAAGCACCACGAACCGGCGCTGGCAGCCTTCCGCGCCGCGGGCGGCACGGTCCTTCCGTCAGACACCGAGCTGCCGTCAGGCTGCGCGCTGCTTATCGACGCCATCGCGGGCCTCGGCTCTGCCCGGGGTTTGAGCGGCACCGCGCTTTCGCTCTACCGCCGCGCCACTTCTGCCGGGGCCGCAGTTCTAGCCGTCGACGTGCCCACCGGCGTCGATGCCGACACGGGAGTCTGCGCTGCGGATGCCGTCCACGCCGATGTCACCGTCACCTTCGGTTACCCGCGCTTGGGCCACGCGCTGGCCGCCGAGTGCGGGCAGGTTGTGGTCGCTGACCTGCATCTTCCCGGCGAAGTGCCTTCCTTCGCCGAAACCCTGGCTGACCTCGATGAACCCGCCGGCTTCCTTGCCCACGAACCTACGGTGGTCTCGCCGTACGCGTGGAACCAGGGTGGACCCTGGCCGGTTGGCTGCACCGGCCCCATCACCGATCCCACCCCGGGTGCGCACTCCGATAAGTATTCCGGGGGCGTCGTCGCCCTGGCTGCTGGCAGCGAGACCTATCCGGGTGCGGGAATTCTCTGCGCCACCGCGGCGGTACGGGCCACGCCGTCGATGGTGCGCTTCATCGGTGACAACACCATTACCTCGCTCCTGCCAGAGCTGGTCTGCCACCCAGATGTCGCCTCCGCCGGGCGCGCCCAGGCGTGGGTCGTGGGCCCCGGCCGAGGCACCGACTCCGCGGCGGCCAGCGAACTGCGCAAGGTATTGGCGCAGGGCCTGCCCACCGTTATCGATGCCGACGCCCTCACGCTTCTGGCGCGCAACACCTCCCTGCGCCAGAAAGTCACCAACCACCCGATGACCATCCTCACCCCGCACGAGGGCGAGTTCACCCGCCTCTTTGAGGCCACCTTCTCAACTGAGCCGTCCGCCGCGTGGGGTGATGCCCTCCACCAGCTTTCTGAGGAACTGAACAGCATCATCCTGCTCAAGGGCCGTCTGACCCGCGTCACTGCCCCGGGCCAGCCGCTCTATTCCTTCAACGCTGGCCACTCCTTTGCCGCGACCCCGGGTTCCGGGGACGTGCTCTCCGGGATCCTCGGGGCAGTCATCGCCCAGCTTTCCGCCAACACTCCCGCCGCGTCCCCAGCTGAAGTCATCATGGAGGTCCTCCACGCCGGGGCCATCCACGCTCACGCGGCAGCCATCGCGGCCGAGACCCCCGACGGCCTCGCCCCCTGCTCCGCCTCCCAGATCGCGGCGGCCATTCCGCAGGCCATCGCGCGGCTCCTCAACGCGAAGCGTTAGCTCCGTGGCCCGGCGCTAGCTCCGCAGCAAGGTACGTTTCGATCAAATAGCACCCCAAGAATTCGAAGATCTGGGACCTTATTTGATCGATCCGTACCTAGCCGCCACCGTGTAAGTACGTTTTCGCAACGAAGTCCTCGAATTTCGCGATTTTCGGACCACTATCTACGAAAACGTACCGTGGCGCGGCGCAGAATACCGGATGCGGTACCCACAGACTTGCGCATGAGCCCGCGTGGGCCCACCGCCACCGTGCCGCGGCGCAGCGAGGTGTTTTCCCACGGCCATGTCATTCCGGCCCAGGCTGCCATGACGGCGAGGGTCTCCACCGCGATGTAGCCGGGCCAGGGGCCGAACAAATTGATGATGGAAGGGCTGCCCGGCGCGTGATTGAGGAAGCCGTAGTTGCCGTCGGTCTTGGCATTGACTGCCATGGCGATTGCCATCCACACGGGCGTGACCTTGACAGCGAAGCGGTAGCCCTTCCACGTCGGCCGGTAGCCCAGGCCAAAGGTCAAGCCCAGCGGCACGGCCAGTGCCACGATGTGGAAGAACCAGTAGGTAGCAAAGCGCAGCCAGCGTGGGGAGAAGTAGTAGATGACGTCCGGGGTGATGATGGCCTGCGGGTTAAGGATGATGCCCCAGAAGTACGTCAGGGTCAGCGCGTGCTCGTTGCCGGTGATAAGTCCCAGCGCCAAGATGGGACGCAGCACATCGCACAGGTGCAGAGGGAGGGACTCGCGGATGTCGAATTGCTTCGGGTCCAGGGAGATGACCGTCCACGCGGTTCCCAGCACCAGCAGGGCCCAGCCCACCATCTGGCGGGCAAACTTTTCGCGGCTGGTGCCCCGCACGCGGCGCGCGGCCACGATGAAGATTCCGCAGGCGGCAACGGTGATGGCCAGCATGAGCGCATGCAGCGGGGTCCACTGCTGCATGCGCTCATAATCGGTCGGGGTTACGCGGGGGCGTCGGGGGCGAAGCATATCGGGATAACAATGTACTCGGTGCCGGCCCCGCGCGGGCGCCCAGCGGGGAATTAGTTCCTTGAATTAACTACTGGGGGCGACCGATGGGGGTATTTAGGCCGCCACGTCGGCGTACGCGGACAGCTTTCCGTCCTTGACCTCCACGACGCGGTCAGCGTAGTCGAGCAGGCTGCGGTCGTGCGTGATGAACAGCGTGGCGGTGCCGAAATCATCGGTGACACCGCGCAGGAGCTTGGCAATCTCGCGGGAGAGCTGGGAGTCGAGGGCAGAGGTGGGTTCGTCGGCAAGCAGCACGGAAGGCTGGCCCATGAGCGCGCGCGCAATGTTGACGCGCTGGCGCTGCCCGCCGGAGAGCTGGTTCATGCGGCGGTTGCCCAAGCCCTCCAGGCCCACGAAGCGGAGCAGCTCATCGGCGCGGTCCTGGCGCGGCTTTGTGCCGGCGATGTGGTCGATGATGAGCAGCTGCTCGCGGGCAGTCAGGGACGCCAGGAGGTTGGCCTGCTGGAAGATAAGGCCGCGGGTGCCGTGCATCTCAACAGTTCCGGAGTCCGGCTCGATGAGGCCAGCCGCCACGGAGAGCAGGGTGGACTTGCCGGAGCCGGATTCGCCGATCACGGCGGTGAGCTCGCCGGGCCGCACATCCAGGCTCACGCCGTCGAGGGCGGTGATGCGGGACTGGCCGTCCGGGTAGGTGACCACGACGTCGCGGAGGGACAGGGCGGGAGAAGTAGTGCTAGTCATTAGGCGTTGCCTCCTAGGGCATCGAGCGGGTTGATCTTGCTAACGCGGCGGGTGGCCAGGAAGGCGCCGGCGATGCCGAGCAGCCAGATTCCCAGCGCGGGGACGATGACGGTCATCACGGAGACCTCGAAGGGCACGGTTCCCTGGGCGGCCAAGCCCAGCAGCCAACCGACGAGCGCGCCGGCGGCAACCCCGGCGGCCAGGATGATCGCGGCCTGGGCAATGGCGTCCTTGAGCAGGTACGTCACGCTCGCGCCGAGGGCGCGCAGGATGGACAGGTCGCGGGTGCGCTGGATGGTCCAGATGCTCAGAAAGGCGATGGTGACCAGCGCGGAGATGCCGTAGAGGAAGGCCTGCATGGTCAGCAGCGAGCCGCGCTCAGAGCTGTATGCCGGAAGACCAGACAGCGCCTTGCCCATGGACACGGAGGTCTCCGTCGGGGCGTCGGTCAGCAGCGCTACGCCTACTACGCCCTCCGGGGCGTGGGAGACCTTCTGCCAGGTGGCGGTGTCGACCCATACGACCGGGGAGTGGGAGTAGTACTCATCCGGCACCGCGCCGCGCACGTCCAGGTCGACGCCGCCGAGCATGCCCTCTGCGGGCGAGCTCAGGGACTCATCGATGGACTGGCTGAGCACCATGCCGCGGTCTGGGACCAAGGTATCGGTACCGGGGATTTGCGTACCGGCCGGCAGGCCCAGAACGGCCACGCCGCCCTCGCCCTCCAGTTTGGTCTGGGTCGCGCCCAGCGGCAGCCCACCGACGGGCACTTCGTCGGCGTAGATCTCGGACTCCGTGAAGGACGGCTCCTCAGTGGAAAAGGTCACGTTCGGAGTCTGGGCGGCCAGCGCCTCGAGCGCGGAAGTATTTTGCTTGGACAGGCCTTGGGTGAGGCCGGACAGCATAACGAGCAACAACGTAATTAGAGCCACGACGCCGCCGATCAGGAAGAAACGACCGCGGGCGGTGACTATCTCTCTCAATGCAAGGAACATGGTATTCATACTGGTCGCGGGCGTGCAGAAAGTAATCGGGTACCTAGTTGAACCTCCAGTCAACCAGTCGGTTGATTCGCGCTCCCCCACCTAGGCGATAGGCTGGTGCGTCGTGATGATGCGCACCAGCCTGTGGACCGTTGGCCTCCACGTCATGTTCGGATTCCTACTGGTCTTCGGCGTGCTTCGCGCCTGGGCCGATAGCCGCCTCGATGCCCGGGTGCTCGGGCTGTCCGTGGCGCTCGCCGTGGTGTATGCGGCCTTTGCGGCCTACTCCGCCCGCCGGCGCGTATCCCCCGTGCCCACCACCCTGTGGCTCGCGGCACTGTGCATCCTGTGGATCGGGCTCATGGTCCACGCCCAGGACTTCATGTGGCTGGAATTCCCGCTGGTCTTCGTCTTTGTGCACGCCCTTCCCTTCTGGCCGGGCCTTGTGGCCAGCGGGGTGCTGTGGGCCATCGCAGCCTTCATCCCCGCGTGGCTGCACCCCCAGTTCTGGACGGCCGCCGCGGCCATTGGTCCCTTCATCGGCACGTGCTTCGCCGTGGCGGTCTACCATTCGGCCCGCAAGATCCAGGCGGAGGCGACGCACCACGCGGCCGTGGCCAAGCAGCTGCAAGAAACCCAGGAAGAACTGGCCGCCAGCGAGCATCAGGCCGGCCGACTGGAGGAGCGCGAGCGCCTCTCCCGCGAGATCCACGACACCGTAGCGCAGGGGCTTTCCTCCATCGTGCTGCTCAGCCGCGCCGCCAAGAACACCACGGATCCGGCGGAGACCACCGCCCAGCTCGAGCTCATTGAGAAGGTGGCGCGGGACAACCTGGCGGAGGCCCGCCGCTTTGTGAAGGAGCTGGCCGCGCCGACCTCCACGCTGGATGAAGGGCTGCGCGCGCTGGTGGACGAGCTGCAGGCCCAAGCCACCGGTCTGGGCGTGAGCACCCGCTTCGACCTCAAGCTGCTGGGCAGCGCCCACGTGCCTGCCGAGTACACGCACGTGCTGCTGCGCTGCGCGCGCGAGGGGCTGACCAACGTGATGAAGCACGCGCACGCCGACCGCGCGGTGGTCACCCTTGGCTCCTATCAGGACGCGGTGACTCTCGACGTCGTCGATGACGGCGACGGCATCAACAGCCCCCGCGGCTTCGGCCTGACGGGCCTGGAGCAGCGCGTTCGCCGCGTCGGCGGGGAAGTCCAGGTAGAATCCTCCCCTGCTGGTACCGCGCTGGCGGTGCGCATCCCGTTGCGTCCGGCCGAGCGCCCTCAAGACCACTGAAGGAGACAACGATGGTCACCGTCATGCTCATTGATGACCACCCCGTGGTCCGCGCCGGGCTACGCGCGATCCTCAACACGTTCCACGACATTGAGGTGGTGCTCGAGGGCTCCGACGGCTCCGCGGTGGAACAGCTCGCGGAAGCGGATGCCCCGGCTATCGACGTCGTGGTGTGTGACATCCAAATGCCCGGCGTCGATGGCATCGCCGCTACCCGGCGCGTGCGCGAGCTTGATGGCCCGCCGGTGCTCATCCTCACCACGTACGACACGCAGGCTGATATCCTCGCCGCGGTAGAGGCCGGGGCCTTGGGATACCTGCTCAAGGACGCCCCCGAGGAGGCCCTACACACCGCGGTGCTCGATACCGCGCAGGGCAAGCGGACCCTCGCGCCGGAGGTGGCCAACCTGCTGGCGGAGCGCCTTACCCAACCGGATACGGCGCTGTCTGCCCGCGAACTCGAGCTGCTCCAGGCCCTAGCCACGGGCGAGTCCAACAAGCAGATTGCCAAGCGCCTGTTCATCTCCGAGGCCACCGTCAAGACGCACCTCATTCACATCTATCAAAAGCTCGGCGTCGATACCCGCACCGCAGCGGTCTCCGCCGCCCGCGAACGCAAGCTCATTTAAGTAGATATGCATACCTTCGACTGCATCGTCGTCGGCGGCGGCCAATCCGGCCTGGCCACCGGCTATTACCTGCGCCGTAAGAAGCTGGACTTTACCATCCTGGACGCCAACCCCGTCCCCGGCGGCGCGTGGCAGCACGTGTGGGAGTCCCTGACCCTCTTTAGTGATTCGGCCTCCTCTGCCCTGCCGGGCTGGCCCATGCCGCACCACTCGGGCTTCCCGCCGGCCGCCCACGTGGTGGACTATCTCACCCGCTACGAGCAGCGCTACGACCTGCCGGTTCAGCACGGGGTGACCGTAGACACCGTAGACGCAGTGCTTGCCCGCGCCCCCTTCTTCCACCTCACCACCTCCCACGGTGAGTTCCGCGCCCGCACGGTCGTGGCCGCCACCGGCACGTGGACCGCGCCCTTTATCCCCTACTACCCCGGCGCGTTTGCCGGCCGCCAGTGGCACACGGCCACCTATCCGGGTCTTACTCCATTTCTCTCCGCGGACCGGTCGGACCGGCGCTGCGCGGTGGTCGGGGCGGGCAACTCCGGGGCGCAGATCGCCGCCGAGCTCGCCCTCGCCGGGGTGGACACGGCATGGTACACCCCGCACCCACCGCGCTGGATGCCGGATGACGTGGACGGTCGCGTGCTCTTTACCCGCAACCGCCAGCGGCTTCTGGCCCAGCTGCGCGGCGAGCCAGACCCGGGCCCTGTCTCCGACCTGGGAGATATCGTCATGGTCCCGCCAGTCCTGCGGGCGCGTGATGCGGGCCTCCTGCGCGCTTCGCCGATGTTTGAGTCGCTCAGTGAACTTCATGGAGTCACCGACCTCATCTGGGCCACCGGCTTCCGGCCCGCCCTGCGCCCGTTCGCCGGCCTGTTGAAAGACGGAAAGCCCACGGTGGAAGGCTTCTTCCCCGTGGGCTATGGCTCGTGGACCGGACCGGGCTCGGCCACGATTACGGGCGTATCGCCCTTCGCGCGCGAGACCGCCCGGCGCGTGGCTGAGCTGGTCTCCCGCGGCCAGTAAATCACGTCAGCAACACCGCCGCGCCCAGCGCGACCACGGCAACCGCCAGCACGAAGCCCAGGCGGTTGAGCACCTTCATGCGCTTGTCCAGGCTGAGCCGCCGCATCAGCAGCGCGCCGATGACCGCGCCCACGGTGTTGTAGATGAGGTCGTCGACATCGCTAAAGCCCAGGGCAAAGACGTACTGCGTGGCCTCAATGCCCATGCTCAGCGCCGCGCTGGCGGCCACCGCCGGCAGCAGCCTGCCGCGCGTGGCCACGCAGAGGGCTGCGGCGAGCGGCACGAACAGTGCGATGTTGCCGAACATGTCGGTCCACCCGCCGTACCACACCGAGGCGGTCTCGAAACCGGTGAACGGAACGAGGTTAACGTCGCGCACCGCGTGGGCGGTGCCGTCGACCACGCCCGGGATGTGCATAAAGGGCTTGCCCAGCGTGGCCAGCACCACGGTGGGTAGCGCCAGCGCGGTGACCAGGAGGGCGTCGCGAAGCGTGTGCTCTTGCGGCGCCGCCGGGGCCAGGCGGTTGTGCGGGCGTGTAAGTGTCGTGGTCATGGCTCTGACAGTATCGGCGGTTTCTGGGTGGTGCCAGGGGCGTTCGCTGGCAAAACGCTGCATCACATTGTCGGTACCATGGTGGCCATGAGCACACTGATTGTCACCCGTACCGAATCCGGCGTTTCCCACTCCTTCCAGGACGAACCAGTCCTGGCGGAGGGAGACACGCTGGTCAACGTCCAGCACTCTTCCCTCAATTACAAGGACGCGATGGCCCTGGAGGGCGACAAGGGTGTGATGCGCATCGACCCGCTGGTTCCTGGCATCGACGTCGTGGGAACGGTGGCAGAGTCCACGGATGAGCGCCTCTCCCCCGGCCAGCTCGTCGCCGCTTTTGGCGACGGCCTGGGGGAATTCCGCCACGGCGGCTACACCACCCAGCAGCGCGTCAACGGTGAGGCCACCATCCCGGTTCCGGAGCGCTTTACCGCGTTCGACGCCGCCGCTATCGGCACCGCCGGCTACACTGCGGCCATCTGCGTGAACCAGCTGCGCACCCACGGCACCACGGAGGGCCACATCCTGGTCACCGGCGCCACGGGCGGCGTGGGCTCCATCGCCGTGCAGCTGCTCAAGTCCGCCGGCTACGAGGTCACCGCGGTGACCGGCCGCGTGGAGTCCCAATCGGAGTACCTCACCACGCTGGGGGCGGACCACGTCCTCGACCGCGCAGCGCTCTCCGAGACCGGCCGTCCGCTGCAGAAGGCGCTGTACGACGGCGCCGTGGACACCGCCGGTTCCACCGTCCTGGCCAACGTTCTGGCGCAGGTGCGCTGGGGCGGCGTGGTTGCCGCCACCGGCATGGCTGCAGGCCCGGATCTGCCCGCCTCGGTGCTCCCCTTCATCCTGCGCGGCATCGTGCTGGCTGGCGGCAACTCCGTCGACGCGCCGCGTGCGGTGCGTGAGGCCGCCTGGCAGCTTCTCGACGAACACTTGGACCTCGAACTGCTGCACTCCATCACGGAGACGGTGCCGCTGGCCGAGGTCGCGGATGCTGCCCGCGAGCTGCGGGCCGGCACCCGCCACGGCCGCACGGTGGTGGAGATTTAATTGCGCTAGTGAACGCGGTGTGACAGGGCTTCGTCACCCGTGCCGGGGGCGGAGCCCAGCTTACCCGAAGTGTCATTGTCGTTGCCCTTTCTTAGTAGTGGTTATTTCTGGCCCGGCACAGGCACAGCATTGTGGCCTGCGCTTTCGGTGGCGGTGTCTGCCGTCTGACCTGCAGCAAGCGCGTTCGGGGTTCCAGCAGGATGATGCCCAGCACGGCCCACCCGAAGAGCCCAATCTGGATGGAGGAGTATCCCTCGTATCCTTCCCTCGCGATAGTGATGTTCTAATTGACCAGGAAGTAGACCAGCAATAGCGGGGTAGCGATGAAGGTCAGGACCTGCCAGAATTTGTTGATTTTAAGGTGAGAGACTGCATTGAGGTGCTGCTGGATCTCGTTGCGGCGGCCGGTAATCCAGCCCACGACCACCAGTGCGCAGATGGAGCCAAAGACGATACCCAGGTTGTTGGTGAACTTATCCATGATGTCCAACGTGATCTACGACTACTCCGAGTAAGCCGCACCCCGGCCCGCCCTACTCCGGGACCACGAAGCGGTAGCCTAAACCGGGCTCCGTTAATAAGAAGGCCGGGTGGGCCGGGTCATCCTCCAGCTTACGGCGCAGTTGAGAGGTGTAGATGCGCAAGTAGTGGCTCTGGCCCTCAAAGCCTGGCCCCCAAATTTCAGCGAGCAAGTCTTCCTTGCGCACCAAGCCACCACGAGCCCGCAGCAAGGTCGTGAGCAGCCCCCATTCAGTGGGCGTCAAGTGCAGCGGTTCGCCGCTTTTCGTGATGGAATGGCGAGGCACGTCGATGACCACGTCGCCTGCCTGCACGACGGTGACCTCTGAGCGCTGGGCAAACTGCTGTGGATTACCGTGGCGCAGTGCCACCCGCACGCGCGCGAGTAGTTCTTCCATGGAGAAGGGCTTTGTCACGTAGTCATCCGCGCCCCTGTCCAAAGCCGCGGCGCTAAAGAGCGGATCGGAGCGTGCCGTCAGGATGATCACCGGAACCGCGGACCATCCCCGGATACCTTCGAGCACCGTGGAACCATCCATGTCTGGCAAACCCATGTCAAGAATGACGACATCGGGCTGTGTCTGCGACACCGCCTGCAGGCCTTGGGCACCGGTCGTGGCGGGATGTACCTCGTAGCCGCGCGCCTTGAAGTTAATGCTCAGGGCATTGAGCAGGCGCGGGTCATCATCAATGATGACAATGCTGGTTTTCTTGCTCGTCATGTATGTTCTCCTCCCGCAGCTGGGAAACTCAGCGTAAACGTTGCGCCGGGAGTGGTATCGACCTCGATATTACCGCTCATGGCCTCCACAAACCCCCGCACGACGGACAATCCGAGCCCGACCCCGTTCTCGTTGCTCGTATCCCCCAAACGCTGGAAGGCCGTGAACAACTCCTCCTGCTTTTCGGGCGGAATACCCGGTCCTTCGTCCGTGACGCTGAGCTCCACGCGCTCCTCCACGACCCGGGCGCTCAGCATCACCTCCCCCGTCGGCGCATACCGCAGGGCGTTGTCGAAGAGGTTAGCCAGCACGCGCTCCAAGAGCGTGGCATCCGCACAGCAGGTCACCCCGCGCAGGTTGGGCGCCAACTGAATACGGCGGATTTCTTCACGGGTGTGTCCGAAGGCGCACGAGGCAATGGCGCGGTTGGCCACCTCTTCCACCTGTACCGTCTCCCGGCGCGCCGTGATTGCTCCGGCCGTGAGCCGCGAATAGTCCAACAGGTTAGTCACCAGCCCGGTCAGCTCTTCGATGCTCGCAGCAGTCTCTGCCAAGAGCATCTCCCGATCCTGGGCGCTGAACTCAATGTCGGCATTGCGCAGCGATGATACCGCCAACTTGGCTGTCGCCAGCGGGGTGCGCAAATCATGGCTCACACTGGACAGGAGCGCGCGGCGCAGCTCATCCGCAGCGGCGATGGCGTCTGCCCGGGCGGCTTCAGCGGCGAGGCGCTCGCGGCGAACGATACCCGCGAGATACCCCGTGACCACGGTGACGAGCCCGCGATCGCGAGCAGACAGGGCGGGCCCTTCCATCCGCAGCTGCACCGTCCTATCTTCACTGGCCACTACCGTTTCTACCCACTGCTGAGTCCGTGGTTTCGCCGGAATGCGCACGTGCGTGGACGTGCGCTCGGCGACAGGCGCGCGCCACGTCGCGAGGCTATCTCCTTCAGCATCGAGCAACACGGCCGTGTGGCAGCCAAAGGCCTCCCCTACCTTGCACATGACAACATCCTTCGGTGAGACGTCCGCGCGGCGGTTCAGCGCAGCACGAGAAAACACCGTGAGCAGCTCTGCATCGCGCGCGGCGACGGCCGCGTTGGTGCGATCGATTTTTGCCCGGCGCACCAGCATGCCCACGGCCAAGGCGATGGCCACCATGACCACGACGATGACAGCATTGGCAGGCTCCGCAATATCGAAGGTGTACAGCGGCTCAGTAAAATACCAATTCACCGCCAAGCCTGAGGCTATTGCCACCGCCACCGCGGGCCACAGCCCCGCGACGAGGCTGACCAGCAGGATGAGAGCGAAGTAAAACGCCGAACACGTGCCAGTTCCCAGCTCTGCACCATCAATCGCGACAAGCAGCGCTGTCAGCCCCACAAAACCCACAACTGAGCCGAGCCAGGCGATGGCACGTTGTGGGAATGGCCGGAACGGGTGCAGCAGGCGTGTTAAAGGAAGGGGTTTGTCCGGCGGCAGGTTGATGATGTGGCAGTCGATCGTGCCCGACTCCCGCAATACCGCCTCAGCCACGGTGCCATGCCAGTGCACGCCCCACCGCCGGCGGGGAGAAACCCCAAGAACCAACTGGGTGGCGTTGACACTGCGCGCAAAGTTAAGCAGTGCCTCCGGGACCGAATCACCCGTGACCTGATGCAAGCGCGCGCCCACGTCGTTGGCCAAGGTCTGCAACCTCGCCAGCTGTCGCGCGGATCCCGCTACAGAGGACGTACCCGAGGCAAAAGAATCACCAAAGACCACGTGCACCACGTGCAGCTCCGCCGAGGATTTCGTCGCGATACGGCGCCCGCGGCGAATGAGGGTTTCCGCATGCGCCACGTTCTGGATAGCCACCACGACGCGCTCGCGCGCCTCCCACGTCTCTGTAATTTTCTGGTCAGAGCGGTAGGTAATGAGCGCCTCGTCGACTTGGTCTGCCAACCACAGCAAGGCCAGCTCACGCAGCGCGGTGAGGTTTCCCACACGAAAATAATTGCTCAGGGCCGGTTCGATACGGGCCTCCCGGTAGACCTGCCCGTCCCTCAGACGGGTTCGCAACAGCTGCGGGGAAACGTCGACAAGCTCAATCTCATCTGCGGCCCGCACCACCTCATCCGGCACTGTTTCCTGCGGCGCAATGCCCGTAATCTGCTTGATGACGTCATTCAGGCTCTCTACGTGCTGGATATTCAACGTTGATATCACGTCGATTCCGGCATCCAAGATCTCCTCGACATCTTCCCACCGCTTCTTGTGCTCCTCATCGCGGGGGTTGGAGTGCGCGAACTCGTCGACAAGCGCAATGTCCGGGTGCCTGTCGATGACAGCCGTAGTATCCATTTCACCCGCGGACAGCCCTTCGACGGTCCGCCGGGGGATAACCTCGAGCCCCTCACACAGAGCCTTCGTGTAGGCGCGCCCGTGGTCTTCCACGATGCCCACTACAACATCGCGCCCGTGGTCTCTTAGCGTGTGCGCCTCATTGAGCATGGCGCAGGTTTTGCCCGCGCCGGGCGCGGCACCCAGAAGAATCTTCAAGGTACCGCGTTTGCGCCGCGGGGCGGGCGCGCTTGCTTCGGTCATCATTACTTCATCTTAAGTGCTCGTATGAACTCATCTTTATGCGCACGGCGTCGGCGTGGGAAGCGACATGTTGAGTGTCGTCACATTAACCGCATCTTCGCCCAGGAATCCAAGGCTGGCGTGCTCAGTGTTATCCGCGATAAGTTGTTCTATTTCTTCCACGCTCAGGCCCTGTTCGCGAGCCACGCGCGGGGCCTGCAGCGCCGCGTATTCGGGGCTGATGCCGGAATCCACGCCGGAGCCGGAGCCGGTGAGGGCATCGGCCGGCACCTCCTCCGGGCTCACGCCCTCCCGCTGGGCAATGCTCTCACGCCGTTCCGTGATGGACTTCTCCAGCTCGGAGCTGCTCGTGCCGTAGTTGCTCATGCCTTCCGCACGAGGGAAGAAGTACGGCCCATCCGTGAGCCCATCCTGAATCTGGCTGGATCCCACGAGGCACTCGCCCTGGTAAATAAGGTTGCCGTCGGCGGAATCCGGTGTGATGCGAGAAATCGCCCAGACGGCCGCCGGATAGGCCATGCCGAGTGCAACGACGCACAAGAACACAGCGACGAATCCGGCGATGAGGTTACGCATGTAGACACGCATTGAACTGTCCTTTACTTCTTAAAGACCTGGGAGGAGGGAGACAACCTGGTCAATGAGCCAGATGCCGATGAATGGGGTAATGACGCCGCCCAACCCCCAGATGCCGAGGTTGCGGCGCAGGAGGGAGGACGCGGAGGCAGGCTTGTACGCCACGCCCTTGAGGGCCAGCGGAATCAGGGCAACGATGATGAGGGCGTTGAAGACAACGGCGGAGACGATGGCTGACTGTGGGGAATGCAGGTGCATAACGTTGAGGCGCTCAAGGTGCGGCAACTGCGCCGAGAACAGCGCCGGCAGGATGGCGAAGTATTTGGCCAGGTCGTTGGCCAGGGAGAAGGTGGTCAACGCGCCGCGGGTAATGAGTAGCTGCTTGCCAATGCGCACGATATCGATGAGCTTGGTCGGGTCGGAATCGAGGTCCACCATGTTGGCGGCTTCCTTAGCCGCGGAGGTACCGGTGTTCATGGCCACGCCAACATCTGCCTGGGCCAGCGCGGGGGCATCATTGGTTCCGTCGCCGGTCATGGCCACCATGCGGCCCTGCGCCTGCTCTTCGCGAATGCAGGCAAGCTTGTCCTCCGGGGTGGCCTCGGCGATGTAATCATCAACGCCGGCCTCCTTGGCAATAGCGGCGGCAGTCAGAGGGTTGTCACCGGTGACCATGATGGTCTTGATCCCCATCTGGCGCAGCTCGGCGAAGCGCTCGGCCATGCCGGGCTTGACGACGTCACTCAGCTGCACCACCGCAATAACCTTACGGCTACCGTCGGCTTCTTCGACCGCAACCGGCAGTGGTGTACCGCCGGCTTGGGCAATCTGGGTCACCGCGTTCTCAATCTCCTCCGGCCAGTGGCCGCCGGCCTCGGTAACCCACGCGCGCACGGCATCACCAGCACCTTTACGTAGCTTGCGGCTGGCTAAATCCAGACCGGACATGCGGGTCGAGGCGCTAAAGGGGACCACCTCAGCGGTTCGGGCTTCGTCGTCGCCCCCACTGCTGAGCCCGTAGTTCTCCGTCAGCCACGCCACGATGGAGCGTCCTTCCGGTGTTTCATCCGCTATGGAGGCCACGCGGGCAACCTCGGCCGCTTCCTGCTCATCACTACCCTGAGCCACAATCAGGCCGGTAGCCTGACGGTTGCCGTAGGTGATGGTGCCGGTCTTATCTAGGAGCAGGGTAGCCACGTCACCGGCAGCCTCCACCGCGCGGCCCGAGGTGGCCAACACGTTGTGGCGAACCAGTCGGTTCATTCCGGCAATACCCACGGCGGAGAGCAAGGCCGCGATCGTGGTGGGGATAAGGCACACCAACAGCGCCACGAGGGAGAGCGGGGAGAGTTCGGCGCCGGTAAACAAACCCATCGGTGCCAATGCGGTCACCGCCACGAGGAAGAGAATGGTCAGCGTCGATAGCAGAATGCTCAGCGCAATCTCATTCGGTGTCTTGCGGCGCTCAGCGCCCTCCACCAGGGCAATCATGGTGTCTACGAAGGTGGATCCTGGCTCTGAGGTGATCTTCACCGTGATGCAGTCAGACAGCACCACGGTGCCGCCGGTCACGGCGCAGCGGTCACCGCCGGCCTCGCGGACCACCGGGGCCGACTCACCGGTGATGGCGGATTCATCCACAGTCGCGGCGCCTTCGATGACGTCACCGTCGCCCGGGATGGTCTCACCTGCCTCGACGCGCACGATAGCGCCCTTGGTTAGCTCGGAAGCCGGAACCACCTCGATGCCAGAGTCCGTCAGGAGGTTGGCAGTTGCATCGTCTCGTACCGAGCGAAGGCTATCCGCCTGGGCCTTTCCGCGGCCTTCGGCGTAGGCCTCAGCAAAGGCCGCGAAGGCAATAGTGAACCACAGCCACACCGTCACAACCCATCCATAGAAGCTGGGGTTGATGATGGACCACACGGTCGTGAGCGCGGCACCGACCCACACCACAAACATCACGGGATTGCGGGCTTGGGAAAGGGGGGACATCTTGCCCGGCAGGGACTTGAGTGCCGCCGCGGCGAGGCCGTTGTTTTTCTCAGAAGCCGCGCGGCGAGGAGCCTTGTCCGGCTCAGAATTCGGCTCTGTGGTCATGGTTGGGGTTGTCATGATAGTGCCTCCGAAATGGGACCCAGGGTGAGAACGGGGAAGAAGGTTAGTGCGGCGACCAGCAGAATCACGCCTATGGTGAGGAGTGCGAAGGTAACGCCGGACGTCGGCAAGCTGCCAGCCGTGGTGGCCTGGCGCTTCTGCCCTGCCAGGCTGCCGGCGAGGTACAGGGCAAAGACGATGGGCAAGAAGCGGCCCAACAGCATGGCCAGACCCAAGGTGATCTGCCACCAGGGCTCAGTAACCGTCAGGCCGGCGAAAGCGGAGCCATTGTTGTTAGCAGCGGAGGTGAACGCATAGAGGACCTCGGAAAGCCCGTGCGCATTGTCCGCGGTACCCGGCGCGCCAAAGTTCGTCGCCGAGAGTTCTACCAGCTTGCGTTGGGCCACCGAGGCGCCGACGCCCACGAGGACCAAGACGGGCATGGTGAGGATGTACAGGCTGACCGCGGAGATTTCCTTGCGGCCGATCTTGTTGCCCATGAATTCCGGGGTACGCCCCACCAGTAGGCCGCCGATAAAGACGGCCAGGATGGCTACAATGAGCAGGCCATACAGGCCGGTGCCCACACCGCCCGGCGCGATCTCACCCAACAACATGTTGAGAATGAGCAGGCCACCGCCGAGCGGGGAATAGCTATCGTGCATGGAGTCCACCGCACCCGTCGAGGTGCCCGTCGTGGAGACTGCAAACAACGCGGAGGCATCAATGCCGAGGCGCTGTTCGATGCCCTCCATGTTGGCCCCGGCCGCGTGTGCCGCACCGCCGACAAGGGTGCGCTGAGACCAGTTGACCAGGACCACCATGAGTGTCCAGAGACCGCCGGCCACACCCAGAAGCGTCCACGCATGCTTCTGGGAATTCAGCATCACGCCGTAGACGCGGATAAAGCAGAAAGAGATGACAAGCAGGGAGAAAATCTCCACCAGGTTGGTAAAGCCAGTCGGGTTCTCAAACGGGTGCGCCGAGTTGGCGCCGAAGATGCCGCCGCCGTTGGTACCCAGGAGCTTAATTGCTTCCTGGCTGGCCACGGGCGCACGCGAAATGTCCACGCCCGAAGCGGTCACCAGGTTGGAGCCAAAGGTCTGCATGGTGCCGCCGAGAATGAGCACGGTGGAGATGATGAGTGACAGGGGAAGCAGAATGCGGACGAGACCACGGGTGAGGTCTACCCAAAAGTTGCCGATAAGGTGCTGACCGCTCTCAGTGGCCAGCGTGTCACGGCTATAACCTAGGTGGCCGATACCGCGAATGAGGGCGACGGCAACGCACATACCCACGGCTGCCGAGGCGAAGTTTTGCACGGTCAGGCCCAACATCTGGGAGGCGTTGGTCAGGGTGTCTTCACCGGAGTAGGACTGCCAGTTGGTGTTGGAGGTAAAGGAGGCCGCAGTGTTGAAGGCCATCCACGGCTCCACCGCCTCTTCCCGGGCATTGCCAAAGCTGGGCAGGACGGATTGGAGACGTTGCACCGCATAGAGAACCAGCACGGAGGCCAGGCTGAATCCCAGCAGCGCCCGCGTGTAATTCTTGGCGTTGTGGCCCCGGTTGGGGTCAACCCGGAGGATTCTGTACACGAGGCGCTCCACGGCCCAGTCTTTGTCGGAGCTATAGGCGCGGGCCATCCAGTTGCCGAGCGGCACGTACGCTGCACCGAGGAGTACACAGAGGGCAAGGTATTGCGGCACCACTGCCGCGATGCTGGCGATCATGCGAAACGCTCCGGGTCAATAAGGGAAATGATGAGGTAGGCCACGAGCGCTACAACAATGATGAGCCCGATGACCGCAGTGATGGTGTTCATGATTTAGGCATCTCCGTCCATAAACTCGTTGATGGCGGAGGGAGCGCTAAATGTCAGAACCACGATCACGATGACCAGAATGTCCAACATGTGGGAGAGACCCCCTTGGGTGAAAGCAATACAAGGTTGTGCCCGGTGCGTATGAACACCGAGCGCCGGTGACTAAAGCACCTGCCGAGCATTGACGTTAGGCCCGCTCTCCCCCGGCCCTAACGCTTCTTTGCAGCATCTTTACACCCCTTGACCCCGATTTTTACATTTCATTTACGGCCCCCTTTTTACTCCCCTCCCGTTCTCGGGGATACCAGCGCATTCGTAATCCGAGCGGTGCACAGTCTTCTCCCCTCCTCATCTGTAATGAGGATCTCGTGGGAGCACAGCGTCTTGCCCAACTTGATGGCGGCCTCAGCTAGGCACGCCATAGCTCCGCCGTGGAGCAGACCGAAGGACTGGGTATTTCACTCAACCGGCATGGTGGCCACCAGGAGCTGGGCCGACTCTTCGAGGATTTCGCCACCCATCTTCTTATCCAGCTCGCGCAACTGAGTCTTCCATACCTCTGCGTCCATGCCGTGACCTATGACGATTCCATCCGCGTAGAGCTCACCGCTAAGCGCATCACCCCGCGCGTCACCGATGGTTACGGCGAAGTCTGCTGGGATGCCGTGCTCTACAACCAAGAGGATGAGATTGTGGCGACCTACGACATCCTGCCCCTCGTGGAGAAGGTGAACACCACCTACGCCTACTCCATTTCCTCGGCGCAGAGACGATGATATGCGAGCCAAGGCACTCAATTGAGGCCAGTTTCTTTTATCATTCCTGTCATGAAAGAAACTACCTCGGCTGAGAATTCCATCATCATCGTCGGCAGCGGCCTCGCTGGCATGGTCGCCGGCTACGAGGCCCTCAAGGGCGGCAAGCACGTCATTTTCCTGGAACAAGAGAACCGCAACAACCTCGGCGGGCAGGCTTTTTGGTCACTCGGCGGACTGTTTTATGTGGACTCCCCCGAGCAATCCCTGATGCGAGTCAAGGACTCCGAAGAGTTGGCCTGGCGCGATTGGGCGAACTCCGCAGACTACGACCCAGTCACCGACAATGACCGCCATGACTACTGGGGCCACAAATGGGGACGCGAATACGTGCGCTTCGCCGCCAATGAAAAGCGCTCCTACCTCAAAGGCCTAGGCCTCAACGTCTTGCCCACCATCGGCTGGGCCGAGCGCGGTTCGGGCGATGCCTCCGGACACGGAAACTCCGTGCCACGCTTCCACCTCACGTGGGGCACGGGTCCAGAGGTAGTGCGCGTCTTTCGCAAGCCACTCCTTAAAGCAGAAGAAAAAGGCCAGGTAGAATTCCATTTCCGCCACTGCGTGGATGAGCTCGTCGTTGAGAACGACGACAGCGGAAACCCGCGTGTGGTCGGCGTGCGCGGCAGCGTCCTCTCCCCCACCAACCAGCCGCGTGGTGAGGCGAGCTCGAGGGATGTGGTCAAGCACTTCGAACTGCGCGGCTCCGCTGTCGTCATCGCCACCGGCGGTATAGGCGGCAACGTGGAGAAGGTGCGCCAGATGTGGCCCACCGAGCGCTGGGGCGAGTGCCCGAAGGAGCTGGTCACGGGCGTGCCCGCGCATGTCGACGGCCGCGGCATAGACATCGCCCAGAACGCCGGTGCCTCCGTTGTCAATACCGACCGCATGTGGGCCTACACGGAAGGAATGACCAACTGGGATCCCATCTGGCCTGGCCACGGCATACGCATCATCCCGGGGCCGTCCGCGATCTGGCTCGACGCGGAAGGCAACCGTCTGCCCACGAACCTCTTCCCCGGCACCGATAACCTGGCGGCGCTGACGCACATCGGCCAGACCGGTCACGGCTATTCCTGGTTCGTACTCAACAAGGAGATCGTGGACAAGGAGTTCATCTTCTCCGGTTCAGAGCAGAACCCGGACTTGACGGACAAGGAGTTCAAGAAGCTCGCCGGCAAACTAGGCCCCGGCACACACGTGGCAGTCAAAGCTTTCATGGAGAACGGAATCGACTGGATTGTGGAAGACAACCTGGAGGATCTGGTCGCCGGAATGAACCGCATTTCACCAGAGGGCTCCCCCACCATAGATGTTGCCCACCTTAGGAGAGTCCTAGAGGACCGGGATTCGCAGCTGGATAACCCCTTTAGCAAGGACGCCCAAGTCAACTACATTCGCGTAGCCCGCGGCTTTCTCGGCGACAAGCTCATCCGCGTGGCTCCCCCGCACCGCATCCTCGATGAATCCAAAGGCCCGCTTATCGCGGTGCGCCTGAAGCTCCTCACCCGCAAGACGCTCGGCGGTTTGGAGACCAACCTCGACGGCCAGTGCCTCAATCCCGATGGCACGGTGCTTCCTGGCCTCTATGCCTGCGGCGAGGCCTCCGGCTTCGGCGGCGGCGGAATGCACGGCAAGAACGCGCTGGAAGGAACCTTCCTGGGCGGTTGCATCCACTCGGGCAAGCGCGTGGGAGAAGCGTTGGCGCGCGCGTAGCAGGCTTTTCTAATACTGTCGGTGACTATGAACCTAGCCAGGAACGTCCGCATCGACGTGGAGAATCCTTTCTTCACCACGTCCCGCTTCGTCGCCGCGCCAGCGGAGCTCACGGTGGGGGAGATGATGATCATCGTCCATGCCGCCTTGGGCCTTGAGCCCGCGGCGCCGGGCATCCTCGTGGAGGCCGGCGGCGACGAGCCCATCGACGTCCTGGCCATCATCGACGAGGACTTCTTCGAGACCTTCCGCGACGGCGCGCAGTATCACCCCTCGGAGGGCGCGTGGAACATCGTGCTGAGCATCGCCGATAGCTCCCGCGTGGTCATGGGGCTGCCCGCCCTCATCGCCGGCGAGGGCCCTGACCTGGTCAGTGCGTTAGGAAGCGCCGAGGAGATGTTGAAGGTGGTGGTGGATGTCCAGTCCACCATGGCCTACATGGCCGTGCCCACGGACAGCATGGAGCACATCTTCGCGCACTTTCCCAACTACACCCTGGATCAAATCCACCAGCGCCTCACCACCTTCTACCCGCCTGCCGTGGCGCAACGCCTGGCCACGATGGGCACCGAGGCAGCGAACCTGGAGGGCGGCACGAAGCCCGCACTGCCAGGGGATTTGCCGCTGGATCCCCTCCACGATGAGCTGGAGCAGTTGGGCACGCCTACGACGAAGATGCTGGAGGAGTGGCGCGCGGAGATCCACAAAACCTACCCGGAGCTGCGCCCTGACTACGAGCTGCCGGCGCTTGACGACGCCATCGCCGCCCACGTCGGCCAGCGCATACGCGAATACCTCGAGGTCATCGAGGAATTCCCACGCCTGACCGGGGCCGGCTACCTGAAGCAGGCGGCGGTGGCCCGGCTCAAGGAGGGTCTGAATAGCCCCAATGATTTTGATGAGGTCAAGCGCGAAGACTACCACCAGCCGCTGCTGAACTTGCGGGGTTTCTTGACGGACTTGGATTGGATCAAGACCACAACGACGGAAATCAAGCTCACCAAATATGGCCGCAAGGCCATGAGCGATCCGCTCTGGGCAACGCAAGTCGTCCTGAACAACATCCCCTACGCCTACGCCGAACCGGAGGGCATCCCTCAACTCTCCTTTGAGCTGGTCCACCTATTGCGCGGCGAGTGGGAGTTCAACCCGGAATACGACTACACGCACGCCATCACCCGCGACCTACTGTTCACGCTGGGCGTTATTGAGGATGACTCCACATTCCCCATCATCACCGAAGGGTGCGAGGGCTTCCTCGGCGCGATCATCACCAAGGTGCGCGAGGAGCTAAACCAAGAGCTGGACTAGCTCCACGCCGCGACCGCGGTGGTTTTATTTGACCACCAGGTTCACCATGCGGCCCGGCACGTAGATCTCCTTGACCACGTTTTTGCCGGCGGTGAGCTCCGCAATGCGCTCGTCGTTCTTCGCCACGCCCACGACGGTTTCCTGGTCGGCGTCGGCCGGCACCATGACGCGGGCCTTGACCTTGCCGTTGATCTGCACCGGCACCTCAATCTCGTCGTCCACGAGGTACTTCTCGTCGAACTCCGGGAAGGACTCGTAGGTAATGGTCTTCTCGTGGCCGAAGCGCTTCCACAGCTCCTCCGCGATGTGCGGGGCGACGGGGGAGACCAGCTGCGCTACCGGCTCAACGGCCGCGCGCGGCGCGCCCTTCGGATAGGTCTTGGTCAGGTAGTTGACGTACTCGATGAGCTTGGCCACGACGGTGTTGAGGCGCAGGTTCTCATAGTCGTCGCGCACGCCGGCGATGGTGCGGTTGAGCTGCTTCAGGTCATCGTCGGAAAGCGCGGCGTCCGTCGTGGACAGCTCGCCGGAGTTCTCATCGATAGCCAGGCGCCACAGGCGCTGCAGGAAGCGCTGCGCACCCACCACGTCCTTGGTCGCCCACGGGCGGGAGGTATCCAGCGGGCCCATGGACATCTCGTACACTCGCAGGGTATCGGCACCATAGTCGTTGCAGATGTCATCCGGGGCCACGGCATTCTTCAGGGACTTGCCCATCTTGCCGTACTCCTGGTTGACCTTTTCATCCCCGTAGTAGAACGCGCCATCGCGTTCTACTACCTCGGCGGCCGGAACGTAGACGCCGCGAGAATCCGTGTAGGCGTAGGCCTGGATGTAGCCCTGGTTGTACAGGCGGCGGTAGGGCTCCTTGGAGCTTACAAAGCCCAGGTCAAAGAGCACCTTATGCCAGAAGCGCGAGTAGAGCAGGTGCAGCACGGCGTGCTCCACGCCGCCGACGTAGAGGTCCACGCCGCCCGGATCGTTGGCGCCGTGCTCCTCCGGGCGCGGGCCGGTCCAGTAACGCTCGTTCTCCAGATCGCAGAACTTCTCATCGTTCGTCGGATCGATGTAGCGCAGCTGGTACCAGGAGGAACCCGCCCACTGCGGCATGACGTTGGTGTCGCGGTAGTAGGTCTTGGGGCCATCACCCAGGTCCAGCTCCACCTCAACCCACTCGCGGGCCTTCGCCAGCGGCGGCTGCGGGGAAGAATCGGCATCGTCCGGGTCGAAGGACACCGGCTTGTAATCCTCTACCTCCGGCAGCTCGATGGGCAGCATCGACTCCGGCAGCGGGTAGGCCTGGCCCTCCGCGTCGTAGACGATGGGGAAGGGCTCGCCCCAGTAGCGCTGGCGGGCGAACAGCCAGTCACGCAGCTTGTACTGGATCTTCTCGCGGCCCACGCCCTGCTTCTCCAGCCACGGGATGATGGCGGCGATGGCCTCGTCCTTGGACATACCGTTGAGATCAAGGGAGTCATTCGCGGAATTCACGGCCTTGCCGGACTCGGTATAGGCCTCCTTGGCGATGTCGCCGCCGGCAACGACCTCGGTAATCGGCAGGCCAAAGACCGTGGCGAACTCGTAGTCACGCGTATCGTGCGCCGGAACCGCCATGATGGCGCCAGTGCCGTAGCCGGTCAGGACGTAGTCCGCGATGAAGATCGGCACCTTCTTGCCGTTGACCGGGTTGGTGGCATAGGTGCCCAGGAAGACACCGGTCTTTTCCTTATTCTCCTGGCGCTCCAGGTCGGACTTCGCTGCAATGGAGGCGCGGTAGGCCTCCACGGCCTCCTTGGGGTCGTCGTTGCCGAAGGTCCAGCGCTCGTCCACGTCATCGTCGTAGGGGATGGGGGAGAGGAGAGCGTCGACAAGCTCGTGCTCCGGGGCCAGCACCACGTACTCCGCGCCGAAGAGGGTGTCCGGGCGCGTGGTGAAGACGTCGATGTTATAGCCCTCCGCGTGGAAGGTGACCTCCGCGCCGCGGGAGCGACCAATCCAGTTGCGCTGCATGGACTTGACCTTGTCCGGCCAGTCCAGCAAGTCCAGGTCATCGAGCAGGCGGTCCGAGTAGGCGGTGATGCGCATCATCCACTGACGCAGGTTCTTGCGGAAGACCGGGAAGTTGCCGCGCTCAGACTTGCCCTCCGCGGTGACCTCCTCATTCGCCAGCACGGTACCCAGGCCCGGGCACCAGTTGACGGTGGAGTTGGACAGGTAGACCAAACGGAACTCATCGAGCGCGTGGCGCTGCTCTTCCTTGGAGAGGTCCGCGTAGTAGCGGCCGTCCTTAGTCTTACGCTTGCCCACCTCGAGCTCCTTGATGAGCTCCGAGATCGGGCGCGCCTTCTGCTGCTCCTCATCAAACCAGGAGTTGTAAATCTGCAGGAAGATCCACTGCGTCCACTTGAAGAAGGACGGGTCAGTGGACTCCACGGAGCGGCGCGGATCGTGGCCCAGGCCAAGCAGGCCCAGCTGGCGGCGCATGTTCTTGATATTCGCCTCCGTCGTGGTGCGCGGGTGCGTACCAGTCTGGATGGCGTACTGCTCAGCAGGCAGACCAAAGGCGTCGTAGCCCAGCGTGTGCAGGACGTTCTTGCCCAGCATGCGGTTAAAGCGCGCGTACGTATCCGTAGCGATATAACCCAGCGGGTGACCCACGTGCACGCCCGAGCCGGAAGGGTAGGGGAACATGTCCTGCACGTTCAGCTTCTCCGCGGGGAGTTCTCCTCCCTCAGCAAGCGGACCGACAGGGTTCGGCGCATGGAACGTGCCGTTGTCCTTCCAGTACTGCTGCCACGTCTTTTCAATCTGCGCGGCGAGCTCCGGCGTGTAGCGGTGGGCGGTGGTATCGCTCGGGTTAGTCATGCTTTGACAGTGTAGTAGGTGCTGGTGACACTGGCGGCGTCGGCAAGCGCATAGCCCTCCGAATCCATAAGAATGATATTTCCCTCAAGCTTTTGATTGATACGGGGGAGGGGTATAGCCTAAAAGAGTCCCCAATCGGATTCATTTGAAAGCACTATGAAACGCCTCATCTCTCTCGCTGCCGCCTGTGCCGCAGCTATCTCTCTGTCCGCTTGCTCCACCGAGAGCCCCGTCGGGAACGAAGCCTCCTCCGATAGTGAGGTTCAGCAGGTCTCAGCCGACGACATCCTGGCCAAGTTCGACCTCTCCGGCAAGGATGGCACCCAGATCATCGAGGAACTCGAGCAAACCCCGAAGGACCAGCGTGACAAGGACCTGCACGCGTCCATTCGCCCGGACGAGCTAATCCTCACCGCCGACGGGCAGCAGGCCTCCCTGCCGCTTCCGGAGGACAAGTTCTACGTCTCCATCGCGCCGTACCTCACCCAAACCCACGACTGCTTCAACCACTCCCTGACCACCTGCACGGGCGAGCTGAGCCATGAGGACATCCACGTCACCATCACCGATGACTCCGGTGAGGAGCTGGTCAACGAGGACACCACCACGCACGACAACGGCTTCATCGGCTACTGGCTGCCGGCGGATAAGCACGGCACCATCACCGTCACGAAGGACGGCAAGTCCGGCGAGGTCCCCCTGGACACCACCGACGAGGGCGCCACCTGCGTCACCACGCTGCAGATGGCCTAACCTCCTTCCCGCATTAAGAACGGCGAGCCTCTTTTCAAGGGGCGTCGCCGTTCGTTGTTTTCTGCAGTCACTGTCGCCTCCATCGCCACCGCTGGCGTTGTCGCCCCCGCTCAGGCTGCGACCAGCGGCCCGAAGAACGTCATCTACATGATTGGTGACGGCATGGGTTACAACCACATTGCGTCCACCAACCTCTACGAGACCGGCCAGTCCAAGTACCTGGTTGAGGGCGCATTCGACGGCGAGGTCAAGGAACTCGACGGCGAGTCTGTGCAGGCCTTCGAGGACTTCGAGCGCCTGTCCATGACCACCTTCCCGGTAGGCGGTTCCTACGAACCGGAGAAGGCTTGGACCGACCACGACTACGTCAAGCACAACAAGGTCACCGACTCCGCTGCTGCAGGCACCGCCATGGCCACCGGCCAGAAGGTCGAGAACGGCGTGCTGGGCAAGTCCGGCTACGGCCACTCCCTGAAGAACATCTCTGAGCAGGCGATTTCCCACGGCAAGTCCGCTGGTGTTGTCA
This sequence comes from Corynebacterium axilliensis, assembly GCF_046097495.1. NCBI lineage: Bacteria > Bacillati > Actinomycetota > Actinomycetes > Mycobacteriales > Corynebacteriaceae > Corynebacterium > Corynebacterium axilliensis. The sequence continues at coordinate 1,805,747 of NZ_CP175768.1, forward strand.
GCTCCGTCCCGTTCAGCCACGCCACCCCGGCTGCGTTCGCGGCACACAACAAGAACCGCAACAACTACACCGAGATCGCTGCCGAAATGGTCGATTCCGACCTGTCCGTCATCATGGGCGCCGGCCACCCGGAGTTCGACGACAACGCTCAGAAGGTTTCCCAGCCGGACTACCACTACATCTCCGAGGAGTCCTTCAACTCCCTGCGTGATGGCTCCGCCGGCTGGGAGTTCGCAGAGAACACCGCCGACTTTGAGAAGTGGGCCGAGGGCAACGTGGAGGCTGACAAGAAGTACTTCGGCCTCGCACCGGTTGCTTCCACCCTGCAGCAGGGCCGCGACGGCAACCCGGACGCTGCCGAGCCGGGCACCGACCCGAAGAACGAGGTCGTTGACCTGCCGACCATGACCAAGGGCGCCCTGAACGTCCTGGGCCAAAACGACAAGGGCTTCTCCGTCATGATCGAGGGCGGCGCCATCGACTGGTCCGGCCACTCCAACCAGACCGGCCGTGACATCGAGGAGACCCAGGACTTCAACAAGTCCGTCGACGCCGCCATCGAGTGGGTTGAGGAGAACTCCAGCTGGGACGAGACCCTGCTCATCGTCACCGCTGACCACGAGACCGGCTACCTCTCCGGCAAGGATGAGACCAAGTCCTGGAACCCGCAGACCGGCGAGGAGGGCAAGGCTCCGGAGCACCAGTGGTACTCCGGCCAGCACACCAACCAGGTTGTTCCGTTCTTCTTCCAGGGCGCTGGCTCTGAGGACATCAAGGCTAAGGCCACCAACACCGACCCGGTTCGCGGCAAGTACATCGACAACACCGACGTTGCCAACCTGATCATCCAGGACTGGTGGTTCGGCGCTGGCGACGACGCAGACAACGGTAACGGCGGCGCAGACAACGACGGCGCTAAAAACGACGACGGCTCCAGCAAGACTGCTTCCTCTGTCGGCTCTGGCCTCCTGGGCGCAGGCCTCGCTACCGCCGTTCTGGCAGCAATCGCCGCCTTCCTGCAGAACATGGGCATCGTGAAGGTCGACTTCTCTGCACTCCGCAAGCTGATCGGCTAATACACCTCGCCTTCCTTAAATCCTCCGCTGTGTGCGGGGGATTTTTTGTGTTTCGTTGTGGCGGGAGACGTCGTTTTCTTCGACGTCGTTGTTTTCGACGGTGGGGGTTAGAAGGGGATGTCGTCGTGAGTGTCGGTGCCGGCTTCCCCGTCGGCTTCCTTGTCAGCGTTGGCCTGTTCTTTGGCTTGTTGTTCGGCGCGGTAGTCATCGAGTTGCTGTTTGAGGTACTGGGCTTGCTCGCGGGCGAATTTACGGTAGGCGGTCATGTGCTGGCCTACTGTTTGCACCCACCTCTTCATCCCATCAGACAGCGGGCCTTCTGGGCTGGTGGTTGCCCAGGTGCTGTCGTCGAAAAGCCAGACAATATCCCCGGTATCCGGGTCCATGACATAGCCCAGCCGTCCATCGGTCTTCATGTTGTGGTGATGCTGGCACAAGCACGCCATATTCGACGGATGCGTCTTTCCACCCTCGGCATAGTTGTGCCGATGATCCAACTGCGAATACATCGCCGGCCTGTCACACCCACTCAACCGGCAGGTACCGTCCCGGCCTTCCACACTGCTGCGGATAGTTCCCGATGGTTGGTAAGAATCAGACTCTTTGACCGGTCCGGTTAAGTCCCGCTTCTTGGTGTGTGGGATAGGCGCACTGCGCCACCCGTAGCCGTTGATGTAGGTCGGGGCATTCTCTACATCACAGGCTTGGTAGGTGTGCAGCACAATGGTTGCTGGTGGTTCAATCGCCCCGGTCAGAAGCTTCTTTATCGCATCAGTAAGCGAAAGATCATGCTTGGTGGCGGTTTCCCGGATGAAGGCATCGATAGCAATGCCGGTTGCTTCATCCACGCCGAGTTCTAGCCAGGCTTTCGTGCCGTTGGACGAAAACGTGTAGGTGTCTTTCGGCCTAGTATCGCGAAAGGCAATGCTCGGGTCCAGGGTTTTGGCTAGGTCTGTGATGTCTAGCGACATTTTGGACACGGAGTCCAGGATGTTTTTGGACGGGATGTCTAGTGGCTTTTTGGACGTTTGCGGCGGTGGAATAGCCGGATGGCTATTCCATTGCATAAGCGTAGAAAGGTCGCAGATTTCGATCCCGTTCGTGACGGCAAGACGGTCACACAGTTTTGCAAAGAATTGGGAATCTCGCGGCAGACGTACCACAACATCAAAAGCCGGATAGCGCAGAAGGGTCGGGCAGGCATTGTGCCGGATTCGACTGCCCCGAAGAATCCGATTAAGAAATTCCACGAGGCCGACAAAATCGCAGTCGTCCACGCCAGGCAGGAGTTGATGGAGCAAGGCTTGGATTATGGGCCTTGGTCGATCTACTACTTCTTGTTCGACACTGTAGGTCCAGATTCCACACCGTCGCGTTCTACAATCGCCTCGTGGCTTCATGAGCTGGGATTCGTTGATGCCAACGCCCGCAAACGGCCACGCAGCTCCTATAAGCGCTTCGCCCGCGCTCTCGTCGGTGAACTCTGGCAGATCGATGGACTGGTCTATCGCCTCTTTGACCACGCCCACACACATGTCACGATTTACCAGGTTATCGATGATGCCAGCAGGTTCGATGTCGGAACCACAGCGTTCGCTCTGCCAGAAAACGGTACTGATGCGCGCGCTGTGCTGGCCGCAGCGTTCGCCGCCTACGGCAAGCCCCAAGAAATCCTTTCCGACAATGGCGATGCGTTTGCCACCTATCACCGTGGTTTTCTCTCTGCTACTGAAACTTGGCTCGCCAGCCAAGGCGTTCTTGCTATTGCTGGTTTCGCCCCGACAACCCAGGGAAAAGACGAGCGCTCTCACCGCACGTTGACCCAGTTCCTCGATGCACGCCACCCAGTTAGCCTTGCTGAGGTCAACGCCTATCTGGCTGAATATCGCCAGGTGTACAACGAGCGACGACGGCATCAATCACTGCTGGTCGGCAAAATGCACATCACACCACGCCAGGCTTTCGATACCTTCCCCAAGGCACCGTCGCCTACGCATCCACTCGATCCTGAGCAGGTCTGGGCCCGCGTAGTCGCCTACAACCAGGCTCACAATCCACACGCTGTACCCGAAATGCTAAACGGCCCCGTGGAAGCGGCAACTTCACACGAGGCCAGCACCGATGACATGGCAGCTCAGCAGGGCATACCTTCCACCGATACCCCCACACTAACGGTGCCGACGACAAATTCAACAAACCATTGGGGCATCCCAGACCAGCTCTGCGTGAGCAAAGATGGCGTTGTACGCGTGTGCGGCTTCGGTCTCTACATTGGTCTGAGGTTTAAAAACCGCAGGCTCTACTCCACGGTCACAGCCGATAACGTTGCGGAGTTTTACACGGCCCATGACGGTGAATTCCTCTTCAGCGTGCCGCTGCCAATCACGTTGAGCCACAGGCCACCAGGTGGCCAGATCAACATCAACCTCGTTGAAGGAATGAAACATCGCCAACCACCGCGGATGAACCCGAAACTATCCAAACCCCGGCCGAAACGCAGGCCATAACCATAAACCGCTAGAAGTGTCCAAGAACTCCATGGATTCCGTGTCCAAGAAGACACCGGACTCCATGTCCAAAAACCCTATGGACATAACAGGTTTTGGCTAGGTCGCGGACCCGGCGGCGGATTTTGGCGGTGGTGGGAAAGACTTGGTTGGGCTGGGTCGGGGTGAAGTAGGACACCAGGGTGGCATCGATGAGCGCTAGTGTTGCGTCATCGAGCCCGGCAAGAGCAGACAGGGGTTTATCGATGGCGATAAGCCCGTGGATATCGAGCAGGCAGTGGGTGTCCTGGAGGGCTTTGAGCCCGGGCAGGGTATCGAGGCGGAAGAGGGCGCGCAGGCCGGCGGTGATAAGGCCTTCGCCGAGGCCCCAGGTGTTGACTAGGGATAGGGCGGTGGTGTCGATGTCGGCGTCTAGGTGTGGTTGGGCAGCGCGCCAGCAGGCGAAGTCGGCGCGGCGGACGTCGTGGCGGGCTTGGGCGAGTGGGTTGGTGGGGTTGGTGTGAGCGAAGAAGGCTGGTGGTGCAGGTGTAGTGGTGGTTGTCATTGTGCCCCCGAGGCAACTATAGAATAGGTGTTCTACCAACAACTATACCGGCACACCATCTAAATGACTATGGCCTGCAGTATTATTCTTTTCTGGTTGCTATTTTGGGGGTGTTGAGGGTTGGTTTAGGGTTTGTGTTCGAGTCGGTGCGAACAGGCACTTTCATCCACGCCCTACCCAACCACCACGGGGGTAGCGCGCGGCTCAGCACGTGCAGCGCATGGCCTCACAGCCTCCTACCAGGCACATGGCACGAGACCCCTGCGGTGTCCTAAGATGAAGCAAATGAGTGCGGAGATTTATTCACTTCCTACGACGCCCTTGGTGACCACCGATATTGTCGAGCAAGGCCCGCGACTTTCCCTGCGCCGCGGCAGCAACATCCTCATGCTCCAGCTGCCTGCCACCGACCCTGAAGCTGACGTAGAAGATCCGCGGTGGGTTGTCGAATCTCACTTCATCGATCGCCCTCATACGCTGCGTGAATTCTCCACGGAGGAACCGATCAACGTCGGTATTCCCGGCCCCTTCACCCGCATCGAGGTCAGCCTCCCGGACGGCGCGGAGGAGCTCATCGAGCCCACTACCTTCACCGGTATCACCGACGCCGCCCCGTTTATCGTCTACGACCGCACCACGCTCATCGCCCCGCAGGGCACGCTGGAGGAAGCCGAGCCGCTCGGCGTGTGGGCCGGCTGGGAGGTCGGTACGCTTCCAGACCGGGTGGAGGTGCCACAGAGGGAGCCGGTGGACGTCGCCAAGCATGGCGACTTCGAGTGGGACTTTGACGTTGCCGTCCTGCCTAACGCGCGCGGCCTCGACGGCGAGCCGGTGTTCACCAAGTCCCCCCGCGTCCACCTTCTGACGGAAGGGGAGTGGCGCATTGACCTGACCTACGCGCCGCTGGGCGGAGAGCAGGAGGACGTCTCGGAGCAGACGTTCGAGGCGGGCATCGCCGAGCCTTTCCCCAGCGACCTCTACGAAGACCCCTGGGTGGGTCGGTACAAGGTGTCGCTGTGGCGTGACGCAGAGCTTGCCGACGTCCGATTTATCTCCCTCGCCGAGGGCCTCCACATGCGCGCAACGAACGAAGGCCCGCGCGGCATCGATTTCCGCATCATCGACGCCCTCGGCGCGCATTCGGCGTTCAGCTACACCCTGGCCTCGCCGCCGAAGAAGCCCATTGCGCTGGAGAAGGGCCTGCGCACCTTCGAGGACACCGAGGTATCCCGCCGCGAGGTCGTGGCCAGCGAGGCCGGCTACGAGCTCGAATTCGACGTGTGGCCGGAGGCCCTGTTCAGCCGCGTGAAGCGCATTGGTCTCGAACCCACGGAGCACTCCGATAAGCCGGTCATCCTCGCAGGCCAGCTCGACCAGGACGACATGTTTACCGTCCACTCGCCGCGCCCGCTGCCGCTGGCGAAGTTCGTGACCATCGACGGCCGCCAGAAGATTAAGGAGCTGGCCCGCACGTCCAAGACCACGCAGGCCGTCACCAGCCTGGCCGTGCCCAATGCCGCGCTGGCCAATGCCGTGCGCAAACAGCCAACGGCAGAGCTTTTCCTCATGTGGTCCACGTTGTCTTATGAGGACTACCTGGATTCCCTCCCGGCGGAGGAGCGCGCGGCTCACCAGGCCCGCAGCCTGGAGCGGCGCATCGTCGAGTACGAAGCATCCGCATCCACCAGCCTCATCTATGCGGCGCTGGCCACCGTCCGTAAGTCCCCCTTCGTCAGCCGCGGCCTACTCAACGGCGATGAGATTATCATCGAGCAGAACGCAGAACCTCAGGCAGATTTAGTGGGCTGGGCCTGGCCTTTGGCCGAGCCCACCGTAGCGTCCACCCAATTGACGCCCACCGAAGAGGGGTTTGAGCTGCCCGCCGAGCTTGCTGAGCAGGGCTCGCTGCTTGTCGATGTCCGCGAGCTCCGCGCCTCCTCCAACCTCGCCGCCCCTGCACGCCCCTCCAGCGCCTCCATTGTGATCACGCCGGAAGGCTCACCGGCGGCGCTCGCCTCAAAGGACTGGACCCCGGAGCAGCTCTGGGACACCTTCCGCGCGCTCCACGTGCTCTCCCAGCGCAGCCCCAACCCCAAACTGCAGGCAATGTTCGACAGCACCATCGATCGCCTGCGCGCCCAGCCGGAGGCCGCGGTCCACGCCCTGGCGCGCACCGGCGTCAGCGTCAACCAGCAGGCCCGCTCGCTTGCGCGCACGCGCTTGTTCCACTCGCCGCTGGAGGCCGCCGCCGAATCCGGCGCCGATAGCTACCTGGATCTCCTCCTCGATCCCTCCGCCAGCGAGAACCCCGAGCTCACCGCCGTGCGCGAGTCCGGCGCTGATGGACTGACCCGCCCGATGCTACTCAATGCTGCGACCATTCACAGCCCCACACCGCCCGTCGATGACCTGATGGGGGAGGCCGGCCGCGTCGCCGCGCTGCGCGAGTGCTTTGCCAACAACGGCGCCCTCGATGCGCTGGGCACCATCGAGCACCTGCGCAAGGACGCCACGGCACTGGCCTCGCTGGTGCAAAACGCGGGCGTTGACATGTCCGTCAACCACACCCTCATCGCGTTGGGTGCCTTTGCCAGCGGAAACACCGCCGACGAACTCAATGCAGCGGCCTGGATGCCCTATATTTCCTATGCCTTCGCCCTGGCGTCCCGCGCTGCGGCGAATGACATCATCATGGAAAGCCCGCTCCTCAAGGAGGACATGCCCATGCTTGCCGACGTCCTCCCGCTCGCCCCCCGCCTCTTCTTCTACGACCTCGTGACCGCCGAAGCGCTCTTCCGCGATCACGATATGTAAGCCCGTGAGGTGTGCCACAATAGGTGAGCATGAAGGTTATCTCCACGAACGTCGCTGTCCGCCGCCCCAATCCGCACGGGCAGCACGAGTACACGGGCATCGATAAGCAGCCACGCCCCTTCCTGGATCTGGAAATACCCGGGCCCAACTATGGTGACGGCTCTGGCGTGGTGGGGGATTCCATCGGTGACCACGCCCACCACGGCGGCGCCGAGAAGGCCGTGTATGCCGTGGCCCGTGAGGAGCTCGATTACTGGGAGGGCACGCTCAACCGTGTGCTGCGTGATGGCTACTTCGGGGAGAACCTCACCACCGAAGGGATTTCCTGGCCGAATATGCTGATCAACCAGCAGATTCAGGTGGGGGAGTGCGTGCTTGAAGTGTCTATCCCGCGCACGCCCTGTGCCACCTTCTCCGGCCGGATGGACGAGCCCGGTTGGCTCAAGTCCTTCACGGAGCGCGGCGATTGCGGTTCCTACCTGCGCATCATCGAGCCTGGCCGCATCACTCCTGGCGATGAAATCACGCTCATCGGCCGCCCCGACCATGACATCACCATGGGCATGGCCTTTGCCGCCAAGATGGGGGACAAGGAGCTAGCCCGGCGCGTCGTCGACGCCGGCTGCCTTGCCGCAGTCCACCACGAGCAGCTGGTTAAGCGCCTGCAGCCCCGCGGTTAGCTAGCCATTCATAGGTTGTCGCTTGTGAACCGCGCGTGCCATCCATACGCACGAATCGTGCCTTCACCAGTGACTTCAGCGCATATCGGACCTGCGCTCGAGTAAGGTTTGTGGCTGTTTCTATTTCGCCGATAGACAGCGGTTGTGCCGCCGTACGCAGCGCCTCCGCTACGCGCGGGGCGTTAACACCCAGGCGTTCCAAGGTCACTGGTGCATCCACTCGTCGTTCCGGGCCGGTGCCTGATTCCTCCTTGCGTAGTGGCTCCCAGATACGGGCCTCTCCACGAGTGTCCGGCCGCCACATCTTCACCGTAAATTGCACGCCAGAATCTATCAGGTCAGGCTCCGGTAGTCCTTGCTCTCGCGCGGCATCCAGCATGAGCTGCACGCCGCCGCCTTCGCCCTCAATAACAAAAGAGCCATCGTCTGCTTTGAGATATCGGCACAGTCTATAGAGCCGCTGGTTAATCTCCTGGCGCGCCAGATCTCTCGACTTGATCTGTTCAACCGTCAGATCCCGTAGGCCTCCTGGACTGGAGATAACCATCTTGTCCGGTAATAGGCGGACATCAATCGATTTACCCGCACCCAACGTATTTGGCCCAAGATCACGGTGCACCAATGCATTAGCCACGGCCTCTCGAATGGCCGGAAGGGGAAGTTCAGGAACTTCCACCATTGATCCGTCCTCTCGATATCGCCGTACGGCGGCTAAACGTTGCCTTACCCATCCCATTACCGAGTTCAACAGCACCGGAACGGGCCCCTCAAAGGTCTCCAACCCCAACACTCGCCCGTGCTTCGAACCATTTGGTAGCCTTTGCGCCACCGTTACTGCTAAGGAGGGAAAATGCCCTTGGGGATAGAAACCCAGCGCATACAGGCCAGCAAGCGTCAGCTCTCCAGTCGCGGTCGTCACCGCTAGCGCCCGTAAGACGTCCTCATCTTGAGTAAGTCCCGATAGTCGCCGATTCTTTTTCCGCGCCTGAACCAAGAAATCTTGCACCACGTCGCTATCTAGGTCTGCAAGGCTCGTGCCTTCCACAATCGTCGTGTCATAGGACACTGCCTCTTCGGCATGCAGCTTTGCCACGTCCATCATGCGCAGCTCCGAGGCACTCATACGGTAGTCCCCATCAGCCATTCGAAGATACGCTTCTCCCCTGTAGATAGCAGGCTTATCAATAATCGGAAGACCCGTAACCTCCGCAATCACGACATGCGTGCCATCTATTGCCACACTGTCGGTATGCACTGTGACTGGAGGGGTGATGGCATGACGCGCCTGCGAGGCCAGAGCAGCCTCCATCTCAGAAGGATTCTCAATGCCAGTGACAATGAATCCTTCCTTCTCATTGACACCGAGAATGATAAGGCCGCCACTCGGCATGTTTGCGAACGCGCATAATGTCTGCGGTAGAGAGTCCGGAATGCCCCCTTGAGCGGTTTTGACCTCGACTGTTGTTGAATCACCGCCGCGCAACTCAAGCTCAGCCAATAGCTCTCTCAGCTGATTCTCGGACCAATTGTTCACGATGAATACCCGCCCTCAATGTTAACAATGACGGCTCAATGCTAACTTCATTCCTCTTCAATGACAAGAGTTCTCATTGATCTTCCCATTGAGGTGTCATTGACATTCTCATTGAGGCCAAATTATGGCCCTGAAACCCCGTATGTTTAAGCTTTATCTAGCGCATAAACCGCAATGAGTGGTTGGATAAGAGTTATCCAACCACTCATTTGCTGTTTGACGAATGGATAGCCTCTACAAGCCTCACTACGTTACCGAGAGCTGGATCCCCGAATCAGGCTCCGGCATTCCCCGGCGTGATAAGGCCGGAGGCCCTTTTTAGGTCTATGTCCCTGACCATCTTGTAAGTAAGGCATGGAGTTTTCCCCAGAGCTCACCAGCCGGGCAGCACGTATCGAGCGAGAGATTTTGGATCTCAACCGTCATGCTGCTTCTGGCCAGTTGGAGTCTGTGGCCTGCTTACTCATGCGTTCTGAGGCGATTTCTTCCTCACGCATTGAAGGTATTGCGCCCAACGTCGACAAGGTTGTCCTCGCGGAACTCGCCCAAAAGGAGGAAGTCCGCGGCTTTAAGGAAAGCGCGGAAGAGGTTGCGCGTAACCTCACCGTTCTGTGTTCCATTGAGAAGAGCTTTGCCACCGAACCAACATCTCCATCGGCCTTCTTGAAAAGCTCCAAAGAGAGTTGATGGGGGAGAAGGGCTCTATCCCCACTGGTCTTCGCACTATTCAAAACTGGATTGGTGGAAGTAACCACACACCCATTGGGGCCGAGTTCATCCCAGCGCCCCCACGTCTAGTCCATGACCTCGTGGACGACTTGTGTCTTTACCTCGATGGCGCTTCGCACGGTGCTCTCATCCAGGCCGCGATTGCTCACGCTCAATTCGAAACGATTCACCCATTTGCAGATGGCAACGGCCGTGTGGGCCGTGCTCTCATTCATGGGATTCTTCTGCGTCGCGGACTTACTGAATACACCATTCTGCCGGTATGCCTCGTCCTCGGTACGTGGTCCAAATCGAAAGCTACCTGCCTTTTCGCACCATCAAGCGTGGGAAAATCCTCACCATGAAGCGCACGTATAAGTGGGAGCATGTCGAGATTCCCCTCATCCGGAACTAGGCCGCAGTTCATTTTTTAAGAGCCGGTTTGACCGCTTCCGGAGTGCAATACGGCGATGGATACGAGGCCACGTGGGAGCTGCGCGCCGCGGAGAACTGGGTGACTGAACGTGTGTCGGTGAACGTTGAAGGCGACGGATGGGGGCGAAGCCTCGAGCTGTTTAGGTCCGAGCAAGGCGTGTGGTCGGTGGAAACCAATGAAGAGGGCGCCCAGCTTGAAGATCTGCCCTCCCCCGGTATCGTCCAGTCAGCCGACCTGAAAGCCGCACTCGATTGCGATCTCGGTCTGTGCCCTCTCACCAACACAATGCCTATTCGTCGCTTGACGCTGCTTGAGACTCAGGTTCCGAAAACGCAGCTGATCATGGCTTGGATTGATATACCGTCCCTCCAGGTGATCGCATCAGACCAGTACTACAGCTCCGTCGATGCTGAAACTGTCCGATACGAAAGCGGAACACGGGGAGTCGACGTCGAGTTGGAGGTCGACGGTGGCGGCGTGGTCGTACACTACCCTGATCTCGCACGGCGGGTCTGATCCGGAAACAACTCTATCTAAGCTGGGCGGTATAAACGACCTGACCATCGCGCCTGGCCCAGGGATCCCCGGGGGTCTGGTCATCGTCGCCGCCGACCTGACGGAGCGGTTCGCGAAGTCGTCGGGACCAGGTGGCCAAGGCGTCAATACTACGGACAGCAAAGTGCAGCTTTCCGTCGATATCGCTACGTGCTCATCGCTTTCCGACGCCCAACGCCGCCGCGCCCTCCACAACCTCGAACACCGCCTGGACGGCACAGTGCTCACCGTGAGCGCGTCGACGCAGCGCTCGCAGGTCCGTAACCGCGCCGAGGCGCGAGAGCGCATGGCCGCCCTCTTGCGTGAGGCGCTCGCTCCGCCCCCTCCCCCGCGGCGAAAAACGAAGCCGACGCGCGGCTCGGTGCGGCGCCGTCTCGAAGCTAAAAAGCGGCGCTCGGAACTCAAGTCCACGCGACGGCGGCCCCAAATTCCCTAGTTCGAACCATCCGCATACATATCCTCACGCTGACGGCCCTGGTTCGGGTAACCGCTACGCCGAGACAGCGTGAACCGGTTGAATCCGCTCGATTTCCGAGAGGATCTTGTCTTCCGCCACGTCCAAGTCATATTGAGCCTGTAACCCGAGCCAGAACTGGGGGCTCATCTCGAAAAACTTCGCTAGACGAAGGGCCGTGTCAGCGGTTACAGCGCGCTTACCGTGAACATTTTCGTTGATCCGGCGGGGTGGAACGCCGATGGAGACGGCGAGCTTTTGCTGGGTGATCCCCATTCCTTTGAGGAAGTCCTCCATGAGGATCTCACCGGGGTGAACCGGAGGGAGCTTGTCAGTGGTAGTCAGCGATCTCAACCTCCTCTGACCCCGCGGCGGACCATCGAAAACAGATCCGCCACTGGTCGTTGATTCGAATGCTGAACTGACCCCGCCGATCACCTTTCAACGCCTCGAGCCGGTTTCCCGGGGAATCCGCTCTCGATTCCACAGACGCTCAGTGTCCTTGTCAGCGAACGACTGGATCTGCTTCACCCTATCCCCCATAACGCGAAGCGTCAATAACGCTACACGTTAAATTTGAACTCCACAGTATGTAGTTGCAAAGTTACTTTCTCGTTAGCCTACAACAATCAGAAAACTGTAATTACGTCAGCACACAGAGAACATATGGGCGCATGGAAACACGTAAAGGTTTTGCGGGATGGCGTGGACGTCAACGTGAAGATTCTGGAGAACCTCGCCGCCCACGTCGCTCCCGCGTTGGGTGGCAGCCGAACCACAACGGATCAGTCATTTGCTATCCCATCGACTAATTCCTGCAGGTCGCAGGACCTACGCGTAACCGTCAGTTCAGTGCATTTTGAATAGTTCAGCACACGTTGTATTGTTCAGCACATGCTGACCATTGCTTCACGCCTCGACGTCATGAACCGGCTCGGCCGGGCCATGGCGGATCCGACGCGCTCCAGAATCCTGATGACCCTACTCGACGGCCCGAGCTACCCGGCCGTGCTTTCGCGCGACCTGGACCTGACCCGCTCGAACGTCTCGAACCACCTGACCTGCCTACGCGATTGCGGCATCGTCGTCGCTGAGCCGGAGGGCCGCAAGACACGCTACGAAATCGCCGATCCGCACCTCGCGGCAGCGCTCAACGCGCTGGTGAACGCGACGTTGGCTGTCGACGAAAACGCCCCGTGCATCGACCCTGCATGCTCGGTGCCCGGCTGCGGCGAGAAAGGAACGGACGCATGAGCTCGGCGTGTGGATGCGCACACGAACCCGCCACAGAGATCGAAGAACTCGATCGGCCATGGTGGAAGGACCCCGAGTTGCTACTGCCGATCTTCTCCGGCGTAGCCCTCGGCATAGGCCTGGCGCTGGACTGGTCCGGGGTAGAGACACCCGCGACAGTACTGTTCTGGGTCGGCCTGCTGCTAGGGGCGTATACGTTCGCGCCCGGCGCGATCCGAAACCTTGTCACGAAGCGCAAGCTCGGCATTGGCTTGCTTATGACGATCAGCGCGGTCGGCGCGGTGATCCTTGGTTTCGTCGGAGAGGCCGCGGCGCTAGCGTTCCTGTACTCGATCGCCGAGGCGCTTGAAGACAAGGCAATGGACCGGGCACAGGGCGGACTGCGGGCACTGTTGAAGCTGGTACCGCAGACCGCGACGGTGCTGCGCGACGGCACGTCGGTCAAGGTCGCAGCGAAGGACCTTGAGGTTGGCGAACTGATGCTCGTGCGCCCCGGAGAGCGGATCGCCACGGACGGCATCATTCGGTCCGGACGCTCCAGCCTTGACACCTCAGCGATCACCGGAGAATCCATTCCGGAGGAGGTTGCGCCCGGCGACGAGGTACCCGCGGGAGCGATCAACTCCGCCGGTGTGCTTGAGGTCGAGACGACCGCAGCTGGAACGGACAACTCGCTGACCACACTCGTCGACCTCGTCGAGCAGGCGCAGGCGGAGAAGGGTGACCGCGCCCGGATCGCCGACCGGATTGCCCGACCCCTAGTGCCCGGGGTGATGATCCTGGCGGTGCTGGTCGGCGTGATCGGCTCGCTGTTGGGCGACCCCGAGACGTGGATCACCCGTGCGCTGGTGGTCCTGGTCGCAGCGTCGCCGTGCGCGCTGGCAATCTCCGTGCCGCTGACGGTCGTGGCCGCGATCGGCGCGGCCAGCCAGTTCGGAGTAGTCATCAAGTCCGGCGCGGCGTTCGAGCGACTCGGCGGCATCCGTCACCTAGCGGTAGACAAGACCGGAACCCTTACCCGCAACCAGCCCGAGGTTAACGGAGTGGTCCCGGCAGAGGGATTCGATCGGGCTCAGGTGCTTGCTTTCGCTGCGGCAGTTGAGCAGCAATCGACGCACCCCCTCGCCGCGGCGATCGCGGCAGCGGAGCCCGAAGCACCCGCCGCCCTGGACATCAGCGAGGAAGCCGGACATGGCATCGGCGGCACCGTCGAAGGCCGACGCCTGCTGGTGGGCAGCCCCCGGTGGATCGACGCCGGGCCACTGAAGGCAGACGTTGAGCGCATGGAATCCGAAGGCCAGACCTGCGTCCTGGTCACCGTCGATGACACCCTCGCCGGAGCGATCGGCGTCCGCGACGAGCTGCGGCCCGAGGTGCCCGAAGCCGTGCAGACCCTGCGCGCCAACGATGTGGAAGTGAGCATGCTCACCGGCGACAACACTCGTACCGCCCGGGCGCTGGCTGAAATCGCCGGAATCGACGACGTGCGCGCCGAGCTGCGCCCGGAGGACAAGGCAAGCATCGTCGCCGAACTCTCCTCCAAGACGCCGACGGCGATGATCGGCGACGGCATCAACGACGCGCCGGCACTGGCGGGCGCAACGGTGGGCATTGCGATGGGAGCAACCGGCTCTGACGCCGCGATCGAGTCCGCTGACGTCGCCTTCACTGGCCACGACCTCCGGCTGATCCCGCAGGCGCTGCAGCACGCCCGCCGAGGCAGCAGGATCATCAACCAAAACATCGTGCTGTCTCTGGCCATCATCATCGTGTTGATGCCACTGGCGATCAGCGGTGTACTGGGCCTGGCCGCCGTCGTCTTGGTACACGAAGTAGCCGAAGTCATCGTGATCTTGAACGGCCTGCGGGCTGCACGAGCGAAACGCTGAGGCTGTGACCGGCAAGTCTTATAAGGGTTAAACCACGCGCCGAGCGCACACACACGTTGGACCAGGCGAGTCATTCGAGTTCACCACCTGGTCCTTCTCGATGCGTGCAGGCACGGGAACTGTGGGTGAACCTAAGATTTCAACGGGCACAGCCTTAAAGTTTGCGGATACGCTCTGCATCCGCCACGAGGTTCTGCGTGAGCTTCTCCGCTTCAAGGCCGCTCAAGTCACAGCTGTCGAAGCGGGCCAGCCAATCAGCGCGAATGGCGGGGGAGTCGAACCAGGTTGCGCGCTCAGCCTCAATATCCTCGATGCCGCTCAAAGTGCGGCCATCGCGGCTGCGGATCTCGAGGTCGTCGACAAGCGGGGCAATCGCTTGAAGCCCTGGGACGATGGCTTTAAAGCCCGACGTGTGGGAAACTTCATTTGTCCAGCGCGGATAGCGACTCACGCGCTGCGCCTCCAGGTAGCGCTGGACGACACCGAGCCTGGAGACCTCCTGCGCCACCGCCAAGCCCACGACCCTCACGCGGAAACCCGCGGAGCGAAACTTGGCTATCTCACCCGCGATGAATTCCGGGTTGGACAGCGTGTTCTCAATGATGAGGGAGTGCCCGTGCTGCCGGCCATACTCAATGAGCGAAGACATCCAAAAGGGGACCGGTCCATTGGTGAGCACGTCCATGCGCAGGGGGTCGCGGTCCATGATCTCATCGAGGGCGGGGTGCAGCTTCCGAACCTCATCGGAATCAAGGACCGCGTGACCATTCTTTACAGATTCAATAGCCGTTGATTTGCCTGACGCTGGCTGCCCCGCCACATAAATGACCTCTGGAACAGCCGGACCATGAGCATTCGACCGACCAAAATAGCTAGTTTGCAGAGTCTTTAGCCGTTGCTCCATGACCTGCGGATCAACGGGGAAGTCAGCGGCGGAAAGCATAGGCTATGCCGCTTTGTGCTCGGAGGAGAGGGCTTCAAGCCGCTGCGCAAAGAGAGCCGCAGCGGCGCGGATGGCTTCAATGTCGGTTGAATCAACACCACTGACTATGTCCTCTACCAGCCAATTCTGACGAATCCACCATTGTGATTCAACATCGTTGCCTGCTTCAGCGGCCCGAGTGAGGTAGGCAGCTTTCAGCGAGGACGCAACCTCCTTCATGGCGTCGAAGGCCGCGTACTCGATCTCTGGGACTTTGGCGGTGCTCATGGCGCTAAGAATAGCAGCGCCAGGCCGTTTTTAACCGTTGATAATCTGCGGGTAAGCCAAGCCCTTGAGGCCCTCGGTACCGAACTCCACGCCGTAGCCGGAGGACTTGATGCCGCCGAAAGGCACGCGCGGATCCACAGCACCGTGGGCGTTGATCCAGGTAGTACCGGCCTCCAAACGGGAGGCCACCTCAAGGGCACGCTCACGGTTGGACGACCACACGGAAGAACCCAGTCCCACGTCGAGCTTGTTGGCCTGCTCGATGGCCCACTCCAGGTCCGTGTACTTGATAATCGGCAGCGCGGGGCCGAACTGCTCCTCGACGGCCAGCGGGTTATCCGGGTCAATATCCGCCACCAGAGTGGTGGGGTAGAAGTAGCCCGGCGCGTCGTAGTCTGGGTCGCCGCCCAGCAGTACGCGGGCGCCGGAATCCTTGGCAGCCTTGACAAGCTTGTCCACGATGTCGAACTGCTGCTTGTTCTGCAGCGGGCCGAGCACGTTTTCTTCTTCCAAGCCCACGCCCATCGGGGAGGCCTTGGCCACCTCGACGAGGGCCTCGCAGACAGCGTCGTACAGCGACTCCGGCACGTACACGCGCTTCATCGCAGCACAGGTCTGGCCGGTGTTGATGAAGGCACCCCAGAAGAGATCACCGGCGATTTCCTTCGGGTCGGCATCATCCAGCACGATGCCGGCGTCGTTGCCGCCGAGCTCCAGGGTGAGGCGGGTGAGGTTATCGGCGCTGGCCTCCACGATCTTCTTACCGGTGGCGGTGGAACCGGTGAACATGATCTTCTCGATGCCCTCATGCGTAGTCAGCGCGGCACCGACCTCGCCATCACCGCTGACAACCTGGAGGACACCCTCCGGCAGCACGGAGTTGACTACCTTGAGCAGACCCAGCACGGACAGCGGGGTGTACTCGGAAGGCTTGACGACGACCGCGTTGCCCATACGCAGCGCCGGCGCAATCTGCCAGATGGTGATCATCATCGGCCAGTTCCACGGACCAATCGCACCGACAACGCCGAGCGGGCGGTAGTTGACGGTGGCGGTGATGTCATCATCGACGGCAGTGTAGTTCGGGTGCTCGAAGGATGCCGTGGCGTTGAGCCACCCGGAGCATGCGCCCACCTCGAAGCGGGCGTTCGGCCCGTTGAGCGGCTTGCCCTGTTCGCGGGAAAGCAGCTCCACGAGTGCCTCTGCATTGGCGTCGATGGCGGCTGCAGCCTTGGTGAGTAGCTCGCAACGCTCTGCGTCGCTCAGCTTGGCAAAGTCCTTCTGTGCTGCACGTGCCTTCTCAACTGCAGCGTTAAGGTCCTCCACGGTGTTCTCCGGGGCGCGGCCCACGACCCCACCGGTCGCAGGGTTGAGAATCTCGCGTCCGTTCTCATCCGTGATGGCATTGAGAAGATCAGCGTAGCTGGCGAACTGAGTCATCGGGTTCTCCTAGACAGTCTAGTGGAGTCGTTTTGGACATGTTACCCAAGACACAGTCACTGTGGTTCCAGTCAGTGTGGCTCCAACGACAAAGCCAGCGGTCACCACTTCATCGAGATGGTGCCCGCCGGCTTAACAGGGAGACTTAGGTATTTGCGTACGGATCACGCATAGCGATGTACTGCAGCGACGTGTATTCTGCAATACCCTCGCCGCCGCCCTCGCGGCCCATGCCGGACTGCTTGACGCCGCCGAACGGGGCAGCGGCGTTAGAGATAACACCGGCGTTGAAGCCCATGAGGCCGAATTCAAGGCCATCACCCAAGCGCCACATACGGTCGGAGTCCTCGGTGAAGACGTAGGAGGCTAGGCCGTACTCCGTGTCATTAGCAATGTCGATAGCTTCCTTTTCGTCAGAGAAGGTCAGAATTGGAGCAACCGGGCCGAAGATCTCTTCCTGCGCCACGCGAGCATCACGGGAAACATTCGTCAGAACGGTCGGGGAATAGAAGTAGCCCTTTCCCTCGCCTGGCTTGCCTCCGACGATGGCCTTGGCGCCCTTCTCTACGGCGTCGTCAACCAGCGCGGTGATGTTGTCGAGCGCCTTCTGCTCGACCAGCGGACCACAGGTAACGCCCTCATCGAGGCCATTGCCCACCTTGAGCTCACCAATGCGCTTGGCAAACTTCTCTGCGAACTCTTCGGCCACAGACTCGTGGACGATGAAACGGTTTGCTGCAGTGCAGGCCTCACCGATGTTGCGCATCTTGGCGCCCATAGCGCCTTCCACGGCCTGGTCAATGTCAGCGTCCTCAAAGACAATGAACGGAGCGTTGCCGCCCAGCTCCATCGAGGTGCGCAGAACGTTGTCTGCAGCGGCCTTAAGTAGGGTCTTGCCCACCGGGGTAGAGCCGGTGAAGGAGATCTTGCGGAGACGGGAATCGGCCATAATTGGCTCGGAGATAGCGGAAGCGGACTTACCGGAGACCACGTTAACCACACCAGCCGGAACGCCGGCATCAATCATGGTCTGTGCGAAGTACTGGGTGGTCAGCGGCGTGAGCTTGGCAGGCTTCACCACCATAGTGCAGCCAGCGGCGATGGCCGGCGCGATCTTGCGAGTAGCCATGGCCAGTGGGAAGTTCCACGGGGTGATGAGAAGGCACGGGCCCACCGGCTTGCGGCGGGTAATCATGCGCAGGGTGCCCTCCGGCGCGGGCAAGGTGCGGCCGTAGTCGCGGACAGCCTCCTCACTGAACCAGCGCAGGTACTCAGAGCCATAGGTAACTTCACCATAAGACTCAGCCAATGGCTTGCCCATCTCCAAGGTCATGAGAGTGGCAAACTCGTCCTTACGTTCCTGAACCAGTTCAAATGCGCGGCGCAGCAACTCAGACCGCTCGCGAGTAGAGGTGCGCGCCCACTCATCCTGGACTGCACATGCAGCATCCATAGCCTTCTTGGCATCTTCAGACGTTGCAGAAGCGAGGGTCGCGATGACCTCTCCAGTGGCTGGATTCTCCACATCAAAGGTGGAGCCATCAGAAGCATCGACCCATTCACCGTTAATCAGCAGTCCAGTCGGAACCTTGGCCAGCAATTCATCAACTTTGACATTTGTGTTATCACTCATGAGTCTTTTCTACCCTCCTCGAGTGAATTTGTCTGCCAGTTGAGTGACTACTCCCCAAGCAGTGCGAATCGACCATTTAAACTGCACGAACAGTGGAACTTTCCACATTCGCGCTACACCCTAAAGGGCTACCCCCGCGGGGATAATTCGGAGAACTCGCCAATTCACAGTGCGTGTTTCTACACCACGTTTCACGTGAAACTCTTTCGACCCCCTAACACGGTTCGCTTTAGACTGATCACATGACCAGCCCACGCACCGCCTTTATCCTCGAATCCTGTGCCATCGTCACCGGCTACGCCGTCGGTACCGTCCTTTAGAACCACTCCATAGGCGTCGACAAGCAAGGCTCCATTGTTTATGTCGGGCCTGCCGACGAAGCCCCGCATCTCCCCGGTGCGCGCCGCATCAACCTCGACGGCAAGTTCGTCCTGCCCGGCCTTATCAACGCGCATGCCCACCTGTTCTCCGACGGAAAGCCACTTCACCCAGCGCTGACCTCCGACCGCGGCGGGGCCATTGCAGCCAAAGTCTTCAACACTCTTTTCGGTCGTGCTCTCATGCGCAAGCGCACCAAGGCCAACATTCTCACCCAGCTCAACTCCGGTGTCACCGGGCTGCGCAGTCTCGGGGATCCCGGTTACGAGGTCGCGGAAGCCCGCGAGGCTATTGAGGCAGCGGAGTACGTTGGTCCCCGGATCCTGGCTTCCGGCCCGCTCCTCGCGGCAATCGGCGGACACGGTGTACCGCAGATTGCGTTGGTCAATGATTCCCCGTGGGAAGGACGCCGTAATGTTCGCCAGAGCCTCCGCAACGGCGCAAACTGCATCAAGATTGCCGCGACGGGCGGCGTGACCGACGCGCGTTCACTAGGGGAGGCGGGACGCCCACAGCTTACTGAGGAAGAGATGGCAGCTATCTGCGACGAGGCACACGAAGCCGGAGTCATCGTCGCCGCGCATGCGCAAGGCGAAATTGGAGTGACGGAGGCGCAAAAGGCGGGTGTCGACACCATCGAGCACGGCTGCCCGCTCACCCCAGAGATGGTGGAGCTCTTCAAGAACAACCCGCGCTCCCTTCGCAGATACTCCGCGCTCGTGCCCACCCTTATCCCCGCACTGCCGCTGTCAACGCTAGACACGGAAGTGACCAAGGTCAATGATGTGGTGAAGCAGAAAGGCATTGCCATTTTTGAGAACATGCTGGATGGCCTTCGCACGGCCGTGGCCGAGGGTGTAGTCATCGGCACGGGTACCGATTCCGCCTGCACGTACGTGACGCACTACAGCTTCTGGCGCGAGTTGGACTATCTCGTGCGCTTTGCCCCGCTCAGGCGCTCCACGCGGCAACACAGACTAATGCCGAAATCCTCGGCTGGGGAGAAGTCACCGGAAGGGTAGAGGAAGGTTTCGCAGCCGACCTCGTCGTCGTGGACGACAACCCCCTCGAGTCCTTCCGCAACCTCAGCGCTCCCCGTATGGTCATCGCGCGAGGTCACCTCATCGAGGACCCAGCCTTCGAGACGCTCGATGAACTCGATGCCATCCTCGACGGGATTTGATCCCTCTGTGTTTCACGTGAAACACAGGCTTACTGTGGGGGTTCTAGCGGAGGTTGCGCCCTTGATCCTGGCGAACTCCGCCATGGGGTTGTGAAATACGCATCCGACCTTCTTTCCGCAGCAACGCCCTGGGAAGGATGCCGGACCAGTTGGTTGCAGGGCCGCCGAGCAGCGGCTGTAGGAACTTGCTCGGCATTCGGGGGCACCCGTGAATCTATTTACCTGTATGGCAGAAGGTATTGCGGTAACGTCAGTGACGTGAAGAACACATTCAACCTTTGGTGGTGGCGCGCGTAACCCGCGGGCCTCGTTGTTCTCCCATCTCAAGGCCCGCAGCTGCGGGCTTTTCGGCGTTTTAGGTTTCTTCCACGAAGCTCGCGGCAGCACACACATCATTAATGAAAGACACAGTATGCCGTTTACAGCCCAACGCGAGGTCGCGTACACCCCAGACGCCGCCGCGCTCTTTTATGCCCTCGCCACACCGCAGGATTCGATGCTCTTAGAGTCCGCGGACATCGAGACCAAGAAGAACCTCACCTGCATCGCCATCACCAAGGCAGCGCTCAAGGTGGTCTGCCGCGGTCAAGAGGTCACGGCGACCGCGCTGACGCAATCTGGCCGAATTCTCATCGATGACCTCCGGCAGGACTTCCACTCCCGAATCATTCACAGCACGGAGTACAGCATCACCTTGAGATTTGAGCTCTCCTCCGAGCACGATGAGCGCGCCCGTCTGCGTTCCACGTCCACCGCGGACGTCCTGCGCACGCTGCAGTTCAGCCGCCTCTACTCCGGGGAGATGTTGCCCTTCCTAGGCGGCGGCTTCGCCTTCGATTATGTGGAGACTTTCGAGCAGCTCCCGCCGGTCCCGGATGGGCCGAATGAGTATCCGGATTATGAGTTTTTCGTGGCCGAGCACGTCCTCACCGTAGACCACCTGACGGAGACGGCAAAGATTGAGGGGTGGGGTGTCGACAAGCACGTGCTCGAGGAAGAACTCGACCGCGCCGCACATACCGACCCCGTCACCCCGGCACCCCCGGCACCGCTAGCAACCGTCGCCGCCAGAGCCAGTATCGACGACGCTGCTTTTCGACACCACGTGGAACGCCTCCAAGGCAACGTCACCGCCGGCGACATCTACCAGGTCGTTCCTTCCCGCGCCTTTACCATCGACTGCCCGGACGCCTTCGCGGCCTACCGCACCCTGCGGGAGACCAACCCCTCGCCGTACATGTTCTACGTCCGCGGCGAGGAGCACGAGCTGTTCGGCGCATCACCGGAGTCCAACCTCAAGTACACCGCTGCGGACCGGCAGGTGCAGATCTATCCCGTTGCCGGCACCCGGCCCCGCGGCGCCACCCACGAGCTAGACATCCGCAACGAGCTGGAGATGCGCACTGATGCCAAGGAGCTAGCGGAGCACATCATGCTGGTGGACTTGGCGCGCAATGACCTTGCCCGCGTCGCGGTGCCCGGCACCCGCCGGGTGGCGGACCTGCTCCAGGTGGACCGCTACTCCCGGGTCATGCACTTGGTCTCCCGCGTCATCGCTACGTTGCACGAAGACTTCGACGCCCTCGATGCCTACCGCGCCTGCATGAACATGGGAACCCTCACCGGAGCACCTAAGCTGCGCGCCCTAGAGCTTATCCGGGAGACCGAGAAGGCCCGCCGCGGGTCTTTCGGCGGCGCAATCGGCTACCTGCGCGGCGATGGCTCGATGGACACGTGCATTGTCATTCGCTCGGCCTATGTTCGCGCAGGCAAAGCTGTGGTCCAGACCGGGGCCGGGGTGGTGCGGGATTCCGTTCCGCAATCCGAGGCCGACGAAACCGTCCACAAGGCTTTCACGGTGCTCAGCGCCATCGCGCAGGCCCACTCCGCCCGCTTGGAGGTCATCCGATGAACCCGCACATTGTCCTCATTGATAACCGCGATTCCTTCGTCTACAACCTCGTTGACGCCCTAGCTGGGTATCGCACCACCGTCTTTCGCAACACGGTTTCCGTGGAGGAGGTGCTCGCCGCGCAGCCCACTCTCATCGTCTTATCACCAGGCCCGGGCCATCCGCGGGATGCCGGCACCATGATGCAGCTTATCGACGTCACCCTGGGCCGCATCCCCATCCTCGGGATCTGCCTGGGGTTTCAGGCGTTGCTCGAGCACTTCGGCGCGACCGTCGCGCCGTGTGGCCCCGTCCATGGAGCTTCGGTGCCCATGACGCTGACTGACGACGGCTCACGCCACCCCATCTTCCGCGGACTCGCCACGGACTCCGAGCCCGATAAACCGGACTATGTCGGCCGCTTCATTCCAGTCGCGCGCTACCACTCGTTGGGATCCACCGCGGTTCCCGGGGCGATGCGCAGCTTGGCCACCACCGAGACCGAGGCGGGCCCCGTCATCATGGCGGCCGAAACCCGGGACGGCACGGCGCTCGGTCTCCAATTTCACCCCGAGTCCGTGCTCACTCCCAGCGGACCCCTCATCGTAGACCGTTGTATCCACCAACTTTCTGTCCAGCCAACCTTTAAGGATTCCTACTAATGACGCCTCAGATTCACGCCCGCGGTCCCCTGGCCACTCTTCAGGCCTACCTCGACATTACCGAGCCCACCCTCGAGCAAGCCGTGGAGGTCTTCACGCCGCTGACGGTGGGGGAGTACGACGACATCCACATCGCGGCTCTGCTCACCCACATCCGCACCCGCGGCGAGACCTTTGCCGATGTCGCCGGGGCCGCCCGAGCCTTCATCGCCGCCGGCCGGCCTTTCCCCGTCACCGGGGCAGGAATCATGGACACCGCGGGGACAGGCGGCGATGGCGCCAATACGATCAACATCACCACCGGGGCGTCGCTTGTCGCCGCAGCCGGGGGAGTGAGGATGGTCAAGCACGGCAACCGCTCCGTGTCCTCCAAGTCCGGGTCCGCCGACGTCCTCGAAGCGCTCGGCATCCCCCTCGACCTCGACCCGGACCGCGCCGTGCGCCAGCTCGCGGCCGCGAACTTCACCTTCCTCTTTGCCCCCGCCTACAATCCGGCCGTCGCCCACGTGCAACCGGTGCGCAAGGGGCTCGGCGTCTCTACTCTCTTCAACACCCTGGGTCCGCTGCTCAGCCCCGGGCACCCAGAGTTTCAAATGATGGGCATTGCCAACCCCGCCCAGGGCGAGCTTATCGCCGAGGTGTTCCGGGATCTCGGGCGCTCCCGCGCGCTGGTCGTTCACGGAGCGGGCACCGACGAGATTGCGGTTCACGGCACGACGCAGGTGTGGGAGCTGCGTGATGGTTCTGTCCGCAGCTACGAGCTCACCCCGGAGGAGCTTGGCGTACGCCACCACGACCTCTCCGCTTTGGCCGGTGGCGACGGCGCGGCCAACGCGCGCTCTCTCCGCGCCGTCTTCTCCGGCGACGGAGCCCCAGCGCACTACGACGCTATCGCCGCCAATGCCGGCGCCATGTTCTACCTCTACGGCACCGCCGAGTCCATCGCCGGGGGCGTCGTCCATGCCAAGGAACTCATCGACTCGGGCGAGGTCGCCGCGTGGTTGAAGAAGCACGAGGAGGCGAACTATGGCACTGCCGACCGTGCTTGAGGGGATCGTCACCCAGCGCCGCACCCATCTCCCGGCCATCCGCCAGCGCCTCGAGGGCGTGGACTTTAACGCGCTCCCACGTTCCGAGCGCTCCTTCTTCGACGCGCTGCGTGGCACCAACCGCTTCATTATGGAGTGCAAGTCGGCCTCGCCGTCGCTGGGCCTGATTCGGGAGCACTACGAGCCCGGCGCCATTGTGCGGGTCTATTCGCGCTACGCCTCAGCCATCTCCGTGCTCTGTGAGCCCGAGCGCTTCGGCGGCGACTACGACCACCTGCAGACCGTGGCCCTGTCCACCCACCTGCCGGTACTGTGCAAGGACTTCATCATCGATCCCATCCAGGTCTACGCCGCACGCTACTTTGGGGCGGACGCGATTCTCCTCATGATGTCCATCGTGGACGACGACACCTACGGGGAGCTCAAGGCGCTTGCCGACGCCTTGGGACTCGACGTCCTCACCGAGGCGATCACCGAGGAGGAGGTGGCGCGGGCCGCGGCCTTCGGCGTGGATGTCATCGGGATCAACAACCGCAATTTGCACGATCTCACCATCGATCTAGAGCGCACTGCGCGCCTTGGCGGCCACGTTCCCGCCGGCAAGGTCGTCGTCTCCGAGTCCGGGATCCGCGACAATCAGACCGTCCGCCGTCTCGGCGCACACGCCAACGCGTTCCTCGTCGGCTCGCAACTTACGGGAACGCCGGACATTGACCGGGCCGCCCGCGAGCTCGTCTTCGGGTCCAACAAGGTCTGCGGGCTCACCTCCTGGTCGGTCGCGCAGGCGGCGCGCGCCGCGGGTGCCGTCTACGGCGGGCTGATTTTTGAGGGGGGCTCGCCGCGCAATGTTTCACGTGAAACAGCACAGGACATCATCGCACACGAGCCGGATCTCAGCTATGTCGCCGTGTCTCGGCGCACGCACGGCTGGGAGGAACTCGCCCTCGACGGCATCGACGCCTTCCAGATTCACGCGCCTTACCAAGGCGGCGTCGAGGAGGAATTACGTCTCATCGACTCCGTCCGCGCGGCGGCGGGGGAGAGGCAGGTGTGGCGCGCCATTGACATGGCGGCGCCGCACGGGCCGGACGTGGCGGCCGCGCTTGTCGACACCGCCGATATCCTCATCCTCGATTCGGGGCAGGGCGGCACGGGGACGAGCTTCGACTGGTCGGCCATTCCGGAGTCGGTGAAGTCGAAGGCGCTCCTCGCCGGCGGGCTCAACGCCGACAACATCCCCAACGCCCTCAGGACCGGCACGGCGGGCCTCGACATGAACTCGGGAGTCGAAAGGGGAGGCCGCAAGGACCCCGCGGTTATTGCTCAGGCCTTCTCTCTTATTCGTCACTTTACGTATTAACCCCTAACCCAAAGGACCACCATGACACAGCACCAAGACCGACGGGAAACGCTTCTTCCCGCCTACTTCGGCGAGTTCGGCGGACAGTTCGTCCCCGAGTCACTCATCCCAGCCCTCGATCAGCTCGAGCAAGCCTTCGTCGATGCCCAGGATGATCCCGCCTTCCGCGAGGAATTGGCCGGATATCTCAAGGACTATCTCGGACGGCCCACGCCTCTTACCGAGGCGACCAAGCTGGGCGGTAAAGCCCGGATCTTCCTCAAGCGCGAGGACCTCGTCCACGGCGGAGCACACAAGACCAATCAGGTGCTTGGCCAGGCGCTCCTGGCCAAGCGGATGGGCAAGACGCGCATCATCGCCGAGACCGGCGCCGGCCAACACGGCACGGCCACCGCGCTCGCATGCGCCCTGCTCGATCTGGACTGCGTCATCTACATGGGCGCGAAGGACGTGGACCGGCAACAGCCCAACGTGTACCGCATGGAGCTCATGGGGGCAACGGTTGTTCCCGTCGATTCCGGTTCGGGCACCCTCAAAGACGCCGTCAACGAAGCCCTCCGTGACTGGACCGCGACCTTCCACGAATCGCACTATCTCCTCGGTACCGCGGCCGGCCCGCACCCCTTCCCGACGATTGTCCGCGAGTTCCACAAGGTGATTTCTGAAGAAGCCAAGGCCCAGATGCTGGAGCGCACTGGCGGCCTTCCGGACCTCGTCGTGGCGTGCGTCGGGGGTGGCTCAAACGCCATCGGCATGTTCGCCGACTTCCTCGACGACGAGTCAGTGGAACTCGTCGGCGCCGAACCCGGGGGAGAGGGCCTCAGCTCTGGGCGCCACGGGGCCACGATCAACAATGGCACCATCGGCATCCTGCATGGCGCTCGGTCCTACCTCATGCGCAACTCCGACGGCCAGGTGGAAGAATCCTATTCCATCTCCGCCGGTCTTGACTACCCGGGCGTCGGCCCCCAGCACGCCCACCTATCACAGACGGGCCGCGCCACCTACGTCGGCATTACGGATGCGGAGGCACTCGAGGCCTTCCAGCTACTGAGCAAGAAGGAGGGCATCATCCCCGCCCTGGAGTCCTCGCACGCGCTGGCCTACGCCCTCAAGCGTAAGGAGGAGGACATCACCATCCTCGTCTCGCTTTCCGGCCGGGGCGATAAGGACATCGATCACGTTCGCAGGACACTGAGCGAGCACCCAGAATACCGCCTCAAGGAGGAACAGTAATGAGCCGCTATGACCAACTCTTCGCCCGACTAGGCGAGCGCCACGAAGGGGCCTTCGTACCCTTCATCATGCTCAGTGACCCCGACCCGGAGACCGCGCTGCACATCGTACGAGCGGCTGTGGCGGGCGGCGCGGACGCAGTGGAGCTTGGCGTCCCATTCTCGGACCCTGTAGCCGATGGCCCCACCATTCAGGCCTCCCACATCCGCGCCTTGGCGAATGGCGCCACGGTCGACGCCGCGCTGGATCAGGTCCGGCAGATCCGGCGCGAGTTTTCCGAGCTTGCGATCGGAATGCTCATCTACGGCAACGTGGCGTTTACCCGGGGGCTCGATAACTTCTATAGTCAATTCCACGAGGCTGGCGCGGACAGCATTCTGCTTCCCGACGTCCCCGTGCGGGAGTCCGCTCCGTTTACATCCGCCGCCACCGCCGCGGGCATCGAGCCCATCTATATCACTCCCGCCCGCGCTTCGGAGGCGACGCTCAGAGGGGTCGCCGAGCATTCTAAGGGTTACATCTACGCCATCTCTCGTGACGGTGTCACGGGCGCCGAGAAGGAGTCGGAAACACGGGGGCTCGGTGCCGTCGTGGCCAACGTCAAGCGCTTCGGCGGTGCCCCCGTCCTCCTTGGCTTCGGAATCTCCACTCCCGAACACGTCGCGCAGGCCATCGCTGCCGGGGCTGCCGGGGCGATCACCGGCTCTGCTCTGACGAAGATCATCAACGACCACCTCGACGAGGAGGGCCGCCCGAAGGATACGCTTACCCAGGCAGTGTCAGACTATGTGTCGTCGATGAAGGCGGCTACGCTGCCCGGCTAGACACTCGCCGAAGTTTCACGTCAACTTTCGCGCTTCGGCTGACGGGGACCACGGCGGCGTCGGCAAGCGCGATGCCCAAACAAAAAGCCCCTTCCCACAGTAGGGAAGGGGATTGAGTTTCACGTGAAACTTAAGCACTGCGGGCCTCATCGGCCGCTGCTTCTGCGTCTGCGTCGGACTCCAGGCCGTCAATCTTGTTGCGAGCAAATTTGTCAACAATCATGGCGATGGCTCCGTCGCCGGTGACGTTGGCCGCCGTACCCACCGAGTCGATGGCGATGTAGGCGGCAATCATGAGCGCGACCATGGATTCGTCGAATCCCATGTTTGCCTGCAGCAGACCCACCGCAACCATAACGGCGCCGCCGGGGACGCCGGGCGCGGCGATCATCATGATGCCGAGCAGGAAGACGAAGCCCATTGCCTTGCCGAGGTCGGCCTCCATGCCGTCCGCCATGTAGACGATGGCGAAGGCGTAGAGCACCAGCTTCATCATCGAGCCGGACAGGTGAATCGTCGCGCACAGCGGGATGACGAATCCGGCCACCGGCTTGGAAATGCCGTTCTTAAGCGCGGCGTCGAGGGACACCGGGATGGTGGCCGCGGAGGAGGACGTACCGAGCGCAGTGAAGTAGGCGGGTGCCATGGTCTTCAATGCCTTGAACGGGTTCTTCCCGGTCATCGCGCCGGCGATGATGTACTGGAAGACCAGGTACACAATCGTCATCACCACGGCGAGGATGAGCACCTTGGCAAACGCAACGATGACCGTACCAATGTTGCCGTTCATGCCCAGGGAGAGGAAAATTCCGAAGATGTAGAACGGAAGCAGGGGAATCACAAAGCCCCAGATCACCTTGATGACGACGTTCTCCAGCTCCTTGGACACGGCATAGAGTGTGTCCGACTTGACCGTCGTCATGGCCACGCCGATGCAGAAGGAAAGCAGCAGAGCGGTCATCACCTCGAAGGGCGGGGCCATCTCCACAGTGAAGTAGGGCTCTACCGCGCCCGCGTCAATATCCGCCACCTCGGTGTTGAGCGTCTGGCCTTTGAGGATGATCGGATACAGTGCCTGACTCAGGCCATAAGCAACGACGCCCGAGACAATGGTGGAGCCGTACGAGATTCCCGCAGTGATCCCCAGCCACTTACCGGCACCGCGGCCCAGGCCCGCGATGGCAGGAGCCACGAGGGAGAAGATCAGAACCGGGATGAAGAAGCCAAGGAAGTTCGAGAAGAGGCCGTTAAAGGTAGCGAAGGTTCGGCCCAACCATTCGGGTGCAAATTGGCTAACGATGATGCCCAAGACGATCGCCAGGATGATCTTGAACAACAGAGAGTTGAGAACACTCTTAAATGTCATATGTGAGTCTTTTCTAGTGTGGAACCATGGTCATAGCCGCCGCGGCTGGTAGATAAGGGAGAAAATATCTACTATCGGACACGAAATGTATATTACAGCAGCAACCTCATAATCTAAATTGCTTTTCCCTGCGGGGAGGCGACGGGATAGACTATGCATCATGCTCGCAGTTGGAATCGTCTTCTTCGTCCTCGCCGCCGTCCTCCTTATCGTCGGGGGATTGGCCACGCTCCGCAAGCTTCCCGGCAACAGCGTCGTCGGCTTGCGCCTGGCGGAGATCCGTAAGTCGAAGGACGCGTGGGATAACGCGCACGCCATCGCCGGACCGTTCTGGATGCTGGGTGGCGTCTCGCTTATCTTCGGCGGCGCCGTCGCGCTCACCGCCTCTGGCTGGATGTGGCTCATCCCCGTTTTCACGTTCATCATCGCGCTCTTGGCGCTCTCCATCGGATCGAACATGGGCGCCCGCGCCGCATACCTGTGGGACCAGGCCCACAAGGAAGAGGAGGGCTGCGGCGATTCCTGCAATTGCGGCGACTCCGGCTGCGGCGATTCCGCACCGACCGTCGATGTAGCAGCGCTCCGCACCGCCGCCCAGCACGCAGATCGAAACAACGCGTAGCACCCCGAATATATCGGCACTGTTACGAAACACTCTCAGCTTACCGTGGATGGAACTTATCGTCACTCCATAATTTCTACCCATCGTTGGTGAGACCCATATTGGGGTAGAGTCGCCAGTTTTCTTAAGGCCAACTGGCAACATGACGCCAAGACGATGGCAACGCGGTCCGGTCGCGTGACAATGCTAGGGAAGGGGGAGGACGATAGTCCTCATGAAGTTTCCACAGCAAGCACTTCCCATCGTCACCGCGGCCGCGCTGAGCCTCACGGTGCTCGGTGCCGGTGCCACCTTCGCGCGCACTGTCGAGACCCGTGTCGCGGACCGGGCAGAGGCGGGGACCATTTACAGCGACCTCGGAACCGCGTACGGGTCCTACGACTACAGCGGCAGGAGTGCCTCAGATCTCCCAGTGTGGAACGGGGACCACGCCTAGAAACGCGCTAGGGTAGAGGGCATGACTCAGTGTTCACGTCGCATGTTCCTCCTCGGTTCCGCCACCACCTTCGCGGGTGCCTACCTCGCCGCGTGCGGTAAGGAGCCGTCGGCTGAAGTGGCCGCAACAGAAATCCCTGTCGGCTCTGCCATCATTGTGGATAAGGTTATCTTCGCCCAGCCCACTGAGGGCGAGTTCAAGGCCTACTCGCAAACCTGCCCGCACCAGGGCAGCCTGATTACCAAGATCGACGGCATGACCGCAACATGCACGACGCACTTCTCCAGCTTCGACCTCGCCAGCGGAGAGGTCACCGGCGGCCCGAGTTCCAAGCCGCTCACTGAGTACGGCGTCGAGAAGAACGGCGATACCGTCAAGAACGTTTCCGCGTAACGTTTCACGTGAAACATGGGCGCACTGACTAGCTACAATCAACTCTATGATTGAGCGCCTGAAGAATCTAGACCCCCTCATCGTCCTCATTCTTTGCGCCGTAGGCGTGGCCATCATCGCGCCGGCCCGTGGGGGCTTTGCGGACACCTTCGATGTTCTCACCAACATCGGCATCGCGCTCCTCTTCTTCCTCTACGGCGCACGCCTGTCAACGCGCGAGGCCATCAATGGCATTAAGCACTGGAAGCTACACCTGACGATCTTGGCGTTCACGTTCGCGGTGTACCCGCTCATCGGCCTAGCCCTGCGCCCGCTAACGCTCTTCATCCCGCACGACCTCTACCTGGGCATCCTCTACCTCACACTGGTGCCGTCGACTGTGCAGTCCTCGGTCGCCTTTACGTCGGTAGCCAAAGGAAACGTGGCCGGCGCCATCGTGTCCGCCTCCGCGTCGAACCTGGCGGGAGTCGTCCTGACCCCACTCCTCGTCATAGCACTAATGGGCGCCGGCGACGGCATTCACATCGACAGCTCCGTCTTCCTCGAAATCTCCGTACTCCTCCTGCTGCCCTTCGCCCTGGGTCAGCTCACTCGCCGATGGGTAGGAAAGATTGCGGCCAGCAAGGCCACCAAGATTGTGGACCGCGGATCCATCGTCATGGTGGTCTATGCCGCCTTTTCCAAGGGCATGGTGGACGGCATTTGGTCACAGATCAGCGTCTGGCAGATCCTCTTCCACATCGCCTTCTCTGCGGCACTGGTCTTCTTCATGCTCTGGCTCACCCGATTGGTAGGTCGGACCCTTGGGTTCAGTAGGGAAGACACCATCGCCATCGAGTTCTGCGGGTCCAAGAAGTCTTTGGCCACTGGGCTCCCCATGGCATCCGTAATCTTTGCCTCCGGCGCGACATCCCTGGGTCTGCTCATCCTGCCGCTCATGATTTACCACCAGGTGCAGCTAATGATCTGCGCGTCTGTGGCCGCACGCTACGCACGGGTAGAGTAGGGCGCTATGACTACGCTCTATGTCCGAACCACGATGTCCATTCCGGAGGTCGGCACCGCCATTCACGTTGCCGAGATGAAGGAGCTCAGCGACGACTCTTGCATGATGGTCCGCATGATCGCGCTGGCGCCCAATGAGGCGATTGTGGGGGCGGCGACGCCGCAGACCTCGGTAGGCAACGCGGACATCCCACAGCAGGTGGTTCCGCACCCGCGGACCTACGACCAGTTCCCGGACATCGACGCGGAGCTTATCGACGCCCCAGTTTTCCACTCCTTGTGGACCGAGGCCCAAGCTCTCTACGGCGACCTCTAGGCAACGAGGTTGACCAGCACCATGTAGAACACCGTTCCCCCGAAGATGGATAGCCCGGAGTTGCGGCGCCACAGGTGCAGCCCGGCCTTCACGGCAGCGGCCGCGATGGGGGCGAGCACGTTTCCGGTGTCCCGCATCTGCCCGAACACGGTGTAGACCACGAGCACGGTCATAACCCCGACCGGCATGGTAAAGCCGAGCATGCTGATGAACTGGCTGCCCTCCAGGGCTTTGACGAAGGCGAACGGGAGCCAGCGCAGCAGCACGGTGACGATGCCGACGGGGACGAGCACCGCCAGGATGGCGGTAAGGGTTACTCCGGCTGGCATGGCTCTTCCTTTCGCAGCACCAGCGCGCCGTCCAGGCGCGGGGAGAGGAAGCGGAGAAGCAGCAGGAGGAAGTAGGCGGTCAACGCCACCATGAGAAGCTGCCCCGGGGCGAGGACGGCGGCGAGAATTCCCAGGGCGCAGGCACTTAGCGGGAGGGAGTAATCCTTGTTGTTCTGGAAGGAGTCGATGGCCAGAACCACGAAGAGTGCCACGAGGGCAAATTCCAGGCCTTCGATAGAGGAGGGGATACCTTACCCGGCCAGCGCCCCGATGATTCCGGGCCGACCCACAGCACCTGGCAGAAGGCCTCCACCGTGAAGACGAAGACGCCGGATGGGCGGGAGCCGCGAGGCAGGGAGGAGAGGATGGCGCTGACAATCTCCTCCTGCATGGCTGACATGCTATCCCACGCGGGATGAATGGCCCCTAGTTATCTTCATCCACGTAGCGCGGGAAGGTGGAAAACAGCGGCAGCGGCATGGGCTGGCGCTTCATCACGTCCGCCCAGACGTCGGCGCTGCCCGCGGCGAGGACGTCCTGAGGCAGGGCTGGCGCAACGTACCACTCGCCGCGCTCGATCTGCTCTTCCAGCTCGCCGGGCTCCCAGATGAAGCAGCCGGCAAAAAGCCGCATGCTCTCCACGAGGGGGCTAAGCTCGTCGGGGCCGACGCGCAGATCGACGTACGCGAGCCGCGGCGCAAGCCGAGTCAGCGCTGGTTCCTTATCAATGTCTACGCCCTGGCGCGTCATGGCCACGCCGGCGACGTTCCTGTCGTTCTGAGGGCCGCCCACATAGAGCGCCTGGGGCTTGGCCGCCAGGGGCAGCCACTCCGGCATGACGTTAAAGAGAGCGACTTCGGAACGCTTGGTCAGATCGACGCCAAACGTACGCCCGGCGTCCTGCTCACCGATGAGGATGACGGAGCGGTTAAAGTGCGGCATGAGGGTGTCTGGCGCGGCGACAAGAAGCTGGCCAGGCACGGGATCGTTGCGCTCGAGGGCGTTGAAAAGTCTGTCTGCGTACATCCCTATCTAGAATTCCACCACTCGCGCAGCTTCGCAATAGCAACCTCGCGCTCCAGCGGGCCTTCCTCGAGGCGCAGCTCCTTGAGGTACGACCACGCCTGGCCCACCTCCGGGCCGGGCTTGAGATCCAGGATCTCCATGATCTCGTTGCCGTCGAGGTCTGGGCGCACACGGGCGAGATCCTCCTTGGCCGCGATCTCCACGATGCGCTCCTCTAGTTGATCGTAGGTGCGCTGGAGGCGGCGGGCCTTGCGCTCATTGCGGGTGGTGCAGTCCGCGCGCACGAGCTTGTGCAGGCGGGGAAGGAGATCGCCGGCGTCCGTGACGTAGCGGCGCACGGCCGAGTCGGTCCACTGTCCATCGCCGAAGCCGTGGAAGCGCATGTGGAGGTACACCAGCTGGCCGATGTCCTCCGTGGTGGCCTTAGGAAACTTGAGCTTGCGCAGGCGCTTGCGGGTAAGTTTGGCGCCGACCACCTCGTGGTGGTGGAAGCTCACCTTGCCGTCGGTGGTGTCGCGAGTATCGGGCTTGCCAATATCGTGCAGCAGTGCGGCCCACCGGAGGATGAGGTCGGGGCCGTCTTCCTCCTGGTCCATAGCTTGGCGCAGCACTGTCAGCGAGTGCGCATAAACGTCCTTGTGCTGCGCGTGCTCGTCGGGAGCCATGCGCAGGGCCGGAATCTCCGGGAAAATATAGTCCGCAATGCCGGTCTCGACGAGCAGGTCAATGCCCTTCCACGGCGCGGTGCCACAGATCAGCTTGTTGAGCTCCACCTGCACGCGCTCTACGGTGATGCGCTGGATTTCAGCAGCCATGTCGGTCATGGCATCGCGCACGCGCCCCGCCACGTCGAACTCCAGCTGCGCTGCGAAGCGGGCGGCGCGCAGCATGCGGAGCGGATCATCGTGGAAAGAGATCTCGGGAGCGTCGGGCGTATCCAGCACGCGGTCCGCCAGGTCATCGAGTCCGCCCATCGGATCGTGGAATTCGCGAGTGCCGTCCGGGCGCAGCTCGATGGCCATGGCGTTGACCTTGAAATCGCGGCGCACGAGATCGCCCTCGAGGGTGTCGCCGTACACGACCTCGGGGTTGCGGGAATCGCCGTCGTAGCTATCGGAGCGGAACGTGGTGATCTCGATCTGCTGGCCCTTATAGGCCGCCGAAACCGTGCCGAAGTCGATGCCGGTATCCCACACGGTCTCGGCCCAGTCCTCGAGGATGGAATAGACCACCTCCGGCCGGGCGGGCGTGGTGAAGTCCAGATCGTTGCCCAGGCGGCCCAAAAGAGCGTCGCGGACGGAGCCGCCGACGAGGTACAGCGGGGCGTCGTGAAGCGCGAAGCGTTCCACCAATCCACTGAGGAGGCCACTGAGCTGGCTGACGGTGGCGTCCGCGCGGGCAAGAACGCCGATTAGCTGAGTGTCCTGAAAATTCACGGATCGAAGTCTACTACGATTAGCAGGGATGACTAAGAACACGCCAGGCTCGAAGCGCCGCCGCCGGCGGGGGTCGGGAAACCGCAGCCGCCGCACGGGACGCCCACAGCGCGCCTCCACCAACCGCATGACCACGCGGGACGAGACCTCCGCGGGTGGTCTCGTCGTGTCTGGGCTAGCAGAGGCTATCGATGAGAACGGCGACGTGGACCTGTCCCAGATCTATGTGGCGCTCATCGGCAGACTGGACCGCCGCGGGCGGCTGCTGTGGTCCATGCCCAAGGGCCACGTAGAAAACGGCGAGCCGAAAGAGCTCACTGCTGAGCGCGAGGTGTGGGAGGAGACCGGCATCTACGGCAAGGTCTTCGCGGACTTAGGCATGATTGACTATTGGTTTGTCTCCGATGGCGTACGCATCCACAAGACCGTGCACCACCACCTGCTGCGCTTTGAAGACGGCATCATGAATGATGAGGATCCGGAGGTCACCGAGGTCTCCTGGATTCCGGTCTCTGAGCTCATTGAGCACTTGGCCTATGCGGATGAGCGCAAGCTCGCGCGCATTGCGCATGATTTGCTGCCGGATCTCGCGCGAAAGGAAGCGTCCGCAGGAAAGGCGACCCCGCGGTGAGGTTGCGCAGGCTCTGCGCCGCGGCAACTCTGGCCCTGTTCTGCGTCGCACCGGCGGCCCCGTCTCCCCAGGCCCGGGCGCAGGATGCCCCCGACCCGGCGCTGGAGAATGCGCAATACTGGCTGGGGGCGCGTGGCCCCGACGAGCTGGAACTGAGCCTCGTCCGCGCCTCCGAGGCGCACGTGGGCCAGTCCGTCTCCGTCACGCTGCGGCTGGACAATACGAGCGAGA
This sequence comes from Corynebacterium axilliensis, assembly GCF_046097495.1. Classification (NCBI taxonomy): domain Bacteria; kingdom Bacillati; phylum Actinomycetota; class Actinomycetes; order Mycobacteriales; family Corynebacteriaceae; genus Corynebacterium; species Corynebacterium axilliensis. Next base: position 1,840,855 of record NZ_CP175768.1, read on the forward strand.
GCGCAGTGGACAACCTGCAGGTCACCGCTCGCCGCGGCGACGCCGTGGACACGACCTCCCAGGCGCGCCAGCAGCTGGCAGCGGGGGCATACCAGTACTACGGCCCGTCGGATAGCGCCGGCTCCCTCGAGCCGGGGGAGTCCCGGGAGATCACCCTGGAGGTGCCCACGGCGCTGGGGGATGAGTCCACCTTGGCGATCACGGATCCGGGTGCTTACCCGCTGCTGTTTACGCTCACCGGCACCCGCGACGGGGAGGCCGCGAACTTTGCGGAGGAGCGCGTGCTTCTCGACGTCCTCGGGGACCCCGCACAGCACGAGCCTGCGGCCGACTCCGACTCTGAGGCCGACGAGCGCCACCAGTTTTCCCTAATCTATCCCGTCACCGCGCAGCTGGACGTGGTGCCGGGCGATACCGGGGGCCAGGATCTCATCCTGGAGAGCGAAAACCTGGCGGGGCAGTTCGCTCCCGGCGGGCGCCTGGACCAGCTGGTGGAGACCTACCTCTCGCACGACCTGCACGGCTCGGGCTGCATGGCGGTGGACCCGGCGCTCCTCGACGTGGCCGATCGCATGGCCGCCGGCTACACGGTCAACCCCTCCCGGCCGTCCATTGCGCAGCGCCCAAAGCGCCTGCGTGATTCCTGGTTTTCCGCCTCCGAGCAGGACCGCGGCGATCCCGGCACGGGTTCGGCCGATGCCGCCGCGTGGCTAGACAAGATGCGCACGGTGGACTGCACCATGCTCCTGCCGTGGGCGAACGCAAACACCGACGCCGTGGCCGAGGCGAACAACGCGTGGCTTACCCACGAAGCTCTAGAGCGCGGCGCGGACACCGTCTCCCGCATCCTGGGCACCACCGTGAATTCGGAGCTCACCGCGCCCGCCTCCGGCACCACCGCCCACGAATTCTCGGTCCCGCTGGTGGTGGCGGATAACTCAACGTGGGTAGGCAACGCCACGACGTTCGACTCCTCCCTGGGAGCCCTGTTGGCGGAGTCCGGCAGCATGCCGCAGACCGTGGGCTATTCGAACCCGGAGCTGCACTATGACTTTGCTGAGGACTCGGAGCAGGCACGTGCGCTGACCGCGGGGGCGTCGATTAGCGTGGCCGCCGCCCAAGAGGACCAGAAGGACATGGTGGCCAAGCTGCCGAACTATCTGGACCCCGCGGCCGCGCGCAGCGTCATGGAAACCACGCAGCGCCTGCTCGACGCCGGGCAGCTGGACCCCCGCCCGGTCACGGCACTGCCCATCAAGTCCGCCCAGGAAGGACCAGACGGCGAGCCCGGCAGCCCGTACCCGGACCCGGCCGCCTTCCGCGAGGCGGAGATTGCCCAGGTGGCGCAGCAGGCGCGCTACACGGACGAACTCATGTCCATCATGGTCAACGAGCCGTCCATCGCGCTCACGCGCTACGGTTTCACGCTGCCGCTGCGGCGCGACCTCCTCATTGCGCTGAGCGATACCACGCGTACCAGCTTGCGCGGCAACGCCCAGGCGGCACGCGCGAGCCGGGAGCGCCTGCAGAAGAACTCGGACGCGCTGCGGGACTTGCGGTCCTCGGTGTCCCTCATCCCGCCCGGCAACGTGTACACGCGCGTTTCGGAGTCATCCCCGCTGCTCATCGTGGCGGAGAATGGGCTGCCGCTGCCTGTCGACGCTCACCTGGCCTACGACGCGCCGGACGGGGCGACGCTGAGCACGCAGGATTCGGTTCACATTCCGGCCAAGGGATCCATTACCGTATCCATGACCGCAGACCTACCCAGCGACATGGACCGGACCTCGCTCCGGCTGTGGCTGGCCACGCCGACCGAGTCAGACGGGCCCGCTGGCCACCTGATTTCGGAACCCATCGATATCACGGTGCAAACGCGAGCCGGTATCGTTAGCGTCTATGGCGTCGGCATCGTCGCCGCACTCGCCCTAGCCCTGGCCGCACTGTTCCGGCTGGGTAGGCGCAAGAAAAAGAAGTCTCACGGATAGTTTTCTCAATGACACATAATGCAACACCCGGTGTCCGCCGACGGATCGTCACGCCCTCGCCGCCCGCGCCGGTGCCAGAGAAGCGCGCGCCGAGCGGCGTCGTTGCTGTCGACGACGAGCAGGAGGACCGCTCGGGCCTTAAGGGTTCGTCCTCCACCTCTGGAGAGCCTTCCGGCGGCGACGCCACCAACAACTCCGACGGGGCCGTCGTCCGCGCCACCGGCTCCATGGCCATTGCGACTCTGATTTCCCGCATCACGGGGTTCCTACGTCAGATGCTGATTGGCGCGACCTTGGGTGACATTGTTGGCAACGCCTTCGGCGTAGCCAATCAGATCCCAAACCTGGTGACCGAGATCGTGCTGGGCGCGGTGCTCACGTCTCTTGTCGTCCCTGTCCTCATCAGGGCAGAAAAAGAAGACGAAGATAGAGGCGAGACCTTTATACGTGAATTGTTCACTCTTGCAACCATCTTGCTAGGCGCCGTCACAATCCTCGCAGTTATTGGTGCGCCACTCCTGACACGACTCATGGCCCCCGGAGACAGTAAAGTCAACGCGATCCAGGCAACATCGCTGGCGTACCTGCTTCTGCCTCAGATTTTATTCTACGGACTCTTCGCCCTATTCCAGGCAATTTTGAATACCCGCAACATATTCGGCCCTGGAGCGTGGGCGCCCGTTGTTAATAACATCATCGCCATATCCGTCCTTATGCTGTACTGGTTGGTGCCAGGGTCGCTTGACCCATTTGCCCCATCTCCCGTCACGGACAAACACATTCTTTTGTTGGGCGTCGGTACCACGCTTGGCGTCGTTGTACAGTGCCTCATCCTGGTTCCCTACCTCAAAAAGGCCCGTATTAACCTTCGCCCTAAGTGGGGAATCGATAACCGAATTAAGCAATTCGGCGGCATGGCACTCGCCATCATCACCTATGTGGCGATCTCTCAAGCAGGCTACGTAGTTACTTCCCAGGTGGCTTCTTATGCAGATCGTGGCGCAATGCTGGTTTATCAAAACGCCTGGCTCATGCTCCAAGTCCCATATGGCGTCATTGGCGTTACTCTCCTCACGGCGATCATGCCGCGACTCTCACGCAACGCAGCCGAAGGCGACGTTGAAGCTATCGTCAAGGACCTCACTCTTGGGTCCAAATTGACGTTCATTGCGCTCATCCCCATCGTCATTTTCATGACTGGGTTCGGTGTACCGATTGCCCGCGCACTTTTCCAATACGGACACTATGGTGCCGACAGTGCAGAGAAACTCGGCCTTACAATTTGTTTCTCGGCATTTACGTTGATCCCCTATGCCCTCGTCCTACTTCACCTCCGAGTGTTTTATGCTCGCGAAGAGGCGTGGACACCAACGTTTATTATCCTAGGAATTACTCTTACCAAAGTCGTCCTCACACTCCTTGCGCCACTGGTGGCTGATTCCTCCTCTAAGGTAGTCATCCTGCTCGGAACAGCGAACGGCTTTGGATTTGTCTCAGGTGCGGTTATCGGTGGATTCCTTCTAAAGCGCAAACTAGGCAGCCTGGGCGGTCGCGAACTCGCCAAAACTGTCGTGTGGTCAACGATCTCCGGAATCATCGGGCTCATCGTGTGTGCGGTTCTGTACTGGGCTGCGTCATTCATACTGCCCGAGCAGATACATTCCATCTTCTACCTCGTTGAGGTGATGATTCTAGGCATCGTCTTCGTGGCCGTCACCGGCCTGGTGCTCTCGCGCTCGAAGCTGCCGGAGGTCATCAACCTGGGCCGCCAGCTGCAGCGCATCCCGGGCATGTCCCGCATCATAAAGCTCGAGCATGCGGAGGCCATCGAGGTCGAGGCCCCAGAGCAGCTGGAGATCCAGCCGATATTCAGCGTGGATGCCTTCAACTCCTCCCCGGTGCCGCCGCCGATGTCCGCCGGTATTGTCCGCGGGCCGCGCCTGGTGCCGGGCGCCCCGGTCTCCGACGGCCGCTTCCGACTCCTCAAGGACTACGGCTCTGCCGCGGGTACCCGCTTCTGGAAGGCGCGCGAGCAAGCCACCGGCCGCGTGGTGTCCCTGACTTTCGTCGATACCACCGGTGAGGCCCCCATGGCCCCGGCCACCCCGGCAGTGGCCGCCCGCCGCTCCGCGGACGTATCCCGCGCCACCCGCAAGCTCGCGGAGCTGGAGCTCGACGCCATGGCGACCAACATCGACATCCTGTCCTACCGTCAAGGCTGCCTCGTCGTGGCGGACTGGGTCGAGGGCACCTCGCTCAAGACCGTCTCGGAGGATAAGGACCTCGATCCCCGTGCCGTTGCCCACGCCTTGGCACCGCTGGTGCGCACCACGGCAGCCGCGCACGCGGCGGGCCTTGTGCTGGGAATTGAAAACCGCAACCGCATCCGAATTTCCACTGAGGGCATTGCCACCCTAGCCTTCCCCGCCGTGCTGCACAGCAACGATGAGGAAACCGACCGCTCGGCACTAGCCTCTGCCATTTCGCTCCTTGTGGATTCCACCAGTCCGACACCGGAGGTACTACAGGAGATTGCTGCCGACGCCGAGGAGGGCCAAGACTCCGATCTCGAGGACATCGCCACGCGCTTGGCGGCCTTCGCCGGCGATAACGAGGACGGCGAAGAGACCCTGCAGATCCCGGTGGAGAAGACCCCACGCAAGGAGGACCCGAGCCCAGTGCCGGGCTTCGGCGGCCGCGGCTACTCCGGCTCCGGCGCCGTGATCTTGGGCGTGCTGTCCACCCTCTTCGTCGTGGCCATGGCCGCGCTGAGCGTGTGGATCCTCTCCCAGGTTGGCAATGAGGAGACCTCCCCGGTGGTCTCGAAGCCCGATTCCGCAGCGGAGACCACCTTCCCGGACGTGCCGCCGGTCCTGTTCAAGGACGTGCACCTCACCTCGGTGCCGGAGGGCAAGACGGTGCCCACGCTGAAGAACAAGCCGTGGAGCACCAAGCAGGAGGACACGGGATTGCTGCTGAGCATCGATGAGTCCACGCAGCTGCACGTGCTGCCGCTGACGCAGAAGAATTCCACGGGCGCGAAGTACGTGGTCTACGGCGTGCACTCCGCGGACTTCGACGCTGACAAGCCGAAGGTGGATAAGCTCACCAAGCTCGCGGACGGCACGCTGAAGACGGCGCGCCAGGACATTGAGCTCAAGGAAAAGCCGGAGGCCTTCGACGCCGCGCTCATCATGTTCACGGACATGCCCAAGTCCGGTTCCGTTACCCTGCGGGACGCCATGCTGGTGGGCATCCCCACCGACTAACGCTGTAGCTTCCGCCCCGGTCTGGTGCATTTCCCCAGACCTCGAACCCGAAACTCCCTGCTCGCGGGATCCGGCGCATGCCGCGCTTGACGACGCCACCGTCACCGGTGACCTCACCATTAAGGGCACTACCAAGTCCGTCGACTTCAAGGTGGGAGAAGCAGGCGTGGCCGAGGATCCCTTCGGCAACACCCGCCTGGGCTTCGAGGCTAAGACCTCCATCAACCGCACCGATTTCGGAAGGGCCACTTCAACGCACCGCTGAAGACCGGCGGCGTGCTGGTCTCCGAGGAGATCAAGATCGAGCTCGAGGTCTCTGCCATCAAGCAGTAAGCCATCAAGCGCGATACCGCGCCTTGAAAAGTTGTTCTTAGTTGTTGCCCGTAGTGCCCATTCCGGTACTGCGGGCAACAACTTTTTAACAACTAGAGGCACGGCAACCGAGTAATAAACAACTCTCAAACAACTTTCACAACGCTGTGGCCTGCACGTTCTAGAACAATTCCGCGTCAGAAGCTGCCATATTAGCCAATAGTTGTTTATTAATTGTTGCAGAGTTGTTTGAAACAACTCTGCTACACTACGGGGCCATGAGAGAGGACGAACTCGACTTCATCATCCAGGCACTGCGCTCGATTGAAGCCGGCGCAACCGCCGATAGCCTGGAATCCGAGATTCTTGATTTTAAAGAAGACCCCGCCGTCCACCCGCAAAATCGCAATCCAGACGCGTCTCTTGTTGAATTCCTCATCGATGAAGCCGTGTGCTTTTCCAATGCCGATAGCGGGAACGCTTTCATTGTGCTTGGAGTCGCAGACAAGAAATCTGGACCAGACGCATTTACAGGCACCCAACGGGAATTGGACTGGCTCATAAGAAAAATCTTCGAAGGAACACAGCCCAACATCCACGTCGAAGCAGAAGAGCTAGAGTGGTGTGGAGCCCGGCTCATCGTCTTGCGCGTTCCCCGTGGCATCACGCTGTATCAGCGCCCTAAGGGACAGGCAAGCAGGCGAGTAGGCACTCGCTGCGTACCCCTCACCGAGCATCAACGCCGCGCACTCTTTTTCGACCGCGCCAACCCTGATTACACCGCTCACCCCTCGCGGCGGGGACTCGAGGAACTCGATATGACGGCCGTCGATCAGGCCCGACACCTCCTAGCCCAAGCTAGGGCAATGTCCGGCTCCCAGGAGCCTGTTCCCGCGACGGCCCGCGAACTCCTGGGGGAACTAGGGCTGCTGGATTGCTCACAAAACCCCACATACGCGGCCGAAATCCTTTTCATGCCTCCGGTATCCCAGCAGGTTACAGTTCGGCACCTCCTCCGTCTTGTACCTGGCGGTGAGCCGAGAACAACGGAAATCTCTGCACCCCTCATCACCACATACTTGCGGTTGAAAGAGCTAATTCGAGTCAATGCCCAGCAAGAAGTGGAGCGCATCACCCTTGCCACGGGTCAAGAAGTATCGATCAAGGCTTTCCCAGACACCGCTGTCGACGAGCTTGTCTCTAATGCCTTAGCCCATCGAGACTGGGACGCGTCGGCTGCGGTAGTCATCGATCAATCTCCCATAGCCTTCTCTGTATGGTCTCCCGGTGGTCTTCCCACAGGTGTACAGCGCGATCGAGTTCTCACAACACAATCAATTCCTCGCAATCCCCGCCTTATGACAGCGTTAAGGATGCTGGGGTTAGCAGAAGAATCTTCCCGTGGATTCGACCGCATGTGGGCTTCCATGCTGTCTAGTGGTCGCCATATTCCGGAGCTTCGCGCCGAGGAATCCTTCGTCGAAGTTATTTTGTCCTCTGGGCGCGTTGACACCGCGTTTGTTAAGGCCGTGACCAAACTCAAAGGTGCTTTCGGCGCTGAGCCTTTCAACAGCGTCAATGGCCTCATCATTGCCCGTCACCTCATGGACAACCAGATCCTTCTATGCCACACCGCTGCCCAACTCATGCAAGTCAGCGAAGATCAGGCCGCGGATACTCTTCGGTGGTATGAGAGCCTCGGTTTCGTAGAACAACTACGGGAAGCGCGAGAATGGATACTTACCACCAAAGCCCGAACACTGATGGGGCTACACATAGAGGGACACATTGCAGCGACCTCCGTTCAGGATTGGATCCTGGCTCAACTCAAAGAAGGAGCTGCGCTGACCACGCGTGAAATCGCCGAAGAACTGGGAGTAGATCGGGCAATTGTCACGGGAATACTGCGTCACCTGCGGGCTATCGGCCAAGCGCGCATCGATCCTGATGGCCCACAGCGCGGGCCCAACACACGGTGGATTCTTTCCTGACCACCCTGTGATACGCAGCGCAGCGGAGCTTAAGATGTAGCCCATGACTACCGCCAACCTCACCCATGCAGAAGCCACCGCCCGCAGCGCCGCGCTGCGCCTGAGCACCTACGAGCTGCACCTCGACGTCACAAGCGCGCCCACCGACGCCGACTCCTACGAGGTCACCTCGCGCATGAGCTTCACCACCACGCAGCGGGAGACCTTCGTGGACTACCTGGGCAAGGCCGTGCACTCGGTGCGCGTCAACGGCAAGGAGGTGGAGAACACCTTCGACGGCGGCCGCGTTTACCTGCGGGATCTCCCGGTAGGGGAGGAGCTCACGGTCGAAATCACCGGCTCCTCGTATTACTCCCGCACCGGCCAGGGCCTGCACCGCATGCGCGACCAGGCCGATGGCACGACGTACCTCTACTCGCACCTGGAGCCATCCGATGCCCGCCGCATCTTCCCCTGCTTTGACCAGCCGGATCTCAAGGCCAGCTACGAGGTGTACCTCACCGGCCCGGAGGGCTGGCAGCTCTTAAGCAACCAACCAGAGGTCGGCCGCGAGAAAACGGAGAGCGGGGAAGTAGCGCACTTCGCGCCGACCCCTCTGCTCTCGACGTACCTGACGGCGTTTGCGGCTGGGCCGTACGTCGAAAAGCACAGCACCTGGACCGCCCCCGATGGGTCCCTAGAAGTGGAGCTGCGCGCCTTTGCCCGCGCCTCCATGGCGGACTACGTCGACGATGAGATACTGCAGGTCACAGCACAGGGCATGGATTTTTTCCACGCGAACTTTGGCTACCCGTACCCGTGGGGCAAGTACGATTCCATCTTCGTGCCGGAGTACAACCTGGGCGCGATGGAAAACCCCGGCCTGGTGACGTTTACGGAGCACTACCTGTTCCGTTCCGCCGCCACCCGCGCGCAGCATGCAGGGCGCACCAACACCATCCTGCACGAGATGTCCCACATGTGGTTCGGTGACCTGGTCACCCCGCAGTGGTGGGATGACCTGTGGCTCAAGGAGTCCTTCGCGGAGTTCATGGGCGCAGATGCTTCCGTCAACGCCACCGAGTACACCGAAGCGTGGGTCAACTTCGCCGGACAGCGCAAGAACTGGGCCTACCTGCAGGATCAGCTGCCCACCACGCACCCCATCAAGGCCGAGATCCCGGACGTGGATGCCGCGCGCCAGAACTTCGACGGCATTACGTATGCCAAAGGTGCGGCGGTGCTCAAGCAGCTGGTGCACTACGTGGGCCGCGAGAACTTCTACGCCGGGGCGCGCGACTACTTCCAGAAGCATGCCTTCGGTGCCGCGACCTTCGAGGATCTGCTCGCCGCCCTGAAGAAGCACACCGACCGCGACCTAGATGCCTGGTCCACCGCCTGGCTGCGCACGTGGGGGCCGGACACTCTCACCCCGGAGCTGCACACGGATGGGGACAAGATCCACGAGCTTGCCATCACTGTCGACGCCGAGGACACCACGCGCCCGCACCGCCTCAACGTGGCGCTCTTCGATGACTCCCTGGCCAAGTACGCCACTCTCGACGTCGACCTGGCCGGCGAGCGCACCATCCTCGACGAGGTCTCGGGGCTGCAGGCGCCGGCGTTGCTGCTGCTTAACGACGGCGACCACACCTACGCCAAGGTCCGCTTCGACGAGACCTCCCTGGAGACCATCCGCACCCGGCTTTCCGAGGTGCCCGATGAGCTCTCCCGCGCGGTCATCTGGACCTCCCTGTGGAACCTCACCCGCGACGGCGAGTGGCCGGTGCGCTCCTACCTGGACACCGTACTCAACCACGCCCCGGCGGAGTCCAACCCCACGCTTCTCACCACCGCTTTTGCCAACGCGCGCTACGCCATCGACCACTTCGTGAGCGAGGCGGCGCGCGAGGAAATCCGCGCCGACTACGCCGAGCGCCTCTGGGAGGTGCTGCAGGCCGCCCCGGCGGGCTCCGACGCGCAGCTCACCGTCGCCCGCGCCGCCATCCAGGCGTTGGCGGCCACCCCGGCAGAGTCCGGCACGCAGCGTCTGCGCGCGCTTTACGACGGCTCCCTCGACGGCCTCGCCCTCGACCCGGATATCCGCTGGTCCGTCCTCCGCGCGCTGGCCGCCCGCGATGCCGTCGACGCCGAGGAGCTGGAGGCGGAGAAGGCGCGCGATAACACGCTCACCGGCGCCGCCGCCTACCTGGGTGTTTCTCACGCCTTCCCGTCGGCCGAGGTCAAGCGGGAGGTCTTCGACCTCGTGCGCACGCCGGGGAAGTACTCCAACGCGGAGGTGGATTCCCTGCTCGCGGCGTTTAACGCGCCTCGCTCGGCCCACCTCACCGAGGCCTTTGCCCAGGAGTACTTCGACTCCTTGTCTCAGCTGTGGGAGGAGCACCCCATCGAGATTGCCAACCGCCTGGTGCGCGGGCTCTACCCGGATCTCGCGATGGCCGACGCCGCCACCAGCGAGTTCTTGGGCAGCGAACGTCCGCGTGCACTTCGCCGCGTGCTGCTGGAATGCCAGGATGCGCTGCGTCGCGCGCACCGCGTCCGTGCCGCGCAATAAGCACGGCACGGGTTACGGACCCGGTCCCAGATTCCTCAATACCCTGAGCCGGAAGAATGGAAAATGGAAGGTTGATGTATCCCCACTATTCATTTGTTCATTTTTCGGAATACATCGGGAGTTACCACTGCGGACCAGCTCTGTGTGAACTAGATGAGAAGGCACAGCAGCGAATCATCGACGCTGGACAGTTGGTGCTGCGGGCACGCGAGCGGCACCCCGAGCGGTCACTCGAGGATCACTACAACCCGTTATCGAAGGACCCAATTCTTCTCAAGGCTCACGACGAATTGGACCGCGGAGTAGATAATGCTTCGGTGCGGCACGAAAACTCACCAATGAGCGCCAGCGCCAGGAGCTACTGTTCGCCAGCTGCGGGGAGTTGGCGAGGGGCTATGCCTCCTCGCTTTCACCAAAATCAAAACCACCAGCAGGGTCGTTCCCCGTGCGGGTGATTTTGATCGGCCCCGCTGCCGGGTATAGAACCCTGTCGCCGGCAACGCCGGGAACTATGACTGTGCCCGACGAGAACACATCACTGTCATAACCCGGCTCACGGTAGACCAGCACTGGTCGTCCACTACTACTGGTGGATTTCGGTTTTGGTGGCGGGGGTTAACGCCGCCGGCCTCGTTTTTTCCGTTGAGGAGGGCGTTGACTACTTCCCGATTGTGAAATAGGCCGATGGTGCGGTGGAAAGGAACCAGTCACCTGGAAGAGATCGATCCAGTCGCTGGTGCGCAATCTAGGAGGTAGGGTTGCGGGGTCAATTCCTCGCAAGCGCAACCATGATTGCGTCTCTGAACGTGATGAAAACAACCCTGCCCTTCGGAGAATTTCCCCTATCCCGCGTCCCCGGGCGGTGAAAACGGTGTGCACCATCGCCTGAAAGGCTTTGCGTTGCTCTATCGGGATCTTCGGATCACCCACCCGGCGGATCACTAAGATCCCCCCGTCAACGCTTGGCTGTGGCCGGAACGCAGACCTTGGTACTCGGGAACCAAGGTGAAATGTGAACCACGGGGACCACTGAGCCGTCATCATTGTGCTTGCGCCTACCCCGGCCCGGCGGCGAGCGACTTCCCACTGCATGAGGAGTACAGCGTCAGTCCATGACGGCGCATGCAACAACTTTCGAAGAATGGCAGTGGTGAGGTGAAAGGGAATGTTTCCCACAATGACGCAGGGAGTGACGGGTAACGGGTAGTTGAGGAAATCATCCTGGACCACTTCGACCGCCGCCGAGGCGGTCCTTTTTGTGAGTTTTGCAGCTAGTTTTGCGTCTACCTCAACTGCCGTTATTGCTCTCCCCAAGTGGGATATCGGGCGAGTGAGGGCACCGCTTCCTGGACCGATCTCAATGATGGGGCCGGAGGTTTGTTTTACAAGATCGACTATTGAGTTGATGATCTTGTGGTCTGTGAGAAAATTTTGGCCATGTTCGTGACGGCCGTATCCGTATGTAGACATCAGGTGTGCTCCGTGGAGTTGAAACGGAGCCGGGCATGGCAAATGGCCGCCCGGCTAAAGGACCGGAGCGGTTTTTAACCTGCGGGAGGGAGAAAACCGCCTTAGCGGTTGGTGAGCGGCCGCATGAAAACAGAACCTGAAATCAACATGAGCCTATGGTATCCAATTAATTTCGCGGAGTGCAATACGGTGAGAAGGAAGACAACCGCACCGCAACAGTGCAAGACATCTCTGGATTGGAATTCGTCCTACCTTCGGCTCGTCGTACAGATGCCACTGGCGCATTCTGTATCTGGGCAACGAGGGGGAGTTACCCTCACCTCCGAATGTTTTTAAGGTGCACCCCTGATTACGCTGCGGTACGGGAGTAATTTTGTCCGACTGATCGGACTGTCCACCGACGTGGGGCGGGTAGTTCGAGGTCCCAGCAGATGATCGCCTCGATTTCACCGCGTTCAAAGGATGTCACCATGGCGTCGTAGTCGGGGCGAGCCACATTCTTCTTTGACGCGGAAATGGACTGATCGACGTCGTTAAGTCCTATGTCCAACGTGCAAGTCACGCTGCTTTGCAATGGCTTCACAGTCCTGACGCTGCCGGTCAATGGTGCGGCCATCCACGTCAGCGTCTCGTGAGATACAAAGGTAAATGGGAGCGCGTGTTGTCAAACGCTATTAATAGGGCCCTTAGCTACACATTGTAGCTTAAACTTGTGATGTCTAGCGACATTTTGGACACGGAGTCCAGGATGTTTTTGGACGGGATGTCTAGTGGCTTTTTGGACGTTTGCGGCGGTGGAATAGCCGGATGGCTATTCCATTGCATAAGCGTAGAAAGGTCGCAGATTTCGATCCCGTTCGTGACGGCAAGACGGTCACACAGTTTTGCAAAGAATTGGGAATCTCGCGGCAGACGTACCACAACATCAAAAGCCGGATAGCGCAGAAGGGTCGGGCAGGCATTGTGCCGGATTCGACTGCCCCGAAGAATCCGATTAAGAAATTCCACGAGGCCGACAAAATCGCAGTCGTCCACGCCAGGCAGGAGTTGATGGAGCAAGGCTTGGATTATGGGCCTTGGTCGATCTACTACTTCTTGTTCGACACTGTAGGTCCAGATTCCACACCGTCGCGTTCTACAATCGCCTCGTGGCTTCATGAGCTGGGATTCGTTGATGCCAACGCCCGCAAACGGCCACGCAGCTCCTATAAGCGCTTCGCCCGCGCTCTCGTCGGTGAACTCTGGCAGATCGATGGACTGGTCTATCGCCTCTTTGACCACGCCCACACACATGTCACGATTTACCAGGTTATCGATGATGCCAGCAGGTTCGATGTCGGAACCACAGCGTTCGCTCTGCCAGAAAACGGTACTGATGCGCGCGCTGTGCTGGCCGCAGCGTTCGCCGCCTACGGCAAGCCCCAAGAAATCCTTTCCGACAATGGCGATGCGTTTGCCACCTATCACCGTGGTTTTCTCTCTGCTACTGAAACTTGGCTCGCCAGCCAAGGCGTTCTTGCTATTGCTGGTTTCGCCCCGACAACCCAGGGAAAAGACGAGCGCTCTCACCGCACGTTGACCCAGTTCCTCGATGCACGCCACCCAGTTAGCCTTGCTGAGGTCAACGCCTATCTGGCTGAATATCGCCAGGTGTACAACGAGCGACGACGGCATCAATCACTGCTGGTCGGCAAAATGCACATCACACCACGCCAGGCTTTCGATACCTTCCCCAAGGCACCGTCGCCTACGCATCCACTCGATCCTGAGCAGGTCTGGGCCCGCGTAGTCGCCTACAACCAGGCTCACAATCCACACGCTGTACCCGAAATGCTAAACGGCCCCGTGGAAGCGGCAACTTCACACGAGGCCAGCACCGATGACATGGCAGCTCAGCAGGGCATACCTTCCACCGATACCCCCACACTAACGGTGCCGACGACAAATTCAACAAACCATTGGGGCATCCCAGACCAGCTCTGCGTGAGCAAAGATGGCGTTGTACGCGTGTGCGGCTTCGGTCTCTACATTGGTCTGAGGTTTAAAAACCGCAGGCTCTACTCCACGGTCACAGCCGATAACGTTGCGGAGTTTTACACGGCCCATGACGGTGAATTCCTCTTCAGCGTGCCGCTGCCAATCACGTTGAGCCACAGGCCACCAGGTGGCCAGATCAACATCAACCTCGTTGAAGGAATGAAACATCGCCAACCACCGCGGATGAACCCGAAACTATCCAAACCCCGGCCGAAACGCAGGCCATAACCATAAACCGCTAGAAGTGTCCAAGAACTCCATGGATTCCGTGTCCAAGAAGACACCGGACTCCATGTCCAAAAACCCTATGGACATAACAATTGTAGCTTAAACTCCACGGTATGTAGTTGCAAAGTTACTTTCTCGAGAACCTCGCCGCCCACGTCGCTCCCGCGTTGGGTGGCAGCCGAACCACAAAGGATCAGTCATCTGCTATCCCATCGACTAATTCTTGTAGGTCGCAGGACCTTCGCGTAACTGTCAGTTCAGCGCATTTTGAATAGTTCAGCACACGATGTATTGTTCAACACATGCTGACCATTGCTTCACGCCTCGACGTCATGAACCGGCTCGGCCGGGCCATGGCGGATCCGACGCGCTCCAGAATCCTGATGACCCTACTCGACGGCCCGAGCTACCCGGCCGTGCTTTCGCGCGACCTGGACCTGACCCGCTCGAACGTCTCGAACCACCTGACCTGCCTGCGCGACTGCGGCATCGTCGTCGCCGAGCCGGAGGGCCGCAAGACACGCTACGAAATCGCCAATCCGCACCTCGCGGCAGCGCTCAACGCGCTGGTGAACGCGACGTTGGCTGTCGACGAAAACGCCCCGTGCATCGACCCTGCATGCTCGGTACCCGGCTGCGGCGAGAAAGGAACGGACGCATGAGCTCGGCGTGTGGATGCGCACACGAACCCGCCACAGAGATCGAAGAACTCGATCGGCCATGGTGGAAGGACCCCGAGTTGCTACTGCCGATCTTCTCCGGCGTAGCCCTCGGCATAGGCCTGGCGCTGGACTGGTCCGGGGTAGAGACACCCGCGACAGTACTGTTCTGGGTCGGCCTGCTGCTAGGGGCGTATACGTTCGCGCCCGGCGCGATCCGAAACCTTGTCACGAAGCGCAAGCTCGGCATTGGCTTGCTTATGACGATCAGCGCGGTCGGCGCGGTGATCCTTGGTTTCGTCGGAGAGGCCGCGGCGCTAGCGTTCCTGTACTCGATCGCCGAGGCGCTTGAAGACAAGGCAATGGACCGGGCACAGGGCGGACTGCGGGCACTGTTGAAGCTGGTACCGCAGACCGCGACGGTGCTGCGCGACGGCACGTCGGTCAAGGTCGCAGCGAAGGACCTTGAGGTTGGCGAACTGATGCTCGTGCGCCCCGGAGAGCGGATCGCCACGGACGGCATCATTCGGTCCGGACGCTCCAGCCTTGACACCTCAGCGATCACCGGAGAATCCATTCCGGAGGAGGTTGCGCCCGGCGACGAGGTACCCGCGGGAGCGATCAACTCCGCCGGTGTGCTTGAGGTCGAGACGACCGCAGCTGGAACGGACAACTCGCTGACCACACTCGTCGACCTCGTCGAGCAGGCGCAGGCGGAGAAGGGTGACCGCGCCCGGATCGCCGACCGGATTGCCCGACCCCTAGTGCCCGGGGTGATGATCCTGGCGGTGCTGGTCGGCGTGATCGGCTCGCTGTTGGGCGACCCCGAGACGTGGATCACCCGTGCGCTGGTGGTCCTGGTCGCAGCGTCGCCGTGCGCGCTGGCAATCTCCGTGCCGCTGACGGTCGTGGCCGCGATCGGCGCGGCCAGCCAGTTCGGAGTAGTCATCAAGTCCGGCGCGGCGTTCGAGCGACTCGGCGGCATCCGTCACCTAGCGGTAGACAAGACCGGAACCCTTACCCGCAACCAGCCCGAGGTTAACGGAGTGGTCCCGGCAGAGGGATTCGATCGGGCTCAGGTGCTTGCTTTCGCTGCGGCAGTTGAGCAGCAATCGACGCACCCCCTCGCCGCGGCGATCGCGGCAGCGGAGCCCGAAGCACCCGCCGCCCTGGACATCAGCGAGGAAGCCGGACATGGCATCGGCGGCACCGTCGAAGGCCGACGCCTGCTGGTGGGCAGCCCCCGGTGGATCGACGCCGGGCCACTGAAGGCAGACGTTGAGCGCATGGAATCCGAAGGCCAGACCTGCGTCCTGGTCACCGTCGATGACACCCTCGCCGGAGCGATCGGCGTCCGCGACGAGCTGCGGCCCGAGGTGCCCGAAGCCGTGCAGACCCTGCGCGCCAACGATGTGGAAGTGAGCATGCTCACCGGCGACAACACTCGTACCGCCCGGGCGCTGGCTGAAATCGCCGGAATCGACGACGTGCGCGCCGAGCTGCGCCCGGAGGACAAGGCAAGCATCGTCGCCGAACTCTCCTCCAAGACGCCGACGGCGATGATCGGCGACGGCATCAACGACGCGCCGGCACTGGCGGGCGCAACGGTGGGCATTGCGATGGGAGCAACCGGCTCTGACGCCGCGATCGAGTCCGCTGACGTCGCCTTCACTGGCCACGACCTCCGGCTGATCCCGCAGGCGCTGCAGCACGCCCGCCGAGGCAGCAGGATCATCAACCAAAACATCGTGCTGTCTCTGGCCATCATTATCGTGTTGATGCCACTGGCGATCAGCGGTGTGCTGGGCCTGGCCGCCGTCGTGTTGGTTCACGAAGTCGCCGAAGTCATCGTGATCTTGAACGGCCTGCGGGCTGCACGAGCGAAACGCTGAGGCTGTGACCGGCAAGTCTTATAAGAGTTAAACCACGCGCCGAGCGCACACACGTTGGACCAGGCGAGTCATTCGAGTTCACCACCTGGTCCTTCTCGATGCGTGCAGGCACGGGAACTGTGGGTGAACCTAATAGTTCAACGGCCCGATACCGCTTGCAGATTCTACACACGAGGTAGCGGAATGGGCCGGGGCCGAACGAAAACCGGAGTTAGAGACAGCGCTCTTCAACCTACCCCCCAATAACGCGAAACGTCATTAACGCTCCGCGTTACACGTTAAATTTGAACTCCACGCAGTAAGCATCCTGCTTACTGCGTTGCGAAGCGGAAGCTTCGCGTAGCGGACTGAAGAATCTTCCCGTAGACTCGCAGACACATTAACGGGGGGACAATCACTAACCATCGGCTTTAGCTGGGGCATGTGGTGACCCGTTTGTCATCTGTAGTTTCCGGGGGGATTCTTCTTGTCTGCTCAGCCGACCGATCGTGAACTCGTCGACGCCTTCATTGGCGGAGATACCAAGGCCTTTTCAGCCATCGTCGAAAAGCACCGCGCGCGCCTGACCGCCATGGCGCGGCGCTACACACGCAACGACCATGATGCGCAGGACATCGTGCAGGAGGCCCTGCTCAAGGCCAGCTGCAACATGCAGTCCTACCGGCACGATGCCGCGCTGAGCACGTGGCTGCACCGGCTGGTGATGAACTCCGGCTACGACTTCCTCAACCACCGCTCCAACCGGGAGAACGCTTCCTTGGACTCCGACATCATTGAGGATGACCGCAACTACGCGCTCGCGCACAACCCCAGCGAACACCTAGCGGAGCACATCACGGTGGCCCAGGCCATGCAGACCCTCCGCGAGGATCAGCGCCAGGCGCTGTACCTGACGGACGTCGCCGGTTATCCCATCGCCACGGTGGCCAAGGTTCAGGGCGTAGCTCCCGGCACGGTGAAGTCACGGCGTGCCCGGGCGCGTCAGGCGTTGCGTGCGGCGATAGACTAGGCCCGAGTAGAATCTCAGTGTCCACCGGTCCTCCGGTCCTCCGCGCGCGAGGCGCGGACATGAACCAGATTCTGTACAGGAATTGTCGTCTTAAGGGAGTTTTTAGTGACTATCCACGATGTCGCCATCGTCGGCTCCGGCCCCGCCGGCTACACCGCAGCCCTCTACGCAGCGCGCGCGGAACTCAACCCGATCGTCTTCGAAGGCTTCGAATACGGCGGAGAACTCATGAACACCACCAAGGTGGAGAACTACCCGGGCTTCCAGAAGGGCATCATGGGCCCGGAGCTCATGGAGGAGATGCGCGCCCAGGCCATCCGCTTCGGCGCGGACCTGCGCATGGAGGTTGTGGATTCCATCGAGCTCGAGGGCGAGATCAAGAAGCTGCACGTGGGCGATGAGGTATTTGAGGCCCGCACGGTCATCCTCGCCACCGGTGCTGCACCGCGCTACCTTGGCATTCCAGGCGAATCCGAGCTGGCCGGCCGCGGCGTGTCCGCATGTGCCACCTGCGATGGCTTCTTCTTCAAGGGCCACAACATTGCCGTCGTCGGCGGCGGCGATTCCGCCATGGAGGAAGCCACCTTCCTCACCAAGTTCGCCGAGTCCGTGACCATCATCCACCGCTCCGAGAACTTCCGCGCCTCCAAGATCATGCTGGAGCGCGCCAAGGAGAACAAGCAGATCAAGTGGCTGACCAACACCACCGTGGAGCGCGTCCTGGAAAAGGACGGCAAGGTCGGCGGCCTCGAGGTCAAGAACGTACTCACCGGCGAGCTCAGCGAGCTCGACGTCACCGCTATGTTCGTGGCGATTGGCCACGACCCGCGCTCGGGCTTCCTCGAGGGCCAGGTGGCCACCAACGCCGCTGGCTACGTCGAGGTGGAGCAGCCCTCTACCAAGACCTCACTGCCGGGTGTGTTCGCCTGCGGTGACCTGGTGGATGACCACTACCAGCAGGCCATCACCGCGGCTGGCTCCGGCTGCCGCGCGGCAATTGATGCGGAACATTTCCTCGCCGAGAACCGTTAATAGTCACATGAGCAACATTAAGAACGTTACGACTGATTCCTTCCGCGCGGACGTCGTCGAGGCCGGCAAGCCCGTCGTCGTGGACTTCTGGGCGGAATGGTGCGGCCCGTGCAAGAAGCTGTCCCCGATCCTCGAAGAGGTCGCTGACGAGCTGGGCGATGATGTCTCCGTGGTCAAGGTCAACGTGGACGAAGAGCGCACCCTGGGTGCAATGTTCCAGATCATGTCCATCCCGTCCGTGCTGATCTTCAACAACGGCGAGAAGGTTGATGAGTTTGTTGGCCTGCGTTCTAAGAACGACATCGTGGCACAGATAAGAAAACAGCTCTAACTGGTATTCTTTAACCCGTTGACGGCGCACCCCTGTGCGCCAACCTTGATCACGAAAGGGGTAGGTGTGAACCGCGTTTTACGTGTTGGTGACCAGAGTGTTCGCGTTGCCGAAGCACGCGCAACCCTAGCCCGCCTCGGCCTCATGACGGACTACCAGGGGACGTTGTCCGACTGGAAGAAGCAAAAGTACTCCGAGACCGATAAGCACTTTGACGCCGCCCTTTCCCAGGTTCTGAAGGCCTTCCAGCAATCGCGCGGCATCGTGCCGAGCGGTGACATCGATGACCTGACCCTCCGGGAACTGCGCCAAGCCTCCTACACCCTGGGCGCTCGCGTCCTGGCCTATGAACCGGGCAACCTCCAGGTGGGCGATGACGTAGCGCAGCTGCAGGAGCAGTTGCAGGAGCTCGGGTTCTACCAGGAGCGCATCGACGGCCACTTCGGCCCGGATACCTACGCCGCGCTGGCGGAATACCAGCTCAACTGCGGCCTGCGCAGCGACGGCGTGTGCGGCCCCGACACCATCAACGCCCTGAGCCTGCTGGGCCGCCGCATCACCGGCGGTTCCGCCCACAACATTCAGGAGCGTGAGCGCGTGCGCAACGCCGGCCCCAAGCTGGCCGGCAAGCGCGTGGTCATCGACCCCAGCCTCGGCGGCTTCAACAAGGGCCGCACGGTCAAGGGGCGCTACGGCGACATCACGGAGGAGGAAATCCTCTGGGATCTGGCTGAGCGCGTGGCCGGCCGCATGATCGCCGCCGGCATGGAGACCATCATCTCCCGCCCGCGGACCGACGATCCCTCTGTGCGCGACCGCGCGGGCCTCGCCAACGCCTTCGACGCCGACCTGGTCATCTCCCTGGCGTGCGACGAGTACCCCACGGAGAAGGCCAACGGCGTGGCCACCTTCTACTTCGGCTCCGAATCCGGAAACTCCTCCCTTATCGGGGAGACGCTATCCGGTTTCATCCAGCGTGAGATCGTCGCCCGTACCGAGCTGGGCAACTGCCGCAACCACGGCCGCACGTGGGCGCTGCTGCGCCTGACGCAGATGCCGGTGGTGCAGGTGGTGCTGGGTTACCTCACCAGCTCGAAGGACGTGGCTGTCCTCACCAACCCGGACCGCCGCGATGACATCGCCGAGGCCATCGTGGTCTCCGTTAAGCGCCTGTACCTGCTTGATGAGGACACTGCCGTGACCGGCACCTACCGCTTCGACGAGCTGCTGCGCGCGGAGCGTTCTTCCTAAGCGGGCCCGGGGCCGTGAAGAACGGTTTCCCTCACAAGGTTCCAGTCATATGGTTTCCCTGACCCCAAACGAACCTTTTATCCCTTCCTAAAAGGTTTCTTCGCCCCCAAGGGAACCCTTTGACTAGTAGCTTCTGACTTGAACCCACGACCTAGGCTAGGGCGCGGGCGAGGAGGTCCTCCACTGCGGCTGTGGTGAGCAGATCGAAGGCAGGGGGTAGCTCTAAGCGCAGGCGGGGCGTAATGGGGTGGTCTCTCACGACCATGAAGCCGGCGGACTCCAACGTCTCCACGGGCAGCAGGCCAATGCGCCCGGGCTTGTCCCGCAGCAGATCCTCTGCCGTGCCGGCATCGCGGTAACCAAAGGCCTCGACCGCGCTGGCATCGCGGGAGGTGAGGTTCATTATTGTAGCGTCGAGAAGCACCGCTTCTAAGCCCCTCGCCGCACGGTGCGACTTCACGAACAAGGAGGACACCAGCACAGCGTCCTCGGAGACAGGGGAGGTGGGCAGCTTAGCGGCGCCGGGGGCAAGATCCGGTGGGCAGAAGAACACCGTGGCCTCGTCGCCCACGGTGAAACCGCACTCGCCATAGCGCAGCAGAGTAGCACTGATCCACGCCTCTTTCTCAAAACTGGGATCAGCGACCGTGGTCTTCATCTCCCAGAAGATGGATCGGGCCGCCAAGGGGTTGATGGATACGCCTTCCTTGACGGCCTGCACAAACATGGTGGGACGCTAGCTGTTCTCAGTGCCCTCAATGAGCGCCATGATGCGCTCGAAGTCTTCCTGATCGCCGAATTCGACGACCATCTTGCCCTTGCGCTTGCCCATGGTGACGGTGACCTTGGTGTCGAAGCGGTCCGCGAGTCGCTCCGCAGAGTCGGTGAAGAACTGCGGCTGCGGGGCGGCCGGCTTCTTCGTGGGCTCTGCCGGCTTGCCGTCGCGCTTGTACAGGGTGACGGCTTCCTCCGTGGCGCGCACGGAAAGCCCCTCAGCCACGACACGGTTAGCAATGAGCTCCATGGCTTCTGCATCCGGCAGGCCCAACAGCGCGCGAGCATGTCCGCCGGACAGGGTTCCGGCGGCCACGCGCTTCTGCACATCTACCGGCAGCTTGAGCAGGCGGATCATGTTGGTGACCTGCGGGCGGGAGCGGCCGATGCGATCAGCCAGCTCGTTCTGGGTCACGCCGAACTCCTCCAGCAGCTGCTGGTAGGCATGGGCCTCTTCCAGCGGGTTGAGCTGGACGCGGTGGATGTTCTCCAGGAGGGCGTCCCGCAGGAGATCATCGTCCTTGGTATCGCGCACGATGGCCGGGATGGTGGCCAGGCCTGCCTTGGAGGAAGCGCGCCAGCGGCGCTCACCCATGATGAGCTCGAAGCCGCCTTCCTCGGAGGGACGCACCACGACCGGCTGCAGCAGGCCGAACTCCTTGATGGAGTGAACCAGCTCTGCCAACTCGTCCTCATCGAAGACGGTACGCGGCTGCTTCGGGTTGGGAAGGATGTCCCCCACGGAAATCTCGCGGTATGTCGCGCCGATCACCGAGGGCTTGGCCTGGCGCTTCTGCGATCCGGAAGACTGCTGGATGGTCGGCGCCCCCTGCACCTTCTTCGCACCCGCCTCCTTCGGTGCGCCCGTAGAGGCGCCGAGGATGATGTCCGCGGCGGAATCTCCCAGACGCGGCTTGCGGGAGGGAGCACCGGGCCCGGACGGGATGAGTGCGGCCAGGCCCTTGCCCAGACCGCCCTGACGCTGTTCCGGCTTCTGATCTGCCTTCTTGTCTGCCATCAGTGAGTCCTATCCTTCCAGTTCCGCGAAAATCTCCGGGCTCACGCCGATAGCTCCGGTGGTGGGGTGCGGCGTGTAGTCCCCGCGCTTATCCAGCTCGCGCGCGGCGGCCGCGTAGGCGCGGGCGCCTGTCGACGACGGGTCATAAGCGATAACCGTCTTACCATAGCCCGGCGCCTCCGAAACGCGCACAGAGCGCGGAATGACGTTGCCCAAGACGACGGCTCCGAACTGCTCGCGGACCTCATTAGCCACCTGCTCCGCCAGCTTCGTGCGGGCATCAAACATGGTGAGCAGCACGCCGGAGATGTGGAGATCCTCGTTGAGGTGTTCCCGGATCATGGAGATATTGCCCAGCAGCTGCCCCACCCCCTCAAGGGCGTAGTACTCACACTGGATGGGGATGATGACCTCTTCCGCACAGGACATGGCGTTGATGGTGAGCAGGCCGAGCGAAGGCGGGCAGTCAATGAAGACGTACTCGAAGCCGTGCTCCTCCAGAAAGCCCTTATGAAGGGCGTCATACAGGCGGAACTCGCGGCGGACGAGGGAGACCATCTCGATCTCCGCGCCGGCCAGATCAATGGTGGCAGGGATGCAGTAGAGGTTCTTGTTGTCAGGGGAGTGCTGCATGGCGTCATCGGCCGTGCAGTCACCCAAAAGAACCTCATAGCTGGATTGGGTACCGGAGGTGTGCTCCGCACCCACAGCAGTAGAGGCGTTGCCCTGCGGGTCCAGGTCGATCACCAGTACCTTCTTGCCGGCGGCGGCAAGCGCGGCGGCAAGGTTGACGGCGGAGGTGGTTTTACCCACGCCACCCTTCTGGTTCGCGATGGTGATAAGACGAGGATGAGTCATGGCGTCTACTTTAGTTCACGCGGGGGACACGGATGATGGTGGTGCCGTGGATGGTCATGACCTCGGCCTTTCCACCGCCAGCGCGCTTGATGTCCGCGGCGTCGCGCTCCAACTCCTCGTGCACCGAGGAACCCTTGAGCGCGATCATCTCTCCGCCCTTGCGCACGAGCGGCAAGGACCACTTGGCCAGCTTGCCCAGCGGGGCCACCGCGCGGGAGGTGACGATGTCCGCGCCCTTGACCGCCTTCTTCACCGGGCCCTCCTCGGCGCGCCCGCGGATGACGGTGACGTTATCCAGACCCAGCAGGTCGACGACCTCGTTGAGGTAGGTCGAGCGCTTCAGCAGCGGCTCGATGAGGGTGATGGTGAGGTCCGGGCGGGCGATGGCGAGGGGGATGCCGGGCAGGCCGGCGCCACTGCCGACGTCGATAAGCGTGGCGTTCTGCGGCATCACTTCACCCACCACAGCACAGTTGATGAGGTGGCGCTCCCACAGGCGCGGTACCTCGCGGGGGCCTATAAAACCACGGGTGGACCCGTCCGTGGCCAGCGAATCGTGGTACTTCTGCGCGAGCGGCAGACGCGATCCGAAGACCTCCGACGGGTCCAGTGGCACAGTTGCAGGCTGATGTTCAGGCACTGTGATAACTCCTGGGTCGTGTTTTAGTTGTTGTTGCGGCGCTGCTTCTTGGAGCGGTTATCCTTCTTGCGCGCGCCCGGCTTCGGGGCGGACGTGCGCTTGAGCTCGGCCTTAGCAGCTGCCTCTTCTTCCTCCTCGCGGTCCATCTTGGCGTAGACGATGCGCGTCTGGAAGAAGGTCCACACGGTGTTGGCCAGCATGTAGAACAGGAGGCCGATGGGCCAGATGAAGCCGGAGAAGACCAGCATGGCCGGCATGAACCACAGCATCATCTTGTTCATAACGGCCATCTGCTGCTGCATCATCTCGGAGTTCTGACCCTGCGGTGCCGAGGTCTTGCCGGCGGCGCGGCGGGCCTCCTGGCGGTTCAGCGACATGCGGGCGTTGAAGTGTGTCAGCACGGCAATGATGGCGATGAGCGGCACGATAATCATCGCGGCCTGCGCCACCGTGGTTTGCTTGACAATCTCCAGGCCGGAGTTGAGGCGCAAGTTAGCCACGAGCGGCACGCCGAAGATCTTAGCGTCCACGAACTGCTGGACCAGCTCCGGCTTGAAGATGTAGTTGGCGATGGAGCCGTTCATCTCCTCCGACATCGCCTCACCTGCCGGGTGGCCAAAGCCGCCCGCGACAGCCACGGTGCGGTCGAAGGAGCGCAGAACGTGCAACAGGCCGATGAACATCGGAATCTGGGCGAACATAGGCAGGCAGCCCGCCACCGGACGCACGCCAGACTCCTTGTAGATCCGCTGCATTTCCTGCGCGGCCTTGGTCTGGTCATTAGCGTACTTGGCACGGATCTCCTGCACCTGCGGCTGGATCTCCTGCATCTTGCGCGAGGAGCGCAGCTGGGTGATGGTCGGCTTGACCATAACCGCCTTGAGCGTCCACGTCAGCAAGACGATAGCGATGATCCAGGTTCCGCCCCAGGCGGAATCGAGGACAAAGCTCAAAAGCCAATGCCAGAACCACAAGACTGCGGAGATTGGCCAGTAGATGAAATTAAGCACGAGTGTTTCTACCTCAGTTGTTGTTTGTTCGGTACCGGATCAAATCCGCCCGGATGCCACGGTCCACACTTGCATACCCTGGCTAGTGCCATGCCCGTTCCCTTAAACGCTCCGTATACGGAGATGGCTTCTAGGGCATAGGCACTGCATGTCGGTTCAAAACGACAGGTAGAGACCATCTTAAGGGCTGAGAGGTGCTTTTGGTAGAAGCGCACCCCTTTCACAAGAAAGCGGGCGAGACCGCGGGCTGCGGGAATTTCTTCCCCCTGGGAATTTACATATCCCATTTCGCTAGCGCCTTGCGGATATCGCGGGCGAGGCGGTCGCTGGTGGCCTCGGCGCTGGCGGGGAGGGCGCGGATGACGACGTCTGCAGTCACTGGCAGGTCAGCCATGAGATCCATGCACACATGACGAAGCCGCCGGGAGGTGCGGTGGCGAACC
Organism: Corynebacterium axilliensis; assembly: GCF_046097495.1. NCBI lineage: Bacteria > Bacillati > Actinomycetota > Actinomycetes > Mycobacteriales > Corynebacteriaceae > Corynebacterium > Corynebacterium axilliensis. Next base: position 1,865,621 of record NZ_CP175768.1, read on the forward strand.
ACGGCGTTCCCGACGGCTTTAGAAACGATGAGGCCAAACCGCGGCCCGGTGGCCGCGATGGCATCCTCACCGCCGTTGATGCGCATGTGCACGACAACGGTGCGCGTGCCCGCCCGGCGCCCGTCCTTGATGGTCCTGCGAAACTGTCGCGGGGACGTGAGCTTGTGCTGGGCTGGAAGCATGAATTAAGCGGTGAGCTTAGCGCGACCCTTCTTGCGACGAGCGGCGACGATGGCGCGGCCGGCGCGGGTGCTCATGCGGGTGCGGAAGCCGTGCTTGCGAGCGCGACGGCGGTTGTTCGGCTGGAAGGTACGCTTACCCTTTGCCACGATTAACTCCTTGAAGTTGTGCGCAAATAACCGAGCTCGCACCGTGTGCTGGCTCGGGCATTCACTGGTGAATGGTGAGTGTGAGAAAGAATGGAGCCTCCCACTTGCCGGCGAGGGCCAGGGAAGAGGCATTCTCACGCGCAACAGACGCAACAGGCGCTGTCGCAATAGACCACCACAGGTTACGTGACGCAACGGGGTGGAAACAAATCGACACCCTGGGTGTACCCGAAATAACAAAGATGTTTTTCTGCCCAGCTAGAGCGGCACTTTTTGCCCACATGCTGCGCCGCAACAGCCGCCGCGCGCACCCCAGGCACACGGGTGGTGGGCACGCATAAAAAACGCATTAGACAGCTTAAGGGCAACGCGGTAGAACTAAGGAATCAAATTCCACAGCCATCAACAGGCTGTGAATAACTCTCAATCAAACCTTGAGACTTCCGACCTTTCGGCAGGTAGAAGGGCATTTAGGGGCGATAGGCAGTTATCCACAGTGATGCGCTAGGCTGTGGATAAACAACCTATCCACAGCTGTGGATAACAGTGTGGAATCCGAGGTTACTGGCCAAAACATGGTGTGGAAGCTTCGGTGAATTCCCGTGAATTTCTGTTGTTCTCTCACCAGTCCATCCGTCCATCACAACAATGTTCCCGTAGTAATGCCTTCGCCGGAATGTAAATCCGCCCAGCCCCGCCAGGCTGGTGAAGGCAGAGTGCGCCCAGGCGAGGGCGAGCTCGAACTACAAAGAAGGTAGGCGTCTTGTCTGATCCGCACGCGGCTCTCATGGCCAGCTGGAAAGCAGTGGTCTCCGATCTGCTGGCGCAGTCCGAGCAGCCCAGCTCAGACGTACCCAATTTCAACCACAGCCAGCGCCTGAGTCTGCAACTGGTCCAGCCAATCATGATCGGCGAGGGTTACGCGCTCATCGCCGCACCCCACGAGAACGCCAAGCGGGTGCTGGAGACCGAGCTCAGCGAGTACATCTCCCGCGCCCTGGCCCAGCACCTGGGCCGCCCGTTCTCCCTGGCGGTCACCATCACCGCACCGCCGGAGGCCCCGGCCCCGCAGCCGGAGCCGGAACCCGAGCCAGAGCCGCGGCGCCCGATTCAGACCGAGGCCCCGCAGCACGGGATGGGGCACTCAGTATCCTCGGAGCCCTCGGTGTCCTCGGCGCCACAGCAGTCACCGCAACCGCAGGCTCCGGGTCCCAGCGCTCAGCCGTGGGACTCCACCCACTCGCCGGCCAGCCTGGACGAGCTGGCGCAGCACTACAGCGATCAGCAGGCCAACGCGTACAACAACTATTCGGAATACTCCGATCCTGCTGGCCAAGCCGGCACCTCCGGCCAGCGCATCCGCCGCGAGGAGCCCGCGCACAACCCAAACCGCGAGAAGTCTCTCAACCCGAAGCACACGTTTGAAAACTTCGTGATCGGCTCCTCCAACCGCTTTGCCAACGGTGCGGCCGTGGCCGTGGCGGAGAATCCCGCCCGCGCCTACAACCCGCTCTTTATTTGGGGCGGCTCCGGCCTAGGCAAGACCCACCTGCTGCACGCGGCGGGCAACTACGCCCAGGTGCTGCACCCGGGCCTGCGGGTGAAGTACGTGTCCTCGGAAGAGTTCACCAATGACTACATCAATTCCTTGCGCGATGACCGCCAGGAATCCTTCAAGCGGCGCTACCGCAACCTGGACATCCTCATGGTGGATGACATCCAGTTCTTGGAGGGCAAGGAGTCCACGCAGGAGGAGTTCTTCCACACCTTCAATGCGCTGCACCAGGCCAACAAGCAGATCATCTTGTCCTCGGACCGCCCGCCGAAGCAGCTGACCACGCTGGAGGATCGCCTGCGCACCCGCTTCGAGGGCGGTCTTATCACGGATATTCAGCCGCCGGACCTGGAAACGCGTATCGCCATTCTCATGAAGAAGGCGGCCGCGGACGGCACCGACGTGGACCGCTCCGTGTTGGAGCTCATTGCCTCCCGCTTCGAGTCCTCCATCCGCGAGCTCGAGGGCGCGCTGATCCGCGTCTCTGCCTATTCTTCTCTGGTCAATGAACCGATCAGCCTGGAGATGGCGGAGATCGCCCTCCATGACCTGGCCCCCGACTCCGCGGACCGCCAGATCACGGCGACCGCCATCATGGAAGTCACCGCCGATTACTTCAATATCGACGTCGATACGTTGCGCGGCTCCGGCAAGAAACGCGCGGTGGCGCACGCTCGCCAGCTCGCGATGTACCTCTGCCGCGAGCTCACCGAGCTCTCCCTTCCTAAAATCGGTGATCAGTTCGGCGGCAAGGACCACACCACCGTGATCTATGCCGACCGCAAGATCCGCAAGGAAATGACGGAGAACCGCAATACGTACGACGAGATCCAGGCGCTGACGCAAAGGATCAAAACACATAACCGTAGCTAGCTAAGCCGCAACCAGCCCGCCGGCCTCCTCGCCCCCTGTCGCACCTGACGATCCCACGGGATCCCAGGGTGAGAGGGGGTTTTCGCGTAGGCAGTGCGGGCTCAATTCTTTATCCACAGCCTTATCCACATCTGTGTAATTTCACGCTTGTAATTCGTAGATCCTCGTCACGTTTTCCACATCCACAGGCAGAAAGCCCGGGCAGAAAACATGTGATTAAGCCTGTGATCAGCGGCGATGGATCTGGGGATGAATTGTGGATAACTTTGGCCCCGGAGCAGTTGCTCACAATTCTTGTCATTTGATCACAGAGATCCCACACCCCGACTAACACCCCGCGCCGCCGGATCACGCTCGGCTTTTGGTGGGTTATCCACAGATCCCACAGCGGTTATTACTACTCCTATTTTGTTTTCTCCCTAACCAAGAAGAAAAAGGATGTGTGTGATTCGCCGGCCTCCGCCTCGTCGCCCGGCCCCATCGAAGGGGGCAGGGAGGGGTGAATGACAAACTCCTGTGGTGTCGGCGCGATCCTGTAAGTTGGAGAGAGCTTCCAAGAATCAACCCATCCGCAACTAGAGGAGCGTCTCACCACCATGGACCAGTCCGTGTCATTTCGCGTTGCCAAAGATGACCTCGCCAACGCCGTCGCGTGGGTCGCGCGTAGCTTGCCGTCGAAGGTGACCCAACCGGTGCTGCGCGCCATGCTAATCACCGCGGATGACAATGGTTTGGAATTCACCGGCTTTGACTACGAGGTCTCGACCCGCGTGCGCATCGCCGGCATGGTGGATGAGCCCGGCCGCATCGCGGTCGCCGGCAAGCTTCTGTCTGACATCGTTGCCTCCTTGCCTAACAAGGAAATCGAGATGACGCAGGAGGACTCCAAGGTCCTGCTTACCTGTGGTTCCTCGCGCTTCGAGCTGCCGCTCATCCCGCTGGATGACTACCCGCAGCTGCCCGTGTTGCCGGAGGTCACCGGCACGATCAACCCGCAGCTGTTCGTCGAGGCCATCAGCCAGGTCGTGGCAGCGGCGGGCAAGGATGACACCCTGCCCATGCTCACTGGCGTGCACATCGCCATCGAGGGCTCTCACGTAGAGATGACCGCCACGGACCGCTTCCGCTTGGCCATGCGCACCTTCGAGTGGGATCCGGTCTCCCCGGACGTCGAAGCGAAGCTTCTGGTCCCGGCCAAGACGCTGCAGGACACCGGCCGCTCCCTGGATACTCACCTCAACATCCCGGTGGAGATCGCCGTGGGTACCGGTGAGAACATCGCCGCCGAAGGCCTGTTCGGCCTTCACGCGGATAACCGTGAGACCACCACGCGCATGCTGGATGCGGACTTCCCCAACGTCGCCCCGCTGCTGCCGAAGAACCACACGGCCATGGCTAGCATCGAGGTCGCCCCGCTGCAGGAGGCTATCCGCCGCGTCTCCCTGCTGACGGACCGCAACGCGCAGATCCGCATGGAATTCACCGAAGGCGAGGTCACCTTGGCCGCCGGCGCCGATTCGGGCCGCGCTAGTGAGACCCTGCCGTGTGCGTTCAACGGCCGCGATAGCTTTGTCATTGCCTTCAACCCGTCCTACCTCAAGGACGGCCTGGCCGTGGTGCACACGGACCGCGTGGTCTTCGGCTTTACCGAGCCTTCCCGCCCGGCCATCATGATTCCGGAGCCGGAGGAGCTGCCCGCCGCGGAGGAAGACGGCACGTTCCCCACCCCGGAGACGGATTTCACCTACTTGCTCATGCCGGTGCGTCTGCCGGGCTAAGGCCGTATGTACATTCGGGATCTCGATGTCAGGGACTTTCGCTCCTGGCCCGAGCTCAACCTTGAGCTGAAGCCGGGGATCAGCCTTTTTGTGGGCCGCAATGGCTTCGGCAAAACCAACATCGTCGAGGCCATCGGGTACGCAGCGCATTTGTCCTCCCACCGCGTATCGCACGACGCCCCGCTGGTGCGCCAGGGCGCGCAGAACGCGCGCATCTCCGCCACCGCGGTAAATCAGGGCCGCGAGCTTACCGCGCACCTGCTCATTAAGCCGCATGCGGCGAACCAGGCGCAGATCAACCGGACCCGGCTGAAGTCCCCGCGGGAGTTGCTCGGCGTGGTCAAAACCGTGCTCTTTTCGCCGGAGGATCTGTCGCTGGTGCGGGGCGAGCCGGTCACGCGCCGTCAGTACCTGGATGACATTATTGCCTCGCGCACCCCGCGTCTGGCGGGGGTGAAGGCGGATTACGACAAGGTGTTGAAGCAGCGCAATGCGTTGCTCAAGGGGGCGTCGCCCAGCTTGCGCCGCGGATACAGCGACAGTGACGGGGCCTCGGCCCTGGCTACTCTCGACGTGTGGGATACGCAGCTGGCGTCGTTGGGCGCGCAGGTGATTGAGGCGCGCCTCGCGCTTGTCGACGCCTTGCGGGAACTCATCCCCGCCGCCTACCGCGGCCTGGCACCCGAGTCCCGTCCGGCCAGCGTGGAGTACAAGTCCACCGTGGACGTGTCCGACCGCGAGGTCATCGAGGCGATGATGCTCACGGAGCTCGCGGCGGTGCGGCAGCGCGAAATCGAGCGCGGGATATCGCTGGTGGGGCCGCACCGCGACGATCTTGTGCTCAACCTGGGCCAGAGCCCCGCCAAGGGCTTTGCCAGCCACGGCGAGACGTGGTCTTATTCCATTTCTCTGCGCCTGGCGGAGTTCAACCTGTTGCGCCAGGAGGGCACCGATCCGATCCTTATCCTCGACGATGTCTTTGCGGAGCTCGATGCCAAGCGCCGCCAGAAGCTGGTGCACCTTGCCGCCGAGGCCGAGCAGGTGCTGATCACCGCGGCGGTGGATGAGGACCTGCCGGGTAACCTGGAGCCCATCGAGCGCTTCAACGTCACCGTCCGCGATACCGACGAGGGACGAATTTCAGAGATTGCGCGCGCTGCCGAGCCAGAGGGGGCAGAAGACGATGAGTGATGCAGAATTCGACCCGGTCAAGGCGCTGTTTGAGCGGACCCGAAGCACCTCGAAGAACCCGCCCAAGCTCAACCGCCCGATGCCGAAGATGAACCTGGGCCAGCAGCCGGCGGATCAGCAGCCGAAGACCTACCGGCGCGGCAGGCCCACCGGTCCGGACGGTCGCCGGCGGCGCCGCAGCCTGGACATTCCTAGTTTGGGTTCGCAGATCCAGCGCGAAATTGGCAAGCGCGGCTGGGAGCACGAGCTCGCGCACGGGTGGGTCATGGGCAACTGGGAGAACCTGGTGGGCGAGCGCATTGCCGCGCACACGCAGCCGCTGAACATCAAAGAACAGGTGGTGTACGTGGCCTGCGATTCCTCCAGCTGGGCCACGGAGCTGCGCTACCTGCAGCGCCCCATCTTGCAGAAGATTGCTGACCGCCTTGGCCCCGACGTGGTGGCCAAGCTGCACATTCAGGGCCCGAAGCAGCACCGCAATTACGAAGGCCGGCAGTGGGTCAAGCCCCAAGGCTCCCAAGACACGTACGGGTAGGGTGACCGGCTGGCCGACGGGCCAGTGAAATCCGGAAGGATCGTGGGATCGCTAAATTCACGTAAATTTGCCTCTCTCACTGGCGTGCAGTGCCCTTGCGTGGGGGGACACAGTGTAGAATAGACAAAGTCTTAGATTTAGCTCTAGCCAAAAGGAGAACACGAATCCGTGGCTGAACAACACGCATATGATGCGGGGTCAATTACGATTCTGGAGGGCCTGGAGGCCGTTCGTAAGCGCCCCGGCATGTACATCGGTTCCACCGGTGTGCGCGGTCTGCACCACCTGATCTGGGAGATTGTTGACAACTCCGTCGATGAGGCCATGGCCGGCTACGCCGACAAGGTTATCGTCACCCTGCGGGAGGACGGCGGCGTCGAGGTTATCGATAACGGCCGTGGTATCCCGGTGGAGATGCACGCCTCCGGCGCCCCGACGGTGCAGGTGGTCATGACCCAGCTGCACGCCGGCGGTAAGTTCGACTCCGAGTCCTACGCGGTGTCCGGCGGTCTGCACGGTGTCGGTATCTCCGTGGTCAACGCGCTGTCCACCCGCGTCGAGGCGGACATTAAGCGCAGCGGCAAGCACTGGTACCAGAACTTCACTAATGCCATCCCGGATGAGCTGGTGGAGGGCGATAACGCCCGCGGTACCGGTACCACCATCCGCTTCTGGCCGGACCCGGAGATCTTTGAAACCGTCGAGTTTAACTACGACACCATCGCTCGCCGCCTGCAGGAGATGGCCTTCCTCAACAAGGGCCTGACTATCGTCCTGCGCGATGAGCGCGCCATCTCCAAGGAGCAGGCGGAGCTGGAGGAGATCGCCGAAGCGGGCGATGCCCCAGTGAGCCTGAGCAGCCTAGATGAGAAGGGCGAATCCGGCGCGGATGGCGAGGGTGACGAGGCGCAGGCGGCCAAGAAAAAGAAGAAGGAAGTCACCTACCACTACCCGAACGGTCTGCAGGACTACGTTGAGTTCCTCAACAAGACCAAGTCCGCGATTCACCCGACCATCGTGGCGTTCGACGTCAAGGGTGAGGACCACGAGGTAGAAATCGCGCTGCAGTGGAACCAGGGCTACAAGGAGTCCGTCCACACCTTCGCCAACACCATCAACACCCACGAGGGCGGCACGCACGAGGAGGGCTTCCGCGCAGCGCTGACCTCCCTGATGAACCGCTACGCCAAGGAGCACAAGCTGCTTAAGGAGAAGGACGGCAACCTCTCCGGCGATGACTGCCGTGAGGGCCTGGCCGCCGTGATCTCCGTGAAGGTGGGAGACCCGCAGTTCGAGGGCCAGACCAAGACCAAGCTGGGCAACTCCGAAATCAAGGGCTTTGTCCAGCGCGCGGTCAACGAGCACCTCAACGATTGGTTCGACGCCAACCCGGCGGAGGCCAAGGTCATCATCAACAAGGCCGTCTCCTCCGCGCACGCCCGCGTGGCGGCCCGCAAGGCCCGCGAGCTGGTGCGCCGCAAGTCTGCCGGCGACTTGGGCGGCCTGCCAGGCAAGCTGGCGGATTGCCGCTCCAAGGACTCCAAGCTCTCTGAGCTCTACATCGTGGAGGGTGACTCCGCAGGTGGTTCCGCCAAGGGCGGCCGCGATTCCATGTTCCAGGCCATCCTGCCGCTGCGCGGCAAGATCCTCAACGTGGAGAAGGCGCGCATGGACAAGGTGCTCAAGAACGCAGAGGTCCAGGCCATCATCACCGCTCTGGGCACCGGCATCCACGAAGAGTTCGACATCTCCAAGCTGCGCTACGACAAGATTGTGCTTATGGCCGATGCCGACGTGGACGGCCAGCACATCGCCACGCTGCTTCTGACCCTGCTCTTCCGCTTCATGCCGCAACTGGTGGAGGACGGCCACGTCTACCTGGCTAATCCGCCGCTGTACAAGCTCAAGTGGGCCAAGGGCGAACCGGGTTACGCCTTCTCCGACGCGGAGCGTGACAAGCTGCTGGCGGAGGGCCTGGAAGAGAACCGCAAGATCAACAAGGACGACGGCATTCAGCGCTACAAGGGTCTGGGTGAGATGAACGCGTCTGAGCTGTGGGAGACCACGTTGGACCCGAACACCCGTATCCTGCGCCGCGTTGACCTGGAGGACGCGCAGCGCGCCGACGAGCTCTTCTCCATCCTCATGGGTGATGACGTCTCTGCTCGTCGCTCCTTCATTACCCGCCGCGCCAAGGACGTTCGTTTCCTCGACGTCTAAGCGCCCAGCACGACGAAAGGCCAGCGCCCCTCGCAAGGAGGGAGGCTGGCCTTTTGTGATCGGTGCGTAGTTAGGGTTAGGCGGCGTCCATGTGGCGCTGCAGGATGCTGCCCATCGTCGAGATGTTGGGCTCCAAGATGGAGGAGGCCTTGCCGCGCAACGACTTGTAGGCGCGAGCCAGGCCCGGGGCGGTGATCTCCTCGGCGGACTTATCCGCGCTGGCCATGATGGACTCAGTGATCTCGGCGCTGCGGCCGTCCAAGTAGGTGCCGAAGTCGGACTGCTCAGAGCCCTCGAATTCTTGCCAGTAGGGCTCTAGGGAGTTGAGCAGGTCCGGCAGGAGGCGGTTAACGCCCTTGGAGACGACCGCGGAATCGGTCTTCTTAGCCGCGGCTAGGGCGCCTTTGAACGCCATGCCGGAGATGCCGCTGAGGGAGGACACGGCGTCCTCGGCGGCCTGGGAAAGATTGGCCACGACGGCGTTGCGGGTAGGGGACTGCAGGAGCTGAGTGAGGTTAGCCATGCTGTAGAGCCTACTGTGCCGTGCGCTGTGCCGCGTACTGCTACTTACTGTGCGGGGGCCGGGGCGCTGGAGCCGGCCTTCATGGCGGCGATCTGGTCGGCGATCTCCGGGAAGTTGTTGTCGCGGGCGAGGCGCTCCAGGTCGAAGTCAAGGCCACCCTCGTAGAGGCGGTTGTGCTCGGAAGAACCGGAAGAGCCTGCCATGCCGATCTGCGCGGCGAACTCGTCCACCTGGGCGCGCAGGGCCGGGACGTTGTCGGTGATGAGCTTGAGCACAGCGAGGATGCCGACGATGGAGCCGCCGATGATAAGACCCATGTCGATAGGGGTGGAACCCGTCAGGGAGGAGCCTTCTTCACCCTGCACGAAGTCGGGGTTCTTGCCATCCTCCCAGCCCTGCGGGCCGGAGGCGGTGGCGGAGGACGCAGCGGACGCAGCGGGGGTCGCGGCGGTGGCCAGGGTGGTGGCCACGACGCCAGCGGCGAGGAGCTTCTTGATGGACATGAAAGAGGAGTTCCTTTCTGGGGGTCACCGCGGGGCCAAACGGCAGCAGCGGATTCTTTAACACGTTTAACTTACATAACTTCTGCAACAGAAAGATAGACCTGCGCGCAAAATCCTGCGAATTCTTCGTTCTTTCCGCTCAGCGCCGGTACCGCCCGAAGCACTGACTCCAGCGCGCGAGCCGCCTCGTGGCGGTTGCCGTGCACCGCAATGCCCTCGATACTTGCCGTGCTCGCGGCGGCAGCGGCGGCAAGGGCCGCGAAGTCGAGGAGGCGCACTCGGTAGACCCGGCAAAACTCTCGGGCGACCAGCGCGAGTTGTTCCACGCTCATGGGTTATCGCCGTCCGCGGGCCTGGCGGATTTCAGCCTCCAGCTCCGCGCGGCCGGGCAGGAGATGGCGGGCGGTGTCCTGCACTGCGGCGTCGCTAAGCGTGCGCGACGCCGCCGCCACCACCGCCCGGACCACCGCCTCATGTTTGGAGGTTCCCTGCGCCGAGGCCAGAAGTGTGAGCGCGTGATCTTGCTCAGGGGTAAGCCGCAGTGTCATTGCCATGCCCTCAGGCTAGCACCCTGTGGTATCATCGTGATACCACCTCTGCGACCCGGCCCCGCCATAGGGCGTCACACGGGCCTTTAGGCGGTACTATGAGGTGTTATGAGTGAAAACAACGGCGATCTGTTTGATCGCATCCACCCCATTGACATCAATGAGGAGATGGAGTCGAGTTACATCGACTACGCCATGTCCGTCATCGTCGGCCGTGCCCTGCCGGAGGTCCGAGATGGTCTGAAGCCGGTCCACCGCCGCATCCTCTACGCCATGTATGACTCCGGCTACCGCCCGGATCGCGGCTACGTGAAGTCCGCCCGCCCGGTGTCGGACACGATGGGCCAGTTCCACCCGCACGGTGACTCCGCAATTTATGACACCCTCGTGCGCCTGGCCCAGCCGTGGAACATGCGCTATCCGCTGGTCGACGGCCAGGGTAACTTCGGTTCCCGCGGTAATGACGGCCCCGCCGCCATGCGTTACACCGAGTGCCGCATGACGCCACTGGCGATGGAGATGGTGCGCGATATCCGCGAAAACACCGTTGACTTCGCCCCGAACTACGACGGCAAGACCCAGGAGCCGGTGATCCTTCCGTCCCGCGTTCCGAACCTGTTGATGAACGGCTCCGGCGGTATTGCCGTCGGTATGGCCACCAACATCCCGCCGCACAACCTGGGCGAGCTGGCGGAGGCCATCTACTGGCTGCTGGACCACCCGGAGGCGTCGGAGGAGGAGGCTCTGGCCGCCTGCATGGAGCGCGTCAAGGGCCCGGATTTCCCCACCGCCGGCCTCATCGTGGGCGACCAGGGCATCAAGGATGCCTACTCCACCGGCCGCGGCTCTATCCGCATGCGCGGTGTGACCTCCATTGAGGAGGTGGGCAACCGCCAGACCATCGTGATTACGGAGCTGCCGTACCAGGTCAACCCGGACAACATGATCTCCAACATCGCGGAGTCCGTGGTCAACGGCAAGATTGCCGGTATCGCCAAGATTGAGGACGAGTCCTCCGACCGCGTGGGCATGCGCATCGTGGTCACCCTCAAGCGCGACGCCGTGGCGCGCGTTGTCCTCAACAACCTGTACAAGCACTCCCAGCTGCAGACCTCCTTCGGCGCGAACATGCTCTCCATCGTCGATGGTGTGCCTCGCACCCTGCGCCTGGACCAGATGCTGAGCTACTACGTGGCTCACCAGATCGAGGTCATCGTCCGCCGTACCCAGTTCCGCCTGGATGAGGCGGAGAAGCGCGCCCACATCCTGCGCGGCTTGGTCAAGGCGCTCGACATGCTCGATGAAGTCATCGCGCTCATCCGCCGTTCCCCGACGGTGGATGAGGCCCGCGAGGGCTTGATGCAGCTTCTCGACGTTGACGAGATCCAGGCCGACGCCATCCTGGCCATGCGTCTGCGCCGCCTGGCCGCCCTGGAACGTCAGAAGATCATCGATGAGTTGGCGGAGATCGAGGAGATCATCGCCGACCTCAAGGACATCCTCGCCCGCGAGGAGCGCCAGCGTCAGATCGTCCACGACGAGCTCCAGGAGATCGTGGAGAAGTACGGCGACGAGCGCCGCACGCAGATTGTCGCCGCCTCCGGTGACGTCTCCGACGAGGACCTCATCGCCCGCGAGAATGTCGTGGTCACCATCACCTCCACCGGCTACGCCAAGCGCACCAAGGTGGACTCCTACAAGGCGCAGAAGCGCGGCGGCAAGGGCGTGCGCGGCGCGGAGCTCAAGCAGGACGACATTGTGAAGAACTTCTTCGTCTGCTCCACGCACGACTGGATCCTGTTCTTCACCAACTTCGGCCGCGTCTACCGCCTCAAGGCCTACGAGCTGCCAGAGGCAGGCCGCACCGCCCGCGGCCAGCACGTGGCCAACCTGCTGGAGTTCCAGCCGGAGGAGAAGATTGCCCAGGTCATCCAGATCCAGTCCTACGAGGACGCTCCCTACCTGGTCCTGGCTACGCAGCAGGGCCGCGTAAAGAAGTCCCGCCTCACCGATTACGAGTCCGCGCGCTCCGCTGGACTCATCGCCATCAACCTCAACGAGGGCGATGCGCTGATCGGCGCTCAGCTGGTCAGCGAGGGCGACGACATCCTGCTCACCTCTGAGCAGGGCCAGGCCATCCGCTTTACTGCCGACGACGACCAGCTCCGCCCGATGGGCCGCGCCACCGCCGGCGTGAAGGGCATGCGCTTCCGCGGCGACGATCAGCTGCTGTCCATGTCCGTGGTCAACGACGGCCAGTTCCTGCTGGTGGCCACCTCCGGCGGCTACGGCAAGCGCACCGCCATCGAGGAGTACACCCCGCAGGGCCGCGGCGGCCTCGGTGTCATGACCTTCAAGTACACCCCGAAGCGCGGCAAGCTCATCTCCGCTATTGCCGTGGAGGAGGACGACGAGATCTTCGCCATCACCTCCGCCGGCGGCGTGGTGCGCACCGAGGTCAACCAGATTCGCCCGAGCTCCCGCGCCACGATGGGCGTGCGCCTGGTCAACCTGGCGGACGACGTTGAGCTGCTCGCCATCGACCGCAACGTGGAGGACGACGGCGAGGAAGATGCCCAAGCGGTGGCGAAGGGCGAGAAGTCCGTGGAAGATGTCCAACAGGAGCACCTGAAGCTTGGCGACGACGCCACTGCCAAGGGCGCTGACAAGGACAGCAGCCAGGACACCACCGAGGGCGAGGAGTAATTCATGATCGGACGAGAGCTTCACCTAGCGCGGATTTCACCCATGTCGGCGTTCCGCGTGGGCTTGGCGATGTCCCTCGTCGGCCTCGTTGCCTGGATCATCGCCGTGTGCCTGCTGTACCTCGGCCTTGACCAGGCGGGGATCTGGGATTCCCTCAACTCGCTCGTGGGCGGTGTCGGCGGTGGCTTCGAGGTCAGCTTCGGCCTCGTGGTCTCAGCCGCCGCGCTCTTCGGGGCTATCGTTGCCGTGCTCATGACCATCTTGGCGCCGATCATGGCAGGCATCTACAACGCGATTGTGGATGTCTTTGGCGGCTTCAAGGTGCGGTTGCAAGAAGAGTCGCGATAGCGCCCTAAATACCGCATATGACCAGGCGATTTGTAATAGATCGCCGGTCGTATGTAGAGTAACTACTCGTTCCGGTCAAGGGCCTATAGCTCAGTCGGTTAGAGCGCATCGCTGATAACGATGAGGTCGCTGGTTCGATTCCAGCTAGGCCCACCACGGAACAATGGGGCATTAGCTCAATTGGTAGAGCATCTGCTTTGCAAGCAGAAGGTCAGGAGTTCGATTCTCCTATGCTCCACAGCATAGGTGGAAGGCGCCCGGCGGAAACGCTGGGCGCCTTTCGCGTTCCCGCCTACCTGGGGGTTAAGGGACCGGAGTAAAGGCACCATTTGGAGACCTCTAGCGGGAAAACCGCAGGTGAATGGATGCGAAAATGTGCAAAAGGTGCTTTTGCTTTGGTCCCAGAGCGGCCGCAGTGGGCTCTAGCGGGTGAAGTACTGCCTTCCCGCTTGGGGATTGGGGATGAGGCGGTCAAGGCTCACCGGATCCAGGCCCTTCGCGCGTAGCCCGTCGATGACGCAATCAGCGGCATCCACGGTGGTGGCGTGAATGTCGTGCATGAGGACAATGGAGCCGGGCTGGGCGCCGCTCACCGCGGCCTCGCAGACGTGCTCAGAATTGCGGTCCTTCCAGTCCAGGGTGTCGACGGCCCACAGAGCCTCTGCCTGCCCGTTGGTCCGTGCGGCAGCGTCCACAGTGCCGTTGGTGGCACCGTATGGCGGACGCATCCACCGAGGGTTCTCACCCGTCGCTGCCTTGATGGCGGCGGCCCCGGCCTTGATCTCGCCGTCCACCTCGCTGGGGGAGAGCTTGTTGAGCTCGCGGTGGGATGCGGTGTGGTTGCCCACCGTGTGGCCTTCGGCCTTCATGCGGCGTAGCAGCTCTGGGTGCGCGGTGGCATTGGGAGCCAAGACCATGAAGCTGGCGTGGGCGTCCTTGGCCTTCAGGGTATCGAGGAGCTGAGCGGTCAACTCGCCGGGGCCATCGTCATAGGTGATGGCTACGCAGTTGGAACAGGTGGAATCCGCGACAGAGGGAGACTTGGGTGTGGCCGGCCGCGCAGTCGCGTCGGCGGACTGGGTAGTGGAGCGGGCCGGTGCGGGCCGCGAGGAGCCCGCGAAGAGGGGACTGGACTGAAGCTCCTTCGGCAGAGCGGCAAAGGCATCCTGCTCGAGCTGTTCGAGGTCCTCCTGGACGTCGGAAAGCTGCGGCACCTGCGGCACCTGGGGCGCCTGCAGATCAGCTGCTGCGGCGGTGCCAGGCAGGGACGTGGATGCCGCGAGGGCAACGGCAATGGCGGAGCGGACAAGAACACTTTTTCGGCGCATGACAACCTTCCACAGACTTTTTCAGACGTCTCATTGTCTGCCTGGTGAAGGTGGATTATCCCTAGTGACACGCAACTAGAGTGAAAGAAGTTAACCAGTGAGGTCTAGCCGGGGCGTTTTGTCGGGTGATTTCGTTGCGTTCACCGAGAGGAGTACGCTTTAAAGGCATTGGGGCATTAGCTCAGTTGGTAGAGCGTTGCGTTCGCAATGCAAAGGTCAGGGGTTCGATTCCCCTATGCTCCACAACTGTCATGAGTCGCGACATCGTTGACACACCGGCATCTCAGTTTCTTTTGATCTGGGGTGCCGGTTTCGCTTTAGTCACATTCTCACTGTGTTCATAGGGCTCCGCAGGGTCCCCGCAGGCGCTGTCGGAGCCTTTCCGGGGATCGTTCCTTATCACTTCCCTGGTTTAGGCTTTTCTGGGGTCTGTTCGCGCGCTGCCACGAGACACCGCGATGCCGCCCGCGACGTTGTGCTGGAGCTGTCTAGGTGCGCATCTTTGCCTCGACTACGTACTCGTACCTGCGAGAATGTGGTTCTTGTTGGGAGCGGTGTGGCGACGGGAGTTATGTACGGGGCCGAGCGTGGGGGGCTTGCCTGGTGTCGCGCCATAATGCTGCGCGGATGTCAAGTGGATTTTTCGTTCCTGGTGCCGTGAAACACCAGCTCCTGGGGTTTTGTTGGCTGGGCTCTGGAGGCTCCTTTAGTCCCGTTGAAGCTAGATAGTTCATTAAATAACCTTCTGCCTCGGATCGACTCTCTATCGTGAAAGGAAAACTCGCATGGATCAGATCAACAAGATTCTCAAGCAGCTCAACTCCGGAAACATCCAAGAATTTGCAGCCGCCATCGTGGCCATCATCGCCGCCGTCAGCACCATCGCGGGCTTGGTCAGCTCCGGCGATCTCTCCAGCAGCAACTCGGGCACCTCCGCCAGCTCCCCGGCGGCGGGGTCGAACAACACGGCAACCAAGTCCATGCCCGCCACGGATACGTGGGTGTGGACAAATGGCCGTGGTGACAGCAACACTCAGGTCAGCATTAACGGCAAGACCTACAGCAACTCTTTCGTCAACACCTATTCCGAAACCACTCAGGATTCCTACTGGATTCGTCCGAACCGCAACGACCCGGATGTCGAGTTCAAGTACCTCTCCGCTACTCTCGGCTTCGACGACAACACGCTGAAGAATCAGCGCCCCGCCTACGTGCGCGTCCAGGCAGAAGTTGGTGGCAAGCAGGTGCTGAATGAGATTGTCCGTCCGGGCCAGGTCAAAAACATTCGGTTCGATATCGCTCGCTACTCCTCCGGCGCGAGCAAGAACATCGACTTCCGGCTCACCGGCTATGACTCCAAGAACGTCGAGGCCCCCATCGGTGGCATCGCCATTGCCAACCCGCAGCTGCACTACTAAAGAAGACTAAGTAGGCACCACGAACTAAGCGGACCGCGGGGCTACCGCGGCGAGTCGCTGAAGCGCTTCACCAGCACCTCGTGGCCGCGGCCGTGGCCCACCGGCTCGAAGCCAAGGTGCAGGTAGAGCCGGTGGGCGCGGTCGTTGTCTTTGGCCACCGAGAGCGAGATGCCGGGGGCGTTCATCTCGCGTGCGAGGACCGTGCAGGCGTCGAGAAGCATGGTGCCCACGCCCGGGCTGCGGAAGCGGGGTTCGACGGCGAGGGCCACCTCGGGGATGCCCTCAGCCACATGGCCATAGCCGTGGCGCTCGGCGGTGCCCCAGTTGAGCCAGGCGCCGCCCGCCGGCACGTTCCCCTCCCAGGCAATGAACCCGCCGCGGGAGGGCTCCCAGTCGCCCAGGTAATAGTCAAAGTCCGTGTCGAACTCCGCGGGCAGCTCCTTGAACTCGTCACCAAAGGTGTCGGTGAGGAAGTTCAGGCGGGCGAGATAAGTACGGTCGGCGTCAGTGAGGGAGAGTAATTGCATACCTCCCAGAATAGGAGCTTGTTGCCGTGTTCCTTAGCGCTAGGACCTCGGCGTGCTCTGAAGGGGGGGTTAGGACAGGTGGTAGTTGTCCACGTCGTAGCCGTTGAACTCACGAATCACGCCGTAATCATCCACCGAATGAAAGGTGGTGCCGTTCTCAATGGCGAAACGGAGGTTGTCCACGCGGGGGGAAGGGTCCCCCGCCACGGCGCCCGCCGGGAAGTAGAAGGTGTCCCCACCTTTGAGCTTGACTACGAGGGACTCGAAGCTCACGCCTTATCTCCTTGGTGCTGACAAAAATCGATTACTCGATAATCCAATAAAACCCACACAATGCGCGAGCATAAAAATGCGCGCGGGCACCAACCCTTTAAGAGGATCGATGCCGGTTACTAGAATTGAATCAGTTTGCCCACGTGGGGGCAAAGAGTTGAGATCAAGACAACGTAAACCCTCCCCCCCAAAGGCGGGGAGAGGGTTGTGGGGATCTGGTTTGCGGAGTCGCCGCTTAGCGGTCTGCGCTAGTTGCCAGTACTAGTTGTCCTCGTCAGTACGCAGGCGGTGCTTGCCCTCGGCCTCGTGGTCATCGGTGAGGCGGGCGGTGTCAGCACCTTCGCTATCGGCGTTGCTGACCTCGATCTCGGTTTCGATGGCGTCCCGGATGGCGTTTTCTTCCTCGCGGTGCTGAGCCAGCTGTTCATCCAGGGAGCCCAGCAGCTCCTCGTCGCGCTCGACCACGCCGTCCTCTGCCAGATCGGAGGTGTGGGTAGGAACGGCGTTGGCGCCGGCAGTGGTTGCCGTGGCCGCGGGGGCCTTGGCGTCATCCTCCGTGGTGGAGGTGTAGACCAAGGTGGAGCCCTGCGGGGCGGTGGTGGACGGGGTGGCAAAGTCCTCCACGCGCGGCGGGACCTCGGACTCCTTCTGCTTCTTCTGGGTGAAGAAGTAGTACACGCCACCGGCCACGGCGGCGAAGGCAGCCACGATGGCGGAGATCAGCCAGACCTTCGAGCCCTTCTTCTGCTCCTTGCGGGAGAGCTTCTGGGCGCGCTTCTTGGCCTTCTTCTGCACCTTGGCGGACTTCTTGGAGGCCTTCTTGCGGGCCTGGGCCGCCTTCTTCTCGGCGTTCTTCTGGGCCTTGCTCAGGCGCTTCGAGGCGGTCTCCTGGGCATCGGTGGCGGCAGCAGAAATCTTCTCGGTGGCCTCGTCGCTGTGCTCCTTGAGCTGCTCCAGGGCGCGCTCGAGGCGGGCGTGCGCCGCCTTGGTCACGGCGCCGGCCTCACGGCGGGCCTCCGGGAACCAGTCATTATCGCGCTCGTCCATCCGGGCGGCAGCGGTCTCGAGCACGGTGTACGCGTCACGCGCCTTCTCCTCGCGGTAGTCCTTGAGGCGGCTGCGCAGGGAGGAAGCCACGTTGAGCACTGTGTTCAGGGCGGTGGGATTCATGATGGGGCAGGCGCTCCTTATCTGGGTTTAGCCTAAGTCTCTCTCATTACATTCGGGAACTCTTCACCAGCGTAGTGGCGCTGCGCACGGCCCGCCACCACGTGTGGGGAGCAGCAACCGCGCGCCGAAATAGACAGCTTTGTACGGAACGCGGCGATTTTATTCACTTGGCTTTTGGCGTAACGGTGCAGCTAAGTGCCTCGGAATGGTAATACTAAAGCCCAGGCGCCTATCGCAGAAATGAACAGCTTGGTACGTTTTTTCGCAACAGCACAGAACAGTTACCCAGATGACCTGCAGAGGAGGTGAGCATGTCCCCGAGGATGTCCGCGTCGGCACCACTAGACCAAATCAGCGAAGATATACCCGAGCGCGCCGCGCGCCCCGCCTTGTCCTTCGAGGTGATCCCGCCGCGGCACGACGCCGACGCCGCCAAGATCGACCGTTTGCTTGCCACACTGACCGCCTATCACCCCGACTACATCGCGGTGACCAGCTCGCAGCGCTCCGGGTGGCTGGACGGCACCGCCGCCTTCATTGAGAAGATCTCCCGCGATACCTCCATGCGCCCGCTGGCCCACCTGGCCTGCACTGCCGGTACCGAGGAAGAACTCGAGGCCTGGATTGAGCGCCTGGTGGACGCCGGCGTGCGCGGCCTTCTTGCCCTCCGCGGTGACTTGCCCGAGGGCGGTATGCCCGAAGGCCACCTGCCGCACGCAGATTCCCTGGTCCGGCTCATCCGCCGCTGGGAGTCCGCCCGCGTGGCGCGCCTTGCCGCCGGCCGCTTGGCCGTCGGTGTGGCCTGCTACCCCAGCGGCCACGCGGAATCCGCCACCCCGGACGAGGACCTCGATGTCCTCCTGGCCAAGCAGCGCCTCGGCGCGGACTTCGCCATCACCCAACTCTTCTTCGACGCGGAGGATTACGTCCGCTTCGCCGAGCGCGCCCGGCTGGCCGGGGTGAGGATCCCGCTCATCCCGGGAATCATGCCGATGATCAGCCGGGCCCGGGTGGAGCGAATGTGCCAGCTGTCCGGGCTGGACGCCCCCCGGGGCGTGCTGGACCAGCTCGCGGCAGCGACCTCCCCGGAGGAAGAAAAAGAAATAGGCATGCAGCTTACAGCCGCGTTGGCCCAAGCCGTCCTGCGGGCCGGTGCCGACGGGCTGCACATCTACACGCACAACAATCCTGACATTACGACTGACCTGCTTAACCGAATTGGAGTGACACCATGACTGCACCATTCCCCAAGGCCACCATTGAGGGCTATCCGCGCGTAGGCGCCCACCGCGAGCTCAAGCGCGCGCTGGAGTCTTACTGGTCCGGCAAGATTGACGCCGAGACCTTCGAGTCCGCCGCGCACTCCCTGCGCCTGGACACCTACGCCCGCCTCAAGGACCTGGGACTGAGCGAGGACTATGCCATCCCGGCCGATGTCGCTTACTACGACCATGTTCTCGAGACCGCCCTGACCGTGGGGGCCGTCGAGGGCGAGAGCCTGGACGACGAGTTCACTCTGGCCCGTGGCAACAAGGACACCGCGCCGCTGGAGATGACCAAGTGGTTCGACACCAATTACCACTACATCGTCCCGGAAATCGCTGACGAGCAGTCCTTTACTGCCCGCCCGCAGCGCGTGCTCAAGATCGTGGAGGAGGCCCGCGCCGCTGGCCATGCCGTGCGCCCGGTGCTCGTGGGCCCGGTGACCCTTCTGGCCCTGTCCAAGCAGGCAGAGGGCGCCACCACGCAGCCGCTCGACCGCCTCGACGAGCTGGTGGAGTCCTACCTCACCGTGCTGGCCGCGCTTCACGACGCCAACGTGGAGTGGATCCAGCTGGCAGAACCGGCCCTGGTTGCTGACCTCGCCGCGGCTGACGACGCCACCCTCGCCGCCGCCCTCAAGACCGCTTACGGCCGCATCCTCGGTGCCGAGAAGCGCCCGCAGGTCTACCTCACCTCGCCGTATGGTTCCCTCAACGCGGGCCTCGACGCCATTGCCGAGCTCAAGCCGGAGGCCACCCAGGTCGACCTTTCCGTGGGCACGCTGGCTCTGGACAACTCCTACCTGGAGCGCGTCGCCAAGCTCGCCGAGGCAACCCACCTCGCCGCCGGCCTTGTCGATGGCCGCAACGTCTGGGCTGCCAACCTGCGCGACCTGCGCGAGAAGCTCGAGACCCTGGGTGACGGCGTGAGCGTGACCACCTCCGTGTCCCTGCAGCACGTGCCGCACACCGTGGAGGCAGAGACCTCCCTGCCGGTCGATGTGGCCACCTGGTTCGCCTTCGCCGACGAGAAGGTCCGCGAGGTCGTCGCACTGGCCGCCGGCCCCCTCGACGCCCCGGATGCCTACGCTCAGGCCGACCGCGCCGTGCGCACCCGTGCCGAGTCCTCCCGCACCCACAACCAGGCCGTGCAGGATCGCACCGCGCAGCTGCCGGAGGGCCAGGTCCAGCGCCAGCCGGAGTTCGCGGAGCGCAACAAGGCGCAGGAGTCCCTCGGCCTGCCGGTCCTGCCGACCACCACCATTGGCTCCTTCCCGCAGACCTCCGAGATTCGCGCCGCGCGTGCCGCTCACCGCAAGGGCGAGCTGTCCGACGCCGACTACACCGAAGCCCTGCGCAAGGAAGTCACCAGCGTCATCGAGCTGCAGGAGCGCCTGGGCTTGGACGTCCTGGTCCACGGCGAGCCGGAGCGCAACGACATGGTGCAGTACTTCGCCGAGCTTCTCGACGGCTTCGTGGTCACCGAGAACGGCTGGGTCCAGTCCTACGGCTCCCGTTGCACCCGTCCGCCGATCGTCGTCGGCGACATCTCCCGCCCGGAGGCCATGACCACCGAGTGGGCGAAGTTCGCCCAGTCCCAGTCTGACAAGCACGTCAAGGGCATGCTCACCGGCCCGGTAACCATCCTGGCCTGGTCCTTCGTGCGCGACGACGTCCACCAGTCCGTCTCCGCCGACCAGCTAGGCGTCGCGCTGGCCGACGAAGTGCGTGACCTCGAGGAAGCCGGCATCGACATCATCCAGATCGACGAGCCCGCCCTGCGCGAGCTGTTGCCGCTGCGCGAGGAGGACCGCAAGGCTTACCTCGATTGGGCCGTGCGCTCCTTCCGAGTGGTTTCGTTGCAGGCGAAGCCTGCAACCCAGATCCACACCCACCTCTGCTACTCGGAGTTCGGCCAGATCATCGACGCCGTCGCCGGCCTCGACGCCGACGTCACCTCCATCGAGGCAGCTCGCTCCCGCATGGAGCTCCTCGAGGACATCGATGAGAAGTTCCACTCCGAAATCGGCCCGGGCATCTACGACATCCACTCGCCGCGCATCCCGTCCGTGGCAGAGATGGCCGAGCTCATCCGCGCCGCTCTCAAGCACGTCCCGGTGGAGCGCCTGTGGGTCAACCCGGACTGCGGCCTGAAGACCCGCGGCTACGAGGAGACCGAGGCCTCCCTGCGCAACCTGGTCCTCGCCCGTGACGAGGTCCGCGCCAGCCTCTAAGCGCCCGCGCCCCGCGCGCACTAGGTCTTAAGCCCTCCCCACGCGGGGAGGGCTTTTGCCCGTTGTGCAGTGCTTGCTACAGCGCTGCGAAGTCCAGTGCTTCCAGCTCTGCCAACGAGGAGATATCGCCGCCCCCAGAGCGGTCGAGGTGCAGTGCCTTCAGGCCCGCTGCCCGCGCGCCCTCCACATCGTTGGCCAGGGAATCACCCACCATGAGGGTGGAGTCTGGCTCCGCGCCCAGCCGCCGGCAGGCCTCGAGGTAGGACTGCGGATGCGGCTTCGGGTGGCCCATCTCAACGGTGGGAAAGAGTTCTACTTCGGGCAGATCGAGTGCGCCCACCCGCAGCTTGCCCAACTGCATCTCACGGGCACCGTTGGTGAGAATGCCGACCTGGAAACCCTGCGCCAGGACGTGGTGGAGGGCCGGGAGGGCGTCATCAAACGCGCGCCAATGCCGCTCGTAGGCAGCCAGGTACGTATCGTATTCCGCCAGCGCCTCCTGCTCCGACATGTCCGGCCGGCCCAGGAACTCGCGGCAGCGCCCTATGCGCTGGCCCTGGTGGCTGACCTCACCGCGCTCGTAGGCGGCAAACCATTTCTTTTCACACTCGGCGAAGCGCTGCTGGTGACCTCCCGGAAGCCAGTCTTCTACGGCCGCATGCATGGCGGAGGCGTGGTCCATGAGGGTGTCATCGAGGTCGAAGAGAACGGCGCGGATCATGAGTGCAACCCTACGCAGATCGCTGACAGCGTCGCGGCGCAACGGCGAGGTGGAGGAAAATTCCATACAATGGCAGGCATGACTCAGAAGACCGCAACTGCAACGATGCACACCAACCACGGTGACATTGTTATCGACCTGTTCGGTAACCACGCACCGGTAACGGTGGAGAACTTCATCGGCCTGGCTAAGGGCGAGAAGGACTACACCACCCAGAACGCAAAGGGCGAGCAGTCCGGCCCGTTCTACGATGGCGCTATCTTCCACCGCATCATCGATAACTTCATGATCCAGGGCGGCGACCCGACCGGCACCGGTCGTGGCGGCCCCGGCTACCAGTTCCAGGATGAGTTCCACCCGGAGCTGCAGTTCGACCGTCCGTTCCTGCTGGCCATGGCCAACGCCGGGCCGGGCACCAACGGCTCCCAGTTCTTCATCACCGTGGCGCCGACCCCGCATCTGAACAACCACCACACCATCTTCGGCGAGGTCACCGACAAGGCTTCCCAGGAGGTCGTGTCCAAGATTGCAAAGGTCTCCACCGACCGCATGGACCGTCCTGCTGAGGACGTTGTCATCGAGTCCATCGAGATCGCCTAAGCGCTTTCGCGCTCATCCCCAAGCCCGCTGCCACGCGACGTGGTGGCGGGTTTGATGCGTTTTAAGGAGCCATAATGAAGAACTATGTGAAGTCAGCGCCGGCCACCACGGTGTTCATGGTCCTGTGCATCGGCGCGTGGCTGACTACCGCCGTGCAGGCGAAGTCCCTGTCAGACCCCTTCTATCTCAGCCAAATGGCACAGGACTGGGCACTGTGGGGCCCAGACGTGGCTAGCCGGCCGTATTCGGTGCTCATGGCCGGCTTCATGCACCTCGACGCCGGGCACCTTCTGGTCAACATGGTGATGCTGCTGTTTGTGGGTAGGGAGGTCGAGCGCGCGATTGGAAGTGTGCTCTATGCCGCGGCCTACCTCATTTCTGTAGTGGGTTCTTCGGCGGCGGTGCTTTGGATGGACTTTGGCACGCCCACGGTGGGTGCCTCGGGCGCGCTGTTTGCGCTGATGGGCTTGCTCATTGGTGTCTATCGCAGTCGCGGCCTGAACCTGCGCGCGCCCGTGGTGCTCGTGGTGGCGAATGTCATTTATAGCTTCATCGCGGACAACGTGTCGGTGTGGGGACATGTGGGCGGTTTGCTTACAGGTCTGGTGCTCGCTCCCTTCGTGTTTCGCCAGCGGACCTGGGTGCGCTGGCTGGGAATTGAAATTACAGGAGTGGCGGTTGCCGTCCTAGCGGCCCTGCGAGCTGGGCTTTGGGGATAACTCGGGCGTGTTATTCACCAAAACCTTTGTGCGAAAGTTATCCACACCAGTTATCCACATTGTGGATAACTACATTCTTGTAATTCCCCGAACACCTGGGCCAAGAAACCCGCAGATCAGCAGGTGAATCGCGTTCGATTGCGGTTTTTGAACGCCCTGTGGGGAGCGTGAAAACACTTATCCACAGGCTGTGGAGAAGAACTGTGGAATTCGATTTTCACAGAGTTATCCCCAGCCTGTGGATAACTTTATACCCATGGTGTTGACACTGTTGGCGCTGTGGACGCCTGTGGAAAATGCCAAAACGACAAGCACGGGCGAAAGCGTGAATGATCTGTAGCGATCTGAATCGACTTGCGCCCGTGTGCGGGTTGGGATGCCAGTGGCTATGAGGCGATAGCTAGTTGCCTACGCCGCCCAGGATTTTGGTTACTAGGTTGAGGCGCGTGGAAGCTCCGAACTCGGTGATGAGCCGAGAGACGTGCTTCTTCACGGCGGACTCGGAGTAGCCCGTGGCCGTGGCAATCTCGGAGTTGGAGTTGCCGGCCAAGAGAAGCTTGAGCACCGCAACCTCTGCCTCTGGGAGGTCGTGGCCTTCGATCGCGGCTGCTACCGGGTCGCGGGGTGCGGCGGGTTGGCCAATGTAGTCGACCAAGCGGTGCATGGCGGCGGGGGCGACGACGGTGCCGCCCTCCATTGCCTCACGGACAGCGTCGATGATGGAGCGCGGGCGCTGATTCTTCAGGATGTAGCCAGCGCCGCCGGCGCGCAGAATCTTCAGCATCGTGTCGTCCGAATCGAACGCCGTGACAGCTAAGAAGGTTGGCGGATTCGGCGCGGAATTGAGGTGCTTGAGCAGGGTAATGCCGTCCATCTGCGGCATGTGAATATCAGCCAACACGAGATCCGGCTTGGTCTCTTCGAGCTGAGCCAAGCAGTCGGCACCGTTGGTTGCTTCACCGACCACCGTGATGTCTGAGGCGGTCTGGAAATAGATGCGGAAGGAGGAGCGGACAAGCTCGTCATCATCCACAAGGAAGACCCGAATACTCATGGGAGATACGTGGTCACAAGGGTCGAGGGCGTGGTATTAGCCCCCGCACCACCAACGCTGCGGGCTGGTGGAGCAGCGGAACTCGTCAGCGAAGTCGCGAGCAAACGAGCTGTAGAAGCCGAAGCCGGTGGACTCGGACTCATTGACGGTGGTGGCTTCAGCAGTGGTGGACTCGGCAGCGGCGGCGGTCTCAGACGCACCGGCGACGGGTGCGGAGAACAGGGCCAGCGCTGCGGTGGCAATAGCAAGAGAAGTGCGCATATGTGACCTCTTATATTCAAGGATCGAAAGACTACTGCACCACTCTACCGTATTTTCCGCAAACTAGCAGCAGGAAGGCTCATGCGCGTGACCCATTGCTCGCCTTCCTTGCCGCTGCCAAAGCTGCCCTGCGCCCGGCGCACGCGGCGGGCGATTTCCCCCAGACCCAAGCTAGTGGTCATGTATTCGCGGGACTGGCGCTGCGCAATGTCGGACTTAATGCACAAGTTAAGGGTCTTGGCGGAGCCGGCAGCCTCAATAACCACGCGGGATTGGGGCACTGCGTACTTGAGGATGTTCACCGCGAGCTCCGAAAACACAAGCTCCAGCTTCTGTGGGAGGGCTTGCTGGCCGATCTTGCCAAGCTCAACGTGCGGCTCGCAGTGGAAGCCATGGCTGCTGAGGAAACTAATCATGGTTTCAAGATCCTCATCCAGAGATTTCACGCCCTTGGTGACGCTCTCGTTCTTCATCACGCGCAACAGGTCGCGTACCTCAGCCATGGCCTTGCGGGCGTCGTCCGCGATCGCCTCGGCGGTGTCTGCGGGGCTGGGGTCGGTCTGGGTCAGCGCGAGCGTTTCCGAGCGCATGATCACGGAGGTCAAGGTCGCCGCCACGGAATCATGCAGGGCGGTCATGAGAGATTCGCGCTCGGCGGCCGCGCGCTCTTCGGCGGCGATGCGTTGGTCCCGGGCCTTGCGCACCACCGCGCCGATGACGATGGCAGCCGTATAGAGCACGACAGGAAACGAGAAGCTGAGAGGATCGAAGTCGAGGATGAAGTTTCTTCCGGGATCTGTCGTGACCACCAGCGTGAGCATGACCGCGGGAGGAATCGCCCACACCCAGCGCTTATAAAACGCCACGATGCCCACGATGACGGGGCTCCACGCTAACAGGAGGAAGGAGCGCCAGTCCGGGTACCAGATGGTGACAGCAAAAAGCGCACCGTACAAGCTGGCCGCCACGAAGGGACGGCTGACGGCCAGCGGCGTGAGACACACGCCGAGGCCCGCAAGTACGAGTGCGCCAGCAGAAAGGGAGGAGTTGTTCACCGTGACAGTCAGCATCACCAAGATGATGCAGCCGGCACCGGCAATGCTGTAAAACCGCGAAGATTTCATCGCTGCACAGCCCGAACGCTCCGAAGGGCGGAGTTTAGCGCCATCCCATCGTCATCAGCAGGCCGATGATGGCCAGACCGAAGCCGATGCCGTAGTTCCACGGGCCGAGTTCCTGCATGAACGGGATGGACTCGCCGGCCAAGTAGTTCACCACGAGCCACAGCAGGCCGATGAGCATGAGGCCCAGCATGATGGCGATGTACCACTTCGGGGTGCCCTCCGCATTGATCTTGACCGGCGTGCGGTTCGTAGCAGAGCTGGAGGACTGCGGAAGGGCGGAACCTTCCGTGATCTTGGACTTTGGCATTATTACACCTTTAGGGAGGGGGAAATGTCTCTTTATCTGAGGGATACCTTAGCAGCAGGCCCCCGTACAGCACGAGGTGCCACCGTGGGGTCGTGCTGGCCGGGGGCGTGTGTCGAGCGCCAGGAGCGGGAGCTACTGGGGCAACAGGGCCGCCGGGTCCAGCTGCCAGAAGCGGACGTGAATGGTGGCGTCCTTGCGGATGGTGTCGCCGTGATTGGCGGAGGCCCACCCAATCTTGTCGGCGTCAATCGGGTTCGTCGTGGGGATGCGCTCACCCACGTCGAGGGAACCGGTCCAGCCCTTGGCGCGCAGCGCGGACTCGGCGTCCGCCTGCGTGGAATGCAGCAGGTCAGGCGCCTGGATCATCATGCCATTGGACACCTCCAGGTTCACCGTGGAGCCCTTGGGCAGCTTCCGATCCTTCTCCGCCACGGAGAGGACCTGTCCCTCCTGCTTCTCGGAGTCGATGGACGTGACGTTGACCTCGAAGTCCATGGAGGACAGCATCTCTACCGCGCTGTCCCGATCCATGCCGGCGACGTCCGGGACGCTGACTTCCTTCTGGCCCTTGGACACCGTCAGGCGCACCTTCGAGCCCTTCGCCAGCTGTGTGCCGCCCGATGGGTTCTGCGAGATGACCTCGCCGGCGGGGGCGTCGTCGTTGACTTCCTTGACGTCGTCGTCGAGTTCCAGGGAGGCGTCGCCAAGCGCTTGCACTGCCTGCTCCTGCGTCATGCCGGTGACATCGGGGACGTCGACAAGCTCCTTGCCGGAGGAAACGGTGAGCGTGACCGTGGAGTTCTTCTGCAGCTCCGAGCCCTCCGCCGGGTTAATGCGGATGACCTTGCCGCGGGCAATATCCGGGTTCGGCTCTTCATTCACCGTCACCAGCAGGCCGAGCTTTTCCAGCTCTTGGACCACCTCGTTGCGCGGGCGGTCCGCCACCTTCGGCACGGTGACCATCTCGGTCTTCCGCTCGGCTTCGCGCTGCGCCTGTTCCTGCTCGTGCTCCTGCTGCTTGGAGCTGTCCCAGAAGTCCCACGCAAAGTAGCCGATGATGGCCAGCAGCGCGGCGGCCAGGAGCGCTGCCAGCCACTTCAGGCCGGAGCCGCCCTCCTCGTCCTCCGGGGAGGGGCGGGTCGACGCCACGGGCGCGCGGTGCTGCGCAGAAACTGGCGCCACCATGGTGGTGGGGTGATCGTCCTCGCCCACGTGGGAGCGCGCCGCCTCCGGCAGCTGGCCCCGGGACAAAAGATCCAGGTCGTTGCCCATCTCCCATGCCGCCTGGTAGCGGTCGGCCGGGTGCTTGGCCATGGCGGTGAGCACCACCGCATCCACGTTGAGGCGCTGCTGCTGCGACAGGTTCTGATCCGCAATAAGCTCCGACGGCGGGGTGGGATCTTCCTGCACGTGCTGGTAGGCCACCGCAAAGGGGGTCTCGCCCTCGAAGGGGGTGCGCCCGGTAACGGCTTCATACATGACGCAGCCGAGGGCGTAGACGTCCGAGCGGGCGTCGGCAGGCTTGCCCCGGGCTTGTTCGGGGGAGAGGTACTGCGCGGTGCCGATCACGGCGGAGGTCTGGGTCATCGCGGACGTCGAATCATCGAGCGCCCGGGCGATGCCGAAGTCCATCACCTTCACCTGGCCGGTGTTGGTAAGCATGATGTTGGCCGGCTTGATATCACGGTGAATGATGCCCGCCTCGTGGGAGGCCTGCAGGGCATCCGCCACCGGCTTGAGCACGCGGGCGGCCTCCTCCACCGGCATGGGGCCGTCCTCCCGGATGATGTCCCGCAGGGTGCGGCCCTGGACGTACTCCATGACGATGTAGGGCACCGCCAGGCCGTCGACGTCTTTTTCGCCGGTATCGAAGACGGCGACGATGTTGGGGTGGTTCAGCTTGCCCGAGTTCTGGGCCTCGCGGCGGAAGCGCTCACGGAAGTTGACGTCCCGCGCCATGTCGGGGCGCAGCATCTTCACGGCGACGGTGCGGCCCAGGACGGAGTCGTCGGCCTCGTACACCTCGGACATGCCACCGGAGCCGATGGACTGACGCAGATGGTAGCGATCACTGACCATGGTGCTTACTGGCCTCCCTGTAGTGCGGAATCTTCGGTGGGGTCGCCCTGTGAGTTTAGTGCGATCCCGGAGACTGGGCTGTCATTGACCTGCGGTTCGGTCTCCTCCGGGGCCGGGTAGTCCGCCGTCGGCTGTTCCGACTGGGTCGGCTGCACCGGCTTCTGCGAGGCGCGCGTGGGGCGCGGTTGCTCGCTTGGCGACGTCTCCGGGGCCACCGAGTGCGTCGTCGTCACCGTGACCTGGGTGGGGCTGTCCTCCACGGTGGTGGTCTCCGCCGCGGTGGTCTCTTCCGTCGGATCCTCCTCCGTCGTCTCCGGGGTGACGGTCTCGGTGACGATGATCTCGGTGGGCTGGTCCGGGGTGGAGGGCACGGCCGGGTCGGTGGTGGCGGAGGAATCGGAGAAGAACTTATAGCCCATCAGCCCGATAGCCACGAGCGCGGCGATGGCCACGGCGATGAGCAGGCCCACGCCGAAGCCGCCCTTCTTCTTTTTCTGTGGCGCCTGCGGCGGCTGGGGGCGCGCCGGGGCAGGCGGCTGCGCGGCTCCGGCCTGCGCGCCGGTAGGCGGGACGGCCGGGTGCACCGTGGTGGGGTTGGCCATGCTGGCCAGCATTTCCGTGGACGCGGAGGGGGAGGGCTCGGCGGCCAGCGGTGCGAGTGCCGCGGACTTGGGCTGCGGCGGGCGCTGGCCCTGGCGCACGGCGGAGATGGCGTTGGTGAACTCGTTGCCGTCGGCAAAGCGGGTGCCCGGGTCCTTGCGGAGGGCCATGCCGATGAGCTCGCGGGCGGGCGCGCTAATCGACGTCGACAAGGGCTCCGGCGCCTGACTAATGTGCGCCAGCGCCACCGATACCGAGGAATCACCCGTAAAGGGACGCTTGCCCGCCAGCATCTCGTAGCCCACCACGCCCAGCGAGTACACGTCCGAGGCCGGCGTGACATCCAGGCCCTGCGCCTGCTCCGGGGAGACGTACTGCGCGGTGCCGACGACCATGCCGGTGCGCGTGAGTGGGACTGCGGCCGCGGCCTTGGCGATGCCAAAGTCGGTGATCTTGACCTGCCCGTTCTGGGTGATCATGAGGTTGCCCGGCTTGATATCGCGGTGCACCAAGCCCATGTGGTGGATGGCGGACAGGCCGTGGGAGGCCTGCTCCATGACGTCGAGCGCCAACGTTTCCGGCAGCGCCTTCTCGCGCGCCAGGAGATCCGCCAGGGACTCGCCGCGTATGTACTCCAGCGCCATGTAGCAGAAGGTGCGGCCGTTGTCTTCCAGCTCGCGGTAGTCGTAGGTGGCCACGACGTTGTCGGAATTGATGGACTCCGCTGCCTCCGCCTCGTTACGGAAGCGGGAGAGGAACTCGTTGTTGTCGGAGAACTCCGGGCGCAGGACCTTGATGGCCACCTCGCGGTCGTGGCGGACGTCGTCCGCCAGCCACACCGTGGACATGCCGCCGTGGCCGATGATCCACTGCAGCTGGTAGTCCGCACCGATGAGTGCCTGCAGATGCTCTTTGTTGTCAGCGCTATTCACTACTGCTCACCTCCGTATGCGCGCAGGATAGCGCGCCCAATGGGGCCGGAAACCTGGCCGCCGGTAGCGCCCTCACCCAGGTGGCCGCCGTCCTTGACCACGACGCCCACCGCGATGTCCTTGTCCGGGTCGAAGGCCACGTACCACACGTGCGGGGCCAGGCCCTCGCCGTGCTCGGCCGTGCCCGTCTTCGAGGCAAAGCCGTTGCCGTCGTAGGCGAACGTGGAGCGCTCGGAGGCGAACATGAGGTTCTTGATGGTCTCCGCCGTGTTCTCATCCACGGCCTCGGCCGCCTGGCGCGGCTGCGTGGTGCGCAGCTCGTTCATCTGGCCGTCGGTGATGCGGTTGATGAGGTAGGGCTCCATGCGCTTGCCCTTGTTGGCGATGGTGCCGGCCATGATGGCGGCCTGGAGCGCGGACATGGTGACGTCGCGCTGGCCGATGGCGGACTGGGCCACCTGGGCGCCGTCGCCCAGCTCACCCAGGGTGCCGGCGGAACTGTCGACGCCCAGCGAGTAGTCATCGCCCACACCGAAACCGTCGGCGTACTTGCGCAGCTCGTCCGCGCCGATCTGCTCCGACATCTGGACGAAGGCGGTGTTGCAGGACAACGCGAAGGCGGTCTGCAGGCTAACGCTCTGGGACCCACCGCAGGCCTGGTTTCCGTAGTTGGTCAGCTCCGTCACGGAGTCCGGCAGCGTAATCGACGCCTCGCCCGTCAGTGTGGACTCTGGAGTGAAGCCGTTGTTGAGGCCCGCGGCGGTGGTGATGATCTTGAAAATGGAGCCCGGGGGCAGGGTTTCCTGCGTGGCGTGGTTGATCAGCGGCTTGCCGTCTTGCTCCTGTAGCTCGGACCATTTCTCGCCGGCCTGATCCCCCATGAGATCGGAGGCGTTGTAGCTGGGCGAGGACGCCATGGCCAGAATCTTGCCGGTCGAGGGCTGGATGGCCACGGCGGAGCCGTTGTAGCCCGCGCCGGCCAGCTGGTCGTAGGCCGCCTGCTGCAGGGCCGGATCAATGGTGACCTCCACGTTCGCGCCCACCTGCGGCTTGCCGGAGAGCACGTCGAGCCAGTTGCGGGCCAGCAGCGAATCATCCTTGCCATTGAGGACGTCGTTCTGCGAGGCCTCCAGCTGGGAGGCGCCGAAGCGCTCCGACAGGTAGCCGGTGATGTTGGAGAAGGCCGGCGAGTCGGTGGGGTAGGAGCGGGAGTAGTTCCCTTCGGAATCGGCAGTAGACTGCGCCAGCACCGTATCCCCCGCGAAGATCTGGCCGCGCGGGGTGGTGCGCATCTCCATGTAGCCACGCACGTTCCGGGAGTTGTGCGCGTACTTGTCCGTAGAAAAGGCCTGCACCACCGTGAGGTTCACTAGCAGCACAGCGGTGAGAAGGACAGCGAAAAGAGAGACGAGGCGGATCGACTTATTCATCGCGTAGCCTCCTGGATGGCGGGGAACATGGACGTATCAGTTGGCGCATTGGACGTGAGCTCGCGCGCGGGGCGGCGGGCCGCGTTGGAAATGCGCAGCAGGATGGCCAACAGCATGTAGTTAGCCATGAGGGAAGAACCGCCCGCGGACATGAACGGCGTGGTCAAACCCGTCATGGGCAACAGCGCCGAAATGCCGCCGGTGACCACGAAGACCTGCACGGCCAGCGTTAGCGACAGGCCGGAGGCAACCAGCTTGCCGTAGGTATCGCGGCAGGTGAGCGCGGCGCGGAAGCCGCGAGAGGCGAGCATGGCAAACAGGATCAGAACCGCGGCGAGTCCGATGAGTCCAAACTCCTCACCGATGCCTGCCAGGATGAAGTCCGAGTGCGCCACCGGCACCATGTCCGGGTGGCCCTGGCCCAGGCCGGAGCCCGTGATGCCGCCGGAGGACATGCCAAACAGCGCCTGGGAGAGCTGGTAGCCGGTGGTGTCATAGTTGCCCAGCGGATCCAGGAAGTTGGAGAAGCGCTGCTGAATCTTGTCCGAAATCTGGTAGATGCCAAAGCCGCCGACACCAACCAGAATCACGCCGATGAGCAGCCAGCTCACGCGGTTGGTGGCCATGAACAGCATGCCCAGCACCGTGCTGAAGAGCAGTAGGGCGGGGCCGAAGTCGTTAGAGATGCCCATGATGACAATCGCGATGCCCCAGATCACCAGGATGGGCGCGAGGTCACGCAGGCGTGGAAGGGACAGGCCCAGGAATTTGTAGCCGGCCACGGTGAACAGGGAACGCTTCTGGGTAAGCAGCATGGCGAAGAACAAGATCAGCAGGATCTTGGAGAACTCGCCCGGCTGGATGGAGAAGGGCCCCAGCCACAGCCAGATGCGGGCCTCCACGCCCGGCGGCTGCGGCCACACCAGCGGCAATGCAAGCAGAATGAGGCCCAGTGCACCCAAAATATAGGAGTAGCGCGTCAGCGAGCGGTGATCCCGCAGCAGCACCAGCACAAGGGCGAAGAGGATGAGTCCGACGATGGTCCACATGACCTGGCGCACGGCGAGCCCGCCGCCGCTGGCCAGATCCAGGCGCTGCAGCATGATAAGGCCCGTCCCGTTGAGCACCGCCACGATGGGCAGCATGATCTGGTCCGCGAAGGGCGCCAAGAAGCACAAAACCAGGTGGGCCACGGCGAAGACGCCGATGAACCCGCCGATGAGGTAGAGCACGTCGAGTGTCAGCACATTGCCTTGGGAGAGCTCCAGGCTGACCAGGGTGATGGCGAAGACGATCGTGGCCAGCACCAGCAGGCCGAACTCGGTCCCGCGTGAAAAGAGCTTGCTCACTTACTTCACCTCCCGGCAGTTTCCTTGCTTTTGTGGCTTTTGTGGCTTCTGTGTCTGCTTGGCCGATGAGCCGGAATCCTTCTTCGCGCTATCTTTCGCGTCCTTCGAGCTGGTGCTGCAGGGCTTGAGCGCCTTGTCCGACAGCCGCGAGAGCTGCGTTTGCACCTCGTCGTAGGATCCGCCGTCGAGGTTGCCCACGGCGGCGCGCTCGGATTCCGGAAGCGCCTGCAGGGTAAAGGGCGCGAAGTCCTCGGCGCACTCGTCCGCGCCCAGCCGCAGCGCGTTGTCCTTGTTTAAGCACGCGTGCTGATAGGTCTGGTGCAGCGGGCGGCCGAAGAGGTCAAAGTCCGCGCCCTTCTGGATGGTGAGCACGTCGTCCTCACCGGTGGCCACGTAGTAGTGGCTGCCCAGGTAATTCTTCATCCACAGTCCGCCGCTGATGACGAGCACCAGAACCACTGCCAGGGCGGCAATGACCTTCCACCCGATGCGACGCCGACGGGACGCTGGCCGCTGCGGGGAGGCAGTGCTCTCGGAACCTTCGGAATCCTGGGTGTCCGAAGCGCCCTCGGGGGTCGTGCCCTCAGCGGCCTGTGCTTTTGGGGGCGAGATGAGCTTGGCGGCGCGGCTGGCGGAAGAATTCGGGTGGGACTCCTCCGGGACCACGCCCTGGACGGCGCCCACGGTCAGTGGGGTGGGGTCCTTCTCCGGTGCGCCCTCGACCACCTCGGCCAAGACCACGGTGACGTTGTCCGGCCCGCCGGAGCGCAGCGCGAGGTCCCGCAGCATGGCGGCGGCGTCCTCCACCGAACCCTGCTTCAGCGCCTGCTCGATGGTGGCCGCGGTCACCGGGTCGGAAAGACCGTCGGAGCACAGCATGATCCGGTCGCCCTCCTGCGCATCCAGCGTAAACAGGGTGGGCTCTACCGGGCGCCCGGTGTAGGCCTTGAGGATTAGGGACTTCTGCGGGTGGGAGGAGACATCCTCCGGGTTGAGCTTGCCCTCGTCCACCAGGGACTGGACGTAAGTATCGTCCTTGGTGATCTGCTCCAGCTCCCCGTCGCGCAGGCGGTAGCCGCGTGAATCACCTACGTGGCACACGCCGAACTCGGAGCCATTGAACAGCATCGCCGTGAGCGTGGTGCCCATGCCCTCGGTCTCCGGGTGCTTGCCCACGTGCTCGCGGATGGCCGCGTTGGCGTCCTCGGCGGCGGCGCCGAGGAGAGCAAGCATGTCGTTGTCGCCGGGATCGCGCTCCAGTGAGGACATGTGCTCCACCATCGTGGTGGAGGCAACTTCGCCGGCGGCGTGGCCCCCCATGCCGTCGGCAAGCACGAGCAAATGCGGGCCCGCATGGGCCGAATCCTCGTTGTTGCCGCGGACCAAGCCGCGGTCAGTCACTGCAGTAAATTTCAGGCTAAAAGTCATGCCATCAACCTCACGGTCGTTCGGCCAATCTTGATATCAGACCCCACGCCAACGCGTTCCGGCTGGTCAATGCGGGCACCGCCCACGAAGGTGCCGTTGCGGGACTCCAGGTCCTCCACGAACCACTCGCTGCCGCGGCGGAACAGACGCGCGTGATGCCCGGAGGAGAAATCATCCCCGGTGACAAAGTCGCAGTCCTGCGCGCGGCCCATCGTGCAATCCTCCAGCGTGCCCAGCTCCATGTGGGAGCCGCGCAGGGGGCCTTCGACGATCGTGATTTCACGCGGCGCTTCTCGACGCCTCTGTGACCCCTTCACCGGGGTCGGTGCCTGATACACGCCGGCGGCCTTATTGGCGTCCCGGCGCATGGCGTTGAGCGCGACCAAGATAAACAGCCACAGCAACACCAGCAGGCCGATGCGCAGCGAGAGCAGCACGATCGAGTCCATGGAAAATCCTTACGCTAGACGGTGTGGGGCTTAGTAGTTCTGGTTCTCTAGGCCCGTGATGCGGACCTCGATGTGGGAGTGGCCGAGGGTGATCACGTCACCATCGGCCAGCAGCCAGTTCTCAATCGGGGTGTCATTGACCGTGGTGCCGTTCGTGGACTGGAGGTCCACCAGCACCGCGTCCTGACCGTTCCACGTGATCTCCGCGTGCTGGCGGGAAACACCCGTATCCGGCAGGCGCAGGTCCGCGTCATTGCTGCGGCCGAGGATATTCGACCCCTCCTGTACGTGGTAGACCCGCGAGGAGCCGTCCTGCAGCATGAGGGTTACCGCTGGGCCCTGCGGGGTGGGCGCCGGGTCGTTCGGGTTCGGCACCATGAAAGCGGTGGTGGCTGCCTCGTCGGCGTTGTGCGGCTGGGTCATAGGGTCCTCCTGGCCGTGGTCGTGGTGGAAAATCGCATCGAATCCCGTTTCCTCAGTGGGCTCGTGGTCCAAAAAGGACGACACGCGCAGCTGCCCCGTGCGCAGGCCCGACTCCTCCGCAATCCGCACGATGACCGGCCCCGCGAGGGACCAGCCGCTGTTGCGGATGAAGCGAGTGAGTTGGTCAGACAGATCCGAAGGAATATCCCGATCTTGAGAGAGGTTCTCAATGTCCTTGGAGGACACACCGACGGTCATGACGTTGGGGCTGTACAGCTTGCTGTCATCACCGCGGGACAGGTTGTCCTGTGCCTCCTGCTTGAGCAGCTCCTCAATTTCTGCGGGGACGACCTTGCCGCCAAAGACAAAGGCCATGCCGTTGTCCAGTCCGCGCTGCAGGGAGGAATCCAGCTTGGCGAGTTTCTCGAGCAATGTCATGGGGAAGTGCCGTCCTCCTTTCAGGGTGTTCCAGGGAAATGTTGCACTGCGTTGGTGGAATACAGCGATATAGCAGGAACAGTATAGGTGGCTTTCCTCTATTTAACGTAGACGCGCGCGGCAAAGTTCCCTGTGTATTGGGGAAAAATCTCCAGTTTGCCAGCGGATTTGTTCAATATGCGGGACTGCGTGCTAGAGTTAGCTAGTCGCCAAGACATCAATACCCTGCCCGGGTGGCGGAATTGGCAGACGCGCTGGCTTCAGGTGCCAGTGTCCTTATAGGACGTGCGGGTTCAAGTCCCGCCCCGGGCACGCTGTGACGGCCCCGCTTTCTCGTTGAGAGTGCGGGGCTGTCGTCGTTTCGGGAAGGCCGACGTTCAGGACGTCGTACACGGTAATTAGGGGCCAGAAGTTCAAAATTTTTCGCCCTTATCTACCGTGAACGACAGCGGGTATCCGCAACGTCCCGAGTTCTCCGAGGGACAGGCAGCTGTGCGGGCCAAGATCGTGTCCCGTTTGCGGGCTTTCAACACAATAGCCGGGACCTAGTTCTGGCCTCAGTTATCGTTAGTTGTTAGCGACACACCTAGAACTGCTCCTGAAGGCGCTAGAAGTACCAGCGCTGAGCCTCGCACGGGCATACTCTCAGAGCCCCCACTTCGGTGCGGAAAGCCGCAGAGGATCGATGTCTCGAGACATCGCTTTTCGTCGTGTCTGGGCAGTTTTAGCTTCCGGGTTTTCTACCGGATCGATGTGGTGAGACATTGGTGCTGGTTGGACCGGAACGATCTCATGAGACATGCGGAACGATGTCTCCGAACCAGACACCGCCCCGGGCACGCTGAGCAGTTGTACAAACTGCGACACCGGCGGTAACAAACTCGAAAGGGTTTGTGATCTCCGGTTTCTTCTATTTTTATGTGAGATCATGCCGAGAATCGTACCTGTGGGGATGGAGTGGGAGAGCCCTAGGTATGGCGGCTGATTGGGTATCTGGAACCCATCGGGTTGGCTTTTGTAGTCGTCAACTTCGTGGCATCAAAGTCGAATAGGCCTTTGCAGAATTTCCTGGAGCCGCAGATTTTCCTCGCTTGCCAACATTCTTAGGTGGTCTTGTCTCATGTGGGATGCGTCAGACATTGGCGAGATGTTTGTTTATGCAGGCAATCGAATGACAACAAAGGGCAGGTCTGTAATCATCTTGAATACTGATGTTTTCAGAGTAGATCCTTGGGATAGGTGTCGATTTGGGGTAGTTGGTCCGTACTCCATGAGTCTTCCTAAGGAAGTCGAGCTAGCACTGAAATATGAGGTCGCCTACCTTCGGAATCACGAGTATCGACGGAGATCACTTGAAAACCCGCAGACTCCAAATAGGTAACCAATCCCTCTTCCGACCAGTAGAAGGCCTCTGTGATCGCATGGTTAAACGAAACGCCCTGCTGCCCTAGGAACGCCCCGATAAGGAGAGTTCCTTTCGGTTTGAGGACCCTAGAAAACTCTCTTAAAGCTGCGCGGCGTTCTTTTGGTGTCATATGGATGAGTGAATACCAAGCAAGGATCCCGTCGAATCTAGAAGATTTCGAACGGCATATCCAAAAGGTTACCTGTCTCGAAGGTGGCTAGAGGAAATCGCTGGCGTGCCGAGTCAACAAATTCTGGAACTATATCGAGACCCGTGACGTCACAGCCCAAACTACGCAGGAGTTCAGTCCAATGACCTGGCCCTGAACCAGCATCAAGCAAAGGAGCATGAATATTCATCCCCCAATCAGTTATAAGGTTAACGTCTAGTGGATCCATGCTGTCGACATCACCTAGCGCCGCAACGTATTCGAAAGCCCGCTCTGCATATGACTGCCGCACCCGCACTTTATCTCCCATCATTTCTTGTTGGCTGGGTATTCAACGGAGACCTAGCAGACAACGCTGCGACTGGGTAAATCGGCGACAACAAAGAGCTCCAATGGTAAAAATCTATCGTGACCCATAGCGATCAAGCAGAAAGAATAGTCAGTCAACAACGCATGACCATAAAAATAGGTCTCATAGATCCAGAGTAGCCAGTGAGCTTCAGGCAGTGTCGATGGCGGTGGATGCCGGAGTAGGCGTAGTGTGTTCCTCCTTCGACTCGGTCGGAGCCAGGTGAGCCGGATCCAGATCAATGCGGCGCAACAGCTGGGCGTTCAGGGCCACCACGATGGTCGAGGCAGACATCAAGATCGCGCCCACGGCCGGGGACAGCACGAACCCGATCGAGGCGAGCACTCCGGCGGCCAGCGGCACGGCGAGGATGTTGTAGCCAGAGGCCCAGATCAGGTTCTGGATCATCTTGCGGTAGCTGGCCTGGGACAGCTCAATCATCGACAGCACTGCCCGCGGGTCATCACTGGCTAGGACCACCCCGGCAGATTCCATGGCCACATCCGTGCCGGCACCGATGGCGATACCGACCTCCGCGCGGGTCAGAGCGGGGGCGTCATTGACACCGTCACCGACCATGGCCACGCTCAAACCCCGGTCCTGCAGATGCATGACCTTGGTGTCTTTGTCCTGGGGCAGGACCTCGGCGAAGACCTCATCAATGCCTAGGTCCTGACCAACCGCCTGGGCCACCTGCTGCGCGTCGCCGGTGATCATCGCGACCTTCACCCCGCGGTCCTGCAGGGCTTTCACAGCGGCGCGGGATTCGGGGCGGATCTTGTCCTCGACGGCCACCGCACCGATAATCTGACCGTCGCGGACAATATGGAGCACACCGGCCCCACGCCCGGTCCAGGCGCTGGTGGTGTCGGTGAGCTCGGCCGGGGTGGTGAGGTTGAACTCGCGCAGCATGTTCGGCCCGCCCACGAGGATCTCAGCGCCATCAACAGTGGCCCGGACCCCCCGGCCGGAGGCGGCGCTGAAACCAGTTGCACGGATTTGCCGACGGGAGGCCTCGGGATGGGCGGCCGCGGCCGCCACGATGGCGCGGGCCACGGGGTGCTCGCTGTCGGCCTCCGCGGCGGCGGCCAGGGCCAGCAGCTCGCCCTCGGTGACGCCGGCAGCTGCCGCGACACCGGTGACCGCGTGCGCACCCTCGGTCAGGGTGCCGGTTTCGTCGAAGAGCACCACGTCGATGGTGCGCATCCGCTCGAGCGTCATCCGGTCCTTGATGAGTACCCCGGACTTCGCGGCCCGCTCGCTGGAGATCGCAATGACCAGAGGAATCGCCAGGCCCAGGGCATGCGGGCAGGCGATGACCAGCACCGTGACCGTGCGCACCACGGCATCGTCCGGGCTGCCGATAATGGTCCACACCACCGCGGTGATCAGAGCGGAGATCAGCGCGAACCAGAACAACAACGCCGCCGCCCGATCCGCCAGGGCCTGGGCCCGGGAGGAGGACTCCTGGGCGTCGGCAACCATGCGTTGGATCCCGGCCAGGGCGGTGTCCCCGCCGGTAGCCTCCACCCGGATGCGGACGGTGTTGTCGGTGGCCACGGTACCGGCGACCACCTTGTCACCGGTGTCGCGGAAGACGGGACGGGATTCGCCGGTGATCATCGCCTCATCGAATTCAGCGGCTCCGTCGAGGATGGTTCCGTCGGCCGGCACCCGGGCACCGGCCCTCACCAGCACGACGTCGTCGACGACCAGCTCGGAGATGGCCACGGTGCGGGTGGTCCCGTCGATGACTTTCTCGGCCTCATCCGGCAGCAGGGCAGCCAGCGCGTCAAGCGCGGAGGACGCGGCCCCGAGAGCGGACATCTCCAGCCAGTGGCCCAGCAGCATGATGGTCACCAGCAGGGCCAGCTCCCACCAGAAGTCCAGATCAAAACCGCCCAGCCCCAGAGTGGTGACCCAGGAGGCGACAAACGCCACGGTGATGGCCATGGCGATCAGGAGCATCATCCCGGGTTGGCGGGATTTCAGTTCTTTCCATCCGCCCTTGAGGAAAGGCGTGCCGCCGTAGACGAAGATGATCGTGCCCAGCACCGGGGGGATCCAGGTGGATCCGGGGAATGCCGGGAGGTGGTAGCCGAGCAGGTCGGCGACCATGGGACTGAAAATAACGACGGGAATGGATAAAATCAGCGACCACCAGAAGCGGTCCCGAAACATTGCGGTGCTGTGTCCGGCGTGTTCGCCGTGACCATGAACGTGGTGGTCTTCGTCCAGGGCGGAGTGCGGGTGATCGTGGGGCATCGCCTGGCCGTGGGTGTCGGCATCTGCGTGGTGTTCGTGGCTGGCATGATCCGGGTGGTGGGTGTGGTCTGTTTCCGGAGCGGGGTGATCACCATGGTGATCACCCGAATGGTGGGGAGTGCTCATGACGTTCCTTTCGCTCAACCCGGTCGGGGTCGAGATGATGGGTAAAACTGATCAGGATAAGACGGTGTAGCCGGCCTCCTCGATGGCCCGGCGAACCATCTTCGGAGGTACGACACCGGTGACCGTGACGGTGGAAACTCCACCAGCAGCGAGATCAATCTGGACGTCGTCGACCTGGGGGAGGGCCTGAAGGGCCTGGGTCACGCTTTTCGCGCAGTGCCCGCAGGTCAGGCCGGTGACCTGGTAGCTAGGGGAGGACCCTCCTGCCGACGAGTCGCTGGTGGCAGGGATGGAGGCGGTGTCGGTACGTGAGGCAGGTCCGCAACAGTTGCAGCCGTGGGAGGCCATCGGCAAGATGCGGGGCGTGGAGGTGATCATGGGAAAGCTCCTTCGGTTCGGTGGGGTGCGGCGATGCCGCTCTCTAGCGTATACCCCCATGGGGTATATTTTCAGTATACCCCCGGGGGGTATATTTTCAATGGGTGGAGGGCACGGCCCTCACGCGGGGCAGGGTCCTCACCTGCGCCTGTCTCCCGTGTCACTGAAATCTTGTACCAAGGAAGGTTAAATCATGACGAACGCGTTTTCCCGACGACAGTTTCTGCTCGGCGGGCTCGTCCTCGCCGGCACCGGGGCCGTGGCCGCCTGCACCCGCGACCCTGGACCCGCTGCCTCGGCTCCAGGTACCTCTCTTCGCCCCACTCCCACCCCCACTGCGCTCGGTGAGCCGACGGTGCGCCGGACACTGACCGCCCGGCCCCTCTCTCTGGATATCGGCGGCATCGAAGCCAAGACGTGGGGATACGTCTCTGACACCGGGGATGCGGCCATTGAGGCCACCGCCGGCGACGTCCTCCAGGTCGATATCACCAATGAACTGCCTGAGAGCACCTCCATCCACTGGCATGGCATCGCACTCCACAACGCAGCCGACGGTGTGCCCGGCATGACCCAGGACCCCATTGAACCTGGTGAGTCTTTCTCCTATGTTTTTGAAGTCCCCCACGGTGGCACCTACTTCTACCATTCCCACACCGGCCTGCAGCTTGATCGCGGCCTCCACGCCCCACTGATCATCCGTGACCCGCAAGACGCTGAGGACCAGGACGTCGAGTGGACCATCGTGCTCGACGACTGGGTCGATGGCATTCAGGGCACTCCCGACGATGAGCTCGACAAGCTCACCGGAATGGGTTCGGGCGACCATAACGGGAGGATGAGAATGGGAGGTCACGGCCATATGATGCACGGCACCCCGGACCGGGTACTGGGCGGGGATGCCGGCGATGTGATGTATCCGCACTACCTCATCAACGGACGTATACCCCGTGCTCACCGGACCTTCGAGGCTCGCCCGGGCGACAAGGCCCGCCTGCGGTTTATCAACTCCGGCGGTGACACCATCTTCAAGGTGGCCCTCGGTGGTCACCGCATGACCGTCACCCACACCGACGGCTTCCCTGTCCAGCCCAGGGAGACCGAATCGATCTACCTGTCGATGGGCGAGCGTGTCGACGTCGAGGTCATCCTCGGCGACGGCATCTTCCCGCTCACGGCTTTGGCGGTGGGTAAGGACGACCGCGCCTTCGCCGTCATCCGCACCGCCGGCGGCCAGGCCCCCCACCCCGATGTCGACTTCCCCGAGTTGTCGTCCACCGGACTGCTTCTGTCCTCCCTGAAGCCAGCAGACCGTGCACTCCTGCCCGAGGGCACACCAGACCGAGAAGTCAGCATCGACCTGGGCGGGCAGATGATGCCGTATGAATGGAGCATTCTCACCGACGGCCAATCCTCCTCCGCGACCGTGCAGGAGGGC
The DNA here is from genome assembly GCF_046097495.1 of Corynebacterium axilliensis. Taxonomy (NCBI): domain Bacteria; kingdom Bacillati; phylum Actinomycetota; class Actinomycetes; order Mycobacteriales; family Corynebacteriaceae; genus Corynebacterium; species Corynebacterium axilliensis. The sequence goes on from NZ_CP175768.1 coordinate 1,906,986, forward strand.
CAGCGCCTGCGGATGGTCATGCGCAACAGGACCATGATGCCCCATCCCATGCACATCCACGGCCACACGTGGGCGCTGCCCGGCAGCGGCGGACTACGCAAGGACACCGTCCTTCTCCGCCACGGTGAAACCATGATCGCCGACCTGATCGCTGACAACCCCGGTGAGTGGGCATTTCACTGCCATAACGCCTATCACATGGAAACCGGGATGGTCAGCTCGCTTCGCTACGAGTAACCCCCACAGCAGGGTTGAGTGCCGAGGTGGGCGGGGGTGAACCGAAAATAACGTTAGCAGTCACGTCGGAGGGGCCCACTAGAGTGATTCTTCCCCCTTGCCTTGAAAGCTGCCCATGAGGGGAAACATACAACGAGATACTCGTGGCTGTTCTCAATTCCGTCGACTTTCCCTGCCTACGCCCTAACTGGCGCGAACACGCAGTTTGCACTGAAGTGCCCCGCCGTTTTGCTGCCTTGGTCGGCTTTAGTCGGACCGCCCGCAAGGCAAAAGAAAAGCACCGGAGCTAGCATTCCCCTCAATGGAATTCCGCGCGGCGATGGAAGGCGCATTGAAAATCACATGTTCAGCTGCGCTTGGTTGACCCGAGTATTTCCTCTTTCAGTTCGTGAACGCCGAACAGGACTAGGGGCACGAATCTATTGGATTTAATCTAGTTGACCAAAGGCGCGGGCAAGAGTGAGAGCGAGGACGGTTCTATCGGACGCCCTCATCTTGCGCAGTAGGACGGACACATGGTTCTTTACGGTGCCTTCGGCCAAGTAGAGAATTTCAGCGATTTCCTTGTTGTTCTTTCCTTCCGCAACAAGGGTCGCGACTTTACGCTCTGCACGCGTCAAGGTGGTGACTCCCTCCACGGGCGCAGGCTTTCTAGATGATGGACTGCAGCTCGCGTTTGTTGGTTGGTGCAGCATACGGGCAATACGGGGATCGAGGACGATGCCGCCGCTGGCGGCGGCATCGATCGCTTCCGCGAGATGATTGGCATCAATGTCTTTGAGTAGATAGCCTGCAGCACCAGCATCGATGAGTGAGCGGACCAGTGTGGCGTCGTCGAAGGTGGTGAGAACCAGTACGGGAACATGAGGGTAGTGCGTCGCACACTCGCGTACGACAGCGAGCCCATCGAAGCCAGGCATGACCGCATCTGTGACGACAATGTCGGGTGCAAAAGCATCGATCAGGGAGCCCACCTTTGTTCCATCGGTAGTAGTTGCGACGACTTCGCACTCGTCGATGGTGTCGAAGATTAAGGTGAGGCCACGGAGAAGCAGCTTATGGTCATCGATGAGAATTACTCGGTTAGGCATACGTTGATCTGTCCTTCTGTTGGCAGCTAGTCACAGGCAGCTCGATACTGAGAAGAAATCCATCAGCAATTCCCCCGTGCCCCGAAACGAGGACTCGTCCGCCAAGCGCTTCGGCCCGTTCTTGTAGCGAGCGAATACCGAAGCCAGCCTCCGAGTCATCAGAACCTGGGCCGTTGTCGGAAACCGACATAGTGATGACGTTGAGATCGCTGTCAAAAATCACGGATATGCGTGCCGTGGTGGCGCTTGCACTATGTCGGACCACGTTGGTTAAGGTCTCTTGTGCCGCAGCGAGAAAAAAGCTTTCCGCGAGAGGTGTGAGTTGTGGGGCGTTTGACGCTACTGCTACCTCAACGGTCAGTGCGGTAGAAGAAAAGGAGTTTCCCAACGCAGTCAGTGCATCATAAAATCCTTCGGATTCTAAACGAATAGGGTGGAGGGCCCGCACGACAGTGCGCATATCGTCGAGCGCTGCAATTGTTGTTTCGCGTGCATGAGTGATCTCTTCGGCGGCGCGTTGTGGGTTTTTCGCTATCATGCGTTGGGAAAAATCCAAGCTCATGCTGATGGCCGTGAGCCGATGTCCTAAACCATCATGCAAAGCTGCTGCAATGCGTCCGCGTTCTTCTGAGAGTGTGAGCTCACGGGCGGTCTCGATGGAGTGCCGTAGCTGTTCATTTGCGTCGGCGAGTTCTGCAGCCCGGTGGGCTTTCTCCACAGCATCGGTGGCTGCCGTACGGGCGAGGCGTGCAAGAAAGACACCGATTGCTATCAGCGAGAACGCCGCTAGAGTTTCAGTAATAATTCTGCTGACGCTAGAGCCGGCGACGACATGGATTCCGGCTACGGTCAAGACAGGGATTAGACCGTAGATGATTCCAGCACGCAACGACTGGACAATGACTACGGCCACGACCCCAAGCCAGATTACTACCAGCGAGGATGAGTTATTCGCGGTGAGGAATACAACTAGGGCCGACGCAGCGAAGCACCACGTAGCCGCAGTGAGAGGCAGGCGCTTTTTTACCGCGTGCGACCACCAGATTTCAGAGCCAAGATAAAGCGTCAGGGCAACGAGTTGGGGGATCATGGCCTGGGGAGTATCCCAGCGCACAATAGCGAGAATCATAAACACCGCTAACGGGCTGAGAAAAGCTAGAAAAGGCTGCGCAAGCATGGCGACGTCATGTGTCGACGCAACATACGTAGACGGAGCAATTTGGCGAGCTCGGGAGGGCATAGGACTAATCCTAGACCGGCCGACCCATGACGCGGGTCATGTATTTTGCGACCTGAAGTCATGACGGGAGACACTTAAAAGCAGCTCGCAGTAGCTGTAATTTTCCTGACATGAACAAACTTCCATTGCCTCTTTCCCCACGTCTTCCATTGAACTGGTGGGGACTCTTAGTTCGCATCGTTGCCGCTTTCGTCATGCTTATGGCTTCTAATATGGTGCGTGTTCCGCTGCACCAGCTACCCGTCGCGAAGCGAGAAGACGCTGTGGGGATCGGAGCTAATGCTGCAATCTTTCTGCTGACCCCGATCGCTGTGGTGATCATGCTATGGGGATGGATGCGGTTTGTTGAGCGGCGACAACTGCGGGCGATCGGACTTTTTGATATTTCGAAAATCCTCTCTGGAATTCTCGGTGGCACAGCTATCGTCGCAGTACCGATGGCAATTGGTTGGGTTTTCTTATCGCTGTTCTCGGAGCCTGAGGCACAGCACGATGCGGTCCCCAACACCGCTTCAGTGGGAGTGATAGTGGCTAGTGTCGTCTATGTTCTAGTGCGTTCTTATCTCCTGCAGGGTATTCCAGAGGAATTGATTTATCGTGGATGGCTGTTTTCTACTACAGCTGAGCGACCCATATTCACGGTAGTGTGGACGACTTTGGCTTTTACTGTTCCGCATCTCTTCTCCTCGGGTGGGCAACAAAGCACAACAGATTTTCTCTTGTACCTCGTTCTTCCTCTCGGCATGGCGGTTCTCGCCGGCGCAGTGGTTGTGTGGAAGAAAAGCGTGTGGTGGGCGGCTGGTACACATGGTGGCATGCATGCGGTGATGGCCGTGTTGGCAATCCTCTTTCCCGTGGCCCTCGATTCAACGGCGTGGGTCACATTAGGCGTGACACAGCTTGCTACGGGTTTGGCCCTCTTGGCGTGGTGGAGTTCGAAAAAGAAAAGCCTTTAGACTTCCCTTTCGAGAGTGCCGCATGGTTGGGGCTAGAGCAGGGCCATGCGGAGCTGGCAGTGCATGCAGCTCGTCTAGCCAAACTGGGCGAGCTTTTCCCATGTCCACAGTATGTGCTGGGTCAAGGAGACAAGTGGACAGGTGGAAATTCTCGGGAGATGCTCTTTAAAAAGCGATGTTGCGCTGCCATCGTGAACGTCACACCCTGTGACAGCCCCGCATGATGATGCGGGGCTGTAGTCGTTTTCAGAATCCAGTCCTCCCGGTGGCGCACGGCCTAAGCGCTTTGCCAGCGCATCCTGCCATCAGATGCGGGTGCGCACGTCATAGGGACGCCTCGCTTTGATACGCCGCTACCTCCGTTGCAATACGCGCCGGGGTGAACGTAGTTCTGTTGTACGGCGGGTGCTTCATACACAGCGGCGGCTTCTTGAACTGGGGGATTCGCTGCCAACATTTCGTCGGCGCACTGTTGTGTCCAGCCAGAGGTTCCATCGCTGAAGAATGTGGTTCCGGTTTCGTGCAGTGAGACGTCACCGCAGGATTCGATGGTTTTCTCCATCGGAGAAGGCTGCGCCGCACTGGGAGCCTCGGTAAAGCCAATGACTTCTTCTTGTGGGTGATCAACGCCGATATTCTCGGTGCTGTCCTCAGCGGCGGGGAGGGTGGGGTGTGGGGCCTCTTCGGTAATGCTCGTGCTTTCACTTGGCACCGTCTCACTCTCAAGAGTGCTTGTGGAAGGCTCGACGTCGAGAGAGCAGCCGCTGAGCACAAAGAGCGCAGCAGCAAGAGAGAGAATTCGCTTCATTTCAGATCCTTTGTCTATCCATTCCTATGGTAGTGGCCGTCACTCCACTTGCGCACAGGAATGACACAGTAGGTGGCCAGAGTTGGAGGATAAACTAATCGCTCATGAAAAACGGCATTCTGCAGCGCGCCTTCCTCGCCATCCTTCTCGGCACTTCCGCACCGGTTCCGGCTCATGCTGAGTCCATGGAAACCTCCGCTGCGCAGGGTCTGGGCATCAATGATCCGGATTGTAAGGCCACGGGCTCTGTCACTGAACCCGTCGTTTTATTGCATGGAACTTCGGCAAATTCAGCCGAATGGAACGACCTCATCCCGAAGCTGAAGGACCAGGGTATGTGCGTGTGGGCCTTCGACTATGGAGCGGATGACCTGACCTACCAGAACGCCTACGACTATATGAAGGGCATTGCGGATCTGGATTCTTCTGGGCGCGAAATAGCTGGGCAGATTGAACATATTCGTGAGGTCACCGGCCAAGACAAGGTAAACCTCGTCGGCTTCTCACAGGGCGGGCTGCACACCAAGACCTTCACGCAGCTGTATGGCTCAGCAGAAGAAGTAAACCGAGTGGTCACCATCGGCGCAAACTTCCACGGGACGTCGTGGGGCGACAGAGCAACGCCCCTCAACACTGCGGCAAAAATCGCCCCCGATGTGGTCAATTTCGTTGGTACCAGCGCCGGTATTCAGCAATTGCAGGGCTCAAGTTTTATGGAGGAGCTCAACCAGTTGCCGGACACCGCGCCCGGTATCACCTACACGTCTATCTATTCGCCAGCGGATAACACCGTGACACCGAACCAGACTTCGGAGCTGCGCGCTGTGCCTGGTGCGGACGTGGCCAACGTGGAGTCCGCCCCCGTCGACCATGGGCAGTTGCCCCATGACCCGCGCGTGCACGAGCAGATCATATGGGGGCTGACGCGCTAATGACACAGATTCAAGGAGCTATCGACGGGCAGGGCCGGTGCCGTCACTGGCATACGCTTGTCGACGTTGTCGCGAACAAGTGCCACACCTGCGGCGGCTGGTTCGCCTGTTCGCTCTGTCATACGGAGCTCACCGACCACGAGTTTGGCGCGATGCCGAAGGAGGAGCTGTGCGTGATGTGCGGGGCGTGCGGTCAGCAGATGACGTATGCCGAGTACGCCGGCGATGAACTAGGCCCGGCATATAAATGCCCCGCGTGCGGGCATGCCTTCAATACCGGCTGCGCGCTGCACGCGGGGACGTATTTCCGCTAGGACTTTAAGGCTGCTGCTTAGGGCAGCAGCGGGGCCAGCGGGGTGCCCTCGACGAGGGTCTTGAGGTAGGCCAGCAGGTCCGGGAGGTAGAAGGTGTAGTTGCCGAAGGCCACCGGGAACATCGGGAAACCGTTGTTGGCCGGAGCCGGGGCAGACTGGCCGCCATGGTTAGGGGCCGGTGCCGGCTGGTTCTGGTTCGCAGGCGCCGGAGCAGCTTGGTGGTTGCCGCCGTTGTTGGCGGGGGCCGTATTGCTGTTACCGGCGTTGTTGCCGCCACCGTTCAGGCCACAGCGAGCGATAGCCTCGTCGGCGCGGGCAACGGCGTCACGGATTTCGCCGCCGCGCGGGTGGAAGTTAGCGGCGGCCAGCGCCTGGGACTTCTTGCTGTTGTAGTCGGAGGGGTTGGTGTAGTACTTCGCGGCCTGCTCACAGGAAATCTGGCCGGCCGGAACCTTGGCTAGGTAGTCATCGACCATGTCGGCAGATGCGGCAGGGGCGGAAAGGCCGACGGTGAGGGCAGTGGCAGCGGAACAGAGGGCAAGCTTGTTTCTCATGCGCCACATTGTGCCACACCTTTTACACTTTTGCGCTAGTGCTCCTACCGCAGGAAGCGTTTTACCAGCGAAGAATACGCTTTCACAGTGAGATCCAAGTCTTCCAAATAGAGATGCTCGTCGTGGCTGTGTAGCTGCGAGTTTGCGCTGGCCATATCCCGATCCGCAGCATGCAACGCGAAGCCATAGGCATTGCCGCCTCGGCGGCGGGCCACGCGCAGATCTGATCCTCCTGTCGCTAGCACCGGCAGTACTTCCTTATTCGGGAAGAACTCGTGGGCGGTCTCCTCGATGCAGCGCCACAGCTCAGTATCCGTGGAGGACTGCGTGGCGTCCTCAGTAATAAGGTGCTCGATTTCCACCTCATCGGTCATATCGCCGAGGGCTGCGCGCAGGAAGTCATCGAGATCCTCCTGCGTCTGACCGGGGAAGGGGCGGATGTCCATCTCCAGGTAGGCGTGGGAGGGCAGTACGTTAATCGCCCCGCCGGCGCGCAACACCGTTTCGGAGATCGTCGTGTGCGAGAACGCATGGGCATAAGCGGCGAGGTTGCCAAAATTCTCGTAGTCGGCGGCGGTAGCGGAGCCGTCGAGAAGCGCGGCTTCCGTTTCCGGGTCGAAGCGGAAGGTCTTGACAAAGCTCTGCCACACCTCGTCGGTGGCCACGGGCGGCTCAGCCGCGGCGATGCGGCGCGCCACCTCACCAATCTTGACGATGGCAAAGTCCTTGCCAAACGGCGTCGAGCCGTGGCCGGCATCGCCGTGCACGTGCAGGCGGCGCTGGCCCGCGCCCTTTTCGCCCACGTTGAAACCCAGCGCGCCGGGCAGGTGGCTGCCGCCGGTTTCCGAAAGGCAGTTGCGCACCGAGTACGCCTCCGGATGGTGCTCATCCATCCAGATGGAGCCCAGGCCGCCGCGGGCCTCCTCGTCTGCCATGCCGACAAACGCCAGGGTGCCGCCAGGGTTGCCGCGCTTGGCCACGTCCCTCGTTACCGCCGCCATCGTCGCCGTAATAAAGAGCATGTCCACCGCGCCGCGGCCGTAGAGCTTGCCGTCCTCAATGACGGCGTCGAATGGCGGCTTGGTCCACTTGGGCTCGTCCACGGGGACGACGTCCGTGTGGCCCATGAGTGTGAGCGGCTCCTTGTCCGGATCACCTGGCACGGTCACCACGATGCTGACTCGGCCCGGGTGGGACTCGTAGCGCTGAATCTCCACCGGGGTGCCCTCGAAGAACTTCTCCAGGGTGTCGGCGTTGCGGACCTCGTCGCCGGAATCCGGTGTGAGGTCGTTGACGCAGGCGTTGCGGATGAGTTCTTGGAGCAGGGCCAGGGTGTCGTCGTAGAGAGTCATGGCCCTCAAGGGTAGTCCGCGGAAGGAAAAGGCGGAGATTTTCCACAACTTGAACGCCGTTCAAGTAAGGTTTCCGTCATGAGCATCGTAGATATCGCCCGCGACAAGGCCCTGGAGCAGGGCATCGGACTCAACGAAGAGGAACTCCTCCAGGTCCTCCAGGTTCCTGATGAGCAGCTGGAAGAGATTGCTGACATCGCCCACAAGACCCGCCTGAAGTGGTGCGGCCCGGACGTCTCCGTGGAAGGCATCATCTCCATTAAGACCGGCGGCTGCCCGGAGGACTGCCACTTCTGTTCGCAGTCCGGCCTCTTTGAATCCCCGGTGCGCGCCGCCCGCCTCAACATCCCGGAGCTGGTGGAGGCCGCGAAGAAGACCGCCAAGTCCGGCGCCACCGAGTTCTGCATCGTCGCCGCGGTGAAGTCCCCGGACGAGAACCTCTTGAGCCAGGTCGCCGAGGCCATCCCGGCCATCCTGGACGAGGTGGACATTGAAATCTCGCTGTCCCTGGGCACGCTCACCCGGGAGCAGGCGCAGCGCCTCAAGGACATGGGCGCCCAGCGCTACAACCACAACCTGGAGACCTCCAAGTCCTTCTTCCCCAACGTGGTCACCACCCACACCTGGGAGGAGCGCAAGGAGACCCTCGATCACGTCCGCGCGGTGGGCATGGAGGTCTGCTCCGGCGGCATCATCGGCATGGGCGAGTCCCTGGAGGACCGCGCTGAGTTTGCCTACCAGCTCGCCCAGATTGAGCCGTGCGAGGTTCCGATGAACTTCCTAGACCCGCGCCCGGGCACCCCGTTTGCGGATCGCCCCTTGGTCCCGCTCGGTGAGGCGCTGCGCGCGGTGGCCGCTTTCCGTTTGGCCATGCCGTCGGTGACCCTGCGCTTTGCGGGCGGCCGCGAGCTCTCCCTCGGAGACGACGGCACGGAGCAGGGCCTCCTCGGTGGCATCAACGCCATCATTGCCGGCAACTACCTCACCACGCTGGGCAAGCAGATTGAGAAGGACGTCGACATGCTCGGCCGCATCGACCTGCCCATCAAGGCCCTCTAATGGCCCCTTCACCAGGCGGGTCGACGGAGCTCGTCGCCGCCGTCCTCGCGGGCGAGGAACCACTGTTCCACCCCAATACCGGCAAGCCGCTGAGTGAGAATTTTCCTCTCCACCCAGCGGCGGCGGCTGGCCTCGACGTGCCGCGCTACTGCCAGCTGTGCGGGCGCCGCATGGTGGTGCAGGTGCGCCCGGACGGCTGGAACGCGCGCTGCTCCCGCCACGGCGAGCTCGACTCTGAGGATATCTACGAGGAGACGCTGGGCTAGCTAGAGTGGGCGCCCATGGATCCCTTTGACGCCCACCAGTCCGCGCTGCGCTCGATCTCCCGCGTCGTCACCGAGATCGCGTCCCCCACGCCGGACGCGCAGGCGCTTGGCGACGTCTCCCGGCAGCTCACCCGCGGCGCCGTCATGGTCCTCACGGGCGCGGGCGTTTCCACGGAATCGGGCGTGCCGGACTACCGCGGCCCGAACGGCACGCTCAGCCGCCACCGGCCTATGACCTACCAGGAGTTCCTCCACGACCCGGAGGCCTCGCACCGTTACTGGGCCCGGGCGTTTGTGGGCTGGCGGGTGATGCAGGCCGCCTACCCCAACCGCACGCACTATGCCCTGGTGGAACTCGAGCGCGCCGGGCTGCTGAGCGGCCTGGTCACGCAGAACGTCGACGGCCTGCACAAGGAGGCAGGCCAGCAACGGCTTATCGCGCTGCACGGCGACATGGAGCACGTCATCTGCTTAAGCTGCGACGTCGAGGAAGCGCGCGGGGACTACGACGCCCGCGCGGCCGCGGCCAACCCCGGCTATCTGGAGCGCTGGGTGGTCGATGATGCGGACGTGAACCCCGATGGTGACGTGGCTTTAAGCCAGCAGGCTGTCGCGGAATTCCGGATGCCCGGCTGCGTGCACTGTGGTTCCCAGAAGCTCAAACCAGACGTGGTTTACTTCGGCGAACCCGTGCCGAAGGAGCGAAGGGACGCGGCCTATGCGCTGCTGGAGCGCTCGGAGTCCCTGCTGGTGGCGGGCTCCTCGCTGGCGGTGATGAGCGGCTTCCGCTTCGTGCTCGAGGCCAAGAAGCAGGGCAAGCGCGTGGCCACCATCAACGGCGGGCCGGGGCGCGCCGACGACCGCGTGGATACCCTGTGGCGCACGCAGGTAGGCCCGGCCTTCGACGCGCTCTTGGACGAGCTAGACCTCTAAGTCCGCCAGATCCTCGCGCACCAGCGCGCACACGCGCTTATCCAAGGGCATGTTCTCGTGCCGCACGATGGCCCAGCGGTCGGTGTCTTGCACGTAGAAGTTGCGCACACCCTCGCCCTCGAGGAAGCAGGAGCTGGGCGGGACCACGACGATGTCGGAGCGAGTGGCAATGCACGTGTACGTCACGCCCGGCTCAACCTCGGTGCCGTGGGCTGCGCCGTTGGCGGCGGCGATGATGTCACTGCCGGCGATTTGTTGGCGGCCGGCGGGGCCAAACCAGGCGTCGATAAGCGAGCGCATCACGCCCTCCTGCCGCTCGTTGCGCACCAGCTGATTGGTGATGCCGCCCTCCGTCGTGCCGTGGTTGGGGGCGCTCAGGCACACCACGTGCCGCACCTTCTCCGCTGTCTGGTAGCGGCGCATCCAGTAGCGCGCCAGCAGCCCGCCCTGGGAATGGCCCACCAGGATAACCTGTTGTGCGCCGGTGACCTGGAGGACCGCCTCGATGTACGCGCCGAGCTGCCGGGCCGATTCCGGGATGGGGCCGGTGGCGCGCTGGCCGTAATCCGAGGCGAAGACCGCCCAGCCGTCCGCGCGCAGGCGCGACGCCAGCTCCTGCCAGATGCCCTTGGTATCGCACGTGCCGTGGATGAGGATGACCGGCCACGGGCGCTGTGCGGTGGGGCGGGCGGACCAGTCGTCCTCGAAGACGCCGCGCGCCGGGATGCGCGCGCCGAGGGGAAGGGAAGGAGGAACCATGATGCTCTCAGCTCAGATTAAGGAATTTATGTAGATTTTGCCCTTGCGCGGGTACCAAATATTTAGGGTAGGGTGGTCAACATGTCTCTCCACCTAGAAGACCAGCTTTGCTTTTCACTGTACCGCGCCGCGCGTTCCGTGATCCGTTCTTATGATCCTCTTCTGAAGGAACTTGGCATTACATATCCGCAGTACCTCATGCTGATGATCCTGTGGGACGTCAAGAAGCCGGTAACCGTGGACTACATGAAAGACCGTCTGCAGCCGGAGACCGGCACGTACGAGGGCCTGCTTGAGGGCCTGCAGGACGCCGGCCTGGCCACCGTGGAGGATGGCACCATCACCATCACGCAGAAGGGCATTGACTTGGAGCCCCGCGCGGTGTGCATCCCGGAGACCATCCTCAACGAGTACCGCAAGTCCGGCGTGGACCTCGTGGAGTTCCGCGAGTCCCTGGACATCGTGCGCGAAGCCGGTGACGCTGCCGAGATGCAGTACCCCAACTAGACTGGGCGGGCATGAGCGACCTGCAGCATGCCCACTCCGTCACCGAGGCGGTCAACCGCCTCTGCGAGCTTTATGACAGCTCCTGCGCCCTAGCGCGCGAAGCGCTCGCCTCTGGGGACCACGATGCCTACCGCCACGTGGTCTACCCCAAGATCACCGTGCAGGTCCGCCGGTGGACTCCCATCGACCGCTCTGAGCCCTTCGGCTACGTGGACCAAGAGGGACGCTATTCTGCGGTGATCTCCAAACCCTGGCTCATCCGCAGCTACCTCACCGAGCAGCTGACCAGGCTGACCAGCAACTACCCGTGCGATATGTACGTGGGCCAGTCGGATGAGCGGATTCCCCCGGAATACATCCGGGACGCCGGGCCACTGCCGCAAGATCGGGGAGAGATCCCGCGGCCCACCCTGGACGCGGTGAATGACGGCATCGTGGACGGCGCCTGGAAGGTCTTCCACGGCAAGGAGAAGCCGCTGTTCCACTTCGGCCCGCAGCGCTTCGACATCGCCTGCGCGCGCATCGAGCACTACACCGGCATCGAGGTGGACACGGTGCAGATGTACATCCTGTTCACCAACTACGCCATGCACACCACGGAGTTCGTCAAGTTCGGCCTGCGGGAGCTGGCGCGGGAGGATTCGCGTTACACGGCGCTGGTGCTGCCGACGGGGGAGACCATCCACTCCAATGACGCGGTGCTTCTCGACGTCGACGAGCTCACCCTCACCTCCCGCTACCAGATGCCGCGCTTTGATCTCATCACCGCCGGCGGCGATGGCATCACGATGATCAACATCGGCGTCGGCCCCTCAAACGCGAAGACCATCACGGACTGCTTGGCGGTCCTGCGCCCGGAGGCCTGGATCATGATCGGCCACTGCGCAGGGCTGGACGGCCGCATGCGCATCGGAGACCTCATTCTGGGCAACGCCTACCAGCGCGGCGACCACATCCTGGACAACACGGTGGCCACCGGCAACCCGATTCCCGCCATCCCCGAGATCCAGCGCATGCTCGAGGCTGCGGTGGATGAGGTCTACGGCGAGGACAACTCCCTGATGCGCACCGGCACGGTGCTCTCCACCGATGACCGCAACTGGGAGTGGCGGACCTCCCGCGACCTGTGGGAGTGGCTGCGCCACTCCACCGCCGTGGCCGTGGACATGGAGTCGTGCACGCTGGCGGCCAACGGCTACCGCTACCGCATCCCCTACGGCACGCTGCTGTCCGTCTCCGACCTCCCGCTGCATGCGGTACCCAAGCTTCCGGCCCAAGCGCAGGCCTTTTACTCCAACTCGAAAGAAGCGCACGTCATGTGCGCGGTGCGCGCGGTGGAGGCTTTAGCCGAAAACCCGGAGCGCCTGCGCACCCGCAAGTTGCGCCGCACCGTGGCGGAGGTCCCCTTCCGCTGACATTTGCACCCCGCCGGGGTTTGCGGCGTGGGGCGTGGTGGATAGACTAGGGGAAATGACAATTCTGGCGAAGGAGACCTAGACCATGAGCACACCGGAGTGGTGGAACCCGGAACGCGAAAACCTGACGTGGGAGGTCTTCGGCGAGGCCAGCCGCTACCTGTCCCAGCAGATCGTCGAGTCCGGCTGGTTCCCGGACCTCATCGTGGGCGTGGCCCGCGGCGGCCTCATCCCCGCCGGCGCCATCGGTTACGCCATCGGCGTCAAGGAGATGGGTGCGATCAACGTGGAGTTCTACACTGACATCGGCCAGACCCTCCCGGAGCCCATCCTGCTCAACCCGCAGCTGGATACTGACTCGCTCAAGGACAAGAAGGTCCTCGTTGTCGACGATGTGGCCGATTCCGGCAAGACGCTCGACCTCGTGGTCAACCTCCTCGAGCAGACCGCCTCCGAGGTGAAGTCCGCCGTCATCTACACCAAGCCCACCACCATCTTCGAGCCGGACTTTTCCTGGAAGAAGACCGACCAGTGGATCAACTTCGCCTGGTCCGTCCTGCCGGTCATTACCCGCGATGGCTCCCACAAGGAAGGTCATTAATGCCAGAAGCCTCCGCCGGATCTTTCCGCGCGGCCTGCAGCTCGCCCGCCCGCCTCCGCCAGGAGGTGTTTGGCGGGCTTGCTGTTGCGCTCGCCCTCATTCCGGAAGTTTTAAGTTTCTCCATCCTCGCCGGCCTCGACCCGAAGGTGGGCCTGTTCGCCTCCGTCATCATGGCGCTGTCCATTGCGCTCACCGGCGGGCGCCCGGCGATGATCTCCGCCGCCGCCGGCTCGGTGGCCGTGGTCATCGCGCCGCTGGCGCACGAGCACGGCCTGCAGTACGTGCTGCTCACCATCTGGATGGCGGGGATTATGCAGGTGGTGATGGGCGCGGTAGGCGTCGCTAAGCTTATGCGTTTTATCCCCCGCAGCGTCATGACCGGATTCGTCAACGCCCTGGGCATCCTCATGTTTACCGCGCAGCTGCCGCACCTGCGCGGCGTGCCCTGGCTGGTGTACGCGCTGGTGGCGCTTGGCCTGGCCATCATGGTGCTGTGGCCGCGGCTGACCACCGTCGTGCCCGCGCCGCTGGTGACCATCCTCGTGGTCAGCGCCCTGGTGGTGGCGTGCGGCTGGGACGTGCCGGACGTGGCGGACCAGGGCGAGCTGCCCACGTCGCTGCCCGGCTTTGTCATCCCGGACGTGCCGTGGACCAGCGAGACGTTCCTGCTGTGCCTGCCCTACGCGCTGGGCGTGGCGCTCGTCGGCCTCATGGAGTCCCTGCTGACCGCCAAGCTTGTCGACGACATCACGGACACCCACTCCGACAAGACCCGCGAGTCAATCGGCCAGGGCATTGGCAACATCCTCGCCGCCGCGATTGGCGGCATGGGCGTGTGCGCCATGATTGGCCAGACCATGATCAACGTCAAGGATTCGCGGGCGCGCACGCGCCTGTCCACGTTCCTCGCCGGCGTCTTCCTCCTCATTCTCATCCTGGTGCTGGGGGAGACGGTGGGGCGCATCCCCATGGCCGCGCTGGTGGCGGTGATGCTCATGGTGTCCTTCCACACGGTGGACTGGCATTCGGTGCGCACGCTGCACCGCATGCCGTGGAGCGAGACGGCCGTCATGCTCGTCACCGTGGCGGGCACGCTGCTGACGAAGAACCTGGCGGTCGGCGTGGTGCTGGGCGTCGTGGTGGCGTCGGTGGCGTTCGCGCGGCGCGTGGCGCACCTGGTGTCGGTGGAGCTGGACGGCAACGTGTATACCGTCCGCGGCCAGCTTTTCTTCGCCTCCTCCAACGACTTGGTCTACGCCTTCGACTACACGCTGCCGGTGGACCAGGTCATCGTGGACTTCTCGCAGGCGGAGGTGTGGGACGCCTCGACGGTAGCGGTGCTGGACTCGGTGTCGAGCAAGTACGCCGCGCGCGGGGTGGAGGTCGAATTCCGAGGCCTGGACGGGGCGAGCTTGGAGCGCTACCGCCGGCTCAGCGGAGACCTGGGCTAAATTTCGGTATCCTGGGTGCTCTCCCGACTAGAAAGGATCCACCACCATGGATGAGAAGCTGCAAACCCTCCTCAACGCACAGGTCAACAACGAGCACGCCGCCGCGCTGGTCTACACCCAGCTGGCTTATGAGATGGAGAACCTCTCCTTCCCGGGCATGAGCGCGTGGTTCTACAAGCAGGCGGAGGAGGAGCGCGAGCACGCTAAGAAGTTCGCCGATCACCTGCTGGATCGCGGCTACCGCGTGGAGCTGGAGGACATCCAGGTGGGCGCGGTCAAGGCGGCCACCCCGCTCGATGCCTTCGAGGCTTCCCTGGCGCATGAGCAGAAGGTGTCGGAGCAGATTCGTGAGATTGTCCGCACGGCGGATGAGGTGGGGGACTTGGACTCCCGCCAGCTGCTCAACTGGTTCCTGGATGAGCAGGTGGAGGAGGAGGCGACGGTCTCCGGTGTTATCGAGCAGCTCAAGCTGGCCGGGGACAACGGTTCGGGCCTGCTGCTTGTCGACACTTCCCTGGCCGAGCGCTAAGTCACCGGCCCATAACGACGGGTAACGAAGCCATATAAATTGCGTTATTTCTCCCACGGCCCGAGTGGTTGGTGGGAGAATTACTTTTATGACTAGAACGCGGCTGATGCTCATTATCGGTGCCCTGGCTGGGCTGGCGATTGCACTGGTGGGTGGCACTTGGCTGGCGTCGACGAATGTGGCGTTGGGGACGTTTTTCTTTGCCCTTGCCCTGATGCTGGGTCCGTTTGCGGGCGTGGCGCTGTTGGTGTGCGCCGGGGCGGCATCGACGGCACTGAGCCGTTCGCTGTTTAGTGTGGGCGGCTTGCTGCTGGTGGGGGCGCTGTCGACCCTGGGCGCGCTGCCGTGGGGGCAGGCGGCGGTGGCGCTGCCAATGTTCGTCGGCGGGACGCTGACCGGGGCGGTGGCCGTGTGGCTACACTGGGCCCATGTCCACACTGCTCTTCGATCTGTACGGCGTGCTTCTGCGCTCGGCCACGCCGGCCGACCACGCTGAACTCGAACGCTATGTGTGCCCGGAGGATCCGGAGCACTTTTGGTCCGTCTATGAGGAGCTGCGGCCTGCCTACGATGCAGGCCAAGTGAGCGATTCGCAGTATTGGGGCCGCATCCGCGCCATGACGCACGTGGGGCCCTTTGAGGTCTCGCGCGCCGTGGATCTCGATACCGACCATCTGCTCTCCGCGGACCCCGCGATGGTGGACGTGGTCCTGCGCCTCATTGGGGAGGGGCACAGCGTGGGCGTGCTCTCCAACGTTCCCGCCTCCTTGGCCGCGAAGGTCCGGGCGACCCAGCCGTGGTTGGGAGAGTGCGCGGCGGTGACGCTGAGCTGCGATATCGGCGTGGCCAAGCCCAAGGAGGAGGCCTACCGGGTGGCGGTGGAGGCGCTCGGCGCCAGCGTGAAGGAGACCCACTTTTTCGACGACCGGCCCGACTTCGTGGCCGGCGCCGAGCGCGCGGGGCTGAATGCGCACCTATTTACGGGCATTGACTCGGTGCGCTTCTAAGAAGGATCGCCGAATTCCCCGTCAACCTGGTGTGGTTGGCGGGTTTCGTTGTGGCTCTGCGCAGGTTTCTAACCTGCGCCTGGTGGTTTCTCGGCGGTGAGTCTGGTGAGGGCTTGTTGGTATTCGGGGGTGGCGGTGATTGGTGCGCCCCAGGGTGGGATGTAGCCGATGCCGCCGGGCATTCTGAAGACGTAGCCTCTTCCTGTGGGTTTCGACGGGTCATCATCGTTGATGCCGTTGTGGTAGGCGCACAGGAAGGTCAGGTTCTTGATGTTGGTGAAACCGCCTGCCTGCCAGGGGATGATGTGGTGGACCTGGCAGTAATCCGCCGGCTTGTTACAGCCTGGTCTGGAGCAGGTTTGGGTTTCGGCACACAGGGTGAGGCGTTGTTTCCAGTTTGCGTGGCGCTCTATCCGGTAGGAGTTGATAGGTCCTTCGACGGGGTGGACGATAGTGGCATAGCCAATCTCAGCAAACTTATGGGTGAGGAATTCCGCCCCAGTCATGCGGGCACCGTTGGTGAGTTGGAGTTCGATTTCGTCACCGTCTCCGTTGATGATGCGGTCGAATTCGTCCAGGGTGACTACGACTTGGGCGTGCACAGCGGGCCTGGTGCCGGTGTTACCGCCCAGGATGGCGGTTGTGGCGGCGTCTAGCAGGTTGGTGGGGTTGATGGATTCGAGGGTGCCGCGGATATCGGCGATGACGGTGGGTGTGTCGGTGATGGTGACGGAGTTGGGCCCCTGTGTGCGGTAGGTGAACCGTACCCCGGGTTTCTGGGCGCGTTTGGTGCGCAGTTCTTTGAGGCGTTTGGTGGCAACCTCGCGGATGCGATGTGCGGGTGTGGCGGCCAGCCGGGCGCGCAGGTTCCAGGCGTCGAGTTCTTTCTTGACGCGGGAGGTGTAGGACTCGATGAGGTTAAGGATGCTCAGGCCGTGGGCGTGGTGTTGGGCGGCGGTGCGGGCTTTGCGTTGTTTACCACTAAAGCGGGTAGGGCCGAAGTAGATGCGGTGCAGGCGTGCGAGTTCAGCGGCGTCGGCTGTATCGGCGCCGAGCGCGCGGAGCTTGTCGGGTGAGCTGGATGCGTGTTCCACTAGCGCGATCCCCGAGTTGCGGTAGTGGAAGTAGGTTTCTAATACCCCCATGACCAGAAAGACTAGGCCAAGGGGGTACACCCCGCAACCGGAGAGCTAGGCCGCGTTGAGCTCGCGGCTTAGATCCAGCGGCACGCGCAGCAGCGGGTCGAGCGCCACGGCGCGGGTGCAGGCGCGGACGATCTCCGTGTGCGCAGGGATCAGGCGCAGCTCCGTCGGGTGGGGGCAGGCCTGACGCACGGCGGAGGCGAAGAGCTTCGGCGCGGCGGGGTCGTCCACAAAGGCGCCGCCCGCCACGACGAGGGTGTCCGGCTGGTGCTCCGCCAGCAGCTCGGCGGCGATGGTGCCGAGGGTGCGCGCGCGATCGTCGAGAAGCGCCCGGGCGTTGGGATCCTGCACGGCATCGGCGAAGGTGGGGGCCGAGGTGGCGTCGAGAAGCGCCTGCGTGGCCAGGGACTCCGGGGCGTCGAGCGGCAGCTGCGTGATCTCATCGGTGGTGGTCAGGGCCGCGCCCACCGAATCGTCCGCGTACAGCACCATGACCGGCTTCTCGCTGCCCAGCTGCGTGGACTGCGTCTCGGAGCCGAGGATGGCGGGGACGACGGAGGAGACAACCACGGGCACACCAAACTGGTACTCCAGGCGGCTGGTGATGTCCATGCGGTTCCAGCCCAGGTTGGGGGCGGTGACCAGGCCGGAGTCGTCGACGCTACCGGAGGTGGTCACGCCCACCGAGACCAGGCGGCGGTCCAGGCCCGTCATCAGGCGGTTCATGTCGGCGATGATGTGCTCAATGACGTCGCCCTCACTCAGCCGCGAGATGGGGGTTGCCACGTCCTCCTCACACAGGGTGCGGCCCTTGGTGTCGTAGAAGGCGATGCGGGTGAACGCGGTGCCCACCGCCACTCCGGCGAGCATCCAGTTGTTGTCCGCCACTTCCAGGGGCACGGTGGGGCGCCCGCGGCCGCGGGACTGGGTGAGGTCGGTGCGCTCCTGGATGAGGCCCGCGCCGAGGAGAGCGGAGGTGGCGCGCGTGATGGTGGGTTGGGATAGCCCTGTGGCTTCGACCAGCTCGCTGCGGGTGACGATGGGGGTCAGTCGAATCAGGTGGAGGCACTTCGCCGCCGGAGTGCGGGGTCGGGTGAACACGGGGCCGGGTTTGATCATGGGGCAAGTATAAATTCAGCAGACCGCATTGTCTAATAGAAATTGTCTGTCAGTAGACATCATGGTCTAGGCGAGCGGTTGGGATACAGTTGAACGCATGGATTCTGTTGCTGTGTATTGCGGCTCCGCCGCGGGAAACTCACCGGCCTACGCGGAGGCGGCGCGCCAGTTGGGAGAAGAACTCGCGCGCCGCGGCCTGACCTTGGTATATGGCGGCGGCAACGTGGGGCTTATGGGCATCGTCGCGGATGCGTGCCTGGACGCCGGGGGAACCGTCGTCGGCGTCATCCCGGAGCAGCTGGTGGACTTGGAGCTCTCCCACCCGCGCCTGAGCACCCTCGAAGTGGTGAAGACCATGGCGCAGCGCAAGACGCGCATGGAGCAGCTCGCCGGGGCCTACGTGTGCCTGCCCGGCGGCGTGGGCACGCTGGAGGAGCTCAGTGAGGTCCTCACGCTCCAGCAGCTGGGCAACCTGGACGGCCCGGTGGGCCTGGTGGACGTCGATGGCTTCTGGCAGCCCTTCGCCGGGCTGTATCACTCGATGGCGCAGGCGGGATTCGTGCAACAGCGCTTCGTCGACGCGCTGGTCATGGACCCGTCGCCGGCCGCGGTGCTCGACGCCTTCGCCGCGTGGCAGCATCCGGGCACCAAGTGGGACAACAATTAGCTAACAACCTGGTAAAAAGGCGCTGCTGGGTTGGCCCTTAAGGCGGGTCATCGTTAGACTTCGCCCTTATGAGTTTTGACCAGACCATGGAGTCGCGCCAACCTTCCCTGTTGGACGCGTCGTGCGACAACTTCGTCCACGACCTCGCGCAGCTCACGCCTACCGACGCCACCGCGTGGGGCATCCCCGGTTTCGATGGGGAGCTCGAGGACTTTTCACCGTCCTACTACGAGTCCGTGGCTGACCGCACCCGCGAGATGCTGGCGGATCTCGACGCGTTGGATGACACCACCGACGAATCCGACGACGAGGACGATTTCGACGAGGTGGACTACGTCACAGCCGCGGTGCTGCGAGACCGCCTCTGCCTGGACCTGGACCTGCACCACGCCGGCGAGGACATCCGCTGCCTCAACAACATCGCCTCCCCGGTGCAGACCATCCGCGATACGCTCATGCTCATGCCGCGGGACACCCCGGAGCAGCTCGACGTCCTGCGCTCGCGCCTGTCGAAGGTCCCGGCGTCGCTAAGCGGCTACAAGGACTCCCTGAAGGAGGCGGCGTCGCGCGGCATGGTGGCCCCGCAGCGCCAGATTTCGGAGGTCTTCGTCCAGTCGGAGCGCCTGGCCGACGCCGGATCGATGCTCGAGGACCTCGGCGTGGAGGGCCCCGAGGTGGATGCGGCCAAGGAGGCCTTCGGCGAGTTCGCTGACTGGCTGTCAAATGAGCTGCAGCCGCAGGCCCCCTCCAAGGATGCGGTGGGCCGCGACCGCTACGAGCGCTTCTCCCGGCTCTTCGTGGGCGACGCCGTGGATCTGGATGAGGCCTACGAGTGGGGCCTGGACCAGGTGCGCGCCATCAAGGCGGAGCAGGAGAAGATCGCCCATAGTTTGTACGGCACGGACACCTCCGTGCGCGCGGCGATGCGCAAGCTCAACGAGGAGGAGCGCTACCAGCTGCACGGCACCGACGCGCTGGTGGAGTGGATGCAGTCCACCGCGGACCGGGTCATTGGGGAGCTCAACGGCACGGCCTTCGACATTCCGGACGAGATCCGCGAGATCGAGTGCTGCATCGACCCGGCGGGCACCGGCGGCATCTTCTACACGGCGCCGTCGGATGACTTCTCCCGCCCGGGCCGCATGTGGTGGTCCGTGCCCGCGGGCCAGGAGCTGTTCCACACGTGGCAGGAGCTGACCACGGTGCACCACGAGGGCGCTCCGGGCCACCACCTGCAGCTGGGTTCCGCGCTGACGCAGCCGGATCTGAACCTGTGGCGCCGCGCGGTGACGTGGAACTCCGGCCACGGCGAGGGCTGGGCGCTGTACGCGGAGGCGCTCATGGCGGAGCTGGGCTACATGGATGACCCGGGCTTCCGCATGGGGCTTCTCGACGCGCAACGGTTCCGCGCCGCGCGCGTCGTCGTGGACATCGGACTCCACCTGGGCAAGGCGCTGCCGGACTGCACGACGTCCGGCGCGTGGGACAAGTCCCACGTCAAGACGTTCATGCGGGAGAACACCGCCATGGATGACGCCAATCTCAACTTCGAGGTCACCCGCTACCTGGGCTGGCCGGGCCAGGCGCCGTCCTACGCGTTGGGCCAGCGCCTGTGGAAGGACACCCGCCGGGCCGCCACGGAGCAGGGCATGGACGTGCGCGACTTCCACTCCCAGGCCCTGGCCTTGGGCTCGGTGCCGATGTCCATCCTGCGCCACGCCATCCTGGACTAAATCCCCAGGTCGACAGCCAGACTCTTGGATTTATCCACTAGTGACTCTTGGATTTATCCACTAGTGACTCTGTGATTTATCCATTTTTCGGGCTAAGGTACTTTGTATGTACCTGCCCCGAATCGTTGATGCAGAAGTCGAGAGAGGGCTTCGCGTTGCCGGAGCGCTCTTCCTCAAAGGCCCACGCGCGAGCGGGAAAACCTCAACGGCGCGCCAGTTTGCCAAATCTGCCATACAACTTGACCGTGATTCTCCAGAGGCAAATCTTGCACGCATGCAACCGGCATTGGGGCTTGAAGGCGCACGGCCGCGGCTTATTGATGAGTGGCAGGTTGTCCCTGCCATCTGGAATGAGGTGCGCCATGCAGTGGATGACTCCCCGGAGAAAGGGCAGTTTCTTCTTACGGGTTCCTCCACGCCCGATGATGATGCCATCCGGCATTCGGGCGCAGGGCGAATTCGTTCCATTCAACTGCGCACGTTGAGCTTGGCGGAGCGAGGAATTGCTGCTGACCGGGTATCACTGGGGTCCATCATTGCTGGCAATCAGGCCCCGACCTCTGGAACAGATGCTAGCGTGGCAGATTATGCTCGGTGGATCGTTGCAGGTGGTTTTCCGGAATTCTTTGACCTTGATCCTCTCGATGCGCAGGAAGGCATGGAATCCTATCTGACGGAAATGAGCGAGCACGATTACCCCGAACTCGGCGGACCGAGACGCGATCCGCGCCGGTTCCAATCTTTCCTTCGTGCCTATGCCGGACTAGTTGCCCAACCGGCTACCGCTGCTGCGATTCGCAAACGCATTGGTGAACTCAGCAGCGCTACCTCGACACCGGCCGCGGAGACTGTCAATGTCATTCACGATTTCGCTACGCGCCTGTTCCTCGTTGAGGACCAACCGGCTTGGTCACCACGTACTCGTTCGAAGACTTCGATGGTTCAAATGCCTAAACGCCAGCTGGCTGATCCAGGTTTGGCTGCTGCTTTGTTGGGAGCAGGGCCAGACAAACTGCTTGAGGATCTAGAGACTTTAGGCATCCTCTTCGAGGCGCAGCTTGTGCACGATTTGCGTGTTTATGCGCAAGCTCTGCGAGCGCGAGGGGCATTCCACTTGAGGGATATGAAGGGGCGCGAAGAAATTGATGCAGTAGTGGAGCTTCGAGATGGTTCGTGGGTGGGGTTTGAAGCGAAGCTTTCTCACAATGAGGTCGAAAATGCGGCGGCACACCTTAAGCACGTAGCCGCGAAACTTTCCACGCCACCTGCAGCGCTGATAGTTGTGATTCCGAGTGGTCCCGCTTTCCAGCGCCCGGATGGGGTATGGGTAGTTCCACTAGCGGCGCTTGCGGAATAGCCCCAGGATCTGGGGCAGGTAGCCGGCGATGACGAGCACGATGATGAGCCGGATGATCTGCACCGCCACCACGGCGGGCCCAGCGCCGCCTTCCGCGGAGAGCGCCAGGACGGTCTCCAGCGCGCCGGGCGAGGTGGCCAGGTAGGCCTCGAAATAGGTGATGTCTAGCCACGCGGTCAGCGGCAGCGCGGTGAGCGCGCAGACCCCGATGACCACCACGATGAACAGGATCGTGGCGGGTAGCTGCTTAGCAAAGGACTTCAGCGCCGGCACCGACAGACCGCCGCCGCAGACCCAGCCGATGGACATAAACGCCAGGATCTTGAAGACGTACAGCGGCTCCAGCGTGTGGCCGGCGGGTAGGAACTGCGCCACGACGACGGTGAGGATGAGCGGGCCCAGCACGGCGGAGGCGGGCAGGTGGGCGAGCTTGCCCAGGCGCTCGCCCAGGATGGCGATGGCGACGGTGAGCAGCACGATCCACCAGGTGACCTCGCCGTCGACGCTCATGTCGACGCCGTGGCCCGCGGGGGCGTTAAGAAACGAGACCACCAGCGGTAGCGAGACCGACACCGCCAGCAGGCGCAGGTACTGGGTCAGCGCCACGTAGCGGTAGTCCGCGCCCAGCTCGCTGGCCAAAGCCGGCATGAGGGAGGCCCCGCCGGGCAGCATGGAGAGGATGCCCGTCTCCCAGGAGATGTCCTTGGGCTGCGCGCGGTGGAGAAGCACGCCGCCGGTGACGCCGACGAGCACGGTGATAAGGGAAATCGTCACCGCCGCCGGCACGAAGCCGACGAGCGTGGAGGCGGGTACCAGCGTGAGCGGGATACCCGCCATCATGCCGATGAAGCCGCGGGCCACGGCGTAGAAGTGGCGGTTGACGGACAGCTCCGTGCCCGTGCTAAGCGCCATCGCGCCGGCGACGACAATGGCGCCGAGGATCCACGCGGCCGGCACATGCAGGTAGCTCAACAGCGCCCCGAGGGCCAAGGAACCTGGGGCAACGATGGCCCACCGTGCGCGTGTAGACATGCGGACGAGTTTAATGGTCCTTATGGACTTTGGATTGAGCGGCTGGGCCATTCTCACCGTGGGGGCCGGCGTGGCCGGCTGGGTCGATGCAGTCATCGGCGGCGGTGGTTTGGTGCTCATCCCACTCATCTTGGCCGTCGCGCCGCAGCTGGCACCGGCCACCGCGTTGGCGACGAACAAGGTGGCGGCGGTGTCGGGCACGGCGTCGGCGGCTTATACCTTGGTCAAGAAGGTGCGCCCGCCGCAGGGCGAGCTCATCCGCATGGGGCTTACCGCGCTGGTGTGTTCCGTGCTGGGCGCGGCGGCAGCTGCACTCATGGACAAGGACGTCATGCGGCCGGTCATCATCGTGCTCATGGTGGCCGTGGGCGTCTTCGTGGCCTTCCGCCCTGACTTCGGCAGCGCTGACGGGGAGGGCCTGCGCGGCGGCTGGCGCACGTGGGCAGCGCTCGGCGCGGTGGCGGCCATCGCGTTCTACGACGGCATCTTCGGCCCCGGCACCGGCATGTTCCTCATCATGGCGTTTACCGCCATCTTCTCCCAGAACTTCCTCGCTTCCGCGGCGATGGCGAAGGTGGTGAACACGTGCACTAACGTCGGCGCCCTCGTGGTGTTCATCGCCGGCGGGCACGTGGAGTGGGCGCTGGCGCTGGTGCTCGCGGTGGCCAACATTGCCGGCGCGCAGCTGGGCGCGCGGACGGTGCTGGGCGGGGGAGCGAAGTTCATCCGCTACGCGCTGCTCACCCTCGTCGTGGTGATGAGCGTGTACCTGGCCTGGCAGCAGTGGGGCTAGGCTACATCCGGTTCTTTGTCTTCGCCGTGGCCACGGCGTTCCACGGGTCCTCGGGCCACGGGTGCTTGGGGTAGCGCCCGCGCATGTCGGCGCGCACGCCGGCGTAGGGCCCGGACCAGAAGCTGGCCAGGTCATCGGTGACCGCGAGGGGCCGGCCGGCAGGGGAGAGTAGGTGGAACTGCACGCGGTGCCCGCAGTAGACGGGGGATTCGGCCAGTCCGAAGCACTCCTGCAGCTTGATGGACACCACGGGGCGCTCGCCGGACCAGTCGATGCGCGCGTCGCGGCCGGAAGGCACGGGCAGGCGCTCCGGGGCTAGTTCGTCGAGGCGGCTGGCCTCCGGCCACGGCAGCAGGCGCTGGAGGGCGGGATACATGTCGGGCTTTAGGCCAGAGGCCAACTGGTGCAGCTCCGGTTCGAGCCACTCCAGGCTGGCGCTGTCACTATCGACGTCTGGCCAGGGATCCCCATAGGCCGCACGCAGGTGCCGGAGCCGGTCCCGCAGGTTCTGGGCCTTCTCGCTGAAGTGGAACAAACCCAGGCCTTGGCCGGAGTTGCGCAGGGCCGCAACGGCCTCGTCTCCAGAGACCTTCACCGGGGTCTCAGAAAGCACGATGGCACCGGCCGCGCGTACCCGCACCCCGCGGACCTTGGAGCCCTCAAGGAAGGCGCGGGTCTCCTCGGTGACGCCGACGATGTCGAGGGCGGCCGCTTCCTCGATGCGCACCGCGGAGCGGATGATGGGGTTGCCCGCGTTGGACAGCGACACCTCCGCGATGGCCAGCCACGGCGCGCCCGCCAACCCGGAGTTGTCGATAAGCCGCGCGCGGGTGCCGCTGGCCAGCAGGTAGTCTTCGCCCATGCGCTTGGCCACCTGCTCGGGGAAGGCGGTGGCCACGACCTCGCCCGGGTCGGCGGGGCCGCGGTCTTGGACTAGGCGCGCGAGACGCGTGACTTCCTTCTGCGGCGCGCGGTGGCGGGTGAGGTCGGTGACCGTGGGGGCGTCGCCAAGCGCGGCGATAATGGGCGCGGCCTGGCTGCCGTGACGCAGCAGCGCGGCCCCGAGGCGCGGATCCGTGGGCAGCAGGGCGAGCTCCTGGGTGGCGCCGATGCGCTTGAGGGTGGCCTGCGCGGCGGCGAGGGCCGGACCGGGCGGCGGATCCAGCAGCGGGAAGTCCGGGCCCGCGCCCCAGCAGTCCAGAAAGAGTGCTGCCTGGGTCAGATCCGCGGAGAGGATCTCCGGGGTGGTGTGCGGGGAAAAGTGCTGGTAATCGTCCTGCGAATAGCAGCGGATGACGGTGCCGGGCGCCTCACGGCCGGCGCGTCCGGCGCGCTGATCGGCGCTGCTTTTCGACGTCGACACGGTCACCAACCCACTCATCCCGCGCTGCGCATCGCGCTTGGGCACGCGCGCGAGGCCCGCGTCGATGACGGTGCGCACGCCCGGCACGGTCAGCGAGGATTCCGCGATGGAGGTCGCCACGACGATGCGCTGCTCGGTGGTGTAGAGCGCGGCGTCCTGCTCCGCGGTGGTCTGGCGGCCGTGCAGGGGATAGGCGTTGTGGTCGGCCAGCTCTTCGCACACGAGGTTGACCTCGCGCACGCCGGGGGCGAAGACCAGGGTGGACTCGTGCTGCTGGGCGGCCAGCCGGGCCACGCCTTTCCAGAACTCTCGGTCCCCGGCCGCGCGGCCGGCCAGGGGCTCGTACGTGATGTCCAGCGGGTAGGTCGCAGCTTCCGTGGTGTGGATGGGTGCGCCGCCCATGAGCTGGGAGAACCGGGCGGCGTCGACAGTAGCGGACATGGCGATGACGCGGAAGTCCTCGCGGAGCTGGGCCAGCTCCAGGCACATGCCGAGCACGAGGTCGGTGTCGAGCTGGCGCTCGTGCACCTCATCTATGGCAACAGCAGCCACGCCCTCAAGCTCCGGATCGCGCAAGAGCCTCCGCAGCAGCACGCCCGGGGTGACGAACTCCACCTCGTGGCCTGTGCGGGAATCCCCACGCACCGCGTAACCGATGCGCTGTCCGGAGAGCTCCTGGAGGCGGTTGGCCGCCGCGCGCACCGCCACGCGGCGCGGCGCGGTGACGATGACCTTGCCGCGGCCCTC
Source organism: Corynebacterium axilliensis (assembly GCF_046097495.1). Taxonomy (NCBI): domain Bacteria; kingdom Bacillati; phylum Actinomycetota; class Actinomycetes; order Mycobacteriales; family Corynebacteriaceae; genus Corynebacterium; species Corynebacterium axilliensis. The sequence continues at coordinate 1,932,950 of NZ_CP175768.1, forward strand.
GGCCTGATTAGCCAGCGCCGGCGGAACCAGCGTGGTCTTACCCGTGCCGGGCGGGGCCTGGATGACAACGTGGCCCTCGGACGGAAGCGACCCGATGGTCTCCAGGACGGGCAGGCCGCGGCCGATGGCGGCGAGATCAAACATCGAGATCCTGGCGCTCCCAGGCCTCCTCGTTGTCTACGAGCGTGCGCACCACGCGCCCCGGCGAGCCGAGCACCAGTGAGTTATCCGGGACGTCCCGAGTCACCAGCGTGCCCGCGCCCACGACGCAGTTCTTGCCCACGGTGATTCCGGGCAGCACCGTGACGTTGGCGCCGAACCACGTGTTGTCCCCGACTGTGATGGGCTGGGCTATCTCCCAGCCGTCTGCGCGCATCTCATGATCGTTGACCGGGTGGCCCACCGTGATGAGGGAGCAGTTCGGCCCCAGCATGACGCGATCTCCCAGCGTGACCGGTGCCTGGGCCAAGATGGTGGCCCCGAAGTTGATGAACACGCCTTTACCTACGGTGACGTTGCAGCCGTACTCCAGGTTGAGCGGCGCGTGGAGGCCCGGGACGTCGGATTCAGGGGAGAGCAGCTCGCGCAGGATCTCCCTCGCGCGCTCATGGTTGGTGTTTTGCAGCTCGTTGAGCTCCTTGACCAAGCGGAAGCCGCGCTGGTGCTCGGCGCTGACCTCGGCATTGACGCCGGGCATGTACCACTGCCTGCCGGCCATGCGTTCAAAGGAACCAGTATCAGGGTGATTCATGCTCACCATCCTATTGTTTTGCCCTACTCACGGGTGAGAACTTCAAGGGCGGCGCGGTGAATGAACACTTTCCCGCGGCCCTGTTGAATCTCTTCCAAAATTCCCAGGTCGACCAAGTGGGCTAACCATGCGCTGGCGGTTTGGCGCTTGACGACGCCCATCTCCACCACGTCCGAGATGCGGACGTAAGGCTTGATGAGGATTAGTTCAGCCATCTCATGTGGTTGGCTAATGACACCTGCAGCGCGTATTTCGTGCGCGGTGTTCTCCTGGATGGCACGGAGTTGGGTAATCATCGAGGAAGCGTCGTCTGCCGCAGCGTACACGCCGCGGATCATGAAAAGGAGCCAGTCCTCCCACGCTCCGTGAGCAGTCACGGCATTGAGGTAGCGATAGTACTCAGCCTTATTACCAACGATATAACCGGACAAATACAAGACTGGGAGCTCGAGGAGCTTCTCCTGGATGAGATGGAGGACATTGAGGATTCGGCCGGTGCGTCCGTTGCCATCGTAGAAGGGATGGATTGCCTCGAATTGATAGTGAAGGAGCGCCATTTTCACTAGCGAATCCACGTCATGGTTGGAATAGATATAGTCCTCCCATGCCGCGAGGTGACCTTCGATAATCTCCTCGCCTTCGGGAGGCGTGTAAAGCCGCTGCTGCGTGATGGGGTTGCCGATGAAAGTTCCCGGCAGGGAACGCACCTCGGCCTGTGTGTCCAGAAGTGTGCTGCATACGATTTTTGCCGTCTTTTCTGATAGCGGACGCTGCGATAACGAGGACAAGCCTGCATGTAACGCGGAGTTATAGCGGAGAGCCTCCTTCGTGGCAGGGGAGGGCTCGGCATCGACCTGCCACGCTGCACGAAAGAGCTCGTCGTTAGTGGTGACGATGTTTTCGATTTCGGAGGAAGCGCGCGCCTCACGCAGCGGGATCGTGGAGGTGATGATCTCCGGATTCGGGATGAGCTGGCACGCGGTACGTAGTTCAGCGAGCTTTTCTTTGGCGTCGATGATGGCCTTGAGCACAGGGACAGTTTCCACGACGTCTGCAGGCGGGAGGGGCGGAAGCTCGTTGTAGGGAATTTCTGGACTGTAAGTTGCCATGGCAAAAGAATAGACATGTTTGGCGGATATGTCGATTTTTTCCGAAATTTTAAACATATCCCGGCGACGTGTCGATTGCGTCGACATATCCGCGTACCCTCGTCACTAATAAACGTTGACGTGCCCACGAGATTGAGGACACTCCCTCAAGGGCAGAAAGGCTCATCGACATGGCAAAAATCGGCATCATCCTCGGCTCTACCCGCGACGACCGCGCTGGACAGGCTATTGCCCAGTGGGTCGCTGACCTGGCCCAAGGCCGTAACGTCGGCGACGTGGAGTATGAGCTCATCGATCTCAAGGCCTTCGATGTCCCTGTTCTCACCACGTCGGTCATTCCGATGGCGGCCAACAAAAACTATGACGATGAGAAGGTCCAGGCCTGGTCCGATGCGATTGATGCCTGTGACGCATATATCTTCGTCACCCCGGAGTACAACCGCTCCGTGCCGGGCGCGTTCAAGAACGCCGTGGACTCCTTGGGCGCAGAGTGGGTGGCTAAGCCCATCGCCTATGTGGGCTACAGCTTCAGCGGCGGCATCCGCGCGGTGGAGGCTTGGCGGCTCGTCATGGCGAACTTCTCCATGACGCAGCTGCGCAGCCAGCTCGACATTTCACTTGCCACCGACATGCAGGACGGGGTGTTTAGCCCGGCCGAGTTCAAGGCGGGGATGGCGAACGACATCTGCGCGGAGCTGGAACGGGTCCTAGCCTAAGGCGCCACATGTCTGCTTCCGCACTGCTGGCGCTCATGGGGGGTCTGGCTCGCGGGCTAGGTGGAGCTACTGTGCTTACCTGTTTCGCTGCAGGTGAAACGGCCCTTATAGTGGCCTGCGTTAGTGAAAACGCATGCGAGTATGGGGGTGTTAGGTGGCAGTCAGTGCCCTTGCGGCCTTGATGGGAGTGTGGTTCGCGGCGATGGCCTCGCCGGGGCCCGACGTGGTGCAGATTATTCGGCTGGGCGCGCGCTCGACCCGCGCGGCGGTGTGGGCCGCCATCGGCAGCACCACCGGCCTGGTGGTGTGGACGGTGGCTTCTCTGGCGGGCTTATCCGCGCTGATTTCGGCCACGCCACAGATCCTCGTCGCGCTGCAGGTCTTAGGTGGTGCCTATTTGCTGTGGATGGCGTATACGTCGATAAGCTCGGGCGTGGCCGAGCGCCGCGCACCCGCCACCGTCGTGGGCACCGAGCACCGCGCGCCGCAGCCTCGCGGCTTTAGCCCGGACGGCATCATCAAGGCCGGCACCGCGTACCGCATGGGCCTGGTGTGCGACCTGTCCAACCCCAAGGTGGTCATCTTCTTCGGCGCCATCTTTGCCAACTTCATTGACCCCGGCATGGGCCTCGGCGCCAACGCTTTGGTCGGCTCGGTGCTCATCCTGGAAAGCCTCCTGATCTTCGTGGGCGTGGCGCTGAGCACCCGCGCGGTATCGAAGTGGATGGCCCGGCATTCCTCCATGGTGGACATCGTCAGCGGCGGGATCTTCCTGCTGCTCGGCGTGGTCATTCTCATCGAGGGCTTCCGCGGGGTCCTGGCGCTCTAAAGGCTGTGGCGGCTCGGTATGCTAGTCGGCATGCTAGACGTCTCAATTAGGGGAGAATCCATCAAGCTCGGCCAGTTCCTCAAGCTGGCCTCCTTGGTCGCCACTGGCGGCGAGGCGAAGGAGCTCATCGAGCAAGGCCAGGTCACGGTCAACGGTGATGTCGTCGAGCACCGCGGCGCGGCGCTGGCCGTGGGGGACGTCGTGTGTGTCGCCTCCACGTGCGCCCGTGTCGCCGACGCCGACGATGACGACGACTACTTTGACGAAGCCACCGCAGACGATGACTTCGATCCGGAGAAGTGGAGGAACCTCTAGTGCCCGCATTCGAAGCCGAAGTAGGCATGCCCTACTGGATCACGCTGGCGAGCTCGGACCCCGCGGCCTCGGAGAAGTTTTACTCGGCCGTACTGGGCTGGGAGTTCGAGGACGGCATCGCCCGCCTGCAGGGTCTGCCCATCGCTGAAATCGTCCCCGGCCAGGACACCTGGGCCACCTACTTCCTCTCCCGCGACCTGGAGGCGGATTGCGCCCGCGTGGAGAAGCTGGGCGGCACGATTTTGGCGTTGGGCGCGCCCCTGGCCCTGGTGCTGGATAACGCCGGTGCCATGTTTGGGCTGGTGCAGCCGGAGCTAGACCGCTTCGTGGCTGGCGGCGAGCCGGGCACCCCGGTGTGGCACGAGCTGGCCGTCTCGGAGAACTTCCGCTCCACGCTGGACTTTTACGGCGAGCTCTTTGATTGGGAGATTCGCGGCGATGAGGAGTACGCGCTGGCGGAGGAAGAGGGCGCGGCGTTCGCCGGCTTCTGGAACGCCTCCGGACTGCCCAGCTTCTGGCAGACCTACCTGGGTGTGCGGGACGTGGACCAGGCCGCGAAGGCCACGGTGGCGGCCGGCGGTGAGGTCATCCGCGAACCCTACGAGTCACCGTTTGGCCGCCTGTGCCTCATCGCCGACTCGACGGGCGCCACGCTGACCCTGTGCGAGGTCGAGGACGCTCCCGATGAACCCATCGAACTCTAAAGAGCATGGCCACGACGGAACGCGCAGAGGCTGTGCGGGCGGTAGTGCGCAGTATTCCGCCCGGTAATGTCTCCACGTACGGCGAGATTGCACACGTCGTCGGCGTCGGCGCGCGCTACGTGGGCTGGGTGATGTCCAAGAGTTCGGATTTAGCCTGGTGGCGGGTTGTCAACAGCACCGGCCACGCCCACACCGCCGCGGCCCAGGCGCACTGGGACGCCGAAGGCATTCCCTACCGCGAGGACCGTGTCGTGCTCTCCGAGTGTGGGCTGGATGCGGCAGATCTGACGGCGGCTACTCGCCCGTCCCGCACGTGAAAGGACACCCGATGCGCGCCTGGACTTTTCTGGCCATCGCTATCCTCAGTGAGGTCATCGCCACCCTGTGCCTCAAGGCCGCACTGGCGCACCCGGCTGCCTACGTCGTAGTAGTTTTCGGATACGTGGCGGCTTTTACCTCGCTGCATCAGGTATTGCGCAGTGGCATGCATGTGGGTGCGGCCTACGGAATATGGGGTGCGACCGGCGTGGTACTCACCGCGGGTTTGTCTGCGCTCTTCTTCGGGGAGGAGCTCACGCCGCTCATGCTCGTGGGCATGGCCTGCATCATCGCGGGCGTGGGCTGCGTGGAGATGGGGGCTCGCGAGCCACACGCGGAGCTTCAAAAGGTGGATTCGTGATCTGGTTAGCACTGGCCATCCTCATCGAAGTAGCCGGCACGCTGGGCCTGCGCATGCTCGCCGTGCACGGCCAGAAGTGGTGGATTGCGTGGGTCGTGGTGGCCTATGTGTCCTCCTATGCTTTCTTGTCGCTTGCGCTGCGCGCGGGCATGCCGCTGGGCGTGGCCTACGGCATCTGGACTGCCTGTGGTGTCGCGCTCACCGCGCTGGCCTCCTTCGCGCTGTTCCGCGAGCCCTTCACGTGGGTCAAAGGAGTCGGCGTGGCGCTCATTATCGGGGGAGTACTCCTCGTGGACATGGGCTAAGACGCTGGACATAGAGTACGCTCAAAATGTGTTGACAAAAGCAGGCGCCCTAGCGCTTACCCTTACCGCCACGCTCGGTATGGCCCCGGCCGCCCAGGCCCTGACCTTCGACCCCGGGAAGGTCCCGCCGCGCACGCAAATGACCGTGCGCTATGCCGACGGCCACGTGGTGTCCACCGGCAATAGCCACGAATCCCGCCCTGCGCTCTCCTTGGTGAAGCTGTATCTGGGCATGTGGGTGCTCAAATACGGCGCGCCGGAGGACAAGGCCCGCGTGGAGAACATGGTGCGCTTCTCCGAAGACGCTACCGCAGGCGACCTGGAGCGCAGGTACCCGCAGGCAATCCCGGGGATCATCGGGGAGTATCAGCTGGGGGAGACCCACCACAACGGCTATTGGGGAAACACCACCACCTCCACGGAGGATCTCTCTCGGTTCCTCGGTGCCATTTCAACCGACCCGGTTGCTGCCCCCATCATGAAGGGCATGGCCACAGCTGCGCCGGTGGCTGCGGATGGCTACCGCCAAGACTTCGGCACGGCGAGGATCCCGGGTGTTGGGGGCACGAAATTCGGGTGGTCGGACGACCGCCAGGTGCACGCCAGCGCGTCCTTCGGGCCCGGCTACACCGCTGCGGCGAACACGTATGGCTCCCCGGCGGACCTCACCGCGGACGTCCTGGGCGCGGTCGAGGTAGCTGCACCGCCCGCCCCGGGTGTGCCGCCGCTGCCGCAGGCCCCCGGCTTCCCGCCGAACGTCCAGGAGCTGCGCGATCAAGCCTGCGCGGAACTCAAGCGAATGGTGCCAAGCTCCTCCCAGGCGTGCTAACCGGCGCGCTGGGGCGAAGGAGAAGCTTAATCCAGCCTTTGCTAATCATAAGAGCCTAATATATGCTCGCCCGGGTACCTCACTCCCCGGGGTGCTAGGCCCGTTCTAGGCCCGTGCTGTTCTAGGCCCGTGCCAGGGGGAGAGTTTTCCGCACCTACCCAGAAAGGCACCCCAGCTTTTCCATGCGTTTTACCGTGAAGAACTCCGCTGCCACCATCACCGCCGCCACCGTGCTGTGCGGTGCCGTTGCTGCACCTGCCGCCACTGCCGCGAGCGACCCCGTACGCTCCCTGATCTCCCCGGGCACGTGCACCAGCATCACCGCCCTGGCGAACGACGGCAAGCCCGTTCCGGATCCCTCCATCCTCCACGACGGCGACTCGGTGCCCGCCTACTTCCAGGATGGCGTGCTCGACTACAAAGTGGCGGACAACTTCCCGTACCGCGAGCAGCTCGACGCCGCCGTGGCCGAGTGGAACGAGGCGCTGGACGGCAAGGCCTCACTGAAGGAAGTGCAGCCCTCCGAGGCCGACGAGGATACCGTCGCCATCCTCTACAAGCCGGAGCCGAACGGCTACGTCCAGGGTGCTGCCTACCCGGACCACAAGATGCTCTTCATCAAGACCCCGAATGCCCAGTACCCGGAGGCGCTGCAGGGCACTATCGCCCACGAGCTCGGCCACATGATGGGTGCTGGCCACTCCTGCGCCCACGCGCTCATGGCCGGCGCGAACCAGAATCCCATTTCCTACCACGTCACCCCGCTGGACGCGGTGGCTATTGTCCAGGGGCAGTTCGACTAAGACCGCCCCTAGACCAGGCTGGGGGCGCCGGGGGAGTGCGAGTAGCTGTCATCCTGCTTGGCCAGGCGGTTGCCGCGGATGATAAGCGTGATCACCAGCGGGTACATGATGGCCGCGACGAGAACGTATTGGGTAACAAGCTGCCACGTCTCGTCCCACATGTAGTTCCACGCAAAGTGCAGGCAGAAGGAGCAGAACAGCGCACCCACGCCGACGCCTAGGCGCCACCACCACGGGCGGTGCGCCGCGTAGATGGCCCAGCCGATGCCAAAGCCGGCGATGGCCGTAAAGGACATGTGCAGGCCAGGGCCCGCCACGAGGCGCAGGCCCCACATCTGCAGCATGCCAATCCAGTCCGAGGTGGGGTGCATGATGGCGCCCATGGAGGCGTAGAGGCTGTTTTCGAAGACCTCGAAGCCCCAGCCCACCAGTGCGCCCACGATGAGGCCGTGCCAGGGGCGGTTGAGCTGCCGGAAGCTGAGCAGCACGAAGACCACGCCCAGCGCCTTAGAGAACTCCTCCGGGTAGGCGCCGGACCAGGACATCATGGATTGCTCCCAGCCCAAGCCCACAGTGAGGCTGCTCAGCGGCATCGACGAGGCAAGCGCCAGGGTGACCGCCGCGGCAGCACCCCACAGGACGCTGGCCGCCACCCAGCCCTTAGCCGGCCGCGCCCACATGGGGCTAAACCGCCAGAGATAGATACCGAGGGCCAGCAGGACCAGGCCCAAAAGGAAACTCACCAACCCGGGCAGCGGGGCGAGGATGAAAGTCGCGGCCAGGTTGACCAGGGCCACCGGCAGGGACAGGCCGATGATGACCCACAGGGCGATGCGGAAAAGCTTGCTCACTCGAAGGCCTCCATGAAGTGTTGTGCGACCGCCTCGGTGTCGCCACCCGACAAGACGATCTGATAGTTGAGATTGTCCTTAGCCACGCTGAAGGCCGTGACCGGCCCCTGGCTCTCTTCCACCCGCAGCACGAGCAGGTTGCCGTCGTGCTCGATGGGCTCGGTGGGCAGCGAGCTATACGCCGTGGCCCGCACGACGCGGCGCAGGGCCAATTCGTCATCGTCCACCCCGTCCGTCACGTAGGCTTCCGCCAGCGTGTCCCCGCAGTCCCAGGCCTGGTTGGCCATGGACTCGTAGTTCCGGGAGCAGGAAAGGCCCTCAACGGGCTGGCGCCACTCTGGGTCATCGAGCACCACGGCCTCGGTGTCCGGTTCCTGCATCGGCAGCACCACGCTGAGGACGGCGGGCATGCCCAGCACGAGGAGCGTTGCCCCAAGCACAGCAAAGAACGGTCCCGTCATCTTCGCCGGCGGGAAACGATAAGAAGTCATGACCACCACACTAACGTGTGCTTCTGACATACAGTGGCGAGCATGAAGGATCTGTACCAATTTGTTAACGGCCCGTGGGTTGCCTCCCACGTAATCCCCGATGACCGCGGCGTGGACGGCACGTTCCACGCGCTGCGCGACGAAGCCGAGGAGCTCGTCCATGACATCGTCAAGGAGGATTCCGGCCGCCCCGGCACCCTCTACGCCGCCCACATGGATACCGAAGGCGTGAACGCCGCCGGCACGGCGCCACTCGACGCCGACTTGGATAAGCTCACCGCCGCCACGCCCGAGGAACTGGCCCACAATCTGGGCGTGCTCGAGCGCACCGGCGTCGGCGCGCCGGCTACCTTCTGGGTGGAGAAGGACTCGGGCTCTGAGGAGGCCGTGGCCTACATTATCCAGTCTGGCCTGGGCCTTCCGGATGAGGCCTACTACCGCGAGGAGGCGCATGCGGACACGCTAGCCGCCTACGAGAAGCACGTCGCCGCCATGCTCGGCTTCTTCGACCCGGCCCGCCTCTTCGGCCTCGGCGCGGAGGCCGCGGCCACCCGCATCGTGGCCCTGGAAAAGGAGATCGCGGCCGGCCACTGGGACGTGGTCTCCGCGCGCGATGCGGTGAAGACGTACAACCCGGTAGACGTCGCTAAGCTGCCCAGCATCACCCGCGCCATGCTGGCCGGCGGTGGCCTGCCGGAGCACCGCGTGGTGTCCATGATGCCGAGCTACTTTGAGCACCTGGAGGGCCTGTTCACCAGCGAGCGCATGGCGGACTGGCAGCTGTGGGCCACCTGGCACATCCTGCTCTCCCGCGCGCCGTACCTCACCGAGGAGATCGGCCGGAAGAACTTCGAGTTCTACGGCACCACGCTCTCTGGCGCGACCGAGCAGCGCGATCGCTGGAAGCGCGCCGTGGGCCTGGCGGAGACCATGGTGGGCCAGGAGATTGGCAAGGTCTTCGTGGACAAGCACTTCCCGCCGTCCTCGAAGTCCGAGATGGATGAGCTGGTGGGCTACCTCACCGCCGCCTACCGCGAGCGCATCTCCCAGCTGGAGTGGATGACCCCGGCCACGCGCGAGCACGCGCTAGAGAAGCTCTCCCAGTTCAAGGCCAAGATTGGCTACCCGGACACCTGGCGCGACTACTCCGACCTGGAGTTCTCCCCCCAGGGCGCGGACCTGGTGGCCAACGTGCGCGCGGGCAGCGCCTGGAACCACGACTTTGAGCTGGCCAAGATTGGCAAGCCGGCGGACCGCGACGAGTGGTTCTCCACCCCGCAGACCGTCAACGCCTTCTACAACCCGGTGGTCAATGACATCACCTTCCCGGCCGCCATCCTGCGCCCGCCGTTCTACAACCCGGAGGCGGATGCGGCGGAGAACTTCGGCGCCATCGGCGCTGTCATCGGCCACGAGATCGGCCACGGCTTCGACGATCAGGGCTCGCAGTACGACGGCCAGGGCAACCTCAACTCCTGGTGGACCGAGGAGGACCGCGCGGCCTTTGAGAAGCTCACCGCCAAGCTGGTGGACCAGTACCAGGGCAAGGTGCCGAAGGTGCTGGAAGGCACCGACTCCGCCGGCGTGAACGGCAGCTTCACCTTGGGCGAAAACATTGGTGACCTGGGCGGCTTGGGTATTGCCGTGGTGGCCTACAAGAAGTACTGCGCCGATAAGGGCCTGGACATTAACGGCCAGGTAGCGCCCTTTGAGGCCGAGGGAGCCGAGCCGGAGCTGGCGCAGCACGAATACACCGGCCTGCAGCGCTTCTTCCTGGCGTGGGCGCGCGTGTGGCGCACCGCCATCCGCCCGGAGATGGCCACCCAGTACCTGGCCATCGATCCGCACTCCCCGGCGGAGTTCCGCTGCAACATCATCGCGGACAATATCGACGAGTTCTACGAGGCCTTCGACGTCGAGGGCGGCTTTGCGCCGGAGGAGCGCGTCACCATCTGGTAGTACCCTGGGGTTCCATGAGTGAGTGGAACATTGGCGGCACTGACCGCCAGCTAACGCCGGAACAACAACTGGACCAGCTCTCCTCCTACCTGGAGGTGCACTACCCGCTGCCGGACTTCCGCCCGCCCTGGGCCGGCGGCGGCTCCCCGGAGGCAGACCGCTACTGCGCGCTGCTACCGGACCGCATCGTGCAGGCCTCCATGCTGGTGCTGGGCTCCGCGGTGGACCATTCGCTGCCGGGCACGGCCTTTACCGACGGCGTGACGGAGACCGAGTCCGAGGTGGGGGCAATCTTTAGACCGTCGGAGGCGGATAACCGCCGCTGGGCGGTCTCCCTGCACTCGGGCGGCTGGTGGCGCGGCGACGGCAAGGCGCTGCAGATGCAGTGGCGCCCCGAGGTGGCCGCGGCCGCGCAGCTGTCCGGCACCACCATCATTGACGTGGACTACCCGCTCGCGCCCGAGCACACCGTGGCGGAGATGGTGCAGTCCGTCCAGGCGGCCGTGGACTATGCCCGCGCCCACGGCGCGGAGCACGTCACGGTATGGGGCTATTCCTCCGGCGGGGCGCTGGCGGCGCTCGTGCCTGCCGACGCCCTCCTGCTCACCTTCCCCGACTTCGGCGCGCTGGCGAAGCTGCCGGAGAAGATTCGCGGGGACTTTACCCTGGACGCGCACAAGCTGGGTGCGTCCTATTCCCGCACCCTGGTCCAGACCGCCCGGCAGGACGAGATTGCGGAGAAGGTGGAGATCCCCGGGGCGGAGAACGGCGAGTACGTCGCCATGCACCGCATCTCCACCCCGGCCGTGGCGCGCCAGCGCATTCGTGACGCGGCCGAGTTCTTGAAGAACGCTGTCTAAGAGCGCCTTACTGCTCGCCCTCGCGCTTGATCTTCATCTCCGAGTCCTTCCACAGGCCGGAGCGCTGGATCACCTCGTGGTCGATCTGCGCCTCGGCCGGGGCGTTGCCCTCCGAGTCGGTGCGCAGCTCGTACTTCTCAATGGAGCCCCAGTCGCGCGCCCAATCGTTGTTGAGGTAGCTGGGGATCTCGTAGGAGTAGTTGACCGCCTCCGCGGTGGCCATGGCGCCACCGCCGGAGAAGGACTGGAAGTCCGTCAGCGAGTTCTGTGCCGCCGCGTCCGGCAGGATGCGGTACTGCGGGATTTCGGTCACGCCGGCGTAGTGGTCGAAGGTGCGCTGGCAGGGGAACTGCAGCGCCACCGACCAGTCCAGCAGCGCCGGGGTCTCGGAATCGAACTGGGAGTTGATAGAAGCCAGCTCCGGTACGCGCGGCGGAGTAAATGCCAACCAATCATTCTCATCGGTGGAATCATCCACGGCCACCAGGCGCACGACGTTGGCCTCCTCCGGCAGCTCATCGAGCGCGATGCGCAGGTTGCGCCACTTCGGCGTCGCGCCGACGTCGGAAAGCTCGGCCTCACCCTTGTCGGTGACCTTGCCGTCCTTGAGCGTGCCGTACTCCAGAGTGAGCTCCGTGCCCTCCTGCTCCACGCCGTTGACGTCGTGGTGGTGGATCTTGCCCGCGGCAGACACTGAGAGGACAGGGGTGTTGTCGCCCGCCTCCGGCAAGTTGTACCACTGCGTGGTGATGGTGGCGGTGGAGCGCTGCGCATCGGAGTAGGAGCCCATGACCGGGACCTTGGTGTAATCCAGGTTGAAGGGCAGGTGCATCTCGGAGCCGTTGATGCCCAGGGTGCCGCGCACGCCGCCGGCGGAGGAATCCGTCACCTCGCTGTCCTTGGAGCTGTCCTGCGCGGTGCCCTCGGAGGCAGAGCCGGAGCCGGAGTCAGCATCCGAACCAGAATCGGTGGTGGCGTCGGTAGCGGTGGCGTCCTTCTGTTCGTTCGAGGACGAGGAGTCACCGCTGGAGCTGTTCGCAATCGCGCCTACCGACGCCGAGTTGAGGTTCTCCGGCTCGATGTCCTCCTTGATCATGTTGGGGCCGAAGCCATAGTGATCCTCCGAGGAATCCACCAGGGAGTCCTTGAACTCGCCCTTAACGGGGCGCAGGAAGGAATCGTTCGTGTTGGTCTCCACCATCGTGGCATCCGCCAGCGAGCAGGACTCGCCGCGCAGGGAGGCCAGGTTGCCCTTGCCCACGGAGTAGGAATCCGCCTGGGCCACGTAGCCCTTGGCAAAGGATGCGCAGGAGAATCCCACGATGGCAATGCAGGCCACGGCCAGCGGCGCGGACATCACACCCGCCCAGCGCGAGACCTTGGCAGCGGACTCCTCCTCAAACTGCGCGAGGGTGCCGGCCTCCTCGGCCTTCTTCTTGCGGAAGCTGTGGATGAGGGACTGGTAGATGCCGATGGCCACGACGATGAGGCCGAGGGCCAGGACCACCGTGTTGGCCTCGATGGCCTTGAGCTGCACCGTGCGGTCCCACCACGGGATGCCGAAGGAGGACACATACCACCAGGCGTTCCAGCCGGCCAGGGAGATGGCCAAAAGGAAGATGACGGAGGCGATGGAGAAGGTGCGCGCACGCGGCGAGCGCATGGCGATCTGGGAGAGCACCACCGAGCCCAGGGCCGCGATGACACCGGCCAGGCCGGCGTAGATGCCGAAGTGGTGGGTCCACTTCGTCGGCGTGAACATGAGGAAGAACGCCGAGAGCGCCATGATGGCCAGCAGGCGCTGGGTGGGGCCGACCTCCGCGCCCACGACGCGGTGGTTCTTGATGAAGGCGTAGATGATGAGCGCCAGGCAGAAGAGCATGGTGAACATGGCGAAGCGGCGCGTGAGCGAGCCGTCCACGGAGGGCTCGAAGAGCGTGGCGTAGCGCACGAACTCCGAGTACCACGGCAGCGACGGGCCTACCGCCGAGCGCACGCGGGTGGACTCCAGGACCGTGGCCAGCGTCTGATCGCCGAACGCGGCGACCATGACCGCGGTGCCGCAGGCCAAGAACGGCGCGACGAGCGCCAGCCAGCCCACCTGCTTGGCGCGCTCACCCATGATGCGGAACAGGGTGGGCAGGCTGACCAGGAAGATGCCCACGGCGGTAAGGCCCGTCGGGCCCGCGGCCAGGGTAACGGCGGCCACAATGGTGCCCACCGCCGCCGGCAGCAGGCGACGGGTGGCGATGGAGCGCTCGAAGGACGCCCAGGTCACCATGACGCCGAGTGCCACGATGGGCTCCGGGCGGATGCCGTTGTTGTACGGCAGCCAGAAGGCCAGGAACATAAACGCGGCCGTCCAGTGCGCCAGGCGGCGGTCGTTGACCCGCGCGCCAAAGCGGGGGAGCATCTCGCGCGAAAGGATAAACCAGATGATGAGTGCCGAGATCAACGACGGCAGGCGCACGACAATGGAGGCGCTGGAGAACTGCGCCAGCCATGCCACCAAGTCGTAATAGGGCGCGCCGAAGGGGGCCTCCGGAACGCCGTACCAGCGGTAGTAGTTAGCCATGTACGTCGCGTGGTCAGAGACGCGGCCCATGGTGAGGATGAAGCCGTCATCCGACGTGTTGGAGCCAAAGATGTACCACCAGCCCAGTACGACGGCGACGACACCGTCGAGCGGGCGGATCTGCTTCCACGTGGCGGGCATAAAGCCGTAGCGCTTGCCGTCGAGGCGGTCGATGCGCCACAGGCACAACAGGCTCAGCACCACCATGGCCAGGCCCAGCCACATGGCCACGAGCTTGAGCACCGTGGGGGAAGAGGTAAACCGCGAGTTGATGTCGACGTGGATTTTCAGGTCGCTGCCCAGCGCCTGCACGTTCTCCGGGGTGTTGTCGATCTCCGTGTAGACGCCGGTGACCTGCGGGCGCATATCCTCGTCCGTGGTCTCGGAGTACTTTCCGGCGGTGACCGTGGTGCCGTCGCCCGTAGCGTCGATGGTCAGGACGGCGTCGTCCGGCAGCTTCTTCACCTCATCCGGCGTGAGGGAGAAGATCACCTCGTCCAGGCTGGTGACGGACAACCCCTGCTCGTCGGCACGGACGAACATGCCGCGGTTGGTGGCCTTCTTCGACTCCGGCGGGAGGGTGCCGTAGAGCAGGTCCTGACCCTCGCGCAGCTTATCGACGGCCGCCAGCGGGATCTCCGCCTCAATATCCTCCGGCGCCACCGCGATGAGCGGGGCGTTGACGGACTGCAAGGAGTCCTGTTGAGGCCAGTCGAAGGAGGACTGGGTTTGGTTGACCGGCAGCAATGGCGTGGCCACGAAGCACAAGAAGCCAATGAGCCCGGCGACGATAGCCGTGAGGCGAAGCGAACGCGGCGCATCCTGGCCTCTCTGGCTCGCGGACTGCTGGGCTTTGAGCGGCGTGGCGGTGGTTTTCCTATCTGACACGGCGATCAGTGTACGTCACGGCCACGCCGTAGTAAGAATGAAATCAGGCCCGCGCCGCCACCACGAAGGGACCGATCTGGGCGGTCTCCCAGCCCTTGTCAAAGACGTCCGGGTTGAAGAAAACCGCACGGTAGCGCACGTTGGGCTGGTTGGGGTAGATGTCTTCGGCCAGGTGCGTCTTGTAGCCGTCCTTGGGGTGCTCCAGATCACCGCGGAAGATGAAGACGTCCGGTCCGCGCCACGTGGCAGAGTCCAGGGCCTTGGCGAACTCCTCCGGGGTCTGATCCCAGGAGTGCTCGGCCCAGGACTCGATCTGCAGGTTGCGCGTGCTGAACTCTCCCAGCGGGTTGGCGTAGTTGCTGGTGAAGGCGTTGAAGCCGAAGTACGGGTTGTAGGCCATGAACAGCTTCTCATCGGTGAGGACCACCGTCTCGTCCGCCGCATGCCCCTGCGCATCGATGAACTCGCGGATCTTCAGGTAGTTCTCAGCGGAATCGCTGGTGTAGCGGTCCGCGCGCTCGCCGTAACCGTCGGTGTCGGTGTAGGCGTGGTCCAGGGCGGTCTCGTTGGCCTCCGGGATCTGCTGGGCGTAGTAGATACCGCCGATGCCCAGGATGAGGGCGAAAACCACGGTGACGCGCTTGCTGGTGGTCTCACTAAAGCGTGCCGGATACAGCATGGGCAGACCCATGAGACGAATCTCCGCGAGTGCCAGCACGCCGGCGGTGGCGAAGAGGACCACCACGATCACCTCGAGGCGGAAGCCCAGCAGCGTGGTGCCGGCCAGGGTCGTCACCATCGACGCCACCGTCCACAGGTAGGCGCCGACCAGCGCGGTGCTCATGGCGCGGATATCCGGGTCATCGATGCGGATGACCAGGTACACCAAGCCGATGATGCTAATGAGGCCGATGACGGAGAGGGAGAGGAAGGGCGCAGGGATCTGCGTGCCCTCCTCCGGGAGGTAGTGCTGGGCCGTGGACTCCAGCGGGGTGGTGGCGCGCAGCACCCCAAGGATGTAGGGCGCCCAGGCGACGGCCGCGATGGCCAGGGAGCCCACGGCGATGACGGTCAGGTGCACGGCGGGCAGCCAGGTGCGCTCCGCCACGCACGTGGCCAGCGCGATGAGGCTGACAATGGTCAGGGCTACCGCGCCGGTAAACAGCGTGTAGAAGCAGGCGGAGATTCCCAGGTAGATGGCGATTCCTGCGGTGGATAGCCAGGAGCCACTAAACGCCCGGGAGCACAACACCGCCACAGCCGGCACACCCATGGCAATAACCGCGGAGTACGGCTCCTCGGCGCCGATGGTGAGCGTCACGGCGGTGGTGACCAGGGCGATGGCGGTGGCCACCGGCAGCGAGCCGGACAGGCGCTGCCACACCGGAACCAGGATGCAGCCAGCCACGGCCAAGGAAATCAGGGACCACGGCTGGAAGACCTCCCAGCCGGGCATGCCCAGCAGGTTTGCTAGGCGCCCGCCCATCCAGAACCAGCCCAGCGGGTAGAAGGTGGGCAGCCCCTCGTAATTCATGTCCGCGTAGGAGCTCATGTCGGTTGCGCGGGTGAGGAACTGGGTGCGGAAGACCTGATCCACCTGCACGCCGTCCAGCCACAGCCGCGAGGCGGAGAGCGGGAGGCCGATGGTGGTTAGGGTAAGGAGCGCGGGGGAGACGTAGCACAGGGCGGTGGTCAGCCACGCGCGCCAGCGCGGGCGGGAGCCCTTGTGCTCATCATTTAACCACCACACGCACAAGGCGCCGACGATGGCGACGGTGAGCACGGTTCCGGCCGTGCTCAGGGCGCGGGTCACCATGGAGGTGCTAAATGCCGGCAGGGACACCGTCTTGAAGGCGAAGAAGCCAAGGAGCGTGACGAGGCCGCCGCCTAGAGCGGCGGCGGCGATGCCCGCGAGGCTAGCGCGACGCGACACGAGGTCTGCGTCGTATTCCATAGCGAGGGACTCAGTCATGGTGACAGTCTCCCACATGCTGAGGAGATTGCAGGAATTTAAACAGCGAAGCTTAGAAAGGAAGCTTGCGGAAAATTGCCTGCGGAATGAACTTGAAGCCCAAGGAGACGTACTCGAAGAGCGGGTGGACGAAGATGGACTGCTTGCCGTCCAGAACCGCCTTGACGGTGGCCTTGGCCACGTCGGAGACATTGACGGTCAGCGGAGCCTCGCCGGCTTCGGCCGACATCTTGGTGCGCACCTGGCCCGGACGGACCACGAGCACCTTGGCGCCGGAGTCACGCAGGGCCTCACCGAGGTTGATGAAGAAGCCGTCCACGCCGGCCTTGGAGGCGCCGTAGACAAAGTTCGAGCGGCGCACGCGCATGCCGGCGACGGAGGACAGCGCCACGATGGTGCCGTGGCCCTGCTCCTTGAACTTCTGTCCCAGCAGCACGCCGAGGGACACCGGGGCAGTGTAGTTCGTCTCAGCGGAGGCTACGGCCTGGGCCTGGTCCTGCCACAGGGCCTCCTGGTCACCGAGGGTGCCGAAGGCGACGATGGCCACGTCGACGTCGCCGCGCTCGAAAGCACGGTTGACCACGTCCGGGTGGCCGTCGAAGTTGGTGGCGTCAAAGTCGAGGACCTCGACGTCAGCGCCGCGGGATTCGAGCGTGGCGCGGGCCTCCGCAATGCGCGGGGACTCCGGGCGGGCTGCCAGGGTGACCTTGGCGGGGCCGCGCTCGAGGAACTCCTCGACGATGCCCAGGCCGATCTCGGAGGTGCCGCCGAGAAGGAAGATGTGTTGTGCTTGGCCTACTGCATTGAGCATGGTGGTGGTCCTTTCTAGTGCAGCTCGAGTCGACGGGACATATCGGAGGCAAAGACGCCGGTCGGGTCAATCTCGTTGCGAGTCTTGAGCCAGCCTTCCATGCCGGGGTACATCTTGTGGAAGTTCTCCGCGGAGGTGCGGGACTCCTTGGCCAGGTAGAGGCGGCCGCCAAACTCCATGACGCGCTTGTCCAGATCGTCGAGGAAGGCGCCCAGACCCGGCTTGATGGGGAAGTCCACGCAGACGTTCCAGCCCGGCATCGGGTAGGACAGCGGGGCCTTGTTGCCCGGGCCGAACAGCTTGAACACGTTCAGCGCGGAGTAGTGACCGGACTTTTGCATGTCACGGATGATGTCCTTGAAAGGCTCGACGGCGTCGGTCGGCACCACGAACTGGTACTGCAGGAAGCCGTTGGAGCCGTAGCCGCGGTTCCACTCGCCGATGAGATCCAGCGGCTGGTAGAACTGCGTGAGGTTCTTGACCTGGTTACGGGCCGGGGAGCCCATGAGGTAGTACGCCTCACCGATGGCCATGAGGGACAGCTTGTTCATGGTGAAGTTCGGGAAGATGTCCGGCACGGTCATCAGCTGCGGGGCGTTGAACTTCAGCGGATCCTTCGCCAGCTTCGGGGCGAGCTCTTCCAGCTGCTCCAAGGTGGCCAGGGAGCCGCGGGAAATGGTGGAGCGGCCCAGCTTCGGCTCCGGGGAGATGACGTCGAACCACGCGGAGGAGTAGGTGTAGTTGTGCTCCGAACCGTCGGAGTGGAACGCAACGGTCTCCTCCAGGTTGCTCGTGCGGTCCGTATCCGCGATGAAGTAGGCGGTCTCCGTCTTGGTCATCTTGATCTGCGCGCGCAGGATGATGCCGGTCAGGCCCATGCCGCCGACGGTGGCCCAGAAGAGCTCTCCTTCTGGATCTTCATCCGTGCCTTCCGGCTCCAGGTGAAGGACGCGGCCATCGGCCACGAGCAGCTCCATGGAGACAACGTGGTTGCCAAAGGAACCTGCGGAGTGGTGGTTCTTGCCGTGGATGTCCGGGCCGATGGCACCGCCGATGGTGACCTGGCGGGTGCCCGGCAGGACTGGTACCCACAGGCCGTACGGCAGTGCGGCCTTCATCAGCTGGTCCAGGGTGACGCCGCCGTCGACGTCAACAATGGCGGACTCCGGGTCGATGGAGTGGATCTTGTTCAGGGCTTGCATGTCGATGACTAGGCCGCCGGCGTTCTGGGCCGGGTCGCCGTAGGAACGGCCCATGCCGCGGGCGATGACGCCGCGGCGCAGGTGAGCGGGCTTGTCGGAGTTGTCTTCCGCAACCTGGGCAACGGCTGATTTGATGACGTCAACGTCCGGGGTGGACAGTACGTGGGCAGTGGTCCGTGCGGTGCGGCCCCAACCGTAGAGGGACTTTTCAGTGGTATGTAGTTCCATCTCTTACTCTTTGACTCGACGTGATGTGTCGATGTCTAAGCCTACCTAGCCTGGGGCACCAGTGGCGCGAGGTAAAACGTGAGTTTCAGAACAATGTAGAAATAACCGGGCAGGTGTACGTGACTGGTTGTGCGGGATTAGTAGAGATCCATGATGTCCCGGATCTCCTCCGGCAGCTGCTCCTGCGAGGTGATCTCGGGCCCCTCATAGGCGCGCAGAATCTCATACACCCGGGTCCGGGATGCGGAATCGAGGATGGGAAGCTCCTCCGCAATGAGCCTGGTCATGAAGCCGTCGAGAGGCAGCGCGGTGTGCTCGGTGGCCAGGAAGTGGCCGTGGCGCTTATCGTCCTCAGCGCGGTCATCGTGCGCCGCGCGCTGCGCCGGGGTGAGGTGCTCTTTCTTGGAGGAGTACATGCACGGTAGCCTACCGCCCGCCTAGAGTGGGGCGGTATGACTTCTCCCAAGACTGATAATTACGCGTTGGATGACACCCTGGCTGGCCGCATCACTCAAGCTGCGGCAGTGGGAATCATGACCGCGTTTCCGGACTGGATTAAGAACAAGACCGCGCTGGTCTTCACCTACATCTTCTCCTCCTTGGGCTTCGGTGCACTCGTGGCCGTGACCAACGCCCAGAGCCACGAGGACCGTCCCGAGCCGGAGCTGCCCGATACCCCGGCATGGGCCATCCCGGTGGCCGCCGGAATCCTGGTGCTGGGCGGCTGGCTGACCATCAAGACCGAGCAGGGCGTCGTGGGCTTCATCCGCCGCCGCGGCGTGTCCAAGCCGTGGACCGTATGGGGCTCCATCAGCGCGGCCCTTACCTTCGTGCTGAGTGAGCTGGAGGCGCGCGAGAACGCCGCCCGCAGCTAAAAATGCGTATGGTGGGGCCCATGAGCTCAAAGGTCACAGATCTGGCGCAGGTACGCGCCGCACGTGACCGTGCTTCCCAGCCCCCTGCCCGCACGCTGCTGTGCCAGGTATCCAACGTCCGCGCCGAGGCGGAGGTGCACCGCCAGATCGGATTCAGCGACGCGTTGACGTTTAGCCAGCTCCACCATGTTCTCGAAGTGTGCTTCGGGCTGCCGGAGGAGTCCTCACCGTGGCACTTTTTTGAGCATCATGATGCCCGCGGTCAGCGCATCGATCCCGCCCACCCAGTGCGGGAGTTCCTTCGCCGCGAAGGCGCGCAGATTGATTACGCCTGGGGGCTGTGGGACTTCGAGGTCATCGTCGTAGAGACCTATCCGCGCGATAGCGGCACGCCAGAGGCCCTGTGTGTGGGCGGCTCTGGGTCTTTTCAGACTCCGTTCGATCTCACCGCCGTCAACGCGGAGCTCACCGGCCAAGAGACCATCGATGAGGTCCTTGACCTCGTCGTTCCGCCCGTGCGCGCGTTGATTGAGCGCACGAAGCTGTATGACTTCGTCCCCCTGCTGCAGGCCCTTGACCTGCACCGCGAGGTCGCCGTGGGCGCCGATATTCTCGGCGCCCTGCGCACCCTCCCGCGGGAGGTCACCACCGAGGGGCAGGACGCCTTTTGGTCCATGGCGCTGGCCCTGTCCTGCATGGGCGGCGAAGAGCTCACGGACTCCGTGGCGGAAGCCGCCATGGCCGCGCTGGGCTGGGTGGATGATGCCGGGTCAGATAGGACCGGCGCGGACATTCGTGAGCTGTGCGGGGCGTCCCTCAGCGTGCTGGCGTCCATAGGGGCCTACGGGGCTGACGCCGCCGCGCCGGTGGACCGCTTGGACATTTACCGCGCCCTTGTGCGCAGGTAGAGTATTTCGGCGTGACTGAATCTTCCCCTGCCTCGTCCACCTTGCGGACACAGCTCGTGCGTTTCGTGTCAGTAGGCGTATTCACCGCGGCCATTGACTATGGCCTGACCCTATTGCTCACCTACCTAGGCCTGCACCGCTCCCTGGCCAAGGCTATCGGCTGGGTCTTCGGCACCATCGCCGCATACGTCGCCAACGCGCGCTGGACCTTCGGCGCGCAGATGTCCGGGCGCACCGCCGGGGCCGTGGGCATGCTGTACCTGTCTACCTTTGCCGTCCAGAACTTCCTGTACTGGGTGCTCAACGCCCCGCTCATCCACATGGGCTTTGAGGGCGCTGTCAAGGACACCATCGCCTTTGTCATCGCGCAGGGTGTGGCCACGGTGACAAACTTCGCCATTCAGCGCGCCTTCATTTTCAAGGGAAAGTAGACTCCCAACATGCCCAGCCGCGCCGAACGCTTGTCCCAGTCGAACTCCCTGCATGCGCAGGGAGCCAAGTTCGCGATCACGGGTGCCATCTCCGCGGTAGTGGATGCTAGCGTCACGTGGCTGTTCCAGATCGGCCTGGATCTCTTCGGCGACGTAACCTCTCGGACCATAGGTTTCGTTGCGGGTACCCTCCTGGCTTACCTGCTCAACCGCAGGTGGACCTTTAACGCGAATGCCTCGAAGCGCCGCTTAGCCGCCGTCATCGCTACCTATGCCATGACGTACGTGATCAACATCGTGCTGTACCGCTGGGCGTTCCCCTTCTTTGATCACGACCTTGACTGGCCTTCGTCGTGGGCCCTGGCGGTCGCTTTCATTATTGCGCAGGGCACGGCGGCCGTTATCAATTTCTTTGTGCAGCGCTGGGTCATCTTCCGCAGCACCCGCAAATCTTTTGAGGTGAACTAGCTTCTAGGGGCGGCGGAAGTCTTCCTTGCGCCCGCGGTTGTGCAGGCGCAGCCACTCTAGGAAGCCCTGCACGTCGTGCTGCTGGACCAGGAAGAACCAGCCGAAGCGCGCGAATTCCTGCGGCAGGAGCTTGCGCATGCCGCGCTGCCACAGCAGGTAGCCGCGGTTGCGGTAGGTAAAGAAGCGCTTGAACTCGCCTTCTGGGTATTGCGTGTGCATCTTGCCGCCCAGGATCGGCTTGAACTCGTCGGAGCCGTCCGGGTGCAAGTAGCTCGTGGTCAGCGCAGTGCCGAAATTGAGCCCTGAGTTGACCAGGCGGCGGTGGTATTCCACCTCATCCCCGCGGATGAACAGGCGATAGTCCGGCACGCCGATGATCTCCATGGCCTCAGCAGAGATAAGCGCGCCGTTAAACAGGCTAGCGATTCCCGGTAGGAAGTCGCCCTCCAGCTCATCCATGCGCCTACGCCACACCAGGCCCTGGCGCAGCGGGAAGGCCAGGCGACCGGGCTCATCAATGTTGCACACGGCGGGGGAGACCTCGTGCAGGCCATTGCTTTCCGCCACGCTGTAGAGCTCCTCCAACACCTGGTGGTCCGCCGGGCGGCCGTCATCATCCGCGCACCACACAGCGTCCGCACCCAGCGCCAGGGCAGTCAGGAAGCCGAGCGCGAATCCACCGGCGCCGCCCAGGTTGGTCTCTGAGGGGACATAGACAGCTCGCTCTCCGGCGAGCTCCTGCAGGAGATCCTCCACGGCTTCTTCAGCACCGTTGTCCACCACGATGACCCACTGCACCGGGTGGGTTTGGTTCACCACCTGCTCCAAGGAGGCGCGCAGAAGCTCCACGCGCTGGTGGGTGACGATTACGGCGGCCGTGGTTCCGGCCTGGGACAGGGTGGCAGTCATGCGCTCTATTGTGCCACCCCGTGCGGGCGGCCTAGGGACGTGACATGAACCTGTTGCAGAGTTAGGCGTTGACGCCCGGAATCTTGATAAAGCCGGAGTTCACGCCGTTGACCACAGCGGCAATGAGGCCGAGCACAACTGCAGCGATGGAGGTACCAGCGAGGATCTCAGCGGTGGTACCCACCGGGTATTCCTTGGCAGTGTCATTCTTCAGGGAAGACATGGCGAAGTCCTTGACGGAGCCAGCGGTCTCAAGGTCCTTCTGGAAATCCTTGACGGAGCTCTTCTCCTTCTCCTGGCCTTCCTTGCCGGAGTCGTTGCTTGACCCGCTCTTCTCATCCTTGCTGCTGGCGCTTTCAATGCCCTTCTCAATGCCGTAATCGACGGAGGATGCGAAGCCGTCGCCGCCGATAAGCTCCTTGCCACCCTGCTTGAGGATGTAGGCGAATACCTCAGCCTCGGAGACCTCCGAGGAGCCCCTCTCAGCGGCAGTAGCAGGTGCAACGGACAGGGACAGTGCGGTGGCGGCTGCCACGGCAGCAGCGGTGAAGCGCTTCATGAAGGATTCCCCTTGAGAGATGAGAAGAGACGAACCGGTGGCTCGTGCAATGGATTGAAAGTGAATCTACCCCACTCCGCATGCTCCGGAAGCAGAATCACAATCTTGGCCGCGTACCAGTGGGGCAAGCAGAAGACGCAGCGACGAGAACACAACCCAGGAAAGCAAAAAGCTCCAGCCCTACACGGACTGGAGCTAAGGAGCTAAAGCTACAAGCTTTAGGCGCTCAGACTAGAACGGGAGGGAAACGCCCTGGATGTAGCCGTTCTGAACTGCGGTGTATGCAGCGCCGAGGACGGCAGCGGCGATGCCAACGCCCCAGAGGATGTCAGCCGTGGTACCGACCTTGTACTCCTGCTTCTTGTCGTTCTTGTAGGAGGAACCGTAGATGTCAGCCCAAGCATTGGAAGAGCTTTCGTTCCCGCTGGAAAGCTTCGCGCTTCCCTTAGCGGATTCCCAGTGCGGTCCGGAGACGACCTCCTTGACAAAGCCGTCAACAATATGCTCGCCCGGCTGTGCAGCAGAGGCAACACCAGTGGACAGGGACAGGGCAGTAGCAGCGGCAACAACGCCAGCGGCGAAACGCTTCATGAGAGAGCTCCTTAGAAGAAGGGATTAGGCCTGTGTTTCAGGTTCCAAATTAGATTAGGAAACTTCAGTGGAAAGTGGAAGTGGAATGGGACTTTTACCCCATAATGTGGTGCTGTGCGCTGGGGGTATGGTCTCATTGGCCGATGAATCTTAAAGGTAATTCGGATTCGCAGCCAGAGATAAGGAGAAGAATAGGGCGATACCTTACGGGCCTCGATCTTCGGTTGCTGCCTATCCCAGGAGAAACCTAGCCAGTAGGGGACTGTGGAATGCGAAGTTTCCGTGAAAACCAGCGGATTTTCGCACCTTTTCACGGAAAGTAAGCGACGGGCCTAGAGGTTCTCCTCATTCTCGAAGCGCTTGCGCAGGTCCTTAACGTATTCGCCCACCTCGGGGCCCTCGTACTGGCCCACGACCTCGGAGACTTCCCCCACGGAGCGAATCTGGCCGTGGTCGATCCACAGGGCGGTATCGCACAGCTGCGCCAGGAAGTCGTTGGAGTGGGAGGCAAAGACGAGGATGCCGGAGCGCTTCACTAGCTCCTGCAGTCGCACGCGGGCCTTGGCCATGAAGGCGGCGTCGACGGCGCCAATGCCTTCGTCGAGAAGCAGGATCTCCGGCTCAATGGAGGTCACCACGCCCAGGGCTAGGCGCACGCGCATACCGGTGGAGTAGGTGCGCAGTGGCATGGCCAGGTAGTCACCCAGCTCGGAGAACTCCGCAATCTCATCCATCTTGGCCTTCATCTGCTTGATGGTCTGGCCCAGGAAGAGGCCGCGGATGATGATGTTGTCGTAGCCGGAGACCTCTGGGTCCATGCCCACGCCTAAGTCGAAGACGGGGGCCACGCGGCCGCGGACGTCGGAGGAGCCGCGGGTGGGCTCGTAGATACCGGACAAGAGGCGTAGCAGCGTGGACTTGCCGGCGCCGTTGTGGCCCACCAGGCCCACGCGGTCGCCCTCCCGCAGGTGCAGGTTGATGTCCTTGAGGGCCTCAACCACCACGGTCTTATCCGCGTTCTGGCCAATGGCGCCGCCGGCGGAGGAGAGCACGGCCTTCTTCAGCGAGCGGGACTTGGCATCAAAGATGGGAAAGTCCACGCAGGCGTTGTACGTATCAATGGAAACCATGGACAAACCTTTCTTAGACCCAGTAGGAGACGCGGAAGCGCCACTGCTTCATGGCAAGGCCAGCGATGAGGAGGCCGGCGACGGTGCAGCCGATGACGATGAGCCAGTGGTAGGCCGGCACGTGCACGCCGATGAGCGGGCCGCGGACAATCTCCATGTAGTGATACAGCGGGTTGAGCTCCGCAATGCGGGCGCGGCTGGCCACGGCCTCGCCCTGGTCCTTAAGCGTCGAGGTCATCCACACAATTGGAGTGACGTAGAACAGCAGCTGGGTCAGTGCCTCCAGCAGCGGGGCAACGTCACGGAAACGAGTGGCGATGATGCCGAAGAACATGGCCACCCACACGCCGTTGACCAGCAGGAGGGCCAGTGCCGGGATACATAGGAAGAACTCCCAGCCCAAGTGGCGCGGGAAGATAAGAATGAGCAGCAGCCAAATGATGAGGTTGTGGCCCAAGAACAGGGTCTGCCGCCACACCAGGCGGTAGACGTGCACCGAGAGCGGCGCCGGTAGCTGCTTAATCAGGCCCTCGTTATCAATGAAGACCGTCGAGCCTTCCTTGATGGCACCCGAGATGAAGTTCCACATAATAAGGCCCACGGTGACGTGGGGCAGGAACGTTGCCACCGGGATCTGGAAGAGCATGGAGTACAACAGGCCCAAGGCCGCAGCCATGACGCCGGTGGCGATGGTGATCCAGAAAGGGCCCAGCACCGAGCGGCGGTAGCGCTGCTTGATGTCCTGGATACCCAGCTTGAACCACAGCTCGCGCTGGCGAGCGCCTTGCATCAGGTCGGCGAAGGCCGCCGACATGGTCATAGACCGCGAGGCCGGCTCCTCGCCGGGTGCAGGTGCGGTGGTCATGCGGGCGACGTCGTCACGCAGGTTTTTCTTGTCTTGCACGACAATCACCCTAGCGCCTGGGTCCGGCAAACACCTAGACACACGCCCACCACCTGCGAAAACATCGACGAGCTGGGGAAATCTTGGGTTAGGAAAGATTTACGTGGAGAGTATAGAGTAGGGAGGCGTTCACACGATTTGAGAAAGGGGTGCAGCATGACGCAGCAGTATGACGTCGCCAGCGTGCGCGGTCTCTACACTGGCCTGTCCGATGGCTGGACCTACCTCAACGCCCATTCCGCACCGCAGATTGCGGAGCGCGTGGCCTCCGGCGTGGCTCGCTCCTTCCGTACCTCCGCCACGGTGAAGCCGCAGGAGGAGACCGCGGGTGCGCACTCTGCCCGCCGCGCGCCGGGCGAGCTGTTGGCGGATGACATGTATTCTTCCGCGCGCCGCGCGGTTGCTGATCTCACGGGTGCGACAGCGGATCGCGTTATCCTCGGCCCGTCCCTGCCGGTGCTGTATCAGTCGCTGGCCGCCGCGCTGCGCCCGCTGTTGCGCCGCCAGTCCTCGGTGGTGCTCTCCCGCTTCGATCCCCCGGAGCTCTCCGGCGCGTTCGCACACCTCAACGCGGACATTCGCTGGGCGCAGCCGGATTTGGGCACGGGCGAGTTGCCGGCGTTCCAGTACGCCGAGTTGGTCGATGGTTCCACCCGTTTCGTCGCCTTCCCCGCCGCGCACGAGCTGCTGGGCACGGTCACGCCGACGGCGGACATTATTGATGCGGTCCATGAGCGTTCCCGAGCCTGGGCGCTTGTCGACGTCTCCTCGATCACCCCTTACCGCCGCATCGAATTCGACTCTGTGGGCGCGGATATCCTTGGCGTGGATCTAGGCAAACTGGGCGGGCCGCAGCTGGCGGCGCTGGTCTTCCGCGATACCGCGATGTTCCGCCGCCTCGATGACCTCGTGGTGGGCCCGGTCTCGCCGGGCCTAGCAGGTGGCGTGGGGCCGCTGGCGGATCACCTCGCTGCCCTGGCTGGCGGGGAGCGCGGTTCCCGCCGCGTGCGCCTGGGGCGCTCGCTCGACGCGCTGTCGTCCTACATGGAGGAGCTCTGCGGTGATCTCTATAGCCTGCTGGGCACCCTGCCGGCAGTCCACATCTTGGGCGTAACGGGCGAGGCGGCTGCCGATGCCTCCGATGACCGTCTCCCGCGCCTGACCTTCGCCGTGCGTGACGTACCCGCGGACGTGATTCACCGCCGCCTCTTCGACAACGGCCTAGTCACCACTACCGCGCCGCACACGCCGCTGCTCACCGAGATGGGCGTGGACGAGGTCGGTGGCGCCGTAACGGTCTCCCTGAGCCCGTTCAGCACCTACCACGACATCGAGCACTTGACTCGCGTCGTGGCCTCCCTGGCTTAAGGCTTAAGTTCTAGACCTCGAGGACGAGCTTGCCCGTGACCTCGCCGGAGTCGAGGGCCGTGTGAGCCTTGGCGGCATCGGCAAGCGGGTACGTGCCGTGGAGGCGGTGCTTGACGCTGCCGTCCTCCAGCCACGGCCAGACATTTTTGATGGTTTCCGCAACGATGGCGGCCTTGCCCTCCAACGAGCGGGAGCGCAGCGTGGTGCCCTGCAGGGTCAGGCGCTTGTTAAGGAGGATGGCCATGTTGAGCTCGGCCTTCGTGCCGCCTTGCATGCCAATGGTGACCATGTGGCCGCCCTTGGCCAGTGCGATGAGATTCTTCTTGAGGTACTTCGCGCCCATGATGTCGAGGATGACATCGCACTGGTTTTTCAGTTCCTCGGCGAAGTCCTGTTCGTTGTAATTGATGAGGATGTCCGCGCCGAGCTCTTTGCAGGTCTCAAGCTTCTCGTCAGAGCCGGCCGTCACAGCAACGGTGGCACCCAGTTGCTTGGCCACTTGGATGGCGAAGGTGCCGATGCCGCCAGCACCCCCGTGGATGAGGATGGTCTGCCCGTGGCTCAGCCCAGCCTCCATGGCGATGTTGGACCACACGGTGCAGGCCACTTCGATGACGGAGGCGGCCTCAGCAAAGGAATAGCCGGTGGGGATGGGCAGAAGCTGGCCCTTGGGCACGGCCACGTACTCAGCATAGCCGCCGCCAGCCAACAGTGCGCCGACCTTCGCGCCGACCTCGACGTCGGTATCTCCTGCGTCGACGACCTCGCCGGCGACCTCGAGACCGATAATCTCGGACGCACCCGGCGGTGGCGGGTAGTGCCCGCGGGCCTGGAGCAGGTCCGCGCGGTTCACGCCGGCGGCGTTGACTTTAACGAGCACTTCGCCGTCGTTAAGCTGCGGCTTCTCCACGTCCCCCAGCTGCAGCGAGCTCGGGTCTTCCGGATTGGTCTGAATGATGGCTTTCATGCCACTACCGTACTTAAATCCAATCATCCTCGACGAGGAAAGCATTGACCGCGATGGCGGCGGCGTTGGCCTCGCCCATCGCAACCGCCACCTGTGCCGGCGGGTTAACCACGTTGCCTACCGCCCAAACGCGCGGGTGACTGGTGGCACCGGCGAGGCCCGTTTTGATCAGGCTGCCGCCCATGCCCGACGGCGGACTGTGGCGCTCAAGGTCGAGGTCAGCGAGGAACTCATCGTGCGGGTGGGGAACAGGCATGTAGAACAGCGCGTCTACGGCGTGCTCGCTGCTTCCCAGCAGGACTTTTCCGTCCTGGAAGGCGGTGACGGGGGCGTCGACAAGCGCAATGCCCCGCCGAGCCAGGTCCGCGCGCTGCTCTTCGGTGAGCTCCCAGCCGTTGGTGAAGAAGGTGATGTCCCTAGACCACTGGCGCAGGATCGCCGCATGCTGCAGGGAGAATTCGCCGATGCAGAGCACGCCGAGCTTCTTGTCCGCGACTTCGTATCCGTGGCAGTAAGGACAGTGGAGGACTGTATCTCCCCAGTTTTCCTCTAGGCCCGGGATGTCAGGATGTACATCGTCCACGCCGCTGGCGACGATGATGGCACGGGCCGCGATGGTCTCACCGGTGCTCAACGTGGCGGTAAGTGTGCGGTCATTATCGGTGACGGACTCCACGGTGGCGTTCACGATATCTACACCGTAGCTGCGCAGCTGCTCCTTGCCGCGCTCTTGGAACTCACGTGGTGGCGTGCCTTCGAGGGCGATCACACCGTGGATTTCGCGGGCAAAGCGATTGCGAGGGGTAGAGGAATCAACAACGAGGACGCTGCGGCGCGCGCGGACCATGACTAGGGCTGCCTGAAGGCCGGCCGCACCACCGCCGATGATGAGGGTATCTACTGTCTGCATGTCCCCGAGTAAACCATGCGGGGAGCTTTTCCAATGGCTTTTCTTAAGCTTCATGCGCTTTTGGATGCTTCTCACTGGATAGCAGTGCACGGTTGGGGTGAATTCTTCTTCCCCAGGAAGGTCTAGTACTCTGAACGTGTTGCGCGCAGTGCATGCTGACGCGTGACGAGGAGGCGTGGCAGAGCGGCCGAATGCACTGGTCTTGAAAACCAGCGTGGGGAAACTCACCGCGGGTTCAAATCCCGCCGCCTCCGCCAATAGTTTTTGCTGTGATTGCCCTTAGTTCTGCCTTTTCTCTTGCGCGGCTGTAATGAAGCTCAGTATGCATCCAGCCAGCAGGAATCCGCTAATTTGCAGATGCGTGGCTGAATTTCCTCCGCCGCCAGCAACAACGAGAAAAATAGAGAAAGCAATCGCGACGAGGCAATGGATGGCCAAACGGCCATGCGCCCCGAGGCGACATTGCGGCCAGACCTTCCCGATAGCCCAGCTCACTGCTGCGAGAATGACATAAAAGACGATTCCCGCTAAGGCTCCAGGAACAAGGTAGAGCATGGGCTTATCTCCTCTGGAGGGGCGGAACAGCTGTAGAGATAAAGATAGCATTTCACAGCATTCCGGTACAGTATTGTTGTACCACACCGTGGAGGTTGGACATGTCTATTAGTGCTTCAGAAGCTCGGCGTACTCTTTTCCCTCTGATCGAGAAGGTGAATCAGGATAGGGATGCCGTAGAGATCGTTTCCCGCAATGGGAACGCTGTGTTGATGTCAGCGGACGACTATTCGGCATGGGTAGAGACTGCCTACCTTTTCCGATCCCCAGCTAATGCTCGCCGGCTATTGGAGTCGTACGAGCAAGCACGTAGCGGAAAAGCAGAAGAACACGACATCAATCTGGATGCTTAAGTGCTTTTGTCATGGACCCCGCACGCGGGGGAAGACTACCTGTACTGGCAGCGCAAAGATCGGAAAGTCCTCAAGCGGGTCAACCAGCTCTTAAAGGACATGATGCGGGACCCTTTCGAGGGAATCGGCAAACCTGAACCACTAAAATACGGGATCCCCAATGCGTGGTCACGGCGAATCACAGACGAGCACAGGATTGTCTATCTAGTAGAAGACAACGAGCTTAGGATCCTGCAGGCGCGCTATCATTACTGATTCGCCCGGCAAGAATGCGAGGCAGCGCCTCCGCTGCGGTGGCGGTGACCACCACGTTAGCGAGTGGTGAGAGGTCCGTGGGCTGCGGGGTGACTTCCACGATGGGGATGCCTCGCGCGTGGGCAATCTGTGGCAGGCCGGCAGCGGGGTAGACCACGCCGGAGGTTCCCACGATGAGCAGCGCGTCCGCGGTGGACATGCGGCGCTCAGCTTCGGCCCATTCGTCGTTGGGCAGGGCCTCACCGAACCACACCACGCCCGGGCGCACGAGCCCACCGCACACGGGGCACTCGGGTGGAGTAATCGCTTGGACCGGTTCATTCGGCAGCGCGATGTCCTCGTCATAGGGTGTATCGCAGTCGGTGCAGCGGAAGGCGAACAAGGAGCCGTGCAGGTGGACTACGTCCTGTTTTCCGGCGCGCTCG
The DNA here is from genome assembly GCF_046097495.1 of Corynebacterium axilliensis. Taxonomy (NCBI): domain Bacteria; kingdom Bacillati; phylum Actinomycetota; class Actinomycetes; order Mycobacteriales; family Corynebacteriaceae; genus Corynebacterium; species Corynebacterium axilliensis. Next base: position 1,963,435 of record NZ_CP175768.1, read on the forward strand.
TGCAGGTTATCGATGTTTTGGGTGGTCACCGTCATGCCGCGTGCGGCAGCAATCGCGCGGTGACCGGCGTTGGGCTCGGCCCGCTGCGCCAGCTGTGCGCGCCACAGGTACCAGGCGAACATCGGCTCAGGATCGCTGCGCCATGCGCTTATCGACGCCATCGCTACCGGATCCACGTTCTCCCAGATCCCTGTCTGCGCATCGCGGTACGTGGCGATGCCGCTGTCCGCGCTCATGCCCGCACCGGTGAAAACCTCGACGTGGGTGGCATCAGAAAGAATCGAGTGTGCGCGCTCAAACAGGTGCTCCATGCATCTAGAGTACGGCGATGAGCATGCAGAACGCTATGGATGCGGCGAGAGCGATGCCCATGCGCCACAGGTAGCGCCGTCCCGGTTCGTGGGCGGTGTTGATCTGCAGCTTCGAAGGATTCGTGGAAAAGACTGTCATGCACATGGGGTCTGCGGGCTCGTTGTAGACGCCCATGCCACCGGTAAAGCGAAGCGCTTCATTGCGAATCTTTTCCGCGTGGTCGGCAGGTATGGCTTTCACGTCCTTCCGGGAGGTTAGCGTCAATCGGACGCCTTGAATCATGACGAACACGGTGAAGGCTATCCACGCGACCACAAGGAGAAAGCCTGAGAAGGGGATGTCCGGAATGACGGTGCAGACCGCGGTGAGGCACACGCAGATCGTCATGGTGAGGACTGTCTGTGCGATGAAGGAGGCGGTCTTTTCGGTGAGAAGCTCCGCGCGCTGCGCGGTGGCCTCGGAGAAAGGAAGCGTTGACTCCGCCGGAACCTGCGCTGTCTTTCGTCCCAGCGAGATCGGCGGCACGCACAACGGCAGCGCGATGGCGAATACAACGCCGATCCACACCAAAGCGGTGGCGTTGAAGAAAGACTTTGGCTCGAAGCGGTCCGGGTGGCCCGAGACATCGAAGTGGACCGGGATGGGATCGGGGACCGAGTCCCAGCGCAGCAGCATGTACACCAGCGTGAGAGCACACACGATAGCGGTGGCGACGTAATAGTGGCGGATCCTCATGGCAGTGAGCTTACAAAGGGGGTGGCTGGTTGGGGGCGTAGCATTAGTCGCTCCCGCACATGGTTCCAGTCATAAGGTTCGCTTGGGGGCAAGTAAACCATCTGCACCTAGGTAGATGGTTCGTTTGGGTGCAAACAAACCATCTGACTAGAACCTTGTGAAGGGAACCTTTTGTGAAATCGGGAGGGCGTCCGGATGCTCGGTGTCTGAATAGTCGCTGAAGGGAGCTGCAAATGGTCCCTTCAAATTGGTCTCTCTACTTTAGTCCTTTCACTGAGCAAAAGGACCATTTGGGCGCAGAAAACTGGCTGTAAAAGGTCCCTTTGCGGTGAGTAGGGGCCAGAGTACGGGGACCAAACTAAAGGGACCATGTGGCCGGGGTGATGTCGAGAAGGCGGAGCCGCCGGCTGAGGGTTAGAGAATGTCGCGGCGCGCGGTAGAGGCCTCGGCCTCGAGCTCGGAAATGTGTTTTTGTCAGGCGGTGATGCCGCCGCGCAGCGAGTAGACGTTGCTGAAGCCGCGGGCGCGCAGGGCGTCGACTGCTTGCGCGGAGTAGAAGACGGTGACACCTGCAGCGGTAGTGCTATGGCGCACATCAGGGCCGTTGCGTTGAGGAAAGACTTCGGATCGAAGCGGTCGGGATGGGACCTGGGACCGAGTCCCAGCGCAGCAATTTTACCCCGGCGTGAGCGCATACACAGCGGTGGCGACGTGATACTGGCGGGTCCGCATGGCGGTGAGCTTTCAAGGCGACCGGCTGAGTTTTCCGCGTTACATGGTCTGGGTGAGCAGGTAGAGTCGAGTTCAAGCTGACGAAGAACCGGAAAGGACAGTAGCCGGCAATGGAACCTTATGTTGGAATTGTCGTGATGGAGCTTGCTAAAAAGTCCAGTTCATCTGCCCAAAGCTTCTTCCGCGAGGACTTTTATATTGTGTATGCGGAGTCGGACGAGAAGGCTCGAGAACGCGTTGAAGCGATGGCGAACGAGCAGGCTGATGGTGAGGACGTGAAGGTACGGCACATCGTGGACGTCGCGCCAGCCCTCTATGGTTATGTAGATCGCGATTGTGATCTCTACTCGCGGCACTTTGCGAACCTAGAGGACTACGAGCGTTTCGAGATGAAGCTCGGCGGAACCGACCCGTTGGCTGATTAATCGTAGACTTCGCGTCGGTGACCTAAGTCAACAACGGTGACTGTGACTGTGTTTTCGTATATTGCCGCGATAACGCGGTAGTCCCCGACTCGCCAGCGCCACAGACCGGATTTATCCCCCACGAGACCCTTGCCGCGCGAGCGCGGGTCTTCGAGTTCTGCCACTTCGCGAAGAAACCTGCTGACTCTCTTCTGCGTTGGTTTGTCTAACTTTCAGAAGGCTTTCGCACCGCGCGGCGTGAAGCTAATCTTCCACGCCACATTCAGCCTCTAGTTCTTCAAGAGAAATGGTCTCCAGATCGCCTCGGTGGGCGGCCGCGGCCTCGGCCTCGAGCTCGGAAATGTGTTCTTGCCAGGCGTCGATGCCGCCGCGCAGCGAGTAGACGTTGCTGAAGCCGCGGGCGCGCAGGGCCTCGACGGCCCGGGCGGAGCGCAGGCCGCTGGCGCAGTAGAGGACGGCGAGGTCGGCGGGGTCGATGGGCGGATTGTGGCCGGCGAGGATGTCATCGAGCGGAAGATGCTGCGAGCCGGGGATAAGCGAGGTGGCGCGCTCGGGGGCGGTGCGGACGTCGATAAGCGTGGCGTCCTCAGGGATCTCGCGGACGTCGGTTGGGTTATCGGGGCGCGCCGGGTTGGCGCCGTTCGCGCGCACGGGGATGTACTCCCAGGTACCGGCGAGGGAATCGTAGTAGCCCAGCGTGCCGATGAGCGGGGAGCCGATGCCTGTGAGGAGCTTGAGAGCCTCCACCGCTAGGGCGGAGCCGGCCACGCCGACGACCGGTCCCAGCACGCCGGCCTGTGAGCAGGAGGGTACCTGTGGATTGGTAGGGAAGAGGTCCTCGTAGACAGGGCCGTGGCCGGAGTGGAAGACGGTGAGCTGCGCGTCGTAGCCCAGAAGGGAGGCCCACACGTGCGGAATGCCCAGCTCATGGGCGGCCCAGGAGGCCAGGTGGCGGGAGTAGAAGTTATCGGTGCCGTCGATGATGAGGTCAGCGCCGCGCAGTTGCGCCAGGGCGGTATCAGGCGTGAGGCGCGAGAATTGCTCGACGGTGCACTCCGGGTTGAGGGCGTTCAAGGCCGCGGCGGCGGATTCGGTTTTGGGCTGGCCCACGGTTGCTGTGGTGTGGATGACCTGGCGGTGCAGGTTGGAGAGGGAAACGGTGTCGTCATCGAAAAGCAGGATGCGCCCCACGCCGGCGCCTGCTAGGTAGAGCAGGGCAGGCGAGCCCAAGCCGCCGGCACCGATGACAGCGACGGTGGAAGAGCGAAGCCGCTGCTGGATTTCAGCTCCCCACAGGGTTTCTTGGCGTGTGTAGCGTGAACTCATTCTGAAGTGCTCCGAGTTTTCCTAAGCTTTGTCTTGGTTCCCATTTATTCCTTATGAGGCCCACTCGATCGTTGCGATTTCTACCTCCACAACATCATCCTATCTACGAGTATGAATGAGTACATTCTTGTAGGAACCGGGTTGTGTCCTTTTAGTGTGGTGTATCTGTAGCCCGCGGTAAGCCTTGTGCCGAGCTGGGCATCCGGCACAAGCGCACTCGGCCGTATCGGCCGCAGACCAACTGCAAGATCGAGCGGTTCCACCGCACTCTGGGTGATGGTTGGGCTTACGCCCGCTGCTATACGTCTGAGGCCGAACACCGAGGCGAGCTGGATGGTTGGTTGCACTACTACAACCAGCATCGGACTCACACGGACTGCGGGAACCAACCACCCTTCTCACGATTGATCAACGTCCCCGGTCAGTACAGCTAGCGCGGGGAGCACGGTGGCCCATCCGACGGGCTCTATCCATCCGGCGGCTCATTCGTCTACCCACCGGTCAGGGTTAGACGGAGCATTGAACTAACTGCGCGTGGGGGATCAACTCATTGTGGTGAGCATGGACAGGCTTGCCCGCTCGCTTATCGACCTCCACCGCCTGGTCGATGAATCCACCGAACGCGGAGTATCCGTCAAGTTCCTCAAGGAGGGACAGACCTATTCATTAGATTCCAGTCCGGTGGCCAGGCTCATGCTCGGCCTATTCGGGTCTGTGGCGGAGTTTGAACGCGCGATTATTCGCGAGCGCCAAGCCGAAGGCATCGCGAAAGCCAAAGCCCGCGGCGTCTACAAGGGACGCGCCAAAGTCCTCAACGAGGAACAAATAATGCAGGCGGGCGAGTGGGTAAGCGAGGGGATTTCGAAAGTAGAGGTTGCCCGCAGCCTCGGCATTGGGCGCACCACGCTGTATAAGTAACTCAACCGGTAAGGCCTGACGCACCCTGCTATGCCTATTGCTATAGGTATTGCTATACCACTAACTATTTGCGTTGCTACTGTTTTATCTCTACATATTCTGTAAAAACTCTGAACAGTGTGTAGCGTATCGCTATAGAAGTTTTCTCCCTTTCCCAAACTCTCTTAAGGACGTTCGATGAAAGCTCTCTCGCGAAAATTGCTGGCTTTTGCCTCAGCAAGCCTATTAATTAGCGTTGGCCCCGGTACTGCAATAGCTCAATCATTTTCTGGATTGCCAGCCAGCGATGATGCTCAAACAGCGATGGAAGAATCCGAGTCGCTTAATTCTGCAAATGATTTTGATTCCACTGTTGATGGTGGTGAAACCACACAACAAACAGTTGATAGGCCGTTTGCTCAATGGGGAATTGCAACCCCTCCGGGCGCAGAGGGTTATGAGGTGAACCAAGCCACGACCGAAGAACTTAACCCACAAGGGCTAAACGAATGGCATCCAACCCCTAATCCGAACAAAGAGATTATCCCCGGACAAATGCGCTCTGACCGGGAAGAAATCCCCGCTGACGTGGATAAATCCGAGGCGGATAAAGCAGAGATCCGTGAAGCACAGCTCGCAGATCCTGACACCCCTACTTTGAATGCTCGCCCCGGATGTGGAGTCTATTGGCCACTTGAGTTTGAAGTATGCGGATTAATCAAAGAAAAATACGACAGCATCGGTGGCCCCAAGAGTTTTCTCAACTTGCCCAAATCTAACGAACTGACCAATCCAGATGGAGTGGGAAAACGCTCCGAATTCGTTAACGGCTATATCTACTGGCACCCCAAGACAGGAGCCCACACGGTAAGCCTTCCCGTATCCCTTGTCTGGGAGCGCCATGGCTGGGAGAAAGGATTCCTCGGCTATCCCACTACCAGCGATATTCCCCAGGGGAACGCCTGGTACAAGCAAGATTTCCAAGGCGGTCACGTCTATACCCACAATTTCCTCCCCCCTTCGCAGGCCAGCATCCAAGGTGCCATCTACGACAAATGGCAATCCATGGGCGCCCAAAATAGTGAACTCGGCTACCCCATCAGCGATGAACTAACCACCCCAGACGGAATCGGACGCTACAACGTCTTCGAACACGGAATGATCTACTGGACACCACAACACGGAGCGCACCCAGTGAGCGGAACATTTTTAGTTCAATACGCCGAGAAGGGGTTCGAAAAGGGACCTTTGGGATACCCCACAGGAGATCCGGTTGCGCAAGATAGCTTCTGGAAAGAGCAAGCATTCGTAGGAGGAAAATTGACAGGAGTGACTAAAATATCCAAAGATCTCTACTGGCCAATTTCCGGACCGCCTATTGATTCTCCTGTTCTCCAGAAATCAGATTCAGAAAAAGACGAGGTGGCAGCCGAAAACTATGCGTCCCGAGTTCTTCCATGCATTAGCTACGAGCTCTCATCAAGCACGAATCTAGCCGCGTGGCGAGTTCCTGGAAAAGGGGTAGTACTCCTAGACTGCGGACGATTCCGCACGCATATGGTCCCCAATCCAGAAGCTACAGGCAAAGCGGGACATTTTAAAAATTATCCTCCAACCAGGAAAGAATGGTACGACTTCTTGGGATGCGCCTCATATACCTTCCAAGCGGAAGATTTTGATCGAGCACACTCTGGAAACTGGGGTAGACAAAGAGGAAATACTTATAGTGGCGTCTCTAGTGTCATGATTGCCCGCAATGAAACCAATGCTTTTGTTACAGGATGGGCAGGAAAAGATGAATATTCTGCAGAGTGGGCAGGGTGCGTCAAAAATCTTCCGCTTTCCTGGCAGTAGAGGTAGGGATTATGTCTCCTCAGAAAATTTTCCTTCGTCCAGAACAAGGGCATCCGAGTTCTTTGTGGCCTTCCAAAGGATTGATCACTGCTGAAGAGAACAAAAGAGCGTTCTGTCTTCCTGAGGACATAGGAATTAAACCCGTTTTAGGAGAAGAGATACTTGAATGGACAAGCGAATTTCAGCAAAATTTTCTCGATAGTCCCGATAGCTTTCACCAACGTCCTCGCTGGAAAGACCAATTCAATAGGTTCCAGTGGTACGACACTGGTTGGAACATCACGTACGCATTAAGAAAATTTTTTCCATCAGTACAGATAGTCCCCCAGTTCTCCCAATTCGTTTTGTCCGTCAATGAACGAAGAGAGAATTTCGGAAAGGAACCCCTTTGCCTTCCTGGAGAAAACCTCGTAGGCCACGTAGACATAAGGAGCTTCAGTGGAAGTGTCTAAAAGGGAGCCACATATAAATAGTCCTTGCTTCGGTTGAACAAAAGTTATAAAGCATCGATTTTGTCCACCAAGGCCAAATTCAACGGTTGCTTCCGTTAGCGTGGTATACGAGTGAGTTCCTGTGATGGGCCCCGAGGACAAATAGGGCGACCATCATGGGTACCTTTCGAATCGACTTCTACCTATCCTTGACAGGACGACACCGATTATTAGGCTGTGTCAAGTTTTGTGGACGGGGAGACTCGTTAATTTAGTGTTTATGCCGCTTGGGCGGCTGGTGTTTCTGGGTTGAGGAAGCGGTTCATGGACTGGGCAGGTACCTGTCCGGTCGCGGTGTGGATCCGCTGCCGGTTGTAGTACGTCTCAATCCATTCACCGACTCGCATACGAGCTTCAAGCTTGGTGGGAAACTGCTTGATTTTGTACATCAGATGCAGCTTCAACGTCGAAAAGAATGACTCCGCCACCGCGTTATCCCAGCACACGCCGACCTCACCGACGGAGAGTCGAAGATCAATAGAAGCCGCGTACTCAGCGAATCTCGCCGTGGTGTACTGACTGCCGCGGTCCACGTGGAAAATCGCATTACCAGCAACAAAGCCCGCGGGGACTGCTGCCGGCATAGGGGCGGCTACGGCGATGCTTCCAGGCGTAGTAGCCGGCTCGGGAGACTTCCAGAACCCTGGTCATCATCGTTACCGTGTAGCGTGGTTTAGCCGCGCCTCTTTGTCGAAATGCTCGATGACTTTAAAGATGTCGTCTTCTAGTGCTCTCTGGCGAAGAAGGCGGCCGCTTTTTTAAAAACTCGTTTTCAATCTCCAATTCGCGGACTCGTTTGGCCAGCTCATTCGGGTCTTATGAGTCGGGATCTGCTTTGCGCATGTGTGAGCCGGATCCGGTGCCTTCGGTGCCCTGGGCCGTGGTGCCCCAGCGGCCCAGAGCAGAGGCGGATACCTCGTACTCTGCAACGACTTCGGCGCGGGACTTGCCCAGCACCAGTACGGCGTCTACGCACTGCTGCCTGAACTGATCGGAATAAGCGCTAGGCATAATGACCATTCTTCATGTTGAGAGTTTCTCCATCAACAAGAATCCTGACACCTCAATCAACCCCGGACCGCACCCTAGCACCGCCCCTGACACTGTCCTCGATTCAGAAAGCACAGATACACCAATTCCGAGGACTTGACCAACCCCAAGTTATCCACAGGGGTTAACCTGCACGTTTACCTATTTTACCTGGTCGCTTGTAACTATGTCCCTGTAGATCTATACCAAGGGTGATCGGTCAAATTAAAGTTGGATACCGTCCTTACAATCGAAAGGGCTCCCGCCTCACTATCGTTCGTTGGGCTGCCCGCACATACTTAGGCAGTGCTGGTTTCCTCTTTGAGTATTTGCCCCACCCTGCCGTAGGTGATACCGAGAAGGTAGGCAATATCGCGGTAGTTGTACCCACTATCCGCTAGCCGCCGAGCATGTTGCGACATATTGGCAAGCTCGTGAGCTTCACGCTCGCGGATGGCGGCAAGTTGTTCGCGGATAGCTTGAGCTTGTTGCTCTACTTCACCAACAAGGTCAAGATGAACTATAGCTGTTTCGGGCGAATCGGTAAGCTCCGGGAAAAGGGCGAGAGCGTCACGGATTTCTTCTTGAATCTGGTCAAGACGACGCGCCTGAACGATAACGCCAGGGTCTTCAACAAGTTGGGCAACCCACCAGTTCTCGCCGCGCTCAACACAGGCAGTAAACGTATTCATGTCCTACTGTTCCATTCCGATTTGCTTGTAGATTTTACGAGCCATGAGATTGTCAATCTCCTTGTGGCGCCCCACGGTGGTGTACTTCTCGCCAACCCAGATTCGAGTATGGTTACCGCCCTCTTTTATCTTGAGCGTTTGACCTGTTCTTTTTGCAAAGTCGGCGATGTTTTTAAGAATGTCTTTCCGCTTGGTCACAACGATAGTATAGCAAACTAAACGATTTCAAGTATAGTCCTCTATACTTACTGCCGATCGGACTGACTAACTCCGGCTACTGCCGGTGGAGATAAAACAGTAGCAACGCAAATAGTTAGTGGTATAGCAATACCTATAGCAATAGGCATAGCAGGGTGCGTCAGGCCTTACCGGTTGAGTTACTTATACAGCGTGGTGCGCCCAATGCCGAGGCTGCGGGCAACCTCTACTTTCGAAATCCCCTCGCTTACCCACTCGCCCGCCTGCATTATTTGTTCCTCGTTGAGGACTTTGGCGCGTCCCTTGTAGACGCCGCGGGCTTTGGCTTTCGCGATGCCTTCGGCTTGGCGCTCGCGAATAATCGCGCGTTCAAACTCCGCCACAGACCCGAATAGGCCGAGCATGAGCCTGGCCACCGGACTGGAATCTAATGAATAGGTCTGTCCCTCCTTGAGGAACTTGACGGATACTCCGCGTTCGGTGGATTCATCGACCAGGCGGTGGGGTTGCTACCGGAACATTTGCAGAGCCTCAAGGAGAAGCTGGAGGAGTTATAGCTTATGGCCTGCATGTCAAGTGTGCGGGGACTGGATTTCTTCCTTTAAGTGCAAGGATTCGATTTCAATAAGAGCATCTTGGATTTGCCTACGAAACTGTAGATGATGAGACTCCCCCAGTACGCGGTATTGGGGGGCATTTTCATGCCAACTGCATAGTATCTCTGAGTGCTTTAGTGTCCAGAGGCTTATCTACATGTCAGAGGTTTATCTCTACGGTATAAAGGATCATTCTTGCTTCTGGGATAGGCGCTGCTGGCGGCGCACTAGGAGCTGGAGTCGGCTCATGGATAGGAGACCACGGTATCTGCGGTAATAATAGAGATCTCATTGCTCGCGTTGATAATGCTGTTTCTTGGCTCCCCTACGGCCCGACCATGAGCTCTCATCAAACGTACCGCCGCGCATAGCAGCGCATTTTAAAGTTGAGTTCCTACACCTAAAGGGAATAATCGGGGAACCCAGCTTTCGATGTGGTCGCCAATTTACCAAAACATCTATCTCAATTTCCCGCCCATACCGAATTCCGACAGTGCATACGACTGTTCATTCCAAGCCTACCCACGTGGTGGTGTCATCGGTGTGGAGTTGTTCCTTCCAGATGGGGACTTCCGCCTTGACACGGTCCGCGCAAGTTGAGGCTGCCTCGAAGGCGTCCTTGCGGTGTGCGGAGGAAGCGGCGACGATGAAGGCGGACTCGCCAATTTCTAGTGTTCCAGTCCGGTGCGCGCACCACAGGCGCACGGCGGGAAAGGCGGCGGCGACGTCAGCGGCCACTCGCTCGATCTCTTCTTGGGCGCTGGGGTGCGCGGTGTAGGTCAGGAGTTTGACCCCGCGGCCGGAGTCGTGGTTGCGCACGATGCCGTCGAATACAACGACAGCACCCGTTTCCGCGGTGGCGATGTCGGGGGCAGTGATGGGCTCAGCGCTGATGTGGGCGCCGAGTAGGCCGAAATCAGTGCTCATGAATGCCTTCCAACTGGTTGATGATGTGGTGAAGAACTGGTTCGAGTACCGCGCAGCCGTCCTTGGCCGCGCCCGTGGAGCCGGGCAGGGCCATGGCGAAAGTGGTGTTGGAGACGCCAGCAACGGTACGCGAGAGCGCCGCGGTGGGGATGGCGGCGGAGCGCGCGTAGAAGGCGTGGGCCAGGCCGGGGAGCTCGCGCTCGAGGTGCGGGGTGAGCGCTTCGACGGTGCGGTCATCCGGTGTGATGCCCGTGCCGCCGGAGGTGAGGATGACGGAGGGGGCATCGGCGAAGGCGGTGGCCAAGGCGGAGTCGATGTCGGCGTCAGCGACGACGGTGGGATCCGGGGTAGCGAAGCCTTGCTCACGCAGGAAGTTCACCAAGATAGGGCCGGAACGGTCCTCGTACTCGCCGGCGGCGGCGCGGGTCGAGGCAACGATAACGAGTGCAGTGCGGGTCATGACAGCGGGAACACCTCCACGAGGTCGCCGGCTGAAAGTTGCGAGCCGGCGGGGATACGAATAAGGGCTGTTGCGCCGATGGCCTGGGACATCAGGTGGGAGCTGGTGCCGCCGAGGAAGGAAACCTGGGCTGTGCCGTCGGACATGCTGATAGTTCCGCGGCGGAATTGTTCGCGGTTGTTAAGTCCATCCGCGGACTCAGCAAGATGTGCGTGAAAAGGAGCCGGCGCGTGGCCAAGCAGAGGAGCCAAGTAGAGGCGGAAGCTCACCAGGGTGGAAATGGGGTTGCCGGGGAAGCAGACTACGGGGACCTCGCCAAGGCGGGAGAGGCCCTGCGGGCCGCCGGGCTGCTGCGCCACGTGGCGGAACCAACCGTCTTCCTCGAAGATTTGGCGGATGACCTCGAATTTTCCGTGGGAGATGCCGCCGGAAGTAACGATGACATCGGGGCGGTGGGTGATGACTGCTTCGGCGAGGTCCGCGCGCAGGGCAGCGGGATTGTCGTTCGTGCGCACGAAGCCGGCTACGTCGATGCCGTACTGCGTGGCCAGGGCGGCAAGCATGGGCGCATTGGAATCAGGGATGGTTGCCTCGCCGCCGCCGCCGATTTCAGCGCCGCCGGTGCAGATGAGGATGCGGGCGGGAGCGAAGGTGAGGACCTCGGTGAGGCCCTGGGACGCGAGGGTGGCGATGGAGGGGGCGTCGAGAAGCGCGTGCTCGTTGATGAGGGTTGTGCCGGCCTGGACGTCGGAGCCCGCCCGGCGGATGAACTGCTCACGGGCTGCCGGCACGGTGACGGTAGCGCCTTCTTTCGGGAAGTGTGGGGGCTCGCAGTGCTCGACGGGGACGATGGTGGCGGTGCCCGCGGGAACTTTGGCGCCGGTCATAATGGGCAGGGCGGTGCCGTCCGTGAGCTCACCAGGAACGTCTCCCGCCGCAATGGTGCGGCCCACGGTGAAGGTTCCGCCGTCACACGTGGGCAGCGCGTAGCCGTCCATCTGCGAGTTATCAAAGGGCGGCAGGTCCGCCTCCGCGCGGTAGGTGGCCGCAGCGTGGCGGCCGAAAGCGCTGGTCAGCGGAGTGGAGACCGCCTGGGGCTGCGGAAGAGCCGCGCGAACGGCGGCGAGGTGCTCCTCATAAGTCCGCATCAAGTTCCTTCCTGTCACAGAGGCTGGCATAGTAGCAGCCATGGTTGATGTTCACTATTTTGCCGCAGCCCGCGCCGCCGCGGGGCGCGCGCAGGACACCGTGGAGGCGGCGACGTTGGGCGAGTTGCTGAACGTGCTGCGTGACCGCCATACCGGCAGCACCGAGGCCGGCATGAGCTTTGCGGAGGTGCTGGAGCGCTGCACCTTCTTGGTGGATGGTGCGAGCGCTTCAGAGGACGCCGTGCTTTCCGGCGCCTCCCGCGTCGACGTCCTCCCGCCCTTCGCCGGCGGCTAGATCCTGGCTTAGGCCTTTGGGGTCTCTGCTGCTCCGAAGGCGGCGTCCCATGCCTTGAGCAGGGTTTCAGTCTCCTCTGCCGTGGTGACGGTGACTCGCACGCCCTCGGGGAAGGCGCGGACCAGGACGTCGTGCTGCGCGAGCTTTTCGGCCACCTCCTGCGGGGAGCCCAGCTTCGCAATGGAGTCTGCAGCAAACCAGATGTGGTTGGCTTGCGACTCCGGCACACCGAAGTCCGCGAAGTGCTTGACCAGGCGATCGCGCTGCTCCACGGTCTCATCGGTGCGCTCCCGCAGCTCCTTCTGGGAGGCCAGCGAGGCCAGGGCGCCGACCTGTGCCACCGAGTTCACCGAGAAGGGGATGGCCACCTTGCTGAGTGCGGCGATGATTTCCTCATTGCCGAAGGCGTAGCCCAGGCGGATGCCGGCCAAGCCGTAAGCCTTGGAGAAGGTGCGCAGGCCAATGACGTTGTCGTGCGTGTGGACGTAGTCCGTGGCCAGCGGAATGGCATCATTTCGGTTGTACTCAATGTAGGCCTCATCGAGTGCCACGATGATGTTCTCCGGAACCTTGGCCAGGAAGGCGTCAAACTCCTCCTTGGTGATGATGGAGCCAGTCGGGTTGTTCGGGTTGCACACGAAAATCAACCGGGTCTTCTCCGTGATTGCTGCCGCCATGGCGTCTAGGTCCACGCGGTGGTCCGCGGTGAGCGGCACCTTGACCGGGTTGGCGCCCACGACCTGCGCGAAGATGGGATAAGCCTCGAAGGAGCGCCACGGGAAGATGACCTCATCACCCGGCACGGAGGTGATTTCCACCAGCTCCTGGCAGATGGCCGAAGACCCCGCGCCGGTGGTGACCTGCTCCGGGGTAACACCGAGGTTCTCCGCCAAGGCCTTGCGGATTTCTACCGCGCCCATGTCTGGGTAGCGGTTGACGTGTGCCACGGCGGCCTCCATGGCCTTCAACGCGCCGGGCAGCGGCTCCTGGGTGGCCTCGTTGGAGGACAGCTTCAGGGCGGTCTCGGAATTCTTTCCGGGCACGTAGACGGGCAGGGACGAAAGATCTGAACGAATCATGGTGTTCACCTTAGGCGTTGCGCGGGCCACGCGGCCCGAAATCAAAGTCGGCGGTCTGAGGGCCAAAGGCCTGCAGGCCCTTCGGCGCGTCGAAAGCATCAAGGCGCACCTCCAGGAAGGCGCCGCGCTCCGGGTGAGCAGCGATGTCCTCCAGGGCCTTCGCTAGTTCGCCCTCGGTGGCGGCGGTGTAGGACTCCATCGTGGTGTCCTGCAGGAAGGCCTTGGGCAGCGCGGTGTAGTCCCACTGCTGAATCTCGTTGTACTCGCGCTCCATGCCGAGGATGAAGCGCTCGATGGTGTAGCCATCGTTGTTGACCAGCACAATGATGGGTTTCAAGTCTTGGCGCAGGATGGTGGACAGCTCCTGCGCGGTGAGCTGGAAGGAGCCATCACCGATGAAGAGGACGTGGCGGCGCGCCGGGTTCGCCAGCTGCGAGCCGAGCACGCACGGCAGGGTAAAACCGATGGAACCCCAGATCGTGGAGTTGATGTACTGCACGCCCTCCGGCATGCGCTGCTGGCCCAGGCCGATGTTGGAGGTGCCGGCTTCGGCGATGACCACGTCATCCTCCTGAATGAAACCCAGCATCTGCGGCCAGATGCGCTCCTGGGTGAGCGCGGCGTCAGGGTTCGGCTCAAAGGGCTCGGGTTCGAACGCGGTGCTTGCCGACGTCTCGGGAGTCGCCTCCGGGATGCGGTCCAGGAAGACGTCGAGAAGCTCCAGCGTCTGAATGCCCACGAAGTACTCACCGTCGGCGTTGAGGTGCTGGTCACCGAAGTTGTAGACGTGGGCGTTCGCCAGGTTATGGGTGAAAGAACCGGAGTTGACCTCGATGAAGCGCGGGTTCGTGGTGACCAGGAAGTCGGAGTTCTCAATGCGCTCCTGCACGCCCGGGGCGGACGCGGCGCCGTTGTAGGTGCCGATGAACAGCGGGTGGCGCTCCGACAGGATGGCCTTGCCGGAGGAGAGCTGGGAGTAGGGCAGCTGGGCCTTGTCGATGATGGCGCGGAACTTCTCCGTGAAGCCGTGGCGGTTGGTGTCCTGGTCGATGAGGATGATGGGGTCCTGGGCCTTGGACAGGTGCTCCAGCACGTAGTCGGCGGCGGCGGCAAGGCGCTCCGGATCGGAGGGGGCCAGCTCGGTGGAGAAGGGCTCATCCGGCACCTCGACGGTGAGGTGGGTAATGTCGGAGGGAATCTGGATGTGCACCGGGCGCTTCTCGCGCAGGCAGGCGTGCAGGGCGCGGTCGAATTCCTCCACCACGTTCATGGGCGATACGCGGGTGGCCACCTCCGTGAAGGGGGCGATGGAGTCGAGCATGTTGCCAAAGTCGCCGTCGGCAAGCGAGTGGTGCAGGTTCCACCGGAACTCCGTGGCGTACTGCGGTGGTGCGCCCGCCAGCGACACCAGCGGGACGTGCTCGGCGCGGGCACCGGCGATGCCGTTGAGGGCGGAGAGCTCGCCCACGCCATACGTGGTGAGCAGGCAGCCCACGCCCTTCTGGCGGGCATAGCCATCCGCGGCATAGGCGGCGTTGAGCTCGTTGCAGGCGCCGACGAAGCGGATGCCCTCGGCGGCCTCGATCTGCTCGAGGAAGCTCAAGTTGAAGTCACCGGGCACGCCGATGATCTCCGTAATACCGATGGCCTTGAGGCGGTCCAGGATGAAATCACCGATGGTGGTCTGCATGGAGGAGTCCTTTCTATTTGTTTCGGGCGTCGTGGCGCTTCTTGCCCAGCCAGATGAGAGCCAGGGTCACAATCCACAAGGGTAGGACGATGGCGCCGGTGCGGTAGTCCGGAAGCATAAACATGAGGACAACCACGAGCGCGAAGAACGCTAGGCACAGGTAGTTCGCCACGGGGTAGAGAGGCGCGCGGAAGGCGGCATCCGGGCAGCGCTTGCGGAACTTGAGGTGCGCTACGGCGATGGCGGACCAGGAGATGAGCTCCGCGCCCACGATGATGGCCATGAGGACGATGAGGATCTTGCCCTCAAAGAGGAAGTTGAGCAGCACGGCAGAGCCCATGAGCAGGGCGTTGAAGAGAAGGGCGCGGACGGGCACGCCCTTGGCGCTGACGGAATCGAAGAAAGGCGGGGCCTGGCCGCCACGGGAGAGATCCCGCAGCATGCGTGCGCCGGAGAAGGTCATGGTGTTGAACACGGAGACGGCGGCCACCAGCACGATGAGGTTGAGTCCCGTGGCCGCGGCGGTGATTCCTAGGGTGCTCAGCGCGCGCACGAAGGGCGAGGTGGAGGTATCGAGCTCGTTCCACGGGGCGAGCAGCACGATGATGCCGATGCCGCCGACGTAGAAGATGAGGATGCGCCAGATGACGTTATTGATGGCCTTGGGCAGGCTCTTGGCGGGTTCCTGGGCCTCGCCCGCGGCGGTGCCGATGGAGATGATGCCGCCGAAGGAGAAAATCACCGCGACGAGGGAGAAGAGCATGCCTGCAGAGCCGTTGGGGAAGAAGCCGCCGTGCTCGGTGATGTTGCTCAAGCCCAAGGCGGGCTCCGGGGTGAGGCCGAAGACGATGGCCGCGCCGACAACGATCATGAGGATGAGCGCGACAACCTTGATGAGGGAAAGCCAGAATTCCGCCTCGGCGAAGGCGCCGACGTGCACCAAGTTGATGGCGGTGACGATGACGAGCGCGACGAGGGCGGTGAGCCAGTGCGGGATTCCGGGGAACCAGAAGTCCATGATGGTGCCGGCAGCGGTGAGTTCCACCATGCCAACGACGATGGTGGTAAACCACCAGTTCCAGCCGGTGACAAAACCGGCGATAGGCCCGATGTACTCGCGGGCGTAGGCGCTGAAGGAGCCGGCAACGGGGTGCGCCACGGCCATCTCACCGAGCATGCGCATGATGAGGAAGATGATGAAGCCGCCGATGGCGTAGGCGGCGATAACGCCGGGACCGGCCTCCTGGATGGAGGCGCCGGAGCCCAAGAAGAGGCCCGTGCCGATGCACGAGCCGAAGGCGATCATCTGCAGGTGGCGTGACTTCATGCCGCGCTGCAGGCCGTCGTCAAGCGCGGCACTGGGTCTTGTGCCCTCCGCGCTGACGGGGGTGCTGGTGGTGGTCATGATGAGATCCTTCATCAAATAGCCGATGTGACGTGAGTCATTCTTGTGTAGGGAATTATTGCGCGCCACACTTTTGTTTGTCACTAGACAATTCGCGGAAGTATCTTTGACACATGTCGAAAGAGTCGCCTCCGCAGCTGATGAGCATCCAGAATATCGCGGACGACTGTGCGCGGATCCTGCGGCGCTCCGTGGAGGTAACCACCCCCGCCATCGCGGTGATTGCGGCGAGTGCCCAGATTGGCGCCATTGACCAGCACCGCGCCTCGTCGATTCTCCACCGCACTCCGCCGCCGGAACCCATCCCGTGGATGCTCAGCTACGGCATCCAGGACGCGGTCCTGCCGGTGCGTCTGCCGGCGAACCCTCGCTACGACATGCTGCCGCGCGTGGTCGTCCCACTGCGGCACCAGGGAAAACTCGTGGGATACCTGTGGAGCATCGACGAGCCCCCGCTGGGGGATGCCCCCGTGGTCCGCCTCGGCTCCCTCCTTACGACCCTGGCCAGGCTTATCGACGAACGCGATGCGCCCCTTGCCGCCCGCGCCCAACAGCTCGCTGAGATGACCCGCGAGGTGCTCTCCGGTGACGCGGCCGCCTTGGCGACGGCCCGCGAGCGCGATCTTCTGCCTTCGGATGGCGCGCTCACCGTGCACCGCGTGCTGATGGACGGCGACAAACGTGCGGTGGCAGTGGAGCTGGCCCGCCCACTGGCGCGCCGGCCCTTCTTGGTGGCGGACTCCCACGACTCCCTCGTGCTCATCGAATGCTCCCGGGGCGCCGAAGATACCGCCGCCGTCATGGAGGAGCTGCGCAGCGCCTGCCGCGTCGCCGGCGCGCAGGTTCTTGCGTGCGGTTCCGCGCCGACGGCCCGGCAGGCGCGGCTCATGGCGGACGTGGCCACGCTCCGCGGGGTGGAATCTATGAGCTGGGAAGATGCCGGCGCGTGGCGGCTGCTGCGCGGGTGGGAGCTGACCCCGGCCACGGTGGTGGAGATAAGCCCGGACGCCGCCGTGCTTCTCGACGACCCCCGCAACTCCTACTGGCACACCCTGCTGACCTACTTTGAGCATTCCCGCAACGTCTCTGCGACCGCCGCGGCACTCTACATTCACCGCGCCACGCTGCACTACCGCCTCGACCGCGTCCGCGAGATTCTCGGTCCCGGTGTGCTCGACGATGGCTGGCGCAGCGCGGCTCTCTACGTTGCCCTCAAGCTGCATGCGGCGCTTGAGGGGCGCGGAAGCTAGACCCCCATTTTGTTCCCGGGGGAAGCGCTCAGGTAGAGTGATGAACGATTCATTGCGAATCGCTGGAGACGTGCCAGAGCGGCCGAATGGGGCTCCCTGCTAAGGAGTTGACTTACTTGCGTAGGTCCGGAGGTTCAAATCCTCTCGTCTCCGCACACTACAGAACCCGAGTCATCGTTTCACCGGTGGCTCGGGTTCTGCGTTTTGTTGTTGGCAACGGCTTTTCCGAGGCAAGCAAGTGTATATCGATCAAATAAGCCCCGAAAATCCGCGGGATCAGGGGTCTTATTTGTAAGAAACGTACCTACCCAGCCAGCGCGGGGAAGACGTGGTCACGCAACAGATGCGCAAGCTCGCGGTCGGGTGCTGTGGGGTCGACCCAGGCGGTGTCGCCGATTTCGGCGGCGGCGTGGGGTGCGTCGGTGGTGACGGCGCGGGCGTAGGTGAAGATGGTGCCCACGACGACCTCGCCCGGCTCGTTGGCGGCGGGGGCGTCGAAGGTGCCGAGTTCGTTGAGGTTCTCGGCGTCGAGAGTAAGGCCTACTTCTTCGGCGACTTCGCGCAGGGCGGCGTCGACAAGCGCCTCGCCCTCCTCGGGCTTGCCGCCGGGCAGCTGGTACTTGGTGGAGGACTTCTTGCGCACGGTGAGGACCTGGCCCGCGGCGTTGCGGATGACGACGGCTGCGACTTCAATCATGGCTGCCGATTGTAGGCGGCCTAGAGCAGCGGCAGGACCACGAGGGCGAGGTTGAGCGCGATGACCAGCGCGGCAAGCGTCCAGCCCACGGCCATAGACCAGGGCTTCGCGGCGAACTCACCCATGACGTCCCGGGAGCCGGCGTAGCGGAAGAGCGGGATGATGGCGAAGGGGATGCCCAGGGAAAGAAGCGCCTGGCTGACCACCAGCGCCATGGTGGGGTCGACCCCGCAGGCGATGATGGCCAGTGCCGGGATGAGCGTGACCAGGCGGCGGACTAGAAGGGGGACCTTGATGTGGAGCAGGCCGTCCATGATTTCGGAGCCGGCGTAGGCGCCCACCGACGTCGAGGCGAGGCCGCTGGCCAGCAGGCCAATGGCGAAGAGAACGCCGGCCAGCGGGCCGAGGTGGCTGGCAATCGCCGCGTGCGCCCCGGAAATGGTTTCGGTGCCGTCTACGCCGTAGAGGGCCGAGCCCGCCAGGACCAGCAGGCCCACGTTGACAAGCCCGGCGATGGACAGCGCCACGGCGATGTCCGCGCGGGTGCCGGCCAGCACGTGAGGGATTTCCAAGTCGGGGAAGCGCTGCTTGGTCAGGGAGGAGTGCAGGTAGATGGCGTGCGGCATGACGGTGGCACCCAGCATGGAGGCGGCCAGCAGGATGCTGTCCTTGCCCTCCAGGCGGGGGATGAGGCCCGCGGCCACGTCGGCAGGGTCGGGCGGGGCGATGGCAAGCCCGGCAAGGAAGCCGATGCAGATAACCAGGAGCAGGCCGATGACGAGCCCCTCGAACCACTGGTTCTTCTTCTGGAAGATGAGGAGAACGATGGACACCGCGCCGATGATGAGCGCGCCTACGAGCAGCGGGAGATCGAAGAGGAGTTGCAGAGCGATGGCGCCGCCGATGACTTCGGCGAGGTCGGTGGCTGCGGCGATGATCTCGGCCTGGGCCCACATGCCCAGGCGCGCGCGGCGGGGGAGGCGCTCGCCCATGATTTCCGGCAGGGAGCGGTGGGTGACCAGCCCCAGCTTGGCGGAGTGGTACTGGATGAACATGGCCATGAGGTTGGCCACGACGAGTACCCACACCAGGAGGTAGCCGTAGCGGGAGCCGGCGCTGATGTTGGCGGCCACGTTGCCGGGGTCGACGTAGGCCACCGCGGCAACGAAGGCGGGGCCGGTGAGGCTGATTAAGGTCTTGCGCATGAGCACCTTCGTATCAAAAGTTCAACTACTTGAAGTCTAGGTTCCAACCGTATCAAGTCAAGCCAGGGGTTTGATTCGGCAAACTATATTAAAGTTTAATTGTTAATCATTTAAATTACTTTATGTATTTCGGCAGGTTAGAGACATTGGGGTGTAAAGGGTACACTCCCTTCAGTGCGCCAAAGTTGGAAAATATTTTTAAGAGATGTAGCCAGGCTTGGCCGCGTCCCCAGGGCGTGGATCATCCTCATCGGACTCGTCATTACCCCCGCGATGTACTCCTGGGTCAACATCGCGGCCTTCCGTGATCCGTACGGGAATACCGAGAACATCAAGGTTGCCGTCGTCAACGAGGACAAGGGCGCCAATAACGACCTCACCGGTCACGTCGACGTGGGTAAACAAGTCGTCGACAAGCTGCAGGATAACCACCAGCTGGGCTGGCAGTTCTTAGGTGCCGACGAGGCAGACAAAGCCCTGCATGAGGGGGACGTCTACGCCGCGGTCACTATCCCGGAGGACTTCAGCGAGAACCTCGTGAGCATGCTCGACGGCACGTTCACCAAACCGCAGCTGGTCTACCGCGTCAACGAGAAGAACAACGCCATCGCCGTGAAGATCACGGACACCGGCGCCAAGGGTCTGGATAAGCAGATCACCGCCGCGTTCAAGGAGCAGGTGGCCACGGTTGCCGCGGAGAAGGTGAAGGACTCCGGCACGGAGTTCGAAACCAAGATCACCCGCGCCATGAACAACACCAGCACCTCCTTCGGTGAAACCGCGCAGAAAATCGACGATAGCCGCCGCAAGCTGGGGGACATCCAGGCCAAGCTCGACACCGCCTCGCAGTCCATGGGCGGGGCCAAGGGTACCGTCGCGGACGTGGAGGCCGCGCTGACCGACGCCCAAGCCGCGCTCAACGAGGTCAGCTCCCTGGTCAACCAGGCCCAGGGCGGCATCGGTGACTTCACTGACCAGTCCACCTCGGCGTTCGTCAACGGCGCCACCGCTGTTGCCGACGGCACCGCGCAGGCGCAGGAATCCATCGCGGATCTCACCGCCGGCCTGGACCAGGCGGGACAGCGCTTCGACTACGCCACCCAACAGGCCAACGGTGCCGTGGACGCCAGCGCGCAGTCCATCGCCGAGCTCAAGGCGCTGCTCAACTCCGCCACGCTCTCCCCGCAGGCCACGAAGGAGCTTGACGACGCCGTCCAGCGCCTCGAGGAGGGCAACGAATCCAACCGTCGCCTCTTGGGTAACCTGGGCGCGCTGAGCAAGGACACCCAGGCCGCCGCGGATTCCGTGAAGTCCAGCTCCGACGCAATTAACCAGGCCGCGGCCGATACCAAGGCCACGTCCCAGACCCTGCGCGATACCGTGACCTCCTCCGTGCCGGAGATCAACCGCGCGATGAGCAACCTGAGCTCCACCGCGAGCGCGCTCAGCGCCACCCTGGAAGCACAGAAGGGAACCATGCGGGAGGCCGACGGCCTCCTCGACGGCGTGTCCCAACAGCTGCTCGCCACCAAGGACACGCTGGGGGACTTCGACACCAACCTGGTCGCGCTGCAGGACAGCCTGAGGAGCATCCAGGGTGATGTCCGCTCGCTCAAGGCCACGATGAACAACAAGGTGCTGCAGAACGTCACCGGGCTCGATGCGGATGAAATCGGCCAGTTCTTCGCCGAGCCCATCGAGGTCGAGTCGGTCACGGTCTACCCGGTGGACTCCTACGGCTCCGCTATGGCGGCGCTGTTTACCAACCTCTCGCTGTGGATTGGCGCCTTCGTGCTCATGGTCATCTTCAAGGTTGAGGTGGACAAGGAGGGCTTCCGCCGCGTCACCGTGGACCAGGCCTACCTGGGTCGCTTCCTGCTCATGGCCGCCATGGTGGTCATTCAGGCCGTCGTGGTGACGGCGGGCGACATCCTCATCGGTGTCCAGACCGTCAACGCGGCCGCGTTCATCGTCACCGGCGTGCTCATCGGGCTGGCGTACCTCAGTATCATCTACGCCCTATCGACCTCCCTGGGCCACCTCGGCCGCGGCCTGTGCGTGGTGCTGGCCATCATCCAGATCCCGGGCGCATCCGGCCTGTACCCGATCGAGCTGCTGCCGGGCTTCTTCCACGCCATCTACCCGCTGCTGCCGTTCACCTACGGCATCGACGCCATGCGTGAGACCATCGGCGGCTTCTACGGCGCCCACTACTTCAAGTACATGGGCGTGCTGGCCTTCATGTTCCTTCTGTTCTTCGTGTGCGGCCTCCTGCTGCGCAAGGCCCTGTCCCACTTCAACGCGCTGTTCAACAAGGAGCTCAAGGACACCGAGCTCTTCGACTACGAGAACGTGCAGGTCATGGGCAACGGCTACCGCATCGCCGACGTCATCCAGGCGCTGGACAGCCGCAGCGGCCTCAAGCAGGACCTGGACCACCGCGACCACGATTGGAGCTACTGGCTCAAGCTCGTCGCCGTCGCCGGCGTGGTGGGGGTTATCATCCTCATCTTGGTTTCCGGCCTCCTGCCTTCCCAGAAGCCGCTGCTCCTGGGCATCTGGACCGCGTGGTGCCTGCTCATTGTGGGCGCGGCCGTCACGCTCGAGTACCTGCGCATCAGCCTGAAGCAGTCCGCGGAGCTGCTCACGCTGGATGAGGATGACATCAAGCACCCAGCCCGCAACGAGGACAACGATCTGGCCGCGGTAGCACCGGCCGAGACGGAGGGAGAGAAGTAATGCGCGGAACACTGGATCTTTTCCTCGAGGACATCCGCACGGCACGCCGCAGCGTGATGAGCATCGTCATGCTCGTTGGCCTGGTGGTCATCCCCATGCTGTTCACGTGGTTCAACGTGCTGGCCAGCTGGAATCCTTTCGACAACACCAGCCAGCTCAAGGTGGCGGTGGCCAGCGAGGACACCGGCTACGAGAGCGACCTGTTGCCCATGCCCATCAACGTGGGCGACCAGGTGCTCAACCAGTTGCGCGCCAACGACCAGCTGGACTGGGTGGTCACCACCTCCGACGAGGCTGTCGAGGGCACCAAGTCCGGCGAGTACTACGCCGCCATCGTGCTGCCGGAAAACTTCAGCGATGACATGATGACCTTCTACACTGACGGCTCGGAGCCGGCGGGGCTGTCGCTGTACACCAACGAGAAGAAGAACGCGCTGGCACCGAAGATCACCGACCAGGGCGCAGAAGGCGTGTCCGCCCAGGTGGCGGAAACCTTTACCCGCACCGTGGGCCATGTGTCCTTCGACCTCGTGGCCGGCCTGTCTGATTTCATGAGCCAGGGCGATACCAAGGCGGTCCTGGACCGCATCCAGGCCCGCGCGGACGGCGTGCAGTCCCAGCTGGACATGGGCGCGCGAACCGCCCGCTCCCTGGCGGGCCTGGTGGAGACCACGGTCCCGCTCATGGAGAGCGCGGAGAACATCGTTGGCGCCGCCAACCTGGAGCTCCCGGAGGTCCAGTCCACGTCCCTCAACGTGTCCACGGATGCGCTGCAGCAGTCCCTAGACGCGACGAAGGCCAGCTACGACGTGGTGCGTCAACGCATTGACGCGCTTTTCGACGACGCCTCGGCCTCCCGCGCCGACCGCGTTGCCACCCTCAACACGTTGGCGGACCAGGTGGACGGCACGATCGCCCAGTACCAGAACCTGCACGGCCACGTGGAGGCCCTGCCGATCCCCGCGGCGGACAAGGAGAAGGCGCTCAGCCGCATCGAGGACGCCATCGCCAACGAGCGCGCCCTGCACTCCCGCCTCGAGGCCGCGGCCAACGCCCCGGAGCCCACGAAGCCGGATCTCTCCGGCATCGACGCGGCAAAGGAGTCCATCGACGGCA
Organism: Corynebacterium axilliensis; assembly: GCF_046097495.1. Lineage (NCBI taxonomy): Bacteria > Bacillati > Actinomycetota > Actinomycetes > Mycobacteriales > Corynebacteriaceae > Corynebacterium > Corynebacterium axilliensis. The sequence goes on from NZ_CP175768.1 coordinate 1,986,733, forward strand.
TCTCCACCTCCGGCCTGCGGGAATCCATTTCTGCGCTGCAGGATTCCCTGGGCCGGGTGGGCCAGGACCTGGACACCATCAATGCGCCGGTAACCATTGACTCCTCTTCCTTGACCGATGCCCAGACCGCCGTGCAGAACCTGGCGGCGAGCCTGCAGGACAAGGCCAACGAGTTCGGTGACCTGAAGAAGGACATCGATTCCGCAGTGGAATCCGGTGACCTGAAAAAGCTGGCGGATCTCATCGGCTCCGACCCGGACGCCCTGGCCAGCGCCATCGCGGCCCCGGTGGATATCGACCGCGAGGCCGTGTTCCCCGTCACCAGCTTCGGTGCGGGCATGACGCCGATGTACACCGCGCTGGCCCTGTGGGTGGGCGCGCTGCTCACCGCGGTGAGCGTGCGCACCGACGTGGTCAACAAGGACAAGTACGGACCGATCCAGCGTTACTTTGGCCGCTTCGGCATCTTCGCCGCGGTGGGACTGGTGCAGTCCACCATGCTCATCCTGGGCCTGATCTTCTTCGTGCGGATCGAGCCTGCCCACCCGTTCCTCATGCTGCTGGCCGGCTGGCTCAGCTCGGTGGTGTTCATGCTCATTGCCTATACGTTTGTGGTCTCGTTTGCGAACGCCGGCAAGGCCTTGGCGGTGCTCATGTTGGTGATCCAGGTGTCGTCGGCAGGCGGCGCGTACCCGCTGCAGGTGCTGCCGCAGTGGTTCCAGAACATCAGCCCGTGGCTGCCGGCCACCTACACCATCCGGGCCTTCCGCGCGGCCATCGCCGGCACGTACCACGGTGACTTCTGGCTGTCGCTGTTCTGCCTGCTCCTGTTCGTCCTGCCCATGCTGGCGCTGGGCGTGCTGCTGCACAAGCCGCTGGAGAAGTTCACCAACGGCTGGGTGGAAACGCTGGAGAAGACCAAGCTGATGTAGCACACCATCTGCGCAGCATTCTCACAGGTTACGGGGGTATTGGGTGGGGCGCGCACCCCTTGTACCGCGCGCCCGCGCAGGTCTAGGATTCCTCCTGTGAAACGCGGTTATTCCTCGCGGCCCCGCCTGCAAGGCCCGGCACAGCTCACAGCGGCAGGATTCCTCCTGCTCATCCTCCTAGGCACCGGCTTGCTCATGCTTCCGATTTCCGCTCACGTGCCGCAGTGGACGCCGTTCCTGCCGGCGCTGTTCACGGCGACGTCGGCAGTCTCACTCACCGGCCTCATCGTCGAGGACACCGGCTCCTACTGGACGCCCTTCGGGCAGACGGTCATCATCGTTCTCATCCAGCTGGGTGGTTTGGGCATCATGAGCATGGCATCCCTGTCCGGCATGCTGCTGACTGGCCGCATCAGCTTCAAGGCGCGCCGCACCACCGCGGCCGAGGGGCGCCCCATTGTCTCCGGCGGTATCCGGAATACGTTGCTGTTTACCTTCGCCGTGACGCTGATCTGCGAGGCGGTGGTGGCCGCCATCATCGCCATCCGCCTCGCCACCGCCCACGGCGTTCCCGCCGGCCGCGCGGTGTGGGAGGGGGTCTTCCATGCCATCTCCGCCTTCAACAACGCGGGGTTTAGCACCTACTCCGATAACCTCGTGCCCTTCGTCGGGGACGCCTGGATCCTTCTGCCGCTGGCCGCCGCGCTCATCACTGGCGGCCTGGGCTACCCCATGCTGGCGGAGCTGGCCCGCCGGGCGCGCGGCCGCATCGCGCGCTGGCGCGGCGGCCAGCCGCGCGTCTACCACATGTCCGTCACGGCCCGGATGACGTTTGCGGCCACCGCAGTCCTGCTCCTCGGCGGCATGGCATTCTTCTTCCTGTCGGAGCGCGCCGGGGTGTTGAGTGGCATGTCGGTGGGACAGCGCCTGCTCAACGCGTTCTTCATGAGCGCCTCGCCCCGCACGGCGGGTTTTAACGCCATTGACTATGGGCAGGCGCATCCCATCACGCTCATGGTCACAGACATGCTCATGTTCGTCGGTGGCGGCTCCGCCGGTACCGCCGGTGGCATCAAGGTCACCACCGCCTGCGTCCTGGTGGCGGCGATGGCCTCGGAGTTCCTGGGCCGGGAGGATACAGCGATTGGCCACCGGTGCGTGCCGCTGTCCACGTTCCGCCAGGCCCTGGCGCTGACAGCGTCGGGAATCATCCTCGTCGCCCTGGGCGTGGCCACGCTGCGCGTGTGGGATCCGGAATTCACCGCGGACCAGGTCACCTTCGAGGTCATGTCCGCCTTCGCCACGGTGGGCCTGTCCACCGGTATTACCGCCAGCTTGTCGGCGCCCTCGCAGATTATGCTGTGCCTCATCATGTACGTCGGCCGCGTCGGCCCTACCACCTTCGTGGCGGCTTTGGCCGCGCGCACGGTGAGCCTGCGCTTCCGCTACCCCGAAGAAAGGCCGTTCATTGGCTAACCTATTTGGCGCCCTGCGGCGCGAGAAGAGCTCCATCAACATCCCGCCGGTGGTCGTCGTCGGCCTCGGCCGCTTCGGCTCCTCCCTGGCCCGCGAGCTCATGGAGCACGGCGTGGAAGTCCTGGGCATCGACGCGGACGAGAAGCTCGTGCGCGAGCACGCGGCCTACCTCACCGAAGCGGTCAGCGCCGATACCACCGATGCGGAGGCCCTGCGCCAGCTGGGCGTCGACGAGGTGGAACGCGTCGTCGTGGCCATCGGCTCCGACCTAGAGGACTCCATCCTTACCGCCTCCAACCTGGTGGAGCTAGGTATTAAGGACATCTGGGCCAAGGCGGATTCGGACGCGCACGCGCGCATCCTCCGGCAGCTGGGAGTCCATCACGTCATCCGCCCGGAGCGGGAGACCGGCCGCCGCGTGGCGCACCTGCTGGGCGGGCGGTTCGAGGACTTCGCGGAGATCGCCGCTGACTATGGCGTGACGGTGATGGCCCCGCCGGCGTCGATAAGCAGCCGCCCCCTCAACCTGAATCAGGTGTGGGAGGAGCACCACGTGCAGCTCATCTCGCGCCGGGAGGGGCTGGGGGAGTGGCGCCCGCTTGCCGACGCCACCGCGCTCACCCACCACGACCTCATCGTCGTCGCGGGCAGCCCCACGGACCTGGAAGCCTTCTCGCAGTCCTAACCCTGAGAAGTACTCGGCTGCGTGTGGCGCTACAGTGGCGCGTATGACGAAGGACCGCTTCCCCCGTTCGGTGTACGGCTCCGGTGAGGAGCCCGATCCGCGCTTCAGCATGGCCAACGAGCGCACGTTCCTGGCGTGGATCCGCACCTCCCTCGCGTTCATTGCCGGTGGTGTGGCCCTGGAGACCTTCGATCTCCCGCTGAATACGACCCTGACCCGCGTCATCTCCGCCATCATGCTCGTGGTGGCCATTGTGCTCCCGGGCGTGGCCTGGCTGCACTGGGGCGCTGCGGAGCGCGCGATGCGGCACTCCCGGCCCCTGCCGGCCAGCCCCGCGATGGCGCTGGTCGTGGGCGTGGTGATTATCATCGGCGTCATGATTCTGGTGGGCGAGCTGCTGGCGTGAGTGAGCTCTATGACCCCGGCCTGCAGCCGGAACGCACCCGCCTAGCGTGGCAGCGCACGGGCCTTGCCGCCCTGGTAGCCGGCCTGCTCGTGGCGCGCTCGGCGGCGCTGTGGGCCACGGTCATCGTGGGCGTTGTCACCGCCGCGGTGCTGTGGCTGGCCACGGCGAAGCTCCGGCACGCCGATAGCGCCCTCTCCCAGGCCGCGCCGCTGCCTGGCGCCTGGGCGCTCGCCGCGGTGACCGCGGGGACGATGGTGCTGGGCGCGGTGGCGTTCATAGCGGTCTGGTAGCCCCTCCCGTTCGCAGATCCCCAGACCTGGAACCCGAAAGACGCAGGTCGGCGTCGCCCAGCGCTTGCAGACGCCCCACCACCCACCAGGGAGTTTCGGGTTCCAGGTCTGGGGGTTTGGGGTTTAGCGCAGCCGGCGCGGTCCGGCGGCGAGGTGTCGCGCGATGATGTCGATGAAAGCGTCTGGGGTATCGCGAAGCTCCTGCGGGGAGAAACGCAGCACGACGAAGCCGCGATTCAGCAGAGCCTTCTGCCGTCGGTGTTCGGCGCGAATCACCTCCTCCAGCTCGTGCTTGTACTTGACGTTGCCGTCGATTTCAATGAGCAACCAGCCGTTAATAGCCAGGTCAGCGCGGTAGTTGTCCACAAAGTATTGGGTACACAGACTGCGGATGCCAGGCAGCGCGGCTTCCAGAATCAGGGCACGGGCGTAGGACTCCCACGGCGACTCAGCATCATTGACGCTGTGCTCCACCGCGCGGCGCGCGTGGCCGACCCCCTTGACCCGGCCCATCTTCCCCAGCGCCCAGTTCAGGGAGTCTTGAGACACGCGCTGCGAGCGCACGTGATCTGCGGCGACGAGCCCCTCGGAGAAGCCATCGAAGCGCGCAATGTCGATCGCCGTGCGCGCCGGCGTGGTTAACCGCACTCCATGAACCTCGGTGACCTGGCCATGGAGGTTGGTTTGTTTGTAGCGGAAGTACTGGCGCTTGGACTTCTGGGGCACGGAGTTCGAGGGCACCGTGGCGAAGTACTCCCCAGGTGTGCGGAGCACTGGGATGCCGTGGATGCGGGCTGCGGCTTTGCCCAGGAGGATGGCGCGCGGGGCTGCACGCGCGTGGGCGTAGACCTCGGCGGTGTCGCGCTCCCAGGGCTTGAGCTCCAGCCACCGGTGGAGCGGGATGGCGTAGCACCACGTGAGTGTGTGGAACTTACCTGCGTGTATCTTGCTCCATCGCGGGTCATCGTTGTTGAGTGCGCGGAGATCGATTGCATGCGCGTCGATATAGTCAAAAATCCCCCTGTTGTGCATGGTTCATTTCTAGCGGATACTGCGGCCTGGCGCGCGGCGAACGCCTCTCACGTCCAAACCCCCAGACCTGGAACCCGAAACTTGCTGGTGGGTGGTGGGGCGTCGGCAAGCGCTAGGCGACGCCCACCTGCGTCTTTCGGGTTCCAGGTCTGGGGATCTGGAATGGGGAAGTAGCTGCAGTACATAAATCCGCCCGGTTAGGGGTGAATATAGCCGCTTAGCGGGGGTAATAGTGCGGAACTGGTTGTTTGCTGTGTGGGGTTCGATAGTCTGAGGCTGCAAGCTTATTCGGTAACCCGCATAACTTTCAGCACTAACGTGGGGCTGGCTAACCAAGAAAAGGAGGGGCAGATGACTACCCCGCACACTCACGTCTCTACCGCGCACACGGAGGGCGAGGACGACCACGGCGTTGACCGCAAAGACTGGCGCCGCATGGCGATCGGGCTCTTCGCCGGCCTGGTGCTGGCGGCCATCGTGTGGTTCATTTTCCCCAGCAACGCCGTCGATACGGTGGCGCAGTCCCCGGGTGCGAAGGAGGGGGCGGAATACTCCGAGAGCGCACTGCGCGCGGTGGCCGCGGTGACCATCCTCATGGGCGTGTGGTGGATGACGGAGGCCATCCCGCTGGCCGCCACCGCGCTGTTGCCGCTGGTCATCTTCCCGCTGGCGGGTGTGGGCACCATCAAGGAAGTCGGCGCGCCGTATGCGTCCGCCACCATCTTCCTCTTTATGGGCGGCTTCCTGATCGCCCTGGCGCTGCAGCGCTGGAACCTGCACCGCCGCTTGGCGCTCTACGTGGTGAAGGTGATTGGCACCTCGCCCAAGCGCCTGATCCTGGGCTTCATGCTGGCTACCGGCTTCTTGTCCATGTGGGTGTCCAACACCGCTACGGCCGTGGTCATGCTGCCGATTGGTACCTCGGTACTGGCGCTTACCGCGGAGACTGTGGGCGGTTGGGATAAGCAGAAGAAGTTCGCTACTGCGCTCATGCTGGGAATTGCCTACTCGGCGTCGATTGGCTCGCTCGGCACGCTCATCGGCACCCCGCCCAATGCCTTCCTCAACGCCTACATGGCGGATACCTGGGGCGTGACCTTGGGCTTTGGCCGCTGGATGGCAGTCGGCGTGCCGCTGGCGGCGACGTTCCTGCTCATTGCCTGGTTCCTGCTGATTACTATCTTCAAGCCGGAGATGAAGGAAATCCCGGGCGGGCGCGAGCTTATCGACGATGAAATCAAGGCCCTCGGCCCCTGGACCCGCCCCCAGATCATGACGGGCATTATCTTCGTCCTCGCCGCCGCGGCCTGGGTGACCCTGCCGCTGGTGCTCAAGGAGTTTGAGAACTACGACGACGCCATCGTGGGCATTGCTGCCGGCATCCTGCTGTTCATTCTCCCGGCCGATAACCAGCGCCGCATCCGCCTGTTGGACTGGGAGACCGCCAATGAAATGCCGTGGGATGTCCTTCTGCTCTTCGGCGGTGGCCTGTCCCTGTCCTCGGTATTCAACTCCTCCGGCCTGTCCCTGTGGATCGGTGAGATGGCCAAGGGGCTCAGCGTCCTGCCGGTGGTACTCATCGTGGCTGCCGTGGCGGCTCTGGTCCTCTTCCTCACGGAGATCACCTCCAACACCGCAACGGCTGCGACCTTCATCCCGATCATGGGCGGCGTCGCCGTTGGTGTGGGCCTGACTGCCGACGGCGACATCAACGTCCTCCTGCTCACCATCCCCGTCGCGTTGGCGGCAACGTGCGCGTTCATGCTCCCGGTCGCTACCCCGCCGAACGCCATCGCGTACGGCTCCGGCTACGTCAAGATTGGGGAGATGATCAAGGGCGGCTTCGGCCTCAACATCCTCGGCATCTTCCTCATCACCCTCACCGTCTACCTGCTGGCGGTGCCCATCTTCGGCCTGTCCGTTTAGCCTTCATGGCTTAGCTAAGGCAGTGCCGTGCAAGGTAAACGGCGGTTGAATTTAGATCCCGCCACTAAGGGTGAAAAACCTGCTGTGACGTGGTGATTTGTCAGTTTTCCAGAGCGTGGGTATAGTTATTCCTCGTTGCACAGCAGAGCGCACACGCTACAGCGTTACGCACTGCGAGCCAACGGACTGCGCCCGTAGCTCAACGGATAGAGCATCTGACTACGGATCAGAAGGTTGGGGGTTCGAATCCCTCCGGGCGCACCACCTAAACCCCCAGGTTAAACGGTATAAACACCGGATAGCCTGGGGGTTTCTTCGCGTTTTAGTCGACTAAAAGTAGGCCCGAGTAATCCCAGGTAAACCGAAGTGGGTGCAAACGCGGTGCAAACACCCTGCAAACAGATTGCAAACACATTTCGCGCGACAGAATCAACCCAACAATGTCAGCCCCGCGCGCTACACTGCTCATAAAAGGAGGTGATCAACTTGGGGTACAGCATCCCACTCACGGTTACGCTCACGGGCGCAACGGCTGCGCAATTGGCAGGTTGGCGTAGGAGTGAGCTTCTCATTCCCGAGGTCAGTGCGGAGAGGCCCATTGAGTACTCGTTCCGTGACCTGGTAGCGCTTCGCACCATCGCCCGTCTGCGGGCTCACACATCGCTACAGCAGATCCGAAAGGCATTCGAGTCACTCTCCGAGTTCGATATGGTTGATCACCCGTCTGAGTACCGTTTCGCCACCGACGGCAAGACGGTGAAGGTCTGGACAGAGGATGGCTTCATGGACCTGAGCGAACGCTACAAGGGGCAGTTCGAGTTCTACTCGCTCGAGGACATTTACGCACCGTTCATGAACAGGTACAACAAGCAGGTGCCAGACTTTAGGAACCCGATGCCTAATCTCTCGGTCGACCCCCGTCGAATGGGTGGCTACCCAACCATCAAGGACTCCCGCGTACCCTACAGCGACGTCGCGGAGCTTTATATGCTCGGCGAGTTGGAACCAGGAGAGATTAGCGACTTCTACCCGAACATTACCGATGAGGCTGCCCGCGATGCGCTTTCGTTCCACAATCAGGTCCAGGAGGCAGTGTGAGATTCTTTCTCGACGAATGCCTCAACCACAAAATGGACGACACGCTCAGGGCCTGGCTCAAGAAGGACGAGTTCCTCCGTTCCGGGCCGGACATCCGTTTCGGCCTCGATGACGTCTCGCTCATCAAGCGACTCGAACAGCTCGACGTCGACGTCATGATTACTAGCGACATCAAGCAAATGAGGTCTCCCGACCGAACCCTTGAGCGCGACCAATACCGGAAGAGCAACATCCACTGGGTGGGCGTTCCCCAGAGCTACGTCAAGGGCAAGGCGCGCCCATTCGTCCAAGCAGCCAACCTGTTCTCCGTAATCCACCACGTCAAAGCGCAGATTGAGCAGGCGCAAATGCCAATCGCTATCGAACTCAAGCCCGGCATCAAAGACAGCGGCGCACCAATCGCCGACACCTTCCCCATCTAGCCCCAGGCCTACCGAACAACCCGCAAATGCCGCACACCCGCGTCCTTTTCCCGCTGGGAGCGCCGGGCTTGGGCTGATTCAACGCGTTTGCGTTCTGTTTCAAGGTGCCGCTCGATGGCTTCGGCTGCTTCGTCCAGGCCCTCGTCCCAAAGGTGGCCGTAGTGCTTGAGCGTGGTCGACGCAGAAGCGTGGCCACACATGCGCTGAACGACGTAGACGTCGGCGCCGGCCGCGATGGCCATGGACACGGCGGTGTGCCGGAGCTCGTAGGTCTTAAGCGTTGTATCGACGCCGGCATCAACAAGCAGGTTCTCCCAAATCACTCGCCAGCGCGCGGTGGTCCACGCGTGGCCGTATTCGTCGGGGAGTAGCCATGCTTCGGGGTCTCGTCCCTCGGCTTCTTCGGCGAGTGTGAGCAGCATGAGTCGGGATACGGGTACGTCGCGGTGCTGGCGGGTCTTGGTCTCATCTACTCGGCCGAGGTCGTCGACGTCGCGGCGGATCATCAGCCGACGCCGCGTAACGTCGAGGTCTTTGACCTTGAGGCCCTTGGCCTCTCCGGGGCGCAGTCCGGTCTTGAGGAGGACTTCGAGCATCATTTTCACCGCTGGGTGCTTGGCGGCGAAGAGGAGGGCGTTAACTTCCTCGATTTTGAGGTAGCGGCGCTCCGCCTTGGGGATGGCGGGGGAGGGGGAGCCGTCGAGTGGATTGGCGTGGATGATCTTCATCTTCACCGCGCGCGTGAGCATGGATTTAAACATGCCGGCAATCTTGCGCTTGGCAGAGCCTCCAAGGGGCTTCGGCTCCTGGCCCTCTTTAACGCCCTTCGTTGAGGTGAGACCAGCTATCCACGCCACGACTTGGTTCTCTTGAATCTGGGAGACCTTCTTGTTTCCCCATGCGGGGCGGATGTGGGTATTCCAGTAGGAGATATAGTCCTTGCGGGACTTCTCTGAAATGTTCGCTTTCGAATCGAGCCACGGCTCCCAGAGCTCGGCCAGGGTGACGTCTTTCTTGTCTGCCGATATGAGAGTGCCATCGGACTTGTTGACGCGCACTTTGGCGTCGAAGACCTCAGCGGCCTCGTAGGTATCGAAGGTTTCGGAGGTGCGGTTTCCTTCGAGGTCGAGGTACTGGACTATCCAGTGCTTGCCGACGCCGCACCGCTTCGTCGGGACCTTTTTCATCTTCTTCCCGGTGGTGCTATCAACTTCGGTTATGTGCTTGTACCAGAGATCGCGGGGCTGACTGCACGCGTTCGAGTTTTCTGACATAGTGGGGCACCTAACCAAACCCCCGATAATAGGAGACTCGAGAAATGACTAACGCATTGTTCGTCGTCAGTGCAGCAGATGGTTGGACCCTCAAAGACGGGACTGTTCGCCCGACTGGTTACTGGGCTGAGGAACTTGCGGTTCCATACCGTCTGTTTAGTGAGGCCGGCTGGGACATCACCGTAGCAACCCCCAACGCGGTGGCGCCCACGGTGGATGAGGGAAGCCTCGGCGAGGGTGCAGGTGACCCTAAGGAACTTGAGGAGATTCGGGCTTACCTGGAGTCCATCAAGGACGTGCTCGATAACCCGAAGTCCCTCGCTGACGTCAACGAGGAAGATTTTGACCTCGTCTTTTACCCGGGTGGCCATGGTCCGATGGAGGACTTGGCTGTCGATGCTGTATCGGGTCAGCTTCTGAAGCAGCGCCTCGCTGCCGGAAAGCCCTTGGCACTGCTGTGCCATGCACCAGCGGCGCTCTTGGCAGCGAAGAACGAGGACGGTACCAACGCTTTCGCTGGCAAGAACATCACGGCTTTCTCCAACACCGAGGAAGAGTCCGCCGGTCTTGCGGAGAATGCGAAGTGGCTCCTAGAGAGCGAGCTGGTCAACGCCGGCGTTAAGTACGACAAAGCCGCAGAGGACTGGAGCTCCCACGTGGTGGTGGACGGCAACCTTTACACGGGCCAGAACCCGCAGTCCTCGGAGGAGCTGGCGAAGCGCATCCTCGCCGACCTGGACAAGTAAGCACCGAAAAATGGCGGATTGAGTCGCGGGACAAACCGATTACGGGCGGATATGCTGGTCACCATGATCAAAGCGATTCTCTCCGCCATTCTGCTATTTATCTCCTCGCTGTTTTCTAGCGCGGGCTCCTCGGAGCTGGCGGGGAGTTCGGAGGCGTGGGCGGTGAACGTCGCCAAGCATGGCATCATCACGGACGCACCCGCGGAACTGGTCGAAGCAAACGACGAGCAGATGGAGCACATCACTGCTTTCAGGTGGGAGTCTGAGGCGAGCCCAGAGGATTTCTCCCTCGATTTCCAGAACCAGGCGGTGTCGTTGCCCTGTAACGGCGGCGGCTTCTCCTTGGTTGATGGCGGGGTGGAGCTTGGTGGTGTGACGGAAATGGCCTGTCCCAGAGGAAAGATTGACCTTCCCTTCACCGTGTTCCTGTCCGAACCGGCCAAGGTAATGGTGGACCCCGCTGCATCCGCAACCCCTGAGCGCATTTACCTTGTGCGTGGGGATCAAGCCATCGCCCTTACCCGCTGAGACGCGCATCACGCAGTGCTGCGTGAAACGCAGACCTGAAAACGAACACAAATAAGAAGACCGGCCAGAGCCCCTGGTCGGTCTTTCGACGTTTTCGACTGCAAGGAGATGAATAGGTGTCAGCGCGCGCCCGAATAGTGGGCCTTGATATTGCCCGTTCCCTGGCCATTATCGGCATGATTGTCCTGCACATGGCCAACCTGCTGTGGAGCACAAAAGTGGTGCTCTCTGGGCTGCCCGCGGCAGGATTCGCCATCATCGCCGGGGTCACCATGATGATCCTGGCCCGCGACTACTCACTGCGGGTCTTTTTCCGGCTCGTCGCCCGCGGCTGCCTGGTCATGCTCCTCGGCGTGGCGCTGCTGCCCGTCGGCGGTGAGATTCAGGTCGTGCTCGTGGTGATGGGCGCGGCCATGGCGCTCACCGCCTGGGTGCCGCCGCTGGCCACGGCCTGGAAGGTGGTGCTCTTCGCGCTGGCCACCGCTGCGGCCACGGCGCTCTACGCGCCCTACACCCTTCCGCAGGTCTACCCCCTCGTGGCGTTCCTGGCGTACCTAGTGGCGGGGATGCTGCTTTACGACGTCTACCTCACCCGCCCCCGCCGCACCCACACCATTGTGACCGCGGTGGCGGTCGTCGTCACCGGCATTGGCCTGTGGCAACGCTTCAACCCTTCCATTCCTGGTTGGCTGCGCTTTACCGGTCACACGGGCGTGCTCGGTGAAATTCTTCTCTCTGTGGCGGCTACTGCTCTGGTGCTGCATCTCTGTCTCATCCTGGGCAGAGCTCTGCCGCGCCTGACCTTTCCCTTCGCCGCTTTGGGTTCGATGTCATTGACCATCTATATCCTGCACATTCTCACGGCTCGCTATTGGCAAGCGAACGTCTCGCTGCACAACACCTTTACAGCAGTGGGCTTTGTGCTCGCGTTCTTGGTGCTGAGCGCACTATGGCGGAATTTCTGTGGAAAGGGCCCGGCCGAGAGGGTCATGGCTTGGGCAATTAAGGAGGTGGCCGCGTAATGACGGCACGAAAGATAACTGCTGTTTTGGCCAGCTCTGTGGTCCTGGGAATCGGCGCTGCGCCGGCCATGGCCCTGGAATTTGCCCAGCCCGCTCCGGACACTGAGGAGAGCGCGGCCGTGGCCGCGCTGCGGATGGGCACGATAGGAAACTTCGGCGATTGCACCGGCACCCTCGTGGCCGAACAATGGGTGCTTACGGCTAGGCACTGCCTCGAGTCCGTCGACAACGAAGGCACGCAGGCGCGCTTCGGTGACCGCGTCTTTGATGCTGACTCCTGGGCGGTGTCACCCACCATCGACGCCGGCCTTATCCACCTCACCCAGCCCGTGACCGGGATCAAGCCCGCCACGCTGGCAGATGCTGTTCCCGCCGCCGGTGAAAAGGGCCATTTCTATGGCTGGAGCAGCAGCTCGCGCATGGCCCGTAAAGGCCAGCTGCCGATGGCCGAGATGGAAGTAGGCGAATTGCTATCCGGTGGAACCCCACCGGCGAGCCCGGACGAATCCGACCAGAAGATGACGCCGGTGGCTCCGGGCGAAGCGGCGACTGCGCCGGGGGATACCGAGGCTATGGCGCCTGGCGGTATGGCAGTGCCTGCCCCCGGTGGAATGGTCGCTCCCGACCCTGGTTCGTCCGACGCGCCCCAGGTGATGGAGGGCGGCGACATGCCAGAGATCGCCGTTGGACCCGACGGGGCGGAAAGCATTCCAGCCGGTGAACTTGGGGGAGTGGGGCCGATGATTGCCGCGGCCATCATGGACGTGAAGTCCCTCAACGGCGAGGGCATGCAGGGTGGCGACTCCGGCGGCCCATTCTTCGTCGACGGCCGCCTCGTGGGTGTAGCCACGGCTGGAACGTCTAATGCGGACCCAGATCTGCCTTCCTCGACCGCGGCGATTACTTCCGTGGTCGAAGTTCGCGACTGGATCGAGGACGTCACCAGCGGCCGCGCTACCGACGGCGTCCTCAACGCCGATAACTCCCCAGAACCGCCGAAGACGATGCAGGTCAGCGCGCCCTACGCCCTTCCGGCTGTAATCGCGGCGGTGCTCGGACTTATCGCGGTGGCCGTTGCTTCCCGAGTGCGCAGCCGCCAGCTAGGCTGATGCTCCATGAAGGAGAAACTCGTTCCGTGTCTCATTGCCGGTTCCGTCTTTGGCCTTGTGCTGTGGCTGGCCTCCGGCATGTTCTGGATGTTGCCAGTGGGCCTAGCAGCGGGCCTCGCGGGGTATCCGCTGCTCGGCATCACACGTGATGAGGCCCAAGCCCGCAAGCGCCGCGACGACACATTCCGCGACTAAGCGTCCCGCACCGCCTCATGCCACCGCACTACGCCGCCCGATGCCGCCGCGCACGCTCCTTCACGGTCGGTCGCTAGATGGCATCTTTGGGGCCAAAAACGCCATGTGCACGACCTAAAAGGCGTTTTCAAGCGAGAAAACGCCTTGTGACGGATGCCTTCTGCAAGATGCCTTTTGCCAACTACCCCATGGCCGGCAGCACGCAAAAGGCTCCACTCAGAAGTCTCTAGTCAAAAGGTTCGTCTGGGGGCAAGGAAACCCTCTGCAGCCAGGTAGAAGGTTCGTTTGGGGGCAAAGAAACCTTTTGACTGGAACCAGGTGAGGGGAACCAGTTGAGGAACCGCCTGCTAGGGCAGATGGTCAGGGCTGGAAGCCCTTCCGCCGCCTAGAAGATTCTCGATTCGGCCGCCCAGGGACTCGGTCTGGCGCAGCTGCGCCACCCAGTTCGGGGCACCCGGGTGCAAGCGCAAGACTGGGCGGGAGGAAATCTTGATCGGGGAGACTGATTCCTTACGAGCCCCCGAGCGGGCTTCGATGCGTGTGCGGGCGCGGAAGCCGGCGTCGGCAAGCGCAGCGATGGACGGCGTATCCGAGGCCAGCGAATCGCGCGCATCCTGCAGCAGCTCCAAGGCCTCATCGAGGGTCTCGACCAGGGCGGACGCGTTGGTCTCGCACATCTGGCGCACCAAATCGGGGCGCGTACCCGCCACGCGCGTACCGTCTTTGAAAGAGCCGGCTGCTAGGGACTGGGCCAGGATTCCGCCGTTATCGCCCACCACCGCGAGGGTCTCCGCCAGCACGTGCGGCAGGTGAGAAATGCGGGCCACCGCGGCATCGTGATTGACCACGCGCACTGGGACGGCCTCCGCGTGGACCATCTGGGTCATGCGTACAACATCGGCAAACGTGGCCTCCCACTCGGCGGGCACGCGCTCCCCGCGGGCCTCGCACTCGGCCGCGAAGTCGTACGTAATAACCCAGGCGGCGCGGTCAAACAGACCGGTCTTCGAGTTCTCCCAACCGGACTCGGCGGTACCTGCCATGGGGTGACCGCCCACGTAGCGGGCGTCCATGCCGCGCTCGGTGATGAGCTGACGCACCTCGGTCTTGACCGAGACGACGTCGGTCAGCGGGCAGGTCGGGGCGTGCTCCTGGATGGCGTCGAGGACCTCCGCCACCGCGCTCATGGGCACGGCGATGACGATGAGCGCGTTGTCCGCTTCCGCGCGGCGCAGGATGGCGGGTAGATCGTTCGTGACGTCGTAGCCCTGCTTAATGGCGGTGCGGGCACCGGATGTGGAGTGGTTGTAGCCGAATACTGGGTGCTTGGTCGCGGCAAGATCGCGCAGCAGGGAGCCACCAATGAGGCCGAGGCCGATAATGCAGACGGGGCGTTGAACATCTTGAGAACTCACGGTGACAATTGTGGCACAACCCGACTAATCTGACGAGGTATGAGCCACGACGATCTCTCTTTTTCCATCACCGTTGCCCGCAGCGAGGCCGGCTGGGTGATTCGCCCCTTCGAGGATGACTTTGACAATGTCCAGACCTCGATCAAGGCGGTGCGCAACCTGCGCTCCCAGGGCGCGGCATTTGCGCTGTTGTGCGTGGAGGATGACTATTTTGTCGTGGTCCGCCCGGTGCCGGGGGATGTGCGGGTGCTGCTTTCCGACGCCACCTATGCCGCCGAAGACGATTTCGCCGCGGACTTCCTGGACCTGCGCGACATTGAGATTCCGGATCTGGACGAGGACGAGTGGGAGGACGCCGACCCGTACGGCGATGGCGACTTCGATATCTTCACTGACTTGGGCCTGGATGAGGACCAGCTGGGCTACATCATTGACAACGATGAGGACTGGCCGTCCGACATGCTCCTGCGCATCGCCGGCGAGCTGGGCTTTGGCGATGAGCTGGAGGATTTCATCGACGGCTTCGACTCGGATGGCTCTTAAACCCGCAGAGGGGCTGGTACGCGCGGAGGCCCGCATGCGCCGCGCCCTGAAGGTTGCGCGCACCACGCCGGCGGGGGATATCCCGGTAGGTGCCGTGCTATACGACGCCTCCGGTAGAGAACTCGCCACCGGCGTTAACCGCCGCGAGCAGCTCAATGACCCCACCGCGCATGCGGAGGTGGACGCCATCCGCCAGGCGGTGCACGTGCACGGCGATGGCTGGCGATTGGAGGGCTGCGAGCTGGTTGTCACCTTGGAGCCGTGCGCCATGTGTGCGGGCGCGATTCAGGCTTCCCGGGTGTCCTCGGTGGTCTTTGGTGCCTTTGAACCTAAGACGGGGGCATGCGGCTCGCTTGTCGACGTCCTCCGCGCCCCCGGCGCCCTCCACGTTCCCGAGGTACGCGGCGGAGTGCTGGAGGGAGAGTGCGCGACCATGCTCACCGATTTCTTCGGTGGAATTCGCTGAGAGCGAATGCGGGCTACGAGCCCTCCAATAACCTCCGAATCGGGTGTAGGCTGGGGGCCACATCAGAAACGCTGATAGATAAAGGAGAAAACTATGGGTGACTTCGAGAACAAGAAGGACGAGTTCGTCGGCAAGGCCAAGGAAGCTGCCGGCGACGTGACTGACAACGAGAACCTGGAGAACGAGGGCAAGGCCGACCAGGTCACCTCTGAGGCCAAGCAGAAGGCTTCCGACGCCGTCGAGGGCATCAAGGATAAGGCCAACGAGGTCATCGGTAACCTCAAGGACTAATTCCTAGCCTTAAAGAGCTGAATCGCTGTCCCCGCCGCCTGGCGTGGGCAGCGATTTTGTCGCTCGGGACGACTCCCGTAATCTGGAACGCGGTGGCGTGTCCGAGCGGCCGAAGGTGATCGCCTCGAAAGCGATTGTTGGGTAACCCCCAACCGCGGGTTCAAATCCCGCCGCCACCGCCAAACCCGGCACTCCAGTTTTTAGCTCTGGAGTGCCGGTTTTGTTTATGAATAAGGTGTTCGGGGTTCTTCAGTCTGAAGGGCGAGAAGTTTATTTGTCTTCTCTGCTCCTTTGACCATTGTCCATCCGCTTTGACGCACCCGCAATGGAAAAATAGAAAGAAGGGCCACCAGCTACGTGGTGGTGTCCTACTGGCGAGCGTGACACCGTTAGGGCTTCACAGCCCAGCTGGTTAGACTGGTGCACATTCGTGTCCACTACCAGAAGCACCGCGCAGCACAGGCGCGCATCTTAGAGGGGAAACTTTGTGGCAAAGCTGCTCTATCGCCTAGGCCGCTGGTCTTACATCAATCGATGGAAGGTCATCATCGCCTGGATCCTCATCGTGGTGGCGGCCGGCGGTGCAACGCTGGCGCTGATGAAGTCTATGACCACCGAGTACTCCATCAGCGGCACGCCAGCAATTGACGCCACCCGCCGCGCGGTGGAGCTCTTCCCGGAAAACGGCAACCCGGCGAACGCGCCGTCGGTCAACCTGGTCTTCAAGGCCCCGGAGGGGGAGAAGCTCAGCGATCCGCAGAATAAAGAAGCGGTCGAGGACGTGGTGACACGCATCGCGGACGAGCTAGACATCCCGGAGGGCAGCCAGCAACGCTGGGGCAACCCGTTGGAGGTCTCGCCGGCGCTGCAGCAGCAGGTTATCGAGCAGTTCACGTCGATGGGCCTGCCGGAAGACACCGCGCGGGCGGACGCTGACAACCTCGCCATGGTCAATGCTGATGAAACCATCGCCTACACCACCTTTGATTTCAACGCGGAGAGTCCGTACTCGGTAGCCTCGGAGGACAAAGAGGTGGTCCATGAGGCCATGGATATCGGCCGCGACGCCGGCCTCGAGGTCGAGGCGGGCGGTGCCGGTTTCGGCGATGACATCGAGGTCAACTCCATCTCGGAGATCATCGGCCTGGCAGTGGCGTTCATTGTTCTGATTGTGACGTTCGGCTCGCTGGTCTCCGCCGGCATGCCGCTTATCTCCGCGGTCGTGGGCGTGGGTTTGGGCGCCATGGGCGTCATGATCGCCACGCACTGGATCGAACTCAACAACCTCACCCCGGTGCTGGCCGTCATGATTGGCCTGGCCGTGGGCATCGACTACGCGCTGTTCATCATGTCGCGCTACCGGCAGGAGCGCTCCCGCATGGATGGGCCGGATGCCGCCGGAATGGCCGTGGGCACGGCGGGCTCCTCGGTGGTCTTTGCCGGCGCGACCGTGTTCATCGCGCTCTTCGCGCTGCTGGTGGCGCGCATCGGCTTCCTGACCGCCATGGGCCTGGCCGCCGCTGGCACGGTGCTCATGGCCGTCCTCGTGGCACTCACCTTGGTGCCGGCCCTGTTGGGCCTGCTCGGTGATAAGGCCTTTGCCGGGCGCATCCCCGGCGTGGCGGGCAACCCCACCAAGCGCCGCCCGCGCCGCAATCGCCCGACCATGGGCAACCGCTGGGCGCGCACGGTCCAGAAGATGCCCGGCGTCGTCATGGCCTTGGTGGTGCTGGGCCTCGGCGCTTTGACCGCCCCGGTGCTGCACATGGAGCTAGCCCTGCCGGCGGATACCACGTCCAACCCGGACACCACCCAGCGCAAGGCCGCCGACCTGCTCTCTGAGGGCTTCGGCCCCGGCATCAACGGCCCGTTCCTCGTCATCGTGGACGGCTCCACCGCCAACCCGGACTCGGCCGCGCTGCAGCCGTACGTGACCAGCCAGCAGGGCGATGATGACCCGCAGCACAAGGCCGCGCTGGCCTCCTTCATCTACTCCGCGCAGCGCCTCAACCAGGTCGGCGGCGTCAAGCACGCGCAGCTAGTGGGCGTGAACTCGGATTCCACCGCGGCGCAGATCATGATTACGCCGACCACCGCGCCGACGGATGAGAAGACCATCGGCACCGCCTCCGCATTGCGCACCGCCAGCGCAGAACTGGAAGACACGACCGGCGCCGAGATCGGCATGACGGGCCTGACCGCCGTGCAGCTCGATATCACCGAGCGCCTTGAGGGGGCCATGGGACCCTACCTCGCCATCGTGGTGGGCCTGGCCATCGTCCTGCTGCTGGCGGTGTTCCGCTCCATCTTGGTGCCGCTGGTGGCGGGCCTGGGCTTCCTGCTCTCCGTCGGCGGTGCCTTCGGCCTGACCATCCTGGTGTGGCAGGACGGCCTCACCGGCCTGGTGCCCGCGCCGGGCCCGCTGATTTCCTTTATGCCCATCTTCCTCATCGGCGTGACCTTCGGCCTGGCCATGGATTATCAGGTCTTCCTGGTCACGCGCATGCGCGAGCACATCTCGCGCTACCCGCAGGGAACGGGCGGGCAGTACCGCAAGTACAACGCCAACGATGAGGCCACCATCGCCGGGTTTACCGCCGGTGCCCGCGTGGTCACTGCCGCGGCGATCATCATGATTGCGGTGTTCGTGGCCTTCATCAACCAGCCGCTGCCCTTCATCCAGATCTTCGGCTTCGCGCTGGCAGCGGGCGTGCTTTTCGACGCCTTCTTGGTCCGCATGTCCTTAGTCCCCGCCACCATGTTCCTCATGGGGCACACCACCTGGTGGATGCCGAAGTGGCTGGACAAGCTCATCCCGCAGCTGGACATCGAGGGTACTGCACTCGAGGAAGAATGGGAGCGCAAGCACGGGGCGGCGCAGCCAGTAGACTAAGGCCTTATGACTCACCCTACGCCGCAGCTGGAGACCGACCTGTCCTTCGATGTAACGAAGGAGCTGGACTTGAGCGGTCCAGCGCAGCCGGGAAAGCACGGCCGCACCGGTGTTATCCATACCCCGCATGGAGATATCCAGACCCCGGCGTTCATTCCGGTGGCCACCAAGGCCACGGTGAAGACGCTCACCCCGGAGCAGATCCGTCTGACCGGCGCGCAGGCAATCCTGTCCAACGCCTACCACCTCTACCTGCAGCCGGGACACGACATCGTGGACGAGGCCGGCGGCGTGGCCGCCTTTGAGAACTGGCACGGGCCCACCTATACCGACTCGGGCGGATTCCAGGTCATGTCGCTCGGCGTGGGTTTCAAGAAGGTCCTGGCCATGGACATCGCGGAGCTCACCGAGTCCGATATTCGCGCGGCCAAGAAGGAGCGCATGGCCCAGGTGGATGAGGACGGCGTGGACTTCAAGTCCTTCATTGATGGCTCCACGCACCGCTTCACCCCGGAAGTCTCCATGCAGATCCAGCACGGCCTGGGCGCGGACATCATGTTTGCCTTCGATGAGCTCACCACCCTGGTGGATACCCGTACCTACCAGGAGGAATCCGTG
The DNA here is from genome assembly GCF_046097495.1 of Corynebacterium axilliensis. Lineage (NCBI taxonomy): Bacteria > Bacillati > Actinomycetota > Actinomycetes > Mycobacteriales > Corynebacteriaceae > Corynebacterium > Corynebacterium axilliensis. The sequence goes on from NZ_CP175768.1 coordinate 2,006,100, forward strand.
GAGCGCACGCGCCGCTGGGCGCAGCGCTGCCTGGACGAACACGACCGCCTGACTCTCGCCCGCGGCCCGCAGAAGCCGCGCCAGTCCCTGTGGGGCGTGGTGCAGGGCGCACAGTACGAGGACCTGCGCCGCCAGGCCGCCCGCGGGCTGGTGGAGCTCTCCGATCGCGCTGAGGCGAATGGCCGGCGCGGTTTCGGCGGCTTCGGCATCGGCGGTGCTCTGGAGAAGGAGAACCTGGGCACGATTGTGGGCTGGGTGTGCGACGAGTTGCCCGTCGGCAAGCCCCGGCACCTGCTGGGGATCTCCGAGCCAGATGACATCTTTACCGCCGTCGAGGCTGGGGCCGATACCTTCGACTGCGTCGCACCCACCCGCCTGGCGCGCCGCGGCGGCGTCTACACCCTCGATGGGCGGCTTAACCTCACCAATGCCCGCTTCAAGCGGGACTTCGCGGGCGTGGACGAGGAGTTCGGCGGCTACGTCTCGCAGAATTACTCCCGCGCCTACATCCACCACCTGCTCAAGGCCAAGGAATTCCTGGCGGGCACGCTGTGCACCATCCACAACGTGGAGTTCATGATCCGGCTGGTGGACAACATCCGCGCTGCTATCGACGGCGGCTACTACGAGGCTTACCGCGACGAGTTCCTGGGGCGCTATTACGCCAAGTGACCGGTGACGATGACGTTGTAGTCCAGGTCTGTGTAACCGTCGACGGCGCAGGCAATGAGCACGATGCGCCCGGGCACCTCGGTGTTCATCAGGTCGGCGTCGCTGCCTAGCTGGTCCTTGCCCACGAGGAAGGCGTTGTCCACGATCCACTCGCGGCCCGCCCCATCGCCCGAGGTCATGCGGACGTGGGAGCCGTTGAGGGTGGACGTCGTAAAGCGCTGCACCTGCACCCCGTCGAGGCCCTCCACCGTGGTGGGAGCGCCCAAGTCTACGTTGGCGGTGACAACCTCGGAGAACGGGTTGAACACGAGTTTCTGCTGGCCCCAGGCGTGGCCCAACACGTAGGTGGTGCCCTGTTCCGCCGTGGCGGGTGACTCACCCCAGCCGTCCACCCAGCGCACCATCGTGGCCTGTGGGCCGGCGGGGTTCAGCGGGGTGACAAAAGGCATGGAATCGTACGTGGCGCCCGTGATGGTGGCCGGACCATCCATCTCAAACGTGCCGGTCAGGGCGGGCGCCGGCCCCTCATTGAGTGGGGGAGGAGTGGGCGCTGCGCTTGACGACGTCTCACTGCTCCGCGGTGTCTCCGGTGCCGTGCTGCTCGTCGTCGCTGACGACGAGTTTTCTTCCGTACCTGAGCACGCCACAAGGCTGAGCGCCGTGGCCAGGCTCAGGGCGGGGATGAGGGAAGTTCGCAGACGCTTAGGCATCGTAGACGTCCTTCCGGTGGCCAATAGCGAATACCTCAATCGTTACTTTCTGGTCGTGGATGTACGCCAGAATGCGGTAAGAACCGACCCGATAGCGCCATTCACCTGAACGGTTTGAAGTCAATCCTTTTCCGAGAGCTCGAGGGTCTTCGCAGCCTTCGAGGTTCTTTTGGATCCAGGTCACGATGATTCGCGCATCGAATCGGTCAAACTTCTTTAGCTGTTTGCGGGCTTTCGACGTGAATTCGACGTGATATGAAGTGATTCTCTCCTGCATCTTTAGAGATCCTCGAGGACCTCATCAAGGCTAAACCGTTCGCCAGAATCTTCTGCCATTGCTGCGCGCAGTTCCTGAAGATCGTAGTAGTCTTCGGCCCGTTCTAAAAGCGCTGCTCGGGCAAAATCAGATATTGTACGGCCTTCAAAGGCAGCTAGATTCCTGACGAGTTCAGCGTCGTTATCATCCATGCGAATTGTCAAAGTCGCCATATTTCCTCCTTAACCATCGTGAATACATTGTATTCAATGGGGAGAGCAAAGGGAAGAGAGAAATAGACCCCCGTAGCACAGTGTGTGCCAAGGGGGTGAAAATTCGGGACAGGTCGCTGCTATTTAGATGGCGCTGACGCAGAGGTTTCGGCCTCGTCGATAGGCACGTAATCCTCACGGCGCTTGACCCAGGAGATAACCACGGTGGTCAGCGGAAGCATGATGACCTCGCAGGCGGTCTTCCAGAGGAAGCCCACGACGACGTAGTTGACGAAGCCGCCGAAGGAATCGATGCCGATGACGGGTGCTGCGATGGCGCAAAACAGCAGGGTATCGCCGAACTCACCGACGACGGTGGAGGCGACCAGGCGGGCGATGAGGCCCTTCTCGCCCGAGCGGGCCTTCATCTTCACCAGCGTGAAGGAGTTGAGCAGCTGGCCTACGACGTAGCCGGCCAGGGAGGCGGCGAGGATCTGCGGAACCAGGCCCAACGTGGCCTCGAAGGCCTCCTGGCCCTCGTAGAAGTCCGCGGCGGGCAGCCAGATGGCGATATAGAAGGACAGCGCCGCCAAAATCGCCATGGCGAAGCCGATGTAGACGGCGCGGCGGGTGGACTTGAAGCCGTAGCACTCGGAGAGGACATCGCCCACGATGTAGGCGAGGGGGAAGAGGAAGAAGGCGCCGTCAGTAATGAGAGGGCCGAGCTGGACGCCCTTCGTGGCGTTGATGTTCGAGATGAGGAACGTGACGACGAACACCGTGACCAGCCACGGGTACAAAGTGGAATGTACCGGGATGAATCGGATGCTCTCGCCACCGTGAGCGGTGGTTGCGGTTGCCGATTGATTTGTCATGCTCAGTATCTTTGCACGAAACTGGGGGAACTCTAAATGGGGTAGGCCCAGTATTCACGGTGGGGAGTACTCCTTGAGCCGATTTAAGGTACACATTCCGCTGTAAAACGCCGCTTTCTGCGTGTCACGAGAGGCCGGTGGGGCGAAGATATTGCTCTACTGGGCAGAAAAAGTAACCGCTGTATGGCATTCTTTTGCTTGCAGAGTTTTCGCGTTCCCTGCGCGTTTCCTGTTCTTTGTGGCGTAGAAAAGCCAGACACTTTTCGGCGGTGTTCGAATACGTGTGGCTGTGCGCGGCGGTGACCAGGTGCCGTGTCCGGGGGTGCGACTACCTTCACTTCTAGTACTCTCCTCTCTCTGGCTGCGACGCCGCCTTTCTGCCCTCGGCGCAGGAAGGTGGGGGACGTGGCGAGAGGGAACACGCGTTATAGAGAAAGTCGTCGCAATGACATTTGGTTCTCCTGGCTCCTCGCCGCAGTTCGGCGGCCGCCCGCCGCAGGGTAAGCCCCCACAGGGCCAGCCTTCCGCGGGTCAGTCCTCTGCGGGGAAGCCCGCGCAGGGCTCCCGCTTCGGTTCCCCGAGTGGCTCCGGTTTTGGTTCCCCGAGCGGATTCTGGCTTTGGCTCGCCCAGCCGTCCCGCCTCCGCTCCTAAGCCTGGCTCCAACCCGGGTTCCGGTTCTAACTCTGGCTCTGGATTTGGTCCGGGTTCGGGATTCGGCTCTGGTTCGGGCTTCGGCGCGCCCGGCAGCCCCGCACCGCGCCCGGCGGGAAACTCCGGTGGAGGCTCCGGTCAGGGGTTTGGAAGTGCCCCGGCCGCGCCCGCGAGCGCTGGGTCCAAGTCTGGTTCTGGATTCGGCTCCCCGAGCAGCCCCGGTGGCTTTGGCCAGAAGGCACCGGCGCAGGATTCACAGCGCAAGGCAATTGCCCCGACCACCCCGACGGAAGGCCCGTGGCCGCTGCTCATCGCGGCGGGAGTCTCCGCTGTCATCGCTCTGATTCTGCTCATCGTGGCGCCGCTGGCCTCCGCTCCGACGCAGGGCCTGTACTTCGGTCTGGCCATCGGCGGCTGGCTCTTGGCGGGCATCGTGTCCTTTATCTTCTTGGGTCTGTACACACTGAAGAACACGCAGCGCCAGGCAGAGACCTTCTATATCGAAAACACCACGCAGACCTTGCTGTACCGCGTCATCATGGGCGGCAGTTTCGTCCTCGTCATCGTGGCGGCCGTGGAGATTGCGTTCTACGTAGGAAAGGCGGTCGGCGCCTAATGAAGAAGTACACTCGCGCACTCGCTGTCGCCGGCACCTTGCTGCTGGCCGGATTCGGCGGAAGCCTGGGCGCCGTGGCGCAAGACGCCCCGCCCGCGCCGCCCGCACCGGATGCCCCGGAGGATAAACCGGAAGAGAACCAGCCGCCGGCCCCGGAGCAGCAGGAAGGCATTGGCTCCGAGTCCACTCTGTCTGAGGTCTCGCAGAAGAACCTGTCCGATTTCGGCTCCTGTATTGCTAGCGAGAAGTCCGCGGACCTGCTCCTCGTGCTGGATCAGTCCGCGTCTCTCGTGGGCTACGAGGGCTCGAAGCCCACGGACGCTGACTTCTTCCGCGTCGATGCGACGTCGGACATTGTGAAGCAGCTGGCCAACTTGGGCCAGGACAATGGCGCGGACATCAACGTCAAGCTCGCCGGTTTCGGCTCCGAGTATTACAGTGACCCCGCCGAGTACGGCGACTGGACTAACGTCTCCGGCAAGGGCGATGCCCTGGACGCGGAGCTGGACAAGTTCCGCCAGGATGACCGCGTCAGCGATCTGGAGACCAACTACGGTGCCGCTTACAACGGCGCGCTCAAGGAGTTCGCCGCCCGCGAGGGCAGCAACTGCCGTTCCATCGTGTTCTTCACCGACGGCAAGTACTACACGGACGCCGAGGCCAACGACCTCAAGGGCGCCCAGGATAAGCTCTGTGAGCCGAACTCCTCGGTGACGGCGTTCCGTAACTCCAACATCCGCCTGTTCAACGTCGGACTCGTCCCAGCCGCGGAGGCCCAGGACCAGATCAGCCAGCTCACCCGCATGGCTGAGGGCGACGATTGTGGCCAGGGCGCAGCCAACGGCGCATTCTTCGACGCGGGTGAGGAACCCGCCGCGCTCTTCGCCGCCTTCCGTAACCTCATTCCGACCTCTGGTGGCGTGACCAAGGAAGGAAACCTCAAGGACAACTTCGATTTCGTCTTGGATGACTCGGTGTCCCCGGTGCGCCTGTCCGCCGTTCCGAAGAACTCGGTGGGCGAGGGAGACCTGGTGCCGACCCTGACTGGCCCGAACGGTGAAGTCGTTGAGCTCACCCCGGAGACCACGAAGGTGGCTGGCGCAAAGGTAACCGTGACGGAAAACGACAAGCTCCCGGGCATGGTTGACATCGCCATGGAAAAGGACGGCGATGACTGGGCTGGCGCCTGGAACTTCGGCTACAAGGTGGCTGAGGGCACCGAGGGCGAGTACCTTGCGTCCGTGGTCATGGTCCCGGGCCTTACCCTGGACCTCAAGCGCGAGGACGGCTCGAAGGTCGAGGGCGGCATCAACTCCGACCAGATTCTCAAGGGCCAGCTTGTCGACGGCAAAGGGGAGGCCCGCTCGCTTGATGGCGAAGGTACGCTCCACGTCGAGTTCGTCCCGGAGGACGGCTCACCCGTGACCCTGGTGGATAACGCCCCGATTACCGATGGCAACCCGGTGGACATTCCGCTGGATAAGGTGGAGGAGGCCGGCGCCGGCAAGCTGGTGACCAGTGTGAACATCACCACCAAGGGGGCAGGCGACCGCCCTGGCTCCAAGCTGGATCCCATCAACGCGGAAACCCCGCTGACGGTGACCCCGGTGAACATGCCGACTGCCGGCTCTGCCCAGACCATCACGATGACGGACAAGGAAATTACTGTCGACGTTCCCGTGACCGGCCCCGGCAAGGTCTGGATTGCGGATCAGACGGTGGACGCTGCTGACGGAATGCTCCCGTCCGGCATCCAGTCCCTCAAGGTGTCCTCCGCGAACAACTCCGAGGACTCCGCCCTCGAGCTGGCCAAGGATGAGAAGAAGACCATCCCGGTCACCCTGAGTGCCGAGGAGATGGCGGATGGCCCGCTGCGCGTGGAGCCTGCCATCACGTTGCAGTCTGCTGAGGACAACCAGCAGATTGAGCTGCCGCTGACCCTGCAGGGCTCCATGAGCGCTCCGATCAGCAAGTCTGCCTTCGGCCTGGCCTTCGTCCTGGCTGTTCTGTTGGCCCTGCTCATTCCGCTGGCCATCCTCTACATCATGAAGTGGTTCGCTGGACGCATTCCGCAGAAGCCGCGCATGTTTGCCAAGAAGATTCCGGTCAAGCGTGAGGGCTCCACCCTCATCCGCACCGACAAGGGCCGCCCGTTTGAGATCAACAAGGATGAGTTCCAGGGCGCCGTGCCGGTCAACACCACCGCGCGCTCCGCGCAGCTGACTTCCTACGAGGCCAAGGTCAAGATGGGCCTGAGCCCGTTCACCGCCGCCCATGTTGAGGTCCAGCGCGATGGCTCTATCGCTGGAACGGGTAAGAAGTCCGGCTCCCGTGCGGTTCTTCCGCTGGCTATTCAGAACACTTGGTTCCTCGTGCGCAACGAGAACGACCCGGATTCCGGCGAGATTGTCCTTACCGTGGACACGCTGGCGCAGTCCGCCAAGTACGACGAGCTGTCTTCCGACATCAGCCGTCAGGCCCTGCCGCTGTTTGACCAGGTTGAGTTCCCCGCAGAGAAGCAGCCGAAGCAGCCCAAGCAGTCCGGCCCCGCAGCGCAGCCGGGCCAGTCCGGTCAGCCGGGCCAGCCGGGCCAGTCCGGTCCGCAGGCTCGCCCGGGTCAGCCCGGACAGCAGCCGCCGCGTGGCCCGCAACGTTCCTCGCAGCCTGGTGGCTTTGGCCAGCCTCAGCCCGGTGGTTTCGGTCAGTCGCAGCCTGGCCAGTCCAAGCCTGGTCAGTCTGGGTTCGGCGGCGGCTTCGGTCAGCCCGGTCAGTCAGGACAGTCTGGCCCGTCTGGATTCGGTCAGCCCGGCAAGCCGGGTCAATCCGGACCGTCTGGGGTCGGCAAGCCTGGCCAGTCCGGCCCGTTCGGCTTTGGGCAGCAGGGCTTCGGTCAGCCGGGTAGCTCTGGCGGCCCTGGTAATGGCGGTGGCCAGCCTCCTTCACCCGGGTTTGGCCCGCAGAAGTAATCCCGCATAAAGACACACATCAGCACACAAGCGAACCCCCTTCGAAAGGTAGTTAGAGATGAAGAAGTTTCTCGTCGTCGGTTGCGGTGGCTCCGGCGCCAAGACGCTGGCGTTCATGATGGACCAGCTCAAGGCAGAGCTACGCAGCATTGACCCGGACCGGACGGAACTGCCCAAGGCGTGGCAGTTCGTCAATATTGACGTCCCGCTTTCAGAGGAAGCTGGACCGCAGAAGCTGCCGAACGTGACCCAGAACGGTGGTCACTACATTGGTATTGGTGCCCGACAGAACTACAACGATTTTGATGCTGGTGTATCCGAGACTCTGGGGCGGGCTGGCAAGCTTGGAGAAATTGCCACGTGGGCAACCCGAAATCCGGCCTCCAATAACGTCAAGCTCGCGGATGGTGCCGGCCAGTACCGCGCCGTCGGCCGCATGCTGACCCTGCCGCACCTGAAGGAGATCCGTCAGGGCCTAAAGGCAGCCGTTGATGAGATGTTTACTCAGGAAGCAATCCTGGAACTCAACGACCTGAACTATAAGCAGACGAAGAACGACACAGACACTGGTAATGATGAACCAGTCGTGCTGGTGGTTTCCTCTATGGCCGGTGGTGCCGGTGCATCCATGTTCCTCGATGTCTGCCGCGTTCTGAGCACCATTCCCAATGTGAACCCGCAGAGCACCCTCGTGTACATGTACACCCCGGAAATCTTCTCGGACATCAAGTCCGACGATATGGCTGGTGCATGGCCGAACTCCCTAGCCATGTTTGGTGAGGTAGTCGCCGCGCAGATGGGCAACTCCTACGAGCATGACCGTGCCATCTTCGAGGCCTTCGATATGGGTAACCCGAAGGAGGGCCCGACCTTTGGCCGTATTTTCCCGATTGGCTCGAAGATGGGTACTACGGGTGCTCGCTTTGGCGACGGTTCGGCGATGTCCATCTACCGCGGTTTGGGCCGCGCACTTGCGGGCCTAATGGCGTCGACGACGGCCAGCGACAGCCTCGTCTCCTACGCGATTGCCAACACGCCGGCCGCTGACGGCGGTCGCCGCTACTTCGGTTGGGATAAGGATAAGCAGGCTGGTGGCACCCCGTGGGACCGCTTGCCGTGGGGCTCTATGGGCTATGCCCAGATTTCGATGGGTCGTGACCGTTTCGCGGAGTACTCCTCCCAGCGTCTTGCACGCAGCGCCTTCGAGCGTCTATTCAACGGCCACCTCGACCCGCAAAACCCCAATGCCGGCGAGATGCAGATCAACAAGAAGCTGGAGGAGCGCCTGCCCAAGGCTTTCGAGGGCATCACGCTGGAGCCGTCCTGGGCTGCCGGCGGACCAATTGATGACAACAGCGTGTGGAACTGGCTGCACAGAATCTTCGGCGGCCTGGCTCAGCAGGCCGCGAATAGCGCCACGCGGCAGCTGCAGAACTACATCCCGGTTGGTCAGGGCCGCAACGTCAACGAATGGCGTGCAGAGTTCGAGGGCAACATGGCAGACCCCCAGAATGCACAGGCGATCGCCTCCATTCTGGATGGCGCCGCCTACGACTTTGCTTACCGTTATGCCAACCTCTTCAGCGACAGCGTACTGGCCATGGTTGAGGCCGAACTGGCTGAGGTGGGTGTACCTTACGTCCGCGAGGTGCTTTCCAAGATTACGGATGTGCTCACCAACTCCGACGGTCTGATGCCGCAACTGGCGGAAAACTCTGAGCGCTACCGCAACACCTACGTGTTGGCTCTCCCAGAGGGCTCTGAGACGCATCTGAACCCGTTGACTGGTAAGGGAAAGATGACGGATCCGACCCCGACGGTGAACGCGCTGATGAACCTGTACCAGCAGCAGTTCTACTACTACGTCTTGATGTCCATTGCGAATCAGCTCAAGGATGTTCTCCGAGACTATGCGGATGAGAACCTGTTCTACCTCAAGCGCGAGCTGGGGGATGCTCACGCTGTACTGGAGAAAGCAGAATCTAAGCGTCCAGAAACTAAGAAGCTGGCCGATGTTCGCAGTGACGAGGTCAATGCATGGCCGACGGAGATTGATGAGATCGTTGAATCCCGTTTCAAGGGTGCCGAGAACGAAATCATGCTCACGGACGTCAACTCCTTTATTGAGGACTACCAGGACCAGATGTTGCGTACTATCCAGGGACAAAAGTCGACGTCAGATGTCTACAACTATGAGCAGGCTTATCCCTATGCGGTGCGTTCTGTCATTCGCGGCCAGTGGGAATCTCTCGACGCAACGAAGGCTCCGAATGACACGCTGGCACCACAGAAGCGCACTAATGACGAGTACTCTAACCGTGCCGGCTGGGTCTCGAAGTTCCTGTCGCGCCACCCGCAGACCGGTGAATCCCGCGAATCCCAACGCGCGCACTACCACGCCAAGATTCGCCCGAGCGACCTGCTGGAGCGTTCCCGCCAGTGGATTAACCGACGCGACTACGAGTTCCAGAAGTTCAACTCTGTGGACCTGCGCAGCTACCTCACGCTGACGCCGGACATCAACGAGGTTGAGCACGACGAACGCAAGCGACGTTTCGTCGAGGCCTTCCGGCTCGCGCTGAGCAACGCTCGCCCGCTTGCTGCAGTGGACGACGACATGGTTCAGCGCATCCACGGCAAGAAGGTCCAGTACACCTACTCCTTCTCCGACGTTCCGTTCGCTGAGCTTGGCTCTGAGGAAACGGGTATCGCGGCGAAGCTTGAAGCCGTCCTGAACACTCCGGAAATTGATGAGCCGTCGCGAACCGCATTGGGTAAGTCCCTCAATCAGTCGGACCACATTCGACACATCGAGATTTTTGGTTCCTACCCGAACTACTCGCCGATCACATTCTCCTCCATGTTCAGCTACATTGCCCGGGACATTGAGAAGCAGGACAACTTCGACGGCTCGTGGTGGTCGGAGCGCCGTACCCGTCCGCTCGCCGCGGCTCTCCCGCTCACGAAGACCGAGCGCCAGGCAATGGTCGCCGGATGGATCATCGGCCGCATTACCGGCCGCGTGTTCATCTCCGACCCGGATGCTGACAACGCTGCGGCGCACATCTTCGATGACACCCAGGGTGGCACGAACGGCTGGGTGGAGTTCCCGAACCCGATGCTCATCTCACCGCGCCGCATGATTAAGAAGGCCGATTGGATGACCTCGGTGCTCGAGTCCATCTTCATCGCCTACGCCAAGGTGCAGGAGTCTGGACCCTACGGGTTCGCCTCTTCCCTGTACCCCTACCAGCTGCTGCGCGGGCTCTTCGACGACGGAAAAGACTTCGCTCACTCCGGCGCCTCCACCCACCCGCTGGTTCACCGCTTGGCAGAGTTCCTGAGCTCTGGCGACACGCCTGACCGCGGCATCGTGGGCTCCTCCATCGATGATCGCTACGCATCCTTCGTGGCGGAGCTCGACAAGTCTGTTCGTAATGCCGACCACTTCGTTCCCGGCTACCGTAACTCCCTGCCGGGGCAGGGCCGCCAGGAGAAGCCCTTCGCGGAGATTCGCTCCCGCGAGATTGCCTCGGGGACCCCGTACTACCGCGATTTGGCGCAGGACGTTATTGAGATGGTTCCGGTTATCCGCAATTATCTTGACCAGGCCAAGACCGCCGCAGAAAATCCGGCGGTTCAGTCGACCCCGCAGATGCGCGACTCCGACAGCGGGCTCTCGCAGTCCTCTGGTCCGAACTCCCTCCTCAACGATCTGGATGACACCTTCTAATGACGAACGTAATTATCTTCGGACACGGCCCCACGGCGGATGACATCCGCTCGCGCCTTAGCGACCTGCGCGCTGTCGGCCTGCTGCAGGACTTCCTGTGGATCGATTACGCGCACCCCACTACCGGCGCGGTTGTTCGCTCCTTCACGGAAGCTGGCACCGCGCGGCTGACCTCTCTTGATGAGGCCCTGCGTGAAATCACCGGTGATGCCCTGCTCGTCACTATTGACCCGATGGACCCAGAGCAGCCGCAGGACGTTGATCAGCTCACGGCGTGGGTTGCTGCGGTCGACCAGCGCCTGATCCAGGCTTCTAACCTGCGTGTACGCCTGCTGCTGTCGGCCCTGCCGGTAAAGCCGGTGACTGTGCCGCCGCTGTATGGTTGGAACAATCTCGTGCTCTCCCCAGAAGAGGGCGGCACCCCGTCTTCGACTCGTATCCGTCCGATCCACCGCACCCAGGATGGTTTCGATCTCGCACAGTTCGCTGCTCCTGCCGTCGCCAGTATCTTTGGTCTGTGGCGCGGCATGCCGGAGCCGGCCGTGTTCGACCCGGACACGCACCGCCTGATTGAGACGGGTGACCGCCAGCGCTTCCGCCTGGTGCGCGCCTTCCACCGCACCATCGACGCCAGCGAGATCGAAGACAACATCCGCAAGATCGTCTTCGACCCGACCCAACCCCTGCCCCGTCCACAGGTGACCAACAGCACCCGTGCTGTTGGTCACCCCAACCCGGAGGCTCTGACAGACCAGCTGTCCCAGGAATTCATTAGCCAGCAGATTTCTCCGCTGGTCAGTGAGCCGAAGGAGTACGAGAAGCTGCAGGGTCAAAAGGTCAGCGGTTGGGCAGCGCTGAAGAACAACCTCGGCTTGTACTGGGCCAACGTCGTGGGCAAGCCGCAGGAGTGGGTGGACGGCCAGCGCGGTGCCGTAAACAAGAGTGCCGCGACCTTCCTTCAGAAGATGCTGTACGGCGAGAACTCCAGCGTGGAGCTGGTGGTAAACGGCCACTCGGGCAAGTCTGTTGGCGCGACGAGCGTAGACCAGCTGCGTGAAGCAAGCGAGCAAACCCTGAGCATGGCTCGCGAACAAGGCTTTGACCTGGGGCAGGAACCGCAGCTGGCGCATACGTGGGAGGCCTACCGCGACTACGCCTTGGGCTTGGTGGACGGTTCCTGGAGCGAAAAGATCGATACTCGCGGTCGTCGCGATAACCAGAACAACATGTACATCGTTCAGTACGGCGGCCAGTCCGTGCAGGACCTTACTGCCTCATTTAAGGGCTTCCACCCGCTGATGACGAGCACTCTGGGGTACAAGCACGAGTCCCAGGCAACCGTGAAGCCCTTCGATCCCATGGACGCGGAGCGCTACGCTGAGGCCATCGAATACACCAGCCAGCAGACGCGCAACGAAGCGGTTAACCGCAAAAAGCATGAATTCAACGTCTGGCGTGCCAAGAACAGCACGACGTTTGCCTGGAAAGTCGGACAGGGAATCGTTGACACGCGCCGCACCGCGGAGGATAAGGTACGCGCCGCTCACGCCAAGGTCCGCGAGCTGGAAGAGGTTGCGAAGAATTTCCAGGCGCGCGATTTCAACAAGGAGAACAAAGTGCTGGGCCGCAAGCTCCGCGGCATGTGGCTGGGCCTATTCATAGTCCTAGCCCTCATGACCTACATGGTGGCTGGTTGCTACAACCCGGACCTGCCGCTGGGTGAATACTTCCAGTGGTTCGACTGGCCGTGGTACGTGGTGGGCATCATCATCGCGGTGCTGATCTTCCTGGTCTGTTCGTGGGCAGTCTTTACCAAGGCCCAACGTGGATTCTTGGATTACGAACAGAGGCGTAAGCTGCTGAAGCGTAATCAGGAAATCGCAGCTCAAAACGTGGCTGTTGCATCTGCAGAAATCGTCTGGATCTCCAACGCGTACGACCAGTTCCTGAGCTGGTCTGCATTGCTGGGCCGCGCGATCTTTGCCCCGTTTGGCCGCAAGGAGACCTTCAGCGACCACCTGCACACTCCGCAGTCGGGCCTGCCGGAGAACGCGCGTATTGCCCAAGCGGAGCTCAACCGTGACAACGCAAAGCGAATGACCGATGAAATCCGCACCTACATCTACCAGTCGGAGTGGGCGCACAAGTCACTGAAGTCTTTGCTGGATGATATGAACGAAGCGTTTGAGCGCAACCGCACCGGCCACACGGCCGTGGCGCTGCACGATATGTGGGGCATGGGCGGATGGAAGACCGGCACGCCGCTGGACCACCTGTCCCGCAACCTGGACAGCCGCTTCATGGAGGACCGCGACCTCAAGCAGCAGGAGTGGCAGAAGGTCATCACGGATCCGCGCATGACCCGCAGCCTCCAGCAGTACCTGGGCAGAGTGGTCTTCCGCGAAGAAGGCCAAAAGCGCAGCCAAAGCACCAGTGAGTTCCTGGCGGGCATGAATCAGGACAAGGGTGCTTTGCAGGCGTTCAGCTCCAATGCGCTTACCCGCGCCGGCGGTGCTGAGGGCTACACAGAGATTGATGGCGACCGCACCCGAATTGTGGAAGTCGATAGCGAAACCGCGCTGACCAGCCAGCTGTCCCGCTCGGTGACGGTGGTCCAGTACGGCAAGATCACCGACTTCAAGTACCTCATTGCGGACAATTCGACGAGTGGCTACGACGTGCATGATGCCGCGGCACTGTCGCTCGATGACCTGGATGACATCGACCATATGTCCTTCAGCAGCCCACTCAACGACACTGACCAGGAATCTTCGCAGGGCCGGCACCAGGCACCTCCCCGCCGCGGCGGCGCGCCCGATTTGTCGGACTTGGACGAGACTTTCTAAGGAACGTTGATGACACACAGCTCGAAATTCACCATCAAGGATATTCCGATGAGCCAGCTCAAGCCCCTGCATGATCTCCAGCAGGTCAGCGCTGATGATGTGCGTGCTTCGGTGTCTGCACCCTTCAGGCAATTCGCTGACCAAATCGCTGCCGCGTTCAATGGCCAGAGCGTCGATGTCCCAGATCAGCGCGCAGAGGCACTGAATGAACAAGCCGCCAAGGCTGCACAGCAGTCGGAGTCGCGCCATTCCTTGAAGGATCAGCCCACTGCGTCGCAACATTCTGATAGCTCTGCGGGCCCTGAGGAAGCAACTTCGGAACCAGCGGCTCCAGCTCTTGACCTTGCTGCAGAATGGGAGAGGATTCGGCTGGCCAAGGCGCAGAAGACCCAGGTCAACGAAGCCGACTACATTAATATTCCGGACTTCGAGATTGAAGCCAAGTACGAATTCCGTGAGCAGCCGGGATGGGTGCCGCCGGGAATTAAGTACGAGGTCGAGGTTCCGGCCAAGACGGAGGCGGAGGACTCTGCCGAGGACCTTGGTTACGGCGCCGAGCCGGAACCACAGCCGGAAGACAACGATCAGCGCCACCCGGTCCGACTGTGGTGGCCGGAGCTGGAACACGCTCCCAACGAACTGGTTATTTACCGCGTGGTGGGAGCAGATTCGGTGATGAATCCGACGCCGGAGGACGGCGAAGACTTGGTCTTTACCCAGGGCACTGCCTACCGTGACCACAACCCGGGTGAGCAAGGCCTACGCCACTACGCCGTCTGGGCGTATAAGGGCAAGGGCCTAGAAGAAGTCATTAACTCCCAGCCGTACTTTATGGGAGAGACTGCGGTGGTGTTCCCACCGACGAACGTTCAGGTTTCCACCATTAAGGGAGCCATCCAGGTGTCCTGGGACTTGTTGCATGGGCACGAGAGCGCTCTTGTCTATGCGTGCAGGGACACCGAAAAGGACGTCCTTTCCCCGCGGTTTGAGCAAACCGTGGACTCCAGCGGACTCAAGGCCACGATCCCGGTGCAGGAAGCCGGCCAGACCATGGTTATCTCCCTGCTGGGGCAGGCGCAGTTCCGTGACGCAACTGAGCAAAGCCCCGACGTCGTGGCCGTGCAGCGCACGGTCAAGATGGCCAGTGAGCTGGAAAAGATGGAGCTGACGCGCTGTGAGGGCCGCCGTGATGGCGGAGAAGACAAGATCGAGATGGATTGGTACTCGCCCAAGACAGGCGAGGTCAAAATCTACCTCACTCCGAATCCGCCGCAGGCTGAGCTGCGCACCGCCGCCGTGCCCAAGACCTACGTTGAAAGCGCACTCGCCAGCGCCATCGCGGAAAGCCGCGGCACGACGGAGCCAGGTTCCTTCCAAACGGCCAACGTGCCGTGGCCTTCCGACTGGTACGAAATCTACGTCACGCCGGTGAACTTTAATGACGCCGATGCGTGGGTGGGCGAATCCAAGGTTTTGCAGCGCGTCCAGTCCATTGAGGAGGACCAGTACCGTCTCATCGAGCGCGTGGATAGCCAGCTCATCACCTTTGACTGGCCACAGGGCGCTACCGCGGTGGAGTACACCACCAGCGAGGGCGTCGATCAGGTTCGTGAGGAAGACTACGACCTTCAAGGCGGCATTCGCCTGCGCCTGAAGCCGCACGGAGAAACCGTCACGCTCCAGCCCTACGCTGTGTTCGCAGGCAAGCGAACCGTGGGTGACAAGCTGGAGATCACGTACGAAGGCCTGCGCCCGGTGACCTACGACATTATTTACGACTTCATGCAGGGCATGGCAGACGTGTTCGTGTGGAGCTTGGGCAATGGCGACAAGCGTGAATTCACCTGCCAGATGGTCTACCGTCCCGACCGCCTGCCGCTCTACCCCGACGACGGCCAGGTGCTCACCGGTATCAAGGACGGTGTCCAGCAGACCACGTTCACCTTTTACGAGCTGGCGGGCGAGCCCATGGCGCATGCGAAATTCACGGTGGATCTGCGGGAGCACATCAATCGCGGTGGGTACATCCGCCTGTTCGCGGTGGAAAGCGCCGATAGCGGCTACGACTCTTCCTTCACTGGATTCGGAAACGAGGATCTCTACAGCAATTTCGCTGGCGGTGAAAGCGACTCTTCCTCCAACCTCAGCGCCTTGGACAAGGCCGTCGTGGTTGAGAAAGACGTTGCCAATAAGCTGCACTTTGCACCGCAGGACTATAGCCAGAACCAGCAGTACAGCGAGGACTACGCCGAGCAGTACAACGAGCAGTATTACCAAGGAGGCCAGTAGTCATGGGCGGTGCTTTTAGTTACGCTTCTTTCTCCCGCTCGAATGGCCGCGCCGGTGGCTGGGGAGTGGGCAGCAAAGCGGGTGACATCACCCGGGAGGAGCTCTCTGAGCTGATCTCCTATGTCCCCACGACGCTCAACAACGGCAAGACCATTCCGGATTTCCCTTCGGACCAGCAGCGCGCTGAGTTGGTACGCCGCACGGCGGTCTTTGCACTTACGCCTGAGGCCGACAAGTGGGTGACCATGGTGTCCGTACCAGCTGGTCTGGATGCGACTGGCCGTGGCGGCAACGTGTTTACCTACACGGCAATCACCCGCACCGGCACGCCGCCGGCGCCGTCGGCGGTGCTGTACTCCCCAGATATCCCGACGCCCTTCTCCATCTACGAAGTGGACAAGGTGCAGATTCCGGCGGAGATTAAAGCTCGCGGCCCGCTGACCTCGGACGTGTTGCTGGATGAATTCTTGGACGGCGAGTTCCGCCAACCGGATCGCCTGCCGCCGGCGTTCCGTTCCGTAACTCCCAACCCGGACCCAGCATTCAACCGCGAGCTGGTGAGTGCAATGGCCACGGTGTTGGATTCCTCCAACGGTTTCGTCATTCTGGTGGCCCCTGATAACCAGGCGGCGCTGTGGATTGCGGCCACGGCTCGTGAGGCAGGGGACGACGGCTTCGGCTTCTCCACGTTCGAGCGGGCCGCCGCCATTAACGAATTCCCGCTGAGCACCTCCACGATGATTGTGGTGCCGCCCAGCGAGAAAGGGCGCTTGGCGGACACAGCAATTTCCGGAAATCCAGTGGTCTTTGCTGTGGATGAGGCCATTCCAGACGTCAGCGGGTTCCAGCGTTCCTCTGCTGAGGAAGCGCCGGAGACCGCAGCGCAGGATGCCCAGGTTGAACACGGTGCCGAGCCCGAGCATGACAGCCACGAAAGCCACAACAGCGCTGAGAATTCCGCGGCCGCTCACAATGTGTGGGCGGAGGACGCGTCGCCCTTCGGGGCGCCTGTGTCCGGCAATTCTCCTTTTGCTGCCGCACCAGCGTCGTCCACGGAGCTCCCTACGGGGTCCACTGAGAAGGGCAATGAAGGCACTATCGGTATGCCGGTGAGTGCCGCGCACGATAATCCCTTCGCGGATCCTTCTCCGGTGCAGTCGGCAGCGGAGGAATCTCCCGCTCCGGAACATACGGATGCTGCTCAGGATTCGCCTTTCGCATCCTTCCCGGCCAGCACCCCGGAGGGGGCAGATAAGGGTGCCGACCAGTACGCAGAACCCTCTGAGCAGCAGGTACCGTCTGCGGCGTGCAATGCAGTAGTCCCGGGCCTCAGCAACGATGAATGGCAGATGCTCACAGACTTCGACCCGCACTGGTGGGCCGAGTACCTCGATACCCACCGCGGACGCTCGATTCAGCTGGCATACCTGGACAAGTCCTCCTTGGAGGGCGGGCTGGATAAGCGGCTGATGTCGGCTGTCGTGGCCTCCTGGGTCTATTACTTCCCGCCCGAGTATTCGCTGCTCGCGGCTGATGCCCTGGATCAGTGGCAGCCCGCGGACATCGAGCAAATCATTAACCTGACTGCTACTGGGTTTGCGATGACGATCCGGAACGATCCGCGCAATCGCCACGCTGGTGAGCGGGTGGCCCGAGTGCTCGACGCCGTCGGCTACAAGCTTGATGAGTTCACTCAACACCAGCAGCAACAAAACATCCCACCGCAGCCGACTGCGGGACAAGCACCGCCTACGGCGCCGAACCAGTTCACTGAGCCGGGGCGACAGCACTCCGGCTTCGGTCACTTTGGTCGCGGCAGAGGCAACGGATTCCACGGAAGGTAAGGAAGCGTTATGGCTAAATACACACTGCGGGACGGCGAGTCCCTCCGCATCGGTTCGCAAGGCAACCTCACCGTTGAAGCTTTTGAGGTCGGCGTCGGCGGCGCCGCCATGGAGCTGGTCATCTTGGGCGATGACGTGCAGGCAGCGCGTGTGCACGATCTCGCGCTTATGGTGCACGATCTGCCGGCTAGCGCCACCATTCAGGTACAGCCTAAGAATGGCGGTACCTACGCCAAGCGCAGCGAGGTTCGCCTCCGCGTCAGCAACGGCATCGATGATATTTCCTTCCCGCGCGTGCTGATCGACGCCGCGGAGGATTCCCCCGAGCGTCTCGCCGAGGTCACCGCGGGCCCTGAGGGATTGTTCTTTAAGGCCTTCGGCAGTACCGAGGGTGCCGGCATCACCGACTCGGCGCGTGAGGTTCGCTCCAAGATGCGCCGTGCGGAGCTCGACGTGTCCGGGCTCGATGCGGTTACCGCTATCATTGACGGCTCCGCCTCGATGCAGGTCAATGCCACGCCGCGGACGATTGAGGCGGCCGCCAAGTACATTGATGCGCTGTCGGATGCCTTCAAGCAATTCCGTGCCACCGATGGTCAGGACAGCATCCAAACGCACAAGGTAGAAGAACTCACCCGCTTCATCGGCACTGTCGTTGAGAACGGCGCCGAGCGCGTGGGCCAGCGCCCCTGGCGCGGGCAGACGCTAAAGGCGACGACGTCTCTGGCTATCTACGTCACGGATTCTCCGGTGGCGTCCATGCTCAACACCGGCGTGCCTACGGTGGTCCTCATCGTGAGCACCATTGGCCGGCAGGAGCTGGAACTGGCCCAGGCGAATGGCATCCCCTCCCAGGTGGCCTTCGCAGTTATCGATGAACAGGTGGCCAATCAGCTCGATTCTGGATCCAACGCGGAGCTGGCAGAGCTGACGGACCGCGTCACCGCGATGCTGAAGGAGGCAAAGTAAATGACAATGGCTAAATGCCCCTGGACTTTTAAGCCGCTCGAGGACGGAGCGACGGTGAGCCCGTACACGCAGCGCGAGCTGCCGGACGGGTGGACTGATTCGGTGACGCACTGCGTGGCCATGGCAGGCGCGCGTAACTCTGGAAAGTCCCTGTACACCGCGGTCATGATTAAGCAGCTCAAGCAGCTTGCGCATAAGCACAATCGTTCCGTTCAGCCGGCGGATAGGTCGACGCGGGAGCGCTACGAGGAGGTCTACGAGAAGCCGCTCTTTGAGGAGATGCGTGCCATGGACCCCACCCCGAGTGCCGTGGCTACCGACGCCTACCAGCGCGACCCTCTCATCTTCGAGCTGGGCAAGTGGCCGGACCCGCAAGGCGTCGAACGCATGAATTACCTGGTCTTCCGCGATGTTGCGGGAGAGGACCTGGAGAATCCGCCGGAGAGTGAAGCAGACCGTGAGAACCTAGCCTTCTTCACCTACGCTGACCTTGTTATTTTCCTCTTCGATCCGCTGCGCGTGAAGCAGATTCAGGACTATATTCACGGCCTGATCCCCAACATCGGTGAGCTTGGCGCGGACTCCCTCAGCGTCCTTGACAACCTGTTGGATTTATTGGATACGGACACCCCACCGCCGCTGGCAGTGACGATTTCGAAGTTCGATACCGTCCAGAAGCTCGAGCAGGTTGATGATGCCCGCTGGAAGAAGATCATGGGCAACAAGGGCGCGGCCTTCCGCCGCGATACCGGGTGGAATTTCAACGACTCTGACCGCCACATGGTTCATCAGGAGGCCCACTCCCTCCTGAGCTTCCTTGGTGCGCATGACCTCATCAACAAGCTCGGCGCGGCCGCACCAGCTGACGGCAGCTTCTTTGTAGTCTCCGCGCTGGGTGAGGCACCGACGGGCCGTAAGCTGGCGCGCAGTGGCATCGCCCCGTACCGCGTGCTGGATCCCATCCGCTGGTTGTTGAGCCGCCACGGAGTATTTGCTCAGGAGGTCTCATGACGTTCGGAAGCCCCCAGGGGCCGGGCTCCCAGTTCGGCGGCCCGCCGCCGAATCGCCCGCAGGGTCATCCACATCAGTCGGCGGCACCAGCGGGTAGCGCCTACGCCACCCAGGATTACCGTTACGGAGAGGTGGCGGAGTCCCAGCGAGAGACGCGCCGCGCGGCGGACATGAAGGCGCTGTGGGCGCCGTGGCCACTGAAGATCGTGGCAGTTATTGAGCTTTTCATCTGCGCCTACGGGGTCTACACCATCTGCCAGCTGGTGGCGCATGAAAACAGCCCGACGGCCGTGAGCCGCATGGACCGTCTCTCCACCGAGTTTGGTGTGCTCATTGGTTTGTTGGTGCTCCTCGTGTGCGTGCTCACCACCTACGTCCTGCACGCCCAGCAGGTAGCACGGATCGCCCTGACCGCCATCAGTGCGGTGTTGGTGCTGCTCATTCCGGTGGATTCGGTGATGCCAGTATCCATTGCTTCCGCCGCAGTCATTGTACTGCTCTGGCTGCCTGCGAACCGGCGGTGGTTTGGCGGCGCGGCGTAGTGGCTACGTAGTAGATAACCAGCCTGCCAGGCACAGCAAGAAGGGGCGACCGCTTTAGCGGCCGCCCCTTCTTGCTGTGCCTTCTTAGGCTTTCTTGCTCAGTTTCTCCAAGGCCTGGGTGTTGCCTGCGGAAGCGAAGAGGTTGTACGCCAGTTTATACATGTTCCGAGCACGCTGATGCGCATCGGCGGAGGTATAACGGTCACCGAGGAGCTCGGCAACCTCTGCCAGCGCACTCTGCTCGTCCGGGTGGGCAGCTTCCTCGATCGGATGCTTCTCTAGGAAGTTGAGCAAGACTTGGGTGGACTCGAACAGATTTCCAGTCTGGATCCGCAAAGACTCTGAGTAGAGCACCGTCCACCTCGCAGAAGTGGGGAGGCTGCCTAGCTTCATCGAATCCACGTAGCGTGAGGCCAGAATGTCGTATGCTTCGTCCGGATCGCGGTGGCGTACCTCGAGCAGGATCGTCCGCAGGAGGGATTCCAGCTCGCCGTCGAGATCGCCGCTGCGCGCATACTCCTTGGCAGCAGCCCTAAAGCACGCCTCGCGCTGTTTGTGATCATTCTGAGAGTTTGCCCCGGCGTCGAAGTAGAAGCGCGCCAGCATCCATGCGGGGAGGCTCTTGTAGGCGTCCTCGCGCCGGGCCTGCGAGAGGATGTTAAAGGACTGCTTGGCCACCTTCGTGCGGTCTGCGTCCGACTTGGAGGCCCACAGTGCGCCCACCGCAGAGTTGAGGATGACGGAGAGGATGTCTTCCCGGGAGGCACCTTCGCCCTTGAAGTTTCCGGTGGTCGCAGCGTTGTTGATGGCTACAAAATCTTTGGCATGCACCTTGGGGTTCGAAGCCGTGGTTGCGCTTTCCAGCCGGGAGCGCAGCTGGGACAGCGATTCCGCGGAGGTGGAGTTCTGGGAAGAGGTGTGCGCTGCCCCGGGAGCGTGGGCGGCCTGCGCAGCTTTAGCTTCCTTGGCCGCGCGAGCCTCCTTCTCTGCCTGCGCTGCTCGTGCCGCCTGCGCTGCCTTTTCTGCCTGTGCGCGCTCGCGGGCTTCCTGTTCCTCTTTTTCCTTGGCAGCGGCAAGTGCCTGTTGCACCCTGCTATCGCCGGCGTCAGCGGCCTTGGCGGCGAACTTCTCTGCGTGTTTCCGGTCCCCGTTGTGCAGCCATGCGAGAGCGATGCGCGAGTAGCCGTATCCCACCAGCTGTGGTTGGCCGGTAATGGCGCCCAGCGAGGCGATGGTCAAGGAATCATCTACGTTGTCGATGGTCCCGGCAGTCTCACGCAGGATCTCGCGGGCCTCTAGGTAGTGCGCGGCGGGGGTGGCGTCCTCGATGCTGCCGATAAAGACATCACCGTTGATCACGCGCTCAATCTGGCTATCAATGTGTGCGGACTCGGAAGTGGGAAGCGTGAGCCCTGACTCTTGTGAACGCGCATAATCCAACATGCGCTGAGCATCGGCGGGATCAAGGAGAGGAAAAGTCACGTCAGAAGCCATAACGGCGATTCTAGTAGAGGAATCAGACACTCGCGCCTTTCGTAGAATGGTCCCCATGGATTCTCTCAACCCCGCGGGGCGCTACGCCCCGAGCCCGTCCGGTGATCTGCACCTGGGTAACCTCCGCACTGCGCTTCTGGCGTGGTTGTACGCGCGCTCGAGCGGGCGGCGTTTCGTCGTGCGGGTGGAGGACATTGATACGCAGCGCTCCTCCCGGGAGTCGGCGGTCCGGCAGTTGGAGGACCTTGCGGCGCTGGGCCTGGACTGGGATGGGGAGGTCATCTACCAGCAGGATCGCTATGCCGCGTACGAGGAGGCGCTGGCGCAGTTGCCCACGTTCGAGTGCTACTGCTCCCGCAAGGACATCCAGGAGGCCTCCCGCGCGCCGCATGCCATCCCGGGGCAGTATCCGGGGACGTGCCGCGCGCTTTCTCGCGATGCCCGGGCCGCCAAACGCGCCGAACTCGCCGCCCAGAACCGCGTCCCCGCCATCCGCCTGCGGGCCGAGGCCACCGAGTACACCATTCATGATGCGCTGGTGGGCGAGTACACCGGCGAGGTCGATGACTTCATCCTGCGTCGCGGCGGGCAGCGGCCCGCCGACCCCACGCAAGGCATGGACTGGGCCTACAACCTGGCGGTGGTGGTCGATGACGCCTACCAGGGAGTCGACCAGGTTGTACGGGGCGATGACCTGCTGTCCTCCGCGCCGCGCCAGGCCTACCTGGCGCACTTGCTGGGCTACGACGAACCCGAGTTTGTGCACGTGCCGCTGGTGCTCAACCCGGAGGGAAAACGGCTCTCGAAGCGGGATGGGGCGGTGACCCTGCGCCAGCTGCTGGAAGAGCCGGGGCGGGGCCCGGGGGACGTCGTCAAGCTGCTGGCCCAATCGCTGGGGTACGAGGCTAGCTCGGCCGCGGAGCTTCTCTCGCAGTTCCGGCCGGAGGAACTGCCCCGTGAGCCTTACGTATGGGACGGGACTGTGTAGATCAAATCTTTCGTGGTGCCGGTATCCTGTGGGAGGAACCTACCACGGGGAGTGAATCGCACAATGGAAGTACTGCTTGTCCTTATCGGCCTCATGCTCGCCACGGTGATCGTGGTGGCGGCGGGGGACAGAATAGGCCTTCCGTGGCCGGCACTGCTCACCATCCTGACCGCCGTGGCTGTCTTCGTCTACGCCACGTTCTCCAGCGGTGAGTTTGAGTTCGAGGTGCCGGCGGACCTCATCCTCCCCATCTTCCTTCCGCCGCTGCTCTGGGCGCTGGCGCGCAAGACCTCGTGGGGTGTTATCCGGGAACAGTGGGTGACCATCGTGGCGCTGTCCGTGCTGCTGGTGGTGGCGACAACGCTGGCAGTGGGCTTTACCGCGCGTGCTTTCATGCCCGGCCTGAGCCTGGCGGCCGCCATCCTCATTGGCGCCGCCATCGCGCCGCCGGACCCGGTGGCCGTAGAGGCAGTAGCGGAGCCGGCAGGCATCCCGCGCCGTATCATTTCCGCCCTCCAGACCGAGGGTCTGTTTAATGACGCCGCCTCCATCGTGGCGTTCCACCTGGCATTGACGGCAGTGACCAGTTCTGGGGAGATGCACGCGGGCGAGGCTGTCGTGAGCTTCTTCTACTCCGCCATCGTGGCCACCGTGCTGGGACTCGTGGTGGGCCGCGTGTCCTCGTGGTTCGTCGGCGCGGTGCATGAGGTCGTGGCCCGCAACGCCCTGACCTGGGTGATCCCTTTCGCCGTGTACATCGCGGCGGAGGAGTTGGGCGCGTCCGGCGTTATCGCCGTGGTCATTGCCGCGGTGGAGCTGCACTCGCGCGCGCCGATTCAGGCGGAAGACCGCCTGTCCGGCCAGTCCTTCTGGGAGACGGTGGAGCTGCTGTTTACGGGCGTGGCCTTTGGCCTGATTGGCCTGACGGTGTCGAGCGCCATCGACGCGGTGGGCGCGGACCTATGGCACGCGGTCATCGTGGGTGTCATCCTCTCCGTGGTCGCCTTCCTGGTGCGGCTGGTGTGGATGTACGCGTTCTACCTCATCAATCGCAAGCGCGGGAAGCCGCGTCTGGCACCGCTGCGCCTGCAGGAAGTGCTGCTCATGACGTGGTCCGGCATGCGCGGGCTGGTCACCCTGGCGCTGGTTCTGTCCGTGCCCAGCGGCCTGAGCTTCTACCATGAGCTGACCGTCATCGCCTTGGTAGTGCTGCTCATCACCATGGTGATTCCGGGCCTGCTGCTGCCGTGGCTGATGCGCCAGCTGGATCTCACGGCCCCCTCGCAGGCGGCCACCGATAGGATGCGCACAGTTATCACCACTCGGGCCCGTAAGGCCGGCATCGCGGCCATTCGCGCGAAGTACGAGGAGCTGGATCCAGATACCGCCGCTAACATCTCGCAGTGGTTTGAGGACCGTCTGGGTGAGGATGAGGACGGCGATGACGCCTCCACCCGTATGCAGAAGGCCATTGCGGCCCGCGAGATGGCGCTGGCGGCCCGCCGCACCGCCCTGGCGGGCGCGCAGCAGGAGCTGCTGCGTCTGCGCCGCGATAGGGACTTCAACCCGACGATTGTGGACGAGGTCTTGGCGGACGTCGACCGCATGGCCCTGGGCGCCAAGAAGCACGGATAGCACCGGCAAGAGACCGGCTAGAAAAGGAGGAGCGCGATGGACGCTTTCGACTACGCCCAGCGGGCCGAGGGGCTGGATTACCTCTACGACTTCTTCGAGGAGGACTTAGAGTCCCGCGTGCGCGAAGGCCGCGAGTTCCTCCCGGCGGGCATGGAGGACATCCTGGGGGACCACACGCTGGAGGACTACGTCTGGCTGTGGATTAAGGAGCCCGGGTCCAACGGCTTCCGGCAGTACCTGCGCGATGGCGGCTACAGCGAGGAGGAGGTGGCCCACGCCTTCCTGCTCGCCCGCACGGAGTGGGGCATGAACACCCCGCCGCACGTGGAGTGGCTCAAAGAGGACGGCGTGGAGCCGCCCACCTTTGGTTAGTTCTCTACCTTGACCAGCTGCTCCTTCGGCGTGGAGCCGTCCGCCGGGAAGGCGAGGGTCAGCGCCTTGGAGAAGTACTCCGCGCGCTTCTCGTTACCTTCGGTCTGGTAGTGCACGTCATCGCCGGGCAGGAACCATTCCTGGTGGACGTCGGAGGCCCAGTCGTAGACCACGAGGTTGGGGTAGCGGTCACGGGCGGCAAGCAGTGCCTCATTAAACGGCGCCATGTTGGCGTTGTCGTACGCGCCGGAATCGCGGTTGGTGGCGGCGGTGGGCCACAGGACGGGGGCATCACCCAGCAGCTCCATGATCTGGTCCACGCGCCAATCCTCCTCGCCGGATCCGCCCACGGCGCGGTTGGCGGCGTCGTTCACGCCCGCGCCGATGATCCAGCACGCATCCTCGCCGTAGCCCTGGTCCAGCAGCTGCTGCACGGAATCCCGGATGGCGGGATCGCCCTCGAGGGACTCCACGGTGGAGCGTGCGCCCGTCACATCCGCCACGACGTTCTGTGCGCCGACGTTCTTGTAGGTCACCTGCGCGTTGCGCTGGGGATCCGAGAGGTAGCCATCATCGAACATGCCAATCGACGTGGAATCACCCACGTGGATGACGGTGGTGCAGCGTGTCTTTCCCGCCTGGGCGGCAGCATCCTTGCTGTCAGCGGTCTCGGCCGAGGAGGAAGGTGCCGCGCCCTCGGTTTGGTCAGATTCGCTGGCCTGGGCGGACTTACCCGGTGCCGGGGCTGGGCCGTCGCCGCCAATCTTGACTCCCATCTGCTGCGCGCCGGGCTGCTCGGCCTGGTCCAGCGAGGTATTCCAGGCTGCCGGAATGCCCATGGTCACGACCGCGGCGAGCAGGGTGGCCGGGACGGCCAGGCCCATGCGCGGCAGCGTGTGGCGCTGAGCCCACCACTGCTTCAGCGGCGTGACGACGCCGTGGCGGCGGATCGGATCCTCCACCAACGTCCAGGAAATGTGCGCCAGCGCAATGGCCACCACGGTGACCAGCACGGGATGCGCCCACGGCAGGTTCTCCCACTGCGGGATGAAGACGATTGCGGGCAGGTGCCACAGGTAGATGCCGTAGGAGCGTTCACCAATCCAGCGCAGCGGCGTGAGGCCGAAGAACTTAGAGGTCAGCGTGCGCTTGTCCAAGGCGGCGGTGATGACCGCGACGCTGGCCGCGGACAGGGCCAGAAGGCCCCAGTTGTACAGGTTCGGGGAGTAGTCTGGCAGCAGCCAAAACAGAGCACCGATACCCAGCACGCCGAGCAGCGCGGCGGGGATGGTGAGCGCGCGCGGCGGGATGCGGTAGCCGTGCGCGTTAGTCAGCGCGATGGCCAACGCCGCGCCCAGGAGGATGCCGCCGGCGCGGGTGTCGGTGCCCTCGTAGACGCGGGTGGCGTCAGCACCGGTGTTGAACAGGAAGGCCATCCAGCCGAAGGACACCGCCGCCAGCACGAGCGTGCTGATGACCAGCGGGGCGCGCTTGCCGCGGGTGAGCTTGAGCAGGACGAACAGAATCAACGGCCAGAACAGGTAGAACTGTTCCTCCACGGACAGCGACCACATGTGATCCAGCGGCGCGTGACCGGCAAAGCGGTCAAAATAGGACTGGCCCTCTAGGATGACGTGCCAATTGTTGACGTAGAACAAGGCGCTGAGGGAGTGGCTGGCGTTCTCGCCCAACTTGGGCAGGTCGAAGAACACGGTAAGCAGCAGCACCGCCACTAGCATGAGCACAACGGCGGGGACGAGGCGCCGGAAGCGGCGCAGCCAGAACGTGGGCAGGCCCAAACCCTTGCCGCGGCGGTAGCTGCGCATCAAGTTCGCGGTGATGAGGTAACCCGACAGCGTAAAGAACATGCCGACTCCTAGATATCCACCGGGCAACCACGACGGGTTGAGGTGGTAGATCAGAACGCCGAGCACGGCGACGGTACGAAGGCCGTCGATAGCCGGGACGTAGGAGGTGTGCGAATCAACCGGTCTTGGCATGTCCGGGGAACTCCTCGGGAAGGGTAGAGATTGAGATGGGCGTGTCTGCGCCTGAGGGACTTAACTACTCTAAACCTTGTCTCTATTAATCCCGGCCTTGGGCGAGGTTCTTTCCCCACCGCTGGGGAGCACGCCCCACGCCGCGCCGACATGCTGTGCCATCAAGGCTCCAGAATGGCCCTTGCCGCTACCTCAAAACGTAAAAATCCTCGGAGGAACACAGAGTCAGTGTCTGTGAACCCCAACCCGAGGGACTTCGCACCACACTCTACACTGTCGTTCACGGCAAGTAAGGGCGAAAAGTTTCGAATTTCTGGCCGCTATATACCGTGAACGTCGGGGCTTGTCGGGGCGTGCTTGGTAGCCCTCGGAGGCCACGTGCATGACCTACCCGGGTTAAGAGAAAACGAAAAAAGTCCCGGCTCCGAAGAGCCGGGACAGTGGCGGAGGATAGGGGATTTGAACCCCTGAGGGATGTGACTCCCGCACGCGTTCCAGGCGTGTGACATAGGCCGCTAGTCGAATCCTCCGCTGAAAAACATTACATGAGGCCCCTAATGATGCAAAATCGCCAGGTCAGGGCAGAAAATGGGAAAATATGGGGCGCTGTGCGCCGGGCGCGTCGGAGCAACCGTGGGGTAGGGGTCTGGTGGGTGGCGGAAGGGGCGAGCGGTTTGGCGTCGGCAAGCAAGGCACGCTAGGCTAGGCGGCAGGATTCCGCGTGGCGTCCATCCTCTGAACTCCCCCAGGGCAGGAATGCAGCAAGGGTCAGGAGGCTCTGGCGGGTGCGCGGGGTCCCCTTTTTTATATTCGGGCTTTCGCACGAAATGGGGGCGCTGGGGGTTAGGATAGGGGCCACATATTCGCAACACACTCCGGAAGGTAGACGGATGTCGCTTCTCAAGCTGGAAAAGTCCGAGCTGGATGACCTTGCCACCCAGGTGCGCAAGGAGTACGAGGATCTCAAGGCCAAGGGTCTCAACCTCGACCTGACCCGCGGCAAGCCCTCGAAGGTACAGCTGGATCTGTCCAATGATCTGCTGACGCTGCCGGGCCTGGGCAACTACACCGATGCTGCCGGCAATGACCTGCGCAACTACGGTAACTCGAAGGGCATCAAGGAGCTGCGCGAACTGTGGGGCAAGCTCACCAACATGGACCCGGAGCTGCTCATCGCGGCGGATTCGTCTTCCCTGAACATCATGTTCGACCTCATCTCGTGGGCCTACACCTTTGGTACCAACGACTCGGAGCGCCCCTGGGCCCAGGAAGAGACCGTGAAGTGGATTTGCCCGACCCCGGGCTACGACCGCCACTTCGCCATCACGGAGACCTTCGGCTTTGAGCTTATCCAGGTGCCCATGCTGGAGGACGGCCCGGACGTGGACGCCGTGGCGGAGCTGGTCAAGGACCCGCAGGTCAAGGGTATGTGGGTGGTACCGATGTTTGCCAACCCCACGGGTGCTGTCATTTCGGAGGAGAAGGCCCGCCGCCTGGCCTCGATGGAGGCCGCCGCACCTGACTTCCGCATTGTGTGGGACAACGCCTACGCCGTGCACACCCTCACTGAGGACTTCCCGGAGATTCTCCCCATCCTGGAGATTGCGAAGCAGGAGGGCAACCCCAACCGCTTCTGGGCTATGTCCTCGACGTCG
Source organism: Corynebacterium axilliensis (assembly GCF_046097495.1). NCBI lineage: Bacteria > Bacillati > Actinomycetota > Actinomycetes > Mycobacteriales > Corynebacteriaceae > Corynebacterium > Corynebacterium axilliensis. Next base: position 2,034,437 of record NZ_CP175768.1, read on the forward strand.
AAGATCACCTTCGCCGGTGCCGGCGTCAGCTTCTTCGGCACTTCCGCCGCGAACCTGGAGTGGTACCTGCAGTACTCCGGCAAGCGCGGCATTGGCCCGAACAAGATCAACCAGCTGGCGCACTACGAGTTCTTCGGTTCCGCGGAGGGCGTGCGCGCGGTCATGCGCCGCCACTCCGCGCTCTTGGCGCCGAAGTTCAAGGCAGTCCTGCGCATCCTGGACAAGCGCCTGAGCCAGTACGACGTGGCCCAGTGGACCGAGCCGGAGGGCGGTTACTTCATCTCGCTCGACGTGGTGGATGGCACCGCTACCCGCGTGTGGGAGCTGGCGCGTGACGCCGGCATCCTGCTGACCAAGGCTGGTTCGGCCTACCCGCACGGCAAGGATGACAACGACCGCAACATCCGCCTGGCTCCGTCCCTGCCGCCGCAGGAAGAGGTGGAGGCCGCGATGGACGGCGTGGCTACCTGCGTGCTGCTCGCCGCCCTGGAGAAGTTGGGGGCATAAGGCCATCAACGCTGACGAGACGGCCTACTGGCTGGACCAGGTCATTCCGGTCGACCTCGAGTTCAAAAACGTCGAGGGGCACCGCGTGGGGTTGGCCGCGCTTGACGACGATCAATCCCTCGCCGTCACCTGTGACTTCGCCGATACCGACACCGGCTTGGCCCACGCGGACCAGGGTGTCGATGTCCGCTGCGAGCTTCTCTCTGTCGCCCGCACCGGGCAGGCGGAGGTCGCCGCGGCGGTGACGTCCGCGGCGGCGCTTATTACCAAGGCGGCGGGTGTTCTGCCGGCGCAGCCGGGCCTGCTGCTGCCTAATCTTTTCGCCGCCGAGGACGAGCGCTTTGCGCAGCTGAGCGTCCGGCACGGCGTGCTCATCGCGCCGTACCTGTGGGGCGGACAGACCCCGCAGCTGGCGGAGGAGGGGCGCCTGACGTTGGTGTGCCAGTTGCTCATGCTGACCGACGCCGAATATGCCTACGCCGTCGACGAAGGCGTTCCCGCCCTGCAGCAGGCCGTGGGGGAGCAGGGCATCGATCTGCTGGATTGGCGGCGCACCGAGTAAAGCTTTCCGGGTAAGGCGGCTGGAGATTATCGCCTGATCCGTGTGTCGGGGCGAGACGCTAGACTGACTAACCGTGGCTCTTTACCGGAAATATCGTCCAGCAACGTTCGCGGAAGTGGTAGGCCAAGAGCAGGTCACCACCCCGCTGTCCGCCGCCCTCGACGCGGGGCGCATTAACCATGCGTACCTCTTTTCCGGCCCGCGCGGCTGCGGAAAGACCTCTTCTGCGCGCATCATGGCTCGCTCGCTCAACTGCGAGCAGGGGCCCACGTCCACACCGTGTGGCGTGTGCGATTCGTGCGTGTCCCTGGCCCCCGGCGGACCGGGCAATCTGGACGTCACGGAGCTCGACGCGGCCTCCCACAACGGCGTGGAGGACATGCGTGAGCTGCGGGATCGCGCCTACTACGCCCCGGCGGAGTCGCGCTACCGCATCTTCATCATCGATGAGGCGCACATGATCTCCGCCTCCGGCGCCAACGCGCTGCTGAAGGTGGTGGAGGAGCCGCCGGAGCACGTCATCTTCATCTTCGCCACGACGGAGCCGGAAAAGATCATCGGCACCATTCGTTCGCGTACCCACCACTATCCCTTCCGCCTGCTGACCCCGCCGGCCATGAAGGGCCTGCTGGAGCGAACCGTGGCCTCGGAAAACGTCCACGTGGATGACACGGTCTACCCCATGGTCATTCAGGCCGGCGGCGGCTCGCCGCGTGACACCTTGTCCATCCTGGACCAGCTGCTGGCCGGTGCCGGGCCGGATGGCCTGACGTACGACGTTGCCCGTCCGCTGCTGGGCGTGACCGACCTGGGCCTATTGGACAACACCGTGGAGGCCCTGGCGAATCAGGACAAGGCTGGTCTGTTTCGGTTAGTCGATGATGTCATTGAGGCCGGCCACGAGCCCCGCCGCTTTGCCATTGACCTGTTGGACCGCCTGCGCGATCTCATGATTATCCAGGCGGTGCCGTCTGCCCTGGAGGAGGGGCTGGTTTCCGCGCCGACTGACCGCGGGGAAATCCTCACTGCCCAGGCCCAGCGCTTCAGCGGCCCGCAGCTGGCGTACCTGGCAGAAACCGTTAATGCGCGCGTGTCTTCCCTGCGCGGTGCTACCTCGCCGCGCCTGCTCCTGGAAATTCTCTGCGCGCACCTCATCGTCGGTTCCGCGCCCGCCGCCGCGGCCGCTGGCCAGTTGCCCGCTGCCGCTCAGCAGGGCGCTGGCGCACCACCGGCTGGTGGATCCTCTGCTGCCGGCCAGCCCGGCTCTCAAGGAGCGCAGGGGCAGGCCCCAGGTTCCGCGTCGGCCCAGCGCCCGCAGTCCGCGGTCTCCGGCGCCCAGGATCCCGCCGCCGCGGCAGCCGCCATCATTGCGCAGCGCCGCAGCCGCCAGGCCGCGAAGCAGAACGCAGCGCAGCAGCAGAACGCGCCGCAGCAGCCGGAAGCACAACAACCGGAGCCGCAGCAATCGGAGGCGCCACAGCCGGAGCCGCAGCAGCCGGAGCCGCAGCAGCGGCCTGAGCAACAGCAGCCGGAGCCGGCGCGCGAGCAGGAGCCGCCGCAGGCCGAGCCCGCTGCGGTACAGCGTGACCAGGCTCAGTCGGAGGCACCGCGTCCGGACCAGCCGCAGGCTGAGGAAACTCACGCCCAGCCCCAGGAACGCCAGCCGGAGCAACCGCAGCAGGACCAACCTTCTGCCGACCTAGCCGCGGAGATTCGCCAGAAGTGGTCCGATCTGCGCGTGACCATCGGCCGCCGGAACAAGGTGGCGGAGATTATGCTCGCGGAAGCTCGCGTCCTTGGCGTTCGCGATAACACGCTGGTGTTGGGGCACACCACCGGCGCGCTGGCGGAGCGCATCAATGCGGAGCCCAACAACTCTGCTATCGCGGGTGTGCTGAAGGACGAGCTCAACCGCGATCTGACGGTCGAATGCGTCATTGGCACAGACCCAAAAGCACACGGCTTCACCGTGGAGGAGCCGGTCCAGCGCACCCAGTGGAACCCTAATCAGCCGCAGCGTGAGGCCTCCGAGCCAGAACAGGAGGCAGAGAGTCCGGCGAGTCCAGCACGCACTGAGTCACCCACCGGCGTAGACCGCGAGCCGGACACTGAATCTGCGCCTGAAAAGGCCCCTGAGCGCACCGACGCGCCGGAGCAGGGCACCGAGTCCGCGACTCAGGCCGAGGAACAGAGCGGGCAGAGCGCGCCCGCCAGCGACGATCCGTGGGGAGCGCCCCGCCAAATCGGCGGGCAGGCGTCGTCGTTTAAAACGACGGAGCAGGCTTCCGAACCGGCGCAGCAGTCTTCGGCGCCAGGGCAGGTGCCGCCGCAGGCGCCGGAGAATGCGCCCGCGCAGCGGCGCGAGGAACCGCAGCGCCAGGAACCGCAGCGCCAGGATCCGCCCCAACGGGGGCCGGCAGTGCCCCCAAAGAGGGAGGCCCGTGGCAGCCAGTGGCGATCACGCATTGCTCAGGCAAGCCAGGTAGCGGCGCAGCGCGACGAAGAATTCGCCAAGGTTCCCAAGTTCGGAAACGGGGTTCCGCTCCCACCCGAGCCCGGCCCGGACGAGGGCGAATTCGAAGCACCGCCGGAGGAGTACGGCCCGCCGGCGGGAGCTGGTTCCCCGCACAACCACGCAGGCCAGGGGCCACAAGCGTTGCAGCAGACGGCGCCGCAGCAGGCCCCCGCACCCCAGCAGGCGTACTCCCGGGACGATGAGGAGCGCGAGATGATGGAGGCCGCCCAAAGCGTTGGCGAGATGGACCATCGCAACGCCACGGAGGTCGCTATGGAGCTGCTCGCCAAAGAGCTAGGGGCGCGGCGACTCTAGCGCGTCATCTGTACACTTGGCGGGTAGCGAAAAACTCGTACGAAAGGACTTTTAGCATGACCGAGAACGATCCGATGCAGCAGGCAAACGACATGAACGAGATCCTGGCCCAGGCTGCCCGCGTGCAGGCTGAGCTGGAGAAGGCCCAGAAGGAAATTCTGGCCACCACCGTTGAGGGCACCGCAGGTAACGGCCTGGTTAAGGTGACCATGACCGGTGGCGCTGAGCTCAAGGACATCAGCATCGACAAGTCCGTGGTGAACCCGGACGATATCGAGACCCTCCAGGACCTCATCGTCGGTGCCTTCAACGAGGCGCACGATGCCGCCGGCCGCCTGGCCCAGGAGAAGATCGGTCCGCTGTCCCAGGGCATGGGCCAGTCCCAGCAGGACTACGATGGCCCGTCCATCAAGGATGTCTTCGGCGGAAACCAGTAAGCCGCGCGTTAGACTGTAAGGCCGTTGTTGCCCTCCCCGGTGGGAGGGCGGCGCGGCCTTTGTGTTTGTCTAGGCCACATCACTCACCGTTCGCCGCGCGGCGACGGACTTTTCACAGTAAGGGGAGCATCGCGTGTTTGAAGGACCATTGCAGGATCTCATCGATGAGTTCTCGCGCCTGCCGGGCATTGGGCCCAAGTCGGCACAGCGCATTGCCTTCCACGTGCTGCACCAGGACCCCGAGGACATTGACCGCCTGCAGAAGGCGCTGGGCGCGGTGCGCGATGGCGTGACCTTCTGCCGCATTTGCTGCAACATCTCCCGGGAGGAGGTCTGCCGCATCTGCATCAACTCGCAGCGTGACGCCTCCACCATCTGCGTGGTGGAAGAGCCGAAGGACATCCAGGTCATTGAGCGCACCGGCGAGTATGAGGGCCGCTACCACGTGCTTGGCGGGGCGCTGGACCCGCTGGCCAACGTGGGGCCGAAGGACCTAAACATCTCGCAGTTGCTGCAGCGCCTCGGCGGTGTCCTGCCGGACCGCGAGCTGGCGGATTCGACTCCGGAGGAGCCGCTGTACGACGACACCCCGGAGATCACCGAGGTCATCCTCGCTACCGACCCCAACACCGAGGGCGAGGCCACCGCGGCCTACCTCGTGCGGCTGTTGCGTGACTTCCCGGGGCTGAAGATCACGCGGCTGGCCTCCGGCATGCCGCTGGGCGGCGACCTCGAGTTCGTGGACGAGCTGACGCTCTCCCGCGCGCTGAGCGGCCGCCTGACGGTCTAGCGCTGCGAGCGCGGCGGCTCGGAGGCCGCGAAGCGCTCGGTGCGCAGGCGCTCGACGGCGGGGATATCGAGCGGCTCGAGCTCGCTCAGCGCCACGCCGGTGGCCTTCGCCAGCAGGAGGTCTGCCAGCTGCGGGTTGCGGGCCAGGACGGGGCCGTGCATGTAGGTGGCGATGACGCTGCCCTGGACCGCGCCCTCGGCGGCGCGCTGGGCGGTGGCGTCGGACAGGTCGTAGGTGGCGGCCGTATCGGCGTTGCCGGTGCCGCGGGTGAGCGTGCCCAGCGGCTTGGCGGCCGGGCCCAGGATGGTTGCGCCCATGTGGTTCTCAAAGCCGGTGAGCGGCTCGGTGAGCTCGGCAGTGATACCGGCCTGGGTGGGCGCGGACGCCACTTCGCCGATGGCGCGCTCGGCCATGGAAGCCGTGGTGGCGTCGATAAGCCCCACGCCATCCACCACGCGGCCGGACGCACGGAAGGATTCGCCGAGCACCTGGAGGCCGGCGCAGATGGCCAGGACCGGGGTGCCAGCGGCGGCCGCGCGGGTCAGTCCGCCATCGGCAATGAGGTGCTCCGCGGCGAGGATCTGTGCGGTGTCCTCGCCGCCGCCGACGGTGTAGACGTCGAGGGAATCGGGGACTGCTTCGCCCAGCTTGATGGGGACAATCTCCGCCTTGATTCCGCGCATGCGGGCGCGCTGGCGCAGGACCAGGGCGTTGCCGTCGTCGCCGTAGGTGCCCAGCACGTCCGGCAGGATGAGGCCAATCTGCAGGCTAGTCATTGGAGTGCTCCTTTACTGCGGCGTTGAGCGCCTTCTTCAGATCGCGGAAGGCGGTGTAGTTGGCCAGCACCTCGATGCGGCCCTCCGGACAGGACTCAATGGCGGTAAGCGGGTCCGCGATGAGCTCGTGTGAGATATCTGCGTACACCAGGCGGACTGCCAGGTCCGTGCCGCGCTCGCCGGCGGCCTTTACCGCGATGCCCTCGAAGTCCTCGAAGCGCACGTCCCACAGCCAGGACATGTCGGTGCCGTCGGCCACGTGGCCGTTGACGGCGATGACCAGCCCGTCGGCGTCGCGGTCCACCATGGACAGCGCCTCCTGCCAGCCGGCCGGGTTCTTGGCCAGCAGCAAGCGGATCGTGCGGTTGCCCAGGGTGATGGTGGAGTAGCGCCCGGCCACATCGTCCACGCCCTCGGCGGCGGCAATGGCCTTGTGGCGGTCCACGCCGAAGGCCTCCACCGCAGCGGCGACAGCCTGGGCGGCATTGCCGCGGTTGGCGCGTCCCGGGAGGGATAGGCGCAGCTTATCGACGCCTTCCGGGCTCACAATTCCTTCCTCCGTCACGGCCCAGGTGGGGGTGGGGCGGCGGAACTCGCGGCCATCGGCAAGCGGCTTGACCGCACCCCAGTCCTCGCCGTCGCGCACGATGTGGCCGCCGGTACGCGGGCACGTCACGGACTCGCCCATCCAGCCAGCGCCGGCGGAGACCCAGATGACGTTCTTGGCGTCGTAGGCCACGGAGGTCATGAGCACGTCGTCGCAGTTGGCGATGACCAGCATGTCCGGGTGTGCCTCCACGGCGCCGCGCAGGGCGCGCTCGATCTTGTTGATCTCGCCCACGCGGTCCAGCTGGTCGCGGGAGAGGTTGAGCAGCACCAGCGCGGCGGGGTTGAGCTTGTCGGCCACATGCGGCACGTGGAGCTCGTCGACCTCCAGGACCAGGTGGGAGGCGTCCTTGCCCGCCAGGAGTGCGGAGATAATACCGGCGTCCATGTTGTCGCCGCCGTCGTTGGTGGCCACGGTGTGCTCCGCGCGCACGGCGGCGGCGAGCATGCGGGTGGTGGTGGACTTGCCGTTGGTGCCGGTCACCAGCACGGAGGGCCGGTTCTTGGCCAGGCTTTCCATGATCGTGGGGTCAATGGCGCCGGCGATGAGGCCACCGATCATTCCGCCGGCACCGCGGCCGGTGGCGCGCGAGGCGGTGGTGGCCAGCGTCGCGGCGGACGTCGCGACCGTCGTACGCGCTGAGCTCAGCGCGTTTCGGAGGTTGAAATTCATGCTCCCCAGGGTAGTCGTGGGGACCTATTGATCGGTGGTGCGGGAGCGGTTGTGTCCCGAATTTTGCTGGCTCGATTGCTTCTGTTGATTCTGCTGGCCCTGTCCGCGACGTCCCCGGCCCCCGCGGCGCCGACGCCGCCGGCCGTTGCCGCCGCGCCCGCCATTTCGGTTGCCGCCACCGCCGGTGTTTCCGGCTCCCTGTGCGCCGTTGTTCTTCGCGGAACCGCCGTCGTTCTGCGCAGCGGTGGACCCGTTCTCTGCCTGTGCGTCGGCGGAGGCGTTCTGTCGGTTGCCAGCCTTGGTGCCGGATTTGTTCCCAGACTTGCGGCGCGAGCGGCGACGGCGGCTATTGGAGGAGCGGCTGCGGTTGCTCTGGCCGCCGCCGTGACTGCCCTGGCCGCCCTGCCCGGTGCGGGAACCGCCGGAGCGCTGCGCGGAGCCTCCATTACTGGAGGAGTCCTGAGAGTCCTCCGGCTCGGTGGCGTCCTCGATGCGTTCCAAGGCCGCGAGGAACGCGGTGTCCGACATGAGCGGGATGTCCTTGCGGTGGGCGTGCATGGGCTTTCCCACCAGGTCAGTGGTGATATTGCACACCACCAGGGAGGTCTCGCGCGTGAGTTTCTCGGAGTAGTTGAGCTCCTCGCGGGCGAGGGCGGCGATGATGGTGTCGGGGTCCTCGGTAATCTCCGGGGCGACGACGATCTCCATGCCGCGGATCAGTTCCTTGCCCGGCACGTACGCGCCCGGGTTGTGGTGCTGGCGGGGTGCTTCGGCCGCGTCCACGCGCACGTGGGAGCGCTGCAGGCCGAAGCGGTCACCGCGCAGGTCATCGGGCTCGGCGGTGCTAAGCGTGCCGCCGCGCTGGGCGCGGTAGAGCTCCACCAGCAGGCGGGTGGTTTCCCGGGAGGTTTCCTTTTCGGGGCGCAGGGCGCGCTCCGTGCTGGCCTTCGGCGACGGTGCATCGAGTCCAGTCGCGGCTGCGACGGCGGCCAAGCGCACATCGGTGCCCCACACGCCCTGGCGGCGGGCGGTGGCTAGGGTATCCACGATGGTGACCGGGGTGGGCACGTGCCCGACCTTGAAGCGGCGCCGGCGTCCCTTGGAGCGGTTGCGGTTGCGTGCGCGGTTCTGGCGGGCGGCAGCGGTCATCGCGCGTCGCGCCTCGGCCACGATAAAACCCCAGGTGTAGGTGGTGTCGTGGACGATGAGCGTGCGGCCGTCGATAAGCCTGTCCAGCGGCTTGAGCAGCGCGGAGAAGGACTGCCCGGCCTTAATCTCCTCGACGCTCAGCCCGTGGAGGTGCCGCGGGCCGGGATCGCCATCGGGGTTGAGCACGGCGTGGAATTCTTGGCCGGTCTCACCGGCATCGTTAAAGGTGAGGGCGTCCACGGTGAGCAACCGCCCGGTGGAGGGGTGGATGCCCGTGGTTTGAATGCTCAGCGCCACCAAGGGGAATGCGGCAAGCGCCTCGTCCCGCGCGTTGTCCTTGCGGCCATCCCCGCCCTTGGTGTGGGCGGCGTCCTTCTTGCCCTTCTCAGCGGGCTTGGGCCGCGGGCCCGGCTTGGGGCTGGGGGAGGGCACCGCACCTGTCTGCTCCGCAGCATTGTTGTGCGCTGTGGAGTCGGCAGATCCGGGTCGTGTAGTCATTGTTCACAGTTTAGTACCCGAACCCCGCGGAACCGGGAAAGGGCACACGTAATCCGCTACCGGGGTAGGGGCTAGTCCACCTCGATGATGATCATCACGCCGTCCGGGTTGGTGGGCGCGGTGGGATCGGTCGGGTTGGTGGGTTCTACTGGCTCTGCAGGCTCAGAGGGCTCGCTCGGCTCCACGGGTTCGACGGGCTCTACGGGCTCTGCCGGTTCGAGCGGTAGCGGCGCGATCTCGCTCGGCTCCACGGGTTCGACGGGCTCTACGGGCTCTGCCGGTTCGAGCGGTAGCGGCGCGATCTCGGTGGGTTCTGCAAGCTCGGTGGGCCCAGAGGTCGCAGACGGTTCCACGGTCTCGGTCGGCGTGTCCTGCGCCGTCTTCTCAGACGACGGGGATGCAGGGGTGGCCTCGGACGTTGCCGTGACTGGCGACGTCTCCTCGGTCGCCGTCTCCTCCTCCGTCACCGTCGGCGTCGGGGTCGGCGTCGGTTCCGCCTTCGTCGTTGGCTCTGCGGTTGGCTCTGTCGTTGCCTTTGCCGTGGTTGATGCCGTGGTCGTGTTGGGCTTCGTCGTTGTAGACGACGAGGAGCTAGTCGGAGTTGTGGACGTTGCAGTAGCCGTGGCCTTTGCCGTGGTTGATGCCGCAGTCGTGCTGGGCTTCGTCGTTGAAGACGACGGCGTCGTAGCGGTCGCCGCAGTGGTCGACGGTGCCGCGGTGGTCGACGGTGCTGCAGTGGTCGAAGTCGTTGGCGCCGCCGACGTGGTGTCGGTGCTGGTCTCCTCTTCGCCGGACTCCTCTTCGGTCGGCTCCAGCGGCACCATGGGTACCTCCGAGCCTTCATCGTCGGGGATCTCGCGCGTGGCCGTGAGCAACACCTTGGTGGTGGTGGGAACCGTCTCCCGCGTGGACGGGGTAGCCGCTGAAGTCGGCTTGGTCGGCTTGGTGGGCTCCGCGGGCTCGTTGGGCTCCGAGTTTCCAGCAGAGTCCGATACCTCGGGGACCCCAGGAATCTCGAGGAACGTCGGGATGCCGACGTGCGCGCCGTGTCCACCGGAGTGGTTGCCGTTGGGGCGCGGCGTGTTCGGGCGAGCCGGCTCGGTGGCAGGACTCGTTGCCTCTGGGGCAGGCTTCGCGTGCGGGGCCGGTGCCTTCGTCGCGGCCTTCGTTGCGCGCGGGGTGGCGGCGGCAGACGGCTGCGCCTCTGCTGGTGCGGGGCTGGAACCCGTGGCGCGGGCGGTGGCGGTGGAGTCGCTGCGCGTCACCGAAGAGCCAGAGAACTCGGAAGGCTCCGACGGCTCCGATGGCTCAGCAGGTTCTGCTGTCCCATCCAGGCCGGCGGAGTGTGCGCGGGTCTCCTTGTCCAGGGGGCGGATTTCGGTATCGCCGCCCCACATGCGGCCGTCACCCATATCCTGCATGGCGCTGCTGGTCGCGGCCGCGTCGACAACGTCGACGTCCTGGGGGTTAAGGATTGGGTTGTTGTAGGCCTCCAGCGCGGAGCCGGTGACGTGCTCGTCGGAAGACTTGAGGGACACCAACGACGTGGCGAAGTTTGCCGTACCGCCGATGATGACCGCGACGCTGGCTGCGCAGGCCAGCTTCAGCCCGGTGCTGGTGGCCGCTAGCTGCGCGCCGGCGGCAGCAGCCGAGCCTAAAGCGCTGGACGGGCTTGCCGTCGCGGCAACGCCAGCCGTCGATTCGCTCGCCGTGCTGGTCGTAGCACTGCTGGTTGCGGTGGACGTGGCTGGCTCGGGCACGTCGGGCGCCGGAGTGGCGGCCGCTGCCTTTGCACGTGCGGTGGCCAGCTCGGTCACGCCCACGGTGGCGGCGGTGAGTACACCCGCGCTGCCCAAAGCCAGGGCGCTGGGAGCGTTAGATTCGCTGGCGTAGATGGTCAAGGACGGACTGCCGTCCTCCACGGCGTAGTAGGCACGGGCGACAGCAATGAGGCCCTCGTGGTTGTACCCGGCGACGGTGTCTGCCAACCAACCCGCCTTGCTGTGAGGGATGGTGGCCACGAGGGCGTTGTCCACGAAAACCTGGACGGAGCGGAGGAACAGGTGCCGCCTATTTTTCAGGGTGACTAGGACGTGATCGGCGTGGTCCGGCAGTTCCTTGGCCGGAATGGTGAAGTCGGTGGTGTGTAGCGCCGCGTCACCGTCGAGAAGCCCCCAGCGCTGCTCCGGAGGGTTGTTGCTGGGAACGCACAAGCCTGGCTGGGGAAGCAGAACGTCGAAGGAGGGGACGGTGTCGTCCTCGTCATCAGCGCAGCTCTGGCACATGCTGATGGAGGCCATGACCTGCGGGCGAAGCCCGGCAGCGATGATCCAGTCCAGCTCCGAGTAGGGGTGGGACTGGTCCACGGAAATGGTGCCGACAACGGTGTCCTCGTGGCGGACGCGGAACCCCGAGCTGGAGTGCCCGCACAACGTCACGGGGATGAGGTGGGACGTGTCTGCCTCCTCGAACATGGAGAGGAAGACTTCCGGGTTGATGTTGTGCACAGAAAGGCGGCAGGGATCACCAAAGCCGTGGTGTGGGACCACGAAGTTGGTGTTCGTCATAGTGCTCGCCTTCGACGGGGTACGGTGCGCCTGGTACGGGAGGGCGTGGTGTTCTGCATCCTGAGTAACCACCGTGGATGGTGGCAAAAATTTTGCAAAAATCTGTAATCAGCTCTCACCCTACCGCGTGCCGCCCCCTGTCTACAAGCCGTGCTGCCCAGCGCAATGTCACACCTCACGCCCTGACAAAAAGGTTGCATTCGGGGCGAAAGATTATATCTATTCTTATGAAGACAAGCGTGAAAGACACACGCAAACGCGGTGTGACTTTAGAGTTAGGGGAAGTGCCGAGGTAGCGCCCCGCTACACAGACCGCCCGCGCCTTCCCGGGGGCCTGCCCTGGGTGGGGTGGTGCGTGGCGGGCCGGGTGGGCGCGGGCGGACTTGTGCGTACTAATAGAGACTTTTGGTCTTCCTTGTGATTGTGATTGGGCGTTGCGGTTAGGAGTAGCGGTTAGGCCGCGCGGTTGACGGCGGAGGTAATGGCGTTGATGGAGGCGCGCGTGGTGGAACCGGCGATGCCCGCGCCCCAGACCTGTGTGCCGTTGACGTCGGCGGCGATGTAGCAGGCCGCCTCGGCGTCATCGCCCGCGGTACGGGACTGCTGCGAGTAGTCGATGACCTCGAAATCGATGCCCACGCCCTCCAGGGCGTTGGCATAGGCGGCGATGGGGCCGTTGCCGCTGCCGGAGACGACGTGACGCTCGCCGTTGTACACCACCGTGGCGGTGACCTTAGCGTTCTCCTCGTCGGTGGTGGAATTGTCCACCTGGAAGGAGATCAGCTCCAGCGGCGCGGTGCGGTCCAAGAACTCGGTGGCGAAGATATCCCACATGTTCTTGGAGTTGACCTCGCCACCTTCGGCGTCGGTCACCGCCTGCACGGCCGAGGAAAACTCCGCCTGCATGGCACGCGGCATGTTGATGCCGTGGTCGGTCTTCATGATGTAGGCCACGCCGCCCTTGCCGGACTGCGAGTTCACGCGGATAACCGCCTGGTAATCGCGGCCCACGTCCTTCGGGTCGATGGGCAGGTACGGCACCTCCCAGGTGGTGCCCTGCAGCTCCTCCCAGGACACGTCCGTGTTGATGGCGCCGGGGCGGACCTCCTGGGCCAGCGCATCCAGGCCCTTGTTGATGGCGTCCTGGTGGGAACCAGAGAAAGCAGTGAACACCAGCTCGCCGCCGTAGGGGTGGCGCTCCGGCACGCGCAGCTGGTTGCAGTACTCCACCGTCTCCCGGATCTTGGGCAGATCGGAGAAATCGATCTGCGGATCCACACCCTGGGTCAGCATGTTCAGGCCCAGGGTGACCAAATCCACGTTGCCGGTGCGCTCGCCGTTGCCAAACAGGCAGCCTTCGATGCGGTCCGCGCCGGCCAGGTAGCCCAGCTCGGCGGCGGCGATACCCTCACCGCGGTCGTTGTGCGGGTGCAGGGACAGGATGATGGAATCACGCTTGGCCAGGTTGCGGTGCATCCACTCGATCTGGTCGGCGTAGACGTTCGGGGTGATCATCTCCACCGTGGACGGCAGGTTGATGATCATCGGGTTCTCCGGGGTGGCCTCCATGATGTCCACCACCGCGTCGCAGACCTCGGCGGCGAAGCCCAGCTCGGTACCGGTGAAGGACTCCGGCGAGTACTCCCACCGCCAGTTGGTTTCCGGGTAGTCCTGGGCAATGGACTTGATGAGCTCAGCGGCGTCGGTAGCCAGCTTCTTGATGGCTGGGCGGTCCTTGCGGAATACTACGCGGCGCTGCAGCTTCGAAGTGGAGTTGTAGAAGTGCACGATGACGTTCTTTGCACCCTCGCACGCTTCAAAAGTGCGGCGAATGAGGTGTTCGCGGGCCTGCACCAGTACCTGGATGGTGACGTCATCCGGAATCTTGTCGCCCTCGATGATCTCGCGCACGAAGTCGAAGTCCGTCTGGGAGGCGGACGGGAAACCTACCTCGATCTCCTTGTAACCCATCTTCACCAGCAGGTCGAACATGCGGTGCTTGCGCTGTGGGGACATGGGGTCAATGAGCGCCTGATTGCCATCGCGCAGGTCCACCGCGCACCACTGCGGCGCGGCGGTAATGGTCTTGTTCGGCCACGTGCGGTCCGGCAACTCGACGGGCTCAACCTCTGTGGCAAAGCTTAAGTAGCGGTCCACCGGCATGGAGGAACCGCGCTGCTTGTTCCACGCGGGTTGTCCCTCGCGGCGGGGGCCAGAGGGGGTGGTGATGTCACGGGGAGCGGAGATAAAAGAATCAGTGGGGGACATAGGTGAACTCTTCCTTGGAGTGTGTAGGTGCCGTGTACGGCCAGCTGCGGTGAGGGCAACACCGCGCTCCGCGACGGGCCGCTGGCCGTGAGGTCACGAACCTAAATCCCGCCGCGGCTACTAAGGAGGAGGGAATGCCGCGTAATCATGTGAGCCACAATACAAGCCCTCTCACTATGTGGCAACCAATTTCACACAATGAGACGCGGGCAGGGTGTGGCTAAGATGTCCTGCGTGCATACAGTGAGACCCGCAGTAAGGGCCGGCAGCTCGGCGCCCCGCGCCCCGCGCATCGCGCTAGTTTCCCTCGTTATCGCCGTGCTGGGCGCGGCCATACGCATCGCGGTGCTGGAGGTTCTGGCTGCGGCCAACGGCCAGGAGCTGTGGGACCAGCTTTTGGCCTGGGATGCTGAATATTATGTGGCGATTGCCCGCGCCGGGTACCTCGACGCCGACATTGCCTTTGACGGTCCGGTGTACGAGAAGACGATGGCCTTCTTCCCGGGCTTTCCCCTACTCCTCAAGATCGTCAGCTGGACCGGCATCAACATCGCCCTCGCCGCGCTCCTTATTAATACCCTGCTGGTGGCGGTGCTGGCAGCGGGGGTGATGGTGCTGGCGCGGCGCCTCGGCGCGAGGCAGGGCGGGCAGATCGCCTCCGCCATCGTGGTAACGAGCGCGCCGATGTCCATCGTTTTCTCCATGCCGTACAGCGAGGCGCTTTTTGGTGCTCTGGCGGTATGGGGGCTCGTGGCACTGGATGACCGCGTGTGGTGGCGCGCTGGGCTGTTCGGGTTCGGGCTCGCGCTGACCCGCCTGACCGCGGTGGACTTCCTCGTGGTCTTCGGGCTGTGGGTGCTGCTCTACGGGCGCCGTAACTGGCGCGCCTGGCTAGGCCTGTGCCTGGCTGCCATGCCGCTCCCCGCTTACCTGCTGTGGACGCAGCACTACCTGGCGGATGCCGGTGGCTACTTCGGCATCCAAGAAAAGTACTGGGACTCCGCCTTTGACGGGGGAGCGGACACGGTGCGTTTTGTGTGGAAGGCGCTCACTGAGGCGACGAATGTGGGCTACCTTCTCACGGCACTGGCCATCCTGGCCGTGCCGGTGCTGCTCGCGGTGACGTGGGGAAAGGTTCAGCCGGTGGCGTGGTGGTTCAGCGCGGTGCTCATGGCCAACGTGTTGCTCTCCAGCGGCATCCAGCACTCCCGCCCGCGCCTGCTGCTGCCTGCCGCGGTGCTTTTTATCCCGTGGGCCGTGCGGGCCGTGGCTGGCCGCACGCCGCGGGCAGGGTGGGCCGGTATTGCTGCGTGGGTGCTGTGGTCGGCGTGGTTCTCCGCCTACATGCTGGTCGTCTTCGAGTGGGCTATCTAGCTGGAGGAGCGTGTAATGGAACCCGGATTAACCGGCACGCGGGAGAGCACGATGGTGCCCACGATCATCACCAGTAGGGAGCCGGCCATGACGCACCAGCCGGCGGCGCTGCTGACCTGGAATTTCTCCCCTAATACCCAGTAGCCCAGGCCAAAGGCCACGATGGGCTCCATGATGGTCATGGCCGGCAGCGAGTGGGCCAGCGCGCCGGCGTGAAAGGAATATTGCTGGATCACCGTGCCGCCTGCGGCGAGCGCGATGAGCGCGTAAAGCTCCCAGCTGCCCAGGGTGGAAACGGGGCCTTCGTGCGAGAACACATCGACCACGGCCTTGGCCACCAGCGCGACATAGCCGTAGAGAATGCCGCAGGCGGAGCCTAAAGCGAGGGCGGCTTCCGACGGGCGCTTGCGAGCCATAACGAACAGGCCGATGAGCGCGAGCGCGCCGAGCGTGAAGGCGGGCCACCACTGGGACCAGGAGGGCGTGGTGAGGCCGGCAGTGGGGCGGCCGTAGACCACTAGGATGCCGACAGCGATGGTGAGCGCGATGCACCAGATGACCTCCCGCGCCGGCATGGGGCGGCGCGAATACCAGGCAGCCAGCGGCAGCGTGAACATCAGCGAGAGCACTAGGATGGGCTGTACCACGAGCAGGGTGCCAAAACTGAGCGCGACGAGCTGCAGGGCGTAGGCCAGTACGGCTGCCCCGGTGCCTACCCACCACAGTGGGGTCCGCAACGCGGTGCGCATGACGGTGCTGGAGCTCGCGTCAAGAACAATGCGGTGGCGTATGACTGTGCCCCAGGCCACGACTAGTGCCGAGGCCAGCGCGAATGTGACGGCAAGCAGACTTGAAAACATCGTGTCCACCCTACCCGGAATTAATAGGCAACTTGTGTTTCGGTAGGGCCGGAAGGGCGGTAGGCTAAAGAAGTTGACTGCCGCTCTATAGGTATTGGGCGGCGGACAGGTATTGGCCCTCGCGAAAACGAAAGGTGGGACCGTCAGTGGCCCTAGTCGTACAGAAATACGGGGGATCTTCCCTCGAGAGCGCAGAGCGCATCCGTGCTGTTGCGGAGCGCATCGTGGCCACCAAGAAGCAGGGGCACGACGTGGTTGTCGTGTGCTCCGCCATGGGAGACACTACCGACGAACTGCTGGATCTTGCTGCCCAGGTCAACCCGGTCCCGCCGCAGCGCGAGATGGACATGCTGCTCACCGCCGGCGAGCGCATCTCCAACGCGCTGGTGGCCATGGCCGTGGAATCCCTGGGCGCCCACGCGCAGTCCTTCACCGGCTCCCAGGCCGGCGTTCTCACCACTGAGCGCCACGGAAACGCCCGCATTGTCGACGTCACCCCGGGCCGCCTCACCGAGGCTCTCGACGAAGGAAAGATCTGTATCGTCGCGGGCTTCCAGGGCGTGAACAAGGAATCCCGCGACGTCACCACCTTGGGCCGCGGCGGCTCCGATACCACCGCGGTGGCGTTGGCGGCGGCGCTCAAGGCCGATGTGTGTGAGATTTACTCCGACGTCGACGGCGTCTACACTGCCGACCCCCGCATCGTCCCCGACGCCCAGAAGCTGGAGAAGCTCTCCTTTGAGGAGATGCTGGAAATGGCCGCTGTGGGCTCCAAGATTCTCGTCCTGCGCAGCGTGGAGTACGCCCGCGCGTTCAACGTTCCCCTTCGAGTTCGCTCATCTTATTCAACCGACCCCGGCACGCTCGTTGCCGGTTCAATGGAGGATATCCCCGTGGAAGAAGCAGTACTGACTGGTATCGCAACCGACCGTTCCGAGGCCAAGGTCACCGTCCTCGGCATCCCGGACCGCCCGGGGGAGGCCGCCAAGGTCTTCCGCACCATCGCGGACGCGGAAATCAACATCGACATGGTTCTCCAGAACGTCTCCTCCCTGGAGTCCGGCACCACGGACATCACCTTTACCTGCCCGCGCGCCGACGGCCCGCGCGCCATGGAGCTGTTGGCCAAGCTCAAGCAGGAGGGCCACTGGGCCAACGTGCTTTACGACGACCAGGTGGGCAAGGTCTCCCTCGTCGGTGCCGGCATGAAGTCCCACCCGGGCGTCACCGCAGACTTCACCGAGGCACTGCGTGACGCAGGCGTCAACATGGAGCTCATCTCCTCTTCTGAAATTCGCATCTCCGTGCTAACGCGGGAGGCGGACCTGGAGAAGGCCGCGGTGGCCGTGCACGATAAGTTCCAGCTGGGTGGCGAGGAAGAGGCCACCGTCTACGCTGGTACCGGACGCTAGAGAACCCCACCAAGGATTGCACTAAGGATTAAGGAGTACACGTCATGACCACTGTTGCTGTTGTAGGCGCTACCGGGCAGGTCGGCCGCGTCATGCGGTCCATTCTTGAGGAGCGCAACTTCCCGGCTGACTCGGTTCGCTTCTTCGCTTCCGCGCGCTCCGCAGGCCAGGAGCTGACCTTCCGCGACGAAAAGGTGGAGGTTGAGGACCTGGCGAAGCAGACCGCGGAGAGCCTGGCCGGCATCGATATTGCGCTGTTCTCCGCGGGTGGCTCCACCTCCAAGCAGTACGCCCCGCTGTTCGCGGAGGCCGGCGCCACCGTGGTGGATAACTCCTCCGCGTGGCGCAAGGACCCGGAGGTTCCCCTCATCGTGTCTGAGGTGAACCCGCAGGATAAGGACAAGGTGGTCAAGGGGATCATCGCGAACCCGAACTGCACCACGATGGCGATCATGCCGGTGACCAAGGCGCTGCACGACGCCGCCGGGCTGACCACGATGCGCGTGGCTTCCTACCAGGCGGTCTCCGGCTCTGGCCTGGCCGGCGTGGAGACCCTGGCCAAACAGGTGGCCTCCATCGGGGATCAGAATGTGGAGCTGACGCACGACGGCTCCGTGCTCGAGGTGGAGCAGGACGAGCTCGGCCCCTACGTCGCCCCGATTGCCTACAACGCGGTGCCGCTGGCCGGCAACCTCGTGGACGACGGCTCCGAGGAGACCGACGAAGAGCAGAAGCTGCGCAACGAGTCCCGCAAGATTCTGGGTATTCCGGAGCTCAAGGTCTCCGGCACCTGCGTGCGCATCCCGGTCTTCACCGGCCACACCATGGTGGTCCACGCCGAGTTCGAGCGCCCGATCACCCCGGAGCAGGCCCGCGAAGTTCTCTCCTCCGCCGCGGGCGTCAAGGTCGTGGACGTCCCCACGCCGCTGGCCGCCGCCGGTATCGATTTGTCCTTGGTCGGCCGCATCCGCCAGGACCAGACGATTGCGGATAACAAGGGCCTGGTCTTCGTAGTCTCCGGCGACAACCTGCGCAAGGGGGCTGCCCTCAACGCCATCCAGATCGCGGAGCTGCTGGTCTAGCGCGCGGCGCTGAAGCGCCGCACAGTTTTCCGCATCGAAAAAGTCCGCCCCAGAAAGAATTCTGGCGGCGGACTTTCGCGTGTTGTGAGAGGGGAGCGCTCTCAGCCCTGTCGGGCTCCTAGTTCTTCGGGACCTCTGGCTTGGTGTGCTGGACGTAGGTCACGGACGGATCCGGATCCTCGCGGTCGTACTCGATCTCCTCGTCGGCCTCGAGCTCCTCGTGGATCTCCTCGGCCACGGCATTGACAAACTCGTCGGTCTCCATGTTGGAAGCCGCAGCCAGCTTGCGCAGCTCGCGCTGGTTCTTCTTGGTGAAGCGCTCACGCGGGTCCAGGCGGCGCTTAACCAGGGTGCGGGCGCGCACGCGGCGGTCGGACTCGGAGGTGATCTTGTCTCGCTGCGCAATCCAGGAAATCACCATGACGGCAATCATGAGCAGGCCCAGGTAGCCCAGAATCGGGTACACGCTGGAGACCAGCTGCTTGAAGCCCACGAAGGAGAGGATGAAGCCCACGACGCAGGCGCCGGCGTAGACGGGGTAGAAGAGCTTCGGCTTCTTGCGGGTCAGGCGCTTGCCCATGGCGTAGAACATGCCGATGGCCGTGTTGAACACCATGCCGTAGATGATGAACGTCATGAAGTAGCCAAGAATGGGGTTCACGTTGTTGATGAGCGTGAGCACCGGAAGGTCCTGGCCGTTGACCTCAGGGGCCACCATGTACAGCGAGACCACGAGCAGAGCCAGCAGGACGAGGTAGACGATGCCACCCAAGAGGCCGCCGCGGCCCACGGCGCGGTTATCCAGGATGTTGCCGCCGATAACGATGGACATGGACACCGCGCACATGACGTTAAGGCCGGTGTAGTTCAGCGCAGCCAGCCACCAGCTGTGCATGGGGGTCTCGACGTTGTCTACGGCGAAGCTGTTGGCCGCAGACCAGTCCACGTCCGTGGTGAGGATGGTGTAGCCGGTGGCGAAGACGACGAAGATGATGATGAACGGCGTGATCGCGCCGATGACGGAGGTCACCTTGTCCACGTCGAGCAGGCCGACGAGCAGCACCAGCACGAGCATGACGGCGCCGCCCACCCAGATCGGCACGCCCTCAAACTGCTGGCTGATGGTGGAGCCACCGCCGGCGAACATGACGAAGCCGATGGCGAAGAGGGTGGCCAGCGTGCCGTAGTCCAGCACGCGGGAGATGATGGGGCCACTGATCTTGTCGTAGACGGCAGTGTGCTCGTCTGCCTGGAAGTAGGAGCCCAGCTGCAGGATGGCAATGCCGGTGACAATCATGAGGGCCGCGGCCAGCACCACGCCCCACAGGCCCCAGTTGCCGAAGGCCACGAAGTACTGCATTGCCTCCTGTCCGGAGGCGAAGCCGGCGCCGACGACGACGCCAATAAAGGCCATGGAAATGGCCACTGCGCGTTTCAACATAACTTAGAGAGGTTCTCGCAATCTCACACGCGCCGGAGGGTCGTCACAGAAGTAATGTGTGGTGCGCGCTGTCGGGGCGGCGCGGTCCGGGTCGACTATCGATTTATCACGTGTGCCTCGATTGAGATTAGGCGTGGTCGACAGGTATTTTCCAGCTGAAGCGACGAGTGTCTCTCTGTGTCCTACGTCTCGGAGCGCCGCCGGTCCACATGTATGTGCAGGTGCTTTGTATAGAACGCCCGTTTTGTAACGGCTCGGTAACGATTGGGGTTTTAGTTCACCCGCGCTGCTCGATGAGATCCTTGCGGGCACGTGCCACGCGCGAGCGGATGGTGCCCACACGCACGCCGGCAATCTTGGCGGCCTCCTCATAGGTATAGCCCAGCACCTGGGTAAGGATGAGGGCCTCGCGGCGGTCGGCCGGGAGGGCGTCGATAAGCACGCGGGCGTCGATCCATTCGCTCCACGTGCCGGCGTTTTCCGGGGCCGGGGCGAGTGCGGCCGCGTCCTCATATTCCGTGGCGGACTTGCGGGGCCGAGCCATGTCGTGGCGGATGTTGTCCACCCACACGCGGCGCGCCAGGGAGAGCAGCCACGTGCGGGCGGAGGAGCGGGCGGCGAAGCGGGGGAGTGCGCCGATGACGCGAAGGTAGGTTTCCTGCGTGAGATCGTCGGCCACGTCGGCGCCGCCCAGATGGGCGAGGAGGCGCCAGACGTCATCGTGCGTGGATTTGATGAACTCCGTGAGCGCTGCGCGGTCGCCGCGGCCTGCCCGTAGGGCGAGGTCGGTGACGCGCGCGTCATCGCGCTCGGAGTGGGGATTCACCTCCCACAACTTACCAGCAGCCCGCTGGCAAACGAGGTATTACTGGGGTCAGGCTGTGGGGGCCGCCCTAGTTCTAAAAATCTGTTGCGGGGGTCATATTGTGTAGGTAGGCTATGAAACGTCCACGATTGATAATAATCCCCAAATTATCAACACAATTAGGAGGAAGTCCATGACTAACCCCAACGAGTCCGCAGCAGACAAGGTACTGGACAAGGGCCAGCGCGCCCCGGGTGGCCCGAACACCACCCGCCCGTCCGGCCAGCCGGTCGTTACTGAAAACACCAGCGTCACCAACGGTGAGAACGGTCCGGTCGTTCTCAATGATCTGCACCTCATTGAGAAGCTGGCTCACTTCAACCGTGAGCGCGTGCCAGAGCGTACCCCGCACGCCAAGGGCCACGGTGCCTTCGGTGAGCTGCACATTACTGAAGATGTCTCTGCCTACACCAAGGCCAAGCTCTTCCAGAAAGGTACCGTCACCCCGATGATGGGCCGCTTCTCCACCGTTGCCGGTGAGCAGGGCTCCCCGGATACCTGGCGTGACGTTCACGGTTTCGCGCTGCGCTTCTACACCGAAGATGGCAACTACGACATCGTGGGCAACAACACCCCGGTGTTCTTTATCCGTGATGGCATCAAGTTCCCGGACTTCATCCACTCCCAGAAGCGCCTGGGTACCAACGGCCTGCGTGATGCTGACATGCAGTGGGATTTCTGGACCCGTAACCCGGAGACCACTCACCAGGTGACCTACCTCATGGGTGACCGCGGTACCCCGAAGACCACCCGCCACCAGAACGGCTACGGCTCCCACACCTTCCAGTGGGTTAACGAGCAGGGCGAGGCATTCTGGGTGAAGTACCACTTCAAGTCCCGTCAGGGTGTGGAGAACTTCACCGACGCTGAGGCAGGCGAGATGGCCGGCCAGAACGCTGACTACCACCGCGAGGACCTCTACAACGCCATCGAAGAGGGCAACTACCCGGTATGGGACGTCAAGGTTCAGATCATGCCGGTGGCTGAGGCTGAGGGCTACCGCTTCAACCCGTTCGACCTCACCAAGGTCTGGTCCAAGAAGGACTACCCGCTGCACGATGTGGGCTACTTCGTTCTCAACCGCAACCCGCGCAACTTCTTCGCGCAGATTGAGCAGGTTGCTCTGGACCCAGGCAACATCGTCCCCGGTGTTGGCCTGTCCCCGGACAAGATGCTGCAGGCTCGTGCCTTTGCCTACGCTGACCAGCAGCGCTACCGCATCGGACCGAACTACAAGCAGCTGCCGGTGAACCAGCCGCTCAACCAGGTCAACACCTACGAGCACGAGGGCCCGATGCAGTTCCTGTTCAACGCTCCGGAGGACCCGGTCTACTCCCCGAACCGCCACGCCAAGGGCGGCGGCTACCAGGATGGTGATGAGAACCTGCGCTTCAAGGAGCAGGAGACCACCACCGCGACGGACCTCTACGTCAACCCGGACCCGGCCGGCATCGACCTGGTTCGCGCACCGTACGTGCGCCACGCCGAGGACAACGACACCGTTCAGGCTACCGACCTGTACGAGAACGTCTACGATGACGCCGCCAAGGAGCGTATGGCGGACAACATCACCAACGCCATGGCTGGTGTCTCCCCGGAGACCGAGGAGCGCGTCTACGCTTACTGGGACGCTGTGTCTGAGAAGCTGGGCAAGCGCGTGCGTGAGCTCTTCGCTGAGAAGAAGTAGCGCGCTAGCGCGGACGCTCTAGAGCGGACGCTGCCAAGGCCCCGCTGGTACCCCAACAGTTCGGTACCGGCGGGGCCTTTCCGCGCGCCTGACGGCTTGTGCCCAGCGTGGGCGATAGTTTCTATGACATGACCTCACGCCTTGCCCGTCCCGTGGCCACCGAACGCCGCTTCACCACCCGCGCACTCGTGTGGGCCTGCATCCTGCTCGTCCCCCTCGTCATTGGCGCCGTGGTGGCCACCACCGCCCACTGGCAGCCGGCCCAAACCTGGTCCCAGGAGGAGACCGGCGCACCCAGCGACGGCACCATTGACCCGGCTGAGCTGCATGACGTCGCCCGGGCGCTCTCCGAGGCCAACGCCCAGGCCGGATTCCTGGCCAACGGCGCCCAGCAGCTCGCGGACGGCACCGGCCAGCTCAAGGACGGCGCGGGCGAGCTCGGCGGCGGCGTGGATCAGCTGGCGAGCGGTTCCCAGGAGCTCTCCAACGGCCTGGTGGAACTCCAGTCCGGCACGGCCCAGCTGGGAAACGGTGCCACCGAGCTTGCCGACGGCGTGGGCGGCGCCGTCGATCAGGTCGTGGCCCTGGGCGTGGTGCGCGGCCAAATTCTGCAGGCCATCGACGGCACAACGAAGGACCTGGAGGGTAACAACTCCAAGGAGGCCAAGGAGATTCGCTCGCAGCTGGGGGACCTGCGCGCGCAGGTGGAGAACTTTAAGTTCGACCAGTCCATCCAGGACCAGCTCATCCGCCTCAAGGATGGCTCACGGGATTTGTCTAATCAGCTGGCGGTCAGCGGCTACGCCTACCACGACGGCGTCTACGAGGCCGCCGAGGGTGCCAAGCAGCTCAACGCGGGCATCGGCGAGCTCAACACCAAGGTGGATGAGGCCCTCAAGGGCGTGGACGAGCTTGTGGCCGGCGCCGAGAAGGTCGACGGCATGGCCCAGCAGAACCGCACCAAGGTGCAGGGCGCGCAGCGCGCGTTGCCGACCGTGCCCAACCCCAACGACACCCAGAATGCGACCGCACAGCTGCTGAGCCCGATTGTGGCCATGCTTCTGGCAGCCCTCGCGGTCATGGGTGGCGGCATCCTCGGCGCGCTGCTGGCCCGCGTGGAGCGCCGGCTCGTGGTGCTCGTCGGTGCGTCAGTGCTTATCGGCGCCGCCGTGAGCCTGTTGACCGCGCTTCTGGCCACCGGCGTGACGGTGGCGGCCGTGGCGTGGGCTGGGGTGGCTGCGGCGGCGGCCGCGGCGGCGTCGGCAGGCGTGCTCTATGCCCTGGTGCGCGCGCTGGGCACCCCGGGCTGGATCCTGGGCGTGGTCCTGGGGATGGCGCAGGTAGGCGTCGTGGGATGGGCCTGGAAGGCTGCGGCCACGGGCACGGACCTTAACACCGCCATGAGCGCGCTGGTGCACCTCTTCCCCATGCACTGGGCCACCTCCGCCATCACGGTGGCGGGAAATGGGGGCAACTCCCCACAGCAGTGGGCGGCACTGGTCGTGTTGGGGGTAACTGCAGTGGTGGCGATCGCCCTGTCTACGACCCCCGCCGCGAACCGTTCTGCGGCGCGCTCTGTAACCCCCTCGGGGACCCCCTCCGCGCGCGCGGAAGAGAAGGACGAGAAGGAAAAAGCCTAGCTCACGAACGTGTGCCAACAGTGCAGGCAAGGCGGGGTGGAAAGATACTACGAAATTGCGAGTCTGGGTCTTCCGTCACGCCGAAAGAGTGCTAAAGTTAGCAGTGCTCACAAAGCCTACTTAGGGGGTAGGCAAACGGTTTCTCCAATCCGTTGTGAGTGATAGGGAATAGGGGCGACGCGGCTGCTGTAGGGGCACCGCGTCGTTTCCCGTTTTGGGGGTAAAATCAAGCCTTAAATCAGGACTGATAGAGGAGCGGAGGACACATGAACCAACCCCGGGAGATTGCACCGTACGCGGCGAGCAAAGGGCCGAAAGTCACGTCATTAGACCGCGTGGTGGGCGCTACTCTCGGGGCCGGGCTGCTGGTTGGTGCATTGGGAGCCGGCGGAGTCCTCGCCGCCATCGACGCCCCAGACAAGGCCGACTTTGCTATTGAGAGCTCCCAATCCACGGTAAAAACGGACATCATGGACCCGGATGATGTGCTCTCCCCGGAGGACGAGGAGCGCATGCTGCGCGATGTTTCTCGTATCAACGCCCCCGCCGCCGTAACCGGGCTGCACTACCTGGTCTTTGCCACCAACCACGACAACGTCAATGACTCGGTGGAGGAGTACCTGCGGGACAATCACCCGGAGCTCATTGGTGACGACAAGTTCGCGGACGGCCAGGTCTTCGTGGGCGTGGGGCTGGATCCGCGCCAGTCCTTCGTGTTCGCGGGCGAGGACGTGTCGGACCTGCTGGGCCTTCGCAAGGGCGACAGTCACTTGGAGGACGCCGTGGAAGCGATCAAGCCGGGCGTGCGGGATAACAACATTCCTGCCGGACTGCTCAATGGGGCTTCTACGGCTATCGACGTCGACCGCGCCGCCGAAGCGCAGTACGACAGCAGCGCGGGCAACCGGATTGGCGGCGCCGTGGGCGCCGGCATGGGTGCTGGCGCCCTGGGTGCGGTGGGGGTAGGCACGTTGACCGGCCTGCGCCGCTCCCGCCAGAAGCAGGTGATGAAGGCCCGTGAGAACTGGGACTACGTGTCTCAGACCTACACGGACACCGCGCAGCGGCTGCAGGCTATCGACGTCCAAGCGCACTCCTTGCACTCCGGCCTGGTGGACCAGCGTCTGCGCGATGATTGGGACACGCTGCGCGACGAATTTTTGGGCTTGGACCGCACCGTGGGTTCCTTCATGATGATGACGGCGGACTCCCCGGATAGCCTCTACCGCGAGCGCGCCGATGAGATCCAGCAGGCCCGCCAGGCCTGTGAGCGCGTCGAAACTGCTGAGGAGAACATCGACAAAATCCACCGCGTCGAACATGCCGACGCCGACGCTCGCCGCTACGCCCTGTACGACCTGGGCAAGGACCTCTCCCAGGCAAGCTACGTGGCCACCGACTTAGACTCGAACCTGGCACAGGAGGCCAAGCGCCTTGAGTCCACCGCCATGGAGCTGTCCCAGCAGCCCACCCGCCCGGACTTCATGGAGCGCTACATGGCTTTGCTCGACCGCACCTCGGGCCTGTCCCAGTACCTGCAGCAGCAGCTACAGAAGAAGAACGAGGCCAAGCAGTTGCCGGAGCGCCCGCACCTCTACGACTCCGGCTTCTACGTGGGCGTGGGCTACAACGGCTTCGTGCCCTTCTCCGCCGTGCACTCCTGGGACAGCGACGCCACCGCCGCCAACAGCAGCTCCTCCTCCAGCGGCGGCGTCAACAGCAGCTTTAGCTCCGGCTTTTCTGGGTCGGGTGGGTCGTCCAGTTTCTAGGGGCGCAGAGGGCCATGCTGGCAAGGTTGGCACAGAATTCGGAAGCCGACCCCCAACTCAAGTGACGGAAAACCAAAGCTCAAGCGCGACATCGCAACATGGGTGCTGTCCAAAAGGGCTATTCATGGCGACCAAGCCGTTTCCGCTGACGCAGATTTTGCCGAGAATGGAAACGATGGTGGTTCTTGCTACAAGCAAGGTTTCATGTCGGTCAAGGCGATGGCTGCGACAGAAATCACGGTGGGACCGCCTGATGGCCTCACACCACTCATGGCAACGATGTAACCTCCGGTACAAAGGATTTCGGGTCGAGATGGTTCGAGGCATCACAACGCTACGCTTAGCGACGTCCATGGCGTTGACGTCATGCACTAGGAGCATGGTGAGGCCGACAATACAGAGTCATTCGAGGCCGTTCTAGAGCCCAACACGTTGAGATTAACCCCGTGTTGTACGGCGCTATCAGGCGATATCCAGATATACAGAGCTTCATCAGGAAGCCTGCATCTCTAACCAAATTTATTAGATGTGGAGGCCCTCAAGGGCATAAATGCGCACCTGGGCGGGGGCTTCATAGTGGCTCCTACTCTTAGAGAGTTCACACCGCGGTGATAGCGACATGGCGTGCACCTGAAAGCTGTCGTTGAATCAGATGTAATTTCAGCCAGTTCCTGCAGAGCCGCTGTCAAATAGATTAAGCGAAGCTAATGACGTGGTGGTAGAGTGCAATATGCACTATAAGCATGATCAATACTCCGACGCTGAAGGCGTGATTGGCTGCGGTGTGCTCAGCTTCTAAATCTGGCTTTGAACAGCGAGATCACCGCTGAGCTAGGCTATATCTATCAAAAGTGAAGAGGAATGATGAGCATTTCAAGAAGTATGCCCCGAAGGGGGTGGACGCTCCTAACCGCAATTCTTGCGACCATTGCGGTGATCGCAGCGTTGCTGACCGTACCGTGGGGGGAAGCCGGCGCTGCGGATGCGAAGCCTACCGACTTCAAGCCCAACACGACGCTGGGTAGCGAGGCTGAAAAGAGCACCTCGAAGGGACATGATAAGACGTGGGACGGTCTTGTTTGGGCGGGAACCCCCTTGCCAGGAGCAGGCGCAAATGCCAATGCTGGCAACAATGTGGGCTGGGCTTGGTGTATTGAGCCTGGTTATGGAGTCCCTTATGAGACAACATTTTTGTATGACCAAGCGAAGGCTGAAAAACTTAATGTTAATAGGCAATATCGTGATGCCGCGATAATTCTTGCCCGAAAGATAGAAAAAGCCGTTCTCGACAAGGACTACGAAGCTGCGAGTACTTACCGTACCTACTTGATTCCCTTTGTCGCCAGAGATGAAACCTCAAGGCATAGGGCAGCCACAACAATTACAGGGGAAGATCCGAAATACACCAATAAAAAGGGGTTAGAGAACTTTCCGGGATATAAAGGAACTTACGAAGAGTTTCAAAAACTTACAGGCTTTGAATTCGTCAAACCGGGGTTGTACGGCTATAAAACCGAGCTTAAAAAAATTCCAGGAGCAACGATCCCGGCGCAGCCTGCGGATTGGTTTATTACCATTGTCCGGCCTAAGCCTGACGGCGAGTACGATAAGAGGACTTCGCAAACTGTCATGCCGGTAGATCAGCCGGGTCTGCCTAATGAGAACGGTGGAAGCGGCTCTAACCCGTCCACTAAGACGCCTGAGATTAGTACGACGGTTGATCAGTTGGATGAGCATGTGGCTATTGAGGGTGGCAAGGTTGTTACTGACCATGTTCACTTCAAGGGTCTTGTTCCGGGTAAGGAATACATCCTGAATGCTGAGCTGCGTAACAAGGCTGATGGGTCTGTTATTGGTAAGTCCGCGGAGCCGGTGAAGTTCACTCCGAAGTCTTCTGAGGGTGACTTGAAGGATGTCAATGGCGGTCGCGGTGTTGACATCGTTGTCAATGATGATGTTGAGGCTGGTTCTGTCGATAAGGCTGTTGCCTATGAGTACTTGACCTCTACTGAGGTTGATGCGTCTGGTAAGGATTCCGAGTCTGGCGACGAGAATAAGATTGCTGAGCACACGGATATTAATGATGATGCTCAGACTGTTGAGTCTCATGAGAAGCTGACGCCTGAGGTTAAGACGACGGTTGAGAAGCTTGATGAGCATGAGGCTATTGAGGGTGGCAAGGTTATTACTGACCATGTTCACTTCAAGGGTCTTGTTCCGGGTAAGGAATACATCCTGAATGCTGAGCTGCGTAACAAGGCTGATGGGTCTGTTATTGGTAAGTCCGCGGAGCCGGTGAAGTTCACTCCGAAGTCTTCTGAGGGTGACTTGAAGGATGTCAATGGCGGTCGCGGTGTTGACATCGTTGTCAATGATGATGTTGAGGCTGGTTCTGTCGATAAGGCTGTTGCCTATGAGTACTTGACCTCTACTGAGGTTGATGCGTCTGGTAAGGATTCCGAGTCTGGCGACGAGAATAAGATTGCTGAGCACACGGATATTAATGATGATGCTCAGACTGTTGAGTCTCATGAGAAGCTGACGCCTGAGGTTAAGACGACGGTTGAGAAGCTTGATGAGCATGAGGCTATTGAGGGTGGCAAGGTTATTACTGACCATGTTCACTTCAAGGGTCTTGTTCCGGGTAAGGAATACATCCTGAATGCTGAGCTGCGTAACAAGGCTGATGGGTCTGTTATTGGTAAGTCCGCGGAGCCGGTGAAGTTCACTCCGAAGTCTTCTGAGGGTGACTTGAAGGATGTCAATGGCGGTCGCGGTGTTGACATCGTTGTCAATGATGATGTTGAGGCTGGTTCTGTCGATAAGGCTGTTGCCTATGAGTACTTGACCTCTACTGAGGTTGATGCGTCTGGTAAGGATTCCGAGTCTGGCGACGAGAATAAGATTGCTGAGCACACGGATATTAATGATGATGCTCAGACTGTTGAGTCTCATGAGAAGCTGACGCCTGAGGTTAAGACGACGGTTGAGAAGCTTGATGAGCATGAGGCTATTGAGGGTGGCAAGGTTATTACTGACCATGTTCACTTCAAGGGTCTTGTTCCGGGTAAGGAATACATCCTGAATGCTGAGCTGCGTAACAAGGCTGATGGGTCTGTTATTGGTAAGTCCGCGGAGCCGGTGAAGTTCACTCCGAAGTCTTCTGAGGGTGACTTGAAGGATGTCAATGGCGGTCGCGGTGTTGACATCGTTGTCAATGATGATGTTGAGGCTGGTTCTGTCGATAAGGCTGTTGCCTATGAGTACTTGACCTCTACTGAGGTTGATGCGTCTGGTAAGGATTCCGAGTCTGGCGACGAGAATAAGATTGCTGAGCACACGGATATTAATGATGATGCTCAGACTGTTGAGTCTCATGAGAAGCTGACGCCTGAGGTTAAGACGACGGTTGAGAAGCTTGATGAGCATGAGGCTATTGAGGGTGGCAAGGTTATTACTGACCATGTTCACTTCAAGGGTCTTGTTCCGGGTAAGGAATACATCCTGAATGCTGAGCTGCGTAACAAGGCTGATGGGTCTGTTATTGGTAAGTCCGCGGAGCCGGTGAAGTTCACTCCGAAGTCTTCTGAGGGTGACTTGAAGGATGTCAATGGCGGTCGCGGTGTTGACATCGTTGTCAATGATGATGTTGAGGCTGGTTCTGTCGATAAGGCTGTTGCCTATGAGTACTTGACCTCTACTGAGGTTGATGCGTCTGGTAAGGATTCCGAGTCTGGCGACGAGAATAAGATTGCTGAGCACACGGATATTAATGATGATGCTCAGACTGTTGAGTCTCATGAGAAGCTGACGCCTGAGGTTAAGACGACGGTTGAGAAGCTTGATGAGCATGAGGCTATTGAGGGTGGCAAGGTTATTACTGACCATGTTCACTTCAAGGGTCTTGTTCCGGGTAAGGAATACATCCTGAATGCTGAGCTGCGTAACAAGGCTGATGGGTCTGTTATTGGTAAGTCCGCGGAGCCGGTGAAGTTCACTCCGAAGTCTTCTGAGGGTGACTTGAAGGATGTCAATGGCGGTCGCGGTGTTGACATCGTTGTCAATGATGATGTTGAGGCTGGTTCTGTCGATAAGGCTGTTGCCTATGAGTACTTGACCTCTACTGAGGTTGATGCGTCTGGTAAGGATTCCGAGTCTGGCGACGAGAATAAGATTGCTGAGCACACGGATATTAATGATGATGCTCAGACTGTTGAGTCTCATGAGAAGCTGACGCCTGAGGTTAAGACGACGGTTGAGAAGCTTGATGAGCATGAGGCTATTGAGGGTGGCAAGGTTATTACTGACCATGTTCACTTCAAGGGTCTTGTTCCGGGTAAGGAATACATCCTGAATGCTGAGCTGCGTAACAAGGCTGATGGGTCTGTTATTGGTAAGTCCGCGGAGCCGGTGAAGTTCACTCCGAAGTCTTCTGAGGGTGACTTGAAGGATGTCAATGGCGGTCGCGGTGTTGACATCGTTGTCAATGATGATGTTGAGGCTGGTTCTGTCGATAAGGCTGTTGCCTATGAGTACTTGACCTCTACTGAGGTTGATGCGTCTGGTAAGGATTCCGAGTCTGGCGACGAGAATAAGATTGCTGAGCACACGGATATTAATGATGATGCTCAGACTGTTGAGTCTCATGAGAAGCTGACGCCTGAGGTTAAGACGACGGTTGAGAAGCTTGATGAGCATGAGGCTATTGAGGGTGGCAAGGTTATTACTGACCATGTTCACTTCAAGGGTCTTGTTCCGGGTAAGGAATACATCCTGAATGCTGAGCTGCGTAACAAGGCTGATGGGTCTGTTATTGGTAAGTCCGCGGAGCCGGTGAAGTTCACTCCGAAGTCTTCTGAGGGTGACTTGAAGGATGTCAATGGCGGTCGCGGTGTTGACATCGTTGTCAATGATGATGTTGAGGCTGGTTCTGTCGATAAGGCTGTTGCCTATGAGTACTTGACCTCTACTGAGGTTGATGCGTCTGGTAAGGATTCCGAGTCTGGCGACGAGAATAAGATTGCTGAGCACACGGATATTAATGATGATGCTCAGACTGTTGAGTCTCATGAGAAGCTGACGCCTGAGGTTAAGACGACGGTTGAGAAGCTTGATGAGCATGAGGCTATTGAGGGTGGCAAGGTTATTACTGACCATGTTCACTTCAAGGGTCTTGTTCCGGGTAAGGAATACATCCTGAATGCTGAGCTGCGTAACAAGGCTGATGGGTCTGTTATTGGTAAGTCCGCGGAGCCGGTGAAGTTCACTCCGAAGTCTTCTGAGGGTGACTTGAAGGATGTCAATGGCGGTCGCGGTGTTGACATCGTTGTCAATGATGATGTTGAGGCTGGTTCTGTCGATAAGGCTGTTGCCTATGAGTACTTGACCTCTACTGAGGTTGATGCGTCTGGTAAGGATTCCGAGTCTGGCGACGAGAATAAGATTGCTGAGCACACGGATATTAATGATGATGCTCAGACTGTTGAGTCTCATGAGAAGCTGACGCCTGAGGTTAAGACGACGGTTGAGAAGCTTGATGAGCATGAGGCTATTGAGGGTGGCAAGGTTATTACTGACCATGTTCACTTCAAGGGTCTTGTTCCGGGTAAGGAATACATCCTGAATGCTGAGCTGCGTAACAAGGCTGATGGGTCTGTTATTGGTAAGTCCGCGGAGCCGGTGAAGTTCACTCCGAAGTCTTCTGAGGGTGACTTGAAGGATGTCAATGGCGGTCGCGGTGTTGACATCGTTGTCAATGATGATGTTGAGGCTGGTTCTGTCGATAAGGCTGTTGCCTATGAGTACTTGACCTCTACTGAGGTTGATGCGTCTGGTAAGGATTCCGAGTCTGGCGACGAGAATAAGATTGCTGAGCACACGGATATTAATGATGATGCTCAGACTGTTGAGTCTCATGAGAAGCTGACGCCTGAGGTTAAGACGACGGTTGAGAAGCTTGATGAGCATGAGGCTATTGAGGGTGGCAAGGTTATTACTGACCATGTTCACTTCAAGGGTCTTGTTCCGGGTAAGGAATACATCCTGAATGCTGAGCTGCGTAACAAGGCTGATGGGTCTGTTATTGGTAAGTCCGCGGAGCCGGTGAAGTTCACTCCGAAGTCTTCTGAGGGTGACTTGAAGGATGTCAATGGCGGTCGCGGTGTTGACATCGTTGTCAATGATGATGTTGAGGCTGGTTCTGTCGATAAGGCTGTTGCCTATGAGTACTTGACCTCTACTGAGGTTGATGCGTCTGGTAAGGATTCCGAGTCTGGCGACGAGAATAAGATTGCTGAGCACACGGATATTAATGATGATGCTCAGACTGTTGAGTCTCATGAGAAGCTGACGCCTGAGGTTAAGACGACGGTTGAGAAGCTTGATGAGCATGAGGCTATTGAGGGTGGCAAGGTTATTACTGACCATGTTCACTTCAAGGGTCTTGTTCCGGGTAAGGAATACATCCTGAATGCTGAGCTGCGTAACAAGGCTGATGGGTCTGTTATTGGTAAGTCCGCGGAGCCGGTGAAGTTCACTCCGAAGTCTTCTGAGGGTGACTTGAAGGATGTCAATGGCGGTCGCGGTGTTGACATCGTTGTCAATGATGATGTTGAGGCTGGTTCTGTCGATAAGGCTGTTGCCTATGAGTACTTGACCTCTACTGAGGTTGATGCGTCTGGTAAGGATTCCGAGTCTGGCGACGAGAATAAGATTGCTGAGCACACGGATATTAATGATGATGCTCAGACTGTTGAGTCTCATGAGAAGCTGACGCCTGAGGTTAAGACGACGGTTGAGAAGCTTGATGAGCATGAGGCTATTGAGGGTGGCAAGGTTATTACTGACCATGTTCACTTCAAGGGTCTTGTTCCGGGTAAGGAATACATCCTGAATGCTGAGCTGCGTAACAAGGCTGATGGGTCTGTTATTGGTAAGTCCGCGGAGCCGGTGAAGTTCACTCCGAAGTCTTCTGAGGGTGACTTGAAGGATGTCAATGGCGGTCGCGGTGTTGACATCGTTGTCAATGATGATGTTGAGGCTGGTTCTGTCGATAAGGCTGTTGCCTATGAGTACTTGACCTCTACTGAGGTTGATGCGTCTGGTAAGGATTCCGAGTCTGGCGACGAGAATAAGATTGCTGAGCACACGGATATTAATGATGATGCTCAGACTGTTGAGTCTCATGAGAAGCTGACGCCTGAGGTTAAGACGACGGTTGAGAAGCTTGATGAGCATGAGGCTATTGAGGGTGGCAAGGTTATTACTGACCATGTTCACTTCAAGGGTCTTGTTCCGGGTAAGGAATACATCCTGAATGCTGAGCTGCGTAACAAGGCTGATGGGTCTGTTATTGGTAAGTCCGCGGAGCCGGTGAAGTTCACTCCGAAGTCTTCTGAGGGTGACTTGAAGGATGTCAATGGCGGTCGCGGTGTTGACATCGTTGTCAATGATGATGTTGAGGCTGGTTCTGTCGATAAGGCTGTTGCCTATGAGTACTTGACCTCTACTGAGGTTGATGCGTCTGGTAAGGATTCCGAGTCTGGCGACGAGAATAAGATTGCTGAGCACACGGATATTAATGATGATGCTCAGACTGTTGAGTCTCATGAGAAGCTGACGCCTGAGGTTAAGACGACGGTTGAGAAGCTTGATGAGCATGAGGCTATTGAGGGTGGCAAGGTTATTACTGACCATGTTCACTTCAAGGGTCTTGTTCCGGGTAAGGAATACATCCTGAATGCTGAGCTGCGTAACAAGGCTGATGGGTCTGTTATTGGTAAGTCCGCGGAGCCGGTGAAGTTCACTCCGAAGTCTTCTGAGGGTGACTTGAAGGATGTCAATGGCGGTCGCGGTGTTGACATCGTTGTCAATGATGATGTTGAGGCTGGTTCTGTCGATAAGGCTGTTGCCTATGAGTACTTGACCTCTACTGAGGTTGATGCGTCTGGTAAGGATTCCGAGTCTGGCGACGAGAATAAGATTGCTGAGCACACGGATATTAATGATGATGCTCAGACTGTTGAGTCTCATGAGAAGCTGACGCCTGAGGTTAAGACGACGGTTGAGAAGCTTGATGAGCATGAGGCTATTGAGGGTGGCAAGGTTATTACTGACCATGTTCACTTCAAGGGTCTTGTTCCGGGTAAGGAATACATCCTGAATGCTGAGCTGCGTAACAAGGCTGATGGGTCTGTTATTGGTAAGTCCGCGGAGCCGGTGAAGTTCACTCCGAAGTCTTCTGAGGGTGACTTGAAGGATGTCAATGGCGGTCGCGGTGTTGACATCGTTGTCAATGATGATGTTGAGGCTGGTTCTGTCGATAAGGCTGTTGCCTATGAGTACTTGACCTCTACTGAGGTTGATGCGTCTGGTAAGGATTCCGAGTCTGGCGACGAGAATAAGATTGCTGAGCACACGGATATTAATGATGATGCTCAGACTGTGACGTCGAAGGACGAGCCTGAGGAGGAGCGCACAACTACGACCAACCCGACTGAGCCGACTAAGCCGACCAACCCGACTGAGCCGACTGAGCCGACTAAGCCGACCAACCCGACTGAGCCGACTAAGCCGACCAACCCGACGGAGCCGACTAAGCCGACCAACCCGACTGAGCCGACTAAGCCGACCAACCCGACGGAGCCGACTAAGCCGACCAACCCGACTGAGCCGACTAAGCCGACCAACCCGACGGAGCCGACTAAGCCGACCAACCCGACTGAGCCGACTAAGCCGACCAACCCGACGGAGCCGACTAAGCCGACCAACCCGACGGAGCCGACTAAGCCGACCAACCCGACGGAGCCGACTAAGCCGACCAACCCGACTGAGCCGACTAAGCCGACCAACCCGACGGAGCCGACTAAGCCGACCAACCCGACTGAGCCGACTGAGCCGACTGAGCCGACCACTTCGACGGAGCAGCCGACGACGACTGAGCCGACGCCGACCACTTCGACGGAGCAGTCGACGACGAAGGTTAATGAGCCGGGTAAGCCGAAGATTTCGACGAATGCTGATTTTGCTAATGGCGCAACTGAGGTTGTTGCTGGTGCGCAGGTCAACGACAAGGTGACTTACGAGGGCTTGGTTCCGGGTAAGGAGTACACCTTGAAGGCTGAGTTGATTTCTAAGGTTGATGGCACTTCTGTCCTGGGTGAGGGTCACAAGACCTTTACGCCGGATGCTGCTAAGGGCGAGGTTGTTGTTGAGATTACGGTTGATGAGTCTGTGACTGAGCCGGTTGAGGCTGCGGTTGCTTTCGAGGAGTTGACCTCTGTGGAGGTCAACGACAAGGGTGAGGAGACTCCGGATACTGATTCGGAGAAGCCGAACCACATCGCTGACCACAAGGACATCAACGACAAGAACCAGACGGTTCCGAAGCCCAAGAATCCGGGTAACGGCGGTTCCAGCAAGTCTGACTGGCCGTGGTGGCTGCTGCTTATCCCGGGCCTGGGTATTGTCAAGATCATCACTGATGGTCATGATGGTGGCCACAACGGCGGCCGCGATGGTGGCAATAGCCACAACGACGTGACCGAGGACAAGGACCGTGACACCAACGTCAAGGACGAGAATGTTGAGGACACCGGTCATGGTGACCGTGGTGATTCGGCCCTGGACGCTACTGCGCCGGAGGACGCTGGCCAGCCGCTGCCGTCCAACGCCGAGCGTGTTGAAATCAAGTCCGTACCGTCCGGCGCGACCAAGCTCGACCCGGGCATGCAGAGCTACATTAAGTAACCTCAATCCCTAGCGGGAACTTGGTGCTGCAGGAAGCCCTCCAGTGTGTGAATTCACGCTGGAGGGCTTCTTCGTATATTCCCTCAACCCACGCTTGTACCTTAGGGCCTGTTCCGTAGAGAGCGCCGCCTCAGCCCGGCTCGGGCTTGACCCATATTCAATCCCTCACACCAGGTTCGTTGCTCGCAGCTATAACGTCAGCTAAGAGGAGATCACGTTTCGTTACGCAGAGCGTCGCAGCAGGTGGTGAGTAGGCAGGGGAGCGCGCGTCGGAGTGTGCGGTGTCACCAGTCCGAGCCTAGAACGCAGGAACGTCTAGCGGGCTTGCATAGCTGTCAGTGACACTGTGGGGTCTTGTGCGGCTTGCTGGGCGATCAATCAAAACCCCTGTTAGGAGGAAGCTGGAGGGGAAGGCGTCGGCGTCGTCCAGCGCGGCGAAACGCGGGATAGGTTCCAGCACTCCGCACAGCGCGGCGCGATACGGCGGCATCAGTGTAGGCACTGATCTGGGAGAGTGATTCTTAGGGGCGGCGGTATTTCAGCACGCGCGCTTAGAAGCCTTTGGTGCGCTCACGAGAGTCCTTTTGGAGCCGCCAGCTGAGGCTTAAAAGCTTGTCTGTGGCGCTGTGTAGCGTCCCTGCGTCCAAGCACCCGCCAGATAGGCTACAGCAACCTTGCTTACATCTTCGGTGGTGTTGGTGGCTCCCTGCGTCGAACTCGTCTGTCAACGTGTGCTGTGAGTCCGGCATGGGGCGTTGCGACCGGCTATTTGGTAGCAGTGTCGTGAGTATCCGGTTGCGCTTCAGTGAGCATCCGGTAGCTGCTCCAATTCATGGGGTGACGGTTGCTGTATCGGCAAAATTCGGGTGCGGCACGTTCCAGGTAGAGTCCGCTAATGAATTTGGACGCATGTCGCGGAAGCCCTTACGACCGGCCCGACTCTTCGGCACTAAATTGAACCAAGCCCGGTTGCAGTCCATCTCGATTCAAAAGCGGCCCAAGCTCATCCTTGATGCCTGCCGATTCGGGATAGTTGGTACTGCGATTCCGCGTAGTTGGTACCGGTGTTCCGCATACCCGGTACTGCATGGGGTTTCCGGGTGTTAGGACCACGGATTTAGTAACGCCGTGGTGAGCAAGCAGTAACGCCCGGGTGAGTATTGAGTAACACCCGGGCGTTGACTATGAGCGACTATTCTGTGTTGGCTTCTAGGCGCATGTTGGGTCCTTCCAGTGTGAGGATTTCAGCGTTTACGACGAGTCGATTCAGGATTGACTCGGCGATGACAGCGTCCGGGACGGATTTGTACCACTTGTCGATTTGGGGTAGTTGGTACCGCGAGTCCGCGTAGTTGGTACCAGTGTTCCGCTTACTCGGTACTGCATTGGGTTTTTCTTTCATAGTTGATGTTGGCGACACCACAATCCGCTGGTGTTGCGTCAACTTCTACTTGGAAGGAGCTGGTCCTTGTGGCCAACTTCAAGCAGATCATTGCGATGTGCCTTGATGGTGCTAGCTAGGCGCAGATCACACACGCATTGGGGTGTTCACGACGGGAAGTATCCCGGGCAAAGAAAGTCATCTCTGATGAGGGTTGACTTCAGAGATTATCCGTCAGCTCCCGCTGGGGTGGTTTGATGATCGATTCAGTGATGACCGGAGTAAGAGGTCTTTGTCCTATGACCTGCTGTATCTCGGCGGGGCATGTCGGTGTCAACGTCTAGGGGTATTGAGCAGAGTGATATTTAGCCCGCTGAGTTCGGCTTGGTCGATGTGGATTTGGTCAGGAAACCAGGATGAGACCGCCGATTCAGCTAAGGAAACGGACGGGGCCTATCGGTGCCAAATGGTGCCAAATGGTGCTACCCTAGTGTTATTGCCACCTGTTACGACAGGATCGGAAGAAGACCCTGGGACCCCAGCCGGACGACTGGACCCGGGGTCTTCGCCTGCCTCTAGAGGGAATCCGGGGTGGGACGGTTGAGGACCACTTTCTCGTGCAGCTTCTCCCAGTACTGCTCTTCCCCTAGGTGGACGGAGTTCAGTGCTCCCAGAACGGCATCTGGAATCCAGAGCAGGGGATCATCGCCACCGCGTACGTGTCGAAGTCGGATGCCAGCACTTTGTCCCTGGCCCTGCAGGGCAACTATATGGGCGACGTCTCGCCTGTTTTGTGCTTCTTGCCGGCTTTCCAAAGTGACGTTGTGGACGTGCATCTCGGAGAGCTCGAAGTACATCTGCTCCAAGCATTTCCTGCGGTGCCTCTCCGTCTTCTTGCTCACTTCACTCTGGTGGGTGATGATCGCTTGCATGGAGTCGATCTCAGAAAGGGTGTCCACGATTTTTCGGCGTCGGCTATTACGTTCGTCGGTCCAGTGAAGTTTGACCTGGCCAGGAAGTCGTAGTGGACGCAGCTCCTCGCGTATTTTTCCAAGTCTTGAGTGTCGATGATGGCTGCACACACCATGTACTCCTGCCGGTCTGGGGGTCTAAGGGCGGAGGACTCATCGATGTAGGCGACTAGCTGTGATTCCACCCTGAAATTGTAGCCCGTCCGGGCCGACGCACCCCTCGGCCCGGTACCAACTACTCGGAACACGGCAGTACCGAGTCCCCAGAACACCGGTACCAAAAACTCGCATCTGACACCACTCATCGGGCGTGAATTGGGAGGTCACAATTGTTGATCCTCGGTGTTCCCGCTCAGCAAGAATATTGAGCAGCTGGTGTGCTGTGGCAGCATCAATCGGGGTTGTTAAGAAGTCATCAAGAACGAGTACGTCTGCTAGGTGTAGGTCTTGAAGAAACTTCATGGGAGGGCCTAACATTTGGTGCTCTCACAAACGTCCCATTCGCAGAGATTCTATCGGTGCGCCAGCGGCCTAGTAGTTTGTCGATGGCGCTGTGCAGTGTCCCTGCGCTCAAGCCCTCTAGATGGGCTACAGCAACCTTGTTTACATCTTCGGTGGCGTTGATAGCCCGCGGCGTGGAACTCGTCTGTCAACGTGTGCTGTGAGTTGGGGTGGCCCAGCCCATAGCAAACCGGCAAAACGTTGGATGGCAAATCGCAGGGGGATTACTCACCGTGCTATTGCCGTGGCCTAGGATGTACGCGCATGCTGCACTGCCTAGGGGTCTTTTACAGATTGGGACTACCTTTGAGAGCGTACATCGGGAGCTGAACCTCCAGATCTCATTGCGGCCACGAGAAGTCTTTGATGATGATTGACAAACTCACCCGGCGCAACAACACGGATAAAGTTCGCGCGCTCAAAAGTTTTGGCGTGGGCTATGAAATCACGATCAGACGTTACACACCACACATGAAACCGGCTGTCCATACCGGACAGGAACCTACATAGGCCGTACACCATTCCATCTTCATGATCCAAGGGCGGCGTATTCTCTGCGACCTGTTGGTGTGGTTCGATAACACTTCCGAAAGAGTCCATTGAAAGGTTCTCGAAAAAATCCGACAGATCTTCCGCCACCCGCCGGTGGAGACCGAGTCCCTGTTGCTCTTGAGTCGGCCCTTGTGATGGTTGGGTGGCCTTGTGGATGACCGTGTTAAGGATGTGTCGAGACGTGACGAAAGAAATCGGTTGGCCTGTAAAAGTTTCACCTCTAGTCGCGAGCATGAATGCTCGCGCCGCATTCAAAATAGGCTGGGAGGTGGCGCGGACTGCGGAACGCGCAACCAGCGCTTTGACTTCTGAGGGTGTGAAGCTTCCATCAAAATGCGATGCTAGGGTCAAAATAATGTTGCAGTCCAGTACGACTACATGGTGTGTGGAATCCGTCACGATGGTGTACTAGAGGATAGCCAAATTTGCAGATTGGCTGAGCAGAGAGTCGGCGCTTGGGAACTCCTCGCCGGAGTAGTCGGTAACAAAGCTCTCGGGGCCAAACATAGCAATGTCTGCAGGGGTTAGGGACAGAATTCTTACGTGCTCAGAAAAGTAGCTGTAAAGAGATTCATCGGAGATTGCGGCGTGGGAATGGGCGTCAGCGGGGATCCCTCCTCGAGCATTAAGCCATGGAGCTTCAGAATGGGTGGAATCTACCAGAGCCTTTGTCTCTTTTTGCGCGTAGTAAGGCGCGATGAGCTGCAGTAACGCCAGCAGATCACGGTCCTCGGTAACCTGAGGATTTTCCAATGGTCTGTTAGCAACCTCGAAACAAGTTTTGAGTTGAGTTTTGCGGCGCATGCCAGTTGATACAGGTCCATCAACCCATGCCTGAAGGTCATTAGAAAAGGCGGGGCGACCTAAAGCGGCAAGTGTCCACCCCTGCACGTAGTACAGCAGTTTGTGGAGTTTCTTTTTGTCCATTGACGCCGTGCCGGTGCTCTTGAGGATGAGGTTGGCCACGTCAGTAGAGGTATTTACGTTCTTCACGCGTCCATCACCTACCATCGCATCAACACGTTTCCAAGTCTTACGTCCCCATTGTTTCACATCCTTGCGCGTAAATGCGAGTCGCCAGCATCTATAACGAATGCATTCTTAGCTTAGGCATAAGAAAAAGGCCGAGCCCGATAACCCTAAATCCACACGAAGTGACTCTTAAGCCTGTGTTGTGAGTTGGGCTTGGGTACCAGCGACACATCGAAAAACAACACGTTTTGTCGTTTAAACCTAACCCCCGGCCGCAATAGCGACAGTGAAAACGAAAAAACCCGCAGTTTCCTGCGGGCTAGTGGTCGGGATAACAGGATTTGAACCTGCGACCTCTTCGTCCCGAACGAAGCGCGCTACCAAGCTGCGCCATATCCCGGTGTCCGCTCTAAGCGGTACCGGAATACTGTAACGCACGCCGGGCAGAAACAACAAAACGGCAGCGTGAGCGCGGTGGCCGTGCGGTCTAGGCGGGCTTCTCCGTGATGCGCAGCAGTGTGGCGGACGGGCGGCAGAAGACGCGGAAGGGGACGAACTTGGAGGTGCCCAGGCCGTTGGAGACGTGCATGAACATCGGTCCGAACTTATGCAGGCCCCACGCGCGCACGCGGTCGATGCCGCAGTTGGTCACGATGGAGCGCGAGCCGCCGACCTTGAACGGCAGGCACAACTGGCCGCCGTGGGTGTGGCCGGAGAGGGAGAGCTGGTAGCCATCGGCGGCGAACTTCTCCAGCACGCGGGGCTCCGGGGAGTGCAGGAGTGCTAGGGCCAGATCGGCGTCCTCGTTGGGGGCGCCGGCGATTTCGGAGTAGTCATCGAGGTCGTGGTGCGGATCGTCCACACCGGCGGCGGCCAGGCGGACCTCGCCCACCTTAAACTCCACGCGCGCCTGGTTGGCGTCCTGCCAGCCGTGCTCAATAAAGGCCGCGCGCATGCCCTTCCACGGCAGGTCCACGTAGGACGGCGTGTTCTTCTTGCCCACCAGGTAGTTGAACGGGTTCGGGATGCGCGGCGCCCAGTAATCATTGGTGCCGAAGCAGAACAGGCCGGGCCGGTCCAGCAGCGGGCCCAGGGCACGGAGGACGTCGGGCACGCCGGCCTTGTCCGAGAGGTTGTCGCCCGTGTTGACCACCAGGTCTGGGTCCAGGCGGTCAAGGCTGGAGACCCAGTCAATCTTGGCCTGTTGGCCGGGGATCATGTGCAGATCGGAGACGTGCAGGATGCGGAATTCACGCGACCCGCGCAGCGTGCCGGGGGCGAGCAGCGGCAGCGTGTACTCCTTGAGCTCAAACTTGGTGAGCTCGGAATGCGCCCACGCGGCGCAGCCCAGGCCAGCGGCGGCGAGTCCGCCAATAATCGGGGAAATCTTCACCCTTCCCACCCTACCTGGCCCGCTAGCGTAGATTGAAGGGCATGAGTGAGTTGAAAGAAACTATCCGCGCAGACCTGAAGACCTCCATGAAGGCCAAGGATAAGGCCCGTACCTCCGCCATTCGCTCCCTTCTGTCCGCCATCCAGGCGGAGGAGACCTCCGGTGCACGCCACGAGCTGACTGATGAGGACGTGCTCAAGGTCATTGCTCGCGAGATCAAGAAGCGCCGCGAGTCCGCTGAGGTGTACTCGGAAAACGGCCGCCCGGAGCTGGCGGAGGCGGAGCTCGTTGACGTTCCCTTCTTCGAGGCCTACCAGCCGGAGCAGCTTGAGGACGACGCCCTGAACGCCCTCGTCGCCGAATCAATCGCCGAGGTGGAAAAGGACTCCGGCGAGCCGGTCACCATCAAGCAGATGGGCAACGTCATGAAGGTGGCCAACGCCAAGGCCGCCGGTCGCGCCGACGGCAAGCGCCTGTCCACCGCCGTGAAGGCGGCGCTTAACTAGAGCTCAACTAGAGCCCGAAGAAGTCGCGCACGTCGTTGGCAAACTGATCCACGTCGCCCTGGTCAATCAGCGGTTGTTCACCCTGTTGTGCCGGGGCGTCGGTGTTTCCGGCGTCGGTGTTTCCGTCGCCGCCGCCGGCAGGCGGCTGGTAGCCGTAGTTGCCTGACGCAGAGCTATCGCCGGTGGGGGCGGCGGCCGCGGAGCCGTCGGAAAGCTGCAGCGTGACCTCCGCGCCCTTCTTGGCGCCGGCGCTGCCGGTAATCACGCGCACCACCTTGCCGTAGCCCACGCCGGGCGCGGGTACCTGCGTGGTCTTGACGGTGAATCCGGCCTTCTCCAGGGCCTCGCGGGCCTGCTTCTCGGACTTGCCCTTCAAGCCGTCGATAAGCGGCGACACCGTGCCCGAATCGTAGGCGCGATCGTAATCCGGAACCGTGCCCTGCGCGGCGTAGGGGAGATTGGCCGCCATGGTGAAGAACGTCGCCGCCGGCTCCTTGCCGCCAAACAGGTTGCCGCTGGGGCACTGGCGCACCGGCGCGGTGCACAGCGGGGTGGTGGAGGTGCCGTCGTTGTATATGTAGGGCGCGGCCGCCACGCGGGAGTTGAACCCCAGGAAGGCCGAGGACTGGTTGGACTCCGTGGTACCCGTCTTGGCCGCCGCCTGGCCGTTAAAGCCCGCGGCCCGTGCCGACTCGGAGGCGGTGCCCTTCTGCGTATCGGCCGTCATGTTGTTCTCCAGGGCCTTGGCCACCTCCTTGTTCACGGCGCGCTCGCACGGCGGGCGCTTGAGGTAGACCTCGTTGCCGTGGGCGTCCTTGACATCCGCGATGGGGTCGGGCTCACACCACATGCCCTGGGAGGCCACCGTGGCGCCCACGTTGGACAGCTCCAGCGCGTTGACGGCGGTGGGGCCCAGCGTGAAGGAGCCCAGGTTGGCGTCCTTGACGTGGTCAGCAATGGAACTATCCCCGTCGTAGCTGCCGGGCTCCTTGTAGGAGCGCAGGCCGAGCTTGACGGCCATGTCCACCACGCGGCTCACGCCCAGCTGCTCCTCCAGCTGGATAAAGGGTGTGTTGGGGGAGTAGGCCAGCGCGTCCTGCAGCGTCATGGTGGCGGCATAGTTGCCGGCGTTTTCCACGCAGTACTTGTTCGGCGGGCAGTTCTGCGCGCCGCCGAAGCCCAGGTCCTCGGCCTCGTAGCGCTGCGGCACGGTCAGGCGGTCCTTGATGCCGTAGCCGGACTCGAGCGCGGCCGCGGCGGTGAAGAGCTTGAACACGGAGCCCGCGCCATTGCCCACCAGGGAGTTGGGCTGGGGCAGGAGCGTTTCGTTGCTCTCCAGATCCAGGCCGTAGGTGCGGGAAGAGACCATGGCCAGCACCTTGCGGGAATCGGTGCCTGGCTGGACCACGTTCATGACCTCGGCCACGCCCGCCGCGTCCGGGGCGGTGTTGGCGCGCACCGCGTTGAGCGCCTGATCCTGCACGTCCGGGTCCAGCGTGGTCTTGACCGTGTAGCCGCCGCGGGCCAGCTGCTCCTGGTCAATGCCCTTGTCCGCGAGGTAGCTGAGCACGTAGTCGCAGAAGAAGCCGCGGTCGCCGGCACCAATACAGCCGTTGGGCAAGGTGGCGGGGGAGTCCAGCACACCGAGCGGCTCCTGGGCATAGGCGTCCGCGTCCTCCTGGGAGAGGGTGCCGTTGGTGACCATGGACTGGAGCACCACGTTGCGGCGCTCCAGCACGCCTTCTTCGTTGGTGTAGGGGTTGAGGTACTCCGAGGATTGCACGATGCCCGCCAGCATCGCGGCCTGCGGGACGGTGAGGTGGGCGGCGTCGGTGCCGAAGTAGGTGCGCGCGGCGGCCTCCACGCCGAAGGAGTGGTTACCAAAGGACACCAGGTTGAGGTAGTTGGTGAGGATCTCTTCTTTGCTCAGCTGGGAGTCGATGTCCGTGGCCATGCGCATCTCTCGCAGCTTGCGGGCCACGGACTGCTCGGTGGCGGCCTGGCGCTCCTCGTCGGTCTTCGCGTTGACGAGGAGGAGGTAGTTCTTCACGTACTGCTGATCGATGGTGGATGCGCCCTGGGAGACGCCACCGGCGGCCAGGTTGGTCCACAGGGCGCGGAAGTTGCCCTGCAGGTCCACGCCTTCGTGCTCGTAGAAGCGGCGGTCCTCAATGGCCACCATGGCCTGCTTCATGGCGTCCGAGATCTTGTCCGGGGCCACGGGGTGGCGGCGCTGCTCGTAGATGTAGGCCAGCGTGTTGCCCTTGGCGTCCAGGATGGTGCTCACGCCGGGCGCGTCGCCGTTGGTGAGGTCCTGGAGGTCGGATTGCATCGTCTCATTGGTGCGGGCCACGGCTACACCGCCGATACCCGCAATGGGGGCTATGCCCAGAGCGATAAGGACGCCGACCAGCACGGTGGAGAGGACGAGCTTTCCCAGGGATTTGAAGACAGTCACCCTCCACACACTACGTGGTGACACCGCGATCCGGGAGACCCCCCTAAAGTGTGACGTGTTAGACAGGGTTGCACTTCTGTGAATAGACTTACCAGTGGTACATCATATTCCGTCTTGTGGAGAGTTATTCATGTTCTCTATCGGGCGGGAGCTTGGAAGGAGTTACCTAGCTATGACAGTCAGCGTGAAGGGTGCAGGACGGTCCTCGCTGGTAAAGAATGCCTCGACGACCACCGAGCGTGGTGAGTGGGTCACCCAAGCAAAGTGTCGCAACGGCGACCCCGACGCGCTCTTCGTGCGCGGCGCCGAGCAGCGCAAGGCCGCCGTCATCTGCCGCCACTGCCCGGTCCTCAATGAGTGCCGCGCCGATGCGCTGGATAACCGCGTGGAGTTCGGCG
Source organism: Corynebacterium axilliensis (assembly GCF_046097495.1). Classification (NCBI taxonomy): domain Bacteria; kingdom Bacillati; phylum Actinomycetota; class Actinomycetes; order Mycobacteriales; family Corynebacteriaceae; genus Corynebacterium; species Corynebacterium axilliensis. Next base: position 2,079,109 of record NZ_CP175768.1, read on the forward strand.
TGTGGGGTGGACTGACCGAGCGTCAGCGCCGTGCCTTGCTGCGCAAGAACCCGCACATCACCAACTGGGCGCACTACCTCGCAGAAGGTGGCGAACTCGTCGGGATTTAGTGCCCAGTCTTTAGTAGCATGGGACGCATGACTAAATGGGAATACGCCACTGCGCCGGTACTAACTCACGCGACCAAGCAAATCCTGGATTCCTGGGGTGAAGACGGCTGGGAGCTCGTCACCATCACCCCGGGCATGAACCCGGAGAACGTCGTCGCGTACTTCAAGCGTCCGCTGGAGGAGTCCTAATGGGTGCCCGGGAGCGCCTCCAGGAGCTGGGCTACGAGCTGCCCTCCGTGGCCGCGCCGCTGGCCTCCTACGTTCCCGCCACCCGCGTGGGCTCGCAGGTGTGGACCTCCGGCCAGCTGCCGGTTGTCGGCGGTGAGCTGCCCGCCACCGGCAAGGTGGGCGCCGAGGTCAGCCTGGAGCAGGCCCAGGAGCTGGCCCGCACCGCGTCCCTGAACGCTCTGGCGGCCATTGACTCCCTCGTGGGCTTGGACCAGGTCACCCGCGTGGTGAAGGTGGTGGGCTTCGTGGCCTCTGATCCTTCCTTCACCGAGCATGCAGCGGTCATCAACGGCGCCTCCGACTTCCTGGGTGAGGTGTTCGGGGAGGCTGGCGTTCACGCCCGCTCCGCGGTGGGGGTGGCTGTGCTGCCCAAGAACTCCCCCGTGGAGATCGAAGTTATCGTAGAGATCGCTGAGTAATCGTATAGGGTTAGAACCATGGAGCATCCTGCATATAGCCAATTGCGTCCCGTAAGCCAATCCGTCGGTGTCGTGCTGTGTGATAACCCCAGTTACACCGCCCTGGAGGGCACCAACACCTGGATCATCCGCGCGTCGGAGGACTCCCGCGCCATCGTGGTGGATCCGGGCCCGGAGGATGAGGGCCACCTTAACGTGGTGACCGCCAAGGCGGGCGAGGTCGCGCTCATCCTGGTGACGCACCGCCACGATGATCACGCATCCGGCGCCCAGCGCCTGCGTCAGCTCACCGGTGCGCCCATCCGCGCTTTCGACCCGAACTACTGCAACGGGGCCGATGCGCTTAGCGACGGTGAAGTGGTTACCGTCGACGGTGTCACCCCGCAGCTCGAGGTGGTCCACACCCCGGGCCACACCGCCGACTCCACCTGTTTCTTTGTGTGGTCCGCGGAGGCGAAGAACTCGACGCTGGAGGGCATCATTACCGGTGATACCATCGCCGGCCGCCACACCGTGTTGCTTTCGGAGACCGACGGCGATTTGGCTGATTACCTCAAGACCCTGGACATGCTGGAGGAGCGCGGCAAGGACGTGCCGCTTCTCCCGGGCCACGGCCCAGACGCGGAGGACACCTCGGCGTTCGCCCGCAAGTACATTGACCGCCGCCACCACCGCCTGGATCAGATCAAGGAGATCCACTCGCGCCTGGGTGAGGATGTCGATCTGAAGACGCTGGTGGATGAGATGTATGACGACGTCGACCCGGTCCTGCGCCACGCCGCCGAACAGTCCACGCGCACCGCGCTGAAGTACCTCGCGGCACAGCAGTAGGTGCACCACCCTGCCCCCGGGTAACCCCGGAGCGGCAACAGGGCTAGACAACAAAAAGTCCTCCGAGAATCTCGGAGGACTTTCTTGTAGTTTTAGCCCGAGTATTGCACACCGTGGGGCGGCTTCGCCCCCCACGGTGCTAGCGGGCGCGGCGGGCCAGGTGCTCGGTATCGACGATGAGCACGGACTTGCCCTCCAGGCGGATCCAGCCGCGGTGGGCGAAGGTGGCCAGGGCCTTGTTGACCGTCTCGCGGGATGCGCCGACGAGCTGGGCAATCTCTTCCTGGGTGAGGTCGTGGTTGACGCGCAGCGCGCCGCCCTCCTGCACACCGAAGCGGTTGGCCAGCTGCAGCAGAGTCTTGGCCACGCGGCCCGGCACGTCGGTAAAGATGAGGTCCGCCAGGTTGGCGTTGGTGCGGCGCAGGCGGCGGGCCAGCACGCGCAGCAGCTGCTGGGCAATGGACGGATGGTCCGCAACCCACTGCTTAAGCATCTCCGAGTTCATGGTGGCCGCGGTGACCTCGGTGACGCACACGGCGGAGGAGGTACGCGGGCCCGGATCGAAGATGGAGAGCTCACCGAACATATCGGACGGGCCCATCACGGTGAGCAGGTTCTCGCGGCCATCGGGGGCGTGGCGGGCCAGCTTAATCTTGCCCGAGGTGATGATGTAGAGGCGGTCACCCGGCTCGCCCTCATCAAAGATGGTGGTGCCGCGCGGGAACCGTACAGTCTCCATTTGCTCGATGAGATTCTGCACTGCGACCGGATCGACGCCCTGGAAAATGCCAGCGCGCGAGAGAATGTCCTGTACGCCTTCCACTGTTACTCCTTAAAGCCCGCGCCCGACGTGACCCGAAGTGACCTGAAGTGACTCTGTTGACACTGTGTGACACCACTGAGGTACGGCGCAAGCTGGTTTCGACTGATGATGACGCTCCCGCATCCCGGGGCGCCACGAAGCACTGCCCAACATCATACAGTGTAATTTGTCACTATTTCCAGCGGCGTGAAAAATAATCACAGGCACCTAATGTGCGCCCGCTAATTCTCGAAGGCGGTGGCCTCCAACTTTTCCATGAGCATGGCAAACAGGGCGAGGCATAGCGGTACCAACAGGACAAGCGAAATCATGTTTCTCACCCTACCTGCTGGCGCTAGGATCGCAGCTATGCAGCGTGACCGCGACTCTTTGAACCCCGACCGTGCCGACCGTGCTGATCGTGCCGATGGTGCCGTGGCGGCCGTCCGGGCCGCCCTGGCCGCCGAATACCCGGACGCGGATTGCGAGCTCAACTTCACTACGCCGCTTGAGCTCCTCGTCGCCACCGTCCTGTCCGCGCAGTGCACCGATGCTCGCGTCAACCAGGTCACGCCCACGCTCTTTGCCGCCTACCCGTCGGCGCCCGCGTACGCTGGGGCCGACCGTGCCGAGCTCGAGGAGATCCTGCGCCCGCTCGGCTTCCAGCGTGCCAAGTCCGGCCACCTCATTGGCATTGGGGAGAAGCTCGTTGCGGACTTCGATGGCCAGGTTCCGCGCGGGATTGCGGAGCTGACGTCGCTGCCCGGCGTGGGCCGCAAGACCGCGTTGGTCGTGCGCGGCAACGCCTTCGGCCTGCCCGGCATCACCGTGGACACGCACGTCACTCGGCTCAGCCACCGCTTGGGGCTCTCAGCGGCGAAGACGCCGCGGGCGATTGAGAAGGACGTCGCTGCGCTGGTGCCCCTGGAGGAGCAGACGGTCTTTTCCCACCGGCTGATCCTCCACGGCCGCCGCGTGTGCACCGCGCGGAAGCCGCAGTGCGGGGTCTGCGTTCTGGCCCCGTGGTGTCCGTCGCGGGTTAAGGTGGAACAATGAGCCAGTACTCCCGATGGCCCACCTCGGTCAAGGTTAGCGTCCTCGTCGCCGGCATTATCGCCGCCTTCGCGGTGGTGGGCGTCGTTGACCTCTTGGAGGACGACACCCCGGAGGTGGCCGTGCCGCAGTCGCAGGAGCAGGAGGTGGCCGAGCGCCCCAAGTGCCCCGAGGGGCCGATTGCGGGCGTGGATTTGCCGTGCCTGGGGGCGTCGAGCAGCGCGGCGGCCAAGGACATCCAGATCGTCACCGTGTGGGCCTGGTGGTGCGAGCCGTGCCGCACGGAGCTGCCCTTCTTCCAGGACCTGGCGCGCTCCCACAACACGTGGAACGTCGTGGGCGTGCATGCGGACTCCAATGCGGCGAACGGCGCCGCGCTGCTCGGTGATTTGGGAGTGGACCTCCCCAGCTACCAGGACTCTGATGGCACCTTCGCCGGCACGCTGGGCCTGCCTGGGGTTATCCCCATCACGCTGGTGGTGCGCGACGGCGACGTGGTGGAGAAGTTTGTCAAGCCCTTCACCTCCGCCGAGGAGCTGGACAAGGCCGTTGAGGAGGCCGTGGGGTGAGCCGTCTCGAGCCGCACCGCACGCCGGCGTGGCTGCGGCCGGCGCTCGGCGTGGACACCACCGCGGTGCAAAAGCACCTGGTAACCCGCGTGCCGGCCGCCCGGCGCCGCCGCGAGTCCGCGGTCCTCGTGCTGTTTCAGGGCTCGAGCTTTGACAACGGCGAGGTCCTGCTCACGCACCGCTCGCCCTCGCTGCGCTCGCACTCCGGGCAGATCGCCTTCCCCGGCGGCCGGCGCGACGACACGGACGCCTCTCTGGTCGGCACCGCCCTGCGTGAGGCTGAGGAAGAAACCGGGCTCGACCGCGCCACGGTCACCCCGCTGGAGCAGTGGGGCGCGCTGGATATCCGCGCCACCGGCAACCTGGTCAGCCCGGTGCTGGCGTACTGGCATCAGCCCGGCGCCGTGTGGCCGGCCAGCCCCGCGGAAACGGATGACGTGTTCACCGTTCCGCTGCGGGAACTGGTGGCCCCGGCCAACCGCCTGACGGTGGGATTCGGCCCGTGGCAGGGGCCGGCGTTCCGGGCGCGCGGCTACCTGGTGTGGGGATTTACGGCGGGCGTGCTGTCAGGATTGCTGGACCACGCCGGCTGGGCCGTAGAGTGGGATAAGAATACGGTGCACGATCTGCGTGAATCCCTCACCCGCTCCCTGAATAATGAGAAGATGGTCTAGTTTCTGCCCACTTCTCCCTTGCCTTGAAAGTAACCCCGCCTTGACCTTTGCCGTTGACATCCTCATTGTCATTGCCGTCCTGCTCGCCGTGCGCGTGGGCTGGCGGCAGGGTGCCTTCACGGCCGTGCTGGCGGCGGTGGGCGTTATCGCGGGCCTGGTGCTAGGCACGGCGGTAGCGCCGCTGGTCATGCAACTCACGGAGCAGGCGGCGCTGCGCTTCCTGCTGGCCATCGGCGTGCTGATTTTGCTGGTGGGGCTGGGGCAGCTCGTGGGGGCGTCGATTGGCGCCGCGTTGCGGGACCGCATGCGCACGCGCTCCGGCCAGCGCGTGGATTCCTCCATCGGCGCGGTGTTCCAGGCGGTGGCGGCCATCGTGGTCATCTGGCTGGTGTCGCTGCCGCTGGCGTCCAACCTGGGCGGCCAGCCCGGTGAGGCCCTGCGCAGCTCGCGGATTCTGAGCGGCCTGAACTCGGCGGCGCCGTCGCAGCTGTCCGCCCTGCCCAATGGCGTGGCGGCGATGCTCAACGAGTCCGGCCTGCCGCCGTTGGTCTCGCCGTGGGAGGGCTCCGGTTCAACCGTGCAGGTGGATGCCCCCGCGCAGGACGTGGACGATCCGGAGATGGTGGAGCGCCTGCGCCCGTCTGTCATCCACGTGCTGGGGGATGCCGAGGCGTGCTCGCGCCGCCTCATGGGCTCCGGCTTCGTCACGGCGCAGGACTACGTCATCACGAACGCGCACGTGGTGGCCGGCACGGACAAGGTGCGGCTCGATACGGTGCTGGGGCTGAAAGATGCCGACGTGGTGTACTACAACCCGGACGTGGACATCGCGGTGCTGCACAGCCCGGAGCTGGGGATTGAGCCCCTGCCGTGGGCAGAGCAGCCGGCGGTCACGGGCGACGACGCCGTGGTTCTGGGCTTCCCGCAGTCCGGGCCGTTTAACGCGGGCATGGCGCGCATCCGGGACCGGCTGACGATTGCCGGCCCGGACATCTATTCCACCGGCCGTGTGGAGCGCGATGCCTACACGGTGCGCGGCTCCATCCGCCAGGGCAATTCGGGCGGCCCGATGATCAACACGGACGGCCAGGTTCTCGGCGTGGTCTTTGGCGCGTCCGTGGAGGACTCCGACACAGGCTACGCCCTCACTGCCGACGAGGTGCGCGGCCACGTGGGTGACGTGACGCAACTCGTCAACGCCACCCCTACCGGCTCCTGTGTTGCATAGGTTCTCTGGCTTAAGCCCTCGGTGCGGGGAGGGCGGGCACGCTTCTTAGAAGCCCATCTGGCCCCTGCTGATGTCCCGTTGAAAGTCCAGGGCAGCCTGGCGGGCTTCGGGATCATGGCTGTGTGTTCGTTTGTTGATGCGGTGGTGCATCATTCCTGCGGGGAGGGAGAGGAGCAGGACGGCCAAGAGGACAATTTTCATGAGTACTCCTTGTGTGAACGATCTCTATTCCGTGCAGAAAGTGATGTGCATTACACCTTACTGTGTCTCTTGCGCCTCCATCAACCCCTAACGACCCCTATTAACGCCGAAACCCGCCAACTCCTAGGAGGCTGGCGGGTTGGTGGGGTGTCGCTCGGCGCAGGCTAGTGGCCCGTACCAATTTCCAGGTGCATACCCGGAACCGAGTTGATGAGGTTGCGGGTGTAGTCCTGCTGGGCGTTGTCGAAGATCTCGTCGGCAGTGCCCTGCTCCACGGCCTGGCCCTTCTTCATCACCACGATGTCGTCCGCAGTCTGGCGGACCACCGCGAGGTCATGTGTGATGAAGAGGTAGGAGAGGCCAAGCTCGGATTGCAGCTCCGCCAGCAGCTGAATGATCTGGTTCTGCACCAGCACGTCCAAGGCGGAGACGGCCTCATCCAGGACGATGACCTCTGGGCTCAGCGCTAGTGCGCGGGCGATGGCTATGCGCTGGCGCTGGCCACCGGAGAGCTCGTTGGGGTAGCGGCGCATGGCGGAACGCGGCATGGAAACCATGTCGAGCAGCTCGGCTACGCGAGCCTCGCGCTCCTTGCGCGAGCCCACCTTGTGCAGTGCGAGCGGCTCCTCGATGCACTTGTAGATCGAGTACATCGGGTCCAGCGAGCCGTACGGGTTTTGGAAGACCACCTGCATCTTGCGGCGCAGGCCGAATAGCTCCTTCTTGGACAGCGTCGAGGTATCGCGGCCTTCGAATTCGATGGTGCCGGAGGTTGGCTCCAGAAGGCCCAACACCATGTTCGCCACCGTGGACTTGCCCGAGCCGGACTCGCCCACGAGCGCCATCGTGGTGCCCTTGCGGATGTCAAAGGAGACGTTGTCCACGGCCTTGAGGTGCTTCTTTTCTCCGCGCTGACCGCGGATGTTGAACTCCTTGGTCAGGTTGCGCACCGAAATTACCGGCCCCGCAGCGCCAGACGCTGCGGCACCTTGCGTGGGCGACTGGGCGGATAGAGGTACAGCGGAGCCGGGTTCGACGGCGGCTTCGGCGGCGTTGGCCTCACCGGTCTTGAGCTCCTTGGCCTCCACGCCGGCCTCCTTGGCGGCGCGGATGCGGGAGGAGGCGAGGGACGGTGCGGCGTCGACAAGCCGGCGCGTGTACGGGTGCTGCGGGTCGCGCAGAATCTCCCGGGACGGGCCCGATTCCACGATGCGGCCGCGGTGCATCACGATGAGATGCTCGGCGCGCTCGGCCGCCAGGCCCAGGTCGTGGGTGATGAAGAGTACCGCGTTGCCCAGCTCCTCGGTGAGGTGCTCCAGGTGATCCAGGATGGTCTTCTGCACCGTCACGTCGAGGGCGGAGGTCGGCTCGTCGGCGATGAGCAGCTTCGGGCGCGCTGCCAGGCCGACGGCGATGAGCGCGCGCTGGCGCATACCGCCGGAGAACTCGTGGGGGTACTGCTTGGCGCGCCGTTCGGCGTCGGGAAGCCCGGCCTCCTCCAGCAGCTCCACCACACGCTGGTGGCGCTCGGAGCCCTCCACCACGTTATTGGCCTTGAGGGACTCTTCCACCTGCGTGCCGATGCGCCACACCGGGTTGAGGTTGGACATCGGGTCCTGCGGGACCAGGCCAATCTTGTTGCCGCGCAGCGCTTCGTACTGCTTGTTGGTGAAGTGGGTGATGTCCTCGCCCTCGAAGAGGATCTCGCCGCCGGTGACCTTACCGGTGCCGGGCAGCAGGCCCAGGATGGACATCGCCGTGGTGGACTTACCAGAGCCGGACTCGCCCACGATGGCCACGGACTGGCCCGGGTAGATGGACATGTTGACGCCACGCACGGCCTCCACCACGCCGGTGGAGGAGGTAAAGGAGATGCGGACGTCCTTCATTTCAAGAAGTGGGTTAGTCATTAGCGCTTCCTCGCCTTCGGATCGAGCGCGTCGCGGACGACGTCACCCATCATGATGAAGCTCAACACGGTCAGGCCCAAGGCACCCGCCGGGTAGAACAGGACTGCCGGGGCGACGCGGAGGGAGGCCTGCGCGTCGGAGATGTCTCCGCCCCAGGACACGAACGTCGGCGGCAGGCCGATGCCCAGGAAGGACAAGGTGGCCTCCGCCACGATGTAGGTGCCCAGCGCCACGGTGGCGTAGGAGATGATGGGGGCGGCGGCGTTCGGCAGGATGTGGCTGAACAGGATATGCCCGTTGGAGGCACCGATGGAGCGCGCCGACTGGACGAACTCCTCGTTCTTGATGGAGACCACCGCGCCGCGCGTGATGCGGGCGATGGACACCCAGCCGAATAGGCCGAGGACCAGGACGACCGTGATGATGGTGCGGTGCTCCTTGAACATCTGCATGACCACGATGGCGGCCAGCACCAGCGGGATAGCGAAGAAGATGTCCGTGATGCGGGAGAGCACCGAGTCGATCCAGCCGCCGAAGAAGCCGGCAACGGCGCCGATGAGGGAGCCCAGGACCACCACGAGGAGGGTGGTGAGCACGCCCACGGCTACCGACGCCCGCGCGCCGTAGATGACGCGGGAGTAGATGTCACAGCCCTGGCGGTTAAAGCCGAACGGGTGGCCGGGCTCCGCGGGGGCGAGGGACTTGGACAGCTCGCACAGGCGCGGATCCGTGTTGGTGAACAGGCCGGGGACGACGGCCATGAGGATGGCCACGAGGATCATCACGGCGGCGATCCAGAACAGCGGGCGGCGGCGCAGGTAGCGCCAGGCCTCGCCCCACTGGGAGGAGGGCGCGGATTCGTCCTTGACGGCGTCGACGGCGCCGAGGCCGGTCTCGTCGGTCTGGGAGACGAAGTGCTCTTGGCCCGGAAGGTGGGTAGTTTTCTCGAAGTTAGGCATAGCGGATCCTCGGATCAAGAACGGCGTACAGGAGGTCAACCAGCAGGTTGGCGATGATGTAGATGATCACCAGCACGGTGGTGAAGGAGACGATGGTGGTCGGCTCACCGCGCAGGATGGCCTGGTACATCGTGCCGCCGACACCGTTGATGCCGAAGATGCCCTCGGTGACGATAGCGCCGGTCATCAGTGCACCGATGTCCGCGCCAATGAAAGTGGCCACCGGGATGAGCGAGTTGCGCAGCACGTGGCGCAAGGTGACCGCGCTGCCGGACAGGCCCTTGGCGCGGGCGGTGCGCACGTAGTCAGCGCGCAGGTTCTCCGACACGGACTGGCGGGTCAGGCGGATGACGTACGCCAGCGAGAGCGCACCGAGCACCATGGCGGGCATGAGTAGCGACTTCACCGAGGCGTGCGCGCCGACGGTGACGGGCAGGATGCCCCACTTGATGCCCACGATGTACTGGAAGACAAAGCCGATGACGAAGGACGGCACCGCGATGACGAGCAGGGAGATGACCAGCACGGTGGAGTCGAAGAAGCCGCCGCGGCGCATGCCGGCGATGACGCCGAAGAAGATGCCGAAGACGGCCTCGAAGATGATGGCCATGAGCGTGAGCTTCACGGTGACGGGGAAGGCGTTGGCCATGACCTGGGTGACGGGCACGCCGGAGAAGGTCGTGCCGAAGTCCAGCATGAAGATGCCCTTGATGTAGAGCAGGTATTGGATGATGAACGGCTTGTCCAGGTTGTATTCCGCCTCGATGCGGGCGCGGGCAGCCTCGGTGAGGCCGCGGTCGCCGCCGAGGGCCTCAACCGGGTCGCCGGGCATCAAGAAGACGAGGGCATAGATGAGCAGGGTGGCTCCGAAGAACACCGGGATCATCTGCAGCACTCGGCGCCCGATATAGCGCAGCATAGTGTGGTCCTTTACTCGTGAGGGTGCAGTGCTTGACGACGCCTCCCCGCGGGGCACGTCATCTAGCTCATAAAGATTTTAGTGTGTGATAACGCCCGAAAAAAATCTATAGGGCGTTTCAGATCACGTATGTGGGGGTAGGTGCGCTTGCGCGCAGACTCAAAACGCGGGGAGACCCCCCGTCGTGGCGTGCGCGGGGGTTTGGCCTGGTGAGGGCCTACTTCCGGGTGATGTTGTAGTACACCGGCTGGGACTTCCAGGAGAAGACGACGTTGTCGACGTTCTCGGAGTAGCCGCCGGTGGAGTTGGAGTACCACAGCGGGATGGACGGCAGATCCTTAAACAGGACGGCCTGGGCCTTGTTGTACTTCTTGGTGGCTTCCTCGTCGGAGTGGGCGGTCAGCGCTTCATCGAGCAGCTTGTCGAACTCCGGGTTGGAGTAGTCGCCATCGTTGGAAGAGCCGCCAGTCTTGTAGAGCGGGGCAAGGAAGTTACCCTGGCTCGGGAAGTCTGCCTGCCAGCCGGTACGGAAGGCAGACTTGATGGTGCGGTTGGTCACCTCATCGCGCAGGGACTTGAAGTCCGGGTACGGTGCGCCGACGGCCTCGATGCCGAGGGTGTTCTTGATGGAGTTGGCGGTAGCATCCACCCAGCTCTTGTGGCCACCGTCGGAGTTGTAGGCGATCTCCAGGGACGGGCTATCCCACTTGTTGATCTTGTCCGCCTCGGCCCACAATTTCTTGGCCTTCTCCGGGTCGTACTCGAGCACGTCGTTGCCCTCGATGTCCTCGGAGTATCCCGGCAGAACCGGGGAGGTGAAGTCCTTGGCGGGGGTGCGGGTGCCCTTGAAGATGGTCTCGGTGATCTCGTCGCGGTCGATGGCCAGGGAGATGGCCTGGCGGCGCAGAGCGCCCTCCTCGCCGGAGTAGTGCTCCAGGTTCTCGCCCAAGGTGAAGGACTGGAAGACGGCGGTGGGCTGGTTGACGGCGCGCTCGCCCAAGTCGGCCTCGTAGACGTCGAAGGCGGAGTCCGGCACGGCGTCGAGCACGTCGAGGTTGCCGGAGAGCAGATTGGCGTAGGCGGCGTCCTGGGAGGCGTAGAAGACGAACTTGAGGCCGTCGTTCTGCGGGGCGCGCTCACCCTTGTACTGGTCGTTGGGGACGACGGTGGCGTCCTGGTTGTGGTTCCACTCGGATAGCTTGTACGGGCCATTGGTGATGGGGTTCTGGCCGTAGGCGTCCATGTCCTCGTATGCGGACTCGTGGAGCGGGTAGAAGGCGGAGTAGCCCAGCTGGCCCGGGAAGTCCTGCTCCGGGCTGTTCAGGGCGATGGTGAAGGTGTGGTCGTCCACGACCTTGAGGCCCTCGAGCTCCTTCACGCCCTCCTTGAAGCCCTTGATGTTGGAGAAGAAAGAGGCGGCCAGCTGGTCGTTGGCCACGGCGTAGTTCCACGCGTCGACGAAGTTCTTGGAGGTGACCGGGGAACCGTCGGAGAAGGTGGACTCCTTGAGCTTGACGGTGAACTCCGTGTTGTCGTCGTTCGGCTCGATGGACTCAGCCAGCTCGTTGTGTGCCTCGCCGTCGCCGTCGTAGTACACGAGGCCGGAGTAGAGGGACTCGACAATGCGTCCGCCGCCGACCTCGTTGGTGTTGGCCGGGATGAGCGGGTTCTGCGGCTCGGAGCCGTTGACGATGATGACCCCGTCGCCGGAGCCGGTTGCGGAATTCGAGTTGTCACCACCGCAGGCCGCGAGAGTCAGCGGCAAGGATGCGGTGGACAGGACGGCGAGCGTCTTCTTGATCGACATGTGGGTCGGGGACCTCCGTGGTGCGAAAGATGTAGAAAACCTGTGGTTTCGGTTTGATCTGAAGCTACCGTGTGCCGCGACTTACATACAAGAAAATGAAAAATATGCCCGGAAATGAAAGCTATAGACCGTTAGAAATTTGCAGATAACCTGCGGTTTTGTTGCTGAATTTAAAAAGACCCTACCCCCCGTGTGGGGTAGGGCACTCAAATCGGATGTATGTTACTTAGTTCTCACGGCTTGTCTGCACGTGCGAGCGCATCCACTGGGCGAGGATCTGCGCGAACCCGGCGGGGTTCTCGAGGTAGGGGAGGTTCTTCGCGTTCGGGACGGTGGTGGCCGTGAAATCCTTCTCGCAGCGGCGGGCCGCTCGGCGGGCGACTGGCCGCCACAGCAGCTGATCCGCGTGGATGAACAGCACGGGGCTAAAGACCTTGAGTTCCAGCCAGCTCATCGGTACCACGGCGGTGCGCAGCCGGTGGTTCCACAGCGTGCCGCGGCGCACGTTGCCGATCTGGGACGCCCTGATGCGCAGGCTCAGCGCCTGCTCCTTCTCGTCCTTCCCAAAGGAGCCCAGGGTGTCCAGATCCATCTCGCGGCGGTAGGCGTCTTCCTTGAGCAGGGGGTTGGTGGTGCCCAGCCAGCCCAGCCAGGTTAGGCGGCACAGCGCCGCGCGCAGCAGGATCCAGCCGAAGTCCCAGGGGCGTGCGGCCACCGCGCGGCGCAGATCCGCCGGGTGTGCTGCGGATACTGACACCAAGCCCCGCACGCGCTCCGGGCGCTCGGCTGCGAGTGCCCACGCCACCGCGCCGCCGGTATCGGCGCCGACCACAAAGGCGTCGTCGTGGCCCAGGGCCTGGATCGCGCCGCTGATGTCACCCACCGTCACGCGGATGTCCTGGCCTGCTTCCAAGGGCGGCTTGTCGGACATGCCGAAGCCGCGCATGTCGAGCGCGCCGACGTGGAAGCCGGCGCCGGCAAGCTCTGCCAGAACATCCTTGTAGTCGAACCAGCCGCCGAAGGAGCCGTGCAGCAGCACCACCAAGGGGTGGTCCGGGTTGCCCGCGGTGGCGGCGTGGAGGCGGATGCCACGCGTGTGCAGAAACTCGTGCTCGAAGGGTCCATCGAGCTCAACCACGGAGGGGGAAAGCGGCTGGTTCATAGTGGGCCTTTCTAGCGGGGCTACATAGACGAATCCGCCCTGAGCGCCGTGCTCGGGGCGGGGAAGTGGGAGAGAAAGAACCCTGCTGGATTAGGTGTACAGGCCGCGCTCGATGGACTTCTCAGCCTTGCCCGGCACCAGCTTCTTGAGCTCCTTCGTGGACTCAATGGTCTTCTCCGGCGCCTTGACCTGCTTGACCTGCTTGAAGCCGATGAAGGCCACCACGGCGGCGATGACCACCATGAGCAGGAAGACAATCAGGAACGCAGCCCAGCGGTCGAGCCACTTAGCCAGCAGCTCCGCCAGGAAGAAGAAAAAGAAGAAGGAGCTGTACAGCGCCACGGTGCCGGCCACGCCGAACATGCCCGCGCCGATGCCGCCCTTCTTGGCGGAGGCAGCGAGCTCGGTCTTAGCCAGCTCGACCTCGGAGCGCACCAACTGGGACATCTGCTCAGTAGCGTTGGAGACCAGCTGGCCGATGGACGCTTCGCCGCGGCGGGAGGTGTCAGCATCGCTCAGGGGGATGCTGTCTACCTTCGGGGCGAACTTGTTGGACCCGTCAGTGAATAGTCCGTCGTTGCTCACGGTTAAAAACTCCTACTGTTTTGTCGCAATCTATATTGGCCATAGTAATGAACTTTTCAGAGTTCATGTGGTGCGGCCCGCATTTTGGGTACGGCGTTATTGTAATGGGTATGCCTAGTTCTGACCCGTTGACCCCGCTGATGGCCCTATCCGGGGTGGAGGACAACGCCGCGGCGGCAGTCAGTGCCATCGCCCGCGTGCACCGTCGGCCCGCGGGATTGCGCAAGTTCGACGTGATTTCCTCCGAGTCCCTGCTGCGCGGGGCGCGGGCGTGCGCAGCCCTCGACGGCACCCCGCTGGCGGGCGCGGAGGTACCGCCCACGGTCAGTGCATATTCCCTGCTCGCACCCGAGGTTCAGGCGGCCACGGTGCGCACTTTTGCGCGGTCCCCACTGCAGGTGCTGGCGCGCATCGACGTCTCACTGGGCGGCCCCGGCCAGCCCGCCCGCGCGCCCGAAGTGGCCCAGGCGCTGGCGCGTCTTATCACCGGCGGGGCTGGGGTGAACTTCGACCGGTTGCTGCCGGTGGTCCTCCACGCGGAGATCGCGGCGCGCGAGTTATTCGCTGAGCGCTCTGGCGCGGCGGCGTGCGTGGCGGCACGGGCGGCGGCCATTCACACCGGCTTCGATCCACGCGGTTTTGCGGTGCCAGAAACCTACCTCAACCGCCACCGCGCCGACTATCGCGCCGCGCTCGCCGCCTACGACGCGGAACCCGCCGAGCTGCTCACGCTGCTGCTGAAGGCGTGGACGGCCGGCGCCACGGAGGCCGACGGCATCGCTCGCGCGGCCTAAACGTCCTTAGTGTCCCTAGCGTCCTTGGCCCGTGCCTGTGCCACCCACACCCCGGCGAGGACGAGTGCTGCCAGCCCGGCCACGACCGCCGAGCCAATGCCAACCTCTCGGGCGCTGGGCGCGCTAAAAAGCGGCACGGGATCCTTGAACGTGCGCACCTCCCAGCCCTGCTCAGCCGCGTACTTCTTCAGGCGGCGGTCTGGGTTGACCGCCACGGGGTGGCCCACCTGTTCCAGCATCGGGATGTCCGTGGCGGAATCGGAGTAGGCGTAGGACGCGTCTGGGTCCACGCCCAGCTTGCGGGCCATCTCCGCTAGGGCTTCCGCCTTGGCCGGGCCTTTGCAGTAGTGGAGGATTTCCCCGGTAAACCGGCCGTCCTCTTCGGCCAGCTCCGTGGCCACGACGTGCTCAATGCCCAGCGCCTCGGCGATGGGGTGCACGAGCACGCTGGCCGACGCCGAAATGATCACCACCGCATGGCTCGCTTCGCGGTGTGCGGCGATAAGCTCCCGCGCCTCCGCGTACACCGCCGGGGCGACCACGGTGTGCATGGTCTCCACCGCGATATCGTGCACCTCCTGCACAGACCAGCCGGCCACCATGGCGGCGAGTTGGTCGCGCGCGGCATCCATGTGCTCGCTGCTGTGCCCGGCCAGCATGTAGCTGGCCTTGGCTAGGGAGAGCTGCAGGGCCTCAGTGTGGGTGATGAGGCCGCTATTCATGAACTCGCGGCCGAAGGCGTACGCCGAGGAGGTGGCGATGATGGTCTTATCCAAGTCGAAGAAAGCGGCCACGCGCGGTGTGCTTGGGGGCGTGACGGGGTGTTCGGTCATGGAGAAAAGCCTGCCGGGTCGGTGCTATTTACCCTGTTCATCGTAGCGTTTGTTGGGAATCTCGGGTACTGCGAGGAAGAATTTTGCTCTACCTGTTGTCATCCGTGTCAACCCGTGTCATAATGACTACTGCAAGGCCCCGATATACAGTGCGGCCTGCCCCGGCGCACCCCCCGATGCCGGGTTACAGATGACCCGCGCACACCCCCCCCGAGGCGCGGGTCATCACCTATTTCTGCCCCTTACTCGCATTTGCTTTGTTGGCCAGCCTCAAACTCATAGATCAAAGCTTGAAACTGCTAATCGTTTCACAGTATAAATCTCACTTTGAATTTCAAACTGTGAATATGCAGGCAGCGAAAGTGTGAAATGATTGGCTGAAAGTCGCACTTTCATTCACAGTTTGACACTTTGATTCCCAGTTTGCTGCAAAGTAGGAAGCTCAGACTGCATCCGGGGAGCGCGCCAGGCCCGTAATGCGGCATACGCAATGGGTGGTTCCGCCCCCGATATCCTCCGCATTCGTTGGATCGAAGGCGAAAATGAGCAAAGCGATTCCTATCTCTCTTTATGTACCGTCTGTACCAAGCCGATGACAAGCTATAAGCCCCCGTGGGGTGACACAGTAGGCCGTGTGCTATAGATATTTTGTTGAAGAGCCAACTAAATCGGCAAGAAGATTCCGATCGGGCATGAGTTATCCACAGGCAGCGAAGTGCCCCTAGCGCTGGGGTGGCTGACTCCCGCATCCTTCAGGCATGAACGAATTTCACCTTCTCCTCGCCGTGGGGGACTCGGGCTTAAGAGCGGAAGCCGCCTCCACCGCGGCGGCCAGCACAGCTGAGATCCTCAGCGTGGAAGACCCCCGGGACTTTCCTCGCTACCTGCACAAAGTCGATGCTGTCCTGGCGGATGCGCTCACCGCCGGGCTCGTCGCCGGGCATCCGCGCGTCTATTTTGTGGCGCCCGACCCTGGCCCGATTGACTACGAGGCGGCGTTGCGCTGCCACGCCACTGAAGCCTTCATCCTGCCTGCACAGTCCAAGGAACTGTTGGCGGCGCTGGCGGCCGATACTCACCCGGCGGCGCAGACCACCACCGGCACCACCGTGGCGGTGACTGGTTCGGCAGGCGGGGTGGGGGTGTCCACACTGGCCGTGGCACTGGCCCGGGAGGCGCACGCGGCGCTGCTGGTCGATGCGTCACCGTACTCCGGCGGGCTCGACCTCCTCGCCGGCATCGAAGCCGCCCCCGGCGCGCGGTGGCCGGATCTGGCGACCGGTACGGGCGCAGTGGACCCGGTAGAACTAGTTCGCGCCTTGCCCACGACTTCGGAGGGGATAGCGGTGCTTTCGGCCGCGCGAACCGCTACGGCGGGCGCTACCACGATGAGCCCGACCCGGCGCGCGGCAATCCTGCAGGCGGCGTGCCTGCACCCGGACACGGTGGTAGTGGATTGCCTACCGAGTGATATTCCGGACGCGGTGGACCACGTCGTCGTGGTGACCGCGGCCGAGGTACGCCCGGCCGCGGCGTGCGCGGAGCTCGTCGCGCAGCTGCGGGCGCGCTCCCTGGAGTGCTCAGTGGTGGTGCGCCACCGCCAGTGGTCCGGGCTGGATAGCAGCGAGGTTGCGGCGCTGGTGCACGCGGATCCCGTGGCTGAGCTGCCGACGGTACGTGGGCTGACCAAGTTGATCGAGACCGGAGGTCTGCCCCGGCGCCTGCCGCGTGGGCTTGCGTCGGTGGCGCGCCGGGTGTGGGAATCCGTCGATGCCCCGGCTGCGAGGAGGGCGGCATGAGCCTGCTGGACACCATGCGCACCGTCGTAGCCACGGAGCCACAGCTAGCCCATGATGCCCCGGCGCTCGCGCGGCGCATCCGGGAAGAGGCCGGGGTGATTAGTGATGTGGACGTGTTCGACCTGCTGCAGCGCCTGCGCCACGACTCGCTCGGGCTGGGGCGATTGGAGCCAGTGCTCTCGCTGCCGGGCCTGACCGATGTCGTGGTCAACGGGCCCGACGCGTGCTTCGTGGACTGCGGCCGCGGGCTGGTGCCCAAGGAGGTGGGCTTTGCCGACGATGCTGAGGTGCGCCAGCTGGCCACCCGGTTGGCGGCTTTGGCGGGGGTGCGGCTCGATGACGCGCAGCCCTTCGCGGACGGCCGGCTTACCCGCCCCGACGGCACCCGGATTCGCTTGCATGCGCTGCTTGCGCCACCGTCTGCCAGCGGCACTTGCATCAGCTTGCGTGTGCTGCGCCAGGCGCAGACTAGCCTGGCGGATCTCGTGGCTAACGGCAGCATTGATCCGTCGCTGGAGGGGGTGCTGCGGGCGGTCGTCGCCAAGCGCGCGTCCTTCCTGGTTACCGGCGGTACCGGCTCGGGCAAGACCACCCTGCTGGCGGCGCTGCTCGGCTGCGTGCCAGAGACCGAGCGGCTGCTCATCATCGAGGACACCCCGGAGCTGGCCCCGGAGCACCCGCACGTGGTGACGCTGGTGTCGCGCCGGGCGAACGCGGAGGGGCGCGGCGAGATTTCCATGTCGCTGCTGCTGCGCCAGGCGCTGCGCATGCGGCCTGACCGCATCGTGGTAGGAGAGATTCGCGGCGCGGAGGTCGTGGAACTGCTGGCGGCGCTCAATACCGGGCACGACGGCGGGGCCGGTACGGTGCACGCCAATTCCGTGGACGAGGTGCCCGCCCGCATGGAGGCCCTGGCAGCCCTCGGCGGATTGGACCGCGTGGCGCTGCACTCACAGCTCGCGGCGGCAGTGCACGTGGTGCTGGGCATGGAGCGCACCCCGGCCGGCCGGCGTCTAGCGCACGTTGGGGTGCTGGAGGGCAACCCGGTGACACCCCGGTTGGTGTGGACGGTAAAGGACGGGCCGCGTGCCGGTTTCGATGCCCTGTGCGCGCGCCTGGGGGTGGGGCAATGATGTGGGTCTACCTCGCCGCCGCGTGCCTGTGCACCCCGCCGGGTACTCTCGCGCGCCTGCGCCCGCCCACGCCCCGCTCTTGGGCGCCGGCGGCCGTGTTCCTCGCGGTCGGGTGCTGCGTCTTCTTCGGCCGGCCCACCGTGGTGGTGGCAGCAGGCTGCATCCTGGCCTGCGCCCTGTGGTTCGCCACCGACCTCGCGGCCGCGCGCCGGGAGCGCCGCGGGGCTGAGGCCCTGGCGTCCTACTTCGGCACCGTGGCCGGGGAGCTGCGCGCGGGCTCTACCACGGCCGCGGCCCTGCGCCGCGGGGTGGAGGCCCTGCCGGAGACCTCCCCGGAACAGCTGCGCGGCGCGCTTGAGACTGCGGCGGGCTTGGCGGCGCAGGGCGCGCAGCCCGCCGTGGCACTTACTGCGCCCGAGCTCGCCCGCTTCGCCGCGCTGCTGACGGTGTCCGGGCGCCACGGCGTGGCCCTGGCCGGCCTGGTGGAACAGGCGCAAAGCCAGCTGGACACCGCCCGGCGCCACGGGCGGGAGACCGCCGCCGCGCTGCAGGGCCCGCAGGCCACCGCGCTGGTCCTGGCGTGCCTGCCGGTGGCCGGAATCCTCATGGGCGGGGCAATGGGCGCGGACTCCCTGGGCTTCCTCCTCGGCGGTGGTCTGGGTGGCGTGCTTCTCGATGTCGGCGTGGTCCTCGTCTGCGCCGGATTTACCTGGTCTCGCCTCATCCTGCGAAAGGCGGCCCGCTAATGCCTGCACTCGTCGTTGCCTCTGCTTTTCTCGCTGGTGCACTGGTCGTCGGCGGAGTCCCGCCGGGCGGGCGGGTGCGCCCCGAGGAGGCCGGGAGAAACCAGAAGCCACGGGCCCTGCGTCCGCGTCCACCGCGTCCGAAAACCCCGCGCGACGGGCCATATAGCCGGGACTACGATCCGCTCGATGCCGCGAGCGACCTGGAGCTCTTCGCCGCGTGCGTGGAATCAGGTCTTTCCCCGCGCACCGCAGTGGCAGCTGTGGCCGAAGCCTCGCCCGCCTGGGCCGATGCCGCAGCGCTGCTGGGAGTCGGGGTTCCGCTCGAGACCGCCTGGTCGGCCCTGTCAGCCCAACCTCACCTGGAGGAGCTGGCGCGGCTGGCGCGGCTCAGCGGCGAATCGGGCGCGGCCATGGCAACTGGGTGCCACCGACTGGTGGCGCAGCTGCGCGCCGAAGCATCGGCGCAGGCTACCGCCAAGGCCGAGCGTGCCGGCGTGTTCATCGCCGCACCGCTAGCGGTCTGCTTCTTACCCGCCTTCCTGGTCCTGGGCCTGGTGCCCGTCATCATCAGCCTGGGCCAGCAACTTCTCTAAACCACTACCCACACCTCACCGAAAGAAAGATAGGAACAATCATGCAGAAAATCCGCACTATCCAGGCACAACTTGCCAACGAGGACGGAATGTCAACAATTGAGTACGCCATGGGGTCGTTGGCCGCAGCGGCCCTGGCGGCGGTGCTCTACGCCGTGGTCAACGGCGGCGAAGTTACGAGCGCTATGACGTCCATCATCTCCGACGCCCTGTCCAACACCCCGGGCTAATGCGCGCGCTGGACGACGCCGGATCGGTCACCATCGAGGCCGCCCTCTCGCTGGCCTCGCTGGTCATCGTGGCCGCGGGAATCGTGGGCGGAATTGCCACGCTCTCCGCCCACCTGGCGGCCATCGATGCCGCGGGCGCGGCTGCCCGCGCCACCGCCATTGGGGTGGACTACCAGCGCGAGGGCATCGACATCACAGTGAGCGAAGGGGCCGGACTCATCACCGCCGAGGCCGCCGTCCCGGCGCCCCTGGGCACCATGCGCGCCCAGGCGGTCTTCCCCGCGGAGATCGGCGCCGCAGCGGCGGGGGAGGGGCCGTGAGGCGTCGTCGGCGCGGCTGGCCGCAGTTCCTGGCAGGCGAGGACGGCTATGCCACCGTCGTCGCCGCCGGGATCATCGCCGCAGTGGCCTCGCTGCTCTTGGCGGTCGCGGCGGCCGGCTCGGCCGTGGCCGCGCGCCACTCGGCGCAGGTGGCGGCGGACCTCGCCGCGGTGGCCGGAGCGTGGGAGTTGGCCCAGGGCAGGGACGCCTGCTCGAAGGCCGAGGACGTTGCGCGCCGCAACGGCGCGCGGCTTACTGGCTGCACGGTGGATGGCCGCGATGTCGAGGCCACCGCCACGGTCCGCGGCCGCAGCGCCGTCGCCCGCGCCGGCCCAGCGTAGGTCACGAGGACGTCATAGTGACCAGCGCACCGAGCAGAGCCACAGCACCTGCCTTGTCCAGCGGGTTATTGCCGTTGCCGCACTTTGGCGACTGCACACACGAGGGGCAGCCGGACTCGCACGGACAGGAACGCACGGCCTCGAAGGTGGCCTCGATCCACTCCGGGAAGCGGCGGAAGCCCTCCTCGGCGAAGCCGGCCCCGCCCGGGTGGCCGTCGTAGACGAAGACCGTGGGCAGGCCCGTGTCTGCGTGCTGGGCGGTGGAGACCCCACCGATGTCCCAGCGGTCGCACGTGGCAATGAGCGGCAGCAGGCCAATCGCGGCGTGCTCTGCCGCATGCAAGGTGCCGGGTGTTTGCCCCGCGGTGACCCCCATCGCTGCCAGTGCCAGCGGATCGATGGTGTAGGCCACCGCGCGGGTCACCAGGCGCTGCTCCGGCAGATCAAGCGGTATGTCCTCGCCCACGGAGCCATCCGGAAGCTTGACCTGATAGCCGGTGACCTTGTCGGTGACCTCCACCTTAAGGCTCGCCACCCACAGTCCCGGCGCGTAGTTGACCAGCTCGTCGGCCTCGCTAAGGATCCGGATATCCGTCGTGGACTTGGGTTGGGTGGTGTAGTCCGGGGTCTTCGGCACGGCCAGGGCCACGCCCGGCTCCGCGTCCTGACTTAGCTGCAGGTCCTCGATGACATAGCTCTCCCCGCGGTGCAGGTACACCGCGCCGGGATGCACCTGGCTTACCGCGCGGGCGGCGTCGATGGTGCCCAGCAGCCTTCCATCGGAGGCGTCAACGATCATGACCTCCTCGCCGGATCCGCCGCGCAGCGATACCGCCGCGTGGGCGGTCTCCGGGGTGAGCGCGGCCGAGCCGGCGGGCAGCGGAGCGGCGAACCAGCCCTGCGGGCGGCGGCGCAGGAAGCCCTGCTCGGCCAAGTCCGCCACGACGGATTCGGCGCGGAAGGCGGCGACGTCCGCCTCCGTGAGCGGCTTTTCCACCGCCGCGCAGTAGACGTGCCCGCCCAGGATGTAGGGGTTGGCCGGGTTAAACACGCTGGCCTCCACCGGCCTGCCCAGCAGCGCGTCCGGGTGGTGGACCAGGTAGGTATCCATCGGCTCATCGCGCGCTACGAGC
Source organism: Corynebacterium axilliensis (assembly GCF_046097495.1). Taxonomy (NCBI): domain Bacteria; kingdom Bacillati; phylum Actinomycetota; class Actinomycetes; order Mycobacteriales; family Corynebacteriaceae; genus Corynebacterium; species Corynebacterium axilliensis. The sequence continues at coordinate 2,100,488 of NZ_CP175768.1, forward strand.
ACGACCAGTGAGCCCTGCCCGCGCCGCCCGGCGCGGCCGGCCTGCTGCCAGAAGCTGGCGACGGTGCCCGGGAATCCCGCGGTCACCACCGCGTCCAAGCCACCGACGTCGATGCCCAACTCCAACGCGGAAGTGGTGGCCACACCCAGTAGTGAGCCATCATCCAGCGCCTGCTCGAGTGCCCGCCGGTCCTCTGCCAGGTAGCCGGCGCGGTAGGCCGCGATGCGCCGCGCGAAGTCGGGGCGGCCGAGCTTGCCGGATAGCTCCTCCGACGCGCGCAGTGCGGTGGTCTCCGCGGCCCGCCGCGAGCGCACGAACGTCAAGGTGCGTGCGCCGTCGGCCACGAGAGCGGCCATCATCCACGCGGCTTCTGTTGTTGCCGCGCGGCGCACTGGGGCGCCGTTCTGGCCCTCGATGCCTTCCATGAATCCGGGCTCCCACAAGGCCACGGTGCGCGCGCCCGTCGGCGCGCCGTCCTCGGTGACTGCGAGCATGTCCCGGCCCGTCAGCCGCAGTGCGTGTGCGGCCGGATCGCGCATGGTGGCCGAGGCCGCCACGACCACCGGGCGCGAGCCGTAGTGCGCACACAGGCGCAGCAGCCGGCGCACGACCAGCGCCACGTTGGCCCCGAACACCCCGCGGTAGGCGTGCGCCTCATCGATGACGATGAAACGCAGGTGCCGCAGCACCCGGGCCCAGCGCTGGTGCGCGCCCAACAGGGAGGAGTGAATCATGTCCGGGTTGGAGAAGACGAAGCGCGCATGATCGCGGATGCCGGCGCGGGCCTCGGTGGGGGTATCGCCGTCGTAAGGCGCAGGCTGCACGTTCTTGAGCTGCGGGATCTCCCGTGCCAGCTCTAGCACGGCGCGCAGCTGATCCGATCCCAGCGCCTTCGTTGGCGTGATGTAGAGCGCGCAGGCGGTGTCGTCCTGCGCCAGGCTAGACAAGATGGGCAGTTGATAGCCCAGGGACTTGCCGGAGCTCGTGCCCGTGGAGACCACCACGTCACGCCCCTCCCACGCGGCGTTCGCCACCGCCGCCTGGTGGGCGTAGAGCTTGTCCACTCCGCGGGCTGCCAGTACCTCCCGCAGGCCGGGCAGGACCCAGTCCGGCCACTCGGCATAGCGCGCCGGGCGGGCAGGAAGAGTGGTGGAATAGGTCAGTTCGGATTCGGGAAAACGCGCGACGAGGTGCTCAACTAGTTCATCGCCCAGCGGGTTATCGCTCACCGTTGCCTCCCATAGTCATGCATGTGCCGCCATCGGTGCGGGAAACGTGGCACACTGGGGCATCGCGGCTTGATTTGGGCCGTGCAGCATTTTCCCGCAAAGGACAACACATCATGGCATACGGTACCGTCAAATTCTTCAACGCCGAAAAGGGCTACGGCTTCATTGAGCAGGAAGACGGCTCGGGCGATATCTTCGTCCACTACACCGAGATCCAGGGAACCGGCTTCCGCACCCTCGAGGACAACCAGCGCGTCTCCTTCGAGGTGGGCGAAGGCCCCAAGGGCCAGCAGGCCCTCAACGTCGAAACCGTCTAGGGCGATTCGGCGTAGCCGCGGCGCGTATCCCACCACTCCGTGACGGCGTTCTGCGCCTTCTGCAGGGCGAAGCCGATGATGACCGCGGCGATGATGGAAATCAGCATGGCGATGGCCGGCGAGCCGGAGAAGAGCTTGCCGCCGGCGTAGCCGATGAGCAGCGCCTGGACCACCCACAGCATGACGCCGATGGTGTCGAAGAAGAAAAACAGCGCCCACGGGTAGCGCATGGAGCCCAGCAGAATCGTCATAAAGAGGCGCGCGGAGGGGATAAAGCGCGCGATGATGATCGCGGCACCGCCGCTGCGCCGAATATTGCGCTTGACCCACGCCAGGGCGTCGTAGGCCTTCGTGCCCTTCTGCGCACGATTAATCAGGCCGATAAGCCGCGTACCCAGGAGGAAGCAGAGGTTATCGCCCAGAATGGCGGCCACCATGGCCACGAAGAACATCGTGGGCATGTGCGGGAAGCCCTGTGCGCCGGACCAGGCGCCCACCATGTTCAGTGGCACCTCGGAGGGCAGGACGGGGAAGAAACAGTCCAGGAAGATGAGCGAGCCCACCAGCGGGTAAATCCACTGGGTGGCCATGACGACCTCAAACCACGCGGTGATTGAAGCTATCACTGATTCTCCCTACTTGCGGTTGCTGGGTGGGCTAGCGTAAAAACTTAGCTCACTAAGGCGCCCAGTATAGCCCCCTTATTTGTGGGCGCGCAGCCGCCCTATTAACTACAGTAAGCCTCTATCTGTGTACGCTAGGGGCAATTGCCCAGCGAAAGGGCCAGCCATCGGAAGGGATGATGTCGAAGTGGCAGAAGCTACCGGCCAGGGGAAGACCTTGGTCATCGTCGAGTCAGCAACCAAGGCAAAGAAGATTCAGCCTTATCTCGGCGATAAGTACATCGTTGAGGCTTCCGTCGGCCACATCCGGGACCTGCCCCGCGGCGCGGCCGACGTCCCCGCCAAGTACAAGAAGGAATCCTGGGCGCGCCTCGGCGTGAACCCGGAGGACAACTTCACCCCGCTCTACGTCATCAGCCAGGACAAAAAGAAGAAGGTGGCGGACCTTAAGTCCAAGCTGAAACAGTGCGATCAGCTCTACCTCGCCACAGACCCCGACCGCGAGGGCGAGGCCATTGCCTGGCACCTGCTGGAGGTGCTCAAGCCCAAGGTGCCGGTGCGCCGCATGGTCTTCAACGAGATCACCAAGTCCGCCATCCTGGAGGCCGCAGAAAACACCCGTGAGCTCGATGAGAACCTCATCGATGCCCAGGAGACCCGCCGCATCCTGGACCGCCTCTACGGCTACGAGGTCTCCCCGGTGCTGTGGAAGAAGGTCATGCCGCGCCTGTCCGCGGGCCGCGTGCAGTCGGTGGCTACCCGCGTCATTGTGGAGCGCGAGCGTGAGCGCATGGCGTTCATCCCCGCGGAGTACTGGGATCTCACGGCAACGCTGCAGTCCACCCCGGACTTCGACGCACGCCTGAGTGCGTTGGACGGCAAGCGCGTGGCCGCGGGCCGTGACTTCAACGATAAGGGTCAGCTCAAGGGTGACGAGGTAGTCGTCGTCAAGCAGGCAGAAGCAGAGCAGCTGGCCAGCGCCCTGAAGGGCGCCACCATGACCGTGGCCAGCGTCGAGCACAAGCCGTACTCGCGCAAACCCGCCGCCCCGTTTATGACGTCGACGCTGCAGCAGGAGGCCGGCCGCCGCCTGCACTACACCTCGGAGCGCACCATGCGCATTGCGCAGCGCCTCTACGAGAACGGCCACATTACTTATATGCGTACCGACTCGACCTCCCTGTCCAAGCAGGGCCTCGACGCCGCACGTGGGGCCGCCACCTCCATCTTCGGCGCGGAGTTCGTCTCCGACGGGCCGCGTACCTATGACCGCAAGGTGAAAAACTCCCAGGAGGCCCACGAGGCCATCCGCCCCGCCGGCGAGAGTTTCGCTACCCCGGGCCAGCTGGCCGGGCAGCTCGACGCCGAGGAGTACAAGCTCTACGAGCTCATTTGGAAGCGCACCGTGGCCTGCCAGATGGCGGACGCGAAGGGTACGTCCATGAAGGTGACCGTACAGGCCACCGCGGACGGCCGCGACGCGGACTTCTCCGCCACCGGCCGCACCATCACGTTTCCGGGCTTCCTCAAGGCCTACGAGGACGTGGCCGCCAAGGGCTCCGGCGAGGATTCCCGCCTGCCGCACCTGGAGGAGGGCGACACGCTGACGGCGTCCGCGGTGAGCGCGGACGGCCACTCCACCAATCCGCCGGCGCGCTATACCGAGGCCAGCCTGGTCAAGAAGATGGAAGACCTGGGCATCGGCCGCCCGTCGACGTATGCGTCCATCATCAAGACCATCCAAGACCGCGGCTACGTGCTCTCCCGTGGCAACGCGCTGGTGCCCTCCTGGGTTGCCTTCGCGGTGGTGGGCCTGTTGGAGAACAACTTCACCGAGCTGGTGGACTATGACTTCACCTCCTCCATGGAGGATGAGCTGGACTCCATCGCCGCCGGCCGCGAGAACGGCACCGAGTGGCTGACCAGCTTCTACTTCGGCAACGCTGAGGTGGGCAACCAGAAGGCCGCATCCGTGGCGCGCCACGGCGGCCTGAAGTCCCTGGTGGATATCAACTTGGAGGCTATCGACGCGCGCAAGGTCAACTCCCTGCGCCTTTACACCGACGCCGAAGGTCGCGACGTGTTCGTGCGCGTGGGCCGCTACGGCCCCTACATCGAGCGCGCCGTGGGCACCAACGAGGACGGCACGGTGGAGTACCAGCGCGCCAACTTGTCCGAAACCGTTACTCCGGACGAGCTCAATGAGGCTCTGGCAGAGAAGCTCTTCGCCACCCCGCAGGGCGGGCGTGAGCTGGGCCAGAACCCGAAGAACGGCCGCACCGTCGTGGCCAAGGAGGGCCGCTTCGGCCCGTACGTGACCGAGCAGGTGCGTGACGACGAGCGCGAGAAGGCCGAGGCGGAAGCCGAAGAGGTGGTCAAGCGCGAGCGCGAGGCCGAGGACGCCGAGCGTGCTGCCGAGGGCAAGCGCGCGAAGAACTGGGAGACCAAGACGGCGGCGAAGCAGAAGGAAAAGCGCATCGCCGAATACGTCGACGAGAAGCTCAAGCCGGGCACGGCCTCCCTCTTCGCGTCGATGGAGCCCGCCAGCGTCACCCTGGAGGAGGCGCTCAAGCTGCTGAGCCTACCGCGTGAGGTGGGCACCGACCCGGTTGATGGCGAGGTCATCACTGCCCAGAACGGCCGCTACGGCCCGTACCTGAAGAAGGGTAAGGACTCGCGCTCCCTGGCCAACGAGGAGCAGATCTTTAGCATCACGCTGGATGAGGCGCGCCGCATCTACGCGGAGCCGAAGCGCCGTGGCCGTGCGGCCGCGCAGCCGCCGCTCAAGCAGCTGGGTGACAACGACGTCTCCGGCAAGCCCATGACGGTCAAGGACGGCCGCTTTGGCCCGTACGTCACCGACGGCACGACGAACGCTTCGCTTCGCCGTGGTGACGATCCGGAGCAGCTTACCGACGCTCGCGCGAACGAACTCCTCTCCGAGCGTCGCGCCAAGGAAGCCGCCAACGGCGGTGCCAAGAAGTCGACGAAGAAGTCCGGCAAGAAGAGCACCAAGAAGTCGAGCAAGAAGAGCACGAAGAAGTCGAGCAAGAAGGCCACGAAGAAGCCCTCGCCCGGCACGAAGCGCGTAGTCAAGGCCGGCTCGCGCAAGAAGTAGCCGGACATGCAGACCAGCTTCGCCCGCGACATGCTCACGCGCACCAAGGAGGGTGCCGCGGCACTCGTGCGCGCGGTGCGCCCGGCCGTGACCGGCCGCGATTACCCCACCTTGGGCGCGCTCGCGGCGGGGGAATGCGCCGCGTGGTCGGGCCTGTTCACCTGGCGCAGACTCGGCAGCGCCGCGACTGTGACTGCCCCCGTACTGCTGGCCCTGCGCCCCGACTGCTCCCCGGCGACCCGCGTGGGGCTCATCGCCGCCGCTGTGGGCCAGGCCGCAAAGTACGGCGCGGGCTTATCTCCCGCTCAGCCCACGGCGCTCGGCGTGGCGAGTGTGAGCGCCCAGTACGCGGCCTTCGCGTGGCAGCTGCGCGAATCACGCAATGACGCCACCGGCTGGGCCCTGCGCGCCGGTGCGTGGGCTGCAGGTGTTGCGCTCGCCCGCACCCGCAGTGAGCGCCTGGCCACGCCTATTGCTGGTGTTCCCGCCGCGGCACTCTCCGCGCTTGCCGGCGACCCGGCGCTGCGCGCGGCCGACGCTACGCAGGGCCTGAGCCACGGCGCCAATCTTCTTCTGGCCTCTGAGGCTGCGACGGTGGCCCGAACGCGTGCGGCGCAGCTGCCTGCTGTGGGAAAGCTCCTGGCTGCGGGCCAGTCGGCGGCCCAGACGGTAGGCCTGGTGCTGCTGGTGGATGGGCTGGCGCGCCGGGGACGTCGGTAAGCACAGCCCCCAATTCCGGGCGCATGGTCTTTCCATAGGACAGGCGCCGGTGCACCCACTCAAAGGGGCCGGGCTTGCCCGCGGCCTCGAGGGCGCAGGCGATAACAAGCGTGGCCAGCCACACCCCTGCAGCTAGTGCTGCCTGCCCCGCGGCACTAAAGTCCGGGCCGATGTTAAGCGTGAAGGGGTAGACCAGCGCCAGGAAGAACACGGACTGGAGCACGTAGCCGGTCATGGAACGCTTGCCCAGAGCAACAAGCGGCCACAGGAACCACGGGTGCGCCCCACGGCGCTGCAGGGGCTCCAGGGCCAGCGTGGCTGCCGCCACGATGCCCGGGCCGGTGAGCATGCCGATGCAGCTATTGGCCGCATTGAGTGCCCCGCCCAAGGACGGATCGAGGAACCCGGCGGCGCTCAGGCCCCACGGCAGGCCGATGCCGAGGATGATGGCCGTGGCAATGAGCGTCCACACCCACAGCTCCTTACGGTGACCGCCGGCCAGCGTCCCGCGGCGCGCCCACACAAACCCGACGAGCATGGCGGGCAGGACCGCAAGCCCGGTAAAGGGGATGGACGCTACCTGCGCGAGAAGTGCCAGGGCTTGCTCACCCACCAGCCCCAGGTAGCTTTCCGCAGGGGAGGTGCTGCCTAAGTCGAGGCCGGAGGTATCGACGAGCATCGCTGCCACGCCGATGCCAATCCCGCTCACTACTTGGAGCCCGAAGAGCACGTAGGCCACGCGCAGGAGGACTTTGTCTGTCAGCGAGAGCAGCAGCCCGATGAGAATGCCCATGGCGCCGTAGAGCATCATGATGTCCCCCATGAACAAAAAGAGGCAGTGCAGTGCGCCGAAGAGGGCCAAGAATCCGTAGCGCTTGACTATCACGGCACGGGCGCGCGGAAGTGGAAAGCCGCGGCGCCACAGGCTCATCGCGATAAGTCCTACGCCGAAGCCCAGCAGCGTGGAGAACATGGGCAGGCCGCGCACGTGGACGAACATGGCGGCGAAGATGACGTAGACCTGGTCCGCGAGCGTGTCGACGCCGCCGAAGTGGGCATCGGGCCCGGAACGGTCGGTGAGGATCCACCCGGTGGTGACATTGGCCAGTGCAATGCCCAGCAGGGCCATCCCGCGGGCGACGTCGGGGACAAGGAGGCGCGGTCTCGGAGTCTGGCGTGGCGGTAGGGGCTGTTGGGGCTGGTGGGGTGAGGTGGACATGGTCCCGAAGTTACCAGAACCAACAAACGCTGATTTATCCTTGCGGGCCCTGCACTCGTGCCTCGGCGCTGCTATCCCTGCGCGCGCTCGGCCAACGTGGGGCGGATGGGGCGCGCCAGCTGCGTCATGCGGCGGCGTCCGCGCAGTTCAATGGACTTCATGAGCGTCCAGCGCGCCTGCTCCGCCTCGTTGGCGCCGCGCAGGGTGGAGGAGTTGGTGAGCACCTGGCCCGGGGTGTCCTTGGCCAGTTCGGTCAGGCGCGCGGCCTCATTGACGGCGTCACCAATCACGGTGTATTCGAAGCGGTCCGCACCGCCAATGTGGCCGGCTACCACGTGACCTGCGGCCACGCCGATGCCCGCCTGCAGCTGCAAACCGCGCAGCTCCTGGCGCAGCTCGCGCGCAGCCTGGAGCGCCATGGAGTTGGCGTCATAGACCGTGAGTGGCGCGCCAAAGACGGCTAGGGCGGCATCACCCTGGAACTTGTTGATGATGCCCTTGTTGCGGTGCACCACCTCCACGACGTGCTCGAAGAACTTGTTGAGCTCTTCGACGACTTCCTCCGGAGTGTGGTTGACGGCGAAGGTGGTGGAACCGATGACGTCGATAAACAGCACAGCCACCTTGCGGTCCTCGCCACCCAGCTCTGGGCGCTCCTCTAGGGCGCGCTGCGCTACCTCCGCGCCGACGTAGCGGCCGAAGATATCGCGCACGCGCTGGCGCTCGCGTAGGCCGCGCATCATCTCGTTGAAGCCGGCCTGCAGCACGCCGAGCTCGGAGCCGTCGTAGATATCCACCTGCACGTCGGACTCGCCGCGGCGCACGCGGTTGATGGCGTCCTGCAGCTCCTGGATGGGGTCCACCACGCTCATGATGGCGAACAGGGTGCCCATCAGCCCGGTGCCCACTGCGGTGACGGCGAGAGCGATCATGGCCGGCATGATATCGGCCGTATCCGGGCTAAACAGCCCCTCCTGCTGGCCCAGCAGGACCAGCACGATGCCCACCAACGGAATGCCGGAGGTCATCACCCACGTGTAGAGCAGGCGGTACTTAATCGGCGGCTCCAGGGTGGAATCCTCGAAGCGGCGCGCCACCGCCTCCGCGGCCACGGGGCGCACGAGGCGCTCAGCCTGCAGGTAGGTCAGCAGCACCACCAGCGCGCCGGCCAGCGTGGAGGACACACCCACCACGATTCCCAGGCGTGCCGACTGTTGGCTGGCGAGGACTACGGCCAAGAGGATGCCGAGCAACCACACCAGAGCGGCCACCCCAGCCTGGTAAATGGGGATGCGCAGCACGAGGTTGCGCACCATGTTGGGGTCGTGGGCCGTGGGGTTGCGCTGCCAATCCAATACCGGCCGGAAGATGCGCAGCGTCACCGCAATGCCGATAATGACGGCGAAGAGGACGAAAAGTGAACCGTAGGTCCATAGGTGCGGGGTATCGGAGATGAACTCCGAAATCTCCGGCATAGGGAGGAAGAAGACCACGAAGGTCATAATCGCGATGGCGCCGATGATGTTGGCGCCCAAGACGAGCGCGGCGTACATCGGCCATTGGGTGCTCCACAACCAGCGGGCGCCACGCATCAGTCTGTTCATGATTAACAACTCTAGTTATCCCAGTAGGCTAGAGCGAGTGAATACCTCCAGCGTTGCCGACAGGCTTGCCAGCGCCCCCTCGGTCGCCCACACCATCCTCAGCGCCGCCCGCGCGGCGCGGGGTGAGGGGGACCCGCGCGCCATGAGCCATTCCTGGCTGTTTACCGGCCCTCCCGGCGCCGGGCGCTCCCTGGCGGCGCAGTGTTTCGCGGCCGCACTCATGTGCACCTCCGCTGACGAGAACGGTGATCCGGGCTGCGGGCGCTGCCCGTCGTGCCGCAGCGTGCTGGAGAACCAGGAGCATACCGACCTGGTGTACGTGGACCCGCAGGAGCAGTTCATCACCGTCGGCGAGGCGCGCGAGGTCATCGGGCGCGCGGCCAGCCTGCCCAGCGTGGCTCCGTGGCGCGTGGTCATCTTCAACAAGGCGGACCGCCTTCGTAACGAGGCTGCCAACGCGCTGTTGAAAACCGTGGAGGAGCCGCCGGAGCGCACCGTCATCGTCATGGTCGCCCCCTCGGAGGATCCGGAGGATTTCTCCGCCACCCTGCGCTCGCGCTGCCGCCACCTTTATATCCCGGCGCCGAGCGTGGAGGGCGTGGTTCAGCAACTCGTCGCCGAAGGTGCTAACGAAGCCGACGCCCACCTGGCTGCGGTGAGTACCCTGCAGCACGTGGGCCGCGCGCGGCATCTGGTCCAGGACCAAGGCGCGCAGAAGCGCCGGGCCATGGCCATCAACTTGGCCGAGGACGTCTTCCACGGTTCCCAAGCCTTCCAGTCCGTCACCGCGCTGCTGAAGTTCATTGAGAAGGAAGCCAAGGACTCCCACTCCGCGTCCGAAGAGGCGGAGCGCACCAAGATTGAGCAATCCTTCGGCGTCGGCGCCAAGGGCAAGGGCGCGACGAAGGCGCAGCGTGACGCCCGCAGTGCCCTGAAGGACATGGAGGACCTCCACAAGAAGCGCGCTAAGCGACGCATCGCCGACGGCCTCGACATCGCCCTCGTGGATCTTGCCGGCATTTATCGCGATGCCCTCATGCTCAAAGTCGGCGCCGAGGTGGAGATGACCCACCCGGACTTCGCGGGCCTGGCCGGCGAACTTGCCCAGCGGGTCAGCGAAGACGGCCTGCTCGCTGCCCAGTCCGCCATCCGCACCTGCCGCGAGCAGCTGCCGCAGAACGTCACCCCGCAGGTGGCTTACGACGGGATGGTGGGCCGCCTGCGCCTCGCGTGCGGTGCGCGCTAACCAGCGCGAGTACCGCTCGTGTACTGCGCGAGTGCTGCAGAGGGTAGCCCGATTTCTTTCTTGCCCCAGGGCTAGGCTAAACTTTTACGCGGTGCATATACACACTGCACCGTGCCGCCTTAGCTCAGTCGGTAGAGCATCTCACTCGTAATGAGAAGGTCGCGAGTTCGATTCTCGCAGGCGGCTCCACCTTAAACCCCGGCTACCTGCACTAACGGTTAGCCGGGGGTTACGTGTACCCATGCCGGAGCGCTAATAAGATCCAAATTCGATCCACATGGGCTAAAAACAGCCCGCGCGAAGTATCGTGATCTAGCGCCGGACGGTGGCTAAACGGTGCTACGGCGAATGGACTATAACGGGTGCCGGAACACCAGTTGGAACGCTGCTTGGAACACCAGTCGGAACGCTGCATGGAACACCGGGTGGAACATGAGTCTCGTGCAGTCCATGCACAATGTGAAGTGAAGTCACGTGTGTGCCCTATAGGCGCGTGAGCATGGGAAATAGGCTGTTTAGTGGTGCTGTTGGGGTGCGGTGTGCAGCGGGTGCACTGGTGTGGAGAGGCGGGGTGAGGTTATAGCTGTGGCCGGGTGTTTGGCCCGTCTTCGGATGGGTTGTGTGCTTTGCGTGTGGTGTAGTGCGCTACATAATTGACTGAAAGATCTCGCTGTTGTGCCGCCTGTGTGGCCGGTAGTGGTCCTAGCGTGGGAGTGATGGGGTAACGGGGCTCGGCGAATAAGCAGCGTGACGGTAATCGGTACTGTGATCGGCCTGCGTATCAAAGTCGCTGTGATGGTGTGCCGGGGGTAGTGGTGAGACCTCGGCCGTATGTGTCTTTAGGTCCTGGGGCTGGGTCCTAAGGTTGCGTTTCGGTGTCGTGTGCTGGGCCTCGGCTTTGTTCTTTTTGAGCTTGGCATCGCGACAAGGAACATAATTTAAGTGCCCGACTGAAAAGCTTAGGGTGAGGTGCAAAGAAGAAGATTTTGGTTCGGAACTTTAGAAGAACACCCGTCATTTGGTTGTGTGTAATGGACCGGAAAACTATCCGTTAGCCATTAGTCTTGAAAGAGTCTCCGACGAACGAAAGAGAAAGTTTAACCTACATGACAACTCCAGATGTTGCTAAGCCCTTGACCCATTGAGGGAGATCCCCGCGTCGTTGAGCGCTGCCCGCCCGGCGGGAGTGAGACGCACGGCCCGGGTACGACCCCTGCGGGAAAGCCATTCCTTATCCAGCAGAGTCTTGCAGATTCCCGTGCCGAGAGGGCCGGCGAGGTGGAAGCGGCGTTCGGTGGAGTCCATGCACGACCTGCCCGTGTCGAGCATCTTCGGGGGCACACCCCACTGTATGAACAAGCGATGACCTTGATTAGTGACCTGACAGTGCGAGTCGATGAACTCGTGCTCTTCCAGTTGTTCAGCCAGGCTCACCCCGAGCTTACCGGCGAGGTGCTGATAACAGGTGCGGCCTTCACGTAGGTTCGCATTCGCCCGTGACGCGCTGAGGCTGTGAGGAGTGGGCAGGGGCGAGCGGGCGACCACGCCAAGGTTCTCGACCACTCGTGCGATGTCTTCCCCGGCCAGGCGAATGTAGCGGTGCCGGCCCTGCCGAATGTCGTGGACGAGACCGTGGGTGACGAGCACGTCAACATGCTCGCTCGCCGTCGACCGGGCCAGGCCCGCGTACCTCCCCAGTTCACCAACCGTCCAGGCCCGCCCGTCCATGAGCGCAGCACACATGGCCGCCCGCGACGAGTCAGCGAGAGCCGACGCGACTGTCGAGATATCCGGGACCGCTTCAGGAAACACGCGCGCAACCATGCCTCCAGTATGTACCCGGAACTGTTCGGTGATGACCGAACAATCGCAGACGTAGTCTGAACTCACCAGATTCATTGCATCAGGAGACGAAGGGAGCGATCGCGATGAACGGGGGCCGCCAACGGCTACGCGGGCACTACGATGAGGACTTCTACTGGGAACGCGTTGACCGCAACCTGGGTTGGCTCGGCGACACCACCGAGGAACAGCGTGAACGCCAAGCACGGCTGCGCGATGCCGTGATCGGCATCGTCGGCACCGGGGACATCGGCGGTGCCGCAGCCGCCCGCCTGGTGCGCATGGGCGCACTCAACCTGAAACTGGCCGATCCCGACCACTTCGACCTGACTAACGTGCAACGCCAGTACGGCGCCGGGCGAGACACGATCGGCCGCAACAAGGCCGAAGTCGTCGCCCAGCAACTCCTCGCGCTCACCAGGGGAGAGACGGCCAGGGAGATCCGGGACATGCACTTCGCCGCGTCCTGGCGCCTGTTCGATCTGGTGCTGCCGACACTGCTGGACCGGTCCTACCGGACCTGGGATCAAGACCTGAGCAAGCGCACCTACTTCGGCCACCCGCCCGCCGAGGCTTCGCTGGAGTCTCGCGTATGACCGCGCATCGGCGCACGGCGCTGGTCGCGACCCTCCTCGGTTTCTTCATCGTCATGCTCGATACGACCATCGTCAATGTCGCCCTCGCCGAGATCGGCACTGACCTCGACACGACGGTGGGCTCACTGCAGTGGGTCGTCGACGCTTACACCCTCGTGTTCGCCGCGTTCCTTCTCACAGCTGGGGCCGCATGCGACCGTCTCGGGGCCCGCAGGGTCTACCTCGCTGGCCTGGTGGTCTTTGCTGTGCTCTCGGCCGTGTGCGCCCTCGCTCCCACAGGCGGGTTCCTCGTCGCTGGTCGCGCCGTCCAGGGCGTGGGCGCGGCAGCGATCGTGCCGGGCTCTCTGGCATTGCTGTCGGCTGTGTACGACGATCCGAAGGAACGAGCACGCGCCATCGGGCTGTGGGGCGGCGCAGGAGGTGTTGCCGCCGCGATCGGACCGGTCCTGGGCGGAGCGCTGGTGTCGACGATCGGGTGGCGGGCGGTGTTCTGGGTCAACCTCCCCATCATCGCTATCGGCTGTCTGCTCACCTTGTGGGCAATTCCCGCGCTCACGGGCAGTCGCGTGAGACGGGTGGACCTACCCGGACAGGTGCTCTCCGTGCTCACGCTGGTGGCAGTAACCTATGCAGTCATCACCGCAGGCGAACACGGATGGTCACCCTGGCAGGTAGCCGTGCTGATCGCCGGGGGCGTCTTCCTCGCCCTGTTCATCATCGCAGAGCGACGACACCCGGACCCGATGCTGCCGATGGCCTTGTTCACTCGTGCCCGGTTCTCCGTGGCCGCAATGGTAGGGCTCGCGCTCAACATCAGCTTCTTCGGACAACTCTTCGTGCTCTCCCTCTTCTTCCAGCAGTACCTGGGATACGAGCCGTGGCTGGCAGGCCTCGCGCTGGCACCACAGGCGTGCAGCGCCGTGATCGCGTCACCGCTGGGCGGCCGTGCCGTCGCCCGGTGGGGCGCGTTCCCCACCATGCTCACCGGCCTGGTAGTCGGCACGATCGGCTTCAGCAGCCTCGTGCTGCTCACCGCAGAAACCCCTTACGTGGTGGTCGCGGTGTTGACCTTCACGGCTGGATTCGGGATGGCCTTCGCGATGCCGGCCGCGACCTCGGCCGCAGTGGCCTCGGCCCCGCCGGAACATGTCGGCATTGCAGGAGGAGTCATCAATGCCGCCCGCCAGACCGGCAGCGTCGTCGGCGTCGCAGTCCTCGGCGAAATGGTCGCCAGTGGAGCGTTCCTCACAGGCTTCCACACAGCCGTCGCGGTCGCCGGTGGAGTCTTCGGTGCCGCAGCGCTCGTAGTTGCTGCCACCATCATCAGTCACCTACAGGAGCCAGTTACACCTGAAGTTTAGAATCATTGTGTGATGAAGCACATCGGAGGAGGTCGAAGAAGCCGCCAGTCGAACGCGTACTGTGCTCCGAAACTGGTAAACGCGAATACGAGCACTATAATGACGCCGTGCATGTAGCACTGAAACGGTCGCGACGGGCAGGGCCGCTGCGGATCTACGAATGCCCTCGTGCGGGTCGTGGCACCTAACCAAGCGCCCTGACTGGGGCAAACCACCGGCGAACTAATGACTACGGGTCTGTCTCGGCGAGGAACGCTCCGGAGAGCGTCTTTCCTGGACGCTCCAGGAGTTTCGTTCTCATGCATAGGCAGCCGAGGCGCGCTGCAAGGCTTGTAGCCCTGAGGCCAGTCGCCTAGGGCTTTGTACAACGTGAGGGCCAAGGCTGTGCGGTCTCTCGCATCGAGTTTCCGCAGGAGGGCCGAAACAAGGTTCTTGACGGTTCCTTTGTTGTTCGTCGGCATCAACCCGAGCCTGTGGACCGCCGCTACCGGCGCGCACTTCGCCCGCCCGGGTAACCGCTTCTATCCGGCCCTTTTCCGAGCTGGGTTGACTGCCCACCAGTTCGATGCCTCGGGCGGCTACGCGGACGCCGACTTTGACGAGCTGCAAGAACGTGGCATCGGCGTGTCCAACCTCGTTCCGCGCGCCACCGCCCGCGCCGATGAGCTAACCACCGACGAGCTGCGCCAGGCCCCGGCACGCCTGGACGATATCGTTAGCAAACACCACCCGAAGGTCGTGGCCGTGCTGGGAATTACCGCTTACCGCAAGGCCTTTAGCCTGCCCAAGGCGGCCATCGGGGAGCAGGACTCGCCGTGGGAGGGCACCCGCCTGTTTGTGCTCGACAACCCCAGCGGACTCAACGCCCACGCCAGCGTCGCGGACCATGCGGCCGGGTACCGGAAGGTGGCCAAGGCCGCGGGCATCGCGATTTAATCCCGCGCAGAGCCGGAGACTGTGACCTGGCGATCATTGATGCGCAAGGTGCTGTCAGCGGCAGCAATAACTGCGGCATCGTGCGTGGCGGCCAGAACGAGTGCGCCCCCGTCCGCAGCTCGCCGCAGGAGCGCGATAACTTGGTCGCGGTTAGTGGGGTCGAGGGAGGCGGTCGGCTCGTCAGCGAACACATAAGCCGCGCCGCGGAGCAGGGCTCGGGCGATCGCCAGCCGCTGCTGCTCGCCTCCGCTGAGAATAGCTGCCGGCCCGTCGAAGGGGACATCAAGACCGACTTCGCCGAGGGAATGCAGCAATTCTTCTTTGGAGTATTGCTTCCTGGATAGCCCGAGGGTGAGGTTATCTTCGCAGCTTAGTTCGGGAATGATTCCGTGGTCTTGGTGGATTATCGCTGCGCGTTCTCGCCAGAACCTCCGCCTCCGCTTCATCTTCCACGCGGAGGCATTCTCACCGTCTATCCGGAGGAGGCCGTCCGCCGGCGGCAGGAGCCCGGCCAAGGTGTTGAGCAGCAAAGTCTTTCCGGAACCGCTGGCTCCACAGATGGCGACAAAGCCTGGCCCGGGTAGGGAAAACGTTGCATTTTCCACGAGGGACTTCTTCACCGTCCGCGTGCTGCGTCCCGCAGAATAGGTCGATTCCGCGGCGAGACAGAGATGAGAGGTGGAAATCTCCGGCGGCAGAGTGGGGGACTGATTGGGGCTAGCCAATGACATTGTGACTCCTAGGGGAGGCGGACATGTGCTGAGAAATACTGAGACGGACAAAACCGAGGTAGACGATTAAGACAAGGCAGCTTAGCGCGGTGAAGGTGTAGAGGAACGGGTTGGGAAGCAGTAGCGGAGCCAGGACGGACAATATGACGACAACTGTCAGGCTGACCAGTTGGCTTTTGAATAGTCGCCACATCGTTTTGTCCGGTGATTGCCCAGCGCTGTGGAGGAGTACCAGGAGGCGACGGTGAACTCGGAGCTGGATGCGCGCCTGGACTATCAAGGCCGCAAGCGTGGCGAGCAAAGCTCCGAGGGCGCTCAGGATACTCAGCCAGAACAGCGCCGTGTTGGCTACTAGTTCGGCCAGACCGCGATCGGCCGCGTGTACCGGGTACACGTAGCCTTCGAGGCCGGCAGCGGTAAGTTCTGGACCCAGTTCCGAGAAATCCGCGAAGAGCAAATTTTTACTCGAAGCTGTGGAGCTTAGGAAGTCTGCGTCGAAGCCGGATAGATCGTCCGTTTCAAGCACGTAAAAACAATCGCCGGGAACCAGTTCCCCCGACATTGTTCCACTAATGAATCCGACCGCATGATCGGCACTGACCGGACCAATTTGCGCAGATTTAAGGAGCAGGTCGCCGGATTCCTGAGCCCACAGATCCACGGAAGCTGCGAAATGCTCTTGGGCTGCGGAATAGTCGACCGAGTGGTTGTCGTCTCCGGGACGGAACTGATAATCCTGCAGATCGTGCCATTGGCGGTTGGCAAGTGCCACGGGGCAGGAGTCCGGCACACCGGTAGCTTCTTTCGGCAAAGTATGGCTGAGGACAGCCCCGTGCTCCCGTTCCCAGCTGAGCGCGAAGTCGCGGAAGTTCTGCTGCACACTGGGCGGCAAGAGCTCGCCTTCTTCCACGCGGCCAGCAGGGCCGTCGAAGTTGGCTGAAAAATGCAAGGCTCCAAACTCCGCGAGAGATTTCCAGGTCTGTTGGGCCTCGGATTCCTGCTGGTAGGAGCGGAGCGCAGCCGCTGAGCTAAGACCCGCTGCTACAAAGGTCACGCAGGTAAAGACCGAAATTACTTTCAGCGCTTTTCCCGCCGCCTTCTCTGCGGGGGCACGCTGCCCCAGCAGCGCTACTGCGCGGCGCAACAATGGGGCGGTGACGGCTACGGCCAAACCGGTGGTAGCCAGGGCCAAGCCTATCCCGGCGGCGTAGAACCTGAGGAACAGGAGGGCAAAAGAATAGCTCCCTTGGCGGGCGAGGAATGTACTCGCAAGGCCAATGAGAACTAGGTGCGGGAGGATGACAAAGGTCCATTGCCGCCAATTGCCTTTTTGACTGCGGTGCCCGCCATTTATTGTGCGCAGCGCTGCCAATCTAAGACCGGAAACCCGAAGAACAAATACCAGGGCAAAAAGGGAAACGACAAATAGAAACAGGATCGCCACCAACGCGGGCAGGCGGAATACGACCGATTGGATGAGGTGAAGGAACTGCGTCTTTTCGCTTAGCCTGAGCCCGTCATTCCTGGCCGATTCGTAGAAGTGGTTCGCATTGCCACCCGTTGCTTTGGGAACCAAGACGTAGTCACCGTGGTAATCCAGCGACCCAAGCTCACTGGCCGCTTGGCTCAAGGCATCCGGCCGGTTGAGCCGGGGAATGCGTTCCGGTGCTGGATAATTCTGCTCCAGCGGGATGAAAACCTCGTGGGAAGTCCCGCTTGCGTCATCGGTGCCAGTCAGCCGGTAGATGGAGTAGCCGTTCTGCTCGGCCAATGAAACCAGTGAGTTACGGATTACCGTCGGTGCGTAGTCGGACTCAAGTTCCTCCGCGAGTGAAGTCTTAGGCTCGACATAGTCAAGACTAAAGGTTGATTCGACCCCTAAGGACAAGGGCTTGGTGGAGTCAACCAGGGCTGTCAGCAGCCACCCAGTAGTCGCGATGACTGCAGCAAGAAGTAGGCTCAAAAGCCCAAGTACTAGGGGTCGAATGCGCATGAGTTCTAGCAGAAGTTGTAGTAGTAGCTGTCCTTAGTGCCCGGCAAATTCGTTGCCCAAAGCTCGGCGATCGACTTCTGGCCGCCGCGGGTGTTGATGCTTCGTTGCGTTCTGCCGTCGACGGTCACAGTCGAAGTATGGCACCGATTCACGGTGAAATAAGAACGCGCCTTAGCGTCCCAGAATCCGTACTCCCAGGTACCGCCACCTGCAGGGTAGCGAACTTTCCGGCCGACAGATGCCCAGTAGGTTGTGAAGGCTGGTGCTGCCTCGCCGAGTAGCTCGGCCATCACACCGGAAGCAAAGCCTCCCTTGGCGCCGTGGTCTTGGAATTCTTCTGCGGAAGCAACGGCTGAGTTAGATACGGAAACGCTCAGAGGAGAGGCAATCAGCAGCGCTGCAAACTGCCGAGTGCGCTTTTTGGGGGGCATAACAGTCTCCCTTGAGAGAGGAAATGAGGCGGGATTGCCTCAAAAGGGAGACTACCCTAAGTGAATATAAACGGGAATAGAACCAGTTTTCTAAATTTATTGGTACTTTTCACGGGCCTTAGGCTCGGGAGGGCGGTGGTTGTCCTTGGTCCGCTATGTCTTGGATTCACCCCACTCGGTCAAGCGGATGTGCAACGTATTAAAGCTCAATCGCTCCTCGTTCTACAAATGGGTTAACACCCGCGAAAATCGCAGGTTAAAGATATGCTCTGATGCTCTTATTGGTACAAGAATCAAGACCATCTTCGATGATGAGCACGGGCTTTATGGTGCTAAACGCATCGCTGCAAGCCTCAACGACGATATGGACTTCGGCCCGATAAATCACAAGAAGGTTGCACGCATCATGAAATCCATGGGGCTAAAAGGCTTTACCAAACGGCGTCGATGCATCACCACTAGGCGCAAGCCTGGTCACCGAGTCATGCCAGATCTAGTAGGCCGCAAATTCACCGCTGACAGGCCGAACCACGTCTATGTAGGCGACATCACCTACCTGCCCTGCAAGGGCGGCAAGAACATGTACCTTGCCACAGTCATCGATGTCTACTCGCGCAAGCTCGTTGGTCATGCGCTAGCCGATCACATGCGGGTATCTCTGGTTATCGAAGCTTTGTCTCATGCCAGCAAAGTCCGCGGAAACCTTACTGGGGCAATTTTCCATTCTGATCATGGCAGTGTGTACACCTCACAGGCATTTAGGGACCACTGCGCCCAACTTGGTGTGCGCCAATCCATGGGAGCGGTGGGAACGAGTGCCGATAATGCCCTGGCAGAATCGTTTAACGCCACCTTAAAACGTGAAGTCTTGCGTGATCGGAAAGTCTTTGACAATCCAATCAGCTGTCGCCAAGAAGTCTTCCGGTGGTGCATGCGCTACAACACGCGCAGACGGCACTCCTGGTGCAACCTTCTAGCCCCCGATACCTTTGAAGCACTCACATCAGCTACACTGACCCAAGCAGCATAGCTAACCCCCGACGTATCTACTTTCCGGGGGTCAGGCCCTTGTCCCTTAAGCCTAAGTCTCAAAGCAAAACGCCAACCCTCGGAGCAAAGGAATTCTCAGGCCGAAGCCCTACTCCCATTCGGGAACCCAGCTTTATCCTTGTCGGGTTGACGCAGTGCCCGCAAGAATAGTTGGGCGCGAGGCCTTCTACAACACAAATCTTCCCGGTGTGCTCAAAATGGCTTCAAAATACCAGGTAAACACGCGCAAGAATTTTGGGAAAATCCCCCGGTAATCTTGCGTCACTAGCCAGCGTCTGCGGACATATACAGGTTTCGCACTCGCTGCTTATTGCTGCTTGCGCCGGTAATACACCTGCCGGCGCACATGGGCGACGACATCGCCTTCCTCATCAAGGATGTCCACGTCGAACCAATGCAGGTATTTCTCGCCGTGGGCCGTCTTTTCTTCGATGAGCGCGTAGGTCTCCTCGGGAATGCGCATATCGGCGGTGACCGTGCCGCGGCCGGGCTTGAGGTACTTAATCTCACCAGCGGCATCCCAGATGCGGTACTCCTTGCCCAAGCGGTGCATGGAAGCGAGCATAAAGAACGGATCCGTCATGGCGGAGAGCGTGCCGCCGAAGGCAACGCCCATGGCATTCTTGGTCAGCATGTTTGGCGTATGGCTGACGACGACGCGGGTGCCATCATCAGCGAATTCCTTGATCTTTATGCCGGCGCCCAAGAAGGGTGGCCAGAATCCCATGAAGCGCTTGAGCTGGCGGGCAGAAAAGTGGGCCAAGAGGAAATCTCCAGTTGATTGGTGGGGAAGGTGGGCTAAATGGCGTCTACTCTACTGGGGCGGAATGAGGCGTGTGCGCTCGTTGATTCTTATCCAGCGGCGCTGGTCGGGCGGTGAGATGTCGCGCGCTGTCTACAGGAAAAAGTAGTGCTAGCGCTAGTGCCTTTTACTCGCGCGAAGAACACAATGTTGTGCATGAAAAAGCTGGTAATTGGTGCCGTGTCTGTGGCGGCCGTGATGGTGGTGGCGTTTGTCGGGTTTGTGGGATTCATGCAGTGGGTAGACGCAGACAGCGTGACCGGTGATGACGGCGTGGCTGCCGGATACAGCGCTGAGACAGGTGGCCCGCTGGAAGCATCGTTTGCGGGCGAGGGTCCACACGAGGTCGACGTGCGGCGTGACGGCGACGTGACCGTTGCGGCGCCGACTGGTACGGGACCGTTTCCGGCGGTGGTCATGGCCAATGGCACGAATACGCCGTTGAGCAGCTACCTGCCCGTGGCGGAGCACTTGGCTAGTTGGGGCTTTGTGGTCGTCGGTGATGAGACTCCCCATACCGGAACAGGGGAGAATGTCGTTCACTTAATTGAGCGATTGCCAGAGCTGGATCCCCGAGTGGATCGATCACGGGTCGGCATTTTCGGGCACTCCCAGGGCGGTGCGGGCGCCATCAACGCTGCGGCCCACGTGGAGGTAGCAGCTGTGTATGCGGCGAGCCCGGCGTCCCACAAGGTGGCGCGGTCCAATGGATGGGACTACAACACCGCCGACGTAGAATCGCCGCTTTTCCTGATGACGAGTGATGGCCGTTCGGACCGCTTGTTTGTTAGCCCGTGGAAAGACCTGCAGGAGAACTATGAATCAGCTGGTGGTCCGGCAGTCATTGCTCGTCGCCTGGGTGCGGACCACAAGGACGTTTTAGAGTTCGGGGACGGTTATGCTACCGCGTGGTTCCGCTTCATCCTCGCTGATGATCCTGACGCCCGAGACGTGTTCCGCGGCGCGGGGACGGCGGACGCTGGTGAGTTAGAGAGCAACGCGCGCTGGGACCGCGTGGGCTACAGCGGCTGGTAGCACTTAATACGCCACGCAGTTACAGCCAGCCGCGCTCGGTGGCGATGGTATAGGCCTCGAAGCGATTTTCCGCTCCAGTCTTTGTCATGGCGGAGGATATGTAATTGCGGGTTGTACCGGGGGCAAGATGCGCAGCTTCCGCGATGGCCTCGATGGAGCGGCCACGCCCGGCCAAGGCTAGGACCTCTGCTTCGCGCTCGGTGAGTGGTGAGTCCCCGGCAGCGATGGTTGCGGCCGCCAGGTCGTGGTCTACGTGGCGCTTTCCGGCGTGCGCTGCGCGGATGGCGGCGGCGAAGTCTTCTGCAGAGGCGGTCTTTGGCAGAATTCCCAGGACCCCGGCTGCGAGGGCGCGTTTGACCACAGCGGGGCGTGCGTGGCTGGTGACGACAACGACGCGGGCGGCGATGTGCTCTGCCACAGCAATACCGTCGAGTTCATCATCGTTGTCGCGTGTGTGGCTGAGCTGGAGGTCGGTCACGACGACGTCGGGAAGCGCAGCGGCATTCTTCCACCATCTCAGAAAGCCCGCAGCGGAGTAGGCGACGTGGACGACATCAATGTCCTCTTCGAGCCCAATCAGTGTGGCGAGAGAATTGGCAACGAGAGTTTCGTCATCCAGCAAAGCAACCGTGATCATGCATCCACCTTAAGTGAGACCGTGAAGGTCTCCGAGTTCTGTTCCACAACGAGGTAAGCGCCGTGTGCGGCTGCGCGGCGTCGCAGGCCCTCCAGGCCCGTGCCCGGCCGAGCGGAGGATTGTGGTTGGTTGTTGGACACAGTAACCCCCGTGGGGCCCACAGTGATGGTGACCCGTGTGGCCTGGGAGTGCCGCAGAACGTTTGTGGCTGCCTCGCGGAGGAACCACGCGGCGGTGTCACGCAGCTCAGACGGGATGTCCTCGCCGGAGCCCTGGACGGTGACGTCCGCGCCTGCGGCAGTGAGCACGGTCTGTGCGTTGGTCAGCTCGGCACCGAGGTTCGGTGTGCGGTAGGTGTTGACCACGTGACGCATATCGGAGGCAGCGGTCTGGGTGAGCTGATACAGCTCAGCGAGTTCCTGATGAACGCGGGGATTGTCGCGCGCGGCGAGCGCTTGGGCGAGCTGCGTCTTGATAGTCAGCGCAGCGAGATGCTGGCCCATGGTGTCGTGCAGGTCCTGGGAGAGCCGAAGCCGTTCCTCGGCGGCAGATAACTGTGATTCCAGGCGACGCGAACGCTCGGTTTCAATCATGGCGCGCGAAAACCACGTGGTGAGGAATACTGCTCCGGAAAACAGCACCCCGTACGTGAGCACGTACCCAGCGGTGCCGAAGGAGAGAAGAGCTGAGGCTGCCCCGGCGGTGACAACGAGGGAGACCACCGTGAGCAAGAAGCCGTGAGGGAGGAAAGGCAAGTAGGCGGTGAGCAGGGTGCAATAGAGTATTCCGGCAGCCAGCAGTGTGACTGTTTGCCAGGACCGCGGTCCGATGCTGAGTGCGAGGGCACATGCAGCCAGCGCGCCACCATGACCGATAAGCCCCCATCGCATCCACCAAGAACCGCGGGGATGCGGCGTGAGGCGAAGCTGTCGGTTCGTGTGCAGTGCACCGGAACCGGCGGCACAGGAGACCACAGCGACAGCTGCCGCTATCCACAACGCGCCGACGCCGATCCCTGCCCGGGACAGAAACAGCGAGATGAGTGCGAGCGCCGCGAGCCAGGGCAGGCCGATGAGTGACCATCTGTTGACCGCCAAGAACTTGGAGGAGGGTTCCATCCTCCGCCAGCCAAGGCCAGTGGTGCGGCTATGAGTGGATATCGCAGGTGCCATAGTGGTGTCTCAGTCTAATGAGCGCTCTTAGCGGTGAGTGTCCCAGCGCATGTATTTGTGCGCTGCCCACACCAAAGCCACCGTCCACGCGGCGAGCTTAATCAGGTCAGTGGATGAGTCTGCGAAGACGGAGGCGAAGGAACCGTCCCCAATCCAGCCAGCGCGCACAATGTCGACCGCTAGGGCAAAAGGCGAGGACTGCGAAAGCATAAGCAGCATCAGCACCGGCATCGAGGTGATCGGAGCATTCTCGGCGTTGGCCGTAAAGCTGCTGGTCAGTATCGCTACCGCATGGGAGCACACTATTCCGAGCACCATCGCCAGCGCCATGAGCAGCGCGTTGACAGGCCACACGTGCGGAACGGGTGGGTCGAGCGGTAGGAACATGGACAAGGTGGACAGCCCTGCCACCATGAGAATGGACAGCAGCAGCATGGTCGCGGCCAGCGGAAGGGCAATGGCGGTGAGGATCTCCCAATCGCGAGCTTCACCGGTGCGCAGTCGTTTGAGCACCTCCTCGTCGCGTCGGGTCACCGTCATCGACAGCGCCGGATAGAAGATGCCAAAGCCCAGCGCCAAAAGAACGAAAATCTCCGATGCTGAATCCGTGGAGCCTATGGATTGATCGCCGACGAGCCACACAAAGAGAGGCAGGGCCGCTGGGAAGAGCAATGCCGTGATGACGAGTAGTGGGTTCCGGGTGAACTGCCGCATTTCGGCGCGACTTAAGGCGCGCAAGCGCCGTAGCGAGGATGCTTTCGGAGCCGCAGTCTCCGAGTGCGCTGTGGGGTGTGCAGTCTGTGAGGATGTTGAGGATGTCATTGAGTTCTTCCTTTTCGGTGTGAGCTAGCTAGTGGCAATGGAGTGGAATACCTGCTCGAGGCGGGCAGGCCGCGCGGTGAAGTTATTCAGCGTTATTCCGTGGTCGTGCGCCCACGTCAGCAGCGCGTGTGTGTCCTTCTGAAGATGTGAGGTGGTGATAGTGACCGCGTCATCGGCGCGGTGAATGGTGGTGCCGGGAAGCTGGGGCACCGGTGCCGATGGGGGAGACGGTGAGAACGCAATTTCGGAGGTGGCAGTCGATGCCAGCTCTGACATGGTGCCTTCCACGTTGATACGGCCCTGGTGCATAATCGCGATGCGATCGCAGAGTTCTTCCGCCTCTTCCAAGTAGTGCGTGGTCAGAACGATGGTCACGCCCGCAGCTTTGAGGCGGCGCAGCAGGTCCCATACGTGGCGTCGCGACTCCGGATCCAGGCCAGTCGTGGGCTCGTCAAGGAAGAGGATCTGCGGGTTACCCACCAGTGCGCAGGCAAGATCCAGCCGCCTCTTTTCGCCACCGGATAAGGCCCCGACGGTGACGTCGCGGCGGTGGTCTAGGTGGACGTCGCCAAGCACAGCGTTACTCGGTGCAGGCGCTGAGCACGTCCCCGCCCACATCGTGAGCGTTTCCTGTACGGTGAGCGCCTGTGGCAGCCCGCCCGACTGCAGCATGATGCCGGTGTGGGGGCGCACCGTGGCGCGCTCGGTCACGGGGTTGTGTCCCAGCACACGCACGGTACCGGCCGATGGTGCGGCAAGACCCTCCATAACTTCCAGCGTGGAGGTCTTGCCCGCGCCATTCGTGCCCAAAAGCCCGAAGGCTTCTCCGCGTGCAACGCACAGGCTTATCCCGTTCACCGCGGTGAAGTCACCGTAGCGCCGGTAGAGGTCATGTATGTCGATAGCTGATTCTGCTGTGTTCATGACCTTAATTTTTCCGTTGGGCAACGCCTGCTGGTAGAGGCATATGTCAGCGATGGACATGACAAAAGTCATCGCCCTTCACACACGGCTCAGAAGGCATCACAGTTCACAAGCGAGCCGCATCCTGATAAGTTTCAAATGAATTATCAACCGGGCTGAGTCATGCCAGCCCTGTATACAGAATCGAATGAGTCATGCAGACTAAGGCAACTAAGATGCGCGGCCACGTGGAAGGCCTCTTCGTTGACGAAAACTTCGAGCTGCGCGCTGGGAGCATCACGTTTGGGGACAATATTGAGGGCTTAGTGCTTGGCGACGTCTCAGCGGCCGAGCGCGCCTGGCGCGCCGGCGACCCGGAGGTGCTGCTGTGGGTGCCCGGTTTCGTAGACCTGCACAACCACGGCGGCAACGGCGGGGGATTTCCCAACGGTAACTATGAGCAGTGCCTGGCCGCCGCCCGCTTCCACCGCGCGCACGGCACGACGACGCTGCTGGCCAGCTTGGTCTCCGGGACGCAGGCAGAGCTGTGCGCCCGAGCGGAGCTGCTCGCGCAGCTGGCCGAAGAAGGCGAGATTGCCGGCATCCATATGGAGGGCCCCTTCATCGCGGCGGCCAAGTGCGGTGCACAGGACCCTTCGCGCATCGTGCCGGGCGACCCGGACTTCTTCCGCGCGGTCATAGCCGCGGCCCGCGGCCACCTGCGTTCGATTACCTTTGCGCCGGAGACGGAGAACGTCGACAAGCTGCTCGAAGTCTGCGCAGAGCACAACATCGTCGCCAGCCTGGGCCACACCGAGGCCGATTATGACACCACGTTGGGCGTCATTGCCCAGGCCAAGGAGCTAGGCGTCACCGTGACCGGAACGCACCTCTTCAATGCCATGCCCGCCATCCACCACCGCGCGCCGGGCACGGTGGCCGCCCTGCTCACCGCGGCGAAGGCTGGCGACGCGTCCGTCGAGCTCATCGCCGATGGCGTGCACCTCGTCGACGGCACCGTCGACATGGCCCATAGCCACCGCGCCTTCGCGGTGACGGATGCCATGGCGGCGGCTGGCATGGCGGACGGTGACTATGAGCTGGGCTCCCTTCCCGTCACCGTGAGCGGGGGAGTGGCCCGCGTGGCTAGCGGTGCCATCGCCGGCGGCACCTCCACCCTGGCTCAGCAGTTTCAGCGTTTTGCCGCCCGCCATAGCCTGGGTGAGGCCGTGCGTTTTACCTCCACCACCGCGGCCGGGGTGCTGGGGCAGGAGAACCTGGGACGCATCGCGCCGGGTGCGCGCGCCCACCTCGTGGGCCTCAACGCACAGCTGGAGCCGGTGCGTGTCATCGTCGACGGCGCGGACATCCCACTTTCTTAGACACACAGGAAGGCATCTCATGGAAATCTTCATCCGCCCCACGCCGGCCGAAGTGGCCGTGGAGGCCGCTGACATCTTCGCTCACTACGCCAACGCCGGCGCCACACTGGGCCTGGCCACGGGGTCGACCCCGGTAGCAATGTACAAGGAGCTCATTACGCGCCATGAGCGCGGCGAGGTGAGCTTTGCCCGCAGCCGCGCATTCCTGCTTGATGAATACATCGGGCTGGACCGCTCACACGAGCAGTCCTACTATTCCACCATCCGCCGCGAATTTACCGGCCACGTGGATTTCGACGATGACCTGGTAAAAAGTCCCGCTGGTGACTGCGATGACCCCGCCACCGCCGCGGCCACCTATGACAAGGCCATCCGTGATGCCGGCGGCGTAGACATCCAGCTGCTGGGCATCGGGGCCAACGGGCACGTCGGCTTCAACGAGCCGTCGAGCTCCATGCAATCACGCACCCGCATCAAGACCCTGCACCCGCAAACCGTGCAGGACAATGCCCGCTTCTTCGACAATGAAGATGAAGTCCCGCGCCACGTGCTAACCCAAGGATTGGGCACCATCAGCGAGGCCCGCCACCTACTCTTGTTGGCCACCGGCAGCAACAAGGCTAGCGCGGTCCACGCCATGGTGGAGGGCCCGCTCTCCGCGCATTGCCCAGCGTCGATCCTGCAGTGGCACCAGCGCGCCACGGTGATCATTGATGAAGCCGCCGCCTCCCAGTTGGAGGACCGCGAGTACTACGTTTTCGCGGACAAGCACCGTCCGCACCGCCCACTCTTCTTCTAAAAACTCCATCTCATTCCTTACTAGTGTGAAAGGACTCCTCGCATGAAAGTCGATGTCATGGGGCCGCTGCAGCGGCTCGGAAAAGCCCTCATGGGCGCTGTGGCGGTGCTGCCCGTCGCGGCGATCCTCAGTGGTGTTGGATACTGGATCTCCAGCGCGGCTGGCCCGGATAACCTCGCCGCCCAGCTACTGATCAGCTCCGGCGACGCGGTGCTGTCCAACCTGGGCTGGATCTTCGCCATCGCCATTGCCTTCGGCCTGGCCAAGGATTCCAACGGTGCCGCGGCACTCTCTGGTTTCCTGGCCTTCGCCACGTTTATGAAATTGCTCGGCCCGGAGGCCGTGGCCGGCTACCGCGGCATCGAAGACCCCACCGCGCTGACCGGCGATGAGGCCCTGGAATGGGCCTCGGAGGGCTGGAATGCCGTGGGCGGCGGCAACGTCCTCTTCGGCATCCTCGCCGGCGTCATGGCGGCCTGGGTATATAACCGCTTCCACGGCACCAAGCTGCCGGACTTTTTGGCCTTCTTCTCAGGACGGCGCCTCGTGCCGATTCTTACCGCCGTCATCGCTATGGTGATTTCCGGCATCCTCTACTTCGTGTGGCCGTTCATCTACAACGCGCTCTTTAACTTCGGCACCTCCATCCAGGGATTGGGCGCGGCGGGCGCCGGCATCTACGGCGTGGCCAACCGTCTGCTCATCCCGACCGGCCTGCACCATGCTCTGAACTCCGTCTTCTGGTTCGATGTCATCGGTATCAATGACATCGGCAACTTCCAGGCCGGCCAGAAGACCATCGAGGCAGCCGCGGCCGCCACCTCCGCCGCTGATTGCCCGGGTATGTGGGCCAACGGTCAGTGCACAGTCGAGGGCGTCGTCGGCCGCTACCAGGCGGGCTTCTTCCCAGTCATGATGTTCGGCCTGCCGGGCGCGGCACTGGCCATGTACCTGCGTGCGGACAAGAAGAAGCGCAAGGTCGTCGGCTCGCTCATGGCCGCAGGTGCTTTGGCCTCCTTCTTCACTGGCGTGACCGAGCCACTGGAGTTCTCCTTCATGTTCGTCGCCCCGCTGCTCTACGTGGTGCACGCGTTGCTTATGGGCCTGTCCGTCTTCATCGCTTCCGCCATGGAGTGGACTGCCGGCTTCGGCTTCTCTGCCGGTTTCGTGGACATGCTGCTCTCCTCCCAGAACCCGCTGGCTAATAAGTGGTACATGCTGCTGGTCATGGGTGTGGGCTTCTTCTTGCTCTACTTCGTCATCTTCTACTTCCTCATCGGCTGGCTGAACCTCAAGACACCGGGGCGCGGTGAGGACGATGCGGTAGCAGACCCCATGGAGGATTCCGCCGCCGGCGATGACAAGACTGCTCGTGATGCCGCGCGTATCATCGAGGGTCTCGGCGGCAAGGACAACATTGACTCACTGGACTACTGCACCACGCGCCTGCGCGTGGGGGTGAAAGAGCGCGCGCTTGTTCGCGACGCCCTGATCAAACGCGCCGCCGTCTCCGGTGTTATCCACCCCTCGGAGAAGAGTGTCCAGGTCATCGTGGGCCCGGCCGTGCAATTCATGTATGACGAGGTCAGCCACCAGCTGCGCCACGGCTCCCCGGCCCTGGCCACGACTGGTGCAGCGAGCGCGGCTGGAGCCGCGGGGGTCGCAGCCAGCGTGCCGGCCAGCGCCGGTGCCGCGTCCACTCAGAGCGTCAGCGGTGAGACGGACGTTGACGTGCGTGTCCCGTTCGCCGGAGACGTCGTCGAGCTCTCCCAGGTCCCGGATGCGTCCTTTGCGCAGGGCATGGTGGGCGAAGGCTTCGCCGTGATGCCTGATGCCGTCGATGCCTTCGACGTCTGCGCCCCGGTAGACGGCACCATCACCATGATCTTCAAGACGCGCCACGCCTTCGGCATGAAGACTGCAGATGGGCTGGACTTGCTCATTCACATCGGCATCGACACCGTGGAGCTCAAGGGCGAAGGTTTCACCGCCCTGGCCAAGAAGGGCGATACCGTCACTGCCGGCACGCCGATCATCGCGGTCGAGGCGCGGAAGCTGCGCGAGCGCGGTGTCAACCTCATCACCCCGGTCGTGTGCCCCACCGCGAAGCAGGTGCGCGCAGTGGAGGTAGTGCGCGAGGGCCGCGCCGAGCTGGGCCAGGTCGCGGTCACCGTCGAGCGCAGCTAGCTGTCGCCGCGCAGCAGGCGCGGCACTACCTTGCCCGTGGCGTTGCGCGGCAACTTGTCCAGGAAGTGCACGTCGCGCGGCACGGAGTGATCGGCGAGGTTGTCGCGGACCCAGGCCCGGATGGCGTCGGCAGTCACGGCGTTGCCCAGAGCGTCGCGGGTGGTCACGGCCCACACGGCGATGCGCTGGAAGGTGGTGGCATCGTCCACGCCGCCGGCGTGCACCTCCGCGATGCCCGGCATGGCCTCCAGCACCTCGGTGACGGACTGCGGGTGGACGTTCTCACCGCCGACGATGATCATGTCGTCCGCGCGGCCCACCACGTGGAGGAAGCCGCGTTCGTCGATGTAGCCCAAATCCCCGATGGAGATGAGCCCGTCCACCTTGTGCAGCGGGATCTGTGGGTTGGTGTAGCCAATGAGCGCGGTGGAGTTGGTCAGGTAAATCTCGCCTACTTCACCGCGTGGGACCTCGTGGCCGTCCTCATCCAGAATGCGCAGCTTGGTGCCCGTGGCGATCTTGCCGCCGATGGTGGGGTCCTTGGCCACCTCCGCCATGCCGGCCGTGGAGGCCAGCGCCAGCTCCGTGGAGCCGTACACGTTGCACAGGATGGGGCCGAAGCGCTCGTTGGTCTCCTTGACAATCTCCGGGGTCAGGGCGTGACCGGCGGAGGCGATGAACTTCAGGCTCGAGGTGTCATAGCGCGAGTCCGGATCGGCCGCGACCATCTGGCGGAAGAACACCGGCGAGGACAACAGGCCGTCCAACTGGTAGCGCTGGATGTCATCGAGCGCTGCCTGCGGGTCAAAGACGCGCCGGGTGACGATGGTGTTGCGCAGGCCCAGGGCGATGTTGATGCAGGCCCAGCCCCACGTGTGGAACATCGAGGCGGTCATCTGCACGCGCTGGTTCGCGCGCCACGGCACGGTATCCACGATGGAGGCCAGCACCACCGGCAGCGTGGGCTCCGGGCGCAGGATGCCCTTGGGGATGCCGGTGGTGCCGGAGGACATAAGCACGATGTTGCCGTGGCGGGGCCAGGCGGGCAGCTGCTGCTGGGCCACGTCCTGCGGGGCCCGCACGATCTGGCCCAGCGTGCGGATCTGGGCGGCGAACTCCGGGAGGGTAGTGCGGTCAGTGCTCGACTCGTGGCCGATGACCACGGTGAGGCCCTCCGGGAGCTGGCCGGAGGGAGCGAGGCGATCAATAAATTCATCGTCGATGACGAGCACGTTGATCTGGTTCTCCGCAATGCACCCGGCCAGCTGCTCGGGGGAGGAGCCGACGTTGAGGAGGAAGATGTGCGCGCCCGCGTAGCCCTTGGCGGCCAGCGGGGTAATGATGCCGCGGCCGTTGCGGGCCATCACCCCTAGGCGAATGTCCTCCAGCCCTAAGGAGAGCAGCCAGCGCGCGAAGGTCTGGGAGTCTTCGCGCAGCTGACGGTAGGTGAGGGCCCCGTCGTCGTCGATAAGCGCCAGGCGTTCCGGGCACGTCAGGTAGGCCTGCTCCACCTCGCGGGCGGTGGTGAAACGGTAGCGGGCGAGCACCGGCAGGCCGGCAGCCAGCGCGCGGGGTCCGCCGTCGGCGCTGATGAGTCCGGCGCGGAAGATCGACGGCACAAAGTGCGCGAGGGCGCCGGCGTGGAAGGCAATATCGGAGAATTTCATAGCGGTTTTGGAGTAGGTGAGCAGCAAACTGTTACGCGTGTTGCTATTGTTACATAAGCTGTGACGTCAGCGTACTCTATTATGTTTTCTCACAAGAAAATACTCTGTCCCGAAAGGAAAACGTCACGTGAAGTCTACTCAGCGCATTGCCGCCCTTTGTGCATCCCTGCTCGTGGCGGTAGGAATCTCTCAGGCCCCGCAGGCTGCTGCGGGCGAACGCAACCTCGTCGCCTTCGGTGACTCCGTCTTGGCGGATCCGCAGCTGGATTCCTACCTGTCCTTCCGCGCGTCCAGCCGCTTCGGCTCCTCGTATGTCAATCCCAGCGTGGACTGCCCGTCCGGCTATAACTTTGCCAAGCGCACCGGCGCCAAGCTGGGCATGCCGGTGGCGGATTTCTCCTGCGCTGGCGCGGTGTCCATGGCGCAGGGCCCGCAGATTTCGGAGCAGGTCCGCGTGGCCATCGAGCGCGGCGCGCTGACCCCGGACACGCAGCGTGTGCTGTTTGCCACGGGCTTTAACGATACGTACAACAACAGCACGCTTTCCGACGGTGACCTGCGCGCCCGCTGGGTCGCCGCCACCGCGCCGCACATTGCGAAGATTCGCGCCGCCGCGCCGAACGCGCGCATCCAGATCGTGGGCTACCCGACGATCGGCTCCGGCGACCGCTACTGCCTCCTGCACTTTGGTCCGCAGCCGGCGGACGCCACGGCCCTGCCGACGGTGCAGCGCTACGAGAACGTGGCGCAGTGGATGCAGGTGGACCTGGCGAACGCGACGGGTACGGAGTTTGTGGACATGAAGCCGGCGACGTGGGATCGCGGCATGTGCGCTGGGGCCGATAAGCGCCTGTGGGCCGGTCTGGTGGACTTCTCTGCGGGCCCGGGAAACCTGCCGTTGCACATCAATGACCGTGGTCAGGAGTTTGTGGCGGAGCAGCTCGCGCGCTCCTAGAAGATGCGGGTTGTTGAACGCGTACACAATTTTCTTTCACTTCGTGTACTCTCGGGCGCATGAGTGCTAATGAAAACGTTAATGAAAACAACAACCAGGTAGAGTCCGAGACCGTCCGCGGCGTCATCGCCCGCTCCAAGGGCGCCCCGGTGGAGACTGTAGACATCGTCATCCCTGCTCCGGGCGAGCACGACGTGGTGGTGAAGATCCAGGCCTGCGGTGTGTGCCACACCGACCTGGCTTACCGCGACGGCGACATCGAAGACGCCTTCCCGTTCCTGCTGGGCCACGAGGCCGCCGGCGTGGTCGAGCGCGTCGGCTCCGCTGTCACCCACGTGGAGGAGGGGGACTTTGTGGTCCTCAACTGGCGCGCGGTGTGCGGCGAGTGCCGTGCCTGCAAGAAGGGCGAGCCCAAGTACTGCTTCAACACCCACAACGCGTCTGCCACCATGACGCTGGCAGAGGGCGACGCCGACGCCGGCGCCGAGCTCACCCCGGCGCTGGGCATCGGCGCCTTCGCCGAGAAGACCCTGGTCCACGAGGGCCAGTGCACCAAGGTGAACCCGGACGCCGACCCGGCCGCCGCCGGCCTGTTGGGCTGCGGCATCATGGCCGGCCTGGGCGCCGCCGTGAACACCGGCGACGTCAAGCGCGGCGAGTCCGTGGTTGTCTTCGGCTGCGGCGGCGTGGGCATGGCGTCCATCGCCGGCGCGGTCCTGGCTGGCGCCTCCAAGGTCATCGCGGTCGACCTCGACCCGGAGAAGCTGGAGCAGGCCAAGAAGTTCGGCGCTACCCACACCATCCCGGCGGGCGATAAGTCCGAGGAGGAAGTCATCGAGGCCGTGCGCGAACTCACCGATGGCTTTGGCACCGACGTGGCTATCGACGCCGTGGCGATCCCCACCACCACCCGCCAAGCCTTCTACTCCCGCGACCTGGCCGGCCGCATGGTCATGGTCGGCGTGCCGAACCTGACCAACCGCTTCGACATCCCGGCCATCGACTTCTTCGGCCGTGGCGGCTCCCTCAAGTCCTCCTGGTACGGCGACTGCCTGCCGGAGCGCGACTTCCCGATGTACGTGGACCTCTCCCTGCAGGGCCGCTTCCCGCTCAAGGACTTCGTCAGCGAGCGCGTCGGTCTGGATGACGTGGAGCAAGCCTTCGAGACCATGAAGTCCGGCAAGGTTCTGCGCTCCGTGGTGGAGCTGTAACAGAGAAAGGAGCCCGACATGAAGATCGAGCAGTTCGAAACTTCCGGCAAGTTCCGCCTGGACGGCGGCGAGTGGGACGTGGACAACAACGTCTACCTCGTCTCCGGCGGCGAGGACCTCTACATCGTGGACCCGGCGCACGACGCCGAGCGCATCTACGCCGAGGTGGGGGAGCGCGCCGTGTCGGGCGTCATCCTCACCCACGCTCATAACGACCACTGCGAGCTGGCCCCGGAGGTGGCAGAGCACTATGGTGTGTCCGTCTACCTGCACCCGGACGACGAGCCGCTGTGGCGCGAGACCCACCAGGAAGCTTCCTACACCGCGCTGGAGGACAACCAGACCTTCCGCATCGGCGGCGAGGACCTCGTGGTCTTCCACACCCCGGGTCATTCCCCGGGCTGCGTGGTGCTGTACGACGCCGCGGATGACACCCTCCTCTCCGGTGACACCCTGTTCAAGGATGGTCCGGGCGCGACGGGCCGCAAGTACTCCGACTTCGACGTCATCATCGAGTCCCTGCGCCACCGCGTGTTCAACCTCCCGCCGGAGACCCGCGTCCTGCCGGGCCACGGCGACGAGACCACGGTGGGCGCGGAGGCCGCGCGTGTCGACGAGTACGTCGCCCGCGGCTACTAGACAGCGCTCTTCGGAGCCAGGCTAAAGGCCCCTCTTGGCCTCATTGCCCGCATGCCCCTCCACGGGCGTGCGGGCTGCTTTTATGCCCACGGCCACCGTGGCGGCCAGTGAGAGCCCGAACCATACCCAGGCGTCCGCCACGCCGCCGGCGAGGTGTCGAGCTTTTTCCTGGAGGGCGAACTGGGCGTCCGTATCGAGCACGGTGGGCAGGGAGGCGCTGCCGTAGCTGACAATGAACAGCACGCCGATGATGACGAAGAAGACGCCGGACACAATGGACAGCGTATTCGTGCGCACCGGGCCGAGCGTGACCTCGCGCCCGCGCAGCCAGCGCCACGAGCCGACGTCTAGACGCTCCCACACCGCCGCCAGCACGAAGAGGGGCACGGCCATGCCAAAGGCGTAGGCCACCATGATGAGCGCGCCGTAGAGCGCCGAGCCGGAGGCCGCAGCCGTGGTGAGTACGGCGCCCAGCAGCGGGCCCGCGCAGAACCCGGCAAAGCCATACACCGTTCCCAGCAGGAACACGCGCCCGCGCGCCTTGCCGGATAGTGCTGCCATGCCGGGGATGCGGAAACCGCCGCCCAGCGCGGTGAAGATTCCGAGCGCAATGATGATCCAGCCCGCCACCGTGATGACCTGGCCGCGGTACTGCGCCAAGAACGCTGCCAGACCCATGCCGATGGGCACCAGCGTGGTGCACAGCCCCAGAAAGAACACCACGGTCTTGCCCAGCAGCTCACGGGTGGAGCTAAACGCGTAGGCAAAGAACGCCGGAACCAACAGCGCCGAACACGGGCTGACCAAAGTCAGCACGCCGGCGACGACCGCGCCGAGGAGCCCGATGCTCATACGCTCACCCCCACGGCATAGCCGCCCAGCAAGGCCGTGAGCACGAGCAGGGCCATGAACACCCAGACAATCACCGGCGGCTTAGGCATTGGCTGCCTTGCCCAGCTGCTCCTTGATGACCTCCTCGAAGACCTCCGGCGGCTGCGCACCGGCGACGAACTGATCCCCCACCACGAAGCCCGGGGTGCCGGAGACTCCGATCTGGGAGCCGTAGCGCGTGGCCTCCTGGATGACCTCGGTGTAGGTATCATCCGTGGCCTGCTGGCGGAACTTCTTCAGGTCCGGCACTCCGGCCTTTTTGGCAAACGTCATGTAGTCCTCAATGCCGAACTCCGGGTGGCCGTTGATGTCCTTGCTGGCGGCATAAAGCTCGTGCTTGAACTCCGCGAACTTGCCTTGTGCTGCGGCGGCGCGGCCGGCCTTGGCGCCCTCGACGGCGGCCGGGCCGTTGACCGGGAGGTCGTTCCACTCGATGCGCACCAGGCCCTTGTCCACGTACTTCTTGAGCACCATCGGCTCGGTGTCGTTGGTGTACTTGGAGCAGAACGGGCACTCGAAGTCGGAGAACTCCGAAATCACGACCGGGGCGTCCACCGCGCCGACCGCGAAGGGATCATCCTCCTTCTTGCGGTGGACCGTCGTGATATCCCCGGTCTTGGTGTCGCCGCCGGGGCCAAACGTCATCGGGTCGCCCGTACCGTCGGAGAACTTCGTGCCGGGCGTGGCCTTGTCGGCGTCGGCGGCATAGTCCTTCTCGGAGTCCGCCGGCGCGGTGGCGGACTGCGTCTGCTCGGGGCCCTGCGCCGCGTCGTCCGTGTCCGAGTTGCGCTCACCCAGCAGGAAGCCGACGACGACCACCAGGATGAGGATGACCACCAGCATGCCCCAGACGATGGGACTGACGGTGGACAGGGCTGACTTCTGAGAGGGATTGGACTCGCGTGAATTCGGCATGCCGCTACCTTAACCCGTGAGAAGCTCCGCGCCAGCGAAGGGGGTGAATATAAAGGGTGAATATAAAGCTAGTTTGGCCGGACCTCGTCGGCGGCGGCGAGCAGATAGCGCCCGTAGCCGGACTTGAGCAGCGGCTGCGCCAGCGCGGTGAGCGCGGCGGTATCAATGAAGCCCTCCGTGAAGGCGGCGACCTCGGGCGAGCCGATCACGGTGCCGGTGCGCTTCTGCATGACCTCGACGTACGCGGAGGCCTCACTCATGGAGTCCACCGTTCCGGTGTCCAGCCAGACGTCGCCTCGCTGCATGCGCTTGACGTGCAGCTTCCCGCGGCGCAGGTACTCGGCGTTGATCGCGGTGATTTCGAGCTCGCCGCGCGCACTCGGCGTAATGGACTTCGCAATCTCCACCACGGAATTGTCGTAGAAATACAGGCCCACCACCGCATGGTTGGACTTCGGCTCACTGGGTTTTTCCTCGATGGACAGGGCCTGGCCGGTCTCGTCGAAATCGACGACGCCGTAGCGCTGCGGGTCGGAGACCTCGTAGGCAAAGATGATGCCACCCTCGGGGGCGCGGCACTCCGCCAGTGCGGTGGAGAAACCGTGGCCCTCGAAGATGTTGTCTCCCAAGACCAGGGCCACGTCGTCCTTGCCAATGAAGTCCTCAGCAATGATAAACGCCTGGGCTAGGCCTTCCGGGCGGGGCTGGACTGCGTAGTGGAGCATGATGCCCAGCTGGGAGCCATCCCCCAACAGGCGCCTAAACGCGTCCTGGTCCTCCGGGGTGGTGATGAGGAGGATCTCCCGGATGCCCGCCTGAATCAGCGTGGACAGCGGGTAGTACACCATCGGCTTGTCGTAGATGGGCATGAGCTGCTTCGAGATGCCCTTGGTGATGGGGTAGAGGCGCGTGCCGGATCCGCCGGCCAGGATGATGCCCTTCATGGCATTCCAGCTTAACGGAGTTCAGGCCCCGCGTTGGGGTGTGACGGCTCGGGTGGGGCGAACATAACACCGAGCTTCCCACTTAACATAACACGTGGGAAGTTAAGTGTTATGTTGAGTGTTATGGTCTATTTTCGCAGCCTATAGCGTTGCTTGGGGCTGCGTCCCGGCTCGGTCTTTTCGGCGATGTTCTCCCGGATGAGCTCATTCAGGGCCTTCTGGACCGCGGTTCGGCTGAGCTTGGTGGCCTCCACCAGCTCCGTCGTGGAGAGGGAGGGGCTGGCGTGGAGAAGGTGCTCTACGTGATCTCGCGCAGTGCCATAGCGTTCCTGGGTGGCAACTCGGCGACGGTGGAAGACGATGGTGAAGCTGTCCAGCCGGTTGATGATCTCCGGCTTCGGCATTAAAGCATCCGCCAAGGCTTGATGGATCGTGGCGATGCCGGTGCCACGGTTCTCCGCCGCCACGCCGCCGTCGGGCAGGGGAATGTCCTCCAGGAACGTGGCTAGGCGCTGGTTGCGGGAGGAGCTCACCCCGGCTTCCCCTAGGTTACGGAGGGTAACTCCTCCGTAGAGGCCGCCTGGGTTGGTGATTTCCAGGCGGTCAACAAACATGTTGATCTGCACTTGGCTACCGCGGGCTGTCGGAGAGTAATCGCGATGCATAAGCGCGTTTACCAGTGCCTCACGGACCGCGACCAGGGGGTAGTCCGGAAGGGAGGTGCGGGACTTGTCGCCGATAAAGCCTGCCGTGCGCATGTTCTTTTTTACGATGTCGATTCCCTCACTCACCAGCTCCGGAATCGTGCCGTGGAGGGTAGCGCTGTCGAGCAAGCGAATGCCCGTGGTGACGTCGCCCTTTGACGTTCCGGGAAACAGCGCAAAGGTCACCGTGAGGCGGGGAAAGAACTCCTGCGGGTAATCCCCCATGACGAGGAGTGATGCGAGCGTGGGGTGCCCCTCCTTGAGCACCCGTAGGCGTTTAAGGGCAATATCCTGCCCATTCGCGAACGTCTTCGGGCGGCGATCTCGCTGCACCGCGAGGAATTCGTCAAGGGTGGCGCCCTCGATGTCTTCCAAGGTCGCGTCTGTGATGATGTCTTCGTCCCACGTCGGTTGCGTGTGCTCTTCCACGAGCCGGTTGACTTCGTATTGGGACAGCCGCGTATCGCCATCACCCGTGCGGATGTAGCTGCCTTTATAAAGACCCCTGGCGCTGACGTAACAGGGTTTATCACGGGCAGGCAGTTCCGCTACTTCCGCGATGAGCACGGGCTGCCCCTCGAATTCGAGGATGTCTATCTCCGGACGCACGGGCGGTTCCAGGCCCTGGCAGCGGGTTTCTAGCTGGTCCTGTGCTTGGGACGCAGAAAACTTCTTGACGGGGCTAAACCCGTCCGCTTCTGAGAGGCCGACAATGAGCGTGCCACCCGTTCCATTGGCGAAGGCACTCAATGTGGGCATAACATCGCTGCCCACCGCGGACTTCACCTCCACGGATTGCTTATTGCTGCCGATAACGCGTAGTTGTGCAATCAGCTCATCAAGCTCCGCAGGGGTCATGAGCAGGCCTTTCTCTCTACATAGCACTCAACATAACACATAACATAACATGTGGGAAGTTAAGTGTTATGGTGAGTGTTATGCTGGGTAAAGTCCCAGGTAGAGCGCCAAAGCGGCCCGCCAATTCATGGGTGTAAAGCCCGTGGACTCAATCTTTGACAGGTCGAAGGTGGACTCCTGCGGGCGCGGTGCCTCGGGCCCGGCAATCTCGCGGTACTGCTCGGTGCTTACCGGGGTGACATCGGCGGGGTCCTGGCCCACGCCGGTGAAGACAGCCATGGCGATTTCATCGCGCCCCACCACATCCCCGGAGTTGGAGAGGTTGTACACGCCGTACTCCGCGCCGGTTTTCAAGCAGGTGGATGATGCCCTTGGCCAAGTCCTCGGCAAAGGTCGGGCGGCCGCGCTGATCGTGGATGACGGAGGGCTTTACTCCCTTGTTCGCGAGCGAGCGCATCGTGGCCATGAAGTTTGCGCCATCGCCAAAGACCCAGGAGGTGCGGATGACAAAGTGGCGCGGGGCGGTCTGCGCTGCGGTATCGCCCGCGGCCTTCGACGCGCCGTAGGCCGACAGCGGGGAGGGCAGCTCCTCTTCGGTGTGGACCTCGTTAGAACCGTCAAAGATGTAGTCGCTGGAGATGTGCACCAGGGTCAGGTTGTTCTCCGCCGCGATGCGCGCGAGCTTCGCCGGGGCCGAGGCGTTGACCGCCCATGCAGCCTGGCGGTCTGATTCCGCGCCGTTGACGTCGTTGTAGGCCGCGCAGTTGATAATGGCGGAGTACTGCTTCCACGGGCGGGCAGGGGGGTCAGTGATATCGAAGTCTTCATGCCCGCAGAACTCCACCTCACCCAGCCCGGCGGTGGGGAGGAACTTCTTGAGCGCGCGGCCGAGCTGCCCGCCTGAGCCGGTGACGAGGATGCGGCGCGGGGACATCGGGGAGACGTCGCCAAGCGCGGCGTGCTCCTTGTCCTTATCGGAGATCTCCGTCGGCTCCAGCGGCCAGTCCACCATGTTCAGGTTGACGCAGGTGTACTCCGCGTCCGGGGACCAGTGGTCGTTGACCAGGTAGGAGTATGCGCACGGCTCCAGCGCCTGGAAGCCGTTGGCCACCCCGCGCGGGACGAACACGGCGGTGTCCGGACTAATCTCCTGGGTAACCAGCTGACCAAAGGTCTCTGAGCCCTCACGCAGATCGCACCACGCGCCGAAGACCCGCCCGGTGGCCACGGAGACCAGCTTGTCCCAGGGCTCTGCGTGCAGCCCGCGCGTGACCCCCTTCTCCGCGTTGAAGGAGACGTTGTTTTGCACCGGCTGAAAATCCGGCAGGCCCGCGGCCACCATCTTTTCACGCTGCCAGTTCTCCTTGAACCAGCCGCGGTTATCGCCGTGGACGTCCAGCTCCACAATGAGCAGGCCCTCGATGGCCGTTGACTGCACCTTCATTACCTATCCTCCCTTTTACTGGCCCTGCGCGGCGTAGTGCGCTTCGACGTCGTCCTTGCCTGCCCGCCACCACTCTTCGTGGGCGCGGTACCACTCGATGGTGTCCTTGAGCCCTGCGCGCAGGTCCGTGTAGCGCGGGGTCCAACCCAGCTCGCGGCGCAGCTTGCTGGCGTCCATGGCGTAGCGCTGGTCGTGGCCCGGGCGGTCCGCCACGTGCTCGAAACGCGCCCGGCCATTATCCGTCGCCCCCATGAGCTCACAGATCATCTCGATGACCTGGCGGTTGTTCAGGTCTTCCTGGTCGGCGCCGATGTTGTAGGTCTCCCCACTGCGTCCGCGGTCCAGGATGGCCAGTACCGCCTCGTTGTGATCATCAACGTGAATCCAGTCGCGCACCTGCTCGCCGGTGCCGTACAGCTTGGCCGGCTGCCCCAGGAGTAGGTTAGTAATCTGCCGCGGGATGAACTTCTCAATGTGCTGGTAGGGGCCGTAATTATTGGAGCAGTTCGACACCGTTGCCCGCAGCCCAAAGCTGCGCACCCACGCGCGCACCAGGTGG
Organism: Corynebacterium axilliensis; assembly: GCF_046097495.1. NCBI lineage: Bacteria > Bacillati > Actinomycetota > Actinomycetes > Mycobacteriales > Corynebacteriaceae > Corynebacterium > Corynebacterium axilliensis. The sequence continues at coordinate 2,140,030 of NZ_CP175768.1, forward strand.
TCTGAGCCGGCCTTCGTGGCGGAATACGGCGAGGAGGGGTTATACGGGGTCTCTTCGGTGAAGTAAGTATCCGCGCCGATCTCTAGGTCCCCGAAGACCTCATCGGTGGAGACGTGGTGGAAGCGCACGTCGTGGCGGCGGCAGGCCTCCAGCAGCGTGAACGTTCCCACCACGTTGGTGTGGATGAACGGCGAAGGGTCCCGCAGGGAGTTGTCATTGTGGGACTCGGCGGCGAAGTGGACCACGGTATCGGCCTGGGCCACGAGCTTGTCGACGATTCCCCCATCCGCCACGTCCCCCACCACTAGCGTGGCGTCCACGCCGGCGAGGTTGGCGCGGTTGCCTGCGTAGGTGAGCTTGTCCAGGACCGTGATGTCTACCTCGGGCCGCTGCTGGGCCACGAGCCGCACGAAGTTTGCACCAATAAAGCCGGCGCCGCCGGTGACAAGCAGTGAACGCATGGTGCACCAGTCTAGCGCGCCGGGCAGGGCAGTGACTGTGGGCCGGGGAGAAGGAGAGTGCTAGGCCGGGAACGGCGGCAGCTGCGGCTGATCCAGCCACTGGGCCAGGAGCTTGTCGACGTCTCCGGGGGCCCCCGCCGCACGCAGCCGGCTGATGAGGTCGCCCGGGGTGACCACCGAGTGCTGCGCTGCGGTGAGGTAATCCCGGACGGCCGGGAAGAACGCGGTGTCCCCCAGCAGGCGGCGCAGCGCGTGCACGGTGAGCGCGCCGCGCTTGTACACGCGGTCATCGAACATGTCGCGCGTGCCCGGGTCACTAAGCAGCAGATCCTGGCGCTTGCGGGCGAGCACCTGGTAGTGCGAGCGCGCCGAGTTGTGCGCCGGGCGGCCGTGCGCGTGCTCCATCCACAGCCACTCGCAGTAGCAGGCAAAGCCCTCGTTGAGCCAGATGTCCTTCCACTCGCTCAAGCCCACGGAGTTGCCGAACCACTGGTGGGAGAGCTCGTGGGCAATGAGCCGCTCGAAGACGTGGTCTCCCTTGACGTGGTTGGACCCGAAGATGGACAGGCCCTGGGCCTCCAGCGGGATTTCCAGCGCGTCCTCGGTGATGACCACCTGGTAGTCGGGGAAGGGGTAGGGCCCGAAGAGCATGGAGTAGAAGTCCAGCATCTCCTGCTGCTGGGCAAACTCATCGAGCACCCGCGGCTTGAGGCTCGCCGGCGCCCAGGCTCGGACGTTGCGGCCCAGGGGGATCTCCAGAAACTCGCCCACCTGCACCGTGGCCAGGTAGGTGGCCATGGGGTGGTCCACGCGGTAGTGCCAGCGCGTCATGGATCCGCCCGCCCGGCGGCGGGAGACCAGCGCGCCGTTGGAGATGACCACGAAGGGATCATCGGCGGTGATGCGGATATCGTAGGTGGCCTTGGCGCTCGGGGTGTCGTCGCACGGGAACCAGCTGGGCGCACCGTTGGGCTGGCTCGCCACCAGCGAGCCGGACTCGGTTTCCTCCCAACCGATTTCGCCCCACGGCGTGCGCAGCGGACGCGGCGAGCCACCGTAGCGGATGTGCAGCTCGAACTCGGTGTTCTCCGCGATGGGCTCGGCGAAGTTGAGGCGCAGCTTCCCGCCCGAAAGGCGGAACTTGGCCACCCGTGGTGCGTGCTTCGCGGTGATGCGGCGCGCCACCATCGCCCCGCCGAGGTCCAGCGTGAGCTTGTCCAGCTCCTCCAGCGCGCGAAGGTGGAGTACTGCCTCGCCCTGCAGCATGTTGGGCTCCACGCGGTAGGTCAGATCTAGGTCGTAGTGTGTGACCTCGAAGCCGAGGTTGAAGTCCACCCCGGTATAGCTGTCCCGGAGGGGCGTTGCCTGCCCGCGGGCGGCGGCGACATGCGAAAGGGCGGTGGAAAGCAGCTTCATAATGCCGCTATCCTACCGCCCTGAGTGCCCCGGCCCGAAGCCAGGGGTTTTTGCGCCGAGCAGCACCGCGTTCTGTGCCGTGAAGCTGCCGTGACGTTGCCGGGAAGCCTAGGAGTTGAAGGCCGACTCGAAGGTGGCCCAGGACTTCTGCATGTCTTCCTCCCAGCCCGGCCAGGAGTGGGTGCCGACGTTACGGAAGTTGTAGTCCGCCGGGATACCCTGCTTGTCCAGCTTGGCCTTGAGCATGTGCGTGCAGTGGTTGACGGCGCTTTCGATGACGCCGCCTTCCACCTGCAGCTGCGCGGAGCCGACGTAGGCCAGCGCCGGATCGTAGCCCTGGTTGATGTAGTAGGACGGGGTGTCCTTCTCTCCGGCCAGGCCCGAGGCGGAGGAGATGTACAGCTTGGTGCCGCGCAGCTTCTCCGAATTCATCAGGGCGTCGTTGTAGCGGTTGGTAGCCGAGCCCATCTCGCCCCACATCTGCTCCGGCTGTGCGCCGCCGCGGTTCACGGTCACGCGCAGGAACTGGTACTCCAGCGGGTAGGCGGTGGCGGCGCAGCCGGCGAAGGAGCCGGCGGCGTCGTAGAAGCCCTGGTTGTGCTGGGCCAGCAGCAGCGAGGAGGTGGCGGACATGGACATGCCGGCAATCGCACGCTTGTCATTGGCCTGGAGGCGGGACTCCAGCGGTCCCGGCAGCTCCTTGGTCAGGAAGGTCTCCCACTTCTGCGGGCCGTTGAGGTACTTGCCGTGCGGCTCTGCCTGCCAGTCGGTGTAGTAGGAGAACGCACCGGCCTGCGGGATCACCACGTTGACGTCCTTGTCCGCGTAGAAATCCACGACGTCGGAGTTGAATAGCCAGTCGGTGTTCTGCTCGGAGGAACCGGCGCCGTTGAGAAGGTAAATGGTGGGGCGGTTAGCGTTCTTCGCCGGGATGACTGCCAGCGGGATCGTGCGGCCGTTCATGGCCGGTGAGGTGGCCTGCAGCTTGAGCACGCGCGGGTCATCCTTGTACTTGCCGTACCAACCCTGGTTGGCCACCTCCGGGGTGGGAGCCAGATCCGAGATGGTGGACAGTTCCGCGTCCCCGGCAACCTGTTCCGGGGTGACGGTGGCTGCGCCCGCGGTGACGGGCGTAACCAGGGCCGCGGCGGACAGCGCGCCGGCGGCGAGGAGAGAGCTAAGACGCTTCATTAGGTTCCTTCTTCAACGAAAAATACGGCCAATTGAGCTTACTGCTCGGTCGCCGCAGGGTCTACCGGCAGGGAGTCTGCGGGGGCAGCGGGATCCGCCTCCGCAGCGGCCTTGTCCGTGTCCTTGATATCGGCGTCCGCAGCCTTTTCGTTAGCAACCTCGGCGGTGTCTGCGGCTTCTGCCGCGTCAGCAGCATCAGCAGCGTCAGTGTCGGTAGCGTCTTCCTTCTCTGCGGACTCAGAGTAGGTGGTGACCTCCGGGGTAGCGTTCGGATCCACCGGCAGGCCAAGGCCACGGGCGAAGGTCGGCCACGAGGAGTTCACGTCATCCAACCATGCCGGCCAGGAGTGGGTGCCCGTCGGGCGCAGGTTGTAGGTAGCGTCAACGCCTTCCTTCTCCAGCTTGGCCTTGAGGTCGTGGGTGCAGGCGCTCATGGCTGCCTCGATGACGCCGCCCTCAACCACCAGGGTGGAGGAGGACTTGAAGGCAGCGGCGCTGCCCAGTGCCTGGCGCTTGGAGGAGCCGAGATCATTCATGTCCGCCAAACCGGAGTTGGTGGAGATGTAGATCTCGGAATTGCCCATGTTGTTCTTGGTGGCGTTGATCAGGCCGTCGTTGTAGCGGTTGTAATCGCCGCCCATCGGGCCCCACATCTGAGTGGTGTCGCCGCCGCCACGGTTTACGGTGAGCTGGGAGTAGAAGTTCGGCAGCGGGGTAGAGGTAGCCGCGCAGCCGGAGAAGGAGCCGATGGCGTCGTAAAAATTCGGGTTGTGCTGCGCCAGGACCAGGGAGGAGGTGGCGGACATGGACATGCCGGCGATGCCGCGCTTGCCGTTGCCCTTGATGTGATCCTCCAGCGGGCCAGGCAGCTCCTTGGTCAGGAAGGTCTCCCACTTCTGCGGGCCCTTGAGGTAGCCGCGGTCCGGGGAAGTGACCCAGTCGGTGTAGTAGGAGAAGGCGCCGGCCTGCGGGATGACGACGTTGACTCCGCGATCGGCGTAGTAGTCATCGATGTCCTGGGTGCCGTCCTTCTTCGGGTCGAGGTCCTTACCCGCCGTCGCGGAAAGCCAGTCCATGCCCTGCTGGGCGCCGCCAGCACCATTGAGCAGGTAGAGCGTCGGGCGGGATTCATCGAAGGTGCCGTCCGGGGTGATAACCGCCAGCGGGACCTCGCGGCCGTCCATGGCCGGGGAGGTGGCCTTCAGGGGCTTGATGCGCGCGCGGTAGTCCGGGTACTTCAGGACGTAGCCCATCCAGTTCTTGGCGTCAGGCAGATCGGCGATCTTCACCTTGTCAAAGGTCTTGTTGGTGCCGATGGCAGCTTCGTACTCGGCGCGCGACGGTGAAGGCTGGCCGGCCTCGTCCTTGGGCAGGTACTGCTCGAGCTCGGCGTAAATATCGAGCGCGGAGACGTCAGACGGGGTGGCATCGCCTTGGATCTGTTCCGGCTTAATGTCGGAGGCGCCGGCGGTAGGGGCAGCGATCACGGCACCGAACGCGAGCGTGGTGGCCGCCGCGACGGTGGTGAGAGAACGCGCAAACTTCATGGATTCTCGCTTTCGTAGTGATGAGCTAAAGAAGTAGGGCCAGTCTAAAAGCTGCGGCGGACACGGGCCTTCAAAAGCGGTGGTGTGCTGGTAGAAGGCCGGTTCCGCAGATTCTAGAGAGTAAGGGCGACTCTAAACATAGCAAGTTACAGGGGTGAATGGTGGTATTGAAGTGAAAACCGTGTCATAATCTTCAAGCGATCTTCGTGGGCTACCGCGCCCCGATGTAACGCTGCGCCGCCACGGCCCGTTAGACATTGTGAAGATAGCCGTGGCGCTACCGCTAAGCAGCGCCACCGTTGAGCACCAGCAACTTCAGAAAGAAGAACCATGAACTTTTTTGATTCCATCCTCGTGTCCATCAACCAGGTGCTGGGCAAGCTCCTGCACGCCGGCTCTTCCTCCTCCTCCAAGTCCGCTCTGGAAATGGGCCTGTACTAAAGCCCACCTTCTGGGAGACCACCTGTAGGGAGTTCTCCTAGAGGGTTCTCCGCCAGCCTGCTGGCGCTTGATGCGCGCGGCCCCCGCCTCACCCACCGGCCTTTGCCACGGTGAGGGACGGGGGCCGTTGCTGATCGCGGGGTAGGGGAGCGGGGTTAGAGCGCCTGCACTCTGCGGAGCATTGCGGTCGACGTGTGCGCCTTGTCCCCCACAACATCGGGGGTGGTGAGACATCAGGCACAAAGTTCCGTATTCTGTAGGACGTGACTAATGAACATTTTGACGTTGTAGTACTCGGTGCGGGCCCTGGCGGCTACGTGTCCGCCATCCGCGCTGCCCAGCTGGGCAAGAAGGTTGCCGTAATTGAGAAGCAGTACTGGGGCGGTGTCTGTCTCAACGTGGGCTGCATCCCCTCCAAGGCGCTCCTCAAGAACGCTGAGGTTGCACACACCTTTAACCACGAGGCCAAGGCTTTCGGCATCTCCGGCGATGTCTCCTTTGACTTCGGCGTGGCGCACAAGCGCTCCCGCAAGGTCTCGGAGGGCATCGTCAAGGGCGTGCACTACCTGATGAAGAAGAACAAGATCACGGAGATCAACGGTCTGGGTTCCTTCAAGGACGCCAAGACCATTGAGATCACCGAGGGCGACGATCAGGGTAAGACCGTTACCTTTGATAACTGCATCATCGCCACCGGCTCCGTCGTGCGCTCCCTCCCGGGCGTGGAAATCGGCGGCAACATCGTCTCCTTCGAGGAGCAGATCCTCAAGGAAGATGCCCCGGAATCCATGGTCATCGTGGGTGCCGGCGCCATCGGCATGGAGTTCGCCTACGTCCTGGCCAACTACGGCGTGGACGTGACCATCGTGGAGTTCATGGACCGTGTCCTGCCGAACGAGGACAAGGACGTGTCCAAGGAGATTGCCAAGCAGTACAAGAAGCTCGGCGTGAAGCTTCTTACCGGCTACAAGACCACCGCCATTAAGGACAACGGCGATAACGTCACCGTGGAGGTCGAGTCCAAGGATGGCTCCAAGACCGACTCCCTGACCGTGGATCGCTGCATGGTCTCCATCGGCTTTGCCCCGCGCACCGAGGGCTTCGGCCTGGAGAACACTGGCGTGGAGCTCACGGAGCGCGGCGCCATTGCTATCGACGATTACATGCGCACCAACGTTGATGGCATCTACGCCATTGGCGATGTGACCGCGAAGCTGCAGCTCGCCCACGTGGCCGAGGCCCAGGGCGTTGTCGCCGCCGAGGTTATCGCCGGCGCTGAGACCCAGCTGCTCGGTGACTACATGAACATGCCGCGCGCCACCTTCTGCAACCCGCAGGTTGCGTCCTTCGGCTACACCGAGGAGCAGGCCCGCGAGAAGTTCGCAGACCGCGACATCAAGGTTGCTACCTTCCCGTTCTCCGCGAACGGCAAGGCGGCCGGCCTCAACGAGACCGCCGGCTTTGTCAAGCTCATCGCGGACGGCGAGTTCGGTGAGCTCATCGGCGGCCACATGGTGGGCTCCAACGTCTCCGAGCTGCTGCCGGAGCTGACCCTGGCCCAGCGCTTCGACCTGACCGCCGAGGAAATTGGCCGCAACGTGCACACGCACCCGACCCTGTCGGAGGCCATGAAGGAAGCTGCCGAGGGCATCGGCGGCCACATGATCAACCTCTAAAGGTTCGTTCACGGCTGTAGGCCACAGCGCCACAGCAATCAGCCCCCTCCACCCCGCAGGCACCGTCACGGTGCTGGAAGGGAAGGAGGGGGCTTCTGCGTGCCGGGGGAGCCTCGCGCGGCCCGCCCACGCCCGGAAGTGTCGGAGTTGGTCGTCTTAGTACGGGGCGACGGCGGAACGGTGAGCGTCGATAGTCAGCTCCTCGTTGATAGCCGGGAAGGCGCGCTGCGCGCAGTTCTGGCGCGGGCACGTGCGGCAGCCGGCACCAATGGGCGTGGCGGCGGAAAGGTCCTCCAGGTTGAGCCCCTTGCCGTACACCGTGCGATCCGCATGGCGAGCTTCGCAGCCCAGGCCAATGGCGAAGAGCTTGTTGGTGTCCCCAAAGCGGCCCTGCGGATAGCTCACCGTGCGGGAGACCCACAGGTAGTTGCGCCCATCCGGCATTTGCGCCAGCTGGCGGGAAATAGTGTTGGGGCGGGAGAAGGACTCGTAGACGTTCCACAGCGGGCACGTGCCCCCAGAGTTGGAGAAGTGCACGCCGGTGGCGGACTGCCGCTTCGACATGTTGCCCGCCCGGTCCACGCGCACGAAGGTAAAGGGGATGCCGCGCTGGTTGGTGCGCTGCAGGGTGGACAGGCGCGAGGCCACCGTTTCATAGCCCACGCCGAAGACGTTGCATAGATACTCCACGTCGTAGCCGGACTGCTCGGCCTCGGAATGCATGAGGGAATAGGGCAGGACGGTGGCTGCAGCGAGATAGTTAGCAATGCCGCGCCGGGCTAGGTTGATGGAAGCCTCGGAGGTGAACGGTTCCTCGTCCACCAAGCCGTCGATAAGCGCGCCCGCCTCCAAGAATCCCAGCTCCGCTGCCATCCGGAAGGCGCGCTGCCCCACGGAGAGCCGGCTGGCCAGCCGGAACGTGCCGGAGTCCTTGTCAAAGCGGTGGAGTGTGCCGTCCATTCGGTCCGTGGTGATGATCTCCACGCCGTGGGCGGAGCTGAGGCGGTCCGCCAGGGCTTGCTCGGTCTCCCGAATGCGGAACTTTTCCACGCCAAGCTCCCCGGCCAGCGCCTCGGCGTGGTGGTCCAGCTCATCCAGGTAGTTCCGGCGGGCGTAGAAGAAGTCCCGCACCTCGTCGTGCGGCATGGACAGCGCCTGGCTGCCGTCGGAGCGGCGGGTATCGGTGGCCAGGGAGAGCTTGTCCCGGATGTTGCGATAGCGGCGGTGGATGTCCACCAGGGTTCGTGCAACAGTGGGGTGGTTGTACACCAATTCGGACAACTCCTGCAGCTCCACGGGGGAGGGAGAAATCTCCTGATCCTGGACCACATCCTGGATCTCTGCGAGCAGGCGCGAGTCATCATCGCGGGAGAAAAACGTGGCGTCCACCCCAAAGACCTCCGTGATGCGGAGGAGGACGGGCACGGTGAGCGGGCGCACGTCGTGCTCAATCTGGTTAACGTAGCTGGCGGATAGTCCCAGGGTGGCGGCAAGGGAGGCCTGGCTGAGATCTCTTTCGCGACGCAGCTGGCGCAGACGGGACCCTACGTAAGTCTTGCTCATGTGAGCTAGGTTACCTCCGGACATTTGGTCATAACAGTGTTTTTGCAAAGAAAGTGTCAAGCAGTTTAACTGTGCTGCAAAGCCGGGGGTGGCGTCGGGGTAGTTTGCTACGGATACTAGGTGGATACCAAGCGAAAGTTTGACGTCTAAAGGGGTGAAGCCGTCACTCGCGCTACACCCTGTGAGGAAAGTCTCAACCGTGAAATATTTACGCAACGGCCATATTGCGTAAAGGAAAGCGATCAAGGTAAAGCGGCATAACGTCGTCGCAATATAAGGTCATGCTTACCTTATCTACTTTCTACGGGTGCTCAGCGCGTGGGTAGGGCGGCTCCGAAACCCCGAAATTGAGTAGTAACCAGCGCGAAAGCCTGCGTAAGGTAAACGGGACTATGGAGGTGTCATGTCTGTAAAAAATCCTGACCGTGAAGCCCTCGCTCACGGCCGCATTACTAATGAAACGATTCGTCCTAAGCCGGGAATCCCGTCCTGGGCTTTGAAACTGACGATGGCTATCACTGGCCTGTTCTTCGCCCTCTTCGTCGTGGGCCACATGGCCGGCAACCTAAAGCTGTACCTGCCGGCACACGACGGCGAGGAAGCGCTCGACGCATACGGCGAGTTCCTGCGTGATCTGGGCGCCCCGCTCATTCCGCACGGCCACACCCTGTGGATCATCCGCATCGTCCTGCTGGCCTGCGTGATCGCCCACATCTACGGCGCCTTTGCCCTCACGGCGCGCTCCAAGGCTTCCCGTGGCAAGTTCAGCCGCACCAACCTCATGGGCGGCATGGACTCCTTCGCCACCCGGAGCATGCTGGTGACCGGCATCGTGCTGCTGCTCTTCATCATCTTCCACCTGCTGGACCTCACCGTCGGCGTGCAGCCGATTGCCGCTGAGGCCTTCCAGCACGGCGCGGTGAAGGCCAACATGCTGGCTACCTTCTCCCGCTGGCCGGTGACCATCGTTTACGTCATCGCCATGCTCTGCCTCTTCCTGCACCTCACCCACGGCATCCGCCTCGCCGCGTCTGACCTGGGTATCACCGGTGCAAAGTGGCGCGAGGTCTTTGTCATCCTGGCGTACATCATCCCGGCCGTCGTGTGCCTGGCCAACATTGTCATGCCGTTGTCCGTCGCCCTGGGCTGGGTTAGCTAAAGGAGATTTGAACCCATGACTAACGCGAACCCTTACTCTGCAGGAAACGCAGGAAACACCGCGCAGGCAGAGAGCGCGCAGAACGCTCAGAGCTCTCAGAACGCTCAGAACACTGCACAGTCTGACCTCAAGCGCGAGCACCCGAACTTCCAGCACCCGCAGTCCATCGTCCCGGGTGTGAAGCCGGGCCGCATCCTGGAGTCCCACGAGCCGCACGGCGTCCCGATGAAGGATATGTGGTCCTACCAGAAGGACCACATGGAGCTGGTCTCCCCGCTCAACCGCCGCAAGTTCGAAATCCTGGTGGTCGGCACCGGCCTGTCCGCCGGCTCCGCCGCCGCGGCGCTGGGTGAGCTGGGCTACAAGGTCAAGGTTTTCACCTACCACGATTCCCCGCGCCGCGCGCACTCCATTGCGGCGCAGGGTGGTGTGAACTCCTCGCGCCACAAGAAGGTGGATAATGACTCCGCCTACCGCCACACCAAGGACACCGTGAAGGGCGGCGACTACCGCTGCCGCGAGTCCGACTGCTGGCGCCTGGCATACGAGTCCATCCGCGTCATCGACCACATGAACGCCATCGGCGCCCCGTTCGCCCGCGAGTACGGCGGCACCCTGGCCACCCGCTCCTTCGGTGGCGTGCAGGTCTCTCGCACCTACTACACCCGTGGCCAAACGGGTCAGCAGCTGCAGCTGTCCACCACCTCGGCGCTCTACCGCCAGATTGGTCTGGGCAACGTGGAGCTCTTCGCTCACCACGATCTGCAGGACATCATCACCTACGACGACGGTGGCAAGAAGCGCGCCGGCGGCATCGTGACCCGCAACCTCATCACGGGTGAGCTCAAGGCCTTCACCGGCCACGCGGTCATCCTGGGTACCGGTGGTTACGGCAACGTGTACCACATGTCCACGCTGGCCAAGAACTCCAACGCAGGCGCCATGATGCGCGCCTACGAGCACGGTGCATACCTGGCCTCCCCGGCGTTCATTCAGTTCCACCCGACGGGCCTGCCGGTCAACTCCGAGTGGCAGTCCAAGACCATCCTGATGTCGGAGTCCCTGCGTAACGATGGCCGCATCTGGTCCCCGAAGAAGGAGGGCGACGACCGCCACGCCAACGACATCCCGGAGGAGGAGCGCGACTACTTCCTGGAGCGCCGCTACCCGGCCTTCGGTAACCTGGTCCCGCGTGACGTGGCATCCCGCGCCATCTCCCAGCAGATCAACGCCGGCCTGGGCGTGGGCCCGCTGCACAACTCCGTGTACCTGGACTTCCGCGACGCTATCCAGCGTCTGGGCAAGGACAAGATCCGCGAGCGCTACTCCAACCTCATCGAGATGTACGAAGAGGCCATTGGTGAGTCCGCGTACGAGACCCCGATGCGCATCGCCCCGACCTGCCACTTCACCATGGGTGGCCTGTGGACGGACTTCAACGAGATGACCGCCATCGACGGCCTCTTCGCCGCCGGCGAGTGCTCCTGGACCTACCACGGTGCGAACCGCCTGGGCGCTAACTCCCTGCTGTCCGCGTCCGTCGACGGCTGGTTCACCCTCCCGTTCACCATCCCGAACTACCTGGCGGGCCACCTGGGCGAGGAGAAGCTGCCAGAGGATTCCGCCGCCGCGCAGGAATCCGTGGCACGCGCGCAGCAGCGCATCGACCGCCTCATGTCCGTCCAGGGCCAGGACCCGCACGGCCCGGCGCACTACCACCGCCAGCTGGGTGAGATCCTCTACTGGGGTTGCGGCGTGTCCCGCAACGTGGAGGACCTCAAGGTGGCCATCGATAAGATCCGTGCCCTGCGCAAGGACTTCTGGGCCAACGTCCGCATTACGGGCGACGCTAACGATATGAACCAGGTGCTGGAGTACGGCCTCCGCGTGGCCGACTACATCGACCTGGGCGAGCTCATGTGCATCGACGCCCTGGACCGCGACGAGTCCTGTGGCGCCCACTTCCGCGACGACCACCTCACCGAGGACGGCGAGGCCGAGCGTGACGACGAGAACTGGTGCTTCGTCTCCGCGTGGGAGCCGGGCAACGCCGAGGGCGAGTTCATTCGCCACGCTGAGCCGCTGTACTTTGATTCGATCCCGCTGATGACAAGGAACTACAAGTAATGAAACTGACACTTGAGATCTGGCGTCAAGCCGGACCGACGCAAGAAGGCAAGTTCGAGACCGTGGAGGTCGCGGACGCCGCCGAGCAGATGTCCATCCTGGAGCTACTGGACCACGTCAACGAGGGCATGGTGGAGGCCGGCAACGAGCCTTTCGCCTTTGCCTCCGACTGCCGTGAGGGTATCTGCGGCACCTGTGGCCTCCTAGTCAACGGTCGCCCGCACGGCCCGGGCCAGAACACCCCGGCCTGCCAGCAGCGCCTGTTCCAGTTCAAGGACGGCGACAAGATCAAGCTGGAGCCCTTCCGCTCCGCCGCCTACCCGGTGATCAAGGACATGATTGTGGACCGCGCCAAGCTGGACCACGTCATGGAGCAGGGTGGCTATGTCTCCATGGACGCCGGCACCGCGCCGGACGCTGACACCCTGCACGTCAACCACGAGACCTCCGAGTACGCCCTGGATCACGCCGCCTGCATCGGCTGCGGTGCCTGCGTGGCTGCCTGCCCGAACGGTGCGGCCCACCTGTTCACCGGCGCCAAGCTGGTTCACCTCTCCCTCATGCCGCTGGGCAAGGAAGAGCGTGGCCGCCGTGCTCGCAACATGGTGGACGATCTGGAGCAGAACTTCGGCCACTGCTCGCTCTACGGCGAGTGCGCCGACGTGTGCCCGGCGGGCGTGCCGCTGACCGCTGTGTCTGCGGTTACCCGCGAACGTGCACGTGCTGCTTTCCGCGGCAAGGACGACTAAGCTATAGTCATTCACAGGATTAACAGGAACGAGAGAAAGTTTCAGGCATGAGCGACCTCAACCCGGCAGTTGCTGATCACCACAGCGAGACCTACCCGGAGTTCACCGGTAAGATTCAGGATTCCTACATCGAGGGCTATGACCCGGTGTCCTTCGGTGCACCGCACTCCTCCCTGCTGCGCACCTCCACCTGGGTGGGCATGGGCCTGGTTCTGTCGCTCCTGCCGGCCGCCGGCACCCTGATCTGGGGTCTGGGCACTTGGCAGTTCCCGATGGGCACCGCTGGCGCTGACTACCAGCTGCCGATCATCATCGGTGCTGTCCTGCTCGGCGTCGTGGCCGTCCTGGCCGTCGGCGGCATCCACTTTGGCCGCCGCTACTACCGCCAGTACCGCAAGGAAACCGGCCGCCTCAACTAGGCAACACTAGGACGTTGAACGCCTAAGTTTCTGTACTGAACCACAACAACCCCCGCCTCCAAACACATGGGAGACCATGTGAGGAGGCGGGGGCTGTTGGTGTTTTGAAAGGGTGCGGTGGGGGAGAAGGGGCGCCTGTGCTTGGCGACGTCTCCCCGGTCCCACCGCGTGCAGTGCCAGCACCGGTGGGGAGGACAGCGCCTAGTGGCGGGGACTGCCGCTCACGATTGAAGCACGACGCCGCTACGCGCTCTTAGTCTTCTCGCTGTACAGCTCGAAGAGCGAGGAAACGATGAATGTCTCCTTCTCGTCCCACGTAAGGTCATCGAGTTCCCACCCGTAAGCGCGTTCGACGGCCTTATCCAGAGCTTTGTGTGCTGCAGTGAGTTCTGGGTACTTGGCTTCGTTGTCGGGATCGTAAAAATCCGCAAGCGAAGCTCCCGGGTAGAGACTACGGGAATTCAGGACCTCTTGGGCGGCTTGTTCGATTCCTTCTCGCTGTGCTGGAGAAAGAACCGGGAAGACGAGGTTGTTGTAGACGATGGTATTTGCGTAGCTGTATCTTAGCTCAAGACGGCCTACTATAGCTCTCATCCAGGCATTATGGGCCTGTGACATGAGCATGCCGAAAGTCACCAGTGAACTTGACTCGATGAAAAAAAGTTTGTCACCAGGTATCATTCCGTTTTCGACAAATGCCACTGGAATGTATTTGCGGCGTTCTGTTGATACTTTCGGCAAGCCAATATATATACCATTTCCGTCGTATTTCACCTCGTCGAACTCCCAAGGCGTAACAGCAATGTCCCGAGTCGCTTTCTTGGAAGAAGATGCCCTGGCCTCTTTTACCAGTGCAACTCTCTCTTGGATATCCGGGTTATGTTGTAGTTCGACTGGGATTCCTTCAGGCATCCAAAGGCAATAGCGTTCGACGCCATTAATAAATTCATCGCCCATGGAAAATGCTCTAATAATCGAGGAGATAGCCGGATCGCGAGAAATCATTTTGTCGCGTTCCTCTGGTCCCAAGAGGAGGTCTTTCCCAGTAGGCTTCCCTCCCGCTTGCATTATCGGAACGCGAGAAAGCGGTGTATACCTTTGGGTGATGAACACCATAGGGGCATCTGCGAGATAGCCGTTTAACTGGGTAGGAATGGTTTCCACGGCACCGCGCGAAGTGTAATCCCATGCCCGTTTAGTCTTCCACTCTTCTTGCGAGAACGAAGTAATAACGCAATAGACATTGGGAACATGCTCAGATTCACTGTTCCAAGCAAAGGAGCGGTGCGCGAAGTTGATGTGATAGCCCATTTCGAAAATGGGTTGCCAGAGTGGAGTTACTTGCTGGCCTTGACAGATGGAATTGGTAGAAACGAATGCGATGTCGCCGCCGTGACCATTCAAAAACTCGGCTGCGGTGCGGTGCCAGCAAGCCACGAAGTCAAGCTTGCCGCCATTCTTACCGAAGACTTTTGTCCGGTCTTCCTTCTGGTCTTCATCGAGACGTGAAGACCCGACAAAAGGTGGATTACCAATAATGTAGTCGCAATCGTCGGGATCGATGACGTCTGCCCAATCAATGCGGAGAGCATTGGCAGTCTTAATTTCTGGGGTCTCTTCGATGGGAAGTCGTACCGCTGACTGTCCAAAGGACTGATTGCAAAGATGGTCCACCAAAAGCATCGCTGTTGATGCGACCTTTGCAGGCCACTCATTGATTTCGATGCCATGGAATTGGCGCATACTCATCTTGGACTTGCGTAAGGAATCGTCGGCAAACTGTAGGGAGTTACGGTTTCCAAGTTCTTTCAGGCGCTCACGTATCGCGAGGATTCCTTTAACCGGTTTGACATTGGTGTGGATGTCAAGGGCTGCGTTGAGTTCAGCAAGTTCGAGCTCTTCGGCGCGGGTGATGATCTCATATTCAAGGCCACGCAGGTGCTTGTACGCCTGGATAAGGAAGTTTCCGCAGCCGCACGCTGGGTCAAGGAACTGTAGTTCGGCGATCTCGTCCTGTAACGCAAGAAGCGCGTCGCGGTCGTTGTAGGCATTTTCGAAGCGTTCACGCAGTTCGTCTAGGAACAGCGGCTCGATCACCCGGAGGATGTTTTCCTCGCTGGTATAGTGCTCGCCCTTCAAGCGGAGTTCGTCGAGATCAACCAGCTGCTGGAACATCGCACCGAAAATGTCGGGGTTGACCCGGCCCCAATCAAATTCTGCAGCCTTCAGTACTTGCTGGCGGAACTCCTCGGAAAGTGGAGGAAGCTTGATACGCTCTTTATACATTCCGTCGATACGCCTAAAATTGGCATACTCCGTTCCCGCGTACTTACCCTTTTTCCTTATCGCGCCGTCGAGCTCAGGATCGCAGACGACTTCAAAGAGCTCGGTAAGCTTGTCTGAAAGATTCTCGGCAGTGGTATTACGCAGAATCCACTTTTGGAACGTGTTATCCGGCCACATGTTGGTGTCATCGCCGAAGAACAGGAACAGGAGGCGGACCAACAACGAAGACGCAGTACTGGTATCGCACCCCGCGTCCAAAAGCTGTTGGTTCATAATTTGCATGTGGCGAGAAGCCTGCTTGGAGCGCTTGACGGCTTCGTCATTAAAGGCCTTGGCCATTCGCTCTTGAATCTCAAGAATGCCAATGGTTTCACCAATAGGCAGCTCAATCATGTCGAGGCGACGTGCCAAGTCTTCTCCGAGGTCTTCATCGCCAACCGTGTAGCGATGGTGAAGGAGCTTTGTATTTGTTGCTGCAGTAGCACCGCGGCGCGGCCAGCGCCACGATTGGCGGGTGCCGTCGGTGAAGATCAAGAGACGGAGTTGAGAAGCCTTCTGGACTTCGGCATCGATAGTGCGTTGCTCCGGAAGAGTTGGGAGTTCGTCCGATTCGACGACCCAGACGCGCAGTCCAGCCTGATCTGCAACTGGTTTTGCGGTGAAGGAGCGCCCCTCCTCAACCTCAACAGAGATGGGGGCTATGCTGCGGGGGACGTATCCCCAACCAAGCTCCTCAAAGAGCTCGGCGAAGCTACCAGAATCGACGTACGAGAGATAGTTAGACATTGGAGACTCCCATGCTGGCTACGATGCGAATTGCATCGGCCGACTTGTTAGTAGTGGTAGTGAGGATACCTTGCTCGTTGAGATTTGCGATGAGCTCAAGCAAGTCAAGGTTGGTTGTGCCTTGGCGTCGACGGGCGGTGCGAAGGCTATTAATTGCGACAGTGGTCAGCGGGGATTTGTACAGCGCATCGAGTGCCTCAGCATAGCTGGGATCACTATGGGCCTCGAGAGTCTGGCCGAGCCTGTTCCACAGGATTCGGCGCTCGCCACGAAGCCGTCCAGAGGTGTCCAAGTTCTTAGCAATGACACCGGTAATAAGCTCCCTAACCGCTTCATCATGTCCTTCACGGAGCGGTAGAGCTGCAGTCTCCGGCGTACATTTCAGAATTGCTAGGGCTTCCTGTCCCGTGAGGAGACTGCTTTCCCCTTGTGCGTTCTGCCAAGCGAAAGAATCAATGCCGGAATCGGTGGTAGCGCAACACAGGATTCCCTCTCGGTCTCCCGGTTGTGCCGGACGCGTTGTATCTACCAAGTCCGGCATACGCTCGATGCGACGACGCAACTTCGGATCGTCCTTGGTCGCTGCCTCCCAGATCTCATAAGCGTAGGAACTGGCATCAACATCTTCGGCAGTGGAGATGTCTTCGATCCGTCCGTCATAGAGGTCGGAGATTGCTTGGGTCTCGGTCGCCGTTCCGAAGAACTTCTCATCGGAGCCAAACGTAGCGGCGTTAGCCGCCAACCTTTCTTGAATGCGGCGGCGTAGGTTCAGCTGTTCTTCCAGCTCGCCGTGCACCATCGTGTACAGGAGCACCGTGTCAGATTCTTGTCCAATTCGGTCAACGCGCCCGGCTCGTTGAATCAGCTTGATGATCGCCCACGGCAGGTCGAAGTTAACAATGATGTGTGCTTGCTGCAGGTTTTGGCCTTCAGAAAGAACATCAGTTGCGATGAGAACTCGGATTTCATCTGCAGGAGCGACAGGCGCCTGGTCGTCACTTAAGCGATTCGTCTTTGGGGAGAATCGACGAGCGAGGTTCGTCGCGTCCTCAGACTCACCGGTAGCAACTCCGACCTTCTCCACTCCGAGTTCTCTCAAGCCTTTAGCAATGTAATTCGCTGTGTCTTTGTATTCGGTGAATACGAGAATCTTCTCGTTGGGATGCTTCTCATTTGCCAGGTCAACAAGTGCTCGCAACTTTGAGTCATCCGGAACCTTCCACTCTCCGTACCACTTCAATAGGTCCCGGATCGTTCGGGAATCTGCGGCAAGATCCTGTTGCAGGCTGTCTTTGAATAGTGACGAACTTACCCACCGAATGCCGCGGGGAGATTCGGCAGCCAACCTCGCATAGTCATCGGGGATAGTCGGGAAAGTTAACCCTCGTGGTGACACGTCCGCGAGCAGCTCATCGAAGTCAATATCGTCCTCCGACAAGGTAACCGGGTCGATGGTGCCGGCTGGGAGCGGAAGTTCGTTCTTCAAGGCGTAGTCAAATAGTTCGTTTCGCCGCAGATGACGAAACAGCGACAAAATGAAGCTGTGCCCGCTCGAGCTCAAGCGCTTGTAGAAATTCGTACGGACGAAGCCGACGACTTGGCCGCGAGAAGCCTCGAAATCTTCAATGAACTTCTTATCTTCAGGGCTAGCAAGATATTGCGCATCGGGGATGAGATGGTCGGTGAGGCTGTATCGCGGCAGCTTGAGACTTGCGAGTCCGTCAAGGGTTCTGTCGTCTGCCATCTTTGCCGCCGAGTCGTTCGCATCGAAGGCATGATTGACAGGCACTGCTTTACGCAGTGGGAAAGTAAACCGGCTGGCAACCGAACCGTCCGAGTTCTTGAACTCGAGATACTTCCGCCCTTCGCTGTCGTCCTTTGCATAATTGTTCAGAACGAAGCTGCGTGTGCGGCGAACGAGATGCTCACCCATGAGACGCCGCCAGTCCTCGGGCTCTTCAGACTTCCTGAACGCAGCGAGGGTGGAATGGGCCACCTCAAGGTTTTCGTAGAGATTGGGATTCCGCTGCAAGGCAAACTCAGGGGTTAGGCCGAGATCCTCGTCCTCGTCGAGGAACAAAGCCAACTGATTGGCTACATCTCCATATTTGAGGTTGTACGGAGTCGCCGTAAGGAGCAGCACGTGGCTTTCGTTCTCGTGGAGGTACTTCTGAACCGCGTTATAAGTGCGGGTTCCTTCGTTGCGCAGCGTGTGGCTCTCATCGACAATGACAAACCGGAGGCGTGGCAGTGTAGGGAGCACGGTATGAACCATCGAGTACGGCACCACACGACCCGGCAAATCGTAGGCCTTGAGATGCTCCTCCCACATTGATTGCAAGTTCTTTGGGCAGATGACTAGCGGTTGGAATCCGTGGTTATCCCGGAGCATCAGCGCTACTGCGATAGCCGTGAGAGTCTTACCCAGACCGACCACGTCACCGAGCATGGTGCCGCGTCGTTGCATGATGCGGCGCGCTAACGTCTTCACAGCGGTGGTTTGATGCTCGAGCAACTTGCCAGCGATCAATTCGGAGACGTTGTACTGGGCAAGACCAGCACGCACGTCTCGACTCATTGTGTGGCATACCTTGAGGTACACATCAAAGGGAGACCGCAGTTGTGGGGAGGCCCAAGAGTCGTCGATCACTTCCAGAATTTCTGCATCTATGGAAAGCGTGAATCGGTCTGACCAGAGCTCCTCAAACCAATCCTTGAGCTCTTCTGTGGACGTACCTTCTGTTGTGTAGAGATTGAGCTCGAGGTTTTGATTTAAGCCAGCCCCTGTGAGGTTGGACGAACCTACAAAGCCAGCACTTGGGATATTCGGATCATGGTGGTGAAGCAGGTAGGTCTTGCCATGCAGGGCACGCCGTGTGTATACGCGTAGCTCTACCGCGCCAAGGTCAACGAGTTCACGGAGAGACTGGAGTGTTTCGCGGTCTTTAGCGGTGGGGATTCCGGTCGCAAGCTGCGCTCGCAAATGCGCCTTGAGTGCTTCTCGAACCTGTGGTGCGCGTTCGCGAAGCGATTGGGTTTCGTCCTCGTTTGGGGAAATCTCTGATCGGAGTTGATCAATGATTTCCTCGTGCTGTGCGGGTAAGACCATGCCGACGAGAATTCGCGCGACCGGTCGATCTACATCTCCCGACTCGAAGCTCTCGCGGACCAATGAATCGAGGGACTGCCAACCGCGAAGAGCAAAATATCCCGTCGCAACATCAATTCGTTGATATGACGGGAAAAACTTCTGGAGCCCGGAACTGAGTTTCTTTTCAGGAGACTGGTTATCGTAGATAGAAGGCACGAAACCAGTTTACGGACAGGTAGTTGGCTGTAAAGCTAAATTTTTCTAATCGATCGTCTCCACCCCGCAACATGATCAGCATGTGGTTGTGCAGGTATCGGGGAAGTAGGCGCCTATGCGAGTGCACCCCTGAGGAGCCGCTCAATGCACACTCGGAATTCGCGCGGGGACAACTCGGCGTAATGGGTGGCTGGAGACCTACGGCGGGAAACTCGTCGAGAACATCGTCCAAGCAGTCGCTCGTGACCTCCTCGTCCACGCCATGACACTCGTCGCTCAGGCTGGGCACAAGATTGTCATGCACATCCACGACGAAATCATCATCGACGAACCCGAGGGCTCCGGCTTCACCATCGCCGATGCCTGCCAGCTTATGACGACTTCACCCGACTGGGCAGCAGGACTGCTACTCGACGCCGACGGGTACGAATGCGACTACTACCGCAAGGATTAGACGCGCCAGAGAGGCAACTCGCGCCAGTTGTCAGGTGCTCCTGTGCGAGAAAACGGCACGATGGGATTGTGTGGGTAGGTGTGGAACAGCTTCGGCAGCCGGTCGGCTGGAGACAAGTCCAGTTGGCGGTGCAAGTATTGGATAAGGGAGAGCTGCCCGAACACGCGATTCATTCCTTCAGCTACCGCAGCCAGCCTGACGTCATTGTTCAGTTTCGGTTTGATGTCGTAAACGCGGTTGAACATCCTTGCATGATGAGCTGCGTAATTACGTAGAATATTTAAGGATTTCAGCCATGATTCAAGCTGAGGACCAGTTAGATCGCAGGGTTGGGCAATCCGTTTGCGCACGATATTGGGCGACATACCGTACAGGTATGACAGCATTCCCCAATCCATGATTTCGACGGCCGCCCAGATGGGGAGAGCCCCGCCATATTTTGATTGTGGTGGGCGACGAAGTCCTCCTTCGACGCTTTCAATGCCGACTGGTACTTTCTCAGCCACACCTCATACACGCGACGCCCGTCTTTGTTTCGCTGCCGTGCCCGGGCGCTCAAACGTTGGGGATCCAAATAGATCAGCGGGTCAAGGCGACCCAGTTCGTGACCAAGCTTGGTTCGAATAGCCAACTCCACGCGATCAAGCTAGATGAACACGCTGTGGCGCAATTGTTCGTCAAACCCATAGAGAGCTACCACCAGGTCAAACGATGCTCCCTCAACGAATTCATCTCGGGCAGTACCGTCGCCTTGGGAGAAACGGCGCATCGGGTACCAGTATCCGGACAAGCGGTAGTAGTTCAATCGCGCCAGCAGCGTCTCAGCATGTTGGCGATCATTCACTCGCATCCCACGCTGACGAAGCAATTCGACCTGTTCACCGTAGGTCTTGAACTGCTTCACCTGCTCCACGCGCACCCCTGTTTGATACGAAAACGAAGACCGGCCCTGGACTCCCACCGAGGCGGGCAGCGGAACCGGTCATGTTGACTACAAGGCTATCCGGTTGATGACGCCGAAGCAAGAGCACGGGGCACGGAGCTATCGGTACGTTCACACACCAGTGTGCTCTCTGACCCGTCCGGATTTGTCGGTGCTCGGCGCGTATGGCCGAGAGCCTTCCTCCCACCGTGTCCGGTTTCGGTGCCTGCCGCGCCTGACAAATGAGAGCCTGGCGCATCCCGAGGACGCCAGATGACCACCACTGCGCTTCTTGATATCGGAATACCGAAGAAGAACGTCGAAGGGTACCCCGACCCGACCTGCTACCGGGCGCTGAAAGCGAGTCAGCGCGCCGAGTACGGGTACCGACCGTTGGTTTACATCTGTTCCCCGTATTCCGGCGATGTGGAGGCGAACGTCGTGCTTACCCGCGGCTCATGGACGAGACCGACTCGGACGCCCGCGAGCTGGCCATGTTTTTCAACCGCATCCTGCTGTCGAAATGCGAACAACTATGGGCATACAGCGGCTGGGCCAGCGCGGGGATGCGCGACGAGATCGACTGGGCTCACCAGATGTACATCCCGATCCGCTTCTTCGACGCCGACCTCCAGGAGGTTCACCTCATTCTGGTTGGTGCCTTGGGCCAGAGGTACTCTCATGAAGCACGGGTGGCCTATGTAAGCGCACCCCTGAGCAGCCGCTCAACGCACATCCTGAATTCGTGCGGGGACAACTCGGCGTGGGGGCGACTGTGGAGTATGTAGCGCGATGTTAGGGCGCCGATGTGATGTTAGGGCGCCGAGCAATACCGTCGACAAGCCGATGACTACGCCGTGGACGCGATGCAATCCTTCGGCGGAGCGGCTGAGCTACATGCATTCCCGGAGGGCAATATCGCTATTGATGCTGTCGTGCTCTTGGCATTCTGCGTAGTGCTGCTCGGGATTGCGTCGCTAAGCTTGCGGCGCCGGACGCCGTAAATCTCACAAAGCAGGGCCGGTGGCGATGGCACGTCGAGCGTGTCCGGCAGGCGCACTAGAGTTAGTGGGCGAAGCTCCACCCTCTACGCCCAAGGAGAACTCATGACGCACCGCGCGGACGCAGGATTCGAGATGGCTGACTCTGCGGTCTCGCCTGCCGCATCGGCGTCGGCAAGCACTGCCCCGGTGCCGCAGGCCGGCAACCAGGAAGAGCGCCGCGCGGACCTGCGCCGCTGGAAGGCGATTGCGCTGTCCTTCCTGGTGGTTGCGGCAGTGATCTTTCTGGGGTGCTCGTGGTGGCAAGCGTCGGCAAGCGGAGCTCCCGTCTGGGTCGGCTACGTGCGGGCCGCAGCGGAGGCAGGCATGGTCGGTGGACTGGCGGACTGGTTCGCCGTGACCGCCCTGTTCCGCCGGCCCATGGGCCTGCCCATCCCGCACACCGCGCTCATCCCCAACAACAAGGACCGCGTGGGGGATGCGCTCAAGGACTTCGTGGAAGAGAACTTCCTTACCGCGGACGCACTCAGCGCCAAGGTGCGGGAGGCAGAGATACCGCTGTGGCTGGCGCGCCAGGGCGTGGAGCCCGGCAAGGCGGAGGAAGTCTCCGCGTGGATTGGTGAGCGCGCCGCCAGTGTGGTCGCGGACCTGGATGCCACCGAGGCGGAGCAGTTCATCAAGACCCAGGTCATGGACCGCCTGGCAGAACCCGAGTGGGGCCCGCCGCTGGGCCGGCTGCTGGAGGGCTACATTGCGGACGGCAAGGCGCGGCCGCTGGAAGATGACCTCATCGAGTGGGCGCACGGCAAGATCCTCGGCATGGAATCCACGGTGGTCACCGCCATTGATGAGCGCATGCCCGGCTGGGCGCCGCGCTTTGCCCGCGAGATGGTGGGGGAGAAGGTCTATACCGAGCTGGTGGAGTTCGCCAACGACGTCCGCCACGACGGCAACCACGAGGCCCGTCTGGCTATCCGCCGCAACCTGTCCAAGCTGGCCTCTGACCTGCAGTGGGATGAGGACATGCGCGGGCGTATCGAGGGCATTAAGCAGGAGATGCTGGCCTCCGACCAGGCGCAGCAGGCGCCCGCGGCCATGTGGCGCACGGTGTCCACCACGCTCATTGAGCAGCTCAACGACCCGGACTCCTTCCTGCGGCAGAAAATCACGGCGAAGGTGAAGGAGCTGGCGCACCGCCTGCTGGAGGACTCAGAGTTCCTGGCCCAGGCCAACGCGCTCGTGGACAAGGCTGCGCGCTACGCGGTGGAGAAGTTTGCCCCGGAGATCATCGCGATCATCCCGGAGACCATCAAGCGCTGGGACGCGGAGGAAGCCTCCCAGAACATCGAGCTCATGGTGGGCCGTGACCTGCAGTTCATCCGCCTCAACGGCACCGTGGTGGGTGCGCTGGCTGGCCTGGTTATCTACACTGTTAACCATCTGCTTTTTGGCATCTAACAAGGAGTTATGACCATGTCCGTATTTGATTCTTTTAAGAACGCCGGCTCCTCCGCGTTCGATGTGGCCAAAGACTTCGGTGGCCGCTTCAAGGAGGAACGCCAGCAGCAGGCTCAGGATGCGCAGGCTGACCGGATTGCGCGCGCCGCTGACAAGGCTGGCATGGGTACTGGCACCGCGAAAGAGGAGTCCTTCCTGGATCGCGTGACCACTACCGCGAAGAACCTTGGTGATTCGGTGTCTTCCGCTGCCCGGGAGACCCGCAACTCCGAGTCCTTCCAGAAGGCCCGCACGGATCTCACCAGCGCCTTCGATGAAGCGCGCGAGGGCGTGCAGGACGCGGTGAACAACGCCAAGGAGCGTCGCGCGGAGGGCCAGCAGTCCTCCGGTCAGCCCGGCGCCACTGGCTCCGCCGATCCGCTGAACCCGTACGCACAGAAGCAGCAGCCTAAGGACAACAACATCATCGACGGCGAAGTCGTCGACGAAAACTAACTGATGGACATCTACCTTTTCCTCAACATCCTCAACAAGATCCCGATGTGGATCTTCGCCGCGGTCTCACTTTTCGCGCTGATCGGCGCGGTCCTGGCGGCGCTCACCCGGGAGGACGCCTTCCGCGCCGGTGACCGCCAGAACAAGTGGGTATGGGTGGCCCTGCTGGGTGGTTCGGCGGTGCTGATGAACCTGCCGCTGCCGTTCGTGTCCTGGGTGGGCGCGATCATCACCGGCATCTACTGGTTCGACGTGCGCCCGCAACTAAAGTCCATCATCCGAGGCGATTATTTCTACTGATGCTTAACTTGCTGTCTGCCTCCCTCGAGGAGGTCCAGAATCGCGCGCCGGGGCAGCGCGTGGTGGTCTCACCCCACCACGTCCTTGCCGCCGCGCAGGCCGAGCACACCGTAGCCGTGGCCGGCTATCCCACCGGCCGCCACCACTCCCTGGTTAAAGCTGCGGAGGCGCGCCTGGCCGTGCAATCGGGTGCGGCCGAGGTGTGGGTGGCGGTGGATGCACTACTTGCTGATTCCACCGCGTTGCTCTCTGAACTCGTCACCCTGCGGGAAGCCTGCCCGCTGCCCGTTAAATTGGGGCTGATTCTTCCCGTGCGTTCCGTGAGCTCCGTGGAGGACCTAGCTCACGCCGCGGAGCAGGCGGGCTATCAGTGTCTCGTCGTTTTAAACGACGGAGACGAAGAAACCTCCACAGCAGATACTGCTGCGGAGGTGAGCCAACTGCCGGTCGTGCGCCTTTAGCGCTGCTCGGTCGTGCCGGCGTTTCCGGTGGTGGTGCCGGCGGAGGCCTGGTCTAGCTCGCTCATTGGCACGTCATGGCCGGAGAGAGTGACGGTGAGTTCGCCGGCGCCCACGTCGATGGAGTCGAAGGTGAGCGCCTGGCCGGCCAGCTGCTCAGACATGCCGTCCTGCAGGGCATCCGAAATCGCGGACGTGGCCTGCTCCGGAAGGTCGAAGCCGAAGAGGGAGGCCTTCTCCGCGTTGATAGCCAGCTGTCCGTCGTGGACCTCCGGCTTGAGGGCGAGTTCTGCCAGGCCACCGGCGAACTGCACGGTGAGGTCATCCTCCGCGTCGTTGGCGGTAATGGCGGTGACCACTAGGTTGCCCAGGGTATCGTTACCGGACTGCTCTGCAATTGCCTTCTGGAAGGTGGCCAGCAGGAACTGATCCGGCACCGTGGTGGAAGCCCGCAGCGTGCCCGCCACTGGCTCCTGGGACAGAGTCATGTCCTCCACGTGTACGTCTGCTGCCGGCTGGCCGTTGATCTGCGTGCCGTCGATCTGCAGCGTGGAGGGAGTCTTCATGTTCATCTCCGGCACCTTGCCGTTGAGCATGCCGAAGATCATGGGGCTGGCGCCGAAGCTGACGTCCGGGTCCTCGGGGGACTCGATGCCCTGTTCCTTCGCGGAGTCCGTGAACTGGCTCTTCATCTGGGAGCCGATGAACCAGCGCAGGCCAAGCTCGGCGATGAGGATGAGGAGTAGGAACGCCACGAGCACGCCGATGAAGATTTTCCAGGCGGTCGCGGCACGAGTTTTAGAAGAAGCCATGCCTACCAGTGTGGCGCATGTGCTTGGAGTTAGCCAACCACAGCGTCCCAATCCACTGTGAGCACGTTATCCCGCAGGCGGCGGCGTACCGGGTGAACCGGGACGGTCTGGCGCAGCTGGGCGCGGGCCATGCGCCAGCGCACCCGCGGGCCGTAGGGAGCCCAGCCGGCGGCGCGATCCCAGGCGTCGTCAGCCGCCTGCAAAAGCTCGTGGATGGGCTCGCCCGGCACGTTGCGGTGGATGAGGATTTTGGGGAGGCGCTCCGCCAGGTCGCTGGGGCGCTCCACGTCGAAGGGATCCCACGCCAGGCTCAGGGAGCGGGGGCCGTCGGCGCCCAGCAGCACCCAGGCGGCTCTGCGGCCCAGCTCGTCGCACGTGCCCTCCACGAAGAACCCGCCGGGGGCCAGCCGCGAGGTCACCGTGGACCACGCCTTGTCCACCTGGTCCACGTCGTACTGGCGCAGCACGTTAAACGCGCGGACTAGCTGCGGGCGGTAGCCGGCCAGCTCGAAGCCACCCAGCTCAAACGTCACGCCGTCGCGCGGTGGCAGCACGCGCTCGGGGGAGATCTCCAGGCCTGTCACCCGCGTGGCCGGGTTGACGCTGCGCAGCCAGCCGGCCCACTCCACTGTCGTGGTGTGGGAGGCACCGTAGCCCACGTCGAGCGCCAGCGGTTGCTTGGTGGAGCGCAGCAGGGAGGAGATCTCCGGATGGGACACCATCCACCGGTCGCAGCGCCGCAGCCGGTTGGGGTTGGTCGTTCCCCGGGTAATGACGCCAAAAGGCCGACCCGCACTGTCCTGAGCTTTCAGGTTGTGTGCGTGATCGGCCATGACAACAGAGTCGTTGTAGAACGTTGCTGTAGAGCGTGTCTTAGAGGTTGGCGGAGATCCACTCTTCGGTGAGCTTGGCCTCGTTGGTGTAGAGCTCCTGCAGAGCCTCAGCCACCTTCGGCTCGATGGCAGCGCCCATCATCGGGATGTTGACGGACACCTCGGTGACGTAGTCAAGTACGGTGGTCTCGCCCTGAGCCTTGTAGGTGATATCGCCCTTGAAGTCGACCGGGGTTCCCTTGACGTCGGCGGTAAAGGAGACGGACATCTGATCATCGACAACCTCGCCGATGGTCACGGTGCGCTTCTCCTTGAGGGACTGGGACACCATGGCGCGCACTGCCTCCGGCAGCAGGGAGGTCGGCAGCACCTCATACAGCACGGCGGTGTTGCCGGTGAACTCGTGCACGGTGCCCGGCTCCGGGGAGAGCTTGGCAGCGATGTGCTCCCAGTACCCCTCGGTAGTAAGGGCCTCGTGCACCTTGGCGATGGGCTGGTTGATGGTTACGGTGTTTTCGCTACGGGTTGACATGAGTTACAGACTACCTTGGTACACGTGTTAGATAAATTTATGACTCTCGCTGACATTGACGGTGTGGAGCTCGATTCCGAGACCACGTTTGCTGATCTCACCACCCTGCGCATCGGTGGATCCCCGCTGGTGACGGTGCACTGTGCCAACGCGCAGGCGGCCATCGAGGCGCTGTCCGCGCTGGACGACGCCTCCCAGGACTACCTGGTAGTGGGCGGCGGCTCCAACCTCGTCGTAGCGGAGGGTCCGCGTGACGTGGTGGTCGTGCGCCTGGATTTCGAGGACATCGACGCCTCCGTGGCCAGCGGCATCGTCCGCGCGGAGGCAGGTGCCGTGTGGGATGACGTGGTGGCCCTGTCCGTGGAGTGCGGCCTGGGCGGTATCGAGTGCCTCTCCGGGATCCCGGGCAATGCGGGTGCTGTGCCGGTGCAGAACGTGGGAGCGTATGGCGCCGAGACGTCCGACGTCCTCACGCAGGTCTACCTCTACGACCGTGCCACCCGCACCGCCTCCTGGGTGCCCGCCGAGGACTTGGAGCTGGCCTATCGCTATTCCAACCTGAAGTTCACCGGCCGCGGCGTGGTGCTGGCCATCGAGCTGCAGCTCACCACCGACGGCTTGTCGAAGCCCCTGCGCTTTGGCCAGCTCACCCAAACCCCCGGGGAGCGCCGCGGCGTGGCCGAGGTCCGCGCCCAGGTGCTGCAGCTGCGCCGCGGCAAGGGCATGGTGCTCGACCCGGAGGACCATGACACCTGGTCAGCCGGCTCTTTCTTCACCAACCCCATCGTGGACTCCCAGGTGGCCGATTCCATTCAGGACACCGTCCGCGCCGCCCGCGGCGACGAGGATGCAGACCGCATGCCCCGCCACGTGGTGGGTGGGACCACCACGTCGGGAGAGGACACCGCGCAGGGGAAGATGGAAAAGCTCTCCGCCGCCTGGCTCATTGAGCGCGCCGGCTTTGTCAAGGGCTACCCAGGTGCGGACACCGGTGCGCGGGCGACCCTGTCCACCAAGCACACCCTGGCGCTGACCAACCGCGGCGAAGCTACCACGGACGATATCGTGGCGCTGGCCCGCGAGATCCGCGCCGGGGTGGACAAGGCCTTTGGCGTCACGCTGGAGCCGGAGCCCATCTGGCTTGGGGTAGAAATATAAGTGCGAAATATTTAAAATAGCGTTGAATTGCTAGCTTGCCGCCGCACACACTAGGCGGCCAGAAAGGACCTCGCATGTATATCCCCAAAGACGTACTCTTTGCCCTCCTTCTCTTTATTTCGGCCCTTCTTTGCGCGGTGGCGATCCTGTTAGTCCCAGGCCTGTTCGCGGAGTTCAGCGCAGCGCGCTGCACCTTGATGGCGAGCTCCTTGGGGCTCGGCGTCGCCGGGCTGTTCTTCGCGCGCATTCAGATCCGGCGACTTGGGTCCTAAGGCAGATCGAAGCCCAGCCCCCGATGCCACGGCCGCTTAGGCCATGACGTTGAGCCACTCATCCTTGGCCGCCAGGAAGTTGCGTGCGGCCTCCTGTGCGCCCTCGAGGGAGTGGTGCTCACCCCAGCCGCACTGCACTTCGTTGGCGGCGGGAACCTCGGTGGCGTTGAGGATATCGTCTAGAGCGCCCTCGACGGCGCGGAGCAGCTCGTCCTGCTCCATGCCGTTGGTGATGGCGTAGAAGCCGGTGCGGCAGCCCATCGGGGCAAAGCCGATGAGCTTGTCGGTGTAGTTGCGCATGAAGTTGGCCATCATGTGCTCTACCGAGTGCAGGGCCTTGGTATCCAGGTGCTCCTGATTAGGCTGGCAGAAGCGAAGGTCATACTTGATGATCTCAACCCCGCCGCCCAGGTCGGTACGGTCGGCGACGCGAATATAAGGAGCAGCTACCTTGCGGTGGTCGAGCTCGAAGGACTTGACGTTGATCTTGTTCTCGGTGCTGTTGCCAGTGTTGTTCTCAGTCATACTTGCCCAGTGTAACTACTGCCCGCGTGGGCTCCGAGTGTCTTGCCCCTGAACGCGGGCTGTACCGCATACGCTGGACAGATATGAGCGACGAGGAGATCCGCGGCAACGCAGTCCCGGCCGAGGAACCAGACACCATCGTGCCGTGGAAGAGTTCGACCATCCTCGAAGTCCAAGGCCACGTCGATGGGCGCGATCCCTTTGCCAAGGGAAACCGCCTGCGCCGGCAGAGCTGGAGCCTGGTCCTGCGCCGCACGTGGAATGACTTCTTTCACGACGCCTTCATGGACCGCGCCGCGGGAATGACCTATTTCACGCTCATGGCCTTTGCGCCCACGGTGCTGGCCGCCTACTCCATTGCCACGCTCATCTTCTCCTCCCGCCAGGCAGAGGTGGAGGAGCTGACCTCGGAGTTCATCGAGCAATACATCCCCAGTTCCCTGTCGGAGGAGGCCAACTCCCTGGTGGGCGCCATCGTTGGCTCGAGCTCCCAAGGCACGCTGGCGTTAATCATTTCCCTTGCCATCTCCCTGTTTTCCGCCTCGGCGTATGTGCGGGCGTTCTCCCGTACCGCCAACACGGTCTACGGCCGCGTGGAGGGCCGCGGGATCATCCGCACCTGGGCGCTCATGTGGGGCCTGACCGCCATCATCGTCGTCGGCGCGGTCGTCGTGCTCTTTGCCAACCTGCTGCGGGACACCATCGTCAGCGAGGCTATCTATCCCCTCGCGCGCCAGGTGGGCATGGAGGATACCGCGACCTACCTGGTCAAGATCTTCCTCCCGGTGTGGAATTGGCTGCGCTTCCCCGTCACGGTCGTCGTGGTGCTCACGCTCATTGCGGTGCTGTACCACTTCAGCCCTAACGTGCGGCCGAGCCGCTTCCGGTGGATCACCTACGGTTCCGTGGTGGCTCTGGTGGGCACCGTGGTGTCCTGGGGCCTGGTGGGCCTGTACCTCAAGTACCTGGCTGGGGCCAGCGCCTACGGCGCCATCAGTACCGTCTTGGCGGTGTTCGTGGCCATCTGGCTGATGAATACCGTCCTCATCATCGGCATCAAGATCGACGCCGAGGTATTGCGCGCCAAGGAGCTGCAGCTGGGCATGCACTCGCAGCGCTTCATCCAAGCCCCGCCGCGCTCAGATTCCTCCTCCACCGCGCAGGCCCGCGCCCAAAAGCGCCTAGAGCACAGGGCGATCGAAATCTATGAGAACGCGGAGCACAAAAAGCACAAGGAACACAAGGAGCCGGTGCAGGACAGCGGCTCTGCCGAGGCTTCGGCCTAGGTGTTCTCGAACGCCTCGGTGGGGTAGGTATCGGTGGCCTCGCCCGGGTACCAGCTGGAGTCATCGGTGGCGTAGGGGTCCTCGTAGGTGGCGAAGATGCCAAAGGTGAGCGCCATCATGACGATGGCGCTGAGAATGCCGCCGACGATGGTGGAGATCAAGGCAATCACGCCCCACAGCTTGGACTTGTTCTCCAGGCACAGCGCCACGATGCTTAAGACGAAGGCGACGAAGAGCACCACCCAGCCGAGCACGAAGATGAACGGGATGCAGGAGAGAACGAATCCTACGATGGAGAGGATGAAGGCGACAATGCCGAGGACGTTGGTTTCCTTCTTCGGCGGCTGCGCCTGGCCGTAGGGCGAGTAGGCCTGGTGCTGCTGACCGTATGGCGCGGAGTAGGAGCTTCCGGGGGACTGGTGCGAGGAGGAGTGCGGGAAAGGCTGCTGCGTCATGGTTTCCTAGTGTAATGCGAGAATAAGACGAGGGAAGAAGGGGCGGGCAGGCGCTCGGGAGACCTCCCGCCCGGGCTGTGTCTTCTAGGCCGTGTACGGCTTGTCACCCAAGGAGAAGTAGACCGGCGTCATGGTATTGGGGAGGTACGCCTCGATGCGTCCGTCGTACGGGTTGTCCTCCGGCACGGTGACGACGACGGCGCCGCTCCTCGTCTCACCTGGCCGGAACGGGTAATAGGTGCTGAAGTAGCCGTCGAAAGAGTGCAGGTGGTGATCGTCGCGGAGTTCGCCATCGGGGTCCTGGTAGACAATCGCGGCGGAGGCCTTCGCGGCCTCCTCGGTGCCTTCGTAGCGCTGGGTGTAGGTGAAGGTGATGTACTTCCGGCCTTCCTGCGGCTTGTCGTTCTTGGGGCTGGCCGCCGCGACGTCCTCGTTGGCATCCATATTGATGTCGGTCACCAGGAGGGACCAGTCGCCACTGTGCGCGACGACGCCGGGCTCTATCGGTGCTGTGTGGGAACCGGGCTCGCCTTCTGCGATGGCGTCGTAGGTGCCGCCGCCGACGTCTAGTTCCACCGTCTCGCGGCCGTCCATGATGTGGTTGTCCTGCGGCGGGGGAGCGTCCTTCAGGTCGGGGGTGGGCGTTGTCGGTGTCGTTGTCGGTGCCGCTTCCGGTTCGGGATCCTCGGGGTCGGCGGTGTGAAACGTCAGGGTGGCGATGGTGGTCAGCACCGTTCCCACCAGGGCGAGGAACATTGCGGCGGTGCCGAGCGCGCCCGACCTCTTGCTCATGGCCAGGGCAATGAGGCCGCCCAGGAAGCCGAGGGCGAGCACGCACCAGTTGATAAGCCCCGCGCCGAATACGCAGCCAAGGACGCCGCCGAGGACGGAGACCAGAATGGTGGCAAGCCCCAGGACGTCCCGGGGCTTCTGTGCATTCAGCGGTTCGGACTGTGTATGCGGCGGATTCGGAGGCAGAGTCATGGCGGCGAGCCTTCGCGGTGGGTGCAGGGACGGGGCAGGTAGAAGCGATAATAATGGCGGAATGGGACTTCTGCTTGCTGGGCGGGGGTGCCTTGGTTTTCCTCGCCGCGCGGAGTGCGGCAACCTTTTGTATCCTTGGCTGCACTGCAGCAGCTCGGGGGAGAGTGATGCTTTTCGGGGACCTCATCACCAGCTTGCTCAGTGGATGACACTAAAAAATACCTAGGGGGGACCATGTCTCACACTGCACCTGACACGTCAACGAACAAACCTGCCAAGATTCCCGCCCGCCTGAGCAAGCGGCGCGTGATGAAGGTGATGGAGAAACTAGCCGGCACGCTGGATAAGAACTACCTGGGCCTGCCCACCATCCGGATCCCGGGCGGCTACATGAGCATCGACATCAACGAGGAGCTGGGCGGTCTCTGCGTCCTGGGCTACTGGGATGGCACGGTGTGCTTTGATCCGGACCGGAAGCCGTTGCGCATGGACATCAACGATCTTAACGGCGGGGGAATCTCCGGCAACGTCGTGGCGGAGACCTGCGGCAGCTCCCAGGAGCACTCGCACCTGCGCGTCTTCGCGGCGCCGTACTTGCCGTCGACAGCCACGAACGCGCAGCTGAAGAGCATTGTCTCCGCCTACGCAAAGTCCCTGTCGGAAGCGTTCGAGCTCTTCGATGACCTCTTCCCTGAGCACCCCTCGCAGCCCCTGCGCGGGGCGGCGCTCAAGCCCGTGCCTACGCACTATTTCAGCGAGGCCTACGAGGTATCCGTGGTCGGGATGTGGCGGGTGCACCAGCGCGCCACGCGCCTGGCCATGGTGGACACCCCAGTGTACGTGCTCAATCATGGGGACGGCACCGTGAGCATCATCATCGATGACCACACGATCACCGTGCAGGCAGCGACCGATGACTCCGGCGATATCGAGCTGAGCCTGGTCACCCCCTCCGGCCGCTGCGTGTGCGACCTCGACTCGCTGGTGCGCTGGGCGGAGCTTAAGAACGCCGATCAGTACGCCGTCTCCGCCCGCATTGAGGCGGTGCACGTGGACGCCGAGCTTGCCGACGACGACATCCTCGCCCTCGACGGCGAAGAAGACCTCGTCCTCGTGACCACCGCGCGCATCCCCACTGGGTGGGGCTACACGGACGCGCAGCTGGATCACCAGCTCAGTTCCCTGGTGAGCCAGCTGTTGTGGGCCGGCGAGGAGTTCTATGACACCTTCAACCCGGGCCGCTTCACGCGCTACGTCGACCGCGCGGCCTAGGCCTTCCCGTGCTCCTCGATGAGCGCCATCAGCTCCTTCTGCACCTCGCGGCGGCGGACCTTGCCCAGCTGGTCCGAGGCGAGGTGCTCGAAGTGGTAGAAGCGGCGGGGCACCTTGTAGCGGGTGAGCCGCTCGCGGCAGTAGTCCTTGAGTCCCTCGGGGTCGAGCACGGCGCCGTCGTTAAGCACGATGCACGCCACCACGTCCTCCGAGCCGTCCTCGCGGGGTAGGCCCACCACGGCCACAGAGTTGACGTCTGGGTGCTCGCGGATGACGTCTTCCACCTCGGCCGGGTAGATGTTGAAGCCGCCGGTGATGATCATCTCCTTGATGCGGGAGACGATCTTGATGAAGCCGTCCGACTCCATAATTGCCATGTCACCCGTGCGGTACCAGCCGTTGTGGAAGGCATTCTTGGTGGCCTCCGGCATGTTGAAATAGCCCTTGAACACCTGCGGGCCGCGCACGAGCAGCTCGCCCGCCGTGCCGTCCGGCTGCGTCTCATCCAGGTTGTCCGGGTTGCCGATGCGCACCTCCGTATCCGGGAAGGGGATGCCGATGTAGCCCGGGCGGCGGTTCTTGTTGAGTGGGTTCGCGGTGACGATGGGGGAGGTCTCCGTGAGGCCGTAGCCCTCCACCAGCAGGCCGCCGGTGAGCGCCTCCCACTCCTCGACGATCTCCTGCGGCAGCGCGGCCGCGCCGGAGAGGCTGTTGTTGATGCCCTTGAGATCAATGCCCTTCTCCTTGGCCGCCTCCATGACCTTGGCGTAGATGGTGGGCACGCCCGGCATCCAGGTGGGGCGGCGCTTCTTCATGATGTCCAGTAGGAGCGGAATCTTCGGCGCGGGAGTAAGGACGAGCTCGCCGCCGATGTGTACGCCGAGGGCCGCGATGAGCGTGAGGCCGTAGACGTGGAAGAGGGGAAGTGCGGCCAGCATGCGCTCGGGCTTGTCCCCTAGCTCCGGCACCCAGGACTCCGCCATCTTCATGTTGCAGTACAGGTTGGAGTGGGTCAGCTGCGCGCCCTTGGGCGTTCCGGTGGTGCCGGAGGTGTAGAGGATAAGTGCGGTGTCGTTGAGATCCACCTCCGGGTCGGGGAGGTCGTGGCCGTAGCCGCCGATGGCGCGGCCGGTCAGCGCGCTCCACGGCACGGTGTTGGGAGCGTCGACGGAGAGCTCCTCGCGCTTGTCCTTGATGAATGGTACCGGCAGCCGCAGGAGCAGCTGGGTGCGGCGCGGCATGGCGTCGATCATGTTGACCGTCACGATGGTTTCCAGCGGGGTGGAGCTGCGCAGCTTCTCAAAGGTCGGTGTGGCCTTGTCCCACACCACGGCCACGCGGGCGGCGTGGTCCTTGAACAGCGGCTCCAGCTCCGCGGCGGTATACAGCGGGTTGTGCTCTACCACGGTCGCCCCCAGCTTGAGGATGGCGTAGAACACCGCCACGTGTTGCGGGCAGTTGGGCAGGGCCACCGCTACGCGGTCGCCCGGGCGGATGCCGAAGGCCTTGAGGCCTGCGGCAGCGGCGCGCACGTGGGTATCCAGCTCGCGGTAGGTCATCTGGGCGCCGAAGAACCAGGTGGCGGGCCGGTCGCCCTTGTCGTCGATGGTTTCCTGGTAGGAGTCCAGCAGAGTCTTCTCGCCGTAGTCCAGGTGCGGTTTGGTCCATTCAGGGTAGTACTGCAGCCAAGCCTTCGTCTCGTAGGCGGACGGTGCGTGAGCGGGGACGTCGGTCATCTCGGCGGACTCCTTAGGGGTGCAAAGTAGTTCTGTGTGGAACAGTATAACCAAATTGTGACTTGTATCTCGCAAAACTTTGCAAAGTTACGGAGTGCGGGAGAAAACGCGCGAAAGCCCGGCCAGAACGTCATCGTTCGGACCGGGCTCGCGGGAGAAGCGGCAGCTGCTTCTTCTGCTTACTTCTCTGCCTGCAGGCGCTTGAGCAGGTCTTTTTGTACCTCGCGACGGCGAACCTTGCCCAGCTGGTCGGTGGCCAGCTCCTCGAAGTGGTAGAAGGTGCGCGGAACCTTGTAGCGGGTGAGGCGCTCGCGGCAGTAGTCCTTGAGGCCCTCCGGGTCCATTGCGGCACCGTCGGCAAGAATGACACAGGCCACGACGTCCTCCGAGCCGTCCGAGCGCGGGCGGCCCACCACGGCGGCCTGGTCCACGTCCGGGTGGGAGGTGAGCACTTCTTCCACCTCGCCCGGGTACACGTTAAAGCCACCGGTGATGATGATTTCCTTGATGCGGCTGACCAAGCGGATGAAGCCATCGTCCTCCATCACGCCCATGTCACCGGTGCGGAACCAGTCGCCGTGGAAGGCCTTCTGGGTGGCCTCCTCGTCGCCGAAGTAGCCCTTGAACACCTGCGGGCCGCGGGCCAGGACCTCGCCCTCCTCGCCGTCCGGCATGGTCTCATCCAGGTTCTCCGGGTTGGCGATGCGAATCTCGGTGTCCGGGAAGGGGATGCCCACATAGCCCGGGCGGCGGGCGGAGGTCATGGGGTTGCCCACGATGATGGGGGAGCATTCCGTGAGGCCGTAGCCCTCCACCAGCATGCCGCCGGTGTACTTCTCCCACTTCTCCACGGTCTCCACCGGTAGGGTGGACGCACCGGAGAAGGCGGCGCGCACGCCGTCGAGGGATACGTCGTTCTCCTCCGCCTTGGCCACGATGCGCTCGTAGAGCGTCGGCACGCCCGGCACCCACGTCGGGGTGTGCTTCTTCATCAGGTCCATGATGAGCGGCATCTGCGGGCTGGGCAGGAGTACTAGCTCGCTGGCGATGAGCGGGGCCAGGGTGGCGTTCATGGTCAGGCCGTAGGCGTGGAAGAAGGGCAGGGCGGCCAGCATGCGCTCCGGGGAATCGCCCAACTGCGGCACCCAGTGCTTGCCCATGAGGATGTTGGCAAAGAGGTTGCCGTGGGTCAGCTCCGCGCCCTTCGGCTTGCCGGTGGTGCCGGAGGTGTACATGATGATCGCGGTGCTGTCCTTGGTGACCTCCTCCGGGGAGACCACGTCGGAACCGTCGCCGCCGATGGCGTTGCCTACCAGGGATTCCCACGGCACCGTGTTCGGCGCCGGGGCGGTGAGCTGATCGCGCTTGGACTTCAGCGGCGGGATGGGCAGGCGCAGCGCCAGGCGCTGGGCGGTGGGCATGGCGTTGACCATGTTGATGGACACGACCGTCTCCAAGCTGGTGGTCGCGCGCAGCTTCTCCAGGGTGGAGGCCGTCTTGTCCCAGGAGATGGCGATGCGCGCCCCGTGGTTCTGGAACAGGCCCTCCAGCTCGTGCGCGGTGTAGAGCGGGTTGTGCAGCACGGCGATGGCGCCGAGCTTGAGAACGGCCCAGAAGGAGGCGATGAACTGCGGGCAGTTCGGGGCCACGATGGCCACGCGGTCGCCCGGGCGAACGCCGAAGGCGCGCAGGCCGGCGGCGGCGCGGCGGACCTGCTTGTCCAGCTCCGCGTAGCTTTGCGTGCGGCCGAAGAAGTACGTCGCGGGCTTGTCGGGGCTCAGGGCGAGGTTGTTGTCGTAGACGTCGAGAAGCGTGGTGTCTCCGTACTCCAGGCTGTGCGGAGTCCACTCCGGGTAATGCTGGAGCCACGCCTTGGACTCAAATGCCGACATCGGTTCACCTTTCGGTCGCGTAACTTTGGGCACGGGCCAGTATAACGCGGGGCGAATGCGGTTACACTGGGCAACTATGCGCATCGCGATGATTTCCATGCACACCTCGCCCCTGGAACAGCCCGGATCGGGCGATGCGGGCGGGATGAACGTCTACGTTCTCAACACCGCCCGCCAGCTCGCCCGCCTCGGCGTGGACGTGGATATTTTCACCCGCGCCACGCGTCCGAGCCAGGGGGAAGTGGTGGACGTCGAGGAGCACCTGCGTGTCATCAACATCATCGCCGGCCCCTACGAGGGCCTGAGCAAGGAGGAGCTGCCCACGCAGCTCGCGGCTTTTACCGGTGGCATCTGCAACTTCGCGCGCTGTTTTGACGTGGACTATGACGTCATCCATTCCCACTACTGGCTCTCCGGCCAGGTGGGGTGGCTGCTGCGGGACCTGTGGGACGTGCCGCTGGTGCACACCGCGCACACGCTGGCGGCGGTGAAGAACTCGCACCGCACGCTCGATGACACCGCGGAGACGGAGGCGCGCCGCATCTGCGAGCAGCAGCTGGTGGATAACGCCGACATCCTGGTGGTCAACACCGCCCAGGAGACGCGGGACCTGGTGGAGCACTACGACGCCTCCGAGGAAAACATCGTGGTGGTCTCCCCGGGTGCCGACACGGAGCTCTACACGCCGGGCACGGACCGTATGACGGAGCGTGCCCGCCGCCAGCTGGGCATTCCGCTGCACACGAAGGTGGTGGCGTTCGTCGGCCGCCTGCAGAAGTTCAAGGGCCCGGAAGTGCTCATCCGCGCGACCGCGGAGCTCATGGAGCGCGACCCGGACCGCAACCTGCGCGTGGTTATCTGCGGCGGTCCGTCGGGGGCGAACTCCTCCCCGGACACCTACCACGCCCTCGCCTGCGAGCTGGGTGTGGAGCGCACCGTGCGTTTCTTGAACCCGCGCCCGCCGCAGGAGCTCGTGGCCATCTACCAGGCCGCGGACATCGTGGCGGTACCCAGCTACAACGAGTCCTTCGGCCTGGTGGCGATGGAGGCGCAGGCCTCGGGCACACCGGTCGTGGCGGCCGCAGTGGGTGGCCTGCCCATCGCCGTGGCGGACGGGGACACGGGCCTGCTCGTGCACTCCCACGCGGCGGAGGACTGGGCGGACGCGCTGGAGCAGTTGCTTGACGACGATCCCCGGCGCATCGCCATGGGCGAAGCCGCCGTCGATCACGCCCAGCAGTTCAGCTGGGCGGCGGCCGCAGCACAGCTGGAAAACATCTACGCCGACGCCATGAGCATCGAGATCCCGGACTGCCACTCGCGCCGGGCAAGCGGCTACTAACCCCACACAAGCGGGCACAAACCCACACTTAGGGGTGGTGTGCTCGGGTTCACAGGCGGGCCGTCGAAAAACGTGGCATGCTGGTGTTTATGACTAACGGAAAGCTGATTCTTCTTCGACACGGACAGTCCGAATGGAACGAATCCAACCAGTTCACCGGTTGGGTAGACGTCAACCTCACCGCCAAGGGTGAGAGTGAGGCTAAGCGTGGTGGCGAGCTGCTCAAGGAGCAGGGCATCCTGCCGGAGGTTGTGTACACCTCCCTGCTGCGCCGTGCCATCCGCACCGCCAACATCGCCCTCAACGCGGCTGACCGCCACTGGATCCCGGTCGTGCGTGACTGGCGCCTCAACGAGCGTCACTACGGCGCTCTGCAGGGCCTGAACAAGTCCGAGACCAAGGACAAGTACGGCGAGGAGCAGTTCATGGCATGGCGCCGCTCCTACGGCACCCCGCCGCCGGAGCTCGAGGACGGCGCAGAGTTCTCCCAGTCCGGGGACCCGCGCTACGCCAACCTGGATCAGGTTCCGCGCACCGAGTGCCTCAAGGACGTCGTCGAGCGCTTCGTGCCCTACTTCGAGGAGGAGATCCTCCCGCGCGCCAAGAAGGGCGAGACCGTCCTCATCGCCGCACACGGAAACTCCCTGCGCGCGCTGGTCAAGCACCTGGATAACATCTCCGATGATGACATCGCGGGCCTGAATATCCCGACCGGTATCCCGCTGGTCTACGAGATCAAGGAAGACGGATCCGTCGTCAACCCGGGCGGTACCTACCTCGACCCGGAGGCAGCCGCTGCTGGTGCTGCCGCCGTGGCCGCACAGGGCGCTAAGAAGTAAATCTGCCCTTACTTTTCGCTGCGCTTAATCCCCAGGGAGTCTATACTCCTTGGGGATTATTTTAGGGTGTGACTCGTCGTGGAACTGATGCTCCTTGCTTTCCTCGCCGGTGTGGTGGCCTGCGGGCTGGCCATACCGGTGATTACGCGTGTCCGAGAGCGGCTCGACCGTCGGCGCGCCCGCGATTCCGACTCCAACCAGGTCACCAGCGTGAGCCAGGTGCTGCACCTCGCCGTGGGCGGCTCGCCCTCCGGCATCACGGTGCTGTCCAAGGGCAAGGAGATCATCTTCTCCAACCCCACCGCCCACGAGATGTCGATGGTGCACGACCGCGCCGTGAACCCGGACGTGTGGTCCGTGGCGCAGGAGGTCTTCGAGGACAAGGAGACCCGCACGCTGGACCTGGCCATCCCGAAGCGGCGCACGGGAAACCGCGTGACCCAGGTCCGCGCGGTGGTCAAGCCGCTGACGCTGAACGACGACCGCTTCGTCATCGTCTACGGCACCGACGAGTCCGAGTCCGTGCGCATGGAGTCCGCGCGCCGTGACTTCGTGGCCAACGTCTCCCACGAGCTTAAGACCCCGGTCGGGGGTATCGCCCTGCTGGCGGAGGCCCTGCTCCAGGACACCGGTGACCAGGACCACGTGGAGTACTTCGGCGGCAAGATCCAAAAGGAGGCCGCCCGCATGGCGGAGATGGTCAGCGAGCTCATCTCGCTGTCCAAGCTGCAGGGCGCGGAGGCGCTGCCGGAGATGGAGCCGGTCAGCCTGGATGACATTGTTGATGCGGCCATTGCCCGCAACCAGGTGGCCGCAGACAACCACCACAATCGGCTCACCCGCGGCGAGTCCGTTGGCGTGCAGGTGATGGCGGATGAGTCCCTGCTCATCACCGCAGTGTCGAACCTCATCTCCAATGCCATCCACTATTCGCCGGATGAGATGCCGGTGTCCGTGACGCAGAAGGTGGTGGGTGGCAACGTCGTCCTCGTGCGCGTGACCGATCGCGGCATTGGCATCGCCCCGGAGGACCAGAAGCGCGTGTTCGAGCGCTTCTTCCGCGTGGACAAGGCGCGCTCGCGCCAGACCGGCGGAACCGGGTTGGGGCTGGCCATTGTCAAGCACGTGGTGGCAAACCACGGCGGCAACATCAAGCTGTGGTCCCGGCCTGGGACGGGTTCGACGTTCACAATCGAGCTCCCTATCTACACAGAAGAAAAGCCAGCGGATACTGTAGAGAATCAGGATAATAAAGAAGACGGGGCCGTCAGCTCCGCCGCTCCTGGCTTGCAGCGCGCCGTCGCGCGCGTTGCCGCACGTCGAAAGGATAAAGCTCAATGACCACCATCCTCATCGTCGAAGATGAAGAGTCGCTGGCCGATCCCCTCGCATTCCTCCTCCGCAAGGAGGGCTTCGACGTCCTCCTCGCGCCCGATGGGCCGAGTGCGCTCGAGCAGTTCGAGGCAAACTCCGTGGACATCGTCCTGTTGGACCTGATGCTGCCGGGCATGTCCGGCACCGACGTGTGCAAGCAGCTGCGCGCTACCTCCTCGGTCCCGGTCATCATGGTTACCGCCCGCGACTCGGAGATTGACAAGGTGGTGGGCCTGGAGCTCGGCGCCGACGATTACGTGACCAAGCCGTATTCCTCCCGTGAGCTCATCGCCCGCATCCGCGCCGTGCTGCGCCGCGGCAGCGAGGTCAGCTCCGAGGGTAGCGAGGAGGAGCCGGACGAGCAGATTCTGGAGGGCGGCCGCGTGCGCATGGACGTGGAGCGCCACACCGTGCTTGTCGACGGCGAACCGGTCTCCATGCCGCTGAAGGAGTTCGACCTCCTCGAGTACCTCCTGCGCAATGCCGGACGCGTGCTTACCCGCGGCCAGCTCATTGACCGCATCTGGGGTGCGGACTACGTGGGCGATACCAAGACG
The DNA here is from genome assembly GCF_046097495.1 of Corynebacterium axilliensis. Lineage (NCBI taxonomy): Bacteria > Bacillati > Actinomycetota > Actinomycetes > Mycobacteriales > Corynebacteriaceae > Corynebacterium > Corynebacterium axilliensis. Next base: position 2,180,115 of record NZ_CP175768.1, read on the forward strand.
CTCGACGTCCACGTCAAGCGCCTGCGCTCCAAGATCGAATCCGAGCCCTCGCACCCGCAGAACCTGGTCACCGTCCGCGGCCTGGGCTACAAGTTCGACGCGTAGTCCGCAGGCGTTTAGTCCGCCGGGTGCTGCGGGAACTCCACCCCGGAGCGCTCGCGGGCCGCAAGGTGGCGGGCGAGGATGTCGTAGCACTCCTCACCCAGCAGGGCGATGAGCTCCGTTTTCTGCGACTTCCACAGCGGTTCTTCCGCGATGTGGCAGGACGGATCGGCCGAGCAGTACCAGTCGAAGTCCTCGCCGCCGTTGCCCCAGCCGCGGCGGTCATATTCGCCGATGGTGGTGCGCAGAATCTCCTCGCCGTCGGTGCGCTCCTCGTAGTCCTCGTGGCGGCGAATCGGCAGCTGCCAGCACACCTCCGGCTTGACCACGGTGAGCTCCTCACCGGCGTCGATCGCCCACTGGTGGAGGGCGCAGCCCGCGCCCGTGGCCCAGCCGGCGCGGTTGGCAAAGATGCACGCACCGCCCACAATGGGCGTCTTGAGCTCCGGCTCCTCGCCGTCTTCGCCCTCGTCCCATTCCAGCCAGGGCTCCAGCTCGTCGGAGTCGCTCTCCAGGTACTCGTCCACGCCCTCCGGGCGGTGCTGCCAGTAGCGTGCGGGCATGCGCGTCACGGCGTCGCGAAGCTGCTCCCGGTCCGTCTCATCCGCCATGTAAGCGCCGTGGACGCAACAGCCGACGTCCGGCTGGTTCTTATCAATGCCGTGGCAGCGCTCGGTTCCGAACTGGCACGCATAGTGCGATTCAAGCCAGGTGAGATCGACGGAGAACACGTGCAGCGGGTCGTGCGGATCGGTGAACTCGAACCACTCGCGCGGGAAGTCGGGGGCCTTTTCGCGGCCGGCACGGATGGAGGCAGCGGCGGGGGAGGAGGCTGGAAAACCCAGGTAAACCTCGTTTGATTTCGGGCGATTCACACCTACCCACGGTAGACCTACTACTCTGGAAGCGTGCGATTAGGTGTATTAGACGTCGGAAGCAATACCGTCCACCTCGTTGCGGTTGATGCCGCGACCGGTGGCCGGCCCACTCCGATGAGCGATTGGAAGACTCCGCTGCGTCTGGTGGAACAGCTGGACAAGAAGGGCAACATCCACGAGAAGGGTCTCAAAAAGCTCATCAATGCCGTGGGCGAGGCCAACGAGCTGGGCGAGAAGCTCGGCTGTGACGAGTTCATGGCCTTTGCCACCTCCGCGGTGCGCTCCGCCCCGAACTCGGCCGAGATCCTCGACGAGGTGGAGAAGCAGACCGGCGTCCGCCTGGAAATCCTCTCCGGCGAGGAAGAGGCGCGCCTGACCTTCCTGGCGGTGCGCCGTTGGTACGGCTGGTCCGCCGGCCGCATCACCAACCTCGACATCGGCGGCGGTTCCCTGGAGCTGTCCACCGGTACCGACGAGCACCCGGAGCTCGCCTTCTCCCTCGACCTCGGCGCGGGACGCCTGACCCACAATTGGTTCAATACCGATCCGCCGGAGAAGTCCAAGGTAAACCTTCTCCGTGACTACATTGATGCGGAATTGGTAGGTGTCGCCGATCAGATGCGCGCCCTCGGCCCCGCCGGCCTGAGCGTGGGAACCTCAAAAACCTTCCGTACGCTGGCACGACTCACCGGTGCGGCGCCGTCCTCGGCGGGCCCCTACGTCAAGCGCACGCTCACCGCACCGGGTCTCCGGCAGCTGATTTCCTTCATCTCCCGCATGACTGCAGCTGACAGAGCGGACCTTGAGGGTGTAAGTTCTACCCGATCGCACCAAATCGTCGCGGGCGCTCTTGTGGCCGAGGCGAGCATGCGTGCCCTGGGAATTGAGAAGCTGGAGATCTGCCCGTGGGCTCTGCGTGAGGGTGTTATTCTGCGCCGTACCGATAAGGGACTGGAATAGGAAAGAAACGTGGCTGACGAGAAACAGTTGACAGTTGCGGAGCTGATGGCCCGCAACGCGAAGAACCGCCCCGAGGGGGCTACGAGCTCGCGCCGCCGTCGCCGCAGCCTAGAGGAGGGCGGCGTCTCCGTGGCGGAGCTGACCGGCAACCTGGAAAAGGTCAAGGCCACCCCGGCCGAGGCGAAGCACTCCAGCGTTTCCATCGACGAGACCGCCCCCGTCATTCCGGCACCCAAGAAGGAAGAAGACAAGCAGGCAGAAGCTAAGCAGCCTGCCGCGGCCCAGGGCGCTGCGGTACGCGTCGAGAAGCCCAAGGCAGATAGCAAGGCTGACACTAAGGCCGACGCCGAGGAGAAGCGCCACCAGCCCTCCACCGAAGACACCCACGTCATCCAGCGCGTCAAGGACGAGCCGGAAAAGGCTGAGGCCAAGGACACCAAGGTCAAGGCCGAGGAGCCTGCCGCACCCGCAGTACCGGCCGAGCCTGCGGAGCCGACTCAGGACGCTGAGCTCGAAGAGTACGACGACGAAGAGGACTACGAGGAGGAAGAGAAGCTCAACCCCTTCGCGGTCGTGCTTCTCGCGCTCGTCGGCGTCGTGCTGGGCGCTGTGGTCTTCAAGGGCTTCGAGGTTCTCTGGGAGAACTTCTCCCGCGTGGTCGTCCTCATCCTGGCCGTGGTGGTCACCGGCGTCATCGTCGGCATCGTCCACGCATTGCGCACCAACCGCGATGGCCTGTCCATGTTCCTGGCCGCCATCGCCGGCCTGGTGCTGACCTTCGGTCCGCTGCTGGTTGTAATGTAGCCGTGCCCCAGGGTTTCTGGCACCCTGGGAAGCATGACTAAAATTGCAGTACTTGGTGGAGGACAAATCGGCGAGGCCCTGGTCTCCGGGCTGGTGAACGCGGGCTACGAGCCCGCTGACATCGTGGTGACCAACCGCCGGTCGGAGCGCGGCGAGCAGCTGCATGGCACCTACGGGGTGAGTGTCACCAGCGATAACGCCGCGGCTATCGACGGCGCCGAGTACATCTTCGCCTGCGTCAAGCCCTACGCCATCGTCGAGCTGCTGGAAGGCCTCGACATCCCCCAGGACGCCGTCGTGGTGTCCATGGCCGCGGGCCTGACCCTCGACACCTTGGAGAAGGCCGCGGGCGACGGCGTCCCTGTCGTCCGCGTCATGCCGAATACGCCGATGTTGGTGGGCAAGGGCATGTGCACGTGTGCGGGTGGTGAGCACGTGAGTGAGGAGCAGCTCGGGGGCGTCGTCAAGCTGCTCGAGGCCGTCGGTGAGGTCGCCGTCATTGAGGAGAAGCACATCGACGCCGCCACCGCCCTGGCCGGCTCCGCGCCCGCGTACTACTTCCTGGTGACGGAGGCGCTGATCGACGCCGGCGTCCAGCTCGGCCTCACCCGCGACGTCGCCGAAAAACTGGCCACCCGCACCGCCCAGGGCGCAGGCACGATGATGGCGGAGTCGGGCAAGGACCCCGTCGCCTTGCGTGCCGGCGTGACCTCCCCGGGCGGTACCACCGCGGCGGCCCTCCGCGAGCTGGAGGAGTCGGGCCTGCGCGGCGCCTTCTTCCGCGCCGCCGAGGCATGCGCTCAGCGCGCACAGGAGTTGGCCTAGGGCGGTTACCCCCAACGCGTGAAAATCCTGTGACACCAGTTGCCCGGCGGGTTTCCGGGGAAGGGGGTTGCGGCAGGGGAAAAAATTGGCACTTGGGTCGCATTAGTCACAGGTTTCACGCTAAGCTGGCAGGAGCGCGTGCGTGATAGTCCTGTGGGAGGGGAAGCCTACAGCGCGTCACGTGCTGAAGGGTTAACTAAAATATGGCTAACGAAGATAAGGGAACTTTCCTGACCATCGCTGAAGTTGCGGAGATCATGCGAGTCTCCAAGATGACGGTGTACAGGTTGGTTCATGCAGGTGACATGCCGGCAGTACGCGTGGGGCGTTCCTTCCGCGTGCACGAGTCCGCCGTCAAGGAATACCTTGAGGCATCGGTCTACGGCGCTTAACGTTCACCATTTTTAAGCAGCGCCCACCCCTGTGGATTCCTACAGTCCACGGCGGTGGGCGCTGTTTTGGTGCTGTAGGGCCAGCTGGGTAAGATGATGGGCATTCGTGTCGGCACAGGTACGCCTGCGTCTCCCCGCTGTGCGGGGCCGCATCGAGTGCACCGTGCGGTTTCATTCCAGGCGTTGCCGGCCGGTTTGAGTACGTACTAATACCGAAAGTGAGGAAACCTGTCATGGGTTCTGTTATCAAGAAGCGCCGCAAGCGCATGTCCAAGAAGAAGCACCGCAAGATGCTGCGCCGCACCCGCGTTCAGCGTCGTAAGCTGGGCAAGTAAAGCTCCGGCACTCGCTCTCCCCGTTCGGTCCTTTATGAGGATTGTGGCGGGGAGTTCGTCGTTTTAAACGACGGGGCTGTCCTCTTCCTTTCTCGTCGTTTTAAACGACGGCGCGGGCTAGAACGGGATGTCCTCCGTGGAGTTGTCCTGCGGAGTGCTGGGCTCGGGGGTGCGGGCTTCCTCGTCGAGTTTCTTCTTGAGCTGCTGTGCCTTGTCATGCGCGCGTTTCTGGTCGGCAGTGATCTTCTGTGCCACGGTCTGCGCCCAGCGCTTAGTCTTCGGGGCTAGGGGGCCGGAGGGCTCGGTCATGGCCCAGGTTCCGTCCTCGAAGAGCCAGACAACATCCCCGGTGATGGGGTCCATGATGTAGTGCGCCCGGCCATCGGTCTTCATGTTGTGATGGTGCTGGCACAGGCTGGCAAGGTTGCGCGGGTGCGTCGGCCCGCCCTCCGCGTAGTTGATGCGGTGATCCATCTGGCACTGCCAGGCGGGGCGAGTGCACCCCAGTGCCCGGCAGGTGCCGTCGCGGCCTTCGACGAACTTGCGGATGAGCTCTGAGGCCACGTAGCTGTCTGACTCCAGGGGCTCAGCAGAAAGGTCGCGCGTGCGGGTCGCGGGCAGGTCGGCGGCGGTCCACTCGTGGCCTTGGACAAAGGTGGGCGCATTCGGGATGTCGGTGGCCTGATAGGTGTGCAGGATGACGGTGGCGGAGGGGGTGATAGCCCCGGAGATGAGCTTCTTGAGCGCCTCCGGGGTGGAGATGTTGTGCTCCTTGGCGGTGTCCTTGATGAATTGGTGCAGAATGATGCCGGTGGCGCTGTCAGTGGTGAGCTCCAGGCTGGCGCGCTCGCCGGTTTCCGTCATGGTGTAGGTGTCCTTCGGGCGGGTGTCACGAAAGGCCACGGTTTTATCGATAACCCGGCAGATATCGCGCACCTTCCGGCCAATCTGGGCAGGCGTGGGGAAGTTCTGGTTCGGCCGGGTGGGCGTGAGGAAGTCCACCAAAGCGGAGTCAATAAACGCGAGCTTGTCCGCGGCCAGCGTGCCCAGCTTGGTCAGCGCGCGGTCGATGGCCAGCAGCGCGCGCATGTCGAGCAGGTATAGGGTCTCCTGCAGGTTCTTGAGCCCTGGCAGCTGCGTGAGGCGGTGGAGGGCGGCGCAGCTCTCCATGATGACTTTCGGCCCGAGGCCCAGCTTGGCGACGAGCCGCTGACACGCAACATCAAAATCTTCATCTAACGGCGGCAAAGCGGATATCCACGAGCGATAGTCCGCGCGGCGGGCGGCAGTGCGCTCGGTGGCGATGGCGCAGTTGGGGTTCATGTGGGAAAAGTAGGTGGTCTCGGTGGCGGTAGTCATGCGGTATCTCCCTGGGTAGTTTTTGATGGAACACACGTTCTACCGTGACTATATAATCCGCTCCGGACATGTACCCTGAAGTGCACAAAGTGCTATTTAAGGGTGGGGTTAAGGGGTACCACGCGAGCGGAAATTTCCGTATTATGGCGCACTATGGTGCCTAAGCTATTGACCACGAACAATCTCGTCATTTCCCAGACCAAGTCCTTCATGCAGGACCAGTTCCTCATCGCCGACGAACAAGGCGTGCCCGTGGGAACCATCGTGCAATCCGCCAGCCTGAAGGACATGTTCTTTAAGGCCTCCCGCAGTCTGGAGGTCGCGTTCACCGATGATCAGGGAAACCCGCAGCAGCCACTCATGGTGATTTCGGATCCGCCGAACCTGGTGCGGGATACCTATGAGGTGCACCTGCCGGGCGTCGAGAAGCCCATGGCGGTGGTGACCAAGCACTTTGCCCTGTTGAAGACTCGGCTGACCATGGAGATGGAGGGCTTTGCCGATATCGACATTGAAGGCGATTTCTGGGACTGGAACATCACCATTACCAGCCAGGGGCAGCCGCTGGCGCAGGTGCGCAACCAGTTCAGTGGTGTGGGCCGCTACCTGACCGGCAAGAACACCTATCACCTGTCCATTGCGGAGGGGCTCGACCCGCAGCAGCACGCCGGGCTGATTGGCGCGGTGATGTGCATGGATATGCTGCGCACCAAGGCGCAACAGAGCGACGGCTAGCGGCGGTGGGCCATGCGCCAGCCGCCGTAGGAGAAGAGGGCGGTGGCTAGCGCCGGGAGGCCGTACGTGCGCACGGCCTTGCGTACGGAGCGGTAGTCCCGGATGAGCCAGCCGTTCTCCTCCGCGATGTCCCGCAGCTTGGCATCCGGGTTGATGGCCACCGGGGTGCCCACCATGGACAACATGGGGACGTCGTTTGCGCTATCGGAATACGCCGTGCAGCGCTCCAAGTCGAGGTTTTCCAGGGTGGCTAGCGCCGCCACCGCATGCATCTTGCCGGAGCCGTGCAGGATATCGCCCACGAGGCGGCCGGTGAAACGGCCGTCTTTGACCTCGGCCACCGTGCCGAGAGCTCCCGTGAACCCGAAGCGCTGCGCCAGGATCTGCGCCAGCTGCACCGGGGTGGCGGTGACGAGCCAGACCTGCTGGCCGGCGTCGAGGTGCATCTGTGCCAGCTGCTTGGTGCCCGGGTAAGCCTTGTGCGCCATGGACTGGTCCACGATCTCCTCGCACAGGGCGACCATCTCCGCTACCGAGCGGCCCTTAACAAACTCGAGGGCTTGGACGCGCCCGGAGGCCACATCCCCGGCGTTTTCTGAGCCGGAGACCCGGAACTTCAGCTGCTTCCAGGCAATGGGAAGAATCTCCGAGAGACTGAAATAACGTCGGCGCGCCAAGCCGAAGGCGAAGGACACCAAGGAGGAGCCTTGGACCAGGGTGTTGTCGACGTCGAAAAACGCGGCCGTGCCGGGGTCCTGGGGGATGTCCGGGTCGGGCGCGGTGATGCTGCGCGCGCCGGCGGATTCGAAGGAGCCCTTCACGGACTCGAGGCCGGAGGAGAAGGAATCTAAGGAGATACCGAAGAGCTGTTCCACCGCCGCGGCTGCCGACGCCTCACCGGCCGCCCGCTGATGATCCTCACCGAGGGGAGCGAAGGCTTGCTGTTCGAGGAAATTTCGGAGGTTGCCCCTGCTCGCGGTCCAGTTGGCCAGGAACTCACGCGGGGAGTTGGGCATACCGGGAGGGATGGGGAGGGACACGCATTCAGCTTTCAACGGGACGGAAGACTAACGTGTCCATAGTAAACCGTTGCCTATATTTCTTCTGAATAAGGAGACCCATGTCTTCCCAGCCTCACACCGTTGAGCTCATGGTGCGCACGACCTGCGGATCCTGCGAGCGGGTGCGCCAGCAGATCGAGCCCGTGGTGGCGCAGGCGGGCTGCGCGCTTAGCGTGCGCACGGTGGATGAGGACCGGGAGCTGGCCATGGAATACGGCGACCGCGTGCCGGTTGTGGTGATTGACGGCGAGGAGTTCTCCTGCTGGGAAGTGGACAACGCGGAGCTGGCGGAGGCGCTGTCGGCGTAGTTTCGGAAAGCGTCGCCAAGCTGCTAGCCTTTTGGTTGATTTGGGTCATCCAAAGGGATGATCGAGAACTGGAGGGTAGTGCATGAGTGTGCTCGTCGTGGGCATGTCGCATCAGTCGGCGCCGGTGGCGCTGTTGGAGAAGCTGAGCATGGATGAGTCCGTCCAGCACTCCGCCTGCGGCGCCATGGTCCAGGCGGGGTCGCTGTCGGAGGCCATGATTATCTCCACGTGTAACCGCATGGAGGTCTACACCGTCACCAACTCCTTCCACGCCGGCGTCCACGACGTCGTCCGCGTGCTCGCGGAGATCTCCGGGGTGGCGGAGGATGAGCTGCGCACCTACCTGTACGTGCGCTACGCCGACGCCGCCGCGGAGCACCTCATGACGGTGACCTCGGGATTGGACTCCATGGTGGTGGGGGAGCAGCAGATTATCGGCCAGGTGCGCAGCGCCTACCAGTCCGCCTCCGAGCAGGGCACGGTGGGCCCGCGCATCCACGCCCTGGCGCAGTCCGCGCTGCGCACCGGAAAGCGCGTGCATTCCGAGACCGACATTGATGAGGCCGGCGCCTCCATGGTCTCCTTCGCCTTCGACCAGGCGCTGCAGCGCATGGGGACCGAAAAGCTGGACGGCAAGCGGGTGCTCATCCTGGGCGCAGGCGCGATGGCGTCCCTGGCGGCGACCCATGCCGGGCGTCTCGGCGCCGACTTGGTCATTGCGAACCGCACCACCGCCCGCGCGCAGCGCCTGGCGGAGCACGCCCATGAGGCCGGCGTGCACGCGGACGTCGTGGAATTTAGCGACCGCGCCCAGGCGCTGCACTCCGTGGACATGGCCATCTCTGCCACCGGCGCGCAGGACTTCACCATCACGGCCGCCGACGTCGAGCGCTACCACGTGGCGGGCCGCGCGCTCATGCTGGTGGATCTGTCCCTGCCCCGGGATATCGACGATGCGACCGCGGAGCTGGAGGGCGTGGAGCTGGTCAATATCGAGCGCCTGAGCAAGTCCCTCGACGCCGCCGCGACAGACCTTGCCGCCGGCAGCAGCCCCCACGCGCAGGCGCGCCGCATCGTGACGGAGGAGCTGGAGGCCTACGCCTCCGCCCAGCGCGTGCGCGACGTGGTGCCGGCGGTCTCGGCCCTGCGCCAGCGCGCGGCGGACCTCGTGCAGTGCGAGGTCGCCCGCCTGGAGCAGAAGCACCCGGAGCTGGATGAGCGCCAGATGGGGGACGTCAACCGCGCGCTGAAGCGGGTGGCGGATAAGCTGCTCCACGAGCCCACGGTCCGCGCCAAGCAGCTCGCCGCCAGCTCGGGCAGCGTGAGCCACGAGACCGCGCTGCAGGAGCTCTTTGGGCTGCAGCTGGAGGGCAGCGGGGTGGCGGTGGATGTCGCCGAGCTTCCCGACGCCGCCCAGATGCAGGCCGCACAAAAGAAGGAGTCGTAAATGCTGAAGATTGGCACCCGTGGATCCCTGCTGGCAACGACGCAGTCGGGCCACGTGCAAGAGTGGCTGAAGTCCGCCGGCTATGAGGCGGAGCTGCACATCGTGACCACGCACGGCGACGTCAACATGGCGCCCGTTGAGCGCATCGGCGTGGGCGTGTTCACCCAGGCTTTGCGCGAGGCCGTGGCAGGCGGTGAGTGCGACATTGCCGTGCATTCGTTCAAGGACCTTCCCACGGCCGCCGATCCGCGCTTTGACCTGGTGGTTCCGCAGCGCCAGGACGCGCGGGAGGCGCTCGTTGCCCGGGACGGGCTGACGCTTCAGGAGCTGCCGGAGGGCGCGCGCGTGGGTACCTCCGCCCCGCGTCGAATTAGCCAGCTCAAGGCCCTGCGCCCGGACCTGGACATTCGCCCCCTGCGCGGCAACATCGATACCCGCATGGGCAAGGTCACCGGCGGCGAGCTCGACGCGGTTCTGCTGGCCTACGCCGGCCTGGTCCGTGCCAACTATGCCGACCGTGCCACCGAGGTCTTCGATCCGGGGGTCTTCATGCCCGCACCGGCGCAGGGTGCTCTGGCCATTGAGGCAGTCAAGGCAACCCCGGCAGCGGAGGCGATTGCCCAGTTGGCAGATAACACCGCCACCGCCGCAGCCCAGGCGGAGCGCACCGTGCTCTCCCGCCTGGAGGCTGGCTGCACCGCGCCCGTGGCGGCGACCTCCCACTGGGAAGGTGAGCAGCTGGTGGTCCGCGGCGGCGTCTTCGCGGTGGATGGTTCGCGTCAGCTCACCGCGCAGGCGGCCGGAATGGCGGTCCAGGCGCAGGAGCTGGGGCGTGCCGTCTCGGAGGAGCTTTTCGCGCAGGGGGCGGCCGACCTGCTGGATAACTGATTTTTGGTTTCGCGCCTTATCCTTTAGTGTGTACCTAGCACATAATCATTGACCACAATGATTCAGCCCCCCTTAATCCCTTTCTGAGGGGGCTTTTCCCTGTCCGTGCGCCCACCGTTGAAGGATGGGGCGCTTCGAGACCACAGACTAGAAAAGAACCTTATGAGCAATGCCGTGCCGGATACGCAGTCGCCTGATCTGGGCAGAGTCGTCTTCGTCGGTGCCGGCCCAGGCAACCCTGACTTGTTGACCGTGCGCGCCCGCGAGGTTCTGGAGGCATCCGCCATCGCTATCGCGGACGCAGGCGTGTCCCAGGGGGTGCGCGATGTCGTGGCGCGGCAGGTGCCGGTGCCGCAGGAGCTTCGCGACGCCGCCGAGGAAGAATACGAGCGTATCTGCGCCGCCGCCAAGGAGGCTGGTGCTCGTCGGAAGCCGCCGCGTCCTGCCCCGCCGACAGCAGCGGTATTTGAGGAACCGCAGGAAGACGTGGTTGCCCAGCTGCGCGAGGCGCTGCGCCGCGCCGAGGGTCGTGACGTTATCCGCTTGGTCACGGGCAACCCGCTTAACCGCGAGTCCATCAAGGCAGAGATTTCTGCTGTGGCGAACGCCGGCATGGAATTTCAGGTGGTGCCGGGCATGTCGCTGCCGTCGACGGTGCCGTCCTTTGCCGGCATCGCGCTGGGCGCGACGTACACCGAGGCCGATATTACGGAGGGCGCGGACTGGGACGGGCTGGCATCCGCCACGCAGCCGCTGGTCCTGCAGGCCACGGCGGAGGATCTGCCGGTTATCTCCCGGGAGCTGGTGGACCGTGGCATGCCCGCGGAGACCGAGGCGTACGTGACCGTCCACGGCACCACCCGCCTGCAGCGCACGCACGAGACCACCCTGGGCACCCTGGGCAAGCTCGACGCGGAGCTGCCCGGTGAGCTGGTGGTGACGCTGGGCCGCAGCTTCGATGACCGCTCCAAGTACTCGTGGTGGGAGAACCGCCCGCTGTACGGCTGGCGCGTGCTGGTCCCGCGCACGAAGGAGCAGGCCGCCGCCATGAGTGCCCGCCTGGCCGGGCACGGTGCCATCCCGCAGTCGGTGCCCACCATTTCCGTGGAGCCGCCGCGCAACCCGGCGCAGATGGACCGCGCCATCAAGGGCATTGTCGAAGGCCGCTACAAGTGGATCGTCTTCACCTCCGTCAACGCGGTGAGTGCGGTGTGGAAGAAGATTGCGGAGCTGGGGCTCGACGCCCGCGACTTCGCCGGCGTGCACCTGGCCGCGGTGGGGCAGAAGACTGCCGATGCTATTCGCGCTAAGGGCATGGTCCCAGAGGTTATGCCGAAGCCGACGAAGCAGAACGCCGAGGGCTTGGTGGACGTCTTCCCGAACTACGTGGAGGACATCGACGCCGTGAGCCGCGTCCTGCTGCCCCGCGCGGACATTGCGGGCGAAACCCTGGTTACTGGCCTGTTGGATCTGGGCTGGGAAGTCGACGACGTCGTGGCGTACCGCACCGTACGGGCGGCCCCGCCGGCGGCGGAAATTCGCGACATGATCAAGACCGGTGGCTTCGACGCGGTGACGTTCACGTCGCCGTCGACTGTCCGCAACCTCGTGGGCATCGCCGGCAAGCCGCACGCCCGCACCGTCATTGCGTGCATTGGGCCGTCGACCAAGGCTGCGGCTGAGGAGCTGGGCCTGCGCGTCGACGTGGTCCCGGAGGTTGCGGATGTGCCCGCGCTTGTCGACGCCTTGGCGGACCACGTCGCCGCCCTCCGCGCCTCCGGCAACCTGCCGGCCCCGCGCAAGAAGCGCCGTTCCCGTAAAAAGACGGCAGCTACTAAGGTCGACAAAGCATAGGATTTAGCTGACTATTTCGAGCTCGAAGGAGAGTTAACACTCATGAGCATTGTTCGTCGCCCCCGCCGCCTGCGCCAGACCCCGGCCTTCCGGGAGCTTGTCGCCGAAACCACGCTGCGCCCCAGTGACTTCATCCTGCCGATGTTCGTGGTGGACGGCCTGGACGAACCCCGCGAGATTCCGTCCATGCCGGGCGTCCACCAGCACACGATGGACTCGCTGAAGCGCGCGGCCCACGAGGCCCTCGAGGCGGGCGTGAAGTGCGTTGACCTCTTCGGCGTGCCGCTGGAGGAGGACAAGGATGAGACCGGCTCCGTCGCCTGGGATCCGCAGGGCATCCTCAACCGTGGCATTGAGGAGCTGCGCAAGGAGTTCGGCGATGACCTCATCGTCATGGCGGATACCTGCCTGGACGAGTTCACCTCGCACGGCCACTGCGGCATGCTGGATGATAAGGGCCGCGTGCTTAACGACGAAACGGTGAAGCTCTACCAGGACATGGCCCGCTCCCAGGCCCGCGCCGGCGCGCACATGGTCAGCCCCTCCGGCATGATGGACGGCCAGATTGCCGCCATCCGTGAGTCCCTCGATGAGGCCGGCCACGAGGACGTAGCCATCATGGCCTACTCCGCCAAGTACGCCTCGCCCTCCTTCGGCCCGTTCCGCGACGCCGTCGGCTCCTCCCTGGAGGGCGACCGCCGCACCTACCAGCAGGATCCGCGCAACTACCGCGAGTCCATGCTGGAGGTGGACCTCGACATTGAGGAGGGCGCGGACATCGTCATGGTGAAGCCGGGCCTGCCCTACCTGGACGTTCTGGCGGGTGTGGCGGAGCGCTCCTCCGTCCCGGTGGCCGTGTACCAGGTCTCCGGCGAGTACGCGATGATCAAGGCTGCTTCCCAGAACGGGTGGATTGACGGCGAGGCCGTTATGCTGGAGTCCTTGACCGCGTTCAAGCGCGCGGGCGCCGATCAGATCCTGACGTACTTCGCCACCGACGCCGCCCGCCTGCTGAAGTAAGGGCCCCTACCGGGGCCGAAGTGAAGGAGAGCCGTGACCCAGACACCGAACTCCGCGCTGCCCGCCAAGGCCGAGAAGGAGCCGAAGAAAGGCAAGCGCACTGAAGCCGTAGCGCTGATGATCAAGGTGTGGCTCTGCGCCCTGATCCTGGAGGCGGTGCACCTCATCCTCAGCGTCGTGCTGACGATGTTTAACCGCAGCGAACTCTTTGCCCAGGCGGAGGAGACCGCGGAGCAGGCGGCCCAGAGCACCGGCCAGGAGCTCTCGGACTCCTTCGTGCAGCTCGTGGCGTACGGGTCGGTGGCGTTTAGCTCCTTTATCTCCCTCGCCATCGTGGTGCTGCTGGGCATCATGCTGTGGCTGCTCAACACCAACTCCTCTGCGGCGGGCACCGGCCGGCGCCTGTGGTTCGCCTTCTCCCTGTACTTCGGCTTCCGCGTGCTGCTGGTGTTCTTCACCAGCCCGGCCGGCGCCCATGTGCCGGACTGGCTGTTCGTCCTCGATGCGGGCGTGCAGATCCTCGCCGGCGTGACCGCGGTGATGGGGCTCATCTTCTGCTCCAAGGAGGAGGTCCTGGAATACACCGGGGAGATGGAGCAGATGCGCCAGATGCGAAAGGAGCTGGAGGACCAGCGCCGCCAAGAGAACCAAGAGAAGCGCGATAAAGACCGCACCGACAAGAAGGACGACCGCTCGTGACCGATCGCCCAGGCCCCATCGACTACAACCGCCGCCCGCGCCGCACGCAGATGGACGGCGAGCAGGACACATCCACCTGGCCTGCGCAGCTGCGCATTGCCTACTGGGTCTTCGTCGTCGCGGCCGTCATCATGCTCACCGCCGGCATCGTGGGCATCGGTGCCTCCACCAAGGTTGTCACGGGAATCGCTCCGGAGGCGCGGGACTTCATCGCCTTCAACGTGCGCTTTGCGGCGGTGTCCAACATCGTGGGCGCGGTCGTCATCGCCGCCTGCGCGGCACAGCTGGCGGGCGGCTCGACGTGGGCGCGCCGCGCCATCGTGCTGGTCTCCGCCTACGCGATGTTTGTCAACGTCGCCGCACTCATCATCGGCGTGGGCGAGCTGTTGCTGTTGTTCATCCCCATGGTGCTCATGGTGGGTATTTACTTCCTGTTCCACCCGAACTCCAACGCCTTCATCAAGGCCCGCCGCCTCGAGCGCGCGTGATTGGCGCGGAATCCAACTTTTGATTCATAATGGACGGTATGTCACGACTGTCTGCCGCGCCGCTCGTTGAGGCCGCTTCCGGCCGTACCCCGTCCCGCCCGCCCGTCTGGTTCATGCGCCAGGCGGGCCGTTCCCTGCCGGAATACCGTAAGGTCCGCGAGGGGATCAGCATGTTGGACTCCTGCTTCATGCCGGAGCTCTTGGCGGAGATCACCTTGCAGCCGGTGCGCCGCCACGACGTGGACGCGGCCATCTTGTTCAGCGATATCGTCGTCCCGCTCAAGGCGGCGGGCGTGGGCGTGGAAATCGTCCCCGGCCGCGGTCCCGTCATGGATGCCCCGGTGCGAACTAAGGAGGACGTGGCGGACCTGCCGGTTCTCGACGTCGACGTGCCTGAGGTTCGCCAGGGCATCGAGATCATCCTGCAAGAACTCACCGATACCCAGGCGCTCATCGGTTTCGTCGGTGCGCCGTTTACCCTGGCCAGTTACCTCATCGAGGGTGGCCCGTCCAAGAACCACGAGCGCACCAAGGCGCTTATGCACTCCGAGCCGCAGACCTGGCACGCGCTCATGGAGCGGCTCACGCCCACCATCATCGCGTTCTTGGAGCTGCAGCTCGACGCCGGCATTGACGCCATGCAGCTCTTCGATTCTTGGGCGGGCTACCTCAATGAGCGCGACTACCGCGAGTTCGTGCTGCCGTATTCCACGCGCATCCTCGAGGTTGCCGCGGGCCGCGTGCCGCGCATCCACTTCGGCGTGGGCACTGGGGAACTGCTCGGCGCGATGTCGGAGGCCGGTTCCGAGGTCATGGGCGTGGACTACCGCGTGACCATGGACGCAGCTGCTGCCCGCGTCAACGCGGATGTCTTGCAGGGCAACCTGGACCCGGCCCTGCTCTTCGCCGGTGAGGACGCGGTGCGCCAGGCGGTGCGTACCATCAAGTCCGAGGTCGCTCGTGCGACAGAGCACGGCGACATAAAAGGGCACATCTGGAACCTCGGCCACGGGGTTCTGCCGACTACCGACGCCGACGCAGTCACCCGCGCCGTCGCCATCATCCACGAGGAGGCTAAATGAAGATCGCGATCATCGGTGCTGGACTAGCGGGATTGACCGCAGCATGGGAGCTGCGCTCCCACGAGGTGTACGTTTTTGAGGCGGCCGGCCGCATCGGCGGCAAGCTGCACACCGTGCCGTTTAACGGCGGGCCGACGGACATGGGCGCAGAGGCCTTCATCCGGCGCCGCCAGGATGCCGTGGACTTCTTCACCGAGCTTGGTCTGAGCGGCTCCTTCGTGGAGCCTAACACCGCGCTGCGCCCCCGCGTATATACCGGTGGCGAGCTGCACTTCCTGCCCCAGGGCGGGGTGATGGGCATCCCGTCCGCGCCGCAGGACTTTTTCTCCGCGGCCACCAACGAGCGCATCGCCAACGAGCAGCCTTTCGAGTGGGAGATTGGTGGGGATGTGTCCGTCGGCAAGCTTGTGCGTGCGCAGTACGGCGACGATGTCGTTGACCACGTGGTCTCCGCCCTGCTCGGTGGCGTGTACTCCTGCGCCGCCGACGACCTGGGGCTGCGCGCCACCGTGCCGCACCTGGCGGCTGCCTTGGACACGCTGGCGCAGGACGGCCCGGTCACGCTGTCTGCCGCGATTAAGCAGATCGAGTCCGGCCGCAGCCCCGCCGAGGGCTCGGTCTTCGGTGCTTTCAAGGGCGGCTACGCCGAGCTCTACGAGGCGCTGGCGGAGCAGTCCGGCGCGCAGATCCACCTCGATACGTTCGTCTCCGGCGTGACCCGCAAGGGCGAGGCCTTCGAGGTCAAGGGCGCCCCGGGGGACCTGGGTCCCTTCGACCGCGTCCTCTTCGCCACCCCGGCGCCGACCACCGCGCGCCTCATCAAGGCCGTCGCCCCCGAGGCCGCCGCGCAGCTCGCCACTATTCAGCTGGCCTCTTCTGTGGTCGTGGGCTTCAACTTTGCCTCCGCCACGGACCCGGAGGGCAACGCGCTTCCCGACGCCACCGGAATCCTCATCGCCGCCGACGAACCCGACCTGCACGCCAAGGCCTTCACGCTGTCCTCCAACAAGTGGCCGCACCTGGGCGAGCGCGAAGGCTTCCTCGTGCGTGCGTCCTTCGGGCGCTTTGGCGACGATTCCCTCGTCCGCGCGGAAGAAGATGACCTCGTGGACTACGCCCTCGATGACCTGCAGAAGATTACCGGCTTCGATGGTCGTGCCGCCGGCGTGGAGGAGATTTACACGCAGCGCTGGTTCGGCGGAATCCCGCGCTATGACGAGAAGCACCTGGCCACGGTGGCCGCTGCGCAGGACGCGCTTGGTGAGGTCCCCGGAATCGCCGCCACCGGCGCCTGGGCGGGCGGGGTTGGCGTGCCCGCCATTATCGCGGACGCCCGCGCTGCGGCGCAGGGGCTCGTCAGCTAGTAGTGGGATCTGCTAGAAGGCATCTTTTGCCTCCAGCTTGTCAATCGAGTCAAGCAGGCGCTGGGCATTGCGAGGGGAACGCAGTAAGTATTCCGTTTCGCGGAGAGAGTTATGGTCATCCAAAACAACGGTCGTTGTGAGGTTCACCCGCTCGCACACGTGCTCGTCGTGGCTGACCAGGATGAAGGCGCCGCGGTAGCTTGTGAGCACCTGGACTAACCAGTCGGTGGTGGGGATGTCGAGGTTGTTGGTTGGTTCGTCGAGAAGCAGGAAGCGCGGGGCCGGATCGCTGAGCAGGACGCGGGCGACTTCGACGCGGAAGCGCTCGCCACCGGAAAGCTGGCCTACGGGCTGGTGGATCTTGTCATTGATAAAGAGCATCTGCGCCAGCTGGTCGCGCAGGAACTGCGGGTCGGCGTTGGGGTTGGCCTCTCGGACGATGTCGAGCACCGATTTCTCCGCAGGCAAGACGATGCGCTGGCGGATGTATCCGCAGGGCAGTGCGTACTCGACGTCGCCGCGGGCGACGCGGTTGAGGAAGGTGGTCTTGCCGCTGCCGTTGGGCCCGGCGAGGCGAACGCGCTCGGGTCCGGTGATACTCAGCAGATCGCTGACGAGGACGCGGGTGCCCGCGGGAAGCTCGGTGCCGGGCAGGTCGATGTGGACATGGGTGTCGTCGCGAAGCGCGCGCTGCGCCTTGTCGTGTGCGGACTGAGCGGCAGCGACTGCGTCGTTGGCCTGTTGGGAACGCCCAGCAGCGGAGCGCTCGGAACGGTTCTTGTCCAAGCCCATGGCCATGCCGGGTTTGCGTTTGGAGGCGGCGAAGTTCTTGCCACGGCGGGCATCGCGGGCGATGCGGGTCTGCATGGCGGCGCGCTCGCGAATCTGTTTGCGGTGCTCGGCCTTGGTCTCCCTGACCTTGGCCTGCGCGGCATCCTGCTCGGCGTCGATCGCTGCGCGGTAGGCCGAGTAGTTCCCGTCAAACTCGCGGAGCGTTCCGTGGTAGAGCTCCGCGATGCTGTCGGCGTGCTCGAGGAGCTCGCGGTCGTGAGAGACGACGAGAACCGGCATCGGCGCGGTGCGAATGAGCTCGAGCAGGCGCGTCCGCGATGCGGAGTCCAGGTTGTTGGTGGGCTCGTCGAGGATGAGGAAGTCCGGCCTGTCGAAGAAGGCAGCGGTCAGCGCCACGGTCACCGCCTCACCACCAGACAAAGTCCCTATAGTGCGTTCCAGCGGGAAGGGGATACTCGCGGCGTCGAGAGCCGCTTCGATGCGCTCTGCTAAATCCCACTGCTCACCAACAGTGGTGGCGAGCTCTTCCGAGTATTCGCCAGCCTCAATGCGGGCAATGGCGTTGAGGACTTCGGTCGCGCCAAAGACATCGGCGATGGTGCTAGACGTATGGAGGCCTAAATCCTGGTCGACATAGAGGACTGAACCTGCGGATACCGTTCCCGAACTCGGGGCAATAAGGCCTGCAAGGACCTTGGCTAGCGTTGATTTTCCGGAGCCATTCGCTCCGACCAAGCCCGTGAAGTGGGAGGAAAACGTACCGGTGACGTCCGTGAAACAAGGGGTGCCGTCGGGCCAGGTGACGGTGAGATGAGAAAAAGAAACAGGCATGAAGAAATCCACCTTCGAGTAAGTCGCGTAAAAAGTGTGACGTCGAATTAGGAAAAAATCTTCATACCCGAAAGGCTAGCACCGGCTAATACCCCAGTGCAAGGGCCGCCACACCAAGACCGAGGGCGCCGCGGGCAATGTAGTGCAGCACCTCGGGGGAGAAGGAGACGCCGAAGCCGCCGCTGTCCAGCATGGACATGCTGTCTACCTGTGCCGGGCGGGAACGCTTGAACGACGCCCAGCTAAGACCGGCGATGATGAGCACCACTGCGATGGCGGAGAGCTTCCACACCAAGAGGAGGACACCGGCACCAAGGAGTGCCGTGCCCACTGAAGCGATAAGGGGAAGGCCCCAGTCGGGCCATGCATCGTCGCTGATGCGGCTGAAGGAGGCGGCGCGCCCAACCGCCGCACCGACGATGCTCCACGCAGACATGAATCCGACGATAGCCAGCGCCCCGAGCTGTGGGGCGAACCCCAACGACAAGCCGAGGGCCGCGAGGGCACCGACGCCGATGTACCACCGTCGTCCCAGACGACGGAAGAAGAGACCCGTCAACGTGGAGGGCGCATGGGCGCGACGAGGAATCCAGGCGGATTGGCTCGCAATGGCATCAGAGGTGACCTCCGAATCGAGAAGGCCAAGGCCAAATCCACCGACCAGGCGCGTGCGCCCAGCGCTGAGAAGCGAAGCCAGCGTGAACGAGCGCCACCCCACGACGAAACGCAGGGCCGGGACTGCCAGCGCGAACCACGGGGATAGCCCGGTGGACACGCAGATGCCGAGGCCCAAGATCCCGAACCCCATTAGCTGCGCCCACGTCATCCAGTCGGTACCGCGCAGCCGGCCGCGCGGGCGATCAACGTACACCCAACGCTCCCGGGATAGCGCGCGCAGAGGATAGAGAACCTCGGTGAGCACCATAAGCGCGAGCAGTCCCACGATGCCGGCAATCGGGGCGACGCTAGTCAGCGTGATGCGCGCCGGGATGGCAGGCAGGACTGCGCCGACTTCTTGCCAGACTGTATAACCGAAGCCGAAGACGACGCCGGCGAGGATGAGGTACCAAATGCCATCACCTAGCCGCGATAGCACGCGCATCACAGCTGCACCACCTCGTCGCAGGCCTGGGTGATGGTGTCGGAATGCGTGGCCACAACGATGCAGCGATTCTCCTCGTCGGCTAGGTAGCGCAATTCGCTGGCGAGGAACTCGGTCCAGGCGGCGTCGAGGTGGCGCTCGGGTTCGTCGATAAGCACTGCACGTGCCGGCTGGTATAGCTGCGCCGCCAAGAACACGCGCTGGCGCTGGCCCGAGGACAGGCGCGAGGCTGGGTGCGGAAGGAGAGGATCGAGTGCCCAGAGTTCGCAGAGCTTGGCGACGTCCACCCCTGCCGCCTTTCCTATCAAGTCCAGGTGCTCGCCCACGGTGAGGTCGGGGAGGAAAACCGGCTCGGCCACCGTAATCACAGCACCCGGCTGCTCCTTCGTGCCGACGGGATGGTCATCGCACTGCACTGAACCATCGAGGGGTGCAAGCTCTCCGCCCAGCGTGGCGAGCAGCGTGGACTTGCCTGCACCATTAGGGCCGGCAAGGCCATAGATGCGGCCTGGAGCGAAGTCCTTCTCAAGGTGTCCTAGGGGTGCAGTGTGCCCATAGTCGGCGTCGATGGAAAGCATTGTTGGGCGGTGATCTCCTTGTATTGGGCGGCTAGATAATAGTTGAAACTTATTGATGAAGTTTAGCAAAATGCTCGCCCTGAACGTTCTCCTCGAGCTGGGAAGAACCCTAGGGATTGAGGTCTTGTGCTGCTAAAATGGGGCGAAGTGTAGTTAGAAACTCGGGAGGGTAGCAATGTCCAAGCCGATTCAAGTTGAAAGTAGTAGTGCCCGTGATCCTTTGGCGCTGAGTGATGCAGCGCTGCGTCTGGCAGGCCACGACGTGACGGATGAGTACGTTCGGCAATTAGGCCGCGAGGTGGCCGCAGGGACATTATCTGCCGACGAAGCAGTCGCTCGTGTACGGCGTGCTTCGTTGAAGTAGAGCGCGGGAAAGAAACATGAGCGGGGGCTGGGAGAGCTATTTCATTCCTGGGACTAAGGTTCTGAAGAATCGCTTGGGGTTAGATGATGCAGAAGAACTACGGATCTTGGAAGAAAGGCTTGTATTTCTTCGGATAACCGAGTTGGACTCGGAACCTGTGAAAGGTGATTTCGACTATGCGCACTTCAAAGCCATACATCGACATCTCTTTCAGGATGTGTACGAGTGGGCAGGGGAAGAGCGCACTGCGCCAATGGGGCAGTTCATGATTAAGGCAGGGCATGCCTATTACCCGGCGGGTCCGGAAATGACGAAGGCAGCGGAGAAGCTGTTCGGGGGGTTGGCGAAGGATAACTTTCTGCGTGGCCTGGGGATTGATGAGTTTGTGGCCAAGCTGGCGGAACTGTGGGGCGAGCTCAATGTGGTGCACAGCTTTAGAGAAGGAAATACTCGCACGCAAACGGTGTTCTTTGACGAGCTGGTCAAGGCGGCGGGATACGAACTTGACGTGGAGCGGTTAGCGAGTGATAGCCGCGTGCGAGCGGAGTTTATTGACGCGCGCTTTCACAGCCAAGACACTGGGGATAACGCGCAGCTGGAGGAAGTGCTGCGCGGACTCGTCGGAAAGCGCGGTGCGTAGCGGCGGGGCCTAGCCCTTGTTGCGGAAGACGAAGATGGAGGAGAAGTCCTGGTCGCCGTGGCCCATGGCCTGCTGCTCCTCAAAGCGCTGGATGGCGGCGGTGACCGCGGGCAGCGGCTTGTTGGAGGTCATCTCCATGAGCTTGGCGTCCTTGCACAGGGCGTCGACGGTGAAGTCGCCCGGAGTGGTGTTGCGCTCACCGGTGATGAACGGGCCCTTCATGTTCTTCATGAAGGCCAGGCCGGTGATGTCGAGCATCTCGAGGATGACCTCGGAGTCGAGGCCCTCAGACTCACCAAGCTGCAGTGCTTCGAGCAGGCCCTCCGCGGTGACGGCCAGGGCCAGGTTGGCCAGGAGCTTGCCAAGTGCTGCGGTGGGAGCGGACTCCACGCCGATGAGCTTGTTCTCATCGGCCCAGGGCTCCGCAATGGTCATAGCGAGCTCGCGGCGGTCGTCGTCAGGCGTGCCCACGTACACGCCGAGCGTGCCCTCGCGCGCCGGGCCAAGTGAGCCGACGACGGGTGCGTGAACATAGGAATCCACCGCGGCGGCGAACTCGCGGGCCGCGTCAGGGGAGACGGTGGTGGTATCGATCCAGGTCACGCCCGCGGGTACGAGGTTGGTGTCAATGATCATCTCGCGGATATCGTCCGGGCCAAAGAGCGAGGTAATGATGACCTCTGCACCCTCCACGGCGGCAGTGGGGGACTCGGCGCGGGTAGCTCCGGCGTCAATCAGCGGCTGCGCGCGCTCAGCGGTGCGGTTCCAGACGGTGAGCTCATGGTGATCGAGGAGGTGTCGGGCGAGCTCGGTACCCATTCGGCCAGTTCCCAGGAATGCAATCTTCATGTTGCCCAGTGTGCCATTAGTGGGGTCCTACTCGTAGCGCAGCGCCTCAATCGGGTCCAGCTTCGCGGCCTTGCCGGCAGGGTAGTAGCCGAAGAAGAGGCCGATGGACAGTGAGAAGAGCATCGACATGATGACTGCCCACAGTGGTGGGAAGACGAGCGCGCCGATGGCTGCTGCGCCCGCCATGCCGGCGGCGGTGCCGATAGCAATACCGATGAGGCCACCAATGAGGCAGACCACGACGGCTTCGGTGATGAACTGCATGCGGATATCGCGGCGGCGCGCGCCTAGGGCCTTGCGGATGCCGATCTCGCGGGTGCGCTCCGTGACGGTGATGAGCATAATGTTCATCACTCCGATGCCGCCGACGAGCAGGGAAATGCCGCCGATCGCCGCGAGCACCAGGCTCATCGTGGTGAAGATCTGGTTGAGGGAGGCCAGATCCTCGCTGAAGTCAGACACTTCCACCTTGTAGTCCGGGTTGGTGGCGTAGTAGCTGTCGAAGGCGCGCTGGAGGTTGCTGGCCACCGCGGCCTTGTCGGTATCAGCCCCGCCGCGAACGGAGACCTGGCTAAAGCCCTCGCCGGCGCCGGTGGAGGTGGTGAGCTCGGCCTCAAGGGGGTAGGGCACGAGGGCGGTCTGCGCGGATCCGCCGCCCACCAGCGGGCCGGTCTCCGGTTCCTCGTAGACGCCGATGACTCCCAGGTTGAGCGAGGTGCCGTCGTCGAGCTGGAAGTCGACATACTGGCCCACCGCGGCGTCGGGGCTGCCGAAGAGCTCCGTGGCGGTCTCCACGCTGAGCATGGTGGAGGGGCGGGCGGAGTCGATGTCGTCGGCGTTGAGGGAGCGACCCGCCTGGATGGAGTACTGCGAGGCGGAGACGTAGTCCGGATTCGTGGGGCGCAGCAGCAAGTTGGTGGACTTTTCCTGGGCCGTGGCGGAGTCGTTCTCCGCGGTCATCTCGCCGGGGTAGGAGTTGTACTCGCCGATGATGATGCCCTCGATCTGGGAGCCCATGGCGGCCTTGACGGCGTCGAGCATATCGGGGGTGAGCAGGGAATCGGAGTCCTCGATGGTGCCGCCGCCCATGAATGGATCTTCGGCCTTGTCTTCCTCGCCCTCCTCCGGGCGCTCCTTGACTTGGACGGAGAAGTTGTTGGCTCCGACCTTATCCAGGTCCTTTTGTACGGAGGCCTGCAGCGAGCTGCCCAGCGTGACGATGGCGATGACGGCAGCGATGCCGATGATGACACCTAAGAGAGTCAGCGCCGAGCGCATCTTGTTGGTGCGCAGGCTGGACAGCGCCATCTTGGTGGATTCGGCGAAATTCATGAAAGCACTCCGTCCGCCATCGTGACCGTGCGGGAGCACTCCTCGGCCAACTCCGGGTTGTGGGTGATGAACAAGATGGTCTTGCCGTGGGTGCGATGCAGCTCGTGGAAGAGATCCATGACCATGCGCCCGGTCTGGGAATCCAGTGCGCCGGTGGGCTCGTCCGCCAGCAGGATGTCCGGTTCGTTGGCTAGGGCGCGGGCGACGGCGACGCGCTGCTTCTGGCCGCCGGAGAGCTCGTTGGGCAGGTGATTCATGCGGTCGGTCATGCCGACCATCTCCAACAGCTGCTGGGCGCGCTGCGTGCGCTCATGGGCGGAAACGCCCGCGTAGACCATGGGCATCTCAACGTTCTTCAGCGCGGAGATGCGGCCGATCAGGTTGAAGTTTTGGAAGATGAAGCCGATTTTTTGGCCGCGGAAGCTGGCCAGTTTGTCGTCGCCAAGCGCGAGCGCATCCACCCCCGCCAGGTGGTACGCGCCGGCGGTGGGGCGGTCGAGGAGGCCGATGATGTTCATGAGCGTGGACTTGCCGGAGCCGGACTGGCCCACGACGGCCACGAACTCGCCCTCGTCCACGGTGAAATCGAGGCCGGGGAGGACGGTCAGCTCGCTGTCGAGGCCCTCGTTGAAGCGCTTGACAATTCCCCGCATGTCGATGAGATGGCTCATGCGTCCGCAACCTCGACGGCCTCACCGATGCGGTCCTTGAACATGTCCGCCTGGGCGATGACTGTCTCGCCCTCCTTCACGCCCGAGGCGATGGCCGCGGACAGGGTGGATTCGGTGGCCACGGTGACCTTGCGCGCGCGGATCTCGCCGTCCTCGACGACGAGGACGGAGGTCTGGCCATTGTCGTCGTACAGCGCGGACAGGGGGATGGTGATGGCGTCGGTGTCCTTCTCCGTGATGATCTTTGCCTTGGTGGTGGAGCCTAGGCGCAGGCCGTCGCGGTTGCCCTCGACGCGGATGTGTACGGGGAACTCGGGCTTGGCGGAGCTGCCGGAGCCCCCTTTGTTCGCGCCGGGCTCGGCGGGCGCGTCCTGCTGGGCGGTGGGGGAGATGAAGGTGACCTTGCCCTTGTATTCCTTGCCGGGGCTGGACGGGGAGGTGAACGTGACCTCGTCGCCCACCGTGACCTGTGCGATGTCTCCTTCCTTTACCGTGGACTTCACCAGCAGCGTCGAGTCATCCGCCACGGTGAGGATGGGGCCCTCGGCGGGCATGCCGGCTTGGCCGTTGACGGCGGTGATCACGCCGCCGAGCGGGGAGCGCAGGTCCGCCTGGGAGAGCTGATACTCCAGTGCGCCGTTTTCCTTGGCGCCGTTCGCGCTTGCCGACGCCGCACTTTCCATCGCATGGTTCACCGCCTGCGACT
This sequence comes from Corynebacterium axilliensis, assembly GCF_046097495.1. Lineage (NCBI taxonomy): Bacteria > Bacillati > Actinomycetota > Actinomycetes > Mycobacteriales > Corynebacteriaceae > Corynebacterium > Corynebacterium axilliensis. The sequence continues at coordinate 2,204,581 of NZ_CP175768.1, forward strand.
GGGCGTTGATCTGCTGCTCCACCGCCAGGTTGCTGGCCTGGAGGGCGCGCTCTGCCTCGGCGACGGCCTGGTAGGAGGCGGCCGTGGCGCGTTGCTGATCGCCAAGCTCGCGGTCAATGCTGCGCAGGACGCGGTCGTAGGAGTCCTCCGTTTCTTTCAGTTGGCGGTGGGCATCCTGCACGGAGGAATCAGCGTCCACGTAGTCCAAGAAGGCGCTGGCGGTCTGGATGCCGGAGGGGTCTTCGGTGGCGGTGCCCACGGAGGCCAGCGCGGACTGGAAGGAGGCGGTCTCCGCTTTGCGCACGGCGTCCCGGGCCTGCTCGACGGCGGCCTGGGACTCGGCGACCTCGGGGCGGTCCCCCTTGGTGGCCACGGCCTGATCCAGCTGGCGCTGGGCCTCGTCGTACTCGCCGCGCGCGGAGTTTACCGCGGATTGGGCGCTGTTGATGTCGGGGTTGAGGCCTTGGTCCAGGGAGTCCTGGAGCTGGCGCAGCTGCAGCTGGGCGTCCTCGATCTGGTGGACGGACTCAAGCTTGCCAGCCTCCTGGGAGGTGCGCTGGGCGTCGAGCTCGCGCTCCGTTTCGGTGGTGTCGATGTGCCCGAGCAACTGCTGGGCCTCGACGCGATCTCCCACCTTGGCGTCGAGGGACTGGATGGGCCCGGTGAGCGTGGTGGTCAGGGACAGCTCGCGGTCAGCGGCGACGTTGCCGGTGGCGGGCACGGAGCTGATGAGATCTTCTTTGGCGGCCTTCGCTACGTCGGTGGCGGCGAGCTGGGTGGCGGAGGAGCCTACACTGGTCAGTGCGTAGAATCCTCCGCCACCGGCGAGGAGGAGCGCGGCGATGGAGCCGGCGGTGATGCCCACAGCTTTCTTGTTCATAGTTCCCTTAACTCGTTCTCAACGTCAATCAGCGTGAATGAAAATCCGGTTCAGTTTAACTCCCGGGGGAGCGGGCTGTCAGTCGAGTCAGGGGGAATATCGGAGGTAGATCAGGGTCTACCCCTAAAGAGGTGGCTCGGGGTTTAGAAGGGCTAGAAGGGCACGTCGATGTAGATGTCCTCCGCCCGCGGGAGCGGGGGAAGGGTGGGGATTCTGGTCGATCCCATCCTGGACCTCTTGGGGGATGTGGATGGTGGGAGGCGCGGGTAGGGCGGGCAAGCCCGGCCGGGGATTCTGTGGCTGCGGTTGCTTCGGGGCCTTCGGTGGGTTCTGGGGCGCTGGCTTGGGCGCAGGTGCCTGCACGGTCACGGTCTGCACCTGCGGCGCGGGCGCGGTGTTCTGCGGGGGCTGCTCTGGTTGCTGCTCTGCTTCTGTCTCTGGTTTCCTTTCTGGTTCTGGCTCCGGTGAGTCCGGCGCGCTGGGTGCCGTGGTGCCCAAACGCGTGACGGGCTGCGGCAGGGACTCCGGCTGCCAGTCGTTGAGGGCAGACACGGTGGACAGCGTGGTGGTGGCGGGCGCGCTGGGCTGTGGGCTGGTGTCTTCGTCAGTGCTGCAGCCGGTGAGGACGAGGCTGGCGGTGACACCGGTGGTGGCAATAGATAGGAACACGACAGAATGCCGCATGAGAATCCCCCTTGAAAAGTAATTGCGTAGCTGCCGACGCCCCCGCGTCGGTGCATGTGCTGCGAGCATAGCAAGGCCAGGGTGGAGGCGCTGGGTAAGAGCGTGAAGGGGAGTCAAACTTTTGTATAGGGCTAAAACCGATACACTGTGGCTATGCCTAACTCTAGCCAGCAGAATACGACCCAGTCCGCCCAGTGGTTCGAGCGCGCCACCAAGGTCACCCCGGGCGGAGTGAACTCCCCGGTCCGCGCCTTCGGCTCCGTGGGCGGCCAAGCCCGCGTGATCGCCCGCGGCGAGGGCTCGCGCCTGTGGGATGTGGACGGCAACGAGTACGTTGACCTGGTCAGCTCCTACGGCCCCATGATTCACGGCAATGCCCACCCGGCCATCGTGGAGGCGGTTCAGAAGGCGGCTGCCGACGGCCTCTCCTTCGGCGCCCCGACCGAGGCCGAGACCCTCCTGGCGGAGCGCATCGTGGAGCGCACCGCCGCCGAGCAGGTGCGCCTGGTCAACTCCGGCACCGAGGCCACGATGTCCGCGGTGCGCCTGGCCCGTGGCTACACCGGCCGCGCCAAGGTGCTCAAGTTTGAGGGCTGCTACCACGGCCACGTGGACGCGCTGTTGGCCTCGGCTGGCTCCGGCGTGGCCACCTTCGCGCTGCCGGACTCCCCGGGCGTGACCGGTGCCTCCGCCGCGGACACCATCGTGGTGCCCTACAACGACCTCGATGCGGTGCGCGAGGCCTTCGCCGCGCACCCGGGCGAGATTGCCTGCATCATCGCCGAGGCCGCCGCCGGCAACATGGGCACCGTGGCCCCGCAGGAGGGCTTCAACGCGGCGCTTAAGGAGATCGCGCATGCTGACGGCGCCTTGCTCATCCTCGATGAGGTCATGACGGGCTTCCGCACCTCCCACCAGGGTTGGTTCGGCGTCGACGGCGTGGCCGGTGACCTGGTGACCTTCGGCAAGGTTGTCTCCGGCGGACTGCCCGCCGCGGCGTTCGGCGGCCGCGCCGACGTCATGGCCTCCCTCGCCCCTGCCGGCCCCGTCTACCAGGCGGGCACGCTCTCCGGAAACCCGGTGGCCATGGCCTCCGGCCTGGCGTCCCTGGAACTGGCGAACGAAGAGCTTTACCCGCGCCTGCAGGCCAACGCCGACCGCCTGACCGGCCTGATCACGGCGGCACTTGATGCCGCCGGCGTGGTGCACCACATCCAGCGCGCTGAGTCGATGTTCTCCATCCGCTTCGCGGAGGGCCAAGGTCACAACTTTGCGGACATGCAGGCGGCCGAAACCTGGCGTTTCGCCCCCTTCTTCCACGCGCTGCTGGAGGGCGGGGTCTACGTGCCGCCGTCAGCTTTCGAGACGTGGTTTGTGTCCGATGCACTTACGGACAATGATTTTGAGGTAATCGAGGCCGCGCTCAAGCCTGCCGCTCAGGCCGCCGCCAGCGCGCAGCGCCCGCAGTAAACCAACCATTTTGAGGGGATACCACCAGGCTTATGTCCACCACCATCGTCCACTTCGTCCGCCACGGCGAGGTCTTTAACCCGGACAAGATCCTCTACGGACGCATCCCGGGCTACCACCTGTCCTCCCGCGGACACTCTATGGCCGTGCGCACCGCGCAGGCCTTTGCAGGCCACGACGTCACCTACCTGGCGGCCTCGCCGCTGCAGCGCGCCCAGGAGACGGCGCTGCCGATTTCGCGGGTGACGGGGCTGGAAGTGGACGTCGATAAGGGCGTTATCGAGTCCGGTAACCGCTTCGAGGGCCTGCGCACCAAGGGCTGGAACTCGCAGCTGTGGAACCCGCAGCGCTGGCCTCTTATGGTCAACCCGCTGCAGCCCTCCTGGGGCGAGCCCTTCACCGAGATTGCCGCGCGCATGATGGATGCCGCCGAGCGCGCCCGCACCAAGGCCGAGGGCCACGAGGCCATCGTGGTCTCCCACCAGCTGCCCATCGTCATGGTGCAGCGCACCGTGCTGGGCAAGCGCTTGGCGCACGCGCCGTGGGACCGCGAATGTGATCTGGCCTCGGTGACCTCGCTGGTCTACCGCGACCGCGACATCGTGGACATCTTCTATTCCTCCCCGGCGCAGGACATCTAATGGGCCGCCTGACAAACAGCGCTGCGGCGCTTGTCCTCGTGCCGGCCCTCGCGGTGGCCGGCTGCTCCCAGAGCGAGGAGAACGCCCAGAACGCGGTGTCCTCCGGAGATACGTTCCAGTTCATCTCTCCCGGCGGGCAGACCACCATCCGCTACGACGAGGCCGACCGCAAACCGCTCAAGGATTTCTCCGGCGAGGATCTGCGGGACGAGTCGGCAACGATCCACCTCTCGGACTATAAGGACCAGATCGTCGTCCTCAATTCCTGGGGACAGTGGTGTGCGCCGTGCCGTTCGGAATCGGACGACCTGCAGGCCATCCACGCGGAACTGCAGAAACGCAAGATCGGCACCGTGCTGGGCATTAACGTCCAGGACTTCAACCCGGAGATTTCCCGGGACTTCCTCACCGATAACGGCCTGGAGTACCCGTCCATCTACGACCCGCCGTTTAAGACGGCCGCAGCGCTCGGCGGCGTGCCCACCTCCGTGGTGCCCACCACCATCGTGCTGGACAAGCAGCACCGCCCGGCCGCGGTCTTCCTCACGGAGATCACGGAGCAGGACGTCCTGGACGTCGTGGACGAGCTGGAGAAGGAGCAGTGAGCCTGGCTGCGTCCCTGTCAGGGGCCATGGTCACGGGCGCCAGTGTGGGACAGAGCTTTGCCGACGCCGCCGCGGCGGGCCCGCTGCTGCTAGGAATCCTCGCCGCGGCCGCCGCCGGGCTGGTATCTTTCGCCTCACCCTGCGTGGTGCCGCTGGTGCCCGGCTACATCTCCTACCTGGCCTCCGTGGTCGGCGGCGAGGTCACCTACGACGAGGAGCTCGGGGTCGGCGTGGGCAAGCGCCGGCAGTGGGCTGTCGTCGGTGCCGCAGCCCTTTTCGTGCTGGGCTTTACCGTCATCTTCGTGCTGGCCACAGTCTCGGTCTTCGGCGCCATCTCGGCGCTGCGGCTCAACGCGGACACCCTCATGCGCGCGGGCGGTGTCATCACCATCCTCATGGGCGTGGTGTTCATGGGTGTTATTCCTGTGCTGCAGAAGGACACGCGCATGGCGCCGAAGCGCTGGACCACCTGGTTGGGCGCCCCGCTGCTCGGCGGTGTGTTCGCCCTGGGCTGGACGCCCTGCCTGGGGCCGACGCTAGCCGCCATCTTGTCCGTCTCCGCCGGCACTGCGGGCATGACCGCGGTGCGCGGCACGCTGCTCATCGTCGGCTACTGCCTGGGACTGGGCCTGCCCTTCCTGCTCGTGGCGCTGGGTTCTGCCAAGGCTATGCGCACCGTGTCGTGGATGCGCGCGCACTCCCGCGCCATTCAGATGGCGGGCGGAATCGCCATGATCCTCGTAGGCCTTGCCCTGCTCACCGGCGCCTGGGGCGAGTTCATCACCATCGTCCGGCAGTGGACCTTCTCTCACGGCGCGACGCTGATTTAGTAAGGAGTGACATTTTCGTGAGGTACATCCGCAAGGCCTGGCACTGGCTGACCAGCATGCGCACGGCCCTAGCGCTGCTGTTCTTGCTGGCCATCGCGGCCATTCCCGGCTCCCTGCTGCCGCAGCGCTCGCTCAACGAGTCCAACGTTAACGACTTCATTGAGACCAATGGCAAGGTGGCAGAAATCTACGATAAGCTGCAGCTTTTCGACGTTTTCTCCTCCATCTGGTTCCAGGCCATCTACGTCCTCCTCATGGTTTCCCTGGTGGGCTGCATCATCCCGCGCTCCTGGGATCACTACAAGGCGTGGAAGACCCCGCCCACCCGCGCGCCGAAGTACTTGTCCAAGATGCCGCTCAACGCCACTGGGCATTCGGAGAAGTCCCCGGAGGACATCGCGGCCGCGACACAGAGCATGCTCAAGAAGTGGCGAGTCTCGGAGGTCTCGCCCGCCGAGGATCGCGCCGGTGCGCAGTCCTTCTCCGCCGAGCGCGGCTACACCCGCGAGCTGTGCAACCTCATTTTCCACGTGGCACTCGTGGCCATCCTGCTTACCATGGCGGCTGGCCGCCTGGTCACCTACGAGGGGCAGGTCATCGTGGTCACGGAGAAGAACTCCCAGGGTCAGTCCCAGGAGCAGGCGCAGTCCACGGAGTTCTGCAATACTTCGACCTCGAATTATAACTCCTTCCGCGCCGGCCCGCTCTTTGACGGCACCGGCCTGCACCCCTTCTGCGTCAAGGCCCATGACTTCGCCGCGGAGTACCTGCCCAACGGCCAGGCGGAGATGTTTAGCTCCAACGTTTCCTACGCCGAGGGTGATGACATCTATAAGGATGACTCCGAGTGGAAGGACTACAAGCTCCAGGTCAACCACCCGCTGCGCCTGGAGAATAACCGCGTCTACCTGCAGGGCCACGGCTATGCGCCGACGATGACGGTGGAGTGGCCGAACGGTGAAAAGCGCACGCAGACCATCCAGTTCCAGCCCAACGACACCACCTTCTTCCTGTCCTCGGGTCTCATGCGCTTCGACCCGCCGGCGGGCATGTACCCTGACCTGTTTGAGCGCCGCCAGAACCAGCTGGCCATCCAGGGCCTTTTCGCGCCGACGGCCGAGTGGTCCGGCGAGAACGGCAAGCTGCTGCAGTCTTCCTACCCGGCGATGCTGGATCCGGCCGTGGCCATCGACATCTACCGCGGCGACGCCGGCCTGGACACCGGCACCCCGCAGTCTCTGTTTAGCCTGGATACCTCCCTGGTCCACTCCGGTCAGCTGCAGAAGATCGACCGCGTGAACCTCAACCAGGGAGAGTCGGTGACGCTAGACGACGGCACGAAGGTCACCTTCGACGGCGCCTCCGAGTTCGCCAACTACCAGGTTTCCTACGATCCCTTCCAGAAGTGGGTGCTGGTCTCTGCCCTCGCCATGCTGGTCTCCCTCGTGGGCTCGCTGGTGATTAAGCGCCGCCGCGTGTGGGTGCGCATCCGCCCGGCTGCCGGCGGCGGCACCGATATCGAGATGGGCGGCCTGGCCCGCACCGACCGCGCCGGCTGGTCCGAGGAGTTCTACGCGCTCCACCGCCAGCTCTTGGAGCTGCCGGACCCGGACGAGGTGGAGGAAGACACCCTGTACGCCGAGGATTAACGGCGCCGGCGTCGGCGCCGGATTTATCAGTCAAAAGTTGGAGAGGCTACACATGGGGAGTACCCTAAGGGCCACCGCAAATCCTCTCCATTCCTGCCAGATTGTGAAAGTAGAAACTTATGCAGATTGATCAGAATCTGTCCAACTTCTCGGACATCGCCGTCCAGACCGCGTTCGTCATCTACGCGCTCGCGCTGGTGCTGTCCCTGATTTACTACGGCCGCATGCAAGGCCTCATCGAGGCCCTGCGTTCCCGCTCCGACGCAGTGGCGCAGCAGCGTGAGTACGCCGCCGTGGGCGCGCGTGGTGGCGACGCCGTGCTGGGCGACGTCCCCCCGGCTACCACCGCCGCCGAGGACGCCGATGTGGCGAAGAAAGAGCAGAACGTCGACAAGCTCGGCGGCATGATGCAGATGCTCATGTGGCTGGGCATCGCCCTGCACCTCGCGGCCATCGTGCTGCGCGGTCTGGCCACCGGCCGCTTCCCGTTTGGCAACCTGTACGAGTACGTGCTCATGGTGACCGCGGGCGTGATGGTGGTGGCGACCCTTGCCATGCAGCGCAAGGAGTGGCGCACCCTGTGGCCGTGGCTGCTTACCCCGATCCTGGCGCTGATGTTCTACGGATCCACCAAGCTGTACGCGGAGTCCGCCCCCGTGGTGCCGGCGCTGCAGTCCCACTGGCTGCCCATCCACGTCACCGTGGTGTCGCTGGGTGCCTCCATCGGCATCGTCTCCGGCATCGCCTCGCTGCTGAGCATCCTGCGCGTGCACCAGCCGAAGGGCGTGGAGACCGGCTTCTTCGGAGCGCTGGCGCGCCCGCTGCCTTCCGCCAAGAAGCTGGATCAGCTGGCCTACCGCCTCGGCGTGGTCACGCTGCCGACCCTGGGCCTGGGCATCGTGCTCGGCGCCATCTGGGCGGAGTCCGCGTGGGGCCGCTTCTGGGGCTGGGACCCGAAGGAGACAGTGTCCTTTGCCACCTGGATCCTGTATGCCGCTTACCTGCACGCGCGTGCGACGCCGTCCTTCCGCAAGGCGGCGCCGTGGATCAACGTCATGGCGATGGCGCTGATGGTCTTCAACCTGATCTTTATCAATATGGTCGTCTCCGGCCTGCATTCCTATGCGGGGCTGAACTAGATGGCGGAGCATACGAGCCCGCGCCATAAGCAGGGAAAGCCGGCCGGCGATAATGCGGTGATTTTGGGCCTAGGCGCCCAATTTGCCGAGCGGCGCCGCGAGTTGGGCATTTGCAGCAGCAGCTTGCCGACGCCGCCGGGGTCTCCCGCTCCACCCTCCACACCATCGAACACGGTGGTGCGGGCGTGCGGTGGGAAAAGATCACGGCCGTGGCCGAGGCCTTAGGCCTAGAGATGCGGTTCGTGCCGAAGGAAGCCTAGTCCTTCTCGCCGTCGGCGTCGCGTTTGCGGCGCTGGCGGCGTTTTCTTCTTCTGCCTCCTGGGCGCGGCGCTGTTTGAAGCGTTCCTTTTCTAGGTTCCACAGGAATTCCTCGTCATCATCGGGGCCTTTGATAGCGCGGGGTTGTTCCACCTCGCGCTTTTTCCATGTCGAGGGCCCGAAGGCCTTCCAGACGAGGTAGGCGGCGAGGACAAAGAGTAGGAGGAGGATGATTCGGCCCATGCGTGCGATTCTACCTGCACCGCGTACAATCAACCCCCATGACGCATAACCCTGAGCCACCCAAGCCGGACCCAGAACTGCGCCGCCGTTCGCGCGCGGCGCTGTGGAAGTACGGGCTCGCCCGCGTGATGCTATTTATCGCATTGACCGTGGTGATTGAGCTGTTGGCCATCACCATCGGCTTTCCCATCCCGGTGCTCATCGCGGCGCTGCTGGCGCTCTTTGTGGCGCTGCCGCTATCGATGCTGATCTTTAAAAAGTGGCGCATCGAGGCCACCCAGACGCTGGCCGAGTACTCCGCCCAGCGTAAGGCCCACAAGCGCTGGGTCCAGGCGGAGCTGGAAGGCCGCGCCGCGCAGGACTAGACGAGGATGAGCGCGGCGGCCTCGATAACGGCCCACAGGAGCATCGCGCGGCCGGTCAGGCCGAGCACGGGGATAAGCTCTGGGCCCTGGGCGCCGCGGTTGACGGTGCGGATGGCGCGCAGCGCAAGGGGGAAGTAGACCAGGCCGGCGAGCGCGAGCCAGCTGCCGAAGGCGATGCCGATGGTCAGCAGGAATGGCAGCAGGAGCAGCACCGTAAAGAGCAGTCGCGCCTTCTGGTTGCCAAGCCGCACGGCGAGGGTAATCTTGCCGGTCTCGGCGTCGGAGGGAATATCGCGGATATTATTGACTAAGTTCACCCCGGAGCTCATCGCGCCGATGCCCACGGCCAGCGCGAGGCCCGACCACGACAGGCGGCCGGCCTGGGTGAATTCGGTGCCGAGCACAGCGACGAGCCCGAAGAAGATAAAGACGGCGACCTCGCCGAGCCCGCGATAGCCATACGGGTTCTTGCCACCGGTATAAAACCACGCGCCGGCGATGCATAGCGCGCCGACGAGGATGAGCCAACAGGCGTGCGCCGCAAAAGACAGCGCGATGCCGGCGAGTCCGGCCACGGCGAAGGCGGCGAAGGCCGCGAGTTTCACCTGCTGCGGGCGGGCCAGGCCGCCGCCGGTGAGGCGCTGCGGACCGGTGCGGTCGTCGTCGGTGCCGCGGATGCCATCCGAGTAATCGTTGGCGTAATTGACACCGATGATGAGCGCCCACGCCACCACGAGGGCGAGAAGCGCGCGGCCGAAGTGCGCGCCGTCGGCAGCCGCTGCGGCACCAGTACCAGCGATGACTGGGGCGAAGGCATTAGCCCACGTGTGCGGGCGTGCGCCTTGGAGCCAGTCTTTGGCAGTTGCGGGATAGGCAGAAAGTGACATGTCAGTTATTGTGCCACGCCACCGCGGGCATGCTGTGCACAAGGGACGCACACGGCGGATATATAAAAGCCACGGGTATGGCGGAAGCGCGTCGTACGTACCCAAGAAAGGACGGCTGTGGGCCACACCCGTGACAAAAGTTCAATGCGTTGAACTTTCTTAAAGTTATCATGTGAATCGCTCGCGGGGCAAGGCCTTTACTACGATGAATATCATGCATTTAAGCGATCTCCCTGAACGTACCCAGGACTACCTCAAAGTCCTGTGGGACCTCTCCGAGCACTCCGGCGGCGCGCCCATCGCGCTCAAGGAGCTGGCGGGGCGATTGAACCAAAAGGTGCCCACGGCGTCGGAAGCCGTAAAGCGTCTCGTTGCCCAAGGGCTGGTGGAACATGAGCGCTACGCTGGCGTTTCGCTGACCCCAGAGGGCCAGGCACTGTCCATGGGCATGGTCCGCCGCCATCGTCTCCTCGAGACCTTCTTGGTCAAAGAGCTGGGGTACACCTGGGACGAGGTTCACGAGGATGCCGATCTCCTCGAGCATGCATGCTCCGATCGCTTCATCGATCGACTCGATCAGCACCTGGGCCATCCTCAGCGCGATCCCCACGGCGATCCCATCCCCGACGCGCAGGGCAGCATCGAGGACCTTGGCACGCTCACGCTTGACGACGTTCCCCTTCACACCCCTGTCACCATCGAGCGGGTATGCGACGGAGACACCGAGCTGTTGCGCTACCTCGACAGCCATGGCGTCGGCCTGGGCGTCGAGGTCGTAGTCGATTCCCGCGTTGCGGGCCTGCTCAACCTGCACGCAGGGGACGAGGAGTTCTCTCTTGCGGAAGTCGCGGCCGCCGACGTGACGGTGCGCGCTAACGAAGTCTAATCAGTTCTTAAAGAGCCCTGCGACACCACGACGGTCCACCTTGCCGGGGCCGGTCAGCGGCATCTCAGCAATGCGGATAATCTCGCGCGGAATCTGCCACCGAGGCAGGTCATCGAGCGCTTCGAGGATGTCGGTGCGCGAGGCCCAGCCGGTGTAAGCTGCGGCGATCATCTGGCCAAGACGTGGATCAGGGATGCCCACCACGCATACACTGTCGACGCCCGGTACCTGCAACAAGAGCTGTTCCAGTTGTTCTGGGTGCAACTTCAACCCGCCCGAGTTGATGATGCTGTCCAGACGTCCAGTGACGGTGAGTTGACCGTGGGCGTCGAGCTCCCCGGCGTCGGAAGTGGCGAACCAGCCATCGACGAAGTCGCGCGATTCCACATTGCGGTAGCCCTGCGCAATGGTCGGCCCGCCCAGGAAAATGCGGTTATCCTCGCCGATGCGCACCTCGGTGCCGGGCAGGGGAGTGCCGTTGTAGACGCAACCGCCCGCAGTCTCCGAGGAGCCATAGGTGGTTACCACGGTGATGTCGAGCTTGCGCGCAGATTCTAATAGCTGGGGATGCGGCGCTGCTCCACCCACCAGGATGGAGTTGAAGCGGCGCAGTGCTTGGATGCCGTCCAGTGAATCGAGTGCCTTGTGCAGCTGCATCGGCGTGAGCGCGGTGTACATGCGGTCTTCGGTGTGAGCGAGTTCTTCTGCTGCGCGGGCGAACTCGGCGATGTTAAAGCCTTGAGACAGGTCGAGGCACAGTGGCTCCACACCCGCCACCAACGAACGCACGAGCACCTGGATGCCCGCGATGTGATGGGCGGGCATGGCCAGTAGCCATTGGCCGGGTCCACCCAGGAAAGAATGGGTGGCATCCGCACTCGCCACCAGGTTAAGCGGGCTTAGCTGCGCACCCTTCGGTGTGCCCGTGGAACCCGAGGTAGCCACCACCAAAGCAATGTCCTCAGCAATCGATTCGCCCGCGCGCATGTGGTTGCGCAGCAATTCCGTCCGCGTGCGGTCCGCTGCGGGAAGGGGTAAGAGCGTGGTCTGCCCAGCGATGGCTCTCTCGAGCTCATCCAAAATACCTGCGGGATTGTGGGGATCGACTGGGAGTGGGGCGAGGATATGAGTCACGAATAATCAGGTTACCCGGGCATATCGCTCGTCCCGGGAGGCGGCGCGCCGGGCGTTTAGAGCAAGGCGCGCAGCCCCATGCTGAGCAAATAGAACACACCCGCCAGCACCGCGATGCAGCCGCCCGCCGACAAACTGAGTGCGGCCGCCAGCCAGAGCCCGCCGCATGCCAGCGCAATGCCCGCGATACCGGCACCGAGCATGAGCTGGGTCGGGCGCTTGATCCACGGCTGCAACGCCGCCGCCGGGGCTACCAGCAGCGCCAGGGACAAGATAGTGCCCACTGCGGGAATCACCACCACCATGGTCACGCTGATAAGCGTGAGGGTAAGCAAGTCATAGCGGCCGGGCTTTCCGCCTTGTGCGCGGAAGGACGTCTGGTCGAAGTAGAAGGAGACTAACGTCCGGCGAAATGCCACCAGCACGCCAAGGCTGACCACCACCAGGGCGCCGACAAACCAGACATCCTGCGCATTGACAGTGGTCAGCGAGCCCACGAGAAAGCTATCCACGTGGATAGGTAGCGGTTGGAACCAGCGCAGCAACAAGATGCCCAGGGAAAATCCCAAGGTGAGCGTCACGCCGGCGGCAGCGGTCGAAGAAATGCCCTCGACGGTACTCAACCACCGCATAAGCCAGGCCAAAGGCAGGCAGAACAGTGCCGCCCCCACCATCAAACCCGTGGAGAGATCCAAGCTCAGAAGGTTGGCCACTACTACACCGAGCACCGCGCCGGGGAAGATTCCGTGCGACAGGCTCTCAGCGAAAAAGACGCGCTTGCCCATGACCATCAAGGTTCCAACTAAGCCAGATAAACATCCCACAGCGATGGCCTCAAGGAGGGGCATCCGCAGGATCTCTGGATCAAGATGAGACAGTCCCATTAGCTAAATACCCCCTTCAAGCCCGCTAGCGGCACGGTGGCAACCAGCATCAAGCTGACGATTGCCTGCGGCGAAATCTGGTGCGTGGTTTGGGACAGCATGATGGCAAATCCCACCACCACTGCCAGCGTGGACAAACCCGCAGCCCAGAAGCACATGCTGCGCGGGGATCCTGCGATCAAGCGCGCCGAGAGGCCTGGAATGACAATAAAACCGATAACCAGCAACACACCCACTGCCGAGCTAGCCGCCACCACGATTAGGCCAACCGCGATATTCGCAATGAGCTCATAAGCCGCCACGTTGATGCCCATGGCGCGGGCCGCTGTGGTATCGAAAGCGACGAGAATCTGCATGCGCCAGGTTGTCAGGATGAGTAGTGCCGCAATCACGCAGAGCGTGACGGAGGTTGCCAGCCTGGACTGCGTGACGTCGAGAAGCCGGCCAAACATGAGGGCCTCCAGCTGCCCGGACTTGTCGCCATAGGCCAAACTGATGACCACGCCGATGCCGTACATAAAGGTCAGCACCACGGCCGTTCCGGCTTCCATATCCAGCTTCTGCGCTGACTGGCCCTGCCCAGAACCCAGAGAAGCCAGCACCAGCACCGTCACCGTGGCCACCGCGGCCGCACCCGGCACGATGCCCGGGATGCCGCCCACGATGAGCCCTACCACGATGCCCGGAAAAACCGAGTGCACGAGGGCTTCCACCGTAAATTCCATGCGGCGGAGATTAACGAGGACGCTAATGGCAGCTCCCGCAATCGATAGGCACAGCAGGAAGAGGAAAGCATTGCGCAGGTACGGGGCGAAGAGAATCTGCTCTATCACAGTCGCGCGCCTTGCTCCATATAGGTTTCCACTGCTTCCTCGGTTCCCATGGTGCGGACCTTGCCGTCGATCACAAACGCCGCCCAGTCGCAGGTGTGCTGCGCCAAGATGGGGTCGTGAGTGGAGACGAGCAGGGCGATTCCTGCTTCCTTGAGATCCGCAATGATCTGAATCAGGATTCGGCGACTTTCTTGATCAAGCCCGTTGAAGGGTTCGTCGAGAAGCACCAGCTCCGGGGCCGAAACCAACGCGCGCGCGATGAGCACGCGCTGGCGTTGCCCACCCGAGAGCTGGCCAAACCGCGTCTCGGCGAGGTGCTCCATCCCCACTTGTCGCAGGGCATTGAGTACGCAGTCGCGGTAGCTACGCATGCTCGTGCACCTGTGCCACCAGCTCACTGAGGGCAAAAGGCCCATTTCCACGACCTTGTAAGCCGTGACGGGAAAGCTCAGGTCGGAGTCTTGGTACTGCGGGACGTATCCGAGCGAGGCGTCGATGGTGGCCATGCCGCGCAAGGCAGCCAGGCCAGTGATTGCCTTGAGCAGGGTAGATTTGCCCGCGCCGTTGGAACCTAGGAGCGCCACGGCCTCGCCCGCGCGGATCTCAAGGTCAACGTCGGTGAGGATATCCCGGGCGCCATAGCCGCAGGTGGCATTGTGCAGAGTGACTAATGGGGAAGACATAAAGAGCTACTTGCGCTTGGCGAAGTCGAATTCCTGCAGCGATTCTGGCAACGGTTGCTGCTTGGAGTCCCAGGCGCTGACCAGGGTGTTGATGTTGTGGACGATGGATCCGATGTAGGTCTCGCCCTCACTGCCTGGCACACCTAGCGAGTCGCCGTACAAAGCGTCGTCGGATGTAACCGCCTTGACGCCTGCGGCGCGGGCGATGGCCTCGATGGACTTCGAGTTGTTGGAATTCTCCGCAAAGATGGCCTTGGCGCCGGACTCGCGGACCTTCTTTACCTGCTCATCGATGTGGCTCGAGGTGGCGTCCTGCTGGTGGTTGAAGTCAGACAGTGCGGAGCCGATGAATTTCACGCCATACTCGTTAGAGAAGTAGCCGAAGGCGTCGTGGGAAGAGAAGAGCACGCGGTCTTGCTCAGGAACTGCGGACATGGAATCGCTGGCCCACTTGTCGAGGTCCTCCAGCTGGTCGGTGTACTTCTTGCCGGCGGCGGTGAAGGCGTCCTTGGCCTGCGGGGAGGCCTGGGACAACGTGTTGACGATGTTGTCGACCTGAATCTTGGCCTGCTTCGGGGAGGTCCACACGTGCGGGTCGTACTTGAATTCTGGGGCCTCGCCGTCCTCCCCCGGGAAAGGCCACGGGCGCGGGCTCACGTGTTCGATGCCCTCGTCGATGGTGTACTTGCCGTTGCCATCGCCCATACCTTCGCTCTTGACGCCCGAGGTCACGGCCATGACGCCGTGGAAGCCGGAGGAGTCCACGGCTTGGTCGAGGAAGTGCTCGAGGTCGACTCCGTTAACGAACATGTAGTCGGCCTGGGAGAGCGCCTGCATCTGCTGTGGGGTCATCTCGTGCTCGTGGGCGCTGGCGTTGGGGGCGAGCAAACAGGTGAGGTCGAGGGTCACTGGACCCTCGCCGGAGTTGGTCTCCGCACCCTGGGAGTCGACCTTGTGGAGCTTGACGCCGCCGGCGGCTACCTGGGTGAGGTAGTCGCAGATCTGGGTAGTCGTGGCCACGGCCTTGACGGTGTCGCCGTCCTTCGGCTTTGCAGCGTCGGTGGATTCTTTCGAGGCGCTGCAAGCGGCGAGGCTGGCGCCGAGTGCTAGGGCACAGGTGCCTGCGAGAATGCGCTGTAGGGGCCGGCGTGGGGTGCTGTGATTTGAGCTCATAATGAACTTCCTTTGCATTGTGAGAAGCGAACTCAACAAACACTAGCACCCTTGAACTGAATTGTTCAATACCGTGAACTTAGGTAGTCCTATCTCCTTCTTGAGCTGCTAAACTTAAAAAATCCTCTCACTTCAATGGATGAAGTGAGAGGTTGGGAAGCGGTGGCCTTAGTTGGCTACTTTTGTCTTCTTGCTGAAGAGAAGCTGGTCCAGGGAGTGCATGCCGGGGCCGGCGGCGAGCATCAGGCCCGCGACGGCGACGGTCCATTCGGAGAACCTTTGCCAGCCCTGGGCGATGAGAATTACGCCCAGGGCGACGCGTGCTGCGAGCATGACGAATGAGTTGCAGAGTTTCATGTTCGACACTTTAAGTATTAACTATGGGCATGTCCACAATTGCTTGAGATGTCTCACTCCGGTCCGAGGGCGTCCCACGCCATTTACTCCGCTACATGTATGGATTGCGCGGGGTGTCCTCCTGAGCGAAGGGACGCTCCCCGCTGTCCTGCGCATCCTTGATACGCTTGAGCATCCACACTCGCGAGACGATGACGCCCGCCAGTGCAAGTGTGGCCAAGCCGATGGCGAAAATCCACATCGTGCTAACTCCTGGCTAGTAGTAATACGGGAACTGCTCCCACTGCGGGTCGCGCTTTTCGAGGAATGCTTCTTTGCCCTCGACGGCCTCGTCGGTCATGTACGCCAGGCGGGTCGCCTCGCCGGCGAAGACTTGCTGGCCCATGAGGCCGTCATCGGTCAGGTTGAAAGCGAACTTCAGCATGCGCTGGGCTGTTGGGGACTTGCCGTTGATTTCGCGGCCCATCTGGATTGCGGCGTCCTCCAGATCGGCGTGATCGACAACCTCATTGACCGCACCGATCTCGTACATGCGCTGCGCGTCATAGGTGCGGCCCAAGAAGAAGATCTCGCGGGCGTACTTTTGGCCCACCATCTTGGCCAAGTAGGCCGAGCCATAGCCGGCGTCGAAGGAACCGACGTCGGCGTCGGTCTGCTTGAAGCGTGCTTCCTGGCGGGAGGCGATGGTCATATCGCACACCACGTGCAGGGAGTGCCCGCCGCCGGCGGCCCAACCGTTGACCACGGCGATGACCACCTTGGGCATGGTGCGGATGAGGCGCTGGACCTCCAAGATATGCAGGCGGCCGCCCTCAACCTTCTCGCGGGCGGTGTCGACAGTGGATTCGTCGGCAGTCGCGTCATCATGCGCATGCTCCGTGGCATAGCGATACCCGGAGCGGCCGCGGATGCGCTGGTCACCGCCGGAGCAAAACGCCCAGCCGCCGTCCTTCTGGGAAGGCCCGTTGCCGGTGAGAAGTACTGTTCCTACATCCGGGGTGCGGCGCGCGTGGTCCAGCGCGCGGTAAAGCTCATCTACCGTGTGCGGGCGAAACGCATTGCGCACCTCAGGGCGGTCGAAGGCGATGCGGACGGTGCCATCCTTACGCTGTGGCTTTGGACCGTCACTGTTAAGTCGGTGATAGGTGATATCCGTGAGATCCTCAAAGCCCTTGACGGGCTGCCAGAGCTCCGGCTTGAAAGGGTTATCGGTGCTGTAGTTCTTCTGCTCGCTCATGGCACACCAGCTTAATTGGAAAGCAGTGCGCCGGAAGTATAGTCCCCATTCCCAACCCTCACCCACACTCTCCGCCCAGCGCGGCGGTTGTAAAACAATACGCAATACTGCGGGGTATGCCCCGTCAATGTGCACGTGTACTCCGTACCAGCGCGGTACACCATACAGTGGGACGGAATCGAACCTCCCTGCCTTCTTGCGCTACGAAGGCGCCTGAGAAGCACTGGACTTTTCCCTGCCCAGTAAGGGTTGCGCTCGCTGCGAAGGGTGTGGGCTACCGTCGCGCGCGTGGCGCGCGACATGACTACATGTCGAACGACATGACGTGCCGCAAGAATGCGGCACAACTAGCGGCAGACCTTATTTAGTTATCAGTTCCGTATTCCAGTTCAGCTGCTGGATGCGGGTATCCAGCTCGCGGTACTGGCGGGCCAGATCGTCGGCGCGCTCGCGCAACTTCGGCACGGGCACCGTGGCCACGAACTTGATCTCTGAGCGGGAGTAACGGTCGTGGCGCGCACCCGCACGCTCTGCCAGTCCCTGGTAGATGCGGCGCTTGCGTAGCAGACCATCACGCAGCGCCAGCGCTTCCATGAGCGTGATCTCATCGTCGAACGCGGTGGCCGTGTTCGTGGCGTTGATGGCGATGACGAGCTCATCGATGCGCTTGGTCACGCCCTCGAGTTCGCGGAGGAGATCGGTCGGATTTTCATCCGGTTCATCGCCTTCCTGAATGCGGACCGTCGCCGCGAGGCGGTCACTCAGCGAGTTGAGGCGCTCCTGCGCCTGGGCACGCTCGGCCAAGGCTTCAGCCAGTAGCATGGTTCCTCCTTAACCCTTAATGGGATTGATTGTCTGGGCAATTGTACGGCAGACAGGAGGCTTCGCCGTGCGGTCGTGACGGTTTTAACAAATAGTGCCCCGAAACTTCGATGATCTGGGGTCTTATTTGATCGATATGTACCTCAGCGCTACTCATCTAAGTCGAGCAGCATCTCGATGCGGCGGAGCTCGTCGTACAGGCGGCGTTCTTCCAATGAGAGGCAGCCCATGGAGGCTAAATCACGCAAATCGCGGCGAGTGATGGGTTCGCCTTCAATGGCTGAATAGGCGTTAGTGAGCTGGTTGGTCAGTTCTTTTTTACGAAGTTTGAGTTCCTCATTGTTGGTTAAGCGAATTGCCGATGTCATCGTGGCCTCCCTTCTTCTAAGGAATTTAATCTCACGAAGTTAGGTTGAACAACCGTTTGAGCACCCAAAAAATAGAGGAGACCCCCCAAAGCGCCCGGGGAGCTGGGGTGCCTATGCGATTGCTATGTGGGTCTCGCGTGGTTGCTCCCTACGCTTGTCCAACTAGCCTCCGTAAGCTACCGCGATGCGCGGTCCGCTACGGCTGACCTTCGGTAGACAGCCGGTCGGTCCACGTCCAGTTGTTGGCGTCCTCAAAGCTTGCGTACACGGAATTGTCGCCGTCGATACCGCAATAGAAGGTCCGGGTATCGGAGCCCATGGCGCAACGCAGGTCGTAGGTTTGTTTGGTTGCCGGGCTCACGGCAGAAATGCGGGTGTTGTAGGAGCCATTCACGGTGGGGCTGCCCTGCGACCAGGTGAAGGTGTGCTTGATGGCCTCGTCAAACATAGCGGCGGCGAATTCACAGGAGGTGTTCTTGCCTGCGTGAATCCTGTCGCCCTGGTTCGTGTAGCCGCACTCGCCGCCGATTTGGCCTACGTTGATGGAGTGGCCGCCCGGATTGGGGTTCGTGTTGCCGTCGGCGCCTTCTTGCGTGGAGTGGGCGTCTGATGGGGCGTCGTCAAGCGTCGGCGCGGGGCCGCGGTCGTCGGAGCTTTCGGAGGTCTCTGTAGCTGCCGCTTCCGTAGTCGTGGTGGCGGCGGAGGGCACCTGGGCGTTAATGGAAGGCTCATTCGCCGGTGCGGCGGTGGTATCGGAGGCATCGCCGCAGGCGCTCAAGGCAAGACCGGCGGCAACGAGAACGGAAAGAGTAGAGGTGAATCGCATGGGGTGCAGCCTAGCGCCCCGGGGCAGAAATCAGGGGCGCTGACTGTACAAACGGGGAGCGTTACCCAATAAACATGAACGCGAACAGCGTGTTGAGCACGGTGGCCGCAATCATCGGCACGGCCGTGCGCTTGACCAGCTGGATGGGGTTGACCTTGATGGCGCCGGAGACGATGAGGACCGCGGCGTTGACGGGGGAGACCTGGCGCATGAGGTTGGAGGTACCCCAAATAGCGGTGAGCATCTGCGGGGCGTGGATGGAGGTCTCAGCGGCCAGGTTGGGTACGACCTCCGAGAAGGCGAAGTAGGGGGCGGTACCGGAGCCGGTGAGGGCAGCCATGGCGGCGGTGGCGGCTACGAAGATGAGGACAATGATGACGGCCGCGCCGGAGGAGCCCTCGGTGGCGCTGATGAGCATGTCGATAACGCCCATCTGGGTAATGCCCTCCACCAAGACGGCGGCGGCGACGAGCAGAGCCACCACGCCGGCGGCGCCCTCGCCCATGCCCTTGAAGAAGGTGGCCATGGAGTCCACCGCGCCGGTGACGGTGCGGTTGCGGATGGACTCGATGATCATCGCGATGAACAGGGACACCACGGTCACCGGCAAGATGCCGCCCTCAAAGGGGATGACGCCCAGCTGCTTGAGGATGGCGGAGACAATGATGAGCAGCAGCGGCATGAGCGGCAGGATGGCGTAGAAGCCCGGCAGGGAGGCGGCGCGCGCGATGGCTTCCTCGGTGGCCTTATCGCTTAAGGACTCCGCGGTAACGTCGCCGGAATTGAGGGCCTTGCGCTCATCCGCCTTGTCGCAGCGACGCTGCCACCACATGTGGACGAAGGCGGTGATGAG
Organism: Corynebacterium axilliensis; assembly: GCF_046097495.1. NCBI lineage: Bacteria > Bacillati > Actinomycetota > Actinomycetes > Mycobacteriales > Corynebacteriaceae > Corynebacterium > Corynebacterium axilliensis. The sequence continues at coordinate 2,224,288 of NZ_CP175768.1, forward strand.
CAGGGTAGGAACGGTGGCGTGGGCGACGGCGCCGTAGACGAACTCAGTCGGCGTCATGTTCGTCAGATCCGCGCCTTGAATGAGGCCGGCTTCCAGCGGAGTAGGGACGATGGTGGAAGACGTCACCACGATGGCGCCGACGGTCAGTGGGGTGAGGCCGGCGGCGATGAGTGCTGGGAGGAGCGTGGCGACCAGCAGGAGGGAGAGCGCTGCAGCAGAAGGGATAACGAGCGAGAGCAAAGTGCCCAAAATGAAGCCCACCGGCACGAGCCAGTAGGAACCTCTAAAGCGCTTGAGCGGGGCGGAAAGAATCACCACGGTCTTGGCGTCCGCGCCGATGTGGCGCATGTAGGACACGAAGCCGAAGAGCACCATGATGGCCATGCCGATGCCGGAGAAGCGGGACTTGAACAGGGCGTCGACCACCAGGAGTTGGTCGTAGAAAGCATTGCCGGTTGCTTCAATTTCTGTGGTGCGGAACTCCGCGCGGCCGGTGAGCGCGGCGAGCATGAGCAGGACTACGCCGACGGCGAAGATGGAGGCCGCGGCGTTGACCTTCTTGTAGATGAGATAGACAACGGCGGCGATGGCGAGCAGCGCGATGAGAAGATAGAGCATATTTGGTCCTTCTTCTGGTTATAACCAATTACCTTTTTAACCTAGCATCATGCAATAGTTCTGTCGCATTAGAGCCCACGGTTATGATGAAAAGCATGCAGATTGATGATCTTCTTGACCGCGCCCACGTGGTCTCCCTCCCCCTCGCCGTGCGGTTCCGTGGCATTACGACGCGAGAAGCGCTGCTTATTGAAGGCCCTGCGGGCTGGGGCGAGTTCGCCCCCTTTCTGGAGTACGGTCCGGCGGAATCCGCGCGCTGGTTGGCGGCCGGCATCGAGGCCGCCTTCGAGGGCTTCCCGGAGCCCGTGCGCGAATGGGTCGAGGTCAACGGCACCATCCCGGCCGTGCCTGCGAAGCAGGTGCCGGAGGTCATGGCGCGCTACCCGGGCTGCCGCACCTTCAAGATCAAGGTGGCGGAGAAGGGGCAGACACTGGCGGACGACGTTGCACGCGTTCGCGCCGTGCGCGCCCATATCGAGGCCCAAGGCCGCGTGCCGGTCCTGCGCGTGGATGCCAACGGCGGCTGGAGCGTGGAGGAGGCCGTGAACGCGGCGAAGGAGCTCATGCCGTTGGACTACATGGAGCAGCCCTGTAAGAGCGTGGAGGAGCTAGCGGAAGTGCGCCGCCAGCTCATGCGCGCCGGGCTTTTCGTCCGTGTGGCGGCCGATGAGTCCATCCGGAAGGCCAGTGACCCCTACCGGGTGGCGCAGCTGCAGGCAGCAGATGTCGCGGTGGTCAAACCCGCGCCGCTGGGCGGCGTGCGGCGCGTGCTGGAGGTGGCCACGCACCTGCGGGAGCGCCACATGGACATCACGGTGGCCTCCGCGCTGGATACGTCGGTGGGTATCTCAATGGGCTTGGCTGCCGTGGCCGCGTTGCCGCAAATTTATGATGACGAGGATATTGACGTCACTCCAGCCGCGGCTGGCCTGGCCACGGGGTCACTGTTTAAAGAAGACGTCACCGCGCCACGCGAGCTTGTCGACGGCTTCCTGCGCGCCCACCCCCTTGCCCCCGAACCGGAGCGCCTGAGCGCGCTGGCAGCCCCGGCAGATCGTCGCGACTGGTGGTTTGAGCGCGTGCGGCAGTGCTGGCCATACCTCCAAAACTCCTGATAGCGGCCCGTGTCCGGGCAGCCGCGTACGCTGGTTGACATGACCATTTCTGTGAGAGACGCCCACCTGCACAACCTCCGCAATGTCGATGTGGACATCCCCCGCGGCGAGCTCGTGGCCGTGACGGGCGTGTCCGGCTCCGGCAAGTCCTCGCTGGCGTTCGGCACCATCCACGGCGAAGGTCAGCGTCGCTACCTCGAATCCGTCGCCCCCTTCGCCCGCCGCCTCATCGCTTCCGCGGTGGACCCACAGGTCGGGGGCATCGACGGGCTGCCGCCGACGGTTGCGCTACAGCAGTCGGCATCGGCAGGCGGCGCGCGCTCCACGGTGGGTACGATTTCCGCCATCTCCAACTCGGTGCGCCTGCTCTACTCCCGCTGCGGCGATAACCCCGAGGGGCTCTATTCCGATTCCTTCTCACCCAATACTCCGGAGGGCATGTGCCCGGAGTGCCAGGGCACCGGTGTTGTGCACGAGCCGACGGAAGCCTCCATGGTCCCGGACCCCACCTTGAGCATTGAGGATGGCGCCATCGCCGCCTGGCCGGGCGCCTGGGCGGGAAAGAACTTCCACGACATTCTGGAGGAGCTGGGCTACGACCTGGACTCCCCGTGGCAGGACCTGCCGCAGAAGGACCGTGACTGGATCCTCTTTACCGAGGAACGCCCGGTGGTCACCGTGAAGCCGCACCGCGGCGCGGACCAGATCCAGCGCAACTACGAGGGCACGTGGCGTTCCGTGGCGTCCTACCTGCGCAAGACCTACGCGGAGACGAAGTCGGACACGTTGCGCGCCCGTGCGCTCAGCTTCATGGAATCTCATGAGTGCACCACGTGTGACGGTCGTCGCCTCAACCCGCGCGCGCTCAAGGTGACCTACGCCGGGCTGCCTATCGACGAATTCAATAACCTCCCGCTGGACTCCGCCCTGGAGCGCCTTAACTCCCGCAGCCCGCAGCCGAACGATGCCGAGGACCTGCTGCTCAAGGCCATTCGCCCTGCGCTGGAATCGGCCCTGGAGCTGGGTCTGGGCCACCTGAGCCTGGACCGTCCCACCGAGACGCTGTCCGCCGGCGAGGTGCAGCGACTGCGCCTGGCCGCGCAGCTGCGCTCCGGCCTCTTCGGCGTGACCTACGTGCTCGATGAGCCCTCCGCGGGCCTCCACCCGGCGGAGCGCGGAGCAGTGCTCGATATTTGCCGCCGCTTCATTGAGGAGGGCAACTCGGTACTGCTAGTGGAGCACGACATGAACCTGGTCAAAGAGGCGGACTGGCTGGTGGATGTGGGCCCGCTCGCTGGTGAGCGCGGCGGCCAGGTGGTCTATTCCGGCCCGGTCGGGGACTATAACGATGACACCCCGACGGCCCGCGCCCTTTCCCGCCCGCACCCGGAACCCAACGCCGAGCCCCGCCCAGCCCACGGCAGCCTCGCACTGCGCGGCGTGCAGTCCCACAACATCGACGGCCTTGACGTGGACCTGGGGCTAGGCCAGTTCACGGTCCTGACCGGTGTGTCCGGCTCCGGCAAGTCCACCTTGCTGGGCGCGGTGAACAATCTGCTCACGGGGGAGGACAGCCCCAAGGAGGTCAAGCGCGTGGTCTCCATTACCCAAAAGCCCATCGGCCGCACCCCGCGCTCCACGGTGGCGACCTACACCAACCTCTTCGATAACGTACGCAAGCTCTTCGCCGCCACACCGGAGGCCAAGAAAAAGAAGTGGACCGTCTCGCGTTTTTCCTACAACGTGAAGCAGGGGCAGTGTCCTACGTGTGGTGGCGCCGGCCAGATCGAGGTCGAGCTTGTCTTCCTTCCCGGTTCCTACACGCAGTGCCCGGATTGCCACGGCCAGCGCTACAACGATGAGACCCTGTCCATCCGCTGGCAGGGCCGCACCATCGCGGATGTCCTGGACCTCACCGTGGAAGAGGCCCTCGAGGTCTTCGCCGACGAACCGGCGATTCTCCACGCGGTGCAGACTCTCGACGCCGTGGGGCTGGGCTACCTACGCCTAGGCCAAGGCGCCCCGGAGCTTTCCGGCGGCGAGGCACAGCGCATCAAGCTGGCCACGGAGCTGCAGCGCTCCCGCAACTCGCGCCGCGGCCACACCGTCTACCTGCTGGATGAGCCGACCACGGGCCTCCACCCGGCGGATATCGATCTGCTCATTAAGGAGCTGCACTCGCTCGTGGATGCCTCCCACACCGTCATCACCGTGGACCATGACGTGCACCTGATCGCCGGCGCGGACCGCGTTATCGAGATGGGGCCAGGCTCCGGCGCCGAAGGTGGCCAGGTGGTGGCAGACGGCGCGCCGGGAGACGTGGCCCAGGGTGAGACCCCGACGGGCCGGGTACTCGCGGGCGCTCATGCACGCTAAGGCACGATAAGGTAAGGCTCATGACCTACAACAATGGCAATTACGGCCGCAACGGCGATAACGAGACGCGCCAGTTTGGTCGCGTCACCGGTGACAACGAGACCCGCCAGTTCGGAGCGCCCGAACAGCGCCAACAGCGGCCCCAGCAGTACTTCCCGGAGCCCGGAGCGCAGAGCACACCGGCGGGCCAGGGCGGTGCCGGCTACGGGCAGGCCGCCGGCTACGGACAGCAGCCGCAGTATGACCCGGTGCCGTCGAGCTACCAGGTAGAAGAAGAGAAGAAGGGCGGCGGCGCCCTGGCGTATGTCTTCGCAGCGATTGCGGCCATCGCCGTCGTCGTCGCTGCCGTGCTCTTCTTCCTGTGGCGGGGCGCAGCGGCGGACGCCAACAAGCCCGCCCCCGAGCCGGTGACCCAGACCCAGACCGTGACCACGGAGGTTCCCACCACGGTGACCACCACCGAGGATGCCCCGCAGGACGAGATTCCGACTGAGCTCCCCAGCGAGCTACCCACGGATATCCCGCCGGAGCTCCAGGACCAGCTGGATCAGGGTGGCGAGGAGCTCGATAGCCTCCTCAACGATCTCCTCAGTGGCCTCGACCCGGAAGGCGGCGATAATGCCTAGCTCCGAGACCACCGATGCGATGCAGCTGGCCCAGTCGCTGGCGGCGCAGCTTTCCCGGCACATGACGGACATCGTGCTGTGCCCAGGCTCGCGCAACGCGCCGCTGGCCTTGGCATTGCTGGCGCGCAACGACATACGCGTCCACACCCGCCTGGACGAGCGTTCCGCCGCCTTCGCCGCGCTCGGCATGGCGCGCGTGCAGCACCGCCACGTCGGCGTAGTGATGACCTCCGGAACCGCGGTGGCCAACGCCCTGCCGGCGATGGTGGAGGCGCACTACTCGCACACTCAGCTTGCCGTTATCAGCGCGGACCGTCCCGCCCGCCTGGTGGGCACGGGAGCCTCGCAGACCATCGAGCAACCCGGGCTCTTCGGTGTCTATGCCGAGACCACCCAGGTCACCCAGATTTCTGACATCCCCTTCGTGGCCGAGCGCTTCCTGGCTGACCGGCAGGTGCACATCAACGTGGCGCTCGACGTGCCCCTGGTGGGCGATACGCTGCCCGGCGAGCCCGCCGATCACACCCAGCACCGCGCCCGCACGCCGCGCTGGTCCAACCACGGCGAGGCGGCCGTGGACCTGACCCGGAACACGCTGGTGGTAGCCGGCGATGAGGCCTGGGAGGTCGAGGGGCTCGAGGACGTGCCGACCATCGCGGAACCCACCGCGCCGGCGCCGTATCACCCGGTGCATCCGGCGGCAGCGCACATCTTCCGCCGCGCGCAGGTCTCCGCGAACGACTACGTGGTCAACACCAAGGTGGAGCAGGTCATCGTCGTCGGCCATCCCACCCTGCACCGCGGGGTGCTGGCGCTGCTCAGTGATCCTGACATTGACCTCATCTGCCTGTCCCGCACCGCGGACTTCACCAACCCGCGCGGCGAGTCCGCGCAGCTGGGCACCACGGTCAAGACCAGCGGTGCACCCACCGCAGAATGGATGAAGATCTGCGATGGCGCAGCGCAGATGGCGGCCGACGGCGTGCGCGAGGTGCTCGCCGGCGAGGACGGGTCCGACCTGGGCTTTACCGGCCTGCACGTGGCCGCCGCGGTAGGGGATACCCTCGCCGTGGGCGACGTGCTGGTCTTGGGCGCGTCTAACCCGGTGCGGGATGCATCGCTCATCGGCCTGCCCTTCGACGGAGTGGAGACCTACTCCCCGCGCGGGGCCGCCGGCATCGACGGCACCATTGCCCAGGCCATCGGCGTTGCCCTGGCTACCCAGTCCCGCGAGGCCGCAGCGCCCCGCGCCCCGCGCACTGTGGCGCTGCTGGGGGATGTCACCTTCCTGCACGATGCCACCTCCCTCATCCTGCCGGAGGACAATCCGCGGCCGGAGAACCTCACCATCGTCGTGGCCAATGACAATGGCGGCGGCATTTTTGAAACGCTGGAGCAGGGCGGGGAGGCTTTCCGCCCCGCGTTTGAGCGGGCATTCGGCACGCCGCACGGCGTGAACGTGGCCCAGCTCGCGGAGGCCTGCGGGGCCGAGCATCGCGAGGCCAACTCGCCGCAGGAACTGCTGGACATCCTGGCAGAACTCAAGGAATTCTCCACCGGCATCACCGTGGTGGAGGCACGCACCACCCGTGCGTCGCGGCGCGCGCTGCAGGAAGCCCTCAACGCCAAGGTGGGCCACTAAGGTGTCGCAGCGGCGCGTGCGCCAGCTCATCCTGGTGCTCTACGCGGCGGCGCTGGTGGGCATGGCCGGCATGGTCATCGGCCCGTACCTCAACGATCGGACCATCAATGCTCACCAGGCCCGCGCGCTAGCCACCGTCACGGACGTCGGGCGCCTGCGCACCTTCGTGGATTTCCAGGACTCCGAGGGCATCTATCACACGCCGACTACCGGCCTGCTCTATCCCACGGGACTGGGCGAGGGCCAGCAGGTCTGGGTCCTCTACGCCACCACCAACCCGGACCTGGTGAAGGTGGAGGGCCGCGAGTGGACCTTGTCCATCATTCCGGCGCTGTCCTCCGCGGTCGTCGCCACGGTCATCGCGGGCGCTGCCTGGTGGGGGAGCGGGAAAATTAACCGAAATTTTGCGAAGGTGTTACCAACAGCCCACGAAGACAAGGAATGATAGGCGCTATGCGTGTAGCCATCGTCGCGGAATCCTTCCTCCCCAACGTCAACGGTGTGACCAACTCGGTGCTGCGTGTCCTGGAGTACCTGCACGAGCACGGTCACGAGGCCATCGTGGTCGCCCCCGGTGCCCGTGACGGCCAGGAAGAGATTCCTGATTACCTGGGGTTTAGCATCATCCGCGTTCCCACCGTGCGCGTCCCGCTGGTGGATTCGCTGCCGGTGGGCGTGCCAACTTCGGCCGTGGATGAGGCGCTGCGGGAGTTCAAGCCGGACATCATCCACCTGGCCAGCCCCTTCGTGCTGGGCGCGGCCGGTGCTTTCTCCGCGCGCCAGCTACGCATCCCGGCGGTGGCGCTCTACCAGACGGACGTGGCGGGATTCGCCACCAAGTACCACGCCTCCGCGCTGGCCTACGGGGTCTGGGAGTGGCTGCGCACCATCCACAACGCGTGCCAGATGACGTTGGCGCCGTCGTCGCTGACCATCGCTGACTTGGAGAAGCATCACATTAAGAACGTGCGCCACTGGGGTCGCGGCGTCGACTCGCAGCGTTTCCACCCGTCGAAGCGCTCTGCTGCGCTGCGCCGCCAGTGGGATCCCACCGGCCGCAAGCACATCGTGGGCTTTGTAGGGCGCCTGGCCGCAGAGAAGGGCGTGCACCGCCTCACCGCGCTCAATGACCGCGAGGATATCCAGCTGGTCATCGTGGGCGATGGCCCGGAGCGCCCCCTGCTGGAGGCGCAGCTGCCCAACGCGTTCTTCACCGGCTCGTTGGGCGGCGAAGAACTGGCGGCGGCCTACGCCTCGCTGGACATCTTCGTCCACGCGGGAGAGTTTGAGACCTTCTGCCAGGCCATCCAGGAGGCGCAGGCCTCCGGCGTGCCCACCATCGGCCCCCGCGCGGGCGGTCCGGTGGATCTCATTGAGGAGGGCTACAACGGCCTGCTGCTTGACGTCGCAACGTTTGTGGAGGACCTCCCCAACGCCGTCGATGCGCTGCTCAACCCGGAGGTGCACCAGGAGCTGCGGGACAACGCCCGCCAGTCCATCGCTTCCAAGACCTGGCCGGCCCTGTGTGAGCAGCTCATGGGTTACTACGAGGAGGTGCTGGAGGGCGTTCGCGAGGTGCCGCTGACGATCTTTGGCCAGCGCCCGGAGCTGCCGCGCTGGGCCGCTCGCGCCCTGGGCGCGCGCGTGGCCTAGACTAGGCGCTTGTGTCTAAGGCAGATCTGGATAAAAAGCCCTTCGATGTCGCGCGCATGTTTGACGCGGTGGGCAAGAACTACGACATCACCAACACGGTGCTGTCCTTTGGGCAGGACGCACGCTGGCGCCGCCTGACCCGTGAGCGGCTCAACCTCCAGCCGGGGGAGAAGGTTCTAGACCTCGCCGCCGGAACCGCGGTGTCCACGGTGGAGCTGGCCAAGTCCGGCGCATGGTGCGTGGCGTGCGACTTTTCGCGCGGCATGCTCGCCGCGGGTGAGGACCGTGACGTGCCCAAGGTGGCCGGCGATGGCATGCGCCTGCCGTTTGCGGATAACACCTTCGATGCCGTCACCATCTCCTACGGCTTGCGCAACATCCACGACTTTGAGCTGGGGTTGCGGGAGATGGCGCGCGTGACCAAGCCCGGCGGGCGGCTCGCGGTGGCGGAGTTTTCTAAGCCGGTCATCCCGGTATTCGGCACGGTGTACAAGGAGTACCTCACCCGCCTGCTGCCGCCGATTGCGAAGGTGGTCTCCTCCAACCCGGAGGCCTACATCTACCTGGCGGAGTCCATCCGCGCCTGGCCGGAGCAGCACGAGCTGGCCGCGGCCATCAACCGCAACGGCTGGTCGCAGGCAGGGTGGCGCAACCTCACCTGCGGCATCGTGGCGCTGCACTCCGCGATCAAGCCTGCAGACTAAGGCGGCGAATTAGGGGAGTGCTCTAGGCCCAGAGCGGGGTATCGCGGCGCAGGCGCGTGACCGTACCGCCGGCCAGGCGCCAGGCGCGGGCCACGAGGTCCTTGTCTTCTTCGGTGATGAGGTTGCCCATGAGCCGGGCGGCGGCCGGCATGAGCAAGCGCCCCACTGGGCCGCGCATGGCAAGCGGGCCGGCCAGCGGCAGGAACTGGGGGTAGGTCAGAAGCCGCGCTGCGGTGCGGGCGAGAAGGAAGGCCTCGCCGTACTCAGCGCGCAGACGGTCCGGCCAGGCCAGCGTGAAGTCCTTGGAGCCGAGCATCTCCACCGCCAGGGCAGCGGTCTCGAGGCCGTAGTCAATGCCCTCACCGTTGAGCGGGTTGACGCACGCCGCGGCGTCACCGATGAGCATCCAGTTCGCGCCCGCCACGCCGGAGACGGCACCGCCCATGGGGAGGAGGGCCGAGGAGACGTCGGAAAGCTGGCCCAGCCCCCACTCCGCGCGCTGCTGCTCGGCGTAGAAGCGCAACGCCTTCTTGGTGTTGAGGTGGGCGGGACGAGACTGCGTGGACAAGGCGCCGAGGCCGATGTTGACGCCGCCCTGCTCCCCGAGGGGGAAGATCCAGCCATAGCCCGGCTGCACCACCCCGTCCGGGTCCTTGAGCTCCACGTGGGAATGCATCCAGGTCTCGCTAGCGTGCGGGGACTTGGCGTAGGCGCGGGCGGCGATGCCGTAGACCTCTTCGCGGTGCCAGGTGCGGCCCAGTTGCTTGCCAAAGGTGGAGCGTACGCCGTCGGCCACGATGACCCAGCGGGCGGTGACGCGCTGCTTGTCTACGACGAAGGAGGTCAGCCGGTTTCCGTCGAGCTCCGGTGCGGTGGCCATCCCGGTGATGAGCCGGGCGCCGGCGTCCCGGGCGGCGTCAACCAGTAATGCGTCGAACTGGTAGCGCGGCAGGGCCGTGCCCACCTGGCTGGGGTAGGTGGCCGGCCAGGGCGCGGTGACGGTGCCGCCGAAGCCGTGGAGCTTCAGCCCGCGGTTGCGGTAGGTGGCGTTGACGTCGACGCCCAGCAGGTCCAGCTGGTGCATGGCGCGCGGGGTGAGGCCGTCGCCGCAGGTCTTATCGCGGGGGAAGGGGGCGGAATCGATCAGCAGCGTATCGTGACCGGCCCGCGCGGCGTGGATGGCTGCGGCGGCACCGGCGGGACCAGCGCCAACGATGGCGACGTCTGCAAGGATGGAATCGAACTGCTCCGGCATGGCCACTATCATTGCACGGGATAGCTGCCTTGAGTGTGTTCAGGTCCGTGCTATGGGTTACGGTATGTAAATAATACGATTTTTGAGTTAAAGGAACGCGTTTAATGTCACACGGCCAGACTCACGCCACGCATGTGGACTTGGGTGATGCGCAGCTCACCGAGCGTATTAACGCCGGAATGGCTGCCGTTGAGGAGAAGCTGCGCACGGAGATCGACCGCGGGCCGGACTTCCTCAAGGACAAGGTAAGCCACCTCTCACACGCCGGTGGCAAGCGTTTCCGGCCGATGATGGCGCTGCTGGCCTCCGAGTTTGGCAAGCGCCCCCAGGCGCCGGAGGTCGTGAAAGCCGCCACTGTCGTGGAAATGGTCCACGTGGCCACGCTGTACCACGACGATGTCATGGATGAGGCCGAGCGGCGCCGCGGCGTGGAGTCCGCGAACTTCCGTTGGTCCAACTCCGTAGCCATCCTGGCCGGTGACGCCCTGTTGGCGCACGCCTCCCGTCTGATGGGTGAGCTGGATACCCACACGGTGGGACACTTTGCGGAGACCTTTGAGGAGCTCGTTACCGGCCAGATGCGAGAGACCATCGGCGCGGGGGAGGCCAACGCCGTGGAGCACTACACGGCCGTCATCCGGGAGAAGACCGCGGTGCTCATTGCTTCCGCCGGCTACCTGGGTGCTTACCACTCGGGGGCAGGTCCGGAGCAGTGCGAGGCGCTGCGCCAGATCGGCTCCGCGGTGGGCATGATCTTCCAGATTGTGGATGACATCATTGACATCTTCTCTGATCCCAAGGACTCCGGAAAGACCCCGGGCACCGACCTGCGGGAGGGCGTGTTTACCCTCCCCGTGCTCTACGCCCTGGAGGAAGAGGGAGAGGTCGGTGACGAGCTCCGCGAGCTGCTCACGGGCCCCTTAACTGACGATGCTTCGGTCCAGCGTGCCATCGACCTGCTCTGGAAGTCTGGGGGCAGGGACAAGGCGCTTGCCGACGTGAACGCGTACCTCCGCGTCGTCGAAGACCAGCTCTCCATTCTCCCGGAGTGCACCGCGAGCGAAGCGCTGCGCCAACTGGCGGACTACACCATCCAGCGCGTGGGCTAAATGGCCTCCTGCCTGCCGATTTGCATGGCGGGCGGGGCTTCGTAGTAAAGTACATAACCGCACTTGATAGTGCATGCCAGGTTGCCCGAGCGGCCAAAGGGAGCGGACTGTAAATCCGCCGGCATTGCCTTCAGAAGTTCGAATCTTCTACCTGGCACAGAATGAATCCCGCAGACACCACGCAGTGTCTGCGGGATTTTTCGCGTCTGCGAGCTTTGGCCTCCGAGGGGGTTAGGGGTGGGCTACCAAGCATGCCCCGACGTTCACGGCAAATAGCGGCCAGAAATTCGAAATTTTTCGCCCTTAGTTGCCGTGAACGACAGCGAGGCTTAAGGGACATGTCGTGTGGATTTGCGGCGTATGCCGGGCCGCTGCCACCTTCTGGGCCTTCGGTGAGGGGCTGGTGGAAGGGTAGTGCGTTACACGCGTTCTATAGGGGTCGAAAACGTGTGTTGTGCTGGCGATTTGTGTTGTTTAAGCGTTTCGGGTTAATCTTTTCAAGGCTTCAACGAGAGCACAGCGGAGATACTCCGTTACTCAAAGAGGCTGTGCCCCCTTAGCTCAGTCGGCAGAGCGTTTCCATGGTAAGGAAAAGGTCGACAGTTCGATTCTGTCAGGGGGCTCCATTCATGTTTCCACCCAGTTTGGGAAAATGAATATGGCGGTGTAGCTCAGTGGTAGAGCAAGCGACTCATAATCGCTGTGTCGCGAGTTCAATTCTCGCCATCGCTACCGGGAAAGGAAAGCGCCCGTAACCCGGGCGCTTTTTTATTACCGACTCCCAGCCCAGCAAGGCGGGTGGTTTCCATGCGGAATCACCGTTCTGGTAGGGTTGTGCGTTGTCCCAAAAAGGACACGCAAAGGGGCGTGGCGCAATTGGTAGCGCAACGGTCTCCAAAACCGTAGGTTGCAGGTTCGAGTCCTGTCGCCCCTGCCACATCACTTCCAAGGAGGATTCGCCGTGAGCGATGAGAAGCAGCCCGGCACCGGCGCCGCACGCCCGACAGGCAAGCGCCAGCTTTCTGGTGCGGCTACCACCTCTACCGAGTCCTACAACGACAAGCGCGTCGTCCGCGTAGAGGACAAGAAGGAAGAATCTGCTGGCGGTTCCATCGCCGCCTTCCCGGGTGAGGTCGCTTCCGAGATTAAAAAGGTTGTATGGCCTACCGGCAAGGAGATGCTCCAGTACGTGCTGGTGACCTTCGCCTTCCTCGTGGTTCTTACCGCGCTGGTGTGGGGCGTCGACACGCTCACCGGCCTCGGAGTTGAAGCGGTCCTCGCGCCGAAGTAAACTGACGTACATACTTTCATCCCGCCGAATCCCCTAGGGGAACGGCGGGATACTTTTTGCCCTGACCACGCGGGGAGCTCGGCCGAGTACCCTGGTGTGGACTAGAAAAACCTAGATGGAGAAGACAATGAGCGACGAAACCACCGGCACCTCCCTCGAGCAGGCCATGATCGACAACGTCCAGGATCAGGCCGCCGAGGCTGCGGAAGCCGCCGAATCCTCCGACGCCCAGACCGCCGGCGAGCCTCAGGACGCCCCGCAGGAGGCCCAGGAGGGCCAGGAAGCTCAGGAGGAGCTTAGCCCGGAGGAGAAGGAAGCTGCCGAGAAGGAGGCGGCCACCAAGGCTGCGGAGGCAGCGCTCGGCGGAAGCGCGGACGATGCGGAAGGTGCGGTCGAGGAGGCGTCGGAAGGCGCAGAAGCAGGCGCCGCAGCTGCCGCCGAGGCCGAGTACAAGACCCGCCTGCGCGCATTCACCCGTGAGCTGAAGAAGCAGCCGGGCCAGTGGTACATCATCCAGTGCTACTCCGGCTACGAGAACAAGGTGAAGACCAACCTGGACATGCGTGCCCAGACCCTCGAGGTGGAGGACTCCATCTTCGAGGTCGTCGTGCCGGTGGAGCAGATCCTGGAAAAGAAGGACGGCAAGAAGAAGGTAGTCAAGCGCAAGCTGCTGCCGGGCTACGTCCTGGTGCGCATGGAGCTTAACGACGCCGCCTGGTCCGTCGTCCGCGATACCCCGGGCGTGACCTCCTTCGTGGGCAACGAGGGCAACGCCACCCCGGTGAAGATCCGCGACGTGGCAAAGTTCCTCATGCCGAACGACGCCACCGTGACCCCGGAGAGCTCGGCTGCTGATTCCGACGGCGAGCAGGTCGTGGCCATGCCGGAGAAGGAGGCCGCCAAGGCCTACGCTCACGACTTCGAGGTCGGCGAGGCCGTCACCATCCTGTCCGGCCCGCTGGCCTCCGTCTCCGCCACCATCTCCGAGATCGATCCGGAGACCGGCAAGATGCAGGGCCTGGTGTCCATCTTCGGCCGCGAGACCCCGGTGGAGCTGTCCCCGACGGAGATCGAGCGCATCTCCTAAAAAGCGATTTTGAGCTGGGCGCACGGTGTTCTAAACTTGAACGCCGTGCGCTTTTGCGCATGAGAAAACGTTCATCCTCCGGTGGCCCACAACGCGTGAGCATCCGGACGGGGTGCAGTTATTCATCGTGGCGGCACCTCGGTACCACAGGAAAGAGGTAATTCGATGGCTCCCAAGAAGAAGGTTACTGGCTTCATCAAGCTCCAGATCGAGGCAGGCTCCGCTAACCCGGCCCCGCCGGTTGGCCCGGCACTCGGTGCCCACGGCGTCAACATCATGGAGTTCTGCAAGGCCTACAACGCTGCGACCGAGTCCCAGCGCGGCAATGTCGTCCCGGTGGAAATCACCGTGTACGAGGACCGCTCCTTCGACTTCAAGCTGAAGACCCCGCCGGCTGCGAAGCTGCTGCTGAAGGCCGCTGGCATCAAGAAGGGCTCCGGCGTTCCGCACACCGACAAGGTCGGCTCCGTGACCTGGGATCAGTGCAAGGAGATTGCACAGACCAAGTTCGAGGACCTCAACGCTCGTGACATCGACAACGGCGCCCGCATCATCGCTGGTACCGCTCGCTCCATGGGCATCACCGTTGACGGCATCCCGGCTAAGTAAATAACTTCACATCAGCGCGGTACATCACGTATCGCGCGTGGTAGGGCCAGCTACGGCCCGCATTGACCACATCAATCCAAGAAAAGGAATTGCATCATATGAGCACCAAGTCCAAGGCTTACAAGGCTGCTGCCGAGCTGGTAGACAAGTCCCGCCTGTACCGTCCGATCGACGCTGCCAAGCTGGCCAAGGAGACCTCCTCCAAGAACTTCGACGCCACCGTGGACGTTGTCTTCCGCCTCGGCGTTGACCCGCGCAAGGCTGACCAGTTGGTCCGCGGCACCGTTTCCCTGCCGAACGGCACCGGTAAGGACGTCCGCGTGGCCGTCTTCGCCGAGGGTGACAAGGCTGAGGCCGCCAAGGCTGCCGGCGCCGACATCGTGGGCACCGACGAGCTGATCTCCGCCATCAACGAGGGCAACATCGACTTCGACGTTGCTATCGCTACCCCGGACCAGATGGCCAAGGTCGGCCGCGTGGCCCGCGTCCTCGGCCCGCGTGGTCTGATGCCGAACCCGAAGACCGGCACCGTCACCGCTGACGTGACCAAGGCTGTTGCTGACGTCAAGGGCGGTAAGATTTCCTTCCGCGTGGACAAGGCCTCCAACCTGCACGCCATCATCGGCAAGGCTTCCTTCGATGCTGAGAAGCTGGCTGAGAACTACGGCGCGCTGTACGACGAGATCATTCGTCTGAAGCCGGCTTCCTCCAAGGGCATCTACGCCAAGAAGATCACCATCTCCACCACCTCCGGCCCGGGCATCCCGGTCGACGCTTCCGTGGAGAAGAACTACACCGAGTAATCCTCTCAGTGTTAACGGCGTCAAGGCCTCCGCTCGCGTGCGAGCGGGGGTCTTTTCCCGTTTTCTGGTCGGTGTTTATCCAGTGTATGTGCTGTTTTCTCACTAACAGGCAATTGGCAGGTTCGTGGTATGGCATTACAAGGAATGTGCCGCATAATAATGTTGTGCGTTTGAGAGAGGCGCATGAGAGATAGAGAGAACACCCTGAGTCTTGCAGGGCGGGCGGCGTGAGAAACCGCCTGATAAACAAGACCCTTTGCACCGCGGGTTCCGGATTCGTCCGGGGCCCGCGTTGTGCTGTGTGCTGCACTGTGGGGGTCAGCGTGGGGGGGCAACGTGGTCTCGGGCTTATGGGACCAACCTAAAGATGCCATTTGTGGCGCCACATCACGAAAAGACCAGGTGAATGGATGCGAGGGTGTGCATAAGGTGCCATTACTTCGGTCCCATTGCCCGTCGCACATCCCGAGCGCTACGGCTAGGAGGTGGCGTCCTTCATCTCCGCGTAGGCGTCGAGGGCCGCGCGGCGGGATTCCTTGAGATCCACGATGGGTGGCGGCGAAAGCGGCGGGGCCCAGCGCTTCACGTAAGCGCCGTCCGGGTCGAACTTCTTGGACTGGAGCTCGGGGTTAAAGATGCGGAAGTAGGGTGCCGCGTCATCGCCGCAGCCGGCCACCCATTGCCAGTTGAAGGGGTTTGAGGCTGGGTCGGCGTCCACGAGGGTGTCCAAGAACCACTCTTCTCCGTGGCGCCAGTCGATACCCAAGTTCTTTGTCAAGAAGGAGCCGACGACCATGCGGGCACGATTGTGCATGTAGCCGGTGTGCCAGAGTTCGGCCATGGCGGCGTCGACAAGCGCGATGCCCGTCTGTCCCCGGCGCCATGCCTCGAGCGGGGCGTAGGCGTGTGGGCGGGGATCGGTGCCGTCGGTGCGCACGCCCTCGGTGTCGCGATACCAGTCGAAGGCGCGGGACTGCTCGCGCACGGGTTCGGTGGCCAGTGTGGGGACGTGGTAGAGGCGGTGCCAGGCAAAATCGCGCCACAGTAGCTCGGAGTGGAAACTAGAGGCATCGCCAGGCAGCTCGCTGGCGGCGTGCCAGACTTCGCGGACAGAGATTTCACCAAAGCGTAAGCGTGGGGACAGCCGGGAGGTGGCAGGGCGGGCAAAGAAGTCCCGGTCGCGGTCGTAATGGTCAAGCTCAAGGTCTGCCACCGTTTTCCGCGCGGCGAGTTCACCGGGTTCCCAGTGGTCTGCAAGGCGTTGTTGCTAGGGGAGCGGGGCAGCGGTAGGGAATGGCTCGGTCAGTTCGGCAAAGGCGTGTGCGCCCGGGCCGCTGAGCGTGGGGATGGGTACCGGTTCGCCAAGAGAATGGTCGTGAAGGTGCTGGCGCGCGGCGCGTGCAGAGGGATTAGGGCCGCGGCTTCCCGTTCATCCAATACACGGACCAGATGACGTCCTCGCGCGGCACACCCCAGTCGTGCACAGCTATGGCGCGTACTGCTTTGGCGAGGTCCCCTTCGCCGGATACCCATACCGAATCGGGTGCGGTATCCGGGGTGAAACGAGAGTCAAGGAGCTGTTTGGCACGCGCAATGTGGTCCTCGTGCGGAGCGGAAACCATAGTGAGCGAGCGAACCTTGCCGCTCCACGTTTCCTCAAATTCATCCTCAATTTCGTCGTCGCTTGCGACCAGAGCAACGACGTCGACGCCGTCCAAGGAGTCCGGTGAAAAAGCTTCGTAATGTTCCAGGATGTGCCACAGCGCCGGAAGAGCGGAGGCGTCCGCGAGCAACAGTTGTGACTTCCTAGGTTCCTGCCACCGTGCTTGCCCGGTATATATTCCAGCGCTATCCCCGGGTTGGGCGTTGAGGATCCAGTGTGAGCCGGGGCCATTGTCGCCATGGGTCACTACGTCGACATCGATGGTGCACGCTTCCTGGTTGAGCTTGCGAATTGTGTACCACCGCAGTGCTGGGCGAATCTTGGCGGGCAATCCCGTGACGGCGGCGCGAACATTGGAATTTTCAACCGGAAATGGCGAAAAATCCTGCCCATCTTGGGGCATGAGGAGCCCAAAGTATTCGTCAGGCCCGGCTAAGGGGTAGGAACCAAACGCTGGTGAGTGAAAAGTTAGTCGGTGTAGCCGTGGCTTGAGGCGAGTGTTCCCGGTGAGGGTGACGGGTAGTAGGCGGTGATATGTCAAGGGGAGTGATCCTAGGTAGGAGGGAGATTTGAAACCATCATAAAGCCTAAGTTAGGCTAGCCTCAAATAAATTAGGGGTTGCGTATGCTCACGTGCTCGTTCCCAGCGAAGGAAAGGTTTATCCCATGGTTGCCATCAACCGGCGCGCGAAAGCCGTGCTTGCGATTGTCTCGGCGGCAGCGATTGCTCTGACGGGCTGCTCACGCGGAAGCGGCGATGACAGCGCGGGCGTGGCCGGCGCAGACGAGCCCAGGGTTGCAAGCCTTGGGCTGGGAGATGCCGATACCGTGCTGGCACTCGGACTCACTCCCGTTGCTGTGGCGCCGTGGGGTGCGAAAGGGGATGGTGATCCCTCCGGAGTTGGCCCCTGGGCGAAGGAGCTTTTGGGAGACGCCCAGCCCGAGGTGATCTATAACACCGCTTCCGGCTTCACGGCCGAGGTTCTTGAGCAGGTCACTGCCTCGGACCCCACACAGATCATCGCCGTGAACCAGGCAGTGGACCAAAAAGCAAAGAAATCCCTCGAGGATATCGCCCCGCTGACCGTGAAGCCCGAAGGTTTCGAGGACTGGCAGGTGCCCTGGGAGGAGCAAGTTAAGACCATCGCCTCTGCCGTGGACAAGGAAGAGGAGGGGGAGAAGCTCATTGACCAAGCGGAGGACGCCTTCGCGCAGTTCAAGGACTCCCACCCGGAGCTGCAGGGCAAGCGAGCAGCCATCGTCATGCCTTATGACGGGAAGCTGGGTCTCTACACAGCAGAGGACGGCCGCGGCCAGTTCATCGAATCTCTCGGCTTTGACATTCCGCAGGAACTGCAGGGTGATGGCTCCAGCTTCTTCGTGGACTATGCACCGGAAAACTACTCCCAGCTCAACAACGTGGACTACCTGTTCGTCTTGGATTACAACGGCGCGACCGATGAACTGAAGAAGGACTCCACGTTCCAAGGCCTCGACGTGGTCAAGGATGGCCGTGTTCGCTACCTGGGCACGGACACCGGCAATGCGATGAGCATGCCGAACCCGCTGACGATTCCGTGGGCCGTCGACAAGTTCGAAGAGAAACTTTAAGTGCTCGCGCTACCGAGGAAGGCTGACGCTATCCACGGTGCTGCGGGCACACACCACGGCGACAAGGCAGCCACACTGGACTCGCGGGGGAGAAGCCGCGCACTGCTTACCACGGCACTCGTTGTAGCGACCCTTCTCCTTTTCCTGTGCTCGCTAGTAGTGGGGTCCAGGACTATCCCGTTGCCTGATCTGTTCTCTGCCCTCCTTCACAGGGGCGAAGCAGATATTGAGAACATCGTGTGGGATCTGCGCATCCCCCGTACGTTCTTGGCCTACTTCGCGGGAGCGGCCATCGCGGTATCGGGTGTAATCGCCCAGTCCTGGACTAGAAATCCCCTGGCTGATCCGGGCTTTATCGGTATCACTGCGGGAGCCTCGTTCCTTGTCGCCCTCGGGACAACACTAGGAATCGCCACCTCAACTGGGATGCGGACAGCGCTCGCCCTCATAGGCGCCGGTATGGCCACAGCAGTGGTACTGGGTGTGTCCCGCAGGTTTCAGGATCCTTTGACGCTGGTCCTAGTCGGCGCAGGTGTTGCTGCTGCCTTGAGCTCTAGCGCCATGTTGCTCGGCCTGTACTCCACGAATGTCCTCGATAGCATGCGCCGGTGGACCATCGGCTCCACGTTTGGACGCGGCCCAGAAGATGTCGCCATCGCAGGTGCCGGATTGCTCATCGGACTTACTGTCGCCGCACGAGTGGCACGCCCGCTCGACCTTTTGGCAATGGGGGAGGAATCCTCGGTCGCACTAGGTGGCTCACCCATGCTGACGCGGCGCGGTGCGGCCTTGAGCATCGTTATCTTAGCGGGATGCGCTACTGCGGCGACGGGGCCCATTGCCTTTGTCGGATTTGCCATCCCGCATCTGCTGCGCCGGTTCACGGGGCCAGAAGTTACCGCGATGATCGCTCCGGCCGCATTACTTGGTGGTTGCTCCGTACTCGCTGCGGATATTCTCGGACGCCTCATCGCAGGCCCATCAGAGTTGGAAATGTCCATCGTCTTGGCCTTTGTGGGCGCGCCATTCCTCATCTGGGCCGTACACCGCGGGGAGCGCACGCTATGAGTGGGTTGCAGAAAGGGGACGTCGTCAAGCATCTGCGTTCCCACGAGCGGCAGCGTCGGACATGGATATGGGGAGCTACCTGTTTCTTTGTCCTAGTCGCGGCAAGCTCCTATGTCCTCCTGCTGGGACAGGGGCCTGTGGCCTTGAGCCCGGGGCGGGTCCTGGAGATCCTCAACGGCGGGGGAAGCCGTAGCGAAATCCGCGTTGTCTGGGACCTGCGCATGCCCGTAGCACTAGCGACCCTCATCGTGGGTGCCGCGCTCGGTTTGGCTGGTTCGTGGACGCAGTCGATGTCGCGCAATCCGCTGGCTTCGCCGGACATCCTGGGCGTGACTGGTGGCGCGTCTGTCATGGTGGTTCTCGGGACGGTATTCTCCCGGCCTGTGCTTGTCGAAGGGCTCTCGATGTTCTGGTGGCGGGCGGGACTCGCGCTACTGGGTGCCGTGCTAGCGGCCATTCTGCTGGTGGTGCTTGGGGGAATTGGCACGAGCAATCGCATCGTCATCGTCGGCATCGCGCTCTCACTTCTATTCCAAGCGCTGGTGGCGTATCTCTTGCGCGCAGCTGAGCTCCTCCGCGCGGCGCAATCGCAGCTGTGGCTGGCGGGAACCACGGGCTTCGTGCGGATGGAGGTCATTGTTCCACTGCTCGTGGGGTTAACACCTTTCGTCATCCTCGGCCTGTGGTGTGCTCGGGAGCTGCCGCTTCTTGCGCATGATGATCTCTCGGCCCTTTCCCTCGGGGTCAACATCACGCGAACACGCACGCTCCTGCTGGTGGCAGCTACGGGCATCTGCGCGGTGACTGTATCCGTGGCCGGTCCCATTGGTTTCATCGCGCTACTGGCCCCTCATCTTGGTCGCATTGCGGCCCGGACGCCCTCGCCTGTGCCGGTGGTGTCGTGTGCTGCTGGCGCCGCCTTGCTGAGCGCGTGTGCTGTCATTGCTGGAGCGTTGCCAATGGACGCTCCAGTGGGCGCCGTTACTTCCATTATCGGAGGGTGCGCCCTGGTCATTGCGGTGTGGAATGCCGCCCGGCGGAGAGGATAAAAGCTTATGAAAGACAGAGGAATTACGGCCACTGGTATTCATGCTGGCTATAAGGATGGGGAAGACATTCTGTCGGGCGTTGACTTGGTGGCCCGCCCGGGCGAAATCACTACGCTCATTGGGCCGAATGGTTGCGGCAAGTCCACGTTGCTGAAGACCTTGTCTAAAATTCTTCGCCCGCGCCAGGGGAGCGTGCACATCGGCGAATTGGACGTGCACGCCATGAGCCCGAAGGAAGCAGCTGCCCACGTGGCACTGCTTCCGCAGCAGCCGACGGCGCCGGACGGGCTACGGGTAGGCGAGCTCGTCGCTCGTGGCCGATACCCGCACCTGGGCCGTGGCCGGGGACTGTCTACGAAAGACCGCGACATCATTGCGCAGGCCTGCGTGGAGACTGGCATTACGGACTTCATCGACCGTGACATCGCCGCACTCTCGGGTGGCCAACGCCAGCGGGTGTGGCTCGCGCTTGCTTTGGCGCAGGATACGCCTGTGCTGCTTCTCGACGAACCCACAACTTTCCTCGATCCAGCCCACGCCATTAGCGTTCTGGAACTTGTGCGCAGACAAGCCGATGTGGGGAAGACCGTTGTCGTCGTGCTGCACGACCTGATGTTGGCTGGGCAGTACTCCGACACCATGGTGGTCATGAACAATGGCGAGGTCATCGCGCGGGGCACTCCCCGCCAGGCATTGACGAAAGATGTGCTGGCAGCTGCCTATGGCATCGACGTTGAAATCTGGGATGACCCGCGAAGCGACGCCCCCGTCATCGTTCCGCGTGGGGTGCTCGGCACGTCAGCATCCCCATAAAGAAACCCAAGTAAAAAGCCCTCAGGGGAGCGATTTGGAGTTTCAGCAGGTCGGGTTGTAAAGTACCTAGCGAAGTTTGAACGGCCCGATGAGGCCGAGTCAAAGTTCACCGAAGACCGTCGGTCATCCTTTTAAAGGATCGAAGGTCCCTCATTCTAGAGGGCGGCCCACGCAGGAGACACTTTGCGAATTACCGCGGATTTCCGCGCGCGCCCTGTGCTCTTGCACGGGGCTTTTGTTATTTCGGTTGTCGTTAACGACAACCGAGGTGGGAAAGGTCCCGGCGGAAAACACAAGAGATGTTTCGAAAGGAGGCGAAGTAGAAGATGGCAAACCCGAAGAACACCGCAGACCTCGCGGCACTGAAGGAGAAGCTCGATGGTGCTAACTCCATCGTGCTCACCGAGTACCGTGGCCTGACCGTGGGTCAGCTCCAGGAGCTGCGTAACAACCTCGGCTTTGACGTTGAGTACTCCGTCGCCAAGAACACCCTTTTCAAGATCGCTGCCAACGAAGCTGGCATCGAGGGTCTTGACGAGCACCTGACTGGCCCGACCGCTATCGCGTTCATCAAGGGCGAGGCAGTGGATGCTGCGAAGGTCATCACCAAGTTCGCTGATGACAACAAGGCACTCGTTATCAAGGGTGGCTACATGGACGGCAACGCTCTGTCTGCCGACCAGGTTGAGGCCATCGCCAAGCTGGACAACCGCGAGACCACCCTCGCAAAGCTGGCTGGCGCCATGAAGGGTTCTATGGCAAAGGCTGCCGCCGTATTCAACGCTCCTGCAACCAAGATGGTCCGCACCGCTGCGGCCCTGCAGGACAAGAAGGCTGCGGAAGCTTAAGACGCCGATTAAAGGCGCACAATTACACACACAAATTCATCTGGCTGCCTAAGGCGGCCAGGAAAACTGAGAAAGGATGCCAATCATGGCTAAGCTCACCAAGGACGAGCTCATTGAAGCTTTCAAGGAAATGACCCTCATCGAGCTCTCCGAGTTCGTCAAGGAGTTCGAGGAGGTCTTCGACGTGGAGGCCGCCGCTCCGGTTGCTGCTGTTGCTGCTGGTGCCCCGGCTGCCGGCGGTGCCGCTGAGGAAGAGAAGACCGAGTTCGACGTCGTTCTGACCGACGCTGGCGCTAAGAAGATCGGCGTTATTAAGGCTGTCCGCGAGCTCGTCTCCGGCCTGGGCCTGAAGGAAGCTAAGGAAATGGTTGAGGGTGCTCCGAAGGCCATCCTCGAGGGCGCTTCCAAGGACGACGCTGAGGCCGCTAAGGCTAAGCTCGAGGAGGCTGGCGCTTCCGTCGAGCTCAAGTAATTCACCTGAGTTACTTCAGCTTTTCCGCGCAGCACATTCGCTGCGCACCAACAACCCCGACCGCTCTGCGCGGTGCGGGGTTGTTCCCGTTTTGAGGGCCGAAGTGTTATGTATTGACACTAGTGTCAGGAAAGGACACTATTAGGGTCGCGCAATTTCGGAGTAGGAGTTTGGAACGGCGGGCTCAATTCGCAGTGGCGCATCATGTTCCAGTGGACACCCGAAGGAGCTGTTGACGTTGACTTTATCGACTACCACTGACGCGCAAACTCATGTTGATGTTGTTCCCGTTCCCCATCCTGGGGAAATTCTTCTTCTAGAATTCCTTAACCCGTGCGGTATTACCCAGTATCGACTGGCCAACGACATTGGCACTACTCGTTCCCAAATTTCCAAAATCACGCGCGGCGCGCTCGGTATCAGTGCTGATATGGCTTTGCGTTTGTCGGCCTATTTTGGGAATTCCGCGGAGTTCTGGTTCGGACTCCAAGAGGAATACGATCTGTGGAAAGCTCGCCAGACCACCGATGTCAGCACCATCGTTCCGTGGAATCACAAAGAAGACGCTGACTCGCGTTCGAGGTAGGGGCCGCCCCTCGCAGCAGCCCCATAAATCTGAAACGCACCATCCGGGAAAATGTGTTTTGAGCAAGCGAATCGGTAGGATAAGCCACCATGCTGCCCAAGTCCCGCATCTTTTCCGTCCTCCTGCTCGGCCTCGGCGTTGCGCTGATTGCCGCCGGCCTGGCGGCGTCGAGCTTTTTGAGCTTTAGCCCGCGCCTTCCGCTGGACATTAAGGGCACCACGTGGACGCTGCAGGATGACAACGCTTCGGCCCAGCAGCTGTCTGCCGACGGCACCACGCAGTACGAAGGTCCGATGACCTATCAGCTCAACCTGGACGTCCAGGACCCGACGGACAAGGACACCGCGACGCTGCGGGTGGGGGAGTCCGCCATTCGCGGGGGTACCGGCAACGTAGAGGACTTAAGCTTTGCGCGCGTGTGGACCTACCCGGTCGATCGCTTAAGCGGTGAGGCCACCGGCCCGGCCGCCTTGTCCCACACGTTGGGTTCGCCCACGGCCGAGGTGCCGGTGGAGGGCTACTGGATGAAGTTCCCTGCTGAGGCCGAGCAGACCACCTATCCGGTCTTTGACCCGGTGCTGCGTAAGGCCGCGGATGCTGTCTTCGAGGAGTCCCTCGACATCGACGGGCGCACGGTCTACCGTTACCACCAGGAGATTGAGCCCACGAACGTGGCCACGCTGTACGCGGGAGGGACCACGACCACGTTGGAGAACGAGGACGGCTCGACTGAGCAGGGCTACCTCTACCACGGCGCCAGCCGGGACCTGTACGTGGACCAGGTCACCGGGCTCGTGGTGGGCATGGAGGTCGATATCCGGGACTACTGGGGCGACCGCGCGGGCGCCGAGCGTGAGGTGCAGTTCGCGTTTGCTGGCGCTACCGACGAGGAATCCCGCGCGGAACTCCTCCAGCAGGCAGAGCGCTTCCCGCGCAGCGCGGTGGGGCAGTGGCTGCGCTGGGGGGGCATCGGTCTCGGTGCGGTGTTGGCTCTGGTGGGGCTGCTGGGTGCTTTCCGACGACCCACGGCTCGCCACTCCGACTAGACTCCCCCAGCTAGCCTCCCGGGCGCTGCTCGCGTGGGAGCGACACGCCATAAAGGCGTTTGCTCTTTACAAGCTGGCCTTTATGCTATAGGCTATTTCGTTGCGCTGGAATCTGGATCTTCGGTGCGCATTTAGCCTTTCGAGCGGTGATGGCAAAACCGGCTTGACAAGGTGATTTTGTGCATTCTGAACCCAGTCGTTCCACAGCAGACCGAATGCTAAATTTACCAGCGGTTTTGCGCTTCGTCGGCCAGGGCGAGGTGGCAATCCGCGAGAGGTACTGGAAGGACCCATCTTGGCAGTCTCCCGCCAGACCAAGTCAGTGGCCAACATCCCTGGAGCCCCGAAGCGATACTCCTTCGCTAAGATCAGCGAGCCCATCGCTGTCCCGGGCCTCCTTGATCTACAACTCGACTCCTACGCGTGGCTCATCGGCACCCCCGAGTGGCGCGAACGCGAGCAGGCAGAGCGCGGCGATGACGCACGCGTGACGAGCGGCCTTGAGGATATCCTCGAGGAGCTTTCTCCGATCCAGGACTACTCGGGCAACATGTCCCTGTCCCTGTCGGAGCCTCGCTTCGAGCCGGTGAAGAACACCGTGGACGAGTGCAAAGAGAAGGACATCAACTACTCGGCGCCACTGTACGTCACCGCAGAATTCATTAACAACGACACCCAGGAGATTAAGTCCCAGACCGTCTTCATCGGCGATTTCCCGATGATGACCGATAAGGGCACCTTCATCGTCAACGGCACTGAGCGCGTTATCGTCTCGCAGCTCGTGCGTTCCCCGGGTGTGTACTTCGATCAGACCATCGATAAGTCCACCGAGCGCCCGCTGCACTCCGTGAAGGTCATTCCTTCCCGCGGTGCGTGGCTCGAGTTTGACGTCGACAAGCGCGACACCGTCGGCGTCCGTATCGACCGTAAGCGTCGCCAGCCGGTGACGGTGCTGCTCAAGGCTCTGGGCTGGAGCGAGGAGCAGATTAAGGAGCGCTTCGGCTTCTCCGAGCTCATGATGTCCACCCTGGAGTCCGACGGCGTGTCCAACACCGACGAGGCTCTGCTGGAGATTTACCGTAAGCAGCGCCCGGGCGAGCAGCCCACGCGTGACCTTGCGCAGGCTCTGCTGGATAACTCCTTCTTCCGCGCCAAGCGCTACGACCTGGCCAAGGTGGGCCGCTACAAGGTCAACCGCAAGCTGGGACTGGGCGGCGACCACGACGGTCTCATGACCCTGACCGAGGAAGACATTGCTGTCACCCTCGAATACCTGGTGCGCCTGCATGCCGGCGAGCGTGAGATGAAGGCTCCGAACGGCGAGACCATCGCCATCCACACCGACGACATTGACCACTTTGGTAACCGTCGTCTGCGTACCGTGGGCGAGCTAATCCAGAACCAGGTCCGCGTCGGCCTGTCCCGCATGGAGCGCGTCGTCCGCGAGCGCATGACCACCCAGGACGCGGAGTCGATCACCCCGACCTCCCTGATTAACGTCCGCCCGGTTTCCGCTGCCATCCGCGAGTTCTTCGGTACCTCCCAGCTCTCGCAGTTCATGGACCAGAACAACTCCCTGTCCGGCCTGACCCACAAGCGCCGCCTGTCCGCGCTGGGCCCGGGCGGTCTGTCCCGTGAGCGCGCCGGCATTGAGGTGCGAGACGTGCACGCTTCGCACTACGGCCGCATGTGCCCGATTGAGACCCCCGAGGGTCCGAACATTGGTCTGATCGGCTCGCTGGCGTCCTACGCCCGCGTCAACGCCTTCGGCTTCATCGAGACCCCGTACCGCAAGGTCGTGGACGGCAAGGTCACCGACCAGGTGGAGTACCTGACCGCCGATGAAGAGGATCGCTTCGCCATTGCCCAGGCGGAGGTTGAGAAGGATGCCGATGGCACCCTGACCGGCGACCGTATTGAGGTCCGCCTCAAGGACGGCGACATCGGCGTGACCGACGCTTCCGGCGTGGACTACGTCGACGTGTCCCCGCGCCAGATGGTGTCTGTGGCAACCGCCATGATTCCGTTCCTCGAGCACGACGATGCTAACCGTGCCCTCATGGGCGCGAACATGCAGCGTCAGGCCGTGCCGCTGGTGCGTTCCGAGGCCCCGTACGTGGGCACCGGCATGGAGCAGCGCGCTGCGTACGACGCCGGCGACCTCATCATCACCCCGAAGGCGGGTGTGGTGGAGAACGTCACCGCAGACCTCATCACCATTATGGATGACGAGGGTCAGCGCGATACCTACATGCTGCGCAAGTTCGAGCGCACCAACCAGAACACCAACTACAACCAGACCCCGCTGGTGTCCCTGGGTGAGCGTGTGGAGGCAGGCCAGGTGCTTGCCGACGGCCCCGGTACCCACAACGGTGAAATGTCCCTCGGCCGCAACCTGCTGGTTGCCTTTATGCCGTGGGAAGGCCACAACTACGAGGACGCCATCATCCTCAACCAGCGCATCGTGGAGGAGGACATCCTCACCTCGATCCACATCGAGGAGCACGAGATCGATGCGCGCGATACCAAGCTGGGCCCGGAGGAGATCACCCGCGAGATCCCGAACGTCTCCGACGACGTCCTGCGTGACCTCGACGAGCGCGGCATCGTCCGCATCGGTGCTGACGTTCGCGCCGGCGACATTCTGGTGGGTAAGGTCACCCCGAAGGGTGAGACCGAGCTGACCCCGGAGGAGCGCCTGCTGCGCGCCATCTTCGGCGAGAAGGCCCGCGAGGTGCGCGATACCTCCATGAAGGTCCCGCACGGTGAGACCGGTAAGGTCATCGGCGTCTCCCGCTTCTCCCGCGAGGACGACGACGACCTGGCCCCGGGCGTCAACGAGATGATCCGCGTCTACGTGGCTCAGAAGCGCAAGATCCAGGACGGCGATAAGCTGGCCGGCCGCCACGGTAACAAGGGTGTTGTGGGCAAGATCCTGCCGCCGGAGGACATGCCGTTCATGGAGGATGGCACCCCGGTGGACATCATCCTCAACACCCACGGTGTGCCGCGTCGTATGAACATCGGTCAGGTCCTCGAGGTCCACCTGGGCTGGCTCGCACACGCCGGCTGGAAGATCGACACCGAGGATCCGGCCAACGCCGACCTGCTGAAGAAGCTGCCGGAAGAGCTGTACGACGTCCCGCCGGAGTCCCTCACCGCGACCCCGGTCTTCGACGGTGCCACCAACGAGGAAATCTCCCGCCTGCTGGCCTCCTCCAAGCCGAACCGCGACGGTGACGTCATGGTGGATGAGCACGGTAAGGCCCGCCTCTTCGATGGCCGCTCCGGCGAGCCGTACATGTACCCGGTCTCCGTGGGCTACATGTACATGCTCAAGCTGCACCACCTGGTGGACGAGAAGATTCACGCCCGCTCCACTGGTCCGTACTCCATGATTACCCAGCAGCCGCTGGGTGGTAAGGCACAGTTCGGTGGCCAGCGCTTCGGCGAGATGGAGGTGTGGGCAATGCAGGCATACGGCGCTGCCTACACCCTGCAGGAGCTTCTGACCATCAAGTCCGATGACGTCGTCGGCCGTGTCAAGGTCTACGAGGCAATCGTCAAGGGCGATAACATCCCGGATCCGGGCATCCCGGAGTCCTTCAAGGTCCTCCTCAAGGAGCTGCAGTCCCTGTGCCTCAACGTGGAGGTTCTCTCCACCGACGGCACGCCGATGGAACTGTCCGGCTCCGACGATGACGACATGGATGGAGCACCGTCCCTGGGCATTAACCTGTCCCGCGACGAGCGCTCCGACGCTGACATCGCCTAAGAGCTGCCTCATAGCTGCCTAGTTGCTTGGTCCGCCTCCGTAAACGGGGCGGGCATAAAGAATTATTTAACTCATAACAAGCCATCAACTTCCCCCGCCACGGGGGATGAAAGGGAGACATTACGTGTTTGACGTAAATCTCTTCGACGAGCTCCGTATCGGTCTGGCCACCGCCGACGACATTCGCCGCTGGTCCAAGGGCGAGGTCAAGAAGCCTGAGACCATTAACTACCGAACCCTCAAGCCGGAGAAGGACGGCCTCTTCTGCGAGCGCATCTTCGGCCCCACCCGCGACTGGGAGTGCTCCTGCGGTAAGTACAAGCGTGTCCGCTACAAGGGCATCATCTGTGAGCGCTGTGGCGTCGAGGTGACCAAGTCCAAGGTGCGTCGTGAGCGCATGGGCCACATCGAGTTGGCCGCTCCGGTCACCCACATCTGGTACTTCAAGGGCGTTCCTTCCCGCCTGGGCTACCTGCTGGACCTGGCTCCGAAGGACCTTGAGCGCATCATCTACTTCGCGGCCAACATCATCACCTCCGTGGACGAGGAAGCTCGCCACAACGACCAGCCCACCCTGGAAGCTGAAATGCTGCTGGAGAAGAAGGACGTGGAGGATGACGTCGAGTCCGAGATCGCTGAGCGCGCTGCCAAGCTCGAGCAGGATCTGGCCGAGCTGGAGGTCGCCGGTGCCAAGGCCGACGCGCGCCGCAAGGTCCAGAACGCTGCCGACAAGGAGATGCAGCACATCCGCGAGCGCGGCGAGCGCGAGGTTGCTCGCCTCGACGAAATCTGGAACACCTTCATCAAGCTGGCTCCGAAGCAGATGATCATCGACGAGACCATCTACGAGGAGCTCGTTGACCGCTACGAGGATTACTTCACCGGCGGCATGGGCGCTGAGGCCATCCAGACCCTGATCCGTAACTTCGACCTCGAGGCCGAGGCTGAGGTTCTCAAGGAGATCATCAACAACGGCAAGGGCCAGAAGAAGATGCGTGCCCTGAAGCGCCTCAAGGTCGTCGCGGCCTTCCTGCGCTCGGGCAACGACCCGGCCGGCATGGTGCTGGACGCCATCCCGGTGATCCCGCCGGAGCTGCGCCCGATGGTGCAGCTGGACGGTGGCCGCTTCGCTACCTCCGACCTCAACGACCTCTACCGTCGCGTGATCAACCGCAACAACC
Organism: Corynebacterium axilliensis; assembly: GCF_046097495.1. Classification (NCBI taxonomy): domain Bacteria; kingdom Bacillati; phylum Actinomycetota; class Actinomycetes; order Mycobacteriales; family Corynebacteriaceae; genus Corynebacterium; species Corynebacterium axilliensis. The sequence continues at coordinate 2,253,288 of NZ_CP175768.1, forward strand.
GCCTCAAGCGCATGATCGACCTCGGCGCCCCCGAGATCATCGTGAATAACGAGAAGCGCATGCTGCAGGAGTCCGTGGACGCGCTCTTCGACAACGGCCGTCGCGGCCGTCCGGTCACCGGCCCGGGCAACCGCCCGCTGAAGTCCCTGTCTGACCTGCTCAAGGGTAAGCAGGGCCGCTTCCGCCAGAACCTGCTGGGTAAGCGCGTGGACTACTCCGGCCGTTCCGTGATTATCGTCGGCCCGCAGCTCAAGCTGCACGAGTGTGGTTTGCCGAAGCTCATGGCTCTGGAGCTGTTCAAGCCCTTCGTCATGAAGCGTCTGGTGGAAAACGACTACGCGCAGAACATCAAGTCCGCCAAGCGCATGGTGGAGCGCCAGCGCCCCGAGGTGTGGGACGTGCTGGAAGAGGCCATTTCTGAGCACCCGGTCATGCTGAACCGTGCGCCGACCCTGCACCGCCTGGGTATTCAGGCCTTCGAGCCGAAGCTGGTGGAGGGTAAGGCCATCCAGCTGCATCCGCTGGCCTGTGAGGCCTTCAACGCCGACTTCGACGGCGACCAGATGGCAGTCCACCTGCCGCTGTCCGCCGAGGCACAGGCAGAGGCCCGCGTGCTCATGCTGGCTTCCAACAACATCCTGTCCCCGGCATCCGGTAAGCCGCTGGCTATGCCGCGTCTGGATATGGTTACCGGCCTGTACTACCTCACCATGGATAAGGGTGAGGACGAGATCGGTGGCGCGGGTCGCTACCGCGAGGCCACCGAGGATCAGCCGGCACAGGGCGTGTACTCCTCCTACGCGGAGGCCATCATGGCCCGTGACCGTGGCGTGCTGGGCCTGCAGGCCCCGATCAAGGTGCGCATCTCGCACCTGCGTCCGCCGGCAGACATCGAGGCCGAGCACTTCCCGGACGGCTGGCAGAAGGGCCAGGCCTGGATGGCAGAGACCACCCTGGGCCGCATCATGTTCAACGACCTGCTGCCGTGGAACTACCCGTACCTCGAGGGCGTCATGGTCCGTAAGGGCGGCGCCGGCAACAAGATGCTGCTCGGTGACGTCATCAATGACCTAGCCGCGAAGTACCCGATGATCACCGTTGCCCAGGTGCTGGACAAGATGAAGGACGCTGGCTTCTACTGGGCCACCCGTTCCGGCGTGACCATCACCATGGATGACGTTCTGGTCCTCCCGAACAAGCACGAGGTGCTCGAGTCCTACGAGAAGGAAGCAGAGCGCATCGAGCGTAAGTACTGGGAGCAGGGCGCTCTGACTGAGCGCGAGCGTTACGACCGCCTGGTGGAGCTGTGGAAGGACGCAACGGACACGGTGGGTAAGGCCGTCGAGGACATGTACCCCGATGACAACCCGATTCCGATGATCGTGAAGTCCGGTGCTGCCGGTAACATGCGTCAGATCTGGACCCTGGCCGGCATGAAGGGCATGGTTGTGAACTCCAAGGGTGACTACATCACCCGTCCGATTAAGACCTCCTTCCGTGAAGGCCTGTCGGTTCTGGAGTACTTCAACAACTCGCACGGTTCCCGTAAGGGGCTGGCGGATACCGCTCTGCGTACCGCCGATTCCGGCTACCTCACCCGTCGTCTGGTGGACGTGGCGCAGGACGTCATCGTCCGCGAAGAGGACTGCGGCACCCGCCAGGGCGTGCGCGTCCCGCTGGGCGTCGAGGTGGCTCCGGGCTCCTACGACCTGCACGAGCTGTGGGAGACCTCCGCATCTGGCCGCGTCGTGGCTAGCGACGTCAAGGATGAGAACGGCGAGGTCATCGCTGAGGCCGGTTCCGACCTCACCGAGGAGCTCAGCCGCAAGATCGTCAACGCTGGCGTGCTGGAGATCAAGGTCCGCTCCGTGCTGACCTGCCAGACCCCGTCCGGCGTGTGCGCGAAGTGCTACGGCAAGTCCATGGCCTCCGGCCAGCTGGTCGATATCGGCGAGGCCGTCGGCATCGTGGCTGCCCAGTCCATTGGTGAGCCGGGTACCCAGCTGACCATGCGTACGTTCCACCAGGGCGGTGTCGGTGGCGATATTACCGGTGGTCTGCCGCGTGTTCAGGAGCTCTTCGAGGCCCGTAACCCGAAGAACCGCGCTCCGATCGCCTCCGTTGACGGCACCGTGTCCCTGTCCGATGAGGGCAACTTCTGGACCCTGACCATCACCCCGGATGACGGTTCCGACAACGTGGTCTACGAGAAGCTGTCGAAGCGCCAGGGCCTGGCTCAGGTTCGTCGCCCGATGGAGTCCAACCCGGATGCCATGATTGAGCGCTCCCTGCGCGACGGTGACCACGTCACCACCGGTGACCGCCTCATGCGTGGCGCGGCTGATCCGCACGACGTGCTCGAGGTCCTCGGCCGCCGCGGCGTGGAGAAGCACCTCATCGACGAGGTTCAGGCTGTCTACCGCGCACAGGGTGTGGCCATCCACGACAAGCACATCGAGATCATCATCCGCCAGATGCTGCGCCGCGGTACCGTCATCGACGCCGGTACCACGGACCTGCTGCCGGGTAACCTCATTGACCTCTCTGAGGCCAAGCAGGTCAACGCGGCACAGGTTGCGGAGGGCGGCCAGCCGGCTCAGCTCCGCAGCGAGATCATGGGTATTACCAAGGCCTCCCTGGCTACGGAGTCCTGGCTGTCTGCGGCCTCCTTCCAGGAGACCACGCGTGTGCTTACCGACGCCGCCATTAACAAGCGCTCGGACCAGCTCATCGGCCTGAAGGAGAACGTCATCATCGGTAAGCTGATTCCGGCCGGTACGGGTATTTCCCGTTACCGCAACATCAGCGTCAAGCCGACTGAGGCTGCACGCAACGCCGCGTACTCCATCCCCACCTACGGTGATTCCATCTACGGCGACGACGGTTTCGGTGAGTTCACCGGCGCCTCCGTGCCGCTGGAGGAGGACTACACCTTCTAAGGCCACCGGCTAGGCGCACGCACGCCGTGCGCTGTAGTCTTGAACCCCCGCTTTACCCTTCCTGGGTGAGCGGGGGTTCTTCTTTTGAGCTCGGATTCACCGGTGCCATAGACCCGTCGATGGCTTGGGTACTTGCAGTGGTGCTAGTCGGACCGTGTGTTAACCTTCCGCCAGCTCGACGTGTTAGGGGAACTCGTCGCGGCTATTTTCGAGCAGAATTCTGTGAGGGTCATGGTGGCTGCCTACCTAAGGGACAGCGTCGTGCGCCACATTGCGTAGGTCAGAAAACGCGGTGGGGTGCACTTGCGCGGCTAGCGGGAGACACAGTGCTTGTCGACGTCTTCTCCCGCCCCTACGATTCCGATGACATCACCAACGCCGCTCAATATAAGAGGGAACAAAGTGGGACACGGCAAAAGAGTCCGCAAAACCTCAGGTAAACTTTGGGTGTGATACTAGTAACCTTTTAATGTTTCTGGCGTTTCACTGGGTGGAATTTGGGGGTAAATATAAGTAATTGACCACTTGATATACGGAAGTATTAATGTATAGTGAGCTCACCTTAAGTTATGTGCAAAAAGTTAAATGAATGTACACGTTGTGCACATGGCGTAATCTCAGTAAGATTTCAGCTTGAGTCCAGTCGAATACGTGGACATCCCGAATAATCCAGGGCTGTCAGTGGCTGCTCTGGACCGTTCTCTAAATTCCCTAAGGAAAGGACTTCTTCATGAAGGTGAAGAACTTCAACGGCACTGTACGCCGTCGTGGAACCACGATTGCTGCTGCCGCGCTCTCTGTTTCTTTGATTGCACCGTTCGTGCACCCGATTGCTGCTCCGCAGACTGCTGCGGTTGCTCAGGCTCAGGATGCTTCTGCCTCGGAAACCGCAGGGGATGCAAAAATCATCGACGCAGATGCTATTGCAAGCGGTCAGGTGACTAGGGCCTCTAACCTTACTGACTCCCTGGGGGTTGGTAAGAATGTCGTGTCCGGTCGAGCTCAGATTATTAACCCGGTTCAGGCCGCACAGCTGACTTCTACGTGGGATGGCTTCCAGCCGGTTCCTGGAAATCAGAAGGTATATCTTCAGTGGATTGACGCGAATGGCGCCGTCTCGCCGGTTTACTCCGCTGTCACGCATGACCTGAAGGGTGCTGGTGAGGGCGTCTATGCCTTTGAGCTTCCTACGTGGACGGATGGTGCTGGTAAGGAGCACAAGTTTGTTGCTGCGGCTTCTCAGCGCTACCGCATTTGGGGCGAAGATTTTGTGAACCCTGAAACCGGTAATGAACTTCGTCAGCTGCGTAGTGCGCCTGGTTACACTCCGTTCACTTACGGAAGGGGTTCGGGTGAGGGCCTCGGAGACTTCCCGGGTAGTGCAGGCACCGCTTCGAACACTGCAAAGACGGGTATTTGGTTCTACGAAGCGCCGAATGACTATGTGAAGTCTGACAACTTGGTCGAAACCACGGAAGACGAGTTCGTCGCTCCGGCAATCGTTTCCCCTGGTAAAATCTCCGGCCAGGTTTGGCTTGAGACGGACCGAAACCTTGAAAATCAGCTTCTGTCCGGTGCAACCAAGAATGCGAAGGATCCGGTTGCTTCGGGCTCGACCGTTTGGGCCTCTGTGCTGAGCGACGCTGGAATTCAGCGAAATAATGAGATTTGGAGCCTCCCGGCTGAGCAGCGCGCATCTGCTACCAAGGAGATGCTGCAGGATAAGAACAATCTTGCAAAGACGGGCTACGCGGTTGTTAACGAGGATGGTAAGTACACCATCGACCTCGGTGAGGACTACGATCCTGACAACCTCTACATGTGGGTGACTGATGCAAACGGCGACGTTATCTCCACCTACTCGTCGTTTACTCAGCCTGTGTTTACGAACCCGCGCAAGAACTTGGCTTGGGCACCGACTTCTGACCCGCTCGTGTACAGGAACTACGCATACAACGTAAACTTCGCGGCTATTGCCCTCCGAGAAGCTTCTCTTGACATCACCAACTTCGACATGACTGATAAGCCGGCTGCCCCCGGTGCAACGGCCAAGCTTGAGCTGAGTGGTCGCCTCGGTGAGGTCGACAACGTTATCGAGTGGAGGAACTCCAAGGGTGACGCCTTGAAGTCCTGCGATGTAGCCTCCGTGTCCGAACCGGGCGACTGTGCAACGTTTGAAGTTCCTTCCGACGCGAAGGACGGCGAGGTATTCCACGCAGTTCTGATTTCCAATGGAAACGAGGCGTCAGCAGACTCGTTTATCGTGTCTCTGAAGACCTCTGTTGATGATTCTGGCGTGAAGCCGGTTGAGCCGACTGCTGATGAGCAGGATTCTGGCATCAAGGTTTCTAACCGTGATGATGACACGAAGGTGTCTGCTAAGGATGAGGACGGTAAGGACGTTCCGGCCAAGATTGATGACAACGGCAATGTTGTTGTTACTCCGGGTGAGGATGTTGATGGTCCGATTACCGTGACTGTTGAGGATCCGGATCTTGATGGTGGTAAGGCCGTGGTTGAGGTTCCGGTTAATGGTCACAAGAAGGGCCAGGACGACAACAACTCGGATAAGGCTCCGGCTACCTCTGTTGATGATTCCGGTGTGAAGCCGGTTGAGCCGACTGCTGATGAGCAGGATTCTGGCATCAAGGTTTCTAACCGTGATGATGACACGAAGGTGTCTGCTAAGGATGAGGACGGTAAGGACGTTCCGGCCAAGATTGATGACAACGGCAATGTTGTTGTTACTCCGGGTGAGGATGTTGATGGTCCGATTACCGTGACTGTTGAGGATCCGGATCTTGATGGTGGTAAGGCCGTGGTTGAGGTTCCGGTTAATGGTCACAAGAAGGGCCAGGACGACAACAACTCGGATAAGGCTCCGGCTACCTCTGTTGATGATTCCGGTGTGAAGCCGGTTGAGCCGACTGCTGATGAGCAGGATTCTGGCATCAAGGTTTCTAACCGTGATGATGACACGAAGGTGTCTGCTAAGGATGAGGACGGTAAGGACGTTCCGGCCAAGATTGATGACAACGGCAATGTTGTTGTTACTCCGGGTGAGGATGTTGATGGTCCGATTACCGTGACTGTTGAGGATCCGGATCTTGATGGTGGTAAGGCCGTGGTTGAGGTTCCGGTTAATGGTCACAAGAAGGGCCAGGACGACAACAACTCGGATAAGACCGAAGAGCCGGGTACCAACCCGACCACTCCGGAAGGCCCGAAGGATACCGATGGTGACGGCATCCCGGATTCTGAGGACACCGACGATGACAACGATGGTGTCAACGATAAGGATGAAGAGGCTGCTGGCCTGGATCCGAAGAACCCGGATTCTGATGGTGACGGCACGAAGGACGGCGACGAGGACGCCGATGGCGATGGCAAGACCAACGCTGAGGAGTCTGACGCTGATTCCGACAAGATCACCGATAAGGACGGCGATAAGAAGGCCGACCTGATTGATGAGGACAACGAGGATGGTCCGACCGGTGACAAGGACGGCGACGGCATCGAGAACAAGGATGATGCTGATGCTGACGGCGACGGTGTCAACAACGATGACGAGAAGGAAATCGGCACTGACCCGCTGAAGACCGACTCTGATGGTGATGGCAAGTCTGACGGTGAAGAGGACTACGACAAGGACGGTAAGTCCAACGCTGAGGAGTCCGATGTTCCGGAAGATGGTCGCGCTGACGACACCGACAACGACGGCCTGGGTAACCCGGGCGTAACCGACAAGGGTGTCAATGGTAATGGCGAGGGGCCGAACGGCACCCCGGATATCCGTGAGACTGACACCGAAGAAGTTGCGCCGAAGGATACTGACGGTGACGGCATCCCGGATTCCGAGGACACCGACGATGACAATGACGGTGTCAACGATAAGGATGAAGAGGCTGCTGGCCTGGATCCGAAGAACCCGGATTCTGATGGTGACGGCACCAAGGACGGCGAGGAAGACAACGATGGCGATGGCAAGACCAACGCTGAGGAGTCTGACGCTGATTCTGACAAGATCACCGATAAGGACGGCAACGGTGTTGCTGACCTGACGGAGAAGGACACCGACGGCGACGGCATCCCGGATTCCGAGGACACCGACATTGATGGCGATGGCGTCAACAATGAGGATGAGAAGGCTGCTGGCCTGAATCCGGAGAAGAAGGATTCCGACGGCAACGGTGTTGAGGACGGTCAGGAGGACTCCGACGATGACGGCATCAAGAATGCTGACGAGTCGGATGAGAACTCCAAGACCATCACCGACAAGAACGACAACGGTGTTGCTGACCTGACGGAGAAGCCGGATGACGCTGCCGAGAAGCCGTCCATCGACGCTGGTTCCACCACCGACAAGGTTGTTGCTGACGGTGAGTCCCACGAGCTGGATGACACGGTCAAGAACCCGACCGAGGGCATGACTGGTGAGGTCATCGGTGAGAACGGCAAGGCTATCGACGGTGCCGAGGTCACTGTTGACCCGGAGACCGGCGAGATTTCTGTGACCGTCCCGGAGGGCACCAAGGCCCAGAACGCCACCGTTGAGGTCAAGGACAAGGACGGCAAAAAGGTCGGTGACATCGACATCGAGATCACCGAGCCGAAGGACAACACCGGCACCGGCGCCGCCGCTGGTGACGACGAGGGTGACGAGAGCCTGTCCTCCAAGATTGGTGAGCGTTGCTTGGCTACCGGCCTGGGCGCTGGTATCCCGCTGCTGTTCCTCATCCCGGTTGGTCTGGCTTCCCAGCTCAACATTCCGGGTCTGAAGGAGTTCGTGGCACCGATTGATGCACAGATTCAGGCGCTGAACACCCAGCTGCAGAAGCAGGCTGGCATCTTCCAGGGCCCGCTGGCTGGTCAGGCTGCTGCGTTCGACACTCAGCTCAAGCGCTTCGGTCTGAACGCTAGCTCCATCGCCCTGATTGCTGCTGGTGCGCTGGCTATCGGCCTCATCGCTGATGCCTGCACCCCGGGTGCTGGTTCTTCGGATGGTTCCTCTGAGGGTTCTTCCAAGTAAGAGGAGCAACAGGCTGCGCCACCTGTGATGGCGCCGCCGTTCGGGAAGGGCGTTATCTTCCCGCTCCTTAAAGTCGAAGGGATTTCCAGTAGTTCCGCAGTCACGGCGTTGCTGTGGCGGCGGGGGCTGCACACTATGGCCTTTAACTACTGCCTCTCACTGTTTGAGTAGGGACGGTTCGCGTAGGGGAAGAGCATATGCTACTTTCCTAACGCGTAACCGTTCTGTTATCCTCTCGAAGAATAATTTGCATAGAGTTAATTCTGCTGAAATACAGTAACGATATTTCAATACAGACTTGGGGCTTTCGAGAAGCTTTTCCTTTCCTTAAGCACTACACGAGAGTTCCCTTGGTGGCCGGCGCACTTAGAACCGGTCTCAGAGTGCCCCGTCGCGTAGGTCAGAGGACGCGACGGGGCACTGCGCAGTTTTCTGGCGTTCGGGGCTGGTCCCGGGTCGCTAGAAGTGGGGGAGTTGGGCTGGTCCCGGTAGACGTCGGCAAGCACATGCGTATCGGTAGTCTCGTTAGGCTGCGGGGAGCGGTGGCTGTTGCTGGGCGGACGCGAATACTGAGTGGTGTGGGCGCGCGGGCGCTTGCTAAGCTGTGGATGCTTTTTCGAAGTGTTCTTTCACTGGCTGTCGGCTTTCCTTGGGGAGGCGGTGCAGCCAATCAATTTTAACGTCACGGGTGCTTTTCCTGAACGCTTTGTGCTGTGTGCGCGGCTGCGCATGCGGGCACGAGGGGTGTTAGGGGAGGCTGAGACGCCGCGGGAGCGGTGAACCGTCGAACCTGATCCGGGTAATGCCGGCGAGAGGGAGGAAAAATGAATTCTGTATCTACTACCGGTGCCGCAGGTGCCACGCCGCAGCGCAGCCTGAACTGGCGCATCGTGGACATCGTGGTGGCATCCGTGCTCGGTGTGGCCTGTGGCCTCGTGTTCTTTGTGTGGAACACGGTGGGCTACGCCTGGTTCCAGGCCATGGACGCGCTCACGCCGGGCCTAGGCGGCATTGCCACGGGTATCTGGCTCATCGGTGGTGTGATTGGCGGGCTGGTTATCCGCAAGCCGGGTGCGGCGCTGTACGTGGAGTTGATTGCCGCGGTTGTCTCCACCCTGCTGGGCTCGCAGTGGAGTATTAGTACTGTGTACTCCGGCATCGCGCAGGGCATCGGTGTGGAGATCGTCCTCGCCATCTTCCTCTACCGCCGCTTCGGGTTGGGGGTAGCCATGCTGGGTGGCATGGCGGCCGGCTGGGGCGCATTTGTCCTGGAGCTGTTTACCTCCGGAAACCTGGGCAAGACGCTGCAGTTCAACATCATCTACTTCATTACCCTGAGCATCTCCGGCGCCATCCTGGCCGGAGCCGTGGGCTTCTTCGTGGTCAAGGCGCTGGCGAAGACCGGCGCGCTGGACCGCTTTGCGGTGGGCCGCGAACAACACACCGTGTAGCCGTCGCCCCGCATTCCCTGTATTTTCCTTTCACTTTCTTGTCACGGGTGGACCATTCCCCTTGGGCCTACGCGTGACTGTAACCCCCCTGTGCCTTAAGCCTATGGAGAATTTTGTTGCCGGTGCTACGCGGATTTCTGCCCGCGGGTACGGCTGGACGCACGCTGGGCGCACCGCGCCGGCGCTGGCGGAAATTGATCTGACCATCGAGCCGGGGGAGAAGGTACTGCTGTGCGGCGACTCCGGCTCCGGAAAGTCCACGCTGCTCGCCGCCATCGCCGGCGTGCTGGGCGGGGACGATGAAGGTACTCGAGTAGGAGAAATCCTGCTGGAGGACTCCCACGGGCAGGTCGAACAGCCCGGCCGGACCATCCCGGTGGGTCTGGTGCTCCAGGACCCGGACTCCCAGGTCATTGCTGCCAGGGTTGGAGATGACGTGGCTTTTGGCTGCGAGAACCTGGCCTACCCGCGCGAGGAGATCTGGCAGCGCGTCGGCGCGGCCCTGGATATGGTCGGGCCGTACGTCGATCTGGATTTTCCCACCGCGCAGCTCTCCGGCGGGCAGAAGCAGCGCCTTGCCCTGGCGGGCGTCATTGCCATGGGGGCGGGCGTGGTGCTGCTGGATGAGCCTACGGCCAACCTCGACCCGGAGGGCGCTCGCGACGTCATCGAGGCAGTAGCCACCCTGGCGGAGCGCACGGGCGCCACACTCGTCGTGGTGGAGCACCAGCACGCGGCGTGGCACGGGGTGCTCGACCGTGCGGTGGAGCTCAAGGATGGGCGCATCGTGGCGGACGGGCCGCTCGCTGAGGTCGTGGCTGAGCGCACGGTGGCGGATCTCCCGTCGGCGCGGGGCGCGGGCGTGGGCCGTGAACCCGCCCTGTGGAGTACGGACCTGGTCACGCGCTTCGGGCCGCCGCGCAGCTTTAGCCTGCCGCGGGGCGCATCCACGGTGCTCACCGGGCCAAATGGTGCGGGCAAGACCACGTGGATGATGACGGTGGCCGGGCTGTTGCCGGCGGAGTCGGGCGAGATTGGCGTGGCGGACTTCGTGCGCCGCGGCCTCAAGGGCTCGCCGCTGCAGTGGAAGTCCCGTCAGCTGGCTGATCGCATCGGCTTCGTCTTCCAGAACCCCGAGCACCAGTTCGTCGCCCGCACCGTGGCGGAGGAGCTGCGCGTGGGCCCGAAGGTCATGCGCCGCGAGGTTCCGGAAGCGCACATTGCGGAGCTTGTCGACGCCCTCCGGCTCTCCCACCTCCTCAACGCCAACCCCTTCACCTTGTCCGGCGGGGAGAAGCGCCGCCTGTCCGTGGCGACGGCCCTGGTAAGTGCGCCGGAGGTGCTGCTTCTCGACGAACCCACCTTCGGCCAAGACCCCCGCACTTTCAGCGAGCTGGTGTGGCTGTTGCGCCGCATGGTGGACGACGGCACGACGATTGCCTCAGTGACGCACGATCCGCTCTTCATCGCCGCCCTTGGCGACCACCGAGTGGAGGTGACCCGTGGCTAATCCGACGTCCGTGAGTGCGAAGGGTGCGTCGCCCGCCGGTCTTCTCACCAGGGTGAACCCGCTGACTCGCATCTTCCTCATGTTTGCGTGGGTCAGCCCGCTGCTGCTGTCGGTGGACTGGGTCTCCGCGGCGGTCTCCCTGGGGCTGACGCTGCTGCTGGGGCCGTTGTGCGGGGTGTCCTGGCTGCGCATGGTCAAGGCCGCCTGGTTCCTCTTCCTTATCGCCCCGATTTCAGGCATCTCGATGCTGCTCTACGGTGCCCCGGGTGGGCGCGAATACTTCACCCTGTGGCTCATCACGGTCAGCGATAACTCCATTGAACTCGCCATCGCCATCACCCTGCGCGTGTTCGCGGTGGCGCTGCCCATGGTGGTGCTGGCCCGCGCGATCGACCCCACCGAGCTGGGCGACGCCCTCTCCCAAATCCTCAAGTTGCCTTCCCGCTTCGTCATCGGCGCGGTGGCGGGCGTGCGGATGATGACGCTGTTCAAGTCAGATTGGCAGTTCTTGGGCATGGCCCGGCGAGCGCGCGGCCTGACTGATGAGGGCCGCATTAAACACCTCATCACCATGTCCTTCGGGCTGCTGGTGTTGGCTTTGCGTCGCGGCGGCAAGCTCGCTACGGCGATGGAGGCGCGCGGCTTTGGGCGCACACCACCCGGTGGCGGGCAACGCACGTGGGCGCGCCCCTCGCGCCTTGCGGCGCGGGATTGGCTGGTCATGGCCTTTGGCGTAGTGCTAGCCGCGCTTCCGGTGGTAGTTTCGGTGCTCAGCGGAGCCTGGAGATTCTTCGGGCTCTAAGGGCCAGAGCACGATTGAACCCAGAAGTGGTGATGAACCCCCATGCAGGACGCGCACGACGCCGACTACGACGACCAGCTAGAAAGGCTGCTGGAGGACGTGGTCAAGCTCGCGGCCTCCCGCAAGCGCCCCATGCGGCCGGTGACCGTGCTGATCGACGGCCCCTCGGGCGCCGGCAAGACCTGGGCATCGGCGTCCCTGGCGGACCGCACCGGCTGGCGCGTAGTACACCTCGACGAGTTCTACCCGGGCTGGCGCGGGCTGGAAGAGGGCTCCGCCATGGTGGCCGAACAGGTCCTGCGGGAAAACAACCCGGGCTACTGGCGCTGGGACTGGGAGGCCAACGCCCCGAAGGACTGGGCCAGCTTGGATGTGCGCGACGACCTGATTGTCGAAGGCGTCGGGTCAGTCACCGAGGCCAACATTGCCGCCGCCCGTGAGCGTGGCTCCGTGGTCACCGTGCGCATCGACGGCCCGCGCGAGCTGCGCCGCGAGCGCGCCTTGCAACGCGATCCGGACTACGAAGAATGGTTCGAGACCTGGGAAGAGCAGGAAAAGCAGTACTTTTCTCACCAGGCTGCCCAAGCCGATCTGTCCTGGGAGTGGAGCTAGCGGGATCGGGGATTTGGGGGAACCCGCGCGCCGGTGGTAGTCTACGTGAGGTTTCATCTTTGTATGAGATGAAAAGTCTGATCAGTTTCTCGGCCCACACGGCTGAGGGAAGATCTGGACATGCGGAAGGGCCCCGGAGAAGAGCCCCTATTTTTGCATGTTTGGCTCACCTTCCATGGTCAGTTGAAGCCGAAGTCATACAGAAAGACTAGATTTATGCCAACTATTCAGCAGCTGGTCCGCAAGGGCCGCCACGACAAGAAGGCCAAGGTTGCTACGGCCGCCCTCAAGGGCTCCCCGCAGCGCCGCGGCGTGTGCACCCGCGTGTACACCACCACTCCGAAGAAGCCGAACTCGGCACTCCGTAAGGTCGCCCGTGTGCGCCTGACCTCCGGTATCGAGGTCTCCGCCTACATCCCGGGTGAGGGTCACAACCTGCAGGAGCACTCCATGGTGCTCGTCCGCGGTGGTCGTGTGAAGGACCTCCCGGGTGTTCGTTACAAGATTATCCGTGGCGCACTGGATACCCAGGGCGTGAAGGACCGTAAGCAGGCTCGTTCCCGCTACGGCGCAAAGAAGGGACAGTAATCAACAATGCGTAAGAATGCTGCACCGAAGCGTCCTGTAGTTAAGGACCCGGTTTACAACTCCGAGCAGGTCACCATGCTCGTGAACAAGATCCTGCAGGACGGCAAGAAGTCCACCGCTGAGCGCATCGTCTACGGCGCGCTCGAGGCTTGCCGCGAGAAGACCGGCACCGATCCGGTTGGCACCCTGGAGAAGGCCCTGGGCAACATCCGCCCGGACCTCGAGGTACGCTCCCGCCGTGTCGGTGGCGCCACCTACCAGGTGCCGGTTGAGGTCAAGCCGGCCCGCGCCAACACCCTGGCGCTGCGTTGGCTGGTGACCTTCACCCGCCAGCGTCGTGAGAACACCATGATCGACCGTCTCGCTAACGAGATTCTGGACGCATCCAACGGCTTGGGTGCATCCGTGAAGCGTCGTGAGGATACTCACAAGATGGCAGAGGCCAACCGCGCCTTCGCCCACTACCGCTGGTAGTAGCGGCACGCCGTCGCTTCTAGCCCGAACAACGACATCAGTCTGTACCTGCGCTGTTGCTGCTTGGAGACGTCCCACCTGGGGGCGTCGCCAAGCACAGCGCACCGCCGCAGGACAAATACGTGAATACCGTTGTTCGGGCTATTTTTGTGTCCGGAGGGCCTTTAAAGACCCTGCGAGCACGGCCGCTGTGAGCATGCAGTAGCATGCAGGGCGGGGCGACGACTGCACAGGTGTGAGGCGCCGGAGGTGACTCACGCTGCCGCGTTGGCCCAGACGTGGCAAAATAGATCAAGACCTATCCATGAAGACGTCATTTTAAGATGAGTCGGTGAAGTGCTGGCTCGCGGCGTCGACGACAATTAAGTTGGGGTATAAACCGTGGCACAACAAGTGCTTAAGGATCTGCACAAGGTCCGCAACATCGGCATCATGGCTCACATCGATGCTGGTAAGACCACCACGACCGAGCGTATTCTCTTCTACACCGGTATCAACCGTAAGGTCGGCGAGACCCACGATGGTGCCTCCACCACTGACTGGATGGAGCAGGAGAAGGAGCGCGGCATCACCATTACTTCCGCTGCCGTGACCTGTTTCTGGGACAACAACCAGATCAACATCATCGACACCCCGGGCCACGTCGACTTCACCGTCGAGGTTGAGCGCTCCCTGCGTGTTCTCGATGGCGCCGTCGCCGTCTTCGACGGCAAGGAGGGCGTGGAGCCGCAGTCCGAGCAGGTGTGGCGCCAGGCCGCTAAGTACGACGTTCCGCGTATCTGCTTCATCAACAAGATGGACAAGATGGGTGCGGACTTCTACTTCACCGTGGACACCATCATCGAGCGCCTCGGCGCGAAGCCGCTGGTTTTGCAGCTGCCGATCGGCGCTGAGGACGACTTCGACGGTGTTGTCGACCTGATCGACATGAAGGCCATCACCTGGCGCGGCAAGGTCGAGACCGGCGCTGAGCCGACCATTGAGGAGATCCCGGAGGACCTCAAGGAGAAGGCTGAGGAGTACCGCGAGAAGCTGCTCGAGGACGTTGCTGAGTCCGACGAAGAGCTCATGGAGAAGTACTTCGGTGGCGAGGAGCTCACCAAGGAAGAGATCCAGGCTGCCATCCGCAAGATGACCATCAGCTCCGAGGTATTCCCGGTTCTGTGTGGTACCGCATACCGCAACAAGGGCGTTCAGCCGCTGCTCGACGCTGTTGTTTCCTACCTGCCGAACCCGCTGGACATCGGCGAGATCACCGGCCACGCTGTGGGCAACGAGGACGAGGTCCTCACCCGTAAGCCGTCCGTGGAGTCCCCGTTCTCCGCACTGGCCTTCAAGATTGCCGCTCACCCGTTCTTCGGTCAGCTGACCTTCACCCGTGTGTACTCCGGCCAGGTCGTGCCGGGTACCGAGGTGATGAACTCCACCAAGGGCAAGAAGGAGCGCATCGGTAAGCTCTTCCAGATGCACGCCAACAAGGAGAACCCGGTGGATCAGGCAGATGCCGGCAACATCTACGCCGTCATTGGTCTGAAGGAAACCACCACCGGCGACACCCTGTGTGACAAGGACAACCAGATCATCCTGGAGTCCATGGACTTCCCGGACCCGGTTATCAAGGTCTCCATCGAGCCGAAGACCAAGGCCGACCAGGAGAAGCTGGGTACCGCTATTCAGAAGCTGGCTGCCGAGGACCCGACGTTCACCGTCGAGCTCGACGAGGAGACCGGCCAGACCGTCATCGGCGGTATGGGCGAGCTGCACCTCGACGTCCTGGTTGACCGCATGAAGCGCGAGTTCAAGGTCGAGGCAAACATCGGTAACCCGCAGGTTGCTTACCGCGAGACCATCCGCAAGAAGGTCGAGTCCCTGGACTACACCCACAAGAAGCAGACCGGTGGTTCCGGCCAGTTCGCAAAGGTCATCTGCACCATCGAGCCGTACAACCCGGACCCGGAGACCCTGGAAGAGGGCGAGTCCGCAACCTACAAGTTCGAGAACGCCGTTACCGGTGGTCGCGTGCCGAAGGAGTACATCCCGTCCGTCGACGCTGGTATCCAGGACGCTATGCAGTACGGCTTCCTCGCTGGCTTCCCGCTGGTGAACATCAAGGCCACCCTGGAAGACGGCGCTTACCACGACGTCGACTCCTCTGAGATGGCCTTCAAGCTCGCCGGCTCCCAGGTCCTCAAGGAGGCCGTGGCCAAGGCGAAGCCGGTTCTGCTCGAGCCGGTTATGGCCGTCGAGGTCGTGACCCCGGAGGAGTACATGGGTACCGTGAACGGTGACATCTCCTCCCGTCGTGGCCAGGTCTTCTCCATGGAGGACCGCTCCGGCGCCAAGGTGGTTAAGGCTAAGGTGCCGCTGTCCGAGATGTTCGGCTACATCGGTGACCTGCGTTCTTCCACCGCAGGCCGCGCAAACTTCACCATGGTCTTCGATTCCTACGCAGAGGTTCCGTCCTCCGTGGCTCAGGAGATCATCGAAGAGCGCACCGGCAGCAAGGACTAACTTGGCCGGGGTTTCCCACCCCGTTGCCTAAGCCCCAGCGTGGGGCTGGTAGTCTTCGCCAGTAGACCGCCAGCTTGCTGGGGCGGGGTAGCGGTCGGCTGAGCGCGCACGCGTTGTGCGTTGAGCCGGCCGTTACCCTCCCAGGATCCTTAATAATGATTCTTGTCGAGGGTCAACGTCCGCACTACATGCGCGGGGTTACCTCCTATTTGGGCAGTTTGAAAAAACTGCGGCATAAATCTAGGATCGTGTAACTGGCACGTAAAGAAAGCGTCATTAGCGCTTATGGGCCGCGCGCCCGAAGTGCCAATGGCAATACAAACCACGTGGCTGCGAGATTCGTAGCCGCCATAGAGTCCAGGAGGACAAAACAGTGGCAAAGGAGAAGTTCGAGCGTACGAAGCCGCATGTGAACATCGGCACCATCGGACACGTCGACCACGGCAAGACCACCACCACCGCAGCGATCACCAAGGTTCTGGCTGACGCTTACCCGGAGGAGAACACCGCTTTCGCCTTCGACATGATCGACAAGGCTCCTGAGGAGAAGGAGCGCGGTATTACCATCAACATCTCCCACGTTGAGTACTCCACCCCGAAGCGCCACTACGCACACGTGGACGCCCCGGGCCACGCCGACTACATCAAGAACATGATCACCGGCGCTGCTCAGATGGACGGCGCTATCCTGGTTGTTGCTGCAACCGATGGCCCGATGCCGCAGACCCGTGAGCACGTGCTCCTCGCTCGCCAGGTGGGCGTTCCGTACATCCTCGTTGCACTGAACAAGTGCGACATGGTTGACGATGAGGAAATCATTGAGCTCGTCGAGATGGAGATCCGCGAGCTGCTCGCCGAGCAGGACTACGACGAGGAAGCTCCGATCGTTCACATCTCCGCTCTCAAGGCTCTCGAGGGCGACGAGAAGTGGGCACAGTCCATCGTTGACCTGATGCAGGCTTGCGATGACTCCATCCCGGATCCGGAGCGCGAGCTGGACAAGCCGTTCCTGATGCCGATCGAGGATATCTTCACCATTACCGGCCGCGGTACCGTTGTTACCGGCCGTGTTGAGCGTGGTTCCCTGAACGTCAACGAGGACGTTGAGATCATCGGTATCCGCGAGAAGGCTACCAACACCACCGTCACCGGTATCGAGATGTTCCGCAAGATGATGGACTACACCGAGGCTGGCGACAACTGTGGTCTGCTTCTGCGTGGTACCAAGCGTGAGGACGTCGAGCGCGGCCAGGTTGTCATCAAGCCGGGCGCTTACACCCCGCACACCAAGTTCGAGGGTTCCGTCTACGTCCTGAAGAAGGAAGAGGGCGGCCGCCACACCCCGTTCATGGACAACTACCGTCCGCAGTTCTACTTCCGCACCACCGACGTTACCGGCGTCATCAAGCTGCCGGAGGGCACCGAGATGGTCATGCCGGGCGACAACGTTGAGATGTCCGTCGAGCTGATCCAGCCGGTCGCTATGGACGAGGGCCTGCGCTTCGCTATCCGCGAGGGCTCCCGCACCGTCGGCGCTGGCCGCGTTACCAAGATTCTGGACTAATTCTTAATTAGCCGGATGTTGTAACATCTGTCGAGCCGCTCAATCCCTTCTGTGGGGTTGGGCGGCTTTGTCGATCCTAGGGGTATTAGGCTGGTCCTATGGATGATCCCACTCGCATTGACCACACCCTCGCCGCTCTTCGCGCCGCCTGGGAGGGCCAGCCGGACCTGCCCCTGGGCACGCTCTTCGGCATGCTCG
Organism: Corynebacterium axilliensis; assembly: GCF_046097495.1. Taxonomy (NCBI): domain Bacteria; kingdom Bacillati; phylum Actinomycetota; class Actinomycetes; order Mycobacteriales; family Corynebacteriaceae; genus Corynebacterium; species Corynebacterium axilliensis. The sequence goes on from NZ_CP175768.1 coordinate 2,270,966, forward strand.
CCGCCGAGGGCTACGGCTGGGGAGTGGCCGACTCCGAGCTCACGCAGAGGCTGGAGGCCATGGCTCAGGTGCATCCGCCTTTGCTTGCGCTTGCCGACGACCACCTGCCCACCTCGGGCCGCTGGCTCCTCATCACTGAGACTCACCGCATCACCCTGGCGATGGTGTCCGGCTCCTGGCGTGCGGTGGTGCGCCCAGTGTCTCGCTCGGGGGAGAGGGGCCAGGCGGTGTCGTGGGAGGCCTCAGCCTTGCGTCCGGTGGGCCCAGGCCGCCCACTGGTCATTAAGGATGGTGAGGGCTTCGAGCACCGCTTCGGAGTTGTTGAGTCCATAACCCGACTCCGCGACGATAGCCGCGACCTCGCCGGCCTCAAGCGCCGCAGCGTCGGCGACCGCGTGTGGTTTATCCGCACTGACGCCGAGACCATCATCCTCGACCACGGCCTCCACACCACCCAGCGCAAGAACCGGGAGCTGGTGCGCACGGACTTTTCCTGGTCCCGTATCGCCGACTGCACCCCTGGGCAGCTTCTAAGCGTCGAGCTTTCGAGAGGAACAACGCACACCTTCGGCAGCGTGGTGGAGGTCATCCTCGTGGAATCGGAGCCCTGGTCCGTGCCCACGCACGCCGAGTAGCCCGTCAACCTGGTGTGGTTGGCGGGTTTCGTTGTGGCTCTGCGCAGGCTTCTAGCCTGCGCCTGCACTCGGTGGTTTCTCGGTGGTGAGTCTGGCGAGGGCTTGTTGGTATTCGGGTGTGGCGGTAATCGGTACTCCCCAGGGTGGTACGTATCCGATTCCGTCTTTCATTCTGAATACGTAGCCGCGGCCTGTGGGTTTCGGCGGGTCGTCGTCGTTGATGCCGTTGTGATAGGCGCACAGGAAGGTCAGGTTCTTGATGTTGGTGAAACCACCTGCTTGCCAGGGGATGATGTGGTGGACCTGGCAGTAATCGGCCGGCTTGTTACAGCCTGGTCTGGAGCAGGTTTGGGTTTCGGCGCACAGGGTGAGGCGTTGTTTCCAGTTTGCGTGGCGTTCTACTCGGTAGGAGTTGATGGGTCCTTCTACTGGGTGGGTAATGGTGGCGTAGCCTATTTCGGCGAATTTGTGGGTGAGGAATTCTGCCCCGGTCATGCGGGCACCGTTGGTGAGTTGGAGTTCGATTTCTTCGCCGTCTCCGTTGATGATGCGGTCGAATTCGTCCAGGGTGACAACTATTTGGGCGTGCACGGCAGGCCTAGTGCCGGTGGTGTCATCACCCAGGAGGATGGTTGTAGCAGCCTCGAGGAGGTTGGTGGGGTTGACGGATTCGAGGGTGCCGCGGATATCGGCGATGACTGTTGGCGTGTCGGTGATGGTGACGGAGTTGGGGCCTTGCTTGCGGTAGGTGAACCGCACCCCGGGTTTGTGTTCGCGTTTCTCTTTAAGTTCTTTGAGGCGTTTTACGGCGACTTCGCGGATTTTGTGGGCGGGTGTGGCAGCCAGGCGTGCGCGCAGGTTCCAGGCATCGAGCTCTTTTTTGACGCGGGTGGCGTAGGACTCAATCAGGGTGAGGATGCTCAGCCCGTGGGCGTTGTTTTGGGCCGCGGTGCGGGCTTTGCGTTGTTTGCCGGTAAAGCGGGTGGGCCCGAAGTAGATGCGGTGCAGGCGGGCAAGCTCTGCGGCATCGGAGGCGTCGGCGCCGAGCGCGCGGAGCTTGTCGGGTGAGCTGGATGCGTTCTCCACTAGCGTCATCCCCGAGTTGCGGTAGTGGAAGTAGGTTTCTAATACCCCCATGACCACAGAGACTAAAGCAGGTCCACCAACCCTGCAACCGGAAGAGGAAAAGCCCCTCCGAAGAGGGGCTTGAACAGGGCGTTTATGCCACTGCGCGGCGGACCTGGCTGAAGTGCACCTTGTAGGTGGTGTCCAGGTCGGCATCGGGGAAAGCGACGCGGAAGTCTTGGTCGTTAACCTCGATAGCATCCTTGATGCGCAGCAGCGGCGTATCCGGGTCTGCTAGCACCTGGTATTGCAACGTCGGGCGGGCGCGGTCGTAGGCCACGAGGCGCGAGACCTTTTCCACGCCCTCCACCTGGGCCAGGGTGTCGGCCACCGCGCCGGCGATGGCGGTCATGCTGGTCTTGATGGCGCCCTCCTCGTCGGAGGCGTCGGAATGCACTGTGTTGAAGCGGTGGTGGCGCAGGTTGGAAATGATCAGCCACAGGCCGAGCAGCGCGAGCACGATGGTCGCCGCACCCAGCGCGTAGACCCACCAGCTTTGGTGGGGCAGGCCGGCCCACGTGTCGTGGTCGACCCACTTGGCCAGGTACGTGGCGAACTCCACGTTGAAGTGGATGAGAATCGGCCACACGCCCAACGCAATGAGCACGATGCCGAGAAGTGCAAGGATGAGGCGGTCCACGCCAGCGAGTGTCTTAGACATTGGCAATGTCCTCCTGATCGTTTTCGATGACCACGGTGAGTTCCGGGGCGGGACGCACCGCTGCCAGCGCCGCGGTGACGGCCTCAGTGACGCGCTTCTTCAGCTGCTCATCCTGGGCGTCGCCAGTCGCGGTCACCGTAACGCGGGCGCGCTTGGACGAAATCTTGGCGCGGCTGCGCGCCGCCGTCGCTCCCGGTACGCGGCGCGCGTGGGCCGAGGCCACCCGGGCAATATCCACCGCACGCAGCCACATTGATGCCTCGTCGGACTCGATGCGCACGTGCGTAGTCTTGCGGGGAGCGAATGCCGCCCAAAGCAAGATGAGGCCGACCACGATGCCGATGGCACCGCCGACGAGCATCCACGTCGAGATATCGGGCTGAGACATGACGTCAATGAAGGGCTGCAGCCAGGACGCGCCACCCTCATTGGCGCCCACCACCCAGGTTTCGTGACCGGCCACCACGGCGGCAGCGAGCAGCACGATGCCGAGGATGACCGTCCACGTGCGGGCCGGCGGTGAAGCCTTTGGGCGCTGGCCGAATCCGACGGGCAGGTTCTTCTCACTCATGGCGGCCTCCTTCGTGGAACGGCGTGATGGTGATGGCGCGCAGCGGGGCCGGACGGGGAACGTCGACCCGGCGGGTGAACTCCGCCGAGGGGCGAATCTCTACCGGGCGCAGTGCAGTGGCGCGGGGCACGGACACAGGGCGCGTCCGTAGCGGGCGCGGGGTCTCCACGCGGCGCGGGCGCACCGGACGCGGGGCTTCCACACGCCGCAGCGAGAACTCACCGGGCAGCGGCACCGAGCGCACGGCCACCGGTTCCGGATCCCGTACGGCGCGCAGGGGTTCAGCCGGGGCCGTGGTGACCGGGCGCAGCTCGTCGTAGCGGTGCGTGGAAGGACCGAAGTCGGAGGTGCGCACTGAGACGTCGCCAAGCACTGCCACTGACTGCACCGGAGCTTCCGCCGGCGTGCGGACCCCACGGACTGCCGCGGCCGCGGGGGTGGCGACGTGGCGAACGCCCACGCCGGGCGCGGTGGTAACAGGGCGCAGTGCGTGCTCGGGCACGATGGCGGGGACCTGCGCGCGCAGCGGGGCGCGGGTGGAGACCTCGAGCGCGGAGGTGCGCTCGCCCGCCACAGCGCCGCCGACTGTGACGTTGACGCGGGTGGTGCGGAAGCCGGTGAAGTCCCGGACGGCATCACTCACCGCAGTACGGACCGCGGCCGCCACATCGGTGACGGGGGAGGGCCAATACACGGCGATGGTGGTGTCTACGGCCACCACGCGCGCGTCCGGGTCCATCTGCGCCATGATGCGCGGGAAGGCGCGGCCGGCGAGGCCGGCCAGTTTGGCGTCGACAGCCGCGGTGCCGGGCACGCTCGCGATGGCCGCCGCGATGACCCGCTCCATCGCGCGCAGCGACAGTTGAGTCTTACCTGAGCTCGCCGGAGCAAGCTCGTTGAGCGGGGGCGTCACTATCCTTGGCCTCTATCCTGGCCGACCACGCCCTTCCACACGGCGGTCAGATCAATGCGGCCGTCGAAGTGCGCGCCGACCACACCGCCAATCGCGGCAAGCAGCACGGCAAGTACGAGGTACCAGATGCCGAGGTAGATGAAAAAGGCGAGAACCAAGCCGGCGATGACGCCGAGGGAGGTGTAATTCTTCATGGTTTTCCTTTAGTTCTGTGGGGAGGCGGAGGCGACGGCGTCGGCAAAAACGACGTCGACAGTCCGGGCGCTGGGCCACGTGGTGCGGACGGAGTCACGGACGGTCTCACCCAGCGCCGCGAGCGGCACGCCCGCGCTGACGTCGACGACGACGTGCAGCTCAAGGTGGGTGTCATCGCGCGGGGAGGGGCGGGAGATGCCGTGGATGCGCTCGCGTGGGAACAGGAGGGAGACCTCGCCGAAGCGGCCGGGGCTGAGCTTGGCGACGCCCTCCAGGTCCACCACCGCGGCCGCAATCGCGCGGGCGATCTCTGCCGTGAGCTCCGCCTTCTGGGTGGTCTGCTGGCTCACTTAGGCCTGGCCCTGCGTTACCGCCGGGGTGGTCTCGGCGGACTCGTCCTCGTCCTTCGGCAGCTTGACGTCGTGCACGACGACATCGACGCGTTCGACGGACAGGCCGGTCATGCGCTCCACGGCGTTCATGATGTTGCGGCGGATGGCCTCTGCCAGCTCGTGGATGGCCACGCCGTACTCGGCGATGATCGCAATCTCGATGGCGGCGACGCCGTTGGCGACCTCCACCGACACGCCCTGGCGGACGTCCTCGGATGCGCCGAAGGACTCGCGGATGGAGCCCATCATGCGGGCGCCTCCGCCACCAAGGGCGGCCACGCCGGAAACCTCACGGGCGGCGATGCCGGCGATCTTGGACACGACGACATCGTCAATGCTGGTGGTGCCGAAGTCGGTCTCCAGGTTCTTGTTGCGCTCCTGGGCGGTGGCCGGGGTAGCGTCGTTGGTGGTCTGCTCGGCGACGTCCTTCGGGGTGGTGTTCTCAGCCATGATGAATCCTTCTCAATACTTATAGGGTTGTTCGTGTGAGCGCGCCTGGCGCGCTCCCTTCCCCCGAGCTTATAGACGAAGCGCCCCGCCTGTAGGGCGCGCAGCAAAACTTTGTCCAAATCGTGATTTCTGGCACGGTTTCGGTAGCGGTTTGGAAAACGCGAGGTTACGTGCTTAAATACAAGGGTTGCTTTAACACAGCGGCGTGGCCACGAGCTGGTCTCGCAGGGCGTCGTTGCTGGTAGAGCGAACATGACACCTTTGTTGTGAGGCTTTAAAGAGTCGCACTCGAAGGTCATCCGATCGGGCTAGGTCCGCGCTAGAGCAGAGACATCCCGAGACGATGGACCGGAGAAGGAGCATGGCAAATAAACAGCGGCAGTATATGAATAAGACTTTGGTTGCAGATCTGTGATTGAACGCCCCAGTCTTCTTCCTATTGACTTTGACTACGGGTCTTGTACCCCGTCATGAGCACTGCACGGTGGGCATTTGCCTAGCGCTGTATCTCGTGGTCGTCATGACAGTCAGACAACTGGCGTTGTGCCTAGGCTCCTGGCCCGGACAACGTTATAGAGAAATCGAGAAGCAATTTCCCACCGCTTCACGCCCCGGATAGGCCGGGAATGTGAAAGTGGGGAAGCGAGGAAGAGGATAAGCGTGGCGGGACAAAAGATCCGCATTCGGCTGAAGGCCTACGACCACGAGGCTATCGACGCTTCTGCAAAGAAGATCGTAGAGACCGTTACCCGTACGGGTGCTCGTGTTGTCGGCCCGGTGCCGCTCCCAACCGAGAAGAACGTATACGCCGTTATTCGTTCTCCGCACAAGTACAAGGACTCTCGCGAGCACTTCGAGATGCGCACTCACAAGCGCCTCATCGACATTCTCGACCCGACCCCGAAGACCGTTGACGCTCTGATGCGCATCGACCTTCCGGCAAGCGTCGACGTGAATATCCAGTAAGCGATCGACACAACGTATTTGGTGGAGAACTAACTATGAGTGAAAACGAGATCAAGGGAATTCTGGGCACCAAGCTCGGTATGACCCAGGTCTTCGACGAGGAGAACCGCGTTGTGCCGGTGACCGTCGTCGAGGCTGGGCCGTGCGTGGTTACCCAGATCCGCACGAAAGACACCGATGGCTACGACGCCATCCAGATCGCCTTCGGCGAGATCGACCCGCGCAAGGCCAACAAGCCGGCCGCAGGTCACTTCAAGAAGGCTGGCGTGACCCCGCGTCGCCACGTGGCTGAAATCCGCATGGATGACACCTCCGCATACGAGGTGGGCCAGGAGGTCAAGGTGGACATCTTCGAGGGCGTGACCTTCGTTGACGTCACCGGCACCACCAAGGGCCACGGCTACGCCGGCGCCATGAAGCGCCACGGCTTCCAGGGCCAGGGCGCTGCCCACGGTAACCAGGCTGCTCACCGCCGCGTCGGCGGTATCGGCGGCGCTTCGTTCCCGGGCCGCGTCTTCAAGGGCAAGCGCATGGCTGGCCGCATGGGCCAGGACCGCGTGACCACCCAGAACCTGAAGATTCAGAAGATTGATGCCGAGTCCAACCTGCTGCTCATCAAGGGTGCTATCCCGGGTGCGCGCGGTGGCCTCGTCACCGTTAAGACCGCAGTGAAGGGCGGTGCACACGCATGAGCAACCTCAAGCTAGACGTCCAGACCGCTGACGGTAAGACCAACGGCTCTGTTGAGCTGCCGGCCGAGATCTTTGACACCGAGGCATCCATTCCGCTGATGCACCAGGTTGTCAATGCTCAGCTCGCTGCTGCTCGTCAGGGCACCCACAAGACCAAGACTCGCGGCGAGGTCCGCGGCGGTGGCCGTAAGCCGTTCCGCCAGAAGGGCACCGGTCGCGCACGCCAGGGTTCCATCCGTGCACCGCACTACACCGGCGGTGGCACCGTGCATGGCCCGGTTCCGCGCGACTACTCCCAGCGCACCCCGAAGAAGATGATCAAGGCTGCTCTCTACGGCGCACTGTCTGACCGTGCACGTAACGAGCGCATCCACGTCGTCGAGGAGCTCGTCCCGGGCCAGACCCCGTCCACCAAGCAGGCCAAGGCCTTCATCGAGCGCCTTACCGACCGTAAGAACGTGCTTCTGGTCATCGGCCGCGAGGACATCAACGCCCGCCGCAGCGCCAACAACCTGCCGAACGTCCAGATCCTGGACGCCGGCCAGCTGAACACCTACGACGTTCTCTTCTCGGACGACGTTGTGTTCTCCGTTGAGGCTCTGCACACCTTCGTCGAGCGCGCCACCGGCGCTGCCGAGGAAGCTAAGGAGGAGAAGTAATGGCTAAGCTCGCTAACCCGCGCGACATCATCATCGCTCCGGTTGTGTCCGAGAAGTCCTACGGCCTCATGGAGCAGAACGTGTACACGTTCTACGTCTCCACGGATTCCAACAAGACCCAGATCAAAGATGCCGTCGAGCAGATCTTTGGCGTAGAGGTTGCTTCCGTGAACACCGTGAACCGTGCTGGCAAGCGCAAGCGCACCCGCACCGGTTTCGGTCAGCGTAAGTCCACCAAGCGCGCCTACGTGACGCTCCGTGAAGGCAGCGACTCCATCGACGTCTTCGGCGCCGGCGCTTAAGCGCCACCGAAGAGCCGAAAGGAAAAGGAAGAATTATGGCTATTCGTAAGTACAAGCCGACAACTCCGGGTCGCCGCGCATCCTCCGTGTCCGAGTTCGAGGAAATCACTCGTTCCACTCCGGAGAAGTCCCTGCTGCGCCCGCTGAGCAAGACTGGTGGTCGTAACAACTACGGCCGCATCACCACCCGCCACATCGGCGGTGGCCACAAGCGCCGTTACCGTCTGATCGACTTCCGTCGTACCGACAAGGACGGCATCCCTGCCAAGGTCGCTCACATCGAGTACGACCCGAACCGTACCGCTAACATCGCCCTGCTGCACTACGCAGACGGCGAGAAGCGCTACATCATCGCCCCGAAGGGCCTGAAGCAGGGCATCGTCATCGAGTCCGGCCCGAACGCAGATATCAAGGTGGGCAACAACCTGCCGCTGCGCAACATCCCGACCGGTACCACCATCCACGCTGTGGAGCTCAAGCCGGGCGCTGGCGCTAAGCTGGCCCGCTCCGCTGGTGCCTCCATCCAGCTGCTGGGTAAGGAGGGCAAGTACGCCATCCTGCGTATGCCGTCCTCCGAGATCCGCCGCGTCGACATCCGTTGCCGCGCTACCGTCGGTGAGGTTGGCAACGCTGACCAGATGAACATCCGCTGGGGCAAGGCCGGCCGCATGCGCTGGAAGGGCGTTCGCCCGACCGTCCGCGGTGTTGTCATGAACCCGGTTGACCACCCGCACGGTGGTGGTGAGGGTAAGACCTCGGGTGGTCGCCACCCGGTGTCGCCGTGGGGCCACAAGGAAGGCCGCACCCGCAACCCGAACCGTTACTCGAACAACATGATCGTGCGCCGTCGTCGCCCGAACAAGAAGCGCTAAGAGGAGGTAAACAATGCCACGCAGCCTTAAGAAGGGCCCGTTCGTCGATGAGCACCTCCTCAACAAGGTTGATGCTCAGAACGAGGCCGGCACCAAGCAGGTCATCAAGACCTGGTCTCGCCGCTCCACCATTCTGCCCGATTTCATCGGTCACACCTTCGCCGTCCACGACGGCCGCAAGCATGTGCCGGTGTTCGTCGAGGACTCCATGGTGGGCCACAAGCTCGGCGAGTTCGCACCCACCAAGACCTTTAAGGGTCACGTCAAGGACGACAAGAAGGGACGTCGATAAGCGATGAGTGACACCATCACCTCCGCATCCGCAACGGCTCGCTACGTCCGCGTCACCCCGATGAAGGCACGCCGCGTCATCGACCTGGTTCGCGGAAAGTCCGTATCCGAGGCACTTGCAATCCTGAAGTACGCTCCGCAGGGCGCCGCTAAGCCGGTTGCCAAGGTTGTTGCTTCTGCAGCAGCCAACGCTGAGAACAACTTCGGTCTGGATCCGCGCACCCTGGTCATCTCCGAGGCATACGCCAACGAGGGTCCGACCATGCGTCGTTTCCAGCCGCGCGCACAGGGCCGCGCATTCATGATTCGTAAGCGCACCAGCCACATCACCGTGGTTGTCGAGAGCCAGAAGGAAGGGGCCAAGTAATGGGCCAGAAGATCCATCCTCACGGCCTACGTTTGGGTATCACTTCCGACTGGAAGACCCACTGGTACGCCGATAAGGACTACGCCAACTACGTAGCTGAAGACATCAAGATCCGCCAGTACCTGGAGAAGGGCCTCGACCGCGCCGGCATCGCCGACGTCGTCATCGAGCGCACCCGCGACCGCGTACGCGTCGACATTCACACTGCCCGCCCGGGCATCGTGATCGGCCGCCGCGGTGCTGAGGCTGACCGCATCCGCCGTGAGCTGGAGAAGCTCACCGGCAAGATGGTTGCCCTCAACATCCTCGAGGTCAAGCAGGTAGACGCCAACGCGACCCTGGTCGCGCAGTCCGTCGCCGAGCAGCTGGTCAACCGCGTGGCCTTCCGCCGCGCAATGCGCAAGGCCATCCAGTCCGCTATGCGCCAGCCGCAGGTTAAGGGTATTAAGATCCTCCTGTCTGGTCGTCTGGGCGGCGCTGAGATGTCCCGCACCGAGCGCTACCACGAGGGTCGCGTTCCGCTGCACACCCTTCGCGCCGAAATCGACTACGGCACCGCAGAGGCCCACACCACCTTCGGCCGCATTGGCATCAAGGTGTGGATCTACAAGGGTGACGTCGTCGGTGGCGTCCGCGAGTCCGAACTGAACGCTCCGTCGCAGGGCCGTGGCCGCGGTGACCGTAACGGTCGTCCGCGTCGTGGCGGCCAGCGTCGTCAGCGCGCACAGCAGAAGCAGGAGGGCTAATCCATGCTGATTCCTAAGCGCGTCAAGTACCGTCGTCAGCACCGCCCGACTCGTCGCGGTGTGTCTAAGGGCGGTAACCGCATCAACTTCGGTGACTACGCCATCCAGGCCCTCGAGCCGGCGTACATCACCAACCGCCAGATTGAGGCCGCACGTATTGCCATCAACCGCCACGTCAAGCGCGGTGGCAAGGTGTGGATCAACATCTTCCCGGACCGTCCGCTGACCCAGAAGCCGCTCGGTGTTCGTATGGGTTCCGGTAAGGGCCCCGTCGAGAAGTGGGTGGCCAACGTTAAGCCGGGCCGCGTCCTCTTCGAGATGACCTACCCGAACGACGAGGTCGCCATCGAGGCTCTGCGCCGCGCCGGCCAGAAGCTTCCGTGCAAGGTCCGCATCATCAAGAAGGAGGACCAGTTCTAATGGCTACCGGTACCCCCGCCCACGAGTTCCGTGAGCTCGACAACGCTGAGCTGGAGACCCGTCTGAAGGACGCGAAGGAAGAGCTCTTCAACCTTCGTTTCCAGAAGGCCACCGGCCAGCTGACCAACAACCGCCGCATCGGCACGGTTAAGCGCGACATTGCCCGCATCTACACCGTTCTGCGCGAGCGCGAGCTGGGCCTGTCCGTTGCTCCGGGAGCTGAGGCTTAATCATGAGTGAGGCAAACGTGAACACTAAGAAGGAAAAGGGCGCTCGCAAGACCCGCACCGGCATCGTTGTCTCCGACAAGATGGACAAGACCATCGTTGTCGAGCTCGAGGACCGTAAGCAGCACGCCCTCTACGGCAAGATCATGCGCTCTAACAAGAAGGTTAAGGCGCACGACGAGAACGAGACCGCCGGCATCGGCGACCGCGTTCTCATCGCCGAGACCCGCCCGCTGTCCAAGGACAAGCACTTCCGTCTCGTCGAGATCGTGGAGAAGGCTAAGTAAAATCTAGCCCTCCCACCCAAGTAAAGCCCCCACGTGGAAACGCGTGGGGGCTTCTTGCATGCCCGGGGAGGGCTTCCCGCGCGCACCGCGATTGCCCTCAGCGGCTGATAATCTGCTGGAGGTTCGCTCACAGAAAGGCTCTCACCGACATGAATTATCGCGCCCCGCTCGCCCTTACCGTCACCGCCGCGCTCGCTCTCGCCGGGTGCTCCAACCAGGAGGGCTCTGAGCCTGCGCTTAACGACGCCTCCCCGGCCGCACAGCAACAGACCCCCGCCGCCGCGGACCCGATAGCTAACGCCCGCAGCGTCTACGAGGAGGTGATTGCCCACCCTGGGGACATTGAGTTCAATTACCCCAACGAGGATGCAGGGCTTATCCACGGCACGAAGTCGACACCCTCCGGCTTCCAATATGCGCTCGTGGAGGCCACGGGCGACGACATCCCGGAGCTGCTCGTTCGCCGAGGCACGCTAGAGCCCAACCCGGTGGCGGTGTTTAGCACCGAGAACGACGGCCAAGACCTAGTCACGGTGAAGGACGTGCTGGTGGACGGCGCGGCCTCTGCCGGCGGATACCGCGCTAGCGTGATGGCGGCGGAATCGGGCGTGGGGCTAATCCAGGTCGAGGGCCAGTCCCTCAGTCGCTCCCACGATGCCACAGAGTTCACTATCGATGGCACGAAGCTGGTTGCGGGGCCCAAGTCCTCTTTCGACCCGAGCTCCGCCGGGCCGGCGGGCGCGAGAGCCATCGAGTGGACCGATACCGGAGATACGTCCGCCCTGGATGCCATCAGTGCCGCCGGCGCGGGGACCGACTCGGCGGACAACGGCGCTGAGGCCGAGGTGGCGGAAGGCCCGAACCCGACCCCGCCGGCCGGAATGGCGCCCGGGGGAAGCGACGCGTCCTCCGGCGCAGACCCCGCACCTGATGAAGGTGCTACCAGCGCGGGCGACCTCGAAAAGTGCACGTACCGCAAGAACCGCCAGCGGGTCGACGGCAATCCAGCCGATGTGCCCTCTACCGTGACTGGTACCGTCCGCAAGGCAAAGGCACGAGAACTGGCTGGCGATGACCCCAACATCGTGTCGGAAGGCTATGGGTCCACCGAGGTCTGGATGCTGGTTCTGGATTCGCCGGTGACGTTGAGCGGCGAGAAGAGCGGCTCGCGGGGCAAGGTGCTGGTCAGAGCAAACCAGGAATGCATCGGCCTCAACAAAGGGGATGCGTGGGACGGCTACGAGGGCACGAAGGTCACCTTGCCGGTTGATGGCGCGGGCGGATACTGGCAAAGCGATGTCAGCGTGCCCATGGGCTCGCTGCGCATGCCCTACATACCGGCAGACATCCTTTAGCGAACCCGGCGGTGGGTCAGCGCGATGGCGATGCTAAAGACGCTGAGCACCGCGCCCACCGCGAGCAAAAAAGTCCCGACGCGGTAGGGCGCGCCGCTGACGAGGTCGATGGTGCGGAAGACCTTGAGCCACACCAGCCAGCCGGCGATGAGCGCTAGTGCGCCCAGCGCGGAGACGGCGCGCAGCCCGCGCGTAGGGCGCTGGGCGGGGGCGAAGGCATGGAAGGAGGCGTCGACAAGCGCGGCAATGCCCACCAGCACGGACAGACCCATCGCAGCCGGCACCGGCAGCAGCGCGCCCGTCCCGAAGACGACGGGGAGAATGAAGGACACCGCGACGACGAGGAAGAGCAGTCCGTGGAGCGCGCCCGTGCGCAGGGGATAGGTCACAGCTTCTCCTCCACCTCGGCGCGGGTAGGCGGCTGCGCGCCGGTGCGCGAGACCGTGATTGCCGCTGCGGTGGCCGCGAAGTGGAGTACGTCGCGCCACTCGGATTCACCCAGCGCGCCCGGGTTCGTCTGCGCTAGCTGCGCGAGTAGAGCGGCCATGACGGTATCGCCCGCGCCGATGGTGTCCGCCACCTCCACGGTCACCGGTGGGACAGAGACAGTCACCGAGCCGGCGCGCACGCTGAGGCCCTCCCCACCGCGGGTGGTCACCACCACGGGAACCGACTCGAGGGCTTCGGCCCCAAGGAAGTCGACTTCTTCCTCGCTGAGCTTGAGCAGCGTGACGTGCGGCAACAACGACAAGAGGAATTCGCGGTGATCCTCGGTGGCAAAGAAGGGGCGGATGTTCGGATCCAGAGCCACCTTCGTGCCGCGGGCGGCCAGCTCCTTAAGCAGCTCCGCGTAGCGTGAGGCTCCCGGTTCCAGAGCAAGGGAGACGGTGCCGAAGCAGGCCCAGGAGACGTCGTCAAGCACCGGCTCCACCAGCCGGTCCGCCGTGCCCTCAGTGTAGAAGGAGTAGGTGGCCGAGCCGTCGTCGGCGATAGCGCACGCCGCCAACGTGGTGGGCTCCTCGCCGCGCTGCACCAGGGAGGTATCCACGCCCTCCTCCTGCAGGCGGTCCACCATCGCGCAACCGTACGCGTCCGTGGACAACCGCGATTGAAACCCCACGTCAGCGCCCAAGCGCCCCGCCGCCACCGCGACGTTGAAGGGGCCACCGCCCAGCGCCGGGGTAAGGTCCGCCAGCCGCCCGCGGCCGCGCGGAACGAGGTCAACGAGTCCTTCGCCACACACCATAATGTCCATAAAGCCCATAGTATCGAGGACATGAACTACCGTCCGCGTTACCATCTCTCCGCCCCCACAGGCCGCCTCAACGACCCGAACGGCCTCTTCCTCGACGGCACCACGCTGCATGCTTATTACCAGCATGATCCCTGCTTCCCGCACGCGCCGAAGCAGACCGGCTGGGGGCATGCGGCAGCCTCCGTGGAAGCGCCGGAGCCGTGGCGGCACTACCCGGACGCCCTGTATCCCATCCGTGGGCACGACGCGCACGGCTGCTACTCCGGCGGCGCGGTGGTCGACGGGGAGGACGTGTGGCTCTTCTACACCGGAAACCTCAAGCGCGACGGCGAGCGCATCCCGTCGCAGAACCGGGTGCGCGCGGTGGATGCCTCTGGCCCGGAAGGCGGCTTCTACGAGCACGACGCCGCGAACCCGCTCATCAATGGGCCCGCGGAGGGCTTTACCGGGCATTACCGCGACCCGCAGATTACCCGCGATGCTCAGGGCTGGCGCATGGTCCTTGGCGCCCAGAGAGAGGACGAGACCGGGCACGTGGTGCTTTACCGCTCCGCGGACCTTGCTTCATGGTCCTTCCAGGGCGCGCTGACCTTCGACACGTCTGGTGCGCAACCGGGCTTAAGCCCGGACATGGTGCCGGGCGGCTACATGTGGGAGTGCCCCAACCTCCTCACGCTGCGGGACCGCGCGACGGGTCAGGACAAGGAGGTCCTGGTCATCTGCCCGCAAGGATTGGAGCCGGTGCTTGCCGACGGCACTACGCACTACGCCTCCTCCGACCAGTGCGGCTACCTCGTGGGACGCCTCGAAGGAACCGTCTTCCACGTCGAGCGCGGCTTTAGCGAGCTGGACTACGGCCACCAGTTTTATGCGCCCCAACTGCTGGAGCGTGACGGTGAGGCGCTCATGCTGGGCTGGATGGGGCTGCCCGCCCAGGACGACACCCCGACCGTGGCCCAGGGCTGGGTGCACACGCTCACCCTGCCGCGGCGCGTGTGGTTGGAGGCGGGGGAGCTGCGCCAGGCACCGGCGTGGTCGCTGGCATCAGTGCCGCCGGAGCCGGCCCGCGAGGGCTTCGGGTCGGTGGCCACGCTGACCGCGGGCGAGGGCACGTACGCGCTTGTCGATTCCTCCGGGGCCGAGGCCTACCGCGTCACCTACGGCGGGGGAGAGCTGCGCCTGGCCTCTGGTGATGATGAGCGCGTGGTGCCCTGCCCGGCCGGAGACCTGGAGCTCATCGCGGACGGCTGCGCGGTGGAGGTCTTTGCGGGGGAGGGGCGGATTGCGGCGGCGTCGGCAGTCTTTGGCGCCCGCGATGCCCGCTGGCGGGGCTGGGAAGCCCGTTAGGGCGTGAAGTTTCCTACATATAGGTCCGAATAGTTGGCTTTATGTTGGTGTGTCGGGTCTAATGAGAGGTGACGCTATTTAGTTCATCTCACTCTAGGAGGCACGGCGGCATGGATCACTCTCAAGTCGCGCAGCGAACCCTCACAGCCATCGGCGGCGAAGACAACATCGTCGCCCTCGCGCACTGCGCCACCCGCCTGCGCATGGTGCTCAAGGACAGCAAGAAGGTCGACACGGCCGCGCTGGAAAATGACCCGGACCTCAAGGGCATCTTCGAGGCCGGCGGCATGTTCCAGGTCATCGTCGGCCCGGGCGACGTCAACATTGTCTTTGACGAGCTCAACAAGATGACCTCGAAGGACATCGCTGTATCCACCGACAAGCTCAAGGACATCGCGGCTGATTCCGGCAACTGGTTCTCCCGCGCGGTGAAGATCCTGGCGGACATCTTCGTGCCACTCATCCCGATTCTGGTCGGCGGCGGTCTGCTCATGGCGCTCAACAACGTGCTGACCGCCAACGGCCTGTTCGGCGAGCAGTCCGTCATCGAGATGTACCCGGCCATGGCGGACGTGGCGGGGCTTATCAACCTCCTGGCCTCCGCGCCGTTTGCCTTCCTGCCCATCCTGGTGGGCTTCACCGCCACCAAGCGTTTTGGCGGCAACGAGTTCCTCGGCGCGGGTATGGCCATGGCGATGGTGATGCCGGATCTGGTCAATGGCTACCAGGTCGCCGCCACCATCGACGCTGGGGAGATGAACTACTGGAACATCTTCGGCCTGGACGTCGCCCAGGCGGGCTACCAGGGCACCATCCTGCCCATCCTGGTGATCGCCTGGATCCTGGCCACCATTGAGAAGTTCCTGCACAAGCACCTCAAGGGCACCGTGGACTTCATGCTCACCCCGCTGCTCACCCTGCTGGTGACGGGCTTTATCACCTTCATCGCGGTGGGCCCGGTCCTGCGCACCGCCGGCGACATGCTGGGTGCGGGGCTCAACGACCTCTACACCTTCGCCGGCCCGGTCGGTGGCTTCATCTTCGGCCTGTTCTACTCGCCGATTGTCATTACCGGCCTGCACCAGTCCTTCCCGCCGATTGAGACGATGCTGTGGAACGAGGGCGGCTCCTTTATCTTCGCGGTGGCGTCCATTGCCAACATCGCGCAGGGTGGCGTGGCCCTGGCCGTGTACTTCCTCACCAAGTCCGAGAAGCTCAAGGGCCTATCCGGTGCCTCGGGCGTCTCCGCGCTCTTCGGTATTACTGAGCCGGCCATCTTCGGTGTGAACCTGCGCCTGCGCTGGCCGTTCTACATCGGCATGGGTGCTTCCGCCATCGCCGCGACGCTCGTTGCGCTTTTCGACGTCAAAGCTACCGCCCTCGGCGCCGCCGGCTTTATCGGCTTCGTCTCCATGCGCCCGGAGGACTACACGCAGTTCTTCGTTTGTGCCTTCGCCTCCCTCATCCTGTCCTTCGGCGCTGCTTTTGCCTACGGCCGCTACCTGATTGCCAAGAACGGCTCCATCGACCCGGATGGGGCCGGTGCCGCCACCGCTGTGGGCGGCGATGTTCCCTCCGCTACCGCTGATCCGAACGCCTACCGCGTGGCCTCCCCGCTGGAAGGCACCGCCGTGGCGCTGTCCTCTGTCTCTGACCCGATGTTCGCTGCCGGCAAGCTCGGTGCGGGCGGTGCCATCGAACCCACCGAGGGCCGCCTGGTCTCCCCGATCGACGGCAAGGTCACCGTCACCTTCCCCTCCAAGCACGCTTACGCCGTGCGCGGCAAGGACGCCGACGGTAACAATGTCGACATCCTCATGCACATCGGCTTCGACACCGTGAACCTCAAGGGCGAGCACTTCACCTCTCACGTCTCCAAGGGCGACGAGGTCAAGGAGGGTGACCTCCTCTGCGAGTTTGATATCGAGGCCATCAAGGCTGCCGACTATCCGGTGACCACCCCGGTTGTTGTGTCCAACTCCAAGAAGACGGGCACGGTGCTGCCGGCGTACCACCCGGGTGCGGACGTGAGCTTCGGCGACGCCCTGCTCACCGTCGACCCGAAGCCGGCCCCCGCCGCCGAGGCCGGCAGCGCGGCGCCGGCCGCGGGCGGCTCGGCAGTTCCAGCCTCAAACGCCTAATCCTTCACCGCTATAAGGCCCCGGCATTCGTCGGGGCCTTTGCCGTTGGGAGGGCGGGCCTACTTGCCATGTGTCCAGACCTGAAAGGCGAACCACGCTGGGCGTCGTCAAGCACGGCGCCGGCGCTTGACGACGCCCACCTGCACCGCTTGGCTTCCAGGTCTGGCTATGTGGAGCGGGGTAGTGACACAGCGAGGAGGGGGAGCGCGTGGCGCGCGTGCGGGATTTGGGGAAATGGGGTATGGCGTGGTTGAATGTACGGGTTGCATATGGCCGGTCGGTGCAGCGCGATGCGTTTCCGAATCGCCGCACCGAGACCCTTCGACCGCTGTGAACAGCGCGTTCGTCGCACAACCTATGCCACGCAAGCAAGTAGACCAGGTGTGTCAAGGACGGAAATCTTGACGCACGTTAATCCAGGTCAGGAGACCCATAGTGATTCAGCAAGAATCGCGTCTGCGCGTCGCCGACAACTCCGGTGCACGAGAGATCCTCGTCATCCGCGTTCTCGGCGGCTCCGTTCGACGTTTCGCTGGCATTGGTGACATTGTCGTCGCCACTGTCAAGGATGCCACCCCGGGTGGCAACGTAAAGGAAGGCGATGTCGTCAAGGCCGTCATCGTCCGTGCCAAGAAGGAGACCCGTCGCCCGGACGGCTCCTACATCGCATTCGATGAAAACGCCGCAGTTATTCTGAAGGGCGACAGCGAGCCGCGCGGTACCCGCATCTTCGGCCCGGTTGCTCGCGAGCTTCGTGATAAGCGTTTCATGAAGATCGTTTCTCTCGCACCGGAGGTGATCTAGTCTTATGAAGATTCATAAGGGCGATATGGTGATCGTTATTTCGGGTCCGGATAAGGGCGCGAAGGGCAAGGTCATCGAGGCATACCCGAAGCGCGACAAGGTCCTCGTTGAGGGCGTTAACCGCGTTAAGAAGCACGTTGCTAACTCCGCTACCGAGCGTGGCGCCGAGTCCGGCGGAATCGTGACCCAGGAAGCTCCGATCCACGTGTCCAACGTTGCGATCGTTGACTCCGAGGGCAACCCGACCCGCGTGGGCTACCGTTTCGATGAAAACGGCAAGAAGGTCCGCATCGCACGTAGCAACGGGAAGGACATCTAACATGAGCGAGAACTACACTCCGCGTCTGAAGACCCGCTACCGCGAGGAAATCAAGAAGGCTCTCAACGAAGAGTTCAAGTACGACAATGTGATGCAGATTCCGGGCGTCACCAAGGTCGTTGTCAACATGGGTGTGGGCGACGCTGCCCGCGACTCCAAGCTGATCAACGGCGCACTCGAGGACCTCACCGCGATCACCGGCCAGAAGCCGCAGGTGCGTCGCGCGAAGAAGTCCATCGCTAACTTCAAGCTCCGTGAGGGCATGCCCATCGGCGCACGCGTTACCCTGCGCGGCGACCGCATGTGGGAGTTCCTGGACCGCCTGCTGACCATCGCGCTGCCGCGTATTCGCGACTTCCGTGGTCTCAGCGACCAGCAGTTCGACGGCCACGGCAACTACACCTTCGGTCTTACTGAGCAGACCATGTTCTACGAGATCGACATCGACAAGGTGGACCGCCCGCGCGGTATGGACATCACCGTCGTGACCTCCGCTACCAACGACGAGGAGGGCCGCAAGCTCCTGCGCGAGCTCGGCTTCCCGTTCAAGTAAATAGCGCTTGAGGCAATCCCTCGGCACTCCTAAAGGAGTCCGGGGGATTTTGTCATTCCTGGGGGCACGCACACGTGATGTGCTTACTAGGAACAGTGACCTACGTCAGAGTACGATGGGAAAGTCTCAATAACTCTATCGTGCGAGGTAAAGCATGTCTCTCAACGAATCTGCAGCAGCCGCGGTGAACAAGAAGGTCACACTTCTCGATGAATCCTTTTCCCGCTTTGCTGTGCGCTCGACGCTGGCCGGCGTGTACCTGACTATCGGTACGGCGTTTGCGGCGGTGCTGGGTATGGGCGTCGACAAGCATATGCCCGGTATGGGGCCGCTCGTCTTCGCCTGTCTCTTTGGCCTGGGCCTGTTTGCCATCATCATTCTGGGCGCTGACCTGGCTACCGGCAACATGATGTACATGGTCTACGGTGCGGTGAACAAGAAGGTCAGCTGGGGCAAGGGCCTGTGGCTTTTGGTCGTCACCACGGTGTTCAACCTGGTGGGCGTGGTGCTTTTTGCAGCGGCTATGGGCGTGTCGGCGAAGCTGGGAAATATCGACCCGAACCATCTCATCGCCACGTTGTCGATGGGCAAGCTGGAGAAGGGCCCCGGCGGGATGCTCGTTGAGGCCATCCTGGCTAACTTCGTGGTCAACATGGCGATTGTAGGTGCGGTCTTTGCTAAAGACATCGTGTCCAAGTTCTTTGTTATCGTGCCGATTATCGCCTGCTTCGTGGGCTTGGGCCTGGAGCACGTTATTGCGAACTTCTGCCTGATGGTGCTGACCTTCTTCTGTGCCAGTCCGCTGCCGGAGGGTTTCACCCTCGCTGCGGTGTTGACCAACTGGTCCATCGTGTGGGTAGGAAACCTCATCGGTGGAGGCTTCCTTATTGGTGGCGTGTACGCCTGGCTTAACTCCGGCCCGGAAGCGTACCGCGACTAAGCTCGCCCGAATAGAGGTTAAAGCGGTCCCCGCGGGCAAAGCCAACCAGCGCCATGCCGGTTTCCCGGGCGGTCTCGACTGCCAGCGAGGACGCCGCGGAGACCGCGACGAGCATGCCGAAACCGGCCATCGCTGCCTTGTTGACAAGCTCGAAGCTGGCGCGCGAGCTCATTACTAGTATGAGGTCGTTGGCAGGCAGTTTGTCCTCCATGAGCAGGTGGCCAATGACCTTGTCGGCGGCGTTGTGCCGGCCCACGTCCTCGCGGACGACGATGGGTTCGCCGTCGAGGGTAAACGCGCCCGCGGCGTGGATGCCGCCGGTCTTGCGGAACTGCTTCTGCTCGGCGCTTAAGGCACTGGGCAGCTTGGCGACGACCCCCGGATCCACCGGGACCTGCGGAATCTCGTAGCGGGTTTGCTTCATCAGCGCCTCGATGGAGGAGGTTCCACAGGCCCCACAGGCGGACGTCGTGGTGGTCAGGCGCAGATCCTTCAGCGCGAACGGCTGGGCGTTGGTGAGCTCCAGGTCTAGGAGGTTGTAGGGGTTGCGCCCGTCCACGGACGCGCCCGCGCAGTAGCGCGCCTCCTGCACGTCGCTGGCTTTGTCGATGTGCCCCTCGGAATGAAGGAAGCCGTGGGCCAGTTCGACGTCGTGGCCGGGCGTGCGCATCGTGGTGGTCAGGGTCTGGCCGCCGACACGGAGCTCCAGTGGTTCTTCGCCGGCGACGGTATCGCCGCGGGTATCGACCTGTGTGACCTGCCCGGTGTCATCGAGGCGCACCTTGGTCACAGCAAACGTGGCGTTGACGCGCCCGCTCATCGGTTCAGGGCCTCCTTCAGGGTAGCGATGTGTGCGCGGGCCTCGTCGACGTCCTGGGCGGCCAAGCCCACCAGGTACGCCGTCAGTGGGGCAGCGGGGCGAGACTGCGTATGTGCCACGTCCTTAGTCAGGTCCAGCAGCTCTTTGATGAGGGCGGTGGCGTCGGCCGGGGAGACGCCAACAAGCTCAGCAGCCTCCTCGAGCCATTCGTGCGCGGTGCGGATGGGGTCCTGTTCTTCACTCATGACGTTCCATGCTAACGCGTTTTGGAAAACTGCATGTCAGGGGGTAAGGTGAAGCGCTGGACTTGCATTCAACCCCCGCGTGACGCCGCATAAAGCGGCTCCACGCTGGGAAAAGTGCGAAGCCATGAAGAATTGAACACATCTACTTTGTTGTAGGCCCCTCGCCGTAGATAGCGGACCGTTGTCTGAATCAAAGGGTGGCGAGCGCCTCACGGTATTGACCGTGGGGAGCGTGAGTAGCCCGAAATCACACGGAAAACGCTTTGGTGAGCATTGGGAACCGCAACGAGAAAGGTTACAGGTCACTCATATGACTATGACTGATCCTATTGCCGACATGCTGTCGCGCGTGCGCAACGCATCTAATGCGCACCACGACTCCGTGTCGATGCCGACCTCTAAGCTCAAGGCAAGCATTGCCGAGATCATGAAGCAGGAAGGCTACATCGCTGACTACTCCGTCGAGGGTCGCGAGCTGTCCCTCGAGCTTAAGTACAACAACCGCGAGCGTTCCCTGTCGGGCCTGCGCCGCGTGTCTAAGCCGGGTCTGCGTGTGTACGCAAAGTCCACCGAATTGCCGAAGGTTCTGGGCGGCCTGGGCGTGGCCATCATCTCCACGTCGCAGGGCCTGCTCACTGACCGCCAGGCTCAGGAGAAGGGTGTAGGCGGAGAAGTTCTCGCCTACATCTGGTAAGGGAGGATTGACACATGTCTCGTATCGGTCTAGCACCTATCGCCGTCCCGAAGGGCGTCGACATCACCATCAACGGCCAGGTCGTTAACGTCAAGGGCACCAAGGGTGCTCTGGACGTGGAGATCCCGGAGCCGATCACCGCAGCTGTCGAGGACGATGAGATCAAGGTCTCCCGTCCGGACGATGACCGCAAGAACCGCGCTCTGCACGGTCTGGCCCGCTCCCTGGTCAACAACGCTGTTGTCGGCGTGACCGAGGGCTACACCAAGAAGATGGAAATCTTCGGCGTTGGTTACCGCGTTCAGCAGAAGGGCAAGGACCTGGAGTTCGCTCTGGGCTACTCCCACCCGATCCTCATTGAGGCTCCGGAGGGCATCACCTTCGCTGTGGATGGCGCAACCAAGCTCTCCGTATCTGGTATTGACAAGCAACTGGTTGGACAGGTCGCCGCGTACATTCGCCGCCTGCGTAAGGATGATCCTTACAAGGGCAAGGGCATTCGTTACGAAGGCGAGCAGATCCGCCGCAAGGTCGGAAAGACGGGTAAGTAAGCAATGGCTAACACTGAAAACGCAAAGCGCACCCCGGTCGGCAAGGACATTTCCACGCGTCGTCGTGAAGCACGCGCGCGCCGCCACTTCCGTATCCGTAAGACCCTGCGCGGCACCCCTGAGGCACCGCGTCTGGTCATTCACCGCTCCTCCCGCCACATGCACGTCCAGGTCATCGACGACCTGGCCGGCCACACCCTGGTCGCTGCTTCCTCCATGGAGGCCGACGTGCGTGCGCTCGAGGGCGACAAGAAGGCCAAGGCAGCCAAGGTAGGCCAGCTCGTTGCTGAGCGCGCCAAGGCCGCTGGCATCGAGCAAGTCGTCTTCGACCGTGCAGGCTACAAGTACCACGGCCGCGTTGCTGCGCTGGCCGACGCCGCTCGTGAAGGTGGTCTGCAGTTCTAATGATTAAGGCACACGGAAACATCAACGGAAGGAACGCCTAATGTCGGACCGTGAACAGCGTGACGGCGGACGCTCCGCCGAGAACAACAACAACGACCGCAAGGGTCGCAACAACGGCCGTCGTAACGACCGCCGCAACCAGCAGGACAACGAGCGCGATAAGTACATCGAGCGCGTTGTGACCATCAACCGCGTCTCCAAGACCGTCAAGGGTGGCCGCAACATGTCCTTCACCGCTCTCGTCGTCGTGGGCGACGGCCAGGGCATGGTCGGCGTCGGCTACGGCAAGGCCAAGGAAGTCCCGGCCGCAATCCAGAAGGGTGCCGAGGAAGCTCGCAAGAACTTCTTCCGCGTTCCGATGATTGCCGGCACCATCACCCACCCGGTTGAGGGTCGCGACGCAGCTGGCATCGTCATGATGAAGCCGGCCGCTCCGGGTACTGGTGTCATCGCCGGTGGTGCTGCTCGTCCGGTGCTTGAGTGCGCTGGCGTGCAGGACATCCTGTCGAAGTCCCTGGGCTCCGACAACGCTCTCAACGTCGTCCGCGCTACCGTGGACGGCCTCAAGCAGCTGGTTCGCCCGGAGGAAGTTGCCGCACGTCGTGGCAAGTCCCTCGAAGAGGTTGCACCGGCCCAGATGCTGCGCAAGCGCGCAGGTCAGGAGGCATAAGCAATGGCTCTGAAGATTACTCAGGTTAAGGGCCTTGTGGGCACCAAGCCGAACCACCGCAAGAACATTGAGGCTCTCGGCCTCAAGCGCATCGGACACACTGTGGTCAAGCAGGACACCCCGATCGTGCGCGGCATGGTTCACAAGGTGCGTCACCTGGTCACCGTCGAAGAAGTGGCAGGGGAGTAAACCATGGCTGATATCATCAAGCTCCACGACCTGCGCCCGACCGCAGGAGCAAACAAGCCCAAGACCCGCGTAGGCCGCGGTGAGGCATCCAAGGGTAAGACCGCCGGCCGTGGTACCAAGGGTACCGGCGCTCGTAAGCAGGTTTCCGCTGCTTTCGAGGGTGGCCAGATGCCGATTCACATGCGTCTGCCGAAGCTTAAGGGCTTCAAGAACCCGAACCACGTTGAGTACCAGGTAGTCAACGTTGCTGACCTCGCAGAGGCATTCGCCAACGGTGGCGACGTCACCGTTGCCGACATCGTCGCTGCAGGCCTGGTCCGCAAGGGCCAGCCGGTCAAGGTTCTGGGCAACGGCGACATCAACGTGAAGTTGAACGTCACCGCTGACAAGTTCTCCAAGTCTGCTGTTGAGAAGATCGAGGCCGCTGGCGGCACCGCCACCACCAAGTAATTCTCTCCAGGCTGTGTAGAGAGCCTTCGGACCCTCCTGCCTGCCGCCTTCACAGGTGGCCGGTGGGAGGGCCTTTGGCGTTTTAGGGACGGGGGTAAAGGTGCCTTAGGGGCGGAACCTTATGGCCGAAAGGTTATGCAGCGACCTGGGGTTTTGCCGATTGGCGGCTCTAAAGGGTATTTCTCAAACGGTCCCTTTCCTCGAGAGCCTGCGGAATACCTGATAAATTCACCAGCTTTTTGCACCTGCAGTGGGGTGTGTGGCAGCGTTGCTAGCTGTTGGAGGAGTGGGGGCCTTGGCAAAGGTCCAGCGCAGTACAGGGATTGGGAAGGCCTGAAGAATCTAAGAGAAAGTGGCAAATATTTACTGGGGGTGCTATATTTCTTGCACAGGTTACAAATATTTGATTCTCAGGAGTTCGTCGTGCCTTCATTTACTTCTTTCGTTGCCGGTCTGGTCGCGTTTATCATGTCTATCTTCGGCATCAGCGCGCCGGTGGATAACAACAAGGTTGTGGACTTCCATCCGGCCGCGGCACACGTGGAGAACGCCGTGCCGGCAGACGAGGCGCCGGCGGCTACCCCGGGCGAGCAACTCACCCCGCAGCAGGCTGTGGAGCGCGAGCTGACCCTGGCCACCCAGGAACTGGGTCACGAGTTCGTGAGCGTGCGCTTCGAGGGCACCGACACCGCCCACCTCATGTTCTTCGAGACCTACAACCCGGACACCGACCAGGCAGCTGTGGACCGCGTCATGAAGGCGCTAGCGGATAACGGCTTTACCCGCGTCGACGCGGTGGCCTAAAGGCACGACAAACCACAAGTGAACCCCGCCCCAAGCTCGTGGAGAGCATGGTGGCGGGGTTTCGCGCGCCTAAAGGCGGGGTAGCTAGGCGCAGCTAGGCGCCGTTGACCGTCTTCTCGTAGAGCCCGGGGAAGCGGTTATCTGGGTCGGTAACGGCCTTAATGGTCTCCGGCAGGGTACCGCCGTAGAGCTCAGCAAACTTTTCCGGGGAGTAGAAGGCCTCCGAATAGAGGGACTTGTGCCCGCCCAGTTCGTTGACCTTGGCTTCGATGACGCGGTTGAACGCACCATTGCCGGGGGCGGAGGGATTGACATGATTGCCCTCCACGCCGGACCAGAAGCCCACGTTGACCCAGGTCTGGCCCGGCAGCAGCGGGTAGAGCGGCCAGGGGTCGGGCGAGTCTGCTGCAATGTCGCCGGTGCCGACGAGTTCTTCCACGCCCTCGCGCAGGCGAATCGGGCACAGCCACACCGGCTGGATGTCGGAGGCCCCAAAGAACCAACGCAGGAACTCCGGCAGGTTCTTCGGGGTGACCTCGATGTCCTGGACCACGCGCTCGCCGCGGGGCAAGCCCTTCGGCTTTTTAATGAAGTTGTATTCGAGCTCGTACGTGCGGTCCAAGCGCACGAGCTTCCAGTAGAAGGAGCTGCGCCGCAGCTCGCGCGGCCAGACCTTCCGCACCTTCGGGTTCTGCGCGCCGAAGGCCCGGGAGCACCAGAACCAGTCTGTATCCCAGCGCCAGATGTAGTCGCGCACCGTGAGGCGGTCGTGGCGGATCCCCCGGGCGTGCTGGAGGCTGCGGTAGAAGATCTTGTCCCGGGTGTAGTCCGAGGTCGGGCCCTCCTCGTCGGTGAAGTGGGCCATGACTAGGTAGGCCTCCTCCGGGGAGAAGACCACGCCGTCGAGGCCGTGGACGTCGATGCCGTCGTAGGTGTGGTTCTGGGAGACGTCGGCAAGCACGGCACTCAGCTCCTCCACGTCGTTGAAGCGCACCTCCCGCAGCTCCACGAAGGGCTGGACGGCGCGCAGCTCAATCTTGAGGCGCACCGCATAGCCCAGCGAGCCGTAGGAGTTGGGGAAGAGCCGAAAGAGGTCGACGTTCTCCTCGCGGGAACAGGTGACAATCTCCCCGGTGCCGGTGAGGATGTCCATCTCGAGGACGGATTCGTGCGGCAGTCCGTCGCGGAAGCTCGTGGATTCCACGCCCATGCCGGTCACCGCGCCGCCCAAGGTGATGGTCTTGAGTTGCGGCACCACAAACGGCATGAGGCCGTGCGGCAGGGTGGCATCGACGAGGTCCTCGTAGGTGCACATGCCCTGCACGTCGGCGGTCTGCGCTAGCGGATCGACCTCGATGACGCCGCCCAAGCCGGAGACGTCCAGGCCCACCTGTTCGCCGCTGCGGCCGCGGAAGAGATTGGAAGTCTTCTTAGCCAGGCGCACGCGCTTGTCCTGGGGCACGGCGCGGAAGCTGCGCAGCAGCTTATCCACACCCTCTCTGTGCGCCCGCCAGCCCACCGGCGGGATCTCCATGGCGTCGACGCTGCGGTGCTCGCTGACACGGTTGATGAGACGCGAAAGCATAATCCTCCTCCTAGAAGCGCGAATCTTCCCACCAGCGGCGCTCGGGTACGCCCGCGCGGGAGCCGGCGTCGCCCAGCTTGACGCCGAGGAAGTGGTACAGGTTGATGATGTTGTGCTCGAAGCCCCACTCGGAGCCGGCCATGTAGATGGCCCACAGGCGCGCGGTGGGCAGGCCCACCAGGGAGCAGGCCTCCTCCCACGTCTCCTTGAGGTTCTCGCACCACGCGTGGAGCGTGCGCATGTAGTCGAAGCGCAGGGACTCGGTGTGGACCACCTCGAATCCGGCGTCTTGCATGCACTTGGTGATGGTGCCGGAGCCGGAGAGCTCGCCGTCGGGGAAGATGTAGCGGTCGATGAACCCGCCCTTCGGCGTTTTATGGTTGTCCGGGTAGGTGATGCAGTGGTTGAGCATGAGGCCGCCCGGCTTGAGCTTGCCGTTGAGGAAGCTGAAGAAGGCGGGGTAGTTCTTCACGCCGATGTGCTCGAGCAGGCCGATGGCGGAGATGGCGTCGAAGCCCTCCTCGGTGACGTCGCGGTAGTCCATGAAGCGGATTTCGGCCAGGTCCTCGAGACCCTCTTCCTTAATCTTGGCCTGGCCCCACTCGGCCTGTTCCTTGGACAAGGTCACGCCGAGGGACTTCACGCCGCGCTTCGCGGCGTAGCGCACCATGCCGCCCCAGCCGCAGCCGACATCCAGGTGGCGGTCGCCCTCCTTGAGGCGCAGCTTGTCGAAGATGAGGCGGTA
Source organism: Corynebacterium axilliensis (assembly GCF_046097495.1). NCBI lineage: Bacteria > Bacillati > Actinomycetota > Actinomycetes > Mycobacteriales > Corynebacteriaceae > Corynebacterium > Corynebacterium axilliensis. The sequence continues at coordinate 2,297,609 of NZ_CP175768.1, forward strand.
CTTGTTCTCCTGGGCCTCCTCCAGCGTAGCGTCGGGGGAGGGGTAGTAGGCGCAGGTGTAGGTCATCGAGTCACCGAGGAAGAGCTCGTAGAAGTCGTTGCCCACGTCGTAGTGGTCAGAGATGACTTCCGCGTCGCGCTCCTTGGAGTGCTTGGACAGGCCCTCGTGCAGCTTGCGGCGCAGCCAGGAGGCGCGCTCGACTTCGGGGACCGGCTGGATCTGGAACGCGCCCATAGAGGCAAGCGAGCGCGCCACGCGGGCCATGGTCTTGACGTCCGGCTTGGTGAACTTGTCGTACATGACGTGCAGTGCGTCGAAGATGCCGTAGGGGTGTGCCGGGTGCTCGCCCTCCACGGTGATGCCGTCGGTGACGTAGGCGCGGGCGAAGCCCACGTCGCCGGGCCGGGTGGCAATGTAGGCCAGGCCCTCCAGGCTGTTGATCTTTACGGTGAACTGCGCGTCGACAGGACCGGTAGCGGACCCATCGAAGGCCTCCCAGCGGAAGGGGTTCGGGCTGGGGACGAAGGCGTCAATAATCTCGGCCACGGTCATCGGTGTGAAACGAGTGCTCATAAAACTACATACTTCTTTCGCTACGTCGTCAGGCGGGTATAGAACGGCCGTACTCCGAGGCGCCTCAGGCGTCGAGGGAGAGGTCGAAGAGGTAGTAAAACCTTCAAAAAACTTGTAGGGACATTGCTTGCGAGCAACACAGGCCATGGTAGGCCGCTCGACCAAATCGCGCTAAGGACGTCTGGAAAAGGTCGGTCTGGCCTACACCACGCACGCCGCGAGCGCGGGTGACACGCCCCGGATATGGCGAACGGGGGCAAGGCTGGTAGGGTAATGGGGTCAAAAGTGTTCAACCGTTCCTTTGAAGCGCCTGAAAGGGTGCTTATACAGCAGGAACCAATGTGTTTCCACCTCCGTGCGCGGTAGCTTCGGCCCGCAGTTGCAGCGCGGTGGCCAGGAGGATTGTGTAGTGTCCGCCATTTTGCAGGCTTTCAAAGACGCCGACCTGCGTAAGAAGATCATTTTCACGATCGTCATGATCATCCTCTACCGCGTCGGTGCGCAGATCCCGTCCCCGGGTGTCGATTACGCGACCATTGCGGGTCGTCTCCGTGACCTGACGGAGGAGTCCGGCAACCTCTACTCGGTGATCAATCTGTTCTCCGGTGGTGCGCTGCTTCAGCTGTCCATCTTCGCCATCGGCATCATGCCGTACATTACGGCCTCCATCATCGTGCAGCTGCTCACCGTGGTCATCCCGCACTTCGAGCAGCTGAAGAAGGAAGGCCAGTCCGGCCAGGCCAAGATGACGCAGTACACGCGTTACCTCACCCTGGCACTCGCCCTCCTGCAGTCTTCCGGCATCGTGGCTCTGGCGGACCGCGAGCAGCTGCTGGGCCAGGGCGTGCGCGTCCTGGCGGAGGACCGCAACTTCTTCACCCTCATCGTTCTTGTTATCACCATGACCGCAGGTGCCATCCTGGTGATGTGGATGGGTGAGCTCATCACCGAAAAGGGCATCGGTAACGGCATGTCCCTGATGATCTTCGCGGGTATTGCCACGCGCCTGCCTACCGATGGCGTGAGCATCCTGCAGAACAACGGCGGCCTCGTCTTCGCCATGGTCCTCGCCGGCCTCATCGTTCTGGTCGTGGGCATTACGTTCATCGAGCAGGGCCAGCGCCGCATCCCGGTGCAGTACGCCAAGCGCATGGTGGGCCGCCGCCAGTACGGTGGTTCCTCCACCTATCTGCCGCTCAAGGTCAACCAGGCCGGTGTTATCCCGGTGATCTTCGCCTCCTCCCTGATCTACATGCCGGTGCTCATCACCCAGATCGTGAACTCCGGTTCCCCGGGGGTCAGCGATAACTGGTGGCAGCGCAACGTCATCGCGCACCTCCAGGCGCCCAGCTCCTGGCAGTACATCGTTCTGTACTTCGTGCTGACCATCTTCTTCTCCTACTTCTACGTCTCGGTCCAGTACGACCCGGCCGAGCAGGCAGACAACATGAAGAAGTATGGTGGATTTATCCCGGGTATCCGCCCGGGCCGGCCGACCGCCGAATACTTGGGCTTCGTCATGAACCGCCTGCTGTTCGTCGGCTCGATCTACCTCGCGGTCATCGCCGTCCTGCCGAACATCCTGCTGGACCTCGGTGTGGGCCGTGCGGGTGCTTCTGGCACCTCCGCGTTTGGTGGTACGGCCATCCTTATTATGGTCTCGGTCGCCCTGACCACGGTCAAGCAGATCGAGTCCCAGCTCCTACAATCCAACTACGAAGGACTGCTTAAGTAATGCGTTACGTACTCCTTGGCCCTCCCGGTGCCGGCAAGGGCACCCAAGCTGCTCTCCTCAGCGAGAAGCTCGGCGTCCCGCACATCTCTACCGGCGATCTCTTCCGCGCCAATATCGGCGAGGGCACCCCGCTGGGCGTTGAGGCAAAGTCCTACATCGACGCCGGCAAGCTGGTTCCGACTGACGTCACCGCCCGCATGGTAGAGGACCGCCTGAACCAGGAGGACGCCAAGGAGGGCTTCCTGTTGGACGGCTTCCCGCGCACGGTGGAGCAGGCTGACATCTTGGAGAAGCTGCTCGCTGACAAGGGCCTGAAGCTCGACGGCGTGCTCAACTTCGAGGTTTCCGAGGACGTGGTGGTGGAGCGCATGCTGGCCCGCGGCCGCGCCGACGACACTGAGGAGACCATCCGCACCCGCCTCGGCGTCTACCGCGACGAGACCTTCCCGCTCATCGAGCACTACGGCGACGCCATCATCTCGATCGAGGCTGAGGGCACCGTCGAGGAGATCAACGAGCGCACGCTCAAGGCGATGGGTAAGTAACTTCTCCCATGGCTTTCCGTCGTCGCACTAAGGCAATTCCCGCCCGCACCCCGGGCGAACTCGATGCTATGCAGGCCGCCGGCGAAATCGTCGGCCGTGCCCTGCAGGCGGTGCGCGACGCCGCCGCGGTGGGCGTGAGCACCCTGGAGCTCGACGCCGTGGCGGAGCAGACCATCCGGGACGCCGGCGCCATCCCCACCTTCAAGGGCTATGGCGGATTCCCCGGATCCATCTGCGCCTCCGTCAACGATGTGATCGTGCACGGCATTCCGGGCAGCGACATCGTGCTCGCGGAGGGGGACCTGGTGTCCATCGATTGTGGCGCCACGCTCGACGGCTGGGTGGGGGACAGTGCGTGGACGTTTGGTGTCGGCAAGCTCAGCACCCAGGCTCAGGCGCTGTCCGATGCCACCGAGTGGGTCCTCCACGAGGGCATGCAGGCTATGGTGCCCGGCAACCGGCTCACGGACGTCTCCGCCGCGCTCGAGCAGGCGACCTACGCGGCCGCGGATAAGTTCGGCGTCGAGCTGTTTATTGTGGACGGCTACGGCGGGCACGGCATCGGCCACGAGATGCACGAAGAACCTTACCTGGCCAATGAGGGCAAGGCCGGGCGCGGTCCGCTCATCCAGGACGGGTCCGTGCTGGCCATCGAGCCCATGATCACCCTGGGCACGGAGGATAACGCCGTGCTTGACGACGACTGGACGGTCGTCACCACCGACGGCTCCCTCGCCGCGCACTGGGAGCATACCGTGGCCGCGACGGAGAATGGTCCCCGGATCCTGACACCCCGCTACTAGTGGGGTAGGAAATTGCCGCACGAGAGTCTATACTTCTTGCCATGTCTAAAATTCGTTCTAGCTTTGGTGCACGTACCCTACGCCGTGTCACCGCGGCAGGCCTGGTAGCAGCCTCCCTGACGGTTGCCCCCGCTGCCAACGCGCAGACCACGCCTTCCATCGATACTCTCTCCTCCGATATCCAGTCCCAGTTCGACGACCTGGCAGCGCAGTCCCGCGAGGACGCATGGAACTCGCGCAACGCCATGCTCGATTCCCTCGAGAAAGCTAACCCGCAGGCCGCTGACGCGCTGCAGCCCGTCATCGACGGCGCGGTAGAGCTCATCTTCCCGGGCCTTATCGAGCAGAAGAATGCAGAGATCCGCGCCGCCCGTGAGGCGGAGGAGCGCGCTCACGCCGAGGAGATTGCTCGCGAGAAGGCCGCCGCCGAGGAGGCTGCCCGCAAGGCTGAGGCCGAGCGTCAGGCCCAGCGCTTCGACGTGGGTCCGTGCCCGGCTGATGCCCGCATCTGTGTGGACCGCGGTGGCCGCCGTTCCTGGCTGCAGGACGGCAACGGTAACGTGACCTACGTGGCGTCTGCCATCTCCTCCGGCACGGTGGGTGAGGAGACCCCGGCCGGCACTTTCTACATCAACCGCAAGATTAAGGACGAGATATCGCGAGAATTCGGTAACGCGCCGATGCCGTACTCGATGTACTTCACCAACAACGGTCACGCCTTCCATGAGGGATCCCCGGCTTACGAGTCCAACGGCTGCGTGCACCTGACCCACCAGGACGCCGTCCGCTACTGGAACGATGTTCCGATGGGCTCCAAAGTCTTCATCTACTAATTCAGCCGCGGGGCCATCCGCCCGCACATTCCCTATCTGCCCGTCGCCTCACTGAGGAGGCGGGCTTTCGGCGTGTCAGGAGAGAATCTCGCAGTACAGTGCGCTAGCGGCATTTGGAAAACGCGTTGCCGCAGCGTATGCTTGAGAGCTGGTGTCTGCACGTAGTGCTTCACAAGCGTGATGCACAGGCGGGCGGCATCCAGTAGTAGACATCAAACATGCAGGTGAAGGGGACGGCGCCCAGTGCGGCGCACGCCCACCGTTCATCAGAAAAGTAGAGGTTATGGCTAAGGAAGGCGCAATCGAGGTTGAGGGTCGCATCGTCGAACCCCTGCCCAACGCAATGTTCCGCGTCGAGCTCGACAACGGACACAAGGTTCTTGCACACATCTCTGGCAAGATGCGTCAGCACTACATTCGCATCCTCCCGGAGGACCGCGTTGTTGTAGAGCTGTCTCCTTACGACCTGACCCGCGGACGCATCGTCTACCGCTACAAGTAAAGACAGTAAGCCTCCTCACCCACGGACGGATCTAGGTCCGTTCTTTTCACCTCAGGCTGCGATGGCCTGAGCCCGCGCTGCCAAGCGTGCCCACAGTTCCCGGCTCGGTCCGGGCGAAGCGCACGTGTGGCGCGGGACGGATGAGGAGAAAACCATCGTAACAACCCGAAAGGACACGCCACATGGCACGTCTAGCTGGTGTTGACCTCCCGCGCAACAAGCGCATGGAGGTCGCTCTCACCTACATCTACGGCATCGGGCCTGCCCGTGCCAAGGAACTGCTGGAAAAGACCGGCATTTCTCCCGACCTGCGCACCGACAACCTGGACGACGATCAGCTGTCGGCGCTGCGTGACGTTATCGAAGCTACCTGGAAGGTCGAGGGTGACCTCCGCCGCCAGGTTCAGGCTGACATCCGTCGCAAGATTGAAATCGGCTGCTACCAGGGCATCCGCCACCGTCGTGGCCTGCCCGTTCGTGGTCAGCGCACCAAGACCAACGCTCGTACGCGCAAGGGTCCGAAGAAGACGATCGCAGGAAAGAAGAAGTAACACATGCCACCGAAGACTCGTTCCGGCGCGCGCCGTGGTGGTCGTCGCGTCGTAAAGAAGAACGTGGCCGCAGGCCACGCCTACATCAAGTCCACCTTCAACAACACCATCGTGTCCATCACGGACCCGCACGGTGCTGTCATCTCCTGGGCATCCTCCGGCCACGTCGGCTTCAAGGGTTCCCGTAAGTCCACCCCGTTCGCAGCGCAGATGGCTGCTGAGAACGCTGCCCGCAAGGCAATGGACCACGGTATGAAGAAGGTTGACGTATTCGTCAAGGGTCCGGGCTCCGGCCGCGAGACCGCTATCCGTTCCCTGCAGGCAGCAGGCCTCGAGGTTAACTCGATCACGGATGCCACCCCTCAGCCGCACAACGGCTGCCGTCCGACCAAGCGCCGCAAGGTTTAAGGGAAAGGAAGAGGTAAAACAATGGCTCGTTATACTGGCCCCGCTACCCGCGTATCCCGCCGTCTGCGCGTCGACCTGGTCGGCGGCGACATGGCATTTGAGCGCCGCCCGTACCCCCCGGGACAGGCTGGCCGCAACCGCATCAAGGAATCTGAGTACCTGCTGCAGCTCCAGGAGAAGCAGAAGGCCAAGTACACCTACGGTGTGCTGGAGCGTCAGTTCCGCCGCTACTACGCCGAGGCGAACCGTCGCCCGGGCAAGACCGGTGACAACCTGGTCGTTCTGCTCGAGTCCCGTCTCGACAACGTGATCTACCGCGCTGGTCTGGCCAACACCCGCCGCCAGGCTCGCCAGCTTGTCTCCCACGGTCACTTCACCGTGAACGGCAAGAAGATCAACGTTCCGTCCTTCCAGGTCACGCAGTACGACATCATCGATGTCCGCGAGCGTTCCCAGAAGATGGAATGGTTCGAAGAGGCCCAGGATCGCCTGATTGACGCCAACGTTCCGGCGTGGCTGCAGGTCGTCCCGGACACCCTGCGCATCCTCGTGCACCAGCTGCCCGAGCGCGCTCAGATCGACGTTCCGCTGCAGGAGCAGCTCATCGTCGAGCTTTACTCGAAGTAAACTTTCGATATCTGATCCTTTACCCCTTCTACCGGCGTCATATAGTGGGCGCCGACAAGGAGAAATTCCATGCTTATTTCCCAGCGTCCTCAGCTCACCGAGGAATTCATCGACTCGTCTCGTTCGAAGTTCGTCATCGAACCGCTCGAGCCGGGCTTTGGCTACACCCTCGGTAACTCGCTGCGTCGTACGCTGCTGTCCTCCATCCCGGGTGCAGCAGTAACCTCCATCAAGATTGACGGTGTGCTCCACGAGTTCACCACCATCAATGGTGTGAAGGAAGACGTTTCCGAGATCATCTTGAACATCAAGGGTCTGGTTCTGTCCTCCGACTCTGACGAGCCGGTGGTCATGTACCTGAGCAAGGAGGGCCCGGGTGAGGTGACCGCAGGTGACATCCAGCCGCCGGCTGGCGTGGAGATCCACAACTCGGATCTGCACATTGCGTCCCTGAATGAGTCCGCCAAGCTGGACATGGAACTCGTCGTCGAGCGCGGCCGTGGCTACGTCCCGGCTGCCGCTACCTCTGGGGAAATCGGCCGTATTCCGGTCGACCAGATTTACTCCCCGGTGCTCAAGGTCTCCTACAAGGTCGAAGCTACTCGTGTTGAGCAGCGCACCGACTTTGACAAGCTGATCATCGACGTCGAGACCAAGAACTCGATTTCTGCCCGCGACGCCCTGGCTTCCGCCGGCGGCACCCTGGTCGAGCTCTTCGGCTTGGCCCGCGAGCTGAACAACGCCGCTGAGGGCATCGAGATTGGCCCGTCCCCGCAGGAGACGGAGTACATCGCTGCCTACAGCATGCCGATCGAGGACCTGAACTTCTCCGTCCGCTCCTACAACTGCCTGAAGCGCCAGGAGATCCACACCGTCGGTGAGCTCGCCGAGTGCACCGAGTCGGACCTGCTGGATATCCGCAACTTCGGTCAGAAGTCGATCAACGAGGTAAAGATCAAGCTGGCTAACCTGGGCCTGGCCCTCAAGGACACCCCGGAGGACTTCGACCCGACCCAGCTCGAAGGCTACGACGCAGAAACCGGTGACTTCAAGGACCCGGCTGCTGAGGATTCCGAGTAAAGAATTCCGCTGAATCGTAACGGCGCTTTAGCGCCCGTTGCGCGCTCAATTAATCCGCACACGAGGAGTACATAATGCCAACCCCTAAGAAGGGTGCCCGTCTCGGCGGCTCCGCCAAGCAGCAGGCTCACCTGCTGAGCAACTTGGCAGCTAGCCTGATCGAGCACGGCGCTATCAAGACCACCGATGCCAAGGCGAAGGTTCTTCGCCCGTACATCGAGAAGATCATCACCAAGGCTAAGTCCGGCACGGTTGCTGACCGCCGCGCTGTTCTCAAGCTGATCCCGCACAAGGACGTCGTTGCTCACCTGTTTGATGAGCTGGCTCCGAAGTTCGAGAACCGTGAGGGTGGCTACACCCGCACCATCAAGCTGGAGAACCGCACCGGCGACAACGCCCCGATGTCCCAGATCTCCCTCGTTCTCGAGGAGACCGTGACCTCCGAGGCTAACCGCGCTACCCGCGCTGCTGCTTCCAAGCAGGCCGAGGAAGCTAAGGCTGAAGAGGCTGAGGCTGAGTCCGCAGAGGCTACCGAGGCTGAGGAGACCACCGAGGAGAAGTAATTCTTCCCGGCTCCACCATTGGGCCCGCACTCACCACATTGCTGGTGGGGCGCGGGCCTTTGTCGTGCGTAGTATTTATGGCGCAGCGTGGGGAGGCAAGCTGAATGATGGTCCGTTTTAACAAATAGTGTGCTGAAATCAGCAGTTTTTAGACCCTTATTTGTTAAAACGGACCTCCGGATGCCGTCTGCGCAGAGTTTCCAGCGCACGGTATCATCAACCCCCATGAGTGAAAGCGTTCGCCTGCGACTGGACTTGGCTTATGACGGCACCGACTTCCACGGTTGGGCCAAGCAGAAGGGGGAACTCCGCACGGTGCAGCAGACCGTGGAGGAGAAGCTGACGATGATTCTGCGCCATCCGGTGGAGCTCACCGTGGCGGGGCGCACGGACGCCGGTGTGCATGCCAGCGGCCAGGTCGCGCACTTCGATACCACCCACGAGGCGCTCAGCCAGCGCAGCATCGACGGCGATCCTTTCACACTCGTCCGGCGGCTGGCCAAGCTGCTGCCTGCCGACGTCCGCGTGCACGCCTGCACTCAGGTCCCTGACGTCTTCGATGCGCGTTTCTCTGCCCTGCGCCGCCACTACGTCTATCGCATCACCACCCATCCGCGCGGCGCGCTGCCTACCCGCGCCCGCGATACCGCCACGTGGTTCAAGCCTGTGGATCTTGAGCTGATGCAGCAGGCAGCCAACGAACTTGTGGGCCTCAATGACTTCGTGGCGTTCTGCAAAGCCAAGCCGCACGCCACGACGATCCGCGAGCTACTCGCCTTCGAGTGGAAGGACGTGTCCACCCCGCAGGAGCCGCAGCTCTACGAGGCTCACGTGAGCGCCGATGCCTTCTGCTGGTCTATGGTGCGCTCCCTGGTGGGCTGTTGCCTGCGGGTTGGCGAGGGCTCGCGCGATGTCTCCTTCGCGGCCCAGATGCTGCGGGAGGACAGCCGCTCCTCCCAGAACCCACTGGCGGATGCCCAGGGCTTGAGCCTGGTGGGCGTGGACTACCCGGAGGCGGACCAGTTGGCGGCGCGGGCGGAGATGACCCGTGGCCGTCGCGCTGCGGAGGAGACCGACGTGCGTTAATCTAGAATCCACTGCGCCGAGGAGGGCGGCGCACTTCATCGGGGGAGGATTTCTCATGGCACGCGCGTTGCCGACCACCAAGGCCCAGGTATCCGGGCACAAGTTTCTCGTACGCCGGCTTGAGCACGGCCTGGTCTTCGGGGATATCAGGATGATTCATGATCCGCTCAAGCGGCGGCGCCGCGCGCTTCTTGGGGGAGTAGCGGCGGTGGTCTTTCTCTGCGTGGGCTCCGGGCTCATCGCCTGGATGCAGCCGGATCCCCAGCCGGGTGATGCCCCGGTGGTGCGCTCCGCCGAGGGCCAGCTCCTAGCGCTGGTCAATGGCACCTATCATCCGGTGGCCAACCTGGCGTCTGCTCGCCTCATTGCGAACGAGCCGGTGGATCCGAGCGCAGCCGGCGCGGGCTTTATTGACCAGGTGAGCCTGGGGACGCCGCTGGGGATTGCAGATGCGCCAAACCTCCTAGCTGCCTCCAGCGGTCAGGTGCCTGGCTGGGCGGCCTGTTTAGAGGAAGCGACGGAGGGGGAGAACTGGCAGTCAAGCACCCGCGTGGGGACCGTCACCGTGGTGGCCCACCGCGCAGTTCCTGGCTTCGATGAAACGCACGGGGCGGTCGCGGAATCCGACGGCACCCAGTGGTTGCTCACCGGCCAGGGCCGGGTGGTGCTGCCGGAGGCGTCGAGCACGCAAGGCCGCGTCGTGCGCCGCGCGCTCGGGATGACCGCGGAGACAGCGGTGTGGGCCGTGCCGCCTGAGTTGCTCAACGCCTTCGCGGAGCTGGAGCCGCTGAGCTTTCCGGCAGCCGCCCCGCAGATTTTGGATACCGGGGAAAGCCTGTGGGTGCGCACGGAGCACGGGGTCACTCCGGTGACGCCGACGCAGGCGGAGATGCTGGTGGGCGTGGGCGCGCAGCGTCTGCCCGCGCAGGCCCAGGAGGTTGCCGCGCTTGGCGACGCCCCACCGGCCTTCAACCTCCCCACCACCCGCCTGGACTTCTTGTCACCCGAGCAGGGCTGGCTGTGCGCGAATTCCCAGAACGGCGCCGGAATGACCGCGCCGGTGAGCGCCACCATCGATCTGCCGGGCGATTCCGCGGCTGCCCGCTTTGCGGGGCTGCGCGCCGGGGTAGGGGTGGATAGCGGGCACGGCTTTCACGTAGTGGCGGCAACCGGCCGGCGTCATGCGGTGGCGAACCCAGCGTCGCTCCACGCTTTGGGCCTAGGAGAGCCCGAACAGGTGCCGTGGGAAATCCTGCGTCTGCTCCCGGAGGGCTCGCCGCTTAGCCGCGAGGACGCGCTGGCGGCCCAGCACTAGCGGCCCGGCACGCGGCGAAAAGCGAGAGGGCTGCGGCCCCGGCGAGGAGCCAGCGCACACGTGCCCAGCGCGGGGAGGTTTCCGCCGCTGCCGGGGATACGGCCACGCTGCGCTCGGGACGATCGCCGGTTCCAGGGCGATAGGTCACGGCCGTGAGTGGATCTACCACTCCGTGGCCCGGCTCGGCAGAGTCCATGACGCGTGCCCGGAGCTGCGCTGCGGAATCCGCGGGATAGCGTTGGGCTAAGAGCGCTACGGTGCCGCTGACCAGGGGTGCGGCGAAGGATGTTCCTTGAAAGAGCACGTCCCCCTTCGCGGTCGCCCACCCGCCGCCGGGGGCTAGCGCGAGGGGGACGGCCCCCTCGGCGCTGAGCGGGGCGGCGAGAGAATAGCCGGCGAGGTCGTGCGGCGTCTCCAGCGCGCCGACTGCTAAAACGGTGTCTCCCTCGGCGGGGAAGACGACATCGCCCTTCTCGCAGCCACCCGACGTCGCGTTCCCCGAGGCCGCCACGACCACCACGCCTTCGTCTTCCGCCCGCGCGAGCGCGGCGTCTAGGCGGGAGCGGTCCACGCGCTCGGCGGCCTCCGGCGGCACGCAGGAGACCACGGAGACGTTGATTACCTTCGCCTTTGCCTCCACGGCGTCCTCGATGGCCGCCGCTAGCGTTGCTAGCGTTCCCGAGCTGGAGTCCGAGTCTTCGCCCGCACTGTCTTCCTGCGGCGAAGGGGAGCGGTAGTGCGCGCTGGTCTGGCGGATGGAGTATATCTCCGCGTCGGGTGCCACGCCCAGCTCACGGCCCGCAATGACCCCGGCCACGACGGTGCCGTGCAGGTCGCAATCGCGTAAAGGATCGGGTTCTGCTGGAGTAACGAAATCCTGACCGGGGACCACGCGAATCTGTGGGTGGTCGGCCACTCCGGTGTCGATGACGGCCACGCGGATTCCCGCGCCGGTGGCAAAGGAATGCAGCCGGGAGCGGTAGTCCAGGTACTGTGCCGAGGGCGCGGGGCCACGGTCGGAAAACGTCGCCGATGCGCACTCGACGTCGGGCTCGCGGGCCTGCGCCTGTGGCGCGGTACACGGAATGAAGAGCGCTGCCGCAGACGCCAGGACTACAGGGGAAATGGTCGGAACATGCAGCCGCATTAGCCTAACCCCCGGATGAGATCGAACAAGCCAGCCAGGTGCGCGGCCAGCGGTAAGCAGGCGGCCAGGGCTAGGGTCTCGGCGCGCTCGAACCATACGATTGTCGTCGGCTCCAGGTGGCCCACGACCTCGGCCCACACAGGCGCAGACAACGCGGCCAGCACAATGGCGCCCGCCACCGCGGTGAGCACCCAGGTGGTTGGGGTCGGCGACGGGAAGGCCTGCCACACCCGGGCAGTAACGGCCACCGCGGCAAGGGCGGCGGCGACGCCATAGAGGCCCAGCGCCCACGCCGCCACCGTGCGCGCGTGCCGCGCAGCGTGGATGATGACCGAACCGCCTACGCCCACGCACAACGCCTGGGTGGCCCAGGCCTGGCCGGTGCTGGTGGCCAGCCACACCAGGTGCAGCAGCGCGGGTAGGCCGGCGAGTACGCATCCCACAGCCACGCCCTCGTAGGCGTGGGCGGCGCGCTGTGCCTTGGTGTCGTTATCGGTGGGGAGGCTGTCGGACACGCTCAGGTCCTGGCCCGCAGTGGGCAGCTGCGGCACACGTAGGCCAGCGATCCGGGTGGTCAACACCGGCGCACCGGCGAGCACGAGCACCGACGCGGCGAGAACTGGGGCTGGGCCCAGCAGCCCGACGAGTACCAGACCGCACCAGGCGGCAGCGATGGCACGGGCACGCAGGCCACCGAGCCGCAGGATCTGCGCCGCCACGGCGACAATCGCCACCGCACACGCCGCCGCGGCGAGCGCTGCGGACAGCTTCGGCCCCAAATCCAGCGACGGTGCGCCACCTATCAAGAACCACCCGGCCAGACCCGCCGCCACGTGCGCCGCTGCGAGCAGCGCACCCCGGCGCGTCCACACCGATAAGACCAGCGCCACGCAGGCGGCGATGCCTGCGCCCACCACGGGCGATACTGCCGCGGCAGAGAGGCCACCCGTTCCGGCGACGCCCGCAACGCCCCACACACTCGTTAGCGAATGCAGAGGGGAGTCGCCGCCAGTGGCGGCCAGGGCCTCCGCGGCGTCGCGCACGATGGGTGCCGGGGCCTGCGCGGAAGGACTGAGCACCAGCACCGAGCCCTCTTCCAGCGGTGTGCGCTCCAGCGGGGCGGTCATGGAGATTGACTTGCCAGCCGCCGTGGTAGCGCGCCAGAGGATGGGGGCCGGGGAGACATCGACAAGCACGAGCAACTCTCCCAGCACCTCCCCAATGCTGGAGGACAACGGCAGGGACACGTCCGCCTCTTTGTGGATGTGGCCTGCATGAATGCGGACGGTGACGTGAATGGAATGCGCGAGTGCGCGGGTCATGGAAAATACCTCCCCCGAGAAAAATTTCTGGGCTACCCCTTGCCCATTGCCCCTCATTGTGGCTTACTAGTGGCACGCTGTCCACCGCACACGGAGGCGGTGGAGTACTTCGGGGGGAAGGACTTTTTCCATGCGCGTACCTACACGCGTTGTCGATGCCGGATCGGTGGCCTATCGGGAGCCAGCGCCGCCACTGCCGCAAGGCAGTATTGATGCTGAGGCCGTGCCAGAGGCCGCTCGCGCCCAGCCGGTTCCGCTGGTGCGCCTCATGATGCCGCTGGTCATGGTGGCGGCCATGCTGGGCATGGTGGCACTGATGGTGCTCGGCGCCGGAGATGCGCGCCGGATTAGTCCCATGAGCCTGATGTTTCCGCTCATGATGCTGGCCAGCATGGCCATGATGTTCAATCCTCAAGGAAGCGGGCAGGACCCGGATGAAACGCGCAGAACTTACCTGCGCCACCTCAAGGCGCTGCGGGAGCAAGCCCTGGACCGGGCGGCAGCGCAGCGCGCGCATGAGGAACACCGCAACCCCGCGCCGGGAGAACTTGCTGCACTCATTCCCACGCCCCGGCTGTGGGAGCGGGGAGTAGACGATCCGGACACCCTGGAGGTACGCGTGGGTACCGGGCCGATGGCGCTGTGTACACCCATTACCGTGCCCGATTCGGGCGCGGCCGAGGACCTCGACCCCGTCTGCGCGGTGAGCCTACGGCAGACGGTCCGCGCGGTGGGCACCGTGGCGGATATGCCGGTTGTCATCCAGCTGCAGGCATTTCCTGTCATGGGCATCGAAGGCGAGGACGCCGCCGGCGTGGCCCGTGCCGTCATCCTGCATCTGGCGGTGCTACACGGTCCGGAGACGGTGGGAATTGAGTACCAGGGCAGCGGCTGGGAGTGGGTGAAGTGGCTGCCGCATGCCCGCGACCCGGAGCAGGCGCGACACCGCATCCGTGTCGTCGATGCGGGCGACGACGCTGCCCCGGCGGCATATCCAGGTGATACCCGGTTAGGGGAGCCCACGACTCTGATCGCAGTGGGAGTGAGCTCGCATTCCCCGCTGGGCCGCCGCGCGGAAGAGGAGGGAATCTACCTGCGCGCTGAGGGGGTCATGACGGTGGTGACCGCCGCGGGGGAGGAAGAGCTGGGCCGCTGCGATCCGGTGGGCGTGGCGGAGGCCCTTCTGCGGGCCCGCATGATTGCGCCGTATCACCGTCCCCCAGGCAGCGATGCAGCCGCGGCCCCGCGGTACGGGCGGGATGCTGACCTTCCTGCCCTGGTGGGCTACCGCGACGTGGATGAGCTCGTGGCCTCCGGCATGTGGCACGGACGTACTTCCTCCGAACGCCTGCGCGTTCCCCTCGGAGTGGATGAGCAGGGACAGGCGGTGATGCTGGATCTCAAGGAGTCGGCACAGGGCGGCATGGGCCCGCACGGGCTGTGCATCGGTGCCACGGGAAGCGGCAAGTCCGAGCTGCTGCGGACACTCGTGGTAGCACTGGCCGCCACGCACAGTCCAGATGAGCTCAACCTCGTCCTCGTGGACTTCAAAGGTGGTGCGACCTTCTTGGGATGCGACGAGCTGCCCCATACCTCCGCGGTGATTACCAACCTGGAGGAGGAATCCACGCTGGTGGAGCGCATGTACGACGCCATCTCTGGCGAGATGAACCGCCGCCAGGAGCTTCTGCGCAAGGCCGGCAATTTTGCCAACGTGGGCGAGTTCAACGCCTCTGCCGACGCCGTGGGGGAGTACGGCCCGCTGCCCGCACTGGTCATCGTGGTGGATGAGTTCTCCGAGCTGTTAGGGCAGCACCCAGACTTCGCCGAGCTCTTCGTCGCGGTGGGCCGGTTAGGCCGCTCACTGCACGTCCACCTCTTGCTGGCCTCGCAGCGCCTGGAGGAAGGCCGGCTGCGCGGGCTGGACTCGCACCTGTCCTACCGCATTGGCCTAAAGACCTTCTCCGCTGCGGAATCCCGCCAGGTGCTGGGAGTCACCGACGCATATCACCTGCCCGCCCAGCCGGGCGCGGGGTATCTCAAGACCGACGCGGATGCCCCGGCGCGCTTCCAAGCTTCCTATGTCTCCGGCCCAGTCACGCGCCGTGTGGCGCGTGAGGGAGAGGAGAGCCCAGACCGCCCGCCCGCGCGCGTGGAACTTTTCACCGGCTGGTCCGCGGAGGAGGAAACACCCGAAGTGGCGGTGGTGGTGGATTCTTCGACCACCCTGCTGGGAGCGGTCGTGGCGGCTGCGCGGGAGGAGGCGCAGGAGCGCAGCCAGGCGGCGCGCCGGATTCTGGCTGCCGCCACTGCCGCCAGTGGTGGAGCTCTCCGCGGTGGTAGCACGTGCGGGCCAGGCCGTTCAGCCTGGGCAGGCGCCCGCCGTGGCGCAGAACCCGCCGCTGCGCGCGCCGGTGGGGCTTATTGATCGGCCCTATCATCAGCGCCAGGATCCGCTCGTCGTGGACTTCACCACTGGCGGCGGGCACCTGGCCCTGTGCGGCGGGCCGCAGTCGGGCAAGTCGATGGCGCTGCGCAGTGTGGTCGCCGGACTGGCGCTAATGCACTCGCCGGAGCAGGTCCGCTTCTACGTCATCGACCTCGGCGGCGGGCAGCTCGGGGTACTCGACCGGCTTCCGCACGTGGCGGGTGTCGCGGGGCGAGAAGACCCAGAGAAAGTGCGGCGCGTGGTGGACGAGGTAGCAGGCCTGGTGCGCCGGCCGGAAGGGCGCCACACCTTTCTCATCGTCGATGGCTGGCATCACATCGGCACTGCGGGCGCGGACTTTGAGGATCTGGCGGAGCCGATTACGCAGCTGGTCAACGACGGTGCCTCCGCCCGCATCCACGTCATCATCGCCGCCGCCCGGTGGACCAGCCTGCGCCCCTCTATCAGGGACCTCATCGCCGCCCGCCTAGAGCTGCGCTTGGGCGAGGCCATGGATTCTCTCATCGACCGCAAGGCGCAGCAGAAGTTGCCCGCCGCGCCGGGCCGCGGACTGAACCTCAGCGGGGAGAATCTGCTCTTTGCAGCGACGTCCCCGCAAGACATTGCCCATATTTGTGGCGTGCACGCGGAGTCCGCGCCGGTGCCGGCGTTGAAGATGCTGCCCGCCCGGCTGCGTCAGTTGCCGCCCCAGCCCGCTGGGGCCGCCGCCCCGGGGATTGCGTGGGGCATTGGCGGCGCGGACCTGGACGTTCTTACCTGGGACCCCGACGCGCAGCCGCACCTGGTGTGCATCGGCTCCCAAGGCGCGGGAAAGTCGCAGTTTCTCAGCGTCATCCTGGCCGGCATCGGTGCCCTCGACCGGGAGGCAGCGCGGCTGGTGGTCATCGATGAGAGGCGTGCGCATCTGGGGACGCTGCCGGAGGAGATGGTGGCGGCCTATGCGGCGTCGGCAAGCGCGGCCACCCACACCATCATCGACACCGTCCGCACCTTAGAGCAACGCCTTCCCGGCCCGGACGTAACCCCGGCGCAGCTTGCTGCCCGCAGCTGGTGGGACGGCCCCGACATCTACCTGGTCATTGATGACCTAGACCTGGTCAGTGAGATTGCGCTGGCGCCCCTCCTGGAGATCCTGCCGCACGCCCGCGACGTGGGGCTGCACATGGTGCTGGCGCGCAAGTCCGGCGGCATTGGGCGCGCGCTCTTCGGGCAGTTTCTGTCCGCGGTCCGTGACCTGCAGCCGGCGCTGTTGCTTCTCGACGCCGACCGGGACGAAGGCGCCATCTTCGGCATCAAACCCCAGACCCTGCCTCCTGGGCGCGGCCAGTGGGTGGTGCGCGGCACCGCCCACGGCCTGGCCCAGGTGTATTTCCCCGACAACGACACGACTAACCCGACAGGAGACCACTCATGACTACGACCCATGCACTGCGCACCCCGGCCGAATCTTCCACCACGACGACGTTGACCGTCACGGTTCTCGACGCCGCCACCATCTACGAGGGGCCCGAAACCGTCTACCGCTACGACCTGCCCGGCACCGGCATTGTCGACGGCTGGGCGCTCGAACCCGTCCTGGACCAGATGGAAAAGGTCTGCGACACCGAGTGGCCCGACGTGGAGGTTGAGGTGGTGGCGGATCCCTCCGGCACCGAGAAGACACTGAAGGCGGTGGAGATTGTGCGCCGGCAGCTTTCCGCTACCGGAGTAACGGTGCTCGAGCCTGAACCACTCGAGCCACCCGCGCCAGCGCACACCGTTCGCAGTGCCCCGCCCGCCCCAACCAGGCAGGAGGAAAGCCCGGACGCGGTACCCGTGGAGCGTCCTCGCTCGCACCGTCGCCGCACAGGCACGCCGGCGTGGACCCCTAGTGGCATCGATCCCTTCTACATCGCCATCGCCGTAATGGTCGTGCTCGTGGCCGGGGTGTCCTGGTGGGCGGTGGGGCGCAAGGACTCTGCCTCGGCCGCCTCTGAGGCACCGGCCAGTGCCGCGCCCACGGCACACACAGATGATGCGGCGGGAGGACCACCAACTACCGAACCCGCCGGCTCAGACGGAAAAGATGCGCCTGGCGCCGGTGACACGGGCCTGCGCCCTGGACAACAGGCCATTGAGGTTGAAGGTATGTCGCTGGTGCTCCCGCAAGGATTCCGCACGAGCGTAGAAGACGGCCTGGTCACCGCTACCGGGGAGGACCCGAATCTGCGCATCCTGCTTGCCGCCGACCCGCTATTCAACGTGCCCGTGGACGCCCTTTTCGGCGAAATCAAGGCTCAGATTGATGCGGCCCCAGCCCTCAAGGACCCCTCCGAAGACGCCGGCCGGCTCACCTACACCGAGGACCCCGGGGACGGCTCCCGCGTGACGTGGCTGATGTGGGAGGACAAGGGTCACCAGATGTCGGTGGGCTGTCACACCAAGTTTGAGCCCAACGTGGTGCAAAAGGCAGCGTGCCGCATGGCGGCGGAGTCCCTAGTCAAACAGTAATCGCGCAGGGGAGAACGGAGTAGGCAAAAAAGATGGACGGCGCCGGGAACCGATTGCGGTCAGCTCCAGTCCAATAAAGGTGAGAAGGACAACAGGGTGCTTCTCGGGGGAGACACACAGTTGGGGCCCCACAGTTACAGCCCACAGTCACAGAAAGGGACAGAAAGATTATGACTCAGACTTTCCGCACTGAAGCCGATGTCATGGTGGCCACCGCCGGCCGCGTTGATTCTACGAACGATGAAGTACAGGGTGAGCTCACCCGCCTGCAGGGTGTTGTGGACTCGGTCCGCGCCAGCTGGTCCGGACGCGCACAGGTTTCCTTTGACAACCTCATGCAGCGCTACAACACCTCCGCGCAGCAGCTGCGTGAGGCACTGACCGCCATCAGTGACAACATCCGTGACAACGCCCGCAACTTCGACACCGTCGAG
This sequence comes from Corynebacterium axilliensis, assembly GCF_046097495.1. Lineage (NCBI taxonomy): Bacteria > Bacillati > Actinomycetota > Actinomycetes > Mycobacteriales > Corynebacteriaceae > Corynebacterium > Corynebacterium axilliensis. Next base: position 2,316,072 of record NZ_CP175768.1, read on the forward strand.
GCAGACAACGCACAGTCCTTCGACAACGTCGGCGGAGCAGGCCTGGCGCTCTAAGAAACGCCGAACGCACCACCTATTTCACGCACATCCACCGTCACGAGACATCTACGAGATAAAGGAAGACGCAATGTCAGGAATTAAGTATCAATTTGGCGCCATCGCCGGCGCTGCCGCCGACATCAACTCCACCTCCGGCCGCATCAACGGGCTCCTCGGCGACCTGAAGGCCACCTTGCAGCCCATGGTCTCCACCTGGGAGGGTGAATCCGCCTCCGCCTACAACGCCGCACAGGCCAAGTGGGACAAGGCCGCAGCGGAGCTCAACACCGTGCTGGCCACCATCTCCTCCACGGTTTCCCAGGGCAACGACAACATGAGCGACGTCAACCGTCGCGCAGCTGCCAGCTGGGGCTAAGCACTCTGCACAACGCGCTTCTTCCCTAGCCACGGTGGGCTTTAAGTATTCACTGTGTTGAGCGGTCAGCGGTGTGGAGAGGAAAGAGACGGACGCACACTCTTTCTTTCACCTACACCGAAGCTACCGAGGCTTCTCAGACTACTGAGGCCACCGAGGCTGCGGAAGGCGCCGGTATCGCTTCTCGTCAACGTTTCTGACTCCGCTTCCCCCAATCCCCGAACTGGCGGGGGAGGAAGCGTTGGCGGGGGGCGATATCGGCGTTTTGGGTTTTAACCTGCTGCGTACTAGGGTGAGACACCTATGTGTCCGCGCCTTTTACAGGCGCACGCGTGCTGCAGGTCTCCACCGGCCGCTGTATGTACCGCGTAGGGGCTTACATAGCGTTGGCCGGCAGTTCCGAGACAGACTTTCAAGGAGTCATTTTGTCTACTTTCCACCCGAAGAGCGGTGACATCACCCGCAAGTGGTACGTCATCGACGCTACCGACGTGGTTCTGGGCAAGCTTGCTTCCACCGTGGCTGACATGCTGCGCGGTAAGCACAAGCCCCAGTTCGCACCGAACGTTGATTGCGGCGACCACATCATCATCCTGAACGCGGACAAGATCCACGTGTCCTCCAACAAGCGCGAGCGCGAGATGCGCTACCGCCACTCCGGTTACCCGGGCGGCCTGAAGTCCATGACCCTTGGTCAGTCCCTGGACGCCAACCCGGTTCGCGTTATCGAGGAAGCTGTCAAGGGCATGATGCCCCACAACAAGCTTTCCAACGCCTCCATCAAGAAGCTGCACGTTTTCGTGGGCGAGGAGCACCCGTACGCCGGCCAGAAGCCGGAAACCCTTGAGTTGAAGCAGGTGGCACAGTAATGACCGAGCAGAACATCGACAACAATGTAGCCGACGCTGCCGACATCGCTGCAGCAACTGCCGCTACCGAGGAGTTCACCAACACCATCGGTGATTCCCTGGCACCGGAGACCGACGCAGAGGCTGAGACCGCTGCTCCGGCCATCCACGAGGGCCCGATCCAGACCGTCGGTCGCCGTAAGCGCGCCGTCGCTCGTGTTCGCCTCGTTGCCGGTTCCGGCAACATCTCCGTCAACGGCCGTGCCTTTGACGAGTACTTCCCGAACAAGCTGCACCAGCAGGACATCCTCACTCCGCTGACCCTGCTGGAGCGGGATGGCCAGTTCGACATCAAGGTCACCGTCAACGGTGGTGGCCCGACCGGTCAGGCCGGCGCCCTGCGTCTGGCTATCGCCCGCGCACTGAACGTCTACAACCCGGCTGACCGCCCGGCCCTCAAGAAGGCTGGCCTGCTCACCCGTGACGCTCGTGCCGTGGAGCGCAAGAAGGCTGGTCTGCACAAGGCACGTCGTGCCCCGCAGTACTCCAAGCGTTAATCTTCGCGCACTGCATTTTTCGAAAGCCGCTGCTTCCCTTGCTGGAGGCGGCGGTTTTCGCCGTTTTGTTCAGGAAAGGGGTATCACTCATGGGAGATCGGCACCCGCCTATGCACGATAGACTGGAGCGGGCATAATTGATCACCATGACTCGACTTTTTGGAACTGACGGAGTTCGCGGTCTCGCGAACAAGAAGCTCACCCCAATCCTGGCCCTGCGCTTGGGCCAGGCTGCGGCCGAGGTCTTTACCGCGGACCGTGAATCCTATGAGCGCCGCCCACTGGCCATCATTGGCCGTGACCCGCGCGTGTCCGGTGAAATGCTGGATGCCGCCATTGCCTCCGGCCTGGCCTCGCGCGGCGTCGACGTCGTGCGTGTCGGCGTTCTGCCCACGCCGGCCATCGCATTCCTCACGGACGATTTCGGCGCTGACCTGGGCGTGATGATTTCGGCCTCACACAACCCGATGCCGGATAACGGAATCAAGTTCTTCTCCGCGGGCGGCAAGAAGCTTCCCGACGACGTGGAGGACCGCATCCAAGCCACCATGGACACCATCACCGAAGGTGGACCCACGGGCACCAAGATCGGCCGTATCATCTCGGAGGCTCCGGACGGCCGTGAGCGTTACCTCAAGCACCTCAAGGAGGTCGTTTCTACCGATCTGAAGGGCATCAAGGTCGTGGTGGATACCGCGAATGGTGCGGCATCCAAGGTGGCGCCGCAGGCCTATGAGGCGGCCGGCGCGGAGGTCATCGCTATCCACAACAAGCCGAACGCCTTCAACATCAACGAGGACTGCGGTTCGACGCACATTGAGAAGACCCAGGCAGCCGTCGTGGAGCACGGCGCCGACCTGGGCCTGGCGCACGACGGCGATGCGGATCGCTGCCTGGCTGTCGACGCCGAGGGAAACGTTGTCGACGGCGACCAGATCATGGCCCTGCTGGCCGTGGGCATGAAGGAGGAGAACGACCTTCGCTTCAACACTCTCGTGGCCACCGTGATGTCTAACCTGGGTCTCAAGATCGCGATGAAGGAACAGGGCATCGAGGTCAAGGAAACCGCGGTGGGTGACCGCTACGTGCTGGAAGAGCTCAACCGCGGTGACTTCTCCCTCGGAGGCGAGCAGTCGGGCCACGTGGTCTTGCCCGACGATTGCACTACTGGTGATGGCACCCTGACCGGCCTGTCCATCATGGCGCGCATGGCCAAGTCCGGGCAGTCCCTGAAGGAGCTGGCCTCCGTGATGACGGTGCTTCCGCAGGTGCTCATCAACGTGCCGGTGTCCGATAAGTCGGGCATCCTCAACTCCTCCGAGGTCAAAGAGGCCATCGCTTCCGCCGAGGCAGAACTGGGAGATACCGGACGCGTTCTGCTGCGTCCCTCCGGCACCGAGGAGCTCTTCCGCGTCATGGTGGAGGCCGCCGAAAAGGAGCAGGCGCGCAAGGTAGCAGGCAAGCTCGCGGCGGTCGTGGCCGCGGTGTAACGCGGTTTAAGAAGGGGGGCGGTTTCTCGGAACACTTTGTGGTTCCGGGGAACCGGAAGGGGGCTTTCTCAGTCCAATAAGGGCAGGAATAACTGTTCGTTGTGGACGAGAAGGAGGGGCTCGATGCCCGACGTATTTTTTGATGAGGACGAAGCCACGCGGCTTCTCAGTCACGTAATAGATCAGACGGCGGCGCAGAGCCACGCCCATCGGGGAGACGTGCCGGACTTTCCGGCGGCGTCGGCAGGCAGGGACTTTGGCGGTCATGCGTCTCAAATACAATCGCTGCTGAGCCGCCTGCACGAGCGCGGTGCGTGGCGTTTAGACAACATGTCGTCTACAGCGGATGCCGCTCGCGCCCAGGTAAGGGCTTTCGGGGACGTCGACCGGGGCCTTGCCGGGCAGCTGGGCGAGCCGGGCGCGGGGGTGAACTGATGACCACCATGGTGAAGTCATTGTTGGGGGACTATTCGCAGGCAGTCTCTCAATTCCAGGCCGCCAGCAAGGGCGGCTATGCCGGCCCCAGCACTCCTATCGATCTACTGGGGGACATGGTGGGCTCGGTCGACGGAATCAAGCCCCAAGACCTGGTAGGAAGTACTGCCTCTGCCATGGGGGCACGCCGCCCGTCCGGTGGCGGCTCCGGGTTCAAAGACTTTCTCCTCGGCACGGTGGTGTCGCTGGCTGGGGGAGCAATCATCGACCACCTGCGCGGCGTACAGGATGATTATGAGGAGGAACGCCGTGAGGCCGATGACTTGGTGGAGTCGGCTCAGCAGTGCTCAGATGCGATTGAGGACGTCGTGGACGTGTCCGACTCGGCGCTGGTGGAGCTTATCTCCGCCGTCATTCCTCTGCTCAACATCTTGACGGTGCTCCTGCAACGCCACCCGCTGGGCAAGCTCATCATCCCGGTGATTTCCGCCATCGGCGGCGACCTCATTGAGCAGACGAATGACACAATCACGCAGACCTGCCGGGATAGAGATACCGCCATCGAGAACTGCTATTGCGAGTTTGAAAAGCGCTGTTCCGAGGTATGCGAGCGCGAGCTTCCGGAGACACCACCGGAGCCTGAATGTGGCTGCGAGGAAAAGCCGAAGCCCTGCCCGCAACCCGAACAACCGCAAGCACCGGTGCCTACTCAGCCCGGGCAGCCGGCTGCGCCTTCCCAACCCGCTCAGCCCACGCAACCGGCCCAGCCCACGCAACCGGCCCAGCCCACGCAACCGGCCCAGCCCACGCAGCCGACCCAGCCAGTCGCACCGGAGGCCCCTGCCACACCTAGCGCGCCCGAAGAGTCCGACACTCCTACCGAGCCTGCTTCCGTGCCTGCCAAGGAGTGCCCGCCGCCGACGACGCCACAAAGCGTTGCCACCCCGGAACGCGTGGAGCCTGCACCAGAGCCAAAGCTTGTTGAACAGACAGCCAAGTCCTGCAATTGTGAAGCGGCTCTCGAAGAGCGAGAGTGTGAGTGTGGCAAGCAGGTGCGCGACACCATCACGACCACGCCCGCTGACGCTGCTACTGAGTTGACGACGGACACCGAGTCTCCTGTCCAAGAGTCGACCGCTGATGTCATCCAAAAGGAATCCGCGGACTGCGTTGTCGTGCAAGAAGAAGAGGCAGTAGTAGAAGTTACCGAGGCCGAGGAGTGCGAGAATTCGGAGGAGACAACCGAGATAAGCACCGAGTGCGCCTGCGAGCCGGAGGTATCGTGCACCGGAATCCTTGGAGCTGTCGGTGTGGGCGTGGCCATTGTGGGGCTTGGGCTGTTGGCGGAGGCCGCACTCGAGTTCCTGGACAATCTCCCTGAACCGGACCCTGTCCCAGAGCCTGAACCAGCGCCTGAACCGGAACCACTACCTGAGCCAGAACCAGAACCGCAGCCGGAACCCGAGCATGGTGACGGAGTGATGGCACCGCCGCCGGAGCTCGAAGCCGTTCCGGAACCGACCCCGCCAGCAGAAAAGGTTGCTCACATGCAGGCAGCTGCGGCGCCTGCCCCAGACCCAGCTCCCGCGCCGCAGCCTGTTCCTTCACCGGATCCCGCTCCTGCTCCCGCACCGGAGCCTGGCCCTGAGCGCCAAGAGGAGCCAGAACCTAGCTCAGAATCCTCATCCGTCCACGCACGAAAGGCAGGGCAGTGGTAATGCCGCATAACGATTTCGATGAGTTCGCACGCGGATTCCGTGAGCGCACGGCCGCCAGGCTTCTAGAGTTTGAAAAGGCAATGGCGAAGGCGCAGGACGATTTAGAGAAGTCCGCGCAGCGCGCCGCGCAAGCTCAAAATACCGATAGGGCTCCGGGGCGAGCCCCTGCGTCGCGTTCAGAGCAGCCGAATCCACGGGTCAGCCGGGCTCGCCCACGTGGGCAGGTGCAGTCCGTGTTGCGGCGCGGATAGCAGTTACTGATTTCATTAAGCGATAGTTGCTACTAATCTCGTCCACATACTTTGTGCGTGACGCCGGTAAACAGTGTGGAGGAGAAAGAATGCACATTCCCGCTCTTTATGACGCGCTGTGGGTCATTCTTCCACTTGCCGCTGCCATCATGCTGGGCGTGGTGTTGTGCGTGGAGCTTAAATAGAGGAGCTCAGCGGCACGGACGATCGCATGGTCAGCGGTACAGGTGTTCCTACCGTTTATCGGGTTCGTGGCCTGGCTGGTGCTTGAACTACCGCGGCTAAAACGCACACAGCAGGACGGATAAGTCTCCGTCCTGCGTGTTCTGCCGTGTTCTACGCGGTTTTACGCGTAGGCCGCGTACGGCCTAGCGGGTTCTAGTGGGTGCTCTCGTGACCAGCGCGCTTCGCCAAATCTTCTCCGGCGAAGCTTTCGACGCCCTTAGCAGTAGCGTCGGCAGCCGCGAAGTCGTCGTACTTGGACTCGCCGGCCAGCTCACTGAGCAGGAAGCCGGTGACCAAGCCACGGGCGGTCTCCACCTCGGAGCCCTGGAAGAAGCCGGAGCCGAGCGCGAGCTTGAAGAATTTGTCCTCGCTGAAGCCGGACTGGGTACCCTTGGCAATCTCGCGGTACACCACCGGCCCGCCCCAGGCGTTCGCCAGCTTGGCGGGGTTGCCGGCACGGAAGATGTCATCCTCGCCGGAGCCGATGATGAGGCCGCGCGCCTTGACCGACGGTGCTGCCTGCACCGCGGACGGGGACGTGTTCGCCGGGTACAGTGCGGCGACCGCACGGACCTTGGGGCTATCCACGGCTGCGAGGGTGGCTACGCCGCCGCCCATGCCGTGGCCCACGACGCCCAGCTTGGAGGCAGAGACCGAAATCTTGCCGGTACCCAGCTTGACGCCGGTAGCAATCTGCAGGGCGGACTCAACGTCCGCGACCAAGTTGCGGTGCTTGGCAAAGGCGCCGGTCTCCGTATCGGGGGCAACAACGACAATGCCCCAGCTGGCCAGGTGACGCAGGGTGGCGTGGTAGTCCTTGACGCTCTTCGTCCAGTCGTGGGCAAAGGCCACGGCCGGCAGGCCCTTTCCTTCAACGGGCGTGTACACCTTGCCCTCCAGACCTGCATAGGACAGGTCGCCAACGAGGACGCGGTGCGGGCCGCGCTTGGACAACGTACCGAGATGCTTCTTCAAATTCGCAGACACGCTATACAGAATAGAGGAAGCACGTTGCTCGCGGTGGAAAGCATGAGGATTGCTGTCCCAGGACGACGAGAATTGTCCTAGCACTTTTGTACAAAGCCCTGTCCTGTAGGATCAGGGCCTATGTGTGGAATCGTTGGATATGTTGGCCACAACACTGATGGCCGTGATTACTTTGCCCTGGACGTAGTACTGGAAGGCCTGCGCCGTTTGGAGTACCGCGGATATGACTCCGCTGGTGTTGCTATGTATACCGACGGCGAGATTGGCTGGCGCAAGAAGGCCGGCAAGGTCGCCGCGCTGGACGCGGAGATTGAGGCCCGCCCGCTCAAGGACTCTGTCCTGGGCATTGGCCACACCCGCTGGGCCACCCATGGCGGTCCGACGGATCTCAACGCCCACCCGCACGTGGTGGACGGCGGCAAGCTGGCCGTGGTGCACAACGGCATTATTGAAAACTTCGCGGAGCTCAAGCACGAGCTGACGGCGAAGGGCCACAACTTCGTTTCTGAGACCGATACTGAGGTTGCGGCCACTCTGCTGGGTGACGTCTTCCACGGTGAGGCCGCCGGTGACCTGACCAAGGCCATGCAGCTGACCTGCCAGCGCCTGGAGGGTGCGTTCACCCTGCTGGCTATCCACGCCGACCAGGCTGACCGTATCGTCGCGGCCCGCCGTGACTCGCCGCTGGTTATCGGCCTGGGTGAGGGCGAGAACTTCCTGGGGTCCGACGTGTCCGGCTTTATCGATTACACCAAGTCCGCCGTGGAGATGGACAACGATCAGGTTGTCACCATCACCGCGGACGACGTGGAGATCACTGACTACTCCGGCAACCCGGGGCAGGGCAAGCCTTTCGAGATCAAGTGGGACGCCGCCGCTGCCGAAAAGGGCGGCTACAACTCCTTCATGGAGAAGGAAATCCACGACCAGCCGGCCGCCGTGCGCGATACCCTGCTGGGCCGCCTGGATGAGGACGGCAATCTGATCCTGGATGAGGTCCGCATCGAGGAGTCGGTGCTCAAGTCCATTGACAAGATCATCATCATCGCTTGCGGCACCGCCGCGTACGCCGGCCACGTTGCTCGCTACGCCATCGAGCACTGGTGCCGCATCCCGTGCGAGGTGGAGCTGGCCCACGAGTTCCGCTACCGCGACCCGATTGTTAATGAGAAGACCTTGGTCGTGGCCCTGTCCCAGTCGGGCGAGACCATGGATACCCTCATGGCGGTGCGCCACGCCCGCCAGCAGGGTGCGAAGGTGATTGCTATCTGCAACACCCAGGGCTCTTCCATTCCGCGCGAGTCCGACGCCGCGCTGTACACCCACGCCGGCCCGGAGATCGCCGTGGCCTCCACCAAGGCCTTCCTGGCGCAGATCACCGCCACCTACCTTTTGGGCCTGTACCTGGCGCGCCTGCGCGGCAACATGTTCTCCGACGAGGTCACCGCGGTTCTCAATGAGCTGCGTGACATGCCGGAGAAGGTACAGCAAGTCATTGACAACGAAAAGCAGGTCTACGACCTGTCCAACGCTATGGTCGACGCCGACTCGGTGCTCTTCCTCGGCCGTCACGTGGGCTTCCCGGTGGCGCTCGAGGGCGCGCTGAAGCTCAAGGAGATCGCGTACCTGCACGCCGAGGGCTTTGCCGCCGGCGAGCTCAAGCACGGCCCGATCGCGCTGGTGGAGGAAGGCCAGCCGGTCTTCGTCATCGTGCCGTCCCCGCGCGGCCGCGATTCTCTGCACTCCAAGGTGGTCTCCAACATCCAGGAGATCCGCGCCCGTGGCGCCATCACCATCGTCATCGCGGAGGAGGGCGACCACGCCGTGGAGGCTTACGCCAACCACGTCATCCGCATCCCGCAGGCGCCGACGCTCATGCAGCCCCTGCTGGCCACCGTCCCGCTGCAGATTTTCGCCTGCGGTGTGGCCACGGCGAAGGGCTACGACGTGGACCAGCCGCGTAACCTGGCTAAGTCCGTGACCGTGGAGTAACACCCACGCCACATCACCCCTAAACGAGCGGGCAGCGAGCTTCAGGCTCCTGCCCGCTCGTGGCACAATGAGGGACATGTTGAAAACCCTCATTGACCTTGATGCCATTGCCCATAACGTGGCCCGCGTCAAGGAAATCGTGGCGCCTGCGCGCCTGATGTGCGTGGTGAAGGCGGATGCCTACGGCCACGGCAGCCAGCGCGTTGCGCCGGTGATGGAGGCTGCCGGCGCTGATGCGTTTGGTGTGGCCACTCTGGCTGAGGCCGTGGCGCTGCGCCGCGTCATTCCCACTACAGACATCGTGGCGTGGCTGTGGGATCCGCAGGAGGACCTTTCGGAGGCGCTTGCCGCCGGGATCCAGATCGGCATCCCCTCCCTGGAGCACGCCCGCGCGCTGGTGGCCACGGGGCTAGACGCCGAGGCCTTCTTGATGGTGGAAACGGGGATGCACCGGTCGGGCGTCGATAAGCAGGCGTGGGATGAGGCCTGTGCCGTGCTTGCCGACGCCCCCACGGTCACCCTCCTCGGCCTCATGTCCCACTTTGCGTGTGCGGACGCCCCAGAGCACCCGCACAATGACCACCAAGAGTCCGAGTTCCGGGCGGCCCTAGCTCACGCGCGCGCCGCAGGCCTGGAGTGCCCGCTGAACCACCTGGCGAACTCCGCCGCGGCGCTGACCCGACCCTCCGCGCGCTTCGAGCAGGTGCGGGTGGGCGTAGCGCTTTACGGCATGGAGCCCGTGCCGGGCCTGGACCACGGACTGCGCCCGGCCATGACGTGGGAGAGCTCCGTCGTGGCGGTCAAGCCGATTGGGGAAGGGGAGTCCACCAGCTACGGCTTGACGTGGACCGCGCAGTCGCAGCGGCAGCTTGCCACCGTGGCGGTGGGCTATGCCGACGGGCTGCCCCGCAACATTCAGGGCGCACTCCAGGTGGGCCTGGGTGGAAAGCTGTATCCGCAGGTGGGGCGCGTGTGCATGGACCAGATCGTCGTGGATTTGGGGGAGAACCCGCACGGCGTGCGCGCCGGGGACCGCGCGGTTATTTTCGGTGACGGCGGCATGAGTGCCACCCAGCTGGCGGACGCGGCCGGAACCATCAATTACGAAATCGTGTGTCGCCCCACCGGGCGCACACAGCGCACTTACGGTGAAGGTGGTAACAATGCGCGGTGATAATGCCCACGAAGGAACTCGGATAGCAGCGACCGCGGAGGACACCCAGGCGTTCGGCGAGGAGCTCGGCGCCGCCCTCGAAGCCGGGGACTTGGTCATCCTCGACGGTCCGCTGGGGGCTGGTAAAACCACCTTCACGCAGGGCATTGCCCGCGGCATGCAGGTCAAAGGGCGGGTCACGTCTCCCACCTTCGTCATCGCCCGTGAGCATCCCTCTACCGTGGGCGGTCCCGCGCTCATTCACGTCGATGCCTACCGGCTGCTGGACCACTCCGATGATCCTTTGGGGGAGCTCGACAGTTTAGACTTAGACACCGAAATTGAGGACGCCGTCGTCGTTGCCGAATGGGGCGGCGATTTTATGGAGCGACTCGCTGACGCATGTCTAGTCGTATCCATCAATCGTGACTCCGACGATGATGTCCGTGAGTTCTCGTGGAAATGGGTGACGTAACGTGCTGACCTTCCTTGCCGAACAACCGCTGCTAACGCTCTTTCTCATCATGGCGGTGGGCTTGGCAATCGGAAAGATTAACTTTTTCGGAATTTCGCTCGGCGCTGCCGCGGCGATGTTTGTGGCGCTCGGCTTGTCTGCTGCAAACCCCGATATCGCGATTCCGCCGTTTGTGTACCAATTTGGCTTGGCCATCTTCGTCTACATTATTGGTCTCAACTTCGGGCGCAGCTTCTTCCAGGATTTCCGGCGGCGGGGCTGGAAGATGTCCGCGGTAGTGGTCATCTTCTTCTTCATCCTCGCGGGATTGACCGTACTCTTTGTCCGCATTTTTGACCTCGATCCGGCCATCGGCGTGGGTACGCTGGCCGGATCCCTGAGCTCGACGCCGGGTATGGCCGCCGTGGTGGAGGCACTCAACGGCGACAGCACCCCAGTGGTGGGCTACTCCCTGGCCTACCCGGGCTGCATCATCGGTACCATCCTCGTCGCCGCGATCGGCGCCAAGGTCTTCCGCGTCAACCACGTCAAGGACGCCAAGGACGAAGGGATGCTGTCGGAGCCGCTGGAGTGGAAGGCAGTGCGCCTGACCAAGGATCCCGGCGTGACGGTGGGCGAGCTCCCAGAGTTCACCGGGGAGAAGGTGATTGCCACTCGCTGCGTGCGTACTGACAACCAGCACGAGCTGGCGGACCCAGACATGCGGGTGAAAGAAGGCATGGAGCTTCTGCTCAACGGCACGGGCCCGGCGCTGGACCGTGCGATTGCCCTCCTGGGTGAAGAGATTGATCTGAATCTGCACGAAAAAGATGGCCTCATCTACCGCCGCGTGACGGTGTCCAACCCGCAGGTGGCCGGCCGCACCATCGAGGAGCTGGACACGATGAGCCACGGCTTCCTCATCGCGCGAATCCGCCGCGGCGATACCCAGATTGTGCCGAACGACAACACCGTCCTGTACTACTCGGACCGCGTCCGCGTCGTGACCGCACCGGGTCGCCTCAATGACGTGCGCGACTTCCTCGGTGACTCGGAGTCCAAGCTGGGCAACCTGGACCTATTCCCCTTCGCGCTGGGCCTGCTTTTGGGCTTGCTCTTCGGCGCCATCCCGATTCCGCTGCCGGGCGGCACCACGTTGTCCTTCGGCTTCGGTGGCGGCCCCATCGTGGTAGGCCTCATCCTCGGCGCGATTGGCCGTACCGGCCCGATTCACTGGCAGATGCCGTTCCACTCCAAGCAGACCATCTCCACGCTGGGCCTGACGCTGTTCCTGGCGGGCGTGGGTACCTCGGCTGGTGGCCAGTTCCGCGATGCGATGTCGGACCCGACCTCCCTGAAGTACATGGGCGTGGGCATCATCCTCAGCCTGGTCTCCGCTATCGGCCTGGGCGTGGTGTGCACCCTGGTGCTGCGCTTGAAGTTCGACGAGGCCATGGGCGTGGCCGCTGGTATGACCACCAACCCGGCGATCATGGCCTACCTCAACCCGCAGACGGGCACCCAGCTGGCGGAGCGCGGCTACGCCACGGTGTATCCCACGACGATGATCGGCAAGATCCTCATGTGCCAGATGTTGGCCTTGATTATCGTTTGATAGCCGTCGCGTAGGATATTCACGTACTGCTGATTCCCGCCACCGCCCCGGAGGAGCGAATAACACCTTTATGAACAAGTTTGGCCAATTCATCACCACTGTCGTCATCGGCGCCTTCGCCGTCTTTCTGGTCGCCCTCATCGCGCTGCCGATGGTCCGGACTCCGGAGGCGGAGTCGAAGGAGCCGTCGACTGTTGCCCAGTCCCTGAACACGTACCCGAAGCACTTGGACTACGCTACGTTCATCCCGCAGGATGTCTACGGCGAGGAGTGGAATCCGATTGTCGGCGTGTGCCCAGGCGCTACCGAAGAGCAGCTTCAGAATATCGGCGTGGAGACGGACGGCCTGAACATTGATTTCGTTGATGGTGCCGTGCCGGACGACGTGAACTATCTCCTCCGGGTCTCGGTGAACAATGAGTTCAAGGCCGAGAAGCTGCCGCGCGCGAAGGCAGACATGTGCGACCGCCTGCTTCAGCAGCTGAAGTCCCCGGAGGCCGCGGGCCAGGACATTCCGCCGTTCGTGCCATTCCAGCAGGGACAGCCGCTGCAGTTTGTGCGCGATATCCCGCAGTACGAGGAGCAGATGGGCAAGGATAACCCGGACTACGTCGATACCGACTGGCACCTCCTGGGCTAATGAAGGTTCTCGCACTCGATACCGCAACCACCGATTCTGGTGACCGGCGTCGTCGACACGGAGACCGGCGAGAGCACCGACCGCGTTCTCACCGATACCCGCGCCCACAATGAGCAGCTCATCCCGACGGTGGAGGCACTGCTTGACGACGTCTCACTGACCTACGCCGACCTTTCCGCCATCGTCGTGGGCACCGGGCCCGGCCCCTTTACCGGCCTGCGCGTCGGCATGGCCACCGCCTCCGCCCTGGGCGTGGCGCTGGGCCTGCCCGTCCACGGCGTGTGCACGCTCGACGCCATCGCGCACGGCCGGGAAGGAGAGTGGCTCGTGGCTATCGACGCCCGCCGCAAGGAGGTCTACTGGGCCACCTACTCTAACGCGCGCCGCGTGAGCGGTCCCGAGGTGTCCAAGCCGGAGGAGCTTGCCGGCGCGGCTGCGCGCCTGGTGTTCCCGGAATCCATCGCCCCGCGCCTGCCCGAGGAGCTTGCCGGTCTGCCGCGCGAGTGGGCCACCCCGCGCGCGAAGGGCCTGGTGGCGTGTGCTGACCTAGACGCGGAGCCAGCCCCGCTGGTGCCGCTGTACCTGCGCCGGCCTGACGCCAAGGTACCGAAGTCCGCGCCGCGCTCGGCCGCGCTTGTGGGCGGCGACGGCCGGCCAGCATCATGAGGCTGCGCCCGCTCACGGCAGCTGATGCCCCGCGCTGCGCCGAGCTGGAAAAGGTGCTCTTCCCCGGCGAAAGCCCCTGGCCCGCTCGCGCCTTCGAGCAGGAGATCGCGGCCGGGCACACCACCTACTGGGCGGTTGACGCCAGCAGCGACCACGCGGACAGCGAAGCACTAGGCTATGCCGGGGTGGGGCGCATGGGGCCGGCCGCCTGGCCAGAGTACGAAATCCGCACCATTGGCGTGGCGCCGGAGGCCCAGCGCCGCGGCATCGCGCGACTCATGATGGACGCCATCGTGGAACTCGCCGATTCCCACGATGCGCCCGTGTTCCTCGAAGTCCGCGTGGGCAACGATCCAGCCATCCGCCTCTATGAGGCCTATGATTTTGTCATCAACGGCCTGCGCCGCAACTACTATCAGCCCTCCGGCGCGGACGCCCACACCATGTACCGACCACGAAAGAGTGAGAGATGTTAATCCTCGGCATCGAGTCCTCCTGCGACGAAACCGGCGTGGGCATCATTGAGCTGTCCGACGACGGCCACATGGAAATCCGCGCCGACGTCGTCGCCTCCTCCATGGAGCAGCACGCGCGTTTTGGCGGCGTGGTCCCCGAAATCGCCTCCCGCGCCCACCTCGAGGCCATGCCGCAGGTGATGGAGGCGGCGCTGAAGGAGGCGGGCGTCGACAAGCCTGATGCGGTCGCCGCCACCGTCGGCCCAGGCCTGGCCGGCGCACTCCTCGTCGGGGCGTCGGCCGCCAAGGCCTTTGCCTCCGCGTGGGGCGTGCCCTTCTACGGCGTCAACCACCTCGGCGGGCACGTGGCGGTGGCCAACCTCGAGGGCGAGGAGCTGCCGCACTCGGTGGCCCTGCTCGTCTCCGGCGGCCACACCCAGCTACTGGAGGTCGAGGCCGTGGGCAAACCCATGAAGGAGCTGGGCACCACGCTTGACGACGCCGCCGGCGAGGCTTACGACAAAGTCTCCCGCCTCCTGGGCCTGGGGTATCCGGGCGGGCCGGTCATCGATAAGCTGGCTGGCCAGGGCGAGCCCACCATCGACCTGCCGCGCGGCCTATCCAAGGCCGAGGACTTGCGCGGGCCGAACCGCCACAACTTCTCCTTCTCGGGGCTTAAGACTGCAGTGGCGCGCTACGTGGAAAAGGCCGAGCGTGAAGGAACCACCATCCTGGTAGAGGACCTGTGTGCCTCCTTCCAGGAGGCGGTGGCGGATGTGCTCACCGCCAAGGCCGTGCGCGCCTGTAAGGACACCGGGGCTAAGGTGCTCCTACTTGGCGGCGGCGTGGCGGCGAACTCGCGGCTGCGCGCACTGGCGGCCAAGCGCTGCGAGTCCGCGGGCATTGAGCTGCGCGTGCCGCGTTTTAAGCTGTGCACCGACAACGGCGTGATGATCGCCGCGGTGGCCGCCCAGCTCATCCACGAAGGCGCGCAGCCCTCCGGGCTTGCCTGCGGCACCGATACCCAGCTGGAGGTCGAGGTCCCGCTGGTCGCAGCGGCGCGCTAGCGGATGCGGAAAGCCCAGCGCACCGGTAGTGTGGCAGGCGACTCTTTCTCACCTGCTTAACAAGGAGCTGTCTTCATGACCACTGGTTTCCTCGTCAACCCGGACCTCACGCGCCGCACCATTGAGTTCGAGCTCGAGCACGCCAACCAGTTCCTCGGTGGCACCACCGAGGACCGCGTGTCCGTGGCCTTCCAGGAGGACGGCCGGACCTACGCTGCACTGTTCAACCCGAACGCGAAGGCCGAGGGTGCGGATCCGAACCCGGTGGCCTCCCTGGCCCGCAACGCCGCCGATACCGGCAACTCCGCCTTCCTGCAGGATCCGATCCGCTCCATCTGCGGCCAGGTCATTTTCGTCGCCGCCGACGGCGAGGACAAGCACATCGACGAGGTCGTCGAGGCCGTCGAGCACGGCATCCGTGCCGTGAAGAACTACCGCGAGGACAACCCGGAGGAGTACCAGCTGTGGCGCGCGGCCGTGCTTAACTCCCACAAGCAGGTCTAACTCCCCTCAGCACACCCGCTGCACAGACGCGACGGCTCTCCGAGAGCCCGAGCGTCTTTTTGGGTTTTAGGTCCAGCTTCGTCGAGGTCGGGGTGCGAATCGTGACAACTCTCGCGCGCGGGAGGGATGCCGTTCGCGCTGGGCGAACGTGTTAGCGCCCCGGAACGTTGAGGGCTAGCAGTCGCGCGGGTAGAGTGCTAGACAGGTTGTTTGACCCGCAGTTGTTCACCCGCGACGACGGCTGTGCTGGACACCCACAACCGGCACGCGCGCGCTCATGAGGGCGCGCATGAAGAACACTTTGGAGGAAATCATCATGGCAAACATCAAGCCGCTGGAGGACAAGGTCCTCGTCCAGATCGTCGAAGCTGAGACCACCACCGCGTCCGGTCTGGTTATCCCGGACTCCGCTCAGGAGAAGCCGCAGGAGGCCACCGTCGTGGCCGTCGGCCCGGGCCGCACCAACGACAAGGGCGAGGTTGTCCCGGTTGGTGTCAACGAGGGCGACACCGTCATCTTCTCCAAGTACGGCGGCACCGAGCTGAAGTACGACGGCCAGGAGTACCTCCTGCTGTCCGCTCGTGATCTGCTCGCTGTCATCGAGAAGTAGGCGAATAACCTTATGCCAAAGCTGATTGCATTTGACCAGGAGGCCCGCGAGGGCATCCAGCGCGGCGTGGACACGCTTGCCGATGCCGTCAAGGTCACCCTCGGCCCGCGCGGCCGCAACGTCGTGCTGTCGAAGGCCTTCGGTGGCCCGACCGTCACCAACGACGGCGTTACCATCGCCCGCGACATCGACGTGGACGAGCCCTTCGAGAACCTGGGCGCCCAGCTGGTGAAGTCCGTGGCCGTCAAGACCAACGATATCGCTGGTGACGGTACCACGACCGCGACCTTGCTGGCACAGGCACTCATCTACGAAGGCCTGCGCAACGTCGCCGCTGGCGCTAACCCGATTGAGCTCAACAAGGGCATCGCCGCAGCGGCCGAGAAGGTCGTTGAGGAGCTGAAGAACCGCGCCACCCCGGTGAACTCCTCCGCGGAGATCTCCCAGGTTGCTACGGTGTCTTCCCGCGATCCGGAGGTCGGCGAGATGGTCGCCGGCGCGATGGACAAGGTGGGCAAGGACGGTGTGGTGACCGTCGAGGAGTCCCAGACCATCGAGTCCGCTGTGGACGTCACCGAGGGCATCTCCTTCGACAAGGGCTACCTCTCCCCGTACTTCGCTACGGAGGAGGAGACCTACAACGCCGTGCTGGACGACGCCGCAATTCTTCTCGTCCGCAACAAGATCTCCTCCCTGCCGGATTTCCTGCCGCTGCTGGAGAAGATCGCGGAATCCTCGCGCCCGACTCTCATCATCGCCGAGGACATCGAGGGCGAGCCGCTGCAGGCCCTCGTGGTCAACTCCATCCGCAAGGTCCTCAAGGTCGCCGCCGTGAAGTCCCCGTACTTCGGCGAGCGCCGCAAGGGCTTCATGGATGACCTGGCTGTCGTCACCGGTGCCACCGTGGTGGACCCGGAGGTGGGCATCAACCTCAAGGAGGTTGGCCCGGAGGTTCTCGGTTCTGCCCGCCGCGTCACCGTGTCCAAGGAGGACACCGTGATTGTGGACGGTGCCGGTACCGCTGAGGCCGTTGAGGAGCGCCGCGAGCAGCTGCGCCGCGAAATCGAGCGCACCGACTCCACCTGGGATTGGGAGAAGCTCGAAGAGCGTCTAGCTAAGCTCTCTGGCGGTGTCGCCGTCATCCGCGTCGGCGCTGCCACCGAGACCGAGGTCAACGAGCGCAAGCTGCGTGTTGAGGACGCCATCAACGCCGCTCGCGCGGCCGTTGAAGAGGGCGTTATCGCCGGCGGTGGTTCTGCGCTGGTGCAGATTTCCAAGGAGCTCAACGAGTTCGCCGAGGGCTTCGAGGGCGAGGCCAAGATTGGCGTGCTCGCCGTGGCCCGCGCGCTGTCCCGCCCGGCCTACTGGATTGCCCAGAACGCTGGCCTCGACGGCTCCGTCGTGGTCTCCCACATCTCCGAGCTGCCCAACGGTGAGGGCTTCAACGCCGCCACCCTGGAGTACGGCAACCTGCTCGAGCAGGGCATCATCGACCCGGTGAAGGTCACCCACTCCGCCGTGGTCAACGCCACCTCCGTGGCCCGCATGGTGCTCACCACCGAGGCCTCCGTGGTGGAAAAGCCCGCCGAGGAGGAGCCGGCACAGTCCGGCCACGCGCACGCGCACTAAACCTGCGCGTGGGAAGCAGTAACTTCCCACGTTGCCCTAAGGAAGGCCCGCCCGCCCGCATAACCCGCGGGGAGGTGGGCCTTTTCGTATCCGGAGGGCGCAGCACCCCGCCCCGTCGTTAGACTGAGGCACCGTGGAACGCGAATACATTACGGTCACCGGAGCCCGCGAGAACAACCTCAAGAACGTCGACCTGCGCATCCACAAGCGCGCTCACCGTCTTTACTGGCGTGTCCGGGTCTGGCAAGACCTCCCTGGTCTTCGACACCATCGCCGCCGAGTCGCAGCGGCTCATCAACGAGACCTACCCCGGCTTCGTCCAAGGCTTTATGGACTCGCCGCCGCGGCCGGACGTCGACATGCGCCAGCTCGTCGACGAGTCCTTGTCCCTCACGACGGCGCCATCGTCTAAACCGGCAAGAAGGCGGATTCGTGGATGTGGCGCGCCTACGCCGAGTCCGGGCTGTACCCGGCTGACGTGCCCGTTAAAGACTTTACTGCGGAACGGAAGCGTGACCTGTATGAGACCGAGACCAAGGTCAAGGTCGGCGGCATCAACGTGAGCTACACGGGGCTGGTCACGCGGCTGAAGACCAGCGTGCTGAGCAAGCCCGTGGAGTCCCTGCAGAAGCAGATGCGCGCCTTTGTAGAGCGCGCGGTGGTCTTCATCGACTGCCCGAGTGCCACGGCACCCCGCCTGGCGCAGCACGCGCGCGAGTCCTACATCGACGGGGTCCCATCGCGGACGTGTGCGCCATGGAGCTTGCCGACGCGCCCCCTTAACTCACTGCTGGCTGCCGCCCCGTTGCGCGGTCGGCCTGGGCTACCTGACCCTGGAGCGCCCGACGGGCACGCTCAGTGGCGGTGAGGTGCAGCGCACGCGCATGGTCCGCCACGTCGGTTCGGCGCTCACGGACGTAACTTACGTTTTCGACGAACCGACCGCCGGCCTGCGCCCACCCGACGTTACGCAGACGAACGACCTGCTGCTGCAGTTGCGCGATAAGGGCAGCACGGTGCTCCTGGTGGAGCACAACCCGGAGACAATGGCCATTGCGGATAGCGTGGTAAAACTCGGGCCGGGCGCGGGTGTGGCCGGCGGGAAAATCGTCACCGCGGACGCTGTCGAGGTTGAGAAGGCCACGATCAAGGAGGATGTGCGCCAGCCCCACCGGCCACCTGGAGATCCGCGGTGCGTCCCGCAACAATCTCCAGGATCTCGACGTGGACATTCCGTTGGGCGTGTTCACGGTGGTCACAGGCGTGGCGGGCTCGGACAAGTCCTCCCTCATGGAGTGCCTGCCGGACAGTGACCGCATCCTTGTGGTGGACCAGTCTTCGCTGTCTGGTTCGCGGCGCTCCAACCCGGTCACCTACACCGGCGCGATGGACGCGCTGCGCAAGGCTTTTGCCAAGGCCAACGGGGGAGCGACCCCGGCATGTTCCCCTTCAACTCCGATGGCGCGTCCCCGGCGTGCTCCGGCGCCGGAATGGTCACCGTGGAGTTCGGTGCGATGGATAGTGCGGATGTGCACTGTGAAGTCTGCGAGGGCCGCCGCTTCGCCGCCGACGTCTAGGGCTACGAGCTGGCGGGCAAGAACTTCGCGGAAGTACCGGCGCTGCTGGCTGCCGATGCCGTCGAGTACTGCAAGGCCGCCAACGTTCCGGCAGCGAGTGCCAGCGTCTCAAGCTCGCGGTATGCTTAAGTGTTCGCAAGGCCAAGGCGGACATCATCGTGCTGGATGAGCCGACGGTGGGGTTGCACCGAAAGGACGTCGATACGCTGCTGGCGCTTTTCGACGACCTCGTGGACTCCTCCCTCACCCTCATCTGCGTCGAGCACAACCGCGCCGCATTGACCTCGGCCCCGGCGCGGGTTCGGCCGGTGGCGAGGTGATCGCGGCAGGCTCGCCGCGGGAGTTCCTGGAAACGGACACACTCACCGCGCGCTACCTGGCCCAGGTGGTGTAGCGCCGTGATGCTACTTAAAGAAACATCACGTTTGCCCAGCTCGACCTTAAGGCGCCGAGAACGCGTTTAGGCGCTGACGGTGGCGCGCTCGCGGCGCGTGCGGAGAGTCGCCACACGCTCGGACTCGCTCATTCCGCCCCATACGCCGTAGGGCTCGCCGGAGGCCAGGGCGTGCTCGCGGCACAGCTCGATGACCGGGCAGGTGTGGCAGATGGCCTTGGCACGGTTCTCGCGCTGAGCGCGGGCGCGTCCGCGCTCGCCGTCCGGGTGGTAGAACACGTCAGAGTTTTCGCCACGGCATGCGCCCTGGAGCTGCCAGTCCCACAGATCCGCGTTCGGCCCGGGGAGCAGGAATGACTGAGACACGTTCGATTCTCCTTCGTTGAAGATAGAGCTCTCGGCCGGCCGGTGCCGGTCGGGGTGAGACGAGAATGAAGTGTGTACCCCCTGGGTAAACGACACGTTACGCACTTCTGAAATCCAGGTATAACCCGCTGTCTTCCCTCCTGTCTGCCCGCTGTGACCAGCTGTTATGGTTAACATGAACGCTGCGTGAACTTTCGTGGGCGCGCAGTTGTGCGCTTGTCGTTTCGGGATTCGCGCCGCCGATGTGACATGATGTGAGCCTGTGCGCCCGCGGAAGAATTCGAAGTGGCGCTATCTATTCACTACTTGCAAGGAACCTTCAGGGAAATGGCTACAACGCGCGACAGCGATAAGGAGCTGGCGGACCTCGTCCCGCTGGCTGTCGACGGTAGTCGCCGTGCCCTCCAGGACATCATGCGCATCATTCACCCGCAGGTCCTGCGCTATTGCCGCGCTCGCATCGGTGGTAACCGCCAGCCCACGGCTGACGACGTGGCGCAGGAGATTTGCCTGGCCGTGGCGACGTCGATAAGCAGCTACAAGGATAAGGGCCGCCCCTTCATGGCCTACGTATACGGCATCGCCTCTCACAAGGTGACCGACGCCCACCGCACACTCAGCCGCGACCAGTCCCACCCCACCGATGAGGTCCCGGACGAGGCCGTCACCGACGCCACGCCTGAGGAATCCGCGCTGGTAGAAGACGGTAGTAACAGAGTGCGCGCGTTGCTCGATACGTTAAGTGACAAGGCCCGGGACATTATCATCTTGCGTGTGTTCGTGGGGCTGTCGGCAGAGGAAACCGCAGAGATTGTGGACTCCACCCCTGGCGCAGTCCGCGTGGCACAGCACCGTGCGTTGGCACACTTGCGAAAGACTTTAGATTCACAGCCAGCGACGTGAACTCACGGACTCTGACGAGTCTTCGGAACTTGGCACGGATAACTACAGAATTCTCTACATAAAGGAAGGGAGGACATCATGGCGAAGAAAGACCAGGAGCTCGAGCCGGGCGTGGCGGAACAGCTGCAGCCTTTGGTTGACGATGATGCATTCCTCACCACTCTCTCCCAGGGCACTGACCCCTCCGACGGCGCTGATGAGCTGGCTGGCCTCCTGCTCGAGCTGCGCGGAGAAGTGAACGCCCAGATGCCACCGGCGCCGCTCATTGAAGGCGCGGAGGAGGAGCCGGAGGTTATCTCCCTCGGAGCTGCGCGCCGTCGCCGCCGCGGCAAGCCGCTGATGTACGGCCTCGTGGGCGCGGCTGCGGCCACGCTGCTTATCGCGGGCTCCGGCGCCGTGCTGGTTAACGCCGGCCCGGGCTCCCCGCTGTATGGCGTGAACCAGTCGCTTTTCGGCTCCGATGAGCAGAATGTGTCGGTGGAGCTGGCCGGCACGCTCGAAGAGATGGAGAAGCGCTCCGCGCAGGGTGACATGGATGGCACCCGCCAACTGCTGGAGGAAGCGCGCAAGATGGTTGACCAGGCCAAGCAGGACCGCGCAGAACAGTCTGGGCAGGCCGGACGCGCATCCCGCGAGAAGCCCCCTGCCACCGTGACGGCAACCACCACCGTGGAGACCACCGCCCCGGCGGAGGAGAAGCCGCAGGAGCAGCAGGAGCCGGTTACCGTGACACAGACGCAGACCGAAACCGCGGTCTCCACCGTCGTGGTCACCAACACGGTCGCACCCGCCAATCCGCTGAACCCGCCAGCACAGACCAATCAGGAGCCGGGCGAGCAGACCGGCGGCGAGCAGCGCCCGGGCGGCCAGGACACCGACGCGTCCCAGGGCGGCAACAACGACGCTGGCCTCCCGCCGGTGCAGATCCAGCAGTAGTCGCACGCCGCTTAAAAAAGAACCTCTCACCCCTTACACCAGGGGAGAGAGGTTCTTTGACGTTCGGCTAGTAGCGGGCGTCCATGCCGTCGAGGTAGCCCAAGGCGTAATCCCACGGCACGTAGCGCGCCGGGTTCGGCTCCGCGCCGGGCTCGTGCACGGGGGCTAGCTCACCCTGCAGGCTCGCCTTCATGTTGGCAGCCAGGATGTCCCATTCGTAGAAGTGATTCTCCTCGCAGTCCTCACAGAAGAAGAAAATCCCGTCGATGCCGCGCGGGGTCAGCGCGCGCGCAAACTCCTGGACCAGAGCGAGGTCATGGATGACGTTGAGGCGGTCTTCCTCAGACAGCGGCTCGACGTGGTCGTCCTCCTCCAGGAAGGAGGCCGGGTCGTTCGGGTCATCCGCGAAAGGATCGCGGGGCATGTTGGCGAAGAAGTTCACGCCTGCGAGCCTATTGACTCTCCGCGCGCATGGCAATTTTCTCGCGCGGGCCCCGCCGGCCGCACGGCTACCACTACGAGCCGCCCACGCACTACAGTGAGGATCACCGCGAAAACTTCAACTGGTCTGTTTAGGAGAGCCCCACCCTCATGAGCCACGTCCACACCGGCGGAGACAACCCCGACAAGATTGCCCTGTACGGCCTCACGTTCGATGACGTTCTGCTGTTGCCGGCGGAATCCAACGTCGTTCCCTCCGAGGTCGATACCTCGGCGCAGTTCACCCGCAACATCCGCCTCGGCGTGCCGCTGGCCTCGGCTGCGATGGATACGGTGACCGAAGCCCGCATGGCCATCGGCATGGCCCGCCAGGGCGGCATCGGCGTGCTCCACCGCAACCTGTCCGCAGAGGACCAGGCGCAGCAAGTCGAGATTGTGAAGCGTTCCGAGTCCGGCATGGTCACCGACCCGGTGACGGCCTCCCCGGACATGACCATCGATGAAGTCGATACGCTGTGCGCGCGCTACCGGATTTCGGGCCTGCCGGTCGTCGACAAGCAGGGCGTCCTCGTTGGTATTTGCACCAACCGTGACATGCGCTTCGAGCCGGACTTTTCCCGCAAGGTTTCCGAGATTATGACGCCGATGCCGCTAGTGGTGGCCAAGGAGGGCGTGAGCAAGGAGGAGGCGCTGGAGCTGCTGTCCACCAACAAGGTGGAGAAGCTGCCCATCGTCGATGACGCCAACAAGCTCGTCGGACTTATCACCGTCAAGGATTTTGTGAAGACCGAGCAGTTCCCCAACGCCTCCAAGGATGGCTCCGGGCGCCTGCTCGTGGCCGCCGGCATCGGTACGGGCGAGGAGTCCTACCAGCGCGCGGGCCAGCTTGTCGACGCCGGCGTGGATGTCCTCGTCGTCGACTCCGCCCACGCCCACAACAACCGCGTGCTCGAGATGGTCTCCCGCGTGCAGAAGGACTTCGGTGACCGCATCGACGTCATCGGCGGCAACCTGGCCACCCGCCAGGCCGCGCGCGACATGATTGAGGCCGGCGCCGACGCCGTGAAGGTGGGTATTGGCCCGGGCTCCATCTGCACCACCCGCGTGGTGGCCGGTGTGGGCGCGCCGCAGATCACCGCCATCATGGAGGCCGCGGCTGTTGCGGGGCCGGCCGGCGTGCCGGTCATCGGTGACGGCGGTATGCAGTACTCCGGTGACATCGCCAAGGCGCTGGCCGCCGGCGCGGACGCCGTCATGCTCGGCTCCATGCTAGCCGGCACCACCGAGTCCCCGGGCGACATCGTGGTGGTGCAGGGCAAGCAGTACAAGCGCTACCGCGGCATGGGTTCCATGGGCGCGATGCAGGGCCGCGGCCTGACCGGTGAGAAGCGTTCCTACTCCAAAGACCGTTACTTCCAGGCCGACGTCAAGAGCGAGGACAAGCTGGTGCCGGAAGGCGTGGAGGGCCGCGTGCCCTTCCGCGGCGATATCGACGCCATCATCCACCAGATCGTCGGCGGCCTGCGTGCCTCCATGGGCTACACCGGTTCCGCCTCTCTGGCCGAGCTGAAAACCAAGCAGTTCGTCCAGATCACCGCGGCGGGCCTCAAGGAGTCCCACCCGCACCACCTTCAGCAAATCGTCGAAGCACCAAACTACCGCTAAGGACACTTTTTCATGCGTGACTACGTAGAGATCGGCGTCGGCCGCGAAGCGCGCCGCACCTACGACCTGAACCAGGTTTCCCTGGTTCCCACCCGCCGGACCCGCTCCTCCAAGGACGTGGACACCTCGTGGCACATCGACGCCTACACCTTCGACGTGCCCTTCGTCTCCCAGCCCACCGATGCGCTGGCCACCCCGGAGTTCATCATCGAGATGGGCAAGCAGGGCGGCCTCGGCGTCATCAACGCGGAGGGCCTGTGGGGCCGCCACGAGGATCTGGAGGGCGCGCTCAAGCGCGTCCGCGAAAACTTCGGTGACCTGTCCACGCTGCAGGAGCTGCACGCCGCGCCGCTTAATGAGGAGCTGCTGGCGGAGCGCATTACCCAAGTCCGCGATTCCGGCGTGACCGTGGCCGTGCGCGTCTCCCCGCAGCGCGCCCGCGAGCTCGCCCCGGTGGTCATCAAGGCCGGCGCGGAACTGCTGTTTATCCACGGCACTCTGATTTCCGCCGAGCACGTGCAGACCGGCGGCGAGCCGCTCAACCTCAAGGAGTTCATCGGCTCCCTGGACACTCCGGTCATCGCCGGCGGCGTGGCGGACTACACCACGGCCCTGCACCTTATGCGTGCGGGCGCGGCCGGCATCATCGTTGGCTCCGGCGTGAACACCAACCCGGAGACGCTCGGCATTGACATTCCGATGGCCACCACCATCGCGGACGTTGCGGCCGCGCGCCGCGACTACCTGGATGAGACCGGGGGCCGCTATGTGCACGTGCTTGCCGACGGCGACATTTTCACCTCCGCCGATATCGCCAAGGCCATCGCCTGCGGCGCCGACGGCGTTGTGCTCGGACCGGTCCTCGCGCGTGCTGCCGAGGCCGGCGGCAAGGGCTGGTACTGGCCGTCCACGGCCGGCCACCCGCGCTTCCCGCGCGGTGTCATCGAGCCGGTGGGCCTGGGTGACGCCGTCCTGGGCGCCGATGCTTCCGACGAGGATGACGCCCCGTCGCTCGAGGTCGTGCTGCACGGCCCGTCCAACGAGCCGCTGGGTGAGCTCAACCTGGTCGGCGGCCTCAAGCGCGCCATGGCCAAGTGCGGCTACACCGACCTCAAGGCCTTCCAGAAGGTCGGCCTGGCCGTCCGCTAGTTGCGCGCACACGAACCCGCTCACCGGCTGAAGAGAGGCTGGTGGGCGGGTTTGTTATGTGGCCGAGTGCTGGGTGCCCGCGGCATTTATTCACTGGGCATTCACTGCGTCGGGGGCGCTGGGTTAGACTAGTGGCCGTGACTACCCCAAATACAACCCCGCGTCCTGTCCTCGTGGTGGACTTTGGCGCTCAGTACGCGCAGCTCATCGCTCGGCGTGTACGTGAGGCCAGCATCTACTCCGAGGTCGTCCCCAATTCCGCGTCGGTGGAGGAGATCAAGGCCAAGAACCCGGCCGCGCTCATCCTCTCCGGCGGCCCGTCCTCCGTGTATGCCGACGGTGCCCCGGCCTTGAAGCCGGAGCTGTTGGAGCTCGGCATCCCGGTCTTCGGCATCTGCTACGGCTTCCAGTCCATGACCCAGGTGCTGGGCGGCACCGTCGCCTCCACTGGTGCGCGCGAGTACGGCCGCACGGACATGACCGTGTCCGGCGGCGTGCTGCACCAGGGCCTGGAGGAGACCCACAAGGTGTGGATGTCCCACGGCGACTCGGTGTCCGAGGCCCCGGAAGGCTTCGAGGTCACCGCCTCCTCCGAGGGCGCGCCCGTCGCTGCCTTCGAGTGCCTGTCCAAGAAGATGGCCGGCGTGCAGTACCACCCGGAGGTCCTCCACTCGCCGCACGGCCAGGAAGTGCTCACCCGCTTCCTCACCGAGGTCGCAGGCCTGGAGCAGAACTGGACCGCGGAGAACATTGCGGAGCAGCTCATTAACGATGTGCGCGAGCAGATCGGCGAGGACGGCCGCGCCATTTGCGCCCTGTCCGGCGGCGTGGATTCCGCCGTGGCCGCAGCCCTCGTGCAGAGTGCAATCGGTGACCGTTTGACCTGTGTTTTCGTCGACCACGGCCTGTTGCGCGCGGGTGAGCGTGAGCAGGTGGAGAAGGACTTCGTGGCGTCGACTGGCGCGAAGCTCATCACGGCTGATGAGCGCGAGGCCTTCCTCAACAAGCTGGCCGGCGTGACCGAGCCGGAGGCCAAGCGCAAGGCCATCGGTGCGGAGTTCATCCGCTCCTTCGAGCGCGTCGTCGACCAGGCGTTGGACGGCCAGGATGCCGCGTTCCTGGTGCAGGGCACGCTGTACCCGGACGTGGTGGAGTCCGGCGGCGGTGACGGCACCGCGAACATTAAGTCTCACCACAACGTGGGCGGCCTGCCGGACGACGTCGAGTTCGAGCTCGTCGAGCCGCTGCGCCTGCTCTTCAAGGACGAGGTGCGTGCGGTGGGCCGTCAGCTTGGCCTGCCGGAGGAAATCGTGGCGCGCCAGCCCTTCCCGGGCCCGGGCCTGGGCATCCGCATCATCGGCGAGGTCACCGAGGAGCGCCTCGAGACCCTGCGCCAGGCGGACCTCATTGCGCGTACCGAGCTGACCAACGCCGGCCTGGACGGCGAGATTTGGCAGTGCCCGGTGGTGCTGCTTGCCGACGTTCACTCGGTCGGCGTCCAGGGCGATGGCCGCACTTACGGCCACCCGATCGTACTGCGCCCGGTGTCCTCCGAGGACGCCATGACCGCGGACTGGACCCGCCTGCCGTACGACGTGCTGGAGAAGATCTCCACCCGTATTACCAACGAGGTCAAGGATGTTAACCGAGTCGTGCTCGACGTGACGTCGAAGCCGCCGGGAACCATCGAGTGGGAGTAAGCGCGAAGGGGAAAGCCTCCCTCGCGGAAGTTGCGCGGCCGTGCCCTAATTACCGAGGGAGCGGCCGCGCGCTGCGTTTTCGGCTCATTCAGGCGTGAACGCTGCGGGTAGGGGGTCATACCTTTCTCACGCGCGCGCGAGTAGCCGCACGCCGAGAGGATTGTCTCAGCGAGCGGCTGGTCACAGGCGTGGTTGCGCGGTCTAGCCGGGCGGTGGTTCGCCGGCATCCGGCGGTGGCGCGCCGGTGCGGGCCGGCGGCGGGTGCGCGGGGCTCTCGATGGGGCTCGGCGGGCCGGCCCACGGCGGCAGGTAGTGCACGCGGCCCTCGATGCGGTCCATGCGCCCGCGGCCGGTGGGCTTTTCCGGGTTATCGTCGTTGACCGCGTTGTGATACGCACACAGCGGCACCAAATTGGCCATGTTGGTCGGCCCGCCGTCTTGGAAGCGGGTGAGGTGGTGGATTTGGGAGTCGTCGGCAGGCGCGTTGCACCCGGGCCACGCGCACGTGGGGTGCTCCGCAGACAGCGCTAGGCGCTGCTTGGAGTTGGCGAAGCGGCTGGCCATGTACAGGTTGACGGGGCCGAGGAAAGGGTGGACGAGGGTGATGAGGCCGACGTCGGCAAGCTTCTCGCGCACGAACTCCGCACCCGTCATCGTGGCCCCGTTGGTCAGCTGCAGCTCAATCTCCTCGCCGTCGCCGTCGACGATGCGGTCCAGCTCATCCAAGCGCACGATGACGTTGGACTGCAGCTTCTGACCCGCACCACCCCCGCCGCGGAAGACGGTGTGCGCAGCGGTGAGCAGGTCCGCGTCGGTGGTCTTGAGCACGGCCAACAGCTTGGAGATGTTGAGCGAAGAGTCCGTGATGCTCAGCGTGTGGTTGCGGCCCTCCCGGCGGGTTACGCGCACACCCGGGGCAGGGTCGCGCGGCGGCCGCCACTCTTTGAGCTTTGCCTTCGCCACCATGGGGACTTTCTCCCGCGGCGTCGCAGCCAGCAGCTGGCGCAGCTCCCAGGCCTTACGAGCCTTGAGCTTGGAGCAGTAGCGCTCGATATCAAGGAGCGTGAACACATCGTGGCGCGTGCGGCGCGCTTTGCGCTGACGGGAGCGGAACATGGTGTCCCCGAAATACACCTCATAGAGCCCCATCAGCTTCGCCGCGAAGTCCGGCTGCGCGCCCATCTGCACCAGCTGCGCGCGCGTGACATCGGCGCACTGCTCGACCACGTCGAGCCCGTGCGCGAGTGCCTGAATGTAACCCCCCAGTTGCATAGCCCACAGCCTAAACCAGGCCGAGCAACCTCGCTACTTGAGCGCAGAATTCGCAGGGCTAGCCGGTGATGGTGAGCTCGCCGATACCTTGGTTGATGTGGATATTCAACAGCGCATCAGGGTCCTGGCGGTCCGTGCAGTTGCTGTCTCCCAGCCCGCCCTCGCACGTCACCGAGACGGGAATGTCCTTCGGGAGGATGATCTCGACGCTGCCGACTCCGATATCGATGGTGACGTCGTGCTTAGTGCGCAGGTCTTCGATGTGGCTCAAATCCACCGTTGAGGTGCCGATACCCAGGTCGTAGTGCTCCTTGAGCTCATCCGCACTGGTAGGGGCGATGTGCTGAGAACCGACGTTAAAGCGGGCACTGAAGCTGGAGTCGTCGGCCTCGGAGACGAAGGAGACTCCAAAGAAGACAATCGTCAGAGCGACGCCGACGGCGCCTAGCGCAATTGCGCCCTCAGCCCACTGCGAACCGCGCTTCTTTGTCGGTTCCTCCTGCGGCTCTGGCTCCGGCAGGTCCCAGGCATCGGGAACTGCGCCGAGCGGATCCCAGGACGGCGGGGTCTGACGCCCTGGTGGGAAAGGGTGGCCGTCTGCCGGGGTATAAGAGTTGAGATTGACCGGCTCCTCACGCACCGGCTGCTCGGCGGCCAGCAGCCCGCTGGGTGGTAGTGGCTCGCGTTGGTGAAGGGCGTACCACGCCAGCGCCATCAGCCCGAAGGTCAGCACGGCAGGGGGAAGGCCGGTGAGGAATTGTCCGTCCAAGAATAACGGGCCGGAGCTAAAGGTAAGAAGGACGCCGACAAGCAGCACCCAGCCGAGCTCCCGCTCCTCTTTGACGCCATCCTTGCCCAAGGCCGCGTCGAGTGGGCAGTAGGGCGAGCCGAAGCGTGGCATGAGAACCCACGCGGTGAGATAAGCTGCGATGCCACCGCCGAAGGCGAGTGCTGCGACCACAAAGGCCACGCGCACAATCGTAGGATCGATCTGGTAGCGCACCGCGATGCCTTCGCAGACACCGGCGAGCTGCGCGTCACCGCCCTGCTTCTTGGGAAGGCGGACGGGGCGGGTTGTCCACATGTCGTTGAGAGTGTTGTTCTTCGTCATGCTTTTAATCCTGCCGCGCAGGGCCTCGCGGTGGTATCGGTAATCGCCCTGATTTTTCGACCTCAGGGTTGTCCCTGATGTGCCCGAGGGGTGGCGCGTGGGACTATGTCTAGTATGACTTCGCCCTATGTGCCCGCAGAAAACGCGGCGCCCTATCCCGTGATGTCGCGCCCCCAATCTGGCCGCGTGGTGGCCGGCGTGGCGGCGGGGCTGGCGCAGAATCTTCGGGTCTCGGTGCTCGCCATGCGCATCGCCTTGACGGTGCTGACCCTGCTGGGCGGGGTGGGGGCGATGGCCTATGCAGGGCTGTGGATTTTCACGCCCGCGCTTGACGACGCCCCCTCCGCCCGCCGCAGCCCCCTTTCCCTCGGACTGGTGATCCTGGCGTTGGCGGGTAGCGCGGTGGGCGTGTTGGGGGTTTCGGGGGCGTCGTTAAGCGCGGCGGTGCCGTTGGCGGTCGTGGCCGTCGGTGTGGTGCTGGCGTGGCTGGCGTATGACCGCGGGCTGAACACGCCGGTGGGGCTGGTCGCTGTGGCTGCCGGTGCTGTCTTGGTTTTAGGCGGCGCTGTGGTGGCGGCGGTGACGTGGGAGAACGGCTCCGGTTCGGCGATTGTGGCTACGGTGCTGACCCTGGTGGGCTTTGGTGCACTGGTGGTGCCGTTGGTGCTCAAGCTGTGGCGTTCGCTGTCGCAGGAGCAGGCAGCGAAGGCGGTGTCGGAGGAGCGCGCCGAGATTGCGGCCCGCCTGCACGATTCGGTGCTGCAGACGCTGGCGCTCATCCAGAAGCGGGCGGAGGATCCGCGCGAGGTCACGCGCCTGGCGCGCAGTCAGGAGCGGGAGCTGCGCACCTGGCTGTTCGACGCCCCCTCGGCCACCCCGACGACGTGCTTCGGCGCCTTGGAGACGGCGTGCGCGGAGGTGGAGAACCTCTTTGACATGCGGGTATCCCTGGTGACGGTGGGGGAGGACGCCGCGCTTGCCGACGCCTCCCTGGCCGCCACCCAGGCCGCCCGCGAAGCCCTGGTGAACGCGGGCAAGCACGCCGGGGCGGAGGCCGCGGACGTGTACGCGGAGGCGCTGGCGGGCGAGTTGAGCATCTTCGTGCGCGATCGCGGCGTGGGTTTCGACGTGGGGGCTGTTCCCGCTGATAGGCATGGCATTCGTGACAGCATTCGCGCGCGCGTAGAGAAGGTAGGCGGGCGCGTGCGGGTTTCATCGACCCCAGGGGAGGGCACCGAGGTGGAGCTCACGGTAGCGTTATGAGCATGGTGAAGGTCTTTTTGGTTGATGATCACTCTGTCTTCCGTGCGGGCGTGCGCGCGGAGCTGGCAGCGGCGCCGGAGATTGAGATCGTGGGCGATGCGGGGACCGTGGCGGAGGCGCTGGAGGGTATCGCGCGGACGAGTCCGGACGTGGTGCTGCTCGACGTCCACATGCCCGACGGCGGCGGCCTCGCCGTGCTGAATGCGACCGCGCACCAGGCTGCGCGGCCGGTGTTTTTGGCGCTGAGCGTGTCGGATGCGGCGGAGGACGTCATCGCGTTGATCCGCGCGGGCGCGCGGGGCTATGTGACGAAGAACATTTCGGGCCCGGATTTGGCGCGCGCGGTCCTGCAGGTCCACAGCGGGGACGCGTATTTCTCGCCGCGCCTGGCCGGTTTCGTGCTGGATGCCTTTTCCTCCGGTGCCCCCGCCCCGGAGCCGGAGGAGGGGCAGGACCCAGCGGTGGATGCGCTCACGCGCCGGGAGCTGGAGGTCTTAAGGCTGCTGGCGCGCGGGTACACGTACCGCGAGATTGGCAAGCAGTTGTTTATCTCGGTCAAGACGGTGGAGACGCACGCCTCTAATATTTTGCGCAAGACCCAGCAGTCCAACCGCCATCAGCTCACGCGCTGGGCCACCTCGCGCGATTTGGCTTAAGGCGCGCTAGGCGTAGGCGAGCTTGCGGGAGCCGTCCACGTGCGGGAAGGCCACGAAGGCCAGAGCGAAGACCGCGAGCCACACGAGGGCACTGCCCCACGCCGGCAGCGCGATGAGCGGGGAGAGCATCACCGCGAGCCACAGCAGCATGAGGGGGACAAGCTGCGAGACGGTAGGCAGCATGGTGACGTTGTGGCGCTGGGCAAACGCACGCATCTGACCGCGGTAGGGGTGCAGCATAACGAGGGCGCAAGCGGCGACGAGGAAGAGCAAGCTCAGCCCCAGCGCCGCGCCGAAATGGATGCGGCTGGTGCCCACCGCCACGGCCGCCCCTGCCAAAAGTGAGCCGCCGAGTCGCACCCACGGCGGGGTCGGAATCGGGGTGGTATGTGCGCGCAGGGGGTTCATGGCGCCTAACGCTACCAGTGCAATTGCGCGTGTCCGAGGTGAGGTTCATAATGGGAGACATGAATCAAACAGGTGTTCGTGCAGTGGCTGGGGTGCGGGGCGGTTCGCAGGCCGACCGAATCGCGGCGTTGCGCGCCCAGATTCACCGCCTGGAGGCCCCCGATTCCTCCCTCGAGGTACAGCCGGATGTTGATGTCCTTGGCGTCCCCGAGGGTCTATCATCCCTGCTCCCCGGGGGTGGACTGCCCCGGAAGCGGGTTACCTCGTGCGCGGAGTGCGCGGCACTTGTTGTTGATCTGGTCTCTCATGTTAGCGCGGCGGGCGGACACGTCGGCGTGGTGGGCTGGCCAGATCTCTCTCTCGCACAGGTGGACGAGGATGGAGATCTCTCCCGGGTCATCGTGGTGCCGGATCCTGGGGCGGAGCCCTGGGCGGTGACCGGGGTGCTGTGTGAGGGGTTGGACTTGGTGGTGCACCGGGGCGTCGGCAAGCTCAGCCCCACCCGCGCACGCCCGGTGCTGGCGAAGGTCCGTGGCGGGCAGGCGGCGCTGCTCACCGTCGGCACGCGGCTGCCGGGCACGGCGATGGACATCGGGGCGGAGGTCGTCGCGGTGCGCGGCGTGGGGCGCGGTGTGGGGCGCATCCGCGGGGTCGATATTGACGTGCGCGTGGCCACCACCGGGGCGCCGCCGCAGCGCGGGCTGCTGAGCTGCGGGGCGCGCCCGGAGCGGCCGCACCTGGAGGCGGTGTGAGGGTCGCGGCCCTGTGGTTCCCGGATTGGCCTATCCAGGCGCTGCAGGATACCGCGGTGGGGGCGTGCGCCATCGTGTCCCAGCATCGCGTCGTTGTGTGCAACGCGCCGGCGCGCCGGGCGGGGGTGCGCCGCGGCATGCGCGTGCGCCAGGCCCAGGCCGTGCTGCCGGAGCTACGGGTGGAGGAGGCTAACCCGGATCGGGATGGCGTGGTGTTTGCGGAGATCGCCGCAAGCCTCGACGCGGTGGCGTCCTCGGTGGAGGTCCTGCGCCCGGGGCTGGTCATCGTGGATGCGGGCGCGGCGGGGCGTTTCCACGGCAGTGAGGCGAAGGCGGTGGAGATGCTTGTCGACGCCGCAGCGCGGGCCCACCTCGACGCCACCGTCGGCGTCGCAGACGAGATTGCGACCGCACTCATTGCCGCGCGCCACGAGAACCTCGGCGCGGTGGTGCCGGCCGGTGGGTCGCGGGCGTTCCTCGCCGCCCAGCCGGTGGGCGTGCTGGCGGCGGAGGTGTCGCTGGGCTGCCCGCTCGACGTGGTGGACACGGTGCAGCGCCTCGGCGTGCGCACGCTGGGCGAGCTTGCGGCCCTGCCGCTGCGCCAGGTCACCACGCGCTTCGGTGAGGCGGGGCGGCGCTGCCACGCGGTGGCGTCCGCCGCCCCCGACAGGCGGGTGGCCCCGGAGCTGGCCCGCCCGGACCTGGGCGTGGAGGAGGTCTTCGAGGAGCCCCTGGAGCGCGTCGACGCTGCGGCCTTCGCCGCGCGCCAGCTGGCGGCGCGCCTCCACGCGACGCTGGATCGCGCCGGGCTTGTGTGCGTGCGCCTGCGCATCGGCGCCGAGTTCGAAGGAGGCGAGCGCCTCGAGCGCATCTGGCGCACCCAGGAGGCCTTGAGTGAGGCCGCCACGGCGGATCGCGTGCGCTGGCAGCTCGATGGGTGGTTAAGCAGCGCGCGGGCGGGCGACGGCGGGGGTGTGCTCAAGCTCGTGCTGGAGCCGGTGGAGCTCGCCCCGCCCGGGGACAGCGTGCTGTGGGGCGCGGCCGAGTCCGATGAGCAGGCCAAGCGCGTCATCGCGCGCGTGCAGTCCCAGCTGGGCGTGGACCGCGTGCTGCAGCCGCGCTCGGCCGCCGGCCGCGGGGTGGCCGAGCGCATCGAGCTCGTGCCCTACGGCGAGCAGCGCGATCCCGCCCCGGAGGGCAGCTGGCCCGGGCGCATCCCCTCGCCGCTGCCGGCCAGCCTGGCGCACCCGGCCGCGCGCATTCGGCTAATCGACGCCTCCGCGGCCGACATCATCGTCACCGCCGAGGCCCTCCTCTCCGGCGAGCCCGCAGGTCTCAGCTGGGGCCGCCACCGCTACCGGGTGACCGGGTGGGCCGGGCCCTGGCCGGTGGACGCCGCCTGGTGGGACCCGAACGCGGCGCAGCGCTGCGCGCGCCTGCAAGTGGTGGGGGAGAACGCGCAAGGACAGCGCGCCTGGCTGCTGGTGTGGGCCGGCGGGCGCTGGTCGGTGGAAGCGACCTACACCTAGGTGCGGGGTCTAATGCAGGACGTCGATAACCAGGCGCGTCGGCTCGTTGAGCACCTGCACGGAGTAGGGATGGCGCCCGTCGAGGCCAATAACGAACTGCGAGCGGGCCTCGAACGTGCCGCCGCTGAGCACCTGGGTCACCACGCCGCCCGCGCCCGGGACCGTGCCGATATTCGGGTCCTCCATTTCCAGCTGGAATGGGTAGGCGGTGCCGTCAATGCTGACGTCGAGCGCCGTGGCGCCCTGGTAGGAAATCGGGTTGCCCGAGCCCTGCTGCGCGGGGGAATCGGTGTAGTCGATGAACCAGCCGGGCGAGCCCTTACCGGTGAAGTCGAAGACCACGCGGTCGAACCCCTCGTGCTTGCCCACACGCACGCTCGTGACAACGAGCTCGGAAGGAGCGGGGGGACGCAGGGTTTTCATGGCCAGGTTGGCGTCGCCCAGCGGGGTAAGCCCAGCCGGAGCCATGGGGGTCGGCGCGTGCGCGGTCACGGACGGCGTCGACGTCGTGGCGCCGGAGAGGGTGGCGTCAAGAGTCTTGGTGGGCCCAGCGCCGGAGTCTGAGGAGGCGGCGCAGCCCTGCAGCACGAGCGCACTCGAGAAAGCGAGTGCGGCCACGGGGACGGCTGCGCGCACGAGAGTGTGAGTCGGCATAACTCCGAGCGTAGCGGCCCACCGCGGCGAACTCGGAACGGAGATGGGCATCGTAACCACATTGTTGTGAAGGTAGTTAAACTAGCGGCATGTCCTTTTGCTCCGACACCCAGATTGAGCCCCTGCCCGGTACTGCCAAGCAGGAGTCCGTCTACGTGCTCTTCGAATGGCCCGCGGCGTGGTCCCGCGACGTCCTCGACGGTGACACCTTCGGCCCCGGCCTCACCGACAAGCTGAAGGCCAAGCTCAAGGGCGTGGCGGGGCTGCAACTCATCCGCCGCCCCGGGCGCGCTGGACACGAGCGCGGGACCGGCCACTTCCGCTGCTTCGTGGTGTGGGCGCGCGAGGGCCTGGTACAGGACTACGTGCTCAACGGCCCGGAGGACATCCTGGACCTCGACCTGGAGCACCCCACCGGCACGTGCCTGCCGCTGGTGCTGGTGTGTACCCACGCCAAGCGCGACGCCTGCTGCGCGGTCAAGGGTCGCCCGCTGGCGGCGTCGCTGGCCTGCGAGTTTGAGGAGACGGTGTGGGAGACCTCCCACACCAAGGGCCACCGTTTTGCGCCCTCGGTGCTGCTGATGCCCTGGGGCTATTCCTTCGGCCGCCTCAACGTGGAGGCCGGGCGCGAGCTAGTGGGCAAGTCCCTGCGCGGCGAGTACTTCTATCCCGCCAACCGCGGCAGCGGCCTGACCACCCCGCGGGGTCAGGTAGCGGAGCTGGCGGTGGCGCGCCTGCTTCTCGGCGCCGACGAGGCCCTCCACTACGGCGACCTCCGTGTTGACACGGAGGACGAAGCCGCGGGGGAGAGCGGCACCGTCGTGGTCCGCCACGCCGACGGCCGCGTGTGGGACGTAGAGCTGGAAGAAAAAGAGGCCTCCGGCGTCGTCTCCTCCTGTGGAGACGAGCCGAAGACCTCTCGATACTTCGCCGCGCGCCGCGTCGCGCGGCGCGGCTAGCGGCGCATAATCTTGGCCGAGAGCCAGTTGCCGAAGAACTGGGCGGCCTGCACCAGCACGATGATGATGAGGGTGGCCACCACGGTGACCTGCCACTCGAAGGCGCGGTAGCCGTAGACGATAGCGAAGTCGCCCAGACCGCCGCCGCCGACGTAGCCGGCCATGGCGGACATGTCGACGATGCCGATGAACAGGAAGGTGTAGCCCAGCACCAGCGGGCCCAGGGCCTCCGGCACGATGACCGTGGTGATGATCTTCCACGGCGAGGCACCCATCGCGCGGGCGGCCTCGATAACGCCCGGGTCGATGGCCACCAGGTTCTGCTCCACGATGCGGGCCACCGCGAAGGTGGCCGCGATGACCATGACGAACGTGGCCGGCTCGCGGCCGATGGAACTGCCCAGCACGGCCACCGTGAGGGGCTGCGCGAAGGCGAGCAGGATGATGAACGGGATCGGGCGAATGAAGTTCACCAGGATGTTGATGATGAAGTAGATGAACTTGTTCTGCAGGATTCCGCCCGGGCGGGTGGTGTATAGCAGGACGCCGAGGACCAGGCCGATGAGGCCGGCGACCACCATGGTGGTGGCGACCATGATGAGGGTGTCCTTGATGGCGTCGACAAGCGTGCCGCTCAGCCGGTCCCAGTTGGCTTCCGCGAGGTAGGTGACGTTCATCGTTGAATCTCCTCAATGTCGGTGGTGCGTTGCATGCGGGCGTAGAACTCCTCGATAGCGTCGGCCGGGCCGTTGAGGCGCACGGTGAGCTTGCCAAAGGAGTGCTTCTGCAGGGTCGTGATGCCGCCGTGGACCACGGCGATGTCCACCCCGCGCTCGGCCAGCTGGCCGGCGGCGTCGAAGAAGCCAGACTTCTCGGTCAGGTTGATGGTGAACAGGCGGCCCTCGTGGGCCAGCAGATCATCGGCCTCGACCACGTCCGGGGTGTTGCGCAGGGAGGTCGCCACGAACTCTTCCGCCACGGCCGTCTTGGGCTGGGAAAAGACCTCGTAGACGCTGCCGGACTCGATGACGCGACCGTTTTCCATGACGGCGACCTTGTCAGCGATGGAGCGCACGACGTCCATCTCGTGGGTGATGACCACGATGGTGATGCCAAAGTCGCGGTTGACCTTGCGCAGCAGCTCCAGGACTTCCTTGGTGGTGGTGGGGTCGAGGGCGGAGGTGGCTTCGTCGGCAAGCAACAGCGAAGGTTGCGTGGCCAGCGCACGGGCGATGCCAACGCGCTGCTTCTGGCCGCCGGAAAGCTGCTCCGGGTAGTTATCGCCCTTGTCTCCCAGGCCGACGAACTCGAGGAGCTCCTGCACGCGCTGGGTACGCTCTTGCTTGCCGACGCCCTGCAGCTTCAACGGGTACTCAACATTGCCCGCCGCGGTGCGCGAGGACATGAGGTTGAACTGCTGGAAGATCATGCCAATGTTGCGGCGGATGCTGCGCAGCTGCGACTCGGGGAGGGGGACAACATCGGTGTTGTCCAACAGCAGCTGCCCCGACGTGGGCTTGTCCAGGCCGTTGATCATACGCACCAGCGTGGACTTGCCGGCGCCGGAGAAGCCGATGATGCCGACGATTTCGCCGGGCTCGACGGTCAGGGAGACGTCGTTAAGCGCTGTGGTGGTGGTCTTTTTGTTCCTAAAGACCTTGGTGATGTTGCGGAACTCAATCCGGGTGCCGCTGCGGGCGCCAGTCTGTTGTGTCACGGGGTGTCCTTTGTCAGTGTGAGTAACGGCCAAATCCCCCGGCCGCGCATGTCAGCGCGACGCGG
This sequence comes from Corynebacterium axilliensis, assembly GCF_046097495.1. Classification (NCBI taxonomy): domain Bacteria; kingdom Bacillati; phylum Actinomycetota; class Actinomycetes; order Mycobacteriales; family Corynebacteriaceae; genus Corynebacterium; species Corynebacterium axilliensis. The sequence goes on from NZ_CP175768.1 coordinate 2,353,300, forward strand.
GGGCAAATGAGGCATAAGGGGAGAGGGGCTTAGACCTGCTCTTCGAGGCGGTCCAGAATCTCCTGCAGCTCCTCCTGCGGGCGGTCGACGGCCACGGCGGTGTCGCCGGAGGACTTCAGCACGGCCTCGGTGACCTTCGGGTCCTTCCACAGCTTGGCCAGCTCATGGAGGGTTTCGTTGTCCGCGTCCTCGGCGCGCACGGCCCAGACGTTGATGTAGGGCTCGGCCTCTTCGGAGTTCGGATCGTCCTGTGCCACGGCGGACTGCGGGTCGATGCCGGCGCGCTCTAGGAAGGAGTTGTTGATGACGGCCGGCTTGCCCTCGCCGTAGGCCGCCGGGGTCTGGGCGGCGTCGACTGGGGAGACCTTCACCTTGGACTTGCCCTCATCGATGTCCATCGGGGACGGGGTCAGCGGGCTGTCCTCCTTGAGGGTGACCAGGCCTTCCTGCGCCAGCAGGCCGATGGCGCGGCCCTGGTTGGTGGAGTCATTCGGGATGGCCACTTCCTGGCCTTCGACGCCGGAGAGGTCCTTGTGGTCCTTCCAGTAGATGGCCAGCGGGTAAATCTCGGTCGCGGCAAGCGGGACTAGGTCGGTGCCGTTGCCCTTGTTGTACTTGGCCAGGAACTGCAGGTGCTGGAACTTGTTGGTGGTCAGCTGGCCCTGGTCCAGTGCCTGGTTCGGGGTGTTGTAATCAGCGAAGTTCTCGAGCTCGACCTTGTAGCCGGCTTCCTTGGCCAGGTCCTGGAACACGGACCACTCTTCCATGTTGGCGTCGGTGGTGCCGATGCTGATGGTGGAGTCCTTGGTGATCTCCTCTCCGGAGCCGCTGGAGTCCGAGGAGTCGGAGGAGCAAGCTACCAGGCCGGTAGTGGCGATGACGGCCGCAGAAGTAGCGGCAAGTACGCGTCGGATGCTCATGATGGGGTTCACATGTCCCTTCTAAATCGGGTGCGGCGAGGAAAAATCACCGCAGGTGTTATGCACTGCTCGTCAAACTAGCAACGATTGAACCGCTTTGTCTATCCTCTGGATTGTTCAACGAAAACCTTGACGGGAAAATGTGTTCGAATATAGGGTGTGGGCTATGAGGTTTAACGGGGGGCAGGCTCTGCCATGGTCGCGGGTGGAGCGGATTTTGTCCGGCCGGCCGGGGCCTACTCCCGTGTCGGTGGACCACTTGTCACAGCAGGTGGAGGAGGTTAAGGCGGGGCACTCCGCCGTTGCCTTCGCGGAGCTGCATGCGGTGAGCTCCTATAGCTTCCTGGAGGGGGCCTCGGAACCAGAGGAGCTGGTTGCCCGGGCCGTCGAGTTGGGGCTGCGCGGATTGGCGCTGGTGGATAGGGATGGGTTCTATGGGTTGATGAAGTGCGCGGAGGCCGCCGCACAAGTGGGATTACCCGCCGTCTTTGGCGCGGAGCTCAGCCTGGAGCCGGCGCCGCTGACTGTCCTGGCGCGAACTCCGGAGGGGTACCGCCGCCTATCCCGACTCATCTCCCGCGCCCGCATGGCGGCGGGAGAAAAGGGGGCTGTGGCCTACCCGCCACTGGCGGAGATTGCCGCGGAGTTACAGAACGAGTGCCTCTTTCTCGTGGGGTGGGAATGGGCGGAGGATTTCGATCTTCTGCTCGATAGAATAAAAATAGACAGCATGGTTTTGGAGTACGCCTACACGCTCACTCCGGAGGACGCTGACCACCACGCGGCGCTGGATAAGCTCCCCGTGTCGCGCGCCATCGCCACCGCCCACCCGGCCGCCGCCACCCGGGATCGCGCGCGGCTGGCGGGAGCCAAGCAGGCGTTGGGCAGGCGCCTGGCGCTTGGCGACGCCACACCGGACGCCCACCCCATGGGAGCACACTGGCTGCGTTCTGGAGAACAGATGGCGCAGCTTGCCCCCGACCGGCCTGAGCTCATCGCCGAAACCGTTCGCGTGCTGGAGGAGTGCAGCTTCACCTGGGCCGCACTCGCGCCCAACCTCCCGGACTTCGAGGTACCCGCCGGCCACACCGAGATGACGTGGCTGGAACACCTCACTTTTGAGCGCGCGGAGGCGCGCTATGCCTCGCGGCCCCAGGAAATTCGAACGCGGGCATGGGAGCAGATGCGCTACGAGCTGGACGTCGTCAAGCAGCTGGGCTTTCCCGGCTACTTCCTCATCGTGTGTGACTTCGTGGATTTTTGCCGGCGGGAGAACATTCTGTGCCAGGGGCGAGGCTCGGCGGCGAACTCCGCGGTGTGCTTCGCGTTGGGGATTACGAACGCGGAGCCGATTTCCGCGGGTCTGCTTTTTGAGCGCTTTTTGTCCCCGGACCGCGATGGCCCGCCGGATATCGACATTGATATTGAATCGGGACGGCGCGAGGAGGTCATTCAGTACGTCTATGCCAAGCATGGTCGCGAGCGCGCCGCGCAGGTGGCCAACGTGATTACCTACCGCCGCAAAGGGGCGCTGCGGGATGCCGCCCGGGCGTTGGGCTATCCGCAGGGCTCGGCCGATGCGTGGTCGAAGGGGATTGCGCCCGCGCCTGGCGACGTCGAATCGTTGGCCGAGCAGTTCCTCGGCCAACCGCGCCACCTGGGCATTCACTCCGGCGGCATGGTGCTGTGTGACCGGCCGATTGCGGATGTCGTGCCCGTGGAGTGGGCGCGCATGGAGAACCGCTCGGTGCTGCAGTGGGATAAGGACGATTGCGCCGCGGCCGGGCTGGTGAAGTTCGATATGCTGGGTTTGGGCATGCTCGAGGCCCTGCACCACATGATGGACGTGGTGGAGGAGACCACCGGCAGGGTAGTCAATCTGTGGGAGCTGGACCTGGCGGACCCGGAAGTCTACGACATGCTCTGCCGCGCGGATGCGGTGGGCGTGTTCCAGGTGGAGTCCCGCGCGCAGCTGAGCACGCTGCCCAGGCTCAAGCCGCGGGTCTTCTTCGACCTCGTGGTGGAGGTCGCGCTCATCCGCCCGGGGCCCATTCAGGGCGGGTCGGTGCACCCTTACCTGCGCCGCCGCGACGGCATTGAGCCGGTGGAGTATGATCACTCGGTTCTGGAAAAGTCCCTGGGCAAGACGCTGGGCATTCCACTTTTCCAGGAGCAGCTCATGCAGATTGCTGTCGACGCCGCCGGTTTCAGCGGCGCGGAGGCCGATGACCTGCGCCGCGCGATGGGGTCGAAGCGCTCCCCGGCCAAGATGGCCGCACTCAAGCAGCGCTTTTACGACGGCCTCAAGGGCACCAACGGAATTACCGGGGACGTCGCGGACAAGTTGTGGACGAAGATAGTGGCCTTTGCCGCGTACGGCTTCCCGGAGTCGCACTCGCAGTCTTTTGCTTCCTTGGTGTACTTTTCGGCGTGGTTCAAGCGCTATTATCCGGCGCAGTTTTGCGTGGGCCTGCTGCGCGCGCAGCCGATGGGCTTCTACTCGCCGCAGTCTCTTATTCAGGATGCGCGCCGCCACGGCGTGGAGGTGCTGCCGGCCACCGTTAATGATTCGGGTCGTGAGGCCCGTGCGGTGCGGGGCGAGGACGGTGAGGTTCGCATCCGCCTGGGCCTTAATCTCATCAAAGGGTTGGGCGATAAGGCCGCCGATCGGATTGAGGCGGCCGCGCCGTTTGCCGACGTCCCGGATCTCTCCCGTCGTGCTGATCTCACCGTCGATCACGTGGAGGCTCTTGCGGTGGCGGGGGCTTTGGATGTCTTTGGGGTGGATCGTCGCCAAGCGTTGTGGCAGGCCGGTGTGGCTGCGACGGAGCAGGCGGGGATGCTGCCGGGGCTTTCGGCCATTGAGGCGCCGTCTTTGCCGGGGATGAGTGCTTTTGAGCTTATGGCGGCGGACGTGGCGAGCACTGGTGTGACCCACAACCAGCAGCCGATGGAGCAGGCGCGTGAGGCGCTGCGGGCTCGCGGTGTCTTGTCGGCGGCGGATCTGCCGGGGGTGGAGGATGGCACCCGCGTGCGTATCGCCGGGGTGGTCACGCACCGCCAGCGTCCACACACTGCAGGTGGCGTGGTCTTCTTCGGCTTGGAGGATGAGACTGGGTTGATGAACGTGATGGTCTCGCCGGGCTTGTGGGCCCGGGATAAGGTGACGGCGCGGACGGCTCCTGCGCTGATTGTGCGCGGCATCGTGCAGAATGCCTCCGGTGCGGTTACCGTTGCTGCGGACCAGCTGGAGCCGCTGGCCTTCGGCGAGGCGCTCTCGCGCGGCTCGCGGGACTTCCGCTAGGGGCGCTTATTCCTTCGAGATGAGTTCGTCGCGGTTCATCTTGCCGGCCAGGGAACGCGCCACGGAGAAGGGGACCCACACCATGAGCAGCAGGATGATCTTGAGGTAGAGCTGGGATACAAACACGCCGTCCATGATGGGCATGGTCCGTGCGCCCCAAGCGATAAGGCCTGTGACTGGCAGCAGAATAACGAGTGCGGCGAGGGAGAACTTGAGGCCGTCGTCGCGGGCTTCGAGGTGCTGCTGCATCTCGTACTCATCAAGTTCTGTCCTGGGCAGGTCTGCCGCGTTGATGGTGGTACGCAAACGTGCAGTCAACAGTGCGCACAGCAACGTGCCGAGGCAGGCCACCATGATGGAGGTGAAAAGGCTCCAGAACTGCAGGGGGATGGACGCAATGATAAGGACGGTGGACAGGTCGGTCAGGGTGATGTAGCGCTTGCGGGTCTTAACGGAATCGGGAATAGGGGCGGACATGTGCGGGCTAGTCCTTTCGGTAGATTTCGGAGGACATAGGGGTGAATTCGGTCCGGGAGAACACGGCTTCCACGGGCAGGTCGAAGACCTCGCAGATATTGAAGGCGAGGTCCAGGCTGGGCGAGTGGTCACCGCGCTCGAGTGCGCCGATGGTTTGGGGGTTGACCCCGATGGCGTCGGCAAGCTGTGCACGCGTCATGTCCCGTTCAACGCGGAGCACGCGCACCCGGTTAAATAGTGGGCGGGTAGGTTTCTTCTTTGGGGACATGCATCACAGTGTTGTATAAACCCAACAGCTTGTCAAGAGTCCGTGTTAGAATGGTGGCATGAATCCGGTATCGCCGAAGCTCACCAAGGCCCGCTACATCACGAATTTAAGCTGGGATATTATTCTCGCCGCCGTGGCGGCCGCCGCGGCGTATTTCTGGTGGGACTGGCTTTATTGGGTCGCCGGCGCGCTCGTCGTGTGGGCGCTCTATGAACTCTGGCTCATCCCCGCGCAGGTGAAAAACCTAGGTTGGCAGGAAACCGCCGACGAATTTTTGGTCACTCGCGGCAAAATCTGGCACACCTTCACCGTCGTTCCCTATGGTCGCATCCAATTCGTCGACGTTACCGCCGGCCCCGTGGAGCGCGCGATGGGGCTCAAGAAGGTGGAGTTGCACACGGCCTCGCCCAGCAGTGATGCCACCATCCCCGGCCTGGTCGCCGCGGATGCCGACGCCCTGCGCGAGCGCCTCGCCGTCAAGGCACGTGAGAGGATGAGTGGACTGTGAAAGACCGCGCGCTTGTCGACGCCGACGGCTACACCCGCGTCCACCGACTTACCCCGCTGCTGCGCTTTTGGTCGCTGATTCTGGCCCTGGTGGCCGTCCTTGCGGTGAACATTAACGCCTCCATGGTGTCGGATGTCCTGAATTACCTGCAGGGCGGACATCTGGGAGAGGTGGGCCGCGGCACCCTGCTGGGGATCGGCGCTTTCGTGCTGGTGTGTGCTGCCATCTGGCTGGTGTCTGGGGTGTGGTGGCGCAAGCTGGGCTACAAGCTCACCGAGGACGAAGTCGCGCTGCGCCACGGCGTGATTTCCACGTCATTCCGCTCCGCGCGCTACGAGCGCATCCAGGCGGTGGACGTGGTGGAATCCGTCATCGCGCGGCTGCTGGGCTTGGCGACGGTCCGCGTGGAGACCGCCGGCGGCACCTCTTCTGTTATCAAGATCGAGTACCTGTCCAAGGCGAAGGCGGAAGAGCTGCGTGAAGAATTGCTGCGCCGCACGCACGGAGAGGACTCGGCAACTGCACCGAGCATGGAGGTAGAGGAAGAACCCGCCGCGGATGCCTTGATTCCGGAGATTCCTATCCTGCGCACGCTTCTTGCGGAGCTGTTTCGTCTTCCCACGCTCGTGACCGCGATCTTCATCGGTGGGTTGCTCTTTATTCCTGGCATGTGGACGGCACTTCTGCCGGTCATCGTGGGCTATGTGGGGCGCGTGTGGAGCCTGGTGGATTCTTCGTGGACGTTCACCGCGCTTCACGACGCCCCCTCTAACTCCCTCAACATCTCCTATGGCCTAGCGGATCGTCGCCGCCAGACCATCCGCATCAATCGCATCCACGGTGTTCGGGTAAGCCAGCCTTTCCTGTGGCGGCGCTTCGGCTGGTACGAGGTGCACGTATCGGTCGCAGGCTATGGCGCGAAGAGTAGCGGCAAGCAGTCCGGCTCCACCCGGATCTTGCCGGTGGGCACCCGCGAGCAGGCGCTGGAGCTGCTGGCGCTCGTTTCGGATCTGGACCGCGCGCAAATTGAGGACTTCGCCCGGCCCGAGGGGCACACGCAGCCCACGTACACCTCGCCGCGCCGGGCACGGTGGATCAGCCCGGTGGACCGCAGGCAGCAGTCGGTCACGCTGGTGGAAGCCCCGAAGCCGGTCACCATCGTCCACCGCGGCCGCGTCAACCGCCGCGTCATGGTCATTGGCACCCCGCACATTCAGGAGCTCACGCTCAAGGTGGGGCCGCTGAGCCACCTGGCGGGGGTGCGTACCGTGCGCTTCGACCTCGTGGCGGGGCCGGTCAAGATGGCGGGTCAGGATCTCACGCCTCATGATGCCTCCGAGCTCCTCACCCGACTGCGCACCCGCCGCCTTCCGGCGTTGGAGGGCCCGCTTAACGGCTCGCTGGACGGCGAAGCTTAAGCAGCACCGGACCGCGGGTGCTGCTTGGACCCGCGCAGGCAGAGGCCGCGGAACAGGACCCGCACCCGCCCGATGGGCACGAGCCCAGTGGCTCCATGTCCAGCACGCCGCTGGCGGTGAGGTGCTCCAGGACGAGGTCCACCGTGCCGGGCTCCAGTCCGGTCTCGGCAGCTATGGCCGAACGAGAACGCACTCCGGATTCGATAGCTTCCTGCACGGCCTGGATGGGGGAGGCGGGCATTAGATAAACACCTTCAGAATTTGGAAGGCTGCCACGGCCAGCACCCACGCGGTGGCTAGCTGCATGCCGAAGCCAAAGAGTGTCCAGCGCCAGCCAATCTCGCGGCGCTGCGCGGCAACCGTGGCCACGCACGGCGTGTAGGCCAGCAGGAAGAGCATGTAGGCCCACACCGCAGCCAAAGTATGCCCGCCGGAAGCCTGCTCGAAATCTTCACGCACGTGGTCGCTGAGCGCGCTGTGGGATTGCTCCTCGGCGGAGGCATCGGTGACGTCGTCGACGGCGTAGGTCTGCGCCCACGTCGAAATCAGCGCCTCCTTGGCCACGAAACCAGTGACCAGAGGGCCGGCCAGGGACCAGGAATCGAAACCAACCGGGGCAAAAGCAGGGGCAATGGCGTGCGAGACCGCGCCATAGGCGGAATCCTCCGGGGCCTGCGGCTCGCCCAGGGTGGTGTCGTGGACGGCCGCGCCGACCGGGATGGCCATGAGCAGCCACACCACGACCACGGTGCTCACGATGATGCCACCGGCGGTGTTCAAGAAGCCCTTTTGACGCGTCCACATCACGCTGAGCGCCAGGCGCACGGTGGGCAGCTGGTACGTCGGCAGGTCAATAACGAGCGCTTCTTCCGGCACCGCGCGCCACAGCGTCGTGCGCAGCGCCAAATCCACGAGCACGAGCAGCGCGATGGATATGACGTACATAAGAAACACCACGCTGCCGGCATGCTCCGGGAAGAACGTGGCCGAGAGCATGACGAAGACCACCAAGCGCGCCGAGCACGACGTGAACGGGATGAGCAGTGCAGTCATGATGCGATGCCGCGGGCTACCGAGTACGCGCGTGGCCGAAATCGCCGGCACGTTGCAGCCAAAGCCCACGACAATCGGGATAAAGGCCTTGCCCGGCAGGCCGATGGCCCGCATGAGGCGGTCGGTCACCACCGCCGCGCGCGCCATGTAGCCGGAATCCTCCAGCACGGCTAGGCACAAGAGCATCAGCGCCATGAGCAGGGCAAAGGTGAGAACCATGCCGACACCGCCAATGAGGCCGTCGACAAGCAAGCCCGTAATAAGCGGGTGACCCAGGCCGATGGCCGCGAGCCCCGCCCGTGCCCAGTCGCTCAAGGGGCCAGATACCAGGGCCTTCAGGCCGTCCTGGAGGGGAGCGGCCACCGTCGTGGTGATCTGGAAGACCGCCCACATCACGGCCAGAAACAGCAGCGGCCCGATCACCGGGTGGAGTGCGACCGCATCGAGGCGGTGGGAGAGCGGCGTGGCATGCTCAACCTCGCTCACCGAGGCCTTCGCCGCCGCATCCAGCTCCGCGAAGCGCCCCTCCAGGCCGGTATCCTCGCGCAGCTGCACCGGATGGTGCGCCAAGGACTCGAGCACAATCTCGCGCAGCTTCTCGACGCCCTCCCGCCGGCGCCCATCCACAACCACCACCGGAATGGACGTGGCCTCGGCCAACGCAGAAGCGTCGACGACCTGGCCCTGGTTGAGTGCTACGTCCGTCTTCGTCAGGGCGATGATGATGCGGTAGGGCTGCTCCGCCAGCTGGAGCGCGACGTTGAGGCCGCGGGCCACGGCGGTGGCGTCGACGACCACGACGACGGCATCGGGGCGCTCGCAATCGGCGCACTCGATGAGCATGGCGCGGGTGAGCGCCTCATCGGGGCTGAGCAGATCGAGCGAATAGGTACCGGGGAAGTCGATGAGATCGGCGGTGCGATCACCCAATGTCCACGCGCCGCGGCTGACCGCCACCGTGGTACCCGGCCAGTTGCCGGTCTGCGCCTTCGCGCCGGTGAGCGCATTAAACAGGGTGGACTTTCCGGAGTTGGGGGAGCCTACGAGCGCGATGATGGGCGCGCCGGCAGGGGCGAGCGCGCCGCCCGGATCGCCGTGGCAGCTAGGGGAGGAGGCCATGGCTAGACCTCGATGGCCTTGAGAGTTGCCTTATCGATGGCGTAGCGGCAGCTTCCCACCGAGACCACCCGCGCGCCACCGGCCACGCGCGGGCCCATGGTGAGGGTGGCGCCGGGGCGGATGCCCAGCTCGCCGAGACGCACCGCCAATGCGGCGTCGCAGGTGCAGGAAATACAGTCGCTACCCAGGGTTACGGTGCATCCCATCGGGATAGCGTCGGCAGTGTGCCGTGGGGGACCAGACAACATATCGGTCGGCCTTCTTCCACAAGATAAATACCTTTATAGGTTACCCTAACCAAAGGCAGACTTGTCTAGTCCCAGGCGGGCGCTTGTGAGGTGGTCCTCATCAATTCGTCCAGCTGCCCACCTGGCGCAGCATCTGGCGGTTCTTCAGGCGCGAGCGGCCGAGCTTGCGCGACATCCTGTCAAGAATTTGGATGGCCTCCGTGATGTGCGGGCCCTTGTTGAGCATGACGCACTCCGCGCGTAGCGCGTAGCCGGCGTCGGTAATTTCAGCACGAGAGGGAAGGCCGGTCTTGGCCAGGGTCTCCAGCACCTGCGTGGCCATGATGACGGGGATGTGCGCGGCCTCCGCGAGCTTCATGATGCGCCCCGGAACCTGCACCATGCGCTCAAAGCCCAGCTCCACCGCGAGGTCACCGCGGGCAATCATGATGCCGAACTTCTCGTGCCGCATGCCCTCCAGTAGCACGGTGCCCAGCTGTTCGTAGGCCGGCACCGTCTCGATCTTGAGCACGACGCCCAGCTCCCGCACGCGCTGCGCCAGCTCCGCGGAGTCTTGCTCGCTCGCGATTTCCTCGATGGTGCTGAGGAGGAAGGAGACGTCAGCAGGCGTGCGGATGAAGGACACCGCTGCGATGTTGCAGTGCGTGGCGACGAAATGCAGCGCCGCAATGTCCTCCTCCGTGAGGCTGGGCAGCGGGATGTCGGTTTCCGGAAGGTTGATGCCCTTGTAGGCGGCAAGGTTGGTTCCGGTCGGCCCTGCATGATCGATGGTGATGATGGCCTCGTGTTCCGCGCCGTTCTCACGGACCTCGGTGACGCGCCCGGCAATCGCACCATCATCAAAAATCACCCGGTGGCCCACGTCAAGCGCGGTGACGACCTCCGGGATGGTGCAGCCAATCGTTGTCACTTCGCCTTCCGCAATCCGCGCCGGCTCCTGCGAGGTGCTTAGCACCAGTTCATCGCCGCGGTGAAGGCGAATCTTCTGCTCTAGTGCTGGAACCCCGCGCACCTGTGTCGTCTCGGCACCGTGGCTGAGCACCGTACCCTCCGCTAGGTAGCAATTGCGCTCGCCGCGCAGCACCGCCACGTCCTCCTCAACAGACTCCACGGTGAAGGACCGCGAACGGCCGCGAGCCTCGGTAAAACGCACCTCGCTGCCCTGTTCCAGATTGGCCAGCCACGCGCCGTCAACCTCTACGGTGATGGCCGGGCGAGCCACGCTTGCCGACGCCCCCTTCGCCACCTCCTGGGCCTCGTTGGCCCGGGAGACGTCGTAAAGCACCAGCGTCGGCGGGGACAACAATTCACCCGCCGCGGAGCGCTCGCCGCGCACCCGAACCACTCGCGGCCCCGGCTCGATGGCGCCGGTGCGCACCTTGGGGCCGGCGATATCGCAAGAAATGAGAATCTCGCGCCCGACCTCCGCGGCAGCGCGGTGGACATGCTCGACCATCTTCTCCCACGCGGCCTCACCGTCGTGGGCACAGTTGATACGCGCCAGTTCCATGCCGGCGCGCGCAAAACCCAGCACGAGCTCATAGTCCTCTGCGGCCTCTGTGGGAAGCGTGACCATAATGCGCGCGTGCGTGCCCTCCTGCGTGGGGCCGAGCAGGGCCTGCGTGTTGGCATCCAAGAGGTCATCGGCGGCCGCATACGCCGAGGCAATGGCCTGCATGGGGTAGGTCGGGGCCTGACCATCAAACGCATCGAGGACGTTGCGCGCCGCATGCAGGCGCTCCAGCACCGCCGGCTCCGGGTGGCTCAGGCTCGTCGCGCCCAGCGCGCTCAGCCCCTCCTGCAGCTCCACCGCATCCTGGGAGCGCAGCGCCATGTAGCGCACCAGGTTGACCGCGCCCGGGCGGTGAGTGGGCGCGACTCGGGCAATCTGCTCGGAGTACTCCGCGGAGGCGGTTTCGACGCGGTTGGTTAAGGAATCAAGAAGTGGGCGCAGGCGGGACATGGTTCTCCTTAATAGATCAAATGCCTAACCCATATTTTGCCGTTGATGGCTACACCGCGCCAGAAACCCGCCGCGACCGTTGAGCTATGTGTGGATGGTGAGCCCCCAGTAATCAATGGCGCTGCTGATTTCCATGGCGCCAACGCGGGTCTTGTTGCTGTCACTGACGTTGGAGTTGACTCCGAGTGCCCACACTCCGGAGTCATCCACTGCAAAGATCGCGCCGCCAGAATCACCGCGGTCAGTGATACCGCGAAAGTAGAAGAGCCCACCATTTCCGATGCTTTCAAACTCGCCGCAGGAGTACCCGGTCGTTGCGCCGAGGCGGCAGACCATCATGTCTCTTCTCTGTGCTTCCTGCGGCGTGATCCATCCCTGCATGGGCATGTCGATCGGGAGGGTAGAGCTATAGCGGGCGTCGCCCGTAATTTCGATGAGACCGATGTCAGTGCCGTAGATGCTTCCCCTGGCATCCTCTTGGAGGTAAGACTCGACCATCTCCCCCACATAAGCCCAGTTGTTGTGTGCATCGCTGACATAAAACTGGTCCCCGCGATCGCCGCAATGGCCTGCGGTAATGATGAATAGGCGCTCGCCCTTTGACGCGAGAAAACCCGTTGAACAGCTGGTGTTATCAGAATCATTGTGGATTCTGGCACCAGGAACGACCCCACCTGGCTCTCTTAACCATTCCCAGTCAACCGAGTTGTGATAGTAGATGCCCCGGTTGTCGTCGCGCCCTCTCTGGCCGGAAGCATCGTTGCCCGGGTCGATTACGGACCGCCTCACTGGAGGCTCCGCTGAGGTTTTCTGCTGGCGACTCGTTGTGGCGCTGGTCGAGGTCGTATTTTTCAACGTCGCAGTAGGCGTTGTGGGAGCTGCGAGAATCTCCGAAATTTCGGCTCCAGCCGAGTTTTCTGTGGTGGGGTGGGAGTCAGATGCGGATCCGGCATCGGTGTCAGAACAACTAGAAAGCAGCACAGCGGCGCTGAGGACCGCGAGGAGGCGTCGCGTGCGGCCCAGAGAAGCGGTGGTGGGGAGAGACATAGAGAGACCTTCGGTTGCGAGGACAGGATACAAGCAGGCTGTTCACAGCTAATGGCAGTGTAAGGCAGACTCCACGGTCCTCGCGACCGTTAATGGCTACACCGCGCCAGGGAAACCGAGCTGGCGCCAGGCCTCGTACACGGCCGTCGACGCCGCGTTGGACAGGTTCATCGAGCGCCGCGCCGGCATCATGGGGATGCGCACGCGCTCGGTCACGCGCGGGTGGAAGGCATGTTCCTCCGGCAGGCCGGTCGGCTCCGTGCCGAAGAGGAGGACATCGCCCTCCTGGTACTCGACGTCCGTGAACCACTTATCCGTGTGGGTCGTAAAGGCGAAGACCCGCGCCCCGGGCAGGGCCTCCATGCAGGCGTCGAAGTCCTTATGGATTTTCAAGTCCGCTAGGTCGTGGTAGTCCAGGCCGGCGCGCTTGAGGTGCTTGTCCTCGAAGTTGAAGCCCAGTGGTTCGATGAGGTGCAGGCTCGCGCCCGTGACGGCGGCGGTGCGGATGGCGTTGCCGGTATTGGTGGGGATCACGGGGTTGTCGAAGACAATGTGCAGGCGGCTCATAGGCATCAGTCTAGGATGGTGGGCATGAGCGCTACCAAACTAGACGGCAAGCTGTACCGCGACGAGATTTTTGAGGACCTGGCCCAGCGCGTGGCCGCCCTCAAGGAGAAGGGGATTACCCCGGGCCTGGCCACGGTCCTGGTGGGCGATGACCCGGGCTCGCACTCCTATGTGAAGATGAAGCACCGCGACTGCGAGAAGCTCGGCATCAATTCGATTCGCAAGGACCTGCCTGCCGACGTTTCCCAGGAGGAACTCGAGCGCGTCATCACCGAGCTTAACGACGACGACGCCTGCACCGGCTACATCGTTCAGCTGCCGCTGCCGAAGCACCTGGATGAAAACCGCGTGCTCGAGCTCATCGACCCGGCCAAGGACGCCGACGGCCTGCACCCGATCAACCTGGGCAAGCTGGTGCTCAACGAGGACGCGCCGCTGCCGTGTACCCCGAACGGCTGCATCCACTTGCTGCGCCGCTTCGGCGTGGAGCTGGATGGCGCAAAGGTCGTGGTCATCGGCCGCGGTGTGACCGTGGGCCGCCCGATTGGCCTCATGCTCACCCGCCGCAGTGAGAACTCCACCGTGACGCTGTGCCACACCGGCACCAAGGACCTCACAGCGGAGACCCGTGCGGCCGACGTCATCATCGCTGCGGCCGGCAAGGCACACATGCTCACCGCCGATATGGTCAAGGAAGGTGCGGCGGTTCTCGACGTCGGAGTCTCCCGCGTCGACGGCAAGCTCGCCGGCGATGTGGCCGAGGACGTGTGGGACAAGGCCGGCTTCGTCTCCCCGAACCCGGGTGGCGTGGGCCCGCTGACGCGCGCGTTCCTGGTCAGCAACATCGTCGAGCGCGCCGAGAAGCTCGCCGCGCAGTAGGTCTTATGCCCGCAGAAAATCCGCGAGAGCGCCGTCGAGAAGCGCCGGCAGCGCCGGCAGCACCGCCGGTGTCCTTGGCGAACCCGCACGACGCGCACCTGAAGCCCTCGCCACTGCCGCCGGTAGTGCAGTGGGTGGCCATCGGCATGGTTGTTGCGGCAGTGGCGGTCTCGGGAATCTTCGCGGTCTCCGAGCACTGGCGCCGCGCCACCATGCTGCTGGGCGGCGCGTTCATGTGGCTCACCGTGGTGCGGCTGACCTGTGATTCTTCGCGGGTCGGCGTGCTGGCGGTGCGCTCGCGGCGCTTCGACGCCTGCTTTACCGGCATCCTCGGTGCGGCGATGGTGTTCATGGCGTTCTCCATCGACGCGCTGGGCTCCTAGATGTAGTATTCGTCGCCCACGTACGCCGGGCCGACGTCGAGACCATTCGGCGCCGAGAGCAGCAGGAAGTTGCGCAGGATGCGGTTCATCTGCCGGGTCTCGGTGAGGAAAGCGTCGTGGCCTACGGGGGAGACAACCTTGGCCATGGCCAGCAGCTGATTGACGTTGCGGGAGATGTGCTCCTGCTGGTGATAGGGGTAAAGGATGTCCGTGTCCACGCCCACGACCATCGTCGGCACCTGGGAGGCCGCCAGCGCCTTGATGAGGCCGCCGCGCCCGCGGCCGACGTCGTGGCGGTTGAGCGCCTCGGTGAGCACGACGTAGGAGCCGGCGTCGAAACGCTCGGTGAGCTTGGCGCCCTGGTAGTCCAGGTAGGAGTTCACCGCGAAACGCTGAGTGTGTTTGCGGTAGGGGCCCAGCGGATTCTCGCCCTGCTGTGCGGAGGCGCCGAAGCGCTCGTCGACTTCCTGCTCGCCGCGGTACGTCAGGTGCGCGATGCGGCGGGCGGCCGCCAGCCCGTCGCGTGGGGTTTTATCCGTGCGGTAGTAGTTGCCGCCGTGCCAGAACGGGTCGCGCTCGATGGCGGAAATCTGCGCGGACTGGATGCCGATCTGCCAGCCCGACGCCCTAGCGGAGACCGCAATCACGCACACCGCGGACACGCTCTCCGGGTGGAGCAGGCTCCACTCCAGCGTGCGCGCCCCGCCCATCGAGCCGCCGATGACCGCGTGGACGCGGGAAATCCCCAGCTGCTGCAGGCAGGTGTGCTCGGCCTCAACGAGGTCACGGATGGACAGCGCCGGGAAGCGCCCGCCCCACGGTTGGCCGTCCGGGTGCAGGCTGCCCGGCCCGGTCGAGCCGTTGCAGCCGCCGAGGGCGTTGGTGGCGATAACGCACCACTTCGTGGTGTCCAGCGCCTTGCCCGGGCCAACTAAATCGGACCACCACTCGGCCACGTTGGAGTCGCCGGTCAGCGCGTGCTCGACGAGGAGGACGTTGTTGACCCCGTCCGGGTCGCCGGCGAAAGCACCCCAGCGTTGGTAGGCCAGGGTGGCGTCGTCAAGCACGGCGCCTGCTTCCGTGGTGAAATCGCCGATGGAAACCTGGGTCAGCTCGCCCTCGGGCGCGAGCTCCGGGACGGCGCTAACCAATGGCCGCGAACCCGCGCTCGAGGTCAGCAATAATATCCTGGACATCCTCGATGCCCACCGACAGGCGCACCGTGGCCTGGGTAATGCCCGCGGCCTTGAGCGCCTCCTCGTCGGACTGGGAGTGCGTGGTGGAGGCCGGGTGCACAACGAGAGAGCGGGTATCGCCGATGTTCGCCAGGTTGGAGTGCAGCTTCAAGGCGTCGATAAACGCCCAGGCCTCCTCGCGGCCACCGTCGATGTCGAAGGAGAGCACGGAGCCGGTGTAGGCATAGCCCAGCTTCTCCTTGACCTCCTTATACGGCGAGGAATCCAGGCCCGCGTAGTTGACCTTCGCGACCTTGGCGTGGCCCTCCAGGTACTCAGCCACGGCCTGGGCGTTGGCATTGTGCTTCTCGACGCGCAACTGCAGCGTCTCAATGCCATTGAGCGTCAGCCAGGCGTTAAACGGGGAAATGGCAGCGCCCGTATCGCGCAGCAGGCCCGCGCGCGCCTTGATGGCGAAGGCCGGCGCACCCAGGTCGGCGTACTTGAGGCCGTGGTAAGCCTCGTCCGGGGTGACGAAGTAGGGGAAGACCGGCGTACCGTCGCGTTCGACGGTCCAGTCGAAGGAACCGCCGTCGATGATGGCGCCGCCAATGGCGGAACCGTTGCCGGTGTAGAACTTCGTGGTGGAGACCACGACGACGTCCGCGCCCAGCTCCAGCGGGCGGGCCAGCGCGCCGGTGGCGATGGTGTTGTCCACGATGAGCGGGATCAAGTTGTTGTGCGCGACCTCGGCCACCGCGGGGATGTCGAGGACGTCGGCGACCGGGTTGCCGAAGGTCTCGCCGTAGAAGGCCTTGGTGTTCGGCTGCACGGCGGCCTGCCAGGAGGCCGGGTCGTCCGGGTTCTCCACCAGGGTGACGTCGATGCCCAGGCGCTTTAGTGTGACGGTAAAGAGGGTGGAGGTGCCGCCGTAGAGGCGCGGGGAGGCCACAATATGGTCGCCGGCGGAGGCCAGGTTGAGGATGGCCGCGGTTTCGGCGGCCTGGCCGGAGGCGAAGGCCACGGCGGCCACGCCGCCCTCCAGTGAGGCGAGTCGCGCCTCCAGCGCATCTTGGGTGGGGTTGGTCAGTCGGGTGTAAATCGGGCCTGCATCCGAGAGGTTGAAGCGGTTGGCTGCGTGCTCGGCGTCGTTAAAGACGTAGGACGTGGTCTGGTAAATCGGCACGTTACGTGCGTTGGTGGAGCCGTCTAGGTTCTGGCCGGCGTGGAGGGAGCGGGTGGCGAAAGACCACTCGGGGACAGCGGAATTATCGTACTTGGTGCTCATGTCTGGAAACGCTAGACCAAGCGGTTCAGAACGTTAAGCGGGTGCGGGGAAACCGCAGGCAATCAGCGGAATAAAAATAGACCGAGCGGTTGGTCTAGGAGTGGCTGCGTTTGCGACCGCTGATGAGATACCACACGCCGAGGATTGCGCCGAAGAGGATGAGGGCGGAGGCGATGAACACCATGGCCACGGTGATGGTTTGGTGGGGGTCGTTGAGGAAAATCATGGAGACGATGGCCGCGAAGAAAATGGCGGCGAAGAACGTGATGAGCCAATTGCGCTTGGTGTGTTCGGCGAAAGTCATGTCTTAAATACTACGAGAAAGTTCTCACTAAACAAGTGGCGCGATCACCCCCGTAACTGTGGTGCGAGGGTGGTGGTGTGCGAGTATCCATCTTTCGTCTGTCCCGGCGGGGGGGGGGAGGGGTTTTCCCTTGCCTATTAAAAACGGCAAATTCCGTTCATAATATTCACGGAGGTTTCTCGTCTCCGTCGAAACTCGTATATCGCATATAAGACAGGAAAATTGCATGTCCACTTCTCTCAGCTCACAGGATCGCCGCAAGCCGGTCCTGTCAGTGAGCAATGTGTGGGTGCAGGGCGTGGCCCTCGTCATGGTCTTTGGCTTCTTAGTCATGGGCTTTTTGGCCTACCGCACCTATACGGCTTCGATGCCGTTGCCCGAAAAAATCGTGTCTCAGTCCACCGGGGAGACCGTCCTGACCAAGGACGAGATTCTCAACGGTCAGGCCCTGTACCAGGCGCGCGGACTCCAGCAGTACGGCTCCGTCATGGGCCACGGCGCCTACCTGGGCCCGGACTACACCGCGGAGTACCTGCGCATGTCCCTGGAGAAGGCGCGTGAGCTTAACGACGCCAACGGGGTCCCCGATTTCGTCGACCCCTCCGCCACCCCAGAAGAGGCCGTAAAGGAGGAGTTCCGCGCCAACCGCTACGACAAGGAGTCGGGCGTCCTGGAGTGGACCGACAACCAGATCGCCGCTTTCGAATCGGCGAAGGAGTACTACGCCGAGTACTTCGGTCCGCTGTCCCACGACAAGGGCCTGCCCTCGGACTTCATTACCGACCAGGATGAGATCAACAACCTGGTCGGCTTCTTTGGGTGGACCGCGTGGGCGTCGGCAGCCGAGCGCCCCGGCCACGACTACTCCTACACCAACAACTGGCCGGCCGAGCCGCGCGTTGACAACGGTCCGACCGCTGACCTCGTGGTGTGGTCCGTCCTGTCCCTGATTGCCCTCATCGGCGGAACCGGCCTTATCTTTGCCATCTACGGCCGCTGGTCCAAGTCCATTGGCTGGCACGCGGAGGAGGCCCCGAACCTGGATTTCTCGCAGCCGGGCGAGGTAGGGCTGACCAAGTCCCAGAAGGTGGTGGCGTGGTTCGTCCTCGTTATCGCGCTGCTCTTCCTCATTCAAGCGCTGCTCGGCGCCGCCTCGCAGCACTACCGCACCGAGCTCACCGGCTTCTTCGGCATCCCGCTGCAGGAGCTGCTCCCGTACAACGTCTCGCGAACCTGGCACCTGCAGCTGTCCCTGCTGTGGACCGCCGGTGGCCTTCTCGCGGCGGGCATCTTCCTGGCCTCGTTCGTGGGCAAGAAGGAACCGAAGAAGCAGCACTGGCTGGTCTGGTTCCTGCTTGGCGCCATTGCTGTCGTGGTGTTTGGCTCCATGGCCTTCGAGTGGCTGTCCACCATGGGCTACATCAAGGAAGGCACCCTGTTCTCCCAGCAGTGGGAGTTCCTGGACCTGCCGCGCTTCTTCCAGATTCTGCTCACTGTGGGCATGTTCGTGTGGATTGGCATCATCTTCCGCCAGCTGCGCGGCCGCCTCAAGACTGAGCACAAGTCCAACATGCCGTGGCTGTTCTTCTACGCCGGTCTGGCCATCCCGGCGTTCTACGCCGTGGGCAACCTGGCGGGCTCGGAGACCCACATCTCCGTCGCCGAGTTCTGGCGCTTCTGGGTGGTCCACCTGTGGGTCGAGGACTTCCTCGAGCTGTTTACCACCGTCATGGTGGCCTACGTCTTCGTGCTGCTCGGCGTCATCCGAGAGAAGATCGCCTTGGGCATCATCTTCCTCGACATCATCCTGTACTCCACCGGTGGCGTGCTGGGCACCATGCACCACCTGTACTTCTCCGGCACCCCGGTGGAGCACATGGCGCTGGGTGCGTTCTTCTCCGCTGCTGAGGTGGTCCCGCTGACCCTGCTCACCGTGGAGGCGTGGACCTTCATGCAGCTGGGCTCGCGCCAGCGTGCCTCCGGCGAGCGCCCGTTCCCGCACCGCTGGGCCGTCATGTTCCTCGTGGCCGTGGGCTTCTGGAACTTCCTGGGCGCCGGTATCTTCGGCTTCCTAGTGAACCTGCCCATCGTCTCCTACTACGAAATTGGTACCGCCCTCACCGCGAACCACGCGCACGGCGCCATGATGGGCGTCTACGGCTTCCTGGCTGTGGGCCTGTCCGTCTTTGCTCTGCGCTACCTGACCCCGAAGGCGCGCTGGTCCGAGAAGGGCATGGCCTGGGCCTTCTGGCTGCAGAACATCGGCCTCCTGTGGATGGTTGTCATCTCCCTGCTGCCGCTGGGCATCATGCAGCTCTACGAGTCCGTGGCCTCCGGCTACGTCGAGGCTCGCTCCCTGGGCTACATCACCGAGCCGGGCAACTTCATCATGGAGTGGCTGCGCATGCCTGGCGACGTCATGTTCCTCGCCGGCATCATCCCGTTCCTCTGGGCGGCGGTGAAGGGCGTGCTCTACAACAAGGAAATCCCCACGGTGGACGAGCACCCGAAGGATCCGCTGTTTAGCATCATCGAGCCGGACGACGACGACCATGCGGGCGAAATCCCGGTCAACGCGACGTCGGGAGTCGGCCTGGTGTCCGGAGGCAAGGGCCGCGTCGATGACCGCACCTCCGGCAAGGCAGGCCGCCGCTACGGCTACCTGGATGAGCGCGGCGCGTTCATCGAGACCGAGGCCCCCGAAGCCGGCCGCGGCGACTCGGCGGCCTCCGGCCCGCAGGACCCGACCTTCGACTCGCGCACCAAGTGGGGCGGCACCTACGGCTCGGATTCTCGGAAGGACGAGAAGTAACTCATGGATGCACCAGGTCTTTTCACCTTGCTGGCGGTGTGCTACGGCTTATTCCTGCTGGTGGTGGCGTGGGGATTCGACGCCATGGCCAAGCAGACCGCCAACCGCACCATGGCGAACCAGGCGGGTACGTTCCGCTACCTGGAAGAGCACGACGCGTGGCAGTGCCCCGAGGACCAGTGGCTCTGGCCCTCGAGCTTTGACCCCGACAACCGGGTGATGCGCTACCGGGCCAATCCCACCGTCTGCAATTCCTGTCCGGTGAAACAGACCTGCACGGTCTCGCACCATGGACGCGAAGTCACCCGCCAGCTGGATCCGTGGCCGCACTCCGACTCGGGGCGCTTCCACCGCGGCATCGCCTTGGCCGTGGCGGCGATGGGCTACCTGTTGCCGCTCGCGTCCCTGATCACGAATCACTCGCTGTCAGAGGTGCTCATCACCCTCGCGGCCATTGCGGTCATCACGGGCTTGGGCGTCATCCCGCTGGGGCGCCACCTGTGGAATACCCCCTCCAACGCGCCGAAGATTGTGGTGCCGGAGATGGACAATCGCGAGGCCGAGCTGGCCGCGCAGATTGACCGCTACGGCTCCAAGTACGGCAAGGCGCGCTACGCCTCGGATCGCCGCACCGCCAACGCAGAACCACACCGTTAAAGGAAGTCTCCCACATGTCAGCATTCGTCTTTTGGCCGATCGTCATCGGTATCATTGTCGCGCTCATTGGCGTGTTCTTGATGTACTCGCTGAAGGTCATCAAGCAATACGAGCGCGGAGTGACGTTCCGGTTTGGCCACCTGCGGCCCATCATGGAGCCGGGGCTGCACTTCTTGTGGCCGGGCGTGGACAAGCTGGAGCGCGTCGATCAGCGCGTGGTGACGCTGACCATCCCGCCGCAGGAAATCATCACCAAGGACAACGTCTCCGTGCGCGTCAACGCCGTGGTGATGTTCGAGGTTACCGATGCCCGCAAGGCCGTCCTCGAGGTCGAAAACTACGCGGTGGCCACCTCGCAGATTGCGCAGACCACCTTGCGTACCCTCCTGGGCCGCGCCAACCTCGATGACCTCCTTGCCCACCGCGAGGAGCTCAACACCGACTTGGCCACGATCATCAATGGCCAAACCGAGCGGTGGGGAGTGGTCACGCGCATCGTGGAGATCAAGGACGTGGAGATTCCCGAGATGATGCAGCGCGCACTCGCGCGTGAGGCCGAGGCCGAGCGTGAACGCCGCGCCAAGGTCATCTCCGCCCACGGCGAGCTCCAGTCCTCCCGCGAGCTTCGCGAGGCCGCCGAGGAGCTCGGCAAGGCGCCGGCCGCCCTCCAGCTGCGCTACCTGCAGACGGTGCTGGAGCTCGGCGCGGACCAGAACTCTACTGTGGTCTTCCCGCTGCCCATCGACATCATGGGCGGTTTCATGGACAACCTCGGCACGTTCTCCAAGGGGTTCAAGGACTTCAACGAGAACATGTCCCGGCTAGCCGGGAAGCCTTCGGACACGGATAGCTAACGCGCAGGTTAAGAAAGGGGATCACTTCGTGTGGTCCCCTTTTTTTTCTGCGTCGCCAGCTAGTCTCGGTGAAAAGTTCACTTTAAGAAAGGAACCGGCCGCTATGCTGACCGCACTCTTCGGACTCCTCCCGCTTGCCGTCCTGGCAGTTCTCACGTGGGCTGTAGGACAACGCGTATCCACTGGCCCCCGCGCCCCGTGGGTGGGATTTATTGCAGGTCTCGTAGTTGCGGGTCTGCTCTTCTTGCTTCCAGATTCGGATAGTAGCGCTTGGATTGCCACTGTTGCATCGGCCATCATCGTCGCCGCCGTCGTCGCCACCGCGCGCGGCTGGGCGGCTGCGTTCCTGGAGGCAACAGCTCTTGCATCGGTCGTGGTGGTAGCGTGCATCGGCTACGCCCTGGCGCCGGGCGGCGATGGCTCGGGCCTCGATGCGGTGGGAGTCGTCCTGTTCTGGGGGACCATCTTCCTTCCCGGCGCACTTGTCGGGGCGATAGTCCACGCGGTGCGTCACACGTCGATGGGCTCGCCCAGCGCGGGGCGCCGATAGCCGGTGACGCCTGCGCTGTGGAGCATCCCATCGGTGACGCGCTTGCCAGCGTCGGAAAGCACAGCATCATGAATCGGCACCGTCAGCCGCGCACCGATGCGCATGGCGTAGTCCGCGGCGTCGGCGCCACGCACCCACGGCCCAGCGATGGGCAGCAAGAGTACGTCTACTCCCTTGGCATCAACCCACTGGTCGCCCGGGTGGAGCACCCCGCCGAAGAGGTAGCCTAGGTTCTCCGGGCGCGGGATGTTGGGGTGGATCTCCTCGTGGAGGCCGCCCAGAGCCTGAATCTCAAGGCCTAGAACCGTAAACTTCTCACCCGCATGCACGGCGTTGCCGGAGCCGACGGCGTCGATAGCCTCCTGCGTTCCCCACACCGGCAGGCCTGTGTCGCGCACGGCCTCGACGTCGAGGTGATCGGCATGCGCGTGAGTCAGCAGCACCGCGCCGGCGCCCTTGAGGCAGCTTAAGTCGGAGAAGGGGCCCGGGTCGATGACGATGCGGCCCTCAGGCGCCTCGACGGCGACGGTGGATTGTCCATGCAGCGAAATCTTCATGCTTCCCACGCTAGCGCTTTTTTCACCAGCTCTAAGGCGGCGACCAGTTCGACGTCGCTTAAGTGGCCGAAGCCCAAGACCACGCCCTCCTCGGCGGTGGTGCCTCCCCAGTAGTCGCTGAGCGGGGTGAGCGTGAGCCCGAGGGCCGCGGCGCGCTCTACCACGGCGTTATCGCACAGCAACACCGCGTGGAGGCCGCCGTGGATGGGCAGGAGGGTGGCGGGGGAATCCGCCAGCGCCTCGCGGACGAGGTCGCGGCGCCGCTTATAGGCGCGGCGCATCCTGCCCGTATGGCGCCGCAAAGCGCCGCTGGCCAGGTAATTCGCCAGCGCCGCCTGGGGGATGGCGCCGACCGGCTGGCCAAAGACCTCGCGCACCTGATCCACGCTCGCGCGCAGTTCCGGCGGCACGACGAGGTAGCCGCAGGCAATCGACGGCGAAATCACCGAGGAAAACGTACCCAACAGCACCGTATGCTCCGGGGCGAGCGCCGCTAGCGCCGGAAGCGGCTGGCCCACATACCGCAGCTCGGAGTCAAAGTCGTCTTCGACGATGAGCACATTGTTCGCCCGTGCCCACTCCACGAGCTCGCCGCGCCGTGCGGCCGGCAAGGAACCGCCGTAGGGGTGCTGGTGGGAGGGGGTGACGATGAGAACGTCGAGGTCCACGGTGGGGACGGTGACGCCTTCGGCGTCCGTGGGGACGTCGACAAGCACGTGGCCCAAGGCCTGGGGCACGCGGCGCAGGCTGGGGTAGCCCGGCGATTCCACCCCCACCCTGAGGGTGCCGCCCAGCGCGTGCAGCAGCACCGACAGTCCGTCGCGTGCCCCGGCGGTCACCACCACGTAGGCCGGATCGACCGTGAGCCCGCGCATGTGGCGCAGGTGCGCGGCGACCTCCCGCGGCAGGTCGCCCGAGGGGTCCACCGCGGCCTTGCGCCACGCCGCCCTCCATTCGGGGGTGAGGATGCCGGCGGTGTCCGGCAACCCCGGCGTGAGCTCCACGCGGGGCGGGGCCGGCTGTGGCGCGGGCGCCGGGTGGGGCTGCGGCGCGCGGGCGTGGGGCAGGTGCGGGTTGATGACCGTACCCGACCCCACCGCCGCGGTGAGGTAGCCCTCCGCGGTGAGCTGCTCGTAGGCAGTAACCACGCTGCCTCGGGAAATGCCTAAATCTCGCGCCAGGGTGCGCGTGGACGGAACCTGCTCGCCCGGCAGCAGAATCCCGGCGGCCACTTGGGTGCGGAGAGCTTCGGCAATCTGCACCGGTAGCGCGCGCGTATCAGATGGGTCGAGGGGTAAAGACACAGACCCATCTTAAGTGGTCTAATCCAACACCCGGAAAATGGCTCTTGTCTTGGACCACTTTTTGGGGCCATGATGTGAGCTATGACTGATAAGAAGAATGAACAAGGACGCGCCACTACGCGCGTCAAGCGTGGACTGGCCGATATGCTCAAGGGCGGCGTCATCATGGACGTTGTGACCCCGGAGCAGGCACGGATTGCAGAGGACGCGGGTGCTTCCGCCGTCATGGCGCTGGAGCGCGTGCCGGCCGATATCCGCGCCCAGGGTGGGGTGGCGCGTATGTCCGATCCGGAGCTCATCGAGGGCATTGTTGACGCCGTCTCCATCCCCGTCATGGCTAAGGCGCGCATCGGTCACTTTGTCGAGGCGCAGATCCTGGGCGAGCTGGGTGTGGACTTTATCGACGAGTCCGAGGTGCTCAGCCCGGCCGATTACGTCAACCACATCAATAAATGGGACTTCGACGTGCCGTTCGTGTGCGGTGCGACGAATCTGGGCGAGGCGCTGCGCCGCATTACCGAGGGGGCGGCCATGATCCGTTCCAAGGGCGAGGCCGGTACTGGCGACGTCTCCGAGGCTGTCAAGCACCTGCGCACCATTAAGGCCGAAATCGCGCGCCTGCGTCACCTGGATCGAGACGAGCTTTATGTCGCGGCCAAGGAGCTGCAGGCGCCGTACGACCTCGTGGCGGAGGTAGCGGAGACCGGAAAGCTGCCGGTCGTGCTGTTCGTTGCCGGTGGCGTGGCCACGCCTGCCGACGCCGCCTTGGTCCGCCAGATGGGCGCCGAAGGCGTGTTCGTTGGCTCCGGCATCTTCAAGTCCGGCGAGCCCGCCAAGCGTGCGGAGGCCATAGTGAAGGCGGCGACCCTCTACGACCAGCCGGCCGAGCTGGCGAAGATCTCCCGCGGCCTGGGTGAAGCCATGGTGGGCATCAACGTCAACGACGTCCCCGCGCCGCACCGCCTGGCTGAGCGCGGATGGTAGCCACGGTCGGCGTCCTGGCGCTGCAGGGAGGCGTCGAGGAGCACCTGCGCATCCTCGACGAGCTCGGCGTCGCCACGCGCCGGGTGCGCCTGCCCCAGGACCTCGACGGCCTGGATGGGCTCATCCTGCCCGGCGGCGAGTCCAGTGCGATTGACAAGCTCGCCCGGGCTTTTGGCGTGGCGGAGCCGCTGCGGCAGACGCAGCTGCCGGTCTTCGCCACCTGCGCGGGGCTCATCTACAGTGCCCGCGAGCTGGAGAACCCTGCGCCGGGGCAGCAGACGCTGGGGCTTGTCGACGTCACCGTGCGCCGCAACGCCTTTGGCAACCAGCGCTTCTCCGAGGAGCGCACCGTGCCCGTCGCGATGGGGGAGGGCACGCTCGAGGTGGAGGCAAGTTTTATCCGCGCGCCCATCGTCACCCGCGTGGGCGATGGGGTGGAGGTGATCGCCACGGTCGCTGGCGCGGACGGCGATGTGGTGGTGGGCGTGCGCCAGGGAGGCGTTACCGCCTTGAGCTTCCATCCGGAAGAAAACGGCGATTCACGCCTGCATGCCGCGTGGGTAGAAAGTTTATCAGCGCCGGGGAGTGGTCTGGGATACATTAAAGGCTAACCGCCTGACAGATCACACCCCGAAAGGCTTGCTGTGAGCACACCCGCCCCCGAAGTCGTCCGCGAAGATATCCGATTCCTCGGCCGGGTGCTCGGCCGGGTTATCGCCCAGCAGGAAGGCGAGGACGTCTTTGACCTTGTCGAAGCTACCCGCCGCATGGCTTTCGACGTCACGCATGGCGACGCCCAGCCGGAGGACCTCGTCGCCATCTTCCGCGACCTCGACATCACCAAGGTCAACCTGGTGGCCCGCGCGTTTAGCTACTTTGCGCTCATCGCCAACCTGGCGGAGGACTTGGACGACGAATCCGTCGAGGCGCCCGTCTCCCTGCGCAAGACCTTTGCCAAGCTCAAGGCCGAGGGTGTGGCTCCCCGCCGACGCCGCCGCCACCGTCCGCGGCGCCCACGTCGCGCCCGTGCTCACCGCGCACCCCACCGAAACCCGCCGCCGCACCGTCTTCGATACCCAAACCCGCATCAAGAACCTGCTCAAGGAGTCCCACCGCGGCGGGGACATGGCGGCGATTGAAAAAGAGATGTACCTGCGCATGACGCTGCTGTGGCAGACCGCGCTCATCCGCATCGCCCGCCCCACCTTGGAGGACGAGGTGGACGTGGGCCTGCGCTACTACAAACTCTCCCTTTTAGAACAGGTTCCCGCTCTCAACCGCGCCGTGCGCCACGCCATGCGCGAGACCTTCGGCCAGCAACTTCCCGATACCCCAGTAGTCCGCCCCGGCTCCTGGATCGGCGGCGACCACGACGGAAACCCCTACGTCACCGAGCACACACTTACCTACGCCACCCGCAAGGCCGCCCTAACCGTGCTGCGCTATTACGAGGAACAGCTCGCAGAGCTGGAGCGCGAGCTCTCGCTGTCCGATCGCTACTCTTCCAGTTCCAAGGAGCTGGGCGCGCTGGCCGACGCCTCCGGGAACACCGAAAAGTCCCGCGTCGACGAGCCCTACCGCCGCGCCATCTACGGCATCCGGCACCGCGTGAAGGAGACGCTCAAGGTGGTGAAGGGGGAGACGTCGGCAAGCGCGTATGCGTCGCCGGACGAGCTCAAGCGGGACCTGGACGTCATCGACCGCTCGCTGCGCCAATTCAATGATGACATCATCGCCGATGACCGCTTGGCGCGGTTGCGCTCCGCCGTGACGACGTTCGGGTTCCACCTGTATTCGCTGGACATGCGCCAGAATTCTGAGTCCTTCGAGAACGTACTCACCGAGATTTTCGCGGAGGCCAGCATCGCCGAGGAGTACCGCGCGCTGGGTGAGGACGACAAGGTTGCGCTGCTGGTGAAGGAACTGCAGACCAACCGCCCACTGCTCTTCCCGGATGCGGAATTCAGCGAGGATACCGCCAAGGAGCTCGGCATCTTCCGGGCGGCGGCACGGGCGGTGCGGGACCTGGGGCCGGAATCGGTCTCGCACTGCATCATCTCCATGACCGGTACCGTCTCCGACATTCTCGAACCGATGGTGCTGCTCAAGGAAGTGGGGTTGAAGCAGGTGGATGTGGTGCCGCTGTTTGAGACCATCGAGGACTTGCAGGCTGGCGCGGGGATCCTGGAGAAACTGTGGGCGGTGCCGGTCTACCGCGAGCACCTGCGCTCGCGCGGCGATATCCAGGAGGTCATGCTGGGCTACTCCGATTCCAACAAGGACGGCGGCTACCTGCAGGCGAACTGGGCGCTCTACGACGCCGAACTGGAGCTCGTGGAGCTGTGCGCGCGTCACGGCGTGGAGCTGCGTTTGGCGCATGGCCGCGGTGGCGCGGTTGGTCGCGGCGGCGGCCCAACCTATGACGCGATTTTGGCCCAGCCAAAGGGCGCGGTGGCGGGAGCAGTGCGCATCACCGAGCAGGGCGAGGTCATCTCCGCGAAGTACGGTGCCCCAGAGACCGCGCGCCGCCACCTGGAGGCCTTCGTCTCCGGTGCCCTAGAGGCTTCACTTCTCGATACTGAGCCCATTGCGAACCCGGAGCGCGCCTACGAGATCATGCGCGAGCTGGCAGCTTTAAGTGGCGCGGCGTACCGCCAGCTTGTCGACGACCCCGGCTTCATCTCCTACTTCACCCAGTCCACGC
This sequence comes from Corynebacterium axilliensis, assembly GCF_046097495.1. Lineage (NCBI taxonomy): Bacteria > Bacillati > Actinomycetota > Actinomycetes > Mycobacteriales > Corynebacteriaceae > Corynebacterium > Corynebacterium axilliensis. The sequence goes on from NZ_CP175768.1 coordinate 2,380,643, forward strand.
CCCTGCACGAGATCGGTGAGCTTAATCTGGGCTCACGTCCGACCTCCCGCAAGCAGACCACCGCGATTACGGACTTGCGCGCGATTCCGTGGGTGCTGTCGTGGTCGCAGTCCCGCACGAACATCCCCGGTTGGTTCGGCGTGGGCAGCGCGGTGACCAGCTGGGTGAACGCGGCATCTGGCGAAGAGTCTGCGGAGGGGCGCTGGGAGGAACTTAGCGAGCTCTACCGCACCTGGCCCTTCTTCCGCTCCGTGTTCGCCAACATGGCCCAGGTCATGGCGAAGGCGGAGATGCCGCTCGCGCGTCTGTACGCCAACCTCGTCGATGACAGGGAGACCGCCGAGCGTATCTTTACCCTCATCTCCGAGGAATTCGAGCGCACCCGAAAGGTCTACCTGAAGGTCACCGGCAACGCGGATCTGGTCAGCGAAAACCAGCGCCAAGCGCGCTCACTCAAGCGCCGCTACCCGTACCTGCTGCCACTCAATGCCGTCCAGCTGGAGCTGCTGCGCCGCTACCGCCAGGGCGACGATCAGTTCCTGGTGTCCAAGACCATCCAGGTCACGATGAACGGCCTGGCCACCGCGCTGCGCAACGCAGGTTAAGGCAGGCACACCGAAGCCCCCGTCAGGAGAAGCTCTCCTGCGGGGTTTCGGGTTGGCGATTAGTTGAAGGGGCTGGTGAAGACCGGGGAGGCGGCGTAAGGCGGAATCCATGCCACCCGCCCACCGATGCGGTCCATCCTGCCGCGCGAAGGCGGCGCATCGGGGTCATCGTCGTTGACGCCGTTGTGGTACGGGCACAGCGGCACCAGGTTGAGGATGTTGGTCGGCCCGCCGCGGGCCCAGGCCACGATGTGGTGAATCTGGCACTTTTCGAAGGGCACCTTGCAACCCTTCCACGCGCAGCAGGGATTCTCCGCGGCCAGCGCCAGGCGCTGCTTGCCGGTAGCAAAGCGCTGGAAGCGGAAGACATCGAGCGGGCCGTGCTCGCGGCTGACCGCCACGATGATGCCCTTGTCCAACATCGCGCGCTCCACGAGCTGCGAGCCGGTCATCGTCGCACCATCGGTGGTGCGGACGATAAACTCCTCGCCGTCCTTGTCGGTGTTGCCCTTGAGCAGCGCGGCATAGTCGTCGACCTGCAGGACCGCCATCGCTGTCACCTCGGTCTTGACGCCGCCACCGTCGACGTTCTCCAGGAAACTCGCGCCGGGGCGTTCCTGGTCGATGCCCTTGAAGACGTCGGTAAGCTCCCGCGAATCCGCCGTCACGGTGAGTGTGGCCAGACCGTTGTCGTGCTGGGTGAGCTTGGCGCGCTCGGCATAGGTGCGGGGCTTGCGCATCTCACGCAGGCGCTTGCGGGCGACGTTCTCCACCAGCTCCGCGCTGGTCTGGCACAGCTCCACGCGCAGGTCCCAGGCCTTATTGTGGTCCCGGACCTTGGCCACGAAGGCTTCGATGAGCTGCAGGGTGACCAAGCCGTGGCCACGGGTGCGGGCGGCGTCGACGGCGGTGCGCTGCTTGCGGGTGGAGTGGGTGTGCCCGAAGTAGGTGTGGTGAAGGGAGAGGAGCTGGGTGGCGTCGGCAGGCGCGGCGCCAAAGGCCACGAGGTCGGCTTCAGACAGGCCCGCGCACTCGGCCACCAGGTCAATGGCCCGGCCGAGTGCGGCGAAGAATGTCTGTAATCTCATACCCCGGAGCCTAAAAGCGCCCTATCCGACGGACAAGGGCCCGATACAGCCCGCCGGGAAATCTGTGGATAACTAGCCCCGACTCAGGCCCCGGCGAGGCCGCGGCGCTTAAGCAGCGGGGCGAGGTCCTTATCGCGGCCGCGGAACTCGCGGTAGGCCTCGGTGAAGTCGCGGGATGCGCCCTTGGACAGGATGACCTCGCGGAACTTCTCGCCGGCGGCGCGCAGGTCCGACTGGTCCTTGAACCACTCGAAGCCGTCGGCGTCGAGGGCCTCGGCCCACAGGTAGGAGTAGTAGCCCGCGGAGTACCCGCCGGCGAAGATGTGATTGAAGTACGTCGAGCAGTAGCGCGGTGCGATGAGCGGGTTATCCAAGCCAGCAGCGCGCAGGGCTTCGGCCTCGAATTCGGCGACGGCCTCCGGAGTGGCCTCGAGTTCTGCAGCCTCGGCGGCGCTGAGCGAATGCCACGCCAGGTCGATGATCGATGCTCCCAAGTACTCCGAAGTGGCGAAACCCTGGCCGAACTCGGAGGCGGCGGTGATGGCGTCGAGAAGCTCGTCCGGGATGGGCTCGCCGGTCTCCACGTGCCGCGCGTACTCCTTGACCAAGCTCCTATCGAGCGCCCAGTTCTCGTTGATCTGCGAGGGGAATTCCACCCAGTCGCGGGGGACGTTGGTACCGGCGAAGGTGGGGTAGTAGACGTCGGAAAGCAGGCCGTGCAGGGCGTGGCCGAACTCGTGGAAGACGGTGCGAACCTCGTCCATGCTCAGCAGCGGCTGCGAACCGTCGGCGGGCTTGGTGATACCCATGACGTTGACGATGACCGGCTTGCGTTCCAACAGGCGCGACTGTCCCACGAACTCGCTCATCCACGCGCCGCCGCGCTTGGTGGGGCGCCCGAAGTAGTCGGTGAGCAGAAGACCGATTCCCATATCCCCGTGATTGACGTCTCCGTCAATCACCTCCCAGACGCGGACCCCCTCCGCATAGCCCTCCAGATCATCGCGTGGGGTGACGGTGATGCCGTAGAGGCGCTCAGCAGAAGCGAACACGCCCTTTTCCAGGACCTGGTCGAGGGGGAAGTATTTGCGCAGCTCGGCCTCGTCGAGGGAGAAGTCGCGTGCGCGGACCTTGGACTCCCAGTAGGGCCAGTCGGCGGCGGTGAATCCTTGGCCGTTGAGGTCGGCCTCTTCGGCGAGGAGCTTCTGCTCGCCGGCGGCGTTGGCTGCGGCGGCGGGGGCGAGGTCGAAGAGCATGGCCCGGGCGGCGTCGGCAGTCGCGGCGGTTTCTTCGGCGATGACGTAGTCGGCATGCGTGGCGTATCCCAAGAGCTCAGCGCGCTCGGCGCGGAGTTGTACGGCCTCGATCAGCCCCGGGATGTTGTTCTCGGAGCCTCTGCTTGCCGACGCCTCATACAACCGCCCCCGCGCCTCCTCCCGCGCCAGGCGGCTGAGCTCCGACTGCACGGTCGGCAGCTCCAGGGGGAGGACATAGCCCTCGCGGCCTAGTGCTTCGGCATCGGCCTTGGCGGAGGCAATACGTTCGGCAGGCAAGCCTTCGAGTTCCTCCTCGGTGAAGGAGACCGCGCGCTCGCGGGTCGACGCCATGAGGTTGCGGCCGAATTCCTCCGAGAGCGCGGACAGGCGCTGGTTGATCTCGGATAGGCGGGCCTTGCCGGCCGCGTCCAGGTCGGCGCCCTTGCGCGCGAAGGTGCGCAGGAGGTGGTCGTGGAGGCGCTGGCCTTCCGCGTCGTCGGCAGGCGGCGTGGCCTCCTTGAGCCGCGCGTAGAGCACCTCGTTCTGGTACATCGCGTCCATGTGCGCGGCCAGGCGCGGGTAGATGTCGGCGGCGATGTCCTCCATCTCGGCGGTAACGTCGGTGCCGGAGAGGTTGCCGAAGACCGCCATGACGCGGTCGAGGTCCTGGCCGGAACGCTCGAGCGCCACGACGGTGTTTTCCCACGTGGGGTCGGCGGGGTTATCGGTGATGGCGGCGATCTCGGCGTCGTGAAGCGCGAGTGCTTCGTCGAAGGCGGGGCGGTAGTGCTCGACCTTGATGTCCGCAAAGGGCGGGAGCTGGTAGGGCAGCGTGGAGGGAGTCAGCAGTGGGTTAGTCATAAGAAACTACCGTACCTATGCCTCCTGCTCTATGTGATGGCATTCACTAGTTTCTTCTGTCGTGGCGTGTGGATGAGGATGGCATCGAGAACCAGGAACGCCGCCAAGGTGATTCCTAAGAGCGGCAGGAAGACGCCCACGGTGGCTGCAAACAGCGCGCCCAACCCTGTGGTGGCCCAGCTGAAGTGGGCAGTCGGGAGGAAGCGCGGGCGACGTTTCCACCACATGTAATAGCCCAGCACCACGAGGGCGGCGGTGGCGAGGCCCAGGGCGAGCAGCGCGATCTGCAGTGGCAGCCCGAACATGATTCCCATGTGGAGGTAGATGCCCCAGCTGCTGAGCTTGCTAAACAGCGGCAGGCTGGAGAAGGGCTGGCGGTCGATGACCTCTCCGGTGGCGCCGTCTACGGAGACCGCGTCGGAGGTGGTGCGCCATTCCACCCACCGTTCGCTGACCTGCCAGGCGGAGTGGGCGTCTTCCGGCGGGTACAGGCGCAGCGGTCCGGTCAGCCCTTCGGCGCGGCCGGTGGCGAGGACGCGCTCGGCGTCGGCAGCAACGCTCGCGCTTGACGACGCCCCTCCAACCCCATGTCCTGCATGTCCTTCATGCCCGGTGTGCTCATGTGTTTCAGCGGTGGTGCCGTGCAGAGCGGTGTTAATGGGGGTGGCCTTCCAGTTCATGCGTTCTACCAGTGAGTCGACGTTATTGCCGGCCAGACCTGACCAGGTAATACCGGTGGCAGACAGGCCAAGCAGACCGATGAAGATCCAGGCGCCAATAGTGGAGTGTAGGCGGGTGGCCTTCCAGCGGGCAGAGCGCTTAGGCTGCTGTTGCGCGGCGTTCGCGGTTGCTTTGTTCTTCGGGCGGCGGCGAATCCACCACATGTAGAGGCCACCGCAGGCCATGACCCACAGCCAGGAGGCGGCCAGCTCCGAGTAGAGCTCGCCGGGCTTGCCCAGGTGGAAGCTTTCGTGCAGGGAGGAAATCCAGCGTCGCAGCGGCATCTCGCCTATGCCGGAGTAGGTGGGGTAGTCCCCGATGACCTTGGCGGTTGCGGGGTCGATGAAGACGGTGTGCTGCAGGCTCTCGTCGATGCCTGGGTCAGCGACGATGACGCGCGTGGAATCTGTCGGTGTCGTGGCCGGCCACACCTGAGTGACCGGCATGTCTGGGTGCTCGTGTTGCGCGGCTTGGATTTGTTCCTCCAAGCTCAGTGGCTTCTCCACGGTAGGCACCGTCAATACGTCGTGGTAGACAACTTTCTCCAGGGAGGGTGCCACGGCATAAAGACAGCCGGTCAGGGCCGCGATGAGAATGAAGGGGCCGACGAACATGCCGCCGTAGAAGTGGATGCGCTGAATAAACGATTGCAGAGCCGTCCGACTCATAGGTAGTGCTCTTTCGGGGTCTATCGATTAGGGCCCCTGCTGAACGTTCGCGGGGCGTTCAGGAGGGGCGATGGACAGGTGCTGATATCAACTGCACTAGTAGTCGGAGGCGATGGTTTCTCGGTTCCCAAGTATTGAAAAACTTTTTAACTAACTGGGGTCCTCGGTGTGAAAAGGATGAAAACCCCGCGAAATAAGGCGCGAGAAGCAAGAAACAGTCAAGAAAAAGTCTTCGCATCTCAACGGGTAAAAATAGCGTCGCGGAGTGCTGTTTAAGGCCTGTTTGCGATTAATGAAGCAAGAAAGCGATTCTTATTCGCTCCAGAACGGAACATAACGCAATGAGCGCGGGCCGACGTAGGGGTGGATGAGTCCTTTCATCGGTGGTGGAAGAGATTTCGGCGTTGTGGCGGGGTAACGTCTCGTCAGCGCCCGATGGTCGTGCACGATGCTGATCTCGGTCTCTGTGTAGGGAGCAAGTTGAGCAATGGCGAAGTGCGGAGTAATCGGTCAGTGGACGTCAAAACTGACAAGCCAATCGGCATGGGAGCTCTTGTCTGAGAGAGTTCTGTAGTGGGTTGAACTGTATCCTAGGGGAGTTAAGACGTTAGCGACCGAATTCTACCCAAAGAGGCGTAAATGGAGCTTTTGAACAACACGACTCGGCTGTGGGGCGATGATCTCAAAAATGAGCTGACAGCTGGTTCGAAGCTCAGGATAGCCGCAGCTACGTTTTCTATTTATGCTTTTGAGGCACTTCAGCAAGAGCTGCAAGGCATTGAAGCTTTGGAATTCATCTTCACCTCGGACTCCTTCCTGAAGCAGGCGTCTCACGGCAAGGGAAAACAGCGCCGCCAGTTCTTTATTCCAGAGCCGAGTTCGCAGTCCAAGATTGCCGGCACCGAGTTTGAGATCAAGCTGCGTAATAAGCTTACGCAGAAGGCCATCGCGCGGGAGTGCGCGGAATGGATTCGTGAAAAAGTCACCTTTCGAGCGCGAGCAACGCAGAGCGAAATGCAGAGTTTCGCAGCCGTGGACAACCGGCTTACCTATATTCCAATCGGAGGTTTTACCACCACAGACTTGGGCTATGAACGTGGATCTGCCGTGTCAAACATCGTTATGAAGCAGGATGGATCCAGTGCAACGGAGGAATTACTGAGTATCTTCGAACAGACCTGGAATAATCCGGAGCTGCTCAAAGACGTCACCGACGAGATACTGGAGCAGATCGCTACTGTCTACGCCGAGAATTCCCCGGCCAGGATCTACTTCTTCACCTTGTACAACCTCTTTGCCGACTATCTAGAGGACATCAGCGAGGATGTCCTGCCGAACGATAGAACCGGCTACCAGGAGACTAAAATTTGGAAGTCTCTTTATAACTTCCAACGGGACGCTGCGACGGGCATTATTAACAAGCTGGAGACTTTCAACGGCTGCATTCTCGCGGACAGCGTGGGATTGGGCAAGACCTTCACAGCCTTGGCTGTCATCAAGTATTACGAACTGCGCAATAAATCAGTGCTGGTGCTGTGCCCGAAGAAGCTGGCAGAAAACTGGACAAACTACAACTCCCGTTACCGCACCAACGAGTTCAAAGAAGACCGCTTTAACTACGATGTCCTGGCTCATACCGACCTTTCTCGGGATAAGGGAACCACTATTGGCGGTATCGATTTGTCGTTGCTGGAATGGGGGAACTACGACCTCGTTGTCATCGACGAATCTCACAATTTCCGTAACGCCGATTACGCGGAGGAAAAAGAATCTCGCTATCAAAAGCTGCTCAACCGAGTCATTAGGGACGGCGTTAAAACGAAAGTCTTGATGTTGTCTGCCACACCGGTCAACAATCGCTTCAACGACCTGCGAAATCAATTGCAGCTAGCCTATGAAGGTGATTCCGAGGCCCTTTCGGGAAGCCTCAAGATCAGTGGTTCCGTAGAGGACGTGTTCCGCGATGCCCAGCGAGTTTTCAATGAGTGGTCAAAACTGCCCGTTGAGGAACGTACGACGCAACGCATATTGTCGATGTTGGACTTCGACTTCTTCGAGCTACTCGATTCTGTGACTATTGCGCGTTCTCGGCGTCATATTCAGAAGTATTACGACACCTCCGCCATCGGTGCATTCCCGGAGCGAAAGCTGCCGATTTCAATCCGGGAGGATTTGACGGACCTTCCAGGGGCACTTACCTTCAACGAGATCTTTGAACAGCTTCAGGTCCTCAAGCTGGCGGTTTATACACCGTTGAACTATGTGTTTGAGAGCCGCAAGTCCAAATATGAGGACCTTTACAACCTTACGTCTGTGGAGGGTAACTCCCAGATTGGTCAAGCTGGCCGTGAGCAGGGCCTTCAGAAATTGATGACTGTTAACCTGCTTAAGCGTCTGGAGAGCTCCATTTATGCCTTCACAAAAACTCTGACGAAGCTGCTTGACTCGGTGGAGGAGTTGTTGCGCAAGTTAGCTGGAAGCGGGTCGACGCTCAGCGGCTTGCTCGATGAGTTCACGACTGACAAAATCGATGAGACAGACCTAGACTTGAGCGATTCTGAGTCTGCCAGCATTGAATCGCTCCAATTCGGAGAAAAGATCTCCATTGATCTTGAGGATCTCGATATCGAGCGCTGGCAGGCTGACCTGTGGCACGACCGCGAGACGCTAAAGGAGCTACTGGACGAGGTACGCAGGATAACGCCTGAGCACGATCTCAAGCTCCAAAAGCTCAAAAAGATGCTATTGGAGAAGGCTAAGGCCCCCTTCAATCCCGGCAACAAGAAGTCCTTGGTGTTTTCCGCCTTCGCTGATACCGCTGATTATTTGTACCGCGAGCTCAGCCCAGAGTTATTCGCCGCAGGATTGGAGTCAGCGGTCATTACAGGCGGCAACCATGGCGTTGCTAGTTCCTTGGAAAAGGGGTTGAACTTTAACGAGGCTATGACTCTGTTTTCACCGGTCTCGAAGAAGCGCGATGAAGCAATGCCCGGCGATGAACGCGAACTCGACGTCCTTATCGGTACAGACGTCATCAGTGAAGGCCAGAACCTGCAAGACTGTGACTACTTGGTTAACTATGACATCCACTGGAATCCGGTCCGTATCATTCAGCGTTTCGGGCGCATCGACCGTATCGGATCTACGAACGCGACTATCCAGTTGGTGAACTTCTGGCCGAACTTGACACTTGACGAGTACATCAATTTGAAGGAACGCGTCGAAAATCGCATGGTTATCGCCGACATTGCAGGTACCGCAGACGACAACGTTTTGCGGCGCGAAAACCCGGATGCCCAGTTTCGCCGTGAGCAGCTCAAACGCCTTCAAAATGAAGTGATCGAGCTTGAGGACGTGCGCACCGGAGTCTCGATTACGGATTTGGGTCTCAACGACTTCCGCATGGATCTTCTGAGCTACCTCAAGAGTCATGACGATTTACCGAGCATGCTCAAGGGACTCCACGCCGTCGTTCCTGCAAACGAAGAACTGGGGTTGGTCCCGGGCGTCATTTTCGTGCTGCGCAACATTAAGGCCGATGAAAAAATCATCTATGGAAATCGCCTACATCCGTATTACTTGGTTTACGTAGATGAGGCCGGCACCGTGGTCGCCGATCACAGTGAGGCCAAGCACCTTCTCGATCTCATGCGGGTGGCGTGCCGAGATTTCAGTGCTCCGATTACCTCTGTAGTGTCGACATTCAACGCAGCCACACGCGACGGAATAGTCATGGAAAAATATTCCGAGTTGCTTACCGATGCTATCCGTTCGATGATCGAACTGGACGAAGAAAAAGACATTGACAGCCTGTTTAGCGCTGGTCCCACTACGGCTTTGGAGCAGAAAATTTCTGGAATTGATGACTTTGAGCTCATCGCATTTGTTGCAGTAGTGGCGGAAGGCGGGCAGTAGCAATGCTGGACGTCCTGTACGAGTGGCCCGCGGCGGCGCGTGTGTTGCTGCGAGTACCGAAAGAGAAGATCTACCAGCAGGCAAAGGTACCGCCCTCGGTCAAAACCTTGTTTGTGGAGCAGGTGGAGCGCATTGAGTGGAGCTACAAGCTGGCTCCCAAATCCACGAACCTTCCGGCGAGTAAGGCCATTCCAGAATTTCAGGTGTTCACCGTAGCGCTCAAAGAGGATGAGTTAGATTTCAAGGTACTCGCAGCCATCGACGCCGCGGTTTCACAGCCTGTGCTTTTTGAAATTGTTCGTTCGTCAGGGCCTGGCACTCAGACACAGTTGCAGGCCACAATCAAAGTCTATGGGGCCGAGACTGCCAAGCCGCGGTCCTACTTTGGCTCCGAATGGGTGTCCTCGGATATGCCGCGAAGGCAGTTGCCCGTCGCCGTCAGTCTTGATGCCCTTTACACGCAGATTCTGTCCCAGCTCAGTGAGGTTCCTATAAGCCCCGGCGAGACGCCGCAGCAATCAGCAGCGCGGCTAGCCAAGATTGACGTCGTAAGAGCTGACATCGCATCCCTGAACCGACGGATTCGATCGGAGAACCAATTCAAGAAGAAGTTTGAGCTCCGTGTTCAGCTCGACGCGAAGAAAAGCGAATTGAAGTCACTCAAGGAGCGTGCCTAAGGCGCTTTTCGAATCGCTAAAAACTAAGGTAGAGGGCATATTTGTCTCCTACTGAAAGGCCATCTTACCGTGGAAAAGATGCGCATGACCTCGCCTGATTTGGTCGCGGGGAACATTGAGAAGCTTGCTGCTCTCTTCCCCCAAGTTATTACCGAGGCAGCCGACGCTAACGGCCACGTCACTCGTGCCATTGATTTTGATCTGCTGCGCCAGGAGCTCAGCGATCACCTGGTTGAGGGGCCGCAAGAGAGATTCCGATTGGAGTGGCCTGGAAAGCGTGCCGCCACCCTGACTGCGAATGCTCCCATCGCGAAGACGCTGCGCCCCGTTCGTGAGGACTCTGTTAACTTCGACACGACTGAGAACCTTTTCATCGAGGGCGATAATTTGGAAGCTCTCAAGCTTCTACAGGAGTCCTACCTGGGCAAAGTCAAGCTCATCTACATTGACCCTCCGTACAACACCGGCAGTGATTTGATTTATGACGATGATTTTTCCCTTACTCTAAGCGAATACCTTCAAAAATCTGAGCAAATAGATGCGGATGGTGCCCGCTTGAGTGCTAATCGGGAAAGCAATGGCCGCTTTCATTCCGATTGGCTTTCGATGATTTACCCAAGGTTGAAACTTGCTAGGAACCTATTGAAAGAAGATGGAGTGATCTTCGTATCGATTGACGACAATGAGTTTTCAAATATGCGCCGTGTAATGGACGAAGTCTTCGGTGCTACCAACTTTTTCGCGGAACTTGTGGTCGTGCGTTCTGAAGGAGGGGGGCTGGCAAAAAGAGTCGTGAAAGGGCATGATTATTTGTTAGTTTACGCGCGCAATATCGAAAAATTTAAGGGGTTTTCGCGTGCAAAAGATGTAAGAGGAAAGGTGGTCGAGAAGGAGGGAAAAACCTATTGGATAGAAACTGATTGGTTGAGGAAAGAGTTTGGCAAGTATGGAACCCTCCTGTATAGCGAGATTGAAGTAGTCAGAGGTTCTGACTCGAAAAATGAAATCGATGAGAAGATTGCGAGCGGTGAATATGTATTGCTACCGAAAGGAAATGATCATGTAGTTGGTCGTCTTAGAGACCTTGAGAAGGACAGTTCAAAGTTTCATAGTGTGCTGAAACATTTGAATAAGAATTCGAGTTCAGATTTGGCGGCTTTAGATTTAAAAGGAGTTTTTGATCATCCGAAGCCCGTATCTTTGATTGAAGACATTGTCATGGGCGTAACGCGATTCAGCAAAGATGAGCACGACATTATTCTCGACTTTTTTGCGGGATCAGGTACTACTGCCGATGCTGTTTATCGGGCAAATTCCCAGGACAATGGGAATCGCAGATTTATTTGTGTCCAAATTGATCAACCTTTGGATGGTTCGGGTCAGAACAAGGAAACTATCAAGAATGCGGTGGAGCTTACTCGTCAGTTGAATGTCGCTCCGGTCTTATCTGAAGTCACAAAAGAACGTCTTCGCCGCGCAGGTATCGTTGCCCACGAATCCTTAAAGGCCGAAGCTGAGGACAATGGAAGCCCATGGTCTGATTATGGATTCCGGAGTCTGCGTATTGATTCGTCGAACATGAATGATGTGCTTGCTACTCCGGACGAGGTGAGCCAGTCCAACCTGTTTGATTCAGTGAGCAACGTAAAGGCAGACCGCACGGGTGAGGACCTGCTGTTCCAGGTGCTTCTTGATTGGGGTCTGCCGCTGGACGTGGCAATTGAAGTGGAGTTTATAGAAGGACAGGAGTGCTTCGTCGTTGAAGGAGGCGCGCTTATCGCTTGCTTCGAGCCATCAGTGAGTGCGGAAACCGTGCGGGGCATCGCTCAACGCGAGCCGATGCGTGCTGTGTTCCGTGACGAGGGGTTTGCTAGCGACGCCGAGCGCATCAATGCTGAGCAGGTTTTCAAGGAGTTTGCTCCGTCTGCTGATGTGAAGGTGATCTAGATTGAAGCTGCAATTTAAGAAACAGCAATACCAGCTAGATGCTGTCAATTCTGTCGCCGACGCGTTTCTGGGGCAGCCACGCAATGATGGAACTGCTTATCGTATTGATCCTGGTGTTTGGAACGACGGACAAATCCGCATGTCCCAAGGGGATGACATGGGCCTGCGTAATGCGGATATTCTCCTGACACATCAGCAGTTGCTGGAGAACGTGCAGAAAATTCAGCGTCAGGGTGGATTGAAGGAATCGCTGGAGCTCAAGGATTCCATCGCGGCGCCAAATGTGCCCAACCTTGACATTGAGATGGAAACCGGAACCGGCAAGACGTTCGTCTATATCAAGACGATTATGGAACTTAACCGGCGTTTTGGGTGGTCAAAATTCATCATCGTGGTGCCGTCGATCGCTATCCGCGAGGGCGTGAAGAAGACCTTTGAAGTCACTGCGGATCACTTCAAACAAGAGTACGGGACGAGTCCGCGTGCGTTTGTTTATAACTCCAGCCGGCTAAATGAAATCGAGGCCTTCAGCGAAAATACCGGCGTGCAGGTCATGATCATCAATATTCAGGCCTTCAATTCGACGGGGAAGGACAACCGTCGTATCTACGAGGAACTGGATGAGTTCGGCTCCCGCCGGCCTATCGATGTCATTGCAGCTAACCGTCCCATCGTTATCATTGACGAGCCGCAGAAGATGAGCGCTAGAAGGTCGCTGCAGTCGTTGGCAGAGTTTAAGGCCCTGATAATGTTGCGCTACTCCGCCACTCACAAGGACGAGCACACTAAGGTCTATCGCCTCGATGCTGTCGACGCTTATAACCAGCAGCTGGTTAAGCGCATCGGCGTGCGTGGTATCACGGTGAAAGGGCTTGCAGGAACGGAGGCGTACCTTTACGTCGAAAACATTGAGGTGTCGCCCAGTAAGCCGCCATTTGCGCGTGCTGAGATCGAGGTGCAGACCAAGACGGGCATTAAACGCCAGCGAAGGCGCTTGTCAAAGGGTGACAATCTTCATGATCTATCTAACGGAATCGAAGCTTACAAGGGGCTCTTCGTTGTTGATATAGACGCCACCGCAGATGTTGTACGCCTAAGTAATGGTGATGATGTAGTTGCTGGGCAGCTGGCGGACCGCGACGTCACTGAAGAAACCAAACGACGCATTCAGATCCGTGAAGTGGTTAAGGCTCACCTAGACAAGGAACGGGAACTCTACCCGAAAGGCATTAAGGTGCTTTCTTTGTTCTTCATCGATGAGGTCGCGAAGTACCGTGACTATTCCCGCGAGGACACAATGGGTGAGTATGCCCGCGTATTCGAAGAGGAATACACGATGGCTCGTGATGCCCTTTTCGACGAGCTGGAGCTTGCACCAGAGTTTAGTAAATATCTCAAGTACGTTTCTCGCGATGAGGTGCATTCTATTCACCAGGGCTACTTCTCCGTGGACAAGAAGTCCAAGCAGGCTGTGGACGGTAAGATTTCCAAGCGTGGTGATGATAAAGGGCAATCAACAGACTCTGATGCGTACGATCTGATTCTTCGGGATAAGGAGCGATTGTTAAGCCTAGAAGAACCCGTGCGGTTCATCTTTTCCCACTCTGCCTTGCGCGAGGGCTGGGATAACCCCAACGTGTTCACGATGGGCATGCTCAAGAAAAGCGATAACACAGTCTCCCGCCGCCAGGAGATCGGACGTGGCCTACGCCTGTGCGTTAATCAGGAGGGCGACCGCCAAGACGCTGCTTCGGTGATGGGCCGTGTGCATGATATTAACGTGCTTACCGTGGTCACGGATGAGTCCTACACGGAGTTTGTTGACGGTCTGCAAAAGGAAATCGCCGAGTCCCTATCCTTCCGACCACGCAAAGCTAGCGTCGACTACTTCATCGGGCAGTCCATCAGTATCGCTGGCGGTGAGAAAACTAAGGTGACCGAAAAGCAAGCAAAGGTGATGTTTAAATACCTGCTTGTAAATGACTATATCGACGATGACTGGCACGTGACTCAGGCGTTTAAGGAAGCTAGGAGAGAAGGAAGGCATTTAGAGGAGCCTCCGGAGTCTATCCTCGAGGACGAATTGGCAGCCATGCTTCCGCTCGTTGATGCTCTGTATATGAGTGTTCCGAAGCCGCGTGATGACCGGAAAGCGAAGCGTTTGCTGCCCAACGCCAACTTGAAGCGTAAAGAGTTTCAAGAACTGTGGAAGCGAATCAACCACAAGGCTGTCTACACAGTGGACTTCGACTCTACGGAGCTTATAGAGAAGGCTGTTCGGGCTCTCAATAAAGAGCTTCATGTTGCTTCTATGCAATATGTGGTCGAGTCTGGTACTCAAAACTTCCGCTTGAAACAGGACGATCTAGACAAGCGAGAGGGGTTCGGTGATCGCATGTCCGTGCGCCAATCGGAGTCCATCACTGCATCATCCTCAGTGAAGTACGACCTCATCGGTGAGATTGCCGAAAAAACTATGCTGACCCGACGCACGTGCGCAACAATCCTGAAAGGGATCGGAGCTGAGAAGTTTGCCATGTACCGGTTGAATCCGGAGCACTTCATCATGGAAGTATCGCGGATTGTCAATGAACAAAAGGCGACCGAGGTTATAGAGCACCTCACCTACAACATGTTGGATAGTGAATTCGATACCACTATCTTTACCGCCAACCAGACCCGTCAGGAGCTCGGGGAGGATGATAAGAAACTTCAAAAGCACATTTATGACTACGCGGTCACGGATTCACTTACCGAGCGGGCATTCTTGAAAAAGCTTGAGGAACAGGCGGAAGTGGCTGTCTATGCCAAGCTGCCCGGAGGATTCTTTATCCCGACTCCGCTGGGAAACTACAACCCCGACTGGGCAATTGCGTTTACCGAGAATTCTGTCAAGCACGTGTACTTTGTTGCCGAAACCAAGGGCAGTATGTCGAGTCTGCAGCTTAAGGGCGCAGAACTCGGAAAGATTGAGTGCGCGCGCAAGTTCTTCGCCAAGCTCAACTCCGTGGATCATAACGATGTGCGCTATGACGTGGTTTCCACCTATGACGACCTTCTGACAATGGTTACTGCGTAAGCGGTTGTTGCTAGGGGATCAGGGCGCAGTCAAGCGCGGAGCTCGGTGCCTCTGAGCGCCGCTTTGGGCTACCCGATCTCGGTTATCGCGCCGGTTGAAAGGGTAGACAAAGCAAGAAAAGACCGCCTCGAACTCCAAGGAGGAGACGAAGCGGTCTTTTGTTAAGCGTCTAGCGCAGAATTACTTCTTCAGGCCGTCAATGATCTCGTTGAAGGCAGCGACTGGGCGCATGACCTCGGCCAGCTTCTCCTCGTTCGGGGCGTAGTAGCCGCCGAGGTCGACGGGGGAACCCTGGACGTCGAGAAGCGCCTGCTCAATCTCGCCTGCCTTGGCCTCGAGGGCCTCAGCGACCGGCTTGAAGGCCTCGGCCAGCTCGGCGTCGTCAGTCTGCGCAGCCAGCTCCTTGGCCCAGTTGAGGGTCAGGAAGAAGTGGGAACCGCGGTTGTCGTTCTCGCCCACCTTGCGGGACGGGGACTTGCCCTCATCCAGCAGGGTCTCGGTGGCCTTGTCCAACGCGGCGGCCAGCACGCCGGCCTTGGCGTTGCCGTTGGTGTTGTGCTCGTGGCGGAAGGACTCAGCCAGAGCCAGGAACTCACCCAGGGAATCCCAGCGCAGGTGGTTCTCCTCCTGAACCTGCTGGACGTGCTTCGGGGCGGAGCCGCCTGCACCGGTCTCGAACAGGCCGCCACCTGCCATGAGCGGAACCACAGAGAGCATCTTCGCGGAGGTGCCCAGTTCGAGGATGGGGAAGAGGTCGGTGTTGTAGTCACGCAGGACGTTACCGGTGACGGAGATGGTGTCTTCGCCCTTGCGGATGCGCTCGACCGAGGTCTTGGTGGCGGTGACCGGGTCCTCGATAGAGATGTCCAGGCCCTCGGTGTCGTGGTCGGCCAGGTACTTCTTGACCAGCTCGATGAGGTTGGCGTCGTGGCCGCGCTCCGGGTCGAGCCAGAAGATGGTCTTCATGCCGGACAGGCGAGCACGGTTGACAGCCAGCTTGACCCAGTCCTGGATCGGGGCGTCCTTGGTTTGGCAGGCGCGCCAGATGTCACCCTCCTCCACGTCGTGGGAGATGAGGACCTCGCCCTGGGAGTTGCGAACCTCGACGGTGCCGGCTTCCGGCACCTTGAAGGTCTTGTTGTGGGAGCCGTATTCCTCGGCCTTCTGAGCCATGAGGCCGACGTTCGGGACAGTACCCATGGTGGTCGGGTCGAAGGCGCCGTTTTCCTTGCAATCCTCGATAACGGCCTGGTAGACGCCGGCGTAGGAGGAATCCGGGATGACGGCGAGGGTGTCCTGCTCCTCGTCGTTCTTATTCCACATGTGGCCGGAGGTGCGGATCATGGCGGGCATCGAGGCGTCAATAATGACGTCGGAAGGCACGTGCAGGTTGGTGATGCCCTTGTGGGAGTTGACCATGGCGAGGTCGGGGCCGTCGGAAAGCGCGGCATCGAAGGCCGCCTTGATTTCTTCGCCGTTGTCCAGGTTCTTCAGGCCCTCGTAGATAGCGCCCAGGCCGTTCTCGCCGTTGAGGCCGGCAGCCAGCAGCTCCTCGCCGTACTTGTCATACACATCGGCGAAGAAGGCGCGGACGACGTGGCCGAAGAGGATGGGGTCAGAGACCTTCATCATGGTGGCCTTCAGGTGGGTGGAAAACAGCACGCCTTCTTCCTTGGCGCGCTTGACCTGTGCGATGAGGAACTCATCTAGGGCCTTGGCGGACATGAAGGTGCCGTCGATGACCTCACCCTTGAGAACCGGCAGCTTCGGCAGCAGGGTCTGCTCGCCGTCGGCGGTCTTCAGGACGATGGACAGGGTGTCCTCGTTGTCCAGAATGACGGACTTCTCATTGTGGCGGAAGTCGTTGTCCGCCATGGTGGCAACGTTGGTCTTGGAGTCCTTGGACCACTCGCCCATGCGGTGCGGGTGCTTCTTCACAAAGTTCTTCACGGCCTCCGGTGCGCGGCGGTCGGAGTTGCCCTCACGCAGCACCGGGTTAACGGCGGAGCCCTTGACGGAATCGTAGCGGGCAGCGATGTCCTTTTCTTCCTCGGTGGAAGGATTATCCGGGTAATCAGGCAGGTCGTAGCCGGCAGCCTGCAGCTCGGCGATGGCCTTCTTCAGCTGCACCAGGGAAGCGGAAATATTCGGCAGCTTGATGATATTTGCTTCCGGGGTCTTGGCCATCTTGCCCAGCTCCCCTAGGGCGTCTTCGACCTTCTGCTCCTCGGTCAGGCGCTCTGGGAACTGCGCGGCGATGCGGGCGGCCAGCGAGATATCGCGGGTTTCCACGTCGATGCCAGCGGTGGAAGCGAAGGCCTCCACAATGGGCTTGAGGGAGTAGGTCGCCAGCAGCGGCGCCTCATCGGTACGGGTCCACGTAATCTTTGCCATGATTCTCCTAATTAACGTTGGAAAATTGTTCAAGTGCCCAGATTACCGATTTTGTGGGCGGCATGTGGGCCAGTTTGCTGATAGTGATCCCCCATTTGCGCCCCTTGAAAAGGGTTGCGTGGCCGCTGTCACCCATGCGCGGGAGGGGTGGAGATATTCACGAGCCCCCCGCTGCGGGCATGCTGCAGTCGCGCACTGGGTGTACCCTCACACCCCATGAAAATCATCGATGAGCTCAGCCCGCGCAGCGCACACGAACACCGCATTCGCCGCCGTCCGCTGCCGTTGCAAACGGAGATTACCGCCCGCCGCCGCGCCATCGTCATGGTGGCCATGGCCCTGGGCGCGTTTGCCATCGGCACGACGGAGTTTGTGTCCATGGGCCTGCTGCCGCTCATCGCGGATGATTTTGGCATTTCGGAAGAAAACGCCTCCACGCTCATCACCATCTATGCAATGGGCGTGGTGGTCGGCGCCCCGCTGATTGCGGCTTTTACCGGCAAGCTCCCGCGCCGCCGCTTAATCTTGCTGCTCATCGGCTTCCTCGTGGTGGGCAATCTGCTTTCGGTCTTGGCGCCGAACTACGCCATCCTCATGGTGGCGCGCTTTATTGCGGGCATGCCGCACGGCGCTTATTTCTCCGTGGCTAACCTTTCTGCCGCATCCATGGCTCCTCCCGGCGGCCGCGGCAAGGCCATGGCTTATGTGGGCATGGGCCTGGCCATCGCCACGGTGATTGGTGTACCGGCCGCCCAAGCCCTCGGCTCCGCGCTGGGCTGGCAGGCGGCCTACCTGGTGGTCGTGGCCTTGGGCATTGTCACCGCCATTGCGTTGTTCTTCCTGATGCCGCACATGACAGAGATGAAACAGACCGATATCCGCACCGAATTTGGGGCGTTCAAAAACAGCCAGGTGTGGTTCACCGTCATCATGGGCGTGGTCGGCTTTGGCGGCATGTTCTCCGTCTATACCTATATTTCGTGGACCATGACCGAGGTCGCCGGCATGGACCAGAACCTCATCTGGGTGGTGCTTATGGCCTATGGCATCGGCATGACCATCGGCAATGCCTTCGGCGGCTGGCTTGCTGACCGCAATCTGGAGTTTGGCATTATCTTTGCCCTGGCCTGCCTCATCGTTATCCTCACGGCCTTCTACTTCCTCTCCGGCCACGCCATCCCCGCTACCTTGTGCTTTGGCTGCGTAGCGTTTATGGGCTCCACCTTGGTGCCTTCGCTGCAGCTGCGCTTGGTGCATGTGGCTGGCGACGCCCAGACTTTGGCCGCAGCCCTCAACCAGTCCGCGCTGAATATCGCGAATGCGGCCGGTGCGACCATTGGCGGCGCCGTGGTGGGTGCGGGCCTGGGCTACTCCGCCCCGGCGCTGGCGGGTGCCGGCCTGGCGGCTGCGGGTTGCCTGGTGTGGGCTGCAACGATGTGGGATAAAAAGCGTCTTGCTCGCCGCGCCTAGGTATACCGATATGCTGTTGGCATGACCCTTACCATCGCGAGCGTTAACGTCAACGGAATCCGCGCTGCGTGCAAGCAGCGCAATGAAAATAACCCCGGTATGAACGCCTGGCTAGAGGAGACTCCGGCCGAAATCGTGCTCATGCAAGAGGTGCGCGCAACCCCGGAGCAGGCCGAAAAGGCCTTGGCCCCAGCCCTGGAGGCAGGATGGCACTTAGCGCTTGCCGACGCCGCCGTAAAGGGCCGCGCCGGCGTCGGTATCCTGTCTCGCACCCCGTTTGCCGACGTCGAAGTGGGCTTCGGCTCCTTTACCGACGCCGGCCGCTGGATTGCGGCTACCACCCGCGATATTCGCGTCGCCTCCTTGTACTTGCCTTCCGGCGATACCGGTTCGCCGAAGTTGGATGAAAAGTACCGCTTCTTGGACGAGTTCCAGGAAATTCTGGCGAAGAACGCGGCGCGGACGAACTCCGATGGCAGCCCCGCCGACATGGTCATCGGCGGCGACTGGAATATCTGCCACCGCGCCCAGGACCTGAAAAATAATAAGGCCAACGAAAAGAAGGCCGGCCACCTGCCGGAAGAACGCGCCTTCATGGATCACGTCTTTGGCGCGTTCCCGGATGCTGAGCCGCAGGAAAAGAAGAACCTGGGGCAGTGGCAGGGTGTGGTCGAGTACGCCGGCGGCGAGCCGTGGTCCCCGGCCGCAGATCCGCAGTGGTTCGACGTCGCCCGCCGCCTGCACCCAGAAGAAGATGGTCCCTATACCTGGTGGACCTACCGCGGCCAGGCATTTAATAACAACGCCGGGTGGCGCATCGATTACCAGGCGGCCACCCGCCCGATGCTGGAGCGCGCGCAGCGCACCTGGGTGGATAAGGCTCCTACCGTGGAGCAGCGCTGGTCCGACCATTCCCCACTGCTGGTGGAGTACCGCTGATGACGCCACTATTTACCGTCCTGTATGTAGTTGGTATTACGGCCGAGTCCATGACCGCCGCCTTGTCCGCCGGCCGCCAAAAGCTCGATCTATTCGGCGTCACCATGATTGCCTCCATGACGGCGCTGGGCGGCGGCACGGTGCGCGATATGATCCTCGATGACCCTCCCTTTACCTGGGTTGAGCATCCCATTTATTTGGTGATCGTCATCGTGGCGGCCGTGGTGACGGTAGGCATGTCCTTCCTCATGCACTACTTCCGCCACCTCTTCCTGATCTTGGATGCCCTGGGGCTCGCGGTCTTTTCGGTGCTGGGCACCCAAATCGCGGTCCACCTGGGACATGGGTTCATTATTGCCTCGGTGTCTGCAGTGATTTCCGGCGTCTTTGGCGGCGTGCTGCGTGACCTGCTTTCAGATCGCATTCCGCTGGTCTTTTCCGGCGAGTATTATGCCGCCATCTCGCTGTTGGCCGCGGCGCTGTTTATGGTGCTCTACCACGGCGGCTTGGCTGAGGAACCGGCCGCGATTATCACCGCCTCTGTGTGTTTCATCGCCCGCTTGGCTGCGATTTACTTCAAGAAAGGCCTGCCCGTCTTCGAATATCGTGATGCCGAACAGCAGATGGACCCGCGCCTGCGTTTGTCCGCGCGCATCGTGCGCGATGGCGCCCGCAAAGCCAAGCGCAAGGCGGGCGCGGCCACGCGCTATGCCAGCCCCATCACGCGCCCGCTGACTAGGCCTTTAAGTCGCTCGTTTAAGAACAAGACACGAGCTTTTTCTACTGCGGCAGAGGGGGCGGACTACGACGATTTTTCGAGCAACCGCATTGCGCGCCGGCCGAAGCAACAGTGGATTACGCGGCCGAGCGGTCGGCACTCGCCAGGGGCGAGGGGAGTAAACGTGGAGCAGCAGTGGAGCTTTAATAAGGAGGACGTCGGCAAGCGCAAGGCGCCCAAGCACAAGCAGTAGTGCTATTATGGTTAGGTCAAAAAAATCAGTAATCTGCAACGGAGAAAGTTCATGGCTCGCGCAATTATTTCTTTCGTCCTCGGCGCTGTAATCCTCGGCCTGAGCATCTGGTGGTGGACCGTTGTTGGTCCGTCCTTCGCTTTCCTCGGCCCCATCGTGCTCATGGGCGTGGGCGGCGCGCTGATGGTATCCGGTTGGGCCATCCTGATGGACGTGGTCAGCCCGACCTCCCGCAAGCTCTAAAATCCTTGCGCCGCATCCCTTGCCCAATCGGGCAGGGGATTTTTCGATCCCTCGCTCAGGCGGCGCCGGGGAAGGATGTGAACCGTGCGTCGGGGCTAGGGGGTAGGATAAGGCACCATGACTGCAGACAATTCCACCGTTTCCCGTGTCCTGTCCGGTATCCAACCCACCGCTGATTCCTATCACCTGGGTAATTACCTGGGAGCGCTCAAGCAGTGGATTGACCTGCAGGAGAGCTACGAGGCTTTTTATTTCATCCCGGACCTGCATGCCATCACGGTGGAGCAGAACCCGGAGGAGTTGCGCCACCGCACCATCGCGGGCGCCGCGCAGCTTATCGCCCTGGGCATTGACCCGGCGAAGTCCACGCTGTTCGTGCAGTCGCACGTGCCCGCCCACACGGAGCTGACCTGGGTGCTGCAGTGCCTGACTGGTTTCGGCGAGGCCTCCCGCATGACCCAGTTCAAGGATAAGTCCGCCAAGCAGGGCCAAGACCGCACCACCGTGGGCCTGTTTACCTATCCCATGCTCATGGCCGCCGACATCCTCCTGTACTCCCCGGATTACGTGCCGGTGGGCGAGGACCAGCGCCAGCACCTGGAGCTCACCCGTAACTTGGCGGAGCGTTTTAATAACAAGTATGGCGAGGTCTTCCGCGTCCCGGAGGCCTTCATCCCGGAGGGCTCGGCCAAGATCTACGACCTGCAGGAGCCGACCTCCAAGATGTCGAAGTCGGGCGCGAACCCGAAGGGCATTGTCAATCTTCTCGATGCACCGAAGACCTCCGCCAAGCGCATCAAGTCCGCCGTGACCGATGACCTGGGCGTGGTGGCCTTCGACCGGGACAAGCAGCCGGGCGTATCCAACCTACTGGCCATCCAGTCGGCGCTGACGGGTGAGGCTATCGACGCTCTCGTGGACAAGTACGCCGGCCAGGGCTACGGCCACCTCAAGGTCGATACGGCCGAGGCACTCGAGGCGTTTACCACCCCGCTCAAGGCCCGCTACGACGAGCTGATGGAGGACCGCGGAGAGCTCGAGCGCATCCTGGCGCAGGGCGCTGAGCGCGCCACAGAGATTGCCACCCCGCTGGTAGACAAGGTGTACGAGGCCGTGGGCTTCCTCCCAGCACGCCGGGGCTGAGTTGGATAGCATAGTCGGTTAGCATATGAGGGACGCTTAACTGACAACACAAAAGGGGTTTGCCCGTGGCACCATCGACTCGACCCGATGAGAAAAAGACCGACGAATACGGCATCGAGCGCGCCCACGCCGACGAGCCGGGTGCGGTAGACAAGGTCCGTGAGAAGTCCGGCTTTGTCGACCACATCATGAAGATGCTGGACCGCTACGGCAGCCAGGGCGGCAACCAGTTCGCCGCGGGCATCACTTATTTCTCGGTGCTGGCCATCTTCCCCATCTTCATGCTCGTGGTAGCAGTGACGGCCACGGTCCTGGCTAACCGCCCGGACCTCATGGCAGAACTGGAGCAGCAGATTTCGGACTCCGTCTCCGGCGACCTGGGCAACTCCATCACGGAACTGCTCCACACCGCGATTGAGCAGCGCGCCGCCATGTACGGCATCGGTGGCCTGACCACCCTGTGGTCCGGCCTGGGCTGGATGAATAACCTGCGCATCGGTATTTCGGCTATGTGGAACCTGGACCCCAACGACGCCCCGGGCAACTTCTTCACCAAGAAGCTCAGCGACCTGCTGGGGCTTATTGGCCTGCTCGTGGCGATGATCATCGCCTTCGGCGTGACTGCGGCGGGCTCCTCCGGACTGACCCAAAAGATCTTCGAGCAGGTCGGCATCGACTCCTTCCCCGGCATGGATGCAGTCATCGTCCTGGCCGGTATTGTCATCGGCCTCATCGCCAACTTCTTGGTCTTTTGGTGGATGGTGGCCTTCCTGCCGCGCACGAAGGTGCCCACCAAGTCGGGCCTTATCGGTGCCGCTATCGGTGCGGTGGCCTTCGAGCTGATCAAGCAGCTGTCCACCGTCATCATGTCCTCGGCCGCGGGCAACCCGGCCGGCGCGGTCTTCGGTCCGGTCATCGTCCTCATGGTGGTCATGTACCTTATCTGGCGCGTGGTCCTGTACGTCTCCGCGTGGATGGCGACGACCCATGAGTCCCTGGAGCTCCTCGAGCCGCCGGTACCGGATCAGGCGGTTATCCGCGTGCGCACCGAAGTCAAGCAGGGGCCGAACGCCGGCGTCGCGCTAGGTGCGGGCGCTGCCCTCGGCGCCGCTGCAGCCGGCGCGTGGGCGCTGCTGCGCCGCAAGTAGCACCGCACACGAACTCTCTCCCGAGCCCTATCTGTTAAGAAAGGTTCTCCTTTTATGCTGCCCGCTACTCCCGCACCGAACCTGTACGGGTACTTCCTGGTTGATTCTCGCTCCACCTCCCGCGAACTCAGCGTGAAGTTGGCGGCGGCGGACATCCAGCTGGCAAATACCGGCTACCTCCCGGAGGACCAGCGCCGCCAGGAGCTGGACATCGCCTCGAAGATCCTGTGCGAGCCCTCCATGCGCGCGAGCTACGACCAGGAAATCGAGCGTGGCTTCCAGCCCACGTGGGCGCAGCTGGAGCAAGTCGCGGAGACGGGGCGGTGGCCGCAGCAGGCGCCGCAGCCCGGCTACGGTGGCGGCCCGGCTGGAGCTAGCGCGGCCTTCGGGGCGTCGGTCCCGGTGGCGGCGTCGGCGCATCCGGAGCGCGCCAGCGGCGGAGAGCGGGCCACGATGGCCATCCTGGACTTCGTCCTCGCCAGCATCGTGGCCTCGCTCTTCGGCGCCGCGACCACCCCGACTTCCGCCGAAAGCGGGAGCCTGGCTGCATTTGTCATGGCGGTCGTCGTCGTGGCGTACTTCGTTGGCTTCGAGGTTATCCTCGGCGCGACGCCGGGCAAGATGCTCTTCGGGTATACGGTGCGAAACGCCACCACCCACGACAAGCTCACGTGGGGCCAGAGCATCCAGCGCAACTGGTGGCGCGTGGCGGGCCTGGTCCCGGCGGTGGGGCCGCTGATTTCACTCCTGGCCGGGCTCTACCTCATCACCACGATTGGGCCGAACACGCAGCTGCAAGGCAAGCAGGACCGCATGGTCAACGCCGAAGTAGCGAAAAAGTAGCTACCGCCACAACCAGGAGAGCCACCAGCGCGGTAATGAGCCAGCCGGCCCAGCTCTGTACGGAATCGAGTGACGAGGAGGCGTCGGCAGGCGCGGCCGCGGCATTCGGAGCAGTACTGGGAGCGGGCGCTGCTGACGTCGGGGTGACAGAATCCGACTGGGCGCTGAAGTCCGCGAGCTCACCCACGCCGTCGCCCGGGTCTACGTCACTGGCCTCCCGCAGGAGCATCTGCGCCTGCTCCCACGCGCGGAAGCCGTGCTCCACGGTGGTGTCCAGAATGACCGCCTGGAGGCGGCGCCCATCGTGGTCAATCGCGCCCACGAACGTGTGGTGTGCGTCTTCCGTGTAGCCGGTCTTTCCACCGATCCCCTCCGGATCGTTGAGGTACAGGCCATTGTCGTTCCACAGCTCGTAGCCGGGAAGATCCTTCCATCCGGGGAAATCCACGTGCTCGGTATCGACAATCCGCGCGAAGGTCTCGTTGGAAAATGCCGCGCGGTAAATGAGCGAGATGTCCGCGGCGGACGTCGACATGCCGGCGGCATCGAGGCCGTGGTAGCTCGCCGCCACGGTGGAGCGCGTGCCCAGCTTCTTCGCCAACTCGTTGACCTTCTTCAGCGCGACCTCGTCCCCGCCCAGTGCCTGGGCCAGCGCGTGGGCGGCATCGTTGCCGGAGGCCATGAGCAGGCCTTCGAGGAGCTGCTCGACAGTGTAGGTGCCATCGGGGCCGATGCCGACGGCGGAGCCTTCCACGGAGGCGTCGTCCAGCGTGGCGGTGATGCGGCGGTCCAGGGGTAGCTCGTCGATGGCCACGAGCGCCAGCAGCGCCTTGATGATGGAGGCCGGGCGGTAGCGCCCGTTGGGGTCCTTCATCGCGATGATTTCACCGGTATCGATGTCACTGACCATCCACGCCGAGGCCACGACGTCCTTGTTGACGTTGAACCCCCGGGGCACGCTCACCCCGCACGGTGCGCCCTCCACCGCGGGCAGGGGAGTGGGGGTCTCCTGACCAGGTGCCAGGCGCTCCGACGTTGTGACGGGTTCAGCCGGCACGAGCGAGTGTGGGCAGGAGTCCGTATCGGGGGCTTCGGTGCGGATGGCGGAAGACTCTTCGGACTCCTCCGCCAGCGCAACGGGCGGGCAGGTTAAGGCAAGTGCGGCCAGGAGGGCCGGAACACGGGTGAGACAGCGGTGCATAACGTGCTTCATCCTAGACCGCGCCCTAGTATGAACCCCATGCATGACGCACCTTTAATTAGCCCTGAAAACAAAGATTCCGGTGCCGAGATCTTCGCCGGACTGCCCAAGGTGGCGCTGCTCTCGCCGTTGCCTGCCGACGCCGCGACTGCCGACGCCCTCCGCGAGGCCACCCGCGCGCACGTGGAGGCGCTGGTGAACGACCACGTGGTGTACGCCGAGCTGCGCCTGACTGTCGACGCCTTCCCCTTCCCGCCCGCCGAGGCCATCGCCGCGGCTGTGCAGGGCATGGACGTCGAGGGTATCGATGCCCGCCTCATCGTGACCGGCGAACTGAGCGAGCCGGCTGTCGGCGTGGCGGCGCGCAACGCGGGCGAGGTGGCGGCCGCGGAGAAGCTTCGCGGCGAGTTCGTGCCGTGGGAGGCGGATGTGGCGTCCTTCGAGGAGGCCGTTACCGCCGTGCAGGCGGGGGCCACCCGCCTGGTTCACGCGACTGACTTGGTGGATGACTTCGGCGCTGACCTCGACGGCATCCGCCCCGGGAAGGCCTCGGCCTGGGTGCGCGACCGCCGCATCCCCCTGGTCTTCGCCCCGCTGGCGGAGCTGCCGGATGAGTTGAGCGATCACCCCCTGCCGCTGCTGCAGCAGCTGGGTTTTACGTGCGTGGTGGCCGGCGAGGTGCTCAGCGACGTCTTCGTCGCGCTCAGCGAGACCTTTGGCTACGGGCTGGAGGAATTCTTCGATCTGACCATCAAGGCCATCGAGAACTCCTTTGCTAGCGAGGAGGACCGCCAGCGCCTCATCGAGGAGCAGATCCTGCCCGCCTACGAGGAGCTCGCGGACCCTGAGTTTGCCGAAGATGCAGACGCGGAGGATCTCGAGGACTCCGACCCCACAGAGTCCTAAGCGGCCACCGCGGGCCCTCAGCAGGCTCTAGAAGCGGGAGAAGCGCTTGGTCAGCATGTCCTGCAAGCCCTTCCAGGACTCCGCGTGCTCGGTGTACGGCTTGGACGGCACGTAGCCGGCGTGCTCCGTGGAGCCGAGCATGTAGCCCAGGTAATCCTGGAAGCGCGGGTGCTCCAGCATGTAGGAGTTAATCGAATCGTCGCCCGCCCAGTCGGCAGCGTCCGCGCACACCTCGTAGCAGCGGCTCATCTGCTCGGCATCGACGGACTCGGGGCCCTTCTCGATGTCGTGGACGATGCCATTGAAGGTGTACTGGTTGTCCGGGTGCACGGTGACGTCGAGCTCGCCGGCGTTGGCCGCGGCGACGACCTCTTCCCACGTGGAGACCTTAGCCAGATCGTGGTCATCATTTTCCATGATCCAGCGGATGAGCACCTTGGACGTGGGGAAGGTGAAGATCTCGCCCCATTTGCCCAGGAATACCGGCTTGCCGTCGAGGTAGGTGCGCAGGGTGTAGACCGACTTCTGGTCCGCGGTGATCTTCACCGGGTCGATGCCGGCGGCAGCCCACGGGGAGCTGTCGTAGGGGTCGGCGGCCTCGGCGGCTGCCTTGCGCTCCTCCTCGGCCTTGGTGCGGGCCTCTTCGGCGGCGGTGGTGGCCGCGGAGATGCGCGTTGCGGCGTCGGCAGTAGCGGCGTCGTCAAAGTCAGACGACGGCACGACCTTGACTACCTTATCCAGGTCCTCAATGACCTCGCGCCAGTTGGCGTGGACCACGCGGCCCACGCCGGACCACTCGTTCATGCCGGCATCGCCGGCGTAGTGGTCGGCGCCGCGGGCGGTGTTGCGCAGGATGGAGTGCGAGGCGAAGAAGATGACGGTGTGCTCGGCAGCGGCAACCTCAGCCAACGCGCGGGCCATCTCCAGGCAGCGGGCCACGGTGGATACGTTCTCGTGGCTCGGGCGGCCTGCCAGGAATTTCGGCATGGCCACAAGATCGTAGACATCCTTCTTGGACGCAACGACGCGGTTAGCCGGCTGGGAGTTAAAGGCCTCCCACTTGGGGTGGTCAAGCAGGTCGTGCTTCTTGCCGGATTCGAGGAAACACAGCATGGCGGCCTCAGTGGGGAAGAGGAGGATGGACTCATCGTCTCCCAAGAAGGCCTGCCACTCGGAGCCGTTCTGGCGCCACTTCGGCGCCCACAGGGTGTAGAAGTCTCCCTCGCTAAGGGAGAGCTGGACGGGGATGATAGCGCGGGTGTTCATGGGGAAACAGTCTACCCTGTAGGCCTCCAGAACCCTTTGAAAGCCATCCCCATGTTGTTGGTGCGCAGCGGATTGGTCTGCACGGGGCTTCCCGCCTCCACCATTAGCCCATCGCCGGAGTACATGGCCACGTGCCCGTCCCATACCACGAGGTCCCCCGGCTGCAGCTCCGCGGCGCTGACCTGCCGACCCACCGCCTGGCTCTCCGCGGTGCGCGGGAGCTCCACCCCGGCCTGGCGCCACGCCCACTGGGTGAGGCCGGAACAGTCGAATCCGCCGGCGCCCGTACCGCCCCACACGTATGGAGTTCCTACCTGGGACATCGCCGCCTGCACCGCCGCCCGGCCCTGGGTGGAGCCGGACGAGTCCGCGGGGGCGTGGGCGGCCACCGGAGTAGGCACATCAGCCTCGGCGGAAGTGGGGGCGGGGAGTGCATGCCGAGTCACGGTGGTGTTGTCCGGCTGGCTGCCGCGCACCGCCGCCTGCACTGCGCGCTGCGCAATGGGCAGCAGCGGGGCCGAAGCCTGGAGCAGTTCGCCGGCCAGTTGCTTCACGCGCTGCACGGCCCGCGCCACGTACTGCGATGCCAGACAGCGCAGCTTCGCCAACGCCGCGGCGCGCACTGCAGGGACAGGAATAAGTAGCCGCAGCGCAATAGGGAAACCGCGCTGGAGAAGCTCGATGCCGAGGCGGAGCAGATCCCCCAGAGTGGCCCCGATAAGCCGGCGAGCCTTTCCTAGGGCTGCCTCGATGGTGGAGCGGTCCTCCGCCGCCACACGAGCCGCAGCGAGAAGCGGGGCGGCATTGCCGTGCGCGATGTCCGCCAGGGGACGCGCGGCAGCAAGATCCGGCACTGCTGGAAGGCCTACGTGCGGAAGCTGCTCTGGTTGCAGGCGCGCAATCTGCGCGATGGCGGTCTGCAGCATCACGCACCTCCTAAGGCAGCGGCCAGTCCGTCGTCGGAGTCCTCGGCCTCCCTAGCCATGCGGAAGCTTGACTCCGCCACCGCCGTGGCATCGGCCCTTACCTGGGCCAGCCGAGCATCGAGGTTGGAGAGTGCTCCTTCGAGAGCAGTAATGAAGCCACTCAACGTGGGATCGGTGGGAAGTGCGGGAGGTGGGGTGGGGGAGGCCTGGGCGGCGTCGGCAAGCTCGTGCGCTAAACGCCGCGTGTGTTCGGTATCAATCTGAAAGGTCGTCATGACGTATTAGACTGCCCGTCCCACCGATCGGTTCCCGCCCAACTCTTATACAGTGGTGGGCATGGATATCCACGTTGTAGACCACCCCCTCGCCGCCTCCCGCCTGACGCTGATGCGCGATGCCCGCAGCGATAACGCCGCCTTCCGCGCCGCCCTGCGGGACCTGGGCACCATGCTCGTCTACGAGGCTGCGCGCAACCTCCCTGTCGAGCACTTCGACTGCGCCACCCCCGTGTCCACCGCGGAGGGAACGCGCCTCCAGGACCCGCCCATCATCGTCCCCATCATCCGCGCCGGCCTGGGCATGGTGGACCCGGCACTGTCCATGATTCCGGATGCACAGGTGGGATTCATTGGTATGGCGCGCGACGAAGCGACGCACCAGCCGGTGCCGTACCTGGAGGCCCTCCCGGAGGATCTCAGCGGCCGCAGCGTGTTCGTGGTGGACCCGATGTTGGCCACCGGCGGCTCGCTGCTGCACTCCCTCAAGTTGCTGGCAGACCGCGGCGCAACCGACATCACCGCCATCTGCATGGTCTCCGCGCAAGAAGGTGTTGACGCGTTGGCGAACTCCGGCCTGCCCGTCCGTTTGGTGACTGCCGCGATTGACCCGCAGCTCAACGAGGACGCCTACATCGTGCCCGGCTTGGGTGACGCCGGCGACCGCCTGTACGGCCCGCGCAACATCGATCTTTAGCGCGCCGTACGAGCGGACCGCTCAGTGCCACGCGTGGCTGACCTGCGCGGCTAACTGAACCGCATGGTCTAGTTGTAGACTCTCCCAGAAAGGAACCGTGGAGGAGGAAGCAATGATCTCAGAGTTCGTGAGTGAGTGGTTTAGCAGCCACCGCGCGGAGGTCATCGCGTGGCGCCGCCATATTCACCGCCACCCGGAAACCTCGAACAACGAGGTGGAGACGACGCGTTTCATCGCCCGCACCCTGCGCGAGTATGGCCTGGAGCCGCAGCTCTTCCCGGAGACCGGCCTCATGGTGGACATCGGGCCGGATACCGAGCTCGGGCGCTTGGCATTCCGCGCCGATATCGACGCGCTGCCCGTCACCGAGGTCACTGGCCTCGAGTACACCTCCGAGGTGCCCGGCGTCATGCACGCCTGCGGCCACGATGTGCACACCACAATCGCGCTGGCCACTGCCTGCGCGCTGGCGGATCTCAACCGCGAGCACCCGCTGGATTTCGGCGTTCGCGTTATCTTCCAGCCCGCTGAGGAAGTATGGGTGGGTGGCGCCACCGACGTCATCGAGTGGGGAGCGCTGGAAGGCGTGAACTCCATTTTCGCCGTCCACGTGGAGCCGAAGCTGCGCGTGGGCCGCATCGGCGTGCGCGCAGGCGCAATTACCTCCGCGACGGACGTCGTGGAAATCAACGTCACCGGACCCGGCGGGCACACCTCGCGCCCGCACCTGTCGGCCGACGTCGTCTATGCCTTAGGCAAGCTGCTCACGGACCTCCCTGGCTTGCTGTCGCGCCGGGTGGATCCGCGCACCGGCACCGTCCTGGTCTTCGGCCAGGTCAACTCCGGCTACGCCCCCAACGCTATCCCGGAGACCGGCTCGGTGTCCGGCACCATGCGCACCGCTGATATCGCCATCTGGCGCGAGATGCAGACGCTGTTCGCGGAGCTGGTGGAGCAGGTGCTGGCACCCACGGGGGTGGAGCACGAATTGGTCTATCACCGCGGGGTTCCGCCGGTGCTGAACGACGACGTCTCGACCGCCCTCCTCGCCAGCGCTGCCCAGGCCATCGATCCGCAAGCCGTGGTCCAGGCCCCGCAGTCCTCCGGCGGCGAGGATTTCTCCTGGTACCTGGAGAAAGTACCCGGCTCCATGGCCCGCCTGGGCTGCTGGTCCGGGGAAGGGGAGCAGCACGATCTCCACATGGGGGACTTGGCGCCGGACGAGCGCGCGATTGGCGTGGGCGTGAAGCTTTTTGGCTCCGTGGCGGAGCAGTTTGCCAACGTGGAGGAATAAGCTTCCAACCATTAAACTGTGACACGATTTCTATTTAATTTCTTGCAGAAGGAGCGACAGTGTCACAGGAAGCCCCCCGCATCGTAATTATTGGCGGTGGCCCCGCAGGCTACGAGGCCGCGACTGCCGGCGCTAAGTACGGCGCACACATTACGTTGGTGGAGGACCAGGGCCCCGGCGGCTCCTCCGTTCTTTTGGACTGCGTGCCGTCAAAGTCCTTTATTGCCGGCGCAAATATTCAGACCGACTTCCGCCGTGCCGATGACATGGGGCTCAACAACCAGCTCAGCTCGTTGAAGCTGAACCTGCAGGCGCTCAACGGCCGTGTGCAAGCACTTGCCGGCAACCAGTCGCAAGACGTGCGTGACGGTCTGGAGAAGATCGGCGTCCAGGTTATCGATGGCCGCGCGGCGTTCTCTGAGGACCAGAACGGCGTCACGGGCGCCGCCCACCGGGTTGATGTGACCCGTAACGACGGCACCACCGAGACGCTCGACGCTGACCTCGTCCTCGTCGCCACCGGTGCCACCCCGCGCATCCTGCCGGGCGCGCAGCCGGACGGCGAGCGCATCCTTACCTGGCAGCAGGTCTATGACCTCAAGGAGGAGCCGGAGCACCTCATCGTCGTCGGTTCCGGTGTCACCGGCGCCGAGTTTGTCTCCGCCTTCGCGGAAATGGGCGTGCGCGTGACCATGGTGGCCTCCCGTGACCGCATCCTGCCGCATGACGACGCCGATGCGGCCGACGTCCTCGAGACCGTCCTGGCAGAGCGCGGCGTGGAGCTGGAGAAGAACTGCCGCGTGGAGACCGTCTCCCGCACCGAGGACGGCAACGTGGTGGTCAAGACGCAGGACGGCCGTGAGATCCACGGCTCCCACGTCATCATGTCCATCGGCTCCATCCCTAACACCAAGGACCTCGGCCTCGAGCACGTGGGCGTGGCCACCACCAAGTCTGGCCACATTGAGGTCGACCGCGTTTCCCGCACCAACGTGGCCGGCATCTACGCTGCTGGTGACTGCTCTGACCTGTTCCCGCTGGCGTCTGTTGCCGCGATGCAGGGCCGCATCGCCATGTACCACTCGCTGGGTGAGGGCGTGTCTCCGCTGCGCCTGAAGACCGTCGCTACCGCGGTGTTCACCCGCCCGGAGATCGCCGCCGTCGGCTTTACCCAGGCAGAAATTGAGGCCGGTGAGGTCGCAGCCCGCACCATCACGATGCCGCTCAAGACCAATCCGCGCGCCAAGATGCGCTCCCTGCAGCACGGCTTTGTCAAGCTCTTCTGCCGCGCCACCTCCGGTCGCGTCATCGGCGGCGTCATTGTCGCCCCCACCGCCTCCGAGCTCATCCTGCCCGTGGCGGTTGCTGTGACCAACCAGCTCACCGTGAACCAGCTGGCGGATTCCTTCGCCGTCTACCCGTCGCTGTCCGGCACCATCACGGAGGCCGCCCGCCGCCTCGTTGCCCACGACGACTTGGAGTAGACCTCCACAGTCACTTGCCTAGAGGCCCAGCGCGCTGACTGCATGCTGGGCTTCTTCCATAGTGAACTTCTCGCCGTACTCACTGGTGAGCTGGTCCAGGAGTCCAGCGCCCGACATGGCAGAGAACTCCTGGTAGCTCTCCGCTGACTGTACTGCCTCCTCCATCCAGTCCGCATTGACGTTGTCAACGGCGTACTGGGCCTGCTCCGCAGTGAACTGCTCGCCGTATTCGGAAGTGAGCTGGTCATAGAGCTTGGCCTTGGAGAAGCCCGAATACTCGATGTAGCTCTCCGCGGATTCGAGGGCTTCGGCATTCCAGTCCACGGTGATGTGGTCCATCGCGTACTGGGCCGCGTCAGGAGTGTACTGCGATCCGTATTCGCTGGTGAGCTGGTGGTACAGCTTCGCCTCGGAGAAGCCGGAAAAATCGAGGTAGCGCTGGGCCGCACGCAGGGCATTTCGGTACTCCTTCGGAGCATCGTCATCGGCCTGGGCCGCGGTGGCGGGGGAGTCCTGAGACACCAGTTCCGCAGCAGTGGAATCGGTGTTGACATCGGTTCCGGAAGCGAACGACGCGGACACTGATGAGGACGCGGAGTGCGGGGCCGCATCGTTGCCGGAGCTGCCGTTCACTGCGATGCTGCCGAGAAACAGAACCGCGACTGCGCCGGCGCCCCACGCGAGGCACCCGTGCTTCTTCTTTTTTCGGCTGCGGGGCAGGCTGCGCTGCTGTTGGGCCTTCGGGGAACTGCGGGGCGGCGTAGGGGTTGGTGTGGTTGGTCATGAGAGAGCGGCCTCTTGAGTGAGAAAAAGAGTGAACGCGAAGCATCATGACACTCGCTCCAGACATGGGGTAGACGTGCTTCGAATGTGTGGACGAATCTGAAGTCGAACCAGTCCGGGTGTCTGCGGCACTCTGCAGATGTGTGGAGAGCGTCGTCGTCAGGAGGGCCCAACTTAGGGGAGCCTGGAGTGAACCAGTGGAGCGTGAACGGGGGCGGGGTGCCACTGGAGTGGTGCGTGCGAATAGATAGTCGGAGCAGCGTGCAGCCGGTATGTGCTGGAATTCTTTTCGCTTGATCCCCGAGTTCTACGTATGGACTGAATTTCTGTTAACCGATATGTCAATTCTCGCCCACGTGTCCGTCACGGGCACTACTGTGGAGTCTGCATCTCGCTTAATTGAAAGGATTACAGCAAGTGTCTGATACCGCCCAGAAGTCCTTCTCCAAGATTCTGGTGGCCAACCGCGGCGAGATTGCCGTGCGTGCCTTCCGTGCCGCCTTTGAGGTGGGCGCGAAGACCGTGGCCATCTACCCGAAGGAGGACCGCAACTCCTTCCACCGTGCCTTTGCTAATGAGGCCGTCCGCATTGGCACCGAGGGACAGCCGGTCAAGGCATACCTCGACATCGATGAGGTTATTCGCGCCGCTAAGAAGGCCGGCGCCGATGCCATTTACCCCGGCTATGGCTTCCTGTCAGAGCGTGCTGACCTGGCCCGCGCCTGCCGGGACAACGGCATTAAGTTCATCGGCCCCACCGCTGAGACCCTGGACCTGACCGGCGATAAGGCCGCAGCCGTGGCCGCCGCGGAAGAGGCTGGGCTGCCGACGTTGAAGGACTCGGAGCCCTCGACGGACGTCGACAAGCTGGCGGAATACTCCAACGACTTTGAGTTCCCCGTGTTCGTCAAGGCAGTTGCCGGCGGTGGCGGCCGCGGTATGCGCTTCATTGAGAACGAGGCGGAACTGAAGACCAAGTGTGCGGAGGCTTCCCGTGAGGCGGAGGCCGCCTTCGGTGACGGCAACGTGTACCTCGAGACTGCTGTCATCCGTCCGCAGCACATTGAGGTGCAGATTCTGGCGGACTCCCAAGGCCACGTCATGCACCTCTTCGAGCGTGACTGCTCCGTGCAGCGCCGCCACCAGAAGGTCGTCGAGATCGCCCCGGCGCCGACGCTGGACCCAGAGCTGCGTGACCGCATCTGTGCGGACGCCGTGAAGTTCTGCGAGCACATCAACTATGAGGGCGCCGGAACCGTGGAGTTCCTCGTCGATGAGAAGGGTAATCACGTCTTCATCGAGATGAACCCGCGCGTGCAGGTGGAGCACACCGTGACCGAGGAGATCACGGGCGTGGACATTGTGAAGTCCCAGATGCAGATTGCGGCCGGCCTGTCCCTCGAGGAGCTCGGCCTCAAGCAGGAGGACATCCACATCAACGGTGCTGCCCTGCAGTGCCGTATCACCACCGAGGATCCCGCCAACGGCTTCCGCCCCGATACGGGCACGCTGACCCAGTACCGTTCGCCGGGCGGCGCGGGCGTGCGTCTCGACGGTGCAACGGCCGTCGGCGCCGAGGTCTCCCCGAACTTCGACTCTCTGCTGGTGAAGATGACCTGCCGCGGCGTCAACTTCGAGCAGGCGGTGGCCCGTGCGCAGCGCGCGCTCAATGAGTTCACCGTGGCCGGTGTGGCCACCAACATCGGCTTCCTGCGCGCCCTGCTGCGCGAACCGGACTTCGTCACCACCCGCGTGGACACCAGCTTCATCCCGGAGCACCCGGACCTGCTTAAGGCCCCGCCGGCTGTGGACGAATCCGGCCGCATCATTGACTACATCGCGGACGTCACCGTCAACAAGCCCAACGGCGAGCGCCCCACCACCTTGCGTCCCTTCGACAAGATGCCGGACCTAGACTACGAGGCGGCCCCGCCGCGCGGTTCGCGCGACGACCTGCTGGAGCTCGGCCCGAAGAAGTGGGCCGAGAAAATCCGCAAGCAGGATGCCCTCGCGGTCACCGATACCACGTTCCGTGACGCCCACCAGTCCCTGCTGGCCACCCGCGTGCGCGGTACCGCCCTGGTCACCGCGGCAGAAGCCGTGGCCCGCATGACCCCGGAGCTGTACTCCGTGGAGGCCTGGGGTGGCGCGACGTACGACGTTGCTATGCGCTTCCTCAAGGAAGACCCATGGGTGCGCTTGGACCTGCTGCGTGAGGCTATGCCGAACCAGAACATCCAGATGCTGCTGCGTGGACGCAACACCGTGGGCTACTCGCCGTACCCCAACGACGTGTGCAACGCGTTCGTTCAGGAGGCGGCAAAGTCCGGCGTTGACGTCTTCCGCATCTTCGACGCGCTGAACGACGTCTCCCAGATGCGCCCCGCCATCGATGCTGTCCTGGAGACCAATACCACCGTGGCGGAGGTCGCCATGGCGTACTCCGGCGATATGTGCTCGCCGAATGAGAAGCTCTACACGCTGGACTACTACCTCAAGTTGGCCGAGGAGATCGTCAACACCGGCGCCCACGTGCTGGCAATTAAGGACATGGCCGGCCTGCTGCGCCCGGAGTCCGCGTCCAAGCTGGTCATGGCTCTGCGCAAGGAATTCGATCTACCGGTCCACGTCCACACGCACGATACCGCGGGCGGCCAGCTGGCCACCTACTATGCGGCAGCGCTGTCTGGCGCCGACGTCGTCGACGGTGCGTCTGCACCGCTGGCCGGTACCACCTCGCAGCCGTCCCTGTCTGCCATCATCGCGGCGTTCTCTGATTCCGCGCGTGACACCGGCATTTCCCTCAAGGCCGTCTCCGATCTGGAGCCCTACTGGGAGGCCGTGCGCCAGCTCTACCGCCCGTTCGAGAAGGGCATTCCGGGGCCGACCGGCCGCGTCTACCGCCACGAGATTCCGGGCGGTCAGCTCTCCAACCTTCGCGCGCAGGCTAGCGCGCTGGGACTGGAGGACCGCTTCGAGGTCATCGAGGACACCTACGCGGCTGTGAACGAGATGCTGGGCCGACCGACCAAGGTGACCCCGTCCTCCAAGGTCGTGGGCGACTTGGCGCTGCATCTGGTGGGCGCGGGCGTTGACCCGGCGGACTTCGAGGCCAACCCCACCAAGTACGACATTCCGGACTCCGTCATCGCCTTCCTGCGCGGTGAGCTCGGTACCCCTCCGGGTGGCTGGCCGCCACTGCGTGACAAGGTCCTAGAGGGTCGCACGATTGGCGACGTCACCGTGAAGCCAGTCCCGGAGGAGGAGAAGGAGCACCTAGTCTCGGATAACTCGACCGAGCGTCGTGCCTCTCTGAACCGCCTGCTCTTCCCGAAGCAGTTCGAGGAGTTCAACGAGTTCCGCCGCACCTTCGGTAACACCGAGGCGCTCACGGACACGATCTTCTTCTACGGTCTGGAAGAGGGCAAGGACTACATCGTCCACTACTTCCCGGAGGGCTCCAAGGACCGCGCGAACCTTACCCCGATCACCGTGCGTCTCGACGCTATCGGTGAACCGGACGAGAAGGGCATCCGCAACGTGGTGCTCAATGTCAACGGTCAGATTCGCCCGCTCAAGGTGCGCGACCAGAACATCGAGTCCAGCGTCCCCACCGTGGAGAAGGCGGATCCGTCCAACGAGGGCCACGTGGCCGCTCCGTTCGCCGGCGTGGTGAACCCGACCGCCAAGGTGGGCGACGAGGTCAAGGCCGGCGACCAGATCGCCGTCATCGAGGCCATGAAGATGGAAGCGTCCATCTCCGCCACAAAGGACGGCACCATCGAGCGCGTCGCCATTGGCGCCGCCACCAAGGTTGAGGGCGGCGACCTTATCGCCGTCATCAATTAAAGCCGTCAACAATTAAAGCCGCCGAACCCCCTCCTGCCTGGAACAAACACCAGGGAGAAGGGGGTTCGTGCGTTTGTGTTATCGCCTCGGAGGCTTGTGCTGCTAGAAGCGCTTGAGCATCACTTGGGCGTCTGGGCGGCCGGGGACCACAATGTCGACGAAGCCTTCGGACTCATAGAGCTTGCGGGCACCGGTGTTCTCGGGTTCGATCCAGAGCGATACGGCTGGGGCCTCTTGGGCCTCAGCGAGGTCGCAGGCGTTGCGCAGGAGGCGTCGTCCAGCGCCCAGGCCCCTGTAACGTGACTCCACGGCGAGGAAGAGCTCAGGAATGTCCTCCGGATCGAGGTCGGTGGCCCACTGGGATTCGTCGAATGGGTCGGCCTCTGGGTTTCCGGTGTAGGCTGCACCCTTCTGCTCGGTGGTGTAGTAGCGCAGCCAGGCTCCGCCGACGGGGACGCGGTGGCTGGAGACGGCGATGACGCCGCCGTCGACCTGCGGTGACCACTCATCAATGTAGAGCCCCACATCCGGCGTGTGGAAGTCCCCAAGGTGGGCGTTTTCATCACCGAGGACATCGGCGAGGAAGAGGAGACGGGAGAGATAGGTGCGGTCGTGCTCCTTGGCTAGCCGCACTCCGAATTCGGAATCGTTGACGCTCATGCCTTTCGAGGCTACTTGATCTCCAGAATCGGCTCGCCCTTGTTGATCTGCGCGCCGGTGGCGACCTTGAGGTCGGTGACGGTGCCGGATTTGTGGGCCTTGACGGGGTTTTCCATCTTCATGGCCTCGAGCACGACGACGACGTCGCCTTCTGCGACCTCCTGGCCTTCCTCGACGGCCACCTTGATCACGCTGCCCTGCATCGGTGCGGTCACTGCATCGCCGGACACGTTGGCCTGTGCACCGCCGCTCCGGCGCTTCTTCGACTTCTTGCGCTGCTGGCCGCCGCCCAGCAGTAGATTGCTGGGCAGGGCTACCTCGAGGCGGCGGCCGCCGACCTCCACGACGAACTTCTGGGAGTTCTCCTGCGCTTCTGGTTCGACGGAATCCTCCGCTGCGGGAAGCTCGTTGACCCACTCTTCCTCGATCCACTTGGTGTAGACCGTGAAACTGCCGTCCTGCGCGGCAAACGCCGGGTCGCTAAGAATGGCTTGGTGGAAGGGAATGACGGTGGGCAGGCCCTCGACGCGGTATTCCGCCAGGGCGCGGCGGGCGCGCTCGATGGCGGTGGCGCGGTCCGGTCCCCACACGATGAGCTTGGCCAGCATGGAGTCGAACTGGCCGCCAATGACGGAACCCTCACGCACACCGGAGTCCACACGCACGCCGGGGCCGGCCGGCTCGGTGTAGCCGGTGATGGTGCCCGGGGCGGGAATGAAGCCGGCAGCGGCATCCTCGCCGTTAATGCGGAACTCGAAGGCGTGCCCGCGCGGGGCAGGATCTTCAGTAATGGAGAGCTCACGGCCCTCAGCGATACGGAACTGCTCGCGGACGAGGTCGTAGCCGGTGGTCTCCTCAGTGACGGGGTGCTCCACCTGGAGGCGAGTGTTGACCTCAAGGAAGGAGATGAGGCCGTCGGAGCCGACGAGGTATTCCACCGTGCCGGCGCCGTAGTAGCCGGCTTCGCGGCAAATGTGCTTGGCGGACTCGTGGATGGCGGCGCGCTGCTCGTCGGTGAGGAACGGGGCAGGGGCTTCCTCGACAAGCTTCTGGAAGCGACGCTGCAGGGAGCAATCGCGGGTGCCCATGACGACGACGTTGCCATGCTGATCCGCCAGGACCTGAGCCTCAACGTGGCGGGCCTTGTCCAGGTAGCGCTCTACAAAGCACTCGCCGCGGCCGAAGGCGGCGGTGGCCTCGCGGGTAGCGGACTCGTACAGGTCTGCGATCTCCTCGCGGGTGTGCGCGACCTTCATGCCGCGGCCGCCACCGCCGAAGGCGGCCTTGATGGCGATGGGCAGGCCGTGCTCGTCGGCAAAGGCCTCAACCTCCGCGGCGTCCTTGACCGGATCCGGGGTGCCGGGGGCCATGGGGGCGTCGGCGCGCTCAGCAATGTGGCGAGCGGTGACCTTGTCACCCAGGTCCGCGATGGACTGCGGGGAGGGGCCGATCCAGGTCAGGCCGGCGTCAATGACGGCCTGGGCAAACTCGGCGTTCTCGGACAAAAAGCCGTAACCGGGGTGGATGGCGTCGGCGCCGGACTTAGCGGCGGCGTCGAGAAGCTTGGCACTGTCCAAGTAAGACTCTGCCGAGGTCTGGCCGCCGAGGGCGAAGGCCTCGTCCGCGAGCGTGACGAAGGGAGCATCGGCGTCGGGCTCGGCGTAGACGGCGACGGATGCAATACCGGCATCCCGTGCCGCGCGGATAACGCGGACTGCGATCTCACCGCGGTTGGCCACGAGGACCTTGGTGATGTTCTTGGTTTCAACTGCCACGGCAGGAACCCTCCTCCAAAAATTGTGATAGGACTGCGTACTATTCTTGCACACCAAAACATGCGAACATTGTCACGTGTCCAAAAAGAAAACCCGCACCAGCGCGGATGCGGGCTTCGTTGAGGCGCGTTGTTCACGCCAATGTTAGCGCTCAACGGGCATGCGGATCATATTCCCCCACTCGGCCCACGAGCCATCGTAGA
This sequence comes from Corynebacterium axilliensis, assembly GCF_046097495.1. Taxonomy (NCBI): domain Bacteria; kingdom Bacillati; phylum Actinomycetota; class Actinomycetes; order Mycobacteriales; family Corynebacteriaceae; genus Corynebacterium; species Corynebacterium axilliensis. The sequence continues at coordinate 2,419,929 of NZ_CP175768.1, forward strand.
CCCGCGCGGAGCTAAAGCCCAGCAGGTACTTGAGCACGAACCACGTGTGTGCGGCCTGCGCGCCAACGTGGGAATAGAGCACCGTTTCGGTCGCCGGCTCCAGATCCCCGTAGTTGATCTCGAGCTCGTTGTGCGCGCGGAAGCAGCCGTTGGGGTACACCGCGCGGTCCCACTCCAGGTTGGAGGCGCCGGGGATGTGGCCGTGCGTCATCGTGGTGCCGTAGGGAGACTCCCCGTTTCCCGAGGTGCGCGCGGCCTCGCCGCCATACTCCTCGGGGCTGCGGGTATCTACCAGATTGGCGGAGGCGCCGCGCAGTTCCTCGACGAAGATGCGCGCCGTGTCATCGAGAGTGACCTCCGGGTAGGAGGACACAGGGAAGTCGGGCACCATGAAGGACGTATCGCGCTCCTCAGACATCCACGCATCGCGTCCGCCATCCAGAATGCGCACGTCCGGGTGGCCGTAGAGTTCGAAGACCCACAGGGCGAAGGCGGCCCACCAGTTCGACTTGTCGCCGTAGAAGACCACGGTGTCCTCGCGCTCAATTCCCTTATCTCGCATGAGCTCGGTGAAGCCCTGCTCATCAATGAGGTCGCGCGTCGTGGGGTCCATCAACTCCTTCTGGAAGTTGATGCGGGTGGCGGTGGGGATGTGGCCGATGTCGTAGAGGAGGGAGTCCTCGTCGACCTCGATGACCCGCAGGCCTTTCACGCCCAGGCGCGCGGACAGCCACGGTGCGGATACGAGACGCTCAGGGTGCGCGTACTCCTGGAAGGGGGGATTCGGGTCAAAATCGGCCACAGTCCACCTACCTTTTCATTAGAAGGAATGGTCGCCTCAACTCTAGCGCGGATGACGGGTGAGTGGTCACCCGGGGGAAACTTTTGTGGTGTTGGATACACATGGCCTGCGAAATCAGCCCCGTTACAGTCACTGGTTATAACAACCGTGCAGGTCAGGGGATGGAGTGGTGTGTGAGCTTGACTTTTGGGGGGTAGCAGCTTTGACAAGCGCAGAGTGTGTGACTGAGTTATTTTAGGAAGTGACCCCGCAAATTACCCCAACGAAAGGGATTAGCTGTGCATAAGGCAATCGTCGTCTTCGAGGTCGAGGGCGGTTCTGACAAGCAGTTCAACGGCCATCGCAAGGACACCCTGCCCATTGTTGACTGTATTAAGGATGCAGGCTGGCACGCAGAGGTTGTGTTCTACCGCCCTGAGTGGTCCGAGAAGCTCTTCGAGTACGTCTCTGAGAACTTTGATGCCTACATTTCCCGCGTGAACCCGGGCAACATCCCGGGCGGTGAGAAGGGCTACTTCGACCTGTTGAGCAAGCTTGCTGAGGCTGGCCTGGTCGGCATGTCCACCCCGGCCGAGATGATGGCCTACGGCGCCAAGGACGCACTGGTCAAGCTCAACGACACCGACCTGGTGCCGTCCGACACCGCGGCCTACTACGACGTGGAATCCTTCCACAGCACGTTCCCGACCTCTCTGTCCTACGGTGAGCGCGTCCTCAAGCAGAATCGCGGCTCCACCGGCTCCGGCATCTGGCGCGTGCGCTTGGCGGATGAGTCCGTTGCCGAGTCCGTCGAGCCGGGCACCGCGCTGCCGCTGGACACCAAGCTCAAGTGCACCGAGGCCGTGGACAATCACACCGAGGAGCGCGAGCTGGGCGAGTTCATGGACTTCTGCGACCAGTACATTGAGGGCGATAACGGCATGCTCGTGGACATGCGCTTCATGCCGCGCATCGTGGAGGGCGAAATCCGCATCCTCCTCGTCGGCCCGGACCCGGTATTCGTCGTGCACAAGAAGCCGGCCGAGGGCGGCGACGCCTTCTCTGCCACCCTGTTCTCCGGCGCGAAGTACACCTACCAGAAGCCGGAGGAGTGGCAGGAGCTCATCGACATGTTCGCGGAGGTTCGCCCGGTGATCGCTGAGAAGCTCGGCGGCGATAACATCCCGCTGATCTGGACCGCGGACTTCATGCTTGCTGATGGCGACGATGGCCAGGACACCTACGTTCTGGGTGAGATTAACTGCTCCTGCGTGGGCTTCACCTCGGAGCTGGACATGGGCATCCAAGAAAAGGTGGCCGCCGAGGCCATCAAGCGCGTGGAGGAAAAGCACGCCTAATGCGGAACACTTATTACTGAGTGTTTCATTCTTGCTCTTCCCTCTCTCCATGCATTGTTAAAACCAGTGTGTGGTGAGGGGGATTCCCCGTTTTGGGGCGTAGTCCCCAAACCGTGCTGCCAGTGAAAGGGATCTCAGGTACGTTGAGACTGGTACACACAACTGCTCTCCTAGATTTCTCTATGAAAGGACTACCGAGCACATGACGAACCCCAACCAGTTCGGCGAGAACGGCGAAAACAACAACAACGGTTTCGGCGGCGGCTTCGGCTCCGACTACACCCCGAACCACTCTGCTGATTCTGCCGCTGACTCCTCGGCTGATTCCTCCTCCAATCAGGGCTTCGGCTGGGGCGGCCAGTCCGGTTTTGGTTCCCCCTCCCAGGACTCCGGTTTCGGCAGCTACGGCGACAACTCCGCCCAGGGCTCCACCGACTCCCACGCCGCTGAGGAGTCCGCCTCCTCTGCGGGTAGCTACGGCGACTCTGCATCCGCCGTCCCGGCGTCCGAGTCCGCGGATTCCTCCTCCGCCTCTGAGGCTTCCTCCTCTTCCTCCTACGGAAACTACTCCGACGATTACTCCAGCCCCCAGAGCACCTCCAACGAGGGCACTGCGGCGCAGGGCTCGGGCTTTGGCCAGCAGCCGACCGAGACTTTCGGCGCGCAGCCGGACTACAACCAGTCCACCGCTCAGTCCTCTGGCTTCGGCGGCTACCAGCAGGAGCAGCAGTCTTCGGGCTTCGGCTCCCAGACCCAGACTCAGTCCCAGGGCTTTGGTCAGCAGGAGCAGCAGAACAACGGCTTCGGTGCTCAGCAGAACCAGGGCTTCGGCTCCCAGTCCCAGGGCTTTGGCCAGCAGGTCGCCCCGTTCGGTGCAGGTGCCGCTAACCAGCAGCAGTACCCGCAGCAGAACAACCAGGCTGGACAGGCCAACAAGGGTGGGGGCTTCTTTAAGGCCCTGTTTGATTTCTCCTTCAAGAACTTCATCACCCTGGATTTCGCGTCCTTCATCTACATCCTGACCGTCATCCTGGGCGCCATTTTCTGGGCAGTCACCGTCCTCTTCTCCTTGTCGGCCTTCGCAGACAGCATCCTGCTCGGCTTCCTGGCCTTCTTCCTGACGTTGATTCTGGGCGGTATCCAGTACCTGCTCTACGTCATCGGAGTTCGCCTTGTCCTGGAATTCTTCGTGGCGAACATCCGCACCGCGCAGAACACCTCCCAGCTGGTGGAGCAGGGCGAGAAGACGTCGACCAAGTAGCGTCAGACGTAGCTTCCGCACATAAGCGCAATCCCGCGGCCTCTTTCGAGAGGACCGCGGGATTTGTGGTTGTGGTGGGTTAGTCCAGGAGACCGGCGACGGCGTCCGGTGAAGCGTCGGAAAGCATCTGGCGTAGGCGGTCGTACTCGTCATCCTCGCCGATAGCCTGCGCGGCATGCGCGAGGGTTGCGATGGCGCGCAGAACGCCCTGATTCGGCTCGTGAGAGTAGGGAACCGGGCCCCAGCCCTTCCAGCCATTGGCGCGCAGGCGGTCGAGGCTGCGGTGGTAACCGGTGCGGGCATAGGCATACGCGGTGATGTAGGCCGTCGGCAGGGCCTCGTCCTCCCGCAGGCGGGCCAGCTCCTTCTCCGCCAGCAGCGCCCACAGCAGTGGCGAATTGGGGTGGGCTACGATGCCTGCCTGCAGATCGTCGGTGGCACTCGCCCCCGGATCCTCCGGGAGTTCGATGGGCTTCGGTGCAAGCATGTCTTTCATTTCCATAGGACACACCCTAGCGGGATTGCCAGAAAGATGACACGGACAGATCGAAAGAATACAGCGCGCGGCGTAGCACCGGCAGGGACAAGCCGATGACGGAGGACGGATCGCCCTCGATACGGTCGATGAACCAGCCGCCGATGGCCTCCAAGGTAAAAGCCCCGGCGCACTCGAGGGGCTCACCGGTGCGGGCGTAGGCGGCGATGTCGGCCTCGGTCGCCTCGGCAAAGTGCACCGTGGTGCGGGAGGCCTCCTCGAAGCGCTGCCCACCGAAGAGGACGCAGTGGCCGGTAATGAGCTCGGCCGTGCGGCCGGCCTGGGCGCGCCAGCGCTCTACCGTGGCGGCCTCGGTGTGGGGCTTGCCCTGCAATTCGCCGTTGAGAAGCAGCATGGAATCGCCACCCACGACGACGTCGTCGGGGTACTCCGGCGCGATGGCCTCCGCTTTGGCGGTAGCCAGGGCGCACACGATCTCCGCCGGGAAAGCCCCCTCCAGCGAGGACTCGATGGCGCGCTCGTCCACGTGTGCTGGGGCGATGGTGGGCTCCACGCCGGCGCCGCGCAGGATCGACGCGCGGGAGGGGGACTGAGAGGCCAGAACTATGCGCATCGTTAGCGGCCTAGTAGTAGCGGACGTTGCGGAAGGCGGACGGGTTGAACACGTCGCCCGGCTGGCCCCACAGGTCGCGCGCGGAGCGCGTGTCGGCAGCCTTAGCGCGGGCTTCCGAGTCGAGCTGCTTGAGAACGGAGTTCAACGCCTCCACCTCCGCGTCGGTGGGATTGCCGCGGAGCACAGTGAATAGGGGAGTAGTCATAAAACCTCTAGAGAACGATGTTGCCGTGCTTCTTCGGCAGGGTAGGGATGATCTTGCGGTCCAGCAAACGCAGCCCCTCAACCAGGGAACCGCGGGTGGCCGCCGGGGTGATCACGGAATCCACCAGGCCGCGCTCCGCAGCCTGGTACGGGGTGAGGTACTGCGCGGCTTCGTCCTCGCTCAGCTCCAGCTCGGCGGCCAAAGCAGCGGCGTCCGCCACAGCAATCTCTGCGGTGGGCCAGGCGTAGGACAGGTCCGCGCCGAGCTCCTTCGAGCCGAAGGCAATGTAGCCGGTGCCCAGGGCGCGGCGCACGATGACGCTGATCTTGCCCACGCTGGCTGCCGCGTAGGCATGCACGAGCTTGGCCAGTGCGGACTTCTCCACGGTGAGCTCGGGGGCGTCGACGAACTCGACGATGGGGGTGTTGAACGCATCGCACAGGCGGATAAAGCGCGCGGCCTTGGAAGCCGCCGCGGCGTCCAGGGTGCCGCGGTTGGCCACAATACCGATCGTGCGGCCCTCGATGCGGCCAAAACCGGTAAACACACCCTCGACGCGTGCGCCGATTTCGTAGACGTCCTCGCAGGTGGCGGTGACCACGTCTGCCAGATCGACCGCACCGTCATCGCCCACGAGGGAATCCAGGGCGCGGTCGGCGTCGTTGATGTTGTCCTCGACGGAGCCGGCCACGATGGTGGCGTCGGTACGCGGGGCGGCGGCGCGGTTGTTGGACGGCAGGTAGGACAGCACGCGCTTGGCGACGTTCACCTCGTGCTCACCCTCCGTCGTCAGGTCGCCGTCGGGGGCAATGGCGACGTCGGAGAGCGCGGCGACCAAGGAGGCGTCCTTGGAGTCGGCGTAGACGGCGGTGACCTGCGGGATGAGGCCGGAGGCCGTGGTGGCACGGGCGAGGATGCGCGCCTGCATGGCGGAGGAAACAATGCCCTCCTGGGCGCGCGGCTTATCGCCGGCGACGAGGGCCACGATGGGCACGCCGGTTTTGATTGCCAGGTCGTAGAGCTTGGTGACCTTCTCGCCGTAGACCTCACCCATCGTGCCGTCGAAAAGCGAAGCGTCCTGGGCGTAGGCGCAGACCTTGCGGCCATCCACGGTGCCGTAGCCGGTGACTACGCCGTCGGTGTAGGGGCGGATGTGCTCGCGGCCGAACTCGGTGGAGCGGTGGCGGGCCAGCGCATCGGTCTCCACGAAGGAGCCGGCGTCAAAAAGCGCCTCGATGGCGCTGCGGGCGGCCGGGACGTCTCCCTGCGGCGCGCGGGACTCAGTGAGCTTGGAGCTCAGAATCCTCAATCTTGCCAGCGGTCGTCTTCAAGTCAGTCATGGCTCACTAGTCTAATACAGCGCGGGCACAAGACTTGAGGCGTGCCGATCAGAGTGGGATTCAGAGCGGGATATTGCCGTGCTTGCGAGCAGGCCGGGACACGCGCTTGTCGGAGAAGAACCGCAAGCTCTTGGCAATGGTGCTGCGGGTTTCGGAGGGGTCAATGACGGAGTCAATAAGCCCCCGCTCCGCGGCCCGGTAGGGGTTGAGCATGTGGTCTTCGTACTCTCGCTCAAAGGAAGCCACGAGGTCAGCCAGGTCGTGGTCGCTTAGACCTGCGTCGCGGGCGTGCTGGACTTCTCTGCGGTGCAGGAAGCCGACGGCGCCGGCGGCCCCCATGACCGCAATCTGGGCGGTGGGCCAGGCCAGTGTGACGTCCGCGCCCAGGCCCTTGGAACCCATGACGCAGTAGGCGCCGCCGTAGGCCTTGCGCAGCGTGACGGTGATTTTGGGGACGGTGGCCTCGCCATAGGCGTAGAGCAGCTTGGCGCCGCGGCGCAGGATGCCGTCGCGTTCCTGCTCGGCACCGGGGAGGAAACCGGGGACGTCGACAAGCAGCACGAGCGGGATGTTGAACGCGTCGCACGTGCGCACGAAGCGCGCGGCCTTCTCGGAGGAGGCAATGTCGAGGCAGCCGGCCAGCACCTGCGGCTGGTTCGCCACAAAACCCACGGTGTGGCCCTCGATGCGGCCGAAGGCGGTGACGATGTTTTCAGCGCGCCCGGCCTGGAGCTCCAAAAAATCGCCGTCGTCAGTGAGGGCCTCGATGACCGCCTTCACGTCGTAGGGCTGGGTGGGGGAGTCCGGGATGAGCTCATCCAGCACGTGCTGGCCCGCGGCTTCTGCGCCGTGCTCGTCATCCGGGCCCTCGACGGGCTCGACTGGTGGGAACTCGCGGTTGTTGGCGGGCAGGAAGGCCAGCAGGTCGTGCACCCAGTCCAGGGCGTCCTCGTCGCTGGTGGCGGTGTAGTGCGAGTCCCCGGCGTCGGCCATGTGCATGCGAGCACCGCCGAGCTCCTCCTGGGTGACCTCCTCACCGGTGACGGTCTTGACCACGTCGGGGCCGGTGATAAACATCCGAGAGGTCTGGTCCACCATGACCACGAAGTCAGTCAGCGCCGGGGAGTAGGCATTGCCGCCGGCGCAGGCTCCCATGATGACCGAAATCTGCGGGATGACCCCGGAGGCCTGCACGTTCTGATAGAAGGTCTGGGCAATCCAATCCAGGGAGACCGCACCGTCCTGGATGCGCGCGCCGGCGCCCTCGTAGAGGCCGATGAGGGGACGCCCGGACGTGATGGCCAGCTCCATCACCTTGATCATCTTCTCGCCGTGGACCTCTCCCAGCGCACCGCCGAAGACGGTGCCGTCCTGGGAGAAGATGCAGACCTCGCGGCCGTCGATGGTCCCCCAGCCGGTAATGATGCCGTCGGTGACCGGGCGCTTCTTGTCCATCCCGAAGTCAGTAGTGCGGTGCACGGCCAGCATGCCCGTTTCCACGAAGGAGCCAGGGTCCAGGAGATAGTCCACCCGCTCGCGCGCGGTGAGGCGGCCCTGGGCGTGGAGCTTCGCGTGCGCTTCGGGTCCTACGGGGTGAGCCGCTGCTTGTCGACGCCTCTCCAGCTCAGCAACCTTGGCAGCAGTCCTGGCAGTCCTGGCAGTGCTGGCGGTGCTGGTAGGGCTACTGTGGTTCATGGAACTGAGTGTATCTGGCTGGTGTGTAGCGGCTAGGAGGGCATGGTAGATAAAGAAAGCCCCGCGCGGCGCGGGCCGTGCGGGGAGTGTCTGACGTGGCTTATGCCAGCCAACCGAAGTCCATCAGGAAGAGTTCAACCTCTGCAAGGTCGCCCTCGCGCGGGAAGTCGCCCGTGAGGGCGGCATAGGTCTCTTCGACATCGTTGCGGGTGGCGGGGACGAGGTCGTGGTTGAACAGGTCCTCGGCTACTTGGGCTGCGATGGGCGCAGCGGTAATGGTGTCAAGACCGGTACCGGTGGCGCTCTTGAACGTGTTGGTGATAGCGGAGAAAAATCCGGAAATGGCATTCATTAGTGCTCACCTCTCTTGTCTCTTGTAGGGATGGTACGGGGTTCCGTACCGTTGGGATTCACCAACTATATCGCCCAAAGCCGCAAAACGCTACATGGATTTCAGTAGTAGTTAACTTTTTGTTCACTTTGGTTTCCTGTTGCGTACGTCACTTGAGAGCTATGGCTCTCTGTCGGCGGTGGGTGATTGGCTGGCGCAGCGGGCGTGGAAAACGCCGAAGGACGGCGCCGTCGCGCGGTGCGACAGTGCCGTCCTAGGGGGTGGATTCCGGCTGTGTGGGCCGGGTGGCGGTTAGTGGCCGCCGGCGATTCCGGCAAAGGGCTCCCAGCCGATGTAGTGGGCGATGGAATCCTTCGCAATCCACGTGATGGCGAGGAGGATGAAGAGGCCGAGAACTGCGTAGACGGTCCAGCCCAAGACCTTCATCTGGGTCGAAGCCTGGGTGTCATCAATGACGACGCCCTCGGTGTTGCGGATCGGGTCGCCGGTCATGCAGCGCATGCCCAAGGCGAACAGGAGCGGGATGCCAGCACCGAAGGTCAGTGCCAGGGCAGCCACGCGAAACAGAGCGGTGACAATTTCCAGTGCGGTCATGATGGAGGATCCTTAGTTGTCCTTGAGGGCGGTGTGGTCCTTGACCACATCGTTGACGGCGTGAGCGGCGCCCGGGGAGTTGCCGGCCGGCACGCCGGCGGCAACCTTCTCGCGGCGGGACATGGAGGAGTCAACGGACTCGGAGTCCTCGTCCCAGTCCTCGTTGACGTTGTTGGCATCAACCGGGTTGCGGCGAGCGCGGATGAGGATGAGGGCGACCATGCCCAGCAGGATGAGCAGGTCGACGATGGCGCCGACCATGGTGTTGGTGGCTGCGCCGACGCCGTTGGCGATCCACCAGGTGACGAAGCCGACGAATGCGGCGCACGGCAGGGTGATGAGCCAGGCGGCCACCATGCGCATGGCAACACCCCAGCGGACCTTGGCGCCCTTGCGGCCCAGGCCGGTACCCAGGATGGAACCGGTGGACACGTGGGTGGTGGACAGTGCCATGCCGCCGGTGGCGGAGGTCAGGATGATGGCGGCGGAGGTGGCCTCTGCGGCCATGCCCTGCGGGGATTCAATCTCCACGAGACCCTTGCTCAGGGTGCGGATGACGCGCCAGCCGCCGGACATGGTGCCGGCAGCGATGGCCACGGCACAGCCGATGATGACCCAGGTCGGGATGCGGGAATTAGCGTTGGCCTCGCCGGCAGCAACGAGGGCGAGGAAGATAACGCCCATGGTCTTCTGCGCGTCACCGGTGCCGTGCGCCAGGGAGACCAGGCAGGCGGTGACGATCTGGCCGTGGCGGAAGTGCTCGTTCTTGACCTTGTCCGGGATGGTGTTGGTCACCCAGTACACCAGCGCGGTGCCAGCAGCGGACACGAGTGCGGCGATGAACGGGGAGGCGATGGCCGGGATGATGATCTTGCCGGCGATGGAGGACCAGGCCACGCCGCCGGTGCCCAGCGCTGCGAAGGCGGCGCCGATAAGACCACCGAACAGGGCGTGGGAAGAAGAAGACGGCATGCCCAGGAGCCAGGTGAACAGGTTCCAGGAAATACCGCCGATGAGGCCGGTGAAGACGACCATCAGGAGGGCGTCGCCGTCGGCGGGGACGGAGACGTCGTACTGATCAAGGTTGACAATTCCCTTGGCCACCGTGGCGGCCACGTTGACGGAGAGGAATGCGCCGATGAGGTTGAGGACTGCGGAAATGGCAACGGCGGTAAAAGGCTTCAGGGCGCCGGTGGCGATCGACGTCGCCATGGCGTTGGCGGTGTCGTGGAAGCCGTTGGTGAAGTCGAAGGCCAGTGCCGTGATGACCACGATGGCCAAGATGATAAGTGTCGCTGACACGAGCGTGATCCCTTTCAGGACTAGGGCAATAATCTGCAAAGAGGGGTCAGCGTGCCGGGCACGTGTGGGAAGGTGCGGCGACTGCGTGCTAACCGCGCTAGACACTAGTCTCGAAACACTAGTCTCGAAAAGGTGCTTAGACAATTGTTAGGTTAACGATGTTGACCTGCGAAAATCCTAATTATGTTTGGCTAATTGGTCATAAAGTGTAGTAAAACGTCCGAAAGTTACGGTGTAGTACATGGATTGTTCATGAGTTGTTTACCAACGTCACCAGAAAAGGGCTAGAAATGTTATGTCCATAGGGTTTTTGGACATGGAGTCCGGTGTCTTCTTGGACACGGAATCCATGGAGTTCTTGGACACTTCTAGCGGTTTATGGTTATGGCCTGCGTTTCGGCCGGGGTTTGGATAGTTTCGGGTTCATCCGCGGTGGTTGGCGATGTTTCATTCCTTCAACGAGGTTGATGTTGATCTGGCCACCTGGTGGCCTGTGGCTCAACGTGATTGGCAGCGGCACGCTGAAGAGGAATTCACCGTCATGGGCCGTGTAAAACTCCGCAACGTTATCGGCTGTGACCGTGGAGTAGAGCCTGCGGTTTTTAAACCTCAGACCAATGTAGAGACCGAAGCCGCACACGCGTACAACGCCATCTTTGCTCACGCAGAGCTGGTCTGGGATGCCCCAATGGTTTGTTGAATTTGTCGTCGGCACCGTTAGTGTGGGGGTATCGGTGGAAGGTATGCCCTGCTGAGCTGCCATGTCATCGGTGCTGGCCTCGTGTGAAGTTGCCGCTTCCACGGGGCCGTTTAGCATTTCGGGTACAGCGTGTGGATTGTGAGCCTGGTTGTAGGCGACTACGCGGGCCCAGACCTGCTCAGGATCGAGTGGATGCGTAGGCGACGGTGCCTTGGGGAAGGTATCGAAAGCCTGGCGTGGTGTGATGTGCATTTTGCCGACCAGCAGTGATTGATGCCGTCGTCGCTCGTTGTACACCTGGCGATATTCAGCCAGATAGGCGTTGACCTCAGCAAGGCTAACTGGGTGGCGTGCATCGAGGAACTGGGTCAACGTGCGGTGAGAGCGCTCGTCTTTTCCCTGGGTTGTCGGGGCGAAACCAGCAATAGCAAGAACGCCTTGGCTGGCGAGCCAAGTTTCAGTAGCAGAGAGAAAACCACGGTGATAGGTGGCAAACGCATCGCCATTGTCGGAAAGGATTTCTTGGGGCTTGCCGTAGGCGGCGAACGCTGCGGCCAGCACAGCGCGCGCATCAGTACCGTTTTCTGGCAGAGCGAACGCTGTGGTTCCGACATCGAACCTGCTGGCATCATCGATAACCTGGTAAATCGTGACATGTGTGTGGGCGTGGTCAAAGAGGCGATAGACCAGTCCATCGATCTGCCAGAGTTCACCGACGAGAGCGCGGGCGAAGCGCTTATAGGAGCTGCGTGGCCGTTTGCGGGCGTTGGCATCAACGAATCCCAGCTCATGAAGCCACGAGGCGATTGTAGAACGCGACGGTGTGGAATCTGGACCTACAGTGTCGAACAAGAAGTAGTAGATCGACCAAGGCCCATAATCCAAGCCTTGCTCCATCAACTCCTGCCTGGCGTGGACGACTGCGATTTTGTCGGCCTCGTGGAATTTCTTAATCGGATTCTTCGGGGCAGTCGAATCCGGCACAATGCCTGCCCGACCCTTCTGCGCTATCCGGCTTTTGATGTTGTGGTACGTCTGCCGCGAGATTCCCAATTCTTTGCAAAACTGTGTGACCGTCTTGCCGTCACGAACGGGATCGAAATCTGCGACCTTTCTACGCTTATGCAATGGAATAGCCATCCGGCTATTCCACCGCCGCAAACGTCCAAAAAGCCACTAGACATCCCGTCCAAAAACATCCTGGACTCCGTGTCCAAAATGTCGCTAGACATCACAGAAAAGGGCTAGAAAAGGGCTAGACCTGAACTAGACCTCTGGCGAGAAGCTACACCTCTACCGGGAGCCACGCATATCCGTAGGGGCCCAGCTCCACCGGCCCCAGATCGACAGGCTGGTCGGTGAAGTTGTGCAGACACAGCAGCTCGCCGCGCTGGTAGCCCAGAACACCGGTGTGCCCAGTCTCCACGGCCTCGAAGGGCGCGGTTCCCAGCTCCGGATGGGCCTTGCGCTGCTGAATGAGGCCGCGCAGACGGTTCAGAAGTGAGTCCTCCTCCGCGAGCTGTTCCGCCACGGACACCCCGGCGCCGCCGACGACGGGGCGGCGCGGGTGTTCGGAAGAGCTAAAGCCCGCGCCCGCTCCCGGCTCCCACTGCATGGGCGTACGCACGGCATCGCGGTCCGGTAGCTCCGGGGCGTCGTTCATGCCGATCTCGTCTCCGTAATACAAGAAGGGCGCGCCGGGCAGAGTCATGAGCAGCGAGTAGAACAGCTCGATCTGGCGGTGGTCGTTGCCCAGCAGCGGGGCCAGGCGCCGGGCAATGCCCACGTGTGCGCGCATCTGTTCGTCCGGCAGGTAGTGCCGGTAGAGGACCTCGCGTTGGGTGTCGTCAACCATCTCCAGCGTCAGCTCGTCATGATTGCGCAGGAAGGTTCCCCACTGGCAGCCCTGGGGAAGCTCGGGGAGGGCGGACATGATGTCGTAGACCGGGGTGGCGTCGCCAAGCGCCAGCGCCTGATACAGCCGCGGCATGACGGGGAAGTTGAACACCATGTGGAAGCGGTTGCCGCTGCCGTAGAACTCCATGGTCTCCGCCGGCGGCTGATTGGCCTCCGCGATGAGTACCGCGTCGGGGTAGTTGTCATCGAGGAAGCTGCGCACCTTCTCCACAAAGGTGATGGTCTCCGGTAGGGACTCGCCGCCCACGCCATCGCGCTCATACAAATAGGCAATGGCATCGAGGCGGAATCCATCCACGCCCTTGTCGAGCCAAAAGGACAGGACCTTGAAGACCTCCTCGTGGACCGCGGGGTTGTCGTAGTTCAGGTCTGGCTGGTGCGAGTAGAAGCGGTGGAAATAGTACTGCTTGCGCACCGGATCCCAGGCCCAGTTAGAGGTCTCCGTGTCCGTAAAGATGATGCGGATCTCCGGGTAGCGCTGCGGATCGTCGCCCCACACGTAGTAGTCGCCGTAGGGCCCGTCCGGATCGGTGCGCGAGGCCTCAAACCACGGGTGATCACTCGAGGTGTGGTTGAACGCCAGGTCCGTCATGAGCTTCATGCCGCGGGCGTGGAGCTGGTGGACCAGCTCCTCAAAGTCCTCCATCGTCCCGTAGTCGGGGTGGATGGAGTAGTAATCGGCGATGTCGTAGCCGTCATCGTGCTGCGGGGAGGCGTAGAAGGGGGAGAGCCAGAGACAGTCGACGCCCAGCCACTTCAGGTAGTCCAGTTTCTCAATGACCCCGCGCAGCGTGCCGACGCCCTGGCCGGCGGTGTCCTTGTAGGACCCAACCAGGGCCTGGTAGAAGATGGCGTTGGTGTACCAGCTCATCGAAGATCCTTCCGTTTAGCCCGCCACAGCAGGTACTCCGTCAGGCACAGCGCTCCGGCGAGGAGCCCCGGCCAGATGGCGGGGGAGGGGGCGAACAGGTTGAGTACTGCCTGCAGCAACGACAGGGCGGCGAAGAAGCCGACGAATCCCAGCGCGGTGTCCCAGAGCAGTGCGCGGCGCATTAGGCCTTGACACCTCCGGCGGTCAGGCCGGCCACAATGCGGTGCTGGAAGATGAGCACCATGATGATCAGGGGAATGGTGACCAGCGCGCCGGCCGCCATGGTGGCGGCGTACGGGTACTCAAAGGCGGACGGCCCGGAGAAGCGAGCGATGGCCACGGTGACCGGCTCGGTGTCGGTGGTGGACAGCTGCTTGGCCAGCATGAACTCATTCCACGTGGTGATGAACGCGATGATGGCCGTGGTAAACAGCGCCGGGGCCGCCAGGGGCAAGAGCACGAGGCGGAAGGCCTGGCCCCGGGAAGCACCGTCCACGCGGGCTGCCTCCTCTAGCTCCCACGGCAGCTGGCGGAAGAAGCTGAGCAGCGTGTACACCGTGAGCGGTAGCGCGAAGGAGATGTTCGGGATGATCATCGCGCGGTAGGTGCCAATCCAGTCCAGGTTGCCAAAGAGCTGGAACAGCGGGGTGACCAGCGCGATGGCTGGGAACATCGACGCGGCCAAGATGATGCCGGTGACTATGCCCTTGCCCGGGAAGTCGTAGCGCGCCAAGGCATAGGCGGTGAACACGCCGATGAGCACCGCCACCGCCGTCGTAAGCAGGGAGATAAGCAGCGAGTTGCCCAGCGCCCCCAGGAAGTCATTGCCCTTGTCCGTGGCTAGTGCATCGCGGAAGTTATCCAGGGTCACGTGCGTGGGCCACGGCGTGGTGTCAAAGGTGTGGTCCTTGCTGCGCAGGGCGGTGACCACCATCCAGTAGAAGGGGGCGAGCCCCCAGAACATGATGAAGAGGATGCCTAGGTAGTGTCCCAGCTTTTTCATGAGTTCTTCTCCTTCTTCATGCGGTTGCGGCCCGAGACGTCAGCGCCCAGGAAGCGGACCAAGACAAAGGCCACGGCGAAAATGAGCAGGAAGATCAAGGTGGACAGCGCGGAGGCCGAGTTGAAGTGGCCCTGACGCATGTCCTCCACCACGAGTTGGGAAATCGTGGCCGTCGGCGAGTTAGAGGAGCTGGAAATCATGATGACCGGCAGGTCGTACATGCGCAGCGCGTCCAACGTACGGAAGAGCACGGCCACCATGAGCGCGGGCTTGACCAGCGGCAGCGTGATGCTAAAGAAAGTCTGGACGCGGGAGGCGCCGTCGACGCGGGCGGCGTCGTAGACGTCCCGCGGAATCATCTGCAGCCCGGCCAGGATGAGCAGCGCCATGAACGGCGCGGTCTTCCACACGTCCGCGATGATGACGGCGAGGCGGGCATAGAACGGATCCGTGGTCCACGCTATGTGGGTGCCCAGCAGCGAGTTGACGATTCCTTCCGGGGCAAACATGAACTGCCAGAGCTTGGCCGTCACCGCGGTGGGAATGGCCCACGGGATGAGAACGGCGGCGCGGACCAGACCGCGTCCGCGGTACTCGCCGTTCATCACCAACGCCATGAACATGCCCAGGATGGTCTCCAGCACCACGGTGACCACCGTGAAGAAGAGCGTGATCTTCAGTGCCGGCCAGAAGTCTGTGGCGATGACACCGTCCGGGCACGTGGTGGCCTGGCCAGTGGTGGACATGCACTGGTTGGTAATCCAGTACAGGTAATTGTCCAGTCCGGCGAACGCACCTTCCTCAAACAGGCCGGTGGTGGGGTTGAGCCGCTTATTGCCCTGGAAGGACAACATGATGGCGCGGACGATGGGGTAGCCAATGACGATGGCCAGGGCAATGAGCGCCGGTGCGATGAGCCCGGCGGCCTGCAGGTAATGCTTGCGGGATTGCGCGGTACGCGTCGATCCAGCCATGCGGTTCCTGCCTTTCTCTTAAGAAGGGATGTGGGAAAGTGGAGGTCTGCTGATCCGTGTGGGCGGAAAACGCCAGCGGCGCGGGCAAGTCCTGTGGACTTACTCGCGCCCTAGTCAGCTCACGGGTCTAGCCCTGGGCTGCGGCCTCGATGGCGGCCTTCATGTCCTTCGTTGCATCGTCGACGGACTTGTCCGCGGTCAGTGCAGCGTAGGCATTATCCTGCACGGCCTTGGAGATGGCGGTGTAGAACGGGGAGACCGGACGCGGCGCGGCGTTCTCCAGGGACTCCTTGAGCGCCGGCAGGTACGGGAACTGCTCCACCAGGGACTCATCGTCGTAAATGGAGGCCAGTACCGGAGGGAAGGAGGCTTCCGCGAAGGACTTCTGGTTCTCCTCGTTGATGACGAACTTCATGAAGTCCAAAGCCGTGGCCTTGTGCTCGGAGTTGATGTTGATGCCGTTGTTGTAGCCACCCAGCGTGGACACGCCCCCGCCGTCCTTGCCCACCAGCGGCTGGACCTCGAACTTCACGCCGTTGTCCTTGGCGTTGGTGTACATGTACGGCCAGTTGATGGCGAAGGCAGTCTTGCCCTCGGTGAAGGCCAGGTTGGTTTCCTCCTCCGTGGCGGCGGTGGAATCCTTGGAGATGGTGCCGTCCTTGTAAGCATCAACCAGCGCCTGCAGGCCTTCCTTGGACTTGTCCGAGTCCACGGTGACGTTGCCCTGGTCATCCAGGATTTCGCCGCCCCAGCCCTCGATGAAGCCGGCGGTGTTGACTGTCAGGCCCTCGTACTGCTTGAGCTGCGTGGTCAGGCAGGAGGTGTCCTCCTTGAGGGCCTCGCAGGCAGAAGCAATGTCGGCGAACTTTTCCGGAGCCTTGTCCACCAGGTCGGTGTTGCGGTAGAGCAGCTGGCCGTTGGTGTTCTGCGGCAGGGCGTACAGCGTGTCGTTGTAGGTGGCGGATTCCACAGTGGGCTCCAGCAAGCCAGAGGTGTCCACCTCCAGGTCACCGGTCAGCGGGGCGAGCCACTGGTTGGCGGCGAAGTCAGCGGTCCACACCACGTCGAGCGCCATGACGTCATAGTCGGAATTGCCTGCCTGCAGGGACTGGACCAGGGTTTCGCGCTGCGCGTCTGCTTCGCCGGCGAGCTCCTTGAGCTCAACCTTCTCGTCCGGGTGCTCTGCGTTCCACGCCTCAATAATCGGCGTGATCTTGTCTGTGTCGTTCTTACCCATGGCAAAGGTGATGGGGCCGCGACCGGTACCGTCTACGGGCCCGGCTTCGGAGCCAGCGTTGGACTGTGCTCCCTCGTCGCTCGACGAACAACCGGCCAGCGTCAGGGCGAAGGCGGCAGTGGTGACAACAACCCCGCGGCGGACGGCGCGGGCGGGGAGGAAGGACTTCTTCATGGAGTATTCACCTTTCGGAAAACTTCTGGTGACTTAAAACTAGGGGATCACCACCACATCGCACGAGGTTTTGACGCATATTCCACACGCGGCGGGGGTGAAACTACCCCTCTGCACGCTAGTTTTTCTCGATTCGATTGCCCGTCTCGGGGTCAAAGTGGTGTGCTTCTCGCGGGCTAAAGCTCAGCACCACGTCGTCCCCACGCTGCGGGACATCACCCTGGGCGCGGGCGACAAAGCGCTGCTCACCCACCATGACGTAGACGAAGGCTTCGGCGCCGAGCTCTTCGACGAAGTCCACGACACCCGGGAAGCCGATGGGGCCCTTGTTGATATACATCTTCTCCGGGCGCACGCCGATGCGCCCACCGTTGTAGTCGAAGATGTTCATGGCCGGCGAGCCGATGAAGCCCGCCACGAACTCATTCGCCGGAGCATCGTACAGCTCGCGCGGCGGGGCCACCTGCTGGAGCACCCCATCCTTGAGCACCGCCACGCGGTCACCCATGGTCATGGCCTCCACCTGGTCGTGCGTGACGTAGACGGTGGTCGTCCCCAGGCGCTGCTGGAGGCTAGCCAACTCCGCGCGGGTCTGCACGCGCAACTTGGCATCGAGGTTGGACAGTGGCTCATCCATGAGGAAAGCCTTGGGCTCGCGCACAATGGCTCGACCCATGGCCACGCGCTGGCGCTGGCCGCCGGAGAGATCCTTTGGCTTGCGCTTGAGGTACTCCGTGAGACCCAGGGTCTGCGCGGCTTCTTCCACCTTGGCCTTGATTTCTGGCTTGGGGCGCTTGGCCAGCTTGAGGGAAAAGCCCATGTTCTCCGCCACGGTGAGGTGCGGGTAGAGGGCGTAGTTCTGGAAGACCATCGCGATATCGCGCTCGCCCGGCTCCAGGCCGGTGACATCCTTATCGTCGATGAGGATGCGTCCGCTGGAGACCGGTTCCAGGCCCGCCAGTGCGCGCAGCGTGGTGGACTTACCGCACCCGGAGGGGCCGACGAGGACGAGGAATTCGCCGTCCGCAATCTCCAGGTTGAGGTCTGTGACCGTGGGCTTGTCAGCGTGGGGATAGGTGATGCCGACATTCTCAAAAGTGACCTTTGCCATGCAGCAACCCTAACACTCAGCAGGGACGCACTGCGGGCGGATGGCCATCCCTCAGCGGCCATGTGCCGCACTAGTACGATCGGGGACCATGACAGCTCTTGATCTGGACCGAATCCGCGAAGCTCTCAAGGATGACTTCGCCGTCATCGATTACACCGAGTCCACTGGCTCCACCAACACCGACCTCATGCAGGCGGACAAGGTGGCCGATGGCACCGTCCTGCTCACCAATGAGCAGGTCTCCGGCAAGGGCCGCCTGGGCCGCCACTGGGTTAGCCCGGCCGGCTCGCAGCTCATCTTCTCCGCGCTTATCCTCCCGGATTCGCTGGATCATCTGGGAACCCTGCCCTTGGCTGCCGGCCTGGCTGTGACCGATTCCGTCGAGGGAGCGGTGCTCAAGTGGCCCAACGACGTCCACATCGACGGCAAGAAGCTGTGCGGCATCCTGGCCGAAGCCGGCCCGGTGGGGGAGGCGTTCAAGTCCGCGCCGAAGACGGAAGTGTCGAAGGCCGAGGTTTCTAAGGCCGAGGTCTCGAAGGCGGAAATCAACAAGGCCGAGGTATCCAAGGCAGAGGTCGCGCCTAAGACCCAGGCCGCGAACCCGCCCTCGGCCCGCGTCGTCGTCGGCATGGGCATCAACGTCACCCTGACGCGTGAGGAACTGCCCATCGAGGCCGCCACCTCGCTTGCGCTGGAGGGCCGCGAAACCGACCGCACCGCGCTGGCGATTACCGTGCTGAAGAACCTGCGCCGCCGTATCACTCAGTGGGAGCAACAGGATCCGCAGCTCATGGTGGACTACCGCACGGTGTGCTCCTCCATCGGGCAGGAGGTCCGCCTCGAGGCCCCGGCCGGGGATGTCACCGGCACTGTCGAGGGTGTGGCTGACGACGGCCGCATCAACGTCGGCGGCGAGTACTACTCCGCCGGCGACGTTATCCACCTGCGCCCGGCCGGACAGTAGAGCCTTTTAATACGTAGTAGTACGTAGGTGAGTTAGGCGTCATTTGTCGCACTGTCCGTGGCACCGTTCTCGCGGTCCTCGCGGCGGCGCTCCTGGTTCGCCTGCGGCGGCCTCGGTGTCGTTTCCGTTGACGGAGAAGATGTAGCTCTCACCATTAGTGATGTCGGCTTGGCGGGCGTCGGGATTATCTGCGGCGGCTGCTCGGCGCCTAGCGCGGACACTGACCCGAGTCGTGTCGTTGATGCTGTAGAGCTCGAGGACGGTGGTGGACAGGATGTCGGCGTGGAGAAGAATGTTCGCTGCACACGTCCTGTGAGCGGGTGGGTATCATGAGCCCCATGAACCTCATGCAGATGGGCCGCGGCGAAGTGGTGCGCGCGGATATGACGGCGCCGTATCGCACGTTGCTCTTCCCGTTTCTTGAGCTCATCGTCATCACCGGCGTGTGCTGGATTGCCATCGGCTGGTGCGACTACAACGGCGTCGAGCTAGCGCTGCGCAACGGGCTCGTCGCGGTGTGGGCGCTGCTGGCGGCGTGGCGATTCATCGTGCCGCTGGTGAAGGCGCGGCGCAAGCGGTTTATCGTGACCAACCTGCGCGTTATTGCCCGCGATGGGAAGCGGGTCGATTCGATTCCGCTCACCGATATCCGCGGGGCCCGCCGGCGCCGCGGCGGGATCTCGCTGGCCCTGCATGGCTGGGAGCGCCCCCTGTACTTCCCAGCCGTGCCGAAGGCCAAGCGGATTGAGGAGATTCTTACTGAGCCGGCGGTGTTTTGATCTCCGTGGTGTGCAGCTGCGAGTCCAGATCCTCCGGAGCCAGGTTCGCCGCACCGAACTCGTTGGTCAGCGGCAGGCGCAGCTCGAGGTCCGTGCCCGGGCACAGCTCAATCGTGGCCTCGTCGATGGTGTAGTCCAGCACGTGGCCGCCGGAGGTGCGGTCGGAGTCGATGAAGTGCACGTGGCAGCCCGGCACAGAAATGCCCTTCTCAAAGACCGGGGTGCGGAAGCCGCCGATGACGCCCTCGACGTCGGTAAAGCGCAGCTCCTTATCGCCGCCCACCGCGTGGGCCATCGGCGGGTAGGGCTTCGACTGCTTGACTACCGTGCGGGTGACCACGTCGCTGAAGCGGCCGGTGATGCGCACCGCGTACATGTAGTTGGCGGAGGGCTCGAGCTCATCGATGAAGGCGGAAAGCTCGTTGCGCTTGAGGCCCTTCGGTGCGGCCACCTTAATACGGGGGACGAAGTTCGTCGCCACCGCGAAGGGGGTGTTCTGATCGAGGCTGGCCACGGTGGCGGTGCCGTCGCCACGGAGCTGGTAGCACACGCCGTCGAGAATGATCATCTCTCCGTCCAGCGCATCGAAGGTGCCGAGGCCAAAGTTGCCTTTGCCGAGGAGTTCGCCGATAGTCATCTCGCCGTCGTAAATGCCGTCCAGCAGGGCGGTCATGAGGGAGTTCTGAAAGATAGTATGCCGAACAATCATGCCCTCAAGGCTAGTATTGAGGGGGTGAGTCAACAACACAAACCCATCGTTACTGTTTACGGAGACGGCCAGCTCGCGCGCATGATGCAGCCGGCCGCCGCTGAGCTCGATATCCACCTGCGGGTGCTGGCCTCCTCGCCGGACAAGTCCGCCGCTCAGGTCATCCCGGATGTCGTGCTTGGTGACTATCACGACTACGAGGTGCTGACCCGTGCCGCCGCAGGCGCGGACGCGTTGACCTTCGAGCACGAGCATGTCCCCACCGAGCACGTGGAGGCGCTCATCGCCGCGTCCTACAACGTGCAGCCGCAGCCCTCGGCGCTTCTGTATGCGCAGGACAAGCTGCTCATGCGCCAGAAGCTAGAGGAACTGGGCGCGCCGGTGCCGCGCTTTGCCGCCATCGACTCGGTGGAGGATGCCCGGGCCTTTGCGGAGCGCGTCAATGGGAACGTGTGCCTGAAGGCCCGCCGCGGCGGCTACGACGGGCACGGCGTGTGGTTCCCCTCCGCAGAGGAGTTGGAGCCGCTGGTGCAGGAGCTTCTCGACGCCTCAACGCCGCTCATGGCCGAAGAAAAAGTCCAGCTCACCCGCGAGCTGTCGGTCCTGGTGGCGCGCCGGCCCTCCGGCGAGGTCAGGGCCTGGCCCATCACTGAGTCCGTGCAGCGCGACGGCATCTGCGCCGAGGCTTGTGCCCCGGCCCCGAACCTCTCGCCCGAGCTGGCGGAGCGGGCCTCCCAGGTGGGCATCCAGATTGCCACCGAGCTGGGAGTCACCGGTGTGCTGGCCGTCGAGCTCTTTGCCTTCGCCGCCGAGCAGGACGCCGGCTCCATCTTCGCCTCCGCCTCCGGTGCTCCCGGCATGGTGGTGGAGGAGGACATCGCCGTCAACGAGCTGGCCATGCGCCCGCACAACACCGGCCACTGGACCCAAGACGGGGGCGTGACCTCGCAGTTCGAGCAGCACCTGCGCGCAGTGCTCGACCTGCCGCTGGGGGAGACCACCCCGCTCGCCCCGATTACGGTCATGGCCAACGTGCTGGGCGCAGACGAGGACCCGGATATGCCGATGCCGGAGCGCGTGCGCGCCGTCATGGAGCGCTACCCGGAGGCCAAGGTCCACCTGTACGGCAAGGACCACCAGCCCGGCCGCAAGATCGGCCACGTCAACGTCACCGGCGACGATGCCGATGAGACCCGCCGCATCGCGCGCGACGCCGCCCACTTCCTCGTCCACGCGCAGTGGGCTAGCAACTAAGGCAACTAAGCCAACTAAGGAGGACAAGTTATGGAACCGCTCGTTGGACTCATCATGGGCTCGGACTCGGACTGGCCCACGGTAGAACCCGCCGCCAAGGTGCTTGCCGAATTCGGCGTTCCCTTTGAGGTCGGCGTGGTCAGCGCCCACCGCACCCCGGAGAAGATGCTGGCCTACGCCAAGTCCGCGCACGAGCGCGGGCTCAAGGCCATCATCGCCTGCGCCGGCGGCGCCGCGCACCTGCCGGGCATGGTCGCCGCGGCCACGCCGCTGCCGGTCATCGGCATCCCGCGTGCCCTCAAGGAGTTGGATGGCCTCGACTCCCTGCTGTCCATCGTGCAGATGCCCGGCGGCGTGCCGGTGGCCACCGTCTCCATCGGTGGCGCGAAGAACGCCGGTCTGCTCGCCGTGCGCATCCTGTCCGCCGGCGACCCCGCTCTGGTGGAGAAGATGGCCGCCTACCAGGAGAACATGGCCGCCGAGGTGGAGAAGAAAGACGAGAATCTCCGCTCGAAGCTCCTCGGCGAGTAATTAGCGCGGCAGCTTATCAGTGGCATCGGGGTATGAGGCCTGCGCTCCAGCCCCAGTCACAGCGAACGCTCCGACGCGTGCAGCATAGGCGGCGGCCTCAACGAGGGCGTAGCCTTCGAGCAATCGCGCGCATAGTGCGCCCGCGAAGGCATCCCCGGCGCCGGTCGTATCAACGGGCGTGACCTGCGGGGAGGGGACAGCCACGAGGTTGGTCCCTTCGGCGACGAGGGCGCCGCGTGCGCCCAGCGTGAGAACCACCGAGTTAAAGCCGGCTTCCCTCAAACGCTGCGCAAGCTCCTCCGGCGAGCCGTCGCTTCGCTGACCCAGCTGCTCCAGGATGAGGCCGGCCTCGTGCTCGTTAGCCAGCAGCGGGTCGGCGCGCAGCAGCGCCTCGGCGTCCACCTCGACCACCGGCGCTAGATTCACCACCACTCGGCCCCGGGCCAGCGCGACGGCGCGGGCGAAACCCTCGGCGGGAATCTCGCCCTGCATCAGGAGCAGAATCCGCTGTCTCGATGGGGGAGGAATGGGAGGAGACGAAGGGGGCGTCGACAAGCGCGTTGGCCCCCGGCACCACGATGATGGTGTTCTCGCCCTCCTGGTCCACGGTGATGACTGCCAGCCCCGTGACCTCGTCGGTGACGTCCACATGCGCCACATCCACGCCGCTGGCGCGCAAGTAATTCATGGCTGGTTCCGCATAGGCGTCGCTGCCCACGGCGCCGACAAAACTCACCGCCGCTCCCTGCAACGCGGCCGCCACCGCCTGATTGGCCCCTTTGCCGCCGGCGGAAATCTCGCCGCCGTGGCCCAGCAGCGTTTCGCCCGGCTGGGGATGGCGCGCGGTGTGGACCACGAGGTCAGCGTTGATGGACCCGACTACGCACATGTTCATGCTGCCCAGTATGCACGCTATGCTTGCGGGCATGCAGTTTCCGGTTCTGGTGTTGGGGGCGCGCGTGGTGGACGGCGAGCCCGGCTCCCTCCTGCGCAGCCGGCTCGACCGAGCACTCGTCGCCGCGCGCCTCATGCCGGATCAGCCGGTCATCGTGTCCGGCTTCGGCGAGGCCGAGCCCATGGCCCGCTATCTCATCTCCCGCGGCTTGGATCCCGCCCGAATCATCGTCGAGCCCCTCGCTACCAGCACGAACGAGAACCTCGAGCGCGCCCACGCGCTCTGCCCGGACTACCGCTACTTCCGCGTCGTGACGAATGATTTTCACGCCCTGCGCACCCGCCTGTGGGCGTGGCACCTGGGCATTCGCGTGCGCGTGCACGGCGTGCCCACCCCCGCGGCTGACCGCGGCTGGAACTACGTGCGCGAAGTGGGCGCTACGCCGCACTCCGTGGCGCGCATCGCCTGGCGGCGCGCGGCCCACCGATGGTCCCGCTAGTGCGTGCAGAGCGAATAGAGCTTAAGCCTAGGCGCCGATAATGAGGAACAGGATGGCGACGATCCACACGGCCACCCAGTGGCGCTTCTGCGGCGTCGTGGGGTTTTGCTTCTGTTGGTAGGACTTGAAGAAATACCACGCACCGGGGATGGCCCAGCCGATTGCCTGGGCCACGTTGCCGTCGATGAGAGTGGACAGGCCGAAAAAGAGGAGCAAGCCGCTCAGCAAGGCCTTGACCACGGAGAAGCGGTGGATCTTGCCCTCCTGCGGCGCGGCGGGCTGTGCCGCCTGCTGCGGGTCCGCCTGGGGCTCGGTGAGGTAGTTCGGCGTCGGCTCAACGGCGCCGGACTGGAAGGGAGAGCGCTCGTGCGACGTGGGCGACTCGGACTTGAAGTTCGGCGTGGCCGGCTCCGCGAAGGGATTCGCCCCGCGGCCGCGGTAGGAATCGGCCGGCTCCTCGAACGGATTTGAGTCAAAGGGATTGGTCATACGCTCTACCGTAGGACACCCGCGGCCATAACCCGAATTAGAGCTTGGATAACGCCTTCGAGATTCCCTCCATCAACGTGGCGCGGGACTGCTTCATCGGGTGCGCGATGGCCCGCAGCCCCATGTACGCGATCTGGTCGGCGGCGCGGTTGAGCGGGTCGCCCGCGTGCCCCAGCACGCGGCGGATGGTCACGTCGCACACGCCGTCGATGTCGTTCCAGGCCTGCTGAAAGCGCGAACGCGAGCCGGAAGATAGCCCGCGCCAGGTCCCGCGGGAGCGCACCGCCTTCGAACCCTTCGTGCGGATCTGCTGCACGGCCTCGAGGGCGGCCACGGAGTCGGATTCGATAATGGCCTTCTCAGCGCCCACCTTGAGCAGGTATTTTAAGGCCAGGGTGAGGGATTCGAGCTCTAGCTCGTCGGTGCTCGCGGTGGTTTCGCGGGTACGCAGGCGGTAGTCGCCGTTGCCCGCCACGAAGCACATCGAGCCCTTGAAGACCGTATCCGAGGAGGCATCCGTGGCAATCCGGACCGTGGCTTCCTCCGGCCATGAGGACGCCGTGGCGAAGTTTGGCCACCAGTGCGCCTTAGGCGTGTCCACCTTGACCGCCTGCTTCTTGCGGGGAGCCTCGCCTTCCTTCTTGGCGCGGCGCGCGGTCAGCCCGGCCTGCTTGCGGCGCACGGAGCTAGCGCTTTTCGACGCCCTATTCTCCTCCGCAAAGCTGCCCGTCACCGTGTAGCCGCGCTTTTCCAGCGCTGCCCGCAGACCCGCCTGGCGGCGGCCGGTAACAATCCATTTGCGGCCGCGCAGCCCCTTGGTGGCCTTCTCAAACTCGCGCACCGCCACCTCGACGATATCGCCCTTCTTGATCTGGCCCTTGCGCACGAAGCGGGTCTTCTTGGTGTTGACGGCGATCACCCAGCCGTCGACAGTCCCGCCCTCCGCTGAGTCCCAGCGCTCGTCCCACAGGGCGATCGCCACGTGCACCGGCGCCGAGACCATGTCCGCGGTGATCTTGCGCGTGCCGTACGTGCGGGACTGGGTGCCCGTAAGGGCAGAGAGCTCGAGTGGTTCCATCCCTACTAGTAAACCATCAGCAGTGGCCGTGGACCCAGAGTGGGCCATATCTTTGGGAGGATTAGTGAAAGGCTGTAACGCTGACCGGAAAGCTGCCACATACTCAGCGAGCCCATCAGAATTCTGGAGATGATTAGTGTCTGTCCTAACCCTGCCTGGCGCGCGCAAGCGGGAGTTTTCCCGCCTGTTTCGCCAGCACTACCCGGCGGTCCTGGCCTTTCTGCGCCGCCGCGTGCCCCCAAGTCATGCCGAGGAGCTGGCTGCCGACGTCTTCGAGCGCGCCTGGACCCGCTTCGATTCCCTCGAGGGAACGCCGCTGCCGTGGCTCTACGGCATTGCCCGCAACGTGATGCGCGAGTTCTACCGCTCCCGCCGGGAGACCGAGAACCTCGACGACCATGAGCTCGAGTCCTACGCGGGCTACGACGCCATCGACCTAAGCCTCGACATCTCCGAGGCCTTCCTCCGCCTGTCCTACCCCGATCAGGAAATCCTCTCCCTCCACGCCTGGGAGGGGCTCGACCACCCGGAGATCGCCGAGGTCCTCGGCATTTCCCGCAGCAACGTCCGCGTCCGCCTCCACCGCGCCCGTACCCACTTGTCCGAACTCACAGGAGACTTCGATGCCTAACTCTCTTGACCAGCTTCGCGCCGCCAATCCAGTCCCCGACGCCACGCTTTCCGACGTCTCCCGGGACCACTCCGAGCGCACCCTCGCCCGCATCACCCGGCCCCGCTCCACGTGGACTATCGCCGCTGCCGCCATCCTCGCCCTCGCGCTGGTGGGCGGGGTAGTGCCCCTGCTCAACCATTCTGAGCCGGTGGCCTCCGCCGCGGAAATCCTGACCCAGGCGGGAGAGTCCGCTGCAGCACGCCCCGACGCCGCGGACAAGGGGGTCACCGCCAAGGAGTACATGAAGCGCGTGGACACACTCGGCGACGCCACTGCGGTTACCGAATACTCCGTGGACGCCGGCGGCGCCGTGCAAGTGACCTCCCAGGGTGAGGTTCCCGGCTTCGACCCCCAGCCGACGGTGAACCCGGAGGACCTTGTCATCGCCACCGACCGCGCCGGGCTGGACAGGCTGGCGGATAGCTTTCCCAACCGCGCGCTTGGTGCGCTGGAGCTGTTGCTCCAACCGGGGCTAAGCAGCGAACAGCAAAAGATTGCCTACGACATGCTGGCAGAGGCCGAAGGCAACGAGGTCGGCACCGTCGACGGCGAGGGCGAGGATCAACTGGTCACCGTGCTGCGCGACGCTGACCACGTCAGCTTCTCCGTGCTGCCCGCCACCGGTCAGCTCGTGCGCGTGGTCGGGCTCGTGGGCCCGGGGGTGGAAACCACCATCGACGCCACCGCCATCCTGGACTGCGTCTCCGTTACCGGCCTGGAAGGCCCCGACCGCATCTCGCTGGCCTGCGGCGACAACAACTATCTGGTCAACCAGCTCGAGTGGTCCAACTGGGGTGCGGACGCCGCCGAAGCGGAGGGGCAGGCAATCGAGAACAACTGCGACCCCAACTGCGCGGAGGGGGAGTTTAGTGAGGAGAAGGTCAAGGTAGTCGTCGATAAGCGCATGGCGTGCGGCTACAATACCGAGGTCTACTCTCGCGTGCGCGTGCAGTACCCGGACGGCCGCGAAGAGGAGCAGCCGATAGGCTGTGCGCCCTAGGTGAGCTGGCGCAGGGCGAACTGGCCGTACATGTCTCCCAACTCCTCGGCGGTGTAATCGCCGTCCGGGGAGAACCATTGCGCGACGCCGATGCCCATATCAATGAGCGCCCAGCAGGCAATCTTCAAGTTCTCCGCGTGGAAGTTGCCCGCATTGACCACGGACATCCAGCGCGCCACGTAATCGCGGCGCAGCTGGAGTACCACCGACTTGTGGGGTTCTTCCAGGTTGGTGAGCTCGTTGTTGACCACGCGCACGCGCCGGGCAAAGGTGGCGTGGTAGACCACGTGGGCCTTCATCGTGGCCACGAGCTTCTCGCGGGGATCCTGCAATCCCGCCAGGCCCGCGGCGTTGGCGCGGAGGAGGTCCTCCATGGCGGTGATGGTGACTTCCGCCAGGAGCTCCTGCTTGGAGGAATAGTGGTTGTAGAGGCTGGAGGCGCGCATGCCGACGGCTTTGGCGATGTCCTCCATGCCCGTGGCGTGGTAGCCGCGCTGATCGAAGAGGTCGAGCGCGGCGGCGGCGATTTGGTCGCGACGTTTCTGGTTGGCCACGGCGGGGTCCCTCCTGTGCTAGCTAATGGTGATTAGCATACCGTGCAGCTGCTTGACAGGTGCGGAGAGGTGGGTCACAATTGTGGCTAATCGTCATTCGTATTACCTGGAGAGCCAACCATGTCCCACAATCTTTTCGCGCCCACCACCGACTTTCTCGGCGTCTTCGACGGCCTCTCTGCAGCCGACGCCGCGGGCTGGGAACGCGCCGCGCAGTTCCGCCAGTACTCCGACCCGGTGATCAACAAGCACTGGCAGGCCTCCGAGTACCCGCTGGACCTAGTGGCGCGCCTGGGTGCCTTGGATGTGATGACGGACGGGCTTGACGTGCCGGGCCACGAGCAGATGTCCACCCTGGGGGCGGGTCTGACGCTCATGGAAATCACCCGCGCGGATGCCTCGATGGGCACCGTCATTGCAGTGCAGGCTGGCTTGGCCATGCGCTCGATTGCGATGCTGGGCTCGGCGGAGCAGCAGGCTTCGTACTTGCCGCAGATGGCGTCGTGTTCGCTGCTGGGCGCTTTCGGCCTGACCGAGCCGGCCCATGGTTCGGACTCCATCGCGCTGGAGACCACCGCGGTGCGCGATGGCGATGAGTGGGTCCTCAACGGCGAAAAGAAGTGGATTGGCAACGGTGCTTCCGGCGGCATCACCATCATCTACGCCCGCATGGAAGACGGCAACGTCAGCGGCTTCATCGTTCCGCAGGAGACCGAGGGCTACTCCGCCACCGTGATTGAGGGAAAGCTTTCCTTGCGCGCCATCCACCAGGCACACATCACGCTGAAGGATTGCCGCATCCCCGCCGCCAACCAGCTTCCAGGTTGCCGCAGCTTCAAGGACGTCTCTCGCGTCCTGACCTCCACCCGCATCGGTGTGTCCTGGATGGCGCTCGGCTCCGCGGTGGCCTGCTACGAGATTGCCCGCTCCTACGTGCTCGAACGCGTCCAATTCGGCCGCGAGCTGGCCAAAGCCCAAATCATCCAGCAGCGCCTGGCCAACATGGTCCTTGACCTCAGCCAGATGATGCTCACCTGCCGCGAGGTGTCTCAGCGCGAGGACGCCGGCACCCTGGCCCCGGAGCAGGCCTCGGCGGCGAAGCTGCACAACACGCGTGCGGCTCGCCGCATCGCCGCCGATGCCCGCGACATGCTCGGCGGAGTCGGCATCCTGCTGGAAAACGACATCGCCCGCCACTTCGCGGACATTGAGGCCATGCACACCTACGAGGGCACCGACACTGTGCAGTCCCTCATCATGGGCAAGAAGATTACGGGCTTCTCGGCGTACAAGTAGGTCAGCGGTGGGTTGAACGTGGGTCGGCGAGCTCTTTCTAGGTTTGAGTCCTAGTGGGGGAGTCTCGCCTGGAACTGAAGTGAGCTGTCGCAGAAGGGTTCTACTCAGAAGGCATTAGTGAGAAGGTTTGTTTGGGGGCAAGTGAACCTTTTCTGTGCTGTTAGATGGTTTATTTGGGTGCAAACAAACCTTTCGACTTGAAACTTCTGAGTGGAACCTTGTGGATTACCTTGTTGAAGGTTCAGCCGAAAGCATTGTTTGGTCGGTGTTATCCACAGGCCGGGAAATGACCCTAGCTTTCGAAGGCTGGCCGCCGCGATGATGGGAGACATGATTGATGATTCACACCTTATTTACCTCCGACCGCTTTCTAACGACCACCCTGTGTGGAGACAACTGGCTTCCGGCGAACTCATTCGTCTTACCTCGCGATACGCAATAAGCAGTAAGTACTACTCGGATCTTCCTTATTATCAGCGCCATCTTTTTGACACCATCGCCTTCGGGCGTAGTGCCCATCGGTCGGTGCTCGTGGAAAGATCTGCTGCCAGAGTCTTGGGCTTGTGGACGCTGTTTCCAAGGGATGCGCAGGTCGTTCTCGCACGGCAATCTCAGACTGTCCCGCCACGACGGCAATGGGATGACAAAGTGATGTATCGAAAGATGAGACTTCCAGCCTCAGACATTGTGGAGCGCTTTAACGTTCGTTGTACGTCGGTCGCGCGCACCTGCATAGACGTCGCGCGGCTTGCGACGTTTGAGGAAGGGCTGATGGCGGTCGACTCGGCATTGCGTCAACGACTCGTTGGCGTTGATGAATTGCTATCCATGATTACGACGATGGGGCGGGTGAAGGGCGCTGCTCAGGCTAGGAAAGTCGTGAAGTCTGCCACCGGACTCTCTGAATCTCCGTATGAGTCTTTTGCGCGTGGAGTTCTTATCGCAGTGGGCCTTGGAGGAGAGATTGCTGTTCAGCCGGAGCTTCAAGGCGGGTATAGGCCGGACATACTTCTTGGCGGGAGGGTTATCGTGGAGATAGATGGCGCCGTCAAGTATGACGGAGTGACGTATGGCAAATCTTCCGAGGCCGTGATTCGCGCGGAGCGGCAACGCGAGAAGTATCTCCAGAACATGGGGTTTATCGTATTGCGGTACTCGCCGCGTGATTTGTTGCAGAACCGAGAGCAAGTAATCGCCGAGGTGCGACATGCTTTGGGGACCGTGCAACAACGCTCGGCATAAAGAGAATAGGCTTCGGACCAAATGGTTCTCCTCGAAAGGCATTAATCAAAAGGCCTGTTTGGGGCCAAACGAACCATCTATAGGAGCCTAAAAGGTTTACTTGGGGGCAAACGAACCATGTGACTAATGCCTAATGAGTGAAACCATGTGTGGGGCACAGAGCTGCGCCAGAATTGCCGGTTCAAACGCAGCGAAAGAGGAAACCCCGCTCCGAACAAGGGGAGCGGGGCGGGAAGGACCCGGGGCTAGTTGTTGAGCGGCTTGCGGGTCGCGGCCATGTGCTTAGCGCGGTCCACGTTGGCCGGCAGCAGGACCAGCGGCACGTCGTACTCCACCTCGCGGTCGCAGAACTCGGTGAAGCTCAGCGAGCCGGAGCCGGTGTACATCTCGGCGAGCTTCGCCACGATGACGTGGTCGTTCTCGGTGGTGCCCTCGATAGGCCAATCGCGGTCCAGGGCAGGCGAGCCGGAGTACATCTCAATCTGCCCATCGGCCGGCGGGGCGTAGGAGCCGGCCAGGGCCTCGGCCTCCTCGAGCGCGCGGGCGAGGACGTGGTCGTAGGACATGAGTACGACATCATCGGAGGAGAGGAAGCCTGCCTTCTGGGCCTCAAAAGCCGAGGAGAAGTTGCGGGCAGAGGCGATGAAGTCGAAGGCTTTCTGGTGGTAGTCCGAGACACCGGCCGCCTTGAGGCGCTCCAGCGCGGAAATGGTGCCCGTCCAGCCGGGGTAGAGGCCCACGGTGCGCTCTGGGAAGCCGAGGCGAGTATCGGCGTGAGCGACAATTCGGTCACAGGCCAGGGCGGTTTCGAAGCCGCCGCCCAGGGCTACGCCGCGCACAGCAGCGACGACCGGAACCGGGGCGAACTTGAGGGCACGCAAGGTGGTCGAGCCGTCCGAGAGGAGGGATTCAACGAGCGAGGCATCGCCGGACTCACCGGCGGACGCAATGGAGGCCAGGTCAGCACCAGCGCAGAAGACCGGCTTGTCGTTGCCGATGACCAGCGCGACAAGGTCGGAGGAGGAGACTGCGTCGAGAGCCGCACGGATGACTTCCAGTGCTGGGGTGGGCAGGGAGTTCATCGGGGTGTGCAGGTCGATGATGCCGATGCGACCAGCCGGGGTAGACACCGCGTGAACCGCGCCCGCGTCCAGGGAGACGATGGTCTCCGCTGACAGGGAAGCCAAGGTCACGACACCTTCGCGCGGTGCGAGGTCCTGACGTTCTCCCTGAGAAGAGAGCACCGAGCCTTTGCCGTAGAACCCACCCGCCGAGGCCGCGGCGGAGACCAAGGAAGGAACCTCGGAGCCGTAGGCGGAGGCGACCCAGTCGATCCCGATGGCGTCGGCAAGCGCGAAGATGCCCTTCTTCCAGCCGAAACCAAGAGTAAGGCCTTCGTCGATGAGACCCACATGGTCAGCAATGGAGGGGGCGACCTCGCAGCAGTACGCCAGCGTGTCGAGGAAGACCGCGCGGGCGAAGCGGCCGCCCGGGGAGTCGGTCTCCATGACCTCGCGGGGATCCTTGAGGCCCACGACCGGATCGGTAGGCACTGAGCGGGACACGTACTCATAAGAAGCGTTGATGACCTCGTCGCGGCCGCGGTAGAAGCCGCCATCACCGGTGCGGCCGGTCAGACCGCGAGACACGAGGCCCTCGATGAAGGAGTCATCACCGAGGGGAACCTCGAGGAGAGGATCGCCCTCAGGGAGGGCGGTCTCCAGAGACTTCCAAATCGGCTTGACCAGCTGGAGGCCGATGTAGTCGAGCAGGCCGAAGATGCCGGTGCGCGGGATGCCGAAGGCGCGGCCAAAGGCGGCGTCGGCAAGCTCGTAGCTCACGTCGAACTCGCGGGCGCGTGCCACGCCGGCGGCCATCCAGTAGCAGCCCACGCGGTTGGCAATAAAGCCCGGGGTGTCGCGGCATTCGAGGGCAATCTTGCCCAGCGTCTGCTCGATGGTCGTGCGCAGTGCGGCCTCCGTGGAGCCGGAGGCGATGAGCTCCACCAGGCGCATCACCTTCGGCGGGTTGAAGAAGTGCGTGATGGCGAACTTGTCGCGGCGGGCCTCCGGAACGCCCTCGAGGAGGGATTCAAGCGGCAGGGTAGAGGTATTCGAGCTCAACAGAGCCTCCGTCGGCAAATAGGGCTCGATGGCGTCGTACAGCGCGTGCTTGGCGCCCAGGTCCTCGAAGATGGCCTCGATGACCCACTCGCGGTCCTCCAACAGCGCGTAGTCATCGCTGGCGCGCACGCGCTCGGCAAACTCCGGCAGGTGGAAGCCCTTGCGCTTGAGCTGGATGTCGACGCCGCGCTGGGCGCCCTCCGCGTTCTGGTCCAGCAGGACCACGTCCATGCCCGCGGATGCGCAGAGCGCCGCGATGCCAGACCCCATAGAACCTGCGCCGATGACGGCTACCTTGGTGATGCTCATTTACTTTTCTCCATTCTCAATAATCATGGCGATTCCCTGACCGCCGCCGATACACATGGTGACCAGGCCATAGCGCTTATTCTGGTGGCGCAGCGCGTAAGCCAGCTTGGTCAGCAGGATGACGCCCGTGGCACCCACCGGGTGGCCGTGCGCGACGGCGCCGCCGTAGACGTTGGTCTTGGCCGGGTCGAAGCCCAGCTCATCCTGCACGGCAATGGCCTGGGCGGCAAAGGCCTCGTTGGACTCGATGAGGTCGATGTCCTCCAGCTTCAAGCCGGCCTTGTCCAGGGCCTTTGGGACGGCGGCGATGGGGCCGATGCCCATGCGCGTCGGATCCACACCCGCGATGGACCAGGACACAATCTTGGCCAGCGGGTTGAGGCCACGCTTGGTCACTTCCTCCGCGGTGGCCAGCACGGCGGCCGCGGCGCCATCGTTGATGCCGGAGGCGTTGCCAGCGGTGACGGTTCCGTCCTTAACGAAGACTGGCTTGAGCTTCGCCAGCTTCTCGACGTTCGTCTCCCGCACCCCCTCATCAAAATCCAGCTCGCCCACCGGGACGATTTCCTCAGCATGCACGCCTTCCGCGCGGGCCTGGGCGGCACGCTCCTGAGACTCGGCGGAGAATTCGTCCTGGCGCTCGCGGGAGATGTCGTTGTCCGCGGCGACGTTCTCCGCGGTGACACCCATGTGGCCAGTGCCGAAGGGGCAGGAAAGTGCACCGGTGAGCCAGTCATAGAGCTTGCCGTCACCCATGCGCTTGCCAAAGCGCGCGCCTTCGACGGAATAGGGCGCGTTGCTCATGGATTCCGCGCCGACGGCCAGGGCCAGGGAGCCGTCGCCGGACTGCAGCAGCTGGGCCGCGCTGATGACGGCCTGGACACCGGAGCCGCACAGCCGGTTGACACCCATGGCGGTGGAGGAATCCGGCATGCCCACATTCTTAGCGATAGCGCGGGAGAGGTACAGGTCCTTCGGCACCACGGGCATGACGTTGGAAGCCACGGCGGTATCAAGGTCGGCGCCGCTCAGGCCCGAACGGTCAATAGCCGCTTCGGCGGCGAGGGAGCCGAGCTCGGTGAGGGAGAGGCGGGCGAGGCTGCCGCCGAATTTGCCGATGGGCAGGCGCGCAGCGCCCGCGATGTAGATGTCCTGGGGCACGATTTCCTCCATGTGTGAAACGAATGGTGATTAGTTAACTGTGTATCCTAGGGCACTTTTTGCCCGCGCGCCACCCCCGTCTATTTACAGATTGTTCAACAACCTTTATGCTTTCACCAATAATTAATGCGACCTGCGTCACGAAAGGTTCCCAAAAGTGAGTTCCGAGTCAAACGCCGTGCCCGCTCAGGGCGGCGCGGGCCCTGCCACCACCAACCAGACCAGCCCCGAAACCCAGGCAACCCCTGAAGCCCAGGCAAACCCAGCCGTCGACAAGCCCGCCGCACCCAAGGGCATCGGCGCCATGGCCGGCGCCATGTTCCTCATGGCCACCTCCGCCATCGGCCCCGGCTTCCTTACCCAGACCTCCGTCTTTACTGTGCAGATGGGCGCGGCCTTCGCGTTCGCCATTGCGTTGTCGATCATCGTGGACATTGCCATCCAGCTCAACGTCTGGCGCGTGCTGGCCATCTCTGGCATGCGTGCCAACGAGCTGGGCAATACCGTGCTGCCGGGACTGGGCTGGTTCCTCGCCGTGCTCGTCTTCATCGGCGGCATCGTCTTTAATATCGGCAACATTGCCGGCACCGGCCTGGGCGTCAATGCCATGCTGGGCATCGACGCTCGCCTGGGCGGCATCATCGCCGCCGCCATCGCCGTGCTGGTCTTCCTGTCCAAGCGTGCAGGCGTGGCGCTGGACCGCATCGTCGCGGGCCTGGGTGCCATCATGATTCTGCTCATGCTCTACGTGGCCATTGTCTCCCAGCCCCCGGTGGGCGAGGCCCTGAAGAACACCGTCATGCCGGAGTCCGTGGACTTCTTCGTCATCACCACGCTTATCGGCGGCACCGTGGGCGGCTACATCACCTTCGCCGGCGCGCACCGCCTCATTGACTCGGGCCTGTCCGGCCCGGAGAATGTCGGCGCAATTACCAAGACCTCGGTGCTGGGCATCATCGTCACCGGCATCATGCGCGTACTCCTCTTCCTGGCGGTCCTGGGCGTCGTCGCCACCGGCGTGGCCCTGTCTGAGGACAACACGGCTGCCGACGCCTTCTACAACGCCGCCGGCGAGTTCGGCCTCCGCGCCTTCGGCGTGGTCCTCTTCGCCGCGGGCCTGTCCTCCGTCATCGGCGCCTCGTATACGTCGATCAGCTTCGTCACCACGCAGAAGACCAGCCCGCGCACCCGCAACCTCCTTACCGTGGGGTTCATCGTGGTGTGCACGGTTCTCTTCGCGCTGCTCAACTCCGCCCCGCAGAAGCTGCTCATCTTTGCCGGCGCCTTCAATGGCATCATTCTGCCCATCGCCTTTGCCATGGTCATGTGGGTGGCTTTCCGCCGCCGCGACCTCACGCACGGCGTGAAGCAGCCGATGTGGCTGCTCATTCTGGGCGTGCTGGCCCTGGGGCTGGAAATTATTGTCGGCGTTAAGTCGATTTCTGGAATCGTCAACCTGTGGGCATGATGCGTACCCCGGAAGAAGTTCGCGCCTTTGCCCGCACGCACGCTATGGCCACGACTGCGGGCCATGCGCGCGGCTTCATGCAGGCCAACCTCATCGCCCTGCCGCGCGAGTACGCCTTCGACTTCCTGCTCTTTGCCCAGCGCAATCCCAAGCCCTGTCCTATCGTCGGGGTGCTGGAAGCCGGCGAGTACACCTCTGACCTCATCCCGGGCGGGGACGTGCGAACGGATATCCCGGCCTACAACATCTATGAGGGCGGCCAGCTCACGCATACGCTTGCCGACGCCACCCCCTTCTACTCCCCAGACACCATCTCCTTCCTCATCGGCTGTTCTTTTACCTTTGAGAACGCACTGCTCGATAACGGCGTCCTGCTCGCCCACATTGATCAAGGCCG
Organism: Corynebacterium axilliensis; assembly: GCF_046097495.1. Classification (NCBI taxonomy): domain Bacteria; kingdom Bacillati; phylum Actinomycetota; class Actinomycetes; order Mycobacteriales; family Corynebacteriaceae; genus Corynebacterium; species Corynebacterium axilliensis. Next base: position 2,455,334 of record NZ_CP175768.1, read on the forward strand.
CAACGTGCCGATGTATCGCACCACCATCGCCACGAGGCCCGCTGGAGTCTTCTCCGGACCGATGGTCGTGTCCATGCGTCCCATTCCCGCGAGCCAGGTGTCCGATGCCGTGCGCATCACTTCCCGCTACCCGGCCGTCCACGGCGCGCCCGTCCACGTGGGCGACCCGGCCGCCATCGGCATCGAGGACCTATCGCAGCCCGACTTCGGCGATGCCATCGATATCCCCGCGGGCACCATTCCCGTCTTCTGGGCGTGCGGCGTGACCCCACAAGCCATCGTCATGAACTCGCGGCCCAGCCTGGCCATCACGCACGCCCCGGGCAAAATGCTGGTCACCGATATCCCGGACCGCGACTTCCTCATTCCCTAGGCCTGTCGCACCTACACATGGTTTCATTCACAAGGCACTAGTCAGAAGGCTCCTTTGGGGGCAAACGAACCATCCTTTCGCCCGCATATGGTTCACTTGGGTGCAAACGAACCATATGACTCGTGCCTTCTGACCTGAACCCTAGCGGTTGTGAACCTTGGGGTGGCCACGGCGAGCGGCAGCCAGCGGCCTGTGAAGGGGACGGAGCTAGAGGACGCGGAGGATGGCGTTCATCGCGCGCATGAGGTCGGCGCGGCAGGCGTCGGCCGCGGCATCCCGCTCGCCGCGGGCGATGAGCTGGGCCAAGTCGATGTTGGACTGCACGTGGTCGTCGTGGATGTGCGGGTAGCGCTCCAGCGTGAGCAGGAACGTCACGCGCATGCGGGCGAGCAGGTGCGACATCGTGCGGTCCAGCGTGGCAGAGCCCAGTCCCGCGACGAGCTGTCGGTGGAATTGCTGGTTGAGGAGGGGGCGGGGAGCGTCGGAAAGCGCGGCGGATTCGGTGAGGCGGATGAGCTCGCTGGGATCCGGGAAGGTGCCGTAGCGCGCGGCGGCCGGCTCGATGGCGGCGCGGGCCAGGTAGAGATCGCGCACGAAGTCCTCGTCCGGTGTCGCGATGAAGACGCCGCGGTGGGGCAGGCGCTCGACAATGCGCTCGGCGGCCAGCATGGCGAAGGACTCCCGCAGGGTGTTGCGGGAGCACTCGAAGCGCTCGGCCGCGCGGACCTCGCTGAGCTGCTGGCCGGGCATGTACTCGCCCTCGGAGATGGCGGCGCGCAGAGCGGACGCGACGGAATCAGCAAGCATCGTGACTTAGCCGATGGTGGCGATGACCGCGCCCGGCTCGAGGCGGTCGCCTTCTGCGGCCTCGAGGGAGACCTTTCCGGAGGCGGGGGCCTTGACGGCGGATTCCATCTTCATGGCCTCGATGGTGGCGATGGCCTGGCCTTCTTCGACGGTGTCGCCGTCGGCCACGTTCCACGCCACGAGGTTGGCCTCGTAGGGGCAGGTCACCTCGTTCTCACCGGTGCCGCTGCTTGCCGACGCCCCGGAAGCCTGCCCTGCAGCCTGCGCCGCCGGCGCACCCGCCGCAAGGAGTTCAGCGGGGAAGCCCACGCTGACGAGCTTGCCGTCGATTTCCAGGGCCACGCGGGTGCGCTTGGCGTAGATGGTCTCGACCGGGGCGACGTGGCTCGTGGCCTCGGCGGAGGGGCGGTAGTTGTGGTCCAGCCAGTCGGTGTAGATGCCGGCGGTGGCCTCGGCATCGCCGTGGTCCACCAGGACCTGGGAGGCCACCATGTCGCGGTGGAAGGGCAGCACGGTGCGCACGCCCTCGATGTCGAACTCCTGGAGAGCCCGCTTCGAGCGGTTCAGCGCAATCTCGCGGGTTGGGCCCCAGACCAGGAGCTTGGCCACCAGCGAGTCGTAGTAGGGCGGGACGATGGAACCGGAGCGCACGCCGGCGTCCACGCGGAGGCCGGGGCCCGTCGGTGGCTCGAAGCGCACGACGGTGCCCGGGCAGGGGGCAAAGCCGTTGAGGATGTCCTCGGCGTTGATGCGGAACTCAAAGGCGTGGCCGTTCATCTCAGGGTCTGAAGCGTCCGCTTCAGACGCGCCGGACGCGAAGGACAGCGGCTCGCCGGCGGCGATGCGGAACTGCTCCGCAATGATGTCCACGCCCGTGACCATCTCGGTCACCGGGTGCTCCACCTGGACACGGGTGTTGACCTCGAGGAAGGAGATGGTGCCGTCCTCGGAGACGATGTACTCGACGGTGCCGGCGCCGGTGTAGCCCACCTTGGCGCAGATGGCGCGAGCACCTTCGTGGATGCCGTGGCGCTGGTCGTCGGTAAGCGCGGGCGCGGGCGCTTCCTCGATGAGCTTCTGGAAGCGGCGCTGGGTGGAGCAATCGCGGGTGCCCAGGACTGCGACGTTGCCGTGCGTATCGGCCAGGATCTGCGCCTCGACGTGGCGCGGGTGGGTGAGGAACTTCTCCACGTAGCACTCCGCGCGGCCGAAGGCCTCCTTGGCCTCGCGGCCAGCGGAGTTGAAGGCGGCCTCGATGTCCTCGAGGTTTTCGACCACCTTGAGGCCGCGTCCGCCGCCACCATAAGCAGCCTTGATGGCGATGGGCAGGCCGTGCTCTTCGGCGAAGGCGCGGGCTTCCTGCCAGTCATCGATGGGATCGGAGGTGCCCGGGGCCAGGGGCGCGCCGACCTCTTCGGCTACGCGGCGCGCGGCAATCTTGTCACCGAGCAGCTCGATGGACTCCGGAGACGGGCCAATCCACGTCAGGCCGGCCTCGGCCACGGTGCGGGCAAAGTCGGCGTTTTCGGAGAGGAAGCCGTAGCCCGGGTGGATGGCGTCGGCACCGGCGCGCACTGCGATATCGAGCAGCGCGGGAACGTTCATGTAGGTATCCGCCGCGGAGTTGCCGGGCAGCGCGTAGGCCTCGTCGGCCACCTGGGTGTGCAGGGCGCCGGCATCGGCCTCCGAGTAAATAGCGATGGAGCGAATACCCAGGTCGCGGGCGGTGCGGGCGATACGGACGGCGATCTCGCCGCGGTTAGCAATAAGGACTGCAGAAATCATGATTATCCTTCAGTGTGTTTAAGCGAGTTCAAAGCGGACCGTGGCTCCCGAGGGGAGCTGCGCGGCGATGTCGATGTCTTCTTCCAATACGGTGGCGATGACCGGATAGCCGCCGGTCACGGCGTGGTCCCGGAGGAAAATCACGGGCTCGCCGCTGGGCGGTACCTGGACTGAGCCGGCCACCATGCCCTCCGAGGGAAGCTCTCCCTCCCGGGAGCGCTCCAGGCCCTCGGAATCCTGTGGCCCGATAAGGCGCACGCCCACGCGGTTGGACTGCGGGGTGACCGTCCACTCGGTGGTGAGGAAAGCATTGATGCTGTCCGGAGTGAACCAGTCATCGCGGGGGCCGAGCACACAACGCAGCACGCCCTGGGTCTGGCCCTGGCGGCCCTGGCTCACGCGCAACGGGTTAGCCAGCTGGCCGTCGGTCATGGCGGTGGAGCGGGGCAGAACGCCGATGACGTCGCCCTGCTGCACCGGGGAGGGGCCCAGCCCGGAGAGCACGTCCGTGGAGGCGGAACCCAACTCTGCGTCCGCGACGATTCCGCCGCGGATGGCGATGTAAGAGCGCAAGCCCACCGTGGCTGGGTGCACCGTTACGGTCGAACCAGCAGGAACGAGGACCGGGCGGGCCAGGTGGACCGGCATGTCTCCCAGCAGCACGCGGGACTGGGCGCCGGTGACGCACATGACGGCGTCGGTCAGCGCGCGCAGCGTGATGCCGCCGATGTTTTCGAGCACCGTCGCCCCGCGCGGGTTGCCCACCGCCACGTTCGCGGTGGCCGCCGCCGCCAGGTCCGCCGCGCCCGAGGGGGTCACGCCCAGGTTGCCTCGGCCGGGGCGGCCCTGGTCCTGGAAGAGGGTGAGCAGGCCGGCGTCGAGGACCTCCATGCGCGGCAGGCGCGCCGGGGTACGGCGGGCCTCGAGGTTGGTGGACACGAAGTCCGGCAGGGAGCTCACGGCGCGGTAGCGCACGCGGTCGCCCGGCTGGACCAGCGCGGGCGGCTGGGCGTCGGACTCCCACATCGGGGTTGTGGTGGTGCCCAGCAGCTGCCAGCCGCCGGGGGAGACGCGCGGATAGACCGCGGAGAACCCGCCGGCGATGCCCACCGCGCCCGCCGGGACCGCGGTGCGCGGGGTAGCGCGGCGCTCAATGTTGAAGTTCTGCGCCGGGTCCGCCGGGGTGCAATAGGTAAAACCCGGGGCGAAGCCGCCGAAGGCCGCGAGCCATTCGGTGGAGGTGTGCCAGTCAATGAGCCCCTCGCGGGACATGCCCATGAGTTCTGCGGCTTCCTCGAGATCTTCGCCGTCGTACAGCACGTCGATCTCCACCAGGCGCGGGTCGTCGCCGGCCTGGGCGCTGGGGTGGAAGTCCTCCAGGCGCTCCGCGGCCGCGGCGGCGGAGTTCGGCGTGGCGAACGTCAGCAGCAGGGTCGTGGCGGCGGCGATGGCGTCGACCTGGTCCTTGAGCGGGTGGGCGTCCAGCGCGGAGTGCCACGCCATGACCTGGGACAAATCCTCCAGCTCAATGAGCAGCGCGCGGGTGCCTACGGGGTGAATGCGCATTAGATAACGCTCCGAATCTCGATGCCGCGGGCGGTGAGCTCCTCCACCACACCGCGCAGCAGGGCAACCGCGCCGGGGGAGTCGCCGTGCGTGCACACCGACTGGGCGTCCACGTTGAGCACGGTGCCATCGATGGCGGTGACGGAGCCGGTTTCGGCGACGTCGAGCACGCGCTTGACGACGTCCCCCTCATCACCCATCACCGCATTCGCCTCGCGGCGAGAGACGAGCGTGCCATCGGGGTTGTAGTTGCGGTCCGCGAAGGCCTCGCGGATGACGGTGAGCCCCTTCTTCTCTGCGATGTCCACGGCCACGCCGCCCGGCAGCAGCATGACCGGCAGATCGCCAAAGGCCTTGATGCCGTCGATGACGGCGTGGGCCTGGGCCTCGTGGTGGACGATGGCGTTGTACATCGCGCCGTGCGGCTTGACGTAGGCCACCTGCGTGCCGTTGGCCTGGGCCAGGGCCTGGAGGGCGCCGATTTGGTACGTGACTTCGTCGGCCAGCTCGGCAGGGTTGTAGTCGATGAAGCGGCGGCCGAAGGCGGCGGGGTCGTTGTAGCCCACGTGCGCGCCGACGGTCACGCCTGCCGCGGTCGCGGCGCGGAGCGTGCCGGCAATCGAGTGCGGGTCGCCGGCGTGGAAGCCGGTGGCCACGTTGGCGGAGGACACCAGCTGCAGCATGGCGGCGTCGTCCGCCACGGGGTTGCCCGCGGTGGTCTCACCCAGGTCGGCGTTGAGGTCTATGCGTAGCGCGCTCACGGTCTCGTCCCCTTCAGGAAATTGTTGAACAATCTGGCGGGGTTTAGTGTAGCCCGCGTCACGTGGCTTTGTGAAGTGGGTCCACCCCCTACGGTTCGTGTGAGCGAACTGCCCTGGAGGTGTCCGGGGTGCCCCGGCAACCCAGGTGGGTGAAATGCAGCATACACAGATTCAAATATGAGACAATTCACATCACGTTAATTATTTTAAGGAGAATTCATGATGTGGACAAGGGTGGGCGCAAGCCTTGCGGTAATGGGCACGGTGGCCGGGCTGGCAGCATGCGGCAGTGATGGGTCCAGCAGCGCCTCGGGCTCTGAATTCATCACCACCAACTCGACTGAGCCGCAAAAGCCACTCATCCCGGCCGATACCAGCGATGTCCCAGGTGCGACGCTTATTGACCTCATCTACTCCGGGCTGGTCTACTTCGACGAAAACGGAGAGGTTCACAATGACCAAGCGGAGAAGATTGAGAAGACCGATGACGTGACCTACAAGGTGACGATCAAGGACGACGCGGTGTTTTCTGACGGCACGCCCGTGCGCGCGCAGGACTACGTCAACACGTGGAACAGCGCGGTACACAACAGCATGATCTCCGCCTACTTCTTCGAGCCCATCAAGGGCTATGAGGAGGGCGCGAAAACCATGGAGGGGCTTAGCGTCAATGATGACAAGACCTTCACCATCGAGCTGGCGGAGCCCACCGCGGACTTTGAAACGCGCCTGGGCTACTCGGTGTTCTTCCCTATGCAAGAGGCCGCTTTCGATGACCTGGATGCCTACGGTCAAAAGCCGGTGGGCAGTGGCCCTTACAAGCTGCAGGAATGGAACCACAACCAGAACGCGGTCCTGGTCCCCAATGAGAAGTACACCGGGGACCGCAAGGCGCAGAACGACGGCCTGAACTTCGTTTTCTATGCCGACGCCAGCGCGGCCTACGCGGATCTCCTCTCCGGGAACTTGGACGTGCTGGAATCGATTCCGTCCTCGGCCCTGGCCAACTTTGAGACCGACTTGGGGGAGCGGGCGGTCAACGAGCCCGCCGCCATCTTCCAGTCCATCACCATCCCGGAGGGGGATAAGAACTTCCGCGGGGAGGCGGGCGCCCTGCGCCGCCAGGCGCTGTCCATGGCCATTGACCGCGAGGAGATCACGGACACTATCTTCCAGGGCACGAATACGCCGGCGGTGGACTTTACCTCGCCCGTCGTCAACGACGGCGCGACTGACATCCCTGGCCATGAGGTGCTGGACTACAACCCGGAGAAGGCCCGGGAGCTGTGGGCGAAGGCGGAGAAAATGCAGCCCTTCGAGGGGCCGTTTACCGTGGCCTTTAACTCCGACGGCAGCCACAAGGAGTGGGTCGACGCGGTGGTGAATTTCATCCGCAACACCCTCGACATTGACGCCCAGCCGGCGCCGTACCCGGATTTCAAGTCCCTGCGCGACGAGGTAACGAACAAGACCATTACCGGCGCGTTCCGTACCGGGTGGCAGTCGGTGTACCCGTCGCCGTCGAGCTTCCTGGAGCCGCTGTACGCGACGGGTGCCGCGACTAACGATGCCGCCTATGCCAACCCCGAGTTCGACGCGCTGCTTAAGAAGGCTGCCGCAGCGCCCAACGACGACGAATCGGTGGCGAAGGTCAACGAGGCCCAGGCGGTGCTCATGGAGGACCTCCCCGCAATTCCGCTGTGGTACACCAATTCCACCGGTGGCTACTCCGAGCGCGTGGATAACGTGACCTTCACGTGGAAGTCGAAGCCGTTGTATTACAAGGTCACGCTGAAGTAGCGCGCCGCAAGAAGTAGAAAACAGCAACAGCGCTCCTTGCCCCACAACCGGGGCGAGGAGCGCTGAAGTGCTTCTTAGAGCGAACTCTTAGAAGAGCTGCTTACGGCGGGCGACGACGGCGCCAGCTGCCAGCATGGCGGCGATAGCGAGTGCGGCGAGGCCGCGAGCCACGGTGTTGGAGCCGGTCTCAGCGGAGATACCGCGGTTTGCTACCTGCGGCTCCTGGGCTGCGTCGGCAGCGGCCTGACCCTGGGCAACCTTGCCGCCCTGGGCGATGACCTCATCGTGGTTGTCCTTGAGGAGCTGCTCGGACTCGGCCTTCTCCTCAGCGGACAGCTCGGACTTCTGGGCAGCCTCTTCGGACTTGACGTAGGTCTTGCCATCCTTGGCCAGGTACCAGGTCACGCCACCGATAACGAGGGCGGCCGGCAGAGCCAGCCAGGCCAGCTGCTTCTTGTCGAACTCGGAAGTGGGCTCGCCGTTGAGCGGGTAGTCAACGGAAGACGGTGCGGTGGACTCGCCCGTGGAGGCCATGTCTACATCCGGTGCGAGCACGCTGGTGGTGGTCGGAGCGGTCTCGGTCTCGGTGGTCTCCTCGCTAGCCGGTGCGTCAGCAGGCTCCTCGCCTGCCTGCTGCTCCTGGAGGCGCTCCCAGGCAGCCTGTGCCTGATCGGCGGTCAGGGTGGTGGCGCCGAGCTCGTTCGTGCTCTTGTACTCGCCGTTGGCCTGTTTCTGGTAGGTCACGCCATCGAGCTCGAACTCGGCCGGGGCCGGAATCTGCGCGGAGGCAACGGCGGTGCCGCCGAGTGCGAGTGCGCCGGACAGTGCGGCGGCGGTCAGGGTGCGGGTCATGCGCTTCATAGGGAAACTCCTTGTAGTTCTGTGAGGGGACTGCATCGACGCCAATCACACTAGTCCCAACTTTCACATTGGTCACAGAGGTTGGTGGGTGATTTCCACGATAAGTTCCAGTAATTCCTACTGGTAGACGTGGTAAGAGGCATAAGCTTGTATGGATAACAGCAGGTGTGGGCTGCTAAATGCGCGCGGAGGTGGGCACCGCGTCCGCTGGTTTAAGAAAATCTCCCCGGGCAGGCTCGTGGCGGAAAAGTTCACCCCCGCTTGGGGTTATAACATTGCTGGTCGCGGCGTGAGGGGGGATGCGTGGGGAGCTACGAGGCCTGCTCGGGAGCTGTTGCTACGCCGTCGAACTGCCAGCCCACCACGGCATTGCGCACCGCGGCGGCAAGCAAGTTCGCAGGCTGGATGCAGCTGATGGTGAGCAGTCGGCCCGGCATCGGGCCCTCGCCCCAGATGCTCGTGTCTTGCTCCAGGCCGTCCTTGGACGGATCGTGCAGGTCCGTCGCGGTGTAGACCAGCCACTCATCGCCGGAGTTCTCCGTGCGCAGGTAGAGCTTGTCACCGATGGAGACCTTGTGTTCGTTTGCGCGGCCATCGTAGAGGTTGTTAAACACCGCCGGCACGCCCGCGCCCGTGTGGCCGGCGATGACCACGATGTCCGGGGAGTCCGTTCCCGGCAACGCGTAGGGCTTGCCCTCAGCGGTGTAGGTGCAGGCCTCCCGCATGGAGTCAGGGTTGATCTTGTCGTCCTTGACCCGGCACGAGCCGTCCTCGAAGGTGGCGCGCACATCGATGGAGGGGATGGACATCTCCACGGCGGGGGAAGGCTCGATGACCGCGGCGGGTTCGGCGGCGGCTTCTGTGGAAGTTGGGGGAGTAGGTTCCTCCGGGCTGCTGTTGAAGCCGACGGCCGCGATGATGCCGAGGACCACAACTGCCAGGATGGCTGCGAGCGACAGTCCACGGCGGCGGGTCACCGTGCGCTGGGATGGCGTGCGCTGGGCTGGCTGAGTCGACGGGCGCGTGCGCTGCGGCCGGGGTGGCACAGGACGCTGGGCGGCGGTGCGCGGTGGAGTGCGGCGCTGCGGGGCTGATGCTTGCCGACGCCGCCCTGCTCCCGCCCGCCGACGAGCACGCTCGGCGCGAAGATCGATGCGGATTCCCTCTTCGGGCAAGCGGTAGCTATCGCGCTGCGCCGAGTAGCGAGAATCCATGGTGAGCTCCTGAGACAAAGAATCCTTAAGAGATTTACAGTACTACTTGATTACTCGAGCTTCTCCGTCGCAGCCAGCTGGTAGCGCAGCGCGAAGGTGATAAGCCAGTGGGTGGACATGAAGTCGCCGTCGGTAAGCTGCGGCTCCGCGCTTGCTGCCAGGCGTGCGGCGTGCCCGTGCACGGAGTCACCGAAATGATTGGCGAGTTCTGTAAGCATCCATGCGCGCGAGAGCGCCAAGCCGAAAAGGTGGGCCAGGCGGCCATCGGTGGGATCGCGGACCTCGGGTACCTGGCTAAGAAAGTCCAGTGCCGCGGCGCGGTCCGGGAGGAAGCCGTCGAGCCAGCGCTCAGAGTCTGTGCCTTCAGGCCCGCTCGGCAGCACGCGCGACATGAGGAGTGCCTCCGACAGGCCATTGGACAGGAAGTCGTGGCCGGAGAGCTCCCAGTGGATGGGGTAGTTGCGGTCGCTGCCAAACATCCGCAACGCCGCCGCGCGCGCCGATTCCGCCAGGCCGGAATACTCCAGCTTCTCGGCCGCTTCCAGGAGGAGGAAGAGGTTGAAGGCGGTATTGGCGTGCATTCCGTGGCGAATGGGCTGGCTGAGCGTGGAGAGCCAGGACTGGCAGTGGCCGGCGCTCAGCTCTGCCAGCGCGAGCAGCGGCTCCGTCGGGCGGGCCGCGGCCAGCTGCATCAGCCAGGCGCGGCCATAGGGCATCTCGTAGCCCGGGTGAGCAGTGAGATAGTCCTGTTCCACCGCAAGGGCAGTGGGGCTCAGGCGCTGGCCCAGGACGGCGGTGAGGGCCGGTGGGACGTCGTCAAGCACTGCGTGAAGCAGCACTCCCGAGTACTGCATGTGGACGCTGGAGTGCCAATCGAAGCAGCCGTAGAAGCTGGGGTGGAGCTCACGCGGGCGCACGACGCAATCGGCGGCGGAGGAGCTGGTGTGGTGCATCGCGGCGGGAAACTCGCGCTCCAGCACGTCGACGATTGCCTCCGCCCAGGCGGGGAAAGCGTGGGCGAAAGGCTGAGGTGAGTCCGTGCGGTCCGTGTGATCCATGCAACTAGTATGTCAAAGCCGGCGGGCCCGTACGGTGGCTTTGCGGGCCTGAAGAGTTCTCAACGCTCTAAGCGCTCTAAGCGCGCAGTATCTTCTCCATGGCCTTGCCCTTGGCTAGCTCGTCAACAAGCTTGTCCATGTAGCGGATGTTTTGCATGAGCGGATTCTCGATGTCTTGCACCTTGTACCCGCACATGCTGCCGGTAATGAGTGAGCGGGACGGGTTCAGCGCCGGGGCTTGGGCGAAGAACCCCTCTAGGGTGACCTTGTCCTCGCGAACGCGGTTGAGCTCTTCTACTGAGTAGCCGGTTAGCCACGTGATGACTGCGTGGAGCTCATTAACGGTTCTGTCCTTGCGCTCGACCTTGGTGACGTAGTGCGGGTAAATATCAGCAAAAGGAACAGAGAAAATCCGGTGGGACATGGGACGCAGTATATTCGTGGCCGCTGGTTTAACCGTGCCATAGGGCCGAGATGGGCATTGCCCAGAGGCTCTCACCCATCGGTAGGACGTCTTTGCCTGTATACAAGACGATTCCTGCACGGAAGGAAGAGCCTGCAACTTGTTTAAGATAGCGCAGTCCGGCAAAGTCCTTCGACTGAATTGACATAGCAGCTTTGACCTCGACGCCGACAATGTCACGGGATCGTGATTCCAGTACGAGGTCAACTTCTTTTCCAGTGGAAGTACGAAAGTGGAAGAGGCGATAGTCAATGGATGACCACGCCTTTTGCTTGAGGAGCTCGTTGGCGACAAAGGCTTCGCAGATGCCTCCGGTAATCGCGCTGGAGATATTCATCTCCATTGCTTGTGGATCAAGCCCTGCCAGGCTTGTGGCAAGTGCTGTATCCGAAAGAAAAACCTTGGGTTTAGAAATAGCGCGCTTCTCAAGGTTGGTTCCCCATGATGGCAACTGGTTGAGCAAGAAGACATCGCTCAATGCAGACACATAAGTGGGAACCGAGCGTTGGGGAATATCGAGCGCGCGGCCAACGTGCGCCGCTACAAGCTCAGCGGTTCCTTGTGCGGCGAATTTATTGAGAAGATTCTGTAAGCGGTCGGGGAATTGAATTCCATATAGCTCGGCAGCATCTTTTGACAAGATGCGCTCAACGTAGGCGTCGAACCAACGGTGCTGTCGCCGCCGACTTGTGTCTCTTAGCCCTGGGAAACTGGGGGTGCAGAAGAGCTGAAAATAGTCATTTCGAGAAGGTGTAGATGTGGGATTCACGCCTGCTTCCTTCAATGACCACACTCGACCTGCAAAGTCGTCGTGGATACCCAAACGTTCGCCCACACTAAGGCCGTGGAGGCGGATTGTTTCCGCGCGACCAGCGAGAGATTCTTCAGCTCCTGTGGGGCTGAGGAGATTGGAGGACCCAGTGAGAATAAAACGACCTGGCCGTCGATCTTCTTCGAGGGCGCCTTTGATTGCACGAAAGAGTTCAGGTGCGCGCTGTATTTCATCAATGGCTAGTGTCCCCTTGGGGAGCTGTCTGACGAACCCGTCTGGGTCCGCTTTAGCTGACGCGAGAGAAGCGCTCTCATCAAGGTTAAAGAACCTATGCTCTCTGTTTCCGAGTAATTGATGAACGAGAGTGCTCTTTCCCACTTGGCGTGCGCCAGAAATGGTCAGCACGGGGGTATCGGATAGGATTTCCTCGGCCAATCCTCGTGCGTTTCTGTGTAGGAAAGTATCGGTCATGGCGGTAAATCTACCTGCAAATTTGCGGTTTTGCAAGGGTTTCGTTGCCGTTCTGCAATGATCTCGCTGCCGTTCTGCAAGCCCTCCATTGCCGTTCTGCAATGCTCTCGTTGCCATTTGATCAGGCTGGAAACGTCAAAAAGAGGGCACCCGCAGACGCTGAGAAGCGTTCTGTGAGTGCCCTCTGCGTGGGCTGGGGGAGGAGAGTTAGTTCCAGACGGGGGCGTCGGAAAGCTGCAGCTCGGAATAGCGCGCCTCCGGCACGGTGGCGGAGTAGGGCTGGCCCTGAGCCTCCCAGGTGAGGTCCTGGGTGCAGCGCACGTCCTGGCCGTCGGTGTCCAGCATGGTAAAGCCCCACACCAGCTTGCCCTGGGAGTTCGCCGGCAGCTCGTAGGGGCCGACCTCCTGGTTGAGCTTCCAGTGCTGCTCGTTGACGTAGGTGAAACCGTAGGTCTGGGTCAGCACCTTGGCCAGCTCGCCCTCGCCCTTGAGCGACCCGGAGACCTCGATGGTCTGGGTGCGGGACTGAGTGACGGTGTGGCTGACCGGGACCGGCTCGGCGTTGCGGTTGGCCACGCTCGTGGCGTCGGTCTGCTTGAACCAGCGGCGGGTGGCGGTGACGTAGGTGCCGTTCTCACCCGGCGTGGAGCAGTGCGTGCCCGGCTTGTGGTCCTCGTTCCAGCGCTGCGGCAGCTCGAAGTCCCCGCCGAAATCCGCGGCGTGGGCAACGGGGGCGGCCGCCAGCAAACTCAGTGCGGCGAAGGTGCTCGCGATGGACTTCTTCAGCACGCCTTAGCCCCAATCGTTGTTGTCGCGCGTGGAGACCTCGATGTGGCGCTCCTTCGGCAGGGTAGCGGTGAAGGTGCCGCCGTTGGCCTGCCAGGTGTTATCGGAACCGCAGATGGTCTTCTGGCCCTCGAAGTCGGAGACGACCCAGCCGGCGCGCAGCACGGCGGTCTTGCCCGGTGCGATGTTGTACGGGCCGACCTGCTCGCCCACCTCGTAGGACTGGGAATCGGTGTAGCTGGAGGAGAAGGTGAAGTTGATGAGGTCCATCAGCTTGAAGTCCACACCGGCGGACACGTTCCAGGTCTTGGTCTTGGTCTCCGTGATGGAGCGGGTGACCGGCAGCGGCTCGTCGTTGTAGTTGGAGACGGTCCAGGAACCGGCGGAGCCGTCGAAGTAGGTGCGCTTGATCTGCACGGTCTGGCCGGTATCACCCGGGTTGGCGCAGTGCTCGCCGATGGTCGTCGGATTGGCCGGGCCCAGGTCGCGCGCCGGCAGGGCGTTGGCGGCCGGAGCGAAGAGGATGCCGGAGGCAACGGCCAGCGCGGCGGCGGTGGAGGCAATCTTGGTCTTGAACATAGTGATAACTCCTTGAGAAGTGTGGGTGATGATTAGTAGATGGTCTGGGTGGCTACGGGCAGGTCACGGTAGTCATCCGGGGTGACGTCCTCGGTGCGCGTGGAGCCGTCCTTGCCCGTGATGGTGGCCTCCGCCCAGAAGCCGCTGGGAGCGGTGGTCTGCTTGTAGTTGGAGGTCAGGCTGTACTTGCCGTCCTGGCCGCAGTGAATCTCGCGGTAGTTGATGCGGGTCATGGTGGTGCCGTACTCCACGCGCACGCGCTCACCCGGGGCGAGGTCGACGTGCTTGAGCTCGGTGCCCACCGGCATGTAGGCGCGCTTGACCGCACCGACGGACTCCAGCCAGCCCTTCGGAATATCGCCGCGGTTGCCCTGCCAGTTGGTGTACGGCGCGTGCTCCGCACCCACGACGAAGTCCGTGACCGGCGCGTACTCGTAATCACCCTTGGACCAGTTGAGGAAGTCGGTGGAGTAGCCCGGCTTGCGGAAGGTAGGGGTTACCGCGGTGATGTCCAGCGGGTACCAGGAGCTATCGCGGCCCTCGCAGGTCTCGCCCTCCTTAGGCCAGGAGGGATCGCGCTGCAGGTCCTCAGAGGGCTGCATGACCTCGTCCTTCTTCGGGTCCGCAATCTTTTCCAGGCTGGGGCCGGAAACGGAGGTGTAGTTGCCCTCTACCGGCTTGGAGTTCGCGCCCGGGGAGCGGGACGGGATTTCCATGGCCAGGTCAGAGATGGAACCGTCTGCCTTGATGATGTAGGCAAAGGCGTAGCGCTCCGCTGGGCCCTTGCCGCGGATGACGTTGGCGCCCGGCATGTTCTCTACGCGGTCGTCGTTGCAGCCGACGAACATGGAGATGAAGTCCTTTTCCACTACGCCGTACTCCACGCGGAAGGACTCGCCCGGCTTGAGGGTAACGGGGCCGAAGGTTTCCTTATCGTGCCAGCCGTTGCTCATCTTCAGGCCGATATCGGACTTAGCGGTGGTGTCCCAGCCAGAAGGCATGGCGGCCTTGGAGTTGGCCTCAATCTTGTGATTGGTGCCCGTCTCCACGGAGGCGGTGTATGGCACCTCCTGGTTGGTGGTGTTTTTAAACTGCAGGGTGCCGTCGCTCAAGTAGCGGCGACCCGTCTCCGCAAAGTGCCACTCCGGGGTATCCGACTTTTCACCGGTGAGGCTGCAGCTCTTGTAGAGGTTCGTGATGGGGTAGGCCTGCGGCATGGGCGGAACGTTGGCCGCCTGCGCCACCGGCGCGAGGAACGCTGCCGCAGCCACCGTGGCGGCCAGCGGCGCGAGCGCGCGTACTCCCTTGATGTGCACCTGTATACCGTCCTTAAAGAAAGTTTAATAATGGTTGGTAACTTCTTGAATCCTGGGATAATCCTAGGTCCCGGGGTGGCGCAGTATCAACGTTGCTGAAGAAATAATTTTCACGTTCGCAAGAAAGTTAGCGATGTTAATGGGCGCCCGTCCAGCCTTTTGATCTTTCGTGCACCAACTATTGATTGACCCCGTGTGGAGGTGGTTGTATCTGGCGTGCTGATGGGCAAAGAGCTGGCAATAGCCTGAAAAGGCGGGCGCGTCCGCCGTGGAGGCGCCCGAACTAGTTTCCCCGATCTCCTCCCCCGTGGTGAAACCCCGCCGCGACTGTCGACGTGTCACGGTGTATCAAGCTTGGACGCGCCTTCCCCAGAGTCCCCGCCCTCCCGCGGCGCTCAAGGGGAGGGGACTGTCGAACCTGCGTTCTTAGAACAGGTCCCAGATGGTGATGCCCAGGATGATAGAGCCCAGGACGAAGACGAAGTAGTTCCACGGATCTCCGCGGAACTTCTTGTACTCCTTGACGCGGTGGAACATGTACACCGGCAGGAGGAAAATGAGGACGGCATCGAATACGCCGCCCACCACGTAGATGAGGTTGAGGATCGGCGGGTTGAATACCGAGACCAGCGTGCCAGTGATGAAGATGAACGTGTAGACCACGGTTAGCAGCGTGCGGCGGTTGAGGCGGTTCGCCGTGCGCGGCGCCAGGAGGCGCACCATGTAGGCGGTGCCTTCCTCCGCGCCCAGCATGGTGCCGAAGTAGGACGTGGCGATGGCGAAGATGACAATCAGGGGAGCCAGCCACGCCAGAACTTGCACGCCGGTGACGTTGGCAAAGTAGGACAGGACCGGGATGTTCTGCTCGGAGGCCTCCTGCATTCCATCGGCACCCAAGGCCAGCACACAGGACCACACGAAGAGCATAGTGAAGATAACCAGCAGTGCGGCGGTGTAGAACTCGATGCGGGATACGCGCTTTTCGGTGTTCTTCCCGTAGGTGGGCTGCATGTCCACGGACATCTGCGACAGGGCCGCCATGTGGGAGAAAGAAAACGCCAGTACCGGCAAGATGAGCACCGCGCCGAGCAGCACGTACGGCCAACTGCCGTCCTCATACTTCACGTCCACGAAGGCCTGGAGGTCCCACTGCGGGATGAGGTACAACGAGGTCGCCGCCAGGGAAATGATGAGGGGGTAGACCAACATCTGGGCCAGCCACAGCATGGGCTTGCGGCCGACGGCGAAGATGCCGGTCAGGATTCCCACGCACAGCACGGAGAGAACCCAACGGTTCACGGAGGGGCCGTGAAGTTGGTTCACAATGAAGCTGTCGATGGCGTTGGTCAACGAGATGGCGTAGATGAACACCGTGGGAACATTCGCCAGCGAATACATCAGGGCCACGAACAAGCCGGTGTTGCGCCCGAGGTACTTGCGCACCAACTCCAGGATGTCCAGCCCGTAGTCTTGGCGGGGCGCTCCCGCGACGATCCGCGCGTAGGTACGGTGGGAAAAATACACCAGGGGGAAAATTATCACCGTGGCAAAGGCCAGCGGCCAGAAGCCGAAGGAGCCCGCTTGCAACGGTAAGAACAGGATGCCGGCGCCCATGGCGGTGCCGAAAAGGGCGAGCACCCAGCTCAGTGCGGTGCCCTCGGACTTGGCAGGGGCGCCCGGGTTGGGGGCGCCGTCGGCCGTTGCGGAATACGGCACGGCGTCTTCATTGGAAGTAGTCATTAATATTATTCTCTAGTAGTCAATGGCGTCACGGATAATCGGGCAGGTCATGCAGTGTCCACCACCGCGTCCACGCCCCAGTTCCGCAGAGCCAATCTCCACTACCTCCACGCCCGCAGCCCTCAGCTTCTGGTTGGTGTGCTTGTTGCGGTCATAGGCCACCACCACGCCCGGCTCAATGGCCACCACGTTGTTGGCATCATCCCACTGCTCGCGGGCGGCGGTGTAGGAGTCACCACCGGTCTCCACGACGTGGAAGCTGCCGATGCCGATCGCCTTGGCGACGACGTCGAGGAAAGACTCGGTGGGCAGTTCGACGTCGAAAGGCGCCGTGCTTGTGGCCGGATGCAGGACAATCGGCCGAATCGTATCCACCACCTTGGGGTAGGCGGTGACCTTGTCCGCGTCCAGGAAGGTAAAGACGGTATCCAGGTGCATCGACGCGCGGTCTTCAGCCATGGCGGCGATGATGATCTTGCTGGCCGCGCCTTCCTCGAACAGGCGCATGGCCAGCTGGCTCACGCCCTGCCATGTGGTGCGCTCGCCCATGCCGACCAGGACGATGCCCTTGCCTATCGGCATGATGTCACCGCCCTCGAGCGCCGCCAGGCCCGGGTCCTCATCCGTGTTGCCATACCAGAACTTAAAGTCCGCCTCCGCAAACCGCGGGTGGTAGTTATAGATGGCCCGGGTGAGCAGGGTTTCCTGGTGTCGGGCAGGCAGACACATGGGGTTGAGTGACACCCCACCGTAGATCCACGCGGAGTTGTCCCGGGAGAACTGCGTATTGGGCAGCGGGCGCAGTGCGAACTCCGACGGTCCGCTGACCTCCCGCATCGCGTCGATGATGCCGTGGCCCAGCCCCTTTGGGATTTCGGCGAAGGGAACCCCGCCGATGAGGAGCTCCGCCAGGCGCGCGGTGGGCATCTCCTCAAACCAGTGGCGCAGCTCGCCGCCCACGCCCACGCCGACGTTCTTATCCAGCAGCTTGAAGTCCAGGATGAAGTCGCGCCCAGCCGGGGTGTTGAGCGTCTCCTCCAGCAGTGTGTGCATCTCCAGCACCTCGACGCCATAGCTGCGCAGCTTGGCGACGAACTCCGCGTGGTGCCGCTTGGCCTCGTCGACCCACATGACGTCGTCGAAAAGCAGTGCTTCACAGTTGCTAGGAGTCAGCCGCTCGTGAGCCAGTCCCGGTGCGCACACCATGACTTGGCGGAGCGTGCCCGCCTCGGACCAGACGCCCAATGGAGGAGTTGTCATCTGAGTGAACCTCTCTGTGCTCGGTGGATACCGCCCAGCAACGCGGTGAACCGCGCCACCGAACGGTGGTTAGTGTGAGTTGGGTGACAACACTATGACGAGGCGGGGATATTTTCAAACACCTAGCCTCGTGCGAAAGTCCCTGTGTACGCGGGTTTTGCGGCGAGATGCATAGTATTACGGAAAGCTATTCATTCCGCGGGGTGACCCGGCTGACTGTTGGGGTGTGTGCGCCTTCGCTGAGGGGAATGCCATCTATGTGGGGCGATGCTCTGGCGAAGGATGCGGGCTACAGATTGTGACACACGTGAATAAGATGAGAGCTGGCGAAAATTCTGCGCGGAAATTAGAAATGCCTAATGTGGGGGTGTGTGCAGGGGTGGGGTTCGGTTGGGCGGATTGTGTGCTGTCGGGTCGTGCTGGACGCTACATATTTAAACTATTTTAACGCCTTAAACATCTATATAAATTGATGTATAAACTCGCTTTCAATGTTTCCTTTTGCGCCTAGAATGAATCGGGCGTACTTACTGCGGGCGTGTGTTAGTTCATTGCGCCGGGTGCGTATATGGGATACCCAAAAGGAATGGAAGCATATGGCAACACGAAGCGATATGTCGCGCCGGTATAGCGACATGACGTCAAGCGTCAATCAACTGAGAGACACTGCGCAGAAACAACTTCGTGCAACACGTGTCGGAAACGCGATTGCTGCGTCCGCCGCTGCATTGAACCACCGTGACCAGCAGACTACGCACCGTCTGTTGGAAGAGTCTATTGAAGCGCAGAGAGAGCAGACTCGCCAAATTGTGGGTGAACTACGCACGATTGATAAGTCAATCAATGCTTTTGCCCAGAAAACGGAAGAGCAGCTTGAGGATCTCAAGCACATCAACTTCGCTCAATGGCGCGATGGCGTGGGTAGAGATTACTACTACAACTACAGGCCACAAGCGAAGAAGTATCTTGAAAATTTCGAGAACCTATCCAATGCATGGCTGCGCGTAGTTTCGGCGAGAATGGTTGATGTGGTCCAGGAGTTCCCGCAGTGGAAGGAGCAGCACTGGCGCTCCGATGCCCTCCACACCGGTGTGTTCATCGATCCCCCTAAGCTGGAGGCTCCGCCGGTAGACAAGGAATTGCCACCGCAAAAGGTTCCAGACGGAGTTGCAGGGTTCGCCATGATCATCGGCCCGTCCGTGGTGATCATGATCTTGGCTGCAATTCTTGTTCCGATCATCGGCGGAATTGGTGGAGCCCTCACGCAGGGGTCGGTCAGTAGCGACGTACAGAGCAAGTTCGATTCGTTGGCTGAAGAATACCCTGAATTTGTGGAAAATCAGGAGGATCTCATTCCTGAATTCTATGATGCGTCTGAAGCCCAGATGCTGCTCAATGAAGGCTGCACGGCGGAGACCATGCAGGAAGACCTCGATCGCGCTTCTTCGAAGGGCGCTGAACTTGATCCGGCAGCCTTCCCCCAGGACCCTGCGGGCGTGGAACGGTACTGCTCGACGCGAACGGACGTGTTGGAAGCTGCCCGCGACATGGAAAGCCAAGCCAGCCAGGGCGTGAATAAGTTTGCAAGCATTTCAGTGGCGGTCCTTGGACTGGCGTTTGTTATCGCTTGTATTCTTCCGTTCCTCATCGCCTACCTCCGGCGCACTATGCGGCAGAAGCGGCGTGAAGTTGAGCAGCAGAATCAAGCTGCTATTGAGGCTTGGCGGCAGCGCGCCGAACAAAGCAAGGTCGAATTCCAGCAGCGAAACGAACAGGCACGCGAAGAAGCTTTTGAAAAATTCCAACAAGTTTTGGGCGTTCGACTCAATAAGAACCTCGGCACCCTCTGGGCAGATACGTCGACGCGCAATATGGCCCAGACGTTGTCCTCCATCATAGAAAACGAATTGCGCCGGCCGCCGGTGGTGGAGGAGCTTCCGGAGGTTGGAGAGCTTAGGATCAATCCTCAAATTCCGACCGTACTGGGTAAGGCGCTCGTTAGCACTAAGTAGGCTACCGCAGCTCTAAGCATCCTTGTCTGGGACGACCTGGGGCAACCTAGGGGAAACAATTCCAGACAAGGATGTTGTCATTTTGCGATGCACGAGCTCTGGGCTCCTCCACGTGGAACCGCTAACATCGTGGCGGGCGCTTCAGCCTTGACCTTGTCAATCGTTGACGCGGGAATTCGCGAGCCCGGCTTCCTGTTGAGTACCATGCTTACCGTCGCTGTATAGACACCAGCCGCCTTCGCGACGTCGCCCAAAGTTACTCGTTTAACCACGTCAAAAGTATAGGAGACGCAGCGGGACTGAGAACATCGAGCACAGTAAGAGAACAGACGATTGAGGGGAGTGCACGCTTCATGGAGTTCGGCGGTTGAGAAATTGAGTCGTGGGATTGAATGTTCACCCAGAGTTTGCTCGAAATACGAAAGTTCTCAAGCTGCGCCCGATAAGAATTTTTCCATGCGCACAACTCACATTGCTCTAGCCCTGTTCTCTCTTGTCTCGCTGCCGGCTGCTCATGCAACTGCGGTGGAAGCCGAGCCTGCTCACTCTGGCACCGTTAACGGGGACGTCGTGTACTTCCAAGACATGAAGGAGTTTGAACCTCGTACATGGGATGACGGTTCCCGCCAGGGCGGAATTGCCTACCTTGCCACCGCGCTTGAACGCCTGCGGCAGCAGGAAGGCGATCCGATCGTTGCTTTTGGCGGAGAGCTCGCTGCCGGAAGCCTCTTCGGGTCCGTATTCCGTGGTGAGCCTTTCGTAGATGCCTTCAATGACCTTGGCGTAGACGTGGGAAACTTTGGAAACCATGACTTTGATTACGGGGTGGACCACACCCGCGACCTAATTGACAAGGCCGAATTTCCGTGGATTTCGAGTAATCTAACCACGCAGGGCGGTAACCCAATCAGCGAAGACGGGACAACGTTTCAGGCTAAGTCTGGTGACCTCAACGTTGGGTTCGTATCCCTCACGGCTGATCTTGACCGCACTGTTGCTGCCAAGGACGTCGTGGTTGGGGACTTCGTTGAGGCGGCACGGGGAGGCGTCGACAGGCTGCGTGCACAAGACGTGGATGCAATCATCCTGCTGAGTCAGATCTCCAAGGATGACACGATTCGAGTGATGGATGCTGTTCCCGAACTCGCTGCGGCGCTGCGCGAAGAAAATGAAGCGCAATCGCCGGAAGAGGTGACGTTTACCGCGGATGGCCGGCCCATCGTCGCACCGCGCGCTGATTACGGCACGTTAGTCCACCTGGATATCTCCGTTGACCGTTCAACTCAGAAGAGCTCGGTGAAGGTAGAAAATCACGCGGTAAACCCTTCCTTGCCTGCTAACGCACAGTGGGCGGCGCGCTCCGAAGAGCTTTATGGCGAGCTGGACCGTCAGCTCAGCGAGGAGCTAGGCACGGCGTCGAAGCCGCTGACCAAGGCCGAGCTTGGTCCCTTGGTGGCCGACGCCTACCGGGAGCACTTCGACACCCAACTGGGCTGGCAGAACGGTGGCGGTCAGCGTGCGGACCTCGAAGCAGGAACTCTGACTCGGAGGGATGCACAGTCGGTGCTGCCGTTCGGGAACTCGCCCGTGGCGATTCGTGCAACGGGCTCTCAGATCAAGGATGCCCTGGAAAAGGGCATTGAATCCAACCCAGCGGGCGGAAACGGATTCCCCCGGACCGCCGGATTCACCTTTGACTACGACGAGTCAGCACCCTTTGGTAAGCGCGTGACCTCAGTTGAGCTCGAGGACGGCACCCCGCTGGATATGGACTCAACGTATTCGCTGGCCATTAGCAACTATGTGGTCAACGGAGGCGACAAGGTCGATTCTTTCGGCGATGCTGACGTCATCTCGACGGGCACGGCAATCGACGTCGATGTCTTTGCCGAGTACATCAAGCGGCATCGCACCGTTCCTCCCGTAGAAACGAGCGATAGCCCCGACCACCCAGCACAAGAGGGGAGCGCCGACGTGTCCTCCGGCGGGTCCTCGCGTAGTGCAATCATCGCTGTCGGAGCAGTCGTTGCCCTGCTCGGTGCCCTTGCAGCATTCATCCCCAAGTCTGTTTGGGAAGACGTCGCTCGGTATCTCTGGTCATTGGTTCCACCTGCGTGGAGGTAAGGAGGCGCTTGAGTCTTTGGTTACGGCTCCTTAACCAATCTGCGCACGCGTAGTGCAGTCAATCTGCGCGTAGGGTTGTCCCTTTTTGTCAATGCTGGTCATTGCGTAGTTTCCACCGTAGGCGCGGCAACCGGTATATGTGTCTACCGGGTTGCTGGGTGCAGGTGCGGCCGGGGCCTGGTACGCGGGCGCGGCCTGTTGAGCTTCTTGCTGCGCGCGACGGGCAGCCTCGGCTGCTTCTTGCGCGGCCTGGCGTTGTGCAGCTTCTTCGGCTTCGCGCGCGGCTTGTTCTTCGGCGCGCTTCTTTTCGCGTGCCTCCTCAGCGGCCGAGATCTTGCGATTAAGATTGTCTTTTTGCTCAGTGGCGTCTGCATCTAGCTCTTGCAGGAATCTTGCGTATTTATCTCCGAAGGCAGCCTTGTGGAAATCAGACTGTTCGTTCAGTGACTTCTCCAACTTGGAGATTACGTCCTTTGCAGCTAATACGCGCTCCGCATAGTGGCGCGCCTTGTCTAGTTCCTCGTCGTTCCACATGTCATCAAAGCGGAACTGCTGTGCTTCGTCGACTGCTGCTCGTGCATCCTCATAGGACTGGTACGAGTTGGTAGTGCCGAAAACGCATTCCGGGCCTACCGAGTTAATGCCCTTGCCAGCGGCTCGGGCTCTGTCGGCAGCTGCGGATACGTCGGGGAAGAAGCGGGTGTTGCTGCCCACCTTCATCGGGACGGCAAGGCCCTCCTCAGCTACCGATGCATTTACGAGTGAGCCTTTTTGAACACACCGGCTAAGGTGCGACCGTACTGATCCTCGCGGTCTGTGTCGTACTCGAGCGTCACTACTGTTCCTGTGGGGAGCAAATCCGCAAGGTACTGCTTTGCTTCTTCTGCCAAACACTCCTTGCCCATTTCTGGTGTATCGATGTTGAGCAGGCGAACGCGCGTAGACGTGCCGTCCTGAGTGACGTCGATTGTATCGCCATCGACGATGCTCTGGACTGTAATCACGTCATCGGACGCATCCGGTCCAAGGACCGAATACGCGCCGTAACCTACGCCACCTATTGCCAGCAATCCAGCAACAGCTTTGAAGAATCCCATTTCAGAAACCTCATGAGAGAAAGAGAGTAACAAGAACATCAGGAGTATACCCTCATGGATTTGGGGTCACGGGCGGCCGGTCAACGGTGCACTTGCGTCATCCATGTGCGTGGTGAGGCTTCACGCCGCACTTGCCGACGCCCCTCCCTCTGCCACTGCGGAAGCACCCGCGTCGACAGGTGTTGCATTCCCGGCAAGCGGAGGAATAACTCGGGATATGGAAACTCTGCGCGAATAGTAAAGAAGCAAACGTGCGGGGGCAGGGGTGGCGTGCAGTCCGGGGCGAAGACAACCGCCTATGAACTAGCAGACAACCTAGACAGCGGCACCAAGTCATCGCCATCTTCTAAGGCCCAGAACTCTTCGCCCCTAAGGTTCGTCACGCCGAGGGAGTGCGCGGCTTCATCCAGTGAGTCAAAAACATTGATGCCATCGATGACAAGGTGGCCGTCCTCATTAATGACGGCATCAACAATCCAATCTGGATCAACCGGATCGAGAAGGTCGCCGGATTTCAAAAGTTCGGCCTCAAAGAACTCTTGCAGGGTCCGGGATGCGGCACGCTCCTCCACGTCAGTCGTTGAAATAACGGGTGCAGAATCAGCTGTGATGTGTGCGAAAGCATCACGGATAACCACGGCAATGAGCTTGCGGCGGTTGGAAAGGAACTCGTCGTAGTCCATGTCTTCCCAACCCTCAGGAATGGCATGCCAGTACATTTGCTGCTTGAGCCATTCTTCGCCTTGCGAGCGCTTATCGACGAGCTCCTGCCAGTAATCCTTCGGAGCTCGATCCGAAATATGGATGTTGGTAGCCCAATCTGTGGGAGCAAAGTTAGCGACCTGATTGATGCGCTTGAAGTCCGTAATTCCCAAGACCTTTTCCTGGTATTTGCGCGGGAAAAGATGGTGCCCCTCGGTACCTTTAGCTGCGGGCTGGTTGGGATCCATCCAGTCACGAACGCGCTCGTTGAGCATGAACATCTTTGCATCCAGAATGTTCAACGCTGCAAGGTAGCACTGGTAGTGCGGTGACAGCGAAGCACCGGATGTAACCAAATTCTGCGGCAGATTGAAACGCCAGTAGTCCTCGGTGAGCTGAGTAGCGATTGTGCGGTTGAGCAGCTCTTCGAAACCATACGCATCCCCTTTGTCCAGCGCAGCAATCTGGTCGAGGTCTTTTTGAATTTGGGACTCGGACGAGCCCGTATAGCGGCCGGTGAGCTGCGACATGAAGAGCCAGCGGGCTACCAATGCACGAAGTCGAGCGAGTTCAACACCAAAGTCATTGCGACCAAGCAAGAAGATCACGTAAGAGTAGATGATATTCATGTGCGAGGTAACGTTCCGGTTGGTTCGGAATCCGGCTGCCTGAATCGAGCGAATGAATTCCGTCCAGTTCGTAGGATTCACAACGACCGGAAGGGCTTCCTTGAGTAGTCCGAGCTCGCGTTCTTGGCGCTCGGGGTTTACTCGGCCGGTGTGACGTTCCTTTGCCTGAAGGGCCGCGTAGGCGTCTTGCAAGCGGCCGCGCCTTTGTCCGACAGCAACCATCGCGCGAACAAGGTGGCCATTCTCCACGTCGATATAGGGATTGTGAGCAGTCCAACGGACTTCCTTTCCCAGTGCGGAGCTTGCATGCGCAGGAGACATCCGCGAGTTGCGTGAGAATTCTTCGATTTGCTCACGGCCTTCGGGCCAGAAAACACTCAGCCACGTCAGAATGTAGTCGTAGGCTTTCAGTCGAACGCCTTCTGAGTTGATGCGAACGAAGACGTCAGCAACGAGGCGCTTGTCAGCCTCGCTTTGAAGATGGACGACGTTGAATTGATATTTCTCAAGACCAGAAAGCTTGCTGAATACCGCGTGAATTGCCTCTTCCTCATCATCGCTGAGGGAGCCCCCTGATTCTTCATACCGGTTGAAGAAGGCCTTCATTGCTTTGAATGGGTTGGCGAAGTAGGTAGATATATCTTCGATCCATTCAGGAGACTTGGCAATAGGTGGCGTACGAACCTCAAACTTCTCACTGAAGGGATTAAATGCGATGCGGATCTGCTTCTCGTTGTAGTTGACGTCTCGGACAGGAAATCCTTTAATCGCCGCATAGAGGCTGGTCAAACGTTGTTGACCATCAATAATCTGGTGCTGGCCGATGAAATTAGCGTCACCCGAGATGGACCGTGACTCACCATCAGCAGCAACGTCCCAAAACATGAGCTCGCCTACGGGGTAACCGCGGTACATCGAATCAAAGAGGTCACGGACTTTCGACGTGGGCCAGACAAATGGCCTCTGGAGGTCCGGGAGTTGAATCTTTCCGGAGTGAACGTCATTGACTAGTTGCTGCACTTCCCACGAGACAGTGCGAAAGATGGAGGCCATGGAGAGAGACCTTTCTAAAGGGACGGGAAAGAGTTGGTACGTCTATAGAATATCGCGCGCCTCTGACACCTCATCATGGGAGCGCGCTGGTGTGTCCCAGTAGTGAAATTGCTTCCGAGAGAAAGCTCTCGACTTTTGGCAACTCTGGCATCTGGGTCGAGCCCGTCTCTGATGCCAAAGGATTGAGACATTTACACCCTTGAGCTTTCCGGGCCTTGGCCAAGAGGTGAATGATGTCGCTACGTAGGCGTTCGACAAGGCCGGTAGTCGAATTTTTGCTCAGAGTCATCCAACTGCGTATGAGTGAAGTGCTTCGTCCTTGACAGTATTGAAGGGCTCAGTTTGCCTATACTTTGCGCCAGTGATGAGGGAAGTCCTTTCGTGAGTGCCGGGGTCATCAGCAGGGGCAAACCCACAATCCTGTATTACCTCATTGCGGCCTACCAGCAGTGATGGTGTTGCTTCGAATGTAGCCGTAAGACGGATTGGCGTGCCGAGTGTGCATGACGGGACAATGGCACACTGCCCCTTTGAAGACTTGTGAAGTTTATGAATTTTGTGAATTCTTTGAAGTTTCTAGGCGGACGGCGGCAGTCAGGCCGGTTGTCCGTCGGAAGACGACTCTGATGACCAGCGGGCCTAATCCTTGCTAGGGAGACACCTGAATTCCAGCCCTCTTGAAGCGATCTGGCTAAGTTCTGCTGAATGACTACTACCTTGGCCAACCTGGTCTCTCGTGCGTTACGCGAATTCGCCTTAGCATGTGTACAACGCGCCTCGCCGAATACGATTGGGGGTTAAAAGTGTGTCCGCCCGGATGTAATCCTCAGCCGGGCGGGCGACGTCGCCGACAATGTGTTTGACGGTTGACTACTAAGATTCCCGTTCAGCGAGAATTAGAGAGGCCAGTTTGTGCGGTTCAATTTCAGATGGCCAGCACGGCAGCGAACCAGTCGGACTCCATGCGATAACCCATGATTCGCGCTCTCTCTCGGAACTACCGCCATGACCTCCTTCATCAACGTGACCGTGGTCAGTGGTCACGACGACGAGCCAATCTTCGTCGTAGTTGGTTGCGCGCTGCTCTACTGCAGAAACAACTCGCTCAATATGCTGATCAACTGACTGGATCGCCTTGCGATATTCGCTCCCCATCAGACCATATACGTGACCGGCATCGTCCACGCTGCAGCAATACATGAACCCCACATCAAAGCTACCGCTGCGGACTGCTGCCAGGGTGAAGTCAGCAATCTCCGCATCGATGCGTTCATAACCATAAGTCTCGCCATCGCGGGCAATTACACGGTGGAGACCGGCGTATTGCTGCTCGATTCGAGGATGGATGATGGGGCCAAGGCCGCTGGGATCAACAAGTACTGGCCAACCTGCTGCGGCGAATGTTCGTGTTGACTGGTCCCTGTAGAAGGCTTGCGACAGGAAATCAGGGCAGTTCCATGTTCGCCCACCCACGCAGCTGTTATCCCTAAGTCCGTGTTCTGCGTGTGTGGAACCCGTAAGGATACTGGCCCAGCCTGGTGCAGAAATCGTCGGAACTTCCATGTGCATGGAGAACCAATGCCCTTCCCCTGCGAGCTTTTGAAGGGTCGAACCGACTTCCTGCTCGGCAGCAATGTCCCATCGAACCCCATCCACACCGATCAGCAAAATTCGTCTCTTTGCGCCGGCATTTTCGCTGTTCTGAACATTTTCGGGATTACGCATTCGCATTTCTCTTCCTGTTGGCCCTTGCAGATTCAGCTAACTCGGAGTCAGTCGGGAGGTCCACAACGGCATCGTGGCGCATGGTCTCTAAGCGCACCTGACTTCCAGAGGGGAGCTCATTGGCTTCACGGTCGGGCATGTCTACACGAATTACTCCGTTCCCGGGCCCCGCAAGCATTACCGAAGTGAAAATTCCGCGAAGCTGCTTGTTAAGCACACGATAGGAGCCAGTGGAATCCGGAGTCACGCGGAGATCTTCAGGGCGGATGAGACAGACCAATGGATCGCCGTCAGATGCCTCCACTTCAGAATTCACGACGTCGACCCGGGTATTGAGTACGTCTACAGCGCCAGCGTTGTACTCACCGCAGATACGGTTTACAACCCCAACGAACTGGGAAATGAAGGGGGAACGCGGGTGGTGGTACAGCTGTGAAGGGGTCCCGATTTGCTCGATTACTCCATTGTTCATGACACCAATCCTGTCGGCCATGACAAGAGCCTCCTCTTGATCATGCGTGACCAGGAGAGTGGAAATTCCTTCAGAGAGCTGAATCCTTCGGATTTCATCTCTCAATTGAGTTCGAACCTTTGCATCGAGTGCAGATAGAGGCTCGTCGAGAAGCAGCAGCTGGGGCTCGATAGCCAGTGCACGCGCAAGTGCAACACGCTGTTGCTGGCCGCCTGACATTTGCCCGGGGAACTTCATCGCATGCTCTGAAAGCCCTACGAGTTCTAGGAGCTCACCTGCGCGATTACGGCGATTGCTCTTGCTGTGACCTCTAATCTTCAAGCCGTATGCAACATTGTCAATTGCATTGAGATGGGGAAACAGTGAATATGCTTGGAAAACGATCCCCATGTTGCGGCGACGGGTAGGAAGGTAGGAGATTTCGTCGCCATCGATACAAACAGAACCTTCATTGGCCTGCTCAAGACCTGCAAGGATTTTAAGGGTTGTCGACTTGCCGCAGCCCGAAGGTCCAAGGAGAGCTACAAGTTCAGCCTTGCCGATCTCAAGATTGAGGTTGTCAAGGACGGTCTTTGAGCCGTAACGCTTGGTAATGTTTCTTAATTCTACGTGTGACGGTGTCACCTTACTTTTCCTTTCGGGCGGAGTCGATCTTTGCGATAGCGGAGATAGACGCCATAAGCGCCCAAGTGATGAGAATCGTAATGAAAGAAAGAGCAGCAATGCCTCGGGGGTTATTGCGTGAGACTTCCACAATGAAGACTGGGAAGGTGTAGTGCAAGAGCAGTGACGCAATCGCGAACTCACCAAGAGTCATCGCAATAGAAAGCAGGGAAGCCGAGAGCATTGAGACCCGGAGATTTGGAAGCACGACATTGAACAAGGTTTGGGATGACGTTGCACCGAGTGAAGAAGACGCCGCGAACATGGTTTTGAGGTCCAAAGCCTTGACTCCGGCGTCGATTGCGCGATAGCACAAGGGAAGCGCCACAATTACGTACAGGGGCACTAACGACCATTTTGATACTAAGAAGGATGGGGCCACTGCGCGATAGAATTCCGACACACCTGATACCAACGCAACCGCAGGAATCACTAGTGGAAGAACAGACAGGAGCTCAGCTATTCTTGCCAACCCTGGGGAATGGAGGTTGAGGAATACGATTGTCGGAACCAAAAGGATGAGCATTAATAGGGTGGTCGCAACAGCAAGCAACAAGGTGTCGAGCACTGCTGAGACTGCACGTGGATTGTCGAATGCCGAGAGAAGCGGTTCGAGCGTAAATCCGTCGCCAGGTCGTGTGAATCCAAAGACGGCGGCAGCAATCCAAGGGCCGAAGAAAAAGACAAGTGCCACAACAAGAATGGTCGTAACCACCCAGTTAGAATTCCGTGTTCCATCCTTGCGGTGAACGCTTTCAGGTGTCTGGTTCGACCTATTGTCGAGTTCTGTGGCTAATTGCTGAGCCATTTGTCACTCCTTCGGGTGAGAACAAGTCGCAGACCCATCGCAATAAGGATGATGATCATCATCCAAGTCACCAGTGCAGCGGCTAGGCCAGGGTTCAACAGCACGTTTCCACTAATGAGGAATCCGATCACGATTGGAATGAGGTTGAGTGAGCCTCCTGCCAAAGCGTAAGCCGTTGCGTATGCCGCAAAAGCATTAGCAAAGAGAAGGAGCAATGAACCAACAATTGGGGGCCAAAGAACTGGTAGCGCAACATCTCGAAGAAATTGCATTCTTGTAGCTCCGAGTGATGAGGCGGCGTCAAACCATTCCTTTTTGAGCGAACTCATTGATGGAAGCATCAGTACGGTCATCAGGGGGACTTGGAAATAGAGATATACAAGTGCGACACCAGCAAAGTCGGTGATTGAAAATACCTCACCGAAGTTTGGAAATACTTTCCGAATTACTCCGGTCAGCAGGCCGTTGGTTCCAAGAAGTGCGATAAATGCATACGCCAGTTGTACTCCGCCTGATTGTGCCGCCAAGGCGGAGAAACTATTAACCAAGTTAGATAGCCATTTTGGCCCGGAATTCCTGGAGGTTAACGCCCAAGCGATACCTAGCCCAAAAATGCCTCCAACTATCGTCGTGAGTAGTGACAAATTGAAGGTTAAGAGGAAGGCGTCACGATAAGTCGAACTAACCGCCTCAGCCATAGTTTCAGTTGAAGGCTGACCAGTAGGATCCTTGAATGCCGTAACTACATTGGCAATGATCGGGATGATCAAAAAGGCTGAGACGAAAGCGAAATATGGGAGGGCGCCGACGAGCGCTTTGACATTAATCGCGCTACTTTGGGCACTCTTTCGTTTCTGTTTCCGTGAACTGGGTTCTCTGGAAGGGATTGTTGTCACCGACATCAGAACTTTACCTTTTGGGCCCACTGAGTTGCGATGACAGAATTCGCCTTGTCACCTTGGTCTGAGTTTGGCAGCTTGACCTTCTCCACGATCTTCGGATCCGGAAGGGTTTCAAGGGCCTTGGAAGATAGTTTTCCTGCCTCGGCAAGTTCCGTAAAGCGTGCTGGAACGGCACCTCCCAAAGCATATTGCTCAGACCCCTCATCCGAGGTAAGCCAGTCAATCCAAAGGCGGGCAGCGTTAGGATGGGGAGACTCGATAGTGCACGGTTGTGCGTAGTAATTGCCGAATACACCATCTTCGAGAACTGTCATCTCAAAATCAACGCCATCCTTTATCAACTGGTCCTGCACACCCACCCAGTTGTAATTCCAGTCGAAAATGACCGATGCTTCACCAGTGGTCATTCCCGAAGCAGGATCTGCTGTCGGCACAAGGTGGCCCATTTCTGCGAGCTCGGCAAAGAAGTCGATTCCTGGTTGAATATCGTCCAAAGATCCACCATTAGCTAGCGCCGCTGCGAAGACGGTAGCGATGGAAGAGGCGCCCTGGCGTGGATCGCCCGGCAGAGAAATCTTCCCCTTGTACTGCGGGTCTTTCAGATCTTGAAAGGTGGTCGGAACCTCGACGTCCTTCTTGTTGACACCAACAGAGAGGACACCGTAGTAGGCACCTACCCACATGCCGTCCTTGTCTTTGAGGTTTTCAGGGATAGCGTCCCAGTTAGAAGGCTTGTATGCCTCAATGAGCTTCTGGTTGATCGCAGGAGTGGTGAATGAGTAGCCAATGTCGAGGATGTCGGGCTGCGTTTCTTGACCCCGAAGGTTCTTTACCGCTTCAAGTTCTTCCGCAGAAGAGGCGTCTGGGGAGTCGACCTTGATTTTTACGCCGTATTTTTCTTCGAACTTTTGGAAGTGGCCTTTGTAGTTTGCCCACGTTTCAGGATAGGCAATGAGACGAACTTCGCCTTCTTCCTTGGCAAGCTTCACAATCTCGTCGAGGTTGCCACCTGCATTGCGGTTGGCCGTAGTTGAAGAGCTATTTCCTCCGCAGGCTGCAATAGTCGTGCCGGTAACGGCAAGTCCTGCGCCTAGGCCGAGAGCCTGGAGAATTGAACGTCGGGAAAGTGTGCTGGACATTGAGTAATCCTTTCGAGTCCGGAGTGAGCTTGAGGACCAATTTCTGGACACTGAAAAGTCTGGCACTCGATGATTTCCCCTAGGTTCCCTCCAGGTTAACTCTAGTGGAAGACAATTTAATACCTTTAAGCAAGAGTTCCTGTCCTTTATAGGGGCCACTTATGCTGGCTTCCGTAACGGTTGACGGAGTTCTTGATTGGAGAAAATATGCCTTTTGTAGAGCTGGTATTAGAATCTTCGGCAGTAATTTTCGATTTTAACGGAACGCTGAGTAACGATGAGGCGGTCTTGGAGAAGGCCTATGACAATGCGCTTAGAAAGTTGAAACTTGAACCATTAAAAGAGGGTGAATACGAAGCCTTGCTTGGGCTAAGTGACCGAGATATTTCACGGATGCTGACGGAAGCTCGTTCTGCAGAACACCGTGTAGAGGAGTTACTTGAAGCTCTGACTGCGAGCTATCTTGAGCAAAGCCGTGGAAATGAGCTGATTGGAACCAAGACGGTGAGCATGATCCAGGCACTCCAGAGCCGAGACATAAGGGTTGGAATCGTCACCGGTACTTTTAGGAAGCTCATTGAGCCTGTGTTGTTTGAGAGTAACTTATCGGCCCTCATCCCATTTGCTGTGACAATCGAAGATGTAAAACGGGAAAACCGGACCCGGAAGGTTTCCTTCTTGGGGCCAAGGTGCTGGGAGTAGACCCTAAGTCTGTGTTGGTATTTGAGGATTCCGCGGCAGGGATTGCTAGCGCTCATTCCGCAGGGATGGCAGCTGTTGCCGTGGGGCCGAAATCGAAGGGCATGGAGCTCTGTGACTACTCCTTTGACGCAATGGAGAATGCGGCAGAGGTCGTCCTACGCGGTATCTAGCGGATCTGTGAAAACTTCCACTTGAGCTAAATCGCAACGAAGGACATCGAGAGAGTGCTCGATTGGGGTGTCGTCTTTCGAATATGTCGTTCTCTTAATCCTTAGGATGGGCTGGTCGGAACGTAGTTGAAGCTTCTTCTGCTCCCATGCTGTTGGAAGAGCAGGAGTGATCGTTTCCCTCTTGTGAGAGGGTTTCGCGCAATATCGCTTAGACAGGAGCTCATACAAAGACCCTGTCAAGTCTTGACTCAAGAGGTCCGGAGCGACTGGGACTGGGAAGAAAGAATCTTCTATCAACATCGGTACTCCGCTGACTCTGCGTAGTCTAACAATGCGGAATACCTGAGCGTGCTGCTCTAGACCCAATATTTCGGCGATTTCTGGACGTGCAGATTGCAAGTCAGTGTCCAATACTTGGGACTTAACAATGCGGCCCCTCTCTCGGAGCTGGGGAAGGAATCCTTCTATTCTGTTGAGTTCGACGGTGGGCGGTGTCGACTTAATGTAGGTTCCGCCTCCGCGGCCTCGGCGACGCTCAAGGAGGTCTTCGGCCTCGAGTATGTCCAAGGCTCGGCGTAGCGTAATTCTTGATGCATTGAAGGACTCAGAGAGTGTGCGCTCTGAAGGAAGTACATCACCGGGCTTCAAATCGCCATTTGTAATCCGTGAGCGTAGCTCGTCGGCGATATGAAGGTAGAGGTGCGTCTGGCGTTCGAGGCTGTACACACGGACTATCGTACTGTCTGCCTTAAGTGACAATTGGATTGATAGCTCCGTGAATTCCACGTGGGGAGAAGCGACGGCGACGACAACCGTGTCTACCTCGGCGACGAGTTAATGGTCGGCGGTGGAGACGACAGCACCGACGGTCTTAGCTCCAAGCTCCTGCGGAACGGGTACCCCTGCCGCCGAAAACGACCAAGGGCCCAGCCCTCCACGCACTTGCGGTGGAAGAGGCTGGGCCTTCGGGCTGTCGCGGCGCTTAGCGGCCG
Organism: Corynebacterium axilliensis; assembly: GCF_046097495.1. Taxonomy (NCBI): domain Bacteria; kingdom Bacillati; phylum Actinomycetota; class Actinomycetes; order Mycobacteriales; family Corynebacteriaceae; genus Corynebacterium; species Corynebacterium axilliensis. The sequence continues at coordinate 2,488,136 of NZ_CP175768.1, forward strand.
AAGTTCTGTACGGCGAAGAGCTTGCCCTCCGGGGTGACGGCCATGCCGATGCCCACGGACTTCGCGCGAGGGTCGAGCAGGTTCTTGCGGTGGCCCGGGGAGTCCATCCAGAGCTGAACCAGGCGGGCGTCGCTGTAGTCGTTCCAGGCCTGGAGGACGTTCTCGCCACCAGCCGGCAGGCCGGCGGGGTAGTGGGTCCAGTAGTTCGGACGATGGCGGGTAACGCCATCGCGGCTCAGGGTGTTGGCCCAGTCTTGCGCCAGGTTGGAGAGGCTGGGGTCGACGCGCAGCGGGGCCAGGCCGTTGGCCACGCGCTGAGCATTGGTCTGGTTGATGAGGCCCTGGACGCTGGCTGCTGCCGGGGCCGGGTGCGCGACGGGGCCGGCGGCGGCCGGGACGTGCTGGGTGATGTTCTGCGGCAGGCCGAAGGCGGAGGCATTGAACGGGCCGAAGGAGCTGGCGGCGTAAGCCGGGGCGGTGACGGAGCCGGCGAAGAGGGCTGCGGCAGCCGCGACCGGGGCGACGAACTTCTTAGTGGTGGAACCAAACTGAAGGCGGAACATTGACGGTGCCTTTCTTTACTTCAAGCCTGAATTGGCGGGTGATTACTGCGCTTCCGCAGCTCTTTTCACTTAAAAGTAAAGCTCTCCATAGCTATCAAAAGCCAGCTGACCAGCAACTTTAAGGTTCGAGGGCGATTTTGCGAAGGTTTGCGGTCGGGTTCTCAGAGAAATTCTGAGTTTCGGCGCTTTTTGCCTGAATTTGCATAGATAAATCCAGTTAGCTTCGAATCTGGGGGTGACACCCGGGGGTGGTGGCTCAGGTAGGGGGTTTGGCGACCTGCGTTTTTAGTTGGTGACGGGGCAGCCTTTAACGATTACTTGTCTATTTCTTTAAAAAAATATGGACATTCACTGGGAAACTGGATTTTGCACTTATGGAAGCCCGATGCGGCGAAGGTCAGCGCGGTGGTGTCGCGGGTGAGTTACTTGATGTCCGTGACCGCGTCTGGGTTTTTGTCAAGCCATTCCTGGACGGCCCTAGGCTCCTCGCCCTCGCCGTACTCGTTGACAATGAGATCTTCGAGGCTGCCATAGTGATCGTCGTCAAGCTTTAGCTCCCTGAGCCACTCAGCGACTTCCGGGTTGTCGGACTCGAAGCCCCCGCGTGCTAGCCAGTGCAGGCCCTCGGTAGTGTCCAGAGTTCCCTCCGGGTCCTGCAGATCCTTAACGGCGAATGTGGAGTTGGCCCAGAAGGGGCGCCACAGGGTGACCACGATGTCCTTCTTGGCAGCGGTGGCGGATTCCAGCTCCGAGAGCATAGCCGGGGTGGAAGAGGTGGCCAGGGTGTAGTCGTTGAGGTCGTAGGCGTCGATGGTCTCCTGGGAGGCCTTGGTCAGGCCGGCGCCTGGCTCGATGCCCACGACCTGGCCGTCGAAGCGGATGGCCTGGCCCTTGAGGTCCGCAATGGAATCGATGCCGTCGACGTACTCCGGCACAGCCCAGGTCAGGCGCGCGTTGTCATAGAAGGCGCCGTAGTCCTCAATGGTCCTGCCGTGCTCGTCCATGTACTGCTTGTGAGTGTGCTCCGGCCACGCGGCCGGGTAGATATCGATCTCGCCGGAGGCGAGTGCGGTGTAGACCGAGGAGGCGTCGCTAAGCGGCGTATGCTCCACCGCGTAGCCGGCTGCCTTGAGCTTATTGTCCAACAGGAAGGCGGCGGACAAGCCCTCCGACCACGTGGGAATGTAGCCCAGCGTGATGGTCGCGGGATCCTTATCCGTGGTGGAGGAGGAAAGTACTGACGCGCACGATGCAAGGGGAACGGCCAGTGCTGCCGCAAGGATGGTGGGCAATACCTGACGGGGAAGCATGGTGTGTCCTTTCGCGGAGTGTGGTGACAACATCGCTAAAGCAATGGGCCGCGAAAATACAGTAGCGCGAGTGGGTAGGATCGGTGCAAGGTATGAAGGAGGGGCGATGCGCAGGCACGTTGTGGTTATGGGGGGGTATCGAGCTGCGGAAAGTCTACGGTGGGGGAGCTGCTGGCGCAGCGCACCGGCCTTCCTTTTCGTGACGGTGACGATATGCACCCTGCGGCGAACATAGAGAAGATGGCGGCGGGGCGCGCGCTTGACGACGATGACCGCAAGCCCTGGCTCGAGTCCATCGGACGATTTCTCGCTGCTCAGGAGTCCGGCGCCATCGTGGGATGCTCCGCACTCAAGCGCTTCTACCGCGATCTCATCCGGGCCGCGGCGCCGGAGACCGTCACCAGCGTGACGAAGGCGTGCACCTTGAAGAAGATGACCATAACCAAGATGGCGGCGATGGAGGCGACTGCAATTCCGAGCAACGGACCGGCGCCCAGGACCGGTTCCCAGGTATCCATGACGTTCAAGAGGCAAAGCCTTCTCTGCGCTATGTGATCTAGGTTTACCCCCGTTTTCTATGTGGTTACAACCACCGGGTGTGAAGTTGCCACCCATGCAGTAGTGTGTGAAACATGAAGAACCGCATTCTTGCCGCAGCTGCCGCTGCGGTTGTATCTCTAAGCCTCTCCGCCCCCGTCGCCAGTGCCGAGCTCACCCAGACCGAGCGCGATCAGTTCCTCACCGACCCGGTAGGTGCCATCGCGTGGCAGTCCATTAAGGGCTCATCCAACGCTGTGCGTGCCGACGGCGGATCTTTCACCGCTGCCTCCTTCTATTCCATGACCTCCCCGGGTCAGAATATTGGCATGCCCGCGCTGCAGGGCTGCGCTGAGCGGGTTGGTTCCTCCTCGCCGGCGGGCGGAGTGCGCTTCGTCGCCGCGGCACTGTGTGCCACGTTCGATTCGAACGCGCGTGCCGAGGTGCAGCGCGCGAACCTGCCCACCCTGTAGCTGTGCCTCGCACGATCCTTACCTATATATAAAGGAACCCCGACCGAGAACAATGCGGTCGGGGTTCCTTGCAGTTGTGCTATGCGCCGAGGGCGCTGCACTAGAAGGGGCGGGGGCTGTGTTTTAGAACAGGCCCTCAGCCTCCTTGCCAAAGTCGTTGACGGTTGCCTTGCGGGAATCAACGTTCTGGTCGTTGGCGGTGGAGTTGTCACCCTTCAGGCGGGAAATCTGGGTAACCTCGATGAAGTTCTTCAGGCGGCCTTCCTTGGTGTTGCCGTCGCCGAAGTCCAGGTTGGCAACGCGAGCGGACTCACCAGCGTTGATCGGGTTGGCCAGGGTCACCTCGAAGGAGCGGGTGGAGGTCTTCTCGTCGAAGCCCAGGTCGCGGATGTGTGCACCGTTGGAGGAACGCGGGGTGATGAGGCGGTCAACGCCCTTCGGGCCCTCAGCGGTCTTGACATCAACGCGGTACTGAACTGCCGGGAAGTCGCCGTAGTAGCGCTCGGAGCCGACGTTCTCCAGGCGGAGAGCAACGGTACCGGCGAAACCAGCGTGCTTAGCACCGGAGGTGGTCAGAACCGGCTTCAGGTCCAGCTTCTCGTTGGAAGCGGTGCCGTTGTCGATCTGCTCCTGCTTCTTCTTGTCGGCTTCCTCTTCCTTCTTGCCCTCAGCCTCGGACACGGCCTTCTCCTCCGGAGCGACCTCGTTGTCCTTGAGGACCTCGGCGTCAGCCTCCGGGGACTTCTCCTCCTCAACAACCTTCGGGTCGTTGACGTCGGTGGTGTTCTGAGCGTCCTTGTTCGGAGCGTAGGAATCCGCGATGTCGTCGTACAGCTTGACGCGAACCTCGTTCTTCATCGGCTGCATTGCGGACCAGAAGGTCGGGGTGGACCAGGTGCCGTTCGGCTTGCAGTACTGCTGGGTACCGGTCATGTTCAGAACGCGGAAGCCGTAGGTGGCCTCACCGGTGTGGTTCGGCGGAACGTCGTACGGTCCGATGGACTGGCCGGCCTCCCAGGACAGGGAGTAGGACGCGGAAGCGCCCAGCTTGGTGGCAATCTGGCGGGAGACGCCGAAGGAGCCCTCAGCACCCTTGCCGGAGCCCTTGCCGCCCAGGTTCATGGAGGTGGTCTCGGTACGGTCACCGTTGACGGACAAAGAGATGGACTGGGACTTGGACAGCTTCTGCTGCAGCGGGATGTCCTTCTTGGTCTGGTTGGTGGTGGAGATGGTGCCAGCCGGCATGAAGTTGTCGGTCACCTTGTAGACCACGGTGCGGTGGTCCTCCCACGGGTTGCACACCGGGCGCGGGTTGAGGACGTTGGCCTTCATGTGGTCGGAACCGTGGGTGGTGTGAACGATGGGGAGCTTGGCGTTGACGGCCGGGGTCTCCGGGTAGGACTCGGTGTGGGTTGCAGCAGAAGCTGCCGGTGCGATGAGGGCGGTGCCTGCAATCGCGAGGCCGGCGACGAGGCCAGCGGTACGACGACGCATGGTCATGGTGAAATCTCCTGAAAAATGTTGGTTTGGGTCTTCGAGAAGAACTCGAATGTCGGGCGACGCACTGTGCATGCGCTGTACGGCCCTGTGTGTTTCCGTACGGCTCAGTGCGTGACGTGAAGTAACCATAAGGCGGATTTCAGGAAAGCGCACCCTTAACGTTGTGTATACTTTTGACCTTAAATTAAATTTCGATAGGGTAGCACGGAGGTGAACAATTGGCTAAGAAATTTGCCTCTACCTCGCAAATGTCCCTATAGACCGTATGGTGCGAAAACGTCTGCTTGACCGATTGGACATAAACTAAAGTTTGACCTCATCCAGGGGTGAAATCGGGTTGCTGGAAGGTGTCGGGAAGTTACTTTTTAACCCGCAAGAAGCAAGCAAAATTGCAAAAGTTAACACCCACGGCTTAAAACCTGCTGAAGTTAACGCCGTCTAATCCTCTTCGATCTCCGGATCCTCGGCGCGTGCCTGTTCAAAGACCTCGGCCGCTGCGCGCAGGTTGATAGCGCCGATAAGGAGCCCAACCACGATGTCCGGCCACGGGCTTGCCCACGCCAGCATCACCAGGCCAGCCAACAGGATGAGCACGTTCGCGGCCACGTCGTTGCGTGCCGCCAGCCACGCCCCGCGGGTGAGCGCCCCACCGCGGCGCAGCCGCACCAGCAGCAGGGCGCACACGAGATTGATGAGCATCGCCACCACGGCAGTGCCGGACAAGGCAAAGGGTTCCGGGACGGCTCCAGTGATCATCTTCCATATGGCGGTGCTTAGTGACGCCACCGCGGGCACCAGAATCAGCCCCGCCAACACGTAGCTTGCCTTTCGGCGTCCCTCCGGGCGCCACCGTAGCGCTGCGAGCACGAGCGCGTTGATGAGGAAGTCCTCCAAGAAATCGGCTGCGTCCGCGAACAAGGAAGCGGAGCCAATAATGGAGGCGACGAGGACCTCGCCGAAGAACCCGAGGAGGTTCAGCGCAGCCACCCAGGCCACGATGCGGCGCGCGCGGGCATCTAGGGTGGAGGAGGACAGCTCGTGAGTCATAGCGGTTCAGCTTACTATGTTACCGCTGCGTCACGTGCTCAGGGGTGGGCTAGTCGGAGACGACGATGTCGTCGTCGCGGCGGTGCTTCTCACCGGCAAACCCACCGTAAGCGGTAATCAGCGCGGCGACGGCCAAGATGATGATTCCGGGGATGGGGCTAGGGGTGTCGTTGGACGCATTCATCGCTGTGGCGAGGAAGGGGAGCAGTCCGGCGACCGCGGAGGCAATGTTGGCGGAAATCGCCACTCCGGAATAGCGGACGTTTGCCGGGAAGATCTCGGACAACAGCACGCCGGATACCGAGTAGGTGATGGTGACTAGGGAGAGCCCCAGGCAGACTGCCAGGGTGAGTAGTACCACGTTGCCTGAATCAATCATGGCCCACAGCGGCCACGCCATCACTGCAGTGGCCACTCCGCCAAAGCCAATGATGCGCCCGGGGCCGAACTTTTCGCCGAGTCGGCCAAAGAAGAGATTGATAAAGATCTGGCACACAGCGGCCAACAGGGTTGCGTTGACAACAGTCTGGCGTTCAAAATCCAGGGCCGTGGTGGCGTAGGAAAGTACGTAGGTGCTCATGACGAAGAATCCGCCGATGCCCAGGAAGGCCGCGGCCGATGCCAGGCAGAGCTGCGGAAAGTGGCGGGTGAACAGCTCCTTGAGTGAGCCCTTGTGGGCAGCTTCGTCGGCTTCAGCTTCCTCCTCTAGGGCCTTGTATACGGGGGACTCTTCGGCCTTGGTGCGGATCCACAAGGCAACGCCCAAGAATGGGAAGGCGATGAGGAAGGGGATGCGCCAGCCCCATGAGTTGACAGCGTCGTCGCTCAGCATAAGAACAAGTGCGAAGGCGCCGGAAGATAGGAGTGTTCCCGCGGGGGAGCCGATCTGAACGAACGCTGCGTAGCGCCCACGCTTTTCCGCGGGAGCGTGCTCGATTGCCATCGTGGTGGCGCCGCCCCACTCGCCGCCTACAGCGACTCCTTGAAGAAGGCGGAGAATCACTAGCGCGATGGGAGCCCAGACGCCGATCGAGGCGTACGTGGGGAGTAAGCCAATGATGCCGGTGGCTACGCCGATGACAACGATGGAGATGATGAGCGCTGGGCGCCGGCCCATCTTGTCACCGATTTGGCCGAATAGCACGGCGCCGAGTGGGCGGGCGAGGAATCCGACGCCGAACGTAGCGAAGGACGCGAGCGCTGCTCCCGTGCCGGACATTCCAGAGAAGAACAGGTCATTGAAGACGAGAGCGGCGGCGGTGCCGAAGAGGAAGAAGTCGTACCACTCGAGCGCTGTGCCTACGAAGGCTGAGCTGGCGATGCGGAAGACGTCCTTGGAATCGACCTGGATTTCTGCGTGCTGAGACTCTGCGGGCAGACTCTCAGTGGGAACTGCTGAAGATGCGGGAGTGCTCATGTCGAGGTGCTCCTTGTGTGAGACATATTACCTTTCCCAACACGATAGAGTCAGATCACCTCGCGGGGTGCCGTCTTGAGTGTTTTTATGCATGGCACCAGATTCTGAGCGGTTCAGCTGTGACCGTGCACACCACTGTTTCGATCTAGTGTGGCGCGCGGCGAAGAGCGAGGAGTGCCTTGGCTGCATCCTTCGGGCGGGAGATGTCCAATCCGGTAGTGTCCGTGACCTGGCGAAGGCGATTAATCACCGTATTGCGATGGCAGCCTAAAGTGCGCGCGGTGTCCTTTACTGATCCAGAATCCAGAAAGGCCACGAGCGTCTCGTACACCGGCTCATGCTCCCAGCGCAGCGTGTCTATGTCGCGGGTGAGTTCGTTGATTCCGCTGTGCTCAAAGTTGGCCAGGGCATCCCCGGCCACGGCCCAGAGAAGCTCGGGCGCGTCGTACAGCATGCTGAGCTCGCCGGTTGCCGCGAAGACGCTCGGAGCCTGCCGTGCGGCGTTCCGGACGCCTTCGAGGCCCGCGGTGTGGGAAAACCGTACTCCCGGGACGGTGACGAGTGAATTACTGGAAAGTTGAGTGGATGCTGGCTGATTAGCCATGGGCCAGAAGGCCACAAAAGTGCCGCGAAAGCCATGGCCAAAAGCCTTTCCTGCGGAGATTGGGCTGCGCAGCAGGCTATTGAGGCGAATTGCTGCACTGGGGTGGGCTACGACAACGTCAAAGGAATCGGTTAGGCCGACCCCTAGCGCGCGGGCGACCTCTGCAATGTCGAAGGGGTCCAATTGTTCCGCGGAGAATAGCCGTTCCACGTGGCGGGCGTGCGCAAGCTGCGCGTCGTTGTGGCTGCGGGCTTCTTCAAGGAGAAAGGCATCACGCACCATCAGGTTGTACGAAGTCACAACGGAATGGATCTGAGACACGTGGTCAATCAGTGTGTCCTGATCTGCGCCTGCGGCGGTGCGTAGGTGTGACCAGAGGATGGTGAAGTCAAGCTGGATGGCGTCGATAAGCCAGGCCAGTTCCACGCCCTGCTGTGCACGCCGACGTCCCAGCGCCTGCGAGTGCGCCTCCATGTCCTCTAAGGGCATCGCGCCTGTCAGGATGTCGGTGATGTGGGCGAAGGCTTCGAAGGCGGTAAGGCGTAGCTCTTCGTCGCTCACCCGCGCATCACCGTACCGGTCCCCAAATTCCGTCAGGAAGTCCTCCACCATCTGTGGGACGTGGGCGCGGGAGACAATGGCTCGCCACCTGTCATCGTGCATGTGCACAAGCCTACACAGTGATGGTTAGTACTTTGCCTGGTGCGTGTCACAGTACGAACTAGGATGTGGTGAACCACACAAGGAGGATGCATGATCACGCTTATTGACAACGCCCACATCCTTACCCAAGACCCTGACCACCCGGTGGCGTCAGCAGTTGCGTGTGCCAACGGGCGCGTTCTGGCGCTGGACCAGGCAGCGCGGTCGTTGCCTGCCGGTGAGACGTGGGATGCCGGCGGGCGCACACTCACCCCCGGGTTCAATGATGCCCACGCCCACTCAGTGTGGTTCGGCCAAACGCTGCTTGATGTCTCCCTAGACCGCGCCACCACGCCCGATGATGTCTACGGCGCGCTTTCTGCTGCTGAGCCTAACCCCGACGGGTGGATAGTTGCTGCCGGCTTCCGGCCCTCAGGGTTGGACGCTTCCGTTGACATTGCAGCGCTGGATCGCGCGACGAACGGCAAGCCTCTGCTCATTAAGCACAATTCTGGGCACGCCTACACAGTGAACACGGCTGCTCTTCGTGCCGCGGGCGTGGACCCCGCAGATCCCCCTGAGGTCGAAGGCGGGGAGTTCCTCACCGATGACAATGGGTGCACCGGTGTACTGGATGAAAACGCGATGCGCTACATCCAAGAGGTCACGCTGCCTGAATCCGGAGCAGAGATTGGCCGCGCGCTGGAGAAGGCTACCCGGCAGTACCTGGAATGGGGCCTGACGTCAGTAACGGATGCTGGCGTGGCCGGCGGGTGGATTGGGCATAGCCCCCGGGAAATCGCTGCCTACCAAGACGCCACCCTGCACACACGAATGCAGGTGATGGTCACCATGGACGTACTGCATGCAGTGGCAGGGCACGCGGCAGACGGTCCCGGCTGGGGACTTGATGGCGGAATCCGCACGGGATTCGGTGACGAGTGGTTGCAGTTGGGACCGGTCAAGATATTTAGCGACGGATCGCTACTGGGCACCACCGCCGCCCTCACGGAGGACTATGCCTGCTGCGCGCACCATGGCTACTTTCAAGGAGATCCGTCCCAGATGCGCTCCCGCGCTCTCGACGCGGCGGCCTCCGGCTGGTCCCTGGCCATTCACGCTATTGGGGACGCCGCAGTGGACTTTGCCATTGAAACCTTGGAGGAAGCCACTGCACGCTATGGCGCCCCGTCGATGCCGCACCGCATCGAGCACGGCGGGGTGGTGCGGCCGGATCAGATAGAGCGGCTGCGCGGTCAACCCATCGTCGTGGTGCCGCAGCCATTGTTCATCTCAGCCTTCGGAGACGCCATGGCAGAGGCATTGGGTCCCAAACGCGCTGCGCTGAGCTACCCGGGCAAGCGTCTGCTTGATGCCTCTCTGGTCCTTCCCGGCAGCTCCGATCAACCCGTCGCGCCGGGCCGGCCGCTGGACGTCATGCAGGCTTTCGTGGAGCGGCGCACCGCGTCCGGCGAGCTCTATGGGTCACAGGACCGGCTAACACCTGCGGAAGCCCTGTACGCCTACACCGCCGGATCGGCTGCAGCGACAGGCTGGGCAGGGCGCAAGGGACAGGTGATTCCGGGCCAGTTGGCGGACTTCGCCTTGCTGTCCCACGACCCTTTGACCACTGCATTCACAGACATCAGCGTGGACGCCACCATCGTCGGCGGCGAGCTGCGCTACGGAACTATCTAAGGAGAACATCATGCGAGAGACCACCAACGAACAATTCCTGGCAGACTTTCAGGCCATGTCCGCGAATGGCGCGACTCCGGGCGGCGGTGTGGAGCGCCAGGCGGCGAGTGAGGGCGATAACCTCAACCGCGCCTGGTTCCACGAGGTACTGGAGTCCCTCGGCGCGCGGGTCATCTATGACGAGATTGGTAACCAGTACGGCCTCTTCGAACTCGTGCCGGGCGCGGACTACGTGGGGCTGGGTTCGCACCTGGACTCGCAGCCGCTAGCTGGCCGCTTCGATGGCGCGTATGGTGTGCTGGCCGCTGCACATGCGGCGGGCCGGGTGGCGCAGTCCGGCGTGGACGCGCGCTACAACCTCGCCGTAATCAACTGGTTCAACGAGGAAGGCTCGCGCTTCGCGCCGTCCATGATGGGCAGTTCTGTCTTCACGGGGGTGCTTGCGCTTTCCGACGCCCAATCGGTCACCGATCTCGCCGGCGTCACCGTCGCGCAGGCGCAGGAGGAAGCGGGCTGGGCCCCGCGCGAGGAAGCACCGACGCTGGCAGCATACGCGGAAATTCACGTGGAGCAGGGCAAGGAGCTCGAGGCCGCGGGCAACACCATTGGTCTGGTCACGGCCACGTGGGGAGCGCGAAAATTCCAGGCCGTGGTGTCCGGCGAGCAGGGGCATACCGGGTCGACGCTCATGGCGGACCGGCGCGATGCGCTCTTCGGCGCTTCGCTCATCATCTCCGCGGTCCAGCGGCTGACCCGTGAGTTCCCGGAGGGTAAGCTGCAGGCCTCGGTATCGCAGTTGACGCTGGAGCCGAACTCGCCGGTGACGATCGCCCGTGAGGTGCGCTTCAACGTGGACCTGCGCTCGCCGTCCTCGGAGGTCCTGTCCCAGGCGCAGGAGAAGCTGCGGGAGCTCATCACCGCGGCGGAGGAAGAATCCCGCACGTCCGTGGCGCTGGATCTCACCCACGAGTGGGCGCTCAACCCGTACCCGGACGCCGGAGTAAAGCTGGCGCGCGAGGTAGTGGAGGAGCTGGGCTACCCCCACCAGGAGATCTACACGGTGGCCGGGCACGATTCGACGAACCTCAAGGAGTTCGTACCCACGGTCATGCTGTTCATCCCGTCTAAAGACGGCATCTCCCACAACGAGAAGGAATTCACCACTGAGTCCGACTGCGTGGCCGGCCTGGACGTGCTCACGCACGTGACCCGTCGGTTGGTCGTCTCCGGCTGCGGGGAGAGCTAGTTCGTGTCGCTCCAGGGCTCGTAGCCGTAGGCGCGCAGCGCGATCTCGAATCCGCGGCGCATGGCGGCGAGCTCGTCCTCGCTGACCTCGTAGGTACGCAGGCGGGCCGGTCCCGCCATGGGGACGTTAAGCAGGAAGCGCCCGCCCTCCTCAGTGATGCGGCAGACGCGGCGGCGCAGATCCGCAGGGTCGTCGGTCAGCGTAATGAGATCGTCGCGCACCAAGCGCTTGACGGCTTGACCAATGGTGGCAGACTGCCAGCCCAATACCTTGCGCAGTTCGAGCAGGGAAATGGGGCCCTGCTTATCGATGAGCCGGAGAAGTGCGAGATGAGAGCCGGAGATTCCATAGTGACGGCGCGCCTCGGTATCAAAACGGTTACGAGCGCGTTCGAGCCGCAGCCATGCCGAAATGGTCTCCTGGACGGATTCGTTGTGTGTCACGATTTCTAGACTAAAAGTGCTGCCGGGGACTCCGCAAGCAGTTCTGAGGGCTGTAAACATGGAAAAACGTAGACAACATCAAACTCAGAACTGAAAAACTTCAGCGCCCGGGCCGCACGCAGTGGGGGCCTCGGACGCTGAAGCTTCTCTATCTCTCTCTGTGTGCGTTCTCTCCAACGCACGAAAGATAGTATGCAACTTTTTTATTAAAAATGTATGTGGCAATCTCGAATCTTTCCTCCCAGATCTCTGTGAGCGTCCTACCCTCGGCTTTTCATCCCCGAAGCAGCCGGCGGGGGAGGGTGCGGGGGATGCGAGCGGGGGTGGAGGAGGCGAAACGCCGTCGAGCCCCCAGGTTTGAACGGGGGCTCGACGGTGTCTCTATCACGTACCTTCGTTTATCGGCCTAAGCCGCCCTCCGAAGGGATGAACTGCTCCCCATTAGTTGGACTGAGAAAATCAGTTACCGACTAGTGGGGAGTAGTTTTCATTGAGAGCTCGAAGTTCGCTGAGTGAGCATCAGCGCGAGCAGTTGGTTGAACTTTTTGAGCAAGGCATGGGCTTTAAGGCTGCTGCTACTGCTCTTGATGTCTCCAAATACGCCGTCTGTATGCTCTATCGTCGGTTTACGCTGCATGGCAGGTTATGTCTCGTGGAGAAACCGACTAAGCAGCAGTATTCGTTCGAAATCAAGAAGGAAGTTGTCCAACGCCACCTTGCTGGTGAGACAGCGATGGATCTCGCGCGTGAATTTGGCCTGTCATCAGAGCAGCTAGTCAGCCAGTGGTCGTGGAAATGGCGTAAAGGTGGCGATGACGCGTTAAAACCGAAGCCGAAAGGCAGGCCTAAAGGTTCGGCCGCGCCGAAGCTGCTCACGGAGGAGGACAAGCTGCGTCGCCAGATCGCACGGTTGGAAGCGGACAACGCTTACTTAAAAAAATGCGGGACGTGAGGAATCAGGGACGCGCCTGAAAGTCCAGGCGATTGTCATCCTCAAGTCACAGCATCGTCTGCAATACCTTTTGGATGCGGCAGGCATGCCGAGATCGACGTTCTTCTACCACCAGAAACGACTCAGCGAGCCGGACAAGCACGCTGCGCTCAAAGACGCGATCCGGGAAAGCTTCGAACGTAACAAGCATCGCTACGGCTACAGGCGAGTGCTACTTGACCTGCGCAACCAGGGGTGGGTGGTCAACCACAGGCTCGTCTACAAACTCATGTGCGAGTTGGGGCTTCGAGCCAAGGTCCGCCAGCGCAGGCTATATGTTTCCTACAACGGGACGATCAGCCACATTGCCGAGAACACACTTGACCGCAAGTTCACCTCAGATAAGCCAAACACCGTCTTTGTCAGCGACGTCACCGAGTTCAGGATCGCAGGCCGCAAAGTCTACCTGTCACCGGTGATGGATCTGTTCGACCGTTCAATCGTTGCCCACACCGTGGCTACATCACCGTCGACAGCCTTTACCGCCGATGCTTTAACTCAGACGATTAAAATGTGTGCGCCTGAGACTGGGGGGATGATGCACACCGATCAAGGTTTCCAGTACCGGCATTCGTCCTGGCGCAACCTCATTCATGACAACGGCGGTGTTCAGTCGATGTCGCGTAAAGCCAACTGCTACGACAATGCGGTCATGGAGAACTTCTTCGGCCACTTGAAAACCGAGATGTACCACGGAGAAGTCTTCGACACCGTCGCAGAGTTCAACCAGGCGATCGACGACTACATCCAGTGGTACAACACCGAACGCATCCAACAACGACTCAAGGGCTTGACCCCGATGCAATATCGAAATCAGACCCTTGAAGCCCTAACCACCTAGAGTTAAACCAGTCCAACTTTCGGGGGCCAGTTCATTGTGCTACCATCTCCCTCAGCCCGAGAGGGTGCCACAACAGATCCTTTAAGGACCGCGCACTGACGCGGAGAAGGAGCAGAATAATGAGAGAACTCATGGACGCTGCGGATATCAACCGCACGCTCGACCGCATTTCGCACCAGATCATTGAAAAGACCGCGGACGCTGACCGCGTTGTCCTCCTGGGAATCCCTTCCGGCGGCGTTCCCTTGGCGAAGCGGCTCGCCACCAAGATCGAGCAGTACGGGGGAAAGACGATCCCCTCCGGCTCTCTTGACACCACGCTTTACCGTGATGACCTGCGCGGACGCCCGCACCGCGCGCTGCAGCCCACCTCCATCCCCGACGAGGGGATCGACGGCGCCACCGTTGTGCTGGTGGACGACGTGCTGTACTCCGGCCGCACCATCCGCGCCGCGCTCGACAGCCTGCGCGACTTGGGCCGCCCCGCGCGCATCCAGCTGGCGGTCCTAGTGGACCGCGGCCACCGCGAGCTGCCAGTTCGGGCGGACTACGTGGGCAAGAACCTGCCCACCTCCACCGAAGAAAAGGTCGCTGTGCTGCTGGAAGAGATTGACGGCAGCGACTCGGTCATCCTCACTCGAAAGGAAGCGTAAGAAGCGTGAAGCACCTCCTGAGCATTTCTGACCTGTCCAAGGACGAGATCGTCGCCCTGATGGACACCGCCGACCGCTTCCGCGAGTCGCTCGAGGGCCGCTCTGTGCCCCAGCTGCCCACGCTGCGCGGCCGCATGGTGTTCAACCTCTTCTACGAGAACTCCACGCGCACCCGCTCCTCCTTCGAGGCCGCGGGCAAGGCACTGTCGGCCAACATGATGAACATCGCCGCCTCCACCTCCTCGGTAAAGAAGGGCGAGTCCCTGCGGGACACGGGCCTGACGCTGAAGGCGCTGGGCGCCGACGCGATCATCATCCGCCACCCGCTCTCCGGCGCGCCCCAGCACCTGGCCGAGGTTGTCGCCCCGGGCGGCAAGGGCCCGAGCGTGGTCAACGCCGGCGACGGCCGCCACCAGCACCCCACCCAGGCCCTGCTGGACGCGGTGACCATGCGCTCGCGCATCGGGGACGTGGCAGGCAAGAAGGTTGTCATCTGCGGCGACTGCCTGCACTCGCGCGTGGTGCGCTCCAACGTGGACCTGTTGTCCACCCTCGGCGCGGAGGTGGTGCTCGTGGCGCCGCCGACCCTGTTGCCGGTGGGCGTGGAGAACTGGCCGGTACGCACCTCCGCCGACTTCGACGCGGAACTGCCCGACGCGGACGTGGTGATGATGCTGCGTGTGCAGGCCGAGCGCATGCTGGGCGGCTTCTTCCCGTCCAACCGCGAGTACTCCGCGCTCTTCGGCATGAACGAGGAGCGCTCCGCCGCGATGAAGCCCGGTGCGATTGTCATGCACCCCGGCCCGATGCTGCGCGGCATGGAGATGGACTACGTGGTGCCGGACCAGGACAAGTCCACCGTGCTGCAGCAGGTGGCCACCGGCGTGCACGCCCGTATGGCTGTGCTCTACACCCTTCTTGCCAACGAGGATCTGGCCTAACCGGGCCGCGAAAGGACGACTTCCATGACTTCCCTGCTCATCACCAACGTCCGCCCCTACGGCGAGGGCGAGCCGGTTAACGTGCTGGTGGAAAACGGCGTGATCGCCTCCGTCAACGCGGGCGCGGACGCCCAGGCGGATTCCACGCTCGACGGCAAGGGCGCTGTGCTCCTGCCGGGCCTGGTGGACATGCACGTGCACCTGCGCGAGCCCGGCGGCGAAGACGCCGAAACCATCGAGACCGGTTCCCGCGCCGCCGCGCGCGGCGGGTTCACTGCCGTGTTCGCCATGGCGAACACCACCCCGGTGAACGATTCCCCGGTGATCTCCGAGGCCATCTGGCACAAGGGCCAGCAGGTGGGCCTGTGCGACGTGCACCCGGTGGGCGCCGTTACCAAGGGCCTAGAGGGCGAGACGCTCACCGAGTTCGGCCTCATGGCCCGCTCCGACGCCAAGGTGCGCATGTTCTCCGACGACGGCAAGTGCGTTGAAAACCCGCGCGTCATGCGCCGCGCCATCGAGTACGCCCGCGGTACCGACGTGTTGCTGGCCCAGCACTGCGAGGAGCCGCGCCTGACCGAGGGGGCCAGCGCCCACGAGGGCGAGAACGCTGGCCGCCTCGGCCTGGGCGGCTGGCCACGCGTCGCCGAGGAGTCCATCGTGGCCCGCGACATCCTGCTTGCCCGCGACTACCACGGCCGCGTCCACTTCTGCCACGCCTCCACCGCCGGCTCCGTCGAGCTGATCGCATGGGGCAAGCAGCAGGGCGCGGACATCACCGCCGAGGTGACCCCGCACCACCTCCTGCTCTCCGACGACCTGCTGGACACCTACGACGGCACCTACCGCGTCAACCCGCCGCTGCGCGAGGAGACCGATGTGGAGGCGTTGCGCAGGGCGCTTCTCGACGGCACCGTGGACGTCGTCGCCACCGACCACGCACCCCACACCCCCGAGGACAAGGCATGCGAGTTCGAGCTCGCTCGCCCGGGCATGCTGGGTCTGGAGACCTCCCTGGCCATCATCGCCGAGATCTTTGTCAGGGGCGGCCTCGCCGACTGGCGCTGGGTGGCCAAGGTCATGTCCGAGCGCCCCGCCGAGATCACCCGCCTCGCCGACCAGGGCCGGCCCATCGCCGAGGGCGAGCCGGCCAACCTGACCCTGGTCAACGAGGACGACACGTGGGCGGTGGACGAGGCCGGCTTCGCCTCCAAGTCCAGCAACACGCCGTACCGCGGCCACACCTTCAGCACCCGCGTCGCCGCGACGGTGTTGCGGGGCGAGGTGACGTTCGCTGGGGATCGTCGATAAGCAAACAGTGATAATTCTCATACGCGTTAGGCATAGAACAAGCAGCCGCCTCGGCGTTACCATCGACAGTGGACGGAATTCCCACCGTCCTCTTCCAACTCGAAAAGGAGTTTCCAATGCCTGTCAGCCTTAGCGGCCGCAAATTCACCAAGCTACTCGACTTCACCCCCGATGAAATTCGCTACCTGATCAAGCTCTCCAAAGAGTTCAAGAATCTGAAGCTCACCGGCACCCCGCACCGCTACCTTGAGGGCAAGAACATCGTCCTGCTCTTTGAGAAGACCTCCACCCGCACCCGCTGCTCCTTCGAGGTCGCCGGCATGGACCTGGGCATGGGCGTGACCTACCTGGACCCGGGCTCCTCGCAGATGGGCAAGAAGGAATCCATCGAGGACACCGCCCGCGTGCTCGGTCGGATGTACGACGGCATCGAGTACCGCGGCTTCGCCCAGGAGATCGTCGAGGACCTGGCCGCCAACGCCGGCGTGCCGGTGTGGAACGGCCTGACCACGGAGTTCCACCCCACCCAGATGATCGCGGACATGCTCACGGTGGAGGAGAACTTCCCGCAGGGCCTTAAGGGCCTCAAGTTCGTGTTCATGGGCGACGCCCAGAACAACGTGGCCAACTCGCTCATGGTCGTCTGCGCCAAGCTGGGCTTGGACTTCGTCGCCTGCGGCCCGCAGGAGCAGATGCCCAAGGCCGAGCTGGTGGAGCAGTGCAAGGAGATTGCCGCTGAGAACGGCGGCTCCGTTACCCTGACCGAGGACGTGGACGCGGCCGCCACCGGCGCGCACGTGATCTACACCGACATCTGGGTGTCCATGGGCGAGCCCGACGACATCTGGGAGTCCCGCATCAAGCTCCTCGAGCCCTACCGCGTGACCAAGGACGTCATGGCCAAGGCCGCCGACGACGCTATCTTCATGCACTGCCTGCCCTCCTTCCACGACACGAAGACCACCATCGGCGCCGACATCGCCGAGAAGTTCGGCGTGTCCGAGATGGAAGTCTCCGACGAGGTCTTCGAGTCCGCGCAGTCCAAGGTTTTCGACGAGGCCGAGAACCGCATGCACACCATCAAGGCCGTCATGTACGCCACCCTCAGCTAGGAGAATCAACATGGGACACCGTTTGGTTGTCGCCCTCGGCGGGAACGCCTTGGGCAACTCGCCCCAGGAGCAGCTCGAGCTGATCCAGGGCACCGCCACCGCGCTGGTCGACCTCATCGAAGGCGGCCACGAGGTGATCATCACCCATGGCAACGGTCCTCAGGTGGGCATGATCAAGGTTGCCACCGACAATTCGGCCGAGAAGGTCGGCGGCACGCCGGAGATCCCGTTCCCCGAGTGCTCCGCCATGAGCCAGGGCTACATCGGCTACCACCTGCAGCAGGCGCTGGAAAACGAGCTCCACAAGCGGGACATTGCCAAGCCCGTGGCGTCGCTGATCACCCAGACACTAGTTCAGGCCGATGACCCGGCCTTCAACAACCCGAACAAACCCGTCGGCTCCTTCTACTCCGAGGAGGACGCGAAGCGCCTCATGGAGGAGACCGGCGAGACGTACGTGGAGGACTCCGGCCGCGGCTGGCGCTGGGTTGTGGCATCGCCGCAGCCGACGGAGATCGTCGAGGGCGAGGCCATCACCTCGCTCGTCAACGCAGGCGCAGTGGTTATCTCCACCGGCGGCGGCGGCATCCCCGTTGTCCGCCGCGACGGCGGCGGCTTCGAGGGCGTGCCCGCCGTGATTGACAAGGACCGCTCCGCCGCGATCATGGCTGACCAAGTTGGCGCGAGCCACCTGATCATCCTCACGGCCGTGGCGAACGTGGCAGTCAACTTCAATACGCCCGAGCAGCGCGACCTGACCGAGATCACCGTCGACGAGGCCAAGCAGCACATGGCGGACGGCCAGTTCGCCCCCGGCTCCATGCTGCCTAAGGTGGAGGCGTGCGTCTCCTACGTCGAGGGCGGCGCCGGGCGGACCGCCATCATCACCTCGCTGGAGAACGCCGGCGAGGCCCTGAACGGCACCGTGGGCACCTCCATCAAGAGCTAAGCCCGCCGCCCAATCGCGGGGCGCGGAACCTAGAAAGGTTTCGTGCCCCGTTTTCGTGGCCAAATAGTTGGCGCGCACCAACTTGTCGGGTAAAGGGTCAGAAAGCGTGTCTGGGATCGGGGATTTTTAGGTTCTGACCTGTAGGTTAGCGTCAGATATACGCTTTGGGAGCATATATCTGGCCTCAACGCGGTAAATCCACAGTGTGGCTGCCCGCCTGTGGTAGTAGGCGGTGGTGTGGTGGCTCAATGCCAAAGAACCGACCACGCTGCTACTGCGGCGGTGATACCAAACGCAATGGAACAACCCGCAAAGGCACTACCCGATGGCGATGCAAAGCCTGCGGTGCTTCAGTCAGCAAAAGCCGGCCAGATGTCGCCAAAGCAGCTACATTCGCCCAGTTTATCGAGCACTGCACCACCACAACCACGCTTTCAGCAGTAGCCAAACACAATGGTGTCAGCACTTCAACGATTAAACGACGCTTCAGCTGGTGCTGGCTTGTTGACGTTCCTGATCCCACTATCGGGCATACAGGCCGAATCTACGATCAGGTTTTTATCGATGGGCCCTACACCACCAGTGGATGCTTAATCGTGGCCGCCACCATCGACCACGTCATCGCCTGGCACTGGTGCAAACGCGAAACCACCCACGCGTATAAACAGCTTTTGCAGCGCATCCCAGCACCGTTTATCGCTGTCATCGATGGCGGTCAAGGAGCTGCCAGCGCTATCAAATAATGCTGGCCTTCTACGGTTATCCAGCGCTGCCTGGTGCATGCTCAACGCGTAGTCCGCCGCTACACGACCTCACGCCCACGCACTGATGCCGGGCGCACCATCTACCAGCTAGCGCTAAAACCCACACGTATTAGCACTATCGACCAAGCCAGCCAGTGGGGTGCTCAACTGCGTGAATTCGCCTCGGTCTACCGCAGCTGGTTAGACGAAAAGACGCTTGTTAAAGACCCTCAGACCGGTCGTTGGACGCGCACCTGGACTAATGCCAGCGTGCGCAAGGCCCTACAGCAGTTTGAACCACCTCTGGCGCAGCAACCTGCTGTTTGTCTTCCTCAACCCACCCGACGGAGTCCTGGGCCTGGCCCCCGGAAAGTAGACACGTCGGGGGTTAGCTATGCTGCTTGGGTCAGTGTAGTTGATGTGAGTGCTTCGAAGGCATCGGGGGCTAGAAGGTTGCACCAGGAGTGCCGTCTGCGCGTGTTGTAGCGCATGCACCACCGGAAGACTTCTTGGCGACAGCTGATTGGATTGTCAAAGACTTTCCGATCACGCAAGACTTCACGTTTTAAGGTGGCGTTAAACGATTCTGCCAGGGCATTATCGGCACTCGTTCCCACCGCTCCCATGGATTGGCGCACACCAAGATGAGCGCAGTGGTCCCTAAATGCTTGTGAGGTGTACACACTGCCATGATCAGAATGGAAAATTGCCCCTTTAAGGCTTCCGCGGACTCTTCTGGCATGAGACAAAGCTTCGATAACCAGCGATACCCGCATGTGATCGGCGAGCGCATGACCAACGAGCTTGCGCGAGTAGACGTCGATGACCGTGGCCAGGTACATGTTCTTGCCGCCCTTACACGGCAGGTAGGTGATATCGCCTACGTAGACGTGGTTCGGCCTGTCAGCGGTGAATTTGCGGCCTATTAAATCTGGCATGACTCGGTGGCCAGGCTTGCGCCTGGTGGTGATGCACCGACGCCGCTTACTAAAGCCTTTCAGTCCCATGGATTTCATGATGCGTGCAACCTTCTTATGGTTGGCCGGAGGAAAGTCCGTATCGTCGTTGAGGCTTGCAGCGATGCGTTTAACACCATAAAGCCCGTGCTCATCATCGAAGATGGTTTTGATTTTTGCGCCAATAAGAGCATCAGAGCACATATTTAACCTGCGTTTTTCGCGGGTGTTAACCCATTTGTAGAACGAGGAGCGATTGAGCTTTAACACGTGGCACATCCGCTTGACCGAGTATTCGGTTCGGTGGTCATAGACAAACTGGAAGCGGATTACCAGCGTGTCTCTTTAAGCAAAATACTTCGCGGCCTTACGCAGGATATCGCGTTCTTCACGAAGCTTAGAGACTTCCTTTTCTAGCTGGCGGATCCGCTCAGAATCAGTCGTCGCCTGAGCCTCATCGCGCAAGGTCTTCGTGCGAGCACGCTTGCCGGTGTCGTACTGCTTAAGCCAGGAGAAAAGTGAGGAACGATTGACTCCAAGCTCTGCTGAAGCCGCGTGAAGTGAGAGGTCCTCATTGTTTTCGTAGAGGGCCACAGCATCACGTTTGAACTGTTCGGAGTACCTAGGCATGGTGGTAGATTACCTTTCTTCCCAACCCAACCGGGCTGGATATCAGGTGTCTACCTAACGGGGGTCAGGTCCCCTTGACACACAACGGATAAAAGTCACCACCAACAGCCTTGAAGGCGGTATCAACTCCCAGCTGAAACTACTAGCACTCGTTCACCGCGGAAGACGCGGTGAACACCAACGCCGAATGCTTAAGTGGTGGCTGTATCTAAAACAGAACTGCCCGACGATCCCGTAGAAATCGCCAGGCAGTCCAACTGGGGCCAGGACCAACTCGCCAAAGTACCTATCCTGACCCACAACGAGAACCAAGCAGACCACGAAACAGGACGACCAGCCCTCTACGACAACGCTATCGACACCAACTACACCCACTCAATCGGCATCCAAAAAGGACAAATCTAACCCAAGCGACACGCCGAGCCAGACACACTTTTGACCCTTAACCCAACTTGTCCGCAATGCGGAGGTTTGAGGCGCGGAGGGGGCAAAAACACGCACGTTATAGGCGCCGTTTCCGCTGATAGAAAGCCTGTGGGAAGCAATTTTATAATGCCAACGAGCGGGAGCTGGGCTATCACGAGCTCGAGATTGCGCTGACCGCGTACGGCGAGACCGGCGGGGAGGACGTCGAGAAGCAACCCGGGTACTACCGGCGGCGTTAAAGATCGGGGAGATCGCGTACAACGGCGTCGACGAGCTACTGGGCGGCGGAGGCGGCGTGCGCTCCGCGGCAGACGGTATCCGGGTACGGTCTGCCGATCGGCCGGAAGCTAGTGCAGGCGCTGACGGGCATCGTTCACATCGCCCGCACCACCCCGAAAACCACCCTGGCCACGCCTACTTGCCCAACAACATCGGCGTGCCGAGCGCCGGGGTGCACGCACACGCGCTTCATCGAGGTCCACCACGTTAAGGAATGGGAAAACGGGGCCACACAGATCTGGAGAATCTGCTGCCCCTGTGTTCCGCGTGCCATTCACTGGTGACGGACGGCTACCTGCGCATCGTTCGGGAGGCGTCGCACCTCCACTTCATCTACGGCGACGGTAGCCGGTACGTCTCCGTGAACCACTCCTTGCCCCGCCGAGGGCGGGGGGAGGGCACCGGCCCTAGCTGTAGATGAGCACCTGCGCGACAAGCATCGCGCCGCCGAAGACGAACATGAACGCCACCATCGGCCAGACGAACTTCAACCAGTGGGAGTACTTGATATGCAGCATCTGCAGCGTGGCCATAACCAGGCCGGTCGGGGCGATGAAGAGCATCGCGTACTGGCCCCAGTTGTAGGCGGACACGGCGATGAAGCGGGGGATGCCCACGGAGTCCGCGAGCGGGGCTATGATCGGCATCGCCAGCACGGCGAGGCCGGAGGACGAGGGCACCACGAAGCCGAGGAAGAAGAACACCAGCATCAGCATCAGGATGAACACGGGGCCGTGCATGCCGGAGACGAGGCGGGTGGCGGCGTCGAGCATGGTGTCGGAGATCATGCCCTCGTTGAGGACCAAGTTGATGCCGCGGGCGAGGCCGATGATCAAGGCCACGCCCACCATCTCGGAAGCGCCCTGCGAGAAGGCCTCAACTACCTCGCCCTCGCTGAGCTTGTGCTTGCCAAACAGCGACAGGATCATGATGATGATCGCGATGATGAGGAAGGACGCTGCCATGGTGGGGAACCACCAGCCCTGGCCCATCACGCCCCACACCATGATGGGGAAGGCCGCAGCGAAGAGGATCAGGATGACCTTCTGCTTCAGGTCGAACGACCGGATGTCCTCCTCCGCGGTGTCGAGCTGCCACTGCGCGTTGAACTTCTCGCGGTCCTCGTAGGCGATGGAGGCCGAGGGGTCCTTCTTAATCTTCTTGGCGTACCAGTACAGGTAGGCAATCACCACGATCGCGCCCACCACCGCGCCGGCGACACGCCAGCCGATACCCTCGGTGAACTTAATGCCCGCGGAGTTGGCGGCGATGATGACCGAGAACGGGTTGATGGTGGAGAATGCCGAGCCGATGGAGCCGGCGAGGAACACCGAGCCAACCACAATGATCGCGTCGAAGCCGAGCGAGATGAAGATGGGGGCGAGGATGGGGTAAAACGCCACCGCCTCCTCCTCAAGGCCGCAGAAGGAGCCGCCCATCACCATAAGGATCGACACCGCGGCGACGAGAATGAACTCGCGGCCCTTCGTCTTCTTGGTCAGCGCGAACAAGCCGGATTCGAACGCCCCGGTTGCGCGCACTACGCCGATGAGGCCGCCGAGCACCAGGATGAACACGATGATGTCCACGCCCTCGATGGTGCCGTGCACCATGCTGAGCGGGATGTCCATAAAGCCGGCGTGGTTCGGGTCAACGCGCTCGTAGGTGCCGGGGATGGAGACGGGGTTGGTGATGTCCCCGCCGGTGAAGCTGTCGATGTTGATCGGCACGCCCAGCTGGTCCAGGGTTTCCTGGGTGGCGGGCATATCGCTGGTCTCGCCGCCCGGCGCGGTGACGACGAGGTCGCCGGCGCCCTCGTTGTACTCCACCTTGGAGTAGGAGCCGGCTGGCACCCACCAAGTACAGAGCACCGCGATGACGGTGAGGAAAAAGAGAATGGTGAAGGCCGACGGGAACTCGAATTTCTTCTTCTTCTTCTCAGGGGCCTCTTGCTGGGGAACTGCCGTGGTCACGGTGTTAGTCCTTCCCTGGCTAGGTGCCCGGGGCGAACGTCCCAGGCGAGTGGTCGGTACAAGAACAAAAATAAGTGTAAACCCGCCACCATGCGCCACAGGCATCGCGAGAGGGTGATTATTCTTACAGCAATTGCCCTCGGGTATCAGAGCAGGTCGTTCGTGCCGATGGAGGCGAAGTCCGCCGCACCCAGGAGCTGTTCGGCGGTCAAGGCAGCGGCCGGGGTCTCCACCATCACGCCGACCTGGGGCAGGCCGAAGGAGCGGGCGCGGCGCACAAACCACTCGGCCTCCTCCTGCGTGGCCACCATAGGGGCCATGACCCACAGGTCGCAGCCGTCGACCGCCTCGCGCGCCATGGAGAGAGGTGCAGCCCGCGGCGGCCAAGGGCGGACCACGCGGCGGCGCCCGAACGCCTGAGCACGCCCGCATACATCTCCGCCTGCTCCGTCACGGTCGGCGCGCTCTCCCGGTCCACGAAGAGGAACTCGGTGCGGAGCAGGCCGCAGCCCTCCAGGTCCAGGCCAGACGCTGCGGCGGCGTCTGCGACGGTGCCGATGTTGGCCAGCAGCGCCACCCTGTGGTTGTGCTCCGCCGAGCCCGTGGAGCCCGCCAAAGCAGCCGCGCGGCGGCGCGACCGCTCGGCCAGGGCGGCGGTGTCAGTGTCGCTGGGGGTGATGATGACGTCGCCTGAGGTGCCGTCGATAGCTACAAAGCTCCCGGGCGCGACCCCGAGGATACCTTTGGCCTGCACCACGGCAGGGATGCCCAGCTGGGCGGCGAGGATCGCGGTGTGGGAGGTCGCGCCGCCGGCCTCGGTGACGATGCCGAGGACCCGGGCCGGGTCCAGGGTGACGGTTTCCGCGGGGGCGAGGTCCGCGGCGACGAGGATCGAGGGGTTCTCTCTCGCATGCGCTCTCTCAAACGCACAAGAGTGAGTATGGCCAAACGCACTGACAGGGCCATGGAATCAGCCTGGCAATCAGCTGCTAGTCAAACTGGGCGGGGCGCTTTTCCAAGAAGGCCATTACGCCCTCTTTGTGCCCGGCCGAGGACATCTGGGCGTACTGCGTCGGCTCCTCCCAGGCTAGCTGCTCCTCAAGCTGGCCCAGCGCGGTGCGGTTGATGGCCTCCTTGGCCTTCGCCAGGGCGTCGCGCGGCGCGGCGTGGAAGCACTCGGCCACCTTCAAGGCGGTCTCTAAGGCCTGGCCCCGGGGCGCGCGCTTGGCGACGATCCCCGCGTCCTCCGCCTCCTCGACCCCCAGCTTGTCCTGCAGCAGGGATAGCGCCAGGGCGCGGTGGCGACCCAGCGAAGCGTAGGCGCTCAGGCTCACGCCACCATCCGGGATGAGGCCAATCTTTCCGAAGGGCAGCGTGAAGTAGGATTCCTCTCCGCCCACGATGAGATCGCAGGCCAAGGCCAGCGAGGCGCCCGCGCCGGCGGCCGCGCCTTCGACCGCGGCGATGACAGGAACCTCGGCGGCCTGAATCTGCGCGATGAGTGCGTTGAGCTGCGGCAGCATCGTCGACTCCGCCGGGTCCGGTACCTCGCCTGACTGCTGCGCGGCGGCTGCGGCCTGGGCGGCGGCCACGATATCCGCGCCGGCACAGAAGGCGGTCTCGTCACCGGTGATGATGAAGGCGCGGACGGAGGGGTCGCGGGAGGCGCTATCAAGCGCGGCAGACAAGGCGAGGCAGTGTTCCTTGGCAATGGAATTGCGGCGAGAGGAATTGTTGATCTGGGCGATGAGGGCAGCACCCTCGCGCCGGATCAGGATAGCGTCAGTCATGGTTAGTCCTTTACAAGGTCGGTGAGGGAGGAGATGATGCGCTCGGCGTCGGCGGTGATGCGGGAGACGATGTCGGCGCACGGGGCGACATCGTGGATGAGGCCCTGCGAGGTACCGCAGGTCCACACCCCGGCATCCAGGTCACCGGTTTCGTAGACTGCGCGGCCGCGCTTGCCGGCGACCAGGTGGCGGATATCGCCGAATTCCGCGCCCTGCGCTAGGCGCTCGGCCACCTCGTCGCTCACGGCGTTTTTGGCCACGCGGGTGGAATTGCGCAGCTCGCGGAGGATGAGCTGGGTATCGAGCTCAGAGCGCTCCACGATGGCTTGTTTGACGTTCTCGTGCACCGGCGCCTCCGCAGACGCGACGAAGCGGGTGCCCATGTTGATGCCCTCGGCGCCCAGGGTCAAGGCAGCGGCGAGCCCGCGGCCATCGGCGAATCCGCCGGAAGCGATGATGGGGATATCCAGCTGGTCCGCTGCCGCCGGGATGAGTACCAGGCCCGGAATGTCATCCTCGCCCGGGTGTCCGGCGCACTCGAAACCGTCGATGCTCACGATGTCGACACCCACCTTCTGCGCGCTAAGCGCGTGGCGCACCGAGGTGCACTTGTGGATGACGGTGATACCGGCGTCCTTGAAGGCCGGCATGTGGTCCTTCGGGTTATTACCGGCGGTCTCGGCGATCTTCACGCCTTCTTCAATAATGACGTCGCGGTACTCCGCGTACGGCGGCGGCGTGATGGCCGGCAGCATGGTGAGGTTGACGCCGAAAGGCTTGTCCGTGAGCTCCCGGGCGCGGCGGATCTCCTGGCGCAGGTCCTCCGGGGTGGGCTGGGTCAGGGCGGTGATGATGCCGAGTCCGCCGGCATTGGACACAGCCGCGGCGAGCTCAGCGCGGCCGACCCACTGCATGCCGCCTTGGATGATTGCGTGCTCGATGCCGAGCATCTCAGTAACGCGGGTGGAAACCATGGTGAACTCCTTAGGTGAATGGCTATTCGGAAAGATGGGCGCGCAAGCGCTGGATGAGGTCTTCCGGAAGGGGGGTGGGCCGGCGCTGCGTGGTGTCAATGACTACGAGCGTGGCCGTCGCCGTCACGCAGGACTTTCCCTCCTGGATGAGCTCGTGGGTGACGGTGTAGGAGGTGTTCCCGATGTGGGAGACCCACACGCGGGCCTCGATGGAATCGGCGTAGGTGAGCTCGGCGTCGTAGACGACGTTAAGGGAACGCACCACGTGAACGATGCTTTCTGTAGAGATCGGGCCGATGAGATCTTTCGCCGCGCGCACCCGGGCTTCCTCCACGAGGGTGACGATGGTGGCGTTATTAACGTGGGCGTTCGCGTCCTGGTCGGACCACCGTAGGGCGAGGGTTACCGGGATGGCGTTGTCGGGGGCGCGCATAGTCCTCCTTGGGTGAGCGATTCTGAGTGTTGTATGTCACTATACATGCGAATTGTGGTTCGCAACTCGCGTTCGTGGAGAAATGTTTCAGGCGCTAACACTGAGCAGAAGTAGCTCCGCACGCGTCACTGGATTGCTCAGGTCAACGCTGCACAGCTTCTCTACCTTGTCCAGCCGCGCGCGCACCGTGTGGCGGTGCACCCCCAGCTCCGCCGACGCGGTGGCGAGGTTCGCGTTGCCCACGAGGAATGCGCGAAGGGTTTCGGTGAGCTCGGTGCCGTGACGCGCGTCGTGCGCGGCAAGTACGTCTACAGTTCTCGCGCGCCGGGTAGCCAGCGCCTCGGGCACGCCTGGTTCCGCCAGCCAGGAGGGTGCCGCGGAGCTGTACGGGGAGGTGGTGCCCATGGGGAGGCTGCGCGCATGTGCGGTAAGCGCTGAAGCGACCGCGGGGCTCAGCTCCTGCCACTGCGCATTCCGCAAAATAGCCACCCGCAGGTAGCGCGCATGCTTACTCCACAACTCGTCCTGCGCGGCCCCGGGCGGCAGGGCGATAAGGGCGGAATCGTGGTCGGGACGGGCAAAGAGCACTGGCTCAGCCTTGTCGAGCTCGGAGAGGGTACGAGCGAGCCGCGACGGCGACGGGGCGGCGATGTGGACAAGGTCGATGGAGCCATGGCGGTCCACCATATGAAAGGCAGCCTGCAGGGCGGGGCTGTCCAGTCCGGCGAGCTGTGCGTCGAGCGCCAAAGCGCCCAAAATGGTCTGCGCCGTGGTGTCGGGGTGGTCTAAGAGCAGGCTGCTCAAACCCGCCAGGTGGCGAATGAGGGCGCGGGCGTAGGAATCGAACTTTTCTGTGCGGGTCACGGCCACGGCGAAGCGGCGTCCGGTGGAGCCAAAGACGCTGGTGATGGTGGCGCCCGCGCTTGTCGACGTCCCCGCGCCCCGCCCCGTCTGCTCCGCCGCCTCTCGTGCCGCTGCCTCGGCGCTTCGTCCGCCGTGGTCCACTCGGCTCACCGTGGTGGACGTGCTGGACACCGCCACCGCAGCGCCGAGCTCCTTGCTGGCCTGCGCAATAAGCGCGCCGATGCCGTCGGCGGCTGCCTTGTTGAGGCGTTCTTGTTGGCGGTGAAGAGCGAATTGCGCGTTGTTGTTTAGACGCGACTGCTCCTGCGATACCGCAGACATGATGGCGATAAACCGCGTGGCGCGGGGAACCTCGATGAGGGTGAGGTGGTGGCGGCGGCAGGCGTCGACAAGCGCCTGTGGAACCTGGGAAAATGCCAGGCCTGTGCCGAATCCAATGCCGTGCACGCCCGCGGCGGTCAGGGAGGCGGCATAGTGCTCGAAGCCCTCCTCGTTGTCCTCGAAGGCCAAGCCAAGGGTGAGAATGAGCGCGCCCGGCGTGGTGAACTCGGTGGGGTCTGAAAGCTCAGAGCTGTGGATGGTGTCGAAGTGGGCGGGGCCTTCGAAGATGGGGCGCAGGTTGAGCGAGCGCTGATTGCTCAGCCAACGGAATGAGATCTCACGCATGGTGGACACACTACACAGTCGGTGGTCCTAAATTTGTACACTTCGTCCATAGAGTTGTGCGAGTGTTGTGGGACACACTATGTGCATCGCAGTTACCTACAGAACGTAAAGGAGCATCATGCAGGAACTTGAGTACCACATCGAGCAGTCCCGCCACCTGGGCCAGCAGGTCCCCGGCCCGAAGAGTGCCGCGCTGGATGAGCGCCGCAAGAACGCCCTGCCGGCCGGCATGGCGCCGTCCCTGCCGGGGTACGTGGTCGACGCCGACGGCGGCATTCTTGTCGACGCCGACGGCAACCGCTTCATCGACCTTGCCTCCGGCATTGCCGTCACCTCCGCTGGCGCATCCAACCCGGCCGTCGTTGCCGCCGTTCAGGAGGCCGTCGCGCACTTTACCCACACCTCTTTCACTATCTCCCCGTACGAGTCCTACGTGGCCGTGGCGGAAAAGCTCAACGAGGTCACCCCGGGCGACCACCCGAAGAAGACCGCGCTGTTCAACTCCGGCGCCGAGGCCGTGGAGAACGCCGTGAAGATTGCCCGCAACTACACCGGCAAGCGCGGAGTCGTGGTCATGGACCGTGCCTTCCACGGCCGCACCAACCTCACCATGGGCATGACCGCGAAGCAGCAGCCGTACAAGAACGGCTTCGGGCCCTTTGCCCCGGAAATCTACCGCGCGCCGATGTCCTACCCGCTGCGCGACGGCCTCAGCGGTGCCGAGGCCGCCAAGCACACCATCACCATGATTGAGCAGGAAGTCGGCGCCGCCAACCTGGCCTGCGTGGTCACCGAGCCGATTCAGGGCGAGGGCGGCTTCGTCGTCCCGGCCGAGGGATACCTGGCCGCCATCCAGAAGTGGTGCAACGACAACGACGTCGTCTTCATCGTCGACGAGATCCAGGCCGGCATGATGCGCACCGGCACCTGGTTCGCCTCCGACCACGAGGGGATCGTGCCGGACATGGTGACCATTGCGAAGGGTATTGCCTCCGGCATGCCACTGTCTGCGGTCACGGGCCGCGCCGAAATCATGGACGCCCCGCAACCGGGTGGTCTGGGTGGCACCTACACCGGTAACCCGGTGGCCTGTGCCGCAGCACTGGCTACCTTCCAGGAATTTGAGGAGAAGGACTTCGGCGCTCGCGCCCAGAACCTGGAGAAGATCGCCCGCGAGGAGCTGGAGCCAATTCTTGGCGATTCCCGCGTGGCCGAGTTCCGCGGCCGCGGCGCCATGCTCGCCCTCGAGTTCGTGACCGCCGACGGCGAGCCGGACTCCGAGCTCGTGCATAAGATTGCCGGCGGTGCCAAGTCCGAAGGCGTACTCCTTCTCACCTGCGGCTTGGACCACAACGTCATCCGCTTCCTGCCGTCCTTGGCCATCCCGGAGGACCTGTGGCGCGAGGCGCTGCAGGTAGTGGTGAAGCAGTTCAACGAGTTTAAGTAGGCCGGGCAGGGTCGCAGCGCGCGGTGCCTGTGTGGAAATCAGCCGAGGAAGCTCTTGGAGCCCAGTGGTTCGAGAGGCTTCCTCGGCTGCTTTCGTCGGTTAGAGCGACAGTTCAAAGCCTTGCTCGGGGTAGGCCTCACGCAATATTCCCTCGTGCCAATCCCACACTCCTTGCTCCGGCATGGGCACCGGCGCCTTGCGAGCGGAGAGGATGTTGTCCACAACCCGCTGAAGCTCCCACTTGATGCACGTGCCGGTGTAGCGCAGGAAAATGTATCCAGCTAGTACTGCGTCGTTTCCCTTCCAACGGTCCCTGATAAACACGGTGCGATTGTCAGCCCGGTGTACCGAGTAACCGTCGATCTCAATGATGGCATTGAGCTGGGGGAGATAGATGTCCCAGTAATAGGCCCCCATGTACACATTGTTTTCTACACGCAGGCCACGTTCTTTGAGGGCGCGGATGAGGATCCTTTCTGCGCCGCTGTCAGTGGCAAGGGCTGCTCTGCTGAGTAGAGCCTTAGCTCGCGCGGATAGTCGGGTTCCTGCGTTATCTCTTTCCACGAATGCGTTTCCTTGGCGCCTCCGGTAAAAGCTCTCCAAGACGGTGATGGCGAGGGCATCATCATCGAGATGCTCGATGGCCAGGCACGGTATGTGAGCATCTATCCCATCAACGCATAGCGAGGAAAGGCGGTTCGTGCGGACCCCTGTGAAGTACGTCGACGAAGGCAGGCGTTGGTCATGTGCGACGGTGAGGGGGAGGGTTAGTTCCTGCCCCAAATAGAGTTCTGCGGCAGACTTGCCTGTGGCGAGAAGCCCCGGCCACCGCGCCGACAGTACGGCGATGAGCTCGCGTGCGGTGGGTTCGCGATGAAGGTAGACGCGGTTACAGATCTTGACGTAGCGCCCGGAAGCTACTCCGCGGTAGATCGCTGAGCTACTGATGCCGGTGACGACCAAAGTGGTCATGATATCCCCCTGAAATGATTGAGTGCTGCACCCCGCAGCACTGTCAGCGTAGCTTCATGGGGACGATTGCGCAGGGCGGAGTCTCCCTATCCCGAAGAAAACAGCCAAGGAGACCGCGAGATCCAGCAGGATCAGGCAGTCTCCTCGGAAGATTTCTCCGGCTTAAGGAGGCGAAGAAGCTTTACTTCTCCACGTAGTACATCTGCTTGTTCACGAACTCATCCATGCCCAGCGGACCCAGCTCGCGGCCGAAGCCGGAGCGCTTCACGCCGCCGAAGGGGATTTCTTCGCCTTCGCCAGCCGGGGTGTTGACGTTGGCCATGCCGCACTCGAGGCGGCGGGAGATGGCGGCAGCGCGCTCGGGATCCTGGGAGAAGACCGTGCCGCCCAGGCCGTACTGGGTGTTGTTGGCCAGGTCGAGGGCCTCGTCGTCGCTGCTGACCTTGTACACAGCTGCGACGGGACCGAAGAACTCCTCGTAGTAGATGTCGGAGCCAACCGGGATATCGGTAATGACGGCGGGGGAGACGTAGGCGCCCTTTTCGGAAAGCTCGCCGCCCACGCGCAGGTTGGCGCCAGCTTCGACGGCGCGGTCGAGCTGGTCGCGCAGCTTCTCAGCAGCATCGCGGGAGGACAGTGCGGAGTAGCCGCCTTCCTTCTCCTTGTCCGGGGTGACCGGAACGGCAGCGTCGGCGAGGCGCTCGAGCTCGGCGACGAACTCGTCGTAGATGTCCTCCATGACAATCATGCGCTTGTTGGAGTTGCAGGCCTGGCCGGTGTTGTACATGCGGGTCTTCCACGCCAGCTGGGCGGCAGCCTTGACATCGTCGGTGTCCAGCAGCACGTACGGGTCGGAACCGCCGAGCTCCAGCACGGCCTTCTTGAGGTTCTCGCCAGCCTGTGCGCCGACGATGGAACCAGCACGCTCGGAACCGGTGAGGGACACGCCCTGCACGCGGGAGTCGGAGATGATGGTGGAGATCTGGTCGTGGTTGGCAAAGACGTTGTTGTACACGCCTTCCGGAACGCCAGCGTCATCCATGATCTTCTGCACGGCCAGTGCGGAGCGCGGGCAAATCTCGGCGTCCTTGAGAATGATGGTGTTACCCAACATCAGGTTCGGGGCGACGAAGCGCGCGATCTGGTAGTAGGGGAAGTTCCACGGCATGATGCCCAGCAGCGGGCCGAGGGGCAGGCGACGGATAACGGCGGTACCGTTGGACGCGGTCGGAATCTCCTGGTCCTTGGTGAAGTCCTCGCCGTTCTCGGCGTAGTACTTGATGATGGCGCCGGAGAACTCGGCTTCCTCGACAGCTTCGGAGTGGATCTTGCCCATCTCCTCGCCGGCGATGGTGGCGAGCTCGTCCTTGCGCTCTACAAAGAGCTCGGACACGCGGGTCATGATTTCTGCGCGCTCGGACATCGGGCGCTCAGACCAGGCGCGGTATGCGGCGGCGGACTTGGCCAGAACGGCCTCGATCTCGGCGTCGGTAGCCTGGTCAAAGTTTTCGACGACTTCGTTCGTTACGGGATTTTGTACTCGGTAGGTGTTAGACATTAGTCACTCCTTATCTCGTGTGCGTTTATACCAGGGTTTCCTGGACGTCGTCTCGGGACGTGATGCGCGTGAGCGTTTCACCCTTGAAGAAGCCCGGGTGGGCGAAGCGGGTGAAGAGCATGAGCACCACGCCAAGGCCCAAGATAGCGACACTCAGAATGAAGACCATTCCGATGCCCCCGATCTCGGACCCCGAGCCGTAGGACGGGTCCATGGAATCGTAGGCGGTGATGAAGAACATCATAAGCAAGAATCCGCCGCCCACGGTGGGGAAGAGGAACTTGAACACGATGCTGTGCAGGGAGCTAAACAGCTCGTGGCGGAAGTACCAGATGCAGGCCACAGCGGTGATGCCGTAGTAGAAGCACACCATGAGGCCCATCGTGGCAATGGTGTCCCACAGGGCGTTTTCTGAAATCAGACGCGTGGCTGCATAGAAGACGGCAGCTGCCACCGCGGAGGCGATGGTCGCCGTCGATGGGGAGCGGAAGCGCGGGCTGATTTTGGCGAAGGCCGGGGGCAGCGCCCGGTAGTAGCCCATCGCGAGCAAGGTGCGCGCCGGGCCGACCATGGTGGACTGCAGGGAGGCGAAGGACGAGGACAGGACCGCGATGTAGATGAGGATCGAGGCCTTGCCCAGCACCGGCTCCGACAGTGCGGCGAAGATGGACTCCTGGTTGTCCGGGTTGCCGGCGCCCAGACCGGTATCACCGGTGCCGGCCCAGCTGATGACGGCGAGCGCTGTGAGGATGTACAGGGCGATGATGATGAGCACCGTAATCGTCGCTGCGCGGCCCGGGGTTTTCTCGGGGTTCTTCGTCTCCTCGTTCATCGTGAGGGTCACGTCCCATCCCCAGAACATGAAGATGGACAAGGAGATGCCGGCAGCCACCAGGGAGAAGCTACCGATTCCTGCGGGGTTGAACCATTCCAGGGAAATCGGTGTGAAGTCGAAGCCACCGTGGGTGTAGGCGTTGTGGATCGCCACGACGTCGAAAAGCACGATGGCGGCGATTTGTATTGCAACGAGCACGTATTGCAGCTTCTGGGTGGAATCAAGGCCGCGGTAGGAGATGTACCCCGCGATGGTGATGAAGGCGAAGGTGGTGGGGATGTTGACCCACAGGTTGCGGGTCAGGTCGCTGATGGCGGGGTTGCCAAAGAGCTGGCCCAGTAGCAGGTAGAAGAAGTCTACGGCGACAGCGGCCAGGTTCGACAGAACCAGGATCGTCGCGGTGATGAGCCCCCAGCCGCCCATCCATCCGGCCCATGGCCCGAAGGCTTTGGTGGCCCACGTGAACGAGGTGCCGGAGTCTGGAACCGCGTTGTTGAGCTCGCGATAGGCAAAGGCCACGAGCAGCATGGGGATGAAGCCGAGCAGGAGGACGGCGGGGACGTACTGGCCCACAGCGGAAATGGTGGGTCCAATACCGGAGGTCAGAGTGTAGGTCGGGGCGATGCAGCTGACGCCAATGACGACGGCGCCGAGAAGGCCTACGCGGCCGGTGGCAAGCCCCTTGTCGGAGGAGCTGCCGCTTATCGTTGTAGTGGGGGCGGTTGGGGGAGTTGCGGTGGTCATGTGTTCTTGCCACCTTTCGGGATGAGGTTCTCGTCCTCGCCGGCTTGCATGTATCCAGCCGGCACGACGAGCATAGGGACGGGGATAAGGCGCAACATGCGCGAGGCAGTGGTGCCGAGGAACAGACGGCCGGGAACGGCCATGCGGGAGGAGCCGACGACAGCCAGCTCGCCGTGGTCCCACTCGAGTTTCTCCAAGGCTTCGGCGACGTCTTTGCCGGAGGCTACTTCGGTGGTGGCGTGCCCGGCGTCGAGCATGTGCTGGGCGACGTCTCCGAGACGTCGATTAGCGTAGGCGCGGACGGCGCTGGGAACATCGGTGCCGAGGCCCTGCATGTCCGACTCGCCGCTGAGGACGAGCGAGACGAGCCGCAGCGACACCCCGCGGCGGCGGGCGCGGTCGAGTCCGATGGCGATGACGTCGGAGGTTCCTTGGCGGGGGCCAAAGAACGTGGTGATGCGGGAGATCGGGCCAGGGTGGGAATATCCCCGCGGTGCGAGCGCGACCGGTACCGGAGCGGAATGCAGCAGCGCGTTGACCGCGGATCCCATCTTGAAGCGACCGAGGATTCCACCCTTACGCGCGCCGACGACGAGGATATCCGCGCCCAGCTCCTGCGCCGTGGCGCTCAAGGCCGCGGCCTCGGAATCGCCCGGTACGATGCGCGCGGTGGCGTTGATGCCTTCGGGGACTTCAGCCAGAGCGTCTTCAAGCCAGCCAGCAATCTGTTCTTCCAGGATGGAGCCGTAGCCGCGGTCGTGCGGGTAGACGCCGGAGAACGAGTTCTGGGCTGGGGCGACCATGACGATCTCGAGGCGGACGTTGCGCTCCTTGGCAAGGGCAATGCCCAGGCGAAGGGCGTCCATGCCGTAGTCGGTAGAAACGTAGCCGACGAGGATCGCGCCGCTGGCGCCGCGCCGTGGGAAGTCAGAGGCGGACATGGCTACTGTGCCTTCTCAGCGATGGTCAGCGCAGCGATCTCGCCCTGGCGAATGGCGCCGTCGACGTGCTGGTAGCCCTCGGCGGCGATGTCGGAGCAGGCGTAGTAAATCGGGCCGGTCGGCTCGTTTTGCAGGTGGCCCCAGCGCGAGAGCCCGCCCAGATCGTAAGAGGTGGCGTAGGCGCCGCGAGTCCACTCTTCCGCCGCCATGTCGGAGAGGTAGAAGGCGATGGGCTCCTTGGTCTTCGGGCCCAGGTAGTCCGCCATGGCCTCGAGGATGCGCACCTTGCGCTCCTCTGCAGACAGGTGCCACATCTCTTCGGCGTAGACGTCGGAGACGAAGCCGACAAGGGTGCCATAGCGGTCCTCTTCTCCGTCGGTGGATTCCGCGAAGTTCTTGCCGTAGTTGGTGTTGTCGTACACTTCCTGCACCAAGCGGCCGCCGCCGAAGCCGGTGCCGGACAGACCGTCCTCGCGCCAGAACGGGGTCTCGTAGACCGCGTGGACCTTAATGACCAGGCCCATGGAAATGTGCTGGTGTGCGATCTGCTGGTCGCGCGGCATCGGCGGCACAAAGGAAATGCGGTTGTAGAGGTTCGGCGGCACTGCCAGTACGGCGAAGCGCGCCTTAACCGTGACCTTCTCAGAGTAGGCGGTGACGTTGCCCGGCTCGCCGTTGCCGGCCACACCGTTGCGCACGTCGGCCTCGATCTTGTTGAGCTCATCGGCCGTGGAGGGGTCCGGCTCGACCCAGTGCAGCTCGCGGACCGGGGTGCCCAAGTGAACGTCCTCACCCAGGCCCTCAGCCAGCGTCAACGACACGGACTGCATGCCGCCGACCACGCGCTTGTCCAGGATGAAGTCCTCGTCCACGAGGTTGCTAAAGGAGCCTGCGGAGCACGCCATGAGGACTGCCTGCAGGGTGGAGAAGGCGTAGGAAGGCTTGGTCAGCATGCCGGAGGCAACGTAGATGGAGACGTTATCGATCGCCTCGGCATCGTCGGAGAGCGTTTCCAGCCAGTTGCGGAAGGAGATGGAGTCCAGCTCCTTCGCCTTCGGGTGGGACCACGGGTTGGCCGGGTCCATCTCGGCGGCGAGGTCATCCATGATCTTGATGAGGCGGTCCATCTCGGCGATGGTCTTCTCGTCGGCGGGGAAGACAGTGCCCTCGTATTCGTGGCGGGTGCCGTCTGGGGCCACGTAGATGGACTTGCCCTCGCGGTAGCGGGAGAAGGTTTCGAGGCCGAGCTCGTCAACGAGCTCGATGAGGCGGGTCTGGTCTGGGGAAATCCACTGGCCACCCAGCTCAACGAAGTGCTCCACGCCGTTCGCGTCCTTGACCTTGCCGTTCCAGGTGCGGCCACCGACGCGCTCGCGAGCCTCGAGGACGGCGACGCTCAGCCCCTTCTTCTTGAGCGTGTGGGCCGCCATGAGGCCGGCGGGGCCGGCGCCGATGACGACGACGTCACGCTCGATGACGGGATTGTCGGATGGGATAAGGGAAGTCATGATGGTGTCTCCGTTCCTATGGGACGATGGAAGGACAAGTGAGACGAAAATGAACTATATTCATTTTGTGTCACGTATCACTGTACAGAACAAACGTAATCTAAGACAAGGACTTTGGACTGTGGTGCGTAACCGATCTAAAGGTCGTCCGACTAAGCCGCTGGTCAATCGCGATAAAATCGCGCAGGCTGCGCTCACCATTGTGGGGGAAGAGGGGTATGAAAAACTGACCATGTCCCGCATTGCACGGAGGCTAGGTGTGGGAACCAGCGCGCTCTATAACCACGTTTCGGGGAAAGACGATCTGCTGGCCCTCGTGGAAGATGTCGTCATGGAGCAGGTCGAGTGCGGGCCTTTGCGCGCGGTACTTGCTGGAGCCCCAGAGCGCACGCCCCACGGGGCCTTGATCGAGTGGGCTATGTCCTACCGCGACGTGTGCGCGCGGCACGCGCCACTTGTGCAGTTCATTGCCACCACCCCCATCTCCGGAGCACCCCGCACCGTGGAGATGTATGAGCTGGTGGCGCGGGTCCTCGAGCACGCCGGTGTGGCGCGCGAAAACATCGTCCCCCGCATTGTCGCGCTGGAGTCCTTCATTTACGGCAGTGCCTACGATGTCCATGCCCCCACGGACATCTTTGAGGTACTGCCCGGAAGTCAGGAGAGCGCCCCCACGCTCATGGCGGCACAGGCTGCCTTCCTGCCGGCGGAGGACGCCGGGGAGCCGGACACGAACCCCTATGCGGACGAGCCCTTTCGTGTAGGGCTCGCCGCGTTATTGGCAGATCTTGCTGGTTAGCCCTCCCAGGGCTCAATCCCAGCCCGCTCCCAGGCCTCGAGGAACTGCGTCGTCTCCTCTTCGTTGGTGATGGACACGCGCACGCCTTCGTCGAGGTAGCGGCGGATAACTACACCCTGGTCCAGGACCTTCTGCTCTACGTCGCGGGCATCCCCGCGGGGCAGCCACACGAAGCTGCCGTAGGACTGCTGGGCGCCGAGGGCCTGAGTCACGCGGTCGCGCTGGGCCTTGGTCTCCGCCACGGCGTCGTCAAGCTCGTCGTGGTGCTTGAGCACTTCCACCGCGGCCATCTCTGCCATGGTGGTCACCGTAAGCGGCAGGGAGAGCAGCTGCAGGGCCTTGATGAGCTGAGGGCCGGCCACCGCGTAGCCTACGCGCATGCCGGCCAGGCCCCACGCCTTGGAGAAGGTGCGCACGCCGAGCAGGTTGGGGTAGCGGGTGTATTCCTCCACGGAATCCGGGGTATCGGGGGCATCGTTGTACTCCCAGTAGGCCTCGTCGAGCAAGACCACGACGTCCTCCGGGACGCGGTCCATGAAGGCACGGAATTCGCCGCGGGTGAAGACCGTTCCGGTGGGGTTGTTGGGGTTGCACAGGATGATGAGCCGGGTCTTGTCGGTGATGGCGGCCAGGGCGGCGTCGAGATCCACGGCGTAGTCGTCGGTAAGCGGGGTGAGGATCGGCTCGGCGCCGGCCATGCGCACGTAGAGGGGGTAGGCCTCGAAGCTGCGCCAGGGGACCACGACTTCGTCGCCGGTCTGGCAGCAGGCCAGAATGGTGGCCTGCAGGATGGGAGTGGAGCCGGCAGAGACGAAGATGTGCTCGGCGGGCACGTCGAGGTAGTTGCACAACGCGTTGGTGAGCTCGGGGCTGCCCGGCTGCTGATAGCGGTTGGTGGAGGAGGCGGCCTCCGCCACCGCGGCGATGATGTCCTTCGAGGGCTCGAACGCTACCTCGTTGGAGGACAGCTTGAGGGCATCCGGGTAGTCCTTGCCCGGCTGGTAGTCGGGGAAGGCATTGAGGTCATTGCGAAGCACAGATCAGTCCTTTCTAAATCATGTCCCAGATGGTCACGGCCATAATGAGCAGGCCCATGCCGAAGACGAAGTAGTTCCAGGGGTCGTTGCGGAATTTCTTGTACACGTCCAGCTTCTTGAACATGTATACCGGTACGAGGTACACGATGAACGCCACGAACACGCCGGAGACCACAGAAATCATGGAAATGATGGACGGGTTGAACACCGCCACCAGCGTGGTGCACACGAAGGCGATGACGTAGATGATGTTGAGCAGCGTGCGGTGGGAGACCCTTTCTGCCAGCGCCGGGGCGGCGTTGCGCAGCAAGTATTCCGTGCCCTCCTCGGTGCCCAGCATGTGGCCGAAGTAGGAGGAGACGATGGCGCAGATGACCACGACGGGCGCCATGTAGGCCATGAACGGGGTGCCGGTGACGTTGGCAAAGTACGACAGGACCGGGATGTTTTGCTCCAGTGCCTCATTCATGCCGTCCGCGCCCAGAGCGAGGACACAGGACCACACGAAGAACATGGTGAAGACCACCAGCAGGATGGAGGTGTAGAACTCGGTGCGGGACACGCGCTTTTCTGTCTTCTCGCCGTACTGCGGCTGCATGTCGATGGCGAACTGGGACAGGGCCGCCATGTGGGAGAAGGAGAACACCAGCACCGGCAGGATGAGGAAGATGCCCTTGAGGATCTGTCCCAGGCCGTCCGCGCCGTCGTCGTAGTGGATGAAGCTGTGCAGGTCCCAGCGGGGGATGAGGTAGATCGAGGTCACCGCCAACGCGATGATGAGCGGGTAGACCAGCACCTGGGCCAGCCAGATCATGGGCTTGCGGCCGATAGCGAAGGCACCGGTCATGACGCCGACGCAGATGACGGCGAGCAGCGGGCGGTTGATAGACGGCCCACCCAGCTGGTTGACAATAAAGCTGTCTACGGCGTTGGTAATGGACACGCCGTAGATGAGCACCGTGGAAAAGACGGTGATCCAATACAGCACCGCGAAGATGATGCCGGAGCGCTTGCCTAAATACTGGGAGACCAGCTCCAGGATGTCCTTGCCGTGGTCCTTCTGCGGGGCACCGGCGACGATGCGCGCGTAGGTGCGGTGGGAGAAGTACACCAGCGGGAAGATAAAGACCGTGGCGAAGACCAGTGGCCAGAAGCCGAAGCCGCCGGCGTTGAGCGGCAGGAAGAGGATGCCGGCGCCCACGGCGGTGCCGAAGAGCGTGATGATCCAGGAAGCGGTGGAGGCGGCTGGGCGCTGCTTCGCGTCTCCGTCGGTCCCGTCGGTGCTGTGCTGGGGCGGGGCGTGGTCGTCCTCGGTGAGGCGAATCGGGCGGGAGTTGCTAGTGGTACTCATGATGGGTCCTTAGGCGGTCCTTGGTGCGATGGGGAGGGAATGGTCCTGGTCGGTGATGATGTTGATGAGCGCGGGCACGCCCTGGTTCTGGATGGCGTCGAGCGCGCGGGCGACGGCGCCGGCGGCCTGGGAGTCCTCGGTGACGAGCTCGCCGTGGGCGCCGAAGCTCTTGGCCACCTCCGCAAAGTCCGGGTTGACCAGCTGCGTTCCGGAGACGCGGTCCGGGAAGTGGCGCTTCTGGTGGTCACGGATGGTGCCGAACTCACCGTTGGACATGACGATGATGAGGAAGGGCGCGCCGTATTGCAGGGCGGTGGCCAGCTCCTGGCCGTTCATGAAGTACTCGCCGTCGCCGGCGATGGTGACGACGGTGCGCTCGGGGAACTGCAGCTTGGTGGCCACGCCCGCGGGCACGGAGTAGCCCATGGAGCCGTTGCGCACGCTGAACTGTGAGGGGTAGACCGCAGAGCGCAGGAACTGCTGCGCCCAGATGCAGTGGTTGCCCGCGCCGAAGGTGTACAGGGAATCCTGCGGCAACTGCTCATGGAGCGCGGCGAGGATGGACTCCAGGTGGGCGGTGCCGTCCTTGCCCGGGCGGTAGTCCGCCGGCTGGGGCAGGGTGGCGAACTCGAGGTGGTGGGCGTGGGCGGTGTCGAACCATTCGCCGCGCTCGGCCGTACCCTCCAGGGTGAGGTCCTCCAGCGCGGCGGCGAAGGCCACCGGGCTGGCCACGATGTGGCGCTCAAGTGCTACGGAGTGCCCGCGCAGGCTGGTGTCCGGGTTGATGGCGATGTTGCGGGCCTGCGGGGACTGGCGCAGGGTGTAGCCGTCCGTGGGGACGTCGCCCAGCACGGCGCCGATCTCAACGACGAGGGAGGCTGCCTCGAGCAGCTGCGCGGCGCGCGGATCGCGCCCGTAGCCCAGCCACCCGGCGTTGGCGGGGGAGTCAAAGGGCACGCGGTCGGCGGCGCGGAAGTCCTGAATGATGGGGATGCGGTGGGCCTCTGCAAAGCGCGTAATCTGCTCCGCTGCCTCCGGCGTCCAACGCGGGCCGCCGGCGAAGAACAGGGGGCGCTCGGCGCGGGCTAGCTCATCGGAAAGGAAGTCCAGGTCCGCGGCCGAGAGTGCGCCCTCCGATACCGGGATAGGCTGGTGGATGGTGCCCGTGAACTCTTGGTGGAGGACATCCTCCGGCAGGCCCACGATGACGGGGCCGGGGCGGCCTTGCTTGGCCTGGAAGAAGGCCTCCGCCACCACGCGGGAGGCGCGCGCGGGATCGTCGAGAACGAAGACCTGCTTGGCCTGGGTGCCGAACCACGCCTTGGGGTCGAACTCTTGGAAGGACTCGCGGTCGCGGTCGGAGACCGGGATGAGGCCGACGAAGAGGACCAGCGGAGTGGCGTCCTGCCAGGCGGTGTGGATGCCCACGAAGGCGTTGGCCGCGCCGGGTCCGCGCGTGACCATGGCCACGCCCGGCTCGCCGGTGGCCTTGCCGTGGGCCTCTGCCATGTACGCCGCGCCGCCTTCCTGGCGGGTGACGATGGCCTCCACCGGGGAGTCGTAGAGTCCGTCGAGGACCGGCAGGAAGCTTTCGCCGGGCACAAGGAATGCGCGGCTGACGCCGTGCGCGGCGAGGGTTTCGGCGATAGCGATGCCGACGTGTGACATTAGGAACCTCCCTAGATTTACTGTGTTGGTGGTCCCATTATTCTGGGCTGATTCCATGTTGTCTAATGCCGATAAAGTTGGATAGTCATGCCTTTAGGGCATGATCTGTGGTAGGAGTAGGGGAATGGACATGGTGAAGGCCAGATATCTCCTGACCCTGGCAGAGAGCGGAACGGTCACCGCAGCCGCGGAGCGCTTAGGGATCACACAACCGGCGTTGAGCCGGCAGCTGCGGCGCTTTGAGGAGGAGCTCGACCTGGAGCTCTTCGCGCGGGCAGGATCGACGCTGGTGCTTACCGACGCCGCCCGGGCCCTCCTCCCCATCTGCCGGCGACTCCTTGCCGACGCCGCCCGCGCCGGCAGGGCGGTGGAGGTCCTCCGCGCGGGCACGGCCCCGGCGCTGCGGGTGGCGGCCACGCCGACGACAATCTCCACGCTGCTGGCTCCCTTTATTGAGGAGGCCGGCTCCGCAATTCCCCTGCTCACCAGCATCCCCACCTCGCACTACGAGGTCTTCGACGCCTTGGAGGGTGCCGCGGACATGGTCATCGCGCCGATCCCGCCGGTGCGCGAGGTGGCCTCGCTGCCGCTGGGCTCGGTGCCCGTGCGCGCCTGGGTCCCGCCCGCACACCCCTTGGTGGCGGAGTGCAGCGGCGCGGCCACGGTGGAGGCTCGGCGCCTGCTGGAGGAGCGCTTGGTTTTACCGTCGCGCAGCAGTGTCTCGCGCGGCGTGATCGATTCCTTCATTGGTTCCGCGGGCCTGAGCCTGGGCCCGCACGTGGAGTGCGATGACACGGCGACACTCTGTGCGCTTGCACGCGCCGGGCGGGCCGTGGCGCTCATGACGGAGCTGCAGCCGGACAGGCTGGTGGGCTTTGACATCGTGGCCGGGGAAGAGAGCATCGGCGGGGTTCCGCTGGTGGCCGCCTGGCGCCCTGGCCACTTCGCGGGCCAGGAGCTCGCGGACCTGGCGGAGCGCTTCCGCGGCTTTATCGCGCGCTCGCTGTGCTAAGCCCGGTCCGGTGGGGGCGGGGCAGCTACGCCAGGAGGGCCTCAGCAATGAGTGCTAGCGCGGCGCTGATGGCGACCACCACCACGATGCGGTTGAGGATCCGCGCGTTGATGTAGCGGTTGAGGAAGCCCGCGGCGATAAGCCCCACGATAGCCACGGGCAGGTAGGCCGCAGCGGCGGTGAGGTGTAGCTGGGTGACCTGCCCGTGGAGCGCCAGGATGACCAGGGAAATGAGCGTGCCGACGATAAAGGTGCCAGACAGGGTGCCGCGCACGCGGTCCGGATCGTAGCCCTTGAGCACCAGCGCCATGGGCGGGCCGCCAATGGAGGTCGAGGTACCTAAGAACCCGGAGGCCACGCCCGCCACCGCGATGGTGGACGTCGTGCGCTTCGGCGACCAGCCGAGGCTGGACAGCGTCATGGCCAGGATGACGGCGCAGCCAATGAAGAGGGATAGGCCGGGGTGGGAGAGCGAGGCAATCGCCCACGCGCCGAGCATTGAGCCCGGGATGCGCGCGAGGGAGGAGATGGCCACGATGTCCCAGGACACTGCCGCGCGGGCCTTGAGCATAGTGGTCGTGGAAATGACGAAGGCCAGCAGTAGAACCAGCGTGGGCACGAGCTCCGGTGCAATGAGCGCCAGGATCGGGGTGGCAATGGTGCCGAGCCCAAAGCCAATTGTTCCCTGACAGATGGTGCCCACGAGGATGAGCACACCGATGAAGATGTAGAGCCCGCTAACCATTGCTCTACTATCTCACAGCACTTCTGCACCCTAAGAGGCGCGCACGGTGACCTTTTCGTTGGACGCGATTTCTTCCAAGCGGTCGGCGGAGCACAACCCGGACACGACAACGGCGGAGCCGCCGGCCGCCAGCGGCTCAAGGACCGCGCGCTGGAAGGACGCGAAATCCTGCCAGCCCTGGGAGAGCACGCGCTCGGCTTCGAAGTCGGTGGGGAAGAGCTGGGGCAGCGGGGTGGTCCGGCCATAGAACTGATCCCCGTAGAAGCGCACGGTGGGGCCAAAGTCAATGGTTCCCAGGGGCAGCTCCCCGCCGCTTTCCACCACGCCGCGCCCGAACGGATCCTGGGTGACGAGCACGGTGTCCGCGCCGGGAACGCCGCCGGCGGCAAAGGACTCGGGGGAGGTGAAGACGACAGCAGGGGCGTCGGTAGCTGGGGCGCCGGCGGCAGGGGTGTTGCCAGCTGCTTCGTTAGAGCGGGGCGTGCCGTCGGTGATATCGAAGTCCACGCCCGCGGCCAGCGCCCCGAGCGCGATGACCGCCGCCTGCCAGGACACGGGCAGGTCGATGCGGATGCGCGCCTCACCGCCGGGCTCTAGGTCCAGCTCCTCCAGCAGCATGTTGGCAATCTTGGAGGCCCAGTTGTCCAGGGTCTGCGCCGAAAAGTCCATGCGCGTGCCGTCGGCCTCGTTGTAGACGCTCAGGCGCGGGGCGGCGGCGTCGG
This sequence comes from Corynebacterium axilliensis, assembly GCF_046097495.1. NCBI lineage: Bacteria > Bacillati > Actinomycetota > Actinomycetes > Mycobacteriales > Corynebacteriaceae > Corynebacterium > Corynebacterium axilliensis. Next base: position 2,531,487 of record NZ_CP175768.1, read on the forward strand.
CGGACAGGAGGTGCTGTAGGAGTTCCATGTCCGCCCATCGTAGGTGGCGGGCCGGATGCCCGCCACGATCCTTCTGCTAGTTCACGCAGCGCGGGCCGTCGCCGCCGGCATCGATCTCCGGGGCGACCTCGGCGGTGCCGAAGTCATCGCCCGGGGTACCCACCTGGTCCTCCGAACCCGCTGCAGAGTCGGCTTCGCTGGCCTGGGCGGCCTCTTCCTCCATGGCGGAATCGTCCTTGGGGCCGGCGTAGTCGTCGGTGGCGACGACGATGAAGGTATCCGGATCGAGGTTCTCGTTCGCCGTCACCGGCAGGCCACCCATCTGCTCCGCCAGCGCTTGGGCGCGCTCGTCGTTCGCATCGGCGGCGACAATCTGGGACTCCGAGTAGAGGCCCGACTGTGCGTTGGCGGTGCGCTCGACGGAGTAGCCCACGTTCTTCATCCACGTACCGATACCGCCGGCCATGCCGTCCACGGTGCCGGCGTTGAGCACGTGCAGCTCCATGTCGTCCGCCACGGGCTTCTCATCCACCTCGGTGTTGTCCTCGGACGGCGCGCCCTCCGGCTGATCGCTGGCCTCGGCCGCCTCCTGCGACTTGGCCAAATCATCCATGAAGCGGTGGACCTCGGCCGTATCGATGGTGACCACGGACTCGCCGTAGTCGCCCGTGCCGGTAATCGAGGTCACCGGGATGGTGGTAAAGGTGACGTTGCCGCCGGCCAAGCCAGCGAGCTGGGTGACAAAGCCCATGATGTCCCAGTCGTCATCGATGACGACGGATCGCTCCACGGCATCCGCAATCTTGTTGAGCTTGCCGGGCGAGGTCAATGTGCCCGAGTCCAGCACCTTGGAGGTCAGCGAGGCCATGTAGGCCTGCTGGCGCACGATGCGGTCCAGGTCGCCGCGCGGCAGGTCGTAGCGCTGGCGCACGAAGGACAGGCCCTGGGCACCGTGCAGAGTCTGGCGGCCCTTGGGGAACTTCGCACCCGACATCGGATCATCCACGTCGTTGTTGAGACAGACGTCGACGCCCCCGACGGCGTCGGTAAGCAGCACAAAGCCGAGCAGTCCCACCTCGGCGTAGTGATCCACGCTGACATCCGTGAGCGTGCGCACCATGGAAATCAGCCCCGCGCGGCCGGCCTCCGTGCTTTCCTTCTCCATCTCCTTCTCGGTATGCGGAGCCTTCTTGCCGGCTGCCTCGGCCTCGGCGTTTTCCTGGATGAGCTCCTGCATCTTGTCTTCTTTGTGCAGCGCAAAAACGGCGTTGATCTTGGTGTTGCCGAATTCGCCGTCGTGCACGTAGGTATCGCGCGGGATGGAGACCGCGGTGGCGCGGGAGCCGTCGTTGGGGATGCGGATGACCATGATGGTGTCCGTATTTTCTTCACCCTCGGCCACGCCGGCGTGCAGGTCCGCCAGCTCCTGCTCGGAGAGGGGATTGCCCTTGGCGTCCGTGCGTGAGTCCTTGCCCACCAGCAGGATGTCCACGGCGCCATCGAGACCGTTGTCCTTAAAACCACCGTCGTTGCCCAAGGACAGGTTCGAGGCAGACGAGATGTCATTGCCCAGCTTGCCGACGGTGAAATATCCCACGCCGGAGAGCACCAGCACCACCGCGGACAGGAAGGACACGACTGCCTTGACCGGGGTGGAGCCGCGCTGCGGCGCGGACACGGGGGAGGACGGCGCGGCCTGGATGCGGCGGGCGGCGCGTGGGGAATTCGGGGAAGTCACGGCACATAGTCTAAGTGAGCGAACCCGAAAACCGTGAAGCAGTGTCGCGAGCGCGTGCAGCGTGGCAGGTTTAGTACTCTCAATGCCATCGTGAAAGAACTACGCAAACCTCTCGCCGTCGTGACGGTGACGTTCTCCCCCGGCCGCTACCTCGGCGCCTTCCTGACCTCGCTGCGCGCGGCCACGGCGCGGGACACGTATGTGGTCCTCGCGGATAACGGATCCACCGACGGCGTGCCGCAGGCCGCAGCCGCGGAACACTCCGGCGTGGAATTCTTCGCCACCGGCGGAAACCTGGGCTACGGTGCCGGAATGAACGCCGGCGCGCGCTACGCCCGCGAGCGCGGCGTGGACGAGGAGTTCTTCCTCATCGCCAACCCGGACGTCACCTTCAACCCTGGCTCCCTGGACGAGCTCATTGAGTGCGCTCAGCGTCACCCGGAGGCTGCGGCGGTGGGACCGCGCATCGTGGAGCCCGACGGCACCAACTACCCCTCGGCGCGCGCCGTGCCGACCCTGGCCACCGGCATCGGGCACGCCTTGCTGGGCTCGGTGTGGCCCTCCAACCCGTGGTCGACGGCCTACCGCGACGACGCTGACATGGACACCGAGCGCCCCGCGGGCTGGCTCTCCGGCTCCTGCCTCTTGGTGCGCTGGGAGGCCTTCGAGCAGATTGGCGGCTTTGACGAGCGCTACTTCATGTACCTGGAAGACGTGGACCTAGGAGACCGCTTCACCCGCGCTGGTTGGGACAACATCTTTTGCCCGACTGCGGAAATTACCCACGCCAAGGGACATTCCACCCAGGCGCACCGCGGCGCGATGCTGCGCGCCCACCATGATTCGGCCTACCGCTTCCAGGCGGACCGGCATCCGCGGTGGTTCGAGGCGCCGCTACGCGCGGCCCTGTGGCTGGGCCTGCGGCTGCGCGGCGTGGCGGTTAGCGCGTGCCGCGACCGCTCCTAGGGCCGTGTGGCGGATACACTAAGCCTGATTTATCAGTAAGAGTTAAAGGAACGCAGAGACACTATGACTGATGCAGCACCCCAGTGGGGTTCCACGGCAGATGCCGTGATTCTGGTCGGTGGCCGCGGCACCCGCCTGCGCCCGCTGACGATTGGTACGCCGAAGCCGATGCTGCCGACGGCGAACTACCCCTTCCTGCAGCACCTTTTGGCCCGCATCAAGGACGCCGGAATTGAGCACGTGGTGCTGTCTACGTCCTTCAAGGCGGAGGTCTTTGAGGAGTACTTCGGCGACGGCTCCGACTTGGGCCTGGAGATTGAATACGTGGTGGAGGAGACCGCGCTGGGTACCGGCGGCGGAATCCGCAACGTCTACGACAAGCTGCGCCACGACGCCGTTATGGTCTTCAACGGCGACGTCCTGTCCGGCATGGACCTCAACGGCATCTTGGACACGCACCACGCCAAGGATGCGGACGTGACGATGCACCTGCTCAACGTGGCGGACCCCCGCGCGTTTGGTTGCGTGCCGACGGATTCCAACGGCCGCGTGACCGCCTTCTTGGAGAAGACCGAGGATCCGCCGACGAACCAGATCAACGCCGGCTGCTACGTGTTCAAGCGCGAGGTCATCGAGACCATTCCGGCAGACCGCGTGGTCTCCGTGGAGCGCGAGACCTTCCCGCAGCTGCTGGAGTCCGGCCGCCTCGTGGTGGGCCACGTGGACAACTCCTACTGGCGCGACATGGGCCGCCCGGATGACTTCGTGCGCGGTTCCTCTGACCTTGTGCGTGGCATCGCCCACTCGCCGCTGCTGGCGGGCCGCACCGGCGAGTCCGTGGTGGATGAGTCCGCCGGTATCGCCGGCGGCGTGCTCCTGCTCTCCGGCACTGCGGTGGGTCGCGGCTCCGAGATCGGCGCGGGCTCGCGCCTGGATGGCACCGTGGTCTTCGACGGTGTGAAGATTGAGCCGGGGGCGATCATTAGCAACTCCATCATCGCCTCGGGCGCGCACATCGGCGCCAACGCCCACATCGACAACTGTGTGATTGGCGAAGGCGCGACCATCGGCGCGCGCTGCGAACTGCAGGGCGGCATGCGCGTCTTCCCGGGTGTGAGCATCCCGGATGCGGGCGTGCGTTTTCAGCTCGGACGCTTAAGCGCCGAGTGCGGCATCGACGTAGCTAGCCGGTCCGGCCGGCCGGCAGGCAGGCAGGGGCGCCGAGGGAGGACAGCTTCCTTCGGCGCCTTTTTGTCGTTTCTTGTTGCTTCTACGTTCTTGCCGCCATGTGCCGCGTGGTGTGTGAGGGATCCACGAGATCTCTGTGCTTGGGTGGCGACACGCCGAGGAAACCTTGGAATTGTTCACAGGGTTAAGGGGTGCCACTACATGTAGTACCCCCTACGTTCACCCCCGCAGGGTGGGTTGTGTGACTGGTGTGAAAATTGGGGATCGTGTGCTGCGTTTTTGTCGAGTTCGCGGAGAAATCACTCGGGACAGGTTGACGATATTTAGTGATCCGGTGTGAAATGACATCAGTGTAATCAACGGCACGGCGGGCACGGCACCAGAAGTAATTCTCGGTGTAGGGTCGGTGCCACCGACTAAGAGAGAAACGACCTCGGAGAAAGGAAGCGGCGTGGACAATAAATCGAATAACAGCGCTATTCTCCGTGGCGGTGCTGCTGCAGAGATGTCGCTCGATGAACTCTTTGGTGCCGTCGAGCAGGAGTGGCAAGACCAGGCGCTGTGCGCCCAGACGGATCCGGAAGCCTTTTTCCCAGAAAAGGGCGGCTCAACCCGTGAGGCCAAGCGTATTTGCCAGGCCTGCGCGGTGCGCGATGAATGCTTGGAGTATGCGCTCGAGCACGATGAGCGCTTCGGTATCTGGGGCGGTCTTTCGGACCGTGAGCGCCGCCGCCTGAAGCGGGAAATCAGCTAGTTCTGAAGAATCCTTCTCCCCGTCGTGGTGCTCATCAGCCTTCTGTATGTGTAGCGAGGCTGGTGGGGTACTGTGACGGGGAGATTTTTATGTCTTACCAGCTAAAGCGCGGGTCAATATCCTCCGGGTCGAGGTTGAGGTAGTTAGCCACCAGGGCGGTAAGCACGGTGGAGAGGAGCTCTTCTCGCTCGCGGGCCGAGCGCACCCGCTCTTCCACGGGCATGCGGAAGATGACTAGGCGGGCGCGGGTGGGCTGGCCGTGAGAATCCACGCCGGCAGGCACGATGCGCCCGAGTGGTACGGGGCCATCCGCGATGATCTCGTCCGGCAGCACAGTCATGTCCACGGACAGGCGCATGCGGGGCACCGTATCCACCGCCAGATCTAGGCCGGCGAGCTGTTCCGCGAAGGAGTTCTGGATGGGGGCGTAGGCCTCCAAGACCGCCATATCGAAGCGCTCAGCGGCGCTGCGGTAGCGCGGGGTGGCCTGCGGCAGCAGCGGCCCGCGGGCGCCGCGGCCGTGGCGGTGGCGGGCCGGGCGGATGTGCGGGCGGGGAGCGTTCATGCGGCTAAGTCTAAAGCGCGGACGCGGGGCGAAAGGCGCAGACTCGCCGCGCAGGACTATTCAAATCTCAAGTTAGGGTTTAGACTTGGGCGCGTGACTTCCTCCCGCCATTGCTCTCGCCCCGGCTGCGGCCGTCCCGCCGTGGCAACGTTGACGTACGCCTATGCCCAGCAGACTGCTGTGGTCGGTCCGCTTTCTGAGGAAGCTGACCCACACAGCTGGGATCTGTGTGAGAAGCACAGCGAGCGCATCACTGCGCCGCAGGGCTGGGAGATGGTGCGCGTGGACCGCATCGAGCTGGATGAGGACGATGACCTCACCGCCTTGGCGGAGGCCGTGAAGGAGGCCGGCCGCGTGACCACTGGGCTCGTCGACGATTCGACGACGGGTTCTGGTGCCGATCCCATTGATTACGCTGCCACCTTCGACGGCGCGGATCCCCGCAATTCCAACCACCCGGTCTTCCGCACGCGCCGCGTGCACGACGCCCGGCAGCGCCGACGCGCACATCTTACGGTGGTGCCCGACGTAGAGTAGCCGGGTACGCGGGTATGCTTGTGGTCTATGCGAACTCGTGAACAGCTCAATGCAGTGATCAAGGCCTATGACGTCCGTGGCGTCGTGGGCGAGGACATCGATGAAGCCTTTGTGCGGGATACCGGCGCGGCCTACGCTGCCATCCTCCGCGGTGAGGGCGAGACCACCCTAGCCGTGGGCCACGACATGCGCCCGTCCTCCCCGGACCTGGCGGCGGCTTTCGCTGAAGGCGCTGCGGCGCAGGGCATCAACGTCATCCAGTTGGGCCTGACCTCCACGGACGAACTCTACTTTGCAGCCGGCAACCTGAACTGTGCTGGCGCAATGTTCACCGCTTCCCACAACCCTGCCAAGTACAACGGCATCAAGCTGTGCCGCGCGGGTGCGGTGCCGGTGGGGCAGGAGACCGGCCTGGAGCAGATCAAGGACATGCTGATCGACGGCACGCCGGCCTTTGATGGCGAGCCGGGGACCGTCACTGAGCGCGAGGTGCTGCCGGATTACGCGGCATTCCTGCGAGGCTTGGTGCCGCTGGAGCAGTCCCGCCCGCTCGTCGTCGCGGTGGATGCCGCGAACGGCATGGGCGGCCACACCGTCCCGGCCGTATTTGAGGGCCTGCCTTTCGACGTGCGTGATTTGTACTTCGAGCTGGACGGCACCTTCCCCAACCACGAGGCCAACCCGCTGGACCCGAAGAACCTGGTGGACCTGCAGAAGTTCGTGGTGGAGCAGAAGGCGGACATCGGCCTGGCCTTCGACGGCGACGCCGACCGCTGCTTCGTGGTGGATGAGAAGGGGCAGCCGGTGTCCCCGTCCGCCATCTGCGCGCTGGTGGCGGAGCGCTACCTGGATAAGTTCCCGGGCGCCACCGTCATCCACAACCTGATTACCTCGAAGACGGTTCCGGAGCTCATCGCGGAGAAGGGCGGCAAGGCCGTGCGCACCCGCGTGGGTCACTCCTTCATCAAGGCCCAGATGGCCAAGGAGAAGGCGGTCTTCGGTGGCGAGCACTCCGCTCACTACTACTTCCAGGAGTTCTGGAACGCGGACTCCGGCATGCTCGCCGCCATGCACGTGCTGGCTGCACTGGGTGAGCAGGACAAGCCGCTGAGCGAGCTCATGGCGCAGTACTCGCGCTACGAGGCCTCGGGAGAGATCAACTCCACGGTAGAGGACCAGAAGGCCACCACGCAGCGCGTGCTGGATGAGCTGGCGGACAAGATTGAGTCCGTCGACGAGCTTGATGGCGTGACCGTACAGCTCAAGGACACCGACGCATGGTTCAACGTCCGCGCTTCCAATACGGAGCCGCTGCTGCGCCTCAACGTCGAGGCCAAGACGGAGGACGAGGTCCAGGCAATCGTGGACGAGGTCCTCGGCATCATCCGCGCCTAGAGAAACTCACTCAACGCGCAAGCGGGCGCGGGGAGAAGCGTAAGTGCTTTCTCCCCGCGCCCGCTGTGTCTGTGCCGACTGCGCCAGTGAAGCACCGGTGAGGTGCCAGTGAGGCGCTGAGCGTGCGCTTTAGCCGCGCGAGTTGAGAACCATCTCTTCCCACTCGACGAACTTCTTGCGCTCGCGGCCCTCGGCCTCACCCAGGGCGCGCTCGGCGGCGTCCAGCTTCTTCCAGCCCTCCCAGGTCAGGTGCTCCAGGCCCTTGGACTCGAAGAGCTCGACGATGTCCTCCTCGCGCTCGTGAGAGAGGTTGCCCGCTTCGTTGTCCTCCAGCAGCATGGCGATGGTCTCGTTGGCGTCGGACTTGGTGTTGCCGATGAGGCCCACCGGGCCGCGCTTGATCCAGCCGGTGGTGTAGAGGCCGCTGACTACGTTGCCGTCCAGGTCAATGACGTGGCCGCCGTCGTTGTTGATGACGTTCTTCTCGGTGTTGAAGGGCACGCCCTCAATGGCGTCGGACCGGTAGCCCACGGCCAGGTAGACCGCCTGTGCCGGCCACTCGGTGAACTTGCCGGTGCCGGACACGGAGCCGTCGCCGTTGAGCGCGGTGCGCTCGGTCTTGACGGCCGTGACCTTGCCGTTCTCACCGATGAACTCCACCGGCTGCTCGAAGAGGTGGATCTGCAGGGTGTGCGGTGCGTCCTTGGGTTCGCGAATGGCGTAGCCCTCCAGCGTCTGGCAGACCAAGTCGCAGGACTTGGCTTCTTCGCGGGCCTTGAGGGAGGCCTCGTCGTAGTCGATGTCCTCCGGGTCCACCACCACGTTGATGGTCGGGGAGTGGTCGAGCTCCTTGAGCTCCAGTGGGGTGAACTTGGCCTGCGCCGGGCCGCGGCGGCCGAAGACTCGCACGGTGGTGGCCTGGTTCTTGGCCAGGGACTCGTAGACGTTATCCGAGATCTCGGTGGATTCCTTGAGCTCGTCGCCAGTCTTGGCCAGGATGCGGGCCACGTCCAGGCCCACGTTGCCCACGCCGATGACGGCTACTTCCTTAGCGGAGAGGTCCCAGGAGCGCTCGAAGCGTGGGTTGCCGTCGTAGAAGCCGACGAACTCGCCCGCACCGTGGATGCCCTCGAGGTCGGAGCCCGGGATCTGCATGCCGCGGTCTGCTACGGCGCCGGTGGCAAAGACGATGGCGTCGTAGTATTCCTCCAGTTCGGAGACGGTGACGTCGCGGCCAACGGTGATGTTGGACAGCAGGCGGATCTGCTCGGTGTCGAGCACGCGGTGCAGGGAGTTAACAATGCCCTTGATGCGCGGGTGGTCCGGGGCCACGCCGTAGCGGATGAGGCCGAAGGGGGCCGGCATCTGCTCGATGAGATCGATCTCAACGTTGCCGCCGGTCTTCTTCACCAGGATGTCGGAGGCGTAGATGCCGGCCGGGCCGGCGCCGATGACGGCTACTTTCAGGGGCTGCTGAGTCATGATGACCTTTCGGAGTGGAGTGCTAACTAACGAAAGTTTAGTTCTTTAAAGAGCGTGGGCTTCATTGAACCGGTTAGTCTGGTGTCTGAGCAACTTTTTCTAATTACATTCGGGAATCATTGTGGCATAGACGCAGCGTGCTTTGCATATTCCACTGCAAATAAAAAAGACTGCTTTGTCTGTTTCGTCTAGACCGGTAGGTTTTCAGTATCCAACGAAAGGCAGCAGACTATGACCACCGCCACACAGCGAAAGCTGCGCGCGAAGAAGCCGGAAGGCCAGTGGAAGATCGACGGCACCACACCGCTCAACGCTGACGAGGAGATCAAGCAGGCGGACGAGGCCCTCGCCGTGCGCCAGCGCGTGATCGACATCTACTCCAAGGAGGGATTTTCCTCCATCCCCGCAGAAGACCTGGCCCCGCGCTTTAAGTGGCTGGGACTGTACACCCAGCGCAACCAGAACCTGGGCGGGGAGATGACCTCCAAGCTCACCAACGCTGAGCTGCAGGATGAGTACTTCATGATGCGCGTGCGCTTCGACGGCGGCCGCGCCAATCCGGCGAAGCTGCGCGCGGTGGGGGAGATTTCCCGGGATTATGTCCGCTCTACCGCGGACTTCACCGACCGCCAGAACATCCAGCTGCACTGGATCGAAATTGAGAACGTCCCCGCCATCTGGGAGAAGCTGCGCTCCGTTGGCCTGGATACCCTGCTGGGCTGCGGCGACGTTCCCCGCGTCATTCTTGGTTCCCCCGTGGCGGGCGTGGCTGCCGATGAGATCATTGACGCCACCCCGGCCATCGAGGAGATCAAGAACAACTATCTTCCGCGCGAGGAGTTCCACAACCTCCCGCGCAAGTTCAAGACCGCCATTTCCGGCAATGCCCGCCAGGACGTCACGCACGAGATTCAGGACATCGCCTTCGTCGGCGCCGAGCACCCTGAGTACGGCCCGGGTTTTGACTGCTTCGTGGGCGGCGGCCTGTCCACCAACCCAATGCTCTCGCAGTCCCTGGGAGCCTGGATCCCGCTTGAGCGCGTCCCGGAGGTCTGGGCCGGCGTGGCCCGCATCTTCCGCGATTACGGCTTCCGCCGCAACCGCAACCGCGCCCGCCTGAAGTTCCTGGTGGCGCAGTGGGGCATTGAGAAGTTCCGAAAGGCTCTGGAGGAGGAATACCTGGAGGAGCCGCTTCTCGACGGCACCCCGCTCCCCGTCGCCCCCGGTACCCGCGATCACCTGGGCGTGCACCGCCAGCAGGACGGCAAGTTTTACGTCGGCGTCAAGCCCACCGTGGGCCATGCCACCGGCGAGCAGCTCATTGCCATCGCCGACGTGGCCGAGAAGTTCGGCATCACTCGCATCCGCACCACCCCGATGAAGGAGCTGCTCTTCCTTGACGTGGAGGAAGAGGACATTCCGGCGCTCTCCCGCGCGCTGGATGAGACCGGCCTGTATTCCCAGCCTTCCGAGTTCCGCCGCGGCGTCATTTCCTGCACCGGCCTGGAGTTCTGCAAGCTGGCGCACGTGACCACCAAAGCCCGTGCCATCGAGCTCGTCGACATCCTGGAGGACACCTTGGGTGACCTCGATGTCCCGATCTCCATCGCGCTCAACGGCTGCCCCAACGCCTGCGCGCGCTCGCAGGTCTCCGATATCGGACTCAAGGGCCAGATCGTCACCGACGCCGACGGCAACCGCGTGGAAGGCTTCCAGGTGCACCTCGGCGGCGCGCTCGGCCTCTCTCCGGACTGGGGCCGGAAGCTGCGCGGCCACAAGGTGGTGGCTGACGAAGTTCCGGACTACGTCATCCGCCTGGTCAACAAGTACAAGGAGCAGCGCGAGGACGGCGAGCAGTTCCGCCACTGGGTCCTGCGTGCCGACGACGAGGATCTCCAGTGAATTTCCGCCGCACCCCCAACCCGAACCGCAACCACCCGGCCTACTGCCCCTATTGCGCCGGCACTGACCTCTTCCCGGATGAGGAAGACGACTTTGCCTGGAAGTGCCAGGAGTGCCTGCGCATCTTCTCGCTGCGCTTCCACGGCCAGGACGACGCCCCCGTGGCCCCCGCGCCGGCGGTATCCGCCAACGAGGCGCTCAAGCGCTCCCTGGCTCGGCGCGGGCATTCCACCGCGCCCCAGGCTCACCAAGCCCCCGAAACCCCCGAGGCCTAAGCACTGTATTTGAGGAAGGCCACCATGACCGCACTGATTACCCTGTCGCACGGCTCGCGCCACCCGGAGGCGGCGGCGAGCGTGGAGGCGTTAACCCGCGCCGCCGGCGACAAAGCCGGCGTTCCGGCAGCCGCCGCGCATCTAGAATTCTCCGCCCCAGCGCTGGGGGCCGCGGCCCGCGACCTCGCCGCGCAGGGCGTGCGCGAAGCCGTGGTGGTGCCCCTGTTGTTCACTGAGGGATACCACCAGCGCGTCGATGTCCCCGCCGCACTGAACAGCGCTGCCGCCGAGTCCGGCCTCACCCTGCACCGCGCGCGCGGCCTGGGAACCGGCGAGGACATGGCCCAGCTGCTGGCGCAGCGGGTCCCGGCCGGAGCGCAGAAGGTCGTGGTCTACTCTGTCGGCTCCTCCGATGCGCGCGCCAACGCCGTCGTGGCGCAACTTGCCCGCCGCGTGGGCGAGCTGACCGGCTGCGCCGCCGAGGTGTCCTTCGCCACGCAGCCAGCACCGGCGACTGCCACTGGGCACGAAGCAGCCCACGGAGAAGGCGCTACCCGTGAGGTGGTCGTGCCGCTCTCCGTCAGCCCCGGGCTGCTGCTAGACCGCCTCACCAAGCCCTCGGCAAACGATCAATCATCCCCGCACCGCACGGTGCTGCCCCCGCTGGGGGAGGATCTGGCAGGGATTGTGGCCCGACGCTTCGAGGAGGTGGCGCATGCGTAGCCTCATCCTCATTGCCCTCGCGGGTGCCGCGGCCCAGCTTGTCGACGGCGGCATTGGCATGGGCTTCGGCGTGACCTCCACGACGATCCTGCTGCTCGCCGGCTTAGGACCGGCGACGGCCTCGGCCGTGGTCCACACCTCGGAGCTGGGCACCACACTGGTCTCTGGAATTAGCCACTGGCGTTTTGGCAACGTGCATTGGCCCACCGTTCTCAAGCTTGGCGTGCCCGGCGGGCTTTCCGCGTTTCTGGGCGCGACGGTGCTCTCAAACCTTTCCCTGGAGGCCGCGGCACCCGTGACCTCCGCCATCCTCATCGCCATGGGCCTGAACCTGGTGTGGCGCTTTTCTCGCCTGCGCCCGCGTGCGGAGTCGGCACCCCGCAGAAGGCATTCCACCCCGTTCCTTGCCGGTCTGGGAGTGGTGGGTGGCTTCATCGATGCCTCCGGTGGCGGCGGCTGGGGTCCCATCTCGACCTCGACGCTGCTAGCGGTGGGCCGCGAGCAGCCCCGGCGCATTGTCGGCACGGTCAACACCGCGGAGTTCCTCGTCACATTCGGCGCGACGGCAGGATTCATCGTGGGCCTGTGGGACGAGATCGTGGCGAACGCGGCGGCGGTAGCAGCACTACTCATCGGCGGCACCATCACCGCACCCGTGGCAGCGTGGCTTATCTCCCGCATCAATCCCACCCTGTTGGGCGGGTTCGTGGGCACCGCCATCGTGGCGCTCAACCTACCGCGGGCGCTGGGCTGGCTGCTGCCGCACGCGGTTATCGTGGGCCTGCAGGTCGCCGTACTGGTGGCGGGCGTCGGCCTCACCGTGTGGGCAACGCGGCGCCGCAAGCGCTTAGAAAAGCTCGTGGAAAAGCAGGAGGGGAGTGCGCAAGCACAGCCGGGGACCGCGCGGGAGCACGGCGGCCAACACGGCGGCAGCCGAGTCGTCTCCTCGACCGAGCCGAGCTCTCCTGCCGAGGCGAACGCTACTGACCAGACAGCGTCCGTTACCGCTGGCGGCCGGGGCTAGAGCCCGGCGACGTCACCAATCACAATGACCGCTGGGGGCTTTACCGCATTATCCTCCATCGTGGCGCCGAGCTGGGCCAGCTCGCAGCTAAAGGTGCGCTCGCCATCCAGGGAGCCTTCTTGGATGATGCGGACGGGGGTGCGGGGGTCCCGGGAGGCGTCGATCAGCGCCGCGGCAATGGCGCCGGCATTCTTTACTCCCATGATGACGGAGAGGGTCGCCCCGGAGCGCGCCAGCGCCGCCCAATCCACCAGGGACTTGGGGTGCCCGGGAGGCAGGTGGCCAGAGACCACCGTGAAGGCGTGCACCATCCCGCGGTGGGTAACCGGCGTGCCCGCCAGCGCCGGGACCGCCACCGCCGAGGTCACCCCGGGGACGACCTCCACGGGCACGCCGGCCTGAGCCAGCGCGGTGAGCTCCTCAAAGCCGCGCCCGAACACGTACGGGTCCCCGCCCTTGAGGCGCACCACCCGGCGCCCGGCCAGAGCATGGTCGATGAGAATCTCGTTGATACGCTCCTGGGCCACTTGCCTGCCGTAGGGGATCTTGGAGACGTCGATAAGCTCCTTGGCGTCAACGTCACACAACTTATCCAGCTGCGCGGTGGGGCCCAGGTGATCCGCCACGATGACCTCCGCGGACTGCAGCGCGCGCTGGCCGCGCACCGTGATGAGATCCCAGGCGCCCGGGCCGCCGCCGACGAGGATGACCGGGTGAATGCTCATGCCCATTCATCCTAGCTATGCTCGGGCCTATGACTTCCTACGACCCCGAAACCGTCCGCTTCTTCGACGCCGCACACGAAGGCGCCCAAGCCCGGCTCGTGGCCGCGGCGGTTCCCACCCTGGCCCGTGCGGTGGGTGGCATGCAGCCGCGCAGCCTTGTCGTGCTCGCCGCCGATCAAATTGCCCGGGCCGCCGCCCACGTGGCCGCGGGACTCGCAGAGCCAGCTGAGGTCCCCGTGGTCGTCGCCGAGTCCCTGCCCCGCTTCACCGGTGCACTTGATGTCGTCGTGGCAGTCGGGGAGAGCCCCTGGCTCGAGCGCGCCCTCGTCACCGCAGACCGCCGGGGTGCCACCACCATCCTCGTCGGGACCGTGGAGGAACCGCCCGAGGACACCCTCGTCATCGACACCTTGCCCACCACGCAGGGCCGCTCCCCAGTGCGCGACATCGCCGCGCTGCACGCCGTACACGCCGTGCTCTCCGAGGACCCCGAGTTGGTGGCGCGCCGCCTTGAGGACGTGGCCGACGCGGTGGACCGGGAAATCGAGGCCCTTTCCCCGCAGCGAGATTCCACAACGAATCCGGGACGTGCCCTGCGCGAATTCACCGAAGGCGGGCACGTGGTGCACAGCAGCGGGCCGGATTCCTATCTATTCTCCGAGGAGCGCACGCGCGTTCACCTGGGAGCGCTGGTTGCGCGGATGGCCGGCGCGGTGTGGGCGGCCCATGGGCTGGGCGGAACCGTGGTGGACGCCGAGGGGCTGGGTCCACTCGTGGAGAACGCTCCCCGCGACATCTTCTATGATCCGTTCGAATCTGAGGAGCCTTTGGTACCCTTGAAAATTGTTTTATGGGGACAGGAGGAGGCGAACCTGCCCCATTCTTTCGCTGCAGCGAGCGCCGACCCCGAGTCCGGTGATCTGGCCCGCGCGCTGCAGCTCATCACGCGGAGTTACGCCGCGACCGCCTATGACGTGAAATAGAGGTTTTCTATGCAGTTGCTTGACAGCGCCACCCGCAATTACTCCTGGGGCTCGCGCACGTTGATCCCGTCCCTGCTGGGACAGCCGGAGTCTGACAGCCCCGTGGCGGAGCTGTGGTTCGGTGCCCACCCCGCCGACCCGTCCACCGTGGACGGCACGCGCCTCGATGACATCATCGCGGCGGACCCGGAAGGCCAGATCGGTGCCCGGGTTTCCGGCGACTATGGCTCGCGCCTGCCGTTCCTGCTCAAGATCCTGGCCGCGGCGGAGCCGCTGTCTTTGCAGGCGCACCCCTCCAAGGCGCAGGCGGAGGAAGGGTTTGCCCGCGAGAACGAGGCCGGGATTGAGCTGACGGCCTCGAACCGCAACTACAAGGACGACAACCACAAGCCGGAACTCATCGTGGCCCTCACGGAGTTCTACGCCATGGCCGGCTTCCGTCCGCTGGAGCAGACCCGCCGCCTCTTCGCGGCCCTGGAGTGCGAGGAGCTGAACCACTACGAGGGCATGCTGGCCGACGATCCCGCGGCTGAAGGCGACAACCTTCGCGCGCTGTTTACCACCTGGATCACCATCCCCGGTGCCAAGCGCAAGGAGCTCATCGCCGCCATCGTGGCCGCCGGCGAGCGCCTTCAGGAGCGCGGCGCCGACGAAGAGTGGATGGGCACCGTGATGGGAACGGTGGCCAAGCTCAATGAGCAGTACCCGGGAGACATCGGCGTGCTCGGCGCACTCCTGCTCAACCACGTGGTGCTGCAGCCGGGCGAGGCCGTGTACCTCGACGCCGGCCAGCTGCATGCTTACGTCTCCGGCCTCGGCGTGGAGATCATGGCGAACTCCGACAACGTCCTGCGCGGCGGATTGACCCCGAAGTTTGTGGATGTCCCCGAGCTGGTCAAGGTCCTGACCTATTCCGCCGCCGCGGACCCGCGCGTGCCGCAGGAGGATAAGGCGGACGCGGAGGCCGCGCACGGTGCGCAGGCATGGTCCTACCCGGTGCCCATCGACGAGTTCGCGCTCGACCGCGTGGAGCTCGCCGGCGAGGAGTCCCTCGACGTGGACTTCGACGGCCCCGTCATCGTGCTGTGCACCGGGGGCGCAGCGAACCTGCGCAACTCCGCCGGCGAATCCGTGGACCTGACCGCGGGCCACGCGGCGTGGTTGCCCGCGAACGATCCCGCAGCGACGGTCACCGCCGCCGGCGCGGATTCCGCGCAGGTCTTCATCGCGCGCGTCTAAGCAGGCGCCGAAGAAGAAAATAAACGAGAAGGGCTCCCCGCAGAAGCAATGCGGGGGCCCTTTGGTCTTATTCAGCGGGCCTATTCAGTAGGTTCCAGTCCGGTGGGGGCGGCCTCAGTTGGTGCTTCGGGAGTCGGTGCCTCGTTGGACTTGGAGGCCTGGGAGTCGCTCCCAGACTCCTCGCTCGGCGCGGTGAACTGCGCAAGCTCCGGCAACCCGTCAGGAGCCAGGGCCGCGGCGGCTGGTGCAGCGACGGGGGACGGTGTGCTCTGCGGGGCGGCGTTCGCGGCCGGTTGAGACTGCGCAGAAGGCTGCGTGTTCGGCTGCGAGTCGTTGTTGGCAGGGCCAATCGGCTCGTTCTGCGGCTCCATCGGGGCGCTGGGGGTCGGCGCCGCGGAGTTGCCCTCCGGGGTGGAGGGCTCCACGTTTCCAGCGGAGTCATCAGACTTGTTGTGGTTGTTGTTCTCGGTCGGTTCGTTCGGTCCAGTCTGCGTAGCCGGCGCGGAGGTGGACGGCGGGCCAGACGGCGTGCTCGGCGCCGGTGTGGTCGTGCCCAGAGTTCCCGGCTGGGGTTGCGGGTTCTGCTGATTCTGCTGGTTCTGCTGAGCAGTCGGACTCTGCGGGGCCTGCTGGTTTTGCTGGCCCTGCTGCCAGTTCTGCTGCAGGGAGGAGACGTTATCCGGGCGGTAGACGGCCGTCGGTTCCGCCGGCTCCGTGCGGTCGAACACCGCGTTGGGCGCCAGGTACGGATCGTTAACGATTCCTGCGTTGCCGCCGGCCGCCAGAGTGGAGTTCTGGGAGGTCTTAGGCTCCGGCGTCGTCGACGTCGTGGTGTAGGTGTGCTGCGTGGAAGAGGTCGCCCGAGCGCTGGAGGAATGCGCCGTCTCAGTGGAGGCCTGCTCCGCCACGACGACGGGGGAAGAGGGCGCGCTCATGCGCCACACGATGACCCCTAGGGCCAGCGCGCAGAGGAGACCTACTGCCACGAACGTCATCATGCGGCGAGTAGAGCTGGTCATGGCACATCTCCTTTCTGCGGGCCAAAGGTCACAAGTCGATAACAACGATAGCACGAATGTCAACAAAATCTACGGTTCACCATGTAATCCTCGCGTTGACACAGCCGGGGCACAGGGATTTGGCAGATTTATGCGTGCGGGCAGAACCTGCTAAGAGGGCGTGTGCGGGGCGCTGCGCAGAGGGCTGAGGGGAGCTCGAGGTGGAGGGGCCGCGTGGAGAGGAGTAAAGAATGGTAGTAATTGGTTGAGATACCGCGCTTGCTTTCCAGGTGGACCAACACTTCCGATAACTAAGGAGAAACCAATGAGCTCATGGGATGAGGACATCTTCAGCGACGAGGCCGTCGTCGAGTTTCTTGACGAAATCGCAGACTTGGACGACGAAGCCGTCGCCGCCGTGGAGGATGCCTGCGCGCTGGCCGTTTCCGGTGAGGAGCAGGGCGACGAGGAGCGCCGCATCGCGCTTGCCGCCGCTACCATCGCCGCCATCTGGAGCGGTGCGCCGTTCAGCGCCGGCGACGTGGTGGAGGACTACCCCTTCATCCGTGACCTGGCGGGGTCCGGCAGTGAGACGCTCAATGAACACGCGCTCGAGCTGCTGGAGAGCGTGGAGGAAGACTACGACCTTGAGGCCTTCATCGAGGCGCTGTCCTAGAAGAGCCCCTGAGGATTCCACAAGGAGACCGACGGAGCCCACGCAGGGCGCGGAGTACACGCACGGGTATGCTCGGCGGCCCGGGCTGCTGTCAAGCCCCCGCGGAACCCCACCAGAACGAGGCTAAACACACGCATGCTGATCAGTATTGAAGGAATCGACGGCGCCGGAAAGAACACCGTCACCCAGCGCCTGCGCCGCGAAGTCGACTGCCCGGTCGAGGTCCTAGGCTTTCCCCGCTACGAGGACTCGGTCCACGCGCAACTAGCGCAGGAGGCGCTCTACGGGCGCATGGGGGACCTCACCGATTCGGCCTACGGCATGGCTACGCTCTTTGCCCTCGACCGCTTAGGCGCCAAGCAGCAGCTCGAGGAGGCCGCGGCGAGTAAGGACTCCCTGCTCATCTTGGACCGCTACGTGGCCTCTAATGCCGCCTACTCCGCCGCCCGCGTGGGCGAGGAGTCCGTGGTGGACTGGGTGTATGACCTAGAGTTCGGGCGCTTCGGGCTGCCGGTGCCACAGCTGCAGATTTTCCTCGACACGGACGTCGAGGAGGCGGGGCGGCGCGCGGTGAGCCGAGCGGCCGAGAACGAAAACCGCACGCGCGACCGCTACGAGCGCGACGCCGGGCTGCAGGCGCGCACGGCAGCCGCGTACCGGCGCTTGGCGGCCCAGCAGTGGGCGGGGCGGTGGATCGCCACCGCCGATGCCGATATGATTATCCAATCAGTCAAGGATCTCCTGGCGGGGTCCCTGCAGGTCAACAACTAGGAGAACAGCAACGTGGCACCGAAAATCTTGGTCGTGGATGATGACCCGGCAATTGCCGAAATGCTCACCATCGTGCTGGAAGCAGAGGGCCTTGACCCCATTGCCGTCAATGATGGCAATGAGGCCATCCCTGCCTTTCGTGAACACGACCCGGATCTGATTCTGCTGGACCTCATGCTCCCGGGCATGAACGGCGTGGACATTTGCCGCGCCATCCGCACCGAATCCTCCGTGCCGATTGTGATGCTCACCGCCAAGACGGACACCGTGGACGTGGTGCTGGGCCTGGAATCCGGCGCGGATGATTACATCACCAAGCCCTTCAAGCCCAAGGAGCTCATCGCTCGCATCCGTGCCCGTCTGCGCCGCACGGAGTCCTCGTCGAGCGAGATGATCGAGGTGGGCGACCTGCTGATCGACGTCCCGGAGCACACCGTCACCCGCAAGGGCGGCGGGGAGATTTCGCTGACGCCGCTGGAGTTTGACCTGCTACTGGAGATGGCGCGCAAGCCCGGCCAGGTCCACACGCGCGAAGCGCTGCTGGAATCCGTCTGGGGCTACCGCCACGCGTCGGATACGCGCTTGGTGAACGTGCACGTGCAGCGCCTGCGCGCCAAGATCGAGCACGACCCCGAAGACCCGCACATCGTGCTGACTGTGCGCGGCGTGGGCTACAAGACCGGAAAAGTCGGCGAGTAAAGGACTGCCGTTATCTTTGGATGGTTAAGGCGGGTACAGGGGACCGTCGCTGAGCGCTGGCGCACCTCCCTGCAGACACGCGTCATTGGCATGATTCTGGTGGCCTCCGCGGTGGTCATGTTGATTTTGGCGTATGCCTTGGTCTCCGTGCTCACCCAGCGCCTGGTGAGCCAGAAGGAGGACGCCGCGTTCCAGGAGCTGGAGCGCGCCCGCGTGGCCGTGGAGCAGCAGATCGATGCGACCGGTACCGCGAACTCCACGCAGGTGCGCATCAACTCCGCCCGCGCTGCCTTGGGGCAGATGTCCGCCCAGCAAAACGACGCGCAGGCGGCCTATGAGCCGGTGGTGGTCGTTGACAACGGGGATGGCACGGCAACAACCTCCCCGGAGGGCTACCGCATCCCGGAGAGCATGCGTCAGCTGGTGAGCCAGGGTCAGATTGTGCAGCAATACGCCCAGGTGGACCAGCAATCGGGAGCCACGTATAACGCGCTGATGATGGGCACGCCCATCGAGAGCGATATCCCCAATACCCAGGTGTACCTGGTGATGTCCATGGAGTCGGAGGAATCCACCATGGCGCTGATGCGCGGCCTCCTGTCGGCTGCAGGTGTCGTCGTCGTGGTCCTGCTCGTGGGCATTGCCTGGCTGGCCACCCAGCAGGTCATCACCCCGATTCGCTCCGCCTCCCGCATTGCGCAGCGCCTGGCGGCCGGGCACCTGCGCGAGCGCATGGTCGTCAACTCGGACGACGAGATGGGCCGCCTGGCGTCCTCCTTCAATGACATGGCGGACACGTTGTCCCGGCAGATTACCCAGTTGGAGGAGTACGGCGACTTGCAGCGCCAGTTCACCTCCGACGTCTCCCATGAGCTGCGCACGCCTTTGACTACGGTGCGCATGGCTGCCGACGTCATTGCGGCCGACGCCGATGATTTCAGCCCCTACACCAAGCGCTCGACGGAGCTGCTCATCAATGAGCTCGACCGCTTCGAGGAGCTGCTTGCGGACCTGCTGGAGATTTCCCGCCACGACGCCGGCGTGGCAGACCTGTCCACGGCCTCTATCGACATTCGCTCGTGCGTCGACTCGGCCATGAGCCAGGTGGCGCACCTGGCAGGCGAGCTCGGTGTGGAGATTCGCGTCAACGCCCCAGAGGAGCCCGTGTCCGTGGAATGCGATTCCCGCCGTGTCGAGCGCATCCTGCGCAACCTCCTGGCCAACGCCATCGACCACTCGGAGGGAAACCCGGTGACGGTGGACATTGCCGCGACTGACGACGCCGTGGGGATCGCCGTCACCGACTCCGGCGTGGGCCTCAAGGAGGGACAGGAGGAGCTGGTGTTCAACCGCTTCTGGCGTGCGGATTCTTCCCGCAAGCGCCACTCCGGCGGCACCGGCCTGGGCCTGGCCATCGCCCGCGAGGACGCGGTCCTGCACGGCGGCACCCTCGACGCGGTGGGAGAGTTCGGCGTCGGCTCGCGCTTCCGCCTCATCCTGCCGCGCACTCCGGGTGCGACCGTGGAGTCCGAGCCGATTGCCCTGGTCCTGCCCGGAGCGACACCGCCGAAGACCACCTCCCAGGCAGCGCTTCCGGTGGGAGAAGACGGCGCCACCGCTTCGAGCACCGCCGAGGCTGCGCCGGCCCCGAATTCGGCAGACGGCTCAGACACGTACACGGCCGCGAGTGAGCCCGGGGAGGCGTCGGAAAGCACGGCAGCCATCGCGGACGCTGCCGGAATCGTGTGGCCCTCCGAGCGCCAGGGCCGTGGCCCGGTAGCCGAGGAGGCGCCTTTCAACCAGAACAGTGTCCCCGAGTTCGATGAGGAGGCGCAGCGATGACCCGCGCAGTGCACCCACGGCTGAGGAGTACTACCTGCGGCACTCTGGCCGTGCTCAGCTGTGTCTCCTTGACCGCGCTGGTGGGGTGTTCCACCCTGCCGCACGATACGGACCCGCAGGTCATCGGTTCCTTTGAGCCGCACGATCGCGCCGATGACGCCGTGGTGGAGCCGCGCACCAACAGCGAGCCGGACCTGCTGGTTCGTGACTTTTATTCCGCCGCGGCCATCCCCGTGGGCAACTACGCCGCGGCGCGCACCTTTTTGTCCTCGGACATCTCGGAATCGTGGGACCCCACCAGCACGGTACTGGTCGTGGACTCCCTGGACCTGGTGACCTCCAAGATGGAGGACGGCGAGCTGGAATATTCCGTGCGCGGCAACATCATCGGCCGCTTGGCCGATGGCGGCGCGTACGTGCCCGATAACTCGCGCCTGGAGGCCACGGTGCGCTTGCGCCAGTTCGACGGGCAGTGGCGCATCACGGACCTGCCGACGGGTGCGGTGATTGAGCGCACCGAGCTACGCAACCGCTACCGCCCGCAGTCGCTGTACTTCTTCGACTCCACCCAGCGCCTGCTGGTGGCGGACCGCCGCTGGCTTTACAGCGGCAAGGACTCCATCGCCGCGGAGCTGGTCACCCTGCTGCTGCAGGGCCCGTCCTCCGATATTGCGCCGGCGGTGTCCAGCCCGATCCCGAAGGATGCCACCTTCCTGGGCCTCAACGACGGGGTGTACGAATTCGGCGGCATGGCCGGCATGTCCCAAGAGGATCGCCTGAAGTTCGCGGCGCAGCTGGTCTGGACGCTCAACAACGCAGAGGCGGCGAACTCAGTGCGCGCGACCATCGATGGCAGCCCACTCGTCGATGGCATGGAAGAGATGACCATCGATGACTTCGCGGAATTCAACCCCGAGGATTCCGCCCAGACGGTCTCGACCCTCTACGCCGTGAACGACGGATCGCTGCTGGAGGTTTCGTCCGAGGGCAGCGCCGAGGTGAGCGGATCTGCCGGGCAGATTCACGACATTCAGTCTGCGGACGTCTCCGACGAGGGCGTGGTGGCCGCCGTGCGCAAGCGCTCCGAGGAGGAGTCGCAGCTAGCCATGGGCAAGCTGGGGCAGAACCTGGAGAACTCCATTAAGGGCAAGACCCTGGCGCGGCCGACATTTGAAAATAGCGGCCAGGTGGCGTGGACCGTCATCGACGGTGACCGCGTGGTACGGGTGACGCGTTCGCCGGCCACCGGTGAACTCTCCACCTCCGAGGTGGACATGTCCGAGCTGGAGGACATCGAGGGCGAGATTTCCGTCCTCCGCCTCTCCGCCACGGGTGCGCGCGTAGCCATGATCATCAACGGCAGCATCTACACCGGCGTGGTCGCGCGTGCGACGTCGGGCGAGCGGCGCATCGTCAACGTGCACCGCGTCGGCCCGGAACTGACCGGTTCCGCGCTGTCCCTGGACTGGCAGGCCGATGGATCGCTCCTGGTGGGCACCTCGTCGTCGAATTCTCCGGTGTGGCGCATTGAGCAGGACGGCTCCTCCTCCACGACGCTGCCGACGGGCAATATCACCGCCCCGGTCGTGGCGGTGGCGGCCTCGCCGTCGACGCTTTACGTCACGGACTCCCACGCCCTCTTGCAGCTGCCGGCCGGCGGCTCCTCGTCGTCCTATTGGCGCGAGGTGGATGGCTTGCAGGGCGTGCGCTCGTCCCCCATCGTGGCACGCTAGCCAGCGCTAGAGTGGGGGCATGTCACAGCGGTGGGGGATAGGTAAGGCGGCGGCCTCCCTGGTCGAGCTCATTTTGCCACGCCCGTGCGCCGGGTGCGGCGGGGAAGCAGAGGCCGGTGGGGTGCTCTGCGCGCGGTGTCAGCAGCTGCTGCGCCGAGTTCCGCATCCAATTGACAGGCCCCGTCCCCTTGGCTTCCCGGCCTGGGCGCTGGGACCGTATTCGGACACGCGCCGGGGGATCATCATTGCGATGAAGGAGCGCGGCAATCGCGCGGTGCGCGCGCATGCGGGGGCGGTAGTAGCCGCGGGGATCGAGTTCTTGCGTGCGCGCGGGGAGATTCCGGAGACCGCGGTGCTGGTGCCTGCACCGACGCGGGCGTCCTCCGCCCGGGAGAGGGGCGGCGACCCCGTGACAGCGATGTGCGCGGCAGCGGCTGCGCGCCTGCCCGGCTGGCGGGTGGTACCCGCCCTGGCCACGGCGGAGGGCAGCGCCGACCAGTCGGGGCTCAACGCGGACGAGCGCGCGGACAATATGCGCTCGGCGGTGTTGCTCACCCCGGCCGCGGCACAGCTGCGGGGGAGGCAGGTGCTGCTTGTCGACGACGTCGTGACCACCGGCGCGACCCTGCGCGCCAGCGCGGCGCGGGTGCGGGGTGCCGGGGGTGACGTTGCGGGCGCGATTGTGCTGGCAGATGCCTAAGTGGGGGTCGGTGTGACAAGTTGGTTATGACCAGTGGTAGCATGAGGGGTGTCACAGGGAAGCGGACATGAAGCTTTCATCACAAACTTCTTAAGTCCGCGGAATGTGCAGTCATTCAGTCCCCACGAGTACAGGGAGGCATTGTCCATGTCCCAGCAGACCAACGCTCAGGTCACCATCACCGGCCGTAACGTAGAGGTTCCGGAACACTTCCAGGAGCGCGTCTCCGAAAAGTTGGCCAAGATCGAGCGCCTTGATCCGACTCTGACTTTCTTCCACGTGGAGCTCCAGCACGAGCCGAACCCGCGCCGCGAGTCCGAGGCAGAGCGCCTGCAGATCACCGCCACCGGCAAGGGCCACATCGCCCGCGCTGAGGCGAAGGAAGATTCCTTCTACGCTGCCCTGGAGACCGCCCTGGGCAAGATGGAGCGCTCCCTGCGCAAGGTGAAGGTCCGCCGCGAGAACGTCAAGTCCGGCCACCGCGCCCAGAAGGGCACCGGCGAGATTGCCGCGGAAATGGTCGCCGAGGCTGAAGCCCAGGCCAAGCAGGCCAAGGAAGACCGCTACATCGACCCCTACGCTGAGACCGTCGAGGACGTTCGCCCCGGCCAGATCGTGCGCTTCAAGGAGCACCCGGCCACCCCGATGTCTGTCGACGACGCACTCAGTGAGATGGAGCTGGTGGGTCACGACTTCTTCCTCTTCGTCAATGAGGAAACCAACAAGCCCTCCGTGGTTTACCGCCGCCACGCCTACGACTACGGTCTCATCTCCTTGACTGAGGAGAATGCTGAAGGCTAAAGGCTAGAAGCCACAGCGCTGAGCAGATAGCTAGAGGCACAGGACCCCGCTGCCACGTGCAGCTGGGTCCTCTTTTTGTACTCGCTCCTCGCGCCTAGGAAAGAAGTACAAAGAAATACTTAGCCGGCGGGCCGGCTAGACAGGCAATCCTTCGCCGCTGCCAGGGGGTCGGTGAGGGAGTGGGGTGAGTGAAAGGGAAAATAGGGGGAAGTGGGGCCTGAGTTAGCTGCGTGGGCGCGCAGTAACGTCCTCAGTAGCGCCCTCAGTGTGGCATTCGCTCAGCGGGCAGAATCTGTTACATAGGGCTTGCATGGGGCTCATAAGGGGCGCAGGGGGAACGCGTGCGGCAGGGGAGAAGTGGGGTGGAGCGCCCTTTTGAGCGAGGTGGGGAGCGAGACTTAAAACTCAGTGAGTACAATGGCGCGGAGTTAACTATATTGTCGCGACAAGAAGGACTATCTAGACGTGTTTGGACTTTCCAAGCTGCTCCGCGCCGGTGAGGGACGCACCGTTAAGCGCCTGGCCAAGATGGCCGATGATGTTATTGCTCTCGAGGACAAGTACGCCGCGCTTTCCGACGATGAACTGAAGGCCAAAACCGACGAGTTCAAGAAGCGCCTGGCCGATGGCGCCGAGATGAATGACATCCTTCTCGAGGCCTTCGCCACCGTACGCGAGGCGGCCTGGCGCGTTCTGGACCAGAAGCACTACAAGGTGCAGATCATGGGCGGCGCCGCCCTCCACTTCGGCAACGTGGCGGAGATGCGCACCGGTGAGGGCAAGACCCTGACCTCGCTGCTGCCGGCCTACCTCAACGCGCTTGGGGGCAAGGGCGTGCACATCGTGACCGTCAACGACTACCTGGCCAAGCGTGACGCCGAGATGATGGGCCGTGTCCACCGCTGGCTCGGCCTGTCTGTCGGTGTGATCCTGTCCGAGATGCGCCCGCCGGAGCGTAAAGAGGCTTATGCCTGCGATATCACCTACGGCACCAACAACGAGCTGGGCTTTGATTACCTGCGCGACAACATGGTCCGCTCGCTCGATGACGTCGTTCAGCGCGGCCACAACTTCTGCATCGTCGATGAGGTGGACTCCATCCTTATCGATGAGGCCCGTACCCCGCTCATCATCTCCGGCCCGGTGGACGGCTCCTCCCAGTTCTACGGTGTCTTCGCACAGCTGGCCCCGAAGATGCGCGAGGGCATCCACTACGAGGTGGACCACAAGAAGCGCACCATCGGCGTGCTTGAGGATGGCGTGGAGTTCGTCGAGGATCAGCTGGGCATTGAGAACCTGTATGCCCCGGAGCACTCCCAGCTGGTGTCCTACCTCAACAACGCGTTGAAGGCCAAGGAGCTGTTCACCCGCGACAAGGACTACATCGTCCGCAACGGCGAGGTGCTCATCGTCGACGGCTTTACCGGCCGTGTGCTGGCTGGCCGCCGCTACAACGAGGGTATGCACCAGGCCATTGAGGCCAAGGAGCAGGTGGAGATCAAGAACGAGAACCAGACTCTGGCCACCGTTACCCTCCAGAACTACTTCCGCCTCTACGACAAGATTTCCGGCATGACCGGTACCGCAGAGACCGAGGCAGCCGAGCTGCACTCCATCTACGGCCTCGATGTGGTGCAGATTCCGACGAACAAGCCGAACCAGCGCGAGGACCACTCCGACCGCATCTACAAGACCCAGGAGGCGAAGTTCGCCGCCGTGGTCGATGACATTGTTGAGCACGTGGAGAAGGGCCAGCCGGTGCTGGTGGGTACCACCTCCGTCGAGCGCTCGGAGTACCTCTCCCAGCTGCTGAGCAAGCGCGGTGTTAAGCACTCCGTGCTCAACGCTAAGCACCACGAGGAGGAGGGCCAGATCGTCGCCCGTGCCGGCCGCCCGGGTGCGGTGACCGTGGCCACCAACATGGCCGGCCGTGGTACCGATATCGTGCTGGGTGGTAACCCCGAGGTCATTCTGGATGAGAAGCTGCGTGAACGCGGCCTCGATCCGTTCGAGGACGAGGAGAAGTACCAGGAGGCCTGGGACGCCGAGATCGACGCGGAGAAGGAGCGCTCCAAGAAGCTCGGCGACGAGGTCCGTGAGGCAGGTGGCCTGTACGTGCTGGGTACCGAGCGCCACGAGTCGCGCCGTATTGATAACCAGTTGCGCGGTCGTTCGGGCCGTCAGGGTGACCCGGGCGAGACCCGCTTCTACCTGTCCATGCGTGATGAGCTCATGGTGCGCTTCGTGGGCCAGTCCATGGAGAACATGATGAACCGCCTCAACGTTCCGGACGATGTCCCGATCGAGGCCAAGATGGTGTCTAACTCCATCAAGGGCGCGCAGGCGCAGGTGGAGAACCAGAACTTCGAGATGCGTAAGAACGTGCTCAAGTACGACGAGGTTCTCAACGAGCAGCGCAAGGTTGTCTACGCCACCCGCCACGACATCCTGGACGCCGGTGACATCAAGGACAACATCCGTACGATGATCGATGACACCGTGTCGGCCTACGTGTCCGGCGCTACCGCCACCGGCTACGTCGAGGACTGGAACCTGGATGAGCTGTGGAATGCACTGGAGTCTCTCTACGGCCCGACGATGTCCCACGAAGAGCTGGTGGACGGCACCGAGTACGGTTCCGCCGGCGAGCTCTCCGCGGAGCAGCTGCGTGACGCGCTGGTCTCGGATGCCAACGCGGAGTACGACAAGCTGGAGGAAGCAGTGACCGCCATCGGCGGCGAGAGCCAGATGCGCAACACCGAGCGCATGGTGATCCTGCCGGTCATCGACCAGAAGTGGCGCGAGCACCTCTATGAGATGGACTACCTCAAGGAGGGCATCGGCCTGCGTGCGATGGCACAGCGCGATCCGCTGGTGGAGTACCAGAAGGAGGGCGGCGACATGTTTAACGCTATGAACGACGGCGTGAAGGAAGAAACTGTGCGCCAGCTGTTCATGCTGCGCAAGCAGTTC
Source organism: Corynebacterium axilliensis (assembly GCF_046097495.1). Lineage (NCBI taxonomy): Bacteria > Bacillati > Actinomycetota > Actinomycetes > Mycobacteriales > Corynebacteriaceae > Corynebacterium > Corynebacterium axilliensis. Next base: position 2,558,176 of record NZ_CP175768.1, read on the forward strand.
AAGGCCCAGGAAGAGGCGAAGGCTGCCGAGTCCGCGGAGAATACCGAGGCCTAGCTCCTCAAAGAGCTCATCGCAGGGCGCTAGAGCGCCATTGAGAGACGGTGCGGGGTGCAATCCCCGCACCGTCTTTCCATTGGAGGCACTTAGCTATATACTGGCAAGATATTAATTATTCGTGCCGTTGTGCCCTCGGAGGTCTTCACCATGCGCCGCATCTCTCTGCGAGTAGGTTTGTCCGTCTTCGCCTCCGCCACCCTGCTGGGCGGCGGTGCAGCCGCCTCTGCGCTGCAGGTCGCCCCGGAGGAGCAGTGCCAGCTCTCCGCAGTCTTGGATGCTGCGGACGGCACCCAGGACGCGGAGGCCCCGGCTGCCGCGGTGAAGGACAAGGGCCACGTTGCCGCGTGCGCCGAGACCGCCGCAGAAGAGGTTGCCGTGCAGTACAGCGCCGCGGAGGCGCAGGCGCCAAATCCCGCGACTCAGGCCACCATGTTTGGTGGAATTAGCTTGGCGCTGGTGAGCGCCTCTGCCGCCTTCGCCGGCATTGATTGGACCCCGATCCTGATCAAGCTTGGCTCGATGTTCTAGAGCTTGCTTGCCGGCCGTGTTGATGAGGCCGGCAACCGCGTGCCTACGGTGAGGAGGCGGAAGGAGCGTAGATAGCGCCCAGTGGCCGCCCCCGTAAAAGCGCGCTGTTGTCCGCCGATGAAGGCGGACCCAAAGTATTCGCCGTTGGCTCGGGCATGCAGGCTGGTTAATGAGAATCGGCCGCGCTTTCCGCTGGAGTGCTGGCCTTTGATCCACGCCTTGATGTGGGTCACTATCTCTGGCGCGAAGCGGTTCTTATCCAAGTGATGCATGGGGCGCAACGTCGCCGCTACTTCGAGCGCGATGAGGACGAGCCCATGAATATCGCTGCGGGTGGCCACGTCGGCGGCGGTCGGCTCGCGCTCGTAGCGGATGCGCTGCGGGGCAACGTAGAGCTGTAGGTGGCTCATGCCGGGTATGGGGGTGTACACGGGGATGTACCTTTCCGCGGTCGACTGGCGCGGAGAGGAAGAGACGGACGCGGTGCTTATTCTACCCACAAACTAGGTGGCGCGGGCTGGGCAGTGCCGTGGGTGGTGGCGGCATAGGTACTGGATGTTCGCTATACTTTCGGACGATAAACACAGCTCAACGCGAAGGACCAAGGATAGAGAATATGCGTGGACTCATCGTCGATTATGTGGGTGTGCTCGACGGCACCGAAGAGGACGTCAAGCGCTGGCGCGCCCTGTTTGCCGCCGCCAAGTCTAATGGCGTGGCCACCGCAATCCTGTCCAACGATCCGGGCGGTCCCGGTGCGGAGCACATCCGCGAATGGGAGTACCGCGGCATCGTTGATGCCGTTGTGCTCTCCGGGGAAGTGGGGGCGGAGAAGCCGGATCGCGCAGCGTTCCAGGCGGCAGCGGATGCCATCGAGCTTCCGATCAATGATTGCGTGATGGTGGATGATTCTATCGTCAACGTCCGCGCCGCGGTGGAGAACGGAATGGTGGGCATGCTCTACACGGTCTTCGACCGCACCAGCGTGGAAGTCCAGGCGGTCTTCGATATTGAGGGTGAGTTCTAAGTGGCGGACGTGCGTGTCTACCTGCCCGCCACCTTTGCCATGTTGGCGGAGCTCGAGCAGACCGGCCAGTTGGCCGCGCGGTCGGGCTGGGGGTTCATGGTGACCCCGGCGCTGCGGGAGTTCTACACCGAGGGCGGCGATGAGGAGGAGATTGCCTACTCCGCATTTTTGGAGGCCTCCATGGCTTCTCTGCGCTTGCTCGCCATTGGTGATGAAGAGAAGTTCCCGCACCGCCGAGTGGTCATCTCCATCAACGTTGATGAATCCGTGGTGACGCCCCAGCCCGATATGGGCGAGCCCGTGGTGAAGCTGGACCCAGCGGTCATCACGAAGGACAACCTGCAGTGCATCCACGTCGACATCGAGGAATCAGAAGCGGCCACCGCGAAGGCCATTGAGGCCATCGATACCGCCGATTTGGGCGACGAGGACGCGGAGCTGGCCGTGGGCGACGCGCTGGATAACTTCATGGCGTTCTATGACCCGACGGAGCTTCCCTTCCTCGTGGAACTGCTCTGATCACAGAGCTTAAATCCCCACGTTCTTTTATCCAAAGGAGAATCCATCCTCATGCGAAACCTTATGACCTCGTCGATGAAGAAGCGCCTCGTGGCCGCCTCCGTGGTTGTAGCCCTAGGCGCGGGCGCGTGCGTAGCGCCGACTGCTGGTGCCGAAGTACCCAGCGGGGCACAGGCACCGGTAGCTGCTAGCGCTGCTGGCACGACCGACGGAGAGCAGGCCAACGGCGGCACGCTCACCGCGCCGGACCCGAAGATTGCTGAGCAGCCGATGACGCCGTGGCTGCGCATCCTGGAGGGCTCATCCAACGGACCTGCGGGTGTTATCTTTGCTGTCCTGTTCGGCATCATTAGCGTGGGCATGGCCGCCTACAAGGAGTTTGGAAAGTACCTGCCCACACTCGGCTAAAACTTGATAGTCTGCTGAAGTAAATTCTCCCGCTTCACCGAAAGGCTCTCTATCATGTCCTCCAACCGTCTCCACCGCGTGCTCGCCACCACGGCCCTGACCGCAACGCTCGTTGCCGGCGGCGTTGTTGCTCCGACCGCTGGGGCGGTGACCACCACGCTGAAGGACAACAAGTGCACGATCCGCCTCAGCGACGATGAGGCGGGGGACCTGTCCAAGGCTGAGGGCAAGGCCAACGACGTAGACTCCTCTCTGCTGAAGGACGACTACAAGATCTGGCCCAAGGATGCAGCTTCCCGAGCACGCGCCGTGGAGGACCAAGCCGACGAGCTGTACCGCGAGATCCCCAGCTACGAGACCACCGCGGAGCTGAGCAGCGATGAAAACGAGGTAAAGCGCGCCAAGAACAACATCGCGGTGGCAGAGACCTTCCGCAAGATTGCGCCGGACTACGTCAAGGCCCTCAACGCCTGCGCGAAGAAGGAAAAGTACGGCACCGACAAGGATGACGATCGGGATAACACCCTCGGCAACATCGATAAGGGCGGCGCCATCATCCTCGGCACCACCGCCGCGCTGAGCATTCTCATGTTCGCCTTCCGCGTGGCCGTCCCGCAGCTGAAGAACATCCTGCCGCCGGAGATTGCGGCGATGCTCCCGAACTACTAAAGCGGGAGGGGAGAGAGTTCTTACTCCCAGTCCACGTTGGTGCGCAGGGCCGCGAGGAGCCCGCGCACCGCATCGCGGCGCCGCGCCGACGCGGTGCCTTCTTCGATATGCAGGTCCAGCCCGCATTCCGGGTCAGCCGGGGGACCGGCGTGCGTGCAGCCACGGGGGCAGTCTTCGATGGCGGCCGCGAGGTCTTCGAAGACCTCGATGACGTTTTCGGCGTCGATATGCGCCAGGCCAAAGGAACGGATACCGGGGGTATCGATGATCCAGCCGCCGTGCGGGGTGGATTCTGACTCCGGCAGGCGGAGTGCTACCGACTGCGTCGAGGTGTGGCGGCCCTTGCCCACAGCAGATACTTCACCGGTCTCGCGGTGCGCGTCGGGGACCAAGCGGTTGACCAGGGTGGACTTGCCCACGCCGGAGTGGCCGATAAGTGCTGTCACGTGGCCGTCGATAGCCGCGCGTACCTGCGCCAGCTCGTCGTCGACGCCGGCCTCGACCACCTCGACATCGAGGTCCGCGAACTCCGCCGCAAAGGGCGCAGGATCGGTGAGATCCGTCTTGGTCAGGCACAGCACGGGGCGGATGTTGCCGGCAAACGCGGCGATGAGGGCGCGTTCCACAAAGCCGGAGCGCGGCGGGGGATCGGCCACCGCGGTGACGATCAGCAGGCGGTCCGCGTTGGCCACCACGATGCGCTCGTAGGCGTCGGTGTCGTCGGCGGTGCGGCGCAGTACCGAGGTGCGCTCTTCCAACTTCACAATGCGGGCGAGGGTGTCCTTCTTGCCGGAGGTATCACCGACCACGCCGACGCGGTCACCCACCTCCACTGCGGTGCGGCCCATCTCCCGGGCGCGCATGGCGGTGACCACCGGCCCGCCGTCCAGCGCCACGCCCCAGCGCCCGCGGTCCTTGGTGATGACCATGCCGAACTTCGCATCCTTATGCTTCGGGCGGTCCTTCGTGCGCGGCCGGGAACCCTTGCCGGGGCGGATACGGACGTCGGACTCGTCGTAGCTGCTAGCGCGCCTAGCCACGGAGCATCTCCTCCCACATCGTGGCGAAACCGGGCAGGGTCTTTGACGTGCACTCGATGTCGTCGACCTCAACCCCCTCGACCACCAGGCCAATGATGGCGCCGGCGGTGGCCATGCGGTGGTCCGCGTAGGCATGCCACTTTCCGCCATGGAGCGGGGCGGGGGTGATCCGGAGACCGTCGTCAAGCTCGGTGACGTTGCCGCCCAGCCCGTTGATTTCGGCAGCCAGGGCTGCCAGTCGGTCCGTCTCGTGGCCGCGCAGGTGCGCGATGCCGGTCAGGGTCGAGGGGGTTGAGGCCAGTGCGCACAGTGCTGCGACGGTGGGGGTGAGCTCCCCAATATCGGCCATGTTGAGATCTACACCGCGCAAACCTGCCGCGCCCTGCGCGGGGCCGGTGACCTTCAGCTGCTGCTTCTGCTGTGGGGTGCTGGGGACTAGCTCCACCCGCGCCCCCATCTGCTCCAGGATTTCGCGGAACGCATCCCCCGGCTGCGTGGTCTCCTCCGGCCACTCTGGGACACTCACGCTGCCGCCCGCAACGGCGGCTGCCGCCAGGAACGGGGTGGCGTTGGACAGGTCCGGCTCGATAGCCCATTCGCGGCCCGCGATGGCGCCCGGGCGTACCACCCAGGTGTCCGCGCCTGCGTCGACGTGGACGCCGGCCTCCTGCAGCATGCGGATGGTCATGGTGATGTGCGGCTGGGAGGGCACTGCGCCGCCCTCGTGGTGCACGCTGATGCCGTGGCGGAAGCGGGCGCCGGCCAAGAGCAGGCCGGAGACGAACTGGGAGGACGCGGAAGCATCGATAGTCACCTCGGCGCCCTCCGGCACGCCGTGCGGCGTGATTGTCAGTGGCAGGCTATCGCCCTCGACGTCAACGCCTAAGTCCCGCAACGCGGCGGTCATGGTGGACATGGGGCGCTTGCGGGCGTACGCGTCGCCGTCGATAAGCACCGGCCCATCCGCCAGTGCTGCCACCGGCGGCAGAAAGCGCATCACGGTGCCGGCCAGGCCGCAGTCAACCTCCGCGCCGTGCAGCCCGCCAGCCGGGTCCACGCGCAGGTGTGGCCCGGACTCAGCCCCGGATTCGACAATGCCCACGCCCATGGCCCGCAGGGCGTCCTTCATCAGCTCCGTATCGCGGGAGACCAGCGGGTTGTAGATGGTGGAGGGGGAGTCCGCCAACGCCGCGAGGATGAGGGCGCGGTTGGTCATGGACTTCGACCCCGGCACCTCCTGTGTCCAGGACAGGGGGCCGGAGGGTTGCGGGGCACTCCAGAAAGCAGACATGTAGTCCATAATAAAGGGCATGTGCGGAAGATTTGTTTTGTTCACCGAGTCCCTTCTGGATGAGGTTGGTCAGTGGGAGTCCGTCACGGAGGTGCACGCGCCCGAAGGCCTGCCGCCGGCGCGCTACAATATTGCGCCTACCCAGCAGATCGCCATCGTGCGGGTGGAGGAGTCCGTGGCGCGCGTGGAGCCGGCGCGGTGGGGTCTCATCCCGCACTGGAAGAAGGACCTGGATGGGCCTCCGCTGTTCAACGCGCGCGCGGAAACGGTGGCCTCTAAGCCTTCCTTCCGAGATGCCTTCAAGGCCCAGCGCTGCGTCATCCCGCTGGATGGCTATTACGAATGGAAGGCGGACGAGGACTCCGCGGGTAGCGGGAAGGGCAAGCCGAAGAAGCAGCCGTACTACGTCACGGGGCCGGAGGGGATGCTGTGGGCAGCCGGACTGTGGGCCACGGGCATGGACCGCCTGTCCGCCACGATGGTGACCACGGCAGCCACAGAGGAGATGGAGTGGCTGCACCACCGGCTGCCCAAGTTCCTGACGTCTGAGGAGATTGGTCCGTGGCTGGCGGGGGAGGAGCTGCTGGAGCCGAGCTCGGTCCGGGGCTTTGCCGCGCAGCCGGCAGACCCGGCGGTGGGCAACGTCCGCAACGACTACGCGGAGCTTATCGACGCCTCCTCGGCAACCCTCTTCTAGCCTTTTTGGCTAAGCCCTACTCCTTGGGCGCTAGTCCGCGAGGACGTCTTGGAAGGACACCTCGAGGACTTGCGCCAAGTCCTCGGCGTTCATCTCAATGTCCAGCCCGCGCTTTCCGCCAGAGAAGAAGATGGTGTCCCACATCAGCGCGGTTTCATCCACCACTGTGGGTAAGACATTCTTGTGGCCCAGCGGGGAGATGCCGCCGGGGATGTAGCCGGAGGACTTGGAGGCATCCTCCGGCTTGGCCATCGTGGCCTTGGAGGCGCCGAACGCGGCGGCGGCCTTCTTGAGGCTGAGCTGGAAGCTCACCGGCAGCACGCACACGGCGAGCTGCGGCTTTGGGGCCTTGCCCGCGGTGAGGTCAATAACGAGGGTCTTAAAGATGCGCTCCGGTTCGACGTTAAGGGCCGCGACGGCGGTTTCTCCAAAGTGATCACTGCCGCCCTCAAAGGTGGTGACGCTGTGTTCCACCCCGGCCTCTTCGAGGATTTTCAGGGCGGGGGTGGCGGCATGCGGGGTCTTCTTGGACATGTCTTCCAGCCTAGTCCGGGGCGCTACCATGGTAGACATGGCCACAGAAACAACGAGTGCGCGCCAGGCGCCGACCCAGCACCGCGAGCAGCAGCGGCTATTTGAGGAACAAGCCCTGCCCCTGCTGGACCAGCTCTATGGCGGCGCGATGCGGCTGACCCGCAACCCCCAGGACGCCGAGGACCTGATTCAGGAAACCTACCTCAAGGCCTACAACAACTTCGGCTCCTTTAAACAGGGCACGAACCTCAAGGCGTGGCTCTACCGCATCATGACGAACACCTACATCAACTCCTACCGCAAGGCCAAGCGCCGGCCGACGGAATCCTCCGCAGACGAGTTGAGTGACTTCCAGCTCTACACCACGGCCGGGCATGACTCGACCGGTCTGGAATCCGCCGAGGTTGAGGCCCTGAAACAGATGCCGGACTCGCAGATTTCTGAGGCCATGAATGACCTTCCGGAGGACTACCGCATGGTGGTCTACTACGCAGACGTGGTGGGCTTGGCCTACAAGGAAATCGCGGAAATAATGGACACTCCGCTGGGTACGGTGATGAGCCGGCTACACCGTGGAAGAAAATTACTGCGGACGGCGTTGAAGGACGTGGCACGAGAACAGGGCATTGGCCGCAACCACCCTGACATGCACCCAGAAATGGAGGAGAAGTAATGGAACGCGCAACCGGACGCAACTGCGGTGCGTGCAACTCTCCGGAGGTCGAGGCACTCTTCCGGGAGCTGCTCGATGATTCGACGAGCTACGCGCGGGCCCTGGCCATTCGAGAGCACATCGCCCAATGCGATTCCTGCCAGGAGCGGCTCGACAGCGAAGAAGTGGTGCGGGCGCTGGTGCGCAAGTGCTGCGGCGGGCAACGCGCTCCCCAGTCGCTGCGCCAGCGCATCTCCGTGCAGATCACGCGCACGGAGATTACCTGGGGCTAGTCCCCATTCTTGGCGCATTCTCCTGTAGGGCGGCTCGGCACTGTGCCCGCCGTGCATAGCAAAAGGCTCGCTCCTTGCCGTTGGGAAACGGTAGGGAGCGAGCCTTGAGTTGCTGACGTTATGCGTTAGGACGCTTGCCGCGGTTAGCGGACTTCTTACGGCGATCCTTGCGCTTACGGCCACGCTTGCTCATCGCGTACTCCTTCTTTTAAGGGTAAATGAACTTATTCAACTGTAGCGGCAGGGTATGCCGGAGCGGAAATCGGGGTCTGCTTATGCGGACACGCGGGCACGGCCGCGGCTGCGGTTGCGGCGCTTGAGGGCGCGGCGCTCCTCCTCGGAGAGACCGCCCCACACGCCGGCGTCCAAGCCGGACTCGAGGGCCCACTTGAGGCAGGAAGAGGCAACCGGGCAACGGTTGCAGACCAGCTTGGCCTTAGCGATCTGGGTGAGTGCGGGGCCGGAGTTACCGACCGGGAAGAACAGCTCCGGGTCTTCGTCGCGGCAAACAGCTTCGTGGCGCCAATCCATGATTGAAATCTCCTAACAAAATTTAGACAGCAGGGTGTGCACCAGGACAGTCCACGGACGTAGACGCACGGACGTGTGCTGCCCTGAGTTTTAAAGGGTGGAAGTGAATTGGTCTGCGGTCAGTGGGGCCCTGTCTCGAGTTAGGGCCAGCGTCGACGCCGCCGTGATTCACCTGTTGTTTACCCGGATGTTGCTCCGAGTTTCGAACTGATTAAACAGCCCGTTGTTTTTGCTACCTGAGAATAATGACATGTTTACTCACAGTCCGCTAGAGGTAAAGCCCAAAAAGTGGTGAAGCTCACTAAAAAATATGCTCTCGGGGCGCGGCACTGACGCGAAGTCTTGCTGTAAGAAGCCTGTCAGAAACCGCTCTAACAGGCGGTTTAACGGTAGAAGTGTGAGTGTGGTGACGCAGATCGCGTCAAATCCTCCGGCCGCCCCCTGCCCCCGAAATGGCCCCTTCGGATAGCTGGGTTGGCATCAACGCGCGGGTTAACTCGTATTAAATCGAGGAAATATACACAGTAGACTGAGAGCTCGTGAGCAAGAAGAAGACACCATCCCCCAAGAACTCCATCCCACTGCGCAAGGAACGCAAGGAACAGGCACCGCGCCCAGTACTCCTGGCCGCCGGAATTGCCGTCGTACAGTCCATCGCGGTGATCATCTTCGGCATCTTCCTCATCGTTCGGGAGATGTCCGGGGCCGATAACGCGTCGATGGTCTCCGACTCGGGTGCCTCGCCCTTCGTGGGCCTGGGCACGGCGATCTTCCTCTTTATTGTCTTCGGGTTCGTCATCATCGGCTCGTGGGCCTTTGTGAAGGGAAAGCGCTGGGGACGCGGCGCCATTGTGCTGGTGGAGTTCATCCTCGCTGCCATGGCTTTTCAAATGTTTAATGGCGGCGCCATCGCCTTGGGCATTGTCACGCTGGCTAGCGCGGCCGTCGTCCTCTACCTGATGATGGCAGTACCTGCGACCGCCCAGTGGGCGGAGCAGAACTTCTAGGAAGCTGTCAGCGCCACGGCGGTGCTGCCGCGCTGCTCGACGATGGCAGTGCCGGCAAGGGTCAGGGAGACCGGGCCCGAGTAGCCTTCGCGGTCGACGTCGATCGTTCGCTCCACCTCGCCGCTGGACCAGTTCACCACGGCGATGCCTTCCGCAGTGGGAACGAGGAGCCGGTCGTCGACCGCCACGCCGGTACCCAACGCGCCGTCCACAATGTGGTCAACGCGCAGCTCCGTCGGGGTAAACAAGTAGAGGCGCTCCCCGTCGAACCACGTCATGTTGTGGGGCAAATCAGCAATCGCCGGTGCGAAGGGGGCGGAGGCGTCGGTAAGCGCCTTAGAGGGCTCCACTTCGGTGGACGCGATGGTCTCGCCGTCGAAGTTATAGGACACGATACGGGGAGAATCGCTGGGCAGGAATACTGCTGCGGCCTCTTGGCCGACGGCGACTAGGCGCGCGCCCGGGTCATTGATCTCAATATCGCGCGTGATTTCTGGCGCGCGAGAATCCTCTGGGGTGGTCTTCTGGATGCGCAGCCACGTGGAGTCCGGGGAATCGGGGCAGGATTCCGTGACGGCCAGGTTTTCGGTGCGCGTCAGCGCGGAGGTGATCGTGCAGTCCTCGTGCGGCTGCTGGCCGGGCTCCTGCTTGGCGTCGACCTCGCCGTACTCGACAGTGCGCACCATGTCATCGCGCCAGAGTTCAATGCGCTCCGTGGATACCGTGCCGACGTTGCTGTTGGAGGAAATCGGCACGACCTCTTGAGCGCTGCGGGCACTCCGAGTGCTGTCGTACTGGCCGCTCGCGGCGTCGAGCGCCACGACGTCTCCGCAGCCGTTGCCCGTTCGGTACGTGGCCACAATCTTGTTCCAGGCAGTTCCCAGAGAGCAGAGGTCGGCATCGCCGCGGCGATAAGTCCACGCCGTCTCCCCAGTCGGGGAAGTGGCGGTCAAGGTATCGCCGTCGTGGGTGACAAGCACTCCCTGTGCGCTCACCACGCGGGACTGTCCCGGAACTGGGGTGTTGGGTAGCGAAAACGACTCGGTGAGGTGCGCGGGGATGGAATCCAGGGGCTCCGCGGAGGCGTCGGCCTCTGTGTCAGCAACCGTGTCCGCGGCGGGGCTAAGCTCTGCTTGCCGGATCGGTGCGGTCACAAACGCGCCGGCGAGGGCAATGGCGCTGACTGCGGAGATAGCGCCCACGGCTACCCAGTCGGCCTTAGTTGAGCGCAGGATCGGGGCCGAGGGCTTGGGCCGTGCCGAATCCTTCATGGGGGATTCCTGGTCCAGATTCTCAGCGCTCATCGGCGTCCTCCTTGTCGGGTACGGCGGCTAGTCGCCCGCGTGCGGCGCCCAGCGCGGGCGGAATTCGTGGCGTGGCGCGGCGAGCGCTCCGCGCGCTCGGAGCGCTGCGAGTGAGCCCCGCGCTTAGCCGGCGCGCCCAGCACCTTGGTGGCCGGGCCGACGGATTCGGTAACACCCTCCGGAATGTCGAGTGCTTCCGCCAGCTCCGGGGAGGTGCTAAACCACTGCGGCGGAGTGGGCTCGCCGAGGTTCAGTTCATCATTGATCACCTGCCACTTGGGCAGCTCATCGTATCCCACCAACGTTACCGCGGTGCCGCTGTGTCCGGCGCGGCCGGTCCGGCCGATGCGGTGCACGAAGGTCATCGGATCATCCGGCACCTGATAGTTGATGACGTGGGTGACATCGTCCACGTCGATGCCGCGGGCGGCGACATCCGTGGCCACGAGGATGTCCACCGTGCCGTCGCGGAAAGCAGCCAGTGAGCGCTCGCGCGCGGACTGATCCATGTCCCCGTGTACCGCGCCCACGCGGAAGCCGCGCTGCGCCAGGTCTTCGGCCACGGTTGCCGCCGCGCGTTTAGTCCGCGCAAAGATGATAGTGCGGCCGCGGTCCTGCGCCTGCAGGATGCGGGAGAGCACCGCTACCTTGTCCATGCGGTGGGCCTGGAACGTGACCTTGCGGGTGGAGGCGTGCGTCTGCTCCTCCTCGCCGGACTCCGCGCGGATGTGGACCGGCTTGTTCAGGAAGGTGCGCGCCAGCGTCATAATGGGCCCCGGCATGGTGGCGGAAAAGAGCATGGTCTGGTGCGGATTGCCGTGCAAGAGCTGGAGAATCTTTTCGATGTCCGGCAAGAAACCCAGGTCCAGCATCTCGTCCGCCTCGTCCAAGACGAGGACGCTGACGTTGTCGAAGGACAGGTGCTTGCGCTGGCACAGGTCAAGGAGGCGGCCCGGCGTGCCCACGACCACGTCGGCTCCCTTGTCAATCTCCGTCAGCTGCTTCTCAAAGCGGCGCCCACCGCACAGCGTGACGACGCGCAGCGGGAGGTTCGCGGCCGCCGCCGCAAGGTCCCCGCTGACCTGGATAGCTAACTCGCGGGTCGGGGCGATGACCAGCGCGCGGGGAGTGCCATCGAGTTCCGGAATGTCGGCATCGTCAAAGACGCGGTCCAGCAAAGGAACGCCGAAGCCCAGCGTCTTGCCCATGCCGGTGCGGGCCTGACCAATGAGGTCTTGGCCATTGAGAGCGATGGGAAGAGTGAGCTCCTGGATGGCGAAGGTGCGCGTGATCCCCTGGTCAGCGAGTGCGTCACAAATTTCAGCGGCTACGCCGAGGGACGCAAACGTCGGGGATGCGGATGGTTCATTGCGCTGATCGCGGGAAGCGTTTGAGGAATTCGGGGCATGCACACCTCGATAGTAGAGGACGTGGCTATAGTGGGGCCATTAGAGCGCTGGGGCGCCGGACGACGACGGTGGTCTCCGGGTTGACCGGGGCTCCGGCATGAGAAGAAGTACTGAGTATAAGGAGCATATGCACATGGATATCAAGATTGGTTTTGCTGATACCGCTCGCGAGCTGGTTATTCACGCTGAAGGAACCCAGGAGGAGCTGGCGCAGACCATCAACGGTGCCCTGGCGGATAACTCCACGCTCGAGCTGGAGGATTCTAAGGGCCGCAAGTACATCGTGCGCACCGAGCGCGTGGTGTACGTCGAAATCGGCACCGCACGCGCCCACACCGTCGGTTTCGCGGGTTAACAACCATCCGAGTAAGCCGGCGCGGTAGCCTAAATGGCCATGGACAACCCTGCGGATTTTCAGCACCGCCCTCAGCAGTCTTCCCGGTCTAAGCACCAGCGCCCTTCGGCGGTGGTGCGGTTTGCTAACGAATACGGCTGGTGGCGGGTTGTCGCCATCCCCGTGATGGTGGTCATCACCGTCTGGATGCTGGTTGATGTCGTGCGCAGCCCTGCCGAGAACACCGCGGCTGACGCTGGGGACGCGGGGGAGGCGTCGCACAGCAGCGCAGGTGCTACCGCGTCCGCGCGCAAGGGTCCCGATCCCGCCAATGCCAGCGCAGTGGAGGCCGCTAAGGAGGGGCTGCCCGCCGGCGGCGCGTTTACGGAACAGGGCGATCAAACCTACCGTAACGCCGGCCCGTCCACCATGCACGTGGGCAAGGGCGGCAAGGAAACCGTCCGGTTCTCTGTAGAGATTGAAAACGGCGTGGACACGTCGGCGTACGGCGGAGACGTGGCGGTAGCAGCGCTGATCGACGCCACCCTGTCGGACCCCCGCGGCTGGACCGCCGCTGGCGACTTCGAGTTCATCCACGTCAAGCCGGACGACAACCCAGATACCCGCTTCCGCCTGTCCTCCCTTGCCACCACCGCGGAGATGTGCGGCGCACAGCTCGAGATGGAAACTTCGTGCCACACTGCGATCACGGGCGAATCCGTTGTTAACCTCAACGAATCCCGCTGGGTGCGCGGCGCGGTGCCTTTCGAAGGGGACCTGGGTAACTACCGCCAGTACCTTATTAACCACGAGTTTGGCCACGCGATTGGCTATGCCGCGCACCAAGCGTGCGGCGGAAATGGCAAGCTGGCTCCGGTTATGATGCAGCAGACGTTGAGCTTGAACAACGGCGTGCTGGCGAAGAAGGAGCCGGAGGAGATCTATCCGGACGAGGACGTTACGTGCGAGCCCAACCCGTGGCCGTACCCGAATCCGGCGAACCGCGACCCCCACAACCCTGACTAGGAGGATGTGCTCATGCCGCTGCCACCCGAACCAGTTCTGGCTGCTTTTCATGCTGAGGCAAGCCCGCGCCGCGCTGCCGGTGAGGTGCTAGGAACCGCCTGGGACAATGGGATCCACTTAGGGGATGTGGTGTATGCCGAGGCTCGCGAGTGGTCCGGTTGGTCCGCTAAAGTGCGGGAGAAGCTGGAGCTGCCTGGCGCGCGCATTGCCCGTCCCGTGCTCACCACGGACGGCCGCTATACCTTCTCCGGTTGGAAGGCGACGCAGTTCGTCCCCGGCCACCTGCGCGGGCGCGTTGACGAGACAGCTCAGCTGGCGCTGCGGCTAGACGACGCCATGGTGGCCTCACCACTGCCCACCGTGGGGCACCGCGAGGACGTTTTCGCGCGCGCTGAGCGCGCCGCGTGGGAGGAAACAGGTGAGGCCTATTCCGATGCCGAATTGGAGGGCGTTGAGTTGGTCACGGCGCACATGGACCTTCTGGGGACCACCATCTTTTCAGGGGTGAATCCGCCCGCGCTCACAGATATTGTGCCCTCGGCCAGCCCCCGGCCGCGCGGATGGTCGGCGGCATTAGTCATGGTGGATGGCCTGATCGCCGGCGTGGTGGATGACGACATTTGCGACCGTTTTGCTGCCGTGCCCGGCATTCGCCAACTTTTGTTGCGCGCGGTGGCGTACCGGCGCTACGTCAATACGCTGCACCCACAGTCCAAATCGACAGTGCGTTCGAGCATTGAAAGGGTGGAAGAGACGCTCGTGTCCGTGGCATCTGACAGACTGTAGGGCGTGAAATACTCCAGCCAGTCAGCCACCCACACCGGCGCCATGCTTCCGCCTTCGCCGGATGTCCGCCTAGTTCCCCGCACCCGCCGCGCTTCCACGCGCGACTGGGACATTCTCCTTCCCACCACCGGCACCTGGCGAGTGCTGGGAACAGCGGGTGCGGGCGTATCGAGCCTGCTTATTGACGTCGTTGTGGGGCGCCTTCGCGCCGGCATGGACGCCTCCGGCATCCTCGTGGTCGCTCCCTCCAAGGAGTCGGGGTCGATGCTGCGCCGTGAGCTAGCTGAGCATCTCGATGACTACGCGGCGCAAGCCTCCATGGTGCGCTCCGTACACTCCCTGGCCTTCGCTCTGTTGCGCCGGGGGAGTGAGGAGGACGTGCGGCTTATTACCGGTGCCGAGCAGGATGCGGTGATCCGGGAACTCCTCTCGGGTCAGGCAAGCGATGGGCGTGGCGCGTGGCCGGAGGAGATTCGCCCTGCGCTTGATTATGTAGGCTTTGCCCGGCAGTTGCGTGACTTGCTGCTGCGCTCGATCGAGCGCGGCCTGGGGCCGGCTGACTTGGAAGAACTGGGGGCGAAGCACCAACGCCCGATGTGGAGCTCAGCGGGCGAATTTTTGCGTGAATACGAGCGCACACAGGCCTTGGCTGGTTCGCATTCCTACTCGGCTGCGGAGTTGGTGAGCCAGGTGCTGCTGCGCCCGGAGCTCCTTCAGAACCATCCCTGGCACACCATCGTGGTTGATGACGCACAGCTTTTGGACCCGACCGCCGGAAAGCTCATCGCCGAGCTTTCCAAGAGCGCGGAACTAACTGTTATTGGTGGAGACCCCGATCAGGCAGTCTTTGCGTTCCGCGGCGCCAATGCCGAGTTTCTCACGTCTTGGAAGGCAGATACTGAGTTGCGGCTGACTGCGCCCCGCCGGACCCCGGCGCCGGTCTGCGTGAGTGTGGTGGACTCGCGCGGGGTTATGCGCGATGTCGTCGCAGATGCAGTACGCCGCCGTCACCTAGAGGAGGGCGTGGACTGGCGCGATATCTCCGTGATTGTGCGCTCCACCAAGGATATCGGTCCGATTCGCCGCGCGCTCTTGGCAGCGGGCGTGCCGGTGCACATTAGCCCCACGGATGTGGTGCTGGCTGAGCAACGACTGGTGAAGTCCGTGATGCTGGCCCTGCGCGCGCTGGAGGCCGAGCTCACACCGGCCGAGTTGGAAGACCTCATCACCGGCCCTGTCGGCGGTGCCGACCCGGTAACTCTGCGCCGCCTCATCCGCGGTCTGCGCCGCTGGCGCCCGGAGCAGCGCGGCATGGACACGCTGCGGGAATTGCTCGACGGCGAACTGCCGGATTTCAACAACCTTCTCACTGAGCGCGAGGAGGCCATCCTCACCCGTATCCGCGGTGTGCTGTCCGCCGGGCGTGAGGCGCTGCGGGCCGAGGCGGAGGTGGAGGAAGTCCTGTGGGCGGTATGGAATGCCACTGGTCTTGATGGTCGCCTGCAGGCCGCGGCCCTGCGCGGCGGTGCGGCCGGCTCGCAGGCGGACCGCGACTTGGACGCCATGATGGCGCTCTTCGATGCCGCCGGTGACTATGCCGAGCGCCGCCCGGGCGCATCGCTGGATTCCTTCATCCTGCACATCACCGAACAAGAGCTTCCCACGGGCGTGCGTGACCGCCGCTCCGCGCTGCCGGACGCGGTAGAGATCCTCACCGCACACGGCGCTGTCGGCCGCGAATGGGACACGGTCATCGTGGCCGGAGTGCAGGAGGGAACCTGGCCCTCGGTGGGGGAGACCGGTTCGCTCTTTGACCAGGAAGGGCTCATCGATCTTCTAGACCGTAACATCTCGCCGGGGACCCCGGTCAGCCACGTCGCGGGCCGCTTGGCAGAAGAACGCCGTCTCTTCCACGTAGCTACCACCCGGCACCGTCACCGCCTCCTCATCGTCGCGGTGGACGCCCCGGAGGGCGATGAGGTCGAAGAGCCGTCGCGCTTTATCACCGAGTTCTTGTCCGTCGAGGGGGTAGATGTCCCCGGACAGCGTGCACGCCGGGACGCCGCCCGGCGGCTGGCGCGTCAAAGCCTGCCGCGCGAGCTGGGGCTTGACGTTCCGGAGCCCGGTCCAGTGACGCTGCGCGGCGGCGGCTCTGCCGACGAAGAGCTTGACCCTCTGCAGGTCTCCGTACTGTCCGTGTCCGCCTTCGTGGCCCAGCTACGCCGCTGTGCTGCCGACCCGGAATCGAGCGAGCTTGAGCGCTCCCAGGCGGTGCGGCAGCTGGCCCGCCTTGCCCATGGCGGTGTTCCCGGGGCGCATCCGGACGAGTGGTGGGCGGCACGCTCCATTGCGTCGCAGCCGGCCCTGCGCGGATCCAGCACCGTGTCCCCCTCGCGCGTCGAGGCGCTGATGAAGTGTCCGCTTAATGCAGTACTGGGCCGGCTCGTTGAGGACGATTCCTCGACTCTCAACCTCGTCCGCGGCAACCTGGCGCACGTGTTCTTAGAGGCCCTGGGGCGCGGCGTTGAGAGCGGCCCTGCAAAGAAGCTCGTGGTCGATGCTTTTGAAGCCATCCTCGATGTTCCGGCGTGGAAGAGGGAGCGCGAGCTGGAGGACTTTGTGCGCCTTATTGATCGGACCGCGGAGTGGTCTGTGAGCTCCACGGTACGGCTTACCCCAGTGGGCGTGGAGGTTCCCGTCACGGTGGAGGTCGCGCCAGACGTGACTATCCACGGCTACATCGACCGCCTTGTTAAAGCCGGCGAGGATTACATGGTGGTGGATCTGAAGACGGGGAAGACGGTGCCGACGAAGCAGGCCGTTAAGGAAAACCAGCAGCTGCTGACCTATCAGCTGGCGCTAGAGCACGGCGCTATCGTCCCCGGTCAGCGAAGCCCCGGCGAGGGCCCTGATGCTGACGTGGATGCGGGGCAGGAGCACGGCGAGGAATGGGTATCCGAAATCCGCACGGGTGACGGTCTCTCCCGCGCCGGCGGCAAGCTGGTCTACCCGCGCTCGACTAATCAGTCCGTGGCCACGCGGGACCAAGATCCCGTCCCTCCCGAGGAACTTGAGGAGTTTGCCCGCAAGCTACCGGAGCTGGTCGCCGAACTGCGAGGTCCCGGCCTGACGGCACGCGAAAACAAGGACTGTGAGAGGTGCCCCATCCGCTCTATCTGCCCCATCATGAATGAAGGAGGTCTGGTGACCAATGCCTAAGAATTCAGCTCACCACTTCAGTCCGGACGCCCTGGCGCACGCGTTGGGCAAACCCTTCCCACCAACGCCGGAGCAAGCAACGGTCATCGACGGCCCCTTGGGCCCCAAGCTCGTCGTGGCGGGTGCAGGTGCCGGCAAGACCGAGACGATGGCCTCCCGCGTGGTGTCCCTCGTGGCTAACGGTCTGGTGCGCCCGGAGCAGGTCCTTGGACTGACCTTCACGCGCAAGGCGGCACAGCAGCTGGAGCAGCGAATCCGCCGCCAATTGCTCACGCTGCGCTCCTCCGGGCTGGTCGCGCCGGGCACGGCGGCTGCGGACGCTCTGGAGAACATCGCCCCCAAGGTATCCACTTATGATTCCTACGCAGGTGATCTGGTCCGGGAATACGGCCTGCTCATGCCAGTAGAGCCGGATGCCCGCATGATCACCGCTGCCGAGCGCTACTCCATCGCGCATGAGGTAGTAAGCAACTTCACCGGTGCTCTGAGTGCCGACAACGAAGTGGCATCAGTGACTCAAACGGTCATCGCGTTGTCGGATGCCCTCGACGGAGAGCTCATTGACACCACGCTGCTGCGCGAGCACGAGCATGCCTTCCGCGCCACGGCAGAAGACCTAGAAAAGTCGTCGCGAACCAAAGGCGAGTTCAGCAAAGATCTGCAAAAGTATCTCGATACACAGCGCCTGCGCTTGCAGTACCTGCCCCTGGTGGATGCCCTCAAGAAGGAGCAGGCAGAGCGTGGGGTCATCACGTTTGGTGAGCAGATGTCCATCGCCGCTACCTTGGCGCAGAACTTCCCCGTGCTGGGGGAGGAGCAAAGCGCGCGCTACCGCGTCATCATGCTCGACGAATACCAGGACACCTCTCATGCACAGCGCATCCTGCTGCGTTCCCTGTTTGGTGGCGAGCGCGAAGGCCTATCCGTGACGGCCGTGGGTGATCCCATGCAGTCCATCTACGGATGGCGTGGCGCCACGTCGGAAAACCTCGCCGCCTTCGTTGAGGACTTCCCGCAAAACGACGGGGAGAATGCTCCCAAGGATCAGCTCACGACGTCGTGGCGCAATCCCTCCACGGTGTTGACGCTAGCCAATGACGTGGCCGCCGAGCTGTTTTCTGCTGCGCCGGGTAAGCGGCCCGTCGATGAGCTGGCACCGAAGCCCACCGCGCCGGCTGGTGATGTGCAGTTGGGCTACTTCGCCACAGAAGACGAAGAACGAGACTTTATTGCCCAGCACCTGCGTAAGCTGTATGACGCTACTCCGGAAGGTGAGGACTTTAGTGCCGCGGTGCTGGTACGCACCAATAAGCAATCGCCGTTGATCGCCGCTGCCCTGGATGAGGCCGGCGTGCCCAACGAAATTTTCGGCCTGGGTGGCCTGTTGTGGAAACCAGAGATCCAGGATCTCGTAGCAGTGGCAACGCTGTTGGTCCGGCCGCAGGACGCCGCCGCTGCGCTGCGCGTGCTCACCGGTCCCATGTGCGGGCTGGGCATCGCAGATATTCAGGCTCTTCACTCACGCCAGCGCAACCTGGCTGGCGCCACCGAGGGACGCACCAGGTGGGAGGGCGGTGACCCGTTGGCGCACTTAACGGAACAGGTCGAAGCCATCGTGGCAGAAGGACCAGACCAGGTCTTGGGATTGGCCGATGCGTTGGCGGACTTGGGCGAGCGCGAGCGCTATACCCCGGAAGGGCTGGAGCGCATGGAAGCCGTGTCGGCGAAACTGCGTCACCTGCGCACGTACTCCCTGGGCAAGTCCTTAAATGACATTTTCGCTGACATCGAGACCGTATTCGGTCTGCGCACCGAGGTACTCGCCGCGGGAACCCCAGGCGGGACGACGCACCTTGACGCCTTCGCGGATATTGTCGCTGGGTTCCACGGTGACGGTTTGGCCGCCTTCTTGGACTACCTCAAGTTGGCGCGCGAGGAAGAAAACGGTCTTACTCCCGGTGAGGTACCTGCAGTGCGCAACCGCGTCCAGATCATGACGGTGCACAAGGCCAAGGGACTGGAGTGGGAGCACGTGTGCGTTGCCCACGCGGATTCCTCGAGCTACAAGGCGCAGGCGGAAACCTTCCTGACCAAGATCCAAAAGGTCCCCGGAGATGAGGACTACATCGACGTGCCCGATGACGCGAAGGACCGGTCGGCCTTTGAAAAGGCATGCAAGGCCTTCCTTGCGCAGGACCGCGAGTTCCAAGCCGAAGAGGCAGCGCGTTTGTTCTACGTAGCCATCACGCGCACTGAGTCCTCGCTGACGGTGACGGGCTCGGGCACGAACAAAAGGAAGAAGGGGCCGTACCACTACCTGACACTGCTCAAGGACAAGCACCCTGACTTGGTCGTGCACTGGGATGTGCCGGAGGCTCCGGAGGAGAAGGCCGAAGGCGCAGAAGAGACGGCGCACTTCCCAGCGCTGTCCCCGCGGCCGGAGGCAATCAGCGCAGCAGACGCGGTACGAGCGGCTATGGAAGAACTGCCGCCACTGCGCGATGGCGAGACTTTCGAAATTTGGGAGCGGGAAGCTACCGCGCTGATTGAGGAGAACGAGGCGCTGAAGGCCCCCGTGGTCGATGTGCAGCTGCCCGGTGAGCTGACGGCGTCCGACATGGTGGCGATGGCGGCCGATCCCATACAGTTTGCCCGCCGCCAGCGTCGCCCCGTTCCCTTCAAACCGAACTCCTACGCCAAGCGCGGCACCGCCTTCCACGCCTGGCTGGAAGACCGTTTTGGTTCCCCAGCGCTGCTCGGGGAGGACGAGCTTCCGGGCTCCCACGACGAACCGAATCAGGACCTTGAGGCCCTCAAGGAGTCCTTCCTGTCCTCGGAGTGGGCGCAGCGCACGCCGTCCTATGTGGAGGCGCCCTTTGAAATCACCATCGGTGACTCCGTTGTGCGCGGCCGCATGGACGCCGTATTCCAAGAGGCGGACGGCACCTGGTTCGTGGTGGACTGGAAGACCGGACGTCAGCCCAAGGGAGAGGCACTCACCGCGGCGGAGATTCAGCTTGCCGTGTACGCGGAGGCATGGCGGCGAATCCACAAGGTAGATTCAGTTCGCGCGGCCTTCTACTACGTCAGCGAGGGCTACCTCCTGGAGCCGAAGAGCTTGCCCAGTGGCGAAGAGTTGGCCAACCTTCTAAACTCTGCAGTTTCGACCCCACCCGGGTTGAGTCTAAGGTAGTTTCTCGGTATATCCGCTCCGGTCAAGGGAGGATGGCACTTCGTGGCCAAGCACATAGGAAAGCGCTTTAAGTCGCGGTTCTTACCGCAGGTGGAACTGACGTCGCAGCCAGATCACGCGCTGATCGACGTGATCACGTTGCCCCGCACGGAGAGCACCAGCCCGTGGAAACAGCTTGCTCGACGCGTTTTCTGGGCCATGGGCCTACTCATCTTCGTCACAGTGGTGGTCTACCTCGATGGGGACGGCTATAGCGAGGGCCTCTCCTTGCTCGACGCCGCATACTACGCCGCAGTGTCACTGACTACGGTGGGATACGGCGATATCGTGCCGGTAACCCCGCCGGCGCGGTTCATTAACCTCATCATCGTTACCCCAGCCCGCCTGCTCTTCCTTGTGTTATTGGTCGGCGCGACCCTGTCGGTGCTTACTGATCGGGCCCGCCGCACGTTTGAGATCCAGAATTGGAGAAAGCAATTGCGTAACCACACCGTCGTCATCGGCTACGGCACCAAGGGCGCCGGCGCGGTCTCCGCGCTGATCGCCGACGACGTCCCGGCCTCCCAGATCGTGGTCATCGATACCAACCGTGCCTCCCTGGCCAATGCTGAGCACCACGGTCTGGTGACCATCTACGGCTCCGGAACCAAGCAGGACGTGCTGCGTATTGCCGGTGTGGAGCACGCGTCTTCGGTCGTCGTGACCCCGTCCACGGACGATACCGCGGTGCTGTGTACGCTTTCGGTGCGCGAGCTCAACCCGA
This sequence comes from Corynebacterium axilliensis, assembly GCF_046097495.1. NCBI lineage: Bacteria > Bacillati > Actinomycetota > Actinomycetes > Mycobacteriales > Corynebacteriaceae > Corynebacterium > Corynebacterium axilliensis. The sequence goes on from NZ_CP175768.1 coordinate 2,579,463, forward strand.
AGGCCAAGATCGTGGCCTCTGTGCGCGAGTCCGAGAACCGCCACCTACTGCTGCAGTCCGGCGCTGATTCCGTGGTCACCTCCGCCGAGACGGCCGGCCGCCTCTTGGGCTTGGCCACCGTGACCCCGACCGTGGTGGAGATGATGGAGGACCTGCTGTCCCCGAACGAGGGCTTCTCCGTTTCGGAGCGCCCCGTGCGCGAATTTGAGGTCGGCTCCAACCCGCGCCACCTGGCAGATATCGTCCTCGCCGTCCTCCGCAACAACGAACTGCACCGCGTGGATACCGCGGATGCCTATGCGCTGAAGCCGGGTGACCGCCTGCTCTACATCAAGCACGAGATGCAGCAAGCGGTCGAGGACACCGACGAGTCTGACGACGAGAAGTAGCAGCTCGCCGCATGTATCTGCCTGTCACCGCCTCTGGCCGCATACCCGTTACTGAGGACGGTCACCCAGTGCTGGTGGATCACCCCGCCGGAGAGGCCCTCGTGGAAGTTGGTCAGCTTCGCGCCTTCTTTCTAGAGGAGGAGCTCGCTGCTGATCTGGGACGCTTGGAGGATGCCACCTTCTTTGCCGGGCACGGCGAAATCCTCAAAGTCCTGCACCTCATGCGCAACCGCCGGGAAATGCGCTTCCACCCGCGAACTGGCCGGGAACTATCTTTTCCCGAGCCGGGAGCGGTGGGGCGCGATGCGGATGCTTTTGTCTTCCCGCGCATTGACCCCGCCGTGATCGGCATCATCCACCACCCGGAATCAGACCGAATTCTGCTCGCGCGCAATCGTGCGCGGTCCGGGTTCTTCTCCCTTATCGCCGGGTACGTCGAACCGGGGGAGGGCCTCGAGGAGGCTTTCCAGCGCGAAGCTCTGGAGGAGACCGGCCGGCGGGTGGAGCAGGTGACCTATTGGGGCTCGCAGCCGTGGCCGCCGAGTGGTTCGCTCATGGTGGGGTTTTCCGCGGCCACGGGGGATGTCCGCCCCGTGTGCGATACTGACGGTGAGCTCGCGGAGGTGCGGTGGGTGTCCCGCGCAGAGCTGCCGAGTTTGACCATTGCCCGGAAGGGCTCAATTGCACACACGATGATTATGGAGTGGTTCCACGGTGAAAAGACCGGATCTGTCCCTGCTCGATGAGGACCAGCGCGCCGCCGCCACGGCGCCGCGCGGCCCGGTCTGCATCCTGGCCGGTGCCGGAACCGGCAAGACCCGTACGGTCACCTACCGCATTGCCCACATGGTGGACCAGGGGTTCGTGAACCCGCAGCGCGTCCTCGCCGTCACGTTTACCACCCGCGCCGCCAGTGAGATGCGCGAGCGCCTGCACCAGATGGGCGTCGGGGGAGTGCAAGCCCAAACCTTCCACGCCGCGGCGCGCCGGCAGTTGAAGTATTTCTGGCCGCAGGTGGCGGGTGATCTGCCGTGGCAGCTCATCGATAACAAGTTCAGCCTCGTCGGCCGCGCGGTGCGCTCCCTGGGACTGGATAACTCGAAGGACACCATCCGTGACTTCCTGGGGGAGATCGAGTGGGCCAAGTCCTCCCTGGTGAGCCCGGATGGCTATCCCGGGATCATCGAGAACACCGACCGCGAAGCCCCGGGAGATCCGGCGGCCGTGGCGGAGGTGTTCCGCCGCTATGAGCAGATGAAGTCCACCCCGGACCTGATGTACCTCGACTTCGACGATCTCCTCATGCACATCGCTGGGGCCATCGAAAACGTGCCGGCCGTGGCGGAAATATTCCGTGAGCAGTACCGCACCTTCGTGGTCGATGAGTACCAGGACGTCACGCCGCTACAGCAGCGGGTGCTGGAGGCGTGGCTGGGAGAGCGCGATGACCTCACCGTGGTCGGGGACGCCAACCAGACCATCTATTCCTTCAACGGCGCCTCCCCGGAGTACCTGTTGGACTTTTCGCGCACGTACCCGCAGGCGACCGTCGTCAAGCTCCAGCGGGACTACCGCTCCACGCCGCAGGTGACCACCCTGGCCAATGAGGTCATCGCCAAGGCCAGCGGGCGTGCCGCGGGCACCCGCCTGGAACTGCAGGGCATGCGCGAGCCCGGCCCCGATCCCACCTTCAAGGCCTATGAGTCAGAGGAAGTGGAGGCCAAGGAAGTCGCGGGCCAGGTGCTTACCCTGCTCAACCAGGGCGTGAAGGCCTCAGAAATTGCCATCCTGTACCGCATCAACGCCCAGTCTGAGCAGTTTGAGCAGGCGTTGGCGGATGCCGGAGTGGTGTACCAGGTCCGCGGTGGCGAGGGATTCTTCCGCCGCCCGGAGATTCTGGAGGCCATTCGCGTGCTTATCGCCGCCACCCGACGGGATGATCTGCCCGATGACCCGGTGGCGATTGCGCGCGCGGCGTTCGTGGAGCTGGGCTTGAGCGCCACGGAGCCGCAGGGCGCGCAGGCGCGTGAGCGGTGGCAATCCCTCAACGCATTGGTGGCCCTCATCCAGCAGATCGTGAACGACCACGAGGATATTGACCTCAACGGAGTGCTGGGGGAGCTACACCGCCGCTCGGAGAATAAGCACAATCCCACCATGGAGGGCGTGACGCTGGCAACGATTCACGCCGCTAAAGGCCTGGAGTGGGACGCGGTGTTCCTGGTGGGGCTGACGGAAAAGCTGCTGCCCATCAACCACGCCATCAAGGCCGGCGATGAGCAGGTGGAGGAGGAGCGCCGCCTGTTCTACGTGGGAATTACCCGCGCGCGCGAACACCTGGCCCTGTCGTGGGCTTTGGCTAAGACCACGGGCTCGCGCGCCTCGCGCGAGCGCACCCGCTTCCTCGACGGTCTGGTGCCTGGCATCGAGGACACCGCGCATTCCAACCGCCGCTACCGCCCGCGGCGCTGCCGCGTGTGCTCCGGCGAGCTCACCAGTCCGGCGGAGAAGGTGCTGGGCCGCCACGAATGGTGTGAGTACGAGGGTGACGAGGAAGTCTTTTCTGCCTTGCGTGCGTGGCGCGCGTCAGTGGCCAAGGACTCGAAGGTGCCGGCGTACGTTGTCTTTTCGGATGCCACGCTGCAGGCCATCTCGGAGGAGCTCCCGGAAACCGAGGCGGAGCTGCTCGGCGTCTCCGGGGTCGGCCCGGCCAAGCTGGAGCGCTATGGCGCGGAGGTGCTGCAGATTATTGCCGCCGCGCGGGGCTAGGACTGACGCAGCATCCTCACTAACCGCCCGCGCAGTGCGGGCAGCGCGGGTGCTGGGAGACCAGGCGGTGCTGCTCTACACCGTAAAGGTCGACCTCCTTGAGCTCCCCGGCAAGCGGCTTGCCGCGCGGCGCGCCCGGCGGGGAGGGCCTGCCCAGCAGCCGGCGCACTGCTACGACGGAGTGGAGGACCACCGCGGCGCGCACGACCGGATCCCCGGGTGCGTCAGCCTTCTCGGCGCGGCGGGCCACCTCGTGCCAGTGCTCATCGGCGTCAATGCGGTGCAGGTGCGCACACAGTGGGCAGGGCCCTGAGCCCGCGACGCGGACGGGGCCGATGATGCCGCGTGCGTCCATCATGGAGACCGGTAGCCATGTGGCCGGTCCGGCCTGGAGGGCGTCGGCCCAGTCGACAGCACCGGCGAGCATGTCCACGGCCACGATGGGCAGGTGCCCGGCCACGGCGGCGATGTAGTCGGCGGGTTTATCTGCACGCAGGGGAGCGCGGGGCTGAAAGCCGTCTGCCATGAGCGCGTCCCGCAGCTCCGTTGCTAGTTGCGAGCTGCCCAGTACGGCAACGCGCTGCGTGCGCGGCGTGGGCCACAGGATGTGGTATCCAATGAGATCGTCCACCAGACTCCGGGCGGCAGCCTGGCTGAGGCCACCGTTGACCAGCGAGCGCTCAATGGTCTGCCGGGTCAGCGGCGTGCGCAGCCGGTTGAGTAGCTCTGCAAGCCACGGCTGCGCCTGCAGCACGCCCACCCGCGTGGCATCCATGCCGCATTGGACGACTCCCGGTTCGCGTTCCAGCGCCGTGATATCCGGCGCCAACCTATAGGTTTCTGCCCCCATGACAGTCCTTCCCCCTTATTCCGCGCCGGGCTGGTTCCCAACCGCGGTATGTCTCTCATTGCACCACAGGTAGAATTCCCTGTCATGTCGAGCAAGCCCGAAGTCCGCGTGATCCGCTCCGCTAAGCGCAAGCGCACCGTCCAGGCCCGTCTGGTGGACGGGGTGCTGGAGGTGCGCATCCCGGCGTGGATGTCGGCGGTGGAGGAGGAGAAAGCCGTCGCGGACATCGTGGCGAAAGTGGAGAAGAAGCACTCATCGGCGCCGCTTTCCGACACCTCCCTGGCCGCCCGCGCTCGCGACCTCAATATGCGCTACCTCGAGGGCCGCGCGAAGCTGGGGTCCATTCGCTGGGTAGGAAACCAAAAATCCCGTTGGGGTAGTTGCACTACCTCAACGGGAGATATTCGGATTTCGGACCGGCTACAGGATGTGCCTGAGTACGTCCTCGACGCGGTCATTATCCACGAGCTGACCCACACCTTCGTGCCCGGGCATGGTCCGGAGTTCTGGGAGTGGGCCGACCGCGCGCCGAAGGCGGAGCGCGCCAAGGGCTACCTGGAGGCCTACCAGCGCTTCCGCTGAGGCCAGCTACTCCGGCGGCTACTCCTTGTCCGGGTTTTCTTCGCCGTCGTCGTTGCCGCCGGACTGCTTATCGTCTGAGTCTTGGCCTTGGTCCTGGTCCTGCGACGCAGTGCCATCGGACTCCTGCTTGAGCATCTCCTCCAGCTTGGAGAACTCCTCTTCAAAGCCCTCATCGGTGGAATCATCGAGCAGTCCGTCGATAAAGGAGGCGGGATTGTCAATGTGCTCCGCCGTCGGCAGCAGGTCCGGGTGGTCCCACGCCGAGTCGCGCTTATCGGCACCGACCGCCACGGTGGCGCGGCGCCACAGCTCGGCGGCGGCCTCGACCTTCGGGGCGTTGAGCTCAATGCCCACGACCTGAGAGAAGGCCTTCTCCGCGGAGCCGCCGGTGGAGCGGCGGTGCGACCACGCCTCCGTCATCGTCTTCGTCGACGGGATGCGCTCCCCCAATGCCTCGGTGACCACGTGCTCCACCCAACCTTCGACGAGCGCCAGCAGCGTCTCGAGGCGGGAGGCAGCACCTGCGTTGCGGGAGGTGATCCGCGGAGACAGGTCCATGCCCTGCAGCTTGCCCATCGCGTCCTGGATTGCCTGTGGGTCGCCAGATTCCAAGTTGAGTTCGCGGGTAGCTTCCTCGATGTGGGAGGTATCAATGACCAAGCCCATGGCGTATTCCTCAACGGAGGACACGAGGCGCTCCACCAGCCACGGAACGTGCTTGAACAGGCGCTGGCGGGCGGCCTCTCGGGCACCGATGTAGACCAGCACCTCTTGGGCGGGGACGTTGAGGTTGCGGGCGATGGCCTGAATATTGTGCGGCAGAAGGGCGGTGGTGCCGGCGGGGGAGACCGGCAAGCCGAAGTCAGAACCGGTCAGTGCCTGCGCCGCTAAGTCACCCAAAGCGTGGCCCAGCTTCATACCGAAGTTCATTCCGGACATGGAATTCATCATGGAAGACAGCGGGCCCATCATCTCGCGGGCTTCCTCTGGCAGGGAGTCCAGCTGCGCATTGTTCATGTGCTCGGCCACGGGGGTGACCATGCGCTGCCACATTGGCAGCGTGGCATCCAGCCACTGGCCCGAGTTCCACGCGGTCACGGTGCCCGAAGCAGTGGGCAGCGAGGTGGCGTCATCCAGCCACAGCTCCGCTAGCCGTACTGCCTCCTGCACGGCGTCACGGTCCTTGTCGTTGACCTCCTTGTCCTCGGAGATCTGCTGGTGCGCGATGCGCTTGGCCAGGTCGTAGTTCACCGGACCGCTGCCCTCCGGCGAATTCATGGAGGAGCCCATGCCGGAGAGCATCTGGCCAAATTGGTTTAAAAGGTCGCCCAGGCCACCGCCAGCGCCATTCGCGCTGAAGCCGAAGGCGCCGAACGGGTTCTGGTCGCGACGATCCTTGTCGTCGTCATCATCGTTGTTGGGGAAGGAAAAACCGAAACCGTTGCTCATGCGCCCCAATGTACCGGTATTGGTGCCACTGATTCTAGGGTCCCGGCAACGCTGAGAGCGAACAGCGCAGAAAACGTTGTAGGCTGTTTCTCCGTGAATTCACCGCAGAACCCCCACGCCCGCCGCCTCCGCACCCTGACTTGGGGAGCGATCCCGGTGGTGCTGACTGGCGCGCTGCTGAGCATTGACCACATCCCCGGCACAGATATCGCGCTGACCGTGCCCTATGCAGCAGAGGGGCCGGGGCCGACGGTGAATACCTTGGGCCAGGTGGAGGACGCGGACGTGGTCAAGGTGGACGCCCCTGAGACCTTTCAGCCCGCCGGGCATCTCAACATGACCACGGTGTCCGTGCGCACGAACATGACGATGGCGCAGGCCCTGGGCCGGTGGATGTTCACGGATGACACGCTGGTGCCCATTGACACCGTTATTCCGCAGGGCAAGACGGATCAGGAGGTCAATGAGGCCAACCAGCAGGCCTTTACCCAGTCTGAGTCCGCTGCGACGGTGGCGGCCATGGACTACCTGCACAAGCCGGTGCAGGTGGAGGTGGCGCAGGTACTGGAGGATTCCCCGGCAGCGGACGCGCTGGAGGACGGCGACACCATCACCGCGGTCAACGGGGAAAAGGTTTCCGAGCCGGGCCAGGTGCAGGACAAGATACGTGACTTGGCGCCGGGCGACGAGGTTGAGCTCGGCATTCGCCGCGCGGATAAGGAATCCACTGCCCGCGTGACGCTGGGCAGCCATTCGGAAGACGAAAACATGCCGCTGCTGGGAGTGCTGATGACGTCGGTGCCCGCGGGGGATATCTCGGTGGAGTACAACCTGCAGGATATCGGTGGACCTTCGGCGGGCATGATGTTCACTCTGGCGGTGATTGACAAGCTCAACGAGGAGGATCTCACGGGCGGAAAGTTCGTGGCCGGCACCGGCACCATTGGTGAAGATGGCGTGGTTGGCCCCATTGGCGGCATCGTCCACAAGGTTCGTGCCTCGCGCGATGCCGGTGCGGAGCTCTTCCTCTCCCCAGAGGAGAACTGCGCGGAGGCCACCAGCCGGGATACCGGAGACATGGTGGTGGCGAAGGTGCATACGCTTGACGACGCCATCTCGGCCATGGACGCCTTCGCCCACGGCGGTGAGGTGGACACCTGCGGCAGCTAGGCCCCTGCCTATAGTCGCTGCCTTTAGACCAGGCCGAGCTCGGTGAGGCGCTCCTCTGGGTCCTCCTGATCCGTGGAGATCATCTGCTGCATGATGAGGCCCTCGTCGTTATTGACTACGGTGAGGATGGCGGTATTGCCCAACATGGACCAGCCCACCACGCGGCTGCCGCTGTCTTCGACGACGCGGGAGCTGCGCAGCTCCGTGAGCACCTGGGTGGTCTGGGAAGCCTTGGTCTTGGACTTGAAGAACTGGAACTGGCCCACCTTCGAGCCGGAGCAGTTGAAGGAATCCTCCACCCCGTTGGGGTCACAGCGGTCAAACTCCGCGAAGATCTCTTCGGGGACAAGGTCGCCGAAGATGGCGTAAGCCTCATCCACCGAGGCGGTGAACTTCGAGCTCTTCTCCCCGCTCGGTTCCGCAGAGCCGGAGGCCTTCTCGGACTGTGCGGCCGCGGAGGACCCAGACGAGACAGACGCGGAAGTGGTGGACTCGGAGCTGGCGGTCTCCGAGCTGGACCCCGCGGCAGACTTCTCGGCTGATTCCGTGGTGGATTCGGCGGCGGACTCAACGGCGCTTTCCGCTGCCTCCGCGGGGGAGGAGGGCGCCGGGGTCGGTGCCGGCTCATCGTTGCCGCAGGCGGCAAGCAGGCAGCCGGAGGCAAGAAGAGCCGCGCCGGCGGCGGTAAAGCGGGAGATCAAGCGCACGAGAGACTCCTTCGAGAAGCGAATAAGGCCACTAGAGGTCGAGTTTAGCCCATTAGGCGAGATCGTCCGGATCCTGCTCCAAGCCGTAGCGCAGCGCAGCAATCACACCGGGGGCGACGTTGGGGCCGCCGCGCAGTTGGATATCGTCCTGCGCGAAGGGGCCGGCCGCCTCCAGCTCGTCCTCGGTCGGTCGCAGCTGGAGGAGGGTGAGCTCCGCGTCCTCCGTGCGGAGTACTCCGGAGAAGAGGCGGGCCGGGTGAGCGTCGGCAAGCGCGGCGTCCTCCGTGTCCTTAAACGTGATCTCCTGCGCCAGGATGACGCCGGCGATCTCCCGCGGCCACGCCAGGCGCGCCACGTATTCCGCCAGGTGCTCCGAACCCGGCTCGATGCCCTCCGGTAGGTCCTGGACCACGAGGGTGAGCGGGGAGGAATCGTCGACGTCACCCAACTGCGCCGCCACCAGCTGCGTCGGCACTAGGGCGAACAGCGTGGGCGGAGCATCCCATCCTTCGGCGTGGATGAACTCTACGGCTTCACGCATGGCCTTGTTGAGAGCGCGGTTGGCAGCGGGCTGGGAAGTTGATGGGGAACTCATAAGCGTCCTCGTTCGTTGATGTTCACAGTGCTTCTAGTGCTTCTCTAGACTAGAAGCTTGATACCTCTATATTCGCACGACACTTGATTGGAGCTGGAGTTGGCTTCCGGACTGAACCGACCCGCCGCCCCGATGAAACGTCCTCCCAGGGTTGTGTCCTGGGTCGTCGTCATCATCGCCGCCCTCTTGTTCATCGGCCCCATGCTGGTGGGCTTCTATACGGACTGGAAGTGGTTCGGTGCGATTGAGTATCGCGGGGTCTTTACCAAGACCCTCATCGCACGCATCGTGCTCTTCGTGGTCTTTGGACTCGTGGCCGCCGGAATTAGCTACGTGGCCGGCATGCTGGTCTGGCGGGGGCGCGGCAGCTCCTTGGACATGGCGGATTCTGAACTCGCCGGTCTACCAGTACCGTCAGTCCATCGAGCGCACCATGGGCGTCTTCCTCAAGACCATCCCGGTCCTCGTGGGCGTCGTCTCTGGCCTGCTGGGCCAGGCGAACTGGCGCACGGTGATGCTCTTCCTCAACTCCCACGACTTTGGCGTTGAGGACCCGCAGTTCCACCACGACCTAGGCTTCTACGCCTTCCAGCTGCCGGTGTGGTCCATGCTGGTCAACGCCTTCTCCATGCTGTTTGCGGTGTGCTTTATCATCGCGCTGGTGGGCCACTACATCCTGGGCGGCATTCGCATTGGCAACCGGGCGGCCGGTGTGCGCGGTGCGGTGTCGAAGCCGGCGCGCACCCAACTGGTGGTCACCGCCGGAATCTGGATGCTGCTGCAGGTAGCTGGCTACTGGCTCGAGCGCTACCAGCTTCTTTACAGTGAACACAGCCTGTTTACCGGTGGCTCCTACACGGATATCAACGCCTACCTGCCCGCCAAGATCATCCTCATGATCATTGGCGTGTTCGTGGCCGTGGCGATTTTCTCTGCGCTAGTCATTAAGGATCTGCGCATCCCTGGCCTAGCCGTGGTGCTCATGGTGGTCTCCTCCCTGGTGATTGGCCAAGGCTGGCCGCTGATTATGGAGCGCTTCTCCGTCAACCCGAACCGCCAGGCCAAGGAAGCGGAGTCTATCTCCCGCAACATTGAGTCCACGCGCTTTGCCTATGGTCTGGGTGATGACAAGGTCACCTACGAAAACAACTGGGGCGAAGGGGAAGTCTCCGATGACAAGGTAGCGTCCGATTCCTCCACCATCTCCAACTTGCGCCTGCTCGACCCGGACATTCTGGCCCCGACGTTTACGCAGATGCAGCAGCTGAAGAACTTCTACGGCTTCCCGGAAACCTTGGCCATGGACCGCTACCAGATTGATGGTGAGATGCGGGACTTCGTGGTGGCGGCCCGCGAGCTGGACCCGAACGAACTGCAGGAAAACCAGCAGAACTGGATTAACCGCCACACGGTCTACACCCACGGCAACGGCTTCATTGCGGCCCAGGCCAACAAGGTGGATGAGGTGGCCCGGGATGCAGGTTCTGCCCGCGGCGGTTTCCCCATCTTCACCGTGGCGGATCTGCAGACCCAGTCCGGCAAGGACGCCGAGGGCGAGGGCGAGACCCAGAACGCCGAGGAATCCCTGGGCATCAAGGTGGATCAGCCGCGCACCTACTACGGCCCGGTTATCGCCAGCGCGCGCGACGGCATGGACTACGCCATCGTGGGCAAGACTGGCGACGAACCGGTGGAGTACGACACCGATACCTCTACCTACACCTACGACGGCAAAGGCGGCGTGGACATCGGCAACGTGGTCGACCGCACTGCTTACGCGCTGAAGTACCAGGAGCTCAATTTCCTGCTCTCGGACCGCGTGGGCGCGGATTCCAAGCTGCTCTATGACCGCGATCCGCGCGAACGCGTGGAGAAGGTGGCCCCGTGGCTGACCACGGATTCCTCGACCTACCCGGCCGTCATCGACGGGCGCATCAAGTGGGTCGTGGATGGCTACACCACCCTGGATTCGCTGCCATATTCGCAGCGCACCTCCCTGACGGAGACCACCCAGGACACGCAGAACCCCAACGGCACCACGCAGCGCCTGGTCAACGACCAGGTGGGCTACATCCGTAACTCGGTCAAGGCTACTGTCGACGCCTACGATGGCACCGTTGACCTCTACGAGTTCGACACCGAGGACCCCGTGCTCAAGGCGTGGGAAGGTGTGTTCCCGGGCGTCGTCAAGCCAGAGTCGGAGATCTCCGACGAACTGCGCCAGCACCTGCGCTACCCGGAGGACATGTTCAAGGTGCAGCGCAATCTGCTGGCCAAGTACCACGTGGATGACCCGGGCGTCTTCTTCAACAACGATGCCTTCTGGTCCGTGCCGGAGGACCCCACCGCCGGTGAATCTCAGGGACTGAACCAGCCGCCGTACTACGTGTTGGCAGCCGACCCGGAGACCAAGAAGCCGAGCTTCCAGCTCATCACTTCCTACCGTGGCCTGAACCGTCAGTTCCTCTCCGCACACATGGCGGTGTCCTCTGACCCGGACAATTACGGCAACATCACCGTGCGCGTGCTGCCGACGAATACCCAGACCCAGGGCCCGAAGCAGGCACAGGACGCGATGATGTCTTCCGACCAGGTGGCGCGTGACCGCACGCTGTGGCAGGGCTCGAATGACCTGAAGAACGGTAACCTCTTGGCGCTGCCAGTGGGGGATGGGGAGATCCTCTACCTCGAGCCGATTTACTCGCAGCGTAAGGGCCAAGAGTCCGCGTTCCCGAAGCTGCTGCGCGTGCTGGTGTCCTACAAGGGCCGTGTGGGCTATGCCCCGACCATCGGTGAGGCCCTGGACCAGGTTGGAATCGACCCGAAGGCCGCGCAGAACATCACGGAGATCGAAGGCGATACCGGCAAGGACGGTGACCAGGCTGGAAACACTGGCGGTGACAAGAAGGACGCGGCTGACTCCAAGGACTCCGACGCTTCCGCACCGGCCTCCGCTCCGAAGGCATCGAGTGAAGGCGAGGCTATCGACGCCATCAACAAGGCTCTCGATGGCGTGGACAAGGCTAAGAACGGTTCCTTTGAGGAGTACGGCAAGGCCTTGGACGAGCTGGACAAGGCAGTGGAGGAGTACCGCTCGCTGCAGTCTCAGTAGTAGCTCCACGTAGTCCAGAGAAATGGCGCCTGCCCAGGGGATTTGGGTAGGCGCCATGGCGTCTGTATAGTTACATGAGTCGCCGGCACACGGGGTAAAAATCCTAGTGATTAACCACAGTGTGCTGAAGCGCTTGATGTTCGGAAGTACATCTCGACGCGGGGTGGAGCAGCTCGGTAGCTCGCTGGGCTCATAACCCAGAGGTCGTAGGTTCGAATCCTGCCCCCGCTACCAACTTCCCGCCCCTACCAGTGGAAACACCGGTAGGGGCCTTTTCTGTTTTGTGCTGGAATCGCCATTTGGGGCTTTGAATCCTGCACCACGTAGGACTTCGCCGCTCCCCCCAAGCCATGCACTTAGAAAGTAAAATCTTCTCGCTGTACGGTATCGTCGGTACGCTCAAAGATCGAAGCGCAGGATTACAGGCTTAAGGGACATTTCGTGTGGATTTGCAGCGTGTCGCGTTAAGGGACATTTCGTGTGGATTTAGGAGCGTCCGGCCCAGCCTTTTCTTATGCCTAAGCTGGGGTTCCATTCGTTGTCGATGCCGGTGTCGTATGTGGCAGGTCGCCCGTCTGGGTGGCCGCGTCGTTTAAGTTGCTCTTTTGCCCAGGCCGCGCGTGCTGTCTTTTCTCCTTGGCGTCCGAAGTCTTGTTGCTTGGCTAACTCCAGCGGCGCTACCGGGTCTTCGGTGTGAGTGTAGAGCCACCAGTCCATGGTGATGCGCTGATGCTCATCGAACATGCCACGATGGTTTCCGGCTAAGTCTTTGAGCTGTTTGTTGATGCCACCTTCCAGCAGGTTTGTAGTGGCTTTTAAATCGTGTGTGACACCTTCAGGCGGGGTGAGAAAGGCAAATAGCTGTTCTTCGTGGAGGAGCTTTTCTAAGCGCTTTAGAGCCCTGCGGGCGTTGCGGTGGGTGTACCACCATTTCTGGTTGGGGCTGACCCATTTCGGTACTTGGCCTGCAGGTACCGTGCTGCGATAGGTGCGCTGTTTAAGCCAATCACCAAAGGTGATGCGGGTGTGGTGGACTGCAGCTGTAAACCGTGCAGCGTCCTCAAGGCTGTGTACCTGGACGAGCATGTAGCCCAGCTTCCGGATTGCTTTATGGGCTGGGTGAATCGGGTTGCGGCTGATGTCGGCAAAGGTGTTGCGTTGGACGTGGACTAGGCAGCGCTGGATTTTCACGTCGGGCCATTTAGTGCGCAGCGCCTTGAGCGCTCCGCCTGCCCCGTCGGTGGTGACAACGAGTGGTTGAGCGATTTTGTCGAGCAGTTTTAAGTACTCGTATGAGGTCTCCCGCAAGCACCAATGCCAGGCGATGACGTGTGTATCGGTGCAGGCTACAAGCAGGCATTTCTTGTGAAAGTAGGTGCCGTCGATAAAGACCTGGTCATAGACACGATAGGGGTCTGTAGCGGTTGGCACGGTGATAAACCACAGCATCTTGAACCACCGGGTTAACGTGCGCCTTGTTACGCCAAGCCGTGTGGCTAAATGGTCTGCGGATTCCCCGGAAAGAATCCAGTCAATAAAGATTTTGAAGTGCCGAATCTCGCTGGTGTGCACCCGGGTATTAACCGATGATGCGTTGCACTGAGGGCATAGCCAGCGTTGGGTTCCTGCCGCGGTTTTGCCGTTCTTCACCAGTCCGTGGCCGCACATGTCACACGACGGCCGATTCCTTTTAGCCATAGGAATTGGCCTTACCGCACCGCCAGCAGTCCTCCTACCACAGACCTAGGACTATCCGGTGTTGATTTCTCAGATCGGGCTGTTGGAACCAGTTCAAAATCAAGATCACCGCATTACCCCAGGCTGCCCGGGGAATCCACATCGATTTATCCACACGAAATGTCCCTTAAGCCGGATTACAAGGACTACATTCTCGGCTTCATCTTCTATAAGTTCCTGTCCGACCAAGTAGAGCAGTTCATGCTCAATAACGACGCTGAACCGGAAGACCTGCCCGATGCGCTCGTTGAGACCGACACTGACACCGTGGCCCTGGTGCGTAACAACTTGGGCTACTTCCTCACCTACGAGAACCTGTACTCGACGTGGCGGGACATGGGTAACGACTTTTCCATCGCTCACGTGCGCGACGGCCTGGCTACCTTCAAGCGCAACATCGCCCCGGAGCACAAGCACGTCTTCGAGGGCATCCTTAACACCCTGGACACCAGCCTGTCGAAGCTGGGCACAACCGACGCTGCCCGTACCTCAGCCATCAAGAAGCTACTGGACCTTATCGATGACATCCCCACTGATGGCAAGCAGGGCTATGACGTGCTGGGATACATCTACGAGTACCTCATCGAGAAGTTCGCGGCTAACGCGGGCAAGAAGGCAGGCGAGTTCTACACCCCGCATGAGGTCTCGCTCATCATGAGCAACATCGTCGCTGACCACCTCAAGGACCGCGACGAGATTCAGATTTACGACCCGACCTCCGGCTCTGGCTCCCTGCTGCTTAACATCGGCCATGCCGTCGCCAAGCGCATGGGGGACCCAGACCGTATTAAGTACTTCGCCCAGGAGCTGCGCGAGAACACCTACAACCTCACCCGCATGAACCTGGTCATGCGCGGCGTGAAGGCGGACAACATCGTCGCCCGCAACGGTGACAGCTTGGCCCATGACTGGCCGATGTTCGACGAGTTCGACCCGGTACAGACCTACCAGCCGCTCTATGTGGACGCCGTAGTCTCCGACCCGCCCTACTCCCAGAAGTGGGAACCCGAAGGCAACGAGGCTGACCCGCGATTCGCACGGTTTGGTCTAGCTCCGAAGACCAAGGCCGACTACGCCTTCTTGCTGCATGAGCTGTTCCACGTCAAACCCGACGGTATCCTCACCATCGTCCTGCCGCACGGCGTGCTGTTCCGTGGCAGCTCGGAGGCCGACATCCGCCGCAATCTCATCGAGGCCAACCACATCGATGCCATTATCGGCCTGCCTTCCAACATCTTCTACGGCACCGGTATCGCGACCATCATCATGGTGCTCAAGCAAGAACGTGACCGCGATGACGTGCTGTTCATCGACGCCTCCCAGGGCTTCATCAAGCAGGGTAAGTACAACCACCTGCGCGCCCGCGACATCCAACGCATCGTCGATGCCGTCCGCAACCGCGTTGACGTGCCACACTTCGCTAAGGTCGTGACCCGCGACGAGATTCGTGCCAACGACCACAACCTCAACATCCCGCGCTACGTGTCCGCCACCCTGCCGCCAGAGTCTGTAGACCTGTACGCCACCATGCACGGCGGCATCCCCACCAGTGAGATTGCCGCCTTGGAGCACTACTGGACCGCCCTACCGGGACTGCGTGAGGCGCTGTTCACCGAGAAGGTAGAAGGCTACGCGGAGCTGAAGACCGCCAACCTGCGCGAGACCATCGACAAGCACCCTGCAGCCCAGGCACTGCGTAACCAGGTTGACGCTGCACTATCCGACCTCCCGGAGAAGCTGCACGCGCTGCTGGTGGACGGCGCGGCCACCGTGCCCATTACCACCACCGAGGACCAGCTTAAGGCAGACCTGTTCGACCGACTCGACCCTGTACCGTTGGTTGATGCCTACGAGGGCTACCAGGTACTGCATGACAGCTGGGTCAAAACCGCCGGTGACCTAGAAGTCATCCAGACCGAAGGCTTCGATGCCCTGCGGGTCAACCACCCCGTGATGGAGTGGAAGACCAAGGAAAAGAAAAAGGTCTATGTCCAAATCGGATGGGACGGGCGCGTTGCTCCCAACGAGTTGGTGCAGACCTTCTACCTGGCGCAACAGAAGGACCAGGTAACGCAGCTAAGTCGCGACGTGGACACAGCTGTATCTGAGCTAACACAGCTTGTCGAGGGCTTAAGCGAAGTCGACAAGACCGACCTGACCGAGATACTTAACGACAAGCAGGACGCCTTCAAGAAGACCGAGCTGAACAAGGCCATCAAGGACCTGCCGAAGCTGGCCAAGGGCGAGACCTGGCCGGAGGACAGCACTGAGGCTGCCATGCTCAGCGCCAAGGCACTTATCGCCCAGCGGGACAAGCTCAAGAAGAACCTCAAGGCTGCGCAAGAGCAGTTGGAGAAAGACACCTACGCGACCATTGAAGCGCTTACCGAAGCGCAGGTCGATGAGGTGCTCACCGCCAAGTGGATTACTTCACTTATGGATGACCTGCGCGAAATCCCTGGTCACGTGCTTGCAGGCCTGGCCGGCCGCGTCCAGGCGCTGCACGACAAGTACGCCGTCGCGCTGACCGACCTCGACGTGAAGATTCGCGAGACGGAGCAAGAACTCGCTGGCCTACTGAGCGGGCTTACCGGCAACGCCGCCGACATGCAGGCCGTGGCTGCACTCCAGGAGCTGCTGGGCGGTGGTCGCGATGCATAGTCACAACGTGCCCGCACTGCGCCTGGAGGGCTTCGATGGTGAGTGGGAATTGAAAGCCATTGGAGACCTCAGCGAAAGGACTTACGGTGGCGGTACGCCATCTAGCGATGAACCGGGCTACTGGTCCGGGGACATCCCTTGGATTCAATCCTCTGATGTTGCGGAGCAGGGGGTCGCCCCGGTCGCCCCTCGTAAGCACATCACCGAGGAAGCTATTTCACGCTCTGCTGCTATGCAGATTCCTGCCGACTCTGTTGCAGTCGTCACTCGTGTTGGCGTTGGCAAGGTCTCTTTTATGCCGTTCCCTTACGCCACCAGCCAGGACTTTGTATCGCTATCAGACCTTTCCGGTGACCCTGAATACATCGCTCTTACTGTTAAGCGGCGTATGGAGGGACTCGCTGACCAGCTGCAGGGTAGCACCATCAAAGGTATCACGAAGACTGAGCTGTTCAATCAGGCTGTTTATTTCCCGCCCGCTCTCGAAGAACAGTAGGCCATCGGCGCTATCTTCACCAACCTCGACGATGCCATCAACCAGCACACCAAGAAGCACCAGGCCCTGCAGCAGGCCAAAACTGCTCTCATGCAACGGATGTTCCCGCAGGAGGAGGGGCAGACGGTGCCGGAGTTGCGGCTGGAGGGCTTCGACGGTGAGTGGAAGACGACAACACTGGGTGAACTCGGCTCGTTCAAGTCAGGCGTCGGATTCCCGGAACGTGAACAAGGCGGGGAAGCAGGCCTACCTTTCTACAAGGTATCGGACCTCTCCGCACCAGGGAATGAGCTGCAACTGCGCTCCGCCAACCACTATGTGACGGAGGAACAGATTGTTCGTAATCACTGGGTGCCTGTAACAGCTGTACCTGCGATTCTGTTCGCCAAGGTTGGTGCTGCTGTCTTCCTAGGGCGCAAAAGACTCGCTACCGATACATTCCTCCTCGACAACAATCTCATGGCGTTTTCCTTGGACACCAAATCTTGGGATGTTCAGTTTGCCGATACCTACCTCAAGACGGTGGACCTGACCCGATTCACTCAGAGCGGTGCTTTGCCGTCACTGAACGCCCGTCACTTGGCAGAGGCGGCGGCTACCATTCCACCCACCCTTGAAGAACAACAGGCCATCGGTGCAGTGTTCACACGGCTGGACACGCTCATTGCTACCGAGGCCAAGTACATCGAGTCCCTTAAGCAGGCCAAGGCGGCGCTGCTGCAACGGATGTTCATCTAAGGAGCAGCTATGACCACACCATTTCGTTCTGAGGCTGAGTTCGAGGCGGTACTCATCGACCTGCTAACCCGCCACGGCTGGAGCAAGGAGTTGCTGCGCTTCCCGACAGAGCAGCAGCTCATCGACAACTGGGCGAACATTCTTTACGCCAACAACCGGGGCCGTAACCTGCTTGGCGACGTGCCGCTCACCGAGGGCGAGATGGCGCAAATCATCGAGCAGGTCAACAACCTGCGTACGCCGCTGGCGCTCAACGAGTTCATCAACGGTAGCACCGTGACCATTACCCGAGATGCACCGCAGGCCGCCAACTTCGGCTCTGAGGTTAGCCTGAAAATCTACGATCGCCTAGAGATTGCCGGTGGCCAGTCGCGCTACCAGATTGCCGTCCAGCCGCGCTTCCAGACCGCCAATGAGCTGCTGCCCACCCGACGTGGCGACTTGATGCTGCTCATTAACGGTATGCCGGTCTTCCACATCGAGCTGAAGCGCTCCGGCGTGCCGGTCTCCCAAGGTGCGAACCAGATAACCAAGTACGCCCACGAGGGCGTCTACCAGGGAATCTTCTCACTGGTGCAAATCTTCGTCGCCATGACCCCAGAAGAGACGATCTACTTCGCCAACCCGGGCGCAGGCAAGTTCAACCCGGACTACTTCTTCCACTGGGCAGACTTCAACAACGAGCCGCGAATCCGGGCTATCTGGAGCGCTGGGTCGTGCGCGCGGATGAAGTTAACCCGGACGGCGACGTCGCGCTGTCGCAGCAGGCGGTCGACGAGTTCGTGATGGCGCCGTGCGTCCGCTGCGGTTCGGAGCTGCTCAAGCCGGACGTCGTCTACTTCGGCGAGCCGGTTCCGGTGGAGCGGCGGGACGCCGCGCGTGCGCTGCTTGCGGACTCGCGCTCGCTGCTTGTCGCCGGTTCGTCGCTCGCCGTGATGAGTGGCTATCGCTTCATGCTCGACGCGCTCAAGCAGGGCAAAGAGGTCTCTGTGGTGAACGGCGGCCCCGGACGCGGCGACCCGAAGGCGACGACGCTGTGGCGCACGCAGGTAGCGCCGGCTTTTGATGAGCTACTGGATCTGCTTGATGTGTAAGGCTGGGGTACGGCAGGCCTAAAGCTTCTCGAAGTACATGACTGCGGTGTCGGTGTTTTCTCTGGTGCCGGGGGATCGGTCTGCTTGCCTCGCCACAGGGGGCTGATGCCTGGCATGAACCAGGCGAGCAGGGCAACGAGAACCGCGATGACGATGGCGGCGGGAGTTGCATATTCGAGCGGCACGAACCAGTATCCGGCCGCGCACAAGGCGATGATGATGCAGACCCACAAGGGGACTAGGACGCCGAGGTTGAGCCGCCGCGTGGCGCGGTATTCGGCCCAGTCTTCGCCGGGGAAGCGAGTGCGCGCTTCGGAGCGAATCCGACGCGCGGTCTTGTGCTGTTGCAGCACCGAGGCGATGAGGGTGAAGGCCACGCCGGCGCCTGCAACGAGCATGTCTGCGGTGACGGCTCCATAAGCTGCAATCGCGAGCGCGAGAGACAGCGCAAGGCGCTCGGAGACGCTGAGAGGTAGCCCACGCGTGGGGTCTACGTCGGGATACAGATTTTTGAAGGCGCTGGTAGACGACGATGTCATGACCGAATGAGGGTGTCCTTTGTTGGGGGTTGCTTACCTAATCTAGGTTAGTATAGCCTATACAAAACTGCTTAGGTATGTGTAGCCTAACTTCTGATTCTTTTTGTTCATCGCATCAATACTTCATGAGGACTCTCTCCGTGATTCTCCGTCGAATATTGGGCACTCTTGCTGCCAGTACTCTCATCGCACTCCCTTCGGTCGCGCTCAACGCTCCTGTCGCCTCGGCTGCCGGCACTTGCTCCTGGAATTGGGGTATTAAGCAGTCCTACCGAAGCTATATCCAAGGCCAAGTCGCCAAGGGCCAGTGGGAAACGGACGGCATTGGTTTTACCGGTTCCGAAACCGGCGCAGACGGTGCTTTTACCTTCACTCCGGGCAAGGCTTCCGTAAACGGCGATACCGTCACCGTCCCCTTCGGCGGCGTCATCCACTTCACTGGACACAACTACGGCGGCGACGATCTGTTGGATATGACGCTGACAGACTGGCAGATTCAGGCCTCCGGCAACCGGGCGGCGATCGTGGTGGATTACGTCTCTTATGAATCTGACATGGTGGATAAGTCCGCACGCGGCCCGCAGATTACCGGCGATAACGTGGTCATCGCGGGGATCGATTTAGATCAACCCGTCGACGCGTCCGCGCACACGCTCGACCTTTCCGGCGACGTCACGCTCACCGACGAAGGACACAAACTCTTCATTGCCTATGAGTCGGGACAGTCGATGGACCCCTCGTCAGGGACCGTGGCCACGGATGGCAGCTGCGGCGGGTCCTCTGGCGGTTCAGGCAGCGGTTCGAAGTCCTTGGGGACAATCTCGGGCACGTTTACTGGTCGCAATGCAGAAGCCATGGCGATTCTGAAGGAAACGAACGACACCATGAATGGCCTGACCACCTTCATGGGCAACACGGAGTCCTTCCTAGACCAGCTAGAATCCTTCCGTTCTCGCACGGAAGCCGCCACGGGCACGACCACCAGCACTACCACTAGCACCACGAGTGGTTCAGGCGCGTCGGGAGCCAACACTTCGGGCACCGCGAGCCCTTCGGGTGCTTCGGGTAGTACTTCGAGCACTTCGGGTAGTACTTCGGGTACTTCCGGCACTACTGGTGCTACTGGAACCACAAGAACCGCGCGGCCACAGGACCCCGGGTCCGCGGCTAGTGATGGGCAGTCAGAAACCTGCGTAGCCACGGGCGTGCAGGCTGCGACCGCCGAGTGGGGTGTCAAGAAGTCCTTCCAGTCGTATATCACCGGCTCCATCGCCAAGGGCGCCTGGACGCTCGACGGCGTAGGGTACGACAACTCGCGTTTCCAGTTCACGGGCACCGGCGGAGATGTGGATACTGCGGCGCAGTCAGGTTCCATCCGCTACGGCGGCGCTATGCATTTTACCGGCCACAACGGAGTCCTCGATCTCAATATCGCGAACCTGGAAGTCCGGTTCAACGGGACGAGCGGTCAACTCATCGCCGACGTGCGTTCCTCCAACATGGAGGGCGAGCGCAAGGACTTTGGACGCACGGTGCTCGGAGACGTGTCGTTTAGCCTGCTCGACGTGAGTGACTCCGCCGTCGACGGCGAAGCCACCGTCACGCTGACCGCAGCGGGCAATGATGCGTTCGCGAATTTCTATGAGCCGGGCACGACCCTTGATCCGCTTTCGTTGCATGCACAACTTGGCGGATCCGGGGACTGCGCCGGGGCGAGCGGAACTACGGCACACACTGGTGCGGCGACGACCTCCGGCGGTCAGAGCGCTGCGGCGGCAAAGCGGGCGGCATCGGAAAGCTCTGCGGGAGACGGCCCGCAGGCCGCGGCCGGCACGAGCACGTCTGGTTATGAAGACGGCAGCGGCAACTTCCAGATCAAGAAGGCCGCGGCCGCGGGCTCCTCGCCGGAGGCGAGCACGTGGCTCCTGCTGCTTATCGCAGGCCTCGCCATCGCCGGCGGTTCCATGGGCTCCGTCGTCCTGCGCAACCCGGCGTAGCGCACCCCTTGTTACCCAAGACTTGAGAAAGGATACGTTTCGCATGAAACGACTTTTGGTGGCGTTGGCGTGTGTCTTCGCCCTCACAGGGTGCGGCGTCCAAGGCGCCTATGAATCCCAAGACGCGCAGCTGCGCGACGCCCTCCCAGACGCGCAGTCGGCCAAAGACCCGCGCTCGTTTACGGGTGTGTCGAATGTGACGGACTTCGAGGATGTCGTCGCGGTGGCGGAGTCGCCTACTCCCGCGCTGCCGGTAGAGCTCACGGATGCTGACGGCTACGACGTCTCCGTTACGGATGTGTCCCGAATCGTGGCATTGGATCTCTACGGTACGTATACGAAAACCCTCGAGGGCCTAGGGCTTACGGACAATATCGTGGGTCGCACGGTGTCGTCGACGGAAAACGCTATCGCCGATCGCCCCGTCGTGACCCAGGGCGGACACAACATCAACGTGGAAGCCGTGCTCGAACTCCGGCCCACGCTGGTCATCGTCGATCATTCGATCGGCCCACGCGACGCCATCGACCAGATTCGCGCCGCAGGGGTGACCACCGTGGTCATGGAGCCGAAACGCACCATTGACTCGGTGGCCGAGGACATCACAAACCTGGCCGCGGTCGTGGGTCTGCCAGACGAAGGCGAAACGCTGGCCAACCGCTCCGTCGAAGAAATCGAAAAAGATAAGGCGGCCATCGCAGACATCGTGCCGGAGGAGCCAATGCGCATGGCGTTCCTCTACGCGCGCGGCAACGGCGGCATCTTCTTCATCATGGGAGAAGGCACGGGTGCCAAGGACCTCATTGAGGGTGTGGGCGGCGTAGACCTCGGCACCGAATACCACCTCTCTTACGCCGAACCTGCCAACGCCGAATCTTTGGCAAAGATTAACCCTGAGGTCATCATCATGATGACGGGCGGCCTGGAGTCGACCGGCGGCGTCGAAGGCCTCCTCGAGCGCCCCGGCATTGCACAAACCACCGCGGGCCAAAAGCAGCGGATCGTGACCATCCCAGACGGGCAATCGCTCGCCTTCGGGCCCTTGACCGGACAGACCCTTCTCAAACTTGCGCAGGCAATCTATGACCCAGACAATGCTTAAACCGGCGGCCCCCACGGAGGTTTTCGCTCGGCGCTCCCGCCTGCGGGTTGGTGTATTCGTATCGCTTGGGGTGCTGCTTGGTGTCGCCTTCATCCTGTCGCTTGCGCTGGGGCAGTACTACGTCGCGCTGGGTGACTTGGTGCAGATTATGGCCGCGGGCCCTGGCGGTGGCTTGACGGCCAACGTCGTGTGGCAGATCCGCCTGCCGCGCATTCTGCTCGGTTTCTTGGTCGGCGCGTGCTTGGGAGTGGCGGGCACGCTCATGCAGGCCGTGTTCGCCAACCCGCTGGCTGAGCCCTCCATCGTGGGCGTGACCTCCGGTGCCGGTGTAGGCGCGGCCGTGGTAATCGTCTTTAATATCTCCGTCCTGGGTACCTTCACGGTGCCGCTCGCGGCGTTTGCTACGGCGCTGCTGGTTACCGCGCTGATCTACCAGTTGGCGCGCTCACGAGGGCGTGTGGCGGTGGTCAATCTGATCCTGACCGGCATTGCTATCAACGCGGTGTGCAACGCCATCATCTCCTTCATGATGTACCTGGCGCCTACCGCGAACCGCGAGCAAATCATCTTTTGGCAAATGGGTTCGCTCAACGGTTCCCAGTGGAAACACGTGTGGGTGGGCCTCCCCATCGCCCTCCTCGGGATGGCCATTGCGCTGCGTCTTGGCCGCCAGCTAGATGTGCTCGCGCTGGGCGAGCGCGCCGCGGAACACACTGGCGTCGACGTCAAGCGACTGCGCATTATCGCCATCGCTGCCTCGGCGATCCTTACCGCCGGCGCAGTTGCTTTCGCCGGACTTATTGGGTTCGTCGGCCTTATCGTGCCGCACCTGCTGCGTACGATCATCGGCCCAGAAAACAGGGTCTTGCTGCCGGCCTCTGCGGTGGCGGGCGCCGTACTCATTGGCTTTGCCGACGTCGCTGCGCGCACGCTCATTCCTTTCGCCGACCTTCCCATCGGTATCTTTACCGCGCTCGTGGGTGGCCCCACCTTCTTCGTGCTGTTGCGCCGGATGATGAAGAAGGGAATGCATTGATGATTAACGTTGCGAATCTTTCCGTTTCGATCGGCGAGCGGAACCTGCTTTCCGATGTCTCCTTTGTCGCCCGCCCAGGGGAGGTCACCGGCCTCATCGGCCCGAATGGTGCGGGCAAGTCCACGCTGCTGGCGGCCATCGCCGGCGATATTGATTACACCGGTTCCGTTTCCCTCGTGGGGCAGGATCCGGCGGTGTCCTCCCCAGGGGCGTTGGCCCGTGCGCGTGCGGTGATGCTGCAGGACGTTACTGTGTCCTTCCAGTTTCTCGTGCGTGATGTAGTGGCCATGGGCCGGCGCCCTTGGGAGGGCACCGCCAGGCAGGCCGAGGACGCCGCGATCATCGACGCAGCGCTTGCGGCGGTGGATGCGACGCACTTGGCCGGCCGCGATATTGCCACGCTCTCTGGCGGGGAGCGTGCGCGTGTGGCGTTGGCCCGTGTACTGGCGCAGCAGACCCCGGTGATTCTTCTCGATGAGCCGACTGCGGCGCTGGACATCCGCCACCAAGAACAAGTCTTGGGATTGGTGCGCTCGATCGCGGCGCAGGCTGGAGTGGCGGTGCTGGTGGTACTCCACGATTTGGGCGCCGCTGCGGCCTATTGCGATCACATCGTGTGCCTAGCAGACGGGGCAGTTGCCGCCGCCGGCCCGGTGCGCGAGGTCTACACCGACGAGATTTTGTCGCAGGTCTATCGCTGGCCCATCCAGGTGAGCAAGGCAGACGGCCACATCTCAGTCCATCCCGCGCGATGTCAGGTCGCCGATCCCGAGCAGTCTTTTGTCGATCTACTTAAGGAGTCTTAACTCATGCGTATTGTCTCTTCTTCTCTCGCGCTGGCGCTGACCGCCTCGGCGCTGACCGTTCCGGCAGCCTTTGCTGCCGATGCCCCCACCTGCGCCCCTGGCCAGACCCTGGAGACCCGCATTGTCTCCGGAACTGTGAATTGGGGCATCAAGGAATCTTTCCGCAACTACATCACCGGCCCCATCGCGAGGGGTGGGTGGACCACGTCCGGCGCGGTAACGCAGGACGAGGGTAACAAAGGCGGAGCAGACTTTCAGTTCCACTTCGAGGTGGATCCTTCTGCGTCCTCGGTGAGCCTGGGCGAAGACGGCACCGTCACGAAAGCCGATATTCGAACCAAGGATTCGACGCTGGAGTTTGAGGGCCACCACGGTGCGCTGTACACCAAGATGCTCTCGCCTTATGTCCTCACGGAGGCAGGGCAGGCAAAGGCGGGCACGTCCTACGAGGGCTACTACGTGCCGGGCAAGGGCATGACGGAATACACCCCGGAGGACCGCACGGAAGAAAACAAGAAGTCGGGCACGGATACCTTCGCTGAGGGCAATGCCGCATGGTCGAAGGACGGCGATATGCTCACGCTGAATGCGACCGACGTGACGTACAAGCCGAAGGCGGGTACCTACTACGATCGCGAGTCGAAGATCCAGCACATCGAGGGTATCGACGTGATCTTCATGGGCATGTACAACGAGAGCTACAAGCCGGAACTTGATGATGCACAGGTGACCTTGAAGACCGCGTCCGAGTGTGTGGGTCCTGCCGATGAGGGCACCGAGACCACCCCAGGGGAGCAGGACGAGCCGGGCCGCGACGAGCAGGGCAAGGACCAGGCAGGAGACCAAGGAAAGACTCCTGAGAAGGACCCAGAGAAGAAGCCGGAAAAGGGGCGGGATCAGAACCAAGGCGGCACGGATAACAAGGGCGAAGAAGGCTCTTCTTTTTCCAACGTGTGGAATATCGTGTTGGCGCTGACCGCTCTGGGCGGCATGTTTGCGGTCATCGGCGGCGCCATCGTGCAGTCCGGCGTTCTTAATCCCCTGCTGGCGCGCCTGCGTTAGCGAACCTGCACGGGTCTATTCCGAGTCGGCGTGACCCGCGTTGGCAAGGGCGTGGCTTTGGGCGTCGTGAGGATTGTCCAGGGTGGGGGAGAGCTGTTTGAGCACCGTGCGCACGATGGCGCGCACGCGCTTGTCCATGGGCATATCCATGTGTGAGACGACGGCGCGTTTGTCGACGTCTTGCACATAGACATTGCGCACCGTTCCGTCGGGAGTGTCGCCGGGATCCAAGAAACAGGTTTCCGGCGGCACGACGATGGAGTCTTGCTTAGTGGCCACGCACGTGTAGCTCACACCGGGGGCCAGGTCACCGTTGCGGTTGAGCTCCTCCAGCGTCGCGCTGCCCACGATTTGTTCCATGCCGGCTGGGCCGAAGTAAGCGTCGATGATGGAGCGCATGACGTGTTCTTGGCGGCGGCTGGAAATCAACGAGCTGACGATTCCACCTTGGGTGGTGCCGTGGTTGGGCGCCGACAGGCAGATGATGTGGCGCACGCGGTCCACCGCATCGTGGTTATGCATCCAGTAGCGGGCGACGATACCGACTTGAGAGTGTCCGATGAGCACGACCTGTTCCGCGCCGGTGACGGCTTGGACCGCGTCGATATACGCGCCGACCTGATCGGCGGAGGCGGCGATGGGGCCGGTGGCGCGGGCGCCATAGTCCGGTGCGAACACGGTCCAGCCGTCCTCGCGCAGCTCGGAGCCGAGCAGCTGCCATACGCCTTTCGTATCCGTCGTCCCGTGGATGAGAATGATGGGCCATGGGTGGTCTTCATCCGGGCGCGCTGCCCAGTCGTCTTCGAAAACGCCGCGTGGCTTCAGGCGTGCGCCGAGCGGTAGCGATGCCAGGCGTGCCGCGGTCTCTGCCTCGTGGTCGTCGCCTGCGGACCCGCGTGGATGGCGAAAGTCGAGGTCGAAGAAGCTGCGGCGCTCGGCACGCAATAGCTCGGCGATTTCGTCGGCCACTTCCTCGCGCAAGGCGTTAGCGGGCGCAGGGGTGGTAATGCCGTGGCGCGGAGAGTCTGAAACTTGTTCCGCCGCCGGTGTCTCCGGCAGGCCTTCGGTGGCGTCGTAGCTGACGGAAGGGGGAGTCGGGTCTGAACGCCAGAACCGCCCGAGTCCCTCGGAGATGAGGGTTTCGAGTTCTTTGAGCGGTTCTTTGAACGAATCTGTTGCCATAACTCTCATCCTATTTCGTGCCGCGATACATTAATTTTTCGGAATTATTAGTGGTAACGGTGATATTTCGCGGGATCGCGGGAGAAAGTTCTCGTTCCCCCTTGACCATCCAACTAAAGGTTTATAAACTAAGCCTTGCCTAATCACGGGCGGTTGCTTACTAGGAAGGTCGCGCTCCACTTCCTTCTCACGGTAAGTGCCGAAAGATTAGTCATGGGGAGAAGGCCCGTCAGCGCGCAGCTGACGGGCCTTCGTTTATCTCTGGAAGTGGTAGTTGGGGGACGAGCCCAAATTCCTGCGCCTACCGGCGTGCTCGCGAGCTTTCGCTACGTCTTTTCTTCCCCCGCGCGCCTGCGCATGGAAGTCTTCGGCGGCCTCGCCGTCGCCCTCGCGCTTATCCCCGAGGTCTTAAGCTTTTCGATCCTGGCGGGGCTGGATCCACGCGTTGGACTCTTCGCGTCCGTCATCATGGCAATCTCCATCTCCTTTACTGGTGGTCGTCCTGCCATGATCTCCGCCGCGGCCGGCTCGGTCGCGTTGGTCATTGCTCCCTTGTCTGCCTCCCACGGTCTGCAGTACGTCCTCGCGGCGGTGCTGCTGGCGGGAGTCCTGCAGATTGTTCTCGCTTTCCTCGGGGTCGCCAAGCTCATGCGTTTTATCCCGCGCTCCGTTATGACTGGCTTCGTCAACGCGTTGGGCATCATGATGTTTACCGCGCAGCTGCCGCACCTCATGCACGTCCCGTGGATCGTCTATCCCCTCGTGGCGCTCGGTGTGGTCATCATGCTTCTGTGGCCGAGGCTCACGGAGGTCGTCCCCGCCCCGCTCATCACGATCCTCGTCATCACAGTGCTCGTCGTCGTCTTCCGCTGGGACATTCCGGACGTCGCGGACCAAGGCGAGCTACCCACGAGCCTGCCGGGCTTCGTTTTCCCTGACGTGCCGCTCACGCTCGACACGCTCACGCTCATCGGCCCGTACGCGGTAGGCGTGGCCCTCGTCGGCCTCATGGAGTCGCTGCTCACAGCCAAACTTGTCGACGACATTACGGACAGCCACTCGGATAAAACGCGCGAGTCCCTCGGTCAGGGTATTGGCAACGTCCTTGCGGCGAGCATCGGCGGCATGGGCGTGTGTGCGATGATTGGCCAGACGATGATTGGCGTCAAAGCTTCTGGTGCTCGCACGCGCCTGTCGAGCCTGCTCGCTGGCATCTTCCTCCTCATTCTCATCCTTGTGTTGGGCGATACCGTGGGTGCGATTCCCATGACTGCGCTTGTCGCCGTCATGATCCTCGTCGCCGCGGACACGGTGGATTGGCACTCGGTGCGCACCATCCACCGCATGCCGCTGTCGGAAACGCTGGTCATGCTCGTGACGGTTGTGGGGACATTGGTTACTCACAACCTGGCGGTCGGCGTCATCGCCGGCGTGCTCACGGCCATGATTGCGTTCGCGCGTCGCGTCGCGCACCTCACCCAGGTCGAGCTCGTTGCTTCCGATGCCACCCGCGCCGCGTACCGCGTCACCGGCCAGCTTTTCTTTGCTTCGTCCAACGACCTTGTCTATTCCTTTGACTACACGCTGGGAGTCTCTGAGGTCGATATCGACATGTCGGCTGCGCAGGTATGGGATGCCTCGACTGTGGCGACGCTGGATGCGGTGCGTGAGAAATACGCGCAGCGCGGCGTGACCGTGGATATTCGGGGTCTTGATCCGGTCAGTCAGCAGCGCCTCGACCGGCTCTCGGGCAATTTGGGGGACTAAAACCTGGGGGAGAGATGTGCGCTGAGCATGGGGGTGCGACGATTAGTCATACTTTCGGTCGAATATGCGTCACTGTGGGCATGAAGTATGGCATAGGTCTTGATATGTAAGGCTTGCCTTGTTTAGACTATCCACATTAAGGTTAGGCAAGCGTTACTTAATCAGGAGGAATTTGGCCATGACCGTTGCCATGACCACGACGCCGCTTTCGCAGATGCTGCGTGAGGAAACCGCGCGAGCGCACGCCAGCGCAGAGGGCTCAGATTTTATGACCCGCTTGATGGCGGGTGAGCTCAGCGCAGAGGCACTCGCCACCTTTACTGGGCAGTTGTGGTTTATCTATGAGGCGCTTGAGCGCGCGGTCCGCACGGTAGCGGATACTCGCATCGCCGGAGCGGTGGCCGACCCCCGGTTGGAACGCCGCGATGCGCTGGAACTCGACCTCGCGGAAATGTACGGCCCGCAGTGGCGCGACGAGGTGCGTATCCTTCCCGCCACCGCACGCTACGTCGCGCGCCTGGAATCGCTCGATACGCCGGGATCGGAGCCCCGGGTCGTTGCTCACCACTACGTGCGCTACCTTGGCGATATCTCGGGTGGGCAGGTTATTGCCGCGCGCCTGGGGGCTCTCTACGGTATCGACCCGGATGCGCTCAATTTCTATAACTTCGCGGCGATTGGCAAGATTCCGCCCTACCGCAGCGCGTACCGCAAGGCGCTCGACGAGCTCGCGCTTTCTGATGCCCAGCGTGCCGCTCTCATCGCCGAGGCACAGGCCGCCTTCGCGTGTAACTCGGCAGTCTTCGCCGAGCTAGCGAAGCTGTATCCGGGCGCAGCATAGCGCCGGGTTCACTATTTCCTCTCTTCCCCCTTCTTGTTTTATCTGTATTTCTAAAGTGACCTGGAGGTCTGTCGCGTGAAGAAAATCTCTTCTGCTTCTCTCGCATCTGCTCTTATCGTCTCTGCAATGGCTGTTCCGGCTACTGCTGCAACGCAGGACCTGACGGCGGGTACATTCGCCTGGCCCATCAAGACCTCATTTATGGAGCATCTTGCTGGCCCAATGGCAGCTGGCCGTTGGACGACCACGGATGGGGCGACGTATAAGGACAATCAGCTGCTCTTTCCGGTCAACGTCGCTGAGACGACGTTAGATGCGGACGGCAACGGCACCATCGTCCTTGACGGTTCGGCGCATATCGTGGCCTACAAAGGCCTGGGCGCGGGCGGCTCGGCCGGCCTCGATCTCACCTACTCAGATCTCAAGCTGCAGGTGCAAGGCACGAAGGTCGAGCTCGTTGGAGACTACGTTTTGTCCGGGGATCCGGGCGATAAGGGCGCGCAGGTCGACAGGGATGGCGATGATGACGTGCTGGTCACGTTCACCCTCGATGCCCCCATCGCGGTTGGGACCGATGTGAGCGCGCAGGATCGCCAGGCCACCGCGGGTGCAGGCCTGGAGGGCTCGCTACTGCGCTATAAGGAAGGTCAGATACTTGAGGGCGGCGACGTTGATCTCGTGCTGGACTTCGCTGATGGCAAGGATGCCGGGGTAGTCGAGGGGCATAAGTCGACGGGACTTGCCCGGGCTTCCGCGCAGTTGGGAACGCTGAGCTCGGAGGAACCGTCGAGCGAGGGTATCGGCATCCTCGTGGGGGTGATTGCGGGCGTTGTGGCGCTCGTGGGTACCGCGGTGGCAGGGATGCCTTTGGTGCTTGATGCGCTCAAGCGGGCGGGCATCCGACTCTAGTTCGATTGCTTCCGTTTGTGTGGATTCGGGCGTTGATCAGGTTGCGGTAACTTAGGTTACCGTGACCAAAATTGTCTTTGGCCTGCATGTTTGGGAACCCTAACCTAGCTATGTGATGTCTAGCGACATTTTGGACACGGAGTCCAGGATGTTTTTGGACGGGATGTCTAGTGGCTTTTTGGACGTTTGCGGCGGTGGAATAGCCGGATGGCTATTCCATTGCATAAGCGTAGAAAGGTCGCAGATTTCGATCCCGTTCGTGACGGCAAGACGGTCACACAGTTTTGCAAAGAATTGGGAATCTCGCGGCAGACGTACCACAACATCAAAAGCCGGATAGCGCAGAAGGGTCGGGCAGGCATTGTGCCGGATTCGACTGCCCCGAAGAATCCGATTAAGAAATTCCACGAGGCCGACAAAATCGCAGTCGTCCACGCCAGGCAGGAGTTGATGGAGCAAGGCTTGGATTATGGGCCTTGGTCGATCTACTACTTCTTGTTCGACACTGTAGGTCCAGATTCCACACCGTCGCGTTCTACAATCGCCTCGTGGCTTCATGAGCTGGGATTCGTTGATGCCAACGCCCGCAAACGGCCACGCAGCTCCTATAAGCGCTTCGCCCGCGCTCTCGTCGGTGAACTCTGGCAGATCGATGGACTGGTCTATCGCCTCTTTGACCACGCCCACACACATGTCACGATTTACCAGGTTATCGATGATGCCAGCAGGTTCGATGTCGGAACCACAGCGTTCGCTCTGCCAGAAAACGGTACTGATGCGCGCGCTGTGCTGGCCGCAGCGTTCGCCGCCTACGGCAAGCCCCAAGAAATCCTTTCCGACAATGGCGATGCGTTTGCCACCTATCACCGTGGTTTTCCTCTGCTACTGAAACTTGGCTCGCCAGCCAAGGCGTTCTTGCTATTGCTGGTTTCGCCCCGACAACCCAGGGAAAAGACGAGCGCTCTCACCGCACGTTGACCCAGTTCCTCGATGCACGCCACCCAGTTAGCCTTGCTGAGGTCAACGCCTATCTGGCTGAATATCGCCAGGTGTACAACGAGCGACGACGGCATCAATCACTGCTGGTCGGCAAAATGCACATCACACCACGCCAGGCTTTCGATACCTTCCCCAAGGCACCGTCGCCTACGCATCCACTCGATCCTGAGCAGGTCTGGGCCCGCGTAGTCGCCTACAACCAGGCTCACAATCCACACGCTGTACCCGAAATGCTAAACGGCCCCGTGGAAGCGGCAACTTCACACGAGGCCAGCACCGATGACATGGCAGCTCAGCAGGGCATACCTTCCACCGATACCCCCACACTAACGGTGCCGACGACAAATTCAACAAACCATTGGGGCATCCCAGACCAGCTCTGCGTGAGCAAAGATGGCGTTGTACGCGTGTGCGGCTTCGGTCTCTACATTGGTCTGAGGTTTAAAAACCGCAGGCTCTACTCCACGGTCACAGCCGATAACGTTGCGGAGTTTTACACGGCCCATGACGGTGAATTCCTCTTCAGCGTGCCGCTGCCAATCACGTTGAGCCACAGGCCACCAGGTGGCCAGATCAACATCAACCTCGTTGAAGGAATGAAACATCGCCAACCACCGCGGATGAACCCGAAACTATCCAAACCCCGGCCGAAACGCAGGCCATAACCATAAACCGCTAGAAGTGTCCAAGAACTCCATGGATTCCGTGTCCAAGAAGACACCGGACTCCATGTCCAAAAACCCTATGGACATAACAACCCTAACCTAGCTAGCGGCATTTTTGAATATCTGTATTATGGGAGACTATACCGCCGGAAACCCGTTGGATAGCCGTCGGAAAAGACAGAAATTTACCTATTGAACAGGTACCGAAAGGCAAGGATATTCAATGAACGAGAAGCTGCAGAGCCTGCTGAACGCACAGGTTATTAACGAGCACGGCGCCGCCCTCATCTACACCCAGCTGGCCTACGAGATGGATGATCTTTCCTTCCCGGGCATGCGTGACTGGTTCTACGCTCAGGCTGCGGAGGAGCGCGAGCACGCTCAGAAGTTTGCCAACCACCTCCTCGCACGCGGTTACCGCGTGGAGCTCACCGATGTCCCGGTTCCGTCTGTGAAGGCCGCGACCCCGCTCGACGCTTTCGAGGCTGCCTACGCACACGAGCAGAAGGTCTCCGAGCAGATCCGCGAGATCGCTCGTACCGCTGATGAGGTGAAGGACCTTGAGTCCCGCCAGATCGTGAACTGGTTCCTCGACGAGCAGATTGAGGAAGAGGACACCGTCACCGAGATTATTGACCAGATCAAGCTCGTGGGCAACGATGGCTCCGGCCTCCTGCGCATCGACGCCACTCTGGGCTCCCGCGCAAAGTAGTCACGCGTGGCCATCAAGGCCTAGCTAATACACAAAGGTCAAGGGACAGTGACCATGCGGTAACAAACCCATCAAGATTGTCCTAATATCTCCCACCAACCCCATGGTTGGTGGGAGACTGCGTTTTATATGTCTATGAAGCAGAAAACCTGGACCGTGGTCGTGCTCCTCGCGCTCGCCGTCGCCTTGGGCGTCGGCATGGCGTTGAGCAGTACGCACGTTGCGCTCGGCACTTTTCTGCTTGGTGCGGCACTCATGCTGGGGCCCTTCGCGGGGGCGGGTCTCTTTCTTTTTGCTGCGCTCATCGCGGTGAGCCTGCCGCAGAAGTCCATTGCGTCAGTCGGCGGCGCGCTCGTGCTTGCCGCCGTGGGCTTGGTGATCTTCACGCCGCTCGGCATCATTCCGGACGCCATTGTGCCGCTGTATGCAGGAGGCGCGGCGCTGGGTGCCGTGGCGGTGCTGCTCGTGCCCACGGGGCTGCCCGGACGCTTGTTCCGTTTCTAGAACTCTGTCGTTTTGGGACGAGTCTGCGCGGCTTTCCGTAGTCTGGATGTATGTCGACGTATCTTTTCGATTTCTACGGAGTCTTGCTCCGTCATCGCCCACCGGAGCCGAAGGAGGCGCTGCTACGTCTCGTCGGTGCCGAGGATCCGGCCGCTTTTTGGACGGCGTATAACGAATTGCGCCCGGCCTATGACGCGGGCGTGGTGAGCGACGAACGCTGGTGGCGCCAGATGCAGGTGCGCCTAGGCCTTCCGGACTTCGATATCTCTGAGGCCGTCGCTCAGGACTTCGAGCCGTGTACGGCGCCGGACCTCGACGTCGTGGGGTCGCCCAGGAGTTGCTTGGCGCGGGCAATGCGGTGGGCGTGCTGTCCAATATTCCGGTGGGACTCGGTCGTATGGTGCGCGAGCGCAACGACTCGTGACTCAAGGAATTCACCGCCGTGGTGCTCAGTGGCGAGATTGGCGTGGTCAAGCCCGACAAGCGGGCCTTCGACGTGGCGATGGACGCGTTGGGTGCGAGTGCGAAAGACACACTCTTTATTGATGACACCCAGGGCAACGTCGACGCAGCACGGGCGGCAGGGCTGCGCGGGTATCTCTACGACGGCAACCTTGCCGAACTGCGTGCGGAGTGCGGGCTGGCCTAGGCGGCGCGCACCTTCGCGGTGTTCAGCTCAAGCGGCGTGCGCAGGAGCGGGTCGAGCGCGACGGCGCGGGCGATGGAGCGGACGATCTCCTTGTGGTTGGGGATCATGCGCAGCTCCGTCGCGGACGCGAGATCGGGGTCGAGCTCGCCGCGTGCGGCCGAGGCAAAGAGCTTCGGCGCGGTGGGCACGTCGTAGAAGGCGGAGCCGGCGATGACCACGGTGTCGGGGCGGTGGGCATCGATAAGCTGGGCCGTAAGGCGGCCGAGGTCGGAGGCGCGCTGGGCAAGGACCGAGGGGGCATCGGCAGCCTCAGCGAGACGGGGCGCAAGCGCGGCGTTGACGAGGGTGTCGCGTGGGTCGGCGCCGTCGAACTGTGGGAGCTCGATGGAGGCAACGCCGTCCTCATCGGACAGGGCGGCGCCAATCGAGTCATCCGCGAAGAGGACGAGCGTGCGGGCTTCGTCGCCGAGAGGAGCGGCCTGCGTCTCCGAAGCGAGGATGGCGGGCACGGCCGGGGTGACAGTGACGGGGACGCCGAACTGGAAGTCGAGGCGTCCTGCGATATCCATGCCGTCCCAGCCGAGGTTGGCCGCGTGGACCTTGCCTTCTTCGTCGACGGAGCCGGAGGTGGTCACGCCGACGGAAACGAGTGTGCGGTCGACACCGGTGGTGAGCCGGTTGACGCCAGCGATGACGTGCTCGACGAAGTCATCGGGGCTGAGCTTCGAGACCGGGGTGGGAACGTTGTCTTCGCGGATAATGCGGCCGCGGGTGTCGTAGAGGCCGATATACGTCGAGGTGGTGCCGACCGCGATGCCGGAAAGGAGCCAGCCGTTATCGGAGGCCTCGAGCGGAACCGTGGGGCGGCCGCGACCTTGGGAGCGGGTGAGGTCCGTGCGCTCTTGGATGAGGCCGGCCTTGAGGAGAGCGGCGGTGGCGCGGGTGATGGTGGGCTGGGACAGTCCGGTGGCCTCCACGAGCTCGCTGCGCGTGATGATGGGATTGAGGCGTACGAGGTGGAGACGGGCCTGACCCCCGGACAGTGGACACGTCGGGGGTTAGCTATGCTGCTTGGGTCAGTGTAGCTGATGTGAGTGCTTCGAAGTCATCGGGGGCTAGAAGGTTGCACCAGGAATGCCGTCTGCGCGTGTTGTAGCGCATGCACCATCGAAAGACTTCTTGGCGGCAGACGATGGGATTGTCAAAGACTTTCCGATCACGCAGGACTTCACGCTTTAAGGTGGCGTTAAATGATTCTGCCAGGGCATTATCAGCACTCGTTCCCACCGCTCCCATGGATTGGCGAACACCAAGCTGGGTGCAGTGGTCCCTAAAGGCTTGTGAGGTGTACACACTGCCGTGATCGGAATGGAATACAGCCCCGTCAAGACTGCCACGCACACCGTGCGCGTGGGCTAGTGCATCGACGACCAGTGACACTCGCATGTGGTCTGCGATCGCATAACCTGCAAGTTTCCGTGAATACGTGTCAATGACTGTGGCCAAATACATGTTCTTGCCACCCTTACAGGGCGGGTAGGTAATGTCGCCAAGATAAACGCGGTTCGGCTCGTTGGCTGTGAATGTACGGCCTACTAAGTCCGGCATGACACGGTGGCCAGGCTTGCGCCTGGTAGTGACACATCGGCGGCGCTTGGTAAAGCCTTTAAGTCCCATGGATTTCATGATGCGTGCGACCTTCTTGTGGTTGATCGGAGGAAAGTCCGTATCGTCGTTGAGGCTTGCAGCGATGCGTTTAGCACCATAAAGCCCGTGCTCATCATCGAAGATGGTTGTAATTCTCGCACCAATAAGGGCATCGGAACACATCTTTAACCTGCGCTTTTCACGGGTTTGGACCCATTTATAGAACGAGGAGCGATTGAGCTTTAAAACGTGGCACATCCGCTTGACCGAGTATTCGGTTCGGTGGTCATAGACAAACTGGAAGCGGATCACCAGCGTGTCTCTTCGGCAAAATATTTAGCAGCTTTACGTAGAATATCGCGTTCTTCGCGCAGCTTCGCGTTTTCTTTTTCCAGCTGGCGGATTCGCTCAGAATCAGTCGCCGCTTGGGCTTTATCATGCACGGCTCTAATGCGGGCACGCTTTCCGGTGCCGTACTTGGTGACCCAAGAATGCAGCGAGGCACGGTTGATACCGAGCTCTGCTGATGCTGCGTTCAGCGAGAGGTCCTCATTGTTTTCATAGAGGGCCACAGCATCGCGTTTGAACTGTTCGGAGTACCTGGACATGGTGGTAGATTACCTTTCTTCCCAGCCCGACTGGGCTGGAATGAAAGGTGTCCACCAAAAAGGGGTCAGGCCCAATCACCACGCGCTCGCCTTCAGCAATGGGGTAGTGAAGAAGGTAGTGGATTCAGCTGAGTGCCCTTTGCCCTCCGTCGGAAGAAGAGTGGTGGAGAAGGCCTCTACGTCACGGTCTACCGTGGCCGGGGAACCTTCGGTTTCGCCGCCTTCGATCTCCTCTAAGTCTGACTCGTAGGCGTTGAAGGTGCGCGGTGCTGCGCGGCTAAGCTCCTTGGCCAAGCTATCGGCGTCGGAGGCGTCGGCATAGGTGCCGCCGGTGGCGTCGGCAATGCACTGCAGTTCCTGCTGAGCCTCGGGCTCAACGTTGAAGCCGACGGTGTTGATGACCAGGTCGATACCCTGTTCCTTGAGTTCCTTCGCCACATCGCAGACCGGTGGCGGGGTACATGTCGCAACGCCATCCGAGACCAAGATGATGCTGCGCTGGCCTTCCTTTGGAAGCTCAGCCGCGGCCTTGCGCAGAGATTCACCGATGGGCGTAAAGCCGCGCGGTTGGAGGCCATCCATGTGGCCAATCATCTTCTCAGAATTGCCGGCCTCGGGTGGCGTTACCACGGTGATGTCCTGGCAACCGGCAGCTTCATCTTCAGGAGCCTCGCCGGTGTTCCCACCGTAGGTGACAAGTCCCAGAGGGGCGTCGTCCCCGGCTTCGGTGATGAAGGTGCGGGCGGCATCTTTGGCGGCGTCGATGCGGGTCTGGCCGCCGGCATCGTTGGTGATCATGGAACCGGAGGAATCGAAGACCACCATGGTCGGGGCCATGTCACTAGAAGCAGTGGGGGAGCTCGGCACGGAGCTACTAGTGGAGGTTGAGCGTGAATCTTCGGCGGTGGCGGTGAGGGGAAAGAGAACGCTTACGACGGAGAGAGCGACTGCTGCGAGGAAAAGAATCGCCGTGAGCAATGGTTTTGGTATGAAACGTGACTTTGTGTGCATGTGAGTTAAATTACACACAGGAGGCGATCTGCGCTTGGGAACGGGGAATACAGGGGGATTAACCCCCGTGCATTCCGTTTCCGTTTGCGTGTTTTAGGGGGCCTTAGAACAACCGGGTATACATCCGGTAAAGCGAGTCGAGCATGCTCTGAATGTTGTTGCGGACCGGGCTGTTCGGGTCCAGCGCCGCCACACCGCCGGCGACAATCAGCGCGCTGATGGCCCCCAACAGGAAGCCAATCATGCCGCCGCGAGAGGACGAGCACGAATCATCCGAGGATCCATCGGAGGAGCCTGCCGAGCTTGCCGACGCCCCCGCAGAGCCCTCGTCACAGTTCTCATCCGGCTTGGCTGGCTCACCTGGCTTGGCTGGCTTGGAGGGATCCGAAGGCTCGGAGGGCTCGGCAGTTTTGGTAGTGGTAATGGTCGTCGGCACCTTGGTGGTGATGGTCTTTTCCTCAGTGGTGGGCACCATCGAGGTCACTGTCTTGGTGGTCTTCTCCGCTGGGAGCGTGGTGGTCACCGTGGTGGGGACCTCTTTGGTTTCCGTGGTGGTCACGGTGGTCGGTACCTCCGTGGTGACGACCTCAGTTGTGGTCGCCGGTGCCGGGGTCGTCGGCTTCTCTTCGCGCGGGTCCGCAATGGCGTGGTCGTTGTTCTTCAGCGTGACCTTGTCCACCAAGTTCGGGTTGTTGGCGTTGTAGGTGCGGAAGGTGAGCTCATCACCGGTCACATCGACGACCATGTAGTCCTCGTCGTAGTCCTGGCGCCAGATCGCCGTGGACTCGTGCGGCAGAGCAGGGTCCATGTTTTCCATGCGGGCATTGGGGTACTTCTTCCCGTCCTCACCCTGGAAGTCATAGAACTTGCCGCCGCCCGCCGAGGTGGTGGTGATGTAGAGGACCTCACCGTCATTGGGGGCGAGGACGTCGCCACGCTTCGCAGGAGCCTTCACCGGCTCAAGGCCGTTCATGAGATGGGTACGGGTGTAGATGTGATCGTGGCCGCTGAGTACGGCATCGACGTCCAGTTCGGACATGACCGGAGCGAGCTTTTCACGGAGCTTGGTTACATCGCCATCGGTGTAGTGGGTGCCTTGAGAGAAGAAGGCGTGGTGCATGCCCACGATGATCCAGTCATTGAAAGCTCCGCGGTTTTCAATGGTCTTACGCATGAACTCCGCATGGCGCTCAATGTCCGCGTCACTGCTGGCGTTGGTGTCGAGCCCAAGGAAGAGAACGTTGTTGCGCTCAAAGTAGAAATCCCGCAGGTCTGGCTCCTGATTCGGGTTGATGAAGTGCTCATCGTAGTGCTTCATTGCCAGGTCTGACGGGTACGTCTCGTGATTGCCCGGCAGTGCGTTGGTGGGAATGTTTCGAATCTCCGGTGAGGAGAAGTAGCCGTCGTACTGCGCGATCGTCGCGCCCCAGCCCTCAACCTGGTCACCGAGGGACCAGATCATGCTGGCTTGAGGGGCGTCGGCAACCGCGTTGCCGATGGTCTTGTTCCACTGCTCGGTCTGACCCTTGATGTCGGCATCGACTCCAATCTGCGCGTCAGAAACCGTGACGAAGCTCCAGTCCTGGCCAAAGCTGCCGGTGTTAAAGGTTTCAGGCTCGGACCAGCCGCCCTCCTCGGAGCCGACGCGGTAGGTGTACTCGGTGTTTTCCTTTAGACCCGTAGCGGTGGCGTAGTTGGACACGTAGGCAATAGCGCCACCGTCCTTTTCCTCTGCTTCAAAGGTCTGGGAGCCGCCTGGGCCGGTGACCTCGAGGACTTCCTTGTCTGCCGGGCCCTGGGTGCGCCACGAGACAATGACGGAGCTTTCCTTGCTTCCCGGTTGGAGCACCATCCGGGAAATGGGGCTAGTTTGAGCGGTAGCCAGAACGGGAACGCTTACCTGTGAGGTGAAGACAAGAGCGGCCGCGGTCATGGTGGCTACGCCAGCGGAGGCGGGAGAAAAACTAAAACGCTTCATTATTGCTTTGTGTGCCTTTTGCGATGAATATCGGAAGTTGAATGTGAGAGTGTTTCTCTGCTGAGAAAACAGAGAAACAGACATGACCTAGTCACAGAAACATCTCAAGGTGAACCTTCGGTTAAGCAGAATAGAAATCTGTGGAACATGCCCCCGGTATAGGGGATATCACGCGCTGTTTCGCGTTGAAATAGCAGTTTTGGTGAGCTTATGTTTAGCCCCATGTCCCACGAATTCGGGTCCACAGATACCCCAGACTCTTCAGAATCTTTAAGAAACTCTCGCGCTATCCGCTTTAATCGACGCACCGCGCTGCGTTGGGGCGCCGTTGGTGCATCCACCGCGGCCGCTGGCTATGGGCTGTCGGCAGCAACTGCCCAGCACGGCACCCCGCGCCAGGCCCCGTTGGAAGCGTATAACCAGTACACCGGCGCCCAGCTGCCTTTCCTCCACGGCGTTGCGTCTGGTGATCCGCTGCCCACCTCGGTGGTGCTGTGGACCCGCGTCACCCCGGACCGGGATGCCCTGCCTGGTTCTGGCATGGGAGACGACGTTCACGTGGCATGGGAGATTGCTACAGATGAGGCGATGGCTTCCGTGGTGGCACACGGTCAAGAGGTTGCCTCCGCGGAGCACGACCATACCGTTCACGTAGATCCCTTTGGCCTGAACCCGGACACCGTGTACTACTACCGCTTCCAGGTGACCTCGGGTGAGCATAGCGGGGCGTATTCGCCCGTGGGCAGGACGAAAACTGCGCCGGCTGTCGACGCCCAGGTAGACAACCTGAAATTCGCCGTGGCCTCGTGCGCCAACTACGAATCGGGCTTCTTTAACGCCTACAAAGACATGGCGGAGCGTGGACGCTCCGGGGAGCTTGACTTCGTGGTCTTCCTTGGGGATTACATCTACGAATATCCCACGGGGGAGTACGTGGGCAAGAGTGGCGTGGCACGTGAGCACCACCCCGTATGGGAGATCGTCACGCTGGAGGACTACCGCATTCGCTACGGCCGCTACCGCACCGACGAGCACCTGCAGGCTGCGCATGCTGCGGCCCCGTGGGTCGTGGTGTGGGACGACCACGAGACAGCCAACAACTCCTGGCGCGAGGGCGCCGAAAACCACACACCTGGGTTTGCAGAGGGCGAGTGGTCCCGCCGCTGGAACGACGCCTTGCAGGCTTATTACGAATGGATGCCGCTGCGTCAAAAGCAGCTGAGCGAGGGCGGTAAGCTTTACCGCAACCTGCGCTTCGGCTCCCTCATGGAGCTCACCATGATGGACCTGCGTACCTACCGCGATCAGGAAACCACCGCCGCTAACTTCGGGGACCCGAATCGAACCATCGTGGGCAACGAGCAGTTGCAGTGGCTGCGGGACACTATTTCGATGTCGGACGCCACGTGGATGGTGATGGGCAATTCCGTGATGATGGCTCCCATGCGCCTGTTGACCATTCCCGGTAATGACGCGGCCAATGAGGGCTTGCGCTTTGTCAAGGGCAATACTTCTGGCTTTGCCGTGAATTCGGATCAGTGGGATGGATACGCCGCCGACCGTGACCGTGTGCTTGAGGCTCTTGATGCTCGCGAGGGTAACTCCTTCTTCATTACCGGTGATATTCACTCGGAATGGGCCAACGACATCTACCTGCACGATAAGCGCGTGGCCTGTGAGCTGGTGACTACCTCAATTACGGCGCCCAATGTCGACGAAATCCTCACCACCTACACAGGCACCTACCACGGGGAGGACAACTCGACTTCGTTGCTCATTGAGGACGCAATCAAGGACGCCAATCCGTGGGTAAAGCACTTGGACTATGACTCCCACGGCTATGCCGTCGCGCACCTCTTTGCCGATCACGTGGACATGCACTACTACCGCGTGTCTGATGTTGAAGCTGAAGATGCTTCGGTAGCGCTGGCGGTGAGCAAGGCCTGGAATCCTAAGGACGGATTCACCGCCTAGCCACCATCCGCCGGCGGGCGCTGCGGGGGATCAGTCCAGCGCCCTGAGGTAAAAGAAGCGAATCAGCGCGCGCCGGGGAATATCGAGCAGCGGGCGCAGGAAGGGGAGGTGGGCGGGTTGGGAGGAGGCGTCGACAAGCAGCAGCGTGCGCCCATCCCGTAGGCGCTCCAGGGTAAAGGTCTCCTCGCCGCGCTCAATATGGCCGGGAAGGGTGCCGTAGGTAAAGCCACACCGGCCCTCCTCGCG
Source organism: Corynebacterium axilliensis (assembly GCF_046097495.1). Lineage (NCBI taxonomy): Bacteria > Bacillati > Actinomycetota > Actinomycetes > Mycobacteriales > Corynebacteriaceae > Corynebacterium > Corynebacterium axilliensis. The sequence goes on from NZ_CP175768.1 coordinate 2,620,046, forward strand.
GAAGACATCCACCACCCGGCAGCGAAACTCCCACGGCCCCATCCCGAGGCCGACCTCAGCGCCTTCCTCCACCGTGGCGTGACTGGGCCGTACCCGGAAAAGACCGCTACGCTGCAGGCCCCAGCGGAAGAGTTTGTCCGCGGCATCATCGAATTCAGCGTCGATGACGCGGGACATGTGCAGCTGCGGGAAGCCTTCGGTGGAGGAGTACGACAGTGGCTCAGGCATGGGGCTTAGCCTAGTCAAACCGCCCTTAGATGATGCTTGAGAAGAGTAAAATAGGGTGTATGCAGGAGAAACGACAACGACTTATCGTTCCTGACTTAGCGCGCGGCACGGCGCTTTTGGGGATCGCCATGGCGAACGCCGTGCAGAGCTGGGTAGTCAATGATTGGTCGATAGGTCCCAGCTCCACCCTGGGCGGTGTGCGCCCCGATAGCGCCCTGGACACCGTGGCCGCGGTGTTCACCGGCATGTTTGTACGTGTGCGAGGCCTGCCCATGTTCTGCATGCTGTTGGGATTCGGCATTGGTCTCATTGCTGCGAGCCTGCAGCGTAAGGGCTACACCATTAAAGAATCGCGGCGCGTACTCATCCGCCGCTACGGGCTGCTGGCAGTTTTCGGTCTGGCGCATGGCTTCGCGCTTTTCGACGGTGACATCATGCTGGTCTATGGCCTCATCGGCATCGCTTTGGCTTGGTGCTTTACGCTTTCGACGCGCACGCTGCGGCGCATTGCCTACTGGTTCTTTGGCGGCTATGCGGTTTTCGCCGGCTCGGGCGCGGTGGGAGCCTATTTTGGTTACTTCAATCCTCTGCCCAACTCGCGTCCGATGACCGGTGATCTTGTCACATTCGGTGACTATTTCGCCCGCAACCTGCGCGGTGAGGTTGCTGCTCTGGGGCAGATCCCCATCACATTTGTGGGGCTGGTAGGCGTTTTACTCATCGGATATATCTGGGCGCGGGAGGGCGTGCTTGCAAACGTTTCTGCGCACCGCCGAACCTTGGTCACCTGGGTTGTTATTGCAGGTATGGTCATTGTCTTTGTTGGTCTTCCGTGGGGGCTTGCGGCCGCTGGTGTTGTGTCAACCGAATTGGAACCGGTGTTCTTGATGCTGAACCAAGCTTTTGGCTTTCTTACGGGTCCTGGCATTCTGGCGGTTTTGGCACTGCTCACGGAGAAACTCAACAATCGCGTTCCTGGGTGGGCCTTTGCTTTCGTGGCGTTGGGCAAGCGCTCTATGTCGGGCTACATTGCGCAATCGGTTTTGTTTATTGTTCTTGTCACCCCAGCCGGCTTCGGACTAGGTGCGGATGCTTCGGTGAGCGGCAAGCTTGGAATCGGTCTGCTGGTCTTTGTCCTTACGCTGCTGCTCGCTGCTCTGCTTGAGGCTTGGGGCAAACCTGGCCCGTTCGAGTGGGCGCATCGCCGGCTGGCGTACGGCCCAACGTGTCGTATTGAGCCTAAGTCGGCTCTCGGGTCGGCCTGATGTTGGTCTAAGCGGCTGCTTCCTCACACAGGAGCCAACTGCAGAGCTCCTTTTGGGCGCGGTCGACGCCTCCGGAGTAGCTTTCCTCGAGCTCCAGCTTGACGCCATCAAAAATGCGCTCTGAGATGAGTTCCGCGCGCTCTCTGCTCAGCTTCCCCTGCAGCTCATCGAGGGGCACCTTGAGCTCCGTATACGGGTTCGGACGAAAGTACCATGACCGCATGTCGTCGGCGTAGACGACGATAATCGTCTTCGTCATCTGCGATTCCAGCACAACATTTCCAAATACCAGTGACGTCAGCGTCTTCGATTCCATGGCCGCGATTGTAGGCCTGTGTAATGGAATATACGAGGCTTCATTTTTGGAGGCGTTCCGATATATTTTGTCAACCTCGCGGGTGTCTTAATCGGGGTTGATGTTTCAGCCGGGGCCGTTTGGACGTGTTGTTGTCGGACATGGCTTCAGCTCTGCAGGCATTGCCGCTGAGCAGTAATGGGAAGCTGGATCGTCGTGCCCTCCCCGATCCAAATTAAGTTAAAAAGTCTCGGATTACCCTTGTTAGCCTACCCTGGGTGATGGTAGCCTTACCTAACCTTGTTCGTTTAGTGAAATGGAAACCCATTCAGGATGAAGAACTCAATCGTTGTCCGTGCGCTCAGTCTCGCCGTGCTCTCCACTACCCTGATGTTGGGAGCCTGCAGCTCCGATACAGATGGCAAGGCGGAAAATACTTCCTCAGGCGCAAACTCCGCAGCGAATTCCGGTGATAATGCCTCCGAAGTCACCATCAAGCACGCCAGGGGGGAAGACACATACCCCGTAAACCCCGAGCGCGTCGTTGCCATTGGTCCAGCCATCGACAACCTGCTGGCTATGGGCATCAAGCCCTCCGCCGTGGTGGTGTCTGCTAAGGACATGAATGCCCCGTGGCGCGACGGCAAGTTGGACGGCGTGGAGATTATCAAGCAGACCGATTTCAAGACTCTGCCGAAGGAAGAGATCGCTGCCGCTGCTCCGGATTTCATCGTCGGGGACTACTGGACGATCTCCGAGGATAACTACACACAGCTCTCCGAGATCGCGCCCACTCTGGGTGGTATTGGCACCGAGGGTGAGGGGATCGGCTGGAAGTCGCAGCTGAAGGAGCTCGGCAAGATCTTCAACAAGGAAGATAAAGCTCAAGAAGTCATCGACCAGGATGAGAAGGTCTTCACCGATGCGAAGTCCGAGCTGCCGAATATCGAGGGTAAGACCGGTGTGGTCTCCCAGTTCGCTCAGGGATCCTTTGGAGCTGTGGCCGACCCGAAGGACCCAGGAGCCTCTTTCATCTACGACCTGGGTATGAAATTCCCGGAACCTCTGACCGACGGCTCTATTGAGGTAAAGCAGGGGCGCGTGACTCTGTCGCCAGAAAACGTCTCCGCCCTGGCTGCGGACTTCATGGTGATCTATAACCGCACCGGTGACATCGCGGAGGTGGAGAAGATCCCGGGCTACTCAGACCTGCCGCAGGTCAAGTCCGGCGCCACCCTGGCGGGTAACGAGGCTGTGGTTGCCGGCCTGAACACGCCGACCTCCCTGTCCCGTGCATGGGTATTGGAGCAGGTCAAGCCTACCTTGAAAAAGCTCTCTTAGTCTCTTTTTCTCCAGCACCCCTCGCGAGTGTGTCGCCCGGTGTGGCAGCGTGGGGTGTTTTCTTATGCCCTTTCTTGTTCGCTCACTCGCCTCCCCGCTGCCGCCCGCCGACCCGCAAGGAACTTTGCTTGTCTTCTGCGCAGTGGGATCCGGCTGCTGCGTGGAGGCGCCGTCCGGGGGCGTATCCGGTGCGGGTGAGCGAACTTGAACTTACGCATGCGCAGCTGGTGAAAGTCGATGGCTGGAAGAACGTTTTTCAGCAGTGGGCACCGCGGTGCTGGACAAGAGTTCGGCTGACCGGCCAGCACCCGAGGCGAGAGGCATCGACCCTGCGCATGCCGACCAACCGCATGCCGATCCACCGCACTGACCCGCTACACACCGTCCCAATCCACTAAACCAACCCACATACTGACCCTACGCACACCGACTCACCGCACACCGCCAACCCAGAAACGAGAAAGGAATGACCATGGCGAGGAATAGCCGAGACAGGGAAATCTACCCCATTACGATCCGCGAACTGCAGGTCGATGACATCGAGGACATCACACCAGGGATGCGTCGCATTACTCTGACGGGCGAACAACTACGCGCCCATAGTGCGTTCGGCGTAGACGCACCACCGCTAGTCAGCGATGGTTTCGACGACGATATCCGCATCATCTTCCCAGACCCGGCCACCGGGGAGCGCCCTCACCCCATCACACGGGAGGACGCGACGGTGCTATGGCAAGAGGAAGTCAAAGATCTGTTTCGGACATATACCGTCCGTTCATTCGACGCCTCCCAGGGCCGTCTCGTCGTAGACTTCGCGCGGCATGGCCAAGGCCTGGCCGAGGACTGGTCCGCACGAGCTCGACCGGGAGATCCCCTGTATATCGCAGGGCCGAAGTCTTGCGCAGCGCTGCCCACCCACACTCCGTGGCTACTGATGGTGGGCGACGAGACGGCGCTGCCGGCGATTGCTCGCTGTATAGAGTCTTTGCCCGCCGGGTATAGGGCAGTGGCGATTATTGAGGTAGCCACGCGGGCACATGTCCAGCGACTGGAGTTCGAAGCACAGGTGGACATTCACTGGCAGGTGCGAGACGAGGGCGGGGACTTCGTGGCGAAAGCTACCGAGTTGTACGGAGAACACCCAGAGTGGGCGGCCGAGCCCGCTGCGATGCCCTATGTATGGGCTGCGGGAGAGGCCGGGCGATTGAAGGCGATCCGACGCTGGGTTCGAGCTCTGGGGATTCCGCGGGAAAACGTGGAGATTACGGGGTACTGGCGCGCAATGGCACCGGCGCAATCGGAAGCAGGGGCGACGGCTACGCAGGCTGAGAGTGCGGGGCAGGTTACGGGCACTCCGTTGCAGGGCGACAGTGAGGGGGCGGAGACAGGGGCTGTGACGAGCTACCGTAATGCGCTGGTTGAGCTGCATGAACTCACCGAAATGGGGTCGGCGATTCTTGTGCGCCAAGCCGTAGGGATGGGGATTTTCGGCCTGATTGATGAGGGCGCGGATCGAGTGGATCAACTGGCCGAAGCAACTGGCGTGCAGCAGGAGCTGGCTCTCCGGATTGCGCGTTACCTGGAGGCAGTGGGGTTAGTGACGTTGTCGGCGGATGTAGCACTGGATAGCTCATCGGAGGATGTGGCGGACCAACGGGCGGTTCGAATCGGCCTCACTGCGCTGGGCAGCGAGTTGGTAAACCCGGATTCTCCAGTAAGGGATTGGATTACCGGGCCGGCGGCCGCCAAGACCGCAGCACTTGGCCGGCTAGGGCAGGCACTGCAGAATCCGGCTGATACCGGCGAGCACCGCTGGGACTACATTGTGCAAACCCAGCCACAACTGGCCGTGGAGGAACACGAACAGGCGGCCTCCAGTGCTCAGTGGTCGGCCCCGGCCGCAGCGGAGATTCTGAGCAGCAAGCTACTAGCGCGACAGGATGCTGGCTCGCTTCGATGCGCGGTGGGAGGTCCGGCCGCGGCGGTGTATGCGGATGAGATTCTACGTAAGATACCGCAGGCAAACGCCGTGGTGTTGGGGTCGTTTTCGGAGGCAGAGGATGACGCAAGGATCTCAGTAGGCGCAGCAACTGCAGCGATGACGGAGCCTGGGGCCAGCGCAGAGGAGGTTATGCTGCGCGATATTGCTCCACGCCGCCGGGATCGTGCTCGCTATAGTGCACTGCACGCTCCAACGGTTGGGCGTAGCGGTGGGGATGCGCGCCGGGCGGATTGGGCTGGCACAGTGGCTACTTTGTGCGAGCAGGTAGATGCTGTGGTGCTGGTTGATCCGTGGCGACGTTGGCCAACTATAGAGTTGCAGCAGCTGGTAGCTGCCGTACTACGTTCTGGGGCGCAGCTGTTCCTGGTGACCCCAGTGTTGCAGGAAAGTGGGGCCGAGGATCATGACTACCAGGAAGATTTATCACGCCTCGTTCTGTATGGATCGCAGCTGCCCACGGCCCGTGTGATTGCGAAGCACCTGGCTGCCGTGGGTGCGGTAGTGCGTTCGAAGCAGCCGGTGGGGTGGAGTGCCCAGCTGTTCGAGGTGGGGAGGGGAGGTAGGTAACTGCCGGTGGTCGGGCGAAGCGTGTGGAGGAGCGGCGGACGTTCGGTGGTTTGCTAAACCGTTTCTAAAGTGCCCCCTGTCGGCCGGGATCCCCCCTTCCGCTGGGAGCCTTCCTATCGGCTGGGGTCCCACCCCTTCGGCTGGGAGCGCCTGTCGGCTGGCCCCTAGCGGCTGAGCTGCCTCCATATCGGCAGCCACACACCCCCCCGAAATAATTAACTTAGCCTATCCTTTATCTAGTTAGGCTGCCCCATGCGGGGTAGACGCGGTAGACGTGATTGACGCGCGCTCGAGGATCGATCAACACCCCGTGCGTCCGATGGCCTTCACCGCACCCCAATGAGCTCCCTACACGTTAGGCTTCTATATGTTTCGAAACAATTCGCTGACCCGTCGCGCGGCAATGAAGACGGCCGCTGTCTTAGCAGCATCCACTCTCGTCCTTTCCGGTTGCTCCCGAGGCGAGGATTCCTCGGCGTCAAATATTGAGGGCAATGAGAACGAGCGCATCGCCGCAGTTGGCCTAGGAGACAGCGATACCTTGCTCGCGCTAGGTATCCAGCCTGTTTGGCAGCAACACGCACATCGGGAAAACGTTGTCATCAACTCGGGCGCGCGTTTCCAGGATCAAGGTGGCATCCACAAAGGGGAGCATGCGGTCGTGGCCGCGGGCACGGTGGTGACCAAGGACGTCGCGCTGCGCACTATTGCGGGCGGGGTGTCGGCCCGTTACTTGCGCGACATCGAGGGCTAATCCGCGCGGGCAGAGGACGTTGCCGCCGAGCGCATGGTACCCGCCTCCAGGTCATCCTCGTTGAAGAAGTCGAGGACGCCGTCCTCGAAGACGTAGGCGCCGTCGGGGAAGTAGAGGGTCAGAGTGCCGTCTTTGAGCTCCGCCTGGATGGGGTGACCCAAGGTGCCGGCCTCGTAAGTGCCGTCGCCGACCTTTTCAAATTTCTTGTCGGACAGGAAGTCTTTGGAGTCGTCTCTGAAGGTGGCGAGGTCGACTTCCGTTTCGCCATGGGTTTTGAGGAAGTAGTTGCTTGGTCCGTTCATGGCTTCCGCGGGGGAAAACTCACCGTCGAGGAAGTCGCATTCACTTTCGCTGATGGAGAAGCGGCAGCGGACGGGGCCGCTATTGGTGTCGAATTCGTAGAACTCGTCGAGGTCGGCCGGATCGACGGCGTCGTTCAGATGGGTGAGGTCGATTCCGATGTGGTGTTTGTCTTCTGCGTTGAGCTCGGTCTTGAGTGCTCCGAAGTCCATCGCGGTAAATGTCACGCTCACTGGCTTGCCTGCCTCATGTGCGGGAGTATCGCCCGTAGTGAAACTTACGGAGTCGCTGCCAATGGTGAAGTCGAAGCCGTCGCCGGAGAAGTACCCATTGCTGTCATTGAGCGGGTGGCCCCAGTTGAAAACGATGGAGAAGACCACTTGTTCGCCCTCGTAGTTGCCGGAGGCAATGATGTAGCTCAGGGGCTCGCACGCATCGAAAGAATCTTGGGTGACTTTGAAGTCTTTGAGAGGTGCTCCGCGTTCAGGCTCCTCCGTCAACAGGAAATGAACGATGGCCGTTGGTGCTTCGCCTTTGTCAACGAATTCGCCGACTCCGGAGTCGGCGACTCCGGCGTTCGGGTCGCAGCTTTCTTCGGCCAAGGATACGGGCCAGTTGCGTGTCGATGCCGCCCTGCTCGACGTAGCTGGGCTGGTGCTGCTGCGAGTCGCGCGTGAGGAAGTGCTCGAGGTCGCTGGTGGGTTGGAGGCAGACTCGGTCGCCGCGCTCAAGTCAGGTGCCACTGCGGATTCCGACGGGGCTGCCTCGCGCCGAGTGTCGGGGGGAGCAGGACGCAACGAGCGCGGCTGCTGATGCCGCCGCTACTGCGGCACGCGCGGTGCGTTGGGGGCAGGAGGACAGGGAGAGTGGTCATGGTGTATGTCCTTCGTCCGAGGGGCGAACTCGTGGCCGAGACTAACGAAGCGCGAAGCCGAGTCCTATCACCGGCTGGAAATTGTTAGGAGATCGAAATGATTTACGGGGAGAGCTGAGTGATGGGCTGGACAGACAAGATGTCGACCTCGCCCGCGCAGGCCTGCAGGCCCGGCACTGCGACATAGAGGCTGTCGGTGTTTTCGGGCGGATAGATCCGCAGGCCATCGGCGTCCTGCGGTTGGCAGGCCGCCGCGTCGAGCAATCCCACGTTGGTGATCTTGAGCCCCGTGCGGGCCTGGGCCCCTGGCGCCAGCGTCACGGTGGCAGCTTCGGTGCCGGTCTCACGCAGCGCGGCGGGGCCTAGTTGAGTGCCGTCGTTGCTGGTGACGGCGGAGACGCCGGGGAAGCCCGTGAGGGTGCACTCCTCGTCAGAGGTATTGGTCAGCACGATGTCGACGAGTCGGGAGCCAGCGGCTCCCTGTTCGTTGGTGATCTCGGTGGAGAGCTGGGAGGTGGCGCAGGCGCCCTCGGGCAAGGGCGGGATAGTGGAGGATGCTGGGGCTGGTGCGGTGCCGGACGCGCCGGGAGCGGCCCCGGAAGCAACGTCGTCGGCCGTGGCGGTATCGGCGGCGTCAGCACCGCCAGTACCGCCAGCACCGACAGTGCCGTCGGCGGCATCGTCACCCGCAGGGGCGTCGGCCGAGTGAACGACGGTGGTCGTGACTGCCGACGGTGCCGCAGAGTCCTCCTCGCTGGCGGAACACGCGGCGAGTGGCAGCAGCAGGCTGAGGGACAGGAGTGCGCGCAGATTCTTCATACCCACAGGGTAGTTTCACAGCACGACGGGGACTAGAGATTACTGGTCACGAGTCTGTTAAGTCTTTGCTAGCAATGAGCAACGATTCGCAGAATGTGTCACACAGTGTGCAGTAGCCGTCCTGTGACTGAAAGCGTGAACATGATGAACTCCCGCTGCCTTTCCCATGATCGAAAAACGCAGGGAACGACGGGGCTTATGGGCGCTCCGGCACGATGAGCGGCCCGCCGGTGACGGGGTCCTCGATGACGCGGGAGTCCAGTCCGAAGACGTCGCGCAGGGCCTGCGGCGTGATGGTGGACTCGGGCGAGCCCAGGGCCGTGACGGAGCCGTCCTTCATGAGGACGAGGTTGTCCGAGTAGCGGGCGGCTAGGTTGAGATCGTGGAGCACCATGACGATGGTCTTGCCCTGTTCCTTATTGAGCGTGGAGACGAGCTCGAGGACGTCGATGGAGTGCGCCAGGTCCAGGTAGGTGGTGGGCTCGTCGAGGAAGACGATGTCGGTGTCCTGAGCCAGGACCATGGCTATCCACACGCGCTGGCGCTGGCCGCCGGACAGGGAGTCCACGGGGCGGTCGCGCAGCTGAAAGACGTTGGTGAGCGCCATGGCCTCGTCCACGGCGGCGGAGTGGGAGGCGGACCACTGCTGCAGCCAGGACTGGTGCGGGTGCCTGCCGCGGGCCACGAGGTCTGCGACGGTGACGCCGGCAGGGGTGATGGGGGACTGGGGGAGCATCGACAAGCGCGTGGCTAGCTCCCGGGAGGAGTAGTCACCCAGCTTCTTCCCGTCGAGGGTGACGGAGCCCGCCGACAGTGGGAGCAAGTGGGACAGGCCGCGCAGGAGGGTCGACTTGCCGCAGCCGTTGGCGCCGATGAGCGTGGTGACCTGGCCGTCGGGGATGTCGAGTGTGACGTCGCGGCTGATGACGGTATCGCCATAACCGACGGAGACGGAGTGCGCGGAAAGTCGAGCGTTCATTACCTGATGTTGTCCTTCAGACCCTGGAGGATGATGGTGGCCGAGAGCAGGGACGCGTTCATGTACCAGGACTCGTAGTCCACGGACACGGCCTGGTTGGCCTGCACTGCCTTGAGAGAGTGCCATGTGGCGGCCTGCGAGGGGTCGGCGGCGCCGGCGTTGACGCCGTAGAAGATCCAGTCGGCGTCGGCCTCGGAGAGCTGCTCGGCGGAGATGTCCTGGCCAGCCTTCTCAATCTGCTTTTGGTTGGCGGGGCGGGGCAGGCCGGCATCGGCGGCCACGGAGCCCGCCATGGAGTTGACCCCGTAGAGCTGGAACTGGTCTTCCTTGGAACGCAGGAAGGAGACGGTGGGCTTGGAGGATAGGCCCTCGCCCCAGGCTTTGGCGTTGGACTCGTACTCGGCCAGGAGGGGCTCGGCGGAGTCCTTCTTGCCCACGGCCTCGGCGATGGTGAGGAGGTCCTGCTTCCAGTTCTCGCCGCCGCCCTTACCGGTGACGACGGGCGCGATGGCCTTGAGCTGCTCCAGGATGGCCTCGTCCGTACGCGAGTTAGCGCAGATGAGGGTGGGCTTCAGGGAGGCGATGGTCTCCAGATCCGGGTTGGCGCGTAGGCCGCAGTCCGCGATGGAGTCCAGATCGAAGTCGGAGCCGAAGCGGTTGCGGATGTAGTCCGGGACGACGCCCAGGTTCTTGGCCTTGGCCGCGCCCACCGGGAGAATGCGCAGCATGAGGAGGTTGTCCAGCTGGCCGGTGTTGAGCGCGATCACGCGCTGGTGCTGCTCGGCGGCGCTGGACGATGCCGCGGAGGTGGCCGCCTGCTCGCTCGGCGCAGTCTCCTGTTTGGAGCAGGCCGCAGCGAAGGCGGCGACGCCGAGGCCAGCGGTGATCTTGAGGAAGTTACGTCGTTGCATGGTCGTCTACTTTCGTGTTCGAGTTTGCTGCCAGAGCAGCCAGATGAGGAAAGGTCCGCCGATGACCGAGGTGATGATGCCCACCGGGATCTCCCAGCCGAAGGCACAGCGGGCGATGAGGTCGGACACGCACACGATGATTGCGCCCATGGCCGCCGATGTCCCCAGGGGCGGCGCCCCGACCCGCGCCAGGCGCGCGGAGATCTGCGGGGCGACGAAGGCCACGAAGCCCACCGGGCCCACGGCGGAGACGGTCACCGCGGCCAGTAGAACTGAGACGATGAGCAGTGCCGCGTTGATCTTCTTCAAGGGGGCGCCGAGGGCTTGGGCGGAATCCTCGCCGAGCTCCAGCGCGGGCAGATCGATGGCGATGCGGGCTAGCACTAGGCCACACACCACGAGCATGCCCAGGGTGGGCCATAGGTGCTCGAAGGTGCAGCCGTTGAGCGAGCCGACCATCCACACCTTGGCCGCGGCCGCGGTGTTGAGATCTGTGGCGGCCAACATGTACGTGACCAGGGCGTGGAGGAAGGCGTTGCCGCCGATGCCCACGAGGACGAGGCGGAACATATCCACCCTGCCGCGCCGGGACAGCATCCAGATGGCCGCGCCGGTGGCGAGACCGCCGGCCATGGCGGCGAGCGGGATGCCGACGTAGGCGCCGAACGCCCCGCCGGCCCCGGCAGATCCTCCGAAGACCATGATGGCCACGGCCGCCACGGTGGCGCCCTGGTTGATGCCCAGGATGTCCGGGCTGGCCAGGCCGTTGCGGGCGATGCGCTGCGTGATGGCGCCGGAGAGCCCCAGCGCGGCGCCGACGGCTAGACCCACGAGCGAGCGGGCCAGGCGCCAGTCGATGACGACGGTGCGCTCGAGCTTGTTTCCGCCGCCCGCCAGCACGCCGATGACCTCGGCGGGGTTAAGGGGGAACTCGCCGATGCCGAGGCTGATGACCCACACGAGCGCGCTCGCGACCACGATGGCCGCGGTCCAGGCTTGCGTGCGCGGGTGGTAGAGGAAGCTGAACTTTCCGAGGCTGAGGTACTTCATTACAGGCTCACCACCGTTCGGTGCCGGACGAGCCAGATAAACGCCGGCCCGCCGAGCAGCGCGATGACGATGCCCGCCTGGAGCTCGCCGGGGCGCATGATGAGGCGGCCCACGATGTCGGCGCCGAGCAACAGGCAGGCGCCCGCCAGCGCGGAGTAGGGGGTCACCCACTTGTAGTCCGGGCCGGTGATGCCGCGGGCGACGTGGGGCACCACGAGACCGATGAAGCCGATGGGGCCCGCGGCTGCCGTGGCCGCGCCGGCCAGCAGGGTGATGGCCACGAAGCCCAGGATATTGGCGCGGGCAACGTTGGTGCCCAGCGCCTGCGCGGCCTCCGCGCCCAGATTGAGGATGTTGAGCGTCGGGCCCAGCGCCAGCGCTAGTACCGCGCCGATGGCGAGCGGCACGAGCGCAGGGGTGATGATGTCGAAGCCGCGTCCGGTGACGGACCCCGCTTGCCAGAAGCGGAGGGTGTCGAGCGCGTTGGGATCGATGTAGACGATGGCCGACGTGGCCGCCGCGAGGACGGCGGACAGGGCGGAACCCGCGAGGACGAGGCCCAGGGTGTCGCCGCGACCGATGCCGCCGGCGGAGAGCCCGAAGACGAGCAGCGCCGCCAGGCCCGCGCCGAGGAAGGCGAGGAAAAGGTGCGACTGCATGGACGTCAGTCCGAAGAGGAAGATGCCCGCCGAGACGAAGAGTGCGGCGCCCGCATTGATGCCGAGTAGTCCAGGGTCCGCGAGCGGGTTGCGGGTCAGGCCTTGAACGAGTGTGCCGGCTAGTCCGAGCGCAGCTCCGACGACGATGGCGAGCACGGTGCGCGGGATGCGCATGGTGGCAAGGATTCCGGCGATCTCGGCGACGCTGCTGCCCACGGTGCCGGCGGCCTGGGCGGTGTCGGTGTGCCCGCGCAGGATCTCCCAGGCGGTGGGCCAGGCCTGGGTGAGCTCTGAGATGGAGGTCGCCTTGGCGCCCAGTGCCAGGCTGGCGAAGACGAGGGCGACGAGTGTGGCCACGAGGAGGGCTAGGCCGAGGAGTCGTCTGCTGTGGCCCGCGGCGCGCGGGGTGCCCGCGGCCGGTGTCGGCAGAGTCGTCGATGTCATGTAGGTAAGGATAACCTTATTTCGACGATGTACGTGAATTGTCTCTCCTTGCTGGAGGTTCGTCGGCTTGAGATAGGTTCACCTAATGTTGGTTAGGCTATCTTTTCTCAATTCGACAGGCCTTTTATGCCTCTGCGGACTTCCCGCACTCGTCGCTCGGCCGCGGTATTCCTGTCGCTCGCCCTTGTCGGCTGGGGTGCGGCCGCATGCTCGTCGGACCCCGATTCCGGTGCGGCCGACAACTCGGTGGCGGCATCGTCGGCATCGTTGGCGCAGTAGGCATCGGCTGACGGCGACGCCGCGGCCTATCCGGTCACAGTGGCCACCAAGTTCGGTGACGTCACCGTCGAGGAGGCCCTGCGGCGCATCGTGGCCCTGGGCTGGGGCGACGCCGAGGTGGCGCTCTCGCTCGGCGTGCAGCCGGACCTTATCCTCATCCTCGACGTTCGTTCCTCGGGCGATCAAGAGCGCTACGACACACTGTCGGCTATCGCGCCGGTCGTGGGCATCCCGGAGGGCGCAGACAACTGGCTGACGGATCGTTCCACCCAGCTTGAGTGGTGGGGGAGACGTCGGAAAGCGTGGCGTCGGTGCTGTCATCGGTGGCGCAGCCGGCCAGCGCAAGGGCAAGAGAACCGGCGGCGAGAACGGGGAGTAGTCGCTGCGTAGTCATGGGGTGGAGTCTAAAACTTGGGAGGCTAGAGTTCCTGCAAGGCGGGGAATACCCTCTCCTTGAGTAACGGGGCGATATCGACATCCGGGGCGGCCGGATCGACCCACGCCAGCTCAGAGATCTCCTTATCCGGGTGTGCCACGGAGATTTCTTCTTCGTAGACATAGACGTGGGCGTGGACGGTCTGTGGGGCGTCGTTGGTGGCCGGGGAGATGTAGGTGGCAAGCCGGCGCAGTTTGGACATATCGACCACGGCACGTATGGCCTCGTGAGCGATGAGCTGGGCTGCGTGGGCGGGATTGATTGTGTCATCGATGGAGCCATACGGCAGGACAAACTCCGGGGTGGAGGTGATGCGGAGGACGAGCACGCGGCCGTGGGTATCACGCAGAACAACGGCGACAATTTCCTCAATGTCTGCAGAGGGTGAAGGAGAATTGGAGGTCTCAGACATGCCTCCATAGTAGGTCTGCGCGGGGTGTGGAGAGCGGTGAAGAAAGAGAGGGGGCACCCGAAAGCTGTCAGTAATGTAACGGGTTGGACACAGTCACACACGTTAGAAAACGGCCGTCCAAGGCACGTGCCATCATAGGGGAAGGCTTATAGACCATTACGAGAAGAAGTGAAAGAGGAATTGCTCAATATGCGAAAAATTCCGCACCTTAAGAAAGTCCTCGTGGGCTCGGCTTTCGCAGGTGCGTTCTTCCTGGGTAACCCAGCGGCGGATGCCCAGGAACTTCCCACAATCCCGGAGATTGATTCGGCAGGTTTTGTTGATCAGGTACGCGAGGATCTGCAGTCCGTGGGCATTGAGACCATGCCCGTGGACAAGGGGCTGACAGACTCCGTCGATTCAACAGTCAACGGCGCCGCCGCAGCGGTGTCGAATGATGCGTCCCAGGCAGTTGCTGGGGCCGTGAATTCCCCTGCGGCGCAGCGCCTTGCGGGGCAAGCAAACCTGGATACCCAGTTACCGGTTCCGGCAGCACCGCAGGACTACGCTGGTGCCGACGCCAAAACGGGTGAACCGCTGACGAATCCTGCCCCCATCGGATTGCTGGAGGAGGCCACGCAGCCGGAATTCGTGCCACAGGGCACTGATCCGAACTATGCGTGGAAGAATGACCTGTTTTCCAAGATCGCTGCCGGTAAACCGCAGGCGGACTATGTCCTGCACCGAGTGCCTGGTTCCTACTATGACGCTCCTCAGATTCCGGAGGAATCTAATGTAGCGATGACCGAAGGCAAGTCCCTGTACGGCCCGGGTACCCCGCTCTACATTCATGAGGACACCATGTGCACGCTGACGGCAGCCGGCACCGATGCGGAAGGCCGCAAGGTCGGTATTACCGCTGGTCACTGCGGAAATGTCGGCGATCCGGTCTCTTCGGCAGACTCCTGGCAGGTTGGCCCGACCGGCACCGTGGTGTCAAAGAATGAGCAGCTGGATTATTCGCTCATTGAGTTCGGCTCCAAGGCCGAGGTGTCCCGTAGCTACAACGGCGTGACCGCTAATGGGGTTGGTGGTACCACCCAGCCGGGCGATATCACCTGCAAGAGCGGCGTGGCCACCGGCCGTACCTGTGGCATGACCTTCCAGCACACCGAGCGCGTCACCGTCAACCAGGTGTGCGCCATGGTTGGAGACTCCGGTGCTCCGGTCTTCCGCAACGGCCGCATCGTCGGCTCGGTATCCCGCGGCCTGATTCCGGGGTTGCCGTCGTGCCACACTCCGTGGCAGGGCGCGCTGCACAACCCCACGGTTGTGTCTAACACCGATGCCATCATCGCGGATCTGAACCGCCGCGAGGGCGTAGGTTCCGGTTTCGCGCTTCCGGAGAACTAACCACCACTGCGAAACCGGTCACGGAGCCGTGGGCGCGTGGCCGGGAGAGTACGTTTCTAACAAATAGTGCCCCAGATCTTTAAAGATTCTGGGGCCTTATTTGATCGAAGCGTCACCGGGCGCGACGCTGGGGAATGACGCTGGCGTGCGGCGCCGCGCTGCGGTGCCGCAGGGGAGTTAGGAGAGGGCGGAGAGGGCGACGTCATGAAGCTTGCCGTTGGAGGCAAGCGCTGAGCCGCCGTGGGGCCCATCTTCACCGCGAACGTTGGTGAAGCGGCCACCGGCCTCGGTGACGAGGAGCGCCGGAGCGGCCAAGTCCCACAAGGAGACCTCGGGCTCGGCAGCGATGTCGACGGCGCCCTCGGCCACGAGGCAGTAATTCCAGAAGTCGCCGTAGCCGCGCAGACGCCAAACCTTGTCCGTCAAGGACACGAAAGCATCGCGGTTTGAGCCCCAACCGGACAAGGAACTCATAGCAAGGGAGGCATCCGCCACGTCGGAGACCTCGGAGACGCGTAGGCGCTTGGGTTCCCCGCCGAAGACGCGGTAGGCGCCGCCCCCCTTGGCCGCATACCAGCGGCGGCGCAGGGCCGGGGCAGAAATGACGGAAACCACCGGCTCGCCGTCCTCCAGTAGTGAGATCAGCGTGGCCCAGACGGGGACGCCGCGCACGAAATTCTTCGTGCCATCGATAGGATCGATGACCCACTGGCGGCCCTCGAAGCAGGCCTCGCCGCCGAATTCTTCGCCCAGAACTTCATCGCGCGGGCGCGAGCGTTTCAGCGCCTCGCGGATGGCCTTTTCGCAGGCCAGGTCGGCGTCGCATACCGGAGTCATGTCCGGCTTCTCCTTGACGGACAGATCTGCTGCCTCAAAGCGGTGCATCGTGATGGCATCCGCATGCCCGGCCATCTCCAAGGCCAAGCCGAGGTCTTCTTTGTACTTACCCACGGAGCCATTCCTCCATCTGATCAACTACCTGTTTATTGCCCGCGATACACCATTCCACACCGCCGGCTTCAACCTTGCGCGCCGCGCCGCCTGCCGCGAGCACCAGCGCTTGGCCCGGATACCAATCCCAATCCTTCACGGAATGCTGCATCCATGCTCCCCACGTGCCATCCGCCACGCAGGAGAGGTCCACGGACCCTGCGCCTAGCATGCGCACGGTGGCAAAGTGCGGGGCCACCTTCTCCCAAGCGGAGGCGATGGCGGGATCCGTGATGGAGGTGGGGTGCAGGTACGTCGACAAGCACAGCTTGTCGGCGGGGGCGTCGGTGAGCTTGGTGACGTCCTTGCCATCCAGGCTGGTGGGGAAGTCACGGCCACCAAACCACGTGTAGCCCATGGCGGGGCGGTGGACGGCGCCGAGGATGACTCCTTCAGCGTCGACAAGCGCGAGCGCAGAGCACCAGTAATCGGCGCCCGAGGCGAAGTTGTAGGTGCCATCGACGGGATCGATGACCCAGGTCCGGCCGGAGGCCGAGTCGCGGTTGGCGCCCTCCTCGCCCACGATGCCGTCCTCGCCGCGCAGGGCTTCGAGCACGCCGGCGACGAAACGCTCGGCGGCGAAGTCCGCGTCGGTGACGACATCGGAGACGGAGGTCTTTTGCTCTACGTCGACACCCTGCTCGCGCAGGCGCCAGGCCAGGCGGCCTGCGTTATAGACAAGGGCCTGTGCTAGGTGGGCATCGGTATCGTCCGCGTGGGCGACGATGAAGGTTTTGATGATGGCATCGATCATCTCGGTGAGGCTTGGCTGGTCACTCATGCCGCCTATTGTCGCGCTAAACGCGGCCGATGGCTAATCAGAGGGCAAGAATTTGTAGAATAGGGGGCTATGCGTCCGGAACATACTGCACGACTCGAGGAACTTAGCGCCACCCTGACCTCCATCGAGAAGGTGATGGACCCGGAAGCGGTGGCGGAGCACGTGCGCGAGCTGGAGGCCCAGGCGGGAGACCCAACGCTGTGGGACGACCCCGACCACGCGCAGAAGGTGACCTCGGCGCTCTCCGCGGAGCAGGCCAAGCTGCGCAAGCTGTCCTCCCTGCGCGGGCGGATTGAGGATTTGCCCGTCATGGCGGAGCTGGCGGAGGAAGAAGGGGACGAGGCCTCGAAGGAGCTGGTAGCCACTGAGCTAGAGGAGCTCGGGGCAGCCATCGAATCGCTCGAGGTCACCACCATGCTCTCCGGCGAGTATGACGAGCGTGAAGCGGTGATCAACATTCGCTCCGGCGCCGGCGGCGTGGACGCCGCCGACTGGGCGGAGATGCTCATGCGCATGTACACCCGCTGGGCGGAAAAGAACGGGCACAAGGTGGATGTGTACGACATCTCCTACGCCGAAGAGGCCGGCATCAAGTCCGCCACCTTCGTGGTGCATGGGGACTACATGTACGGCCAGCTTTCCGTGGAGCAGGGAGCGCACCGCCTGGTGCGCATCAGCCCCTTCGACAACCAGGGCCGCCGCCAGACCTCGTTTGCGGAGGTGGAGGTCCTGCCGGTGGTGGAGCAGACGGACTCCATCGAGGTGCCGGACTCGGAGGTTCGCGTGGATGTCTACCGCTCCTCCGGCCCGGGTGGTCAGTCCGTGAACACCACGGACTCCGCGGTGCGCCTGACGCACATCCCGACGGGCATCGTGGTGACCTGCCAGAACGAGAAGTCCCAGATCCAGAACAAGGCGTCTGCCATGCGCGTGCTGCAGGCCAAGCTGTTGGAGCGCAAGCGCCAGGAGGAGCGCGCGGAGCTCGACGCGCTGGGCGCGGGCGGCAACGCTTCCTGGGGCAACCAGATGCGCTCCTACGTGTTGCACCCGTACCAGATGGTTAAGGATCTGCGGACGAATTACGAGGTCGGTGACCCGTCCAAGGTGCTTGACGGCGACATTGACGGCTTCCTGGAGGCGGGAATCCGTTGGCGGATGGCGGAGCAGCAGGCCTAGGCGCGCGCAACGTTTGTTGCTAGTGTTGCTTGAGTGATCACTTTTGAGAATGTGTCCAAGGTCTACGAGACATCGACCAGACCGGCGCTCGATAACGTCTCCTTCGAGATAACGGACGGTGAATTCGTCTTCGTCATCGGCCCGTCTGGCTCCGGCAAGTCCACTTTCCTGCAGCTCATGGTGCGTGAAACCAACGTATCTTCGGGCAATATCTACTTCGGGGATATGCACGTCAACGCGCTCAAGGGCCGCCAGATTAACCAGCTGCGCCAGTCCATCGGCTACGTGTTCCAGGACTTCCGCCTCCTGCCCAAGCTCAACGTCTACGACAACGTGGCGTTTGCGCTACAGGTCATTGGCAAGAAGAAGTCCCGCATTGCCAAGCAGGTCCCGGAGGTGCTCGACATGGTGGGCCTCGGTGCTAAGCAGCACCGCATGCCGCACGAGCTGTCCGGCGGTGAGCAGCAGCGTGTAGCGGTCGCCCGTGCCTTTGTGAACCGCCCGAAGCTGCTGCTTGCCGACGAACCCACGGGCAACCTCGATCCCGCCACCGCCGCGGAGATCATGTCCTTGCTCACCAAGATCAACCGCCGCGGAACCACCGTGGTGATGTCGACGCACAACGCGCGCGCTGTGAACGAGGCGCGTCAGCGCGTCATCGAGCTGCACAACGGCACCCTGGTGCGCGACGAGGCAAACGCGGTCTACGGGGAGGCGATCTAAATGAACCTGGGATTTGTTTTCCGCGAGGCCATCAAGGGCCTGGGGCGCAACATCACGATGACCATCGCCATGGTGATCACCACCGCCATCTCGGTGGCGCTGGTGGTCGCCGGCATCCTGGTCACGCAGATGACCAACGACACCAAGGACATCTACCTGGAGCAGGTGGAGGTCATGGTGCAGCTCAATGAGCAAATTTCTGCCGACGACCCGGAGTGCCAGGACCCGGCCTGTGCCGATTTGCAGAAGAAGCTTGAGTCGGACGACGCCATCGAGTCGGTGACCTACCGCAACCGCGCGGAGTCCTACGAGCGCTTCGTGGAGCTTTTCAAGGAGACCGATCCGGTCATGGTGGAGGAGACGTCCAAGGACGCGCTGCCCGCGGCCTTCCACGTGCGCCTTAAGGACCCGACGGACACCGCGCCTATCGACGCCGTGGCGGACAACCCCGCCGTCTCCGACATCATCGACCAGCAGGAGGACGTGCGCAGCGCCGCCGGCAACCTCGACGCCATCCGCAACGCCACCTTCATTCTCGCGGCAGTCATGGCCGTGGCCGCCATCATGCTCATTGCCAACATGGTGCAGATCGCCGCCTTCCAGCGGCAGCGAGAGACGGCGATTATGCGCATGGTAGGTGCCTCTCGCTGGATTACCCACGCGCCGTTCATCCTGGAAGCCGTCCTCGGTGCCCTGGGTGGTGTGGTGCTGGCCGGCGTGGGAATGTTGTTGGGCAAAAATCTGGTTGTGGACCCGGCGCTGAGCGGGCTCTACCAGCGCCAGCTGCTGGCCCCGATCACCTCCGGGGACCTGTGGACGGTCCTGCCTATCGTCGGCATCGTGGCGCTACTCTTCGCCGCGCTGACCGCGCAGGTCACCATGCGCGCCTACGTGCGGACCTAGGATCCGCTGCCACTCCGGCCGCGCAGCGCCTGGGGGCGCCTACGGGGGCGGCGGACCGGATGTGGCTTTTGCCTGGCCGTGGCGTAACATAGTTCGAATTATGGCGAAGAAGGCAAAGAAGAAAAAAGGGGCAGTGGCCGATAACAACTCGACCCTGGCCACTAACCGACGTGCCCGCCACGACTACACCATCCTCGATACTGTCGAATGCGGCATGGTGCTCGTGGGCACCGAAATTAAGTCGATGCGCGAAGGCAAGATTTCCCTGACGGATGCCTTCGCCACCATCGACGACGGCGAGGTCTACATCCGCAACCTCCATATCCCGGAGTACTCCCAGGGAACGTGGACGAACCATTCGCCCAAGCGCACCCGCAAGCTGCTGCTGCACCGCCGCGAGATTGACAAGCTCATGGGCCAGGTGCGTGACGGCAACAAGACGCTGATCCCGCTCAAGGTTTACCTCAAGAACGGCCGCGCCAAGTGCGAGCTGGGGCTGGCCAAGGGTAAGCAGGATTACGACAAGCGCGAGGACATCAAGCGCCGCGATCAAAACCGCGATATCACCCGTGAGCTGGGCCGCCGCGTGAAGGGGATCAACGCCTAGCCATTGTGCGTCTAGCCTGGGTGCCATGATTTACACGGCAAAGGTACATGACGTTATTCACGGCGATGAGGAGCTGCGTGGGGACGCGGTGCTCGTCGATAAGCTCTGGCCCCGCGGCGTGGCCAAGCACCGCCTCGACTACGACCACTGGTTCAAGCACGTGGCCCCCAGCGTGGAGCTGCGGAAGTGGTGGGGGCACGACCCGGATAGCTTTGAGGAGTTTTCGCGGCGCTACCGCGCGGAGCTGGATGAGAACGACCACGCGGAGCTGGAGCAGTTGCGCCAGTGTGCCGCCGACGATGATGTCACCCTCCTCTTCGCCGCCAAGGACAGAGAAATTAACCACGCCGTCGTGCTGAAGGCGTGGCTGGAGGAGAATTAGGCGAAGAGCCCCCAAATAGTCGCGCCGACGGCGATGAGACCGGTGACGACCACGAAGTAGTTGCTCACGCGCCCGCGGAACTGCGCCAGGGCGTCGATGCGATGGATGGCGTACATCGGCAGCAGGTAGAGAATCGATGCGATGAACGGCCCGCCGATGGCCTCGATAAGGCCCAGGATCGAGGGGTCAATAGTGGCCACCACCCAGGCGGAGACGAAGATGATGCCATGCATGATGGAGTTGACCTGCTTCTCCGTGAGCTTCTTCGTGGCCTTCGGCGCCACGGTGCGCAGGAGGAAGTTGCCGCCCTCGGTCGCACCCAGCACGTGGCCGAAGTAGGAGGAGATGATGGCGATCATCGCGATGATGGGGGACAAAAAGGCCAGCACCGGAACACCCGTGACGTTGGCCAGGTAGGACAACACCGGCAGATTCTGCTCGCGGGCTTCAGCCAAGCCATCCGCACCGAGGGTTAGCGTGCAGGACCACACGAAGAACATGGTGAATACAGTGAGCAGAATGGCGGTCAGCGCCAGCGCGCGCGAGGCGTTTTTGGAGCTCTTTTCACGGCCGTGCGCGGCCACCATGGCCAGGGAGAACTGGGAGATGGCGGGGGAGTGGTTAAAGGAGAAGACCAGCACCGGAATGATGAGTGCCACGGCACCCACCACGCGCCAGTCGTTGTTGCCGACCTCCATGAAGGAGGAGAAGTCCCAGCGCGGGATGAGGTAGATGGACAGCGCTCCCAAGCAGAAGATGAGCGGGTAGACCAAGAACTGCGTGACGGCCAGGACCATGCGCTGGCCAAACGTAAAGACGACGGTCATGATGCCGACAAGCAGGAAGGACAGCAGCGGTCGGGGCACAGACGGCCCATGCAGCTGGTTGACAATAAAGCTGTCCACCGTGTTGGTGATGGAAACGCCATAGATGAGCACGATGGGGAAGATGGCGCAGAAATACACCACCGAAATGACAAGTCCTGCGGTCTTGCCAAAGTAGTCCGTGACCACGGCGGTGATGTCCTCACCCTGGTGCGGGGAGGCGCAAATCATGCGGGCCAGACCACGGTGGGAGAAGTACGTCATCGGCCCGATGAGGATGGTGGCCACGAGCAACGGCCAGAAACCGAAACTGCCGGCGTTGATGGGGAGGAACAGGATGCCGGCGCCCACGGCGGTGCCGAAAAGGGAAATAGCCCATTCAGTGTTGCTGGCTTGCTTGCCCGCGGACGCAGTGCCGTGCTTCTCGACGGTCGAACTCACTTCGCTACCTTTACTACCTTGAGGAGTGTGACTTGCACAGCTTAGCAATGAACGATTTGGCGCCGATCACAAGTGCAGCTTTATGAATTATCCAAGCCTGCCCAGGCCGGATAAGACAGGGTGGAAGGAGGGGGACGCTTCTTGCGGGAATAGGCCGCGGTGCAGTAGCCTTATACGAACCGTAGAGAGACCTCGAAGTCTTGCGAGTCTTTCTGCGTCGCTTTCACAGCGATGTGCAGTCACGGTGACGTGAATCAAGGGGTCGACTTGGTTTCGACTTCGTACATTGAGCCAGGGGAAGCGTGCCGGTGCAGGCTAGAGACCACCGTTAAGCGTCGTAGCAACCAATAAACGCAGAGAAGAACTCTCAGCGTGACTACGCCCTCGCTGCCTAATTACAGCGACGCGTGTCTGTCAGCCTAGGTTTGGTTCCTGACCTAGATCCTGGCATCGACTAGGGAACTTGCCTGACCGGTTTGTTGTTCGGCCGGTTGGGGACTTCTAGAGCAACTGGGCCCATCATCCGGAGCGTGTTTGCCCGAGCCGGAGGGCCGAGTAGAGATCCTGTGCAGACTGCGCACGGAGAAGCCCTGGCGAGGTGACGAAGGACCCGGGTTCAATTCCCGGCGGCTCCACCAAATATCAAGAAACCCGCTGGTCAGAACGGCCAGCGGGTTTCTTGTTCGAAGGGTTGGCCCTGCCGCTGGCGCTGGCGGTGCTAACGACAGTCGCGATGAGCGGCAGGCCGCAGCAGAGCAGCAACGGAAGCGCGCAGCATGCCAGTAGGAGCAGCCCGGTCCCTGCGGCGACGATGGGACCGGCGCGCCGTTCGTCGCGGTCGTGATCGGCGCTCATCGTCTGGACCTCTTCCGGATGAGATCTCCCCGATTGCATGCGTTGCCGTTCATGCGCAGCACGAGAGCAGTGACGGGTCGGTGGTGAAGGACTTCGCGGCGATCCGGATGCCTTCGGTCATGGTCAGGTAGGGGGCCCAGGCGTCGGCGACTTCGGCGATGGTCTTGCCGAGCACGTGGACGCCTGCGGCGGCGAGTTCCCCGGCGTCCTTGGCGACGGCGGTGAGGCCGAGGATCTCGCTCGTATCGGCGTTCACGACGATCTCTGATGAACCCGCGGGTGTCGCGGTTGATCACCGCCCGGGGCACATACTCCAGGGGCAGCACGCGGCAGTCGCAGCGGATCCCCGCGGCGACGACCTCCTTCTCGGTCATCCCGACCGCGCCGATCGCCGGTCCGGTGAACGTCACCCGCGGCAGATGGGAGTAGTCGACGGACCGGTCGGCTTCGGCGAACGCGTTCTCGGCGACGAGGGTGCCGTGGCGGGCCGCGACGTAGACGAACTCCGGGTGCCCGGTCACGTCGCCCGCGGCCCAGATCCGCGGGTTCGACGACTGCAGATGGTCGGAGACGACCACCTCGCCGGAGTCCCCGGTCTTCACCCCGACCGCATCGAGGTTCAAGCCGTCGGTGACGGGACGGCGTCCGAGGGCGACGAGCACCTGGTCGGCGCGGAACTCCTGCGAGCCGCCGGACACGTCCGCGGTAACCACGACCTGCCCGGTCGCCGCGTCCCGGGACACCCGGGTCGGCACCGCGCGGCGGACCACCCGGATGCCCTCGTCGGCGAACACCTCCTGCAGTGTCCGGGACACCTCCGGCTCCTCCTTCGACGCGAGCCGGGACCGCACCAGCACGGTGACCTGGGAGCCGAGGCGGGCGAACAGCTGCGCCTGCTCCAGGGCGACGTAGCCGCCGCCGAGCACCAGCATCGACTCGGGGACCTCGGTCAGGTCCATCGCCGTGGTCGAGGTCAGGTACCCGGCCTCGTCCAGGCCGTCGATTGGCGGAGCCCACGGCCGCGCACCGGTGGCGACCAGGTAGTGCTCGGCCTCGATCGTCTCGACCGCTCCGTCTGCGGCGGTGACCTCCAACACCGGCGCGTCCGGGGTGCCCGCGAACCCGGCGTCTCCCCGCCGGACGTGCCACCCGTATGAATCGGCGACGTCGGCGTACTTCTCGCCCCGCATCGTCTCGACCAACGCCTGCTTCCCGGCGATCAGCGCGGGCATGTCCACTGGGCCTGCCGTCGTCGCGATCCCCGGGAACCGGTCGGCGGCGTCGGCGGCGACGTGCCGTGCATCGGCGGCGGCGATGAGGGCCTTCGACGGCACGCAGCCCGTGTTCACGCAGGTGCCGCCGAGCGTGCCACGCTCGATCATCACCACCGACTTCCCGAGCATGGTCGCGCGAATCGCGGCGGCGAACGCTCCGCCGCCCGATCCGATGATGGCGAGATCGTACTTCGTAGGCATCGCTGCTCCCGTCAAGGCTTGGACTTCTGTTCCGTTTCAGCCATACTAGACCTTCCAGTGCAGGGGAAGGTCAAGCGTGGCCCCTGCCGAATGATCGGAGGCCGCAATGCGCATCGGAGAACTCGCCGAACGCGCGGGCACCACCTCGAAGACGCTTCGGTTCTACGAAGAGCAGGGACTGCTGCCCCCGGCCGACCGGACGCCATCCGGGTACCGCGACTACGCGCCCGACGCCGTCGCCCGGATCGACTTCGTTCACCGTGGCCAGGCCGCAGGCCTCACCCTCGCCCAGATCCGCCAAATCCTCGACATCCGCGACAGCGGCCACGCGCCCTGCGAGCACGTGCGAGACCTCCTCGACGCGCGCCTGGCCGAGATCGAGCAGCAGATCGCCCAGCTCACCGCCCTGCACGGCACCATCGCCGACCTCCGGCACGACGCCGCGCACCCGGACCCCGACACATGCAGCCCAGACCAGGTCTGCCGGTACCTGTAGAGGGACGCGGACCGAGAAAACGAGAGCCATAACACGAACATGCGCTAGCGCATATCGATCACGCCAGTGCCCACCTCAATGTTCTTGGTGGTGGCGGCCACTGCGCCGAGCAGCGGCATCGGGGCTGAGGCTTGCGGTACGAAGTGGTGGACGCGGAAAGACGCGTTGTTCACACCGATCTCATCTGCTGCCTGGGCGATTTCCAGATGGATCTTTGCCTGTCTCTGTCATCCTCGGCGTGGTGGGTGCAGCCGTCTTCGTCGTCCTGATTGTGAGGTCCACGAAATGAGTCTCAGTCTGTCCCTCCCGGCGTCGTCCAGCGCCCGCCCACCCACGTCTCGTCGGCGCGGCGTGGGCAGCTTTCAATCCGCCGCCGCGGCACGGAAGTACTGGATTATCCTGGGGGTTCTTGTGGCCGTCGGCGTCGCGTTTGCATTCGGGCTGTTGGCTTACGACAACCCCATGGACTTCGGCACCCACAAGTGGTGGCTCATTGCCAAGCGCCGCGCCGATGCGGTTACGGCGATGGCGATTGTGGCGGTCTGCCAAGCGGTAGCCACAGTGGCCTTCCACACCGTGACCAATAACCGCATTCTTACCCCGTCCATCATGGGCTTTGAGTCCCTGTACGTGGCAATCAATACCGCCACCGTCTTCTTCGTCGGCGCGGCTGGGCTAACGCAGTCCCGCAACATGGGCATGTTCCTCCTCCAACTGGTTCTCATGGTGGGACTGTCCCTGCTTCTGTACTCCTGGCTGTTGACCAGCCGTCGCAACAACATGCACGCCATGCTGCTGGTGGGCATTGTCATCGGCGGCGGCCTCGGATCCGTGGCCACGTTCATGCAGCGCATGCTGACACCTAGCGAATTTGACGTGCTCACCGCGCGCCTCTTCGGCTCGGTGAGCAACGCGGAAACGGCCTACTATCCCATCGCCATCCCCCTCGTCATTGTGGTCACGGTGCTCATGTTCTTGAATTCCCGCCGCCTCAACGTGCTGGCGCTGGGGCGCGACGCCGCCACCAACCTGGGCGTGAGCCACAAGGCGAATGCCATTTACACCCTGATCTTGGTCTCCATCCTCATGGCCACCACCACTGCGCTCGTGGGTCCGATGACCTTCCTGGGATTCTTGGTGGCGACCTTGGCGTACCAGGCGGCGGAAACCTACGACCACCGATTCCTGTTTCCGATGGCCATGGCCACTGCGTTTGCGGTACTGACCAGCGCGTACTTCCTCATGCAGCACGTCTTCTACGCCCAGGGCGTGGTATCCATCATCATCGAGCTGGTGGGTGGCAGCGTCTTCCTCTTTGTCATTCTGCGAAAGGGCAAGCTGTGATCAAGCTTTCCAACGTATCGAAGTCCTACTCCGGCGAGACCCAGATTGGTCCCATCGATCTGGAGATCCCTTCCGGAGGCATTACGGCGCTCATCGGGCCCAACGGTGCCGGTAAGTCCACGATGCTCACCATGATTGGCCGGCTTCTCGACGTCGACGAGGGCACCATCGAGGTCGCCGGCTACGACGTCTCCTCCACGAAGTCCCAGGACCTGGCGAAGATTCTCTCCATCCTGCGTCAGGAGAACCACTTCATCACCAAGCTCACGGTGCGCCAGCTCGTGGGCTTTGGCCGCTTTCCCTATTCGCAGGGCCGCCTGACTGCGGAAGACGAGGACATCGTCTCGCGCTACATCGACTTCTTCCACCTGGGGGAGCTGGAGAACCGCTACCTGGATGAACTCTCTGGCGGGCAGCGCCAGCGGGCGTATGTAGCGATGGTGCTGTGTCAGGAGACGGACTACGTGCTTCTCGACGAACCCCTGAACAACCTCGACATTGCCCACTCCGTGGAGATGATGCGCCACCTGCGCCAGGCCGCGCAGGAATTCGGCCGCACCATCATCATCGTCTTGCACGACATCAACTTTGCCGCTCGCTACGCCGATTACATCTGTGCCGCCAAGGGCGGCGAAATCGTGGCGTTCGGCTCGCCGCACGAGATTATGCGCGATGAGCTTTTGACCCCGATCTTCGAGACGGACATCAAAGTCATCGATGGCCCGGACGGGCTGTTGGCCTGTTATCACTAGAAACCGCTCAAAAATCGCCATGTGAGCCCGCCAAGAAATGTGGGTTTGCCTGGCGATTTGTTGTTTGTTGGGGGTGTGCGTATATTAATTCGAGTCGCCGCGAGGTAGCCGAGAGGTTAACGGGTGGTGACGTTGGACAGCTTGTTCAGCGCCGGTGAGGTCAAAATTTCTTCGTGAGTTTGACTTCGTTTGGTTGGTTGTGTAAGTTAGTCCGAGCCGCCAACGAGAGGTTAACTGTTGGTTAACTGATTGTG